>NZ_CANKXW010000003.1 GCF_947487805.1 uncultured Tateyamaria sp. | reverse complement strand
TGGTGACGGCTTGCGAAACCTCAGCAAAGGAATTGAGCGGGTTAGAGGAACGCTCGACGACCAAGATGCAGAGCCAGATGGATGGATTGGCCGCCTGCGTGTCAGTGCTCATTCAATCGCAAACGGTGTCCGTGGCTGGACCTGTCGCGCTTTTGTGCCGCCCCAAGTGCTCGTTTGGGCCACCTTCCGTTCGAAGGCGACAGGGCTTTTCCAGCCCAGTGCTGAGTGGCGACGGCGCGGATTATAGAAGCCGTTGATGTATTCGAAGATTGCCATCTCGACTTGCCGCCGCGTTTCCCATGACCTGCGCCAGATTAGCTCAGCCTTGATGGTCTTGAAGAACGTCTCGACAGCCGCGTTGTCATAACAGTTGCCTTTGCCACTCATCGAGACTTTGAAGCCATGTTGCCGCAGGATCCGCTGATAGTCGTGCGAACAGTATTGGCTGCCGCGATCCGTATGGTGAATGCACCCTTTGGGTGGAGCCCTGAATGCAATTGCCATGTTCAATGCCCGGATCGCCAGATCGCGTTTCATGCGATTGCTAACGGCCCATCCAATCACGCGCCGAGAATGCAGGTCCAAGATCACAGCTAAATACAGCCAGCCCTCACGCGTCCAAACATAGCTGATGTCATCTGCCCATTTCTGATTGGGCGCATCCGCGTGGAAGTCGCGGTTCAGCAGGTTCGGCGCGATGTTGAACGCATGGTTGCTGTCGGTGGTCACCTTGTATTTCCTGGACCGTTCGACGCGTATGCCATTCTCGCGCATTAGTCGGCCAACGCGGCGATGGCCGATGTTCAGGCGGATCTCTTTCAGCTCTTCTGTCATCCGCGGCCTGCCGTAGCTGCCCAGGCTGAGACGGGACTGTTCTTTGATATGTGCAAGTGTCACCAGATCGGACCGCTGCCTGCGACTGGCGGGACGGCTGCGGAAGGCCCGCAAACCGCGTGGGCTGACGTCCATCATCCTGCAAAGGCGTTCCGTCTGGAAAGACCCAGAATGTTCTTCCCCTCTCATCGAAACTACGTTTCGACTGCCGGGCAGTGGATGAACCTGAACCTCATGGCTTTTGGCCCGCGAAGAACTGCGTTGCTTTTTTTAAGATTTCCCTCTCCTCCTTGAGAATGCGGTTCTCACGTCGAAGCCGGTCATTCTCTTGGGCGAGGCTCAAATCTTCCTTCGACACCACATCTGTATCCCGGTGAGCTGTGATCCATTTGTTCAGTGTCGACATCCCGACGCCCAGATCATCAGCCACCTGCTTACGCGTTAGCCCGCTCGTCAGCGCTATGCGCACCGCATCTTTGCGGAATTCGTCTGTTCGTTTCAGTCCCATAGTTCGTCTCCTTTGTTGCAGTAAATGCTATCAAAGGAGCGGCATCAAACCGCGACAGGTCCAGTCCCTTACCAACTCTTTTCCTGCCTTCTGTATGAGCCTTTAGAACAAACAAAAAATACGGGCTGTTTTGAATGATTAGACGCTTTTTGGCCAACTTATGAATTGACCGTTACCGCCCGGTGTCAACTGTTGCCTTGCGGCTTCACACCGAAACCTGCTCATGTCAGTCCTTAAAGCATTGAAAATTGAGGGCTTCTGCGTTGCCTTGAAAGGCTCGGCAGTCTTTGTAGATTGAAAGCTAAGCGCCTTGAGCAAATCCAAAGCGACGTCCACAGGAAAAAGCAATTCGAGGCCCAAGCAAGGCGGTGCAGCAGCGGGCGAGATGGCCGCACAACTGGCGGCGGTGTCCGAGGTCATGCAGGTCTTGGGACGGTCGCGGGATGAGGATGGCCCCGTTTTCAAAACGATTTTGACCAACGCCGTTGCCCTGTGCAATGCACAGATGGCCGGCCTGATCCTGGCAACGGCACAGGACGCCGTCCAGTCGCTTGCCGCGCAAATCGGCATGTTGCCGAAGGCCGTCGCGCTTTTTGAAACGGGTGGCATGAAGATGGACCCTGACCTGTCATATGCGGCGCGGTCCATTGTCGAAGCGCGGCTGATCGCGTTCGAAGATATGGGCGAAAGCGACCTCTATACCGCCGGCAGCCCGGTTGTGCGGTCTATGGTGGATGACAGCGGTATCCGCAGCGTTCTCTTTGTGCCCTTGGTTGGGCAGCACGGGGCCATCGGCGCAATCACGTTGTTCCGAGACAGGCGCGCGCCGTTCTCGGCGGATGAAATTGCCCTCGTTCAAGCATTTGCACTCCAGGCGGTCATCGCCATCGAAAACGTGCGCCAGTTCCGCGAAATAGAGACCCGGTTGGAACGAGAACGCGGCATGGGCAAGATCTTGAGCCTGATCAGCCAATCGCGACAGGACGAGCGGCCGGTGTTTGACATGATTGTCAAAAATGCGGCCAACCTGTGCAACGCTCACGCTGCGGCTTTGGCGATGGGCCAGGTCGGTGATCTTCATCAAACGATGGCGGCGTCCTACGGGCTCGATCCGGCGACGCTTGATGTTTACCAGGATGGGCGGGTGTCTATGGGCCCCGACCTGTCTGTCGGTGCGCGGGCCATCCTGACGGGCAAGCCCATCCACATCCCGGATATGGCCGACACTGACGAATACAAACGGGGCGTGCCCGTTTTTGTATCGGTGGTCGAAGACACGGGCATTCGCACCAATTTGCTTGTCCCTTTGCTTACCAGCAAAGGCGCCATTGGTGTGCTGATCCTGTTCCACAAAGAAGTGCGCCCTTACACACAAGACGAGATTGCGCTGGTCGAAACCTTTGCCGCGCAGGCTGTGATTGCCATTGAGAATGTGCGCCAGTTCCGCGAAGTACAAGAGCGTCTGGAACGCGAAGCTGCCACTTCTGAAATCCTGTCAGTTGTCAGCTAAAGCCGCGATGACGCCGCAGCCGTTTTTCAAACCGTTCTGGAACAGGCTACAACTGTGTGCGGGGCGGATCAGGCGGGTTTGGCCCTGCGGGTGCCGTCACACGAAACCTATCAGCTGGCGGCAAATTGGGGCCACGCCAACGAAGTGTCCAAACCGGGCGATGAATGGCCGCTCAGCAGCTCACAGGCGGCGGCCACTGCAATCAGAACAGGCAAGGTGGTCGACTTGCCGGACCTGGCTGACACAGACGCGTATCGCAACGGTGACCCGGTCGCCGTGTTGTTGGTCGATGGCGAAGGCATCCGGTCCCGTCTGGCCGTGCCTTTGATCCGCGACGGCGAGGCCATTGGCGCAATTGCTCTCAGCCGCCGCGAGGTCCGCCCGTTTTCGCCAACGGAAATCGCATTGATTGAAAACTTTGCCAAACACGCAGTCATTGCAATCGACAACACCCGGCAGTTTACCGAGACCAACGATGCGCTGGCCCGTCAGACCGCCACGGCCAACATCCTGAGCGTCATCAACAAGAATCCGGGCGATACACAGCCTGTGTTCGACAGCATCGCGACATCTTCCAAGGAACTCTGTGGCGCAAGCTTCTGAAATATTTGGCGTATCGAAGACGGGATGCAACATCACTGCGCCCTTGCCGGTTTTGAGCAAGCCGACATGGAAAGCTACCTGAAACAGTTCCCCAGGCCTGCCGGTACCGATACTTTGTCTGGTCAAGTCATCAAGGCGGGTGCGATGCAGCGCATCGCTGACGCTCAAGATCCCAACTACCGCGATCACCAACTGGCAAGGAAACAGGGGTTCCGCGAGATCATAGGTTTTCCTATTTTTGTCGGCCACGCAATTTGGGGCACGATCATTCTTGCGTGGCCTGACGGGCACACGCGGACGCAGGCCCACATCGATCTGATAGAGACATTCGCCGAACAGGCTGCCATCGCCATCGAGAACGCGCGGCTGTTCACGGAAACCAAACAACGCACCGCCGAAGTGGAAGAGGCGCTGGTGTGTGAACAGGCCAGCGCGGAAGTCCTGCAGGTCATCAACGCATCGACCTTGAACCTGCAGCCGATGTTTGACCTGATCGTGTAGAAATCGGCCGAACTGTGCGGCGCACGGTTTTGCGTGCTGGACCGGTTTGATGGGGAGGCCTACCACTTCTGCGCGCAGCACGGATTTCCCCCGGACCTCGCCGCCGCCCTTCTGGACGATTACCCGTTCACCGAGGGCAAAGGCCACATGTCGACCATGGTGATCGAATCCGGCCAAGTGGTCGAAATCGAAGACGCGCAAAGCGGGGATGTCTACTATGCCCCCGAAATGGCCAAGTCGGTTGGATGGCGGCGCATGCTGGGTGTCCCGATCCGCGTTGGCGCGCAAATCTGGGGGGCTGTCATTGTGGCCTGGCCAGATACCACACCGCCGTCCGCCTCGAACATAGAATTGATCCATAGCTTTGCCGCCCAAGCCGGTATCGCGATCGAAAACGCGCGCTTGATGCAGGAAACGAAGGCCCGGACGCTTGAGGTTGAGGAGGCGCTGGAACGCCAGACGGCGACTGCGGAGGTGCTTGAGGTTATTTCCAACTCGGTCGAAGATACCAAGCCCGTCTTCTCCAAGATCCTCCACAGTTGCGAGCGACTGACCAAATCGACCGATCTGTCGCTGATGACACTGGACGAAAGCAATCTGGTCCACCTGGCAGCCTTCCGAGGCGACGCCGCCACACTGACCGCCCAGAATTACCAGCCGATGCCGCTTGAAGAGACAATCCTGAGCGGCGCTGTGAGGCAGGGCAAGGTTATGCACTACGCCGATGTGACGAACGATCCTGATGCCCCCCAGGCTCTTAAGAAGATAGCCACAAAATTTGGCCAGGACGCAGAAAAGATGTCTGCGATTGTGGCTCCGATGGTGTGGCAGGGCAGCCCTATAGGAGGGATTCTCGTCACGCGTATGATGAACGAAGATAACTGGGCGCCATTTACCCTCCGAGACAGGGAACTACTGGAAACCTTCGCCGATCAAGCGGTGATCGCGATCCAGAACGCGCGGCTCTTTTGGGAAACGAAGGATGCGCTTGAGCGTCAGACCGCCAGCGCCGATATCCTTCGGGTCATCAGTGAAACGCAGGATGATCTGGGCCCTGTGTTTGACGCGATCCTCAGCCGGGCAGCAATGCTGTGCGGTGCACCGATGGCCAGCCTGAACATCGTCAACACCGAACGCACCCACGCCAACCTTGTGGCCCACCACGGAGACAACTTGCAGGCGCTTGAGGTCGGCAAGACACAATGGCCGCTGGATGACGACCTGTCCAACGCGGTGGCAATCAGGAACAAGCAAGCCGTCCAGATTGCCGATCTGAAGGACACTGACCTTTATCGTGAAGGGAACGAACTTCGCCGGCATGCCGTAGACGAAGAAGGGGTGCGCACGTTTCTCGCTGTACCATTGGTGCACAAGGGACAGGGCATCGGCAGCCTTGCCTTGTACAAGCGTGAGGTAAAGCCGTTTACCGTTGAAGACATTTCCATTCTGAACAGCTTTGCCGATCAGGCTGTCATCGCGATCCAGAACGCGCGCCTGTTCAGCGACACGCAGACATCACTGGCCCGCCAGACGGCCAGCGCTGATATTCTGAGGGTCATCAGCAGCGCCCAAGCCGACGCCAGCCCGGTCTTCGAAGCGATTGCGCAGACGGGTATACAATTGCTGTCGTGTGAAGGTGCCGCCGTCCTGATCCGGGAGGGCGATACCTTCATCCCGGAAGGCGGTTTTCAAACGACGGGTCGTATCGCCAACCTCGACCCGGAACCTGTGCATATCGATGCTGCGATGAACTATCCGTCGCAAGTTTTCCTGAGTGGACAGATGGTCCACATCCCCGACTTTGAAACCGTCGAACTGCCCGTGCACGAACGCGATACCGTTCCCAAGTTCGGCATGAAATCAGCGATCTACCTGCCCATGATCCGCGACGGGGTCACGTTGGGCGTTCTCATCTTCACGCGCGTGTCCAAGGCGCGCGCCTTTACCGCCGAAGAAATCGAATTGGCCGAAAGCTTCTGCGACCAAGCGCTGATCGCCATCGAAAACACGCGGCTGTTCAATGACACCCAGGCGTCGCTCGCGCGCCAGACTGCGAGTGCAGATGTGTTGCGCGTGATCAGTGAATCGCCGACAGATGTGCGTCCGGTGTTTGAGGAAATCGTGCAGGCGGGTGTCCGGCTTGTGGATTGCCACATGGTTGGCGCGACGATCCTGTCAGAGAATCAGTTCAAAGTGATCGCACGCGCGCAACCGGACGGTCTGGAAGAAGTCGACGAAACAAATAACCGGTTTCCTTTCGATCCAGAGATGAACTTTCCCAGGCAGGTTATGCAATCCGGCGAGATGCTGCACCTGCCGGACTGGGACGCGATCACGTTGACGCCATTCGAACAGCGTACTCAAGAGAAATACGTCGTTCGTGCATCCCTGATGCTGCCCTTGTTGCAGGCGGGTACGTCGCATGGCGTGATGCTGTTTATCCGGCAAGACCCGCGGCCGTTCCGTAGCGAAGAAATTGCCGTTGCGAGATCGTTCTGCGACCAGGCAGTGATCGCCATCGAAAACGTCCGGCTGTTCATGGAAGCGCAAGACGCCCGCGAAGAAGCCGAAAAGGCAAACGAGGCCAAGAGCGCCTTTCTTGCCACGATGAGTCACGAAATCCGCACCCCGATGAACGCCGTCATCGGGATGAGCGGTCTGATCATGGACACCGAGCTGAACGAAGAACAGGCCGATTATGCGCGCACCATTCGCGACAGCGGCGATGCGCTTCTGGGGATCATCAACGAAATCCTCGACTTCTCCAAGATTGAAGCCGGGCAGATGGATATTGAGGATCACCCGTTTGACCTTCGTAATTGCATCGAATCCGCGCTGGATCTGATCAGCGGGCGCGCCGCGGAAAAGCAGCTTGAGCTGGCCTATATCTATGACGACAATGTGCCGGTCGGGATCAGCGCCGACCTGACGCGGCTGCGGCAAATCCTGCTGAACCTGCTATCGAATGCGGTCAAGTTCACCGATGCCGGCGAGGTGATTTTGTCGGTCAGCGCCGCCCGCTCGGACAGCGGCAAGACAACCCTTGAGTTCAGCGCGCGCGACACCGGCATCGGGCTGACCGACCAGGGCATGAGCCGCCTGTTCCAGTCCTTCAGCCAGGCCGACAGTTCCACCACCCGCAAATATGGCGGCACCGGGCTGGGCCTCGCCATTTCCAAGCGTCTTGCAGAACTGATGGGCGGCACCATGTGGGCGGCCAGCGGTGGCGCAGGCAAGGGATCGACTTTTCATTTTACCATCGACGCCAAACCCGCCGCGCTGCCCGACACCGAAAGCCGCAGCCTGATCGGTGAACAATCCGAACTGCAGGGCAAACGTCTGCTGGTGGTCGACGACAACGCAACGAACCTCAAGATCCTCACCTTGCAAACGCAGAAGTGGGGCACCCAGACCACGGCCTTTTCCACGCCGACCGATGCGCTGAAGGCGCTGGACGGGGGGCAAGGTTTTGATCTTGCGATCCTGGACATGCACATGCCCGAGATGGACGGCATTGATCTCGCCCGCCAGATCCAAACACGCCAACCCGACCTGCCGAAAATCCTGTTCAGCTCGCTCGGGCTGCGCGACACGGACGACGACAAGAACCTCTTTGCCGCCGCTTTGGCAAAACCGCTGCGCCAGTCCCAGCTGTTTGACACGTTGGTCACGCTCTTTGCGCCAGCCGTCGCGACCAAGGTCAAACGCAAGGCGCCAGGCAAGCCGCAATCAGACCCAGACATGGCCAAGCGTCATCCCCTGCGCATCCTGCTCGCTGAGGATAACCTGGTGAACCAGAAACTCGCAACGCGGCTGCTGGAACAGATGGGCTATCGCATTGATCTGGCCAGCAATGGAATTGAAGCCTGCGAAAGCGTGGCGCGGCAAACCTATGACGTGGTTCTGATGGACGTGCAGATGCCCGAAATGGACGGGCTCGAGGCTTCGCGCCGGATCAACCACGAACATGCCGAAACACGCCCGCGCATCATCGCGATGACCGCTAACGCGATGCAGGGCGACCGCGAAATGTGCTTGGCTGCGGGCATGGACGATTATATCGCCAAACCGATCCGGGTGGATCGCCTGGTCGAAGCGCTTTTGAACGTACCAACATCGCGAGAGGATCAGAAATGACCGAAGACATCGTAGATACCGAGGTCTTTGCTGAGCTGTGCGAGGCCATGGGCGATGATTTCGCCGCCGAACTTCTCGACACGTTCCTGAGTGAGGCACCGAAGATGCTCGCCGCCCTCAAAACGGCTGTGGCCGAGGACGATGCCGACGGCTATCGCCGCGCCGCACATTCGATCAAATCGAATGCCGAGATTTTTGGCGCAACGGCGCTGGCTGGCCTGTCGCGGCAGATGGAACTGACCAGTTTGGCGGATGCACCGCCCCCGGTCGCGGATCTGGACACCATGTGGTCAGATACGGAAACCGCCCTTAAGGCATTGTGCGATGAATGATGCGCCCGGACACGTGTTGATCGTCGATGACAACAAGGTGAACCGCCTGCTGCTGACGCGCAATGTCGAGATGCTGGGCCACCGCGTGTCTGTCGCCGAAAACGGACGCATTGCGATGGACATGCTGGCATCGGACCGGTTCGACATTCTTCTGCTTGATATCGAAATACCCGAAATGGACGGCTTTGAGGTCCTCGAAGCGATCAAGAGCATGCCCACCCTGCGCCACCTGCCTGTGATTGTGACATCGTCGGTCGAAGGGCTCGACCACATCGTGCGTTGTATCGAATTGGGGGCCGAAGACTACATCCCGAAACCCGTGAACAAGGTTCTGCTCAAGGCCCGTGTCAGCGCCAGTCTTGAACGCAAGCGGCTGCAGGACGAACAAAAGGAACTGCTGAACCGGTTTGCCACCCAGGAAGTGGCCGATCAGCTGACCGAAAGCGGGTTTGCCATCGGGGGCGAGCGTCTGGTTGCAACGGTTCTGTTCTGCGATATCCGGGATTTCACAGCCATTTCGGAAACCATGACGCCCGAGGCCACGATTGATCTGATCAACACCTATTACACGTTGATGTTCGACGCGGTGTCCAGCCAAGGGGGCATCGTCAGCCTTATGGTTAGTGATGGGCTCATGGCGCTGTTTGGTGCGCCCAACCCGCTTGAGAATTCCGCGCAACGCGCCGTGACTGCCGCGCAAGACATGCTTGCCATGACCGCCGCACTGAATGAAGAACGCACAGCCGTTGCAGAAACCCCCTTGCGGATCGGTTTCGGGATCGCCACAGGCGAAGTGGTGGCGGGATATACCTGCGCGCAGCACCGCGCGACCTATACCTGCATTGGCAAAACGGTGAACCTTGCGGCACGGCTGGAGGCGTACACCAAGGTGGCGGGCTGCGAGATCCTGTTTGACCAGACGACATGTGCCAGCCTGCTGGACACCTCCAGCACCCGGGAGATCTCGGACGTCCGTTTGAAAGGGTTCGCCGAGTCAGTTAGCGCGTTTACGTTTGCATAACGGCTTGTTTCGCGATCCTTAAATTATTTTGATGCGGCGGTAAGTCTTCTTCAAAAGCGGCGTCATTGCATGGGATTACGCGATTCGCCCTAAAGCGCACGTTCCATGAATTAGACGTATGGTTTCCATTCGTCAGGAAAGCCTTTGGGATGCAGCGAACCTGTAAATCCGGCGGCTTGATACCTCGCTTTCGCATATGTCAGAAAAACTGCTGATGAGAAAACGACTTTCTGGCACCCGACTTCGATCAGTTGATTGTACCTTTTATTCAACAGAAGGCGACCAATCCCGTGACCATGGCCCGCTTCACTCCCGAACATGCGATTGAATTCGGCGACACCAGCCGACATTTCATTGTACATGACGCAACCCACCACCTGGTCGTCGAGACAGGCCACAAATATACCGCCGCGCGATGAATGAATGGCTGGTTTCCTCGCCGCTCTGCAGCGGCATGGTCAGAGCAGCCACAGCGGTTTTCACGCTGAGTGGTTACGCAACACGTAATCATGATGACCGCCTTGGGCTCTTTCCGGACCTTAGCTGCGTGAAGGGCAGAGGTCTGCTTCTCCGAACTATCGGCAACCGATACGATCGCCGTTCAGTTCGATTTCGAGACCAGATCCCTGCACTCAAGTCCATGCAGAACAGATTCAACGTCATCCAAGAGGTAAACCGGGCCAAAGTAGGTGTCGCCGGGCCGAAACCTCTCGATTCCGGCCGCCTTCAGGCGCTGCGAGATCGATCTGCTGCCTTGGCCAAGCTTTGCCGAGAGAAGCGTGAGCGTCGTAAACCGCGCGTGAAATGCAGCCGCATCATCCTCGGTACAATCGCCCGCTGCACAGTTGAAAGAGTGATGCGCGACATTGGCATTGAAGGCGTCAGGCGGGGCAAGAAGGTCAAAATAGCCCATGGCCAAGGCTGACTGTCTGCGCTGGATCAGGGAGGCTTTGGACGACCGGACAGAGGTCGAAGACCTGTTGCAGGCTGTGAAGGTCTATGCCACCGAATGCGCAGGCTTCACCCGGTCGAAGGCCTGTTTCTCTGACTACTGGTTCAAGTCGGAACAGTGGCGTCCGGCGCCTTGAACCATGATCGACCGCTCAGCGCGCCGTCGCGACAAGAAACGTGGCCGTGCGCGGCCCCGGTTTCCAGCGATGCCGGATATCGAACCCGGCGGCGGTGATCGAATGGGCCAAGGCATCCGATGTGAACACACGCACCGTCGGAAAGAGGCGCAGCGCCTTGCCGATCGGTGCGATCCATTTGAAGATCTTCAGGTCATCGCCCATGCAGACCGTGCTCGACACAAACAGATCACCGGGTTGCAACAGGCTGCGGATCTTGGCCAGCGCAACATCCCTGTCAGACACCAGATGCAGGATGCTCATGGCGAGAACGGCGTCATAGCGCACGCCGTCCGGTGTGAACCCGTGCAGATCGTCGACGTCAAACCGGACATTGCCAATTCCGGCCTCCGCCTTCTTGGCATTGGCGATGGCGATCATCCGTGGGGACACGTCAATCGCGTGCACGTCCGTGACAAATGGCGCTTGGCGCAGCGCCGTTCCACCCGTGCCGCATCCGACCTCCAGCACCCGCATTTCGGGGCTGAGGCGCTCCTGTGTCAGGCGCAGCTTTTCCTCGTAGGCGACAGGGTCGGCGATCGGGCTTTTTGCGTATCGATTTGCCATCCGGTCCCAGAATCGTGCCTCTCGGCTCAATGTCATTTTCATCTCTCTCTCGTCTTCACGCATCCGAATATGCAGGTTTGGTGGCCCAAAAGGCCGTGCTTCCCTGCCGGGTCACGGCCCCAAGTGCCAGCGGGCACAGGCCAATGTCCTGCAACCCCATCTCGCGGAGCCATGTCACGCCCTGCCGCTCGCTCACCGTCCAGGTGCGCCAGCGCATCTTGATGAACGCACCGAACAGCGACGGACGCGTCACGCAGGCAAAGAGGCGTCCGCCCGGTTTCAGTACCCGCGCCATCTCGCGCAAGCCGGCGACGGGGTCAGGCAGGTGCTCAAGCACATGCGCCGCCGTGACAATATCAAAGGATGCGCCGTCATGGGGGATCGCGTCGATACTGCCGCGCCGAAGCTCGCAGAGGATGTCCGCCCCGCGCAAGAACATATCCGCCTGCGCCAGCATCCGCGCGGAGGTATCGATGCCAGAATACTCCACCGGTCCCGCACATATGCCGCGCAGAGCCAAGCTCAGGCTCCCCGTGCCGATGCCGCAATCGAGCACGCGTGTGGCGCCGTGCCCCTGTCGCTGACCTGTGCCGATCCGTCCCCGGCGCAGTGCGTGCCCGTAACTGTCGACCAGTCCGAACCGCCGTGCGGTGTCCTCCCATGTCCCCGCGGCCACATCGTATTGCGCGGCCAGATCGCTGGACGAGCGCACATGGCGGCGCACACCGATTTCCCACGACCCCAGCCGTGCAACACCTACGGGAACGGTCGTTCCGGCGTTGGACTGATCCGAAGGGTGCACAGGTGCGAAAGTCATGGCGTATCCATCCATCTGGAGTTTCCACGGCGTCTATGCCGACGTCACTCTATACGAAATTGCCAAAATCCGTGGGGCTGCTATACGCATTTGATGGAGTGGAAGGGTGCAAATTTCGATTGGAACCAGGCGCGGGCCTTTTTGGTCACGGCCGAGGAAGGGTCTTTGTCGGCGGCTGCCCGTGCGCTGGGGCTGACGCAGCCCACGCTCAGCCGACAGGTGGCCGGGATCGAAGAGGCGCTTGGCGTGACCCTGTTCGAACGCAGTTCGCGCACGCTTTTGCTGACCCAGGCCGGGACCCAGCTGCTGGAGCATTTCCGCACCATGGGGGACGCGGCCAACCGCATCTCGATTGCCGCCACCGGGCAGTCGCAATCCTTTACCGGGCATGTCGCGATCTCGGCGACGAACCTGCTGGCTACGCAGTATCTGCCGGCCATCCTCGCCGAATTGCAAGCGGTGGCGCCTGGGCTTCAGGTCGAGATCGTCACCTCCAACCAGATCAGCGATCTGCGGCGCCGCGAGGCAGATATCGCGATCCGCCATGCACGGCCCCAGGATGACGCCCTCTTTGCCAAGCGTCTGCCTGACCGCACGGCGACGCTTTATGCGTCCCGGTCCTATCTGGCTTCTGTCGGGCATCCGTCAAAACCCGAGGATTTCACGGCGCTGCAATTCGTCGGGTTCGAACATCCCGAACACCTCTTGGGGCTGATGGCGTCGCGCGGGCTCAATCTGACCCGTGCGAATTTCAACCTTTGCACGGCCAGTGGCACGATGTCGGTTGAGCTGATGCGGCAAGGGCTTGGGATCGGCGTGCTGCCTGACGAAATCGCCAAGTTCTATGACGAACTGGTTGTGGCATGGGACGGTTTCGAACCCGTCGAAGTCGAAACATGGCTTGTCGCGCACCGCGAGTTGCGCACCAACCCCAGCATTCGTCTGGTCTTTGACCTTCTGGCAAAGGAACTGTCGCGCAAAGGGTTGCGGCGGATCGGTCACAGCACCCTGCGGTGAAGGGCGGCCTCATCACTTGATCGGGTTGTCACCCGTATAGGTCCAACGATAGCCCGGTGGCGTCGGCCCCTTGTTGCGTCCGCCCTGCTGCGTCTGTTCCCACGCGTGGGCCAGGATCCCCACGGACCGCGACAGGCAGAACAGCCCGCGTGCCAGCGGTGCCGCGAACGCCAGCTCGGCAAAGATCACGGCCGTGGCCCCGTCGATGTTCATCGGCACGGGCTTGCCCTTTTCCTCCGCCAGTGTGGTCTCGATGCCGCGCGCGATCTGCGCGAACCGCCCCGTCACCATGCCCCCCTGCGCCGCATCATCCACCAGCCCAAGCAGCCGTGGCGCGCGCGGATCCGTGGGCGTGTGAAACCGGTGGCCAAAACCGGGGATGAACCGCCCATGTTCGGCCCGCCAATCGTCCAGAACGTCCCTTAGGGGCGCGTTTGTGTCCGCAATCCGCTGGTACAGCTCTACCGCCTGCTCGCCTGCACCCCCATGCACGTCGTCCAACATATTCACGGCCGATGCCAGCGCCCCGTTCAACCCGACCCCGCAGGTGACGGCCATACGCGCGGCGGCAATCGACGGCGCTTGCGGCCCGTGGTCCACCGCCGCCACAAGGGCCGCCTCCAACAGGCGGGCCTCGGCGGCCTCGGGCAGGGTGCCCCGCATCATCAACCAGATCATCTGGACAAAGCTGACTTCGCCGATCAGGTCCTCGATCGGATGGCCGCGCATCCGGATCTGGCCGGGGGCCATGTCGATGATCGATGTGGTCCACCATTCTGAGACATCCGATTCCCTGTCGCTCATATCGCCCCCTTGTCCACCAGGTCCTGCACCGCCGCCGCATCCAGCCCCAGCGCGCCCCAGATTTCTTGCGCATGCGCGCCCAGTTGCGGCGGCGGCGCATCGACCTGCAATGGCGCGCCGTTCATCTTGACCCCGGTATTCACCACCGAGATATCGCGCCCCACCCCCGGCACATCCGCATAGTCCGTCAGCAACCCGCGATCCGCAATCTGCGGATGGGCCAGCACATCCGCGACCTCCATCACCGCCCCCGCGGGGACACCGATCCTGTTCAACTCGCGTGCCAGTGCGCGGGCGGAACAGGGCGCAAGCCGTTCTTCGATCCGCGTGCGCAGCGCGTGCCGGTTGCGCTTGCGGTCCTCGCGGGTCGCGTAGTCCGGATCGGTGCGCAGCTCTGACAGGCCAAGGTAGTCCACCAAAAGCCCCCACTGCTCGTCCTTGTTCGCGGCGATGTTGATCAACCCGTCGCCGGTCTGAAACGCGCCGGACGGGGCCGAGGTCGGGTTTTCGTTGCCATGGGCCGTCGGGGTGGCCCCGGCAATCAGGTGGTTCGACACCACCCATCCCATCGTGGCCAGCACGCTTTCCAGCATGGAGCAATCGATGAAACACCCGCGCGGGCGCGCGTTCAGCGCCGCCGCCACGGCAAAGGCCGCCGTCATGCCGCCCACCGTGTCCGCCACCGGATAGCCCACGCGCAAGGGCGCGCTGTCTGCGTCACCGGTGATCGACATCACCCCGGACACGCCTTGAATGATCTGATCATAGGCCGGCCGATCCACCCACGGGCCGTCCTGTCCAAACCCCGAAATGGCGCAATAGACCAGATCGGGCCTATGTTTGGTCAGGGCATCATACCCGATCCCCAACCGCGCCATGACGCCGGGGCGAAAGTTCTCGACCACCACGTCTGCGGTGGTCACCAACCGTTCGAACAGCGCCTTGCCCTCGGGATGCTTGAAGTTCACGGTCACTGATTTCTTGCCCGCGTTCTGGGCCAGAAAGGACACGCCCATGCCCCGCGCATTCAGGTCCGGATCCGCGCCCAGCTGGCGGGCAAGGTCGCCGCGCCCGGGCGCTTCGACCTTGATCACCTCTGCACCCATATGGACCAACTGGTGGCAACAGAACGGACCGGCCAGAACATTGGTCAGGTCCAGAACCCGTATGCCACCCAGCGGTTTAGTCACCGTCGGCCACACCCTTGGCCCGCAACCGCGCGCGCCGCGCCCGGTAGCTGGGCAGGATCACCAGCAGTGCCGCCACAATCAACAGGCCCAGCGTCATGGGCCGCTCCCAGACAAAGCTGACCCCGTCGTACAGCTGCATGGAACGGCTGAAGTTGTTCTCGAGCATACCGCCAAGGATGAACCCGATCAGCAGCGGCGCCAGCGGGTAATCGGCAAAGCGCAGCACCGTCGCGCAAATGCCAAAGCCCACGAGCAACAAGAGCTCGGTCGCGTTGTTCTGCCCGATATAGGCCCCCATCAGCGTAAAGAAGAGAATGAACGGGATCAGGAAATTCCGCGGCACCGACAGGATCTTGGCGATGTAGGGGATCAGCGGCAGGTTCAGGATCAACAGTACCAGATTGCCGATATACATCGAGATGATGACCGCCCAGAAGATCTGGGGGTCGTCGATCATCAGGCGCGGCCCTGGCGTGACGTTGAGGGCGATGAGCGCCCCCAGCAGGATCGCCGTGGTGCCGGAGCCGGGAATGCCCAGCGTCAAAAGCGGGACGAAGGACCCGGTGCAGGCCGCGTTGTTGGCCGTCTCGGGTGCGGCAAGGCCCTTGACCGATCCTTTGCCAAACTCGTCCTGCTCCGCCTTTGGTGCGATGTTGCGTTCCACGGCATAGCCGAGGAAAGACGCAATCGTCGCCCCGGCCCCCGGCAACACGCCGATAAAGAACCCTTGAAGCGATTGCCGCCCGATCACTGGCGCGATGGACTTTGCCTCGGCCCGCGAAATGCGCAGGTCCTTGATGTCGCCGCTGTCGCCTTGGGCGGACCGCGCCGGGTTGAGCACGAGGAAAATTGCCTCGGGCAGGGCAAACATCGCCATGGCGAGGGTGATGAAGCCAAAGCCAGATTGCAGATCCATCAACCCCATGGTGAACCGCGGCATGTTGAACAGCGCGCCCTCGCCGACTGTGGCCATGATCAGGCCCAGCAGCGTCATGATGATCGCCTTGGCCACCTGACCCGTCCCGGCAAAGGCGGCGATGGCCGACAGGCCCACAACCATCAGCGCAAAATACTCCGCCGAATGAAACAGCAGCGCGACCGACGACAGCATCGGCGCGAAGACCATCAACAGGACCGCCCCGATGGTCCCACCGCAGAAGGATGCAATCGCGGCGATTGTCAGCGCTTTGCCGGCCTTACCCTGCCGCGCCATCGGATAGCCGTCGAAACTGGTCGCGACCGTGCCCGCGACCCCCGGCGCATTCAGCAGGATCGACGAGGTGGAGCCGCCGAAGATGGCGCCATAGTACACCCCCGCAAGCAGAATCAGCGCTGCCGCCGCGTCGCCCATCGAAATGGCGACCGGGATCATGATGGCGATGATGGACATCGGGCCAAGGCCCGGCAACATGCCGATGAACGTGCCGATCAGACACCCACCGATCACCATCAGCAGGTTTTGGACGGATAGGGCCGTTTGCAGGCCGATCAGAATACCTTCGAGCATCGCGTTATCCTCCTAGAAAGCCGGGCAGGGGGCGCAGGAAAATTCCAAGGACCTCCTGCACGAGATACCAGACGACGCCGGTGGCCAGTGCCGACACCACGATCATCGTGATCCACCGCCGTTCGCCAAGGATCACCGATCCCACGATCAGAAAGCCGGTGGTGGAAAAAAGGAACCCGCCAGGGCGCAGCAGCAGCGCATAGGCCACCATCAACGCCAGCAGTCCCAGCGCCTGACCAAGGTGGTAGTCACCCAGTCGCCGGTAATCGATGTCCCCGATCTTGGCCTCGCCCTTTTCCAGGCCTGCAATAATGACCAGTGCGCAAAGAATGCCCATTATCGACAGGATCTTGGGGAATGTGGAGGGCCAGATGGGGTTGCGCTGCATGAAAGGCGCAAGGCTCGCATCCATCGTGAACCAGGCCGCATAGCCATAGGCCAGGAATATCCCCAGCAATATCAATCCGATCCAGCGATCGAGTGCCATTTCCATTCTCCCGTTACATTCTGTCCCCGCGGGGACAGCCAGACCGACGTGTCAAATGACCGGCCGTTGCTATGGGGGCGCTGCCCCCGTCCTTCGGACTCCCCCGAGGTATTTTGAGCGAAAGGAAAGCAAATTTTAATAAAATGCTTTGTACCTTGGCCGCACGGTACAGGCTGAGGAGCCGATGACCGTGCGAGAGGAAGGCCGTTGAACCGCCTTCGAGGGGAAGGGGAGGCCGGATCGTCTCCTCTTCCTTTCGCCGAAAATACCTTGGGGAGCGCGAGGGGTGAAACCCCTCGCACAGTTTTAGATAATGTGCGGCGAAAGCCGCGCCTTTGGATCAGAGGAAGCCAAGCTTCTTCATCAGATCGCCGATGACCTTTTCCTGGTTTTCCAGGAAAGTGTTGAAGTCGTCACCATTGTTGTGGATGTTCACCCACCCGTTGCGGGCGCGCACGGCTTCCCATTCGGGGGTCGCATACATCTTGGCAATGGCATCCTGATAGGCGGCCAGCTGTGCCTCGGGCAGGCCCGGTGCTGCAAAGAAACCGCGCCAGTTCACGAATTCGGTGTCGATGCCCTGTTCCATCATGGTCTGCGCATCCGGGTATGCATCCACACGCTCGGGCGCGGTGACGCCGATGATCTTCACTTCGCCCGCATTGGCCAGGTCGACCGCTTCGGAGAAGCCGGTGGACAGCGCCGCAATCTCGCCCGACAGCAGGGCCGCCATGGCTTTGCCGCCTGCATCGTAGGGGATGTATTTCACGCCAAGCGCATCTTTGCCCGCCGCTTCCATCACCATCGCGGCGACGAGGTGGTCCATGCCACCGGGAACGGATCCGCCGCCCACAGCTGTGGCACCGGGATCGGCGTCATAGGCGGCGATCAGGTCGGCCATCGAGTTGATCGGGCTGTCCTTGCCCACGACCATGGCTGCATAGTCGCCAATGGTGCCTGCGACCAGTGTCAGGTCACGGAAGTTGTGCGGGAAAACACCGGTCAGCGAGCGGATCACGATGGGGGTCGAGTTGACCATCAGCGTGCCGTGGTTGCTGTCGGCGTTTTCGATCAGGAAGCCGATGGCCTTGCCGCCGCCGCCGCCCGACATGTTTTCATAGGACGCGTTGCCCACGAGGCCCGCGCCTGTCAGCGCTTCGCCTGTACCGCGCGCGGTGCCGTCCCAGCCACCACCGGCGCCGCCGGGGATCAGAAAGTGGATGCTGTCGACGACCTGATGGCCGTCCGCCATGGCCTGACCACCCAGACCCAACGCCAAAGCGGCGCCCAAAAGAGCCCGACGGCTCAGTTCAAACGTTTTCATATTTTCCTCCCATTTGACTTCACATGCGTTGCACGCGAATGCTGACAGTCAAACACCTGAACCTGACACAGACCTGTCACGGCCACTTGCAGACAAAGATTGCGCTATGAAATACCTGCTGATCGAAGACAATGCAGAGCTGGCCGCCGCGCTGTGTGATCGGATGCGGCTGGACGGCCACGTCATCGACCACGCCGCGACCCTGTCCGAGGGGGCCGATTTCCTGCATGTGGGAGACTATGACCTGATCCTGCTGGATATCATGTTGCCCGATGGGGACGGGCGCGGATTTCTGGAGCGGCACCGCGCACGGCAGGACGACACGCCGGTGATCGTGCTGACCGCCCGGTCCGAAGTGTCCGACCGGGTGGGTATGCTGGATCTGGGCGCGGATGACTACCTGACCAAACCGTTTGATCATGCGGAGTTGCAGGCCCGCTGTCGCGCGGTGATGCGCCGCCGAGCGGGCGCGGCCCAGACCGTCATACGGCGGGGTACGGTGGCCTTGAACCCGGTCGCCAGCGTGCTGACCGTGGGCAGCAACGAGACTACGTTGCGCAACCGCGAATTGCGCCTGCTCGAGCTGTTCATGAATGCGCCGGGCCAGATCTTTTCCAAGGACAAGCTGGTGGACAGGCTGTTTTCCTATGACGACACGGTCACCGAAAACGCGATCGAGGTCTATGTCGGGCGGCTGCGCAAGCATCTGGAGGGGTCGAGCGTGACGATCTCGACCCATCGTGGGCTGGGGTACCGGTTGGATGAGGGGTAGCGGATGGTCCCTGCGCCGTCGTCTGACCCTGACCCTGATCGGCGGGGCGGCGGTGCTGGCCATCCTTTTCTACCTCGTGGTGCGCACCTATGCGCAGGGCATCGCGCAACAAAGCCAGGACCGTATCCTCGAGGCGTCGGTCACGTCGCTGATGGACGCGGCGGTTGTGCGCGGCGGGCAGATCGAGCTGGACCTGCCCTATGCCGCGTTTTCGATGCTGGACACGGCGGCCGATGACCGGGTGTTCTATGCGATCCATCAGGGGGACGTGTTGCTGAGCGGGTATGAGGGGCTGTCGTCGGGCCCGTTCGCGCCGATGGGCGAGCCGCGGTTCGCCACGCGGGGTTTCGCAGGCGGCGATGTGCGGGTCGCCACGTTGACCCACAGCCTGCCGGCCAGTCCGCGGCCCGTGTTGCTGACCGTGAGTGTGGCGCAGACGCGCGACAGCCTGTCGGGCACCTTGCTGACGATCTCGATCAACGCCGCCGTGTTTGGTGCGGTGTTTTTTCTACTGGCGGCGGGCATGGCGCTCTGGACCTCCGCCTCCACCTTGCGGCCCCTTGGGCAGATTGCGGCGTCGGTTGCGCGGCGCGGGCCCAGCGATCTGCGGCCCGTGACCCGGTCGGTGCCGACCGAGCTGTCGCCGCTGGTGACCTCGTTCAATGCGCTGATGACACGGCTGAGCCATTCGCTGACCCAATCCGAGACGTTTATTGCCGAGGCTGCGCACCGGGTGCGCACGCCGCTTGCCACGGTGCGCAGTCATGCAGAGGTCACGCTGATGCGGGTGGACAAGGATGAGAACCGGCAGGCGCTGCGGTCGATGATCCGCGCCATCGACGAAAGCAGCCGGGCCGCAGGGCAGCTGTTAGATCATGCGATGGTGACGTTTCGCGGCGACCAGCTGGACAAACAGGATGTCGATCTGGTCTCCATCTGCTCGGATATCGTGGATCGGCTGACGCCGGTGGCCGAGATGATGGACCTTGACCTGACCATTTCGAGCGACGGGCCCGTGCCGGTGCAGGCCGACCCGATCCTGGTGCAGAACGCTGTGCGCAATCTGGTCGACAACGCGCTGAAATACTCCTCCGCGGAAAGCGTGGTGCACATCCATGTGTCGGCGCAACCCGGCCCGTCCATCACCGTGACGGATCAGGGCATCGGCTTTCCCAAGGACCAGATCGAACTGTTGTCGCAACGGTTCCAGCGGGGCGACAATGCGCGCGATACGGTGGGGTCCGGGCTGGGGCTGACGATTGCCAAGGACGTGGCCGAGGCCCATGGCGGGCGGCTGGAGTTGAAAAATCTGGAAGCGGGTGGCGCATGCGCAGTCTTGTACTTTTAGTGGCGATGATCTGGGCCCCCTTCGTCTGGGCCGCAGACCTGGAGGACCGCCAGATGTTCGAGGGGGCCGCCGCGGAAACCACCCTGCGGGTGATTTCCAGCACGGACACGGACATATTCGCACCCATTCTCGAGGGGTTTCTCGCGCAGCGCCCGGACCTGCGGATCGACTATGCCGTGGCGGGCTCCGCCGACATCGTGACACTGATCGCGGACTGTCCCGATTGCTACGACATCGCCATATCCAGCGCCATGGACCTGCAACTCAAGCTTGCCAATGACGGGCTGGCGCGGCGCCTGTCGGGGTTGGAGCAGACGGCGGGCACCCAGTGGCGGCAGACGCTTTTTGGCTTTACCCTCGAACCCGCGACCATCGTGCTGAACCGCGCCGCCTTTGCCGGGCGGCCCGTGCCGGAAACGCGGCAACAGCTGATCGAGGCGGTGCGCGCCGACCCCGCCCATTTTCGCGGGCGTCTGGGCACCTATGACGTGCGCCTGTCGGGGCTTGGGTACCTCTTTGCCACGCAAGACGCGCGCACGTCAGAGACCTATTGGCGGCTGATGGAGGTTTTCGGCAGCCTTGATGCGCGGCTTTATTGCTGTTCGGGGGATATGATCGACGATCTGGCCAAGGGCGACCTGTTCGTCGCCTACAACGTGCTGGGCAGCTATGCCTCCACCCGGCCGGAAACACGGGACAAGGTCGCGATCATCACGCCAAGCGATTTCGCCACCACGATGATGCGCACGGCGCTGGTGCTGGACGCCACCGGCGAGGAGGCCGCGGCCACAGACCTTGTCGCCTACCTGACCCAAGGGGCATGGGCCGATGCGGCGCAGCCGGAATATCCGCTGCCGTCCATCGGTGTATCTGATCCCGCGCGCCTGAACGTGGTGTCGCTGGAGCCGGGCCTGCTCGTCTATCTCGACCGGCTCAAACGCCAGATCTTTCTCGAGGCGTGGACCTCGGCGCTGGTGCGATAACGGCCTTGTTGGTTACAAATTCAACCATTACGCATGCAACCAAATTCAAACGGTGCCTGCATGACCTCTGCCCCCCTGACCCTTTACAGCTATTGGCGTTCGACGACGTCCTACCGGGTGCGGGCCGCGCTGAACCTCAAGGGCGTGGCCTATGACATCGTGCCGGTGGACCTGGTGGCGGGCGATCAGAAAGCCGATGACTACGCCGCGATGAACCCGGGCAAGGGTGTGCCGACGCTGGTGCTGCCGGACGGGACCGTTTTGACGCAATCGCTGGCGATCCTCGACTATATCGACGCGGAGTGGCCCACGCCGCCCTTGCTGCCTGCCGATCCCGTGGCGCGGGCCCGTGTGCTGGCGGCGGCGCATACCATGGCGCTGGACGTGCATCCGGTGAACAACCTGCGCGTCGTGACCCACCTGCGTGACGCCTATGATGCGGGCACCGATGGAGCAATGGACTGGATGCGCCACTGGATGACCGAAGGGTTCACAGCACTCGAGGCGTTGGTGCAGGACGACACGCCCTTTGCCTTTGGTACAGCCCCCGATCTGGCGGACCTTTGCATCGTGGCGCAGGTCTATAACGCGCGGCGCTGGGGCGTGGACCTCGACCCCTTCCCGAATGTCGCGCGGATCGAAGCCGCCTGCCTTGCGCACCCGGCCATTGCCGCTGCACATCCCGACCAACAACCCGACGCATCCTGAAAGGACCCGACCATGGCCAAGGCCTTTGCCTCCCAAGGGGACATGACCGAAAAGACCATCACCTTTGACGAGATCGGTGAGGGTCTGTGGGCCTTTACCGCCGAGGGCGATCCCAATTCCGGCGTGATCATCGGCGACGACAGCGTGATGATCGTCGAGGCGCAGGCGACCCCGCGTCTGGCCGAAAAGGTGATCGAAAAGGTGCGCAGCGTCACCGACAAACCGATCTCACATCTGGTGCTGACCCATTACCACGCCGTCCGCGTGCTGGGCGCGTCGGCCTATGGTGCCGATCAGATCATCATGTCCGACATGGCGCGCGGCATGGTGGCCGAGCGCGGGCAAGAGGATTGGGACAGCGAGTTCCAACGCTTTCCCCGTCTGTTCGAGGGGCACGAGAGCATTCCGGGGCTGACCTGGCCGACGACGACCTTTTCCGATGCGATGACCGTATATCTCGGGTCGCGGCGCGTGGACATCAAGCACGTGGGCCGCGCCCATACGGCGGGGGATGCCGTGATCCATGTGCCGGATCAGAACGTGATGTTTACCGGCGACATCGTCGAATACCACTCGGCCTGTTATTGCGGCGACGGGTATTTCGGCGACTGGGGCGGGACGCTGGACGCGATCAAGGCCTACGGTGTGGACGCCATTGCGCCGGGCCGGGGCGATGCGCTGGTGGGGTCCGAGATGGTGAACAAGGCCATCGAAAGCACCCGCGATTTCGTGGACAGCACCTACCGCCCCGCGGCGCGTGTGGCGGCGCGTGGCGGCACGTTGAAAGAGGCGTGGGACGCGGTGCGCGCCGAGTGCGATCCGAAGTTCAGCGATTATGCGATCTACGAACACTGCCTGCCATTCAACGTCGCCCGCGCCTATGACGAGGCCCGCGGCATCGCCCATCCGCGCATCTGGACGGACAAGCGGGATATCGAGATGTGGGAGGCGTTGCAGGGGTGATCAAAGCGAAAGAAGCGGCTTTGAAGGCCGCGATCGTATTGGTGCCAAGCTATACAGCAGCGTACCTAACAGACAAGATGGTTTGGGTGGTTCCTACGTTGGCAGCAGCGGGGTTCTTTGCTGGAACCATTTCGTTGGATCAATCTGCTGTTCGGCGTCGCGTCGACGATGACGGCGACGCTGACGGCCATGAGCATGAATACGAACAACTGGAATCCGTGACTGAGCTGGAAACTGAGGTTTCTGGCGATGGAGATTAGGAGCACCGGATGGTCGACGTTCGCTATGACATAGCCTTCCAACTGTATCCCTACGCCCCCGTCGCAGCGCAGACGATGCCCGCGCAACGGCACCCTGTCGTCATCGTCGGTGGTGGCCCCATTGGGATGGCCTTGGCGCTGGACCTTGGGCGCAAGGGGACGCCCGTACTGGTGCTCGATGACCATGACGGTGTGGGGCAGGGCAGTCGGGCGATTTGTTTTGCCAAGCGGACGCTTGAGATCGCCAACCGCCTTGGCGCGGGGCAGCGCATGATCGACAAGGGCGTGGTGTGGAACGTGGGCAAAGTGTTCCATGGCGACGACCGCGTCTTTCGGTTCGACCTGCAACCCGAGGATGGGCATCGATGCCCCGCCTTCATCAACCTGCAACAGCCCTATTTCGAGAAGTTCCTGGTGGACGAGATCCGCGCAGCACAGGAACAGGGCGCGCCGATTGAGATACGGGGGCGCAATGCGCTGACCGGGATGGACCAGCGCGGCGACCACGTGTTGCTCGACGTGGACACGCCCGACGGCCCCTACCAGATCGAGGCGGAGTGGCTCATCGCTTGTGACGGCGCGCGCAGTCCAATCCGCGACATGATGGGGCTGAGCTTTGATGGCCGTGTGTTCGAGGACAATTTCCTGATCGCCGACGTGCACATGACCGCCGATTTCCCGACCGAGCGGTGGTTCTGGTTCGAGCCGCCGTTTGAAGGTGCGGGTCAGTCGGCGCTGCTGCACAAACAACCCGATGACATCTGGCGCATCGATTTCCAACTGGGCTGGGACATCGACCGGACCAAGGAGCTGCACCCCGACAACATCCGCGCGCGGGTCGATGCGATGCTGGGTGAAGGGGCGGAATATGAACTCGAGTGGACTTCGATCTACACCTTCCAATGCCGCCGGATGCAGGAGTTTCGCCACGACCGCGTGATCTTTGCCGGGGATTCGGCGCATCAGGTGTCGCCCTTTGGCGCGCGCGGGGCCAATAGCGGGGTGCAGGACGCGGACAATCTGGCGTGGAAGCTGGACTATGTGCTGCGCGGGCTGGCACCCGAGACGCTGCTCGACAGCTATTCCGAGGAACGCGCCGTGGCGGCGGATGAGAACATCCTGAACTCCACCCGCGCCACGGATTTCCTGACCCCCAAGAGCGAGATCAGCAAAGTGTTCCGCAATGCGGTGCTGGAGCTGGCGCGGGATCATGCCTTTGCCCGGCCTTTGGTCAATTCGGGACGGTTATCGGTGCCTTGTGTCTATGACGGGCTGTCGCTCAATGGGCCGGATATGCTGGATGGGCCGGCGCGGACGCGGGTGGGGGCACCTGCGGTGGATGCGATGCTGGGCGATACGTATCTGCTGGACCGGCTGTCTGATGGGTTTACCCTGCTGTGCATCGATGCGGTGGCGCCCGATCTGGATGCGGTGGACGGTGTGCCGATCACACGTCTGGACCTGACGGGCCGGGGCAATCCGTATCTGACCGAACGGTATCTGGGGGACGCGGACAGTGCGGTTTACCTGATCCGGCCGGATCAGCATATCGTGGCGCGCTGGTCTACCGCGACCGCAGACGATGTGGCGGCGGCGATGCGCACCGCGCTGGGAAAGGGGACGGCATGACACTCAACCTTGATCCGAACATCCCGGACCCGGACGGGTTCTATGACGAACTGCTCGCGGCGCATCAGGGGCTAAGCAAGGCGGACAGCGACGCGCTGAACGCCCGGCTGATCCTCGTGCTGGCCAATCATGTGGGGGATCGGGACGTGCTGCGCGCGGCGCTGGCCGCTGCGCAGCGTCAGGTGGTTTCGACGCAGTGACGGCGGAACGCGCGCTTGAGCATGTCCAGCTCGGCGCGCAGCAGTTCCACCTCGTTGCGGATGTCGTCGCCGAGCGCCTCACCCGCGATCAGGGTAAATTGCCCCAGCTTGCTGTCATCCGTGGCGTCGGTGATGACAAAGACCTGGACCCCGTCTGCAATCGCTTCGGAGGGGATGGGCACCTGCATCAGCCACTGGCCGTCGCTGCCCTCGCTGACTTGCACATCAGGGACGTCATTGCCCAGATGCGTGACCTTGATCTGCGGCACGCCGGTGCCGGATTGCTGGATGTGCCCTTGCCAGATGCCGTGGCGCATTTTCGTGGGTGTCAGTGTCAGCGTGCTCATGGGCCGGTCTCCGTCACAATGCGGCGCGCGGGCGGCGCGAGAAGGTCAGATCGCGCAACGTGATCTGGTTCATTTCGGGGCCTTCAAAGATCAGGTCGATCCACGCCCGTTCCACGCGCTTTTCGTTCAGTTTCGAATAGGCCAGATCAAATTCCACGGTCACGTCCTCCTGGTTCAGGGGCAGTTCGCGGACGATCTGTTCGGTGTTGGGGCCGTGGCGGATGTTGAGGCGACCAAAGATTTCCAGCGGTTTTTCCATCTCGACGATGGCGTTCATGCCGACCAGATGCGTCTTGCGCAGGCCCTGCACCGCGTCGGGCGGCAGGTCGATCACCAGCGACAGGAACGAGCCGTCGAATTTGAAAACGTCGAGACGCAGGCCGTAGGGGGCCAGGTCCTCTTCGCGCAGGTTGCGCAGCTGGCGCAGGGTCAGTTCGCTGAGCGCGCAGTCATGGAACAGCGTCACCTCCTTGCCCAGCATCGATTTCGTCTGGACCGAGGACGCGCCGGGTGTGGGCAGCGGCCCGCGCCACAGTTCGGGTCGCCATGACCAGTCGGCATTGTGCGGCTTGGGAAAGCTGGTGGAGCCGATGACAGGAAGCGCCAGCCGTTCGTCGGCGCGGTGGATCAGCCGATCAAGATGGCTGCGCATCAGGCGCGCGGCGCTGCGCAGGCCACGCAGTTCGTCCAACGGCGTCTCGCGGGCGTCGCGTGCGGCCCGCGCCCAACGGCGCATCGCGCGCCGATGCGCCAGCCTGTCGATGAACTTGATCTTTTTGCCTGCCATGTGCCCTTGCGCCGTTTCCTGCCCGTTGTCCGGTGCGCCCGTTATCTATGCCAAAGGTTTCACCTAAATAAACCGGCCAGCAGCCCTCGCGGCTCCGGTTTTGCCGCCGTCGTTGCAGAATTGTCCTGCGGTGCTGCCGATTTGCGCTGTGTGCGGTCCATCATCTGGATCAGCAGATCCGGGGCAAGCGCGCCGAGTTCCGGGCTGCCCGACGCCTCGTAGAGGGCAAAGCCCACGGCCTGATCGCCGATCTGCCCGACAGCGCGCCAATAGATGTCGCGGACATCCGGGCTGGGCGGTGTGCCGCGCACGCGCGCCAGAACCAGCGCGTCGGTGCGGGTTTCATCCAGCACGGTTTCCTGATCCGTGCCGACCGCGCTGGCCGCTTCGGCGCTGGATGGCACGGTGGTCGCGGTGATGATGGCAAGCGGCTGGCCGCGCCCTTGCCCACCGCCCAGCGTGTCGCAGCGCGCGATCAGTGCGAAACTCGCCCGCAGGCTGCGCGGGTCGATGCAGAACCCGTCGGGCGGCACCAAGGTGACTGCGCCGCGCCCCAGCTCGGCAAAGGCGAGGCCCTCGGGCGCGGTTGCCCCCAGACCCGGACCACCGATATCGTCACATGCCGTCAGGGCCAGACAACAGGCCCCGACCATGGCCCCCCTAGAGGTCCATGTATTCATGACGTTCCGCCTTGGCACCCGGATGCGTGACCGCACCCTTGTAGGTTTCACCGACCAACTGCGCGTATTTCCACAGCGCGCCCGAGGCATAGATGGTCTCGCGCGGGCCGCTCCATGCGGCTTTGCGCGTCTCCAGTTCCTCGTCGGTCAGGTCGACATTGATCGACCCTTCGATGGCGTTGATCGTGATCACGTCGCCGTCTTTCAGCAGCGCGATGGGGCCGCCATGGGCTGCTTCGGGGCCGACATGGCCGACGCAAAACCCGCGTGTCGCGCCCGAGAACCGGCCATCGGTGATCAGCGCCACCTTCTTGCCCATGCCCTGGCCCGACAGGGCCGCCGTGGTGGCCAGCATTTCGCGCATGCCCGGCCCGCCTGACGGCCCCTCATTGCGGATCACGAACACTTCGCCTTCTTCATAAGTGCGGTTTTGTACCGATTCAAAGGCATCCTGCTCGCATTCGAACACGCGCGCCGGACCGGTAAAGATCTGGTGCTGCGGCTCGATGCCCGCGACCTTCACGATGGCGCCTTCGGGGGCGACATTGCCCTTGAGGCCGACAACGCCGCCGGTCTTGGTGATCGGTGTCTCGACAGGGTGGATGACGCGGCCATCGGCCTCGCCTTCGATCTTGTCCAGTTCCTCGCCGATGGAATAGCCGGATGCGGTCATACAATCCTCGTGGATCAGGCCCGCTTTGCGCAACTCCTTCATCACCACATAGACGCCGCCAACCTCATAGAGATCCTTGGCCACGAATTGCCCGCCCGGTTTCAGGTCGACGAAGTAGGGCGTGTCGCGGAAGATTTCGCAGACGTCATCAAGGAAAAAGTCGATGCCTGCCTCGTGTGCCATGGCGGGCAGGTGCAGACCGGCATTGGTCGACCCGCCCGTGCAGGCCACGACGCGCGCCGCATTTTCAAAGGCTTGCCGCGTGCAGACGTCGCGGGCGCGGATGTTCTTTTCGATCAGCGTCATGACGGCCGCGCCGGAGGCTTCGGCATATTGGTCACGCGACTGGTAGGGTGCGGGCGCGCCGGACGAGTTGGGCAGCGCAAGGCCGATCGCTTCGGACACGCAGGCCATCGTGTTGGCGGTGAACTGGCCGCCGCAGGCCCCGGCAGAGGGGCAGGCCACGCGTTCCAGCACGTCAAGCTCGGCTTCGGTCATGGTGCCGTTCTGCTGGTGGCCCACGGCCTCGAACATGTCCTGCACCGTCAGGTCGCGGTTGGCATATTCGGCGGGCACCTGTGCACCCGACGGCGCGCGACCCGGCAGGATCGATCCGCCATAAAGGAACACGGACGGCACGTTCAGGCGGATCATGGCCATCATCATGCCGGGCAGGGACTTGTCACAGCCCGCCAGACCCACAATGGCGTCATAGCAGTGGCCGCGCATGGTCAGCTCGACCGTGTCGGCAATCGCCTCGCGGCTGGCCAGGGACGACCGCATGCCTTCGTGGCCCATGGCGATGCCGTCGGTCACGGTGATGGTGGTAAACTCGCGCGGCGTGCCATAGGCGGATTTCACGCCCATTTTGACCGCCTGTGCCTGACGGTTCAGCGCGATGTTGCACGGGGCGGCCTCGTTCCAGCAGGTCGCCACACCGACGAGCGGCTGGTGGATTTCTTCCTCGGTCATGCCCATCGCGTAGTAATAGGACCGGTGCGGCGCGCGTGCGGGCCCTTCGGTCACGTGACGGCTTGGCAGCTTGGATTTGTCGAACTTGCCCTTGAGCATCTGGCGTCTCCCTGAAATCGTTGCTGACCGGAATAGCCATTGCCCACAACGCCTGCAAGCGCCACGCGCGGTTGTAATAAGACATAGCGGATACTAGGTTTCCCAAACGGCACGCGCCGGCCGCAGTGATCGGCCAATTGGACAGCAGACGCGGCTGATCAGGTCAGAGCATGGATTCCTCCCTTTTTGCATTCATCTGGAAGCATTCGAAACGCGATCAGCTGATGCTGTTGGCGCTGACGGTGGTGACGTTCCCGTTTCTCTACGTCACGCTGGAACTGCCCAAACGGATCATCAACGACGCGATCGGCGCGACGGATTCGTCCTTTACCGTGCTGGGACTTGAATTCACCCAGATCCAGTTCCTGATGGCGCTGTGTTTCGGATACCTGGGCGCGGTGCTGGTGCACGGCCTGCTGAAAATGCGCCTGAACACGATGAAGGGCGTGACGGCCGAGCGTCTGCTGCGCCGGTTCCGGTTCCAACTGATCAGCCGCATGTTGCGGTTCCCGCGCGCCTATTTCCGCTCGACCAGCCAGGGCGAGCTGGTCAGCATGGTCACCTCAGAGGCCGAGCCGATGGGCGGGCTGATGGGGGATATGGTGGCCCAGCCGGTGTTCCAGGCCGGTCAGATGCTGATCATCCTGGTGTTCCTGTTCCTGCAATCGTTCTGGTTCGGGCTGGCCGGTATCGCGCTGATTCCGCTTCAGGCGTGGCTGATTCCGCTGTTGCAACGGCGGATCAACCTGCTGAACAAGGAACGCATCGTGCACGTGCGCGCCTTTTCCGCCGAGATTGGCGAAAGCGCGGCGGGCATTTCCGATCTGCGCACCAATGGCGGCCTGCGGTTCCGGCTGGCGCAGTTCACCTCGCGCCTCGGCCACATCTTTGATCTGCGGTTCCGGATCTACCAGCAGAAATTCTTTATGAAGTTCCTCAACAACTTCATCACCCAGCTGACGCCATTCTTTTTCTATCTGGTGGGGGGCGTGCTGGCGATCCGGGGCGACATCACCGTGGGCGCGCTGGTTGCGGCGATTGCCGCCTACAAGGATCTGTCGAGCCCGTGGAAAGAGCTGCTGACCTATTACAACCAGACGCAGGACATGGCGCTGCGCTGGGAAATCGTCACTGACCGTTTCGCACCGCAGGGCATGATCGACGAGGCCCTGTTCGAAGGAGAGCCGGACGAGATCCCGCACCTGCGCGGGGATATCGTGCTGGACGGCGTGATGCTGCGCAACACCGACAACAACGCCGTGCTGGAACGGATGGACCTCACCATCCCTCAAGGCGCGCGCGTCGCCATCCAGGCCAAGAACCAGACCGAACGCACGGCCATTGCCGAACTGCTCACCCGCGAGGTGCTGCCCACGCGGGGGCGGGTGTCCATCGACGGCCATGACCTGTCGCAGCTGCACCAGGCGGTGATCTCGGCGCGCATCGGCTATGCCCATTCGCGGCCCTACCTCTTTGACGGGACGCTGGGCACCAACCTGCTGATGCCGCTGATGACCAGCCCCAGAACGGTGTCCTGGTCCCCGGATCGCAAGGACAGCAAGTACCTGAACGAGGCCAAGCGGTCCGGCAACAGCCTCGACAGCCTCGACGCCGATTGGCTCGACCCGTCGCTGGCCGGGCTGTCGGACGCCACCGAGATCCGCAAATGGTGGTTCGAGCTGGTGCAGGCGATGGGCATCGACGAATTCATGTTCCGCCGCATGCTGAACAGCCGCATCGACCCCGAAGCGCACCCGGAACTGGCCAAGGCCATCGTCGATCTGCGCCCCGAAGTTGAAGAGTGCCTGCGGGAAAAGGGCGTACTGGACGCCGTCTACCGATTTGATCCAGACGAGTTCAACCCGGCGGTGCCGCTGGGCGGCAACCTGTTGTTTGCCGCGCCCAAACGGGACATCTCGCAACAGGGGCTGGCCTCGGACGCGCGGTTTATGAACCTGCTCTTTGAACATGGCCTGGCCGAACAGGGCATCGCGATTTCGCAGACGCTGATCGAAACGCTGCACCAGACCTTTGGCATGGATGGCACCAATCACCCGCTGTTCACCGCGCTCAACATCGACGAAGAGATGTACAACACCCTTGTCGACATTGCCGGACGGCGGCGGGAACGGGGCGACATCGCGCTGACCGATGACGAATTTGCGCTGCTGCTGACGGTGCCTTTTGCCTTTACCGCCGAACAGATCGGCCCGGCCTTTCCCGACAGCTTCAAAAAGGACATCGTGGGCATCCGCAAGACCAGCGGGGCGGCGCTGCGAGAGCAGACGGACAACATGTTCGTGCCGATCCAGCCGGATCAGTACCTGCCGCGCCTGACCATCCTGGAGAACGCGCTTTATGGCCGGGTCTCGATGGTGGCGGGCACCAAGGGCGAGCTGATCGAGGATCTCGTGGCCGACCTGCTGGGGCAAAAGAAACTGCGCCGCGAAGTGGCCGAGACGATCTTTGACATCCGTACCGGGCTGGGTGGCACCAACCTGCCGACGATCTTTCACGAACGCGCCGCGTTCTCGCGCGCCGGGATCAAGCGGCCCGATGTTCTTGTGCTGGACCGCGCGCTGGCCAGCCATTCCGCAGAGGAACGCAGCCGGACCCGCACCGCGCTGCGCCGGTTGCTGCCCGATGCGACGCTGATCTTTCTTGAGGAAAAATTCCAGAACCCGGATGCCTATGACCTCTTTGTCGAGATCAAGGATGGCCGCATCGACGGTGTCCAGAGCCATGACGAGGACGAAGAAGGCGACGATCTCAGCCGCAAGCTGCGTGCCATCGCGCGGGCCGACCTGTTTGCGGGCATCGACGGGCGCAACCAGAGGCTGCTGGCCTTTGCCGCGCAGTGGTACGACGCTCCCGCCGGGCAGCGGCTCTTTTCCATGGGCGAGCGGGCGGACGCCGCCTATCTCTGCGTGGCGGGCACGGCGGTGCTCAGCTACGATTCCGAGGACGGAAAGGACCGCGCCGTGACCACGGTGGAACCGGGCCGTCTGATCGGTGACCTGTCTATCATTCTGGACGAGCCGCGCCAGCTGCACCTGACCGCGCAGACGGATGTGACGTTCCTGCGGATCGGTGCCGCCGAATTCCGCGCGGTTCTGGAAAACGATTCGACTGTGCTGATGAGCCTGCTCAAGACCGTCTCCAGCCACCTGACCGGCGCCGCCGACCTGTTGCGGCAGGCCAATGTCCAGATCCCGCAGGAAGAGGGCCCACCGCCCCCGCCGCTCGACGCATGAGCCTTTGGCGTTTCGACTACCGCCCGCATGACGGCTTTGTCGCGCCTGCGCGCGATACGGCACAGCTGTGGCGGCTGCTGATGGGGCTTGTGCTGGCGGCCGCGATCTTTGTGGCGCTGTCGCGGATGATGATCAGCACGGTGTTTTCCGTGCTTGAACCGGGCGCGCGGGCGGCATTGGCGACCGATGGTACCACGGGTCAGACCGCGGGCGGGACGTTGTTGCTTCTGCTTCAGCTGGGGCTGTTGTCGGTGACCGCCGCACTTGTGGTGATCATGGTGCACAAGCGCAGGCCCGCCACGCTGATCGGGCCGGTGGGACTGGCCACGCGGCAATTCGTGGCCGTGCTCAGCATGATGGCGCTCTTGACGCTCGCGCTGTGGCTCCTGCCGCCTTACGACTTTGGCGATCCGCTGGAACGCAACATGAGCCTGGGGCGCTGGATGCTGCTGCTGCCTGTGGCGCTGCTCGCCGTCCTGATCCAGACCAGCGCCGAAGAAGTGTTTTTCCGCGGCTACATCCAGCAACAGCTGGCCGCGCGGTTCCGGTCGCCGCTGGTGTGGATGCTGCTGCCTGCGGGGCTGTTCGGGGTGGGGCACTACCTTCCGGAAACGGCGGGCAGCAATGCGACCACCATCGCGCTCTGGGCCACGGTCTTTGGCCTGCTGATGGCGGATCTGACGGCGCGGTCCGGCACGCTGGGCCCCGCCATCGCGGTGCATTTCGCCAACAACATTTCCGCCATGGTGCTTACCGGCACGCCGGATGAAATGTCAGGCCTTGCGCTCTATGTCCTGCCCTTCGGGGTCGGGGACGAGGCGCAGATGGCTGCATGGCTGCCGGCGGAATTCGGGTTCATGCTGGTGATGTGGCTGGCCGCCCGACTGGCGATCCGCGCCTGACCATGCGTCACACCCCCGATTGCATTTGGCCCGCGCCCAGATTATCTGACACCCGACATCGCAGCAGGACAGCCCAATGAACTGGATCACAAACTACGTCCGGCCCCGGATCAACTCGATCTTCTCGCGCCGCGAAACGCCGGACAACCTTTGGACCAAATGCGACGAATGCGGCACCATGCTGTTTCACCGCGAGCTGTCGGACAATCTGAACGTCTGCACCAATTGCAATCACCACATGGGGATTACCCCGCGCGACCGGTTCACGGCCCTGTTCGACGGCGGCATCTTTACCGAGGTGGCCGTGCCCGCCCCGGTAACCGATCCGCTGATGTTTCGCGATCAAAAGAAATACCCCGACCGGATGAAGGCGGCCCAGAAGGGCACCGGCGAGAACGAGGCGATGCTTGTCGCCGCCGGCGAAATCGGGCGCACGCCGATCATCGCCGCCGGGCAGGACTTTTCCTTTATGGGCGGGTCGATGGGCATGTATGTGGGCAATGCGATCATCGCCGCCGCCGAAGAGGCGGTCAAACTCAAGCGCCCGCTGATCCTGTTCTCGGCCGCCGGTGGTGCGCGCATGCAAGAAGGGATCCTGAGCCTCATGCAGATGCCGCGCACCACCGTTGCCGTGCAGATGCTGAAAGAGGCGGGCCTGCCCTATATCGTCGTGCTGACCCACCCCACGACCGGTGGTGTCACAGCGTCCTATGCGATGCTGGGCGACGTGCATATTGCCGAACCCAACGCGCTGATCTGCTTTGCCGGGCCGCGCGTGATCGAACAGACCATCCGCGAGAAACTGCCCGAAGGGTTCCAGCGCGCCGAATACCTGCTGGATCACGGCATGCTCGACCGGGTGACCAGCCGGACAGAGATGCGGGATGAACTGATCACCATCACGCGGATGCTGATGGGCATGACCCCTGCGGTCAAAGGCGACCTGCCCGCGCCGACCGAGGGCGACACCCCCGCCGAAAGCGACGCAACCGCCCCATGACCGCCCCCGGATCGGACGCCATTCTGGCGCGCATGATGGCCCTGCACCCCAAGGTCATCGACCTGACCCTTGACCGGATGTGGCGCCTGCTGGATGCGCTCGGCAATCCGCAGGACAGCCTGCCGCCGGTGATCCACATCGCGGGCACCAATGGCAAGGGATCGACCCAAGCCATGATCCGGGCGGGCCTCGAGGCGGCGGGCCACCGCGTGCACGCCTACACCTCACCGCATCTCGCGCGGTTCCACGAACGCATCCGGCTGGCCGGAACGCTGATTTCCGAGCCGTCGCTGACCGAATATCTCGATGAATGCTATGACGCCAATGGCGGTGCGGACATCACCTATTTCGAAATCACCACCTGCGCCGCCCTTCTGGCCTTTGCCCGGACCCCGGCCGATTTCACCCTGCTCGAGGTGGGCCTCGGCGGGCGGCTTGACGCCACCAATGTGGTCAAGGATCCGCGCCTGACGGTGATCACGCCCGTGTCAATGGATCACGAGGCGTTTCTGGGCGACACACTGGCCGCCATTGCGGGCGAAAAGGCCGGGATCATCAAGCGGCAGGTGCCCTGCATCGTCGGCCCGCAGGACGAGGCGGGTCTCGACGTGATCGAAGCCCGCGCCACCGCGCTGGGCGCGCCGCTTCTGGCCTATGGGCAACACTGGCACGCCGCGCGCGAACGCGACGGGATGGTCTATCAGGACGACACCGGCCTTCTGGACCTGCCCGCGCCTGTGCTGCCCGGCGATCACCAGATCCAGAACGCAGGCATGGCGCTCGCGGCACTGCGGCATCTGGGCTGCGACGAAGCGGCCTGCGTGGCCGCCGTGACCAAGGCGCAGTGGCCCGCCCGGATGCAACGCCTGTCGTCTGGCCCCTTGCCCGAGATGGCGCAGGCCGAGGGGGCCGAGCTGTGGCTGGACGGGGGGCACAACCCCGCCGCGGGGCACGCGCTGGCCGCAGTCATCGCGCAACTGCCCAAGCGGCCCACATACCTCATTTGCGGCATGCTCAACACCAAGGATGCGCGCGGATACATGGCCCCGCTGGCGCAGGTGGCCGACGGGCTGACCGCGCTGTCCATTCCGGGCGAGGCCAACACCCTGCCTGCCGCAGACACCGCACAGGCCGCAGCAGATGTCGGGCTGGCCAGCGATACGGCAGAGAATGTGACAACCGCCCTGCGCACCATTCTGAAGACCACGCCACACGCGCGGGTGCTGATCTGCGGATCGCTCTATCTGGCCGGGGCAGTGTTGCGCGAAAACGCCTGATTTCAGGCCAAATCACCGAAACAACCCCTAGTAGACGCCACTGTATATTGACCCCATAGGCGGTTTTTTGCTACATTTTGCGGAATTAAGCCGCGGATTTGGCACGATCACGCGGCGCAGCTTTGGGGGAAGCGGTATGTTCAGGCGTGGGGCCAAACCGGCCGACACAACCGATGCGACGGATCTCGATCTGGATCGCTCGACATCAAACATCAAGATGCTTCTGATTGCGGTCGCCTTTCTGACGGTGACGATCGGGCTGATCCTGCTTCAGCCGGGCGCCGACCCTGCCACTGACCAGATTGCCGTGATCGAAGACACTGCCCCCCTGATCGACGCCTCTCCCACGCCCGAGGTGACCCGGTCCGACGCGTCGCTTCTGGACCTTGACGGCCTTTCCGCATCCGAGGCGGTCAGCCGCCAGTTGCGCCAACCCATCCGCCTGACCGACACCGATGCCAGCCGCAGCGACCTGCGCAGCCTCACGGCCACCGTGCTGGCCGAATTCGGATATGGCGTACAGTCAGGCGACCGGTTACAGGGGCTGCTTGTGCAGGCGCTGACCGAGGGGCAATCCAACGCCTATATCGACGCCCTGCTGAATACGGCGGCCGCACGCGGTGAATTCACACCGCCCCGGCAGCTGATGATGACATCCGGCCGGATGGACACCGAAACGCTGCTGGTCGCGCTGGTCCGCTACGCGCGCGGCTAGGCCGCCCAATCCGCGCTTTGCATTTCGCGCAGGCGGGATGCGGTGCGTTCGAACTCGAACGTGCCTTCGCCCTCCAGGTACAGCATCTCGGGCTGGGCCGCCGCCGAACATATCAACCGCACCCGCGCCTCGTATAGCGCATCGATCAACGTCACGAACCGCTTGGCCTCGTTAAAATTGTTGCGTGACAGGCAGGGGATGTCGTCGATCATCAGAACCTTGCAGGCCTCGGCAATGGCCAGAAAATCGCCGGGACCCAGCGGTTTTGAACACAGGTCGAAAAAGCTCGCGCGCCCGACCCCGTTGGAAAACTGCGGCACCGTCACGGTGCGCCCCTTGATCGCGATATCCAGCGGCTGTGCGTCCGGTCCCGACAGATCGGCCCAGATCGCATCCAGCTGCGCGCGCGCCTCGGCACTCAACGGGCTGAAATAGGTGGGGCTGCCGCTCAGCCTGTCCTGCCGGTAATCGGTGGGCGAGGCCAGTTCCCAAACCACCAGATGGTCCTTGATCAGGTCGATGAACGGCACGAACAGCTGGCGGTTCAGCCCGTCCTTATAAAGGTCATCCGGCACCCTGTTCGAGGTGGTCACCACCACCACCCCGGCGGCAAACAGCGCCTCGAACAGGCGGCCCACGATCATCGCGTCGGTGATGTCGGTGATCTGCATCTCGTCAAAGGCCAGCAGTCGCACGGACGCCGCCACATCCGCCGCAACGGGGGCAATCGCATCATCCACCCCGCGCTGCCGCGCCACGTGCATGGCGGCGTGGATTTCCTGCATGAAGGCGTGGAAATGGACGCGGCGCGCGGGCACGGACAGATGGCTGACAAAAAAGTCCATCAGCATGGATTTGCCCCGCCCCACACCGCCCCAGAGGTAGAGGCCCCTGGGCGGCTCGGGCGCGCGGCGGAACAACCCGCGTTTGACCGGTTCGGCCAGTGCTGCGCGGATGCGCTCGAACTCGGGCAGGACGGCCTCTTGCGCGTCATCGCGTTGCAGCGTGCCGTCGGCCACAAGGGCGTCATAGGCCTGGATCAGATCGGTCATTTCCATGTCGTACCGCGCCGCCTCGTGCATGAAAAGCCACGACAGTTCAAGGAAATTGAACCGCGCCTCAGAAATGCTGATTTGACGCGGCGCGTGCGCTCCGTACTGTCGCGGCAACACGTCGGAGACACGAATGACCACCAGCCGCACCTCCATCTTCACACCCGTCCTGATCGTGGGCTGTGTCGTCATCATCATCAGCTTTGCGATCCGCGCGTCCTTTGGCGTGTTCCAGATCCCGATTGCGGATGAATTCGGCTGGGCGCGGGCCGAGTTTTCCATGGCCATCGCGATCCAGAACCTGGCCTGGGGGATCGGCCAGCCGATTTTCGGCGCCATCGCGGAAAAGATCGGTGACCGCCGGTCAATTGTGATCGGCGTCTTTGTCTATGCGGCGGGTCTGGTCCTGTCCGCGTGGTCGACAACGCCGCTGGAACACCAGCTTTATGCGTGGCTCGTGGGCTTTGGCGTGGCGGGAACCGGCTTTGGCGTGATCCTCGCCGTGGTGGGGCGCGCCGCCAGCGATGAAAACCGCTCGATGAGCCTTGCGATCGCCGCCGCGGCCGGGTCGTTCGGCCAGATCTTTGGCCCGCCGCTGGCTGAATGGCTGCTGGGCAGCATGTCGTGGCAGGGCGTGTTCCTGATCTTTGCCGTGGCCGTGATGGCCATCCTGCTGACCCTGCCCATGATGCGGGTGCCGCCGCTGGCCTCAAAGCACCAGATCGAGGAAAGCCTGGGCCACGTACTGGTCAAGGCCTTTCGCGACCCGTCCTATACGCTGATCTTCCTCGGCTTTTTCTCCTGCGGCTATCAGCTTGGGTTCGTCACGGCCCATTTCCCGGCCTTTGTGACCGAGCTGTGCGGCCCGATCCTGCCGGGTGGGATGCTGGACAGCATGGGCATCTCGTCCACGTCTGCCCTTGGGGCCGTGGCCCTGTCGATGATCGGTCTGGCGAATATCGCGGGCACCCTTGCCGCCGGGTGGGCAGGCCAGCGCTATTCCAAGAAATACCTGCTGGCGGGGATCTACATCGGGCGGGCCATTGCGGCCGCGCTCTTTATCATGTTCCCGATCACGCCGACCTCGGTGCTGCTCTTTTCCTTTGCGATGGGCATGCTGTGGCTGGCCACCGTGCCGCTGACCAGCGGACTGGTCGCGTATATCTACGGGCTGCGCTATATGGGCACGCTTTATGGCATCATCTTTTTCAGCCACCAGCTGGGGTCGTTCCTGGGCGTGTGGCTGGGCGGGCGGCTCTATGATGTCTACGGCGACTATACGCTGGTCTGGTGGATCGGCGTCGGCATCGGTGTCTTCAGCGCGGTTGTGCACCTGCCGGTCAGGGAACGCCCGCTGGCGCAGCCCGCCGTGGCCTAGAGCGTTTTCGATTTAACCGGAACCATCACTCATCACTTAATCCGTTGAAATCTTTGATTTCAGGCAGGGTTAAGTGATTCAGGTTTATCGAAAACTGCTTTAGCCGCGCGAGGTGCGAAAGACTTCGAGCACCTGATCGGTGTGGGTATAGGTCACCGAATGGGCGGCCTCGGGTATCACCGCCTGCATCGCCTGCGGGTTCCATTGCGCCAGCGTATCCTTGCCGCTCAGCGGGATGACATCATCCTCTTCGGCCCAGATGGCGAGAACCGGCACGCCCGCCGCCGCAATGGCGCGGTGCGCATCCTCTGCGTCGTGTCGCAACACCCCCCGCAGCGATGCCAGCACCGCCGGAAAATACCCACGCCTGTCCGTCTCTGCCGCTTGCAGGGCGGCAATGTCCGGCACGCTGGACGGCAGATGCGCCTCCGCCCGGATCCCCTTGCGCAGGATGAACGGATAGACCAGCAAAAACAGCCAGTCGCCGATCACCGGCAGGTCGCGCGCAATGCGCAGCTGCCCTCCACCCAGATCGAACATCCCCGCCGGGGCCAGCAGCACCAACTGCTTGACCGATCCCGGATGCTGCGCGGTGAAATGCGCGGCAATGGCCCCGCCCATGGAATAGCCGAACACCGTCAGGTGGCCCTTGACGTTCTCATGCGCCAACAGATCAGTGATCTGCTGGACAAAGAACGCGGCATCCTGCTTGCCCCGCACCCGGTCCGACAGGCCCCGGCCATAGAGATCATAGACCAGCACCCGAAACCCCATCAGCGCCAGCCCCTTGGCCATGCCTCGCCAGACAAAGGACGGCGTGGTCAGCCCGTGGATGCACAGCGCCACCGGCCCGCGTTCCGGGCCCATCCACTCGTAATGCGTGGCCCCCTGCGACAGCAACGCGAACTGGCCCGACGCATTGCCGCGCGCCTTGTCCCCAATGTCATCGCGCATCCATTCTATGGTCAGGGGCACGGCCAGAAGGCCCAGCAGGATCAGCACAAACCACATCATTGCGCGCGCCACCGATCCAGGATGTAGCGGCTGGTCATCAGGTCCAGATGTGCCCCGCCACCGTTCTTGAAAAGGGTGATGTCCTCTGGTGCACGGGTAAACCCAGCCAGATCATAGTAATCCGCCTGCAAGTGATCGCGGGTGATGGTGCCTGCCTCGAGGGGGATCTTGATCTCTCCGATATGGCCGATGGTGGTGTCGTAACTGTCCACGAACACGCGCGCGCCTGCAATGGCCGCGTCGTCCACCTCGCGCATGTCGGGACGGTAGGCCCCGATCAGGTCGATATGCTGACCGGGGCGCAGCCACGCGCCACGGATCAGCGGCGCGGTCGACATGGTGGCGCTGGTGATGATGTCGGCCTCGTGCACGGCTTGCTCAAGGTCCTCCGCCACGCGCAGACCGGGCCGCTCGGCGGCCATCGCCTCGGCGGTGGCGCGGGTGCGGTTCCACACGGTGAACTCTGCCTGCGGAAAGGCCGCGCCATAGGCATCGTGCAGCGAGCGGCCCACCGTTCCCGCGCCCACGATCAGGATGCGCCGGCTGTCTGGCCGGGCCAGACGCCGCGCGGCCAGCAAACTGTCTCCAGCCGTCTTCCACTTGGTCACCAGATGGAAATCGACAATCGCCTCCAGCGTGCCATCGCCATCGGCATAAAGGTTCACACCCCCGTTGATCATCGGCGCACCGCGTCCCGGATTGCCCGGAAACACCGTCGCCGTCTTGACCGCCATGCCCAGCCCGTCGATCCACGCCGCCCGGCTCAGCAGCGTGTCGGGATCACGATACAGGAACGTGTCGCCAATTTCGGCCCGCGGCAGGTCATGCCCCGCCGCCAGCGCATCGGTCAGCCCGATCCAGTCCAGCAGCGCCTCACCTTCGGCAAAGGGGATGAAGGGGATGCCGCTCATGCCGCCTCGTCCGCCGTCAACAGCCCCTCGGCCACCAGCCGATCGGCCCAGCCCTGCGGCCCCTCAAACAGATGCGTGCGCCAGCCTCGTGCGGCGGCGGCGATGATGTTGTCGGCCCGGTCATCGGCAAAGATCAACGCATCGCCCGACAGCCCGCTTGCATCCTCCAGCATCTGGTAGATCGTCGGATCCGGCTTGATCACCCCCATATGTCCCGAGATGAAATCCCGGTCGAACTGGCGCAGGAACGGATAGAACGTGGCCGCGTGATCATAGGTCTGAATGCCGAAATTCGTCAGCGAAAATACCGGTATCCCCTTGGCCTGCAACGCCTCCATCAGGCGCACGGAATGGTCGATCACGGGGGCGGCCATCTCGATCCAGCGATCGTGCCACATGTGGATCTCGTCGCGCCATTCGGGATAGGCATCGGCGGTGGCGTGCACCGTCTCGGTGAAATGGTGGCCCATGTCGACCTTGTCATTCATGCCATGCAGATCGACCGCCGCGAACATCGCACGCCTGCGCGTCTCGCCGATCACACTGTCGAAAAACCGCTCGGGCTGCCACTCGATCAGCACATTCGCGATGTCGAATACCACCGCCTTGATCGTCATCGTTTTGCCGCCCTCAGTTCCCGCTCCAACGCATCCAGAAAACGCGATCTGTCCGCCTTGGTAAAGCCCTTGCCGCCCCCCTGACGAAACGGATCCGCCGCGCGCAGATCGGCCATCAGGTCCCGCGTGGCCAGCACATTGCCGATATTGGCCGCCGTCAACGCCTCACCATTGTGCTTGAGCACCCGCGCGCCTGCCTCGACGCACTTGGCCGCCAGCGGTATGTCGCCGGTGATCACCACGTCACCCGCGCCCGCGCGATCCGCGATCCACATATCCGCCACATCCGGGCCTTCGGGCACGATAACAGTCTCTACCAACGGGTTTTGCGACGGGCGCAGCCCGCCATTCGACACCACCTTCATCGGCACCTTGTGGCGCGTCGCGACCCGCTCGGCCTCTGCCTTCACCGGGCACGCATCCGCATCAATATAGAGCGTGGTCACGCCCACAGCGCCTCGGCGTGAAAGGCCACGTGATCTTCCATGAAGGTCGAGACAAAGAAATAGGAATGATCGTATCCCGGCTGCATCCGCAGGGTGATCTGCTGACGCTTGGCCGCTGCCGCCTCGGCCAGCGCCTCGGGCTTCAACAGATCAATGAACTGGTCCGCCGTGCCCGTATCAATCAGCATCGGCCCGTCAAACCCCCGATCCCGCATGCACAGGGTCGCATCATGGGGCGACCACAGGTCTTCATTGTTCCCCAAATATGCACCAAGCTGCTTGCGCCCCCAATCGCTTGCGGTGGGGTTCACGATAGGCGCAAAGGCCGACACCGACCGGAACTGTCCCCGCGGGGACATCGCCATGGTCAGCGCTCCGTGCCCGCCCATCGAATGCCCGGTGATCGACTGGCGGTCCATGTCCAGCGCAAATTCATTGCCCAGCAGCTCGGGCAACTCCTCCATCACGTAATCCCACATCCGGTAATGCGCGGCCCATGGTGCCTCGGTCGCGTTCACATAGAACCCCGCCCCCTTGCCCAGGTCATAGCCGTCGTCATCCGCAACGTCCTCGCCCCGCGGTGACGTGTCTGGAAAGACCAGCGCGATGCCATGCTCCGCCGCCCAGGCCTGCGCGCCCGCCTTGGTCATCGCGTTCTCGTGGGTGCAGGTCAGCCCCGACAGATACCACAGCAGCGGCACCGGCCCGTCGCGCGTCTCTTCGGGCAGGAACAGCCCAAAGGTCATGTCGCAGGCGCAGGCGCTGGACGCATGGGTATAGACGCCTTGGGTGCCGCCAAAGCACGCGTTCTCGGATTGGGTTTGCATGGGCGTGATCCTTTCGTTTTTTCATCGCTAGCGGGCCAGGGCCGCAGCGGCAAGTTCCGGGTGCGTGAAATGCGGCCTCAACTGACCCATGCAATCACGGCGGTAAGCGTCACGATGCTGAGCGCGGTCGACACGAGGATGGTGGCCGACACACGCTGCGGTGCCACGCCGTAATGCTGCGCCAGCATATAGATGTTGCCCGCCACAGGCATGGCGGCACAGGCGATGATCATCGCCGCGCCAAACGGGTCGACGTGGAACAGATAGAGCGCGGAAAAAGCGACAAAGGCGGGGTGCAGCACCAGCTTGCAAAAACTCAGCCAGCCCGCGATCTCGATCCGCTCGGTTGTCTTCGAGGCCAGCGACGCGCCGATGGCAAACAACGCGCCGGGCGTCGCCGCTCCGCCCAGAATGCTGAGAAAGTCGTTCATTGGCGTGGGGATCGGGATCTTGAAACCCGCCCACAAAAGGCCCGTCGCCATGGCCACGATCATCGGGTTCTTGATCAAACCGATGCCGATGGTCTTGAAGATACCGGGCGACATGCGCCCGCCGCGCCCCACCGTGATCAGAATCACGATCAAGCTGGAAAACACGATCAGGTCCGTGGCCAGCACCAGCATGACCGGCCCGATGGCCTGCGGACCAAAAAGCAGCGCCAGCATGGGCAGCCCGAGAAAGCCCGCGTTGCCGATCACGGCGCATTGCGCCTCGACCGCATTGGTGGCCACGTCCAGCTTGCGCAGGAACCCGACCAGCGTGGCAATCCCGTAGACAAAGGCCGTGCCCCACAGATACGCGGCGACCAGCCGCCCGTCCCAGACCTGCGCCAGTTCCAGATTGGCCGCAAACCGGAAGATCATGGCGCTGAGGGCAAAGTAGAACACGAACTTGGTCAGATAGGCGGTGGCCTCCTGGCTGAAAAACCGCGTGCGCCCGGCCCAGTATCCCAGCCCGATCAGGGCGAAAAACGGCAGTGTTTTGAAAAGGATCGGCAGCATGCCACAGGCATAGCGCGTGCGCGCGCCGCTATCCACTGCCGATGCGCGGCATGGGGCAAAAACGGGTGCGGGAACCTGTGGCGCGCGCTTGCGTTATATGCCCTGACGTCGCCTTGCGGCGATTTTACTATAGAAACTGAACGGATCGGTTTATGTTAAGGCCTGTCTTGGTTCCGGGAAAGTTCATGAACGACGCAACACCCATCGTCCGCAAGGGCCGCAAATTTGATCAGGTGCTCGAGGGTGCGCGGCTGGTCTTTATGGCCGATGGCTTTGAGGGTGCGAGCGTCGATGACATCGCCAAGGCGGCCCAGGTCAGCAAGGCGACGCTCTACAGCTATTTCCCGGACAAGCGGCTGCTGTTCATGGAAGTGGCCAATATGGAATGCGCCCGCCAAAGCCAGGCGGCCATCGACAACATCGACATGAGCGCGCCGCCGCGGGACGTTTTGTGCCAGGTGGGCAAGCATTTCCTGCACTTTATCACGTCGAAATTCGGCCAACAGGTGTTTCGCATCTGCGTGGCGGAATCCGACCGTTTCCCCGAGATCGGGCGGGCGTTCTACAAGTCGGGGCCCGAACGGATGCGTGCGGAGATGGGCGGCTATTTTCAGGCCGCCGTCGATCGCGGCGAGCTGCGGATTGATGACCTGACGCTGGCGGCGGATCAGTTCGGTGAGCTGTGCAAGGCCGATATCTGGCCGCGCCTGATCTTTGGCGTCATCGACAGCGTATCGCAGGACGATATCGACCGGGTGGTCGACAGCGCGGTCGAGACCTTTCTGGCCCGTTACGGCGTCTGACATCTCGACTCAGCCCCGCGACTCGGCGTAGTTTCGGAATGAGAACAAAATGTGAACAAATATAGATGTCCGACCGCCGCATCCTGTCCCTGTGGTTTCCCCGGCTGGGGGCCGAACGCCTGATCCGGCGGCAACCGGTGCTGGCCGATCAGCCCGTCGCCATCGTCGAGGAACGGCAAAATACCCAGGTTATCAGTGCCTTGAACGGTGTCGCGCAGGCGCAGGGCGTGCAGGTGGGACAGCCGGTGCGCGACGCCCACGCGATGTGTCCGGGGCTTTTGACCCACACGCGCAGCGCGGTGGGTGAGGCGCGGTTTCTGGAGGCGTTGCAGCGCTGGGCGGGCAAGTTCAGCCCTTGGGTCGCGCCCGAGGAAACCGATGCGCTGGTGGTGGACCTGACGGGCTGTGCGCATCTTTTCGGGGGCGAGGCGCAGTTGATGCAGGTGGTGCAGGACGACTGCACCGATCTGGGGCTGACCGTTCTGATGGGGCTGGCCGACACCCGTGGTGCGGCCTGGGCGCTGGCCCGCTATGCCGGGCGCGCGGCGGGGTCGGACCGCAGCGGCGACGCCATCGACCAGGAGGCGCGCGCCACCCGGTCCCGCGCGGGCAAGCGGCGCCACTGGACCAAGGGCGGCGCGGCGCCGCCGGTGGTGACCCGGTCCGGGGACGTCACGCGGATTGCGCCACCGGGCCAGACCTATGGCGCGCTGGCGCCGCTGCCCATTGCCGCCCTGCGGCTGGAGCCCGAGACCACCGCCCAGCTGGGGCGGCTGGGCCTGCGCCGTGTGGGCGACCTGCTGGGCCAGCCGCGGGCCGGGCTGGCGCGCCGGTTTGGCAGGGGGCTGGTGATGCGGATGGACCAGGCGATGGGCAGCGCGCCCGAGCCGGTATCCCCGGCCAAGCCGCCCGACCACTTCGCGGTGCGCATGACCCTGCCGGACCCCATCGGTCTGACAGAGGACGTGATGGCGGGGATTGACCGGCTGCTGCCGCGTTTGTGTACAGCGTTGAAAGACAAGGGAAAAGGCGCGCGCCGCGTGGCGCTGCACGCCCACCGCAGCGACCACGCCATCGAGGTGATCGAGATCGGGCTGGCCCGACCCAGCCACGACCCCGACCGCATCCGCCCCCTGCTGGAGCTGAAGCTGGAGGAGATCGACGCGGGCTTTGGCATCGACATGCTGCGGCTGGTGGCGGTGCAGGTGGAGCCGGTGCATGACGTGATGGCCGTGGGCCATATGCAGGCGGGGGCTGCGGTGCAGGCGCGGCTGAACAATGCCAATGCGCTGGACGACCTGATCGGGCGGCTGGGCGCGCGGGTGGGGCTGGACGCGATCCGCCGTCTGCAACCGGCCGACAGCAACATCCCCGAGAAGTCCCAGAAGGTGCTGGCCGCGGCCTGGTCCAAGCCGCATGAGGGGCCGTGGCCCGCCCCGGTCAACCCGCGCCCCATGCTGCTGTGGCACCCCGAACCGGTGCATGCGCCGGATGTGCCGCGCCTGCCGCAAACCTTTCGCTGGCGGGGGCGGGATCTGGTGCGGCTGCGGGCGCTGGGGCCGGAACGGATCGCGCCGGAATGGTGGCTGGACGACCCGAACTGGCGCAGCGGCACGCGGGACTATTGGGTGACGGACACCGAGGACGGACAGCGGTTGTGGCTGTTTTATGCGCATGGGGGGGCGATGTCGTCGGGGTGGTTTTGTCACGGATCCTTTGCCTGACCGTACGGTGGGGTTAACGCAGCGCGCGGTGGTCGGGGGCGCATGAAACCGTGCAATTTACCCCGCAAACTGTACGTTTTGCAGGGCCCGTATCCGCCCCGAACAGGCCCGTTTCGCCAAAAACACGCAGTTTGCCCGCCAAACTGTACGTTTTGACGCGCCGGAGAGACCGCCGCCTCGTTTACCAATTGGCAAGTATCGGTTCCTTGTTAACCTTGGTTGATATTCCCTTAACAAACGCGCGCACGACCCGAAAAAAGGCTTGCCCCGTGTCGCCATTCCCGGCGATGATTGGACCGGGTCGGCGATGGCGTCGCCAGCATGCACATGCACACCCGTTTCCCCCTTCCTGAACGCCGGGATTTTTCTTTGCTGTGGCACAGCCGAGGAAGGCCCACTTCTTCGGATCGTGTTGCGGCACGTCATGGAGGAGCCAGCAATGGATCGCCCAGAATTCTACCGTTTTCATCAGGGTCAGAAGACCCTGCCTTTTGTACCGCAGGAATACGAGGACCGTTTGGCGCGTCTGCGTGCGGACATGCAGGCGTCGGGTGTTGACGCCTGCGTTTTCACCTCGATGCACAACGTGGCCTATTATTCCGGGTTCCTTTATTGCGCGTTCGGGCGGGCCTATGCGCTGGTCGTGACCCAGACCGAGGACGTGACCATCAGCGCAGGGATTGACGCCGCACAGCCGTGGCGGCGCAGCCATGGCGACAACATCACCTATACCGATTGGCAGCGGGACAATTATTGGCGGGCGGTTCTGTCCGTCACCGGGCCGGGCAAGGCCATCGGATACGAGGCCGATCACCTGACACTGGCGCAGCGCGACCTGATGGACAGGTTCCTGTCGCCCAAGACCACGGTGGATGTCGCCCCGATGACCATGCGCCAGCGTATGCACAAGTCGGCCGCAGAGATCGCGCATATCCGGGCCTGTGCCGCCGTGGCGGATGTGGGCGGCCATGCGATCCGGGACGCGGTCCGGGCGGGCACGCGCGAGATTGACGTCGCCATGGCGGGGCGCGACGCAATGGAACTGGAGATTGCCCGGCGGTTTCCCGATGCCGAGTACCGCGACACCTGGGTCTGGTTTCAATCCGGGATCAACACCGACGGGGCGCACAATCCGGTGACGGGCCGCGTCTTGCAGCCGGGCGATATCCTGAGCCTGAACACCTTTCCCATGATCAGCGGTTATTACACCGCGCTGGAACGGACGATGTTCGTGGAAACGGTGGATGCGGCCAGCCTTGAGATCTGGGAGGCCAATGTGGCGGCGCATGAGTTCGGCATGAGCCTGTTGCAGCCCGGCGCGCGCTGTTCGGAGGTGACGGCACAGATCAACGGGTTTTTTGCCGAACGGGATCTGCTGCAATACCGGACCTTTGGCTATGGCCATTCCTTTGGGGTGCTGTCGCATTACTATGGCCGCGAGGCGGGGCTGGAGCTGCGCGAAGATGTGGACACGGTGCTGGCGCCGGGCATGGTCATTTCGATGGAGCCGATGCTGACCGTGCCGGAGGGCAGACCCGGCGCGGGGGGATATCGCGAGCATGATATTCTGATCATCACCGAGGATGGGCCGGAGAACATCACCGGCTATCCCTATGGGCCGGCGTTCAACGTCGTGGGATGATCGGCGTGCGGATCGTCAGCGGTTGTCGACGATCCGCACGGCCTTGCCCTGTGACCGGGCGACGGAGCCCGGCGCGCCCACGGTGATCTGGACGGAGATGCCGATGCTGTCCTTGATGCGCGTGGCCAGTGCCGTGCCTGCGGCGGGGTCCGGTCCCTCGCAGTGGATGGCCATGACGTCCATACGGTCAGGTTTGGTCAGTTCGATCTGGAAATGCGGGGCGAGGCCGGGGGTGGCCATCACGCATTCCTCGATCTGGGTCGGAAAGACGTTCACGCCGCGCAGGATGATCATGTCGTCGCTGCGGCCCGTGACCTTTTCCATGCGGCGCATTGACCGCGCCGTGCCGGGCAGCAGGCGGGTGAGGTCGCGGGTGCGGTAGCGGATGATCGGGAACGCCTCTTTGGTCAGGGAGGTGAAGACCAGTTCGCCCATTTCGCCATCGGCGACGGGTTGGCCGGTGGTGGGGTCGATGATTTCGGGGAAAAAGTGGTCTTCCCAGATGTGCAGGCCGTCCTTGGTTTCGACGCATTCCATGGAGACGCCGGGGCCGATGACCTCGCTGAGGCCATAGATGTCGACGGCGTGCATGTCGAAGGCCTGTTCGATTTCGGCGCGCATGGCGTTGGTCCAGGGTTCGGCGCCGAAGATGCCGACTTCGAGGCTGGAGGCGCGGGGGTCGAGGTCTTGGGCGTGGAATTCGTCGAGCACGGAGAGTGCGTAGGAGGGGGTGACGGTGATGCCCTTGGGTTTGAAGTCTTCGATCAGGCGGACCTGTCTGGGGGTCATGCCGCCCGAGATGGGGATGGTGCTGAGGCCCAGTGCGTCGGCGCCGAGGTGGATGCCGAGTCCACCGGTAAAGAGGCCGTAGCCGTAGGCATTGTGCAGAAGGTCGCCCGGCTGCATCCCCGCCGCGCGCAGGGAACGAGCGACGACCTGGCCCCAGTTTTCGAGGTCGGATTGGGTGTAGCCCACGACGGTCGGTTGCCCGGTGGTGCCGGAGGAGGCGTGGATACGTTTGACCTGATCCCGTGGCACGGCGAACATGCCGAATGGGTAGTTGGCGCGCAGGTCGGATTTCACGGTGAAGGGGAATTTGGACAGGTCAGACAGGTCGGTCAGGTCGTCCGGGTGCACGCCTGCGGCGTCGAAGGCCTGGGTGTAGTGGGGCACGTTGGCGTAGGCATGGGCCAGCGACCAGCGCAGGCGGTCGGTCTGTAGTGCCGTGATTTCGTCGCGGCTGGCGATTTCGATGGGGTCCAGCGTGCTGCGGTCGGGGGTGAGATCCTTCATGGCTGATCCTCGTCGAAATGGGTACCGGAGATGGTGCGGGACAGGCCGCGAAAGAGGGCGACCGTGCGTCCGTCGCCGCCCGTGACTGTGACATCGTAGGTGCCCGAGCGGCCCTGGCGGGCGGTTTCGGTTGCGGTGGCTGTCAGGGTTTCGCCCGGTTGGCCGGGGGAGAGGTAGGTGATCTGGTTCTGCTGGGCCACGGCAATCCGGTTGTAGGTATTGCAGGCGAAGGCAAAGGCGCTGTCGGCGAGGGTAAAGATCATGCCGCCGTGGCAGATGCCGTGGCCGTTGAGCATATCGGCGCGCACGGGCATCGACAGGGTGGCCTGTCCGGGGCCGATGTGATCGACGTGGATGCCCAGCGACTGGCTGGCCAGATCGTTGGCCCACATGGCGTCGGCGCAGCGGGTGGCGCGGTCCTGGGGGGTCATGGGGGCCTCATGCGTTTCCATTTTTGAAAGGTTGCCCCGATTTTGTAACATGTTCAAGCATTCCTGTCAGAGCCTCTTGAATTGTGGCGGCGGTCGCGCAACTGTCGGGGTATGACGTTGCACACGCCCCCCCCGTCCAATTCCCGCGAGATGCCGCCGTTGCAGGTTGCGTTTCACCGGACCGAGCTGGCCGTGATCCTGTCGCTTTATGGGCGGATGGTCGCGGCGGGCGAGTGGCGGGACTATGGCATTTCGTGCCTGCGCGAGGTGGCGGTGTTTTCGGTGTTTCGGCGCACGGCGGAGAACCCGCTGTACCGGATCGAGAAGCGGCCCAAGCTGCGCGGGCGGCAGGGCATGTATGCGGTGATCGGCATGGACGGCCAGATCCTGCGCCGGGGCCATGATCTGAAGACAGTGCTGCGGGTGCTGGAACGCAAGCTGATCCGGGCGGTCGAGTGATCCAATTGTCCGCTGGCGCGGGCGCTATCTATTTTTGTTGACGAGGGGGCTGTCTGCCCCCTCGCGCTCCCCCGAAGGTATTTCATGGCGAAAGGAAGGGGTCAGGGGCGTTTGTGGGCGGTGACGGGGCCGCCGCCCGTTTCGGCGATGCGGGCGGTGGCGGTTGCGATCGGTTCCTCGGTCACGGACATGTGGAAGGCGTTGGCGTGGATCATCTGGGTTTTGCTGGTGACGAGGGCCACGTGGCCTTTCCAGAAGAGCAGGTCGCCGGGGGCGTAGGGGCCTGTGGCATCGGCGAAATGCTGTTGTTGGTGGTCGCTGTCGCCGGGGCAGGGGATGCCGGCGGTGGTCAGGGCGATCTGGGTGAGGCCGGAACAGTCGATGCCTGCACGGGTGTTGCCGCCCCAGAGGTAGGGCGTGCCGAGGAACAGGCGCGCGGTTTCGGTCGGTGGCGCGCGGAACGGTGTGGCGGTGATCTGGGCCTTGGGCACATGGCCGAGATGGGTGTGGATGAAGTCGGCCGTCTCGTCCGTGGCGGTGAGGCGGGTGCCGAAGGTCAGCGCGTGGGCCTGGGGTGATTTGATGTCGGGCGCGGTATAGGCGTGGGCGGCGGGGGTGGTGACCACGTGTGTGGGTGTGGTGACTGGCCCCACGGCGTAGGCCGCAACAAACCCCACATAGCCGTCGAGATCCGCGCGCAGATAGGTGTGATCGCCTTGCGCGCCCAGCACCGTGACCGTCGCGCCGCCGATCAGCTGGCGGTCGCGCGCGCCGTTCGGGCCGCGTTGCAGGTCCACATGGGGGGCGGTGATCTGGCCGGGCCGTGCGCCGTCGACCAGGTGCGGGTCCGGGGTCAGCCGTGGGTCGGTCACGGGGACAGCATCCGCGGCAGGGCCGCGAGCAGGGCGCGGGTGCCCTGGCCCACGCCGCCCTTGGCGCGGGCGGGGGCGTCGGAGGGTTGCCAGCCGTAGATGTCGAAATGCATGTAGCGCCGCGCGCCTGCGAACCGGCGCAGGAACAGGGCGGCGGTGATCGATCCGGCAAAGCCGCCTTTGGGCGCGTTGTCGAGATCGGCGATGCCCGGTTCGATCATCGCCTCGTAGGGCGTGTGGAAGGGCATGCGCCAGACCGGGTCCGCCTGCGCGTGTGCGGCCTGTTCGAGGGCGGTCACCAGGGCCGGGTCATCGGTGTAGTAGGGGGCGAGGTCGGGGCCCACGGCCACCCGCGCGGCCCCGGTGAGGGTGGCCATGGAGATGACCAGATCGGGCGCGTCCTCGTCCGCGTAGGCGAGGGCGTCGGCAAGGACCAGCCTGCCTTCGGCGTCGGTGTTGTTGATCTCGACCGTCAGGCCCTTGCGCGAGGGCAGGATGTCGCCGGGGCGGAAGGCGTTGCCGGACACGCTGTTTTCGACGGCGGGGATGAGCAGGCGCAGTTGGACCCGTTGCCCGGTGGCCATGATCATCTGGGCGAGGCCCAGCGTGGCGGCGGCGCCGCCCATGTCCTTTTTCATCAGGCCCATCGACGCGCCGGGTTTGAGGTTGAGGCCGCCGGTGTCGAAGCAGACGCCCTTGCCCACGAGCGTGAGTTTCGGCCCCGTGCTGCCCCAGCGCAGGTCGATCAGCCGCGGTGCGCGGTCGGCGGCGCGGCCCACGGTGTGGATCAGGGGAAAGTTCCGGGCCAGCAGGTCATCGCCGCTGATGACGGTGATCCGGGCGTCGAACTGTGCGGCCACATCGCGTGCGGCCTGTTCGAGGTCGGGTGGCGCCATGTCGGCGGCGGGCGTGTTGATCAGGGTGCGGGTCAGCGCCTCGCCATTGGCGATGGCAGTGATGTGGCCCGCGTCGATGCCGTCGGGCGCGACCAGTCGCGCGGCCATGGGTGTCTGGTCGCGGTAGCGGTCAAAGCGGTAGCTGGCCAGCAGCCATCCCAGCGCCTCGGTGGCCAGGGTGTCCGGGTCGAGGTCGTGGTGCAAGGTGTAGGTGCCTGAGGGCAGGCGCGCCGCCCCTGCGGCAAGGTGGAAGCGCCCGCGCGCGCGGGCGGGGGCGGTGCCGTATCCGATGGCGGCCAGCGCGATGCCGTCCGGTCCGGGGCAGGTCAGGACCTGTCCAAGTGCACCCTTGAACCCCTGTGCCGTGACCCAGGCGCGGGTCGGCGCGTCCTGTGCATCGGCCCATGTGTCAAACGCGGCCTCGTCGAGCAGGTGCAGGGGGATGGCGGACGGATCCGGGTCGGCAAAGGCCAGGGTCATGGTGGGGCACCTTTTCGTGTGACGGTTGCCCTGACCCTAGCTGCTTTGCCCGGCGCTGCAAGATGCGGCCGCCTAGATCGTGATGTCCTGAAGATCCCAGATGGCGGTCAGCGACCCCTCGCCCGCGCGCAGCAGACGGCCCAGGGTGGCGGCCAGTGCCACCTGATCGCGCGCCTCGGTGCAGGCGACGACGTCGCGGGCGACCTGCGCCAGCACGGTCATGCCGATCTGGTCGGCGATGGCGATCAGCGACCGGCTGGATTTGCGCAATTCGTCCAGATCACCGGCGCGGTAGAGCCGGTCACAATGCGCCATGCGCAGCGCCAGTTCCTCCATCGCGCGGCAAACGACATCCTCGGCATTCACCGGGTCCATCTCGGAATACAGCGCGTCAAGCCGGTCATGGTTGACCTGAACCGGCTCTGCCAGCCGGATCTGTGTTACATTTGTCAAAACTCTCACCTCTTCTCACCCAATGTGGTGTGCCCCCACGGCTGACAGGGTGATCGCATGAACACCGTTCCCAAATCGTTAGGGCGGGATGGTCTTTTCGCTCGAATTTGCCGCGAATTCAGGCTAACCACCGCAGCCAGTACGAACAGGGACAGGCGGAACACCGACATGCACAGGGTCAAACCGTTACCGAATTTTCTTTTGCAGCGGTATCAGGGGTGGAAGGCCACGACCTATACCGAGAACAGCGCGTGGTACCGGCGTCTGGCGACCGAGGGGCAGCGGCCGCGGGCCATGATCATCTCGTGCTGCGACAGCCGGGTGCAGGTGACGTCCATCTTTGGCGCGGATCAGGGCGAGTTCTTCATCCACCGCAACATTGCCAACCTCGTGCCGCCCTATGAGCCGGACGGGGATCACCATGGCACGTCGGCGGCGGTCGAATATGCGGTGAACGTGTTGCAGGTCGCGCATCTGGTGGTGCTGGGGCATTCGCGCTGTGGCGGGGTGCAGGGGTGTCTGGACATGTGCGAGGGCCGTGCGCCCGAGTTGGAGGAAAAAGCAAGCTTTGTCGGGCGGTGGATGGACATCCTGAAGCCGAAATACGGCGAGGTGTCGGAGATGCCCGACAATGACAGCAAATCGCGCAGGCTGGAGCAGCTGGCGGTTGTCACCTCGATGGAAAACCTGATGACGTTTCCCTTTGTCGAGGAACGGGTGAACAACGGGTCGCTGAGCATCCATGGGCTGTGGACCGATATCGCCGAAGGCAGCATGAGCCAGTTCATGGGCAAAACGCTCGATTTCCAGCCGGTTTGACTTTACTTCGTGGCCGATCCGGCCACATGAACGGGCAATCCCGCCAAAGAGGTCACGATGGATCAGATACTGAGCCTGGCGGCAGCGAACCTGCTGTCCCCTATCATCCTGAGCTTTGCCCTTGGGGTGGCGGCGGCGCTTGCGCGGTCTGATCTGAACATTCCCGAGGCGGTGGCCAAGGGGATGTCGATCTATCTGCTGTTTGCCATCGGGTTCAAGGGCGGCGTCAGCGTGGCGGATCACGGGTTGGACGTGACGCTGGGCCTGTCGCTGTTGGCGGGTGTGGTGCTGTCGGCGGTGCTGCCGCTGATTGCCTTTGCGCTGTTGCAGGTGATGGGCAATCTCAGCCGTCTGGATGCGGCGGCGGTGGCGGCGCATTACGGGTCGATCTCGATCGTCACATTCGTGGCGGCGACATCCGTTCTGGAGGGAAGCGGGATCGCGTCCGAAGGGTACATGGTCGCCGTGGCCGCCGCGATGGAGGCCCCGGCCATCCTGTCGGCGCTGTGGTTGATTTCGCGGGGCGGAGACAGCCGCCGCATGGACAGCGATCTGCTGCGCGAGATCATGCTGAACGGGTCCATCGTCCTGCTGGTGGGCAGTTTCCTGATCGGGTGGGTCACAGGGGCGGAGGGGCTGGCCAAGATCGAGGCGTTCATCGTGTCGCCGTTCCAGGGTGTGCTGTGCCTGTTCCTGCTGGATATGGGTCTTGTCGCGGGGCGTGGCCTGCGCGGCGGATCGGGGGTGCTCAGGCCCGGTGTGCTGACCTTTGGCATGGTGATGCCGCTGGTGGGGGCGACGCTGGGCCTTGGCACCGGCCTGTTGTTGGGACTGACCACGGGGGGCGTGGCGCTGTTCATGGTGCTGTCGGCCTCGGCCAGCTATATCGCGGTGCCGGCGGCGATGCGTGTGGCCCTGCCCGAGGCGAACCCGTCGATCTACCTTACCCTGTCGCTCGGGGTGACGTTTCCATTCAACCTGACGCTTGGCATCCCGATCTATGTGGCCGTCGCCAGCGCGCTGACCGGAGGATAAGCCATGCAGACACATCAGGCCAAACGGGTCGCCATCATCATCGAACAGGTGATGCAAAGCCGTCTGACCGACGCCATGACCGATGCGGGCGTCACCGGGTGGACCGTGTTGCCGGTGCTGGGCGGGTCCGGTCAGTCCGGTGCCTGGAGCCGCGAGGGACAGATCAGCCGGGGCACCGGGATGGTGCAGGTGGTCTGTGTGATCCGGCCAGAGCGGCTGGATGAATTGCTGGAGGCGGCCTTTGCCGTGGTCGAGCGCCATATCGGCATCGTGTCGGTCAGCGATTGCGAAGTGCTGCGCGCCGAACGGTTCTGACGAAAACGGGGCGGCGCGCCATTGCTGGCGGGCCACCCCGTGTCACTCGTTACCTCACCTGTCCGCGCGACACTCATCCCGGAATGATCGTCACCTCAATGCGCGCGGATCCTGTTGGGGCGGTGCGCGGTTCCCGCGCGGGCCCTGAAACCTGTTGTCTTTGCTGATCCCGGATCGGCCGCGTGGGCGCGAAATCGGGGCTCCTTGTCGATTGTGGATGCACCGGCCGGCAGGCCATGCGCCGCATGGTGGCGCGCACGGTCTGTCACCGGCGCAACATCGTTCATGCAAGCTGGAGCTGGCGTCCTGCCATCAGGTGGCGTGGCTTCCCAAGCCGTGCCTTGGCGCGCTTTTGCAGCGCCGGGCGGGCCAGTTCGTCGGCAAAGAGATCCGACAGTTCGGCGCGCGTGACATCCGGTGCAACCGGCATGTCTGTTGTCATTTCCTCGGTCGCTGTCTCACCCAGCAGCTGTTTCATCCAAGTCATCATCCCACTCACCTCTTTATGTCTGGCCGGCCCCCCCGGACCGGTATTTGGCGTTCCGGCCCCCCCGGGCCGGTGTCTCTGGCGGCGTGTTGCCGTTCGATGGGATCTTTATGACAGCGACCAATTACTAATTTCTTGCCGTTTTCGGGGCAGTTTTCGGGGTGGCGTTAATGTCTTTATTAACGTAGTAAAATCAGCATCTTAGGTACGAAAAGAGGATATTTAAAACTGTATCCAGCCTGCTTGCAGGCGAGAATCATTGCGGGGTCAACATTTCTGTTAACCGGACCGCAACCATGATGGGGCTGTTTTAGCGCAGGATCATGCCCTCGGGCCAGGACAGGCGGGTGTCGAGGGTGATGGTCTGGGTCCCGGCGGGGGGCAGGTCGAACCGCCATTCGAGAATGCCGCGGCGGTCGTCCAGCGCGGTGTCGTCCGGGGCGGGGGTGGCCTGCCAGTCGATGACGAGGTCCTCCTGTTCCGAAAACGGGACGGCGTCGCGCAGGTGCACAGGCCATGTGCGTCCCGTCAGGTTCTCGATTTCGATGCGGACGGTTTCGTGTTCTTCGTTGCTGCGCGAGATCAGGCCGCGGTCGCCTTCGTTGCGGTTGAGGACCGTGCGGGTCAGGCGCAGCCCTTCGATGGGGCCAAAGAACACCTGCGCCTCGGCGCCCGGTGGCAGGAGGGGCAGGTCTGTGCCGCCGACCAACTGGGCGTCCACATACACGAGCGCGGTGCCCGGCAGCAGGATTTCGGGCGCGGTGTTGTCAAAGGTGACACGGCGATAGGCGGTGTCGTCGAGGCGCGGCACCGCATGGGCGCTGAGCGTGGCATCGAACGACAGCGTGTCGAGCGCGATGCTGGTGGCACCGACATCTGCGGGCACGGTAACAGTGCCGGGCAGGGTATAGGTGACGCCGACCCCGGAGAAGTCAGCGGCGGCGGTGACCTCTTCGACGATCACGGGCGCCTCGATCACCAGTTCGGCCATGCTGTCGGCCTGCATGCGGGACAGGGTGCGCTGGGGCTGGACCGGGTCCTCGATCCGGCGGCGAAGGGGCCACAGGGTGCCGGGGTCGGACCCGGCGAAGGGCGAGAGGGTGGATAGGGTCAGCGCCACTTCGGTCCAGTGTTCGTTGGACCGTTGCCGGATCTGTGCGCCGCGTTCGACGGTCAGGGTGTCGTCGTCGGTCAGGCGGAGCGTGTAGATGGGTTGCCAATTGGCGTTGTCGGTTGGGTAGGTCACGGTCAGGGCGACCGGCCCCGCCTCTGGCAATGAGACACGCAGGCCCAGCTGGGCGGGGTCGGAATTGGGCGGTGTCACCTGGTCAAGTGCTGCGCGGGCGGTGGCCACGGCGTGGGCAAGGTCGTCGCGCCCGATGCGCAGGGTGCGGGCCTGGGTCTGGGCGGCGAGCATGGCACCGCGTGCGGCGGTCCCGTCGGACGCGATCAGCTGACCGATGGCGCGCAGGGTCTCGGCGTCTGTATCGCCATCGCCGGTCAGGTCGATCCCACCCAGAAAGGCGACCTGATCGCGCGCGGCGTCGGCCTGCGCCTCGGCCAGGGCGATCTGGTCATCCAGCGCGGCCAGCGCGGCGGTGGCCGTGTCGAGCCGGTCCTTGGCCGCCAGCCAGGCCGGGGTGCGCGGGGCGCGGTAGGGGGTGGCGCTGCGATCCTGCCACTGGCGCGACAGCAGGGTGGCCCCGTCGAGCGCGATGTCGATCAGCTCCGCATCCACCGCAGCGTCCATATCCGCCAGTTGCAGAAGGTGCTGGCCCGCGGGCAGGTCGATCCGGGTGGTGCGAGTGATCATGGCGCCGCTGGCATAGGCGGTGACCGCCACGGGCGGCGCGGTGAGGGTGAAGGTGTCGGCGTGCACGGCGAGGGGCAGGGCGCAGAGGAGGGCAGCGGCAAGACGCATGGGGCAACCTTTCAGATCGGATGCCCCACCATGCCCGGCGAGGGAGCAAAGAAAAAGGGGCCAACCGGCCCCTTGTTCCCCCTGATGATCAGAGTGGCGTTAGCCCTTTTTCAGCACGCGCGTGCCGAGCAGTTCGGCGATCTGCACCGCGTTGAGGGCGGCGCCCTTGCGCAGGTTGTCGCTGACGCACCAGAAGTTCAGGCCGTTATCAATCGTCGAATCCTGCCGGATGCGGCTGATGAACGTCGCATAGTCGCCCGCGCATTCGATGGGCGACACGTAGCCGCCGTCCTCGCGTTTATCGATGACCATGATGCCGGGCGCCTCGCGCAGGATATCGCGCGCTTCGTCCTCGTCGAGGAAATCCTCAGTCTCGATGTTCACGGCCTCGGAGTGGCCGACAAAGACGGGCACGCGCACGCAGGTGGCCGTGACCTTGATCGAGGGATCGACGATTTTCTTGGTCTCGACGACCATCTTCCACTCTTCCTTGGTCGAGCCGTCTTCCATGAAGACGTCGATCTGCGGGATCACGTTGAAGGCGATCTGCTTCTGGAACTTCTTGGGTTCCACCTCGGATGTGGGGTTGTAGATGGCCTTGGTCTGGTCCCACAGCTCGTCCATCCCTTCCTTGCCGGCACCCGACACGGATTGGTAGGTGGACACCACGACGCGCTTGATCGTGGCGCGGTCGTGCAGGGGTTTCAGGGCCACAACCATCTGCGCGGTCGAGCAGTTGGGGTTGGCGATGATGTTCTTTTTGGCATAGCCCATGATCGCGTCCGGGTTCACCTCGGGCACGATCAGCGGAATGTCGGGGTCGTAGCGGTAGAGCGACGAGTTATCGATGACCACGCACCCGGCCTTGGCCGCGACGGGGGCATATTTCTTGGTCGCGTCGGACCCGATGGCAAAGAGCGCCATGTCCCAGCCCGTGAAGTCGAACGTATCAAGGTCCTTTGTCGTCAGCGTCTTGTCACCGAACGTCACCTCCGTTCCCAGCGAACGGCGGCTTGCCAGCACGGCAATCTCGTCCACGGGAAACTGGCGCTCGGCCAGGATGTTCAGCATTTCGCGGCCCACGTTACCGGTGGCGCCCGCGACGACGACACGATACCCCATGATTGTCTCCTTTTTGGGTAGGTGGGTGGCCCTTACACCCATTGGCGCATGGGGGAAAGGGCGTCAGTCGGTGGAGTCACGGCTTAGTGCGTAGATCGCCACACCGACGGCCAGTGCAATCGCGAAAAAGGCAAAGAGCACGGTGTAGGGTGTGGCGGGGTCGCCGCCTGTGTAGGCGCTGTGCAGGCGGCCCGAGGCGAACTGCATCACGCCGACGCCGCCTATGCCAAAGAGGTTCATCAGCGTCACGCCCCGCCCGGTCAGGTGCGCGGGAAAGAAGCTGCGCGCGTGGGCGATGATGACGGGGAAGGACGCGCCGAAAAACCCGATGGCGGCCATGATCGCGATGGAGAGCGTGGCGCTGCGACCCGTTTGGGTGATCAGCCCGGTGAGCAGCAGGATGGTCAGGGCGTTGCCGCCGAACACGACCCATTTGCGCGTGCCCAGCAGCCGGTCGAGCGGGCCGTAGGCGAGGGTGCCCACGATCATCGCGAGGCTCATCACCAGTGTGGCGACGCCGATCTGGCCGGTACTCAGGTCGAACACGTCGCGCAGGTAGGGGCCGATCCAAAGGCCCCGGATGGCGGCCACGGGGGCGTAGTTGACGAACATGATCGGGATGATCAGCCAAAGGACGGGCAGGCGCAGCAGGTCCATCAGGCTGCCCTGTCCTGCCGCGTCGGCGCGGGCGGGATCGCGGACGGATGTCAGGACGCCGATGGCCACGGCGCCCGACAGGGCCGCCAGCGCCCAGAGGGACGCGCGCCAGCCGATGGCGTCCACGGCGAAGGCGAGCGGGTAGGAGGAGATCAGGTTGCCCACGGTGCCGATGCCGATCATCAGCGCGGCCAGCGTGGCAAAGCGGGCGGGCGGGAATTCGCGGGCAAAGATATAGAAGCTGGCCATAAGCACCGGCGAGCAGCCCACGCCGATCAGCGCCATGGCGGCGTGGATGTGCAGGGGTGCCTGGGCCAGGGCAAAGAGTGCCGCCCCGCCACCACTCCCCACCAGCAGGAGCCACCCGGCGGTACGGCGCGGCCCAATGGTGTCGAGCGCACGGCCGACGGGGATCTGCATGGCGGCAAAGGCGAGGAACCAGTAGCCCGACGCGGTGGCCAGCACGGCGGGTTCGATGCCGAGGGCGTCGCGCAGCGGTGTTGTGAGGACGGCGAGGAACGCGCGGAAGAACTGGCTGAGCACATAGGCCAGCCCCAAGAGCAGCAATCCGGTTTTCATGGTTCCTCTTCCCTTGATGTCAGGGGTGACATGGAAGGTGGGGGTGCGCAAGGGTGATTGCCGTGCCGTGCGCCCGTGCTAGGGTTCAAGGCAGAGAGGTACGGTTACATGTTCTATGATGCGTTGCGGCTGCGGTCGTCCTTTTCCGATCTGGCCGACCCGGCCCAGTACACGCCGCTGCCGGATGACTGGGTTGTCGGCACCTCGGATATCGTCGGGTCGACGGCGGCGGTGGCGGCGGGCAAGTACAAGACCGTGAACATGATCGGCGCGGCGGTCATTTCGGCGCAGATCAACGCGGCGGGCGGGCGTGCCTTTCCTTATGTGTTTGGCGGGGATGGGGCGGCCTTTGCCCATCCGCCGGAATTTGCCGAGACGGCGGCGCAGGCGCTGGCGGCGGTGCAGGTCTGGGCCACCGAAGAGTTCGACATGGGGTTGCGCGTGGGCCTGTTCCGCGTGGCGGACATCCGCGCGGCGGGGCGGGATGTGGCCGTGGCCCGCTATGCGGTGTCGGACGGTGTGGATTACGCAATGTTCGCGGGCGGCGGCATCAGCTGGGCCGAGGAGCGGATGAAGGCGGGGGTGGATACGGTGCCTGCGGCGGCGCCGGGCACGTGGCCGGATCTGACGGGGCTGAGCTGTCGGTGGAACCACATGGCGGCGCGCAACGGCACCATCCTGTCGCTGCTGGTGCAGCCGGCGGCGGGCGCGGAGGAGGCGGCCTTTGCCCGTGTGACGCAAGCGGTGCTGGACGCGGTGGCGCATCTGCGCCGCAACGGGCACCCGTCCCCTGCCGAGGGACCGGGGTTCAGCTGGCCACCGCCCGGTGCCGGTCTGGAGGTGTCCGCGCGCCCCGAGGGGGTCACGGCGGCCAAGCGCAAGCGGCAGATCTGGATCGAGACGGCGATGGCCTGGGTGTTCTTGACCACGCGGATCAAGTTGGGCGGGTTTGACCCGGCGCATTACCAGCGCACCGTGGGGGCGAATGCGGATTACCGCAAATTCGATGACGGGTTGAAGATGACCATCGATTGCGATGCGGACACGGTGTCGGCGCTGCGCCGTATCCTGGACATGGCGCGGGCACAGGGGATTGCGGATTACGGGATGCACACGCAGGACGAGGCGATGATGACCTGTATCGTGCCCTCGATCATGGAGGACACGCATGTGCATTTCATCGACGGGGCCGCGGGCGGGTATACGCAGGCCTCGGTCGGGTTGAAGGCAAGGGCCTGAGCCGGGTCAGCGTTTCCACTTTTGCGCCAGAGTGCGCATCTGGTTGGCGAGGATCAGCAGGTCGATGCCGGTGGCGACAAAGCGCGCACCCCAGTCGAGGCAGTCCTGCGTGAACGCATCGGTCGTGGCCAGCACGCCGGGGGCCTTGCCCGCGGCCTCGATGCGGGCGAAGGCGTCCTTGATCGTGGCCTGGACCTCCGGGTGGGTCAGGTTGCCCATGTGGCCCATATCGGCGCTGAGGTCGGCGGGGCCGATGAACACGCCGTCGATGCCGTCCACGGCGAGGATGTCGTCGAGATTGGAGATGCCTGCGCGGTTTTCGACCTGGATCAGCAGGCAGATCTGGTCATCGGCGGTCTGGCCGTAGTCGGTGATGGCGCCAAAGCGGCTGCACCGTGCGCCGGAATAGCCCACCCCGCGCCCGCCCGTGGGCGGGTAGCGCACGTCGTGGACCAGTTGGCGGGCCTGTTCGGCGGTTTCGACCATGGGGACCAGCACGGTTTGCGCGCCGGCGTCGAGCACCTGTTTGATGATCCAGGTCTCGCCCGTGGGCACGCGCACGGCGGCGTGGCTGTCGGAGGCCTGAAGCGCCATGAGCTGCATCCGCATCCGCGAGATGTCATAGGGCGTGTGTTCGCCGTCGATCAGCAGCCAGTCGAACCCGGCGGTGCCTGCGATTTCGGTGGCGAGCGGATCGCCGAGGCTGAGCCAGCATCCGATGACGGTTTCGCCGTTGCGGATCGCGGCCTTGAACGGGTTGTGGGGGGCGGGCATGGGCGGTCTCCTTTGATGTCGGGGCACCCTAGCCGGAGCGGTGCGCCCGTGGCTACTGTGGAAATGCGGCGCTGGCGCGCCACGCGATGCCTGGCCTTTGCGGGGCGCAAAGGCGGTGCCTCCGGCGGGCATGTATTCTGGAACAATGAAGGGGTCAGAGGACCTTGATCACGTCCTTTTCGACGCTGAGCATGTAGCCGCGGCGGGCGATGTTCTTGACCAGCAGTTCGCTGACGATCTGGTTGCCCAGCGTGTCGCGCAGGCGTTTGATGCGGGTGGCGCCTGCTGCCTCTTCGCAGTCTGCCGCGTTGCGGCCCGAGATCACGCTTTCGATTTCGGAGCCGGACAGGACGTCGTCGTCCATGCGTGCCTCGGCCAGAACGGACATGGTTTCCATCGCGGCGTCGGTCAGTTTGAAGCCGAGGTTGTTGAGGTAGACGGTGTTTTCCTCGCGGCTGATCAGCAGGGAGTTGACCTGGATGCCCACGCGTTCGATCTGGGCCATGCGGCGGTTGAAGCCCACGAGCAGGATCAGGAAGACCAGGGCGGCGATCATCATTGCGGTGGCGAAGACCAGCAGCACGAAGATCACCAGCCGGTAGCTGGCCAGCGTGTCGGCGAAAGCGGTGCCGGATTGGGCGAGGATTTCCAGCAGTTTGATGTCGGTCTGTTCCGTGAGGTCGGCGTTTTCGATGAACATGCGTTCGACGCGCGCGTCAAAAGCCCCTGCATCGGGCAGGGAGAAGAACAGCAGGGCCGCGGCCAGAACGAGGAGGAGCACGATGCCCGCGATGCCGAAGACGACGAGGCGGCCGCCGGTGCGGCGCATGTCAGAAGCGGAGGTAGTAGTGTCCTGCACTGGCTTTCCTTTGATCGAGGCCTTCGGGGCCGAACACCGATTGAACTTGCAGGAGCGTCCAGCCCTGCGCGGCGAGGCGGGGCCCCAGTTGTTGTTGTGCGTTGCCGGGCGCGCAGTCACCGGAGATCTGGGCCACACCATAGTGCAGGCGCAGAGGGTTGTCCTGTTTGGCCTTGTAGTCGGCAAAACACTGGGCCTGTGCCATGGCAGTCGTGGCCAGCACGAGCGGGAGGGAAAGCAGGATCTGTTTCATGGCCCCAACCTGCGGCGTTCGGGCGGGATATTCAATAACCGTGCCGGTGCGCGGCGCGTGATATTCGATAACAGGGGGGCGATATTGCCTGTCTGACAGCCGGGGGGCCAGATCGGTGGCATCAACACCGCACTCTTGCGCTTTTGGAAAAAGGACTGCCCCATGACGCTGCGTATTCAGAAGACATTCATTGCCACGGTGGCTGCGGCCGCGATTGCGATCACCGGAATTGGTGCCGCCCCGGCGCGGGCCGGAGAGGACGAGGTGGGGGCGGCGCTGGCGGCCTTGCTGGGATTGGCGATTGTGGGCGCGGTCATCAAGGAGAAGCGCGACGACCGCAAGGCGCGCCAACAGGTGCATGTACCGCAGCCGCATGTGCAGCCCGGTCCTCCGCCGCGTCATGTCACGCGCCATCCGCGCCATGTCGAGCCACGGCCCCTGCCGCGCCGGGTGAACCGCAAGCTGTTGCCGCAGCGGTGCCTGTTCAACCTGCCCAATGACAATGGCCGCTATATCCAGGTCTTTGGTCAGCGGTGTCTGAACCGTCACTATTCCCATGTGGGCCAGTTGCCGCAGCACTGTGGGCGGCGTGTGTGGACCAGCCGCGGGGCCGGGTTCGGCTATGGCGCGCGGTGCCTGAACAAGCAGGGATATCAGTTGGCCCGTCGGTAAGAGCGGGCAGCGGCGGCCCCCTTGGTCCCTTGGGGGCGGCCAGACTGGAAAGGGCGGTGTTCGGGCACCGTCCTTTTTTCCGTGTCTGGTCTTTTTTATGGTGTTGCAATCCGGGCGGTGGTTCGGTGTGACTGGCGCCGGGATGTGCATATTTCTGGAACAATGAAAGGTTGGGGCGGTGCCTGACTTTGAGATCGAAGCGCGGATCGGCGGGCGTGTGGCCGGTGTGGACGAGGTGGGGCGCGGGCCCCTGGCCGGGCCGGTGACGGCGGCGGCGGTTGTGCTGGATCCGGCGTTCATTCCGGAGGGGCTGGACGATTCCAAGAAGATGACGGCGCGGCGTCGGGCGGCGGTCTGGGCCGGGATCATGGCCCATGCGGATGTGTCGGTGGCCCATGCGAGCGTGGCGGAGATCGAGGAGCTGAACATTTTGCGGGCCTCGCATCTGGCGATGGAGCGGGCGGTGGCCGGGTTGCGGTGCCGTCCGGATCACGCGTTGATCGACGGCACGATGGTGCCGCGGGGGCTGGACGTGGTGGCCACGCCGGTGGTGCGTGGCGACGGGCGGTCGGTGTCGATTGCGGCGGCCTCAATTGTGGCCAAAATATGTCGCGATCGGATCATGGTGGATTTGGCGCAACAGCATCCCGGCTATGGCTGGGAGACGAACATGGGATATCCTTCAAACCGTCACAAAATGGCATTGGAAAATCTTGGGGTGACCCCACACCATAGACGAACCTTCAAACCCGTCCACAATATGTTGTGACAAGTATTTTTCGTAAGGCGCTGATTCAAAAAAGAATTTGACCGCGAATCGGCTATGACTCATCTTGGCTGCAACCAACGAGCACAAAATGTGCCGGGGACAGAGGCAGACGATGACGAAACATGTAAAGGGCGCTGAGGCGCTTCCCTTGAACCAGATTATTGCGGGTGACTGCATTGACGTGATGAACAGCCTGCCTGCGGGCTCTGTTGATCTGATCTTTGCCGATCCGCCGTATAACTTGCAGCTGAAGGGCGATCTGCATCGCCCGGACAACAGCAAGGTGGACGCGGTCGATGACCACTGGGACCAGTTCAATTCGTTCCGGGCCTATGATGAGTTCACGACCGCATGGCTGAAGGCGGCGCGTCGCCTGCTGAAACCCAACGGGGCGATCTGGGTCATTGGCAGCTATCACAATATTTTCCGCGTTGGGGCGTCCTTGCAGAACGAAGGATTCTGGATCCTGAACGACGTGGTGTGGCGCAAGTCGAACCCGATGCCGAATTTCCGGGGCAAGCGGTTCACCAATGCCCATGAGACCATGATCTGGGCGGGCAAGTCCGAGACCAGCAAGTATACGTTCAACTATGAGGCGCTGAAGGCGCTGAACGAAGGCATCCAGATGCGCAGCGACTGGGTTCTGCCGATTTGCACCGGGCATGAGCGTCTGAAGGACGAGCATGGCGACAAGGCGCATCCGACGCAAAAGCCCGAGAGCCTGCTGCACCGTGTTCTGGTTGGGTCGACCAACCCCGGCGATGTCGTGCTGGACCCGTTCTTTGGCACCGGCACCACGGGCGCTGTGGCCAAGATGCTGGGCCGCGAGTTCATCGGGATCGAGCGTGAGGCGGCGTACCGCAAGGTGGCCGAGGCGCGCATTGCCAAGGTGCGCAAGTTCGACCGCGAGGCGCTGAGCGTGTCGGCCTCGAAACGGGCGGAGCCGCGGGTGCCGTTTGGCCAGTTGGTCGAGCGTGGCATGCTGCGTCCGGGCGAAGAGCTTTATTCGATGAACAAGCGTCACAAGGCCAAGGTCCGTGCGGATGGCACGTTGATCGGCGACGATATCAAGGGGTCGATCCATCAGGTCGGCGCCCATCTGGAAGGCGCACCCAGTTGCAACGGCTGGACCTACTGGTGCTTTAAACGCGAGGGCAAGGTTGTGCCCATCGACGTGCTGCGCCAGCAGATCCGGTCGGAAATGCACGACTAGCCCTCAGGAATTTACCAACACCGCCAGGTGCCTGCGGCCTTACCCAAGGCTTTGCCAACGGCACTGCACCTATGCCCCGCCTTTTTGGCGGGGCTTTTTTGTTAAAGCGCGTTACATTGTGGGTCACACCGGCAGAGGACGCAGGGAATGGTGGACATCAGCAACACGCGGTTTCGGGTCCGCAGAGCCTCGGAAGAGGCGGAATTGCCCAAGCACCGACACGCCCGCGAGGCGCTGGAACGCAACAAGCGCGAAGGCATGGATCTGGCCGTCAAGGCGCGGATTGGGGCGCTGGGTGCGACGGCGCTGTTGCTGGTGTTTCTGAACCCCAATTGGGACGTGCTGTGGTATCACGGCCTGCTTGTCGCGCTGGTGGCGGTCGGGCTGGCGCAGCGGCGTGTCGGGCGGGTGGGGCAATCGCGGGCCGAGCTTGGCCTGCTGTTTGCGGATCTGGTGCTGATGACGGTGGCGTTGCTGGTGCCCAATCCGTTTTCGACCGAACCGGTGCCGACGGCGATGATTTTCCGGTTCGAGGTGTTCCAGTTTTTCTCGATCATCCTGGCGGCCGGGGTGCTGACCTATTCCTGGCGGACGATCATTGCGATGGGCAACTGGACGGCGGTGATGTGGCTGTTGGGGGCGGGGTGCGTGTGGTGGTTTGGCCGGACCTATCCCGCACTGAGCGAGGGGGCCGCGGCGATGTTTCCGGACAATCCCGATCTGGCCCGGCTGTTTGATCCCAATGCCATCAACTGGGATCTGCGGATACAGGAGGTGATCGTGTTTTTCATCATGTCCGCGATCCTGGCCGTGGCGGTGCGCCGCTATCAGCTTTTGGTGCTGGACAGTGCGGAGATGGCGCGGGAGCGGACAAATCTGGCGCGCTATTTCTCGCCCACCATGGTGGAGGAGCTGTCGACCAAGGACGAGCCGCTGGGCCAGATCCGCAGCCATGACGCCGCTGTGTTGTTTGTCGATATCGTGGGGTTCACAACCTTTTCCGATGGTCGCCCGCCGCAGGAGGTGATCGAGACGCTGCGCGCCTTTCACGCGCGGATGGAGAGCGAGGTGTTTGCCCATGGCGGCACGCTCGACAAATATCTGGGCGATGGGCTGATGGCGACCTTTGGCACGCCGCTGCCTGCGTCCGATGATGCCGCGCGGGCGGTGGCCTGTGTGCGCGCGATGGCGGAGCGGATGGTGGCGTTGAATACCGACCGCCGCATCGAGGGGTTGCCGGAGATCGACGCGCGGTTTGGCCTGCATTACGGCGCGGTGGTTCTGGGCGATATCGGGGCCAACCGGCTGGAATTCGCAGTGCTGGGCGATACGGTCAACGTGGCCAGCCGTCTTGAGGCTATGACCCGTGCCCTGAACGTGCGTGCCATCGTCAGTGATGCGGCGATGGCGGCGGCCACGCAAGGGTCTGATGCGTTCCGGCGCGTGCCGGATCAAGCCGTGCGTGGCGTTGCTGAGCCGCTGCCAGTTTGGGTCTTGGATTGACCCGTGATCCGCGTGACGTTTTGCATGCCGTCGCGCATGTAGCGTTGCCAAAAAAGCATGATGATTGCCGCAGCCAATGGACGTGCGAGCGTATGGGTGGGACAGAACTGGTAGGTCCATGTGATGTGTGTGTCGGGCCCCTGGTCCTCGAAAACCCAGGTGCCGTGTGCCTCGCGCACCAGCCAGCTGAGCGGTCCGGTAAAGTTCGATACGGTGTACCCGAATTCCGCGCGACCCTGCGCCGGTGCGCCGCCCGTGGGATTGCTGTGCGTGATCTCTTCGTGGACGCGCATGCCGTCGGCCAGAACCACGGTGCGTGACCGGCCCACTGTGTCCCAACGGCCATCCTGATCTTCAACCGCAACGACAGCGGGTATCGGCCCTTTGGGGTTTGGAAAGACGTCAGGCAACTCGACAAATACAAATCGTTCCCAGACCTCGGCCAGAGCTCCGTGTGCCGTTCCTGTCACAACTGCCTTGGGTCCACTGATCGCGTCCGCACCCACTTTATGCCCTCCAACCGCTTGGAAAAACATTTAGTACGTAATTCGTAGTTTATCAAGAGAGCGTGCCAGAGTTACCTTGGCAGCGGATTTGCCGCCTTGTTGTAGGCGGTCCAATCCGTGATTTCCGGATAGTACATATCCCGCCATTTCTGCACGCGGGGGTTCATCACCCGTTTCCATACGCGCGGCATCATCGCGGCGATGGTCATCACCGGATAGCCGTAGGGCAGTTGGGGTGCGTCGGCTTCGGTATAGTTTTGCAGGACCGGGAACCGGCGATCGGGCTTGTAGTGGTGATCGGAGTGGCGTTGCAGGTTGATCAGCAGCCAGTTCGACGCCTTGTGCGCGGCGTTCCACGAGTGGCGCGGTTGGACGTGTTCGTACTTGCCGTCGCCCAGATGTTTGCGCGTCAGCCCGTAGTGCTCGATGTAGTTCACCAGCTCGAGCTGCCAGATGGCGACGCCGGCCTGCACGAGGAACAGCACGATGCCCGTCCAGCCGCCCAGCAGGAAGGCCAGCAAAAGGCAGGCGGCCTGCAATCCGGCATAGCGCCAGAACGGGTTGGACAGGTCCGTGGCGGGCAGGCTCTTGCGCGCCAGCATCGCCTTTTCCGCGTTCCAGGCGGAGTGGAAACACTGTTTCAGCACGCGGGGGTAAAAACGGTAGAAGCTTTCGTTCATGCGCGCCGTGACCGGGTCGCGCGGGGTCGCGACATAGCGGTGGTGCACCAGCAGGTGTTCGGAGCGGAAGTGGGAATAGAGCACCATGGCCAGCAGCGCATCGGCCAGCCAGCGTTCCAGCTTGTTCTTTTGGTGCATCAGTTCGTGGCTGTAGTTGATGCCGACCGTGCCGGTGACCACGCCCACGCCAAAGAAGACGGCGAATTTCTCAAAGCTGTTCAGATGGTCTGCCGGGGCGACATAGGCGATCAGACCAAAGAGCATCAGGAATTGCGCAGGCACCCAGGCGGTGGTGATCATGCGGTACCAGAAGAGGTCATCCTCGGTCGCGTTCAGGTCCGCATTGTCGGTGTTCAGGCCCACGGCGAGGTCGAGGACCGAGAACATGTACCACGTCACCACCGGCAACAGGATCACCGTCCACCCGCCATAGGTGGCGCTGATCACCGCCAGCGGGATCAGCAGGAAGGACATGGCAAAGGGCAGGGCGTTCTGCACCTTGGCAACGGTTTCGGGGGGCAGGGTCATGCTCGGGACCTCTTTGGGTTATGTGCGCGCGTGCTGACCATAGGGCAGGCGGGGCGCGCCTGCCAAGCGTGACGCAGCGCCGCGTGTCATTTCTGTGCCAGGTCGAAAGCCTTGCGCATCACCGTGGGCAGGTCGGAGGGGCGGAACCTGTCGCGCGGCAGGAAGGTGCCGGGCGCGGACATTGGCACCTGCGCCACCATCACGTCGAGGATCAGGTGGAAATGGGTGAAGGTGTGGCGCACCTCGCCTGGCAGCTGTGTCCACGCGGCGTCCATGGGGGGTGCAGTGGGCCGCGGTGCGCTGGCATCGACCCAGTCCGATCCTGGCCAGCCCAGCATGCCGCCCAAGAGCCCGCTGTCGGGCCGGGTTTCCAGCAGCCACGCGCCATCGCTGCGCTGTGCCAGATAGACGGTGCCGTGGCGGATGGGCTTGGCCTTTTTCGGGGTCTTTTTCGGCAATGCAGGCGCGGTGCCGCGCGCGCGGGCAAGGCAAGGCGCGCGCCAGGGGCAGATGCCGCAGGCCGGGTTCCTCGGTGTGCAGATGGTCGCGCCGAGGTCCATGACCGCCTGCGCGTAGTCGCCGGGGCGGGCCTGCGGCGTCAGCGCCTCGGCCTGTGCGGTCAGGGTGGGCTTGGCGCCGGGCAGTAGCGTGTGTTCGTCGTGCAGGCGGGCCATCACCCGTTCCACGTTGCCGTCCACAACCGTAAAGGGCAGGTCAAAGGCAATCGAAGAGATCGCCGCCGCCGTATAGGGCCCGATCCCCGGCAAGTTCAGCAGTGCGGCGTGATCGGCGGGAAAGGCACCGCCATGGTCGGCCACCACGGCGCGCGCGCATTTCAGCAGGTTGCGCGCGCGGGCATAGTACCCCAGCCCCGCCCATTCGCCCATCACGTCCGCATCCTGCGCCGCGGCAAGATCGGCGACCGTGGGCCAGCGCGCCATGAACCGCTGAAAATAGGCGGTGACGGCCGCCACGGTGGTCTGTTGCAGCATGATCTCGGACATCCAGACGGCATAGGGATCGGGCCGCATGCCCGCCTTCTTGTCGGCGGGGGACACGCGCCACGGCATCTGCCGCGCATGGACATCATACCAGTCCAGCAGGTCGTCGCTCAGGTCACGCAAGATTTATTATCCCCGGCTTGTCACGGCTGGTTGCTCACGCCCAGATCCGCTATGGTCAAAAGAAGGTGATGGAGAACATAGTCATGCCCCCCCGGCGCGCCACAACAAAAGGGTTCAAACGGACAGCGACGCTGCTGACCGGGCGGATTCGCAAGGCCAGCGAAAGCCGCGGCTTTGCCCAGAGCCGCCTGTTGACCGACTGGGAAGAGGTGGCCGGGCCGGACGTGGCCGCCATCGCGCGGCCCGTCGAGGTCAGCTATGGCCGGGGCGGCATGGGGGCGACGCTGACCCTGCTGACCACGGGCGCGCAGGCGCCGATGCTTGAGATGCAGAAGGACCAGCTGCGCAGCCGGGTGAACGCGGTCTATGGCTATAACGCCATCGCGCGCATCCGCATCACACAGACCGCCGCCACCGGGTTTGCCGATGGGCAGGTCGCCTTTGAACACCGGCCCAAGGCCAGCGGCCCGACCCCGCCCGCACCGGAGATGCACCGCGCGGCGGGCACCGTCGTGGCCCCGGTCCAAGACGAGACATTGCGCGCAGCCCTCGAACGGCTGGGCGCACATATCCTGACAAAAGAAAAGCAAGGAAACCGCACATGAACCGCATTCTACCCGTGCTCGCCGTCGTGATCGGCGTGGCAGGTTATTTCTGGTATTCGTCGACGCAAACGGGCGGCCAGTCCCCGCAGCAACAGGCTCAGGTCGAACGGCTGCTGGGCGCGGCCAATGCGCAGGCGGCGGGTGACGATCTGGACACCTCCAGCGTGGTGGAGATGTCCCTTGGCAACCCGGACGCGCCGGTCACCGTGATCGAATACGCAAGCTATACCTGCCCCCATTGCGGCCGTTTCCACGAGGGCCCCTACAAGCAGCTCAAGGCCGATTATATCGACACGGGCAAGATCAACTTTGTCTACCGCGAGGTCTACTTTGACCGCTTCGGGCTGTGGGCGTCGGCAATCGCGCGCTGTGCCGGCACGACCGAGGCGTTCTTTGGCATCACCGACATGCTCTATGCCACGCAAGCCGAGTGGAGCCGCGCAGGCGGCGGCGACCCGGCGGTAATCGCAGATGAGCTGCGCAAGATTGGCCGCGTGGCGGGCCTGGACGGCGACACGATCGAGGCCTGCCTGACGGATGCCAACAGCCTGCGGACGCTGGTAGCATGGTACCAAGAAAACGCGGAGGCCGATGGCATCACCTCGACCCCCAGTTTCATGATCAACGGCACCCGCTACCAGAACATGAACTATTCCGAGATGTCCCGTCTGATCGACGAAGCGGCTGGCAGCTGATGACTGCCGCAGCGGGGCCGCTGGCCGGGCTGCGGGTGGTTGAACTGGCGCGCGTTCTGGCTGGCCCATGGGCGGGCCAGACGCTGGCCGATCTGGGCGCCGAGGTCATCAAGGTCGAGGCCCCGCGCGGCGATGACACCCGCCAGTGGGGCCCGCCCTTTGTCACCCGTGACGATGACGTGTCGGCCTCGTATTTCCATTCGACCAACCGGGGCAAGGCCTCGGTTGTGGTCGATTTCCGTACCGATGCAGGCAAGGCCAAGCTGCTGGCCCTGCTGGACGGCGCGGATATCCTGATCGAGAACTACAAGGTGGGCGGGCTGGCCAAATACGGGCTGGACTATGACAGCCTCAGCGACCGGTTCCCGCAGCTGATCTATTGTTCGATTACCGGCTTTGGTCAGACCGGGCCTTATGCTCACCGCGCGGGTTATGATTTCATCATTCAGGGCATGTCGGGCCTGATGTCGATCACCGGCGCGCCGGAGGGTGAGCCGCAGAAATCCGGCGTGGCCATCACCGACATTTTCACCGGGGTCTATGCCACCACCGCGATCCTCGCCGCCGTGCACCAGCGCGCCTCCACCGGGCGTGGTCAGCATATCGACATGGCCCTGCTGGATGTGGCCGTGGCAGTGACGTCCAATCAGGCGATGAACTACCTGACCAGCGGCACGGTGCCGGGGCGCATGGGCAATGCGCATATGAACCTCACGCCCTATCAGGTCTTTGCCTGCGCGGATGGTCACATCATCATCGCCACGGGCAATGACGGGCAGTACCAGCGCCTGTGCCGGTTGCTCGGGCTGGAGGACATGGCCGAAGCGCCCGCGTTCCTGCGCAATGCCGACCGCATCGCCAACCGGGACGAGATGACCCGCCGCCTGACCGAGGCAACGGTGCAGCGGGACCGCGCGGACCTGCTGGCGGCCTGCGAGGCGGAGGGTGTGCCCGCCGGGCCGATCAACGACATGGGCGACGTGTTCGCCGATCCGCAGGTGCAGGCGCGCGAGATGCAGATCGCGCTGGACGGTGTGCCGGGGATCCGGACGCCGATCCGGTTTTCGGACGCCGCGCTTTCGCTGCACCGTCCTGCGCCCAAACTGGGCGAGGATGACGCTTAACCGGGTTTGGGCAGGGCGGCGAGCGCCGTGTCCAGCGCCGTCGTGTCCTGAAATTGCAGGCGGACGGGCAGGGTGATGACCTTGGACCGGAAGGAGGCAGGCAGCCGTGCGGCGTCCTTTTCGGTGGTGACCAGTTGCGCGCCGGTGCTGCGCGCATCGCTTTCCAGCCGGGTGAGAAAGGCCGTGGACAGCGGTTGGTGATCGGCCAGCGCCTCGGCCCGCAGCAGGGTCGCGCCCAGCCCCCGCAGGGTATCAAAGAATTTCTCGGGCCGTCCGATCCCGGCAAAGGCGATCAGCGGTGTGTCGGTCCAGTCCATGCCGGTCTGCAAGGGTTCCAGCGCGGCACGCAGGCGCGGCAGGTCCGGCGGCAGAGGGGTTGCGTCAAAGGCCGCCTGCGCGGCGTCGGTGCCGATGGACAGCAGCAGGTCGGCGCGCTGCAAGCCAGTCTCTGCCGGTTCGCGCAGGGGCCCCGCAGGCAGGCAGAGCCCGTTGCCGAAACCGGTTTCGGCATCCACCACCACGATGGACAGGTCATGGGCCAGCGCCGGGTTCTGAAACCCGTCATCGAGCACGATCACGCTGGCGCCCGCATCGCGTGCGGCCCGCGCGCCCGCCGCCCGGTCTTGCGCCACCCAGGTGCGGGCAAAGGCGGACAAAAGCAGCGGCTCGTCCCCCACTTGCGCCGCGCGGTGCTGGCCGGGCTGGACCTCGACCGGGCCAGTGAGCGTGCCGCCATAGCCGCGGCTGACGATGTGCGGGTCGTGAAACGCGTCGCGCAGCCGTTCGACCAGCGCGATCACCGTGGGCGTCTTGCCCGTGCCGCCCGCATTGATGTTGCCCACGCAGATCACCGGGATGCCCACCCGGTCGCGCGCGCCCGACGCCAGCCGCCGCGCCGTCGCCCGGCCATAGAGCGCGCCAAGCGGGGACAGGGCGCGCGCGCGCCAGTCGCGGCGGCCCCTGGGCGATGTCCAGAACCCCGGTGCGCGCATCAGGCGGCCCCTTCTTGGCGCGCGTCCAGATGCGACTGGACGAGGTCGATGATCCGGTCGAGGCTGTCCGCGCCCTGGGTGACCACATCCCAGCCCGCCATCGCCATCTGTGCGGCGTGATCGGGCGCGATCATCTGGCTGACGGAGCGACCCAGCGTGTCGGCGCTGTTCACGATGCGGGCGGCACCGGCGTTCATCAGCCGCGTGAACGCATCCGCCTGAGCGCCCACATGCGGGCCATAGATGATCGCCGTGCCGTGTGCCGCAGCCGAATAGGGGTCGCACACCGCGTGCCCCGGTTGCAGCGATCCGCCAAGGCATGTCACCGGGGCCAGCCGCAGCCACAGGCCCAGGTCATCCTCTCCATCGGTCAGCAGGACCTGGCAATTGTCGTCGGGCATCTCGCCATCCGCCCAGTCGGCCACGCGCATGCCGCGCTGGGCCAAAGCGGCGCGCGCGGCCTCTGCATCGGCGGCCTGCGCCAGATGCAGGAAAAGGAGCAAACGGTGCGATGCCTTGAGACTTTGGGCGTGGGCCTGCAACACCATGCCGATCTCGCCACGGGTGACGTTCGCCGCCAGCCAGCTGGGCCGCCCGCGCAGCGCCTCTGTCATCTCGGTCAGGTCGCTTTCGGCGGCAGGCAGCATCCGGCCAAACGGGTGCAGCGGTGAGGCCAGTTCGATCGTGTCCAGCCCGCGCCCCAGCTGCGCCAGCCGCAGATGCGCCTTTTGATCGCGCGCGATCACATGGTCAAAGAGCGATACCAGCCGCTTGGGCACTTCGGGCAACCAGCGGTCGCGGCGTCCGTCGAAGCCTTCGCGCGCGGCGTCGACCAACAGCATATGCGCGCCACTGTCGGCCGCCGCCAACACAAGGTTGGGGCGCAGACCGCCCCAGGCCCAGATCACCACATCGGGAGCCCAGTGGGCGACGAACTGTTCCGTTGTGGTGGGGTGATCGGGCGGCAGGTCCTCGACATGCACGGCCTCTGCACCGCGGTCGCCAAAGGAGCCTTCGCCGGCGGTCAGCATCACGTGACAGCCATGCCGCGACCCGGCCAGCCGGTGGCCAAGGTCATTGAGCGCGCGGTTGTTGCCCGGCTCGGCAGCGTGGATCCAGACCAGTTCGCCCCGTGGTCGGTCGCGCTGCGGGGCAAAATCCGGTGCCGCACGGCGGCCCGACAGGGTCCGGTAGGCCGATAGCCCCAGTGACCCCCGCATCCCGTTTTTCAGCCCAGCTCTTCTGTGGGTGTGGCCGCGTTTTCCTCGTCCCGCAGGCGGTGCAGGTGGGCGATGAAATAGCGCATGTGCGCGTTATCCACGGTGCGCTGGGCCTCGGATTTCCACGCGTCATAGGCGGCGTCATAGCTGGGAAAGATGCCGACGATATGCAGGTCGTCCACGTCCTTGAACACGTTCTTCGACGGGTCCACAAGTTCGCCACCAAAGACGAGGTGCAGGCGTTGGGTCATCGATTGTCCTTTGCGATATGAGGGTGGGCGCAGTTTGCGCAATTGGGTCAGGGGGTCAAGCAGGGTGCGGGCGCAATTGGTCCAGAAGACCGCTGTGCAGGGCGCGGCCCGCGGCCAGAACGCCGTTGAGCGTGGGGTGCGGGTTGTTGAACTGCAACGGCGCGCCGTTGCGGTCGGTGATGGTGCCGCCCGCCTCTGTCACGATCAGCGCCCCGGCGGCGATGTCCCATTCCCAGCTGCGGCGCAGGGTCAGCATGCCGTCGAACTTGCCTTCGCCCACCAGCGAGAGGCGGTAGGCCAGCGACGGGCGGTAGTGCCGGTCGAGGTCGGGCACGGCGCCCTTCCAGTGTTCGGGCGCCATCATCGGGCGCGCACCCAGTACGGTGCTGGCCCCGGTCATGGGCGCGGTTGCGGCGCGCAGGGCGGCCCCGTTCAGCGTGGCCCCGATCCCCTTTCCGGCGGCATAGAGCTTGTCCCGCAGCGGCAGGTAGATCGCCGCCGCCGTGATCTGGCCCAGATGTGCGACGGCGATGGAAATGGCCCATGTCCTGGCCCCTTCGACAAAGCTGCGCGTGCCGTCGATCGGGTCGACGATGAACAGGGTGTCGTGGTTCAGCCGGTCGCCCGCGTCCTCGGTTTCCTCGGACAGCCAGCCATAGCCGGGGCGCGCCGTGCGCAGGGTCTGGCACAGGACGTCGTTGACGGCGAGGTCGGCCTCGGTCACCGGGCCTGCGCCATCGGGCTTGTCCCAGCGCGCGGCGGCGGGGCCGGTAAAGCTGGTGGCGACCCGGCCCGCCACCCGTGCGGCGTCCATCAGGAGGGGCAGGTCAGCTGCCGGCAAGGGTCATGCCCGGAACAAGCAGGGAGGGGACCACGCGGCTGAGATGCGTGCGGGCATCATTGGCGGGGATGATCGATTTCAGCATCTCGGGCAGGCTGCCCGCGATGGTGCATTCGTTGACGGCGTGGGTGATCTCTCCGTTCTCGACCCAGAGGCCTGCGGCCCCGCGCGAGTAGTCGCCGGTATTGGGGTTGATCGTCGATCCGATCATCGAGGTGACCAGCAGGCCCGTGCCCATGTCGCGGATCAGGTCGGCGCGCGTCGCGGTGCCCTGATCCAGTGCCACGTTCCAGTTGGACGGGCTGGGTGCAGAGGCGGTGCCGCGCGCGGCATTGGCGGTCGAGGCAAAGCCCAGCTTGCGCCCCGAGGCCAGATCCAGCGTCCAGCCCGTGAGGGTGCCGTCCTCGACAATGGCGCGCCGCGCGGTCGGCAGCCCTTCGGCGTCGAAGGGGCGTGTGCCGCCGGTGCGGGGGCGGTGCGGATCCTCGATCAGGTTCATGCCGCGCGGCAGCACCTGCGCGCCCAGCAGATCGCGCAGCCACGACCCGCCGCGTGCGATGCTGGCCCCGTTGGCGGCGGCCAGCAGGTGCCCGATCAGCGTGGCCGACACGCGTTCGTCAAAGAGCACCGGATAGCTGCCCGTGGGCGGCTTGCGGGCATCGAGGCGGGCGATGGCGCGGGTGCCCGCTGTGCGTCCGATCTCGTCCGCCGCGCGCAGATCCGCCTGAAAGATACGGCTGTCGCCGTCATAGTCGCGTTCCATCCCGCTGCCGGTGCCCGCAATCGCCACACAGCTCAGCGCGCGGTCGGTGCGGCGGTATCCGCCGGAAAACCCGTTGCTTGCCGCAAGCCAGATGTCGCGCGCGCCGTAAGCGCCGGTGGCCTGCTGCACCTGTTCCACACCGTCCACGGCCAGTGCTGCGGCCTCGGCCTCAAGCGCGTCGCGCCGCAGGGCGTCGGGGTCCGGTTCGGGTGTCGGGTCGTTCAGTTCCAGCGCGTCGATGTCCCACTGCGTGGCCAGCGCCGCGGGGTCGGCCAGCCCCGCATGGGGGTCCTCGGGCGCTTCGGCCGCCATGGCGACGGCGCGGGCGGCCATTTCCTCAACCGTGCGGTCGGAGGTGTCGGAGGACGACACGTTTGCCTGCCGCTGGCCCACAAAGACGCGCAGGCCCAGATCGATGCCCTCGGACCGTTCCGCCTGTTCCAGCGCCCCGGCCCGCACATCGACAGAGATCGAGGTGCCTTGCACGGCCATCGCGTCGGCGGCATCCGCCCCCGCCTTGCGCGCGGCCTCAAGCAGGCGCTGGGTCAGGCTGGAAAGATCGGTTGGGGTCATGTCACGTGCTCCGCTCGGATGGGTGTCAGGTAGCGGTGCGAACGGATGGGTGCAAGGGCAGGGCCGCGCGGACCCTGCCCCAGATGCCTCAGCGGATGCGCTGGCCGTTGGCCAGAACGTGGCCCTCGCCGTTGACCTCGATCTTGGAATTGAGGGTATCGGCCCCGGCCCCCGGCACGGCAAAGAGGCCCATCATCATGCGTGCGCCCATGGCCTGATCCTGCGGCACGAGGCCCATATTGACCAGCTTGTCCAACAGACCGTTGCCGCCCACCAGCGACAGGTCCAGAGCGCCCTCGGGGCGGGGCACGCCGTCAAAGGTCGTCAGGTCACTGTTGTCAAAGGTGAAATCGCCCGACCCGGTCAGCTTGGCCCCCGCCACGTCCAGCGTCAGCGCATTCAGGGACAGCGTGTTCAACTCGCCGGGCATGGCGCCTGTCTGTTCCAGAACGGTCGCCTGTGCAGGGTCGAGGAAGTCAAAGAGCACCTTGGCCGTGCCCGACAGATCCACCACCAGCGTGGCGGGATCGCGCGGCAACTGCCCTTGCGGATCGACAAGACCCCAGATCATGTCCGACACTGCAAAATCCCGCAAAGTCACGACAAGGCCAAAGCCCTGTTCGTCGGGCGACTTTTGCAGGGGCATCTGGATACCGGTGCCGATCTCTGCGGCGGAAAAGGACAGGGGCAGCGGAAATTCCGTCATCAGCACATTCATCGCCACATCGCGCTGGAGCACGTCATAGGTCAGGCCCTCGGGCCCCATTGCGACCTCGAGTTCCGCGCCCTGCGATGTGCTGTTGACCGTGCCCGCACCGTCGGGGCCGGAAAAGGACATGTCATAATTGCCACTTGCGGCCGAGAACGTGCCGCCAAAGGCAAAGCCGTCATTGAGCATCGCGTTCAGGTCCTGCGTGTCCGTATCAAGCGGCAGCGCGCCCGCGCCGGCAAAGGCGACGCCCTGCATCGCGCCCTTGAGGTCCACGGACCCCTCGCCCTCGGGATCGGCAAAGCGCAGGTCATAGCCCAGCCCGGCGGCGGACATCGTCTGCGCAATCGACCGCACCACATCCACGCCGGTTTCGGTCACATAGGCCACGTCGGTCATGGTGATGTCGAACTTGGCGACGTCCTGCCCGATGGGTGTTCCGTCCACTGTCAGGCTGCTCAGCGACATGGCGATGGCAGCGGCGTCATAGCTGTAGGTCAGCGCGCTGGGATCACCCGACGCGATCATGCTGTGATCGGTCTGGGTATAGCTGACGGTGACGTTGACCGTCTCGCCCTCTTCGGGCGCGAATTCCATCGCGATCTCGTTCTGCGGCGTCAGCTCGATCGCCACCGTGCCATCGCCCTGCTCGACAAAGCGCACGGTGCCAAAGTCGATGTCCACGACGCCGTCGCCTGCATCCTCGCCCAATGCGGTGCGCATGGTCAGATCGCTCAGCGTGATTTCGCCCGCGCCGCGCGTCTCTGTCAGGCTCAGCTCATATCCCGCGCTGGCCATGTACGATTTCCAGTCGTCCCAGACCTCTGCCGCGGTCAGATCGGCAAGGGCCCCGGTGGCCGGAAGGCAAAGAACAAAGGTGGTGCAGAAAGTCCGCGGCGACAAACAGAGCATGGAAGAATCCTTGGGTTTGAATGTGACGCAATGGTCCGGCACAGGGCGGTGTGCGTCAAGGCTCAACGCTGGACCTAAGCGCCCGTGCGCCATAGGACAAGGGCACATGCAGGATTTGGCGGAGGGATGCGCAGTGCAGGATATGACGGGAAAAACGGTTCTGATCACCGGGGCCAGCCGGGGCATCGGGGCGGACACGGCGCGGGTGTTTGCGGGTGCAGGCGCGCGGGTTGCGCTGGTTGCGCGCTCTGCCGATGCGGTGGCCGCGCTGGCGGACGAGATCGGCCCCGACGCCCTGGCCCTGCCCTGCGATGTCAGCGATCACGCGGCGGTGGCCGACTGTGTGGCGCAGACGGTGGCGCGGTTCGGCGGGCTGGATGTGCTGATCGGGAATGCGGGGGTGATCGAGCCCATCGCGCATATGGGCGCCGCCGATCCCGCGGCGTGGTCGCGGGTCATCGACATCAACCTCAAGGGCGTCTTTTATGGCATGCACGCAGCACTGCCTGTGATGACCGCGCAAGGCGGCGGCACGATCCTGACCATCAGTTCGGGCGCCGCCCACGGCCCGGTCGAGGCGTGGTCGCATTACTGCGCGTCCAAGGCCGGGGCCGCCATGCTGACCGCCTGCCTGCACAAGGAAAACGCGAGCGCGGGCATCCGCGCCATGGGCCTCAGCCCCGGCACCGTCGCCACCCGGATGCAGCGCGAGATCAAGGCCAGCGGCATCAACCCGGTCAGCCAGCTGGACTGGTCCGACCACATCCCCGCCGACTGGCCCGCGCGCGCGCTGCTGTGGATGTGTTCGGGGGACGCGGATGGCTGGCTGGGGCAGGAAATCTCGCTGCGCGATCCCGACATCCGCGCGCGGGTGGGCCTGACATGATCCGCGTGGACAATACCGGCCCGGTCTGGACCATCACCATCGACCGCCCGGACAAGGCCGGCGCCCTGACCGAGGCGATGTTGCAGGATCTTGCCCAAGCAGCCCGCGCAGCGACGGCGGCGCGTGCGGTGATCCTGACCGGCACGGGCGGCGTGTTCAGCGCCGGTGCCGACCTTGATGCCGCGCGCGCAGGCCTTGCCACCTCGCCCCTGTGGGAAGAGCTGTCCGGTGCCATCGCCGCCCTGCCGGGCCTGACCATCGCCGCGCTGAACGGGACGGTTGCGGGCGGGGCCAATGGCATGGTGCTGGCCTGCGACATGCGCATCGCGGTGCCAAAGGCGCGGTTTTTCTACCCGGTGATGAAGCTGGGGTACCTGCCCCAACCCAGCGACCCACGGCGCATGGCCGCCCTGATCGGCCCGGCGCGCGCCAAGATGATCCTGTTGGCGGGTCAGAAGATCGACGCCGACCGCGCCCTGTCCTGGGGCCTGATCGATGAACTGGTTGATGCCGACGCCCTGCTGACCCGTGCCCGCGACCTCTGTGCCGATACGGTTGCCGCCGATCCGCAGGTCGCCCACGCGATCAAGGCGCTCTGCCCCGGGATTTGAATCCTAGGGCCGGGGCCGGTTCTGTGCCATACTCGCGCCAGGACGGAGGCCCGATGGCACGTGACCGGTACATAATTCGACCCGACCCCAAGCCCAGACCCGACCCCAAGGTGCCCACGCGCGAAACGCGGGTGGCGGCGCTGGCGCGGCAGGTGCTGGGCGACGTGAACCAGCGCCTGCAATCCAAACCGACGCGGCCCACGCCCAAGAAACGCTGATCACCGCTTGCGCCGCGCACCCGGCACCTTGGAGGCAAAACCGGGCGGGCGCTTGGCCACCCATGCAATGAACCTGGCCAGACGCGGATGCGCCCGCAGCGCCTCGGGCGTGGCATAGTCGCGCGCCAGCTCCGCCTCGGTCAGGGTCGCGTGGATCTCGCGGTGGCAGATGTGATGCAGCAGGACGGTCGGCCCGCCCTTGCCGCCTTTCAACTTCGGCACGAGGTGATGCGCGCTTTGCGGGGCATCCGGTGGGATGGGACGGTCACATAACGGGCAGATCGGGTCGGACACGCGCGTGATCCCTTGCAGAAGCGGCTCAGTCCATGACAATTGGCGCATGTCGGGGATGAGACAAGGGATGCAACCGGGTGGAGTTTGATCTGGAGAGCCAGCCGGAGATCGTGCAGACGATCGTAGGCTATGGGCAGCAGGGTTGGGAACTGGCCCTGTCGTGGTTGCTGAGCCCGGCGGCATGGTCGCAATTCGGGCTTTTGATCGTTGCCTATGTCGCCGCCGTTCTTGTGTCGCGCAAGCTGCAACCGACGCTGTCGCGGCTGCTCGATCCGGGTGAGAGCGACAGCATCATCGCCAAGGCGCGCCGCTTTGTTGCGCAATTCCTGCCGTTGCTGCTGCCGCTGCTGGCCTATGTGTTCACCGGCATCGGCGAAAGCGTCGTGCGCTCGATCTTTGACAGTGGGGCGGTGATTGCCTTTGGCAAGCGGGTGTTCCTGTTCCTTGCGGTGCGTGCGCTGGTGCGTGACATCGTGTCGGACCCGTTCCTCAAGCTGCTGGGCCGCTACATCCTGATCCCGATGGCGGCGCTTTATGCGCTGGGCCTGATCGAGACGGTTGCCGCGCGGCTCGAGGCGACTGTGGTGCCGTTGGGCAACCTGTCCTTTGACCTTCTGTGGCTTTTGCAATTCCTGGCCGTGGGTGGCGTGATTTTCTGGCTGGGCCAGTGGTCGAACAGCCAATCCAGCGACTTTATCCAGAAACAGGAAGAGATGCGGCCCTCGTTGCGGCAACTGGTGGCCAAGGCGGTGGAGTTCCTGATCTTTGCCGTCGCGTTCCTGGTGCTGATGAACATCATGGGCATCAACCTGTCGGCACTCGCCGTTCTGTCCGGCGCAATTGGTGTGGGTCTGGGCTTTGGCCTGCAAAAGATCGCGTCGAATTTCATCTCGGGCGTCATCCTGCTGGTCGAGGGGCAGGCCACCGTGGGGGACTATGTCGAACTGGACGGCGGCGAGGCGGGCACCATCGTCAAGATGACGGCCCGCGCCGCCATCCTCGAGACCTATGACGGCCGCTGGATCGTTGTCCCGAACGAGGATTTCATCACCACCCGCGTGGTGAACTATTCCGACAGCGGGTCCGCCAACCGCTACGAGGCGCCGTTTTCAGTCAGCTATGACACCGACATCAACGCCGTGCCCGCGATCATCGAAGCGGCGGTGGCGCAACATCCCGAAGTGCTCGACTCGCCGTTTCCGCCCGATTGCGAACTGCGGGGTTTTGGCGACAGCGGCATCGATTTCGCGGTGGAATTCTGGGTCAACGGCATCGATGACGGGCCGAACAAATACACTTCCGACGTGCTGTTCCTGATCTGGAACGCGCTGCGGGACAACAACATCACCATTCCTTACCCGCACCGGACCGTCGAGTTGACCGGCGAATTGCGCACGCGCGCGCAATGACCTCTGTTGGCGTCATCGGCGGCGGGCCCGCGGGTCTGGCCGCGGCCGAGGTCGCCGCACAGGCGGGCCATGCCGTCACCGTCTACGAGGCCAAGCCGTCGCTGGGGCGCAAGTTCCTGATGGCGGGGAAATCCGGGCTGAACCTGACCAAGGCCGAGGCGCTGGACAGGCTGATCGCGGCCTATGGCCCGGCGGCGGACTGGCTGGCGCCACTGCTGCGCGACTGGGACAATGACGCGATCATCGACTGGGCACAGGGGCTCGGGCAGGACATGTTCGTGGGCACCACGGGGCGCGTCTTTCCCACCGCGATGAAGGCGTCGCCGCTGTTGCGGGCCTGGCTGGGGCGGCTGGAAACGCTGGGCGTGACGCGGCACACGCGCTGGCGCTGGCAGGGGTTTGACGGGATGGTCGCCCGGTTCGACACGGCGGAAGGCGCGCAGGTGGTGCGCCATGATGCCTTTGTACTGGCGCTGGGCGGGGCCAGCTGGGCGCGGCTGGGCTCGGACGGGGCCTGGGCCGACGTGTTGCGCGCGGCCGGGGTGGCGGTGACGCCCTTTGCGCCCACCAATGCGGCCATCGCGGTGGCCTGGTCCGAACACATGTTCCGCCACCGGGGCCAGCCCATCAAGGGGGTCGCCTGGCGCGCGGGCGCATACAAATCCCGTGGCGAAGGGGTGGTGGCGCGGCATGGGCTTGAGGGGGGCGGCGTCTATTCCGTGTCCAACGGCGTGCGCGACGGCGCGCCACTGTTTCTCGACATCCTGCCCGATCTCAGCGTGGACGATGTGGCGCAGCGGCTGGCGCGCCCGCGCGGCAAGGCCAGTTTTGCCAACCACCTGCGCAAGGTGCTTCGGCTTGACCCTCTCAAGATCGCGCTGGCGCAGGAATGGGGCCGCCCGTGGCCGGACGATGCCGTGGCCGTGGCGCGCCGGTTGAAAAAGCTGCGCGTGGCGCAGACCGGGCTGCGGCCCATGGACGAGGCGATTTCCACCGCCGGGGGTGTCGCGGCGCAGGCGCTGACGGATGACCTGATGCTGCGCGCGGTGCCGGGCGTGTTCTGCGCCGGAGAGATGCTGGACTGGGAAGCGCCCACGGGCGGCTATCTCTTGACCGCGTGCCTTGCCACGGGTCGGCGTGCCGGCGCGGGGGCCAGCGCCTATGCCTCTGCGGGCTGATGCTGCTGGGCAGCGCGGAAGGCGGGCCGCGCGCGCAGCCGTTTGGAATAGGCCTTGATCGGGTCCGGCAGGGCCGGGAACTGCGCGCCAAAGGCCCAGCCAAAGCAGTGCACCGCCAAGAGATCGGGCAGCGTGATCTCGTCCCCCATGATGAAGTCGCCCGCATCCTCTAGCCACCCGGCATAGCGTTCGGCGCTGCGGGTGAACTCCTTGTGCAGGGTCGGTGTGATGCCCGGCACGCGCAGTTTTTCGGGCAGGGCAAAGCTGTGCTTGGTGTGGGTCCAGAGCGTGGCGTCCAGTTCGTCAATCAGCCACAGGGTCATGGCGTCCTGCCGCGCGCGGGCGGGTGTGCCCGCCGGGGCGGTCAGCGCGCCGTGCTTGTCCGCCAGATAGGTCATGATCGCCACGCTGTCGGTCAGCACGTCCTCGCCGTCGACCAGCGCGGGGATCTTGCCCAGCGGGTTGTGCTGGCGCGCGGTCTCCGATTGGGGTCCGGCGTCGGTCAGAGTGTAGGGCTGGCCCAGTTCCTCGAGCATCCACATGACGCGAAACGCGCGGCTCTTGACGGTTCCGATGACGGTATACATGCGCAGGTCCTCCCTGGTGGTCAGGATGTCAGGATTGCAGGCACGAAGGCCGGTTGCAATGGCTGCTGTCAGCTTCTGTCATCAGGGCGGGGTAGGAATGGGCCGCACCAAACCGACAGGAGAGACAACCCATGGCCCATTCCGGTTCCTGCATCTGCGGCGCCGTCCGCTTTGACATCACCACCCCCGTCACCGAAACCGGGGCCTGCCATTGCAGCATGTGCCGCAAGTGGTCGGGCGGCGTGTACATGGCCGTGGCCGTGCCAAAGGGCGGGATGGACATCACAGGGGCCGACAACATCAGCATCTATGCCTCGTCGCCCTGGGCCGAGCGGGCGTTTTGCAAGACCTGCGGCAGCAGCCTGTTCTACCGTGTCACGGCTCCGGGTCCGATGCAGGGCGAGATGCATGTGGGGCTGGGCACGCTGGCGGATACATCGGGCATCGCCTTTACCGGCGAGCTTTACATCGACCTCAAGCCCGAGAGCTACAGCTTTGCCGGGACGGACCGGCATCAGATGACCGACGCGCAGGTGACCGCGATGTTCGCCGGTCTGGGCGAGGGCCAGCCGTGATCCAAAGGACGCGCATGCGCGCGACGCGATTCTGGCGGGGCTGCGCCCCGGCGCGGGCGGCAGGCGTGGCGTGTCGGTTCAGCGGCGCGCCAGCATCGCCAGTCGGATGAACGTTCGTTCGACCAATGCCAGCGCCGGGGCCCGTTGCCCGGCCGAGCGCAGTTGCAGGTCGGTATCCGTCAGTTCGGTCAGCGCCTGTTCCAGCTTGACCGGCCCCCATGCGCGGGCCTGCGCCAGCATCTTGTCGCGGTTGGGGCCCCATATCTGCGGCCTGCCGGACGTGTCGGTTGCGGCGCGGTGCAGGCTGCGGAAATGGCGCATGGCGCCGATGCACAGGGTCACCGCGTTCACCCCCTGCGCCTGAAGGCGCTGCATCACCGGGCCGATGGCCGCGGCCTGACCGTCGCCCACCACCAGCAGGACATCGTCCACATCCGCCTCGATCGTGGCGGGCGCGCAGGCGGTGATGTCCTGTGCCGTCAGGGGCTCCGGATCGTTCAGTTTGTAAAGCCCGATCTTGGTCAGGGTCTGGCGGAAATCGCCGGGCTCGAGGCTGCGCGCCAGATCGGCCAGCAGGTGCATCGCCTCTTGCGGCGGGTCGGAGATGCCCGCGGCGCGCAGGTCACGCTCGATCTCGTCACGGGTGGGCGGGTTGTCATAGATGCCGATGGCATATGCTCCCTTGTGCCCCTCGAACGCCTTGCGCAGCTTGGATGTGGGTTTGAGTGCCCCCGCCGTCACGATGATCTGCGCATCGCCCGGTTGCCAGTCGGCCAGGGCGTCGATGATGATCGGGCCGGTGGTTTCGTTCACGTCTTCGACCAGCGCCACGCGGGGGCCGGGGAAAAAGCCGATGGCCTTGACCGCATCCAGCAGCAGCGCCGGTTCCTTGCGCAGATCGCCGCTCGCGATCCGGGTCAGGCGCATCTCTTCCTCGCCCTGCGGTCCGATCAGGGCGGCCACGGCCTCTTGGCGTTTGAGCGCGATGCGCATGCCATCCGCGCCATAGATCAGCGCGCCTGCGGCGTCCGTGTCGGGCTTGGCGAAATAGGATGCGGCCTGTCCTGCCGACAGTTTCACAAGGATGACGCCTGCAACTGCACCACGATCTGATCGGCGAGGATCGTCATCAGCCGCGCCTGCGCATCGCGCTGTGCGGCCAGTGTGGCGACGGTGGTGCCCGTGGCCGAATAGCCCACGAAACTGTCCACCCGGTCCGATTGCACCACCGCGCCGGTGCCTACATCGATCAGGGTATAGACCGCACCGCCAATCAGGTGAAACCGCCGGATATCGCCATCGGGGTCAATGGCGCGCTCTTCCTGTCGCAGGTTCAGCTGGATCGCGAGACGGTAGGCCGGATCACCGGCCCGGCCCAGCCGTTCCTCGAGCCGCTGCACCAGCAGGAAACCGTCGCGGTCGCGCGGCGGGTCCACCTGTACCCGGTTCTGCAACGCCGTGCCCGCGCCGCCGGGGCCATAGACAGGCTCAAACCCGCAGGCCGCCACAGCAAGGGTCAGGCAAAGCAGGACAGGTTTGAGCCAGGACATCACACCACCACGTTCACGATACGGCCCGGAACCACGATCACCTTTTTCGGGGTGCCGCCGTCCAGCGCCTTTTGCACAGCTTCGGTGGCGAGGGCGCGTTTTTCAACCTCTGCCTTGTCCAAATCCGCAGGCACGACCAGTTCGCCCCGGCGTTTGCCGTTGATCTGGATGGGCAGGGTGACGGTGTCGGACACCAGCATCGCGTCATCCGCGACGGGCCAGGGGGCGTTGATCACAAGGCCGTCGCCGCCCTGATGGGCCCAGATATCCTCGGCCAGGTGCGGGGTCATCGGGGCCATCAGCTGCGCCAGCGTCATCACCGCCTCGCGCTGGGCGGCGTGGCTGGCCCTGGATTTCTGCAAGGTGGCGGTAAAGCCATAAAGCTTGGCAATCGCCGCGTTGAAGCCAAAGGATTCGACACCCAGCGTGACGTCGTGGATGGTCTTGTGCATCGCGCGCAGCAATTCGTCATCGCCCTGACCGGGCGCATCCTTGTCCATCTGGCCGATGCGGTCGCAGATGTTCCAGACGCGACTGAGGTGCTTGAACGCCGCCTCCGCGCCGCTGGCCGTCCACTCCACGTCACGCTCGGGCGGGCTGTCGGACAGCACGAACCACCGCGCAGTGTCCGCGCCATAGCTTGCGATGATGCCCAGCGGGTCCACGACATTCTTCTTTGATTTCGACATCTTGGCCGATGGGATGATCTCGACCTCGGTGCCGTCGGCCAATTTGCCGTCGATCACGTCCTCCGGCAGGTGATAGACCGGCCGCCCCTTGGCGTCGCGCGTCTGGTAGATCTCGTGCGTCACCATCCCCTGGGTGAAAAGGGCATCGAACGGTTCAATCGCCGTTTCCGGCAAATGGCCGGTGATCTTCATCGCGCGGGCAAAGAAGCGGGAATAGAGCAGGTGCAGGATCGCATGTTCGATCCCGCCGATATACTGGTCCACGTTCATCCAATAGGCGGCATCCTCGGCCACGGTGGGTGTATCGGCGCGCGGCGCGGTAAAGCGCGCGAAATACCACGACGAATCGACGAATGTGTCCATCGTGTCCGTCTCGCGCCTGGCCGCCGCACCACAGGACGGGCAGGGCACGTCGCGCCAGGTCGGGTGGCGGTCCAGCGGGTTGCCGGGGATGTCAAAGCTCACGTCATCGGGCAGGACAACGGGCAGGTTCTCTTTCTTCTCCGGTACCACGCCGCAGCTGTCGCAATGCACGACAGGGATCGGGCAACCCCAGTACCGCTGGCGGCTGAGCCCCCAGTCGCGCAGCCGGTACTGCATCTGGCCGCGGCCCAGGTCGTGTTCTTCGAACCAGTCGATGGTGGCATCGATGGCCTCCTGGCTGGTGACTTCGCCCACACCTGCAAAATGGTCGATGAACACAACCTTTTCCGTTTTGGCAGGCACCAGCGCCTCGTCACCGACCTCGACCTCCTGGCCGGGCATGTAGAACGCATTGCGCACCGGCAGATCGTATTTGCGCGCGAAATCCAGATCGCGCTGGTCATGGGCCGGACAGCCGAACACAGCGCCCGTGCCGTAATCCATCAACACGAAATTGCCGATCCACACGGGCAGTTCCTGATCGGGATAGACCGGGTGCTTGACCCGGATACCGGTATCGATGCCCTTCTTTTCGGCCTTTTCCATGGCCGCTTCGGTCGTGTCCATCTTGCGGCATTCATCGATAAAGGCGGCCAATGCGGGGTTGTCCGCCTCCAGCGCCTTGGCGACCGGATGGTCGGGCGACACCGCGACAAAGGACGCGCCGCGCATCGTGTCGGGGCGGGTGGAGTAACACAGGATCGTGCCATCCCCGTCCGTACGGACAAAGGGAATGTCGATGCCGCGCGATTCCCCGATCCAGTTTTCCTGCATCAGCCGCACCTTGGCGGGCCAGTTGTCCAGACCGTTCAGCGCCGATTTCAATTCGCCCGCCATGTCGGAGATCTTGAAGAACCACTGCGTCAGCTCGCGCCGCTCGACCTCGGCGCCTGAGCGCCAGCCCTTGCCGTCGATCACCTGTTCGTTGGCCAGAACGGTCATGTCGACCGGGTCCCAATTCACCTGCGCGTTCTTGCGATAGACAAGGCCCGCCTCGAGCATGTCGAGGAACAGCGCCTGCTGCTGGCCGTAATATTCGGGGTCACAGGTGGCAAACTCGCGGCTCCAGTCGATCGACAGGCCCAGTGGCTTCATCTGGCCGCGCATGTCCGCGATGTTGTCATAGGTCCAGGTCTTGGGGTGGCCGCCGATGGCCATGGCGGCGTTCTCCGCGGGCATCCCGAACGCGTCCCAGCCCATCGGGTGCAGCACGTTGTGCCCCGTCGACATCTTGTAGCGCGCGATCACGTCACCCATCGTGTAATTGCGCACATGCCCCATATGGATGCGCCCCGACGGATAGGGGAACATCTCCAGCACGTAATACTTGGGCTTGTCGCCGGTGCGGGTGGCCCTGAAGATACCGGCCTCGTCCCAGGCCGCCTGCCAGCGGGCTTCGATTTCGGAGGGGGAATAGGTGGCCATGGGAAACGTGTCCTGGTTCTGGATATGCAAACGCCGGGCGAAACGGCCCGGCGCATGTCTTAGTGCGGAATGAATGGCGCGGAAAGGCCCTAGAGCCGGTTGTCGGCAATGCGCAGCTGGCGGGCGCGGGTCAGGATCGCATCCTCGACCGCACGGACCGTGGCGGCACTGGCGGGGCCGTTGCGGGTTTGCAGCGCGACGTTCAGCGAACGGGCATCCAGCGCCGGGTCACTGATCAGGACCGTCGCACGATAGGCCCGCCCGCCGCCGGGGGGTGTGCCGAACCCGGTGATGATCACCCCGGTGAACGGATCCACCGACTGGATCGGCAGGAAATCGAGCACCTGCAACGTGGATGACCAGATGTATTTGTTGACCTTTACAATGGACTCCTCGTTGCGGCGCGCGCGCAGCGCCTCACCGAGGGTTGTGGCCCCGGATCCATCGCGGCTCAGCGCGATGTCGGAATCGACGTTTTGCTCGTTCGGGGGGCTGGTGCCAAACCGCTGCCCGCACCCAACCAGCACAATTGCCATACATAAAATGGCAATACGCCCCAACCCTTGCACCTTTGTCATCGGACTTCCTACCCGTATCTGATTGTCCAACGTGATAGCCAAGTTGGCGCAGGCTCGCAAGGCGCGCGCAACCGCGTCGCAGCCGTTGCCACGGTATCCAGCGCAGGCCGCATTTGAGAACTGTGGCAAAGCTGCACCAACCATGTCGGAATTGCGGCGCGATCAAAGGCCTTGCTTGAGATAGCCGCTCAAATGAGTGAGACAGCATTCATCCCCTCACCGGATTCCCCGGTTAGGGCGTGTGAATGAAAACCGAGGGAAAACTCATGAAAAAAGTTCTCTTCGCTACAACCGCTCTGGTCGCCACTGCTGGCATGGCCGCTGCGGAAGTTAGCTTTGGCGGCTTTGGCCGTTTTGGCCTGTTCTACCAAGAAAGTGCTGTTCCTGGCGCAGACGAGACACGCATCGAACAGCGTTTCCGCCTGACAGTCACAGGTACAACAACTTCGGACAACGGCCTGGAATTCGAAGGTCGTATCCGTTTCCAATCTGACGAAAACGCAGCTGGCGCATCGAACGTTGTGAACCGTTCCGCACCCGGCTTCGCTGTGTCGACAGGCGGCTTCCGTCTGGACGTGGGCCACGTGTCCGACGTCATCGACTCGGGTGACGTTGTCAACTACTACGGTTACGGCGTTGGTCTGACATCGTTCATCGAACAGTCTTCCGGCCACGGTCTGCCTGCTTCCGGCTTCGGCACATCCGCTGACGGCGCGACAATCGATCCCACAGTCAAGCTGCGTTACACCGCAGGCGACTTCACTGTGTCGGCATCGTACACTGACGCCCTGAACGAAGAGTTCCAGATCGGTGTTGGCTACAACTTCGGCAACTACTCCGCTGGTATCGCATTCGGCACAGCCGAAAACGGTGTTGGCCCGGGCGTTGACAACGACTTCGTCGCTGCATCGTTCGGTGGTGAGATCGGCGCACTGGCGTTCTCCTTGCTGATCACAGACCAAGACACAAACCCCGACACAGGCTACGGCTTCTCGGTCAAGTATGACATCGGCGCGGCCACAGAAATCCGCTTCGCATACTCCGAGAGCGGTGCTGCTGGCGCGAACACAGACGCATACGGCATTGGCTTCCGCCACTCGCTGGGCGGCGGTGTCTCCCTGCAAGGTGGTATCGGCGACAACGGTGGCAACACCACTGCCGACCTGGGTGTGATCTTCAACTTCTAAGTTGAACGCATCATAGCAGATTTGGGGCGGGCCTTTGGTCCGCCCCTTTTCGTTTGTACGCCCCCTTTTCATTCCGGGCTGCGTGCTATCATCTGTGGCCAGATCCTCCCGACCCAAAGGCCCGTCATGTCCCTTACCGACATCCAGTCCCAGATCACCGCCGCCGAAACCAATGCGGGACGCGCGCCCGGCGCCGTCACCCTGATCGCGGTCAGCAAGGTTCAGCCCAATGACCGCGTCGCCGCCGTGCTGGACCAGGGGCACCGCGTCTTTGGCGAGAACCGCGTGCAGGAGGCGGCGGACAAGTGGCCCGGTTTCCGCGACACCTATGGCGACGTGGATGTGCACCTGATCGGCCCGCTGCAAACCAACAAGGCGCGGCAGGCCATGACCCTGTGCCAGGCGATCCACTCCGTCGACCGGCCCAAGCTGGCCAACACCCTCGCCCGTCTGGCGCAAGAGATCGGGACCTGTCCCGACCTGTTCATTCAGGTCAACACCGGGGAAGAGCCGCAAAAGGCCGGGATCCTGCCGCAGGATACGGATGCGTTTGTGGCCCAGTGCCGTGACCTCGACCTGCCCGTACGGGGGCTGATGTGCATCCCGCCCGTGGACGAGGAGCCGTCGCTGCACTTTGCCCTGCTGGCCAAGCTGGCCAAACGCAATGACCTGTCCGGACTGTCCATGGGGATGAGCAGCGATTTCGCCAGCGCCATCGCGCTCGGGGCGACCCATGTGCGCGTGGGCTCTGCCATCTTTGGCGCCCGCACACCTGCTTGAACCCCGCGCAGGCCTAGCGCGGTGTCGGCACGATCAGGCGCGTCTCGAACCCGATGCGCGGCGCGATCCAGCGCAGATCGCCCGGCCGCAACCCGATACACCCCTCGGTCGGATAGCCCGGACGCCGCCAGCGGTGCATGAATATGGCCGACCCCCGCCCCGGCACCGCATAGGGCCAGTTCCAGTCCGTCAGGATCACCAGATCATACAGAGGATCGGCCCGGCGCAGCACCTCGTGGCTGTGCGGATAGGGCGCGCGCACCATGTGGTTGTACTCCGCGTCCCCGCCATCGTCCGACCACAGATCGCCGGGCCGGATCGGCACCGCCCAGTCGGTCGGGCGCGCTATCCGGTCGGGCCGGTACAGCATCCCGACAATCCGGTGAACCCCCAGCGGCGTGGCCCCGTCACCCTCGCGCTTGTCCGCCACGATCCCGCCCTTGCCCACGGTGCAGGGAAACACCCGCCCGGCAAAGCACAGCCCCCGCGGCGTCACCACCATGTCCGTCACCCGCCGCGTGGTCACAGCAGATGCCCCGACTTCGCGGCCTTGGTTGCGAGATAGGCGCGGTTGAACGCCGTCTCGCCCACGCGTAACGGCACCCGTTCGGCCACGCGCAGGCCGCTGGCCTCCATCATCGCGACCTTGGCAGGGTTGTTCGTCATCAACCGCACCGCCGAAAAGCCAAGCCGCGCCAGAATGTCCGACCCGATCCGGAAATCGCGCTCGTCATCCTCGAACCCCAGACGGTGATTGGCCTCCACCGTGTCAAATCCCTGATCCTGCAACGCATAGGCCCGCATCTTGTTGGCCAGCCCAATCCCGCGCCCCTCCTGGTTGAGGTACAGCAGAACCCCGGTGCCCTCGGCCCCCATCTGCGCCAGTGCCGCGTTCAGCTGCGGGCCGCAATCGCATTTCTGACTGCCCAGCACGTCGCCGGTGAAGCAGGCCGAATGCAGCCGCGCCAGCACCGGGGCCGCACGGTCGGGGCGACCGATCTCGATGGCGTAATGCTCCTCGCCCCCATCCTCGGGGCGGAACACATGCAGCCGCCCGGCCTCGGACACCTGAATGGGCAGGCGCGCCTGAATGATCGGATGCAGCGCGGCATGGGCTGCCATGCGCGGGGCGGCCAGCGCCACGGGCACCGCCGTCAGTCCGTGGGCCGCGGCAAAGCCCGCGCCATCCGCCACATCCACACACAGCGCCGCAGGCAGCAGCCGCGCCGACTTGCACAGCTGGATCGCCACACGGTGCGCGGCCACATCACCACCCCGCACCGCCTGCAACGGCCCCTTCATCGGGACCGCCAGATCGTCCGCCGGATCCGCCAGCGCCTGCAACCAGCCCAGTGCCACCTCGTCCGGCACGCGGATGCGGGTCATGTCACCGTCATAGGCCGGGGTGCGCAGCGTCTTGGCGCGCCAGTCGGTCAACGCCAGCACCGGCGCCGCCTCCAGCGCGCGCACCGCCTGCAACCGCGCCTCCGACACCGTCTCTGCGGATACGGCCAGCACGCTCTGCGCCCCCAGCAGCACGATGGGCACCCCCATCCGCAGGTCCGCGCGCGCCCGCGCCAGTGTCTCTGTGATGTCAGGCGCAAGGCCCATGTTACAATTCCCGCATCTTTCCACGACCGACATAAGCAAAAGCCGCGCGGATTGAAACAATTGGCATTATTCCGACACATGGGCGTGAGAAAACAGGGCAAATCTTGCCGAAGCCGCTTTGGCCCATCATCTATGCTCCAACACTGAAGGAGGAATAACCGATGGCACAGCTCAAGAAAATCCTGCTGGTCGATGATGACGAGGACCTGCGCGAGGCGCTGAGCGAACAGCTGATCATGACCGAGGACTTTGACGTCTTCGAGGCGGGCAACGGTCAGGATGCGCTGGTCAAGGCCAAGGAGGCGATCTACGACCTTGTCATCCTCGACGTGGGCCTGCCCGATACCGATGGCCGCGAACTGTGCCGCGTGATGCGCAAACAGGGGGTGAAATCACCGATCCTGATGCTGACCGGGCATGACACCGATGCCGACACGATCCTTGGCCTCGACGCAGGTGCCAACGACTACGTGTCCAAACCGTTCAAGTTCCCGGTCCTGCTGGCCCGCATCCGCGCCCAGCTGCGCCAGCACGAACAATCCGAAGACGCTGTGTTCACCCTCGGGCCGTATACGTTCAAACCGTCGGTCAAGATGCTGATCACCGAAGACGACCGCAAGATCCGCCTGACCGAGAAAGAGACGAACATCCTCAAGTTCCTCTACCGCTCGCCCGACGGTGTCGTGGCCCGCGACGTGCTGCTGCACGAGGTCTGGGGTTATAATGCCGGCGTCACGACCCACACGCTGGAGACGCATATTTACCGGTTGCGCCAGAAAATTGAACCGGATCCGTCCAATGCGCGCCTTCTTGTGACCGAATCCGGCGGCTATCGTCTGATGGCATGAAATAAATTCGGGGCGGGTTGGAACCTTTTTTCCCGACCCGTGTTACAGACCAGATACCCGCGCATGTCGGGGCCGCGTTGCGGAAAAACATGCACCTCCCTGTTGGACTTGCCCGGGCCTTTGAGCCCGGGTTTTTTTTGTCGCGCCGTGCGGTGTCGCGTCAGATCTGGATCAGATCGTCGGTGAACATGGCCAGCGTCGCTCCTTCGAAGGTGACGGTGGTGGCCTGATCGGAGAACACGACATTGCCGTTCACTTCCGACAGGTGCGCGCGCACATCCGCGTCAGAGCCGTAGCCAAAGCCGTTGAACGACACGACGTCCCACGCTTCCAGGTCGGTGACCCGGTCGACGCTTTCTGCCGGTCCGAACTGGAACTCGTCCGAATACATGCCGCCCACCAGAACGTCATCGCCCACACCGCCGTTCAGCGTGTCATCAATGCCCTGCCCGCGCATCCAGTCGATCAGGTTCTGGGTGGAGTTCGTGATGAACTCCGCCGATTGCGCGATGCCCAGTACGACCTCGGCGCGGCTGAACCCCTGATCGTCCAGCCGGTCAATCCACGTGGCCCCGCCCACCGGGTCGGGGTTCCGGTTCAGCACGTTGTTGTAGATCAGCGTGACGAACGTGGCGCTGTCCGTGGCCGAGGCATAGCGGGTCTGGAACTCGGTCGAATTCACAAAACCGGTCACCATGTCGATCAGCTCGCGACCGTCGCCCATCCGTTCGGTCCAGCCTTCAAAACCGACCAGGTCCGGCGTCCGGCCCAGCGTCGCCTGGTAGACGCGGAACACGTCATCCGACCACACCGCATCGGTGCGTGCCTCGAGGTAATCCTCGGTGGCATCCGCCGTCCGCTGCCGGTTCTCGGTGCTTTCGGAAAACCGCAGCACAACCTCGGCGCGGGTCCAGCCCTGGTTGTCCAGCCGGTCCGCCCAGCCCGCGGCACCCGCCGCATCCGGGTCGCGGCCCAGCACGTTGTTGTACATCAGCCGCACGAACCCTTCGGTGTCGGTGCCACCAAACCGGGTCCCGAACTCGACCGAATTGACAAAGGCGTTGGCCATCGAATCGAGCGTAAACCCGCCCTCGACCAGCCGTTCGGTCCACGTATAGTGCCCGCCCGTGTCCGGTGTCCGCCCCAGCGCGGCCTGATACATCCGGTAGGCCTGCCCGGCCTCCTCCGCCACCAGCCCGACCTCAAGCGCCTCGCCCAGCAGGACGTCGTTGCCGGTCTGCCCCAGCATCGCGTCGCCGCCGCCCGCACCGATCAGCATGTCATTGCCGGACCCGCCCAGCATCGTCGCCGCCTGATCGCCCTGCGCGCGGATCGTGTCGTTGCCGCTCCCGCCCAGCGCATCAAAGGTGAATGTCGAGGACAGCGTGATGTCGTCATGGCCGCCATTGCCAAAGATCAGACCCCAGGGCGCCGTCACCCCGCCCACCGGAATGGACGGTGCGGTGATGACATTGTCACCGTCCGTACCCGCATAAAGCGCGTCCAGACGGGTGAACGCCGCCTGCGTCGTCACCAGCGCCAGATCGTTCTGGAACCGGGGCGATCCGTCATTGTTCAGCCCGGTGAACCGCACGGTCTCGATCTGCGGCACCGCGCCGTTCATCTGCATCACCGTGTTGTGCCCGTGCACGGACTGGTGCGTGATTGTGCCGCCCGCAACCACGAAATTCATCACGTCCAGCCCCGGATAATCCAGGATCTCCAGCGTGTCATTGCCCGCACTGTCGAAGATCTCGACCGTGTTCATGGTGCGCGGATCGATGGTGTAGATGTCGTCGCCACCGCCGCCGTTCAGCGTGTCGTTGCCGCCCCCGCTGATCAGTGTGTCATCGCCCAGATCGGTGACAAAGATGTTGTCCTCGGCACCACCCACAACCTCGGCGTCCCACTCCCCGATCAGCTCGAAATGCTCCAGCGTCTCGATCGTGTCCTGCCCGACGGTGGAATTGCGCCGCCCGTGCACGCCGGTCACGGTGTTGAATGTGATGCCGTCGCCCTCGGCCAACCCGGTCACATCGGTCCGCAGCGTGTCCTCGCCCGCGCCGCCGATGAACCTGTCCGACCCGCCGCCTGCATTGATGATCAGGTCATCGCCGCCCAGTGCGTTGATCGTCTCGTCGTTGGCCGTACCGGTCAGCGTGTCATTACCCTCGGTCGGCCCCGCAGGCAGAACCGGCGGCACCCCCGCACCGGACGGGTTGGACGCCGTCGCCTGCAAGGTCACCGTCTCGTCCGCGAACTCGATCGTCTCGAACGCTCGCAGCGTATAGACATAGTCGGGGTTCACGGCCGCCGGATCCATGGACCCGAAATTCGGCTGAAACAGATGGGCCAGCGTATAGTGGTCGCCGTGGAACGTCAGTTCCCAATCCGCGCGGTTAAAGAAACTGGTCAGCACATCCGTGCCCGCGCCACCGTCGATCTCGCCGCCCCAGTTGGTATTCAGCTGAACGGTGTCATTGCCCGCTTCCGTGTGCAGGTACAGGTTCTCGGACACTTCGCCGTTCCGCACCCGGAACTGATCGTCGTGGAAGGACCCGATGACGCGTTCGGCAGTACCGAAATCCGAACGGTTCGAATCCTGAAAACCCGCACCGTCCAGCATCACGCCCGCGGACGCGCTCAACCCGCTATAATCGAACGTGTCATAGCCGAGGCCCGCATAAACCCGCGAGGCTGTATTGCCGTCGGTAAAGGCAAAATAATCGTTGCCGCCCATGCCATAGATCGCGGCATCGTTGTTGGCCGTAATATTCGCCCCGTTCTGCTCCCAGGTGTCATTGCCGCCAAACAGGTACACCAGCTCGTCCGCATCCGTGGCGGTGACGGTGTCATCGCCCACCGTGCCCAGCACGGCATCGGGGCCGTTCGCATTGGTCGTCCTGCTGTCAAAGTTCAGCGTGGGCATGTCGAACACGCCGCCCATCACCTCGTTGGTGCCCGGACCGTTGCGATCGGTGGTCCCGGTCCAGCCGATGAACAGCCGCCCGTCCGCACCTGCGGTGACAAAGGGCGGGTAGATGTCCGTACCCACGACGTTCTGATCCTCGATCACAATCTGCTCGGACAGGACGACCATCTCCGGCGATACAATCTGCAAGTATACCGAGAATTCCAGATCCTGCGCGGTCGTCCCGCCGCTGATGCCGGTCCAGACCAGCGCGAGATTGCCGTCGCTGGTCAGGGTCAGTGCGGTGGACACGTAATCGCCGGGGTTCAGCCCGTTGATACCGGGATCAAAGATGTCGATGTTCAGCGTCTGCGTGACCGCCGACAGCGAATCCCGCAGGATCGTATGCTCGGTCGGGCGCACCGTGCCGTCCGAATAGGTAAAGGCTGGTTGCGTCCGCACCTCGGCCTGATACGCGGTCAGCGAGACTGTTGAATATTGCTGCCCATTTGCAGAATAGTACACCATGCCCTGCCCATCAGAGACCATGTCGTCTTCGAATCCGCCGTCGAACCCATTGCCCGGACCGCCTCCGCCCGTCTGCACAGGCTGGCGAATGCCGTTGAACCAGTCATAGGTGACATCGGGGTTAAAGGTCAGGCTGCGGTTGCCCTCGAGGTGGTATTGACCGTTCCCGACATAGACAAATTCGCCGTCCTGGGTGCTATCCCAGTCAAGGATATGCATCTCGTCGCCGACCGGGTTGCCCATCGCGTCATAGGCCTGCACGAATGCCCGCTCATCGGTGTTGCTGAACCGTCCGTCCTGCCACGTGGCGATGAATCCGCCGTTTTCGGTGGCCACGACCTTGGGGAAATTCTGGTCGTTGTCAGCGACACTGCCAAGGATGATCTCGTCCGTCACCGGAACGCCGTCGGCCGTTAAAACACGTGCGCGCGCGGACACATCGAACCCGTCGTTAAAGTCGGGGCCATCCGTCCACGACACCACCACGTTGCCGTTGGACAGCACCGCGACATCCGCATAGTTCTGCCCCGACTGGTTGGTGGAACTGTTGATCTGGAAAACGTCGCCGCGGGGGGTGCCATCGGCGTTGAACGTACGGCCCAGAACGGCGAGGAACTGGTCATCCGTCACATTCGGGATCGGCAGGATCGACAGAACCAGATGGGTCCAGACGACCATGTATCCCCCGTCGTCCAGCTGAACGACTTCACCATTATTTGAACCACCACCGACGGGAGCAATCACCTGCGCCATACTGCGCCTCCTTGAAAAATGTCTGCTTGAATAAGCGTCGCAAAAGAATTGCTGATCAGGGTAAGGATGTGCCCGAGCAATGCAACAGCATCTTTAATTTCGCATCCAGTTGACCCTGCGGAAACGTCTGGCGCTCTTTGGGGGTCAGGGCCGCCCGCCTTCGGGGGGCAGTGTGCCTGCTGCGTGGTTAAAATCGGCTTGATACGGCGCACGCTCCGGAACGCCCCGGAATGCCCCGACAAAAGCCCACCGGTTACGATTGCGTTTCGGTGCCGTACGGGCTGTCCCCGCGGGGACAAAACGCATTTTCCGGGTGGAGCCGCCGCGCCCCTGAGTCTAGGCTCTGCCTCAACCTCAGATTGGAGCAGCCCGCATGTCTTTCACCCTCGCCACCTGGAACATCAACTCGGTCCGGCTGCGCGAACCCATCGTGCTGAAACTGCTGCGCGACGAGGCGCCGGACGTGCTCTGCCTGCAGGAATGCAAAAGCCCGGTCGACAAGATCCCGCGCGACGGGTTCGACGCGCTGGGCTACACCCACATGGTGGCGCGCGGCGACAAGGGTTACAACGGTGTCGCCATCCTGTCCAAGCGACCCATCCAAGAGGCGGGCGCGATGGACTTTGCCGGTCTCGGCCACGCCCGCCACATCGCGGGCCGTCTGGACAACGGCGTCACCATCCACAACTTCTATGTGCCCGCTGGCGGCGACGCGCCCGACCGCGACAAGAATGAAAAGTTTGGACAAAAGCTCGATTACCTGACCGACATGCGCGACTGGTTCGCGGGGGCCAAGCCCGAACGGTCGATCCTCGTGGGCGATCTCAACATCGCCCCGCGCGAGGACGACGTCTGGAGCCACAAGCAGCTGCTCAAGATCGTCAGCCACACCCCCATCGAGGTGGATCACCTCGCGCAGGTGCAGGCCGCGGGCGACTGGGTCGACATCACCCGTCAGGACATCCCCGAGGGCCTGCTCTACAGCTGGTGGTCCTACCGCGCCAAGGACTGGGACGCCGCCGACAAGGGCCGCCGCCTCGATCACATCTGGGCCACATCGGACATCGCGGCCACCGCCCACAGCAGCCGCATCCTGCGCGACGTCCGCGGCTGGGAAAAACCCAGCGACCACGCCCCGGTGTTTGCGACCTTCGACCTCTGAGGACCCCATGACGCCAGCAGAAAAAGCCTTTCTTTTTGCTGACAAACTGATCGCCTCGGCCATCACACGCGGGGCGGACCGCCTCAGTTTCAACAGGGTCGAAACGCGTGCGCTGGAACGGCTGCCGACACGGATCACCGCGGCCCCGAAGCTGCGCAGGCTCAACCTTGATCGGACCCGCATCTCTGACCTGACCGAGATCGGGAAGATGCCGCAACTCAAGTTTCTTGAACTGAACCGCACGCGGGTGCGCGACCTCGGGCCGCTCAGCGCATGTGCCAAGCTGGCCGAGTTGGGTCTTGATGCCACCGATGTCGATGACCTGCGTCCGCTCGCGTCACTGGCGCGACTTTCCGGCCTGGGGCTGAACGATACCCGCGTGCATGACCTGTCACCGCTCGCGGATCACACGCAGCTGACCGCGCTTGCGCTGGACAATGCGCCGGTGGCGGATCTCGGACCGATTGCAGGCCTCACCAACCTGACGGGCCTGTGGATCAACGGCACCAAGGTCACCGACCTGTCGGCACTGTCGGGGCTGGAGAACCTGCGGGAGCTGTGGCTCAGCAGCACGCTGGCGCAGGACCTGCGCCCGATCCGGTCGCTGAAACGGCTGGTGCAGAGCCCCACGTCGAACGGATTGCGGTTCGATGATTGCACTGCCGCGTGTCTCGACCCTACCATCGCGCGCATCGCCCAGATCCCGGACCCGCGCGAGCGCGCCGAGCGCCTGTTCCAACATCTCGACGGCTGGACCCAACCGCTGCCGGACCCCGATCCGATGATCGAGGCAGAGATCGAAGACGATCGGATCGAAGTGCCCGCCACGACGCCGAGTGCGGCCGAACAGGAAGAGCGGGTCAAGCAGGTCGCCCACGAGGCGTTGCAGGACAAGGCCGCGCGCCTCGCGCAGAAGGCGGGCAACCAGCATTTCAACCTTGCCGAACGCGCGCGCATGGTTGTCGAACAGGTCGAACCGCCCCTGCGGCAGGTCGACCTTCTCCGGCTGCATCTGGCAGTGGATGACTTGCAGGGCATGGCAGACCTCGGCCGCGACAGCGAAGACGCCGATCCGTTCCCGCCCGAGGTGGCGATCCTATTGGGCGACGTGTTGCGCACGGCACCCGGTCTGACGCTTGGAAACCCTGACGTGGACCTGCTGGTCGAACGCGCCAACCGCCGACGTACGTCCCCGCCGGTGCCCGAAGCGGAGCTGGAAGCGCAGGACGAAATGAGCCACGCGGTCGCCAGCGATCCGATGGCCATCGGCGACCGGTTGCGAATGTTGGAACAGATCGTTGCAGGCAGCGACAGCGCAGAAGACCGGGAGGTACAAAAGAGTGCCAACCGCAGTGTTCTGTGGCGCATTGCTTCGGTCTGTGCACAAGGCGGCGCGATCATGGCCACGAACGTGGTCGCTGCCGCACTCGCTCCCCCGATCCTGATATGGTTACAGGCCCATGCGGGCACATTGCTGGCCGCCGCACAGACCTATGGGCCGGTGTTTTTGGCATGGTTCGTCCTGTGTGTCGGGCCGCTGCCGCAATTTGCGGGTGTCATCGACAAATTCGCCGCAATGACGGCGCGTCGGCGACGCCCCTTGGCACCCCGGTCAAACAACTCCATATAGGCCGGGAACACAGATAGAGGATACGACGATGATGGACCTTGGTCTTTCCACTGGCCCCGCAGATGCCGACCTGATCAAGGATGTCAGCGAGGCCACGTTCATGGCCGATGTGGTCGACGCCAGCCAGACCGTGCCGGTGATCGTGGATTTCTGGGCGCCGTGGTGCGGCCCGTGCAAGACGCTGGGGCCGATGCTGGAGGATGCCGTCAAGGCCGCCAAGGGTGCCGTCAGGATGGCCAAGGTCAATGTCGACGAGGCGCAGATGATCGCGGGCCAGTTGCAGATCCAGTCGATCCCCACCGTCTATGCCTTTTGGAAGGGCCAGCCCGTGGACGGGTTCCAGGGTGCTGTGCCGGGATCGGAGATCACCGCCTTTGTGGAGCGGGTGATCAAGGCATCGGGCGGTGAAGCCCCCGGTGACAGCCTGAACGACGCGGTCGAGGCCGCAGAAGAGATGCTGGGCGAGGGTGCCGCGGTCGATGCCGCGCAGACCTTTGCCGCCATTCTGGGCGAGGATCCGAACCATGCCGTGGCCTATGGCGGGCTGGTGCGCGCGCATATCGCCATGGACGATCTGGACCAGGCCGAGGCGATCCTGAACGGCGCCCCGGCGGAGATTTCCGAAAGCCCAGAGCTGGAGGCGGCCCATGCGCAGTTGCAGCTGGCGCGGCAGGCGGCGGAAGCGGGCCCTGTGGCCGATCTGCGCGCTGCGGTCGAGGCCAACCCCGACGACCATCAGGCCCGGTTCGACCTCGCGAAGGCGCTGCACGCCTCGGGCGATGCGGAGGCGGCGGTGGACGCCCTTCTGGATCTGTTCAAGCGCGATGCGGAGTGGAATGACGGCGCGGCCAAGGCCCAGCTTTTCACCATTTTCGACGCGCTCAAACCCAATGACCCGGTGGTTCTGAACGGGCGTCGCAAGTTGAGTTCCATCATATTTGCCTGATGGCCATGGCGGGCTAACTGGTAGGATATGATACAGGTGGCTGACCTTCCCGGGACGATCCCGATCTTTCCGCTTCCCGGTGCGCTGCTGCTGCCGCGGTCGCGATTGCCGTTGCATATATTCGAACCGCGCTATCTTCAGATGCTGGATGATGCGCTCAAGACGCCGGGGCGTCTGATCGGGATGGTGCAGCCGAACGTGGTGGACGGGCGCGATGGTCCGGGCCTTCAGACCATCGGCTGCGCCGGGCGGGTCACCCAGTTTTCCGAGACCGAGGACAACCGGTACCTTGTCACCCTGTCGGGCATTTCGCGGTTCCGCGTGCGCGCGGAGGTCGAAGGGTTCACGCCCTATCGGCGCTGCGAAGTGTCGTGGGACGGGTTCGAGCGGGACCGGGGCAACACCGAGGACGACCCGTCCTTTGGCCGCAGCCGGTTTCTGGACCTGCTGGGGCGCTATTTCTCGGCCCGTGAACTGTCGGCCGATTGGGAGACGTTGAAAGAGGCGGATGACGAGCTGTTGATCAACTCGCTGTCGATGATGCTGGATTTCGATCCCGAGGACAAACAGGCGCTGCTGGAGGCGCCATCGCTGAGCACGCGGCGCGAGACGCTGGTAACGCTGATAGAGTTCGAGCTGCGCGGCGGTGAAGGGGAGATGATGCAATGAGCACAGAGGCCAACCGCCATATGCTGGAGGCGCTGATCTGTCCCGAGACGCACGCCACGCTGCGCTATGATGCGGCGGCGCAGGAGCTGATTTCGGATGCGGCGCTGCTGGCCTATCCGATCCGCAACGGCATCCCCGTGATGCTGGTCGATGAGGCGCGCAAGCTGGATTAGAGCGGGCGGCCCTGCATCAGGCGGGGCAGGGTGCCGGTGAGGCCCGCGGCCTCTCGGATAAAGCTGCGGCGCAGTCCGGGCAGCGCGTTGACCACCCCCATGCCCAGATCGCGCAGGCCGCGCACCAGTGTATTGTCGTTTGAAAACAGCCTGTTGAAGCTGTCGGTCGCGAGTGCCAGCGCGGTGTTGTCGAACCGGCGCCATGCCTCATATCGGGCCAGCACGTCGGTCGCGCCAATGTCCTCGCCGCGACGGGCGGCGTCGGTGATCACTTCGGCCAGTGCTGCGATGTCGCGCATGCCTGCGTTCAGGCCCTGACCCGCGATGGGGTGGACGCCGTGGGCCGCGTCGCCGATCAGCGCAGTGCGCGGGGCCACCAGCCGGTCGGCCAGCGACAGCGACAGCGGGTAGCTATAGCGTTTGCCCACCAGCTCTATGTCACCCAGGAAGTCGCCAAAGCGCGGGCGCAGCATGGTCAGGTAGTCGTCATCCGCCAGCGCGTTGAAGGCGGCGGCGGTGGCGGCCTTTTCGCTCCAGACGATGGCGCTTTGATTGCCGGGCAGGGGCAGGATGGCAAGCGGCCCCGGCGGCATGAAGAACTGGTGCGCGATGCCGCGGTGCGGTTTTTCATGTGCGATGGCGCAGACGAGCGCGGTCTGGTCATAGCCCCAGCCGGTGCGCTTGATGCCTGCGCGTTGGGCCGTGCCGCTGCTGCGCCCGTCGGCGCCGATCAGCACCTTGGCGCGCAGGGTCTGGCCCGAGGCGAGCGTGACGGAGACGTCGCCGGGGCGCGCATCCTGGGACACGACCGTGTCGCCCGCCAGATGGGTGATGGCGTCGCTGGCGGCCATGGCGTCAAGAAGGGCGCGGCGCAGGTGCCGGTCCTGCACCATGTGGCCCATGGGCCCTTCCTCGATCTCGGCGTGGTCGAAATGCATGAAGAAGGGTGAGGGACCCTGGCCCGCGCGACCGTCGGAGACCTTGATTTCGAGGATCGGCTGGCTGTGATCGGCGATGCCGTCCCAGAGGCCCAGACCGTCCAGAAGCCGTTGCGAGGTCAGCGCCACCGCATAGCTGCGCCCGTCGAAGGCCGCGTTCTTGCGCACGGGTTCAGGCAGGGCGTCGATCACGTTGACCGTCTGGCCGCCACGGGCGAGGGCAAGGGCGAGCAGGGGGCCGGAGAGGCCGCCACCGACGATCAGGATATCGCTGTCTTGGGTCATGGGGCGAATATGGGCGTGCGTGCGGGATTGTCCATGCGTTGCGACGTCGCTACCGTCCGGGCAGTGCAACGGAGGGTGCGATGCAAGAGTGGCTGGACAAGAGCGCAAGTGATCTGGGGCGGGCCATCGGGGCCGGAGAGGTGGATCCGCTGGCGCTGACCCGCGCGTATTTCGAGCGCATTCATGCGCACCCGTTGAAGGACCGGATCTATGCCCGCCTGACCGAAGATCGCGCGCTGGCCGAGGCGGAGGCCGCGTCGGCGCGGGCGGCATCGGGGCGGCGGTTGTCGCCGCTGGACGGGGTGCCTGTCAGTTGGAAGGACCTCTTTGATACCGCAGGGACGGCGACGGAGAGCGGATCGAAACTTCTGGCAGGCCGGGTGCCGGATGCGGATGCGGTTGTGTTGGCCAATGCGACGGCCATGGGGCTGGTGTGTCTGGGCAAGACGCATATGAGCGAGCTGGCCTTTTCGGGGTTGGGGTACAACCCGTCTACGGCGACGCCGCCTTGTGTGAATGACGCAGGCGCTGTGCCGGGGGGGTCGTCCTCGGGCGCGGCGGCGTCGGTGGCCTTTGGGCTGGCGGCGGCGGCCATCGGGTCGGACACGGGCGGGTCGGTGCGCATCCCGTCGGCGTGGAATGATCTGGTGGGGCTGAAGACCACGGCGGGCCGGGTGTCGATCGAGGGGTGTGTGCCGCTGAGCCTGAAGTTTGACACGGTGGGACCGCTGACGCGGACGGTGGAGGATGCGGCGGCTTTGCTGGCCGTGCTGGAAGGTGGGCGCGCGCCGGATTTGCGCGGTGCGACGCTGGCGGGCAAGCGGTTTGCGGCATTGCAGACCGTGGTTCTGGACGATCTGCGGGATGCGCCGCGGGCCGCCTATGAGGGGGCCGTTGCGCGGTTGCAGGCGGCGGGCGCTGTTGTCGAGCCGCTTGAGGTGCCGGAACTGGTTGAGGCGATGGCCAATGCCGGGCCGTTGGTGCCGGGCGAGGTTTACGGGCTGTGGCGCGATGTGATCGAGGCCAATCCGGGTGCGATGTACGCCGAGATTCTTGAGCGGTTCCGGTTGGGCAACGGGTTTTCGGCGCCGGATTACAGTGCCGCCTGGGCACAGCTGGATGCGGCGCGCGCGGCTTGGGATGCCGCCGCCACCGGGTTTGATGCGGTGCTGGCCCCGTCGGCCCCGATCCTGCCGCCCAATCTGGAGCGGTTGAACAGCGACAGCGAGTATTACAAGACCGAGAACCTGCTGGCCCTGCGCAACACGCGTGTGGGCAACCTGATGGGGCTGTGTGCGCTGAGCCTGCCCACGGGTGTGCCGAGTTGCGGGATCATGTTGATGGGTGCGCCGGATTGCGAAGAGGCGTTGTTGCGGGTTGGTGTCGCGGCGGAGGCTGCGCTCTTATAATTAAGTTGGCGGAGGCTGCGCTGGCGTGAGGGCGGGACGGACGCGCGTTGGCCCCTGACGGGGCAACGACGCCCCGCCCACCCTCCCGCATGGGTGCGCACCCTGCCGCATGGGCGCGAAAGCCACAGGTTTTGTCCATGGGGTGTGGTTTTTCTGGACGGGAGTCCGCGCCTTGGGGTAGGTTGGGGCAAACGGGGCGTTCACGATCCCGAACCTGAGGCAGTTTTATGAAGTTTCCCGAGCGGTTTTCGAACCTTCCGGCCTATGCATTTCCGCGTTTGCGCGCGCTGTTGGACCACCACACCCCCGGCGGGGACGTGGTGCATATGACCATTGGCGAGCCGAAACATGCGTTTCCGGCCTGGGTCACGGATGTGATTGCCGAGCACGCGGCTGGGTTCAACAATTATCCCCCGAATGAGGGTTTGCCGGAGTTGCGGCAGGCGTTTTGCGATTGGCTGGGCCGCAGATACGGCGTGGCGATGGATGCGGATGCCAATGTGATGCCGCTGAACGGCACGCGTGAGGGGCTGTACAATGCGGGCATGGCACTGTGCCCGGAGGTCAAGAACGGGCAGCAGCCGGTCGTGTTGATGCCGAACCCGTTTTATCAGGTTTACATGTTGGCGGCGATTTCGGCGGGGGCGGAGCCTGTGCTGGTGCCGGCCACCGCGGAGAGCGGGCATTTGCCGGATTATGGGTCGGTTGATCCTGCGATCCTGAACCGCACAGTCGCGTGCTACATGTGTTCGCCCGCGAACCCGCAGGGGGCCGTGGCGGGGGCGGCGTATTGGCGGGACCTGATTGCGCTGGCCGAGCGATATGATTTCCAGGTCTTTGCCGACGAGTGCTATTCCGAGATTTACCGTGATGTGCCGCCTGTGGGCGTGCTGGAGTGCATTGGCGACGCCGACCCCGAACGGGTGGTGGCGTTCCATTCGCTGTCAAAGCGGTCGAACCTGCCGGGGTTGCGGTCGGGGTTCATCGTGGGTGGTCCCGCGACGATCCGCGAGGCCAAGCAGTTGCGCACCTATGCAGGCACGCCGTTGCCCACGCCGTTGCAGCATGCGGCCGCCGCCGTTTGGGCGGATGAAGACCACGTGATCGACAACCGCGCGCAATATCACGAGAAATACGACATGGCGGACCGCATCCTGGGCAACGTGCCGGGATATGCCGCGCCTGAGGCCGGGTTTTTCCTGTGGCTGCCGGTGCCGGACGGTGAGGCCGCCGCGCTGAAGCTGTGGCAGGAGACCGGTGTACGGGTTCTGCCGGGGGCCTATCTGGCGCGCGAGATAGACGGGTTCAATCCCGGTGACGCATATATCCGGGCCGCGCTGGTGGCCCCAAAGGCAGAGACGGAGCGGGGCCTGATGGCGATCCGCGACGTTCTTTACGCCACATAAATACAGACGAGGACGAGGCATGGCATATCAGACACGGCGGGATCCGCTTTTTGATCACGGGATGCAGGCGGCGATCGAGAAACGCAGCCGCGAGTTGATCGGGATCGGGCTGCTCATCCTCGGGATGATGGCCGCGGCGATGATGCTGAGCTATACGCCGGATGACCCGAACTGGATGGCGTCGACGGATGCGCCGGTGCAGAACTGGATGGGCCGCACGGGCGCGTCGATTGCGGCACCGATGTTCATGATTGCCGGTTGGGGTGTTCTGGGGATCGCGATTGTGCTGCTGGTCTGGGGCGGGCGTTTTGCGCTGCATCAGGGGCAGGAGCGGGCCGTGGGGCGGTTGATCTTTGCGCCGATCGCGATTGCCTTCGGGTCGATCTATGCCGCCACGCTTGAGCCGGGGGCCGCGTGGCAGTCCACGCATGGCTTTGGGTTGGGCGGGCTTTTTGGCGATACGGTGATGGCGTTTTTGCTGACCGCGCTGCCGGTGGGGTCGGCGTTTACGGTCAAGCTGATGTCGCTGGTGATGGCGGTGGGCATTGTTCTGTTCGGCGCTTTTGTGCTGGGGTTCACGCGGGCCGAAGTGCTCCGGATCGGGCGGTTTTTGCTGGTTGGGCTGGTGATGGTTTATGCCGGGCTGATGACTGTTCTGGGCCGTGGGGCCAGCGGGGCGGTACAGACCGCGCGGGTCATGCAGGAGCGGCAGGCCGAGCGCAGGGCGCAACGCGCCGCAGAGGCCGCGGAGGCCGAAGCCTATGCGGCGAGTGTGCCGGTAATGGCCGTTGCCCCGGTCGAAGAAATGCCCGCGCCGGAGGCGGCCAAGCCGGGCCTGCTGGGCCGGATGCCCGCCTTGATCAAGCGCCCCGAGCCCGTGCCTGAGGAGATGCCGGAGCAAGAGCTGGTCGAGACGTGGTCCGATGTGGATGTGGGCGACGGCCCCGGACAGGAGCGCATCAGGAACAAGATTTCGGACGTGATCAAGTCGCGGGTGCGCACGCAGCCCCCCGGCGTCCAGATCCACAGCGCCGCACCGCTGACCAAGGGGCGTGGCCGCGGGCCGGATCCGCTGGTTCTGGATACAGGGCCGCAGGTGGGATTGCCGCCCGAGCCGCCGCTGACCGCGCAACCTTTGGGCCGGGCGGAGCCGCCGTTGACTGCACCGCCGATGCCGCGCGCGCCTGCGCCTGCACCGGCCCCCGCGCCCGCTCCGGCCCCGGCGCCCGCTCCGGCCCCCGCGCCCGCGCCGCAGGCCTATGTGCCCGAGCAGCTGGCGGCGCCCATGCCCGAACCGGAGCCTGCCGCGCCGCACATTCCGTTGGCGGAGCCGCGCAAGGTCGTGCAACAGCCCGTACGCAAGCCCGTGCAACCCAGCCAACGCGCCCAGCTTGAGGCGCAGCCGGCGCTGAAATTCGAGGACACGCATCCCGGATTTGAATTGCCGCCGCTGAACCTGTTGGAAAACCCGGTCGAAATCCAGCGCCACCACCTGAGTGACGAGGCGCTCGAGGAAAATGCGCGGATGCTTGAGAACGTGCTGGACGACTATGGCGTCAAGGGCGAGATCGTGAGCGTCCGCCCCGGCCCGGTGGTCACCATGTACGAGTTGGAGCCTGCGCCCGGTTTGAAAGCCAGCCGGGTGATCGGGCTCGCTGATGATATTGCGCGGTCCATGGCGGCGCTGTCGGCGCGGGTGTCGACGGTGCCGGGCCGGTCGGTGATCGGGATCGAACTGCCCAATGAGAACCGCGAAAAGGTTGTCCTGCGCGAGATCCTGGCAAGCCGTGATTTCGGCGACAGCAACCAGAAATTGCCGCTGGCACTGGGCAAGGACATTGGCGGCGATCCGGTCGTCGCGAACCTTGCCAAGATGCCCCACCTGCTGATTGCCGGGACCACCGGGTCGGGCAAGTCGGTGGCGATCAACACCATGATCCTGAGCCTGCTCTACAAGCTGACGCCCGAGGAATGCCGGTTGATCATGATCGACCCCAAGATGCTGGAACTGTCTGTCTATGACGGCATTCCGCACCTGCTGTCGCCCGTTGTGACCGACCCGAAAAAGGCGGTTGTTGCCCTGAAATGGGTCGTGGGCGAGATGGAGGAACGGTATCGCAAGATGTCCAAGATGGGCGTGCGCAACATCGACGGCTATAACGGCCGGGTCAAAGAGGCGCTGGCCAAGGACGAGATGTTCAGCCGTACGGTGCAGACGGGTTTTGACGACGATACGGGCGAGCCGGTGTTCGAGACCGAGGAATTCGCGCCCGAGGCGATGCCCTATATCGTCGTGATCGTGGACGAGATGGCCGACCTGATGATGGTGGCGGGCAAGGAGATCGAGGCCTGTATCCAGCGTCTTGCACAGATGGCGCGGGCCTCTGGCATTCACCTGATCATGGCGACGCAGCGTCCGTCGGTGGACGTGATCACCGGCACGATCAAGGCGAACTTTCCCACGCGGATCTCGTTCCAGGTGACGTCGAAAATCGACAGCCGCACCATTCTGGGCGAAATGGGGGCCGAGCAACTGCTGGGCATGGGCGACATGCTGTACATGGCCGGTGGTGCCAAGATCACGCGTTGCCACGGGCCGTTCGTGAGCGACGAAGAGGTCGAGGAAATCGTGAACCACCTCAAGGCCTTTGGCGCGCCGGATTACGTGTCGGGCGTGGTGGACGGGCCGTCCGAGGAAAAGGAAAACGGCATCGACGAGGTGCTGGGCCTGGGCGGCAACACCAATGGTGAGGATGCCCTTTATGATCAGGCGGTAGCGATTGTCATCAAGGATCGCAAGTGTTCGACATCCTATATCCAGCGCAAGCTGGCGATCGGCTATAACAAGGCCGCACGGCTGGTGGAGCAGATGGAAGACGAGGGCGTGGTCAGCAGTGCCAACCACGTCGGCAAGCGCGAGATCCTCGTTCCGGAACAGTGATTTAACGCAAGATGGGCGGGGAAATGCCGCCCATCGGTCCCCGTTGATATCGTATAACCGCGCGGATGTCCTATATCTGGGTCAAGCAGATCCAATCGAGAACGGAAAGAAGATATGGGCCTCAAGACAACATTCGCCGCCATTGCCGTGAGCTTGTGCGCGGCACAGGGCGCGCTGGCGGAAAAGCTGCCGCTGAGCACGATTTCCAGCTATCTGAACGACCTGCGCACGGTGCAGGGAACGTTCACGCAGATCAATGACGATGGCACCGTGGACACGGGCAACATCTATATCAAACGGCCGGGCCGGATGCGGTTTGAGTACAACGCGCCCAATTCCGCGCTGGTCGTGGTGACCGCGAATGCGGTCTATATCGCGGACAAGAAGTCGAACCAGACACCCGAGACCTATCCGCTGCGGCGCACGCCGCTGTCGCTGATCCTGGCGCGGAACGTCAATCTGGGGGCGGCCAACATGGTCACCGGCCACAGCTTTGACGGGACCGCGACGGTGGTGACGGCGCAGGATCCCGAGCACCCCGAATATGGCAACATCCAGATGAAGTTCACCGGCAATCCGGTGCAGCTGCGCCAGTGGGTGATCAATGACGACACGGGCGGTCAGACGACCGTGGTGCTGGGCGATGTGAGGTCAGGCGGCTCGATCCCGAACCGCCTGTTTGCGGCACCTCAGGGTGGTGCGAATAACTAACAGCTGCGCAACTGCTGGGCATAGAGGTCGGACCGGGCGTCCACCTCGCCTGCCACGCGCACGAGCCACGCCTTGCCGCGGTAGCTGCCGCGGGCATAGCCTGTGCGCCCTTCGTGATAGGCGAGGTACTGGTTGCGGGCATCCGACACCGGCACACCTAGCCGCGATTGAGTTTCGACCATGTACCAGCCCATGAAGTCGGTGGCATCGCGGATGCGGTCCCGGCGGGCAGTGCGCTTGCCGGTTTGTTGCCTGTATTCGTCCCATGTGCCGTCAAGCGCCTGGCTGTAGCCATAGGCGCTGGACAGTCGGCCTGTGGGGATCACGCCAGCGGCATAGCGGAACGGCGGGCGCGCATCGGAAATGAATTTACTTTCCTGATAGATGGTCGCCATCTGCACGTGCACCGGCACGCCGTATTTGCGTTCGACGGCCTTGAAGGCCCTCAGGTATTCCGGGCGCTCGCGCACGATCATACAGGCGTTGTCCAGCTGACGCGGCGCCGTGCCGGATCCGCCGCCACAACTGGCCGCCAATAAAACCAATGCCATCGCGCGAAAGAGTTTGCTCATCTGCCTCACTCGCTATTTTTGTATTTGTTTTGGGGGAGTTTACCGAAAAAACCGCGGCTTGTGAATCACGAAATGTCACAGAACCGCGGCAAGGATCAGCGGCAATGCGCCGACCGAGATCAGGGTGGAGGCGACCACGAGGCCCGCCACGGCCTGGGCATCGGCGCCGTATTTTTCGGCAATGAGATAGGAGGTGACGGCGACGGGCGTCGCGACCTGAAGGACCAGCACGCCAAAGGCCACCGGATCCAGCGTGAAATACCGCCCCACGGCCCATGCGATGACCGTGCAGAGCGCCAGTTTGACCACCGACAGGGTCGCCGCCCGCGCCAGCCCGCGCCCCGACAGCCGCGCCACGGCGACCCCCAGGGTGATCAGCATCATCGGGATCGCCATCTGGCCCACCAGTGTGAGCGTGTTGGTCAGAAAGGTTGGTGTCTCCCACCCCTGCCAGAGGAACAGGGCGCCCAGAACGGTGCCCCATACCAGCGGTTCGCGCAGCACCTTGCCAAAGGACCCGGACCCCGCGACCAGCCAGATGCCGAAGGTGTAGGACCAGAGCGCCATGATCGCGAACACGATGATGGCATAGCTCAGCCCCGCCTCTCCGAAGGCGAAAAGGGCGAGCGGCAGGCCAAGGTTGCCGGTGTTGCCAAAGATCAGGGGCGCGGCATAGGTCCGCGTCTCGAGCCGGGCGAGCCGCACGAGGGCCAGAAACAGGATGGTGATCGCCGCATAGGACACGACAGAGGCCAGCGACAGGGCGGTCAGAGCTGCGGGATCGATTCGCGTTTGCATGAGGGACACGAAGATCAGGCAGGGCAGCGACAGTGTCATCGCCAGCTGCGTGACGAACTGGATCCGGTACTCCAACCCGACCCGCACCCAAGCAAAGCCAATTCCGGCCAGTAAAAAAACGGGCGCGACGATTTCCAGAACTGTTACTGTTAGGTTCACAGACTGTTTCCAGCGAAAATGTGCTCAATTATTGGACAAATGTCCCTTGCAACGTGTAGTCACGGTCGGTAGGGGGCGCAACGCTATGCTGAGAACTCGCGCAAAATACCATCTGGGGCAGATCGTCCGCCACAAAAAGCACCCCTTCCGAGGCGTTGTGTTTGACGTGGATCCGGAATTTTCCAACACGGATGAATGGTACGAAGCCATCCCGGAGGACAGCCGCCCCAAGAAGGCGCAGCCGTTCTATCACCTGTTGGCGGAGAATGACCAAAGCTACTATGTGGCTTATGTGTCAGAGCAGAACCTGGTGGCGGATTATTCCGGGCAACCTGTTGATCACCCGGACATTCCCGACCTTTTCGGCCCGTTCGAAGACGGCACCTATCCGCTGCATTTCCAACTGAACTGAGCTGTGGTGCGCCCGGAGGGCACACCATTCGTAGGGTGCGCATTCACTGCGCACCGCGCGTCAATAGCCCAAGGCACATCCATCCTTGCGCGGATCGCTTGCCCCTTCGAGGACACCGTCGTCGCGGATGTGGATCGCCTGCGCCCCGCCGATGGCCGTGTCGGGCACGGTGACGTCGTGGCCCATGTCGCTCAGTTCCGCGCGCACCGCATCTGAGTACCCCCTTTCGACCTTCATTGATCCGGCGTCCGAGAAGGCGCGCGGCGCGTCGATGGCCGTTTGCGGGTCCATGCCGAAATCGACGATGTTCGACACGAATCGCGCGTGCCCGTTGGGCTGATAGGCCCCGCCCATCACGCCAAAGGGCATGAACGGCTTGCCATCCCGCGCCAGCATGCCGGGAATGATCGTGTGCATCGGGCGTTTGCCGCCCTTGAGCTCGTTTGGGTGCCCGTCTTCGAGGGTGAAGCCCGCGCCGCGGTTCTGGAACAGGATGCCGTATTTCTCGGAGGCAATGCCGGACCCGAACCCGTGAAAGATCGAGTAGATCAGCGACACGGCCATGCCGTCGCGGTCGACCACGGTGATATAGATCGTGTCCTTGTGCACCTGTTCGCTGAGCGCGGCAGGCCCGGCCATCGCCTTCCTCGGGTCGATCAGCGCGGCCAGCCGTTTGGCCGTGTCCGGCGCCATCATGTGATCCAGCCGGGTGGTGTGGTCGGCATCGGCGATGAACCGGTTGCGCGCGTCATAGGCGAGCTTGGCGGCCTCGGCCTCGATATGGGCGCGCTGGCTGCCCAGCGGGTCCATGGCGGCGATGTCGAATTCGGCCAGGATGTTCAGCATCAGGTTGGCCGTCGCCCCCTGGCTGTTGGGCGGATGCTCTACCAGGTCGATCCCCTTGTAGGGGCCACTGATCGGGGTGGTGTCGGTGCAGGCGGTGGTGGCGAAGTCGTCGGCACTGTGGACGCCGCCTGCTGCGGTCAGGGCGGCCAGCATGTCGTCGGCGATCTCGCCGGTATAGAAGGCGTCGCGCCCGGATTTGGCAACGCGGCGCAGCACCTCGGCCTGGCCGGGTGCGGCAAAGATCTGGCCGCTGGTCGGGACCTCGCCGTTTATCAGGAAATGGGCGCGGCCCGCGCCTTGCAGCGCGTGCACGTCATTGCCCCAGTCGAAGGCCACGCGCGCGGCGACCGGCACGCCGGTTTCGGCGTAGTGGATTGCGGGCGCGAGGAGCCTGTCGATGCCCAGCCGTCCGACCCTGTCGGCCAACGTGCAAAAGGCGTCGATTGCGCCGGGCACGGTGACGGCATGGGCGCTGTGCACGGGGACGACGTCGTGGCCGTCGCGGCGCAGGTCCGCGGCGTCCAGCGCGGCGGGCGCGCGGCCCGAGCCGTTGAGCGCGTTGATCTTGCCGTCCGCGTCGGACCACAGCACGAAGCAATCGCCGCCGATGCCGGTCATCTGTGGTTCGCAAATGCCCAGGAGGACCGCGCCTGCGATGGCTGCGTCCATGGCGTTGCCGCCGGATTTCAGGATTTCGATTGCCGTCTGGGCCGCGAGGGGGTGCGAGGTGGCGCACATGCCGGAGGTCGACAGAACGGGCGAGCGGCCGGGCAGATGGAAATCACGCATGGGAGGTCCCTTTAGGCATTACTGGTCCGGTGCAAGGTAACCGGGTCACGCCGGTTGTCCACTCGGGATGTGCGAAAGGGAAGATCCTCGGTGCCGCGCACTGGGTGGGGGCAAAAACACGCGGCACCGAGGGAAGCTATATGCAGCTACAGGGTCATGTATGCCGGTGGATCAAGGCGGGAATGTGGTCGGGGCGGGGCGGTTTGTGGATATTTGACGTTTGGTCAAGAACCGCCGGAGCGCAGGGCCCGGCGGAGTCGTGACTGGATGTGAGTGCGCCGTCAGGCCATGGCCACGGCAAGGCGGAGGGACAGGTGATTTTCCGGCTCTACCCGGTGGTATGTCACGTCCTTGGCCAGATCCTTGATCAGGAACCAGCCGAAACCACCCTCGGGCATGTCGCAGAGATCGACGTTGAGATTGGCGGCAGCGCCAAGCGGCGTGCGCCCGTCGGGCATGCCGCGCCCCTGATCGACCACGCGCAGGCGCAGGCCATCGGCCCCGTGTTCGCAAGTGATGTCGATGGGCCCGGCGGGATCGCCCTCGGGGTAGGCATGTTCGACGATGTTATTCAGCGCCTCGGCCATGACCAGTTCGACGGTGCCCGATTCCTCGACATCCAGTGACAGTGGGCTGAGCCCGTCGAGGAGTTTCTTGAGGGCCTCCCGGACCGCCATTTCGCTGCTTTGCACCGAAACCTGGAATGCGGGAAGTTGCGAGACGAGAGACATGGCACAGACCTTCATCAGGGACGACAAATCAGTGTTTCAATTCTTTGAGGGCGCCATCGAGCGTCGGAAAGACGCTGAACACGCTGTCCATACGGGTCAGGCGGAATACCTTGTCCACCGTCGGCGTCAGGCCGGCGAGCGCGAGGGTGCGCGACTGGCCCATATGCTTCATCGCGGCGACAATCGCGCCTAGACCGCTGGAATCGATGAACTGCACCTCGCTGAGGTCCAGCACCACGGTTTCGCTGCCGCCATCGGTGGACTGCCGCATGGCGTCCTTGAATTCGATGGCCACGGCCGCATCAATTCTGCTGTCGTGCACTGACACGACCTGCAGGTTGTCTTCTGATCTGGTGCGAAGATCCATATGCGCCCTCTTGCAATTCTGTGGTTACATTGTGTCTTTATGCCCCAATCCTTACCAATCAGTTGCTGCCACCCCGCAAAGGAGAAAATTGAAATGAAACCTGTTGTCATCACCGGCGCCGCGCGCACACCCATGGGGGGTTTCCAGGGCGCGCTGTCTGACATGACCGCCGCCGATCTGGGGGGCATTGCCATCAAGGGTGCCATGGACGCGGCAGGGCTGAGCACCGTGGACGAGGTTTTGATGGGCTGTGTGCTGCCCGCAGGGCAGGGGCAGGCGCCCGCGCGGCAGGCCGGGTTTGCCGCTGGTCTGGGCGAAGACGTGCCCGCCACCACGCTGAACAAGATGTGCGGATCGGGGATGAAGGCGGCGATGATCGCCTTTGACCAGATCGCGCTGGGCCACACGGACACGATGATTGCGGGCGGGATGGAGAGCATGACGAACGCGCCCTACATGCTGCCCAAGATGCGCGGCGGTGCGCGGCTGGGCCACGGTGCGGTGGTCGACCACATGTTTCTGGACGGGTTGGAGGACGCCTATGACAAGGGACGGTTGATGGGCACCTTTGCCGAGGATTGTGCCGAGACCTACCAGTTCACGCGCGACATTCAGGACGAATATGCGCTGGCCTCGCTGGCGCGGGCGCAGGAGGCGATCGGGACCGGCGCGTTCGAGGGCGAGGTGTGCGCGGTCACCGTCACCTCGCGGCGCGGCGACACGGTGGTCGACACGGACGAACAGCCCGGCACCGCCCGCCCGGACAAGATCCCGCACCTCAAGCCCGCCTTTCGCGAGGGTGGCACGGTGACGGCGGCGAATGCGTCGTCGATTTCGGACGGGGCAGCGGCGCTGGCGCTGGCGTCTGAGGACGCGGCCGAGGCGCAGGGCCTGGCCATCCGCGCACGCATTCTGGGCCATGCCAGCCACGCGCAGGCGCCGGGCCTGTTCACCACGGCCCCGGTGCCTGCGGCGCAAAAGCTGCTGGAGCGGATCGGCTGGCGCAAGGAGGACGTGGACCTGTGGGAGGTGAACGAGGCCTTTGCCGTGGTGCCGCTGGCCTTCATGCGGGAGATGGGGCTGAGCCATGACATCGTGAACGTCAATGGAGGCGCCTGCGCGCTGGGCCATCCGATTGGTGCCTCGGGCGCGCGGATCATGGTGACGCTGCTGAATGCGCTGGAGCGCCGGAACCTCAAACGGGGTGTGGCGGCGATCTGCATCGGCGGGGGCGAGGGCACGGCCATCGCCATCGAGCGCGTCTGAACGACATCAACGCACAGGAGGACCGCGCGTGCCCGATTACGATATGCTGGCCAAGACGCTGCACAGCCTGACGGGGGGTGAAGATGACATCATCGCCCTGATGGCCACCACCGCCTGCGAGGTGCACCACAGTGACAGCCGATTCGACTGGACGGGGTTTTACCGGGTGACCGCGCCGGAGATGCTCAAGATCGGGCCCTATCAGGGCGGTCACGGCTGTTTGCAGATCCCGTTTTCGCGCGGGGTCTGCGGCGCGGCGGCGCGCACCGGCCAAGCGCAGCTGGTGCCCGATGTGGAGGCGTTCGACGGCCATATCGCCTGCGCCTCGAGTACGCGGTCCGAGCTGGTCCTGCCGGTGCGCAACAAGGCGGGCGAGATCATCGCGGTGTTCGACATCGACAGCGATCAGCCGGATGCCTTTACCGACGGCGATGCGGCCCATCTGGCGCGCATTCTGGACGGTATCTTTGGCACGCGGTGAAATTCTGACTTGATTTTTCATCGCGGGTGACCTTACGTGAAATTCCAGAAGGGATTTTCACGAGCCATGATGCACAGCGATCTGACTACTGCTCACAGTCTGGGGGCTGACCTGCGGGCCCTGCGCAAGGCGCGCGGGCTGACATTGCAGGATATGGCCGATGCGCTGGGCCGGTCCGTGGGCTGGGTCAGTCAGGTCGAGCGGGACCTGTCGGATCCGTCGATCACCGATCTGCGCCACATCGCGGCACAGCTGGATATCGCGGTGTCGACCCTGTTCCGGCGCGGCACGGCCCCTGCGGACGAAGAGGGCTATGTCGTGCGCAGCGGCGCGCGCCGTCCCATCGGGTCCCGCACCGCGGGCTTGGTCGAAGAGCTGTTGTCACCGGACCTGACCGATGATTTCGAGATGGTGCATTCGACCTTTCAGCCGCACAGCCGGATCGACACGCCGGTGTCGCGGCCCACGCAGGAGGTCGGGTACCTGATCTCGGGCAAGCTGGACCTCGAGATATCGGGGCAGCTGTTCACCATCCATCCCGGCGACAGTTTCCGCGTGCGCGGAGAGCCGTTCCGCTGGATCAACCCCTATGATGTGCCCGCTGTCGCCATCTGGGTCATCGCGCCGCCGGTCTATTGAAATGAGCGTCGAGGGGTGGATCATTTTCGCGGTGTTCTGGGCGGTGTTCGTCACCACCCCCGGCCCCAACGCCGTCAATTGTATCACCAATGGCATGACGCTGGGCTTTCGCCGGTCGGTGCCGGGGATCCTTGCGATCCTGACACAGGCGAGCCTGTTCCTGCTGCTGTCCGCGGCGGGGATTACCGCGCTGATCGCGGCCTCGCCCACGGCGTTTTTCGTGGCCAAGCTGATCGGGGCGGGGTTCTTGATCTATCTCGGCGTGCGCGGCTGGTTGATGGCGCGCACGCCGCCACGTGTCGCGGCCCAGACGGGCCGGTCCGTGTACCTGCGTGCGCTGGCGATTGCGACGATCAACCCCAAGAGCGTGGCCGGGTACCTTGCCGCGTTTTCGCAATTCGTGCAGCCGGATGTGCCGATCTGGGATCAGATGTGGGTGATTGTGCCCACCGCGCTGACCATCACCGCGGCCAGCTATGCCGGGTTCACCGCGCTGGGTGCGGGCATCGGGCGGGCGGCGCTAGGCGCGGTGTTCAACGTGTGGGTGCGTCGGGTGATGGCGGTGTGTTTCGTGATCTATGGCGTGCTGCTGGGCGCGGCCAGCACACCGGGGAGAACGTAGGATGCAAGGCAGTTGTCTGTGTGGCGGCGTGACTTACCGGTTGACCGGGCCGCTGCGGGATTCGGTGGCGTGCCACTGCGTGCAGTGTCGCAAGACCAGCGGGCATTACGTATCTGCAACGCAGGTGGGTCCGGGCCAGCTGGAGATCACGCGCGATGAAACGCTGACCTATTACACCTCGTCGCCGGGTGCGCGGCGCGGGTTCTGCAACCGCTGCGGTGCGTCGCTGTTCTGGAGCCACGAGGCGGACAATGGGGCGGTGTCGGTGATGTCCGGTACGCTGGATGGGCCCACGGGGATTGCCACGGCCAAGCATATCTTTACCGCCTTCAAGGGCGACTATTATGACATCGCGGACGACGTGCCGCAGTATCCGGACTGACCGATCGTGCGGTGCGTTGGATCATATATCGAACAAGAATGTGTCGGGCAGGTCATGGCCGTAGAGGCTGTCATTGCCCGCGTCGCCATGGAGCCGATCCCCGCCCGCACCGCCCGCAAGCACATCGTCGCCATCGCCGCCAAAGATCGTATCGCGGCCTGTGCCGCCGATGATGGTGTCGTTGCCGCCGCCGCCATAAATCACGTCATTCCCGGCCCCGGCAAAGATCAGGTCGTCGCCCGCGCTGCCATAGATCGTGTCGTCGCCGTCGCCGCCGTGGATCGTGTCGCCCGCGTGCTGTCCGGGCACCAGCGCAAAGACATCCGCGTCCCAGTCGCCAAAGATCAGGTCGTTGCCGTCCATGCCCGACAGGCTGTCGGCACCGGCGCCGCCATAGATACTGTCGGCGCCGGCAGTGCCGGTCACGGTGTCCTCACCCGCGCCGGCCTGCACGGTTTGACCGGCACGGGTGAGCGTGATCAAGTCGTTCCCGCTGTTGTCGGCGGGCGCGTCGTTGCCCGGATCCGGGATCGGCAGGGTGTTGTAGGCGTTGCCATCCGTCAGCGTTCCGGCGATGCCGAGATCCAGCGCCCATTGCCGGAAATCCGCCCACTGGTCCGGCGTCAGGCTGTGTTCGAGGGCAAGAAAGTCGTAGTCGGTGCCGAACGCATTTATCGCTCTGATCCAGGCGGGGTCGTCGCCGGGCGGGTTGTCGAGGTACTGCGCCTCCATCAACAGCCCGTCGGTCGCGGCCACGTAGGCGGCAAAGAGGGCTGCGGCGCTCGCGTTTGCGTCAAGCGCGGCATGGGCGGCGATATCCACGCCGCCATTTGTCACGATCTGCGCGTCCGGCACGGCGGCGGTAATGTCCAGCACGGTCTGCATCATGCTGCGCGCCTGCGCGGCCAGGTCGGCGATCGTGACAGGGTCGAGCCCGTATGGCAGCGGCTGCGCCTCGAACCGGTGGGTCGCATAGCGCCCGACGTCATCAAGGAACAGCCCGTCATAGCCAAGTGCGACGAGCGCGGCGGCCTCGGCCTCGAGCCGTTGGACCCACGCGGGGTCCGTCCAGTCGACGATGTAGCCAAAATTCGAGGCGACGCCCAATGCGCCCGACAGCCAGGCGGGCGTGCCAGCGACGCCGGTGCGGGCGCCGAAATCGCCGCCGCGGTCGGGACCGTCATTCACGACCAGCGTGCCGTTCGGGTCGAAATTGGGCAAAAAGCCCGGATCAACCCAGTCATCATTCCAGTAGCTGCGCCCATGATCCGTGACCGCCACGTTGAGATAGGCCATGACAGTGCGCCCCTCGGCGCGCAGCTGGGCGATCTGGTCGGCGGTGATGAAGTTGCCCGGCGACTGGATGATGTCGCCATCCGCATCAAGGCCAAGCACACCGCTTTCGATGATGATCGTGTCGTAGGTGCTGGCCATCAGCGCCTCGAAGGACACATCCGCCAGGACGATGGCATAGTTGTCGATGCGGCTCATGTGTCGATCCTCGCGTGGTTCCTCAATTCCAACACACCAAAACTGACGCGCCCATGTGACAGGGCGCAACGGCAAAGACCCTTTCAAGGAGACACCCATGTCTGATTTTCCCACAACGGCCCGCGTGGTCATCATCGGTGGCGGCGCGGTCGGCACGTCGACGCTGTATCATCTGGCCAAGGCGGGCTGGAAAGACTGCGTGCTGCTGGAAAAGAACGAGCTGACCGCGGGGTCCACGTGGCATGCGGCGGGCAACTGCCCGAACTTTTCAGGGTCCTGGGCCGTGATGAACATGCAGCGCTATGGGCTGGAGATGTACCGGACGCTGGCTCAGGATGTCGATTACCCGATGAACTATCACGTAACCGGCTCTTTGCGGTTGGCGCATTCCAAAGAGCGGATGCAGGAGTTCGAGCGGGTTGCCGGCATGGGCCGCTATCAGGGACTCGAGATGACGATCATGTCGCCGTCGGAGATGCAGGACTATCACCCTTTCATGGAAACGCACGACCTGGCAGGCGGCATGTGGGATCCGCTGGACGGGGATATCGACCCCGCGCAGCTGACCCAGGCGATGGCCAAGGGTGCGCGCGATCTGGGGGGACGGATCGAGCGGTTCTGCCCTGTCATCGGTATTGATCGCGACGGCGACGAGTGGATCGTTAAGACGGAAAAGGGTGACATCCGCTGTGAATACGTGGCGAACTGTGCGGGATATTACGCGCAGCGCGTGGGCGAGATGTTCAAACCCTTTGGCGGGCGCACCGTGCCGATGGTGGTGATGTCGCACCAGTATTTCCTGACTGACGAAATCGCAGACGTGGCCGCATGGACCAAGGAAAATGGGCGCAAGCTGCCCATTATCCGCGACGTCGACATCAGCTATTACCTGCGGCAGGACAAGAACGGCCTGAACCTCGGCCCCTACGAGCGGAACTGCAAGGCGCATTGGATCACCCCCGAAGATCCGATGCCCGAGGACTTTTCCTTCCAGCTTTACCCGGATGATCTGGAACGGCTGGAGTTCTATATCGAGGACGCGATGGAGCGTGTGCCGGCCCTTGGCACCGCCGGGGTGGGGCGTAACATCAACGGCCCCATCCCCTATGCGCCTGACGGCATTCCGCTGCTTGGGCCGATGCCGGGGGTGAAGAACGCGTTTGAGGGCCATTGTTTCACCTTTGGCATCGCGCAGGGCGGTGGCGCGGGCAAGGTGCTGTCGGAATGGATCATGCACGGCGAGACCGAGTGGGACATGTGGGCGACCGATCCGCGCCGCTATACTGGCTACGCCGATCACGACTATTCCCTCGCCAAGGCGCTGGAAACCTATGGCCACGAATACGCGATGCATTTCCCGCATCACGAATGGCCTGCGGGCCGCAACAAGAAACTGTCCCCCATCGATGACCGCATCCGTGCGGCAGGCGGCCAGATGGGCGCCTATAACGGCTGGGAGCGGGCCAACTGGTTTGCCAAGGACGGTGACGACACGTCCGAGGAATCGACCCACACGTGGGATCGCAACGGCCCATGGGCGCCGCGCGTGAAGGAAGAGGTCGAGGCCGTGCGTGATGGCGTTGGCGTTCTGGATCTGCCCGGGTTCTCCCGGTTCAACCTTGAAGGTGAAGGGGCCGCTGAATGGCTGCGGGGCCGCATTGCCGGTGCGCTGCCCAAGGCGGGCCGCATGACGCTGGGCTATTTCCCCGACAGCCGGGGCCGTATCCTGACCGAAATGTCGTTGATCCGGCACAGCGAGGATCACTTTACCCTCATCACGGCGGCATTGGCGCAGTGGCACGATTTCGAAGTGCTGAGCAAGGATCTGCCCGAAGGGCTGAGCTTGACCGACCACACGGAGGAATTCTCCACCCTGATCGTGAGCGGACCCAAATCGCGGGCGCTGTTCGAGGGGCTGGGGGTCGAGGCGGATCTGAGCCTCGGCTGGCTGACCCATCAGGACGCGGTTGTCGCGGGCAAGGCGTGTCGGATGCTGCGCGTGTCCTTTGCAGGCGAGCTGGGCTGGGAAGTGCATGCGCCGATGGCGGACATTCCGGCGATCTATGACGCCATCGTGGCCGCCGGTGCGACGCCTTTTGGGATGTATGCGCTGAACTCCATGCGTCTCGAAAAAGGGTACCGCGCGTGGAAGGGCGATTTGTCGACCGACTACACACTGTTCGAAGGTGGGCTGGATCGGTTCATCAAGCTGGACAAGCCGCAGGATTTCCCCGGCAAGGCTGCGTTGATGAACGAAAAGCAGCAGGGGCCCAAGAAACGCTTTGTCACGCTGCTGGTGGACGCGGGCGATCAGGATGCGCCCTATATGTCCACGATCTGGAGCGGGGACACGGTGGTGGGCGAGACGACGTCGGGCGACTGGGGGTACCGTGTGAACGCGTCCATCGCGCTGGGCGTGGTGCGCACCGACCTGTCGGAGCCGGGTTCGGAGCTGGAAGTCGAAATGTACGGCAAACGCTACAAGGCTGTCGTGCAACCGGACCAGCCCTTGTGGGACCCGGCCAATGAAAGGCTGCGTGCGTGAGCGAGATCACCCTTCTGGATGGCGGGATGGGTCAGGAGCTGGTGCACCGCGCCGGTGACAAGCCCACGCCGCTCTGGTCGACGCAGATCATGCTGGATCATCCCGGTCTGGTCACGCAGGTCCATGCGGATTTCTTTGCCGCCGGGGCCACGATTGCCACGACCAACAGCTATGCGATCCACCATGACCGTCTGGCGGGCACCCCGGTCGAGGGTGCGTTTACCGCGCTGCATCAAAGCGCGCTCTATGAGGCGCGCGCGGCGCGGCGGACGCATGGATCGGGGCGCATTGCGGGGGCCGTGGGCCCGCTGGTGGCAAGCTATCGGCCTGACCTGCACCCGACCTCGGACATCGCCGTGCCGCTCTTTGCCGAAGTTGCGACGTTGCTGGCACCTGGCTGTGACCTGCTGATCTGCGAGACGGTGTCGTCGGTGGATCACGCCCGCGACATCCTTGCCGCGACGGTGCCCACGGGCCTGCCCGTGTGGCTGGCCCTGACGGTGGACGACACAGACGGATCGCGCCTGCGGTCGGGCGAGCCGGTATCGGAGGCCGTGCCCGTCGCACAAGAGGGCGGTGCCGCGGCGATCCTGATCAACTGTTCCACGCCCGAAGCGATCCCTGCCGCCTTGGCCGGGTTGGCGGGCACGGAGCTGCCCATGGGTGCCTATGCCAACGGGTTCGAACAGATCAGTGACGGGTTTCTGGATGACAAGCCCACCGTCGACGCGCTGACCCTGCGCCACGATTTCACGCCCGCGCTTTATGCGGATCACGTCATGTCCTGGGTTGCCTCCGGGGCCACCATTGTCGGTGGCTGTTGCGAGGTCGGACCCGCCCATATTGCCGAAATTGCCAACCGTCTGCGCGACGCTGGCCACACCATCGTCTGAGGACCCATTATGCCTGACCTTCCCTCCTCTGCCCGCGTCGTCATCATCGGCGGCGGTGTCATCGGGTGTTCCGTTGCCTATCACCTGACCAAACTGGGTTGGAAAGACGTCGTGCTGCTGGAACGCAAGCAGCTGACATCCGGCACCACGTGGCATGCTGCCGGTTTGATCGCACAGCTGCGCGCGACGGCGAACATGACCAAGCTGGCGCGCTATTCCCAAGAGCTTTACGGCGGTCTCGAAGCGGAAACCGGTGTGGCGACCGGGTTCAAGCGCGTGGGCTCGATCACCGCCGCGTTGACCGGTGAACGGCTCGAAGAGCTGCGCCGCCAGGCAGGCATGGCCCGCGCCTTTGGCGTCGAGGTCGAGGAGATCTCGCCGTCGGAGGTGAAGGCTCGATACGAGCACCTAAATATCGAGGACGTGACCGGGGGCGTGTACCTGCCGCTCGACGGTCAGGGCGATCCGGCCAATATCGCGCTGGCGCTGGCCAAGGGCGCGCGGCAACGCGGGGCACGTGTGCAGGAACGGGTCGCGGTGACCAATATCGTCCGCGAGGGCCGCCGCGTCACTGGTGTGGATTGGAAAGGCGAAGATGGCAGTGACGGGCACATCGCCTGCGACATGATCGTGAATTGTGCGGGCATGTGGGGCCATGAGGTCGGCAAGATGGCGGGCGTGAACGTGCCGCTACAGGCCTGCGAACACTTTTACATCGTGACGGAGGCGATCAAGGATCTGCAACAGCTGCCTGTCCTGCGGATCCCGGACGAATGCGCCTATTACAAGGAAGATGCGGGAAAGATCCTGCTCGGCGCTTTTGAGCCCCACGCCAAACCTTGGGCCATTGACGGCATTCCGCGCGACTTTGAGTTCGACCAGCTGCCCGAGGATTTCGACCATTTTGAGCCGATCCTCGAGGCGGCGGTGAACCGGATGCCGATGCTGGCCGAGGCGGGCATTCACACGTTCTTTAACGGGCCGGAGAGCTTTACGCCCGACGACGCCTATCACCTTGGCCTTGCGCCCGAGATGGACAATGTTTGGGTCGCTTGCGGGTTCAACTCCATCGGGATCCAGTCGGCGGGTGGCGCGGGAATGGCGCTGGCGCAGTGGATGGAGGACGGCGCCAAGCCGTTCGATCTGGGCGATGTGGACATCAGCCGCATGCAGCCTTTCATGGGCAACAAGAGCTATCTCGCGGATCGGTCGACCGAGACGCTGGGCCTGCTTTATGCCGACCACTTCCCGTTCCGCCAGAAGGCGACGGCGCGGGGTGTGCGGCGCACGCCGTTTCATGCCCACCTGATGCAGCACGGCGCGGTGATGGGTGAGCTGGCGGGCTGGGAACGCGCCAACTGGTTCGCGCGGGACGGGCAGACGCCAGAATATGAATACAGCTGGGCGCGGCAGAATTTCTTTGACAACGTGGCCGAGGAACACCGCGCGATCCGCGAGAATGTGGGCATGTATGACATGTCGTCCTTTGGCAAAATCCGGGTTGAGGGGCGCGATGCCGAGGCGTTCATGAACTATGTCGGCGGCGGCAACTATTCGGTGCCGAATGGAAAGATCGTCTATACCCAGTTCCTGAACAACCGCGGCGGGATCGAGGCGGATGTGACCGTCACGCGCCTGACCGAAACCGCTTATCTGGTGGTGACACCGGCGGCGACACGGCTGGCGGACCAGACGTGGATGCAGCGCCATGTGGGTGATTTCAACGTGGTTATCACGGACGTCACCGCAGGCGAGGGTGTGCTGGCCGTCATGGGGCCCAAGTCGCGCGACCTGTTGAACGCGGTCAGCCCGGCGGACCTGTCCAACGACGTGAACCCGTTTGGCACCGCACAGGAGATCGAGATCGGCATGGGCCTCGCCCGGATCCACCGCGTCACATATGTGGGCGAGCTGGGCTGGGAGGTCTATGTCAGCGCGGACCAATGTGCGCACGTGTTCGAGACGCTGCATGCGGCGGGCGAAGGCATGGGGATGAAACTGTGCGGGATGCACATGATGGACACCTGCCGGATCGAAAAGGGGTTCCGCCACTTTGGTCACGACATCACCTGCGAAGACCACGTGATGGAAGCGGGGCTTGGCTTTGCCGTCAAGAAGGACAAGCCGTCCTTCATCGGGCGCGACGCGGTGCTGCGCAAGCAGGACGAGGGCCTGTCGAACCGGATGCTGCAATTCAAGCTGACCGATGCCGAGCCGCTCTTGTATCACAACGAGCCGATTGTGCGGGATGGCGAGATCGTGGGCTATCTCAGTTCAGGCGCGTATGGTCACCATCTGGGTGCCGCGATGGGCCTTGGCTATGTTCCATGCAAGGGCGAAACGGCGGCGGATGTTCTGGCGTCCACCTACGAGATCGACGTGGCGGGTACGCGGGTGCGGGCCGAGGCATCTCTCAAACCGATGTACGACCCCAAATCGGAGCGCGTGAAGGCGTGACGCGGCCCTGACAGGGTGCTAGGGAGGACCGGAAAGGACCTCCCTCATGTCGCAGCCATCCGGTGATACCCCGCAAGGGCTTGGCTTTGCACTGTCGGCCTATTTCCTGTGGGGATTCCTGCCGCTGTATATGAAGATGCTCAGCCATATCGGCCCGGCCGAAGTAGTTGCGCATCGCATCATCTGGTCGGTGCCGATTGCAGCCGTTTTGTTGATCGCGTTGCGCCGGACGGGGGATTTGATGGCGGCGCTGCGCAATCCGCGGATGCTGGCCATGGGCTGTGTCACCGCGGCGCTGATCACGGTGAACTGGGGCATTTACGTCTGGGCGATCACCAGCGGGCACACGCTGGACGCGGCGCTGGGGTATTACATCAACCCGCTGTTTTCCGTGGCGCTGGGTGCGCTGCTGTTGCGCGAACGGCTGACCCGCGCGCAGTTGGTGGCGATTGGGCTGGCGGCCTGTGCGGTGGCGGTGCTGACGATTTCAGCGGGAGTCGTGCCGTGGGCCGCGTTGGGGTTGACCGTGTCCTGGGGGTTCTATGCGCTTGCCAAGAAACAGCTGCCCATCGGGCCGAACCAGGGCTTTCTGCTTGAGGTGCTGATCCTGCTGATCCCGGCGCTGGCCTACGTGACGTGGCTGAGCGTGAGCGGGCAGGGGACGTTCATGGTGGGCGACGCGGCCACGAATTGGTTGTTGCTGGGGTGCGGCGCGGTCACGGCGATCCCGCTGATCCTCTATGCCAACGGCGCCAAGGGGCTGCGGCTGACCACCATCGCAATCCTGCAATACATCGCGCCGACGATGATTTTTCTGTGCGCTGTCGTGGTGTTCAAAGAGCCGTTCGGGCAGGCGCGGATGATCGCGTTCCCGATGATCTGGGCGGCACTGGTGATCTATTCAGTGTCGATGCTGCGCGAGATGCGCCGAGCCTAGGACCCTTCGAACCAATCGCGTGCGAGGGTCGTCCAGCCGCGTGGCATGCCGTGGCCGCCGTCATGTTCGCAGAACCGGATCGCACCGCTTTCGCAGCTGTCGTTCCATGTCCGGCAGCGGAACCGGTCGCCGATGGCGATGGTGTCGGGATGGGTGCGGCACTGATTGGCGCTGCGGGCCAGCGACAGGCTGTCCCAGAGGCTGCCCTGATGCCAGTCGCGGATGGCGCGCCCCTCGAACGGGACCTGATTGTCGGCAAATCCGTGGATTTGCAGGAACCGCACCGGTGCGCTGGGGCAATCGGTTGTGTCATTGGGTTCCCGCAGCGCGCCCGAGATCGAGGCAAAGCCGGCAAAATGTTCCGCCTCCTTGCAGGCCATCAGCCATGCCATGGACCCGCCGGCGGAAAAGCCTGCGACATAGATGCGGTCGGGATCGATATTGGCCTTGGTTTGCGCGTCCTTGATCACATCAAGGACAAAGCCCACATCATCGCGCCCCGGCCCGTCGCGCCCTGCCCAACGGCGGGTTTGCCGCCCTTCGATGGCGGTGCCGTTGGGTGCGATGACCACGTACCCAGCATCGGCGAAATCCGATTTAATCCCGCCGCGAAAAATCATCTGACCCGTCGCGTTGTGCCCATGAAAAAACACGAGCGCGGGGGCTGGGTCATCCGACACTGGCGCGATCATGTGATAGCTGCCCCCGTCGATCTCACAGGCGGTGTCGGGCCCGCACTGGGCCATGGCAAAGGTCGGAAGGGCGAGCAGCAGGGCGACAATGTATTTCATGCCGCCCACCGAACACGACAGCACGGCGCAGGCAATCCTTGCGCCATCGGTCTCTCTGAAACGTGATGGGGCTTGCCTTTGGTCAGCGCATTTGAGAGGCGGACCCATGGACAGCATCTATGACCCGCCCAATGATCCGCTTGACGTGCTGCACGACGATGCAGAGATGCTGGCCGTATCCAAGCCGTCGGGCCTGTTGTCTGTGCCGGGCAAGGGCGCGCACCTGTCCGATTGTCTGATGGCGCGGGTGCAAGCGGTGTGGCCGCAGGCGTTGCTGGTGCACCGTCTGGACCGGGACACAAGCGGCGTGATCGTCTTTGGCCTGACGCCCCATGCGCAACGGTTCCTGTCGAAACAGTTCGAATTGCGTGCGGCGAAAAAGACCTATGTCGCGCGGGTCTGGGGGCGGCTGACGCCCAAGACCGGGCGCGTGGATCTGCCGTTGATCGTGGATTGGCCGAACCGGCCAAAGCAGCATGTGGACCACGAGAATGGCAAACCGGCAGTGACCGACTGGCGGGTGCTGCGCGATACGGACACCGAGACGCGCGTGCGATTGATGCCGCAAACGGGGCGGAGCCATCAGTTGCGGGTGCACATGCAGGCCCTGGGCCATCCGATCCTGGGCGATCCGTTTTATGCCGACGGGGCGGCGCGCGATTTCGAGCGTCTGATGCTGCATTCCGAAGAGCTGAAGATCAAGCACCCGGATTCGGGCCGTATGATGCGGTTCCGCGCGCCTGTGCCGTTTTGAATTGCGCAGTTTGGCGGGGTTAGACTCCGCCCTACGGGCATCCGAGTGGAGGGGGTGGAGGGGGGCCAGCCCCCCGGCTGCGCCTCCCCCCGGAGTTTATTTGGCAAGATGACAGGGATCAGGGCCTATTCGGCGGCCCAGCCCGAGACGGCTTTGACTTCGAGGAAGTCCTCGATGCCCCAGATGCCACCCTCGCGCCCGTTGCCGGATTGTTTCATGCCGCCAAATGGCGAGCCTGCAGCGCGGGAGGTGCCGTTCATTTCGACCATGCCGGAGCGGAGCGCCTGTGCCATGCGGTTCAGGCGCGCGCCGTCTTGCGTCTGGACATAGTTGGTCAGGCCGTAGGGCGTGTCGTTGGCGATTGCGACGGCGTCCTCTTCGGTGTCGAAAGGAATGATCGACAGGACGGGGCCAAAGATCTCCTCGCGGGCGATGGTCATGTCGTTGGTGACGTCCGCAAAGACGGTGGGACGGACGTAGAAGCCCTTGTTGAAGCCTTCGGGGCGGCCTGTGCCACCGGCGACGAGCCTGGCGCCTTCGTCGATGCCTTTCTGGATCAGGTCCTGGATCTTGGTCCATTGGACCTCGTTCACGACCGGACCGATATGGCGGCCTTCGTCGCTGGCGGGGCCGACGGTGACTTTGCCCGCGACGGCGGCGGCCTCTTCGACGGCGGCGTCGTATTTGCTGCGTTGGACCAACATGCGGCTGGGGGCATTACAGGATTGGCCGGTGTTGTTCATCATGTGCAGCACGCCGCGTTTGACGGCCTTGTCGTCGGCATCGTCAAAGATGACATTCGCCCCTTTGCCGCCCAGTTCGAGGTGCACGCGTTTGAGCGTATCGGCGGCGTTTTTGGAGATCAGGCGGCCTGCACGGGACGAGCCGGTAAAGCTGACCATGTCGACGTCCGGGTGGCCGGACAGCACGGTGCCGACGCCAGGGCCGTCGCCGTTGACCAGGTTGAAGACGCCTGGGGGGAAGCCCGCCTCGTGCATCATCTCGGCAAAGATCATCGCGTTGAGGGGGGATTCTTCGCTGGGTTTCAGGATCATGGTGCAGCCCGCGATCGCCGCCGCGCCGACCTTGAGCGTGACCTGGTTCATGGGCCAGTTCCACGGGGTGATCAGGGCCGCGACGCCCACCGCCTCGTAGATGATCCGGTCATTCGGGGCGCGGTCGCTGAGGGGGCGGTTGAACTCGAACGCCTTGGCCGCGCGGATGAAGTTTTTCAGGTGCCATGTGCCAGCGCCGACCTGCTGGCTGCGCGACATGTCGAGGGGCGCGCCCATCTCGGCGGACATGGCCTGCGCCAGGTCTTCGCCGCGTTTCTCATAGACCTCAATCAGCTTTTCGACCAATGCGATGCGGTCCTCCACCGGCGTGGCCATCCACGCGGGGAACGCCGCCTTGGCTGCGGCGATGGCTGCCTCGGCGTCTTGCGTGCCGCCAAGCGAGATGACGGCGGTCGGTTCTTCGGTCGAGGGGTCGATCACGTGGTGATCGGTGCCGTTCATCGGGGCGACCCACTGGCCGCCAATGTAGAAATCGCGTTTTTCGAGCATGGGTTTCTCCCTGAGATTTGGGTGGACTGTGGCACCGGGCGGGGCTGGCGACAAGACGGGGGATGAAAAGATGGTCAGGATCGCTTAGGTTGCAGTCTGACGACATTATCCCGACGGAGGACACCATGGGTTTGCGCATTAACGACACGATCCCCGATTTGACGGTCGAAACGGACCACGGCACGATTTCCCTGCATGACTGGATTGGCGACAGCTGGGCGATTTTGTTTTCGCACCCCAAGGATTTCACGCCCGTCTGCACGACCGAGTTTGGCGCCGTGGCGCAGCTGGCCGATGAATGGGAAAAGCGCGGCACCAAGGTGATCGGCGTGTCCGTCGACGGGGTCGAGGACCACAAGAAGTGGAAGGGCGACATCGAGAAGGTCGCAGGCACCAAGGCCGGGTTCCCGATCATTGCCGATGCCGGGCTGGAAGTGTCGAAGGCCTTCGACATGCTGCCGGCGGAGGCGTACCTGCCCGATGGGCGCACGCCTGCGGACAGTGCCACGGTGCGGTCCGTGTTTATCATCGGCCCCGACAAGCAGCTGAAGCTGTCGATGACCTATCCGATGACTGTGGGCCGCAACTTTGCCGAGGTCGTGCGGGCGCTGGACGGGTTGCAGATGTCGGCCAAGGGTGTGGCGACGCCCGCGAACTGGGTGCCGGGCGAGGACGTGATCATCCCACCCACCGTGTCCAATGAGGACGCCAAGGCCAAGTTCGGTGAGTTCGAAACGGTCCTGCCCTATCTGCGCAAGACCAAGGCACCGAGCTAAGCGGTATCGTTTTTTGGCGGCGCGGTCCCTAAGGCTGCGCCGCCGATCAGGTGCGGCGCGCGCGCCTGCACCGTGGCGGTGGCTTCGGCGCACAGTTCGGTGCCCAGATCGCCGTCGATGCCGTGCAGGAAATCCATCATGATCGCGTGGGTGTCGGCGCTGGCCCAGAGCGGGCTTTTCTTGAGAAACGGATAGGCCTTGTCGCGGATCAGGTGGTGCGGCAGCGCATAGCTGACGCCTTGGCGGGCGATGGCGGTCAGGATCAACGGGATCAGGACGGCGCGGTCGCGCCCTTGCGTGCTGGCCAGCGTGTCGAGCTTGACCTGCCGCATGGTGCTGTCCTCGTGCAGGATCAGCTTGGTCGCGAGGTCGGCGAGGCGGTCGTCGGACATGGCCGCGAGGTCGGCGTCCAGTGTCGCGATGTCGTGAGTGGCCGCGTGGCTGTGGCCGCTGCGCAGCACCCAGCGGGTGAACCCGGTTTCGCCGCGGCGCACGGTTTTCGATTTGTCACCAGTGAGACGGTAGGCCTTCCAGAAGGCGAAAAAGCCTGGATCACGCAGCACCGCAGGGCCCACGGACAGCGCAAAGGAGCCGTAGTGGAAGTTGCGGTTGCCGGTGCCAAAGCGCCAGCGGATCGTGCGAAAGTCATGCGGGCGGACCCGGTCGATGCCCCAGTGATAGCTGGCGGCGACAAAGTCGGGGCCTGCGGTTTCCGCCTGTCGGAGCCAACCGTCGGTGCCGGGCATCGGGAACCAGGACGAATCGTTCAGGAACGCCAGCCGTTTGAGCGCAGGAAGGCTGTCGCCCAGATGCAGGATCCCGTCGCGGTAGCCGCCGAAATCATAGCCCACATTTGGCCGTTCGAGGATGCGCCAGCATAGCGGCAGCAACTGGGCCTTGTCGGCGTCACCCAGCGGCAGGTTGGACACGACCAGCGGGGCATAGCCATTGTCGGTCATCCATCGCAGGGCGCGCAGGTGGCTGGGCTGCACGCCCATGCCGGGAAAGATCAGGTAGAGTGCGACGCGCTCTGTCTGCGCGACCTGCCCGTCGGTTGTGACGATCTGGCGGGCGGTGACGCGGTCGTAGTGGCGGCGTTCGGTCTGGTACCGCCAGAGGTTGCCGGGTGCGGCCACGATCTGGCGACCGAAACGGGACAGCTCGCGCCCCAGCTTGTTCAGGATCGATCCCGCCATGTTCAGGCCCCTTTCTGTTCCGGCAGCGGGGCATAGCCCGCCCCGCCATCCGCCCGCGCGCTGAGCACGCCGCGCAGAAAGGCAAGCTGCTTGGCCCGTTTGCGTTTCGATGCCCATGCCAGCGGTGAGGCCAATTGCCCCAGCGCCGACCACAGCGCGGTGCGCATCGGTGCGGGGCGGCCATGTTTCGCGGTGGCATAGACGCGGCTGCGCCCCATGTGCCAGGCCTTGAAGGCGGCGGTGGCCGGGGTGCGGACGTTGCTGTGCCCTTCGGCGTGGTGCACGGTGGCGGCGTGGACATACCGCAATGGCCCCAAGGCGGACAGGCGCAGGGCGAGGTCGTCATCCTCGTGATAGAGAAAGATCTTTGGATCGAACCCGCCCACTGCGTCAAAGCGGGCGCGCGGAACAAACACCGCCGATCCGTTCAACAGCGGCACGTCGGTATCGGCTTCGGGGGGCGGGCCGGACCACCAAGCGGCGCGCGGCAAAAGGTTGGAGCGACGCCGAAACGCGGGCCGCCCGCGGCGGTCGCGCACATTGGGCACAAAGGCGGCGGCGTCGGGGCATGTTTCGGACGCGGCCAGCAGGGCGTTCAGGCATCCCTCCGCCAATTGCGCATCGGGGTTCAGGAACAGAAGATAGGCACTGTCGCCGATGGCAGCGCCGACGTTGCAGGCCGCGCCAAAGCCGCGATTGACGGGGTTTGTCACCACCTGCGCCCCGTGCCTGTCCGCCAGCGCGCGCAAGGTATCTGCGTCGGCGCTGGCATTGTCCACGATCACGATCTGCACGCCGTCCGGGACAGAGGCCAGCATGTCACCGATCACGCCGGTGCTGTTATAGGCAACGGTCACGATCTGGATATCGCTGAGTGTGGGCATGGCGGGCCTTGGGCAATGGTCAGGGTCTGAAACCACAGACGGCGTGCAGAAACAAGAAGGCCCCGGCGTTTCCACCGGGGCCTTGATGCGTTGAGCGGTGCCGGGATTACTCCGCGGCGGGCTCTTCTTTCTTCACTTCTTCGCCGGTTTCCTGATCGACGACTTTCATCGACAGGCGGACCTTGCCACGATCGTCAAAGCCCAGGAGCTTGACCTTGACCTCTTGGCCTTCCTTCAGGACGTCCGAAGGATGGTTCAGGCGGCGGTTTTCGATCTGGGATACGTGCACCAGACCGTCACGCTTGCCAAAGAAGTTCACGAACGCACCAAAGTCGACGATCTTGACGACTGTACCGGTGTAAATCGCGCCCTCTTCGGGTTCGGCCACGATCGAGTGGATCATGTCATAGGCTTTCTTGATAGAATCGCCGTTGGGCGATGCGATCTTGATGATGCCGTCGTCGTTGATGTCGACCTTGGCGCCCGACACTTCAACGATTTCACGGATCACTTTACCGCCCGAACCGATGACCTCACGGATTTTGTCCGTGGGCACCTGCATGGTCTCAATCCGCGGTGCGTGCACGCTGAATTCCTGCGCGCCTGTGATGGCTTTGCCCATCTCGCCCAGGATGTGCATCCGGCCTGCTTTCGCCTGCTCCAGGGCTTTTTCCATGATCTCGGGCGTGATGCCTGCGATCTTGATGTCCATTTGCAGCGAGGTGATGCCGTTTTCGGTGCCTGCCACTTTGAAGTCCATGTCGCCCAGGTGGTCTTCGTCACCCAAGATGTCGGACAGGATGGCATAGCTGCCGTCCTCTTCGAGGATCAGACCCATGGCCACACCTGCCACGGCCGATTTCAGCGGAACGCCCGCATCCATCATCGACAGCGAGCCGCCGCAGACCGACGCCATCGAGGACGAGCCGTTGGATTCAGTGATTTCAGACACCAGACGCACGGTGTAGGGGAAGTCGGTCGAGGCAGGCAGCACGGCTTGCAGCGCGCGCCATGCCAGTTTGCCGTGACCGATTTCGCGGCGGCCGGGAGGGCCCACGCGACCCGCTTCACCCACCGAATAGGGGGGGAAGTTGTAGTGCAGCAGGAAGTTGGATTTGAAGTTGCCGTGCAGGGCGTCGATGAATTGCTCGTCATCGCCGGTGCCCAGCGTTGTCACCACGAGACCTTGGGTCTCGCCGCGTGTGAACAGGGCCGAGCCGTGCGTCCGGGGCAAAAGGCCTGTCTGGCACACGATGTCGCGGATTTCGTCGGTTTTACGACCGTCGATTCGCGTCCCGGTTTTGACGACGTCACCGCGCAGGATGGATGCTTCGAGTTTTTTCAGCGCGGAGCCGAGGTTGCTGTCTTCCTGCTGCTCTTCGGTCAGCGCGTCGACAATTGCGGTGCGGGCGGCGGAAACCGCGCTCGTGCGCTCTTGCTTGTCGCTGATGGCGAAGGCGGCACGCATCTGCGTCTCGCCTGCAGCTTTGACCGCTTCGTAGAGCTCCGAATAGTCGGGGGCCTGGAAGTCAAAGGGCTCTTTCGCCGCTTCTTCGGCCAGCGAAATGATCAGGTCGATGACCGGCTGGATCTGCTCGTGGGCAAAGTTCACCGCGCCCAGCATTTCGGCCTCGGACAGCTCGTATGCTTCGGATTCGACCATCATCACGGCGTCTTTGGTGCCGGCGACAACCAGATCAAGGCGCTGCTCGGGGTTCAGGCGCAGGTCCTGCATGTCGTCGACGGTCGGGTTCAGGATGTATTCGCCATCCTCGTAACCGACGCGTGCACCGGCGATGGGGCCCATGAACGGCGCGCCCGAGATGGTCAGGGCAGCCGAGGCCGCAATCATGGCGACGATGTCGGGGTCGTTGACCAGATCGTGAGACAGGACGGTACACATCACCAGCACTTCGTGCTTGAAGCCGGAGACGAACAGGGGCCGGATCGGACGGTCGATCAGGCGGGCGGTCAGGGTTTCTTTCTCGGTGGGGCGGGCCTCACGCTTGAAGAAACCGCCGGGGATCTTGCCCGCGGCGTAGTATTTTTCCTGGTAGTGGACGGTCAGGGGAAAGAAGTCCTGACCCGGTTTTGGCGACTTGGCGAACGTCACGTTCGCCATAACGCTGGTTTCGCCCAGCGTGGCAATCACGGAGCCGTCTGCTTGACGGGCAACCTTGCCGGTTTCCAGCGAGAGCGTTTCTTCGCCCCACTGCATCGATTTTTTCACTTCGTTGAACATCTAGGTTTCCTAAGTTGGCCAGTTGGCCATTTGCGTAGGGGGCGTATTCCCCCTGACCTCGGTGCCGGTTGCGGCACCATCTACTCTCGGGCGCTGAGGTCCGGGCGCCATGCTGTCAGATTTTGCGCGCATACAGCAGTTTGCCCTGAATTGGAAGCGCGCAGACCTGCGGCGCATCCGCACCTTAACCCCAGGGTTTCTGGGGCGGTGCGGCAAAGGTGATGGGCGCATCGGGAAACAGGTCGCCTGTCGCGGCATCCGGCGTCGCGCGGCCCCAATTGCGCATCCATTTCGTTGGCGTGGCGAGGGTGCCGCCCGGCTGCCATTCGAAATAGCCCAAGGCCCCGCGGGCAGGGATTGGGGTGCAGGGTTCGGGGTCCCGCAGGGTCAGGCCCGCCGCGCCGCCGAACCATTCGCTGTCCGACGCGGTGATGACGCCGGTAACCTCAACCGTGCCGATGATGGCACCGCGGGCCAGGTCCATGGGGTGGGGGCAGGTCACCCCATGTTTGCCCAGCCGCCAATAGAGGTATCCGAACTCTTCTTCCTTGAGCCCTGCGGCGGCATGGATGCAGATGCGCCCCGGCCCCATGCGCCCCGCACGGATGGAGCCGAGCGTGCGGTTTTCAATCGGCTTGTGCCCGGCGATGATGGCCCAGGCAGAGGGTTGGCGGACGGACAGGGCAAGGCGGGGCAGGTCGTGCATGCCCCATATCTAGAGCGCGCGGCGGGCCAGCCAAAGCGAGCCGAGCCCGGAGACCAGTATCACGACCAGCCCGATCAGGGTCAGCGCATCGGGCCAGTCGCCAAAGGCGAGATAGCCTATGGCAGTGGCAGCGATCAATTGACCGTAGATCAACGGTGCTACGACCCCGGCGGCCGTGGTCCGGCTGACCCAGACCAGCCCGAAATTGCCTGCGGCGGATCCCGCGGCGCTGGCGGCGATCAGGAGCATGGCGGGACCTGTGAGGGGAGGGATGTCCGTGCTGGCGCCCAAAGGCGTCAACAGGACCGCGCCGATGATCAGTTGTGAAAACAGCAGGGCGCGGGGACGGTACGCGCCGGCCAGCCACCGAGTGGTTACCAGAAAACAGCCGTAGAACACCCCGGCCAGCAGGGCAAAGCCGATGCCCGGCGACATGTCAAAGCCCGGTTTCACCACCAGCACCACCCCAGTAAATCCCAACGCCAAGAGCGCCGCCCTGGCAGTGGTGACCCGTTCCCCGAGCAAGAGTGCTGACAGGACAAAGGACACGATCGGTCCGATAAAGAAGGCGCCGAACACGTCCGGCATCGGCGCGGTGGACAACGCGGTCAAGATGCAACTGATGCCCGCAGCAATCAAAGCGCCGCGCAGGATCACGCGCGGGTCGCGCAACATGGCAAGCGCCGTGCGGTTCAGGCCGCAAAAAGGGGCCAGTGCAATCGCGGCGCAAAGGAACCGGGTCCACGCGACAAGGAACGGGTTGAACCCCGCCGCGGTCAGCGCCTTGCCCGCAGCGTCGCCCAGGACGATGCAGGTGGTGGCGGCAAAGACCTGCAACGCGGTGATCAGCACGACTGACCCCTCAAACGCAAATCGCACCCCGGAGGGTGCGATTGTCGTTGGTCGGTTCCGGCGCGGATCAGCGGCGCAGGCCCAGACGTTTGATCAGATCCTGATAGCGCGCCTCGTCCTTGGCCTTGGTGTAGTCCAGAAGCTTGCGGCGCAGGGCAACCATTTTCAGCAGACCACGGCGGCCGTGGTTGTCTTTCTTGTGGGTCTTGAAATGCTCGGTCAGAGTCGCGATGCGCGAGGACAGGATGGCCACCTGTACTTCGGGCGAGCCTGTGTCGCCTTCTTTGGTGGCGAACTCTTTCATGACGCGTGCTTTTTCTTCAGCAGTGATCGACATCGGGATCTCCTTTGCAGGTTAGAGTTGGACGCCGCCGGCCGGGATGTCGTCCAGCGCGGGGCCTAGATACCCCCGCATGTGCTGCGGGGATGCGCGCGTATAGGAGAGATTCGCGGTGATGGCAAAGCAAAACTGGCGCGCTGTGCCCAGAGGGTCAGAGTGGTGCCATGCCCGAGGATTGCGCAAGGCTGAGCGGCATGATCGCGATATCCTCGATCGTGATATCCGCGCCGTTCAGCACATTGGCCACTGCGACGCCGTCCATCATCACCTGCATCGTGTCCGGGTTGTCCGGATCAGGTTGCAAAGAGACGTCCGGGACATCGCTGTCGTCTTCGTAGACCAGGAGGATATTGTCGTCCTCGGCGTCGAAATCCATGATCTGTGCGGTGTTGCCATTGGTGATCCAGCTGCCCAGCACAATGTCATCTTCGCCGTCACCAGCGGTGACCGTATCGTTTTCGCCAGCGATGATCGTGTCGTCGCCGCCACCACCGTTCAGGTAATCGCCGGTGTCGGTGTCATCGACACCGGCCGTGTCAGGATTGTCCTCGACCCCGCTGACCAGATCGTCGCCCCAGCCGCCAAACAGCGTATCCTCGCCTTGCCCGCCGGAAAGCGTGTCGTTGTCGAGGCCACCGTGCACTGCGTCATCGCCGTCGCCACCGTCGAGGACGTCCTCTCCGGCGGAGCCTTGCATCGTATCCGCCCCGGCGCCGCCGGACAGGGTGTCATTGTCATTGTGACCCGTGATGCTGTCATCGCCGTCACCGCCGCGCATCAGGTCTTCGCCGTCTTCGCCATGCAGCGTATCATCGCCTGCCGCACCGTCGATGGTGTCGTCGCCCTCTTCGCCATGCAGGGTATCATCGCCTGCGCCGCCGGTCAGGCTGTCGCTGCCGTCCGTGCCGAGGTTGAAGCCCGTGTCAGCGGGCTCTTGCGCTGCGGGTTCTGCTGCGTTGTCGCCATCATCTGATACGTTTTGCTGATTGGTCGGGTCAGATGCATCGGCAATGGGCGCCCGTTCGGGCGTCTCCTCATCTTCGTCAGATGATCCGCCCATATCGATCACGCCGACTGCGCCGACCGCCATGAGACCCATCAAACCTGCAAGCCACAACATCTACTCGTTCCCATCAAACAGGCGCAATTGCCCAAGCGCAAGTTACGGCGACTCGGGCATCCGACGCAAAGCGATTCTCCGCAAATGGTTAATGCCCGGTGAACGAAATAGATAAAATCCAAACTTTCTAGGCGCCGGGGGTCCACGGTTCGGGCTGCTGTGTATAGGGCAGGTAGAGTGGGTGTTTGGGGTGGCCCGCCTTGGACAGACCCAAGTGGAACAGGGGTTTGCCCGTGTCGCGCAGCAGGGTGCTGACCGCGTGGCCACGGTTCAGGTGGGCACCGTGCGTGCCCCAAGCGGCGATGACCTGATCGGCCCACGCGGCCCGGTCGTGGATGGCCGCGTCATTGCCCGGCCCGATGGGATCGGGTGCGGCGCGCATCGCCTTGGGATCGGTGTCGCGCCAAGCAAAGATGTTGGTGACGGCAAAGCTGCCAAAGCCCAGCGTGCGCGCGCGACGTTCGCAGCGTTCGACGGTCGGGTCGTTCTGCACTTCGGTCGCGGTCGAGGGGTTGAGCATCACGAAATTTACCCGCGGCCCGTCCGGGTCCCAGATCCGCGTCAGGCTGTAGCGATAGCGTTCGCAGTCGGAGTAGATGGCGGTCGACGGCGCGTCGCCCTTGGTGTGGGTGCGGGTGATCATGAGGCCTTGTGTGCCATTGTGTGTTTGGGCGCGCAACAGGGCGCAAAAAAGGGCCGCCGCACAAGCGGCGACCCCGGTTGTCGCGTGAGTGGTGGATGGAATTATTCGGCGGGGACAGCGGAGGCGTTGCTGCGGCGCAGGTCAAGGATGGCGCCCTTGGCCTCCATAATGCCCGCGGCGATCAGCGCATAGACAATGTGACCCCAGAGCGCGACCCAGGTGATGCCGGTGAACCCGAGGAAGGGTTTGTTGCCGGTCACGAGGTGGGCCATGACGTAGAGGGCAAAGACCCAGAGCGCGACGCCGTAAGCCACCGCTGTCAGCGACCAGTGCAGGCGGGGCGCAATCGCCAATTGCAGCGGCCGCGCCACGGCGAACCAGCCCACGGCGAAGAACACGAGGCCCGTCAAAGCGTGCAGCAGGTAGGCCGCACCAGAGGGGTTTGCGCCGAAGATGGCCTTGATCGACGCACCGGCGAGGCCCACGGGTGCCAGCTTGGCATACCCAAAGAGCGGGCTGAGTGCCTGTCCAAAAACGTCAAAGGCGATGGTGGCGAATGCACCTGCGGTGAGCACGGTGCCGACGGTGCGGAGGGTGATGGGTGTCATGTCTGTCTCTTTCATCAAAAGGCGTGTGTCTGTGTTGATGAAAGAGATATGTACCACCTGGTCCCAAAGTGTCAGCCCGCCTCACGCAGGGCTGATCACGGATCGCGAGACTGTAACATTTCAGCGAAAAACCGTCCGTGACGCCGCGTGACGGCGGCGGGTATTGTTACAACGTCCCCGAGATATCAGAGGTTGAATACCCGTGCGGGGTGCAACTCGCCCGCTTTGTAGCGACCCACAGCCACCGGCACACCGTCGAGCGAAGCCCAGCATTCGTCGCCATATTCCACGTCCGAGGCCAGCACCATGCCGGGGTTTCCGTTGCGCATGCGCACGGCGCCCTCGGGTGTGGCCTTGACCTCCGGCAGATCTGCCAGCCCCTCGGCGATGGGGCGCAGGTGTGTGTCAAGTTCCGGGGTTTGAGCCATGGCCTCGATCCGGTCAAAGGTCAGGCCGTCGCTGACCTCGAAGGGGCCGGACCAGATGCGGCGCAGCTCGCGCACGTGGCCGTGGCACCCGAGGGCCGCCCCCAGATCGCGCGCGATGGACCGGACATAGCCGCCTTTGCCGCAGATCATCTCCAGCTCCACATGGTCGGCGTCGGGCCGGTCGGTCATCACCAGTTCCTCGACCCAGAGGGGGCGGGCGGCGATGTCGACGTCTTCGCCGTCGCGGGCGAGTTTATAGGCGCGCTGGCCGTCGATCTTGACGGCGGAGAACTTTGGCGGGACCTGCATGATGTCCCCGACAAAGGGGGCAAGCGCGTCCTTGATCTGATCATCTGTGGGGCGCATATCGGAGGTGGCGATCACTTCGCCCTCGGCATCGTCAGTGTTGGTGGCCTGCCCCAGCCGCACAACAAATCGGTACGCCTTGAGCGCGTCGGTGATGTAGGGCACCGTCTTGGTCGCCTCACCCAGTGCAACGGCCAGAACTCCGGTGGCGTCCGGGTCCAGCGTGCCGGCATGGCCGGCCTTTTTCGCCTGAAGCGCCCAGCGGACCTTGTTCACCACGGCGGTCGAGGTCAGCCCGGCGGGTTTGTCCACCACCAGCCATCCGGAAATATCGCGCCCTTTGCGTGTGCGGCCCATGTCGCCCCCGTTTTGCATAAGGGCTGCCGCCTAGCGCAGCGCGCGCGGGCTTGTCAATCTGTGCGATTGATCACGGTGCCGACAATCGGCCCCATGGCAAAGCCGATGTCGCTGCGGTTCAGGGCGGGCGCGTAGAGCCGCGAGATGTTGCCGTCCAGAAACAGCGCGCTGGGCAGCTTCAGGTGATCGCGAAAGAGCCGCCCGAACTGGTGGAAGGTCACGGCGGTATTCGAGATGGCAAACACCGCGCGGGTGCCATCGGCGCTGGTGCCGACGCCGTTGCGCACATAGCGCGAGGTGCTGTCGGGCAGGAACCGGGGGTGCAGGTCACCGTCGATCACCAGCATCGGGCCCGATTGGGTGGCGTAGGTGCAGGCGGGCGCCTCGCGTTGGAAGCGCAGCGTTTCGACCACGTCCGCGCGGCCCGGCCGGATGCAGAACACCCCATTGGGCAGCAGGCCGAAATTGCCGGGGCCTGCATTCGGGATGACGCGCATCAGTTCCGTGCCGTCCTCGACATAGTGTCCGACGGGTGCACGGTTGTCGTGATACATGCCCGCATTCATGGCAAAGCCCAGCGTCTTGCCTTCGGCCCTGAGGCTGCGGTCCACCGCGCCGAACTGGCCCAGCACGTCGCCCGCTTCATCGTAAAGGAACAGGCGCAGGTCCTCGGTCGTCAGATCGACCTCGCAGATGGTATAGCCAGTGCCGTCATGGCGCACGTTTTCGCAGGTGGCGGCCCAGGCGGGGGCGGTCCATGCGATCAACGCCAGAAGGGTGGCGCGTATCACGCTTCGGTGTCGCGGCGCACCGCGTCCTGGCCCAACATGCGGCGGGTGTCGTCCATGCGGTCAAAGGTTTCGTCCAGCTGGAATCGCAGGTCAGGTGCGAATTTCAGCGCCAGCTTTTTGGACACGGCGCGTCGCAGCTCGCTTTTGTTGCGGGCGAGCAGCTTCAGCACCTCGTCCTGGCCCTGCCCGCCGAGAGGCAGGACATAGGCTGTCGCGATCTTGAGATCGGGGGAAGTGCGCACCTCTCCCACGGTGATGGACATGCGGTTGAGGTCGGGGTCATGCACGTCGCCGCGCGCCAGCACCTCGGATAGGGTGCGGCGGATAAGTTCGCCCACGCGCAGTTGTCGTTGCGAGGGGCCGGGGCCGTCGTGGAATTTGTTCTTTGCCATGCCACCCATCTAAGTCAGGCGCCCCCCTTTGCCAAGCGGGCCTGCGCGCGTTAGGACAGCGGGAAACCGCCAAAAGGGGTGAAGGATATGACAGAACTGCCGGGTATCGTGATTGCGGGTGCATCGGGGCGGATGGGCCAGATGCTGATCCGGTCGGTGATGGAAAGTGACAAGATGCGGTTGGTTGGCGCGCTGGAACGTCCGGGGCATGACTGGGTCGGGCAGGATGTGGGCGTGGCCATGGGCGGCGCTGCGCTGGGCGCGCTGGTCTATGATGATGCGTTGAAGCCAATGGCGCAGGCACAGGCGGTGATTGATTTCACGGCACCCGAGGCCACGATTGCCCTGTCGAAGATCGCAGCACAGGCGCGCGCGGCGCATATCATCGGCACCACCGGCATGACGGATGAGCAGATCGCACAGCTGGAACCCGCCGCGCGGCACTGTGCCATCGTGCGGGCTGGCAACATGAGTCTGGGCGTGAACTTGCTGGTGCAATTGACCAAACAGGTGGCCGCGGCGCTGGATGAGGATTTCGACATCGAAGTGATCGAGGCGCATCATCACCACAAGGTTGATGCTCCGTCTGGGACGGCGCTGATGCTGGGTGAGGCAGCGGCTGCGGGGCGTGGCGTGGATCTGGCGCAAGTGCGCGATGCGGCGCGCGACGGGATCACCGGGGCGCGGACCCGCGGCGACATCGGATTTGCCGTGGTGCGCGGTGGCGACATCGTGGGCGAGCACGAGGTGCTGTTTGCCGGGGCGGGCGAGCGGATTGTTTTGCGGCACATGGCGACAGACCGGGCGCTTTTTGCCAAGGGTGCCTTGCGCGCGGCACTTTGGGCGCAGGACAAGGCACCCGGTGAATATGACATGTTGGATGTGTTGGGGTTGAAGCGGTGATCCGCTCAATTTGAGGGACAGGACGCAAAAAAGTCGAAAAATTTCCCACGGGGTGAACCAAACACCGGGCAGGCACGTAAGCATTGGCAAGTAGTCCGCCAACCTGTGAGGTGTTTGAGATGCGTGTTTTGACCGGAGCCTTTGCGGCGATCTGTTTTGCGATGCCAGCGATGGCGGACCTGACCAAGGTTCAAGATCAGGACAGGTTTGTCGAATTGGTGCAGGGCAAGACGTTGACGCGGCCCCTGGTCAAGCTGACCGTAACGCCGGATGGCCGGATCGAGGGCCGTGGCGCGCGCTGGGATGTCGAGGGCACGTGGTCGTGGAAAGACGGCTATTTCTGTCGGGATCTGTTCTGGGGTGGTGATGCGCTGGGCTATAATTGCCAGCAGGTGCAGGCGACCGCAGATGGGCGCATCAAGTTCACATCGGATCGTGGTGCCGGTGACAGCGCGATGTTCCGTTTGCGCTAGGTTTGTTGGCTGACGCGCGTTTGCGTGCCTGCGCACGCCAACGACGCCCCACCCACCATCCCATTGGGCGGTGCTGTCAGAAGTCGACGGCGATGCCTTTTTTCTCCCAGTCTCCGTAACGCACGGGTTCAGGGCCGTCGCGCCCGCCCAATTCCGTGGGCAGATCGAGGTCCTTTTCGGCCTTGCGGCGTTCTTCGGCCTCGGCCAGGGCGCGCTGTGCGGCGGGGGGCAGGTCGTCTGGTGTCTTGCTGGACATGGTTGCTTTCTCTCTGGTCTGACCCTTGATATACGCGCGGCTTCTGCCCCGGCAAGTCGGGTGCGACGAGATGCAAGGGAACGTCATTCATGTCTGACATCGGTCTGCCCGCGCGGCGCAGTGCGATCTATCTGCTGGATCAGATCATGGGCGAGGGCAAGCTGATGGCCGAGGTCATCGGAGCGGGTGCCCTTGATCGGCTGGAGCCCGGGGACCGTGCGCGGGCACAGCGGTTGGCCACGGAGACAATGCGCGGGATGGAGCGGGCGGACCGCATCCTGCAGAAACACCTGAGCAAGTACCCACCCCTGACCGTACGCAATGCGTTGCGCATCGGCACCTACGAGCTGTGTCAGGGCGAGGCGGCGCATGGTGTCGTGAATGCCATGGTCGGCATCATTTCCAAACACAAGCGGTATGGGCACCTGAAGGGTCTTGTGAACGCGGTGCTGCGCAAGGTGGCGGACAAGGGGCCGGAGCAGTGGCCCGCGCTGCGCACGCCGCGCCTGCCCAAGTGGCTGCGCGGCCCCTTGGTCGAGGCGTGGGGGCCCGAGGCCGTTCTGGCGATGGAGGCGGTGCAGTTTGCGGGCGCGCCGCTGGATTTGACGCCCAAGGGCGATGCCGCTGCTGTGGCTGACGCGCTGGGCGGGACGGTTTTGCCCACGGGGTCGGTGCGGTTGACCGATCCGGGGCAGGTGTCGGGGCTGCCGGGATTTACCGCCGGTGACTGGTGGGTGCAGGATGCGGCGGCCGCGATCCCTGCGCGCGTTCTGGACGCGCAACCGGGCGAAACTGTTCTGGATCTCTGCGCCGCACCGGGCGGCAAGACCATGCAGCTGGCTGCCTCGGGCGCCACGGTGCGGGCGGTGGACATCTCGCCCGGTCGGATGGAGCGTGTATCGCAAAACCTTGTGCGTACGGGGCTGGCGGCAGAGGTCGAGGTGGCGGATGCCTTTGACGTGACGGGCAGTTATGACGCGATCCTGCTGGATGCGCCCTGTTCCGCGACGGGCACGATTCGGCGGCACCCGGATCTGCCCTTTGCCAAGGATGGGTCGGAGTTTGGCGCGCTGATGGATGTGCAGGCGCGGATGCTGGATCACGCGCTGGGCCTGTTGAAGCCGGGTGGGCGGCTGGTGTTTTGCACCTGCTCGCTGCTGCCGGATGAGGGCGAGGTACAGATTGATGAGGCGCTGGAGCGGCATCCGGGTTTGACCGTTGACCGGAGCGCGCTGGACCGTGCGGGCATCGCGCCTGCGTGGATCACCCAAGAGGGCGGTTTGCGCCTGCGACCCGACATGTGGGCCGATATCGGCGGCATGGACGGATTTTACATCGCCTGCCTGCGCAAAAGCTGACGGGACCACGTGACTTGAGCGCGTGGTGCGGCTATGGTGTCGCAAACGCGCCCAAGACGCACCGAGGCAGTGAGCATGTCCACCCGATATGGGTTTTCCGAACGAAAAGCCCGGTTCCTGAACCGTTGGCACGCCGCGCGCGCCACGCGGGCCAAGGCCGCGACCGCGTTTGTCTCCGCACCGGAGCCGCGCACCATCGGCAGCTTTGCCAAGGGGCGGCAGTTGGTGGCGGGCAATTACCTGTTTGCGGGCGCGCTGATCGAGGCGCCGGAGACCGTGATCTGGGATGTGGACATGCCCGACCGGGCGTTCGAGGACGCGGTGCACGGCTTTGCGTGGATGGACGATCTGGCCGCGGTCGGGGACCTGTCGACGCGGACGGTTGGGCAGACATGGCTCTGGGGCTGGATCGACCGCTATGGCCGGGGGCGCGGTCCGGGGTGGACGCCGGATTTGACCGGGCGGCGTTTGATCCGCTGGATCAACCATGCGTTGTTCGTGCTGCGCGGTCAGGAGGCCGACCAGGCCGAGCGGTTTTACCGCTCGCTCGCGCAGCAGACCGAGTTCCTGTCGAAACGCTGGCATGCGGCCCCGCCGGGCCTGTCGCGGTTCGAGGCGCTGACCGGGCTGATATATGCGGGCCTGTCGCTCGAGGGCAAGGAGGCTCTGGCCCCACCCGCCGTAACGGCGCTGGCGCGCGAATGCGCGGACCAGATCGACGAGCAGGGCGGCCTGCCGACCCGCAACCCCGAAGAATTGCTGGAGGTGTTCACCCTGTTGACATGGGCCGCCGCGGCATTGACCGAGACGGGCCACGACGTGCCGCAGCCGCACCTGTCGGCGATTGAACGCATCGCGCCGACCTTGCGCACCCTGCGCCATTCCGATGGCAGCCTTGCGCGGTTCCATGGCGGCGGGCGCGGGCAGGAAGGGTGGCTGGACCATGCGCTGGCTGCCTCTGGTATCCGCACCCGGCAGCCTGATGGCCTGTCGATGGGCTATGCCCGGCTGAGCGCGGGCCGCACCAGCGTCATCATCGATGCCGCGACCCCGCCCGAGGCGATCGCCAGCCACAATGCCCATGCCTCGACCCTCGCGTTCGAGCTGACCTCCGGGCGGCGTCCGTTGATCGTGAATTGCGGATCGGGGATCAGTTTTGGCGCGGATTGGCGGCGCGCAGGCCGCGCCACACCGTCGCATTCGGTGCTGTCGCTCGATGGCTATTCCAGTGCCCGGCTGGGCGATGCCGACCGCATCACCGCGCGCGAGGCGTTGATCGACGCGCCGGATCATGTGCCGATTGAGGTCAGCCATGCCCCCGATGGCCTGCGGTTTCAGGGTGGGCACAACGGATATGTCGGCACCCACGGTCTGACCCACGCGCGCCAGCTCGAGCTGACCTTTGACGGACGGGGCATGGCGGGCGAGGACATGCTGCTGGCCTTGGAAGACAGCGAAAAACGCTTGTTCGACAAGGTGATGGATGCCAAACGCTTGGCCGGTGTGCCCTTTGACATTCGGTTCCACCTGCACCCGGAGGTGGACGCGGCCATCGACATGGGCGGGGCGGCGGTGTCCATGGCTCTCAAGAGCGGAGAGATCTGGGTGTTCCGCCATGACGGCACCCAGACCCTGACGCTTGAACCCAGCGTCTACCTTGAAAAAGGGCGGCTGAAACCGCGCGCGGCGGAACAGATCGTGCTGACAGGCCGTGCAATGGATTACGCCACGCGGGTGCGCTGGTCCTTGTCCAAGGCGCAGGAAACTGCCATGGGCATCCGCGACCTGAACCGGGACGAGCCCGGCGAGATCTACGAGTAAAGGACTGCTGCCAACATGACCGACCTGACCCCCGTGCGCCGCGCGTTGATTTCCGTATCCGACAAGACCGGGCTGGTGGAATTTGCCACCGCATTGGCCGGTCACGGCGTGGAACTGCTGAGCACCGGAGGCACGGCGCGCGCCCTGCGCGAGGCCGGCCTGACGGTCAAGGACGTGAGCGATGTCACCGGGTTCCCCGAGATGATGGACGGTCGGGTCAAGACACTGCACCCGGTCGTGCATGGCGGCCTGTTGGCGCTGCGCGACAACGACGCCCATGTGGCCGCGATGGAGGAACACGGGATCGGGGCAATCGATCTCGTTGTGGTGAACCTCTACCCGTTCGAGGAAACCGTGGCCAAGGGTGCAGAATACGCCGAGGTGATCGAGAATATCGACATCGGTGGCCCGGCGATGATCCGGTCGGCGGCCAAGAACCATGGTTTCGTGAACATCGTCGTCGATGTGGCCGACTATGACGTTGTGCTGGCCGAGATGGCAGGGAACGACGGCCAGACCACCTATGCCCTGCGGCAGCGGCTTGCCCAGACGGCCTATGCCCGCACGGCGGCCTATGACACCGCCGTCAGCACGTGGATGGCCGCACAGGTCGGTGACACACCGCGCCGCCGCACCTTTGGCGGGGAACTGGCGCAGACGCTGCGCTATGGCGAGAACCCGCATCAGGCGGCGGCATTCTATACCGACGGATCGGCCCGCCCCGGCGTCGCCACCGCGACCCAGCATCAGGGCAAAGAGTTGTCCTACAACAACATCAACGACACCGATGCGGCGTTCGAGCTGGTGAGCGAGTTTGCGGGCAAAGGCCCCGCCTGCGCCATCATCAAGCATGCCAACCCCTGCGGCGTGGCAACGGGGGCCACGTTGAAAGAGGCCTATACCCGCGCCTTTGACTGCGACCGCACGTCGGCCTTTGGCGGGATCATCGCGCTGAATACCGAGCTGGACGGCGACACCGCGCGCGAGATCACCGGCATTTTTACCGAGGTCGTCATCGCCCCGGCGGCTAGTGCCGAGGCCCGCGAGGTGTTTGCCGCCAAAAAGAACCTGCGCCTGCTGACCACTGACGGTCTGGCGGACGCGTCCGCGGCGGCGCTGGCGGTCAAACAGGTGTCCGGCGGGTTCCTCGTGCAGGACAAGGATGTGGGTCGGATTACGGCCGATGACCTCAAGGTCGTGACCAAACGCCAGCCCTCTGAGCAAGAACTCGCCGACCTGCTCTTTGCCTGGACGGTTGCCAAACACGTCAAGTCCAACGCCATCATCTACGTAAAAGACGGCGCGACAGTGGGCGTCGGCGCGGGCCAGATGAGCCGTGTGGACAGCACCCGCATCGCGGCGCGCAAAGCGCAGGATATGGCCGAAGCCATGGGCCTGCCTGCCCCGCTGACCCAAGGGTCGGTCGTGGCCTCGGATGCGTTCTTTCCCTTTGCCGACGGCCTGATCACGGCGGCGGAGGCCGGTGCCACGGCGCTGATTCAGCCGGGCGGGTCGATGCGCGACGACGAGGTGATCGCCGCCGCAGATGAGGCTGGGCTTGCCATGGTCTTTACCGGCATGCGTCATTTCCGGCATTAAGGCGCGCATGAAACTTCTCTGGATCTCTGCGGCCATAGCCTTTGCGCTTGATCAGCTGTCAAAGTACCTCGTCATCCACGTGATGGGCGTGTCGCAGTTCAATCCGGTGGATGTGCTGCCGCCGCTCTTGAATTTCCGCTATGGCGAAAACCGGGGGATCAACTTTGGCCTGTTGGGCGACGGTACAAGCGTCTGGGTGCTGATCGCCATCGCCTGCGCGATATGCGCGGGCGTGCTGTGGTGGATGTGGAAACACCCGCAGCCCGCCCTTGCGCGGATCTGTGCGGGGCTCTTGATTGGCGGGGCGCTGGCCAATGTGCTGGACCGTGTGCTTTATGGCTATGTTCTGGATTTCCTGAACATGTCCTGCTGCGGGATCACGAACCCGTTCGTGTTCAACGTGGCGGATATCTTTATCTTTGCCGGGGCCATCGGCCTCGTGTTTTTCGCCAAGGAAGACGGATCCGGCAGCAAACGCGCCCGCAAAAAGGGCGCGTGACAACAGGGGTCAAGCTGCGATAATGCGGCAAGACCGAAGGGAGTGGGGTACGATGCGACTGATCGTCTGTGCCATGATTGCTGTGACGTTTCTTGCCGCGTGCGAGAACAAGGGACTGCGCCAGGTCACCTCGCGCGGGAACGGCCCGGATGAATTCATCGTGGTGCCCTCCAAGCCGCTGCAACAGCCCGAAAGCTTTACCGCCCTGCCGACACCGACGCCCGGCGGGTCCAACCTGACCGACCAGCGCCCGCTTGAGGACAGTATCGCCGCCCTGGGTGGGCGCGCGACGTCGCCCAATGCGCCGGTGCCGGGATCCGATGGCGCGCTGGTCAACCACGCCAGCCGGTTTGGCCGCGAGGCAAACATCCGCGCCACCCTGGCCGAAGCCGACGCCGCGTTCCGCAAGCGTCAGGCCAGGTTCACCCGGATCCGGTTGGTGCGGCAGGATTTCTACAACGAGGCCTACCGCCGGGAATCGCTGAATCCGGGCCGCACGGCAGAACAGTTCCGGCGTGCCGGCATCCCCACGCCAAACGCGCCACCTCCCGGCCGACGCCGCCGCTGACGGCGGGCGGTCGGCCTCACAAACCCGCCAGCGCCGCTTGAACGCGGGCGGGTCTGCCGTATCTGTTAGGCAACCGACCTTAGTCAGGATTTACAATGAACCGATTGCGTACCGCCCTGTCCGGGCTCGCCCTGTCTGTCGCCCTGCCGGTGGCGGCCTTGGCGGCGGATGTCACCACCTTTGAGCTGGACAACGGCATGCAGGTCGTTGTCGTCGAAGACAATCGCGCCCCGGTCGTGCAGCACATGGTCTGGTACAAGGCCGGTTCGGCGGATGAACCCGTGGGTTCGTCCGGCGTCGCACATTTTCTGGAACACCTGCTGTTCAAGGCGACCGATACGCTGAAGGATGGCGAGTTTTCCGCAGTCGTCGCGGCCAATGGCGGGCGCGACAATGCGTTCACCAGCTATGACTACACCGCCTATTTCCAGCGGGTCGCGGCGGACCGGCTGGAGTTGATGATGCGCATGGAGGCCGACCGGATGCGCAACATCAACTTTACCGACCAGAACGTGGCAACCGAACGTGACGTGATTCTGGAGGAGCGCAATCAACGCACCGACAGCAACCCCCGCGCGCTGTTTTCGGAACAGATGAACGCGGCGCAATATCTCAATCACCGTTACGGCGTACCGATCATCGGCTGGCGTCACGAGATGGAGACATTGGACAAGGCCGATGCGCTGGGGTTCTACGATACTTATTACTACCCCAACAATGCGATCCTCGTGGTGTCCGGCGATGTCGACCCCGAAGAGGTCCGCTCGCTGGCCGAGACCTATTACGGGGTGATCCCTGCCAACCCTGACCTGCCCGAACGCGTGCGCAGCGCCGAGCCGCCACAGACCGCCGAGCGCCGCCTGATTTACCGCGATGCGCGGGTGGCGCAGGAATATGTCAGCCGGTCCTACCTCGCGCCCGAGCGTGACCCCGGCGATCAACGTGCGGCGGCGGCGCTGACCCTGCTGGCCGAGGTGCTGGGCGGTGGGCAGACCAGCTACATGACGGAAAAGTTGCAGTTCGAGGAGCAGAAGGCCGTGTTCTCGGGCGCGTTCTATCGGGGCGTGTCGCTGGATGAAACGACCTTTGACGTGGTGGTCGTGCCTGTGCCCGGCCTGTCCCTGCAAGAGGTCGAGGACGCGATGGACGAGACGCTTGCGCGGTTCCTCGAGGACGGCGTGGACGAGGACCTGCTGGAGCGGATCAAGTACCAGCTGCGCGCCAATGAAATCTATGAACGCGACAACGTGGACGGGATCGCCCGGCGCTATGGCGCGGCGATGTCCGTGGGCCTGACGGTCGAGGATATCCAGGCCTGGCCCGATGTCCTGCAATCGATCACCAGTGACGAGATCATGGAGGCCGCGCGCATGGTGCTGAACCGGAATGCGTCAGTGACCGGCTGGCTGACCCGACCAGAGACCGAGGAGGTGACACAATGAACCGGATCGTGACACGTGTTCTGGGGGTCGTGATGGTGGCACTGGCGGCGGCCTTGCCGGCGCGGGCCGAGGTCGAGATCACCGAGGTGGTTAGCCCCGGTGGCATCACCGCCTGGCTGGTACAAGAGCCGTCGATTCCGTTCATGGCGCTGGAGCTGCGTTTCCGGGGTGGGGCGTCGCTGGATGCGCCGGGCAAGCGTGGCGCCATCAACCTGATGACCGGCCTGCTCGAGGAAGGGGCTGGGGATCTGGACGCACGCGGCTTTGCCCGCGAACTGGAACGGCTGGCTGCGTCCTTTGATTATGACATTGGTGACGATGCGCTGTCCGTCTCTGCGCGGTTCCTGTCGGAAAACCGCGACGCGGCGGTCGACCTGCTGCGCCAGTCGATCATTGAGCCGACATTCGAACAGACAGCGCTTGACCGGGTGCGGGGGCAGGTCCTGACCGGGTTGCGGTCGGATGCCAAGGATCCCGACGAGATCGCGCGCGCCACCTTCGACAGGATGGCCTATGGTGATCATCCCTACGGCTCGAATTACCGCGGCACGATCGAGAGTGTGAGTGCGCTGACCCGTGACGATATGCTGGCCGCGCACAAGGCGGTGTTTGCCAAGGACAGGCTCTACGTGGGTGCCGTGGGTGATATCACCCCTGAAGAGTTGGGGCCGCTTCTGGACACGCTGTTGGGGGCGCTGCCTGATAACGGCGCGCCACTGCCCGGCCCGGCGGAGATCCTGATCGAAGGCGGCACGACGGTCGTGCCCTTTGACACGCCGCAATCGGTGGCCATCTTTGGCCAGCGCGGGATCGAACAGGACGACCCGGATTTCTTTGCCGCGCGGGTGCTGAACCAGGTGCTGGGGGCGGGCGGGTTCGAAAGCCGCCTGATGACCGAAGTGCGCGAAAAGCGGGGTCTGACCTATGGTGTCTATTCCTTCCTCGTGCCGCAGGACCACGCGGCGACGTTCCAAGGGCAAGTGGCCTCAGCCAATGAGCGCGTGGCCGAAGCGGTATCGGTGATCCGCGACGAGTGGGCGCGTGCAGCGGCCGAAGGTGTGACGCAGGAAGAGCTCGATGCTGCCAAGACCTATGTGACCGGGGCCTACCCGCTGCGCTTCGATGGCAACGGTCCGATTGCGCGGATCATGGTGGGAATGCAGATGCTGGGCCTGCCCATCGACTACATCGCCACCCGCAACGAAAAGGTCGAGGCAGTGACGCTGGAGGATGTGAGACGCGTGGCGGGTGAGTTGCTGGATCCCGAGGGTCTGCATTTTGTCGTGGTGGGCCAACCGGTCGGATTGGAGAGCACCGTCGCCAATTGAGTGCTGACGCACACGCGATGTTTGACCCCCGCGCTGTGCGCGGGGGTTTTTTTCTTGGGGCGCTGCCCCAAACCCCGAGGTATTTGTGGCGAAAGGAAGGGCTATTCGCCGTAGGGGATCCAGACGGTTTTGATTTCTGTGGCGGCTTGGAGGAAGGGTTTGCCTTCGCCCTCGGGGCCGAACCAGTCGCGCGCCATGCCTGCGTTGACCCATGTGCGTTTAAGGTTGCCCGCGGCGGCGTGTTCGATGGTGGCCGAGAGGTCGCTGCCCGAGAAGGACCAGACGGCGTCGATATTGAGGTGCTTGCCCATATGCGGCGCGAGGTCGGCGTGATCGCCTGTCAGGATGTTGACGACGCCGCCGGGCACGTCGGACGTGTCGAGCACCTGGTAGAAGTCGGTGGCCGCCAGCGGGAAGGGTTGCGAGGCGGCGAGGATGACCCGGTTGCCCATGGCGATGGCAGGCGCCATGCAGGAGATGAGGCCCAGCAGCGGTGCCTCGTCGGGGCAGAGTGCCGCGATGATGCCGGTGGGTTCGTTCATCGTAAGCGCCACGCCGCGCAGGGGCACGCCCTTGGCTGCGCCATCGTATTTGTCGGCCCACGCGGCATAGGTAAAGAGGCGCTGGATTGATGCGTCGACCTCTTTGTCGCCGTTGCGTCCGCCCTGGAGCGCGTTGAGGCGCGCGGCGAATTCATCGGCGCGGGCGGAGAGGTTTTCGGCGATGTAGTAGAGGATTTGCGCGCGCAGGTGGCCGGAGGTCCTGGCCCACCCCTTGGCTGCGGCGGCGGCTTCTACGGCGTTGCGCAGGTCCTTGCGGTTGGCGAGGCTGGTCTGGCCCAGAAGCGCACCGTTCTTGCCGTAGACATTGCGGGAATAGCCGCCGTCGGGGCGTGCCTGTTTGCCGCCGATATAGAGTTTCGCGGTGCGGTCCAGTGCACCTGCGGGAGCGGCATCGCCGGTGAAGGCAGCGATGGGTTTGACCGGTTTGGCTTTGCCTGCGGGCTTGGTGTAGGCCATGAGCCCTTCCCAGCCGCCTTCACGTCCGAACCCGCTTTCGCGCACGCCGCCAAAGCCCGCGGCGGCGTCAAAGAGGTTGGTGGCGTTCACCCAGACCACGCCTGCGGCCAGTTTTGGCGCGATATCCAGGGCCAGGTTCACATTCTCGGTCCACAGCGTCGCGGCCAGCCCGTAGCGGGTGTTGTTGGCAAGTTCGACCGCTTCGGATGGCGTGCGGAAGGTGGTGGAGACGAGGACCGGGCCAAAGATCTCTTCCTGCATTAGCGTGTCGGCGGTGTTGAGGCCGGTGATGAGCGTAGGCGCATAGTAGCAGCCTGTCTCGGGCAGGGGTGTCTGGGCCTGATAGGTGTCGCCGGCGGTGTTGCCCTCGACCATCCGTGTGATGGTGTCGAGCTGGACCGGATCGACCACCGCGCCCACGTCGATGCTTTTGTCCAGCGGGTCGCCGATGCGCAGTTTGTCCATGCGCGTGCGCAGTTTGGCATAGAAAGCGTCGGCCACGGGTTCGTGCACCAAGAGGCGCGACCCGGCACAGCACACCTGGCCCTGGTTGAACCAGATGGCGTCGACCAGCCCTTCGACGGCTGAATCCAGATCAGCGTCGTCAAAGACGATATAGGGGGATTTGCCGCCCAGTTCGAGCGTCAGCGCCTTGCCCGTGCCTGCGGTGGCCTCGCGGATGCGGCGGCCCACGGCGGTGGAGCCTGTAAAGGCGATTTTGTCCACGTCCGCATCGACCAGAGCAGCACCCGTGTCGCCATCGCCCGTGACGATGTTCACGACACCGGGGGGCACGCCCGCCTCGGTGCAGATTTCGGCAAAGACCATCGCCGAGAGTGACGTGTATTCGGCGGGCTTCAGAACAACGGTGTTGCCCATGGCCAGTGCGGGCGCGATCTTCCACGCCAGCATCAGCAGGGGGAAGTTCCACGGGATGATCTGGCCGCAGACGCCCAGCGGCACGCGGTCGGGCAGGGTGTCGTCCATCAACTGGGCAAAGCCCGCGTGGTGGTAGAAATGCCGGATCGCCAGGGGCACATCGATGTCGCGGCTTTCGCGGATCGGTTTGCCGTTGTCGAGCGTTTCCATGACGGCCAGCAGACGGCTGTGTTTCTGCATCAAGCGGGCAATGGCATAGAGGACGCGGGCGCGGGTGTGGCCCGATTTGGCCCAGGCGGGTTGGGCCTTGCGCGCGGCGGCGACGGCGGTAGCGACCTCGTCCGCCGTACCTTTGGTGACGCCTGCCAGCTTGTCGCCGGTGGCCGGATTGCGGGACGCAAAATCGTCGCGCAGCGGGCCCCACTGGCCGTTGATGTAGTGGCCCGCGATACCGCCGCGGTCGGCGATCCATTTCAGCGCCTCGCCCGCAGCTTCGGGGGCGGTGCCGTAGTCCATGGACTCGAATATGTCTTTGACGGTCATGTCCGTGATCCCTTTCCGTCAGCCGATTGCGTGGCGGTAGCCGGCGGAATAGGCGCCGGTCAGGTGGTGTTCCAACTGGCGTTCGATATCGCCCAAGAGCGACGACGCGCCAAAGCGGAAGAGGTCGGGCATCAGCCAGCGGTCGCCCAGTTCCTCCTTGATCAGGCTCAGGTAGACCAGCGCGTCCTTGGCCTTGGAAATCCCGCCTGCGGGTTTGTAGCCCACACGGTGCCCGGTTTGGTCATAAAAGTCGCGGATCGCGCGGATCATCACAAGGCTGACGGGCAGGGTGGCGTTGACGCTTTCCTTGCCGGTCGAAGTCTTGATGAAATCCGCGCCCGCCATCATGCACACCAGCGACGCCCGCGCCACGTTGCGCAGCGTGCCCAGCTCGCCCGTGGCGAGGATCGCCTTGACGTGGGCATCCCCGCAGGCCGCGCGCATCTGTGCCATCTCGTCATAAATCGCCTGCCAATTTCCCTCCAGTACGTGGCGGCGCGAGATCACGATGTCGATCTCGGACGCACCCGCGGCAACGCTGTCGCGGATTTCCTGCAAGCGCAGGGGAAAGGGCGACAGACCGGCCGGAAAGCCGGTGGACACAGCCGCCACAGGAATGCCCGAGCCGCGCAGCGCCGTCACGGCGGCAGGGATCATCTCGTGATAGACGCAGACCGCCCCGGTGGTCAGGCCGGGCATGCCCAGCGCTTCCAGCATCTCTGGGCGCACAGGCTGGCGGGCCTTGGCACAGAGGCGCTGCACGCGCCGTTCGGTGTCGTCGCCCGACAGGGTGGTCAGGTCGATCAGGCTCACGGCTTTCAAGAGCCATGCGGCCTGATGGTCCTTCTTGATCGACCGGCGACCGGGCAGGGTGGCACAGCGGCGTTCAATGGCCGAGGTGTTGGCCTGCACCCGCCTGATCCAGTCCATGTCGAGCGGCTGGCCGGGGTTGCGCGGTTCCGTCACCTGCGGCAACTGCGCGGTGTGGGCGGTCTGGCTGTCTGTGGTCGTCTGGTGCATCGGGGGATCCTTTCGGACATGTGCAGACACCCGAAGTGGCATGGCCCGCGCCGTTTGGCAAGCGGTGCCGCTGCGCCAGCGCGCCTGCACAACTTCTGCACAACCGGTCCGCACATCCGTGCACATGCGCTCGCCATACCGGCGCCCAGAACCATAAAACACGAGGGATCAAGTGATGAAGACAATGTGCATACGCGGTGTGCCGCTGGCCATGCAACAGGACGGATGGTGGCTGAGCGGACGGGAGACGGACGCCCCGCGCGCGCCCCGCGCCATCCAGCGGCGGCGGGATCTGGGCCTTGCCGCGCTTCTGGTGGCGCTGATCGCGTTGGCGGATGTGCTGGTATGGCACGTGATGCCGGGCCTCGCGCTGGCGGTACTGTCGCTGGCGGTGATGCTGGCCGGGTTGGGCGTGGCGTGGCCGGGGCTTGCGCCGCGCGTGCGGTGGGCCGTGGCGGCGGGCAGCGTGCTGACCGTGCTGCCGCTGGTCGAACTGGTGCAGCCGCTGTCACTGCTGGTGGCGGTGGCGGGCATGTCGGCGGTCTGTGCGGCCCTTGCGGGTCTTGGCCGCGCCGATCTGGTCCGTGGGGCGCTGCGGATATGGATGTGGGGCCCGGTGCAGACCGTGACCGACGCCGTCGCAGGCACGCGCCAACTGGGCCGGATCGAGGTGGGGTCCATGGACGCGCGGACGCTGGTGTCGGGATGGGCCCTGCCGTTGGGGGCCACGGCCCTCTTTGCGCTGCTGTTGATCGGGGCGAACCCGGTGCTGGATCAGGCCCTGTCGCGTCTGGGCGACCTGCGACTGCCCGCGCCGGATATGGGGCGCGTCTGGTTCTGGGGCATCTTTGGTGCCGCAGCCTGGCCCGTGCTGGTGGCCTGGCGGATGCGCGAACGGCTGCGCGCGCGCCGCCGCCCTCGGGCAACGGTGCGCCGCTCCGGCACCCTGATCAACGCCCAATCAGTGGCGCGGTCGCTGGTGGCGTTCAACGCGCTCTTTGCGGTGCAGACCGGGCTGGATGTGCTGTACCTCTATGGCGACGCGGCACTGCCCGAGGGGATCAGCCCGGCCGCCTATGCCCACCGTGGCGCCTATCCGCTGCTGGCAACCGCGCTACTAGCGGGGCTGTTTGCCGTGCTCGCGCGGCCCCATCTGGGCGCACGCCCCGTGGTACGGATGCTGATGATGCTGTGGCTGGCACAGACGCTTGCACTGGTCTTTGCCTCCGTCTGGCGGCTTGACCTTTATATCGATAGCTTCGGCCTCACCCGGCTGCGGCTTGCCGCCTATATCTGGATGGGCGTGGTCGCCGTGGGCCTTGGTATCACGGCGCAACAGATCTGGCAGGACCGCCCGACGACATGGATGACCACGCGCTGCGCGCTCCTTGGGGCGGTTGTCCTCTATGTCTGCACCTTCGTGAATTTTGATCACGCCGTGGCGCAGCACAACCTGACGAGTGACGTGCCCGAAGACCGCCGGATGTTGTGCGAACTCAGCGAAGGGGCGATGCCCGCCATCGAACGGCTGACCGGGATGGCGTCGCGTGATTACTGTGACCGGTACTATTTCCACCCGACACTCTTTCACCCGGCCGACTGGCGCGAATGGGGCTTTCGAAACTGGCGGGTGCGCAATAGCCTTGCGGCCATGACTGACCCGAACGGCCCTACACGATGACTGCGACGACACACTTGCTGGTCGTGGATGACGACCCCCAGATCCGCGCGGTCCTGCGCATCGGCCTGACCCAGGCGGGCCACCGCGTGACCGAGGCGGGCGACGGTGCCGAAGGGCTGGCCAAGGCGCAGTCGGGCCGCTTTGACCTGATCGTGCTCGACATCGGCCTGCCCGAGATGGACGGGCTGGCCCTGTGCCGTGCCCTGCGCGCCACTGACCAGACGCCGGTTCTGTTCCTGACCGCGCGGCAGGACGAGATTGACCGCGTGCTGGGATTTGAGATGGGCGGCGACGACTATGTGACCAAGCCGTTTTCCCCGCGCGAGTTGACCGCGCGTGTGGCCGCGATCCTCAAGCGGAGCCGGGGCACCCCGGCCCGTGACCAGATGCAGGCGCATGGTGTTCTGCGCATCGACCGGGCGCGGCATCTGTGCGAGGTGCGGGGCGTGCCCGTATCCCTGACCGCGCGCGAAATGGAGATCCTCGCCCACCTGATGGCCCATCCCGACCGGGTGGCCGCGCGCCCTGCGCTGACGGACGCGGTCTATGGCCCGCATGCGGGTGTGAGTGACCGGACCATGGACAGCCACTTGCGCAACCTGCGGGCCAAGCTGGCCGCAGCAGGCTGCGCCGACGCCATCGAAACCGTGCATGGGATCGGCATACGGATGGGTCCATGCGCGGGATCGTAAGGAAATGGCGTCCCCCGCTTGCCCTTGTCATCGGGGGCGCGTTGGTCGGGGTCTTTGCGCTGCCGCTTTTGGGCATCGTGCCCCTGCGTTTGTGGGGGAATGTGCTGGGTTGGGGCGAGGCCGTCTGGCTGGTCGTCGCGCTGGCACTTGCTGCGACCCTTGTGCTCGGGGTGCTGCTCTGGCGTCTGGTGTTGCGCCCGGTCTACGCGCTGACGGGCTACGCCCGCGCGGTCAAGGCTGGCCAATCCCCGGATGCGCCGACCCAGTTTGGCACGCCGGAGTTCAGCGCGCTGGCCGCCAGCGTGCAGGCCATGGGCGACAGCCTGCACAGCCGTGCCGAGGGCATGAAAGCCTATGCCGATCACGTCGCACATGAACTGACCTCGCCCCTGACCGCCATCCACGGCGCGGCCGAGCTGTTGGACAATGGCGCCACCGGCGCCGATGCCGCAGCACTCCGCCAGACCATCCGCGACGCGACGCTGCGGATGCGGGCGCTGCTGGATGATCTGGGCCACCACGCGCAGGCCGCCACCAGCTCTGGGCCGGGCACCTGCACGCTTGGGCACGTCGCTCGCGGCATCGACACTCCCCTACAGGTCACTGTGGCGCAGGACGGGGCAATCCCGCTCAGCGCGCAGGATCTGGCGACCATCCTGACCCAGCTGGCGCGCAACGCCGCCGAACACGGGGCCCGCACGCTGCGCATTGCGGCGACGGATGTGGGCCTGACTGTCGCGGACGATGGCGCAGGGATCAGCGCGGGCAACCGCGACCGCGTGTTCGACCCGTTCTTTACCACCCGCCGCGCGGATGGCGGCACCGGCATGGGCCTCAGCATCGTGCGCAGCCTCGTGCAGGCGCGCGGCGGGCGCATCACACTGGCCGACAGCAGCGCAGGTGCTGCTTTTGACATCACATTCGACTGATTGCGCGTTTGTTATTGCGAGTCATTCGCAACTTCCTTGACTTTCTGCGAATGACTCTCATATTCAATCTCATGAGCAAGACATCGTCTTTCCCTGTTTCCCGTCGCGCGGTCCTCGCTGGAATGGCCGCCATGGCCGCGACCCCGGCACTTGCCGCCGACCGGCTGAACATCGTGGCCTCCACCGGCATGATCGCCGACCTGACCCGCACCATAGGCGGCGACGCCGTGACGGTGCGCGGCCTGATGGGCGCGGGCGTTGACCCTCACGCCTACCGCCAGACCCGCAGCGATATCGTTGCCATGACCCGCGCCGACGCGGTCCTGTGGCACGGCCTCTATCTCGAGGCGCAGATGGAGGCGTTCTTTGCCGACCTCGCCCGCAAGCGCCCGGTGCACGCCATCGCCGACACGCTGGATCCTGCGCTGCTGCTGTCGCACGAGGATTACGCGGGCCGCTATGACCCGCATGTGTGGATGGACCCGGACCTGTGGGTGCAATGCGCGCCTGCGGTGGTCGAAGCGCTGTCCGACCTGCGCCCCGCCGCGCGCCCGCAATTCGAGGCGAACGCACAGGCCTTTGCGACCGAGGCCGCCGCACTTGCAACCTATTCCCGCGACGCGCTCAAGGCGGTCGCGCCTGACCGCCGTATCCTGCTGACCGCCCACGACGCCTTTGGCTATTTCGGCGCGGCCTATGGGTTTGACGTGCTGGGCATCCAGGGCATCTCGACCGAAAGCGAGGCGGGCCTGAACCGGATCGGCACGCTGGTCGACCTGCTGGTGGACCGCGATCTGCCCGCGGTGTTTGTCGAAACCTCCGTCTCGGACCGCAACATCCGCGCCCTGATCGAAGGGGCCGCGGCGCGCGGGCACGACGTACAGATCGGCGGCGCGCTCTTCTCCGACGCGATGGGGCCCGAGGGCACTTACGAAGGCACCTGGCTGGGCATGATCGACCACAACGTGACAACCATCGCCCGCGCACTGGGCGCGGATGTTCCCGCCGCCGGACGGCTGGGCAGATTGCAGGGGGCCGCATGACACTCGCATTGGTGCAGGACGACGCAAAACTGACCGAGGCCGCGCGCATGGCCAGCCCGCTGGCCGTGCGTGGCCTGACCGTATCCTATGGCCAGACGCCCGCGATCTTTTCCGTCGATGTCACCGTGCGCGCCGGGGCTATGACCGCCATTGTCGGCCCGAATGGGGCGGGCAAATCGACCCTGCTCAAGGCCGCGCTGGGCGTGATCACGCCGCTGGCGGGGACGGTCGCCATGCTGGGCCAGCCGCTGGACCGGATGCGCGACCGCATCGCCTATGTGCCGCAACGCGCCAGCGTGGACTGGGATTTCCCCACCCGCGTCATCGACGTGGTGCTGATGGGTATGTACCGCCAGCTGGGCCTGTTGGGCCGCGTGCGCGCCACGCACCGGGCCCAGGCGATGGCCTGCCTCGACCGCGTCGGCATGACCGACTTTGCCACCCGCCAGATCGGCCAGCTCTCCGGCGGCCAGCAACAACGCGTGTTCCTCGCCCGCGCACTGGCGCAAGAGGCGGATCTCTACGTGCTTGATGAACCCTTTGCCGGGGTCGACGCCGCCACCGAAAAGGCGATCATCGCCGTGCTGAAATCCCTGCGTGACGCGGGCCGGACAGTCGTGGCCGTGCATCACGATCTGGCCACTGTGCCGGACTACTTCGACGATGTCGTGCTGCTGAACACACAGGTCGTGGCCGCCGGGCCGGTGGCGCACGTCTTTACCGAGGACAACCTGCAAGCCACCTATGGCGGCCGCCTCACCACCGCGCGCGCCGATCCGGAAAGCGTGGCGGGCTAGGCCATGTGGGCCGACGCGCTGCTGTTGCAGCTGGGCTACAACGCCACGCTGGTCACCCTTGGCGCCGCCCTGCTGGGCATGGCGGCGGGGGTCGCGGGCACCTTCCTCTTTCTGCGCAAACGCGCGCTTGTCAGCGACGCGATCAGCCACGCGACCCTGCCGGGGGTGGGGCTGGCCTTTGTGGTGATGGTGGCGCTGGGCGGTGACGGGCGCGCGCTGCCGGGGCTGCTGTTGGGTGCTGCGCTGTCGGCGGCGCTGGGCCTTTTGTGCGTACAGTGGCTGACCGCACGGACCCGGCTGGGCGAGGATGCGGCCATCGGGGCGGTGCTGTCGGTCTTCTTTGGCCTCGGCGTCGTCATCCTCACCGTGATCCAGACCATGAACACCGGGCGGCAGGCGGGCCTCGAAGGGTTCCTTCTGGGGTCCACCGCGGGAATGCTGCGCGGGGATGCGATCCTGCTGGCGGCCTCGGCGGCGCTGGTGCTGGCGCTGGTCGTGCTCTTGCGCAGGCCGTTGACGCTGGCGGCCTTTGACCCCGGATACGCGCAGGCGACGGGCTGGTCGCTGGCGCGCGTCGATCTGGCGATGATGGGTGTGGTGCTGGTGGTCACGGTCGTGGGCCTCAAGGTGGTGGGCCTGATCCTGATCGTGGCCCTTCTGATTGTCCCGGCGGTTACAGCGCGGTTCTGGACCGAACGGGCCGACCGCGTGGTGTGGATCGCGGGCGCGGTTGGTGGGGTGTCGGGCTATGTCGGTGCGGCGCTGTCGGCGGTGGCGCCGGCCCTGCCCACGGGGCCGATCATCGTGCTGGTAGGCTTTGGCCTGTTTCTCGCGTCGCTCCTCTTTTCGCCCGGACGCGGGGTGCTGGCCTCCGTGCTGATGCACCGGCGCTACCAACGGCGCGTGCACATGCGGCAGGGCCTTTTGGCGCTGGCCCAGGGCCAACCGATATTCGAGGCGCTCACCCGCCGCCTTTTGCACCGCGCCGGCCTGATCCTGCCCGACGGGGTCGCCACCGCCGAAGGGCAGGCCGCCGCGGCCAAGGCGCTGCTGGATGAAACCCGCTGGTCCATCGTGCGCCGCGACCAAAGCTTTGCCGTGGCCGCCTCCCGCTATGACGGCCTCACCCCGATCGAAGACGTGCTGACCCAGGACCAACTGCGCGCGGTGGACGCCCGCATCGACGCACCACAGGTGGTGGCATGATGGGGGCCGAATTCGTCGCTTTGTCGCTGCCGCCGATCCTGATCGGGATCTGCGTCGCCGTGGCCTGCGCGCTGCCGGGGAACTTCCTGCTGCTGCGGCGTCAGGCGCTGATCGGTGACGCGATCAGCCACGTTGTCCTGCCGGGCATCGTGGTGGCGTTTCTGGTGACCGGCGCCGTGGCCACCGGCCCGATGCTGATTGGTGCCGCCGGGGCGGCCATCGCGGCAGTAGTGGTCATCGACGTCATACGCCGTCTGGGCCGGATCGAATCCGGTGCCGCCATGGGGGTCGTGTTCACCGCGATGTTTGCCGCCGGTGTGCTGCTGCTGGAACGGTCGGACACCTCGAACGTGCATCTCGACGTCGAACACGCGCTCTTTGGCAATCTGGAAAGCCTGATCTGGCTGGATGCCACCGGCTGGGCCTCACTGCTGGACCCGGCGGCACTGGCGGGCCTGCCTGTGGAACTGCCCCGTATGGCGCTGGCCCTGCTGGTGGTGGCGCTGTTCCTCTTCGTGTTCTGGCGCCCCCTCGCGATGTCCACCTTTGACGAAGGGTTCGCGCGCGGCATGGGCCTGCGCACCGGGCCACTGGGGCTTGCACTGGTGGTGGTGTCGGCGATCGCGGCTGTCGCAGCCTTTGACGCGGTGGGGTCGATCATCGTGATTGCGATGTTCATCTGCCCGGCGGCGGCGGCGCGGATGATGACCAACAGGCTGGGCCGACAGGTCGCGTGGTCGGCGGGCTTTGCCGCGCTGTCGGCCATCGTCGGTTACGTGCTCGCAGGCTATGGCCCGCTCTGGGTCGGGGCCTCCGCCTCGGTCAGCGCGGCGGGCATGATCGCCACCGTGTCGGGCCTGATCCTCGCCCTTGCCGCCATCGCCGGACCGCACCGCAAAGCGGTGCAGTGACGCGCCTAGTATGTCGGGTGGAACTTGCCCGCAGGGGACAGGGTAAAGATCTCGGCCCCATCCTCGGTCACACCGACCGAATGTTCGAACTGTGCCGACAGCGACTTGTCGCGGGTCACAGCCGTCCAGTCATCAGCCAGCGTCTTGGTCTCGGGACGGCCCAGGTTCACCATCGGTTCGATGGTAAAGAACATGCCCGGCTCCAGCACCGCGCCGGTGCCCGGACGGCCATAGTGGAGCACGTTGGGCGGCGCGTGAAACACCCGGCCCAGCCCGTGGCCGCAGAAGTCCCGGACGACGGACATGCGGTGGCTCTCGACATAGCCCTGAATGGCGTGGCCGATGTCACCAAAGGTGTTGCCCGGCTTGACCGCCTCGATGCCCAGCATCAGCGCGTCATGGGTGATCTCGATCAGCCGCTCGGCCTTGCGCGGCAGCTTGCCCGCCACATACATCCGGCTTGTGTCGCCGAACCAGCCGTCCACAATCACCGTCACGTCGATGTTCAGGATGTCGCCGTCCTTCAGGACCTTGTCGCCGGGAATACCGTGACACACCACGTGGTTCACACTGATGCAGCTGGCGTGCTTGTAGCCCTTGTAGCCGATGGTGGCAGACGTGGCCCCGGCCTCTTCGACCATTTCGGTGATGCGGCGGTCGATGGCGCCAGTGGTCTGGCCGGGAAACACCAGCGGTGCCATCGCGTCGAGGATCTCGGCGGCGAGGCGTCCAGCGGCGTGCATACCGGCAAAGTCGGCGTCGTCATAAATGCGAATGCCATCCTTGGTCAGGCGGCCGCGGGTTTCGTGGTTCAAGGTCTGCTCCATCAGCAAAATGCGTCCGACACTATACTGCACTGCGGCGAAAAGGACCAGTCAAGCCTGTGTGTTGACCGGAATGGGCGCGGCCACAGTCACTCCATCAGGCGAAATATGGGTGCCAAGGCACAGGGTTTCCACCCCCGCGCCAGACGCGTGCGCATAGGCCGCAGCATAGGCAGGGTCGATATCGGCCGCGAGCGCAAAGCGGTCGCAATCCGTGCGCTGCACCAGATACAGCATCACGGCCCAGTGCCCGGCCTGCGCCACGCGCGCCAGTTCCCCCAGATGCTTGGCCCCGCGTGCGGTCACACTGTCGGGAAATTCGGCCAGCCCCGGCGTGCGCGACAAAGTCACGGATTTGACCTCCACATAGGCATCGGGCAACCCGTCCCCCTGCAACAGGAAATCGATCCGGCTGTTTTCGCCGTATTTCTGCTCGGGGCGCACAGTGGTGTAGCCGTCAAATCCCGGCACCACCCCGGCCTCGAACGCCGCGCGCAGGGCGCGGTTGGGCACGGATGTGTCGACACCGGTAAAATGGCCCCCGCCATGCTCCACCAGCCGCCAGCCGAATTTCAGTTTCTTCTTGGGGTCGTCGTTCGGCTCCAGCCAGATGCGCATACCCGGCTCGGCCAGCCCCATCATCGAACCTGGGTTCGCGCAATGCGCCACCACCTCGCGCCCGTCCGCCAGCGTGCAGTCGGCCAGAAACCGTTTATAGCGGCGGATCAGCGTGGCGGGGACAAGTTCGGTTTGAAAGCGCATGGGCGCAGCCCTATACCGTGGCAGGCCCTGCACACAAGGAGGCCCGCAATGCCCAACCCCACCGCCGCCATGCTCGTCATCGGAGACGAGATCCTGTCAGGCCGCACCCGCGACGCCAATATGCACTATCTTGCAGGCCAACTGACCGAAGCCGGGATCGACCTGCGCGAAGTCCGGGTCGTCAGCGATGACCAACCCGCCATTGTGGCCGCGGTGCGGGCGCTGTCGGCGGCCTATGATACGGTGTTCACCTCCGGCGGCATCGGCCCCACCCATGATGACATCACCGCCGACTGCATTGCCGCGGCCTTTGACGCGCCAATCGACGTGCGCGCCGATGCCCGCGCCCTGCTCGAGGCGCATTACGCCAAATCCGGGCTGGAGCTGAACGCGGCCCGCCTGCGCATGGCCCGCATCCCCGACGGCGCGACCCTGATCGACAACCCCGTGTCCACCGCGCCGGGCTTTACCATGGGCAACGTGCACGTGATGGCGGGGGTGCCGTCGGTGTTTCAGGCGATGGTGGCCAGCGTCCTGCCGACGCTCACCGGGGGCGACCCGCTGGTGTCGCGCACCGTCCGCATCGACCGGGGCGAGGGCGACATCGCGGGGCCCTTGGGCGAACTGGCCGGCGCGTATCCAGACCTCAGCATCGGGTCCTACCCGTTCCAGAAAGACGGCAAATACGGCGCCAATGTCGTGATCCGCGGCACGGATGCTGCCATGGTCGACACCTGCGTGGCCGCGCTGAACGCCCACTTTCCCGCATGACGATGCCTGCGGCCTTCTACGCCGCACTTGACGGCACATGGCCTGCCGCGCGGCGCATCACGCTGGCCGATTGGACCCTGCGTATCGGTGAGGGCGGCGGCAAACGTGTATCGGCGGCCACCGCGAACGCACCCGGCGCGGATATCCAGACGGCCGAAACCGCCATGCGCGACCACGGGCAACCGCCTCTCTTTATGGTCAAACCGGGCGAGGACGCGCTGGATCAGGCGCTGGCCGCGCGTGGCTATGACATCGTGGACCCGACCAACGGCTATATCGCGCCGGTCGAAACCCTCACCAATATCCCGATCCCCCGCGTGACCGCCTTTGCCATCTGGGAACCGCTCGCCATCATGGAAGAAATCTGGGCCAAGGGCGGCATCGGCCCCGCGCGGCTGGCCACCATGGCCCGCGCGGAAACAAAGACCGCCATCCTCGCCCGCTGGAACGAAAAGCCCGCAGGGGTGGGGTTCGTGGCCCTGCACGACGGCATCGCCATGGTCCACGCGGTCGAGGTGCTGGCCCACCAGCGCAGGCAGGGCGTCGCCCAATGGATCATGCGCCGCGCCGCAGTCTGGGCGCACGAAAACGGCGCACATTCCATCGCCCTTCTGACGACGGCGAACAATGTCGCGGCAAATGCGCTCTACCAAGGCTTGGGTTTTCAGCCCATTGGCGGCTATCATTACCGGGCACAGCCGCAACAGACGTGACCGACACCGCCATGACAGACCAGCCCACCGCCCTCGATCTGCCCATGGTCGACCCACTGCCCGCACAGACGCAGAAATATTTCGACATCTGTCAGGACCGGCTTGGCATGGTGCCCAACGTCCTCAAGGCGCACGCTTTTGACATCGACAAGCTGAACGCCTTCACCGGCCTCTACAACGACCTGATGCTCGCCGACAGCGGCCTGACCAAACTGGAACGCGAGATGGTCGCCGTCGTGGTCAGCGCCACGAACCGCTGCCACTACTGCCTGACAGCGCACGGGGCGGCGGTGCGGCAACTGTCCGGTGATCCCGCACTGGGTGAGGCGCTGGTCATGAACTGGCGCGTCGCTGACGTCACCCCGCGCCAACGCGCGATGCTGGCCTTTGCCGAACGGGTGACGCTGGCCTCCGCCCAGATCGAGGAGGCCGACAGGCAGGCGCTGCGCGACCAGGGCATCAGCGACCGCGACATCTGGGACCTGATCAACGTGGCCGCGTTCTTCAACATGTCCAACCGGGTGGCCAGCGCGACCGGCATGGTGCCCAACCCCGAATACCACGCGCAGGCCCGCTAGCATCGTGGGGCGCACGGCACGGAACTGCGCGGCGCTGCTCTTGGCCGTGATCTGCGGCCCGGTGGCGGCGCTGCAATTCTCCCTGCCGCCCAACGCACGTGAAACCGCCGCCCGCGACAGCGCGCTGGAACAGGTGTCGCTGCCCGTCGGTCCCTTTGCCGACGGGGCCCTACCCACCCGCATCATCGAAGGCCCGGTACAGCGCCGCGCCTACCGCATCTCGACCGGGGGGCTGACGCCGCTGCAAATCGTGGCCCCCTTGCGCGACCAACTGGCGGCGGCAGGCTATGACGTGCTCCTGGATTGCGCCGATGTGCACTGCGGCGGGTTCGACTTCCGCTTTTCAACAGAGGTGCTGCCCGCGCCCAACATGTTCGTCAACATCCGCGCCTTTCACGTGATCAGTGCCCTGCACCCCGACACCGGCACCGCCGTCTCGGTGATCGGCAGCACGGCGGCCGGGGCGGCCTACCTCCAGATCGTGCAGGTGGGTGAAGATGTCGAGGCGCCCGCACCCGCACCGGCGGCACCATTGCCCGTGGATCCGGTGACCAAGGCCGATCTGACTGCGCAACTGCTTCAATCGGGATCGGTGGTACTGGACAGCCTCGATTTCGCCGTGGGCACCACGGCCCTGGCCGACCCCGACACGCCGGAACTGGCCGCCTTGGCAGCCCTACTGGAAACGCGGCCGGGCCTGCAAATCGCGCTGGTGGGTCACACGGATACGGTGGGCGCGCTAGAGGCCAACATATCTGTCTCGCGCGCCCGTGCGCAGGCAGTGCGCGACGCGCTGATCACGCAATATGGCGCAAACCCCGACCGGATCGAGGCCGAGGGCATGGGATATCTGTCCCCCGTGGCGACCAACCTGACCCCCGAGGGCCGCGAGGCCAACCGTCGGGTCGAAGTGATCGTCGTGCGCGAAAACGACCCGAACTGACGGGCGATAGGCCCTGCATTGCCATGTCGACCCTCGGCAAAGAAAAACCCCGATGCGCAAGGCATCGGGGCAGGTCAACCGAGGGGAGGTTGGTTGGGAGAGTGTTACCAGTCCGCCGGGCCCTTTTCGGCGAAGGCATGGACCAGGAAATCAATGAACGCGCGGACCTTGGGCTGGGTGAACCGACCCGGCGGGTACACGGCGTAGATGCCTTGGGTCTCCATGGGCAGCTCGGGGATCGCATCCTCGACCAAACCCTGTTCCATGGCATCCGAGTATAGAAAGCTCGGCAGATAGGCGATGCCCAGACCCGAGATCGCGGCATTGAGCAGGGATTGCCCGTCATTCACGCTCAGCCAGCCGGCGGTGCGGACCTGACGCTTTTCACCCGAGGGCGCGGTCAGTTTCCAGACATTGCCAGACGACTGGTTGGAATAGTGCAGCAGCTTGTGCTCGTTCAGATCGTCGATCTTTTCGGGGCGGCCGTATTTTTCGAAATAGGCGGGGCTCGCGATCATCCGCTTGGTGGTTTCGGTCAGCTTGCGGGCCCGCAGGGTGCTGTCTTCCAGCTCTCCGATGCGCACGGCCATGTCGAACCCTTCGGAAATCAACTCAACATAGCGGTTGTTCAGCACCATGTTGACCGTGATGTCCGGGAAATCGGCGAGGAATTCCGACAGGCGCGGCGACAGGTGGTTGACGCCAAAATCCGTCGCAACCGAGATACGCAAGAGGCCCGAGGGCGCCGATTGCATCGAGGTGACAAGCGAATCCGCTTCGCCCGCATCATTCAGAACGCGGCGGGCACGGTCGTAATAGGCCAGACCAATCTCGGTCGGGCTGACCCGACGGGTGGTGCGGTTCAGCAGCCGTGCGCCCAGACGGGCCTCCAGCGACGACACGTGTTTGGACACGGCGGACTTGGAAATGCCCATCTTCTTTGCGGCGTCGGTAAAGCCACCTTGGTCCACGACCGTGGCAAATGCTTCCATTTCAGTGAGGCGGTCCATGCCCGTCCCTTTCAATCATGCGGTTCGAGGATCAGGTATCGACCTCAAACACGGCACAATCAGGGCAGGGGTGGGATAATACTGGGGTGATTGATGGGATCGTTCATGGCATGGAAACGACCCCGTGCCGCTCAGGCGGCGGTGTCACGGCTCCAGTCGCGGAAGGTTTCGGCCTCGTCCGCCAGCGGGGCCGCGTCGTCCCCGCCAATCAGCAGGAACCCGAAACCCGGCGTGTTCCACCGCGCGATGTCCAGCCCCTCGGCGGCCCCCATGCTCAGCGGTTTGCCCTCCGGACCGGCCGCAATGATGCACAGCGCCACCGGCGTCCCGTCGTCGCGCAGATAGGCGATCTGGACCAGCGGCTTGCCGTTGAACCCCAGCACCTGCGCGCGTTTGAACGTCAAACTCTGCGCCACCGGCAACCCGCGCAGATCCAAGCCCAGCGCGTCCGACACCCGCGCTAGCTGCACCTCCGCCTCCTGCGGCGAGGGCGTGGCACCGTCCAGCGTGGCCGTCGTGTAAAGCGCCTGATAGCTGGCGACAAAGGACACCCAGCCGCGCTGCTGCGGCTCGGGCGTGCCAAATCCGGTGAACACCGCCACCGCCAGACCCGCGGCCAGACCAGAGCCAAAGAGGGCCGCCCCCTTGGCCCACAACCCGCGCGGGCGCGGGGGGGCGGGCGCATCCATCTCGAATGCCGGCATCGCAGGTGCCGTGGCCAGCAGGGCGTCATAGGCCTCGACTATCGGGGCCAGCGGCAAATCCAGCGCCGCCATCCGTTCGGCCAGTGCGGCGTCTGTTTCCAACGCGGCCTCAATCGCGGCATGCAGCGCGTCGTCCGCCTCTCCATCCAGAAAGGCGGTCAGATCTTCGTCTGTGAACTGGCGCGCGTCCGTCATGTCACCCTTGCCTGCATCTCGGCCATCTCCGTATTCAGCCGTTTGCGTGCGGCTGCAAGACGGCTCATCACCGTGCCGATCGGGATCTCCATGACCTCGGCGGCTTCCTTGTAACTGAACCCCTCGACATAGACGAGCACAACGGCCTGACGCTGCGCCTCCGGCAGGGAGTTCACCTTGTTCAACACTTCACGTGCAAAAATATTCACTTCCGTGTCAGGAGATTTGTCCGCGATGTCGATCTCCTCGACCGGCACCAGCCCGCCACCGGTGCGCACCTTGCGCGACCGCAACTCGTTCAGCCAGATGCGCTGGGCCATGCGGAACATCCAGCGGTCCAGATGGGTGCCGGGCTCGAACTGTTCGGCCTTGTCCAGTGCGCGCACACAGGTGGTCTGGATCAGATCATCTGCCCAATCCCTGCGCCCGGTCAGCGACATCGCGTATCGCCACAGGCGCGGGTACACCTCTGGCAGGCCCTCGCGCACGATACGGATCGATTGGTGTCTGGAGGCTGGGATGGGATTGGTCCTGCAATTGTCGTCGCGCTGCGGCAAAAGGAACACGAACGCAGCACCCTCACAATGAAATAATTCGTCAACTATGTGACAGTGGGCGTCAGATCCACTTCAGCCAACGCATCACCGCGACCGCCGCCACCGTCAGGGCAACAAGGCCCGCACTCAGCGCGGCAAAGGCCCAAGGGCTGTCGAGGCCCGGCATCCCGCCCACATTCACGCCAAAAAGGCCGGTGACAAATCCCAGCGGCAGGAACACCGCGGCCACGATCGACAGCACATACCCGTTGTGCCCCTGTTTCAGCGCCGCCTGCGCGGTGTGGTGGTCCTGCACCGCCGTCATGCGGGCAATCAACGCCTCCAGCTCTTCGACCGCCAGCTTGGCAAGGTTCGCCTGCTCGCGCAGCAGGTCGCGCTGGGTCTGCGTCATCAGCGGGCTGTCCGTGCCCACCAGCGCCACCAGCGCATCGCGCTGCGGGGCGAGGTAACGGCGCAGCCGGATCGCCATGCGCCGCTCCTCGGCCAGATCGGCAGGCAGCGGCGCGTCATCGTCCTGTACGCTGTCCTCCATCGCATCGATGCGCGCGCTCAGATCAAAGACACTGTCCTGCACCCGGCCCATCAGCCGCCCGGCCAGCGCAGTAACAAAGGCCATCGGCGTGGCGGGGGCGTGACCGGTCTCGGCCTCCTGCCGCAGCGCATCCAGCGCGAACACCCTTCGCATGCGCACGGACACAACCCGGTCCGCCGTGACCCACAGGCGCACGGCCACCATCTGGTCCAGCGGCCCGTCCGCGTTCAGGTTCACACCCCGCAGGTTCAGGATCAGCCCGTCGCCAAACCGGTCACAGCGCGGGCGCGTCTCCGGCGCGGTCAGCGCGGCGGCCGGGATCTCGGGCACATGTGCTGCCAGAAACGCAGGCAGGTCCGCATCGGTCAGATCGAAATGGGTCCACCGATACCCTGCCAAGGGCAGGGGGCCATCTGCCGCCGGGGCGGCAGAGGCGTCGGTGATATCAAAGGCACAAAGCGTCATGTCCCGACGCTATCCGCAGGCATGCGGCCTAGGCAACGCCCGCATGGACCAGTGCCGCGTCGACCTTGGCCTTGGTCTCGTCCGAAAGGCTGGTCAGCGGCAGGCGCACTTCGTCCGAACACAGGCCCAGACGCGACATCGCGTATTTCGCGCCTACCAGACCGGGCTCCATGAAAATCGCCTTGTGCAGCGGCATCACCTTGTCCTGGATCTCGAGCGCGGTGGCATAATCGCCCGCAAGGCACGCGGCCTGCATCTGCGCCAGCAGCTTGGGCACCACATTCGCCGTGACCGAGATACAGCCGACGCCGCCCTGGGCGTTGAACCCGTGGGCCGTGGCGTCCTCGCCCGACAGCTGGATAAAGTCCGGCCCGCAGGCCATACGCTGATCGCAGACACGCGCCAGATCACCCGTTGCGTCCTTGACACCCACGATCCGGGGCAGGGCCGCCAGCGCGCCCATCGTGTCGGGCGTCATGTCGATCACGGACCGGCCGGGGATGTTGTAGATGATGATCGGGATATCGGCACAATCATGCAGCGCGGTGAAATGCGCGATCAGGCCCCTCTGTGTGGGCTTGTTGTAATAGGGTGTGACGACCAGCGCGGCATCGGCGCCCACACGTTCGGCGAACTGCACGAAACGGATCGCCTCGACCGTGTTGTTCGACCCCGCGCCCGCAATCACCGGCACCCGGCCCGCGGTCGCCTTGACCACGGTTTCGATCACGGTCTCGTGCTCTTCATGGGTCAGGGTCGGGCTTTCGCCGGTGGTGCCGACGGGCACAAATCCGTTTGTGCCTTCACCAATATGCCACTCGACCAGCTTCTTGAGGCATTCCAGATCCAAAGCGCCGTTACGAAACGGCGTGACGAGGGCAGGCATAGAACCTTTAAACATTCTCACGCTCCTTTTTTACGTGTGGCAGGCAGAGGGCCTGGGATGAAATGGCATATTTCCTGATCGTGAGTTGAAACGTCACAGGACGGCCATATGCTCAGAGGCTCTAGCCCCGCAGGACAAGGAATTGCAAGAGATGAGCCGGATTGCCCTCGCCCTCGTGGTGCTTTTTCTGACTGCTGTGGCCTCTTTGGCCGAACGGCCCCGCCCCTTGGGCTGGGCGATGGATGCGCTGCGCGGCGGGGACTGGGCCACGGCGGCCCGGCTGGCGGCGCGCGACGGGCCGGTGGCGGCGGATGTCATCGAATGGCAACGCCTGCGCGCCGGGCGCGGGACCTATGCCGAGGTGACGGATTTCATCGACCGGCGCCCCGACTGGCCTGGCCTTGCACTGATGCGCCGCAAATCCGAACCGGCAGTGGCCGAGGCCGGGTCCGCGGCGGTGCTGGCCTTCTATGCCGAACAGGGCCCGCAAACGGCGCAGGGCGCGCTGGACTATGCCGCCGCGCAAATCGCGCAAGGCAATGCGGGTGACGCCGAGGCGACGCTAGTGCTGGCATGGCGATCGATGCGTATGTCGGCGGGCACCCATGATCTGTTCCTGTCGCGCCACGCCGATCTGATCGCGCCGCACCATGCCGCGCGCCTTGAGGCGATGCTGTGGGACCGCGCGGGCGCGGATGCCGCACGGATGCTGCCGCTGGTGCCCGAGGGTCCGGCGGCACTGGCCCGTGCGCGGCTGGCACTCCAGTCCCTGTCGGACGCCGTTGACGCCCGCATCGATGCGGTGCCGGCCGCGCTGGCGCAGGATCCCGGTCTGGCCCACGACCGGTTCGAATGGCGCATCCGCAAGGGGCGCTGGGCCGATGCCAAGGCGCTGCTGCGCGAAAGGTCGCGTTCGATCGAGGCGCTGGGCCAGCCCGGCGCATGGTCCAACCGCCGCCGCGCCATGGCGCGGGACGAGATGCGCGACGGCGACCCGGCCCTGGCCTATCAACTGGCTGCACGGCATTTCCTGACCGAAGGGTCGCATTACGCCGACCTCGAATGGCTGGCCGGGTTCATTGCCCTGCGGCAACTGGATGACCCCGAACTGGCGCTTGAGCATTTCCAGAACCACCGCGCCGCCATCGCCTCGCCAATCTCGCGTGGGCGGGCGGGCTACTGGATCGGGCGCGCGCACGAGGCGGCGGGTCAGCCAGACGCCGCGCAGGCCTCCTATGCCGACGGGGCGCAGTTCCAGACGACATTCTACGGGCTGCTCGCCGCTGAACGCGGCGGGCTGCCTGTCGATCCCGACCTGGACGGGGCCGAGACATTCGAGGATTGGCGCACCTCCGACCTTGCGCGGCGCGACCTCTTCGAGGCGGGCCTGCTGCTGCAAGCCTCGGGCGAGCTGAGCCTCGCCGAACGGTTCTGGACCCACCTCGCCGAAGACCTCGACCGCGACACCGCGGGTCAGCTGGGGCAGGCCGCCATCGACGCGGGCCAGCCGCATTTGGCCGTGATGATCGGCAAACGCGTGGCACAGCGCGGCATCACCCTGCACGCGCCCTATTATGCGCTCCACCCGCTGGCGCAGGCCGACCTGCCCATGGCGCCCGAAATGTCGCTGGCCATCGCCCGACGCGAAAGCGAATTTGACCCGGTCGTACAATCGGGCGTCGGCGCGCGCGGGCTGATGCAGATCATGCCCGCCACCGCCGCCGAGGTGGCCGGTGACCTTGGCCGCAGCGCCGAACACAGCACCGCGCGGCTCACCTCCGATCCTGTCTACAATGCCGAACTGGGGTCCGAGTTCCTCAGCCAGCTGGCGGGGCGGTTCGACGGCAACGTGGTGATGATGTCCGCGGCCTATAACGCAGGCCCCAGCCGCCCGATCCGCTGGATGGACCTCTATGGCGATCCGCGCGGGCAGGGCGAGGATGCGCTGGTCGACTGGATCGAATTCATCCCCTTCCGCGAAACCCGCAACTATGTGATGCGCGTCACCGAAAGCCTGCCCATCTACCGCGCCCGGCTGGGCGGCGATGCGCTGCCGGTGCCGTTTTCGCAGGAACTGGGCGGCTCAACCCTGCTGCCGTTCGCGCCACAGGGTGAATAGCCCTGCGCCCACGATGATCAGCGCGCCGATCACCACGTTGATCTCCAACACCTCGCCAAAGACGGCGAGGCCCACAAGGGCGGCAAACACCATCTGGAAATAGGCAAACGGCTGCACCGCGCTCGCCTCCGCCACCTCGTAGGTGCGAATAAGCAGCCAGTGCCCCGACGCCCCCGTCAGGCACAGCGCGCCCATCCACAACCAATCGCCCGCACTCATCGGCTCCCAAAACCATACGCCCACGCAGGTCATCGCGACCGCGCCCACCGTGCCCGTCCAAAAGAACGAGGTCGCCGTGCTGTCATCCCGCGCGACATAGCGCGTCAGCAGGCCATAGACCGCGAACATCACCGCCGAGGCCAGCGGGATCACCGCCGCCGGGTCGAACACGCCCAGACCGGGCTTCAGGATGAACAGAACGCCCACGAACCCCACACCAATCGCCGCCCAGCGTCGCCAGCCCACATGCTCGCCCAGGATCGGCCCCGACAGCGCGGCCACCAGCAGCGGATAGGCGGCAAAGACCGCGTGGCTCTCTACCAGCCCCAGAATGGTGAAGGCGGTGACCATGACACAGATCTCGGCGGCCAGCAGCAGCCCGCGCAGCCCCTGCACAACCGGCTGGCTTGTGCGCGCCGCCGCCCGCAGCCCGCCCGCCTTGCGCCCCGCAATCGTGATGACAAAGGCCGCAAAGAACCAGTACCGGATCATCACCACCATAAAGACGTTGTATTCCCCCGCCAGATGCCGCGAAATCCCGTCCTGACTGGCAAAGACAACCGACACCGCGATCATCAGCGCAATGCCCAGCCGCGTGTTGTTGCCCTGGCTCATCCCAAAACCGCCCGCGTCATGTGCCGCTTGCGACCAAAGCCCGGCCCGCGCGTGACGGTGAACCCGGCGTCCTCAAGGCCCCGGCGCACGAACCCCGCGGCCGTGTAGGTGGCCGCTGTCCCCGCGGGGACAGTGTGCGCCGCAACCTGCCCCATCAGGTCCGCGCCCCACAATTCAGGGTTTTTCGCAGGCGAAAACCCGTCCAGAAACCACGCATCGGCGCGACCCGGCCAACCCGGCAGGGCCTCACGCGCATCACCGTGGATCACCGTCAATTCTGCGTCGTCAAATGTGGCCGACCCGCCACCCGCTGCCAGAAAAGGGGCGGCCAGCCCTGCCACCTCGGGAAAGGCGGCAAGCGCGCGGGCCATCGCGTCCGGCTCCATCGGATAGGCCTCGAAACTCGTGAAACGAAACCGCCCCGCTACGCCCGCATCCCGCCACGCGGCCCACGCCGTCAGGAAATTGAGGCCCGTGCCAAAGCCAAGCTCCGCAATATGGAACCCGTCCCGAAACCGCGCGGGCAGGTCATTGCCGTCCAGAAACACATGCCGCGTCTCGGCCAGCCCATTGTCGAGGCTGAAATACGGGTCGTCAAACCGCGTGGACACCGGCACGCCACTGTCGCGCCATTCAAGCTCTGCGTGCTGGTCCTGCATGGGTGGTCCTAGTAAGAGGGTCGCGGCGACCTTGGGACAAGAGACAGACATTGGCAACGGCAGAGATCACGGTTCGCGGCGCGGGCATATTCGGCCTGTCGATTGCATGGGTGCTGCGCGCGCGCGGCGCGTCGGTGCAGGTGATCGACCCGCATGGCCCTGCCGCCGCGGCGAGTGGCGGCATCGTGGGTGCGCTGGCCCCGCATGTGCCGGAAAACTGGAACCCCAAGAAACAGTTCCAGCTGGACAGCCTGCTGATGGCCAAAGGGTTCTGGGCCGAGGTCGAAGCGGCAGGCGGCCAGCCATCGGGCTATGGCCGCACGGGCCGCTGCCAGCCCATCGCCGACGACGCGGCCCTCGCGCTGGCCCAGGCCCGCAGCGCATCGGCACAGACGCTCTGGGGCGATGCCGCGACCTGGACGGTGCGGCCCGTGGCCGACCCGCACTGGGCGGCGCACAGCCCCACGGGGATGGAGATCCACGACACGCTCAGCGGCCGCATTCACCCGCGCCAATCCTGCATGGCACTGGTCGCGGCACTGGCGGCGCGCGGCGTTGAGATCAAACCGGAAGGCAAAGACACCGACATTACGATCCACGCCACGGGTGTGGCGGGCCTTGAGGCGCTGAATGCCGGGCACAGCCGCCTCGTGGGCGCAGGGATCAAGGGGCAGGCGGCCCTGCTCGACCTCGCCCTGCCGGATGCGCCGCAGCTTTTTGCCGACACGCTGCACATCATCCCCCATGCCGACGGCACCACCGCCATTGGCTCAACCACAGAACGCGAATTTGCGGAACCCACCGGCACGGACGCACAACTGGACGATATCGTGGCCCGCGCGCGCGCTGCCGTACCTGCGCTGGCGGATGCGCCCGTGATCGCCCGCTGGGCCGGGCTGCGCCCGCGCAGCCGCAGCCGCGCACCCATGCTGGGCGCATGGCCCGACCGACCGGGACATTTCATCGCCAATGGCGGGTTCAAGATCGGCTTTGGCATGGCCCCCAAGGTCGCCACCACCATGGCCGACCTGATCCTCGACGGGCGCGACACCATTCCGCCGGGCTTCGAAGTGGCGGCCTCGCTCTAGGCTTCGGCCTGCATGCACAGCCGCCCATCCGGCCCCCGCACCCACAGCTTGCGCCCCGCCCGGCACAGTGTCGCGGCCTCATGGTGCATCAACGGCGACACCGCGCGAAAGGCAAAGGTCCGGAGCGGCCCCAAATCGGCCTGCGCCATCAGCATCAGGTGCTGCGCCAACAAGGGCCCATGCACCACCAACCCACCATACCCTTCAACATCCCGCGCATAGGGCTGGTCGTAATGAATGCGGTGCCCGTTGAAAGTCAGCGCCGAATAGCGAAAGAGCAGCGTGGCGTCGAACCGCACCTCCCGCTCGGCCTCTGCGCCCGTGGCTGCGTCCGGTGGCACAGGCCGGGGCGCATTGGCGTCCGGGTCCTCGCGGTAGACAAGGTCCTGCCACTCGGTCAGGCACAGCGCGCCGCCCTGCCACACCTCATGGCGCAAGGTGACAAAGGCCAGCGGCCCGGTGCGGCCGGTCTTGGCCTGTGCGGCCTCGCATACCGACACGCGTTCGGCCTCGGCCCCCAGCCGCAGGGCCGCGTGAAAGGCCAACCGCCCGCCCGCCCACATCCGGCGCGGCAGGCCCATGTCGGGGATCAGCCCGCCCACACGCGGATGCCCGTCCCGGCCCAGACCGTCGGTTGCCACCGGCGTCCAGAAATAGAGCTGGTGAAAGAACGGCGGCAGCGCATCGCCCGGCGCAAGGGTCGGCGCAAGGCCCATCGCCACCTGCATCGCCTGCGCGCGGGCGGGGTCCATCACATCGCTTTGACGTGTCGTTGTCTGATCGGCATTCTGCATGGGTCAGACCATGCGCCACGGAGCCCGGAAATGGAACAGCCCACACTCGCCCGCCTCGATCACCTCGTGCTGACGGTGGCGGACATGCAGGCCACGATCACGTTCTACACCAAGGTTCTGGGCATGGCGCACCGCCCGTTTCAGGTGGCCGACGGCAGCACCCGCCACGCGCTGGCCTTTGGTCCGCACAAGATCAACCTGCACCCGCAGGGTGGCGAATTCGATCCCAAGGCGCGCAGCCCCGCACCGGGCACCGCGGACCTGTGCTTTCTGACGGACACGCCGCTCGACACATGGCAGGCCCACCTGGCCGCCCACGACGTCGCGGTCGAGGACGGCCCCGTCGCCCGCACGGGCGCGCAGTTTCCGATTGTCTCGCTCTATCTGCGGGACCCCGACGGCAACCTGATCGAAATCAGCGTGCCCGCGTCCTAGCGTTTGATCTCGGCCCGCAGCGCCTGCATCAGTTGCGACAGCGTATCGACATAAAGCTGCCCGGTCAGCCGCCCGTCGGCGTCGAACTGGTTGCCGCAATCGGCCAGATGCACCTCGGGACCTTGCAGGATGCGCGGGCGAAACGCCACAAAACAGCCCCGCAGCACCATCTGCGCCCGCTCACCGCCTGCGCGGCCTGCGGCGGCGGACATCACCGCCAGCGGCTTGTCGGCCCAAGGGTTGCCCTTGACCCGGCTGACCCAGTCCAGCGCATTCTTCAGCGCACCGGACGGCGCCTTGTTGTATTCCGGCGTCGACACGATCACGGCGTCGGCCTCGGCGATCTGCCCGGCCAGCGTCTCGGCGGCCTCGGGAATGCCATCGGCCTCTTCCAGATCACCATCGTAGAGAGGCATCTGGATATCCGCCTCCACATAGGTACAGTCGCCAAACAGCCGCGCACCCTCGCGCAGCAACTTGCGGTTCGTCGACCCGGTCCGCAGCGAACCGGAAATCCCCAAAAGCGTCGGTGTGGTCATGTCGTGTCCTTGTACCTCAATCCGCGTTGCATCGTGATCGCAACCTTCCGTCCACAACGCAAGAGACCCGGGAAAGGATCCCGGGCCTCCGTAGGTTCAAATGACCTGCGTGATCAGGCGTTGGGCAGAATGACGATCTCGACGCGCCGGTTCTGGGCCTTGCCCTCGGGCGTCAGGTTCGTCGCGATGGGCTGGCTTTCGCCGCGGCCAAAGGTCTGGATCCGGTTGAACGGCACGCCCTGACGCATCAGTACATCCGCCACCGCATTGGCGCGGCGCTCGGACAGCTGCTGGTTGAACGCGGCTTCGCCGTCACTGTCCGTATGGCCCACGATCTGCACGGTCGAGTTGGGATAGCGTTGCAGGCTGCCCGCCAGATCGCCCATGTCACCCGACAGGCCCGGACGCACGGCAAAGCTGCCAGAGGCAAAAAGGATCGCCTCGGGGAAGGACACGATCAGCCGGTCACCGGTGTTGGTGATGGTCACGTTGCTGTTCAGATCCCGGCGCAGCTCGGCCTCTTGCTGGTCAAGGTCATAACCGATGGCGCCACCGATCAGGCCACCCGCGACGGCACCGGCCAAGGCCGTGTTGCGGTCGCCCACGACGGCACCGATCACCGCGCCCGACGCCGCCCCGATGGCCGCGCCCCGGTTGCGGTTTTCGTTGATCGGCTCGCCGCTGGGGCCAACCGTTCCCAATGCGGCGGGGTCCGTGCACGCGCTGAGTGCTGCAATAGCGCCCACGCCAAAGATGAGGGGGGATTTAAGCATATCTGTCGTCCTACTGCCTTCGAAGGGGTGGGGTCTGTTCGGGCAGACCCCGTTATGAAACGCAAGATAGGGGGGCGCGGTTCCCCGAAACAGGGGGAAAATGCAATAAGCAACAACCCGCGCACAACTGTGACCGGCGCGTGATCGCGGCTCAGGCCTCGGCGCGGGCGGATTCGTAGGCCAAGAGCGCCCGCTTGACCGGCAGACCCCAGTGATAGCCGCCAAGCCCCCCCGACTTGCGCAAGGCGCGGTGGCACGGGATCAGCCAGCTGACCGGATTGCGCCCCACGGCGGTGCCCACGGCCCGTACGGCGCGGGGGTTGCCGATGCTGTCCGCGATCTCGGAATAGGTGGTGACATGGCCCGACGGTACCCGCAACAGCGCCTCCCAGACCTTGATCTGAAACGGCGCGCCAATCAGGTAAAGCGGCGCCTCGCTCAACTCGGCATTCTCCGCGCCAAAGGCCGCCAGAACCCAAGGGCGCAGGCGCATCGGGTCTTCGACAAAATCAGCCTTGGGCCAGCGGCGCAGCAGGTCCTGCATGGCCCAGTCCTCGCCCATCTCGGCGGCAAAGCCCAAGCCACAGATCCCTTTGTCCGTGCCCATCACGATGGCCGGACCAAACGGGCTGTCGAACCAGCCCCAAAAGATGGTCAACCCGGCACCACCCTTGGCGAAATCGCCGGGGCTCATCGCCTCCCAGCGCAGGAACAGATCATGCAGCCGCCCCGATCCGCTCAGCCCCGTGGCATGGGCGGTCTCCAGCGTGGTGAACCGTTCGCTCAGCAGCGCCTTGGCGTGGCCAAGGGCCAGATATTGCTGGTACCGCTTGGGTGACACCCCGACCCAGCGCGAAAATATGCGCTGGAAATGCGCGGGGCTCATGCCCATCTCGGCCGCCAGCGCCTCAAGGCTCAACGGGGCGTCCGCGCCGTCGATCAGGTCAATGGCCCGGCGCATGACGTTGAAATGATATCCCTGTTCGGCGGTGCTGTGATCGGTCTGTTCCATGGTCCGAACCTATGGCACGCGGGATCGCCATGCGACCCGTTTCCTGCGGCTAATTCCAGTCGGGCAGGGCCGCCAGATAGGCCGACATATGCCCCAGCCCGGTGCGCAGGACGGACGGCGCGTTGGCGTAACCGATGCGCAGATACCCCTCCATCCCCAGCGCCGAACCGGGCGTCAGCAGCACGCCGGTCTTTTCCAGCAGGTCCACACAGACATCGCGCGACGGGATGTCATGGGTGTATTTCAGCAGGGCGGTTGTGCCCGACCGCGGGCGGACCCAACTGATGCTGTCTTCGGCCTCTACCCAATCAGACAGGGTGGACAGGTTCTCGCGGGTGATGGCGTGGCTGCGGGCCAGCACCTTGGCGCTGTTCTCCAGCGCCATTGTGGCGAAATGGTCGTCGATCATGCCCACGGAAATGGTGTCGTAATCGCGGTGGATCATGATGTCGTGGATCAGGTCGGGCGGGGCGGCCACCCAGCCCAGCCGCAGGCCCGCCAGCGAAAACGCCTTGGACATGCTGGCGGTGCTGATGCCCTTTTCATAGAGGTCGGCCATGGACGCGGTCATGCCGCCGCCCGTCTGGTCGGTCCCGCGATACACCTCGTCGCACAACACCCAGGCCCCCACGCTGCGCGCGATGTCCGCGATCTCTTCGAGCATCGCGCGCGGGATCAGCGCGCCGGTTGGGTTGTTGGGATTGGTCAGCGCAATCAGCCGCGTGTCGGGCCGCACCATCGCCCGCAGCGCCTCCAGATCGGGCAACCACCCGTCCGCCTCCCGCAGGCGCAGCTGCGTGACCTCCGCGCCGATGCTGGCCGGGATGGAATAGTGTTGCTGGTAGGTCGGCGTCACCGCCACCACATGATCGCCCGGCCCCACAAGCGTCTTGTGCACCAGCATGTTGGCCCCAATGGTGCCGTGGGTCACGACGATATGCGCCGGGCTCTGCCGATCATAAAGCGCCGCAATCGCCGCGCGCAGCCGGTCCGACCCCTCAATCGCGCCATAGGTCATCTTCATGCCCATCAGTTCGGCCAGATCCATGTCATTCCGGCCCGCGATCTGCATCAGCTGCGCGATGGTCATGCTTTCCACGCAGGTCTCCGCGAGGTTCCAGTCGCAGCGCGTCTCCCACTCGTTCATCCACAGCTCGACGCCAAAGGGCTCAATGTCCATGCCGGTGCTCCATCCTGCTCGCTTTGGCATAGGCCAAACCGCACCGTCCAACAACTCCGCCCGCTTGCAATATCGCAGCCCCCATGCCCGTTTGCGCAAACACTGGGCGCTTGACTTGACCGGGGGCCGTTCCTACCGTCCCAAAGCGATTTGGACACAGAAAAACCGCCGCCCCGACCACCACACCGCAGGAGACTTTCATGACCATCCGTGTCACCGTTTGGGGCGAAAACGTCCACGAGCGCGAAAACAAGATCGTTGCCGGGGTCTATCCCGACGGCATGCACAATTGCATCGCGGCAGCGCTGAATACCCATGACGACATCCGCGCAACCTCCGTCACCTTGCAGGACCCTGAACACGGGCTGACGCAGGCGCGGCTGGCAGAGACCGACGTGCTGATCTGGTGGGGCCACGCCGCCCACGGCGATGTCGAGGACGCCATCGTCGACCGCGTCTGTGACGCCGTGTGGGGCGGGATGGGCATCATCTTCCTGCACTCCGCCCATTTTGCCAAACCGTTCAAGCGGCTGATGGGCGCGCCCTGCAACCTCACCTGGCGCGAGGCGGGCGAACGCGAACGGCTCTGGGTCACGTCGCGCCACCACCCGATTGCCGCAGGCCTGCCCGACAGTTTCGAGCTGGAGCACGAAGAGATGTACGGCGAACCCTTTGGCGTGCCCGAACCGCTGGAAACCGTGTTCATCAGCTGGTTTCAGGGCGGCGAGGTGTTCCGCTCGGGCCTGACCTACAAACGCGGGGCGGGCAACGTGTTCTATTTCCGGCCCGGCCACGAAACCTATCCCACCTATCACGACGCCAACGTGCGCCGCGTGATCGCCAACGGCGTGCGCTGGGCGTTCAACCCCGAGGCGCGCATCGGCGACCCCAACGATGCGCCCAACGTACCGGTCGAGGCCGCCCCCGAACCGATCACCGCACGCGGCCCCCGCCTGCACGAGGACGGCGAAGAGGGGTTCCGCTGATGGCCGCCCCGGTCCGCCTGCTGATCCTCGGCACCGGCGGCATGGCCCACAAACATGCCGAAGAGTTCGGCCGCGACGCGGGCGCGCAGATCGTCGCCTGCGTGGACATGGACCCAGACAGGCTGGCCGCCTTCCAGACCCGGTTCGGCATCGACACCGGGTTCGCCAGCTTGCAGGATGCGCTGGACTGGGGCGCGTTCGATGCAGTGGCCAATGTCACACCCGACGGCGTCCACCACGCCACCACGATGCAGATCATCGCGGCGGGCAAGCATGTGCTCTGTGAAAAACCGCTGGCCACCAATGCCGCCCATGCCCGCGAAATGGCCGACGCCGCCCGCGCGGCGGGTCTGGTGAACATGGTCAACCTCAGCTACCGCGACGCGCCCGCCCTGCAAGAGGCCGCGCGCATGGTGCGCGCAGGCGCCATCGGCACTGTCCGGCATATCGAGGCCTCCTATCTGCAAAGCTGGCTGGTCCAGCCCGCATGGGGCCACTGGGACCGCGAAAGCCAATGGCTCTGGCGGCTGTCCACCGCGCATGGCTCCAAGGGCGTGCTGGGGGATGTGGGCATCCACATCCTCGACTTTGCCACCTTTGCCGCGGATCAGCCGGTGGCCGAGGTGACCTGCCAGCTGGCAACCTTCGACAAGGCGCCGGGCAACCGTATCGGGGACTATACACTTGATGCCAATGACAGCGCGACGATGCAGGTGCGGCTGGCCAATGGTGCGCTGGGGGTGATCACGGCCACGCGCTTTGCCACCGGGCACCTCAACGACCTGCGGCTGTCGGTGCACGGGGATCAGGGCGCGCTGGACGTGCAATGGCAGGGCAACACCAGCCGCCTGCGCGCCTGCCTGCCGCCGGATCTGGAAACCGCCACGTGGCGCGACATCGAAACACCGCCCGTGCCCACGAACTATGCCAAGTTCATCGCGGCCATTCAGGCGGGCGAGGCATGCGCGCCGGATTTCGGACGCGGCGCGGACCTGCAAGAGATTCTTGACCGGGCCGAAGCGAGCGCCGGGGGCGCCTGATGTAACGCGGTCCCTTGCCCGTGCGCGCAAATTTCCCCATACCACCCGCCATGGCCAAGCAACTCGACTATCACACGATCCGCGCGATCTTTTCCCGGTTTCACGAGGCGGACCCCGAACCCAAGGGCGAGCTTGAGCACGTCAACGTCTATACGCTGGTCGTGGCGGTGGCCCTGTCGGCGCAAGCCACGGATGCGGGCGTGAACAAGGCGACGCGTGCGCTGTTTCAGGTGGCCGACACGCCGCAAAAGATGCTGGACCTCGGGATTGACGGGCTGACCGAGCATATCAAGACCATCGGCCTCTTTCGGCAAAAGGCCAAAAACGTGATCAAGCTCTCACAGATCCTCGTCGACGACTATGGCGGCGTGGTCCCCAATTCCCGCGCCGCCCTGCAATCGCTGCCGGGGGTGGGGCGCAAGACCGCCAATGTCGTGCTGAACATGTGGTGGCAGTACCCCGCACAGGCCGTGGACACCCATATCTTTCGCCTGGGCAACCGCACCGGCATCGCGCCGGGCAAAACCGTGGACGCGGTCGAACGCGCCATCGAAGACAATATTCCCGCTGATTTCCAGCTTCACGCTCACCACTGGATGATTTTGCACGGGCGCTACCATTGCAAGGCACGCAAGCCGCAATGCCCGACCTGCATCATCCGCGATCTCTGCCCGTTTGAGGACAAAACCCAATGACCAAATATACGCTCGCCGGCATCGGCAACGCCGTTGTCGATGTGATCTCCCATGCTGACGACAGCTTTCTTGATCTCATGGGGATCGAAAAGGGGATCATGCAGCTGATCGAACAGGACCGGGGCGAGGTGCTCTATGCCTCCATGACGGACCGGCTGCAAACCCCCGGCGGGGCGGTGGCCAACACGATTGCGGGCGTGGGTGCGCTGGGCCTGCCCACGGCGTTCATCGGGCGGGTGCATGACGACGCGCTGGGCCGGTTCTATGCCCAGTCGATGGCCGAAAGCGGTACGGATTTCGTGAACGCGCCGGTGCCGGACGGTGAATTGCCGACCTCGCGCTGCATGATCTTTGTCACGCCGGATGGCGAGCGGTCGCTGAACACCTATTTGGGCATCTCGACCGAACTGGGCCCCGAGGACGTGCCCGAGGCCGTGGCCGCAAGCGCGGAAATCATGTTCCTCGAGGGCTATCTCTTTGACAAGGACAAGGGCAAGGAGGCGTTCCGCCAGGCCTCGCGCCTGACGCGCGGCGCGGGCGGCAAGGCGGGCATCGCCATTTCCGATCCCTTCTGCGTGGACCGGCACCGCGCCGATTTCCTCGACATGATCGGGAACGAGCTGGACTTCGTGATCGGGAACGAGCACGAGATCAAATCCCTGTTCGAGACCGATGACCTCGAGGCCGCGATGGCCCGGACGGCCAGGATGATCGACCTGATGGTCTGCACGCGGTCAGGTGACGGGGTCACGATCATCGGCGGAGGCGCGCGCCACGACATCCCCGTGGACACGGTGACGCCCGTGGATGCAACGGGCGCGGGAGACCAGTTCGCGGCGGGGTTCATCTATGGCATGGCGACAGAGCGCGACCTGGCCACCTGCGGACGGATGGGCAACCTCTGTGCCGCGGAGGTGATCAGCCATATCGGCCCGCGCCCGCAGACGGACATGAAACAGCAATTTGCGAATGCGGGTCTGCTCTGATCCGGTGACGGTGCTGGCGGGTCTGTCGGATTTGCATATTTGGGGAACAATGAAGCCATGCTGAGTGACGGATATCATGCAGTACCCCGCGGCAAGGTCGCCACGGTGGTCACACATCTGGAGACCCGCGCGCGCCCCGAGACCCGTGACGTGCCCGCGCCCGAGGGTTGGCGGCTGACCCGGATCCAGACGCCGACGGTGCCGTGGTACCGGGCGCTTTATCAGGCTGTCGGGGCCGACTGGCTGTGGTTCGGGCGGATGAAGCTGCCCGATGCAGAGATCGACGCGGTGCTGTCTGATGGGGACGTGCATGTTTATGCCCTGCAAAAGGACGGGGTGGACGGGGCGCTGATGGAGCTGGACTTTCGCACCGAGGGGGAATGCGAGCTGGTCTATTTCGGCCTGATCCCGGCGCTGATCGGCACCGGCGCGGGCCGGTTTCTGATGAATGCCGCGATTGATGCGGCCTGGTCCGCGCCCATTGACCGGTTCCACGTCTTTACCTGCACGCTTGACAGCCCGCAGGCGCTGGCATTCTACCGGCGGTCCGGGTTCACGCCCATCGCGCAAAAGATCGAGATCGCGGACGATCCGCGCATCACCTTTGGCTATGACCGCAGCCTGGCCCCCCATGTGCCGATCTTTGACCCCTGAGCCGGGTCAAAACCGCACACGTTCATTTTCGTTTACAGACCACTGGAGGTTGCATAGCGTGCCTCGGGCAGACTGGTCCGTATGGTGTGACACCTGCGGCGCCCGCGCTGTGTGACAATACGAATTGAATGAAAGCTACAGAATGTCGATCAACTTTCCCGACCCCATGCCCGATCCGTCCTTTGACGAACATGCCACGCACGAGGCCGATCAGGTCACCGTCTACGTGACCTGCGGCGACAGCAAATATGCCGGCACCAAAAGCGAGATCGCCATCGAGATCTTTGGCCAGCACTACACCACCGGTCAGGTGCCCCTGCGCGGCAACAGCTTTGAGCCGAAAAAGATCAGCGGGTTCATTTTTGATCTGCGCACCACCGAAAACGGCAAGAGCGCGGATACCGACCTGATGCCCACCGACCCCGGCCCGCCGCTTGCGGTCAAGCTGATCAACCGCGGCGACGATGCGATTGTCGTCAATGACATCGTGCTGAAATACCGGTTCAAGGATCACAACCCCAACGACCAGTACTACCGCTTCATCTGCGACAATGCCGTGCTGGGGGCCAAGGGCGATTTCGGCATCGCGGGCGACCGCAAGGCGATGGTGTCCTATTACGGCAGCGGCACCAACGCCCCAAGCCGGTCAGGCACACGCAAGATATCGCAGAAATACGACAGCAAGGGGCAGTTCTGGCGCAACGACACCGACAGCCCGATCGAATACTCCGAGACGATCACCGACTCCGTCACCCGCGAGCAGTTCGAGGCCGCGGTCAGTTCGATCAGCACGACGAATTCCGTGTCCGTCTCCGCCTCGGCCGAGGCCGGGTTCGGCGGCTTTGGCGCCTCGGTGGACGCCACCGTCGAAGAGGACCAGACCAAGGCCTCTGAACGCATCAAGGAGGACGCGGTGGGCCAGTCGCTGGAGAACGAGATGAGCTTTGCCATCGAGGTCGGCGCGGGCAAATGCGCTTTCCTCGTGGCGGACATCTACATGGACCTGACGGGAGCGAGCTATGCCATCAGCGGTCACCGCACGATTGAATTCTTCTCGATGCAGGACGGATCGCTGCAGGGAAAATCCAGCTGGATCTATGAGGCGGACACGCAGGCGCTGCTGCGCAGTCTGATCACCGACCCCGATCACCTGGCGCTCTTCGACACAATCGCGCCGTCCTGACCGTCGCGGCGCGCGGGCCACATCGGCCCGGCGCCCACCCCCCGGTCAGCGCGGCGACAGGCGGGTGCAATCGCGCCCGGCAAGGCAGGCCTTGACCTGATCCACCTGCGCGTCGGTTGGCGCGCCGAACAGGAACCCGCCGCAGGCATTGGTGTGCAGCACATAGCTTTGGCTCGTCTGGCGCAGAAACCCCAGCATCTTGCCCGGTTGCGGCTGTGGACACCACGGCCCGAAACACTGCACTTCGAGGACGACATCCGCCCGGAACGGTTGCGCAATGCCGCGCACCGTCAGCGCGTCGCCGGTGAATGTCGCAGGCAGGCGCGTGGTGCCGGGCGTGTCCTGCTGGTTGTCCCAGTCCACCTGCGGCAGCAGGTCGGTGTCAAAGGCCAGCGTGCCCAGCACGGGCACATACCCCTCGGGCGCATCCGCCGCATCGTGATAGGCGTCGGTGACGCCGTACGCCATGCAGGACAGCGCCAGCGCAGGCAGGGGCAGAACCCCGAAAAGGACACTCAGAACACGCAACATGGATCACCTCGGAACACGGGAACATATGCGCCGATCTGGGCGCAGGGCGGCGTGATATGCAATATCACCTCACAGATGGGCGTCGAATTCCGCAAGCACCCGCTCATAGACATCGCGCTTGAACGGCACGATCGCGTCGGGCAGGTCCGCAGGGGCCATCCACTTCCACGCCGAAAACTCGGGATGTTCGGTGTCCAGGTTGATCACGTCATCCGCACCGTTGAACCGCATCAGGAACCACTTTTGCTTTTGCCCGCGATACTTGCCCTTCCACAGTTTGGGGATCAGGTCATGGGGCAGCTCGTAAGGCAGCCAATCGGCGGTTTCGGCCACGATCTCGACCATGGGCGCGGGGATCGAGGTTTCTTCCTCCAGCTCCCGCAGTGCCGCCGTGCGCGCATCCTCGCCCTTGTCGACACCGCCCTGCGGCATCTGCCAGGCGTCGCGGTACCGGTCGGTGCGCTGGCCGACCCAGACATGGCCCTCCGCATTGATCACCATGACGCCCACATTCTTGCGATAGGGCAGTTTCTCGATCTCTTCGGGGGTCATGTCAGCACCTTTTCCATCTCGGCCCGGTCCAGCGTTTCGCCATTCCGGGGCACGGTTTCATGCCGGATAACATGGAAACCTCGCGCCGCAAATGCGGGCTGCGCCATCAGCGACGCGTGCACCCACAACCGGCGCAGGCCTGCGGCACGCGCGGCGGCTTCGGTCCGGGCGAACAGCGCGGCGAACACCCCGCGCCCCTGCCAGTCGGGCAGGACAAAGGTGAAATCGATGTACGTCTCCTGCCGGGCCATGAACCCCACCGGCGCGCCATGGGCCTCTGCCACATGCACGTCCATTGGGGCCAGTCGCGCGGCCCAGTTGGCACCGCTGGGCGGTGTCGCGGCCCAGGCGGATTTCTGTGCGGTTGTATAGGCGCTGGGGCCTGCGTGGATGGCCTCGAACATGATGCGCCCCAGCGCGTCTTCTTCGCCTGCGATGGCGGGTCGGATGATCAGATCTGTTGCCATGGGTCCTGCCGCTGCGTGCGGTCTGTTCTATGGGTGGTAACGGTTGGGCGCATCACGCAACCCATATGCTGCGGTCCTGTCTAGGGCATGTGGCTTGGATGCAAAACCACACAATTCTGTCCCCGCGGGGACAGGCATGACGCCGCGTTGCACGTGACATCCGTCGGGCTATACCTGACACCAAAGGGAAATCACGTTCGGGAGGGACCCATGACAGCCTATCCACATATGCTCGCGCCGCTGGACCTCGGGTTCACCACGCTCAAGAACCGGGTGCTCATGGGGTCCATGCACACCGGGCTCGAAGAGACCAAGGACTGGAACCGCGTGGCCGAGTTCTATGCCGAACGTGCGCGGGGCGAGGTGGGCTTGATGGTGACCGGCGGGATCGGTCCCAACCTCGAAGGGTCCGTGTTGCCCGGTGCTGCGATGATGACCACGGATGAGGACGTCGCCAACCATGCAATCGTGACCGAACGGGTGCACGCGAACGGCGGCAAGATCGCGATGCAGATCCTGCACGCGGGTCGCTATGCGTACGGGCCCATGTGTGTGGCGCCCTCGCCGGTCAAATCCCCGATCTCTCCCTTCCCCCCGGCCGAGCTGGACGAGGACGGGATCGAGAAACAGATCAGCGACATCGTCGCCACCGCAGGCCGTGCCAAGGCGGCAGGCTATGACGGGGTCGAGATCATGGGCTCCGAAGGGTATTTCCTCAACCAGTTCCTCGTCACCCACACCAACAAGCGCACCGACCGCTGGGGCGGCAGCTACGAGAACCGGATGCGCCTGCCGATCGAAGTGGTGCGCCGCACCCGCGAAGAGGTCGGCACAGACTTCATCATCATCTACCGCCTGTCGATGATCGACCTCGTGCCCAACGGCTCAACCTTTGAGGAGGTCGTGCAGCTGGCGCAGGAGATCGAGAAAGCGGGCGCCACAATCATCAACACCGGCATCGGCTGGCACGAGGCGCGCATCCCGACCATCGCCACCTCGGTCCCGCGCGCAGCCTTTGCCTGGGTGACGAAAAAGCTGATGGGCAAGGTTTCCATCCCGGTCATCACCTCGAACCGCATCAACACGCCCGAGGTCGCCGAAGAGGTGCTGTCGACCGGCTGCGCCGACATGGTGTCGCTGGCCCGGCCGATGCTGGCCGACGCGCATTTCGTGCGCAAGGCGATGGACGAAAAGGCCGCACACATCGCGCCCTGCATCGCCTGCAACCAGGCGTGTCTGGATCACACCTTTGGCGGCAAGATCAGCTCGTGCCTCGTGAACCCGCGCGCGTGCTATGAAACAGAACTGGTCGTCGCCCCGGCGGACACCGCGAAATCCATCGCCATCGTTGGCGCGGGGCCTGCGGGTCTGTCCACCGCGCTGACGGCGGCGGAGCGGGGCCATACGGTCACGATCTTTGACCGCGCGGACGAGATCGGCGGCCAGCTCAACATGGCCAAGCAGGTGCCCGGCAAGGAAGAGTTCTGGGGCCTTGTCGACTGGTACCGCGCCATGGTCGCGGAGATGGGCATCACCGTCCACCTGAACACCGAGGCGACGGTCGATGCGCTCAAGGGCTTTGACGAGGTGATCATCGCCACCGGCGTCCTGCCGCGCGATCCGGAAATCCCCGGTCAGGACGCGGACAATGTGCATTCCTATATCGACGTGCTGCGCAAGCGCGCGACGCCGGGCAAACGCGTCGCCGTGATCGGCGCGGGCGGAATCGGGTTCGACGTGTCGGAATACCTCGTGCACGAAGGCCAGAGCCCGACCGAGAACCTGCCCGCATGGATGGAGGAATGGGGCGTGGCCGACACGGCCGAGCATCGCGGTGGCCTGTCGCCCGAGGGGCCGCAACCGGACGCCCCCGCACGGGCGGTCACGCTGCTGCAACGCAAGGCGGAGAAACACGGCAAGCGGCTGGGCAAGACCACCGGATGGATCCACCGCGCGGCGCTCAAGATGAAGGACGTGGAATTCGTGGGCGGCGTGAACTATGAACGCATCGACGCGGAGGGGCTGCACGTGTCCTTTGGCGATGCGCGCGAGAACCCGACGCTGATCGCGGCGGACGACATCATCCTTTGCGCCGGGCAGGTGCCGGACCGGTCGCTGGCCGATGCGCTGGAGGCGGCAGGCATCGCACACCACATCATCGGCGGTGCCGACGTGGCGGCCGAGCTGGACGCCAAGCGCGCCATCGACCAAGGCACGCGGCTGGCCGCGACGCTTTAGGCCGCAGGCGGCCTAGCGCTTGCCGTAATAGAGGCCGACCACATGTTCGGCCTCGGCAAAGAAGAGCCAGCGCGCGGCCAGCGCGCCGGCCACGTGGCTGACCACCGCCAGCAGTGCCACCACATGAGTAAAGGGGGCGGCCAGCAGTGCGATGGGCAGAACGGCCATCAGCACGATGGCGATCACCCGCAGCTTCATGCTGTGCTTGCGGCCCACGACAAAGGCAAATTCACGCAGCAGATAGTTGGTGCCGGTATGGGGCGGCTCAAACGCGCGCACGCTGCCGCCCGCGCCTAGGCCCGTCGCGGTGGCCAGCGTCGTGCCCGACCCGGCCAGTGCGCCGTCGCCCTGCGCCCAGAGCAGAACCTGCACCACCGCCGCCACGGCCAAAAGCGCCATGGCCCATGTCACCTGACCCGCCAATAGCGCGCCGCCTGCCAGTGCATAGCTGAGGAACATGGCGGGCGTCAGGGGCGAGTTCCAGCGCGGTATCGTCTTGAGCTGGGTGTAGATCATCGAGGTGGTGAACACGGTCAGCAGCGAGAAGATCGCGCCGATCAGGCCCAGGATGCCCCAGCGCTGGCCAAAGAACACCAGCCCCGCGCCATAGAGCGCCATGGTCACGAGGGCCACGACGGCGCAGACCCCCTCGCGGCTGAGCCACGAGCTGCGCCACTGGGTAAAAGCCTTCAGCGCGCGTTCGGGGTGGCCGAGGTGGAAGGTGGACGAGATCAGCCCGCCAACGGCACAGAGATAGGCGATCACGAAAAACGCGAATGCCGTCCATCCGGTGACGTTTGGAAAGCCGAGGCCAAGAAAGGTCAGAAGGCCAAAGCCGATGCCCGAGAACACGGTGAAGAAGATGACGGAAGGGGCCGGATGCATCAGAGTTTCTCCAACGTCTTGTCGAGCCAGCCGAGGAAGCCCTTGGCCTCTTGCGCGACGGGTTCGAGATAGGGGGCGAGGATGTCGATGTCGCCCGCGCCTTCGGACAGCGTGTCCTTGGGGCGGGGCGGCAGATATTTGTTCACGGGCTTGGTGCCCTGTTCGGGCATCAGGTCCATACCGCCGCGTTCGGCGCTGAGTTTCGACACGTGGCTATCGGGGTCGGCGAAGTCACCGAAGTGGCGGGCACCAGCGGGGCAGGTACGCACGCAGGCCGGTTCGCGGTCTTCTTCGGGCAGGTTTTCATTGTAGATGCGGTCGACGCAGAGGGTGCATTTTTTCATCACCTTTTCGACCTGGTCCATTTCGCGGGCGCCGTAGGGGCAGGCCCAGGCGCACAACCCGCAGCCGATGCAGTCCGACTCATTGACCAGCACGATGCCATCCTCGACCCGCTTGTAGCTGGCGCCCGTGGGGCAGACGGTGACGCAGGGCGCATCCTCGCAATGCAGGCAGGATTTGGGGAAGTGGATCAGTTGCGCCTCGGGGGCGGGCTGATCCTTGAGCACCGGCGGCTTGACCTCGAAACTGTGCACGCGGTTGAGGAAGGTGCCCGACGGGTCGCCGCCATACGCATCCGTGTCGGACAGGGGCGCGCCGTAGTTTTCGGTGTTCCAGCCTTTGCACGAGATCACGCAGGCATGGCAGCCCACGCAGGTATCGAGGTCGATGACGAGGCCGAGTTTTTTGGTTGTGGCGGTGGGCAGGGTGGTCATGCGGTTGTCCCCGTTGTGAGGGCAGGACCGGGGCGCTGCCCCGGACCCCGAGGTATTTCGAGCGAAAGGAAGGGAGATGCGTTGCGCAAGGCCCCGATGGGTTCGGCCTTGGACGCGTCCCAGTTGGCGATGAAGTAGATGAAAGAGCCGACGGCGACCGCGACGAAGGCGGCGATGGCAAGGAGGGTGCGTTGGATCCCGGTCATTTGCCGACCTTCCAGGAGAGGGTTTTGGGGCCCTTGCCGACGGGGGATTTGATCGGTTGCATGGCGGGTTGCGACTCGGTGGGGGCATCCGCCTTTTCGATGCGGACCTTGAGGTCGAACCACGCGGCCTGGCCCGTGATCGGGTCGGAGTTGGCCCAGCGGAGCCCGTCGCCCTTGGGCGGGAGCAGTTCATGGATCAGGTGGTTGAGCAGGAAGCCGCGTGTCGCCTCGGGGGCGTTTTCGTCGAGCGCCCAAGCGCCCTTGCGCTTGCCGATGGCGTTCCAGGTCCAGACCGTGTTTTCGTTGAGCGCGGCCATTTCGAGGACCGGGACGGTGATCTCTCCGTGGGGCGAGGTGACGCGGGCCCAGTCGCCATCGGTGAGGTTGTTGTCCTGCATCAGCTTGGTCGGCAGGTAGAGCGGGTTGTGGCCGTGCAGCTGGCGGAGCCATGCGTTCTGCGACCCCCAGGAGTGGTACATCGCCATGGGCCGCTGGGTGAGCGCGGTGATGGGGAAGTCGTCGACCTTGTTGTCGGGCGCGGGGTCGTACCAGATGGGCAGCGGGTCCATCGTGGCCTTGATCCGTTCGCGCAGGTGATCGGGGGGCTGGCGGTCGCCGTGGCCTTCGGCGGCCAGTTGGAACCGGCGCATCGGCTCGACATAGAGCGAGAAGAGGTAGGGTTGGGGTGTGTCGTAGAGGCCCATGCCCACGGCCCAGTCCTGATAGGCGGCGTTCCAGGGTTTGTAATAGTTCGCCCCCTCGGGGATGTGTTCGACGAAGAAGCCGCCGTTTTCAATGTAGTTGTCGAGTTGGCTGGCGTTCACACCGCCGCGGCCCGAGGTCAGGCCGTCCTCGCCCATGCGGAAGCCTGCGAGCGGGCCGATGCCCGGTTTGCGTTCGTGGTTGACGATGTAGTCGGCGTAGTCGGCGTATTTCTGGCTGCCGTCCTCGTTGGTGAAGCCGGGCAGGCCGAGTTTGGCCCCTAACTCGCAGAGCACCGACTGGAAGCCGCGCACGTCGCGATCAGGTTCGATCACGGGCCAGCGGATGGCGTCGGCGGCGGCGTCGGCCTCGCAGATGGGGCGGTCGAGCAGCGAGATGCAGTCGTGGCGTTCGAGATACGTGGTGTCGGGCAGGATCAAGTCGGCATAGGCGACCATTTCCGAGCTATACGCATCCGAATAGATGATGCGGGGGATGACGTAGTCGCCGTTGTCGTCCTTGTCCGTCAGCATGTCGATCACGCCGCGGGTGTTCATGGAGGAATTCCACGACATGTTGGCCATATACATGAACAGCGTGTCGATCTTGTAGGGATCACCTGCGTGCGCGTTCGAGATCACCATGTGCATGAGGCCATGCGCGCTCATGGGATTTTCCCATGTGAACGCCTTGTCGATGCGGGCCGGTGTGCCGTCTTCTTTCAGGGCCAGATCGTCGGGGCCGTGCACAAAGCCGAGGTGCGGGCCGTCGAGCGGGCAATCCGGCGTCGTGTTGCAGTGCGGTTTGGGGTGCGCCGTGGCCGGTTTGGGATAGGGCGGTTTGAAGCGGAAGCCGCCGGGGACTTCGACACTGCCCAGCAGGATTTGTAGCACGTGCAGGGCGCGGCAGGTCTGGAACCCGTTGGCGTGGGCGGAGATGCCGCGCATGGAGTGGAACGACACCGGGCGGCCTTGCATGGTCAGGTGCGTCTCGCCGCGGAAATCGGTCCACGCGTGGTTCAGCTCGAACGCTTCCTCGAACGCCACGCGGGCGATTTCGTTGGCGATGGTGCGGATGCGTTTGGCGGAAATGCCGACACGGTCCGCCACGGCCTCGGGAGTGTATTCATCGGATAGATACCGTTCGGCCATGTGCTGCATGACGGTGCGGTGGCTGATGCCTGCGTGGCGGTGGGTGGCGGTGAGGTCGGGTTTGACGCCCTTTTGATCGAAGGGCGTCAGTTTGCCGGTGGCGCGGTCCATCACCAGTTCTTTGCCGTCGTCATCGCGCAGCAACAGGCCAAATTCAGGCGACTTTTCATCGCCGTTCACAAGGCATGGCGCGTTGGTGTATTGCGCGAGGTAATTGACGTCGATCTTGCCCGCCTTCATCAGGCAGTGGACCATCGACAGGATAAAGAGGCCGTCCGTACCGGGCGTGATGCCGACCCAATCGTCGGCCACGGCGTTATAGCCGGTGCGGATCGGGTTCACGCCGATGACGCGGGCGCCGCGGGCCTTGATCTTGCCAATGCCCATCTTGATCGGGTTGCTGTCATGGTCTTCGGCGACGCCGAACAGCATGAAGAGCTTGGTGTGGTCCCAGTCGGGTTGGCCAAATTCCCAGAACGCGCCGCCCATCGTGTAGATGCCCGCCGCCGCCATGTTGACCGAGCAGAAGCCGCCATGGGCCGCGTAGTTGGGGGTGCCGAAGTTCTGTGCGAAGAAGCTGGTGAAGGATTGGGATTGGTCGCGACCTGTGAAGAAGGCGAGCTTGCTGGGGTCGTTCTTGCGGATGGGCGCGAGCCATTGGCACGCGATTTGCAGCGCCTCATCCCACTCGATTTCCTGAAATTCGCCCGCGCCGCGTTCGCCCACGCGCTTGAGCGGCTTGCGCAGACGGGAGGGCGCGTTGACCTGCATGATCCCGGCGGAGCCCTTGGCGCAGAGCACGCCCTGGTTCACGGGGTGATCGCGGTTGCCCTCGATATAGGCGACTTTACCGTCCTTGAGGTGCACGTTGATGCCGCAACGGCAGGCGCACATGTAACAGGTGGTCTTGCGGACCTCGTCAGAGACCTTGGGCGACAGATCGAGCTTGGGCTGGTTCATGAGGTCTCCTGGTTTGCGGCGGCCTGTAGCGCGGTGACGGCGATCATGTTGACCACGTCCTCGGCGACACAGCCACGGCTGAGGTCGTTGGCGGGTTTGGCGAGACCCTGAAGAATCGGGCCGATGGCGGCGCAGCCGCCGACCCGTTGTGCAATCTTGTACCCGATATTGCCCGCATCGAGGTTGGGAAAGATCATCACGTTGGCCCGACCTGCGACGTCCGATCCCTTGGCCTTGCTGGCGCCGACCTCGGGGACGAATGCGGCGTCGAACTGCATCTCGCCATCAGAGGCGATCTGGGGGTGCTGTTCCTTGAGCAGGGCAGCGGCGTCCGTGACCTTGGTGACGTTCGGGTGGCGCGCGCTGCCCATGGTCGAAAAGGACAGCATCGCGACCCGTGGCGTGCCACCGAGAAGGGCGGTGTAGGAGGCCGCGGATTGCGCGGCGATGGCGGCGAGGTCTTCGCTGCTGGGGTCGATGACGAGGCCGCTGTCGGAAAAGATCATGGCGTCGCGACCCGATGGGTGCCCGTCGGGCAGCACCATCAGGAAAAAGCTGGAAACGAGGGCCGCGTCCTTGGCCTTGCCGATCACTTGCAGCGCGGCGCGCACAGTGTCGGAGGTGGTCGCAACCGCGCCGCCCACGGTGCCGTCGGCGTGGCCCTCGCGGACCATCATCGCGGCAAAGACGAGCCGGTCGCGGACGGTCTCGGCGGCCTTTTCCGGCGTGACGCCCTTGTGCTGGCGCAGCTGGTGGAAGGCGTCGGCAAAGCCGTCTGTGAGGTCGGAGGTCGCGGGATCCGCGATGTGCAACGTGCCCCCGTCGGCGGCGCCCTGCGCGCGCAGTTCGGCCGTGATGGCGGCGGTGTCACCGACCAGAGAAACCTGGGCCAGCCCGGAGGACGTGGCGGAAATGGCGGCGGCGACGATCCGGGGATCATCGCCTTCGCTCAGCACGATATGTGCGGGATGGGCCGCCGCGCGGCTCTGGAGTGTGTCCAGTACGCTCATGCGGCCCGTCCTGTTTTTGTGTTGCAGCCCACGTGGATCAAACGACCTGCGCGCGCATGTCGTCTTTGGAGATGCCGGCCACCTTGACGGGTTTCTTCATCGCGTCGCGGCGGAACGGGTCGCCCAGTTCCTGGTTGATCATCGCCTCGATCAGGGTGGTGATGCCGTTTTCCATCTGATCCTTGATCGCCTGATCAAGTGCTGCGGTCAGTTCGTCCTGGGTGCGGGCCACGACGCCCTTGAGGCCACAGGCGTTGGCGATACCGGCATAGGAGACATCCTCGTCCAGCTCTGTGCCGACAAAGTTGTCGTCAAACCACAGGGTCGAGTTCCGCTTTTCCGCGCCCCACTGGTAGTTGCGGAAGACGATCTGCGTGATCGCGGGCCAGTCGCCGCGGCCGATGGCCGTCAGTTCGTTGACGGAGATGCCAAAGGCGCCGTCACCGGCAAAGCCCACGACCGGCACGTCGGGCTTGCCGATTTTCGCACCCACAATCGACGGCAGGCCGTAGCCGCAGGGGCCAAAGAGGCCGGGGGCCAGGTATTTGCGGCTTTCGTTGAAGGACGGGTAGGCGTTGCCGATGGCGCAGTTGTTGCCGATGTCCGAGGAGATGATCGCCTCGACCGGCAGGGCGGCCTGAATGGCGCGCCATGCCATGCGGGGGGCCATCCAGTCAGGCTTGGCCGCGCGGGCGCGCACGTTCCAGTCGGTGCCGGGATCGTCCTGTTCCTCGGTCATCGAGGTCAGTTCCTGCGCCCATGCGGATTTGGTGGTCGCGATGGTGTTCTTGCGCTCGGCGCGGTTGGTGTCGCCTGCGTCATCGCTGAGCCGGGCGGTGATGCCCTGCGCCACTTTGGCCGCGTCGCCGACGATGCCCACGGTGACTTTTTTGGTCAGGCCGATGCGGTCGGGGTTGAGGTCGACCTGAATGATCTTGGCGTCTGTGGGCCAGTAGTCGATGCCGTAGCCGGGCAGGGTCGAGAACGGGTTGAGGCGGGTGCCGAGGCACAGGACCACGTCGGCCTGGCTGATCAGCTGCATCCCGGCCTTGGAGCCGTTATAGCCCAGCGGGCCCGCAAACAGCGGGTGGTTGCCGGGAAAGGCGTCGTTGTGCTGGTAGCCGACGCAGACGGGGGCGTCGAGACGCTCGGCCAGAATGCGCGAGGCTTCGATGCCGCCCTTGGACAGAACCGCACCGGCGCCGTTCAGGATGACGGGGAATTTCGCCTCGCTCAGCATCTTGGCGGCTTCGGCCACGGCGGTCTCGCCACCCTGGGGCAGTTCGAAGTCGACGATGACGGGCAATTCGATGTCGATCACTTGTGTCCAGAAATCGCGGGGGATGTTGATCTGGGCCGGGGCGGAGGCGCGTTTGGCTTGCATGATCACGCGGTTCAGGGTTTCGGCGATGCGGGACGGGTCGCGGACCTCTTCCTGATAGGCGACGCAGTCGGCAAAGAGGTTCATCTGCTCCATTTCCTGGAAACCGCCCTGACCGATGGTCTTGTTCGCGGCCTGGGGTGTGACCAGCAGGACCGGCGTGTGGTTCCAGTAGGCGGTTTTCACAGCCGTGACGAAGTTGGTGATGCCGGGGCCGTTTTGCGCGATCATCATGCACATTTTGCCGGTGGCGCGGGTGTAGCCGTCGGCCATCATGCCGCCGGATGTCTCGTGGGCGCAGTCCCAGAACTTGATCCCGGCGTCGGGGAAGATGTCGGAGATGGGCATCATCGCGGACCCGATGATCCCGAATGCGTTGTCGATCCCGTGCATTTGCAGTGTTTTTACAAAGGCTTCTTCTGTCGTCATCTTCATGGCGGCGCTCTCCAAATAAAAAAAGGGGGCGTCGAATCGCGCCCGGATAGATTGCCAAGCAAGGTAGAGTGATGGCCGCTGTCGGGTTAGGGCCAGATGAATTGTCCGTTTAAGACCAGATTATAAACCAAGGCTTTGCCCGATCAGGGCGATCCCCGGCCGGATCTTGTGGGCGTCGATGGACGAGTATCCGAGGCGGTAATACATGCGCGGCTGGTCGTCGCCGGCAAAGAAGGCGTGCCCCGGTTCGATCAGCACCCCGTCCGCGCGCAGCGTGTCGGCGAGCTCGCCCGTGTCGGTGCCGTCCGGCGCGCGCATCCAGAAGGACGACCCCCCGAACGCGCCGATGCCCGCGATGTCGAGGCCGGTGTCTTCGATGGCGTCCTGCATGGCGGTGCGACGGGTGTGCAGGGCCGCGCCCATCTTGCGGATCTGGGCGTCGTAATGGCCCATGGACAGGAAATAGGCGGCGGTGCGCTGGATGTGGCCGGGCGGGTGACGCAGCACCGAGGTGCGCAGCGCGCGGGCCTCGCGCACAAAGGGTTCGGACCCCACCAGATAGCCCAGCCGCAGGCCCGGAAACAGTGACTTGGAAAAGCTGCCCACGTAGATCACCCGCCCGTCCACATCCATCGACTTGAGCGCGGGCGACGGGGGTTCGAGAAAGGACATCTCGAATTCGTAGTCGTCCTCGACGATCAGCGCATCAAGGTCGCGGGCGCGGTCCAGCAGGGCCTGGCGGCGGGCCATGGGCATGGTCGCTGTGGTCGGGCACTGGTGGCTGGGCGTGGTGAAAATCACGTCTGTTTCCGGGGGGATTGCATCGGGCGGCAACCCGTCACGGTCCACCCGCACCGGCGCCATATGGCACCGGGATTGCGTCAGAATTTCGCGCAGCGCGGGATAGCAGGGATCCTCGAACGCGGCGGTGCGCCGCTGGGTCAACAGCACCTGAGCGGCGAGCCACAGCGCGTTCTGTGCGCCGAGCGTGATCAGGATCTGATCCGAGCGTGCCGCGATGCCGCGCCGGGGCAGGGTGTTGCGCTGGATGAACTCGATCAGTTGCGGGTCGTCCTGATCGAAATAGTCCGAGGTCAGGGCGGAAAAATCGCGCTGTCCCAGCGCCTGAAGCGCGCATTGCCGCCAATTGGCATGGTCAAAGAGCTGGGGGTCGGTCTGGCCGTAGATGAACGGGTATTTGAAGCGGGCCCAGTCCTGCGGTTTGTTGAGCGTCATCCCCCCCGAAAAGCGCTGGCCGATGGCGCGGGACCAGTCGATGCTGTCGCCCTGTTCGTTCTGTGGCTGGAACATCGGCGGGACGGGCGCATTGTGGGACACGTAATATCCCGAACGCCCGCGCGCGGTCAGGTAGTCCGAGGCGACAAGTTCGGTATAGGCCAGCGTGACGGTGATGCGGCTGATGCCCAGATGGGAGGCCAGTTTTCGCGTCGAGGGCAGTTTCTCGCCCTTGCCAAAGCGTCCGGACAGGATGCCATGTGCAATCATCTGGTGCACCTGACTTTGCAGGGTGCCCCGGTGGTTGGGTGAAAGGAAGAATGTTTCGACGGGCAGGGCCATGGCGCGACAGTAAACTGGACTTATCGCAGAATCAATCTGGATGTAAATTGGGGTGAAAACACCGCGCCTCTACCCTAACAATAGATCGATTCTGCCATGGACGCAATAAAAATGAGACGAAAAGTTTCAAAAAATGACGCATTGGCGCATTTGTCGCGGGTTACCACGTCGAATCGCCCGAGGTGACGTGTGGACGTGAAAAAGGCGGGGACATGCCCCGCCTTTTGCGTCTGGATGCTGTGGTGCCGGTTGTGCGTCAGCCGAACACGTCCGTCAGGGCCGTGTCGACGGCGCCCACGATCTGGTCGATGTCGTCCTTGGTCGCGATCAGCGCGGGCGAGAAGCACAGCGTGTTGTTGCGGCCGGGCAGGGACCGGTTGGTTGCACCGATGATCACCGCCTGCTTCATGCAGTTGCCGACGACGGCCTGCACCATCTTTTCCTCTGCAGGTTCACGGGTGTGGCGGTCTGCGACCAGTTCGGCGCCGAGGAACAGCCCCTTGCCGCGCACATCGCCGATCACTGCATGCCGATCCTGAAGCGCGCGCAGCTGGTCGAGCATATAGTCGCCCATGGCCACGGTGTTGCCGAGCAGGTCCTCGTCCTCGATGATGCGCATGTTCTCGATTGCGGCGGCGGGCCCTGCGGTACAGCCGCCAAAGGTCGAGATGTCGCGGAAGTAGTTGAGGTGGTCCGTAGCATCGTCCTTGAACATGTCGAAGACTTCGTTCGTGGTGACGAGGCAGGAGATCGCGGCATAGCCCGAGGCAACGCCCTTGGCCATCGTGACCATGTCGGGCTGGATGCCATAGTGCTGGTATCCGAACCATGTGCCGGTCCGGCCCACGCCGCAGACGACCTCGTCGATATGCAGCAGGATGTCGTATTTCTTGCAGATCTCTGCGACGCGCGGCCAGTAGCCGTCGGGTGCCTCGATCACGCCGCCACCTGCGGTCACGGGTTCAAGGCAGAGCGCGCCGACGGTGTCGGGGCCTTCGCGTAGGATGACCTCTTCGATCTGATTGGCGGCCCATTCGCCGTAGTTCTGTTCGGGCGCGCCGTCCTGTTCGTGCTTGCGGTATTCCAGGCAGTGGGGCACGCGGACAAAGCCGGGGGCAAAGGGGCCGTATTGCGCGTTGCGCTCGTCCTGGCCGCCTGCGGACATCGTCGCGAGGGTGGAGCCGTGGTAATCGCGGTCACGGTAGAGGATCTTGTGCTTTTTGCCGCCGTAGCGTTTGTGCGCGATCTGGCGGACCAGCTTGAACGCCTTCTCGTTCGCCTCGGAGCCGGAGTTGGCATAGTAGACGCGATCGAGCCCGGGCATTTTCGAGACCAGTTTTTCGGCAAAGAGCGCGCCGGGGATCGTGCCGACGGTGCCGCCAAAGAAGTTCATCTTGACGATAGCGTCGCGCACGGCGTCGCCCATGCTTTCGCGGCCATAGCCCACGTTGACGGTCCACACACCGCCCGACACGGCGTCGATATGTTCGATGCCTTTCTGGTCCCACACGCGCAGGCCTTTGCCTTCGACGATGATTTTCGGGTCAGCACCGGTAAAGAATTGCTGGTGCTGGATCAGATGGTGCCAAACATTTGCGCGATCTGCTTCGACAACACGGCTAATGTCGTTTTCGTTGAACGTTCCGTCCATGGTGTTTGACCTTTCGAGGTGGGGGAGACCCAATGAAATAAGGGCGCACTTCGCCCGCTGCCATGTACAATCGCTGAGAATCTGGTCACGACAATAGGGCCAGATTAATACCATAAGTACTGCCAGATTCCTACGGGCCCTACAGACCGGCCACCGGCATGCACGCCAATTTCCCTTGTTTTCAAGCCTCTGGCGGAGTTTTGGGATTCTCAAAACAGCAGTTCAGGTGACCGGAAAGGCCGCCCTGTCTGTTATTTTACGTTGATCCTGCGGAATTTATGGGCTCGGATCATGCCAGCGCCGCGCGTTCTGCGTGGCCACAGAGGCGGACCACCGCCCAACTTTATCGAAACGTGCAGCAAAAACGCCTGCATGAAACACGGGAGTAAAGACCAATGACATTCAAGACCAAGCTTATGGGTGCGGTTGCAGCCACGGCGATGCTGGCCGGTGCCCAGGGTGCCGTTGCCGCGGGTCACGGCGGCGAAATCACTGTTGCCTATTTCCTCGAATGGCCGATGCCGTTCCAGTTTGCCAAAGAAACCGGCATGTACGAAGAAGCCATGGGCGGCACCAAGATCAACTGGGTGAGCTTTGACACCGGCACCGCGATGTCCGCGGCGATGGCGTCCGGCGACGTCCAGATCTCGGTCTCCCAAGGTGTGCCGCCCTTCGTGGTTGCGGCATCCGCCGGTCAGGACATCCAGATCGTTGATGTGGCCGTGTCCTATTCCGAGAACGACAACTGCGTCGTGGCCTCCGGTCTGGAGATCGACAAGGAGTCCGCGGGCGAGCTGGCTGGCAAGAAAGTGGCCGTGCCGCTGGGCACAGCCGCGCACTATGGCTTCCTGAGCCAGATGAACCACTTTGGCGTGGATCTGGCATCGCTGGACGTTGTTGACATGGCGCCTGCCGAAGGTGCGGCCGCACTGGCACAGGGGTCTGTCGACATGGCCTGTGGCTGGGGTGGCGCGCTGCGTCGCATGAAAGAGTCCGGCAACGTGCTGCTGACCGGCGCGGAAAAAGAAGAGCTGGGCATTCTGGTGTTTGACGCCACAACAGCGCCTGCGAACTTTATCGCCGAAGAAGGCGAGCTGCTGAGCCAGTTCCTGTCCGTCACAGCCGCAGCCAACGCAATGTGGGCCGATGAGGCCAACCACGCGAAAATGCTGCCCGTGATCGCCAAGGACGCCGGCATGGACGAAGATGCGACAGCCGCGACGCTGGCGACATTCAAGTTCCCCACAATCGACGAACAGCTGAGCGAAGCATGGCTCGGCGGGACGGCACCGACCTTTATGAAAGGTGTGGCGGACGTGTTCGTGAACGCGGGGTCCATCGACAGCGCGCTCGACAGCTATGAAGGCACTGTGAACACAGCGCCCCTCGCAGCAGCGAAGTAAGATCATCGGAAAGGGGCTCGCGTGCCGTGTGCGCGCGGGCCCTTTTTCATACCGAGGTGGGGTAAACCCCGCCCTACCGGGTGTTTCGACACCCAAGCCACAGGTGGGAACCTATGTCCGGATTATCAATTCAAAGTATTTCCATGCGCTTTGATCTGCCCAATGGTGGGCATGTCCAGGCCTTGCAAGACGTGTCGCTGGACCTCAAGGCCGGTGAGTTGCTGAGCGTGCTTGGCCCGTCGGGCTGCGGCAAGACGACCCTTTTGAATATCGTTGCAGGCTTTTTGGCCCCGACCGACGGCAAGATGATTTTGAACGGTCACGAGATCAACGGACCCGATGCCGAACGTGGCATGGTGTTCCAGCAGGGCGCGCTGTTTGAATGGATGAGCGTGCGCGAGAATGTGGGCTTTGGCCCCTCGATGAAGGGCATGCCCAAGACCGACAAGGCGGAGATCGTGGATCACCTGCTGGATGTGGTCGGTTTGCAGGATTTCAAGGAAAAGGCGGTTTACGAGCTGTCGGGCGGGATGCAGCAACGTGTGGCCTTGGCCCGCTGTCTGGCCAATGACCCGGACGTGATCCTGATGGACGAACCGTTGGGCGCGCTGGATGCGCTGACCCGCGAAAAGATGCAGAGCCTTGTTCTGAAGCTGTGGAAAGAGACGGGCAAGACGATCATCCTGATCACCCACTCGGTTGAAGAGGCGTTGTTGCTGGGTGAGCGGCTTTTGGTCATGGCCCCGCGACCGGGGCGCATTCACAAGGAATACCGCCTGCCCTTTGCCGAGATGGGCGTTGATGCCGATCTGCGCGAGGTCAAGAAGCACCCCGAGTTCGCCGAGCGCCGCGAAGAGATCCTGGGCATGATCTGGGATATGGAAGAAGAAATTATGGGCCGTACGGAGGCAGCGACATGATCCCGTTTCTGATTTACGTCGCGATCTTTGTGATCGCCTTTTTCGTTGTCACCAAGATCGCGCAGCGGTCGGCGATTGCCGACTACGGGTCGCTCAAAACGGTGACATTCGGGGATGAAAGCGCCGTGACGCCCAACCGGGCGGCGAGTGTGATTTCCATCCTGACCATTTTCCTGTTGTGGGGGATGTTCACCGGGTCGGCCCTGTTGCCCAAGTTCCTGCATGCGCCGGGTCCGTTCGAGGGGACGGGCACGTTTGAATACACCGCGCAGGCCGGGAACGAGCGGGACACGGCGACGGTCACGGTTGTGGTGCACCCCATCGACACACCCACCGAAGCGCCCGAAGTGGCCCCCGGTGACGGCTGGGCCAAGGATGACAGTGTGGCCATCGGCATGTGGCGGTCGGGCCTGTTGCGGGTGGACCGCAATGACGAGCTGGGCCGCGGTGACGGGGCCGCGGTGATCGAGATCAATGGATCCAAAGTGCAGCCCGGCGACACCGTCGATGTGGGCTTTGCCACGGTGACGATTTCCGACAAGGGCACGCCGAACATTCAGCCCGACAAGGGCTGGCAGATGGAGCCCATCTGGCTGCCCGCGCCCGAGGCCGTGGTCAAGCGGATCGGCGAAATTGCGAGCGAGGGGTTCCGTGGGTCCACCTTGTGGGAGCATCTGGGCTATTCGCTGTTCCGGGTTGTGGTCGGGTTCTTCTTTGGGGCGCTTGTGGGCATTCCGCTGGGCTATGCCATGGGGCTGTCGAACTGGTTCCGGGGCTGGTTTGATCCGATCGTGGAATTCATGCGTCCGGTGCCGCCTTTGGCGCTGATCCCGTTGGTGATCATCTGGGCCGGTATCGGGGAGACGGGCAAGATCATCCTGCTGTTCCTTGCGGCGCTCTGGATCATGGCAATTGCGGCGCGGTCGGGTGTGTCGGGGGTCAAGATCTCCAAGGTACATGCGGCCTACAGTCTGGGCGCGTCCAAGGCGCAGATCATGCGCCATGTGATCGTGCCCAACTCGTTGCCCGAGATCTTTACCGGCGCGCGGGTTGCGATGGGGGTGTGCTGGGGCACGGTTGTGGCCGCGGAACTGGTGGCCGCCGAGCAGGGGGCGGGCATGATGATCATGGTCGCGTCCAAGTTCCAGAACACGGATATCGTGATCATGGGCATCATCCTGATCGGCATCATCGGGTTCGGCATCGACATGCTGATGCGCTGGGCCGAGCGGATCCTGGTGCCGTGGAAGGGCAAAGGCTGATCCGGGCCTAGCCCGGCGCAAGGTCCGGTGGACCTTTTGAAGCCTTTGCAGGCGGAACCCCGGGTTTCGAGATTTTAAGGACGGCGCCTGCGTGGCGCCGTTTTCTTGTCTCACGTGCGGTGCGCAGTGCATGCGCACCCAACGGCGTGTGCACGGGATGGCCCCACCAGGCTGCCCGGTCGCCCCGGCAGAGTGCTGGCGCATGCCGGCACGCGAGAGGGGCCGTTCAAAGTGTCTGCGCAGGATGTCGCCCCTCGCAGTGGCTCGGGGCATTCATTTCCTAAATCCGATCCACTGGATCGAATTTTTTGCTGCGCAAATCGGAAAAGAATGGTGGAGCATAGCGGGATTGAACCAGCGTGCCGCCCGTGGCGGCGCGCGTCGCCCCGGCAGAGTGCTGGCGCATGCCGGCACGCGAGAGGGGCCGTTCAATTTGTCTGCGCAGGATGTCGCCCCTCGCAGTGGCTCGGGGCATTCATTTCCTAAATCCGATCCACTGGATCAAATTTTTTGCTGTGCAAATCGGAAAAGAATGGTGGAGCATAGCGGGATCGAACCGCTGCACTCAGCGTAGCGGCGCCAGCCGATGCGCGTAAGTCGGCGCCCGACCGTTCGGACGGTGCAACAATTGCATGGGAATACAGAAAGAATGGTGGAGCATAGCGGGATCGAACCGCTGACCTCCTGCATGCCATGCAGGCGCTCTCCCAGCTGAGCTAATGCCCCATTCTCTGGTGGTCGTCTCCGACCGTGCGCCGGTGATTAGGCGCTTTGCCGAACGGGATCAAGCGAAAAAGACCCCGTTCGGCGCTTGCGTTTACGACTCGTCGTCGTCGGCGGCAACGTCGGCCAATTCTTCGAGAGGGACCGTGTCCTCCTCTTCGTCGTCATCGAGCAGATCGTCGTCCAGATCCACATCGACGTCATCATCGTCGAGCACCTGATCCTCTTCCTCGGACGCGGTTGCGGCCTTGGCCTTGGCGGTCACGGCATCTTCGGCATCGGCGGCGATCATGCGTGTCTTGGTGCTGTCCAGCTCGACCACGTCGCCCGTGTAGGGGCTGACGATGGGATTGCGGTTCATGTCGTAGAACCGTTTACCTGTGGTCGGGCAAAGGCGTTTGGTGCCCCATTCTTCCTTTGGCATCGGTGATCCTTTGTGTCTCGTTTGATCTGCCGTGGCGCGGCCGGTGGCGCGGGTGGGCAGGTCGTCCATATTGCGGCGATTCTGGGCAAGTGCCATAAGGTCGGGACGGAGTCAAAGCCTTATGACGCAACGGGGGAAATGGGGTGGCTGAGCATGTGCTTCAAGGGGATCCCGATATCGCGGTGACCCTGCGCCGGAACGCGCGTGCGCGCCGCATGACATTGCGCATATCCCAGCTGGACGGGCGGGTGACGCTGACTGCGCCGCCATCGGTATCCACGCGCGAGGCCTTCGGGTTCGCGCGGGAGAAGGAGCCGTGGATCCGCAGCCATCTGGCGGCACGCCCGGATGTGGTCGAGATCGGTATGGGCAGCGTGATCCCCATCGAGGCGCAGCCGCATGTCATCGCACCGGCCACGGGACGCGCGATCCGCGCCACGGGCACGGCGCTGGAGGTGCCGGGACGCCCCGAGACGGCGCCGCGCCGCGTGCTCGGCTATCTCAAGGCGCGGTCGCGGGACCGGCTGGTGGCGGCCTGTGATCACTATGCCGGGCGGCTGGGGCTGGCCTATTCCGGGATCAGCATCCGGGACACGCGGTCGCGGTGGGGGTCGTGTTCATCCGCTGGGCGGCTGATGTTTTCATGGCGTCTGATCCTCGCGCCGCCGGAGGTCTTGCGCTATGTCGCGGCGCATGAGGTGGCGCATCTGGCGCAGATGAACCATTCGCCTGCATTCTGGGCCGAGGTGACGCGCATTCACGGGCCCTATGATGGCATGCGCCGCTGGTTGCGGACAGAGGGCAACGCGCTGCACCGCTACCGCTTTGGTGATTGACCGCGCGCGCGCGGTGTGATCACAAATGCCCATGCAGACAGCGCCGCGCCCCCGAGATACCACAACCGCCGCCCATGACCGGGTGTACCGCCGCTTGCGGACGCGGATCATGCACGGGGATATCGCGCCGGGACAGGCGCTGACCTTGCGCGGTATTGGCAAGCAGTATGACGTGTCGATGACGCCGGTGCGCGAGGCCGCGCGGCGGCTGGTCGCCGAGGGCGCGTTGACCATGTCGCCATCGGGGCGGATGTCGACGCCGGAGCTGTCCAACGAGCGGATCGAGGAACTGGCGGCGTTGCGGGCCCTGATCGAGGTCGAGCTGGCCACCCGTGCCCTGCCCCGGGCGCATCTGGCGCTGATCGAGCGGTTGCAGTCGATCAACGGCGCGGTGGCCGAGGCGGTCGCGCATCGCGATGCGGTCAGTTACATTCGCACCAACCTGGAATTTCACCGGACGCTGTATCTGCGCGCGCAGGCGCCTGCGATGCTGGCCATGGCCGAAACGGTGTGGTTGCAGATGGGGCCGACGATGCGCGCGCTCTATGGTCGGCTGCGCCGGACCGAGCCGCCGCAATACCACCGCCTGATCATTGCGGCCCTGCGGGCGGGGGACGAGCCGGGCCTGCGGCTGGCCGTGCGATCGGACGTGACCCAGGGGTTGCGGATGCTGGCAAGCTGACGCGTTAAGCGTTTGGTAGCGCGGATGTTGTTATGTGTCCTGAGAATACGAGGGTTCACATGCAGACGGCAGACTTCACGATCTTTGATCACCTGAGTGATCCGGTCTTTGTCCTTGGGGCGGGTTCGTCGAACCGGCCCGTGTATGTGTTTCTGAACGCGGTGGCGCTTGCGCATCTGGGCACGTCGCTTGACGACGTGCAGGGGCGCCCGGCCCACGAGATATTCTCCGGGCGCGCGGCCTATTCCGTTTACCGCCAGCAGTGCCACGCATGGGCTGCGGCAGAAGACACCGAATACGAGATCGCGCTGCCCGTTCGGGACAAGACGCTGTGGGTGCGCACCCGGCTGAAGGCGGTCAAGGACCCGGCGGGCGTGCTGCAATACATGGTCGGCACGTCGCAGGACATCACCGCACAGCGCGAGATGGCACAGGCGCAGACCATGGCCAATGCAGCCGCGCGCGAGATGGAAGACCTTGTGTGTCTGGCGGCCCATGATCTGCGGAGCCCCATCGGCAATTTGAAGACGCTGGCGGAGGTGATGCGCAGGGATTTCGTGGATCATGGTGATGGCAAGATCGAGCTTTTGAACATGATCGACAGCATTGCGGACAATGCGTTGACCGTGGTGTCGGACATCATGGCCCATGCGCTGGCGGCCAACACGTCTGAAAAGCCGGCCTGGTTCGACTTTGGCGCGTTGTGCGACAATGTCATGGTGTTGCTGGATCCGATGCGCAAGCACAGTGCGCGGTTCCCGCGGGTGCAGGTGCAGGCCGATTACACGGTGGTTCAGATCATTCTGCGCAACCTGATCGACAACGCCATCAAATACGCCGGCAAACCCGAGGTGCGCATCGCCATTGACGTCACGGCGATGAATGCGCAGCGGCTGATGTTCTCGGTGCGCGATGACGGGCTGGGGTTTGGCGACGTGGCCGAGAACGCTTATGGCGATGTGCCCGGCCCACTGGAAAGCCAGGGGGGGTTCGGCCTTGTTGGCGTGCGCCGGTTGGCGCGGTCACGCGGCGGGCGCGTGACGGTCGAGCAACGAGAGGTCGGGGCCGAGGTGCGGTTTGAATTGCCGGGCAAGGTTGGGGCGGGTGCGCCCTTACTGCCAGCCGCGGACCTGCGCGCGCCGCTTGATCAGGCCGCCAGCCCGGTTTGACCGAGGTTCAGGAATTTTTGCCGCCGGTCCGCGATCAGGGCGGCGGCGTCCTTGCCGTCCAGATCGTCGAGCATGCCCTGGATTGCGGTGCGCACGGCGGTCAGGGTTGCATCGGGGTGGCGGTGGGCGCCGCCCACTGATTCCGGGATGATCCGGTCAATGACGCCCAGTTGCTTGAGGTCCTGCGCGGTCAGGCGCAGCGCTTCGGCGGCCTCGCGCATTTTTTCCGCATCCTTCCACAGGATGGAGGCGCAGCCTTCGGGGCTGATCACAGAATAGACGGAGTGTTCCAGCATCGCCACGCGGTTGGCGGTGGCAAAGGCCACGGCCCCGCCGGAGCCGCCCTCACCGATGACGACGGACAGGAGCGGCACGCCGATTTGCAGGCATTTTTCGGTGGACCGCGCGATGGCCTCGGATTGGCCGCGTTCCTCGGCCCCCTTGCCGGGATAGGCGCCGGGTGTGTCGACCAGCGTGATCACGGGCAGGCCAAAGCGGTGCGCCATGTCCATCAGGCGGATCGCCTTGCGGTAGCCTTCGGGGCGGGCCATGCCGAAATTGCGTTCGATGCGGGATTTGGTGTCATTGCCCTTTTCGTGGCCGATGACGATGACGGGGCGGTCGTTGAACCGCGCAAGCCCGCCCATGACCGCGTGGTCGTCCGCGAAATTGCGGTCCCCGGCCAGGGGCGTGTATTCGGTGAACAGGGCCTTGATATAGTCGACGCAATGGGGCCGGTCCGGGTGGCGGGCGACCTGGCATTTCCGCCAGGGCGTCAGATCCGCATAGAGATCATTGAGCAGCGTGGCCGCCTTGGCATCCAGTGCCGCCGCCTCGTCCGAGACGTCCATATCCTCGTTCTGGCGCGCGAGGGCGCGCAGCTCTTCGGCTTTGCCTTCGATTTCCGCCAGGGGTTTTTCGAATTCCAGGTATTGCGTCACGCGCGCTCTCCGCCTCAGGTTTGGAGCTATATGGCGGGCGCGCACGCGATTTGCAACGCTAGGGAAACATCACCGGGTAGAGCGAGGCGACGAGCAGGAGCGCCATGGTCCAGTTGAACAGGGTCAGGCGGGCGGGATTTGTCAGCACGCGGGCCATCTGCTGACCCAGCAAGGTCCAGGAGCTGACCGCCGGCAGGTTGATCGCGCCAAAGACCAGTGCGACCACGCCGATGGCCCTGAGCGTGGTGTCGGGCGTGTAGACGGTGACGGCCGTCAGGGCCATGGTCCAGGCCTTGGGGTTGACCCATTGGAAGGCCGCCGCCTGAAGGAATGTCATGGGTGTGCCGGTGGCTTCGCCCGCGGCCCTTGGGGCGGCATTGGCGATGCGCCGGGCCAGCCACAAGAGGTAGGCCACGGAGACGAATTTCAGGATCGTGTGACTGATCGGGTAGGTGTCGAATATCTGGATGAGCCCGGCACCGACCAGCATCACCATCACGACAAAGCCAAGGCCCACGCCCAGCATGTGCGGCACCGTGCGGCGAAATCCGAAATTCGCGCCGGAGGCCATTAGCATCAGGTTGTTGGGCCCCGGCGTGATCGAGCTGACAAAGGCAAAGACCGCGAGGGCGGAGAGGAGATCAAGTGTCATTCGCAATTTGTGGGGGAGTTGGCGGGGTGTGTGGTTGCGTTTTGCCGTTTGTTGCGGGTATTTTCACAATGAATGGCGAAGATGGATGGCATAAACGACCGAATATTGCAGGAACTGTCCCGCGACGGGCGGGTAAGCAATATTGATCTGGCCGCGCGGGTGGGCCTGTCGCCGTCGGCCTGTTTGCGGCGGGTGCAGGAGCTGGAGCGGTCGGGCGTGATCACCGGTTACCGCGCGGTGCTGGACCGGACGCGCATGGGCACGGGGTTCGTGGCCTATATCGGGGTGAGCCTGAACAACCATTCCAAGGCCAGCCAGGAGGCGTTCGAGCAGGCGATTTCACGCGCGCCCGAGGTCCGCGAGTGCCACAACACCACCGGCACGATCGAGTACCTGTTGCGGATCGAATGCGCGGATCTGGGCCGTTACAAGGACTTTCACACCAACATGCTGGGAGCGCTGCCGCAGGTGAACGGCATCACGACCTATGTGGTGTTGGGATCGCCCAAGGATGCGCGCGCCTGAGTTAGCGCGTGGCGTCGGCGGCGATGGCGGCAAAGACCGTGTCCAGCTCTGCGGCGATGGTGGCGAGGTCCGGGCCGGCCTCGTCCACGTAGGGGGCGAAGACGGTGGAGGGGGTTTTGTAGCTGAGCGTGGCGGTGCCGTCGGTGTTTTCGGTGACGTAGACGCGGATCGGAGCCTCGATCATGGCGGCGGTGGAGAGGTTGAGTACGTTCACGGCGTAGACGTTGTTGAAGAGCCCGATGACACGGTTGCCGGGGATGGTGATGCCGCGGTTTTTGGCAGCGCCGGTGGGGCCTGCTTGGGTGACGACGCCCATCCGGTTGGCCTTGGCCGCGGATTTCACCGCATCGATGAGGGCGGTGTAGGATTTGTCCGTTTTGGTGACGGACCACCCGTCGCGGGGGGTCATTTCGGCCTGTGCGAGGGTGGCGCAGAGGAAGAGGACTGTGGCGAGAAGGGGGCGGATCATGGTGTTCTCCTGGCTGGTGGGGCCAGAGAACATGGGTTTGTGCGGTTTGCCCAATCACGTCTGTGTGGGGGAGGATGGGTGACGTGCTTTGCCCCCCTTGCGGGGCCAAAGACACCCCACCCACCATCCCTTTGGGCCTCTTGGTCAGGCGTTGGCGATCATTTCGGATTGGCGCACGATCACTTCGGCCTGTTTGATGGAGGCGATGTCGACGAGGCGGCCTTTGTAGACGGTGGCGCCTTCGCCGTTGGCCTTGGCTGTTTCCATGGCGGCGAGGATATCGCGGGCTTCGGCGACGGCGGCGTCGGAGGGGGTGAAGACCTCGTTCGCGAGGGCGATCTGTTTGGGGTGGATGGCCCATTTGCCGACCATGCCCAGCGTGGCCGAGCGCAGGGCCTGGGCGCGGAAGCCGTCATCGTCGGAGAAGTCACCGAAGGGGCCATCGACGGGCAGCACGCCGTGGGTACGGCAGGCGGCGACGATGGCGGCCTGGGCCCAGTGCCATGGGTCGGACCAGTGTTTTTCGCCCTCCCGCATCATGTAGTAGTTTTCCTGTGTGCCGCCGATGCCGGTGGTGGCCATGCCCATTGACGCGGCAAAGTCGGCAGCCCCCAGCGACATGGCCGCGAGGCGCGGGGAGGCCGCGGCGATGTCGGTCACGTTGGCGATGCCTGCGGCGGATTCGATGATCACCTCGAAGGTGATGGGTTTGGTACGGCCCTTGGCCGCCTCGATCGCGGTGACCAGCGCGTCCACGGCATAGATGTCGGCGGCGTTGCCGACTTTGGGGATCATGATCTGGTCGAGCCGGTCGGAGGCCTGTTCCAGCAGGTCCACCACGTCGCGGTACCAGTAGGGCGTGTCGAGCCCGTTGATCCGTACGGACAGGGTTTTGGTGCCCCAGTCGATGTCACCGATGGCGGCGATGATGTTGGCGCGGGCGCTGTCCTTGTCGGAGGGGGCCACGCTGTCTTCGAGGTCGAGGTTGATGACGTCGGCGGCGGAGGCGGCCATTTTCTCAAAGATCGCGGGGCGGGAGCCGGGGCCGAACAGCTGGCAGCGGTTGGGGCGGGCCGGGGGTGTGGGTTGGAGACGGAAGGACATGCGCAGGCCTTTGGTAAGAAAGTTACGTTTTGTGCTGCTTGGCTGTTATTAAATTGCGCCCACTTGCGCAACCGGGATTTTGCAGGTGCAGCATTGGGGGGTGGAGTCGCGGCGAGATCTGCGATGTACACGCGCAAATCTTCGAGGATTTGTGCATTGGCGCAAGGATCTTCGGTCTTGGGCGGTTTGCAAGCGGGTTTCGCAATGGATTTGCGTGAAAAACGGGTAAGATTGCGCGTAACTGCCAAGGGGATAGCATCATGATTCAGACACCGTATCTTTTGTTTCTGGGCGACGCCCCGGATCAGTTGGCCGCAAAGGTCGCGCAAGGCATCAAGGACTGGCGTCCGGAGAATGCCGTGGGGCAGTTGCGGCTGCCGGGATGTGGCGCGGATATGGGTCTGGCGGACATGAGCCTTGAGGAGGGGTTGAAGGCCGGGGCCAAGACGCTGGTGATTGGCGTGGCGAACCGCGGCGGCATCATCTCGGACGAGTGGAAGGTCGTTTTGGTTCAGGCCTTGCAGATGGGCTATGATCTGGCGGCGGGCTTGCACAACCTGTTGCGCGACGAGAACGAGCTGCAATCGGCGGCCAAGGTGAACGGGCGCACGTTGCATGATGTGCGGGTGCCGACGATTGCCTATCCCATCGCCAACGGCAAGAAGCGGACGGGCAAGCGGGTGCTGGCGATCGGGACGGATTGTTCCTGTGGCAAGATGTATACCGCGATGTCGATGGATGCCGAGATGCGGGACCGCGGCCTCAAGTCCGATTTCCGGGCGACCGGGCAGACGGGGATCCTGATCACCGGCAAGGGCGTGCCGCTGGATGCGGTGATCGCGGATTTCATGGCCGGTGCGGTCGAATACCTGACACCGGACAATGATGCCGACCACTGGGATCACATCGAGGGGCAGGGCAGCCTGTTTCACGTGTCCTATTCCGGGGTCACGATGGCGTTGATCCATGGCGGCCAGCCTGATGCGCTGGTGCTGTGTCACGAACCGACGCGCACGCATATGCGCGGCCTGCCGCATTACGGGTTGCCGTCGCTCGAGACGCTTCGGGACACGGCGCTGCCGTTGGCGCGGGTGGCGAATCCCGACTGTTTCGTGGCAGGGGTGTCGGTGAACACCAAGGCCCTGGACGAGGCGGCGGCCAAGGCCTGCCTGCAAGAGATCGAGGACCGCATGGGGTTGCCTGCGACCGATCCGTTCCGCTTTGGTGCGGGCAAGTTGGTGGATGCGCTGATCGCGTGATCGGCCGGGCGGCCTGCGCCCTGTAAGGGGCGTGATGCAGCAGAGAAGGGGCAGGACCATGCGGATCGACGTAAGCCGGGATGTTTTTCAGCTGGCAGAGGTGTTCACCATTGCGCGGGGGTCCCGGACCGAGGCGCAGGTGCTGACGGCGCATCTTTCGGATGGGGATCACGCCGGGTGGGGCGAGTGCGTGCCCTATGCACGCTATGACGAGACGCTGGACAGCGTGGCGGCGCAGATTGCGGGCCTGCCGGAGGCGTTCAGCCGCGCGGATCTGATTGATCTGCTGCCTGCGGGGGCGGCACGCAATGCGGTGGATTGCGCCCTGTGGGATCTCGAGGCCAAGCGCGCCGGGAAGCGGGCATGGGATCTGGCCGGGCTCGGCACGCCGGGGCCGGAGATCACCGCCTATACCCTGTCGCTGGCCGCACCGGACGCGATGCGGGATCAGGCGGCGCGCAATGCGCATCGCCCGCTGCTCAAGACCAAGCTGGGCGGTGGCGAAGAGGACGTGGCCCGGATCGAGGCCGTGCGCGCCGGTGCGCCGGATGCGCGCATCATCGTGGATGCAAATGAGGGGTGGACGCCCGACCTGTATCGCACGCTGGCGCCCGTGCTGGTGCGGTTGGGGGTCGCGATGGTCGAACAGCCGCTGCCTGCGGGGGCCGATGACGCCCTGTCCGAGATCGAGCGCGTGCTGCCGGTCTGCGCCGACGAAAGCTGCCATGACCGTGGCAGCCTGGCCGGGCTGAAGGGCAAGTACGACATGGTCAACATCAAGCTGGACAAGACCGGGGGGCTGACCGAGGCGCTGGCCTTGCGGACGGCCGCGCGGGCCGAAGGGTACAGGGTGATGATCGGCTGCATGGTGGGGTCATCGCTGGCCATGGCGCCGGCGACGATTCTGGCGCAGGGGGCGGAGGTCGTGGACCTTGACGGCCCGCTTCTCTTGGCCGAAGACCGCGACGCGCCCTTGCGCTTTGACGCGGCGGGGGTGCATCCTCCGGAGGCGGCTCTCTGGGGCTGAAGGGCGAAAGAAGGACAAGGCGATGCGCTACGGTTTTGGATGGATCCTTGGGGCGATGTTGTGGGCGGGGGCGGCTGTGGCGCAGGGCCAGTGGACCGTCACCCTGACAAAAAATCAGGCCAAGGCGCTGGCGGAACTGGCAGCCGAGCCCAATGTGACCGCGTTTGCAATTTCGCCGGATGGCGCCTGGGGCCGGTCCTGGGGCGTGAACAACGCGGAAAACGCGGGTGCGCGGGCGTTGAACTACTGTCAGGGCGAGCTGCGAAAGGGCAAGCGGGACTGCATCCTGTACGAAGTGGCGGGCAAGCGTGTGGCCCCGCAGGTGGTGCAGACGCGCAAGGTCACCATGCTGTATCGTCCTGTGAATGGCCGTCAGGCGGCGGCTATGTTCGGCCTGATCGATTTCGATTTTCAGGGCAACCCCGGCGTTGCCCGCGCGCAGGTTGACAGCGTAGTCAAGCAACAAGCCAGCCTGCGCGGCGACAAGCGGCTGCGCGACATTCTGCGCGGGCGCAGTATTCTGTCGCCCAAGGCCAAGGGCTTTGGGGTTACCTTCGAGGATACCTATGCCGAGCAATATGCAATGGCCGACAGCGGGATTCTCAAGACGATTTACGACAGTTGGACCGTCACGGCCGAGGGGGTGATTTGCATGTACGGAGGCCGCGTCGCGTCCAACGGCAATCCCGTGGGAACGCGATGTGTGATCCTGAACAGCGCGTCTGACGGGGTGGTTTCGTTTTCCTGGGGCCACCGCCCCGGTTCCAAGCAGAAGATGAATTTGATCGCAGGCGACGCACGGTTCGCCACGGCACGGTAAGCGGGCGCGGCCCGGACAAGAAGGATACGAGAGATGCGAACTGTTTACGTGAACGGCGATTACCTGCCCGAGACCGAGGCCAAAGTGTCGATCTTTGATCGCGGGTTCCTGATGGCGGATGGTGTGTACGAGGTGACATCGGTGCTGGGTGGCAAGCTGATCGATTTCGACGGCCACGCCGTGCGCCTGCAACGGTCGCTGGACGCGCTGGAGATGCAGTCACCGATTGCCAAGGACGACCTGCTGGAGGTGCACCGCGAGTTGGTGCGCCTGAACGGGATCGAAGAGGGGATGATTTACCTGCAGATCACGCGCGGCGCGCCCGACGACCGGGATTTCGTCTTTCCGGATCCGGAAACGACGCCGCCGACCATTGTGCTGTTCACCCAGAACAAGCCCGGCCTTGCCGACAATCCGGCGGCGAAAAAGGGGATGAAGGTGATCAGCATCGACGACATCCGCTGGGGCCGTCGCGACATCAAGACGGTGCAACTGCTCTATCCGTCGATGGGCAAGATGATGGCCAAGAAGGCTGGCGCCGATGATGCCTGGATGATTCAGGACGGGTTCGTGACCGAAGGCACGTCCAACAACGCCTATATCGTCAAGGGCAACAAGATCATCACCCGCGCCAAATCCAACGATATCCTGCACGGGATCACCCGGGCCGCCGTTCTACGCTTTGCCCAGGAGGCGCAGATGGAGGTGGAAGAGCGGAATTTCACCATCGAGGAGGCGCGCGAAGCCGATGAGGCCTTTATCACCTCGGCCTCGACATTTGTCATGCCGGTGGTGGAAATCGACGGTCAGGCGCTGGGGGATGGCACGCCCGGTCGGGTGGCCCCGCGCCTGCGCGAAATCTATCTGGACGAAAGCCGCAAGGTGGCGATCTGACTCTCGAAATTCGGCCCGCTTTTCGATTTCCCCTTGAAAAGCGGGCTTTTTGTTCCCATTTCCATATGTAAAGATTATTAACATCGAGGGGCAAATTAAATGAGTGAAGACGTCATCCTGACCCTGCTGAGCGAGAATCTGATTTTTATTCTGGCTGCGGTTTTTCTGCTGCTCTGTCTGTTTCTGGCTGTGCGGATTGTGCCGCAAAGCGAGAAATATGTCGTGGAGCGCTTTGGCCGTCTGCACTCGGTTCTGGGCCCCGGCATCAATTTGATCGTTCCGTTCATGGATGTGGTGCGCCACAAGGTGTCGGTGCTGGAACGCCAGTTGCCGAACGAGAGCCAGGACGCCATTACATCTGACAACGCATTGGTGCAGGTCGAGACCAGCGTGTTCTACCGCGTGATCGAACCCGAGCGCACGGTCTATCGCATCCGTGACGTGGACAGCGCCGTGCAGACAACGATTGCGGGGATCGTCCGCTCGGAGATCGGCAAGATGGAACTGGATGAGGTGCAGTCCAACCGGTCGCATCTGATCGGCGAGATCAAGGTCCTTGTCGAGGAGGCCGTGAATGACTGGGGCATCGAGGTGACCCGCGCCGAGATTCTGGATGTGAACCTGGATGTGGCCACCCGTGAGGCGATGTTGCAGCAGCTGAATGCGGAACGTGCGCGCCGCGCCTCGGTGACGGAGGCCGAGGGCCACAAACGGGCGACAGAGCTGAATGCGGATGCCGAATTATATGCCGCGGAACAGGCGGCCAAGGCCCGCCGTGTCACCGCCGACGCGGAGGCCTATGCAACCCAGGTCGTGGCCGAGGCCATCAACACGCACGGCATCGAATCCGCGCAGTACCAGGTGGCTCTCAAACAGGTGGAGGCGATTGCCGATCTGGCGCAGGGTGATGGGCAACAGACAATCGTGTTGCCCGCAAGTGCCATCGATGCCTTTGGCGAGGCCTTTGGCATGCTGGCAGGAAGGAGCAAGAAATGACCGAGCTTTGGACGTTGTGGTGGATCTGGATCGTGGCCGCCCTGGTGCTGGGCATCATCGAGATCTTTGTGCCCGTGTTCGTCTTTCTTGGCATGGCCGTGGGCGCCGTGGTGGTCGGCGTCGGCCTTGCCTTTGGCCTGTTGGGCTGGATCGCGACCTTGCCGGTCCTGCTGTTGGTCTTTGCCGTTGCGTCGGTGATCGCGGCGGTGGCCCTGCGGTCGGCCCTCGGGGTGCGTCGCGGTCAGGTCAAGATCTGGGACCGCGACATCAACGACTAGGCCCCGTTGCCTGAACGGCTGACCGTCTCGTCCCCGTTATGCACGAGCCGCGTGGTCCACGGGATCGGGTTGCGCAGGGCGAAATGGGCCATGCAGGCGCCTTCGGCCTCGGCCAGAAGTGCTGCGATCCGGTCGCGGGGTTCGGGGCTGTCGATCAGCACGTGGGTCTCGACCAGCTCGGTCTTGCCGTTGGTCATGTGCCCCAGTTCGCGCATGTGGCCCAGATTGGTGGCAAAGCGCACCCGCTGTTCCAGCCGCAGGGACGTGATCTCGATCCCGCGCGCGGTATAGATGTCGGTGAGGTGAGTCATCAGGCAAAAGCCGATGCCCGCGCAGAAGTAGGCCAGCGGCGGCGGCGCCTGATCTTCGCCCACCGGGGGCTGCTCATCACAATAGAGTGTCAGCGGCGAAAAGCCGGGGATGTTGACCGACACTGACCCGGTTTTGTGCTGCATATTCCCCGCCTCGGCCACGAGGTTGACCTCGAATTGCACGGGGTCGGGGGCCTTGGCGCGCTTGAAAGGGTCGGGTTCAAAGGCCGTGGGTGCGGGTGCGGCTTCGGCGCGTTCACCGACGCGGTAGGTCATGACTTGTCCCCGACATTCTCGGCAAAGGCGGTCTTGAACGCCTCTTGCTGGCCGGTGTTCGCGTCAGTCTGGTAGTTGGCCTTCCAGTCTTCCATGGTCATACCGTAGAATGTTTCGCGTGCGGCGTCCTTGGACATCTCGATCCCTTTTTCGGCAGCGGCCTCCTGATACCAGCGCGACAGGCAGTTCCGGCAGAACCCGGCCAGGTTCATCATGTCGATGTTCTGCACATCCGTGCGGTCCTGCATCAGGTGCTGGCGCAGGCGGCGGAAGGCGGCGGCCTCGAGTTCGAGTTGGGTTTGGTCGTCCATGGGTGTTGGTCCTTGTTGTCAGGGTCGGACTGGGGGCCAGCCCCCAGACCCCCGGGATATTTCTGGCCGAAAGAAGCAGGTGTGGTCAAAGATTGGCCTGATTGCGCGCGGCTTCAAGGTGGGGGGCCAAAAGCTGTGCCCAATGCCGTTGCCCGGCCGCGTCTTCGATCAAATCCTGGCGCAGTTCCAGGATCACGTTGGGACGGCCCGGCGCGTGGGCATGTTGGGTCATGGCGTCGCCGGGGAAAAAGCCCGCATAGGGTGCGTTGTCGCCTACGGGGGTGTCGAGTGCGGCCGCCAGCGACGCGATCAGAGGGTCGGCGATGCGCCGGTCCTGCGCGGACAGCACGCCGATCTCCCAGGGGCGCGGCGGGCGGGATTTGAGTTGCGGCGTAAAGCTGTGCATTGCCAGAAAGCAGATGTCGCGCCCGGCGGCGGTGCGGGCGATGGCGTCATGATAGGGTGCATAGAGCGTGTCAATCCGGCGCTGGCGCTCGGCCGCGGGCAGCACGCGGTTGCCGGGGATGATCGTCCCGTCATAAAGCTGCGGGATCAGGGTGGGGTCGTCCGCGCCCCGGTTCGGATCGATCACGAGGCGCGAGAAATTGGCGCTGACCACCGGCGCGTTCAGCGCCGCGCCAAGCGCGCGGGCCACACCCAGCGCACCGATGTCCACAGCGATATGGCGCGCCATCTCGGCCTCTGGCAGGCCCAGCGTGCCGCCGTTGACGTGATCCGGCACCGCGTTCGTGGCGTGATCGCAGGTGATTACCCAAGGCCCGTCGCGGTCCGGGCCATCGATATGAAAAGGTGCGTGTGTCATGGAGCCTTCACCAAATATGTCGCAGGTTTAGGCCAGTTGCCTTGGGATGTGAATTGGGCAATAAGGCCCGTGTTAGCGATATCAGCAGAGAGGCCCGCCCCATGAGACGTATGCGAAACGTAAAGATCGTGGCCACTCTGGGGCCAGCATCGGACAGCTACGAGATGATCCGGTCGCTGCACGAGGCGGGCGCGGATGTGTTTCGCCTGAACATGTCGCATGGCAGCCACGCCGAGATCGCGGAAAAGCACGCCATCATTCGCAAGGTCGAGGAAGACACCGGGTCGTCCATCGGCATCCTCGCGGATTTGCAGGGGCCGAAACTGCGCGTGGGTGTTTTTGCCGGGGACAGCGAGATGCTGGACGAGGGCGCGAAATTCCGGCTGGACCTTGATACCGCCGATGGTGACAGCAGCCGTGTCTGCCTGCCGCATCCCGAGATTTTCGCGGCATTGGAGCCGGGCAAGTCCCTTTTGGTCAATGACGGCAAGATCCGCTTGCGGGTCGAGGATTGCGGCCCTGATTTTGCCGACTGCGTGGTGATTGCGGGCGGCGTGATTTCCAACCGCAAGGGCGTGAACGTGCCGGATGTGGAACTGCCGCTGGCCGCGCTTTCGGAAAAGGATCGGGCCGATCTGGAATTCGTGGCCGAGCTGGGCGTGGACTGGATGGCGCTGTCCTTTGTGCAGCGTCCTGCGGATGTCGAAGAGGCACGTGACCTGATCAAGGGCCGCGCCGCGGTTTTGTCCAAGATCGAAAAGCCCAATGCCGTTGAACGGTTTGACGACATTCTGGCCGTGAGCGACGGCATCATGGTCGCGCGCGGCGATCTGGGTGTGGAGCTGCCCGTTCAGAACGTGCCGCCCATCCAGAAACGTCTGGTGCGCAAATGCCGTCACGCGGCCAAGCCGGTGATCGTGGCCACGCAGATGCTGGAAAGCATGATCGAAAGCCCGATGCCGACGCGCGCCGAGGTCAGCGATGTGGCCACCGCCATCTATGAAGGCGCCGATGCGGTGATGCTGAGCGCGGAAAGTGCGGCGGGCAGTTATCCGATCGAGGCGGTCACCACCATGGACCGTGTCGCCGCCGAGGTCGAACAGGACCCGACATATACCCAGATCATCGAGGCCAGCCGCAGCCCCATCCGCGGCTCGGTTGCCGACGGCATCGTGGCCGCCGCCCGCGAGATCGCGGAAACCGCCGACATCAAGGCGATCTGCTGCTTTACCCAGAGCGGGACAACCGCACTTCTGGTGGCGCGCGAACGGCCCCGCGTGCCGATCATCGCGCTCACACCCCTGGTGGGCACGGCGCGGCGTCTGGCGCTCAGCTGGGGCTGCAACTGTGCGATCACGGGCGTCATGGACCGGTTCAAGGGGGCCGTGGTTGGCGCGGCCAAGGCCGCCCGCGAAGAAGGGTTCGCCACGGAGAACGACCAGATCGTCGTGACTGCGGGCGTGCCGTTCAACGTCACCGGGACCACGAACATCCTGCGCGTTGCCCCCTGTGATGAACGTTTGATTTACTCGACCGATCCGGAGTAACCTGACCGCACGTTAAGTAAGGTTAAGTTATGAGCCCCGATTTGTATTTGGTGCTCGGCATCCTGATTGCCGGGTTTTCGATCCCGTCCGTCCTGTCCGCGATTTCCGACCGACGCGCGCCGCGCGCCTCTGCCATTACCGTCCTTATTGCGGGTGGGTTGATCCTGCTTGCTGTGCAGTCGCAACCGGGTGGGTATACGTTGCAGGAAATCCCCGACGTGTTTGTCCGGGTGATTGCACGCTTCATCTGATCCAGTCGCGGTGGAATTGCTCTTGCCATGGGCGGGGCGACCTCCTATACGCCGGGCTCGTTCCGCGCGTCCGGCCCAAGTGGCATGCCGAGTCGCGCATTCGACCGAACTCAAACGATGGAGACGGAAATGCCCAAGATGAAGACGAAATCGAGCGCCAAGAAGCGCTTTAAAGTGACCGCGACCGGCAAGGTCCTGGCAGGTCAGGCCGGCAAGCGCCACGGCATGATCAAACGCACCCGCAAATTCATTCGTGACGCCCGTGGCACCACGACCCTGTCGGCTCCCGACGCCAAAATCGTCAAGGGCTTCATGCCCTACGACCGCTGATAGGAGGTATCTGATATGTCCCGTACCAAAGGTGGAACAGTCGCCCACGCCCGTCACAAGAAGGTCATCAAGGCCGCCAAAGGGTATTATGGCCGCCGCAAGAGCACCTTTAAGGTCGCACGCCAGGCGGTCGACAAGGCCAACCAATACGCCACGCGTGACCGTCATAACCGCAAGCGCAACTTCCGTGCGCTGTGGATCCAGCGGATCAACGCAGCCGTGCGTGCCCATGACGAGGCGCTGACATACAGCCGCTTTATCAATGGTCTGAACCTGGCCGGCATCGAAGTGGACCGCAAGGTTCTGGCCGATCTGGCCGTGAACGAGCCCGAGGCATTTGCCGCGATCGTTGACCAGGCCAAGGCACAGCTGACCGCCTGATTGGCGCCTCAGTTCTGAGTTTTGAAAACCCCGGCCTCGTGCCGGGGTTTTTCATTCCGGGGCAGGTTGCGTGATCTGCGCGCCGCCCGCATGGGTCAGGCGGATCGTGCATCCCGCCTCCAGTTCCGCGGCATAGGCGGTGGCCGCGATATTCCAGACCTCTTGCGGCGCGCTGGTCCAGACATCCGTGACATGGCAGTGAAAGTGATCTTTCAACAGCGCGTCCGCCGCATTTCCAAACGCAGCGCGGCGTTCGTTGATGTCCACATCGCCCCCACCGCCGAACAGGCGCGCCGTGGGTGTGACGATCCCGATCACAGCCTCGATCAGCCCATTGACGAACACCTGGTCATCCTGTCCTGCCGTGGCCATGTCGGCCAGCCCTTCGGAAAACAGGTCGGGGTCGCAGTAAAACAACGTGCCTTCGTCGCGGTCCAGAACCCCGAGGTAAAACGCGGCATAGGCCGCCGCCCCCAGTTCGGAGGTGTCGGCCATGGCCTGCCGGGCCGCAATCTCCAAACGCGCGTAATCGCCGCCCCATCGTGGCAGCAGGTGAAACGCGCGTTCGCGCATCGTCACCCAGCACCGCGGGTTCAGGGCGAGACAGCGTTGGAACACGGCGTCGCAGGCCGCGTCGTCCCATTCCGACGACAATGCAACCGTGTGGGTGACAGAGGCCAGCAGGAATGAGGTCTCCTTCTGGACGTCAAAGTCGGCCAATACTTCATTGGCGCGCTCCAGGTGCATCTCGAACCTGTGCCATCCGTCCGCCGTCACCGCGTCGGCATAGTCACCACCGCGCCGCGCCCAGGCCATTTCCTCGTGCGCGCGCGCCAGCATCGCGGCCAACCGGGGATCGCGGTGATGTTCGGCAAAGGCCATTTCGAGCTTTTCAATGGAGGCAAGCGGCAGCTCTGGTGCCGCCATGCCATAGCAGTCGTCGTGTTCCTCGAGGAAGGTCAGCTGCGCCCACCGCGCAGCACGCGTGCCGACATAGGTGAGCGGCTGCCCCCCGACCGAGGCATTCACCGCGTCCCACTTGGCCATCTGGGTCAGGAATGCGGGCCATTTGTCCGTGCCCGCCAGACCACGCATGCGAAACAGGGCTGCGGGTTCATCGGAGATCTCGTCGCGCGTTTTCGCGTCCAGCTCAAATTGTCCGTCCGCGACCGCGGGCACCGCCATGCCGGTGTCACCAAGGGGCGCTTGCGCCTTGTTCAAGCGCCAGAGCGCGCGGGGCATGGCCCAGACCAGCACAATGGGCAGCAGCATCAGGTTCAACGCCAGCCGCACCAGATAGGGCAGGCGCGGAAACAGGATTTCATATTTGCGGGCGAGATACTGCATGGTGGACACTCCTTACGCGCATGGGTTGAAACATGCGTCTTTGGCCCGCATTCGACGGCGCGGCGGCGAAACTGTGGCGCCAGACGCGGCCATGGGCGACCCAAGCCCGGTTGCACTGCGCTGCGCGCGGCGTTAGATCGCTTTGAAACCACGTGGGAACAGCGGCGCCATGGACGATCTCAAATCCAAATACCTGTCAAAGATCGCTGATGCGGCTGATGAGGCCGTGTTGGAGGATATCCGCATCGCCGCTGTTGGCAAAAAGGGCGAGGTTGCGCTGAAGATGCGCGAACTGGGCAAGATGACGCCCGAGGAACGCCAAGTGGCGGGCCCGGCGCTCAACGCGCTCAAGGACGAGATCAACAGCGCGCTCAGCGCCAAAAAGGCGGCGCTGGCTGATGCAGCGCTGGATGAGCGGCTGCGCAGCGAATGGCTGGACGTGACGCTGCCCACACGGCCGCAGCGGCAGGGCACGATCCACCCGATCAGCCAGGTCAGCGAAGAGGTCACGGCGATCTTTGCCGAAATGGGGTTTTCCGTGGCCGAGGGGCCGCGCATCGACACCGACTGGTATAATTTTGATGCGTTGAACATCCCCGGCCACCACCCGGCACGGGCCGAGATGGACACGTTCTATATGCACCGTGCCGAGGGCGACAATCGCCCGCCGCATGTGTTGCGCACGCACACGTCGCCGGTGCAGATCCGGTCGATGGAGGCCACCGGCGCGCCCACGCGCATCATCTGTCCCGGCGGTGTTTACCGCGCGGATTATGATCAGACGCATACCCCGATGTTCCACCAGGTCGAAGGCCTCGCCATCGACAAGGACATCAGTATGGCGAACCTGAAATGGGTGCTGGAGGAGTTCCTCAAGGCGTATTTCGAGGTGGATACGGTCGACCTGCGGTTCCGCGCCTCGCACTTTCCGTTCACGGAACCATCGGCCGAGGTGGACATCCGCTGTTCGTGGGACAACGGCACGCTCAAGGTGGGTGAGGGCGACGATTGGCTCGAGATCCTGGGCTCCGGCATGGTGCACCCCAAGGTGCTGCAAGCGGGCGGGATCGACCCAACGATCTGGCAGGGCTTTGCCTTTGGCATGGGGATCGACCGGATCGCAATGCTGAAATACGGGGTGCCGGATCTGCGCGCGTTCTTTGACAGCGACCTGCGCTGGCTGCGCCACTACGGCTTTGCCGCGCTGGATGTCCCGACACTGCATGGCGGGTTGAGCCGGTAGTCAGCGTCTGGCAGAGGTACGTAGGGCGCGCATTCATTGCGCACCGCCCGCAGCGTGCTACGTTGATCCCCATGCGCCTCTGGCTTGTCCTCGCTATGATCGCCGTGATCGGCATAGCCCACATATTCCTGTGGCGGTCGGACATGCCTGCGCATCTCAAACTCACCTTTACCCTTCTGAACGTCGCGGGCTGGACAATCGTGCTGGCCCCGATCCTGTTGATCGACCGCTGGTTGGAGGCGATCCAGCGGCGCAACAGCGACGACCACGACAATGTGACGTGACACCGGGGCGGGGATGGGTAGCGTGCGCCGCATGAGATATCTGATTTGCCTGATCGCCCTTTGCTGGGCGTTGCCTGCCGCCGCCATGGGGCCGTGGCAGCGTGATACCTGTCATTTGGATGTGCCCTGTGTGTTGGGCGACCGGTCCTATCACGTCAAGGAGCCGGACGATTGGGACGGCACCAGCCCTATGCCCGTCCTCATCCACTTTCACGGCTGGCAACGCACCGGCGCTCTGCCCGTGCAGCACCAGCGGATATCGGGCGCCACTCGGCGGCGCGGCGTGCTGCTGATCGCCCCGAACGGCATCCGCAAGACCTGGAACATGTGGTATCCCGAAACCGAGGACGTGCAGTTTGCCGCCGACGTGCTGGCCGATGTCATGGCGCGGTATCCGGTCGATCCCGACAATATCCTCGTATCGGGCTATTCCTATGGGTCGATCATGGCGTGGCGTGTGGCCTGCGATCGCGGCACGGACATGAACATCCGCGCGCTCTTGGGCATTTCCGGCACGATCAGCCTGTCCGAAGAGTGCCCGCAGGCCCCGGAAGAGGCGCGCCACGTGCATGGCCTCAAGGACAACGTGCTGGATTTCCCCCTTGGCCCGCAGGGAGAGACGGATTACCCCGCCCGGCTGTGGCGCGACCGGTTGGGCTGTGACGACACGGTGGCGGATACGCGGGACTGGTCGGTGGTCGATTTCCTGACGCTGACGCGCACGGAATGGGCCGACTGCACCGACGGCACGCGGGTGACGCTCGACATCCATCCCGGCGGGCATTTCATCCCCCACGGCTGGATCGGGCGGCAGCTGGACGAGGTGCTGGGACGCACGCCCACCTACCCCTAGGCCCCGCCGCGGCTTGCACCTTGGCGCGATCTTTGCCATTGCAGGCGCAGACGCCAAGGCAAGGGACGCACCCGATGAAATTCACGCTCAGCTGGCTCAAGCAGCACCTCGACACCACCGCCACGGTGGACGAGATCACCTATGCTCTGACCGATCTCGGCCTCGAAGTCGAAGGGGTCGAGGACCGTGGGGCAAAGCTGGCCGACTTTACCATCGGGCATGTGCTGAGCGCGGAAAAGCACCCCGATGCCGACCGGCTGCGTGTCTGTCAGGTTGCCACCGACGAAGGCACCAAGCAGATCATATGCGGCGCGCCCAATGCGCGCGAAGGGATCACCGTCGTGGTCGCCAAACCGGGCGTCTACGTGCCCGGCATCGACACCACCATCGGCGTGGGCAAGATCCGCGGCATCGAGAGCTTTGGCATGATGGCCTCCGAACGCGAGATGGAGCTGTCGGACGAACATGACGGCATCATCGAACTGCCCTCGGGCGAGGTTGGCGAACGGTTCGTCGACTGGCTTGCGGCCAATGACCCGGCCAAGGTCGATCCGGTGATCGAGATCGCCATCACGCCCAACCGGCCCGATGCGCTGGGTGTGCGGGGCGTTGCCCGCGATCTGGCCGCGCGCGGTCTGGGCACATTGCGCCCGTGCCCTGTGCCGGATGTCGAGGGCAGCTTTGTCGCCGATATCGCGGTCAGCATTGACGACGACACGCTGGACGGCTGCCCGGCCTTCTTTGGCCGTGTGATCCGCGGCGTTCAGAACGGGCCTAGCCCCGCGTGGTTGCAGGATCGTCTGCGCGCCATCGGGCTGCGGCCCATTTCGTTCCTCGTGGATGTGACCAACTATTTCACCTACGACCTGAACCGCCCGCTGCACGTCTTTGACGCCGACATGGTGGCGGGCAATCTGCGTGTGCATCGCGCCAAGGGCGGCGAAGAGATCGTGGCGCTGGATGAAAAGACATACATGATGCAAGCCGGTCAGATGGTCATTTCAGATGACAACGGCCCGGAAAGCATCGCGGGCATCATGGGTGGCGCCGCCACGGGCTGCACCGAGGATACGGTCAACGTCTTTGTCGAAAGCGCCTATTGGGACCCGGTCCAGATCGCCTATACGGGGCGCGCGCTCAAGATCAACTCGGACGCGCGTTACCGGTTTGAACGGGGCGTGGACCCGGCCTTTACCCCGTCGGGTGTGGATCATGCCTGTGCCTTGATCCTCGATGTGGCGGGCGGGACCGTGTCGAACATGATCAGCGCCGGTGCTGTGCCGGACACAAGCCGCGCCTACAGGCTGGATGCCGCACGGGTGCAAAGCCTCGTGGGCATGGACATCCCCGAAAGCGAACAGCGCCAGGCGCTGACCGCGCTGGGCTTTCGCCTGGAAGGTGACATGGCGCAGGTCCCAAGCTGGCGACCTGACGTGATGGGCGAGGCCGATCTGGTCGAAGAGGTGGCGCGCATCGCGTCCCTGACCAAGTTGCAGGGCCGACCCTTGCCGCGCTTGGGTGCGGGCGTGCCCAAGCCGGTGATGACCCCGATCCAGCGGCGCGAACAGATCGCGCGGCGCACGGCGGCGGCGCTGGGTTACAACGAGTGCGTGACCTACAGCTTTATCGATCAGGCGGCGGCAGCGCTCTTTGGCGGGGGCGATGATACTACGCGTCTGGAAAACCCGATTTCCAGCGATATGAGCCACATGCGCCCCGATCTGCTGCCAGGCCTGTTGCAGGCTGCGGCGCGCAATCAGGCGCGCGGGTTCATGGATCTGGCCCTGTTCGAAGTCGGCCCCGCCTTTGACGGCGGAGAGCCGGGCGAGCAGCATTTGCAGGTCTCCGGCCTGCTGGTCGGGCGCACGGGCCCCAAGGACGTGCATGGTGCGTCCCGGCCCGTCGATGTGTTCGACGCCAAGGCTGATGCCGAGGCGGTGCTGTCCGCGATGGGCGCACCGGCCAAGGTGCAGATCCTGCGCGGCGCGCCGGAATGGTGGCATCCGGGCCGTCATGGCCGGATCTGTCTGGGCCCCAAGAAGGTGCTGGGCGTGTTTGGCGAATTGCACCCTCGCGTGCTCGAGGCGCTGGATATCAAGGGGCCCGCGATGGCCTTTACCCTCTGGCCTGCCGAACTGCCGATGCCGCGCAAATCGGGCGCGACCCGGCAGGCGCTGGACATCAGCGACCTGCAAGCGGTCGAGCGTGACTTTGCCTTTGTGGTGGATGCCGAGGTCGAGGCGCTGACGCTGGTGAATGCCGCCGCAGGGGCCGACAAGGCGCTGATCGAGGATGTCCGCCTGTTCGACGAGTTCATCGGCGGCGCGCTGGGCGAGGGCAAGAAATCGCTGGCCATCACCGTGCGCCTGCAACCGCGTGCGGCAACGCTGAAGGATGCGGAGATCGAGGCCGTGTCCCAAAAGGTCGTCGAGAAGGTGACCAGGGCCACCGGCGGCACGCTGCGGGGATAAGGGGCGGCCTGCCGCCCGTTACCGTTCGGTCAGGACTTCGGCCAGCAGGTCAAACACCAGCCTGATGCGTTTGCTGGTGTGCAGTTCGCGGTGCGTGACCAGCCAGATGGGAAAGCTCAGGTCGGTCTCGCCCTCCAGCACGGGCACAACATCGTCGAACTGGCGCGCAATTGCATCCGACATTGGAAACATCCCGAACCCCCGCCGCACCATGGCCCAGATCGTCACCACGCTCGTGGAACCGGCCGTGAGGTTGGCATGGGTGACCGGCAGGCCCCGCTCGGCCATTGCGGCGACAAAGGCCGTGTCATCGGTCATGCTGATGAAATCGTGCTGGGCCAGATCGGCCACGGACCGGGGCATGCCCCGCGCCGCGAGATAGGATTTCGAGGCATAGAGATGTGCGGATGCGTCGCTGATCTTGCGGGCGATCAGGTCGGGTTCTGTCGGGCGCACGTGGCGGATGGCGATATCCGCCTCGCGCTTGAGAATGTCGCGGATATCATTGGCTGAAATCACGTCGACCCGCAGGCTGGGCGCCATGCTGCGCAGCTGGATCAGCGTGTCGGGCAGGACATATGTGCTCATCATATCCGAGGCGGTCACGCGGATCGTGCCGTCGAGCGCCTGTGCGCGACCATGGGCAAGCAGTGACACGCGCGCGGCGGCATCGGCCATGGCGCGTGCCTCGCTGACCAGTTCGCGGCCCACATCGGTCAGTTGCAGGCTGCGCGTTGTCCGCTCAAAGAGGTCCACGGCCAGCGCCTCTTCGAGGGCGCTGACCTGGCGGCCGACGGTGGGCTGTGCGATGCCCAGCTTGCGGGCGGCTGCGGACAGAGATCCAGTATCGGCGGTGGCCAGAAAAGCGCGCAGGTGGTTCCAGTCAAATTCACGGTTCATGCGTTTGTGTATATGTGTGCTGCAAAAAACGTCAATTCCTTGCGGTTTGGTGCTGGGATATATGCAGTTTCAAAGGAGATGACGATGACACAGACAGCATCAACCCATGCGGGGTTCTGGGACCGGATGGCCCGCAAATACCGGGCGCAACCGATCAGCGACATGACCGCCTATCAGCAGACACTGGACCGGGTGATCACCTACCTGTCGCCTTCGTCGCGGGCGCTGGAGCTGGGCTGTGGCACCGGCGGCACCGCGCTGGAGCTTGCGCCCTTTCTGGGAGAGATCGTGGCCACGGACTTTTCCGCTGGCATGATCGCGCAGGCAGAAGCGCGGGAAGGGGCAGAGAACGTGCGGTTCCTGCACGCGGATGTGTTCGACGGGGTGCTGGAGCCCGGCGCGTTCGACGTGGTGATGGCGTTCAACCTCTTGCACCTGATCGATGATATCGACGTGTCGCTTGCACGCATCCACGCGCTGTTGCCCCCCGGTGGGCTGTTCATCTCCAAGTCGCCCTGCCTCGGCGAGCCGCGGCTTGGGTTCAAGTTCGGCCTGATGCGGCGGATGATCCCGTTGATGCAGCGTGTCGGCAAGGCGCCCTTTGTGCGTTATGACACGATCGCGGGACTGGAGGCGCGCATCGCGCAGGCCGGGTTCGATATCGTGGAGACCGGCAACTATCCGATCCGTCCGCCCAATCATTTTGTGGTGGCGCGGCGGCTCTGAGCCTTGCAATTGCGTCAGCGGGGTGCAGGTTGAGTGGCCTGACACAATGGAAAGGTCCTGGCCCATGCTCAACGTCTATCTCTCTGGCGAAATCCACACCGACTGGCGCGAACAGATCATCGACGGGGCGCAGGGGCTGGATGTGACCTTTTCCGCACCGGTGACGGATCACGGTGCGAGCGACGATTGCGGTGTGGCTATTCTGGGTGCCGAGGCGGACAAGTATTGGCACGACCACAAGGGTGCGATGGTGAACGCCATTCGCACCCGCAAGGGCATTGCGGATGCGGATGTGGTCGTGGTGCGGTTTGGTGATCAGTACAAGCAGTGGAATGCGGCCTTTGACGCGGGCTATGCCGCGGCGCTGGGCAAGTCTCTGATCATCCTGCACGGTCCGGATCATGCGCATGCGCTGAAGGAAGTGGATGCCGCGGCACTGGCCGTGGCGCGCGAGCCTGCGCAGGTGGTGGAGATCCTGCGCTATGTGTTGACGGGGACGTTGCCGGGCTAGGTCGGGGGCGGCTCTGTTTGCCTGACGGCAAAGGCGCCCGCCCGCCGACCCGGGGTTACGCTTGTGTCATTTGTGCCGCCCTGTAGGGTTCGAAAGAACGCGGGAGGGCGGACCATGCAGTTTGATTATGTGATTGTGGGGGGCGGATCGGCGGGCTGTGTCATGGCGGCCCGGTTGAGCGAAGATCCCGCCGTGTCGGTTTGTCTGATCGAGGCGGGCGGCGATGGGCGCAGCATTCTGGTGCGAGCACCCGCGCTTGTGGCGGCGATGATTTCCGGACGGCCCAAGATCAACAACTGGGCCTTTTCAACCGAGCCGCAGCCCGGTTTGAACGGGCGGCGCGGGTTTCAGCCGCGCGGACGCACCCTGGGCGGGTCGAGCGCGATCAACGCGATGCTGTATGTGCGGGGGCACGCGGGCGATTACGACGCATGGGCGGATCTGGGGGCCGAGGGCTGGGACTGGGCCTCGGTGCTGCCGTATTTCCGCATGTCGGAGGGCAATGCGCGCGGGGCGGATGATCTGCACGGTGCCGATGGGCCCTTGCAGGTCGCCGATCAGGCCGAGCCGCGGGCGATCACCCATGCCTTTGTCGCGGCGGGTGCGCAGGCGCAGCACCGGGTGACGACGGACTTCAACGGGCCGGAACAAGAGGGTGTGGGCCTCTATCAGGTGACGCAGGCCCATCGCGGGCCGGACAAGGGCACGCGCTGTTCGGCGGCGGCGGCCTATTTGCCGGATGCGGTGCTGGCGCGCGCCAACCTGACCGTGCTGACCCGCGCGATGGCGCAAAAGGTCGAGATGCAGGACGGGCGCGCCGTGGGCGTGCGGATCAGGCATCAGGGCCGCGTCAAGCTGGTGCAGGCCGGGCGCGAGGTGATCCTGTCCGCCGGGGCATTCGGGTCGCCGCAACTGCTGATGCTGTCGGGGATCGGGCCGCGGGATGAGTTGGCGCAGCACGGGATCGAAGTTGTGCACGAGGCCCCCGGTGTGGGGCAGAACCTTCAGGACCATCTGGATTACATCATCAGCTATCATTCCAAACGCGACGACGTGATCGGGCTGGGCCCCAAGGGGTTGGCGGATCTGGCGCGCGCGGGCCTGCGCTGGCGCCGTGACGGTGGGGGCATGTTTGCCACGCCCTTTGCCGAAGGTGGCGCCTTCCTGCGGTCGGAGGCGGGGGCGGATCGACCCGATGTCCAGCTGCATTTCGTGGTGGGGATCGTCGATGATCACATGCGCAAGATCCATTTCCGCTTTGGCTATTCCTGCCACGTGTGCGTGTTGCGGCCCTGGTCGCGCGGGCATGTGGGGCTGCACGGTGCGGATCCGGGGCTGCCGCCGCGCATTGATCCGGGGTACCTGTCCGATGCCCGTGACCTTGCCGTGCTCAAACGCGGCGCGCGGTTGATGGAGGATATCCTGACCGCGCCGCCGCTGGATCCTTGGCGGGGCAAACGGCTTTATCCCCATGACGGGAGTGACGCTGGCCTCGAGGCGGATATCCGGGCGCGGGCCGACACGATCTATCACCCGGTGGGGACCTGCCGGATGGGGCAGGGTGACATGGCCGTAACCGACCCGGCGGGCCGTGTGCACGGTGTTGCCGGCCTGCGCGTGGTCGATGCGTCGTTGATGCCGCGGTTGATCGGGGGCAACACCAATGCGCCCACGATCATGATGGCGGAAAAGATCAGCGCCGGGATGCGTGCCCCGGCGCTTTGACGGTCAGGGGCGGGGCGGGATGTTCTTGCCCTTTTCCACGGCGGGCCGTGCCATGAAACGGTCGAGATAGGCCACCAGGTTCTTGTGGTCGTCCCAGCCGACCATGTCCTTTGCCTCGTAGAAGTTCAGCGCATTGAGCCACGGCGCGATGGCGATATCCGCGATGGAATACTGTCCGGTGATCCAGTCCTTGTCCGCCAGCTCCTTGTCGAGGACGCCGAGCAAACGCTTGCCCTCGTCGACATAGCGTTGCTGCGGGCGCTTGTCCTCCCACTGGGATCCGGCGAATTTCACGAAAAATCCCATTTGCCCCAGCATCGGGCCAAGCCCGCCCATCTGGAACATCAGCCACTGGATCGTCTTGGCCTTGTCGCTGGCGGTGTCACCGATCAGCTTGCCGGATTTCTCGGCGAGGTAAATCAGGATCGCACCGGATTCGAACAGGCCCACAGGCGTGCCATCGGGGCCGTTGGGATCGATGATGGCGGGGATCTTGTTGTTGGGGTTCAGGGACAGGAACTCGGGGCTTTTGACGTCCGCATCCGACAGGGTGACGAGGTGGGCTTCATAGGGGATCTCCATCTCTTCGAGCGCGATGGAGGCTTTGACCCCGTTCGGGGTAGGGAAGGAAAACAGTTGCAGGACACTTGGGTTTTTCGGGGCCCATCGCTGGGTGATCGGGAAGGCGCTGAGGTCGGCCATGAGGTCTCTCCTGTGGGTGTAGATCTATGACATAGGGGAAAACGGGCCGCAAAATACCCTTTGAGATGTGGGTTCATGTGTTAACAGGTGTTCACTCACGCACGAAGCGCGGGCAAACGCGCAACTGCTGTAGCCAACAAGGGACTGAATATGCTTAACGAATTCAAGGATTTCATTGCCAAGGGCAATGTCATGGACATGGCCGTCGGTATCATCATCGGGGCGGCATTCACGGCGATTGTGTCGTCGCTGGTGGCCGATCTGATCAACCCGTTTATCGGTTTGTTCATGGGCGGTGTCGACTTTACCAACATGTACTTCGTGTTGTCGGGTGACGTGGCCGAGGGCGCATCGCTCGAAGCTGCACGCGAGGCCGGGGCTGCCGTGTTCGCCTATGGGTCTTTCATCATGGCCGTCATCAACTTCTTGATCATCGCCTTCGTGGTGTTCATGCTGGTGCGCTATGTCAACAAGGTCAAAGCCATGTCGGAAAAGCCGGAAGAGGTGGCACCAGAGGTCGAAACCGGCCCAAGCGAGCTGGATATCCTGATGGAAATCCGCGACTCCCTGGCCAAGTGATCCGGCCCTGAAAAGATGATGAAGGCCCGCCAATGGCGGGCCTTTTGCGTTACGTCAGGAATTGCGCGATGACCTGCGCCTGCTGCTTTCTGCCATCGGGGTCGAGGTCGGTCTTGAGCGCACAGAACGTTTCGGCCCATTGAGATGTGCGGATGCGGATGGGCGGTGTGTCCGCCGCGATGCAGGACATCACCACCTCGGCCACCTGATCGGCGGTCTGATAGATGTCGCCGCCCTGCCTGTCCTGCGCACCGCCGATATATTTCTGCAGGATCGGCAGGTACTCATCCTCCAGCATGCCGCCGGTGGACTGCACATGTTGCAAGACATTCGTGGCGAATTCCGACGCGATGCCGCCCGGTTCCACGCAGGTAAAGTGGATGCCGAAGCTGGGCGTGATGTAAGAGGCCATCGCCTCAGTGTACCCTTCGACCGCAAATTTCGCCGCACAGTAGACCTCGTTGAACGGTTGCCCGACCAGCCCGCCCACAGACGAGATGTTGATGATATGCCCGGACCGCGCGCGGCGCATATGTCCGATGACGGCCTTGGTACAGCGCACGACGCCGTTGAAATTCACGTCCATGACCCAGTTGATGTCGTCTTCGCTGGCCTGCTCTGTCGACCTTACAAACCCCGCGCCTGCGTTGTTGATCATCACGTCGATGCGGTTTTCGGCCTGCATGACGTGGGCCACGGCAGCGGTAACACTGTCAGTGTCCTGCACATCGAGTTGCAGGACGTTCAGCGTGACACCGGCCTCTGCGGCGGCGGCATCCAGTGCGTCGCGTTTGCCCAGGTTGCGCATGGTCGCATAGACGATGTGCCCGGCCTGCGCGGCCTGCACCGCGATGCGAATGCCAAGGCCCGTCGAGGTGCCGGTGATCAGGATGACGTGCTGCATGGGGATGCTCCGATATGGCGAGGGGCCCATCGCCCCGGCCACAGTCTCATCACAGCACGCCGCCAGTGTAAACTCCTCAGTTTACATCGGCCGCTCTACTGCTTGATCGCAAGGCCCGGCGAAATCACGTCAATGCCAAGCGCCTTGCCCACCGCGAAATAGGTCAGCTGCCCGGCATGGACGTTCAACCCTTCCAGCAGGTGCGGATCATCCGCGCAGGCCTGCCGCCACCCCTTGTCCGCCAGCGCCAGCATGAACGGCATGGTCGCATTCCCCAGCGCAATGGTCGACGTGCGCGCCACGGCGCCCGGCATGTTGGCCACGCAATAGTGCATGATCCCGTCCACCTCATAGATCGGATCGTCATGGGTCGTGGCGCGCGAGGTCTCGAAACATCCGCCCTGGTCGATGGCCACATCGACGATGGCTGCTCCGGGCTTCATCGTCGACAGCTGCGCGCGTGTCACCAGTTTCGGGGCCGCAGCGCCGGGGATCAGGACTGCACCCACGACCATGTCCGCCTCTGCCACCAGTTCGGCGGTGTTGCCCGCGCTGGCAAAGCTGGTCTTGAACACTCCACCAAAGGCATCGTCGAGATAGCGCATGCGTGGCAAGGACCGGTCCAGAACCGTGACATCCGCGCCCATGCCCGCCGCGACGCGGGCCGCATGGGTGCCCACGACGCCACCCCCGATCACGACCACGCGGGCGGGCCCCACACCGGGCACCCCGCCCATCAAGACTCCCCGCCCGCCATTGGCCTTTTGCAGCGTCCACGCGCCCACCTGCGGCGCCAGCTTGCCCGCAACCTCCGACATCGGCGCCAGAAGCGGCAGCCCGCCTTGCGCATCCGTCACCGTCTCATAGGCGATGGCCGTGCAGCCCGACGCCAACAGGTCGCGCGTCTGTTCCGGGTCGGGTGCGAGGTGCAGATAGGTGAACAGGACCTGCCCCTCGCGCAGCATCTTGCGTTCACCCGCCTGCGGTTCCTTGACCTTTACGACCATGTCGGCACTGGCAAAGATATCCTGCGCCGTTTCCACGATTTCCGCACCGGCGCTGACGTAATCCGCGTCGGCAAAGCCCGCGCCCATCCCGGCCCCGGTCTGCACCGACACCCGGTGCCCGTGGGCGATGGCCTCGCGCGCGGCATTGGGCGTCAGCCCGACGCGATATTCCTGTGGTTTGATTTCCGTGGGACAACCGATATGCATGGGATCCTCCTCTGATCTTGCCCCCATGATGCGCCTCAAGGCTTGCAATCGGGCACCAAACCGGGTTCGTGTTTGCGTGTAACAGTCGAAGAATGTTGCGTATTGCGCCGCAAATGCAGGAGGATTCCGCGCCAATGACCCTGGATGCAACAGATCGCCGTATTCTCAGCGCCCTGCAAAAACGCGGCCGGATGCCCAATGCCGAACTCAGCGAGGCGGTCCACCTGTCGGCCTCTGCCTGTCACCGCCGCGTGCAGCGCCTCGAAGAGGCGGGGTATATACGGGACTACGTGGCTCTGCTGGACGCGCGCAAGATGGGCGTGCCCACAACCGTTTTCGTGGAAATCACCCTTCAGGGTCAGGCCGACGAGGTGCTCGAGGCCTTTGAAAAGGCCGTCGCGCGCATTCCGGATGTGCTGGAATGCCACCTGATGGCGGGCACGGCGGACTATATCCTCAAGGTTGTCGCCGAAGGGACCGAGGATTTCGCCCGCATCCACCGCCAGCACCTCGCGCGCCTGCCCGGCGTGGCGCAGATGCAGTCCAGCTTTGCGCTCAGGACGGTGTTCAAGACAACTGCGCTGCCTGTCTAGACGGGGCGTCGCGTAATTTCGGGTGGCGATTAGGCATTCCTTTAGAAGGCCGCGCTATCACAGCCTCGGTTTTGGTCGATGGTGTATGATGCGCGTTTGGATGATGATGTTTCTGCTGGTGGTCGCGGGGCCGGTGATGGCGCTGGCCACGGCGCCGCGCGCAGACGGCGATGTGATGCTGGTGATCGTGCCGCCCTGGCTGGACAGCGGCGCGATGGTGTCTGCGCTGGGCGGGCGTGTCATCGGCCCTGAACGCGCGCCTTTCGGTGTCCTGATTCAATCCGATCACCCCGATCTGGCCCACACGGCGCAGGCCGCGGGCGCGTGGTGGGTTGTTCCGGCCGATGCGCTCGCCGCGATATGTGGAGTAAAAACATGAACCACGATGTAATGAGTGCGCTTGACGCGTCGCGCCTGCGTGCGGCGGGATGGCTGGTCAAATGGTGCGGGATCTTTGCCGTCTGTATCGCCGCTGCCGGTCTTCTCTTGCCCATCGATTCGGTGCTGCCGGGCGTCCTTGGCGCGGTGGCCGCGGGGGTCGGGTACTGGTCAGTGCGAACAGAATTTCCCGGCTACAGGCTGGTGGTTGGGCAAATGGTCATCGCGCAGGCGATCGCCTTTGTGGCGGTCATGTCCGGGACGGGCTGGCAAATCGACTCGCACATGTTCTTCTTTGTCGCCCTGTCCGCGTTGGTGGGCCTTGTGGATTTCCGTGCGATTCTTCTGGCGGCGGGCACCACCGTTCTGCATCACCTGTCGCTGGGTGTATTTGTACCGCAACTGGTGTTCCCGACGACTGACTTTCTCCACAATATTGAACGTGTCCTGTTTCACGGCGCCATCGTCGCCTTGCAGGTGCTTGTGCTCGGGTGGGCTGTGCGTATCCGGCTCAGCCTGACGCGGCAGATTGACCGCGCTCTGAAATCTGCGACCGAGGCCACGGAACGGGCCGAGCAGGCGAGTGACATGGCCACAGCCGCGCAATCTGCCGCAGAGGCTGAAACCGCGCGTGCGCAATCTGCCCAGAAAGAGGCCGAGATCCTGTTGAACCAGCTTGAGGTCGAACAGGCTGCGCGCGCCAAATCCGATGCAGAAGTGCGCGAGAGCGAGGCTCGCAGTGCCGCGGCACAACAGGCTGTGCTGGACGAACAGGAGCGCGTGGTCGCAGCATTGCGGTCGGCGCTGGCGCGGGTGGCGCAAGGTGATCTGTCCTCGCCCATCGAAATCGCATTTCCCGACGCGTACGAGCCGCTGCGCTCGGATTACAACCGCGCAATCCGCAACCTCGCGTCCGCGCTGGGGGATGTGGCGACCAACACCAATGCGCTGATGGAACAGGTGGCGGGCGTGAATTCGTCGGCCAACGACCTGTCGGAACGCACGGACAAGCAGGTCGCCTCGCTCGAGGCCACGGGGGCCGCGATCGACAGCCTGCACACGACCGTGCGCGCTTCGACCGAAAACGCCAAGGCAACGGCCGCCGCGGCCAGCGCGGTCAAGTCAGACGCCATTGCGGGCGGCGAAGTTGTCCGCCGTGTCATTGCCGCGATGAGCGAGATCGAAGCTTCGTCGCAAGAGATTGCCAAGATCAACGCGGTCATGGACGGGATCGCGTTCCAGACCAATCTGCTGGCCCTGAACGCCGGTGTCGAGGCGGCCCGTGCCGGCGAGGCGGGGCGCGGTTTCTCCGTTGTCGCCTCCGAGGTGCGGGCGCTGTCCCAACGCGCGACCGAGGCGGCGCGCGGCATCAACGAATTGACCGAACGCAGCGGCGCACAGGTACAGGATGGCGTGGGCCTCGTGGGGCAGGCGGGCAAGGCGCTGGAAGGGATCGTGACCTCCATCGCCGACATGACCGCCGCAGTCGAACGCATTGCCCATGCCGCCGAAGAACAGTCCAACGGGCTCAGCGCTGTGAATGCGACGGTCGGCGATCTGGACGCCGTCGCACAAAGCAACGCGGCCATGTTCGAGGAAACCAGCGCCGCCTGCATCGCGCTGACGGCGGGGATGGAACACATTTCGGACCGCTTGCGCAGCTTCCGGCTGGATCACGTGGTACAGGACGACGACCCGGGCGCTCGGATCGGACCGGTTGCACCGGACATGCTGCGGGCGGGCTAGGTGCGCAGCGACCCGGCAAAAACAAACCCCCGCAGCCGGGGCCACGGGGGTTGAAATTCTTGACACAAATTGCGTCGGGATGACTTACATCATGCCTTCGCGCTGTGCTTTTTTGCGTGCCAGCTTGCGGGCACGGCGGATCGCTTCAGCTTTCTCGCGCGCTTTTTTCTCGGACGGTTTCTCGAAATGTTGCTTGAGCTTCATTTCACGGAACACGCCTTCGCGCTGGAGCTTTTTCTTCAGAGCCCGGAGGGCCTGATCGACATTGTTGTCGCGAACACTAACCTGCATGTGGTTGTCACCACCTTTCTAGATTCGAGTTGCAAGGATTTGCAGGAAGTGGCCGCATAGCAAAGGCCGGGCCGTTTGTCCAGCCCGACGCGCCTAAGGATGTCAAGGCAGATGCGACCCCGCGCCCCCTTGCCCGGACCCCGCGCGCGCTCTAGCTCTTGGGCATGGTACAGACACCCCAAGACCTGATCGACCGCCTTCTGGATGCCGCGCTCTTGCACGTGCCGTTTGACGGCTGGTCCGAGACGACCTTTGTCGCAGCCGCCCGTGACGCGGAAATCGACATCACCATGGCGCGCGCGATGTGCCCACGCGGCGCCGTTGATCTGGCGCTGGCCTACCACGCGCGCGGTGACGCGGCGATGGTGGACCGGCTCAAATCCGACGCCTTGCCGGAGCGGTTCCGCGACAAGATTGCCGCCGCCGTCCGCTTTCGCATCGAGGCCGTGTCGGACAAGGAAGCCGTGCGACGCGGGACGACGCTCTTTGCCCTGCCGATGCATGCGGCCGACGGGGCCAAGGCGATCTGGGGCACGGCAGACCTGATCTGGGATACGCTGGGCGACACGTCCGACGACGTGAACTGGTACACCAAACGCGCAACCCTGGCGGGTGTCTACAGCGCGACCGTGCTCTATTGGCTGGGCGATGACAGCACTGACAATCAGGCGACCTGGGCCTTTCTTGACCGGCGCATCGACGACGTGATGCAGATCGAAAAGGTCAAGGCGCAGGTACGCGACAGCAAGACGCTCAGCGCGCTTCTGGCCGGACCGAACTGGGTGCTGAGCCAGATCAAGGCCCCGCCCCGCATGCCCAATGCGGACCTGCCTGGCATGTGGTCCCCGCCCCGCGACTGACGCCGTGCGGTGATGTCGATCGGTCCGCGCATTTCGGTTCCTTTCCGGATTTGAAACGGGATACGGTGGGCGCAACAGGCGACAGAGGGAGCGACCACCATGGCGGACGAGATGCAGGCAATCGAGATTTCAAAGCCCGGTGGCCCCGAGGTGCTGACGCCCGTGATGCGCGCGCGGCCCGCGCCTGGCCATGGGCAGGTGGTGATCGCGGTGGCCTGGGCCGGGGTCAACCGGCCCGATGCGCTGCAACGCGCAGGCCTCTACAATCCGCCACCCGGCGCCAGCGACCTGCCGGGGCTGGAGGCGTCGGGCACCATTGCCGCCATCGGTCCGGGCGTGAGCGGCTGGGCCGTGGGCGACCGGGTCTGTGCGCTTTTGCCCGGTGGGGGCTATGCGCAATATGTGGCGACCCCGGCCGCGCATTGCCTGCCCGTGCCAGAGGGTCTGAGCCTGAAACAGGCAGCCTGCCTGCCCGAGACCTATTTCACCGTCTGGTCAAATGTCTTCACCCGTGGTGGTCTGAAGGGCGGCGAGCGATTTCTGGTGCATGGTGGATCGTCCGGCATCGGCACGACGGCCATCCAGCTGGCGCATCATTTCGGCGCGCGCGTCTTTGCCACTGCCGGGTCCGAAGAAAAGTGTCAGGCCTGCCGGGATCTGGGCGCGGAGGTGGCGATGAACTATCGCGACACCGATTTTGTGGCTCGGATGAAGGAAGAGGGTGGTGCGGATCTCATCCTCGACATGGTGGGCGGGCCCTATATCCCGCGCAACCTGTCAGCGCTGGCCGATGACGGGCGGCTGGTGCAGATCGCGTTTTTGCAGGGCCCCAAGGTCGAGCTGAACATGGTGCAGCTGATGACCCGGCGTCTGACCATGACCGGCAGCACCCTGCGTCCGCAAAGCGATCTGGCCAAGGCCCGGATTGCGCAGGATTTGCGTGAGGCGGTCTGGCCGTTGCTGGCGGCGGGGCGCATCGGTCCGGTGATGGATTCCGAATTTGCGCTGACCCAGGCGGCAGAGGCACATGCGCGGATGGAAAGCTCGGACCATATCGGCAAGATCGTTCTGGCGGTGGCAGGCGGTGACTAGGGGGCGTTGCCCCCTCGGTGCGGTGCACCTCACCCCCAAGGTATTTGACGCGAAAGGAAGGACAGACCATGGCAAAGACGGCGATCATCGAGGAACATGGCGGGCCAGAGCAGTTCCGCATCGTGGATCAGGCGGTTGGGGAGCCCGGCCCCGGCGAGATCCGGATCGTGCACAAGGCCATCGGGCTGAATTTCATAGATGTGTATCAGCGCACGGGGCTCTACCCGATGGACTTGCCGCATGCGCTGGGCATGGAGGCCGCGGGTGTTGTCGATGCGGTGGGCGAGGGTGTTGACCATCTGGCGGTTGGGGATCGTGCGGCCTATGCCGCGATGCCGCCCGGTGCCTATGCGGAGGCGCGGGTGATGCCTGCCGCGCAAGTGGTCAAGCTGCCCGATGCGGTGCCGTTTGATGTGGCCGCGGCGATGATGCTCAAGGGGTTGACCACGGAGTACCTGTTTCACCGGACCGCGCCCTTGGCTGCAGGCGACACGGTGTTGTTCCAGGCGGCGGCGGGTGGCGTTGGTCTGATCGCCTGCCAGTGGGCCCGGTCGGAGGGCATTACCCTGATAGGAACCGCCGGCGGGCCGGAGAAATGCGCATTGGCGCTGGCGCATGGGGCGGCCCATTGCATTGACTACCGGGCCGAGAATTTCGTGCCGCGTGTGCGGGAGCTGACCGGAGATGTCGGGGTGGATGTCGTGATGGATGCCGTGGGCAAGGACACGTTTGACGGGTCGCTTGATTGTCTCAAGCCGTTGGGGATGTTCATGTCCTTTGGCAATGCGTCCGGCCCGGTGCCGCCGCTGAACATCGGCCTTCTGGGGCAGAAGGGATCGCTGAAGATCACGCGGCCCACCCTGTTCACCCATATCAGCAATCCCGACACGCTGCGGGCGATGGCGGACCGGCTGTTCGGCAAGGTCATTGCGGGCGACGTGACATTGCGCATCGACCAGCGGTTCAAGCTGGATGACGTGGCCGAAGCGCACCGCGCGCTGGAGGCACGCCAGACCACCGGGTCGACGGTGATCGAGATCTAGCGGACCGGCGTGAAGAGCGCGTCGCGCGCCGTGCAGTCGCGCACGACGTCGCGGCCGCAGGGCACGGGGTCGAGGTCGCGGCTCAGGCAGATGCGCGCCTCCTGAATGTGGCCGTCGCGGCAGGTGATGGTGACGCCGTCGGGTTCCATATCCGGGTTGGCTTGCAGAAACGCATCCTCGACCACCGAGGCGGGCAGGCGCACGGTCTTGTCCAGCTTGCGAAAGACGGCCGGGCGGGTGACGCGGGCATAGGCCTCGCGCGAGAGCGCGTAGTAGGCGGGCGCCGAGAGGCCGGTGCAGACCCCGTGTTTCTTCCATTGGTGCCAGGCGAGGCCGGACGTGCCCATGATGTCGGCCATGTCGCGCGTCATCGCACGGCTGGGGGCGCGTTCGGCGGTGCGGCAGTAAGAGGGGAAGCCGCGGTGGAACTGTGGCCACAGCCCGTGCAGGATCCAGCCGTGGTCGTGGCGTGCGTCGCATTGATCCGATCCGCGCGCGTCGCCTTCGTAGGCGCACCAGTTCGGCGACCAGCTGAGCGAAAGGACGTAGTAGTCGAATGTGCCCGCGCGCTCGCCTTCGGCCGTGGCCCAGCCGGGCAGCCACATCATCATCCAGATCAACACAATGCGCATAAGGCTTTCCTTTTTCCGTTGGCGCGACTATATCGCGTCCAAGTTCCCCCACAACGGAAACCCGCCTTGGACGCCAAGGCCGCCGATTTCAGGCGACGGGACAGATATGCGCGAAGGAGCATGACAATGGCAAAACCGATCATGGCCAAGGCCACCGCCGTCTGGCTGGTGGACAACACGACGATCAGCTTCAAGCAGATCGCGGATTTCGTCGGCATGCACGAGCTGGAAGTGCAGGGCATCGCGGACGGCGATGTGGCGGCAGGGGTCAAGGGCTTTGATCCGATTGCAAACAATCAGTTGACCCAAGGTGAGATCGACGAGGCGGAAAAGAACCCGCTGCACAAGCTGAGCCTGAAATTCAACGCCGCCGCCGTGGGCGAGGAAAAGCGCCGCGGCCCGCGTTATACCCCGCTGTCCAAGCGTCAGGACCGTCCCGCCGCGATCTACTGGCTGGTCAAGTTCCACCCCGAGCTGACCGATGGCCAGATCTCGAAGCTGGTTGGCACGACCAAGCCGACGATCCAGTCGATTCGCGAGCGTACGCACTGGAACATCTCGAACATCCAGCCGGTGGATCCGGTGGCACTCGGCCTGACCAAGCAGACGGAGCTGGACGCCGCCGTGCAAAAGGCCGCCGCCAAGAAGGCCGCCGACGGGGCCGTGATGTCGGATGATGAACGCCGCAAGCTGGTCAGCACCGAACAAAGCCTCGGCATGGAGGCCGAGCCCAAGATCCCCACCGCCATCGAAGGGCTCGAGACGTTCTCGCTGTCGATGGATGTCGAGGATGATGACGAGGACGACACCTCGACCCTCGTGGATGCGGACAGCCTGTTCAACCTGCCCAAGGGCGGTGGCGACGACGAAGACGAACAGCCCTGAGGCAAACCGGCTTGTCACTCGGATACGGGCGCGCCTAGTGTGGGCGTGCCCGTTTTTTATTGCTGCAAAGGTCCGTTCCGATGAACCAATACGCCTCTGTCGATACCGCGCCTGCCGTCCCTGTTCTGGCGGATTTGCGCAGTGACACGGTCACTGCCCCCGATGCGGCCATGCGCGCGGTGATGGCCGATGCCGCCGTGGGCGACGATGTCTACGGCGAGGACCCGACCGTCACCCGGCTCGAGGAGACGCTGGCCGAACGGCTGGGCAAGGAGGCGGGGCTGTTCCTGACTTCGGGTACGCAAAGCAACCTGGTGGGGCTGCTCAGCCATTGCGCGCGGGGCGAAGAGATCCTCGTGGGGCGCGGCTACCACGTCTACAAATACGAGGCCGCGGGCGCGTCGGTGCTGGGAGGCATTGCGCTTGATCCGCTGGCGGTGGCCGAGGACGGCGCGCTCGAGGCCCGTGCGGTCACGGCGGCGATCAAGGATGACGATTCGCATCATGCGATCACCCGCCTTTTGTGCCTCGAGAACACGCATAACGGCCACGCGGTGTCTCTGGATCGGTGCCGGGCGGCGGCGGATGCGGCGCGGGCGGCGGGGCTGTCGGTGCATCTGGACGGCGCGCGGTTTTTCAATGCGGTCGAGGCGCTGGGTTGCGCCGAACAGGACCTTGCGGGGATCGTCGATACCGTGTCGATCTGCCTGTCCAAGGGGCTGGGCGCGCCCGTCGGTTCGGTTCTTGTGGGGCCGCGCGACCTGATCGACCGGGCGCGGCGCTGGCGCAAGATGCTGGGCGGCGGCACGCGCCAGTCGGGCATTCTGGCGGCGGCGGGCCTGCACGCGCTGGACCACAACGTTATGCGCCTGTCCGAGGACCGCGCCCGCGCCGAACGGCTGGGCCAGACCCTGTCGCAATTCGGCACGGTGGATCAGGCGACGAACATGATCTTTTTCACACCCGATGGCGGCGTGACCCCGGCCCTGCAACAGCACATGGCGGCCCATGGCGTCACCCTCAGCGGGGCCACCGGAACCACGCGCCTGGTGCTGCACAAGGATGTGACCGAGGCGGGGCTGACAGCGGCAACCGACGGGTTCCGCAGCTTTTTCGGCGGCTAGAGCGCCTTGCGCGCCCGCAGCGCGGCGGTGATCGTGCCATCGTCGAGGTAATCCAGCTCTCCGCCAATCGGCACCCCCTGCGCCAGTGACGTCAGCGTGACCTGCCCGTCCAGCTGGTCGGCAATGTAATGCGCCGTGGTCTGCCCGTCGATCGTGGCATTCAGCGCCAGGATCACCTCGGTGATATTTTCGGTCGCGACCCGGTCGATCAGGCGCGGAATGCGCAACTCCTGCGGGCCAATGGCGTCCAGCGCCGACAGCGTCCCGCCCAGCACGTGATAGCGGCCCTTGAACACGCCTGACCGTTCCATCGCCCACAGGTCGGCTACGTCCTCGACAACGCACAGCTCGCCATTTGCGCGCTTTTCCGAGGTGCAGATGTCGCAGATGTCGGTGGTGCCGACATTGCCACAGTTCAGGCATTCGCGGGCCGTGGCCGCCACGGTCTGCATCAGATCGGCCAGCGGCGTCAGCAACAGCGCGCGTTTGCGGATCAGGTGCAGCACCGCGCGCCGCGCGGACCGTGGCCCAAGGCCGGGCAGTTTCGCCATCATCTCGATCAGGGCGTCAATGTCGCGGGTGCTGCTCATGGCGTTGAATCCTATTGCGTTTTCCGCAGAACAAAAAGGGGTGATATGGGTTCACCCAATCTCAACCAAAGATCACTAGCGTCCCGCCATGGGCAGCAGAAGGCGCAGCGTTTTGAATCGTGGAACTTGGATGGCCCTGATCTGGGCGTGGATCATCTGTGCGGTGCCGGGGCTGGCCGTGGCCTGCGCCTATCCCGCGCCGCTGCGCAGTGTGAACACCACACTGCTGGCTGTGCTGGAGGCGGGGGGCGAGGTGTCGATCCATCACCGCAACCGATTGGCCCGAACGGTGGGTGGCATTGTCCCGGACCAGCTGAAACAACATCTGGCGCAGGATGTGGCGCGCCGCGATGCCCGTGCGGCCGCCGCCGTGATCGACGTGGCGGTGGCTCTGGCGGATGGGCGTGGCATTCGGCTAAGTGATGATCTGCGCGACCCCGTGGCGCGGCTGGGTGCGGCGATCCAGTCCGATTGCGCGGGGTCGGGTCAGGTCGCTGGCGGTGCGGATGCCGCCGTGGGTGCGGAACACGGCACGCGCCGCGACCCGACCCAAGGCGCCCGTGCCCTGACCTTTCGCGAGGGCGTCGCCCGGCTCAGCCTGACATTCACCGTCTACATGACGTTTCTGGCGTTCCTGCTGGGGGTGCGCCGCTATGTCCGCAACCGCCCGTCGGCGGCGCGGGCCGACATGAGCCAGGTGCCCGACAAGCCCGAGGGCGCGCCCTAAAAGGGCAGTTTCATCCCCGCCGGCAGGCCCAGCCCTTCGGTCAGCTTGCCCATTTCTTCCTGCGCCTTTTCGGCGGCCTTGGCCTGGGCATCCTTGATCGCGGCAAGGATCAGGTCCTCGACCACTTCCTTGTCATCGCCGTTAAAGATCGACGGATCGATGTCGAGCGCGGTCAACTCGCCCTTGGCCGTCGCCGTCGCCTTGACCAGACCCGCGCCGCTTTCGCCGGTGACCATGACATTGTGCAGCTCGTCCTGCATCTCGGCCATCTTGGTCTGCATTTCCTGCGCTTTTTTCATCATCCCGGCCATGTCGCCGAGCCCGCCAAGTCCTTTGAGCATCCTAAGTCTCCGATCCGTCTGCGCCGCCCGAACGCGGCTTGGTCCATAAAACAATCGCCACACATATCGCAGCCACGGCCACGATGAACAAGGTGGGTGCGCCGACACAGCCCTCGGCCAGCATGTCGGCACGCAGGCCGGTGGGGTCGGCCATGGTGACCACGGTGATGAACACCGTCCACAGGATCACCGCGGCCAGCCCGACCCATTGCTGCCGGAACCGCAGCGCCACCAGCGACATGAGCAGCAGGGCAATGCCCGCAGGCGACGTGAACAGGCTGACCGCCTCACCCAGCGCGGTGACGCGCGTGCCGTCCCAGTCGGGATAGGGCTTGTCGCAGACCTCCGCCCATGCGGCGCGCGGAAAAAAAGATACAGCTGTTCCAAGGGCATAGAGCTGTCCCCGCGGGGACAGAGTGCCGGATATCAGTCTTCTTCGAACGGGTCCCACTCGTCATCCACCTCCGGCAGGGCCTCGATATGGGCCTCGTTCGCGATCTCTTCGGCGGTGCGGATCGCGGTGATCCGCGCCTTGGGGAACTGGGCCAGAACGGCCTGCACCAGCGGGTGCGCCTCGGCCTGCGACTTCAGCGCCAGCTCTTCGGCGTCGCGCACCTCGGCGATGGTCTTGCCGCCGCCCTCGTTGACGACCGACACGCCCCAGCGGTTGCCCGTCCACAGTTGCAGCCGTTGCCCCAGCCGTTGCGCCAGATCGCGCGGCGCGTTTTCGGTGGGCACGAATTCGATGCGGCCCGGCTGGTAGGCGGCGAGGCGCAGCGTGGTTTCAACCTCGACCAGCAGCTTGACGTCCCGATTGGCGCGGATCAACTCGAGCACGTGTTCAAAGGTCGGGTACCGCGCGAGTGCGGCGTCGACGTCACGGGCCAGCGCCGTGGTCTGGCCTGAGGCGTTGGGCTGCGCGGCCATGCGGGTCTGGGCTTGCTGCACCGCTTGCACACCGCCCGACGATGCAGACCCCCCGCTTGGCGCAGGTGCGGCGGCCGGGGGCGGGGTTGCGTTTTGCAGCTTGCGGACCAGCTCGTCAGGGCTGGGCAGGTCGGCCACATGGGTCAGGCGGATGATCGCCATCTCGGCGGCCATCATGGCGTTGGGGGCGGCGGCGACCTCGTCCAGCGCCTTGAGCAGCATCTGCCACAGCCGCGTCAGCACCCGCATCGGCAGCGCCTCGGCCATGGTCAGACCGCGGCTGCGTTCGTCCGGAGAGATGGTCGGATCGTCGGCGGCCTCGGGGGTGATCTTGACCACGGACACCCAGTGCGTGATCTCGGCGAGGTCGCGCAGCACGGCCATCGGGTCGGCACCATCGGCATATTGCCCGCCCAGTTCGGTCAGCGCGCCGTGGGCATCGCCTTTGAGGATCATGTCAAAGAGATCGAGCACCCGGCCCCGGTCGGCCAGACCCAGCATGGCGCGCACCTGATCCGCGGTGGTTTCGCCCGCACCATGCGATATCGCCTGATCAAGCAAAGACGTGGCATCGCGCGCCGACCCTTCGGCGGCGCGGGTGATCAGCGCCAGCGCGTCATCAGCAATCTCGGCCCCTTCGGCGGTCGCGATCTTGCGCATCAGGGCGATCATCACCTCGGGCTCGATCCGGCGCAGGTCAAACCGTTGGCACCGTGACAGGACCGTGACGGGCACCTTGCGGATCTCGGTCGTGGCAAAGATGAACTTGACGTGGGCGGGTGGCTCTTCGAGCGTTTTCAAAAGCGCGTTGAAGGCGCTGGTGGACAGCATGTGCACTTCGTCGATGATGTAGATCTTGTAGCGCGCAGAGGCCGCACGATAGTGTACGCTGTCGATGATCTCGCGGATATCATTGACGGAGGTGTTGGAGGCGGCGTCCATCTCGAGCACGTCGACATGCCGCCCTTCCATGATCGCGACGCAGTGTTCGCACTGCCCGCAAGGTTCGGTTGTGGGGCCGCCTGTCCCGTCGGGGCCGATGCAGTTCATCCCCTTGGCGATGATCCGGGCCGTGGTCGTCTTGCCGGTGCCGCGGATGCCGGTCATCACAAAGGCCTGCGCGATTCGGTCGGCCTCGAACGCGTTTTTCAGCGTCCGCACCATCGCGTCCTGACCGACCAGATCGGCAAAGGTTTCGGGCCGGTATTTGCGGGCCAGAACCTGATATGTTTGGGTCTCGTCTGACATGGGCCTCAATGCGGATTCGGAGTGACCACGCGACACTAGGGGGCGGCGCGCGCGGCGTCCACCGCTGCCTTGGGCGCGCGGGGCGATATCGGGCCGGGTTTTCACGCGGGCGCAGTTTTTGGCTGACAGGAACCTGTCGCGCCGCTTATGCGTTGATCGGCAAAGAGAGGACATCGCCATGCGCCTGCGCGGGATCACCAGAAGTCGAAACATCGAAGACCGCCGGGGCCGGGGGCGCGCCGGAGCGGCGGGCGGTCTGGGCATTGGCGGGATATTAATCGTTCTCGTGATCGGCTGGGTGACCGGCATTGACGTGATGCCGTTCCTGTCAGGCGGATCCGCACCCAGCCAGGCCAGCCGTCCGGTCACCGAGGCCGACCAGCGCGAGGGCGAGTTTGCCGCGCGTGTTCTGGCCACCACCGAAGCGGTGTGGAGCCGTGAGTTTCCCGCGCAGTTGGGCCGCCCCTATGACCCGCCTGTCATGGTGCTGTATTCCGGCGTGACGTCCAGCCCCTGCGGCGGGGCGTCGGGTGCTACGGGGCCATTCTATTGCCCGGCGGACGAAAAGGCGTATCTCGACACGGCGTTTTTCACCACGATGCGCGACCGGCTGGGTGCGGGTGGTGATTTCGCGGCGGCCTACGTGATCGCCCACGAGGTCGCGCACCATATCCAGAACGAGCTGGGCATTCTGAACAGGCTCCAGCAGGCGCGCAACCAGGCGAGCCAGACCGAGGCCAACCAGTTGACCGTGCGGTCCGAGTTGATGGCCGATTGCCTGTCCGGGATCTGGGCGCGCAATGTCGGTGACCTGATGGAGCGGGGCGACTTGCAAGAGGCGTTGAACGCGGCGCGGATGATCGGGGATGATCATCTGCAACGGCAGGCGGGCCGGGTGCCGCAGCCGCACACGTTCACCCATGGCACATCCGACCAGCGGGCGCGGTGGTTCCAGCGCGGCTATGATTCCGGGATGATTGCCGATTGCGACACCTTCGCGGCGCGCAGGTTGTAGGGCGGGTTCAGACCTGCTTGGCCAGGCGGCGCAGCACGTCCGAATTGCGCCGCGCGCGCGACAGGGTCCAGCCGCCTTCGATCAGGACAAAGAGGTGTTCGGCCTTGGCGTGGGCGTCTGTTTCTGACAGGCCGAGCCGTTCGGCATGGTCGTAGACCTCGGTTACCCAGCCTTCGTAGATATGCGCGGCGTGGTCGCGAAAGCCCATGTCGTCGGGCCCTTCGAACAGGGTTGCGGCGATGGGGCAGGTGTCCCACCCGGTCACGTCAAAGAGTTTCGCCAGCTTGTGGCACAGCGTGGCCGCCCCGTCACTGAACGTGTCGGCGCCGTCGAAACTGGCTGCGATGAGGCGCAGCATTTCATCGGAGGCCCATGTGGCAGCGGCGATGGCGAGGTCGGATTTGCCGTTGGGAAAGTGATGGTAGAGAGACCCTTTGGGCGCCTGCGCGGCGGCGAGGATGTCCGCCATGCCAACCCCGTGATAGCCGCGTTTGCGGAACAGGGTCGCCGCCGACAGGATCAGTCGATCCTTGGTGGGGCGTGGTCTGTCGTTGGTTTGTGCCGTCATGGATTTACCTTGACAGGAATAGACCGATTGGTCCAGCGTGCTGATTAGACCAAACGGTCTAGTTCATCAGATCCAAGCCGGAGCCACATCATGTTCGATTCATCGCCCGTTCAGAGGGACATTTCCGAACGGTCCCTTGCGTTCAAGTCCGCAGATGGGGCCGAGTTGGTGGGGCGGATGTACCGGCCCGTGCAACGCCCGTTCGCGGCCGTTGTGCTGAACAGTGCGACGGGTGTGCCACAGAGCTACTATGCACATTTCGCGCGGTGGCTTGCGGCGGAGCGCGGCATGGCTTGTCTGACCTATGACTATCGCGGGCTGGGGCGGTCGACCGCGGGGCCGCTGCGCAAGGTCCGGGCGACGATGGCCGATTGGGGCATTCGCGACCAGGTGGCCGCACGGCGGGCGATGCGCGCGGCCCTGCCGGGTACGCCGCTCTGGGTGGTCGGGCATTCGCTGGGCGCGATGGTGCTGCCCAACCAGCCCGAAATGGAGGACGTGGCCCGCGTGATCGGCGTGGCCTCTGGCATGGTACATCACACCGACCACCCGTGGCCGTATCGGGCCGTTGCGCTGAATTTCTGGTTCACGGTGGGGCCACTGGCCACGGCGCTGTGTGGCTATCTGCCGGGCAAGGCCTTGCGGCTGGGCGAGGATCTGCCGGCGGGCGTGTTCTGGCAGTGGCGCAAGTGGTGTACGTCGCGCGATTTCTATGACGCGGATATCGGGCCGGACCTGCCTGCGCCGGACTGGCGGTCTCGGGCGGATGTGCGCCTGTATTCCTTTGCCGATGACGACCTGATCCCGCCGCACTGTGTGCAGCGGCTGGCGGATGTCTATGGTGATGGTGCGCAGCATGTAACGATTGCGCCGCAGGACCACGGGGTGGCGTCCATCGGGCATATCGGCGCCTTTGCGCGGCGCAATGCAGCGCTTTGGCCGCGGTTGATCGAGGGGTAGGAGGATGCGCCCACCGCGACATGCGCGGTGTGGCTGGGTGAGAGATTGACAACGACCCAAGCGGGGCTCGTTACGGCTGCTTCCTTCCGGATCTGACCGGGTTGGCGAGGCGCTCGCCCGCGCCAACCTCTCGACCGGTGATATAGTCGCCCTGACCGCGCAGCGCAAGGTGCCTCAGATGGTGACGCGGATGCGGAGGAACCCGGCCTCGGACCGGCCCGCAGGTTCGGGGGCAAAGCGGGCGATGTCGTTCAGGTGCGCCTGCGCCGCAGGGGCGGTTTCGATCAGGACCGACGCGTCGAGCCCGTTCACGAACTGCCAGACCGAAGGTGCGGGATGCGTGGGCAGGTCGGTGCCTGTGATCTCGTCGCGCAGGGCATGGGCCAGATCGACATCGGTGCGCACGATGTTCGTTTCGTGCGTCAGGCCGGGAAAGGCGCCACCGCCCGCGCCGCGATAGCTGGTCATGGCGACAAGGAACAGGTGGTCGGGGTGAACGGGCGTGCCCGCGTGGCTGAGCGAGACGATGCGCCCGCCGTCCGAGGCCACGGGCTTGCCCATGACGTTGTATTTGGGCGGCTTGAACGGGTCGATCACCGTGTGCAGGCCGTGCAGGCTGTCAAAGTTGAAGGACGGGGCGCCCGGATCGACCAGCAGCCCGTCGGCTGACGCGCCGGGCGCAAAGAAGGTCGCGGCGCGTTCGGCCCAGGCCCAGAGTTCCTGTCCCGACATCACGGCGGCCCAGACCACGTTGGGATAGGGCACCATCATCGACACGTGGCGTTCGCGGATCATGCCTGCGGGGGCGTCGACATAATGGTCGGGGCCTGCGCGCCCGCCCACGGCCATGGGTGCGACCGAGGCCAGCAGGGGCAGACCGGCCAGCGGCGTGTCGCGGACGCGGTCGCGGATCACCCGGCGCATGGCGCGGGCCACGAGGCTGGTTGCCGTGCCCGATTGCAGCATGTCGAAATAGCTGTTGAAGCCTGTTTGCGTCCGCGCGAGTGGCGCATCCAGCGCGTCGCGGGTGGCGGCGAGGGCAGGGGCTGCGATGCGGGTCATCTGCGGGTCGGGCGTGTGCCGCTTGCCGGGTGTGTGCAGGGCCACCACGTGTTTGCCGACGCGCCATCCCCTTGACGCGCTCCAGCGCAGGCCCAGATCGATCACGCCGAGCGCCTGGGCGGCAAAGCCGGGCATGACCGCAGGCACGCCGTGCACTGTGCCTTTGACCGGATCGCATTGGGGCCCGCCGTCGTGATCGTCCGCCGGAAACAGGCGGTGGGTGTGGCCCAGCACCATGGCGTCGATGCCGCGCACCTGTGCGGCCACGGCGGTCGAGAAATTCTCGCCCTCGCCATCGGGTACGGGGCTGAGCCCGCTGTGACACAGCAGGATGACCAGATCCGCGCCGCCGCGGCGCAGCGCCCGCACCGCGCGCCGGGTCGCATCGACCCCGGTGTCGAAGGCAACGCGCCCGACGAGGTGGCGCTGGTTCCAGATCGCGGTTTGCGGCGGCAGGACGGAGGTGATGCCAATCGCCAGATCCCGGTGTACGCCGTCGGAACAGGCGACCGACCGCACGAGTATGGTATTGGCCTGCACGCTTGCGATGCGCCCCTTGATCAGGCTGGCACAAAGGACCGGTGGCGTGATGGCCCGCGTGATCCGTTCCAGAACGCCGAGGCCGAAATCGAAATCGTGATTGCCAAGGCCGATCGCGTCGTAACCAAGCGCGTTGACCATCGCAGGCCAGGGGTGCGGCTCTGCCGTGCCCGGTGCGGCACAGGCGTCGCCCAGCGGCGTGCCTTGCAGGCTGTCGCCATTGTCGAGCAGGATCGAGGTGCCGGGGGCGGCGCGGCGGGCAGCGGAGATCACCGTGGCCAGCACGTCCAAGCCCCGGTTGGGCGTCACCGTGTTGCGCAACACATCCTGCCCCGTCAGATGCATATGCGTGTCCGACGTGGCCAAAATACGGAGATCTGCATGTATCTTGGTTGTGCCCATGCCATCAAGTGCACCCTAAAGTAGAGCAAAGGCAAGACCTGCCGTGGCGCTCCGGTGACAATTCCGCGCGGCGTTGCGCGCAAGCTTTGGATGCGGCCATTGCGCCGGGTGCCCCGCCGTGCCAAGCCTTGGCAAAACGGCGGCACAGGCCTTGGCGCGGAGGGGAGCGGCATGAAACACGCGGAAACGGTGACATTCGGCGGGTCTGGTCTGGACCGTGCGGCGGAGCTGCGCGGGGACGCAGACGGGCTGGCACGGGCGCTGGCGGATCCTACGGCACGCGGCATCCTGTTGTGGCGCGGCAAGCCGATGATCAACCGGGCGCGACCTGCGCAATTGGTGCGGGCTCGGCTGGATCACCCTGCGCTGGCGGATGCGGGTGGGGCGCCGATATTCCTGGGCCGCGAGGACGGCGCGCCACGCTTTGCCTATGATCTGTCAGGCTGGACGCCTGCGGATCTGGATGCGGCGGCGCTGGGCGGGTTTCTGGACCCGAGCGAACAGCGGCATCCGAGTTTTGCCGAGGACGAGGTATTTGCCGAGTTGCGCCGCGTCATGACGTGGTTGTCGCCACGGGATGCGGAGCTGGCCGCGACCGCCAAGGCGATTTTCGGCTGGCATCAGAGCCATGGGTTCTGTGCCGCCTGCGGTGTGGCGTCCAAGATCGACATGGGCGGATGGCAGCGGACCTGTCCGGCCTGCGGCACGCATCATTTTCCCCGGACGGACCCGGTTGTGATCATGCTGATCACCCATGGCAACAGCGTGCTGATGGGACGGTCACCGGGGTGGCCGGAGGGGATGTATTCGCTGCTGGCCGGGTTCGTGGAGCCGGGCGAGACGTTGGAGGCCGCGGTGCGGCGCGAGGTGTTCGAGGAGGCGGGGGTGCGCGTAGGGCAGGTGTCGTATCTGTCGAGCCAGCCGTGGCCGTTTCCCGCGTCGTTGATGTTTGGCTGTGAGGGGGTGGCGACCAGCCGCGAGATCACGATCGATCCCGCCGAGATCGAGGATGCGATCTGGATCACGCGGGAGGAGATGATGAAAATTTTTGCAGGTGATCATCCGACGATACTGCCCGCGCGAAAGGGCGCAATTGCGCATTTTTTGCTGGAGAACTGGCTTGCGGACACGCTGGATTGAGACGACACTGGCGAGAAATAGAGAGAACAGGCATTTTTCATGAAGTTTTCAGCGCGCGAAGACATTGCAGCCCCGATTGATCAGGTGTTCGCGGCACTGTGCGATTTTGAAGGCTTTGAGCGGCAGGCGTTGCGGCGCGGGGCCGAGGTGCAGCGGTTGGACGGGTTGACGCAGCCCGGTGTGGGCATGGAGTGGCAGGCCGGGTTTTCGATGCGCGGGCGCAAGCGGTCGGTAAAGATCGCGCTGGCGCAGTTCGATGTGCCCAACGAGATGCTGTTCGATGTGAAGTCGAGCGGCATTGACGGTGCGTTTTCGATTGACCTGCTGGCGCTGTCGCGCAGCCGGACGCGGATGTCCGTGGCGCTGGATATCACCCCGTTGAACCTGTCGGCGCGGTTGCTGGTGCAATCGCTGAAACTGGCCAAGAGCAACCTGAACAAGCGGTTCAAGTTGCGTGTTGCGGAATATGCCAAGGGGCTTGAGGACCGGTTGTAGGGTTTGTCGGGTGCTCTGTTTGGTCCGGTGCCCGGACCAAAGGCGCCCACCCGCCAACCCCGGGCTGCGCCCCTAGTCGCGTTTGGCCGCAGCCGGGTAGACGCCGAGGATGTCGAGGCGGTTGGTGAAATAGTCCAGTTCCTCGAGCGCGCGGGCCAGGGCCGGATCGTCCGGGTGCCCTTCGACGTCGGCGTAGAACTGGGTTGCGGTGAAGGCGCCGCCGACCATGTAGCTTTCCAGCTTGGTCATGTTGATGCCGTTTGTGGCAAAACCGCCCATGGCCTTGTAGAGCGACGCGGGAATGTTGCGGACCTCGAAGACGAAGGTGGTGATCATGGTGTCGCCGCGCACCGATTGGTCCGCCTGCGGTGACATCAGCAGAAAGCGTGTCGTGTTGTGGCCCTGGTCCTCGATGTCGCGCGCCAGCACGGTGAGACCGTAGATGTCGGCGGCCACGGCGGAGGCCAGCGCGCCCACGCCCATTTCACGGGCCTCGGCGATGGCGGCGGCGGCACCGGCGCTGTCGGGGGCGGCCTCGGCGGTGATGCCGTGGGCATCGAGATAGGTGCGCGCCTGCGGGATCAGGACGGGGTGGGCGCGGATGTGGCGGATGTCGTCCAGGGTTTGGCCCGGCATTGCCATCAGCGCGATGCGGACGCGCACGAAGGCCTCGTCCACGATGTGCAGCCCGCTTTGCGGCAGCAGGCGGTGGATGTCGGCCACGCGCCCGTAGGTGGTGTTTTCCACCGGCAGCATGGCCATGCCGGCGGCCCCGCAGCGCACTGTGTCGATCACATCCTCGAAGGCGTGGCAAGGTACGGGAGTTGCGGTGGGGCGCGCCTTGAGCACGGCCTCGTGGCCGTAGGCGCCCAGATCCCCTTGAAACGCGATGCGCATTGTCTTGCCCTGCCCTGTAGACGTCGTTTGTGCCGCTGCGCGCAAGGCAGGGCGATTGGTCGCGGTATCTATACCTTGCCAGTGCCGAGGGGAAGCAATAGATACCCGCCGGACACATGAACACTTTTGGCACGGGAACCGAATCCACATGTTCGACACGATGACCTTTACCAAAATCGCCAGCAGCCTGTGCGGCGCCCTGTTGGTGTTGCTGCTGGGCAAATGGGCGGCTGAAGAGATTTATCACGCCGGCGGCCACGGTGGCGAACAGTCCTATGTGATTGACACCGGCGTGGACGAGACCGCCGAACCGGAGCCCGAGATCGATTTTTCCGTTGTGCTTGCCTCGGCTGATGTGGCCGACGGTGCCAAGGTGTTCCGCAAGTGCAGCGCCTGCCACAAGGTCGAAGATGGTGCGAACGGCACCGGCCCGCACCTTTACGGTGTCGTGGGCCGCGACATTGCCAGCGTGGATGGCTATGGGTCCTATTCCGGCACGTTGGCCGACCTCGAAGGCGACTGGACGGCCGAGGCGCTGAACGCGTTCCTCGAGAACCCCAAAGGCTGGGCGCCGGGCACGTCGATGGCGTTCAACGGCCTGCCCAAGGTCGAGGACCGGGCGGACGTGATCGCCTATCTGGACAGCCTCGACAACTGATCGTGACGAAAATTCTGACGAAAGACGGCCGCGTGCACCCGCATCGCGGCCGTTTTGCTGTCTGATGTTACAGTTCGGTCACGAGGACGAGCGGTTGATCACATAATCTCAAGTTGCCTATTGGCGCGCCTGCGCTTTAGCTTACCTTTCAACAACAAGACGGCCCCGAACGCCACACAGGAGGATCTGCCATGGGCAATACCCGAAACAGGAACCAAGCCGAAGCGCGTGTGATTGCCGCCCGCAACCGTTATCTGGTCTGGTCGGCGCTGGGTGTCCTGGGTCTCATCGTCACGCTTGCCCTTGCCGGTGTCGCGCGGGCGGCCGAGCATGAAAAGATCATCTCGTCCCACGGGTTCTCGTTTTACGGCGATCTGAAATACCCGGAGGATTATCCGCATTTCGACTATGTGAACCCGAATGCGCCCAAAGGGGGCGAGATTTCGCTGGGCACGGTGGGCACATTTGATTCGATGCACCCCTATACGCGCAAGGGCCGCGCCGGGGCGCTGTCGTCGTCGATCTACGAAAGCCTGCTGGGCGAGGGTATCAACAGCACCGCGGCACCGGCGGATGTGTACGGCGAATATTACGGCCTGCTGGCAGAGCGGATCGAATATGACGAGGGCAAGAACTGGGTCATTTTCCACATGCGGCCCGAGGCGCGGTTTTCCGATGGTTCGCCCGTGACGGCGCATGACATCGCATTTTCGCACAACCTGCTTTTGGACGAGGGGCTGAAATCCTATGCGGATGCGGTGCGCAAGCGCATCCCCAAGGTCGAGGTGCTGAACGATCACGCGATCAAGTTCTATTTCACCGAAGGAATTTCGCGGCGCAGCCTGATCGATCAGGTTGGATTCGTGCCTGCATGGTCCAAGAAGTGGTACGAGGAAACCGGCGCGGGGCTGGACGAATCCCGGCTCGAGATCTCCCCCGGTTCAGGGCCTTACGTGGTCGACACGGTCGATGTGAACCGCCGGATCGTGTACAAGCGGAACCCTGATTACTGGGCCAAGGACCTGCCGTTCAACGTCGGGCGCAACAATTTCGACACCATCCGGATTGAATATTTCGGCGACGCCGAGGCCGCGTTTCAGGCGTTCATGGCGGGTGAATTCACCTATCGGACGGAAAACGATTCCAAGAAGTGGGCGACGCGCTATGACACGCCCAAGGTCAACAGCGGTGCGATCGTAAAGCGCGAATTGCCGGACGGATCGCCCCCCACACCCTCGGGCATCATCTTCAACCTCAATTCGGATGTGTTCGAGGACAAGCGCGTGCGCGAGGCCGTGGCGCTGGCCTATAATTTCGAGTGGACCAATGCGTCGCTGCAATATGGCCTGTTCCAGCAACGCGCCTCGTTCAGCCAGGACACGCCCGTGATGGCGACCGGCGTGCCCGAGGGCGCGGAACTGGCGTTTTTGCAGGGTCTGGGCGATCTGGTGCCGCAGGAACTCTTTACCGAAGAGGCGCGGATGCCGCACACCTCCAACGAGGCGCGGCTGTTTGACCGGCGCAATGCGCGCAAGGCCATGGCGCTGTTGGACGAGGCCGGGTGGCCCGTGGGTGATGACGGGATCCGTCGCAAGGACGGCAAGACGCTGGACATCAATTTCCTGTTCAACTCGTCCTCGCCGGACACGCTGTCCGGTGCGATGGAGAACTTTGTCTCCAACGTGCAGAAACTGGGCATCAATATCACCCTCGAAAAGGTGGACCCGTCACAATATACGTCGCGGGAACGCGACCGGGACTATGACCTTGTCTATGACGCCTATGCGGCGTTCCTGGGCACGGGCACCGGCCTGATGCAGCGGTTTGGGTCCGAGGCGGCGGAGTTTTCGCTGTTCAACCCGGCGGGGCTGGCCAGCCCTCTGGTCGATGCGATCATCGAGGCGTCGCTGAACGCCACCACGCGCGAAGAAGAGCTGGCGGCGGTGACCGCGCTGGACCGGGCGCTGCGGCATGAGTTCATCATGATCCCGCTGTGGTACAAGCCCACCCATTGGGTCGCGTTCTATGACATGTACGAATATCCCGACACGATCCCGCCCTATGCCTTGGGGCAGCTGGATTTCTGGTGGTACAATGCGGACAAGGCCGACGCGCTCAAGGCCTCTGGCGCGCTGAGGTAGTCGCAGCATGGGCCCGTACATCCTGCGCCGGCTGTTGCTGGTCATCCCGACATTGCTTGGCATTCTGCTGGTGAACTTTACGCTGACGCAGTTTGTGCCCGGCGGCCCGGTCGAACAGGCCATCGCCCGTGCGCAGGGGGGCGGCGACGTGTTCGGCGGCTTTGCGGGGGGCAACAATGATGCGGGCGCGGACGAGCTGAACACCGCGTCCGACAGCGAATATGTGGGCGCGCGGGGCCTGCCGCCCGAGTTCATCGAAGAGCTGAAGGCCGAGTTCGGCTTCGACAAACCACCGATGCAGCGGTTTTTGCTGATGGTGTGGAACTATGCGCGGTTCGATTTCGGCGAGAGTTATTTCCGAAGTATCGGAGTCATAGACCTGGTGATCGAAAAGCTGCCTGTATCGATCACCCTGGGCCTTTGGTCGACGGTGATTGCCTATCTGGTGTCGATCCCGCTGGGCATCCGCAAGGCGGTGCGCGACGGCACGCCGTTTGATACATGGACCTCCGGCGCGATCATCGCGGCCTATGCGATCCCCGGCTTTCTCTTTGCGATCCTGCTGCTGGTTCTGTTCGCGGGCGGCAGTTATTTCCAGATCTTCCCGCTGCGCGGCCTGACGTCGGACAATTTCGACGAGCTGAGCGCGCTGGGCAAGGTGGCGGATTACTTCTGGCACATCACCCTGCCGGTTCTGGCGGGCACCATCGGGGCGTTTGCGACGCTGACGCTGCTGACCAAGAACAGCTTTCTCGACGAGATCAAGAAGCTCTATGTGATGACGGCGCGGGCCAAGGGGCTGTCTGAGCGGCGTGTTCTGTACGGCCATGTGTTCCGCAACGCGATGCTGATCGTGATCGCGGGCTTTCCGGCGGTGTTCATCGGCGTGTTCTTTGGCGGCTCGCTTATCATCGAGACGATTTTCAGCCTCGACGGCCTCGGGCGGCTGGGGTTCGAGGCGGCAGTGGCGCGGGATTATCCGATTGTGTTCGGCACGCTCTATATCTTTGGGCTGATGGGTCTTTTGGTCGGGATCATCTCTGACCTGATGTATGTGCTGGTCGATCCACGGATCGACTTTGAGCGGAGGGAAGGCTGATGGCGCAGCCCGATCCCGCAATCGAGATCGAACCGACCCCTGCCGCCGCGCCTGCGCCGCGACGGGGCATGTTCACCCTGTCCCCGCTGAACCAGCGACGCTGGCGGAATTTCAAGAAAAACCGCCGGGCCTATTGGTCGCTGTGGATCTTTGCGGTGCTCTTTGGCCTGTCGCTCTGTGCCGAGCTGATCGCCTATGACAAGCCGATCCTCGTACGCTATCAGGGCCAGTTCTATACGCCGATCTGGAACTTCTATGCCGAGACGGATTTTGGCGGCGATTTCCAGACCGAGGCGAGTTACCGCGACCCGGAGGTTGAATGCCTGATCGTGTCGGGCGGGTTGGATGCGTGTTTTGACGACCCCGAAGGCGTGATCGAAGACGCGCAGGACGGCGAGGTTGACGGCGAAGCAATCACCAAGGGCTGGACGATCTGGCCGCTCATTCCCTACAGCTATGACACGGCCGTGGACCGGCCCGGTGCGGCGCCGCTGGCGCCCAATGCGGAAAACCTGCTGGGCACGGACGGGACCAAACGCGACGTGCTGGCGCGGGTGATCCACGGTTTTCGCCTGTCGGTTCTGTTCACGTTGATCGTCACGGGGGCCAGCGCGGTGATCGGCATCATTGCCGGTGCGGTGCAGGGCTATTTCGGCGGGCGCACGGACCTGATCTTTCAACGGATCATCGAGATTTGGTCGTCGACGCCCAGCCTCTATGTGATCATCATCATGTTCGCGATCCTTGGCCGAAGTTTCTGGTTGCTGGTGTTTCTGCTGGTTTTGTTTGGGTGGACGGGCCTTGTGGGCGTGGTGCGGGCCGAATTCCTGCGTGCGCGGAACCTTGAATATGTGCGCGCGGCGCGGGCTCTGGGTGTTGGCAACGTGACGATCATGTTCCGCCACATGCTGCCCAATGCGATGGTGGCGACGCTGACGATGCTGCCGTTCATCATCACGGGCACGATTTCGTCGCTGGCGGTGCTGGATTTCCTGGGCTTTGGTCTGCCGTCCTCGGCGCCGTCGCTGGGGGAACTGACCTTGCAGGCCAAGCAGAACCTGCAGGCGCCGTGGTTGGCATTTACTGCGTTCACGGTGTTTGCGGTCATGCTGAGCCTGCTGATTTTCATTTTCGAGGGCATCCGCGATGCCTTTGACCCGCGAAAGACGTTTTCCTGATGGCGCTGTTGAATGTGGAGAACCTGAAGGTCGGGTTTCGTCAGGATGGCCAGCTGACGCAGGCGGTCCGGGGCGTTTCGTTCCATGTGGACCGAGGTGAAACCGTCGCGTTGGTGGGCGAATCCGGGTCGGGCAAGTCGGTGTCGGCACTGTCGACCGTGTCCTTGCTGGGCGACAGCGCAGAGGTGTCAGGGTCAGTGACTTATGACGGGCAAGAGATGATTGGCGCGGATGAGCGTTTGCTGCGCAAGGTGCGCGGCAACGACATTTCGTTCATCTTCCAGGAGCCGATGACGTCCCTGAACCCGCTGCACACGATCGAAAAGCAGTTGGGTGAAAGCCTTGCCCTGCATCAGGGGATCGTGGGGGAGAGCGCGCGGGGGCGCATTCTGGAACTGCTGGACAAGGTGGGCATCCGTGACGCCGAAAGCCGTTTGTCGGCCTATCCGCACCAGTTGTCGGGCGGGCAGCGGCAGCGGGTGATGATCGCCATGGCGCTGGCCAACAAGCCTGATGTCTTGATTGCAGACGAGCCGACGACGGCGCTGGACGTAACGATCCAGGCGCAGATCCTCGACCTGCTGGCCGAGTTGAAAAAGACCGAACAGATGGGGTTGTTGTTCATCACCCATGATCTGGGGATCGTGCGGCGGATCGCGGACCGTGTATGCGTGATGCAGAACGGCGAGATCGTGGAGACCGGCCCGACAGCAGAGATTTTCGACGCACCCCAGCATCCCTATACGCAAAAGCTGTTGAGCGCGGAGCCCAAGGGGCAGCCCGCGCCGGTGCCCGCCGATGCGCCGCTGATTGCGGAGACATCGCATCTGAAGGTGTGGTTTCCGATTACGGCAGGACTGTTGCGCCGGACGGTGGGCCATGTGAAGGCGGTGAACGACGCGACCTTGCAGGTCCATGCGGGCGAGACCGTTGGCATTGTGGGCGAGAGCGGGTCGGGAAAGACCACCTTGGCCTTGGCGATCATGCGGTTGATTTCGTCCGAGGGCGGCATTGTCTATATGGGGCAGGACATCCGGGCGTGGTCGGTGCGCGAGTTGCGCCGGTTGCGCAAGGACATGCAGATCGTGTTTCAGGATCCTTACGGGTCACTCAGCCCGCGCATGACCTGTATGCAGATCATTGCCGAGGGCCTGGGTGTGCACGGGATCGAGGATGGGCGCAGCCCGCGCGAGGTTGTGGCGGAGGTCATGGCCGAGGTGGGCCTCGATCCGACCACGATGGATCGGTATCCGCACGAGTTTTCGGGTGGTCAGCGGCAGCGGATCGCGATTGCGCGGGCGATGGTGCTGCGGCCCAAGCTGGTGGTGCTGGACGAGCCGACATCGGCGCTGGACATGACGGTGCAGGTGCAGATCGTGGAGCTGCTGCGCGGGTTGCAGCAGAAGTACGGGTTGGCGTTCCTGTTCATTTCCCATGACCTCAAGGTGGTGCGGGCGATGTCGCACAAGGTGCTGGTGATGAAGCAGGGCGATGTGGTCGAGCAGGGGGCCGCGGAGGATTTGTTCGAGCGTCCGCAGACCGACTATACGCGCCTGTTGTTGCAGGCCACGCATTAGGGATGGAGACGACGTGCGTTGCCCCTTGGCAGGGGCAACGACACCCCGCCCGCCATCCCGTCAGCCTGCGGCCATGCCGAAGATCATCGCGGCCACGGCCACCACGTGGATCAGCATGATGGCGTTGTCGTTCCAGCGCCATCCGACGATGAACCAGCCCGCGATACCGACCATGAAGAAATAGAGGTTGAGCGGCGTGGCCTGCATCGCCGTCGCACCGTAGCCGAGGATCTGGGCCACCGAGGCGGCCCATTTGATCGTGTCCGTTCCGGTGGACCACCGCAGCGCGCGGATCACAGCCGGTCCAGGTTGATGCACGTGGTGCGGGGCCCGTGCCACCAGCGTTTGCGCGGCAGTTTGACCGACGTGCAGCGGCGGTTGCGGGTCGCATTCATGAAAGTCTGAGCGTAGATGTCCAGCATGTCGAAGTCTCCTGATGTTGTCGTTGTTCCTTCTTTCTTGACCGTTTTGCGCGTTCATGCGAGTCAATTGGCTGGACGATATGTAAGGTGAGGTTTAATATGGAGTGGCGCGACATGCCGCCCTTGCCCAGTTTGCGGGCCTTTGCCGCCTTTGTTGAGACGGGCAATGTGGTGGCTGCGGGGCAGGCGCTTTCGGTCAGCCATGCAGCGGTCAGTCAGCAGTTGCGCAGTCTTGAGGCGCATCTGGGTGTGGCCTTGCTGGACCGGTCGGGCCGGGCGATGCGCCTGACGCCCGATGGCGAGGTGCTGGCGCAGGGATGCACAGAGGGTTTCGGGGCCATCGCGCGCGCGGTGGCGCTGGTGACGGGGGTGGAGGCCGCGCGCCCCTTGCATATCTCGCCCACGCCAAGTTTTGCCGCCGCATGGCTGATGCCGCGGCTGTCGGAATTTCGGCAGGCCTTTCCTGACATCAACCTTGTGCTGGACCCCACGGCAGAGCTGGTCACGCTGAGCCCCGGCGGCGTGGATCTGTCGATCCGTTACGGGACGGGCGGCTGGGACGGGCTGGACGATGAATTGCTGATCGAGACGTCGATTGTCGTGGTGGGGGCGCCGGATCTGCTGGCGGGGCACGACCTGTCGGATCTGTCGCGCATCGGGGCGCTGCCCTGGCTCGAAGAGGTGGGCACGAGCGAGAGCACCCGGTGGCTGGCGACGCATGGTGTGCCGGGGGGCTTGCGGGGCACGCTGACGCAGGTGCCGGGCAACCTGATGCTGGACGGTGCGCGCGACGGGCAGGGGGTTGCGGTGACGGTGCGCACCTTTGTCGAGGCGGATATCCAGGCCGGTCGGCTATGCGTGCTGCACGAGGATGCGACGCCGGGGGCGGGTTATCACCTGGTGACGCGTCCGGGGGTGCACCGCCCGCCTTTGCGGTCCTTTTTGCGGTGGATTCGGCGCGCGGCCCGGCAGGGATAGGTGGGTTCAGGTCGCCGTGGCGGTGATCCGCAGCGACGGCGCGGGCACGAAATGGCCGCCGGCCTCTGCGCGGCCCTGGGCCAGTACGCAGCGCGCCAGGTCGGCGCGGATTGCGTCGCGCCGGTCCGTGGGTTGGCCGCTGAGCAGGGATGCGGCGCGCACGGCACCGCCGGCGAAGACATCAAAGAGCGCCGCGGGCGTGGGCACCCAAAGATCCGTGTCGAGATCGGCAAAGGCCACGTCATAAAATCCCGCCTGCGTCACCATGCGCGTGGCGACACCGTGGTCGGTCAGCCAATGTGCGTCGGGGCCGGGGGGCAGGGTCACGCTGCTGTCACCCAGACGGCCCACCGCGTCGAACAGCCATCCGAAAGAGCCGGGCGATCCCTTGCCGTACCAGATCGAAAACGCGATCCGCCCGCCGGGGCGCAGCACCCGCGCGGCCTCGGCCAGACCGCGGGCAGGGTCGGGAAAATGGGGCACGCCAAAGCCGATAGTGACCGCGTCAAAGCAGTCGTCGTCATAGGACAGATGCATCGCGTCGCCGTGCACGAATGTCGCCTCGGGCACGTTTTCGCGGGCCAGCGTGATCATCGCCTCGGAGAAATCGAGGCCGGTGACCCGCGCGCCTTTGGCAACACAGGCCGCGGCGACCACGCCGTGCCCCGTGCACAGGTCGAGAACATCGGCACCGGGTGCGGCAACCTCGGAAAGGGCCGCCGCCACCTGTCGTGACGCACGGTCAAACCCGTCGGCGTACCCTTTGGCGATGTCCGGGTTGCCCCAGCCATCCCGCTCCATCCGTTCGAACGCGTCTGTGTCCGCCATGGCGATACCCCCTGACGTCAGGGTAACACCAGCGGGCCGTTACGCCAAATGAGGCGTCAGGACTTGGGGCCGATCATAAAGCAGGTGACATTGCGGGCCTGCAAGCGGCGGCAGGCGAGGTCGGCGCTGTCGCGGGTCATGCCCATGAAATTGGCGTCGAACCCGGTGGGCTTGCGCACCACCTTGCGCAGCGATCCATCCAGCGTCGACATCTCGGTCAGGGCGGTTTGCAACAGCACCTTTTCCGCCTTGTAGCGGCTGGTATAACGGCCGACATTCACGCCCCAATGGCGACCCCCGGAGGTCGAGATGCGGGTGACAACTTCGGGTTCGGCCTTGGCCAGCACCACATTTTGCGGGCGTGCTTCGGGCCGGATGGTCGGGGTCAGGGCCTGCGAAAGGGCGGCGGCGGCCACGGGCGCGGTTTCCTCGGTTGTCTGGGCGGCTTGCAGGGCCGTCTGGATGTCGTCAGGCAGGACGGTCGCGGCCACCGGAGCCTGTGCCAGCAGGACAGGGGCCTCTGCGCCGGGACGCAGCTTGGGCCGGATTGATGTCTTGACCGCGCCGCTCAGGCGGATGACCTTGCCCGCGCCTTTGGGGGCGGTCTGGTTTCCGGCCACGATCACAGGATCATCACCCGGCACATATCCCGGTTTCTTGGGCTTACGCACGGGCGCGCGGCTGGGGGCGCGGCGAAAGCCCAGATCCAAAAGCTCTGCGACCTTGGCGTTGCGCGATACGGTGGATTTGCCGCCGAACACGGTGGCGATGATGCGTTCGTTGCCGCGTTCGGCAGATGCGACAAGGTTGAAGCCCGCGGCACGGGTATAGCCCGTCTTGATCCCGTCGGCACCCTTGTAGGCGCCCAGCAGGCGGCGGTTGGTGTTGGCCACCTCGCGGATGCCCGCATGGGTCGAGGTGCGCGAGAACAGGTTATAGTATTGCGGATAATCATAGATCATGTGGCGGCCCATGATCGACATATCGCGGGCGGTGGACATGTGCCCGCTTTCGGTCAGGCCGTGGGCGTTCTTGAACGTGGTGCGGGTCATGCCCAGCGACGCCGCCGTGCGGTTCATCCGGCGGGCAAAGGCGGCCTCGGAGCCCGAGATCGCCTCGGCCATGGCGGTGGCCGCGTCATTGGCGGATTTCACGGCAGAGGCGCGGATCAGATAGCGCAGCTTGATGTGCGACCCGGCCTTCAGCCCCAGTTTAGAGGGCGGCTCGGACGCGGCCTTGGCCGAGATCTTGACCTTGGTGTCCAGCGTGATCTCGCCCCGTTCGACTGCCTGAAAGACGACGTAGAGCGTCATCATCTTGGTCAGCGATGCGGGGTGCAGCCGGGTGTCGGCATTGCGCGAATGCAGCACCTCGCCGGTGCGCGCATCCATGACGAAGGCGGCGTAAGGAGCGGCCAGAACGGAGACCGGCACGAACACCAACATCCAGATCGCTGCAATGATGAATAGCCCTGCACGGGCCGACGGGTGATGTCGTACCTTCACGGTGAACCTGCCTATGACTGCCTCAGACCGCCGATTATTCGACTGGCCAATTTTTTGATTACCTATAGGCTAACACAGGCGCGGTTTTCGATAAAGTGTTGATCCACCTCACATTTCCGTTTTTCTGCGGGCGGTGATGTCAACATGTGGGGGCAGGCGTCGTGCCGCCCCCAACACAGGCGATTGTGGCAGGAATGTGGCGGCGGTTACCCGCCCGTGCCAAGCAGGCCGGGCAGGCTCCCCAAATCAGGCAGGGCGGTATAGCGCGGGCAGTCCACGGGGGCCTCTGCCGCCTCGAAATCCCATTGCAGATCGTGGGGCACGAACACGCCAAAGCCGCCTGCGTCGATCATCGGGCGCACGTCGGATTTCATCGAATTGCCGATCATCATGCCCGCCGCCGCCCCGCCCCAATCTGCAAAGATGCGGGTATAGACGTGGCTTTGCTTGTCCGACACGATCTCGACCCCATCGAACATCTCGCCCAGCCCGGATTGCGCCAGCTTGCGTTCCTGGTCCAGCAGGTCACCCTTGGTGATCAGCAGGACGGGCCCGCGCGCCTTGGCGGCGGCGACGGCCTCGGCGGCGTGGGGCAAGAGGTCGATGGGATGGCGCAGCATGTCCTGACCGGTGGCGATCAGGTCGGCGATGACAGCACCCGGTACGCGGTTCTCGGTCACCTCCAGCGCGGTCTCGATCATCGACAGGACAAAGCCCTTGATGCCGAACCCGTAGTGCCCGAGGTTGCGCCGCTCGGCCTGCATCAGGCGGGCGTCCAGATCGGGCATATCCACATGCGGGGCCAGCAGCTCGGCAAACCTGTCTTGCGTCAGTTTGAAGAACCGTTCGTTGTGCCACAGGGTGTCATCGGCATCGAAGGCGATGCATTTTACCAGGGTCGGATCAAAGCCTGTGGGCCGTTGCGTGGCGGACATTTTGAACGGCCCTCTTTTCTAAGTGCCGTTACACGTTATATAGAGCAGCCCAAGCGCACCACAGGATTCCCGGTTTGATGAAGACGTACATGCATACAGACGTGCATCTGATCGCCACGATGATGGCCGGTCCGTCGGGGGATGAGAACGACACCGACGTCATCACCGAAACCAAGCCCAAGACCAAGCGGCCACCGCTCTACAAGGTGATGCTGCTCAATGACGACTACACGCCGATGGAATTCGTCGTGCACGTGCTGGAACGGTTCTTTGGTCTCAACCACGCGCAGGCGTTCGAGATCATGTTGACCGTCCACAAGAAAGGGCTGGCCGTGGTCGGCGTGTTCAGCCACGAGATCGCGGAGACCAAGGTGGCGCAGGTCATGGACTATGCCCGCCGTCACCAGCATCCGCTGCAATGCACCATGGAAAAAGAAGAATAGGCCAGTGATCGGTGATCGCTTGCCTCTGGCGCTGGACGCGGTGACGCTGCCCGGTGCGGGCACCCTTGCGGTGCTGCATCCGGATGCCGATGCCGACCTGTCCGCCCTTCCGCGCGACCGCGTGCGGGTGGTGTCGCCGATGGCGACCGTTTGCGCGGCCTTTGCGGCGCGTGGCTATGACACGGCGGCAGCGCTGGACCCGGATGTTCGGGTGGCCGCGTCGATCCTGTGCCTGACCCGCGCGCGGGCCGAAGCACAGGCGCTGGTCGCGGCGGCCATGGCCTGTACCGACGTGTTGGTGATCATCGACGGCCAAAAGACCGATGGCGCGGATTCGATGCTCAAGGCGATGCGGCAACGCACGCAGATGGGCGGGCCAATTTCCAAGGCGCATGGCAAGGTTTACTGGACAGAGCCAAGTGCGGCCTTTGCCGACTGGGCTGCGGGCCCGCAATTGCAGCCGGGCGGATTCTGGACTGCGCCGGGCGTGTTCTCGGCAGACGGGGTCGATCCGGCCTCTGCCTTGCTGGTGGCGGCCCTGCCAGAGACGATGGTGGGCACCGTGGCCGATCTGGGGGCCGGTTGGGGGTATCTGTCGGCGCACGTGCTGGACCGGGGGGCCGATGCCGTGCATCTGGTCGAGGCGCATGACATGGCGTTGCAATGCGCGCGCCACAACGTGACCGACCCGCGTGCACAGTTTCACTGGGCCGATGCAACACAGTGGAAACCGCCCGCCCCGGTCGATGCGGTTGTGATGAACCCGCCCTTTCACAAGTCGCGCAGCGCCGAGCCGGGCCTTGGTCAGGCGTTCATCGCCAATGCGGCCCGCGTGCTGCGGCCCCACGGTGCGCTGTGGATGGTGGCCAACCGGCACCTGCCCTATGAGGACACGCTGACCGCCAATTTCGCCAAAGTGGTTGAACTGGACGGCGATGCACGGTTCAAACTGGTGCGGGCCGAACGGCCAAAGCGGATACGGAGATAGGCATGTCCTTTTCGATCAACGGCAAGACCGCCATCGTGACCGGTGCGGCCAACGGCATCGGCCTTGCCATCGCGCGCCATTTCGCCGACCGCGGGGCGAATGTGATGTGCGCCGATATGGATGAAAAACGGCTGGTGGCCGAATTGGGCGACGTCGCCGAAGAGGGCAACATTCGCTATTTCGCCGGTGATCTGCGCCAGCGGCTGACGATTGCCAATCTGGTGTCGGCGACCATCGACGCCTTTGACGAGATCGACATTCTGATCAACGCATCCCGTCAGGTGACCGAGACCAATGCGCTGGATGCGGAGGACGAGTCGGTTTCGGCCCTGTTCGAGCAGAACGTGCTGACCGCCCTGCGGCTGAGCCAGCAGGTGGCACGGCGGATGATCAAGCAGGGCGAGGGGCGGTCGGGCGACGAGAGTGTGGGCTCTATCGTCAATCTCAGTTCGATTGCCGCACACCAGACCCGGCCCGAGCTCTTGGGCTATTCCATCGCGTCGGCGGGGTTGGAGCAGATGACGCGGTCGATGGCGCTGGCGCTGGCACCGCACCGGATCCGGGTGAATGCGGTGGCCTTCGGGTCGGTCATGTCCGCGTCGCTTCAGTCATCGATCGGGGATCATCCCGACTGGCGCGACGAGATCGAGGCGCACACCCCGCTGCACCGGATTGCCAGCCCTACTGAATTGGTGGACGCGGTACAGTTCCTCGCCTCTGACGGGTCAGGGTTCGTGACCGGGGACGTGATGACCGTGGATGGCGGGCGCAGCCTGCTGGATCCCGTGGACGTGCCCGCGCATTAACACTTGGCCCCACGGGGGCGGGTGCGCTAGAAAACTGTCAACCAAACAGGACAGTGCGCATGACAGAGCATTTCGACACGCAAAAGGCCCGCGCGGCGGGTTGGTTCCGGCAGCTGCGCGACGATATCGTTGCGGCCTTTGAGGCGCTGGAGGCGTCGCACGGGACCGGGCCGATGTCGGATGCGGCGCCCGGTACGTTTGAAGTGACCGAGACGACGCGGTCGTCCGAGGATGGATCGGATGCGGGCGGCGGGTTGATGAGCGTCATGCGCGGTGGTCGGGTGTTCGAGAAGGTCGGCGTGAACATCTCGACCGTCTATGGCACCCTGGGCGCGCGGGCGCAGATGGCCATGGCCGCGCGCAAGGGCATTCCGGGGATGAAGGACGACCCGCGGTTCTGGGCGTCGGGCATTTCGCTGGTGGCGCATATGCAGAACCCGCATTGCCCTGCGGTGCACATGAACACCCGGATGTTCTGGACGCCCCATGCGTGGTGGTTCGGGGGCGGGTCGGATTTGAACCCGTGCATCGAATATGCCGATGACACTGCGCATTTTCATGCCGCGCAGAAGGCGCATCTGGATCCGCATGGGACCGATCATTACCCGAAGCTGAAGGCGTGGGCGGACGAGTATTTCTATATTCCGCACCGCAATCGCGCGCGGGGTGTGGGCGGTATTTTTATGGACGATCTGTGCACCGGCGACTGGGAGGCCGATTTTGCGCTGACGCAGGACATCGGGCGCGCGTTCCTGCCTGCCTATGTGCCGCTGGTGGAAAAGCGGCGCGTACAGCCGTGGGATGCCGATCACAAGGATCAACAGCTGGTGCATCGTGGGCTCTATGCCGAGTACAATCTGGTCTATGACCGGGGGACGAAATTCGGGCTGGAGACGGGTCATGATGCCAATGCGGTGTTGATGTCCTTGCCGCCCCTGGCCAAGTGGCACTGATCTGTCCCCGCGGGGACAGGTGTGCTTGTGGTCCGGCGGGGTGGTCTGTTTGCTGACGCAAAGGCGCCCACCCGCCGACCCTTTCAGTCCGTGAAGCTTTTGAGAATCGTCTGTGTGTCGAGGCCGGTTGTGCTGCCTGCGATATGGCCGTTCGGGGCGTGCAGGCGGCTGGTGATGAAGGCGTCGGCGACGGCGTGGGGGGCGTGCTGGATCAGGACGGATCCGGCCAGCAGGAGGGCGGTGTGTTCGGCAAAGGCGCGGGCCTCGATTTCCGCTGGATTGCCGCGCCAGCGGGTGTGCCACGCGCTCAGGGCCTGATCGAAGCGTGCATCTGTGCCGCGTGGTGTGGACAGGGCAGCGTGCAGCGCGTCGCGGGCTTGTGGGTCGCGGGCGAGGGTGCGCAGGATGTCGAGGCAGATCACGTTGCCGGACCCATCCCAGATGCTGTTGAGCGGTGCTTCGCGATAGAACATCGGCAGGGCGGTATCCTCGACATAGCCCATGCCGCCTATGGCCTCCATCGCCTCGTAAGTGACGCGGGGGCAGAGTTTGTTGTTGAGGAACTTGGCCAGCGCGACGGCTATGCGTGCGAAGGGGCGGGCGTCGGGGTCATCGAAGGCGGTGGCCACGTGCAGGCCGAGCCATGTGGCGGTGTGCCAGTCGAGGATCATGTCGGCGAGGACGGCCTGCATAAGTGGTTGATCGATTAGAGTTTTCTGGAACGCCCGGCGGTGTCTGACCCAGTGCAGTGCGTGGGTGAGCGCGCCGCGCATCAGACCGGCGGGTGCCATGGCGGTGTCGAGCCGGGTGTGGTGCACCATTTCGATGATGGTCTGCACGCCGCGCCCTGTGTCGCCGAGTTGCATGGCAAAGGCGTCATGATATTCGATTTCGGCGGAGGCGTTGGAGATATTGCCGAGCTTGTCCTTGAGCCGCATCAGGTGGATCCTGTTGCGCTGATCCTCGAGCCAGCGGGGCACGAGGAAGCAGGTGAGGCCGCCATCCGTCTGCGCCAGCGTAAGAAACCCGTCGGACATCGGGGCGGAGCAGAACCATTTGTGTCCGGTCAGCCGCCAGTGTTCACCGTCGGGCGTGGCCTGCGTGGTGTTGGCGCGCACGTCCGAGCCGCCCTGTTTTTCGGTCATGGCCATGCCCAATGTTGCCGCGCGTTTCTGTGCGACGGGGCGGACGCTTGGATCGTAGGCGCGCGCGGTCAGTTTGGGCACCCACGCTGCGGCGATTTCGGGGTTGGCGCGCAGGGCAGGCACGGCGGCGTAGGTCATGGTGAGGGGGCAGCAGTGGCCCGGCTCGACCTGGCTGGCCATGTAGACCATGGCCGCGTGTTCCAGGTGGCTGCCGCCGTCCCAGGCGCAGGCGGCGTAGCCAGCCGATTGGCTGAGCGTCATCATGTGGTGGTAGGCGGGATGAAACCGGACCTCGTCCAGTCGTCGCCCGCCCGCGTCGAAGGTCATCAGTTCGGGGCGGTTGCGGTTGGCGTCGCGTGCGTGGGCCTGTGTGTCCTGCGCGCCCATTGCGGTGCCGTATGGTTGCAGAGTGCGCGGGGCCGTGGCGCGCAGGATCGGATCGGAGAGATAGAAATCCCGGTCGCCTAGGGGCGGGGGTTGGTTTTCAACCTGGTGGGTCGGCAGGTCGCCGTTCGGGGTGGGCATGTGCAGATCGTGGGCCCGATGCGGCCCTGCGGTCAAGGGCGATCAGCGCCAGTCGAAGAACCCCGGCCCCGCCTGTTTCAGCAGATCCTGCGCCAGTTCGGTGCCCATCGCGGGGCCATCGGCGACAGCCCCTGTCCGGCTGCCGGACAGTGCGTCGGATCCGTCGGGCCGCAACACTTCGCCGGTGAGGGTCAGCGTATCACCGTCCAGCGTCGCCAGCCCCGCAATCGGGGTTTCACAGGAGCCATCGAGCGTGAACAGGAACTGCCGTTCCGCCGCTAGACGCTGTCCGGTGGGCGTGTCGTGGATCGCGGCCAGCAGGGTCTGGGTGTTGGCGTCATCCATGCGCCGTTCGATGCCGATGGCGCCCTGGGCCACGGCGGGCAGCATATGCGCGGGATCAACCGGCGTGGCGGGAACGTCCGTCATTTCGAGCCGGTTCAGCCCGGCGCAGGCCAGAAACGTGCAATCGGCCACACCGTCGCCCAGTTTCTTGAGCCGTGTCTGCACGTTGCCGCGAAACTCGACGACGTTCAGGTCGGGGCGCTTGTTAAGCAGTTGCGCGCGGCGGCGCAGGGACGAGGTGCCGACCGTCGCCCCCTGGGCAAGATCGGTGATCTGCGACAGGCTTGGCGACACAAAGGCGTCGCGCACGTCCTCGCGCGGCAGGTAGGTATCGAGAATCAGCCCCTCGGGCTGGACGGTCGGCATGTCCTTCATCGAGTGGACGGCGATGTCGATCTTGCTTGCGATCAGGTCTTCTTCGATCTCGCGGGTGAACAGGCCCTTGTTGCCGATTTCCTTAAGCGGGCGGTCGGCGGCAATCATCGACCGATCATCGCCTGTGACCTTGATCACAACAATTTCAAAGGCCTCGAGCGGCAGATCGAACGCAGCGCTCAGGCGTCTGCGGGTCTCGTGGGCCTGGGCCAGGGCCAGGGGCGAGCCGCGCGTTCCGATACGGAGCGGCGCGGAAGGGGTAGGAAGTCGCACTGTCATGGGTTTATCTTTTAAGTGTGTCAACTTATCCTGACAACTGTAAACGGCATGATAGGGACTTCTGCAATGAAAGATGGCGGAACGGGCAAGACGATTTTGCGGGCGCTGGCGGGCGAGACATTGCCGACGCCGCCAATATGGATGATGCGTCAGGCCGGGCGGTATTTGCCCGAATATCGCGCCACCCGCGCGCAGGCCGGGGATTTCCTGTCGCTGTGCTACAACCCCGAGCTGGCCGCCGAGGTCACTTTGCAGCCGATCCGCCGTTACGGGTTTGATGCGGCGATCCTGTTTGCCGACATCCTGCTGGTGCCGCAGGCGTTGGGTGCGGATCTGTGGTTTGTCACAGGCGAGGGGCCGCGTCTGTCCACGATCACCGATCAGGCCGGGGTTGATGCGCTCAAGCCGGTGGACGACATTCACGAGACGCTGTCGCCGATCTATGAGACCGTGCGCATCCTGCGGCGCGAGTTGCCCGAAGACACCACATTGATCGGCTTTGCCGGTGCGCCGTGGACGGTTGCGACCTATATGATCGCAGGGCGCGGCACGCCGGATCAGGGGCCGGCGCATGCGTTCATGCAGGGCAATGTCGCGGCGTTCGAGGCGCTGTTGGCGCGGATCACGGCCGCGACCATCGAATATCTCGCCGCCCAGATCGATGCCGGGGCCGAGGTCGTCAAGATTTTCGACAGCTGGGCTGGGTCACTCAAGGGCGAGGCGTTCCAGAAATATGCCGTTGCGCCTTGCGCCGAGATCACGGCGGCCATCAAGGCGCGCTATCCGCATATTCCCGTCATCGGCTTTCCGCGCGAGGCGGGCGATGGCTATATCGGGTTCCACGCGGCCACTGGCGTGGACTGTGTGGCGCTGGACAATTCGATTTCGCCGGAGTGGGGGGCCGCGCATGTGCAAACGGGCGGGTGTGTGCAGGGCAACCTTGCGTCGTCGCATATGGTAACCGGCGGGCAGGCGTTGGTGGATGAGACGCGCGCGATTGTGCAGGCGTTTTCGAAGGGGCCGCATATCTTCAATCTGGGCCACGGGATCACGCCGGATGCCGACCCGGAGAACGTGACGCTGATGATCGAGACGGTCCGGGGTGGTTAAGCCCGATTTCGGTCTTGACGACTCCCGGGGGCTGGCATAGGTCACGCCTCCAGTGGCGCGGTAGCTCAGTTGGTTAGAGCGATCGACTCATAATCGATAGGTCGGGAGTTCAAGTCTCCCCCACGCCACCATTCACATCCGGTTTTCGAAGAAAATTGAAGCGTCCGGTGGACGGTTCAAAGGGTGGGAATGCCCCGAGCGCCTGCGAGGGGCCTGGCCGACCGGTTGAAGTTGTTGGACCGGCCCCTCTCGCGCATCGGCTACGCCGCTACGCTGCCGGGGCGACGCGCGCCGCCTTTGGCGGCACGCTGGTTCAAGTCTCCCCCACGCCACCATTCACATCCGGTTTTCGAAGAAAATTGAAGCGTCCGGTGGTCGGTTCAAAGGGTGGGAATGCCCCGAGCGCCTGCGAGGGGCCTGGCCGACCGGTGCAGATTGTTGGACCGGCCCCTCTCGCGCATCGGCTACGCGGCTACGCTGCCGGGGCGACGCGCGCCGCCTTTGGCGGCACGCTGGTTCAAAGGGTGGGAATGCCCCGAACCCTACGCGCCCTGCGCTGCCTCCTGTACGGTCTGCAACGCGGCATATGCCGCCCCGGCCATGCCTTGGGGCACGAAAATGTGGTCGTGGTGATAACCAGCCACGACATTGCACGGGATGTCCTGGGCTGCGAGTGCGGTTGCTACGGCGGCGGTCAGGCCGACACCTTCCAGATCTGAATTCACCTCGAGCGTGATCTTTTTCATCACCGGGCTGCTGTCGTATCCACCCGCTTGCGCTGTCGCCTGCGGCAGGATCAGGGTCGTGCCCTCGGCCTCTTGAATGACAGCGAAGGCATCGGCAGGCAGGGCACCCGCCCCGGTCACGGCGCAAAACACCCAGTCGCCGGGATCGAGAACGGGGGTCATGCCGGCGATCATGGCGTGGGTGTCTTTGACGGGCATCGGGGACCTCTCAGGGATGGCGGATGTCGAAGGCGGCGCGGATCGCCGCGTCGGTTGCCTCATCGATATAGGACGGGTGGTGGTTTGCAAGGATCTCGTCCACGCGCGCCGCGGCCCGGTCCCATGCGGTCAGCGCACCGGTGCCTTCCCACGTGCGCGGCGTGTCCCGGTCCGCGAGCCCGGGATAGACATAGTCCCGCTCCATCGCCGCGATGGTCGCGGCACCGCCCAGGAAGTGCCCCTCGCCCAGAACCGCGTCGCAAATGCCCTGATGATCCAGCGCATCCTCTGACACTTCGACGCCGCGCAGGATGCGGTAGGTGGCGGCGTGCATCTCGTCATCCAGCACGAACGCCTCGAAACTGGCGCCCAGCAGGGCCGCGGTCATGCCCGAGCTTTCATAGATCAGGTTGCCCCCGGCCAGTGCGGCGGCCAGCGAGGTCAGCCCCTTCTCCACGCCGTATTGCGCATCGATCGCCTTGGCATCGGTCATGGAGGCCGCCACGCCGGAGACCAGACCCAGATGGTTGATGATCTGCGCCGATGCGGCGTTCATCACGGCAATCTCGCCACCCCCGCCTGAAAACGCCCCGCTGCGCAGGTCAATGACCAGCGGCCAGTTGGAAAAGACCATCGGGTGGCCGGGTTTGATCGCGTGCACCATCACAAGGCTGGCCAGCGTTTCGGCCAGCGATTGCGACAAAAAGCCCGCAAGGGTCGCAGGCGCCGTTGCCCCGGCCTGGGCGGCGGTGATGCAGCTGAGCGGGATATTGTGAGCAAGGCATTCGAACACCGTGTCAACGGCATCCTCGCCAAAGCGCATGGGGGAAATCACCGGGCTGATATGCGCCTTGACGAAGGGGCGCGCGGCAAAGCGCCCCGCACCACCGGCGGCCATGTCGAACATGGCCACCAGCGGGGCCACATGTTCGGGCAGGGTAAAGGCCGTCGCCACGGGTTTCGTGGTGTTGCGCAGGAGCGCGTAGGCGGTGTTGACGTCCAAAAGCCACGGATCCGGCATATCCCCGGCGATGCAGCAGCGGGTGAACCAACTGACATTGGTCAACGTGTCCTGAAGGCGGGTAAAGTCATGCAGATCCGCCAGCGTCGACGCGCGGTAGCGGCGGGATTGCCTGTCGAGGGTCTGCACTGCCGCGCCGCCCGTGCCGAAATGAACGGCGTCTCCGCCCACTTCGATGGTCCGGGCAGGATCGCGGCCATGCAAGGGAAAGGATTTGGGGGCGGCGTCAATGGCTTCTTCGACAAGGGCCGCAGGCAGGGCGACGCGCCCGTTGGCCAAGGGCTGCGCGCCTGCCGCGACAAGTACGTCGTGTAACCGGTCCGGCACCTCGCCCATCCCAAGCTCTGCCAGCAGTCGCAGCGCGGCTGTATAAATGTTGCTCACATCGCTGGATGACAGCGGCGCGTATTGCCCGCCACGCTGACCGGGTGGGGCGGGGTTCATCGGTGGCCCGGCGGCGCGGGCCCGTTTGCGCGCGCTGCGCCCTTTTCGGATGGGTTTTGGATCGGACATGCCGTCAGCAGGCCGCCAAGTCATCGCATCAGGCAAGCCTTCGCCATGGGTTTCGACGTCAGCAAATGCATATTTTCAGAACAATGAAACTACAGGGTCTCGATTGACCTTGGGGGTGTGCTCTTCATTGTTCCGGCAAATATGCAAATCCGGAGAGTGGCCATGAAAACCCAGACCCGAGCCGTGGTGATCGGCGGTGGCATTGCAGGGTGTTCGACCCTGTATCACCTCACGCAAGAGGGGTGGACCGATGTGGTGCTGGTCGAGCGGGACGAGTTGACCAGCGGCACGACCTGGCATTCGGCGGCGCAGGTCACGAATTTCGGGATGAACCAGACGATGGTGGGGCTGAAGTCGCATTCGATTGCTCTGTATCAGGAGTTGCGCGACGATCTGGATTACCCGGTGCAGTACAATCACGGCGACGGCGGCATCCGGCTGGCCAATACGGAGGCGCAGATGGACGGTTATCGCCATTTCGCGTCAATGGCGCGGGGCATGGGGGTGGAGTTCGAGGTGATCGACGCGGCGGAATGCGCGCGGCGGCACCCGCTTATCTCGACCGACAACCTGCTGGGCGGTCTTTGGGATGGCAATGACGGAGATATCGACCCTGCGTCCCTGTGCCAGGCCTTGGCGCGGCGTGCGCGCAAGGCGGGTGCGGAGGTGTACCGTCAGACCAATGTGACCGGGTTGACCCAGCACAAGGATGACAGCTGGACCGTGCACACGAACAAGGGCGACATCGATTGCGAAGTGGTCGTCAATGCCTGCGGCTACCGCGTGAACGAGGTGGGGGCGATGATGGGGGTGCATCACCCCGTGGCCTCGATGGAACATCAGTATTTCGTGACTGACGAGATCCCCGGCATTGTTGCAGCGGGGCACCGGATGCCGCTCTTGCGGTGTCCGATCAGCGACTATTACTGCCGTCAGGAAAAGAACGGGTTGCTGTTGGGATTTTACGAGCAGGACTGCAAGACCTGGGGCATGGACGGGATTTCCCCAGATTTCTCGAACGATCTGTGCCCTGACGATCTGGACCGGATCACGGATGTGCTGGAGGGCGCGTTTGCGCGGATGCCGGCCCTGACCGAGGTGGGGATCAAGAACGTCGTGAACGGGCCGATCACCTACACGATCGACGGCGCGCCGCTGGTGGGGCCGATCCCCGGCAAGCGGAATGCGTTCTGCATCATCGGGCTGCGTGCCGGTTTGGGCGAGGGGGGTGGCCATGGGTGGCTGCTGGCCCAGCAGATCGTGCATGGCGAGGCGTGCTATGACACATGGGTGATCGATCCGCGCCGGTTCACGGGCCATGGCAATGTCGAGTTGACGGCGCTGAAGGCGATTGAGGATTACCAGAACGAATTCCGGTTCCATTTCCCGCATGAACATCGTCCCGCTGGGCGGCCGATCAAGACCACGCCGCTTACGCCGGTGCTGGCGGCCGAGGGGGCGGAATTCACGGTTGTGAACGGGTGGGAGCGGGCCGAGTATTTCAAGCCGGCGCCTGATTTTGCTGTCACGCACGGGTTCCATTTTGACGAGGCGTTCGACGTGGTGGCGGCCGAGGTCGCGGCAGTGCAGAGCGCCGCAGGCCTGGCCGAGGTCAACGGGTTCAACCGGATCGAGATTGATGGGCCGGACGCCCATGCCTTTCTGGATCACGTGATCTGTGGCCGGGTGCCGCGCAAGCCCGGCAAGGTGGGTCTGGGGTATCTTTTGAACGACCATGGCTGTGTGAAGGGCGAGGCGACCATTGCCAATATTCCCGGTGGGCCGGTGTGGTTCGGATCCGCGGCAGCGGCGGAGTGGCACGACATGGACTGGCTCGAGGCCCATGCGGACGGGTTTGACGTCTCGTTGCGGTCGCTGACCAATGATCACACCATCCTTGTTCTGGCCGGGCCCAAGGCGCGCGACGTTTTGTCCGCCGTATCGCGGGGTGATTGGTCCAAGGCGGCGTTTCCATGGTTGTCGGTGCGGCGCGCCTTTGTCGGTATCGCGCCTGCGGTTGTCATGTCGGTCAGTTTCTCGGGCGAACTGGCTTATGAAATCCACGTGCCGAACAACCAGCTTTATGCGGCTTATCTGGCGCTGCGGGCGGCTGGAGACGCGCATGGGCTGCGCCTGTTTGGCGCGCGCGCAGTGGAGTCGATGCGGATGGAAAAGGGATACCTGCATTGGAAGGCCGACCTGATCACCGAGTTCGACCCGTTCGAGACCGGGCTGGACCGGTTCGTGAAGATGGACAAGACGTTCGTCGGCAAGGCGGGCCTTGAGGCGCGGCAGGCCAGGGGCGTCAGCCGTCGCCTCGTGTCGCTGCGCATCGACAGCACCACCACACCCGCCCATCCCGGCGCATCCGTGATGCAGGATGGTGCCGTTGTCGGCACGGTGACGTCGGGCGATTGGGGGCACCGGGTTGGCATGAACTTGGCTTATGCCTTTGTGCAGCCGGAGCATTCCGAACAAGGCACTGAATTCACGGTGGATATTCTGGGCCATGACGTGGGCGCACAGGTTATTGCGCCCGGTCCCTATGACCCGCAGACGACGCATCCGCGGAGCTGACCAAAGCGCGAGAAAGCGGTGATATAGTTACAAAGGCGGGTGACAGACATAGTTGCGTTGCATAACAATCCCAGCGAAGACCGAGTCACGCGGTTCGTGCCTGACCGGCAAATGGGAGGAAATCTATGTCATTCACTCGCAAATCATTCCTGAACATGGTGGGTGCTGCCGCCTTTGCCGTGGGCTCGGGAACGGCGGCGCTGGCGCAAGAGGTCACGCTGAACCTGCACCAGTTCCTGCCCGCGCAAGCGAACGTGCCGAAACTGGTTCTGGACGTCTGGGCCGACAATGTCGAAGCGGCCTCGGATGGGCGGATCAAGATTGACCGCTATCCGTCGATGCAGCTGGGGGGGCGTCCGCCCGAGCTGATGGATCAGGCGATCGACGGCGTGGCAGACATTGTCTGGACCGTGGTGGGCTATACCCCCGGCCGTTATCCCAGCACCGAAGTGTTCGAGCTGCCCTTTATGATGACAAACGCACGTGCGATGTCGTCGGCCTATTGGCAGATGTTCGAAAAGCATATGAAGGACACAGAGTTCAAGGATGTGCACATCCTGGGCACGTGGGTGCACGGCCCCGGCATGATCCACGTCAACAAAGAGGTGAAGACCCCCGCCGATATGGAGGGTCTGAAGATCCGCGGCGGGTCGCGTACCGTCAACAACCTGCTGGAAAAGATGGGTGCCACACCTGTCGGCATGCCGGTGCCAGCCGTGCCCGAGGGCCTGAGCAAGGGTGTGATCGACGGCACCACGATCCCGTGGGAAGTCACTGCCGCGCTGAAAGTGCCGGAATTGGTGGGCAACCACACCGAGTTTGAAGGCGAAGCGCTTTATACGCTGACCTTTGTGCTGGCGATGAACAAGGACCGTTACGAGGGCCTGCCGGCGGACCTGCAAAAGGTCATTGATGACAATTCGGGCCTTGAGTTCAGCATTTTTGCCGGTGGCACACAGGCGGATTCCGATGGGCCCGCGCGGGCGCTGGCGGTGGACAATGGCAACAACATCGTGACCGTGTCCGGGGCCGATCTGGACGCATGGCGCGCTGTGTCGCAGCCGATCTATGACGAATGGGTCGCCGATATGGAAAGCAAGGGCATCGACGGTCAGGCGCTGATCGACGAGGCGCGCGCTTTGATGGACGCCTACGAGGGCTAAGCCCGCGCAAAACGTGAAACCGGGCCGTGGCAGCCATGCCGCGGCCCGATTTGTCCAAAGGGGTAAGGCAGGCATGTATGGGGTGGTGAAATGGCTGGCGCGCGCGTCGGCAGTGATCGGCGGGATTGTCCTGTTGATCCTGATTGTCCTGACCACCCTGTCCATCGTCGGGCGCGAGCTGTCCAAGATGGGGCATGCGCTGGGCGATGGTGCGCTGGCGGCCCTTGGTAATTTCATCGTCTCGACGGGCGTGGACGAGATCAACGGCACCTACGAGTTGACCGAAGCGGGCGTGGCCTTTGCCATCTTTGCGTTCTTTCCGGTCTGTCAGTTCTATGGCCAGCACGCGACGGTGGATGTGTTTACCTCGCGGTTGGGACAGCGGCCCCTTGGGTGGCTGCGGGCGTTCTGGGAAATCGTGCTGGCGGCGGTCATCGTGTTCATATCGCTGCGCCTTTACGAGGGGATGCTGCGGTATCTCGGCAATGGAGAGACGACGCTGTTCCTGCAATTCCCGGTCTGGTGGGCCTATGCCGCAGCCGTGGGCGCCGCGATTATCGCCAGCATCACGGCCATCTATTGCGCTTATGCGCGCCTCGTCGAGGCCGCGACCGGCCGCATGATCCTACCGGAAGGCTGAGCGATGGACTGGATACGCGACATCGTTCAATTCGTGGGCCTCAGCCGGCTTGAGCTGGGCTTTTGGTCATTCCCGATCCTGCTGGGCCTGATTTTCCTGCGCGCACCCATCGGGCTGGCCATGTTCCTGTGCGGGCTGCTTGGGTGGATATTTGCCATGAACGGCAATCCGATCCCGATTCTGGCCAAGCTGAAATCCGAGACCTACACGACCTTTTCCAACTATTCGCTGACCATCATCCCGATGTTCCTGCTGATGGGGCAGTTCGCGACCCTGTCGGGCATGTCCACCGCGCTGTTCAAAGCGGCCGAAGGGTTTCTGGGACACCGTCGCGGGGGCGTGGCCATGGCCGCCGTGGGCGCATGTGCCGGTTTCGGCGCGATCTGTGGGTCGTCACTGGCCACTGCGGCCACAATGAGCCGCGTGGCCCTGCCGGAGTTGAAACGCTATGGCTATTCGGGCGGATTTTCGACGGCGACGCTGGCCGCAGGGGGAACGCTGGGCATCCTGATCCCGCCGTCTGTGATCCTCGTGATCTATGCGATCATCACCGAACAGAACATTGCCAAGCTGTTCCTGGCGGCGTTTGTCCCCGGCATTCTGGCGGCCATCGGCTATGTCATCACCATCTCGATCTATGTGCGGCTGTTTCCGGGGTCGGCGGGCACGCGTCCACCGGTTCCCATGGCGGAACGATGGAAGGCGCTGGGCGATACCTGGCCGGTGCTTGCGATCTTTGCCATCGTTGTGGGCGGTATCTATGCCGGTTGGTTCACCCCGACCGAAGGGGCCGCCATCGGTGCCGCGGGCACCGGGTTCGTGGCGTTGGTGGGTGGCAACCTCACGTGGGCGGTGTTGGGTGAGGCGCTGATCGGCACGGCCAAGACCACGGCGATGATCTTTTTCATCGTGCTGGGCGCTTCGCTTTACAACAATTTTCTCGCGCTGTCCGGCGCGCCGCAATGGCTGGCAGATTACGTCCTGAACCAAGGGTTTACACCCATTCTGGTGCTCAGCGTGATCCTCGTGTTCTACCTCGTGTTCGGCTGTGTGATGGACAGCCTGTCGATGATCCTGCTGACGGTGCCGATCTTTTTCCCGGTGATCCAGGGGCTCGATTTCGGGATGACGCCGGAACATGTGGCGATCTGGTTCGGCATTCTGGTGCTGATCGTGGTCGAGGTCGGGTTGATTACGCCGCCGGTGGGGATGAACCTGTTCATCATCAACGCAATGGACCGGACGACTCCGATGACCGAGACCTACAAGGCGGTGCTGTTCTTTGTTGGGTCGGACATTGTGCGGGTTGTGCTTTTGGTGCTGTTTCCGGCGATCACCTTGTTCCTCATTCCCTGAGAGCGTCGCGCTTGTGCGCGCGGGTCGAATCGTGCCTAGATAGTTATGAAGCATAACCAAACGGGATGTTCATGGCGGATTTGCTGGTAGACGTGCGCGATGCAGTGGCGGTTCTGACCCTGAACCGCGCGGCCAAACGCAACGCGATGTCCGACGGGCTGCTGGCCGAGATTGACGCGTTTTTCTCCGCACCGCCCGAAGGCGTGCGGGTGGCGGTCATCACCGGGGCGGGCGGGCACTATTGCGCCGGTCTGGACCTCAGCGAACATGTGGCGCGCGATGCCGAGGGCACGCTGCATCATTCGCGCGGCTGGCATGCGGTGATGGACAAGGTGCAGGGATCGGGCCTGCCTGTGGTGTCCGCGATGACCGGTGCGGTGATCGGCGGGGGGCTGGAACTGGCCACGTCGACCCATGTGCGCATCGCTGAACCCGACTGCATCTTTCAACTGCCCGAAGGGCGGCGCGGTATCTTTGTCGGTGGTGGGGCGACGGTGCGGGTCGGGCGGATCCTTGGCCCGGACCGCATGACCGAGATGATGCTGACGGGTCGGAAATATGGCACCGAGGATGCGGTGGCTCTGGGTCTGGCCCACTACGCCGTGGGGCCGGGCGAGGCGCTGCCGCGCGCGATGGAGATCGCGCAGCAGATCGCCGGGAACGCGCCCCTGTCCAATTACATGATGATCCAGGGGATCGCGCGCATTGCCGACATGTCGCGGCAGGACGGGCTGTTTGTCGAAAGCATGGCGGCGGCCCTTGCGCAGACCTCGCCCGACGCGGTCGAAGGGCTGGCGGCGTTTCTGGAAAAGCGCGCGCCGAGGTTTCGGTGATGCGGGCCGAGGCCACATCCGTGTCCGACGCGCGTTTGCGGGCCTTTGTAGGCTATAACATGAAACGCGCGATGAACGTGTTGCAGGCGGATCTGGCGCGCACGTTGCAGCCGTTCGGGTTACGGATGCTGACATTTTCCACTCTGTCGATGATCGTGGAAAACCCCGGCCTGCGGCCCAGCCAGCTGGCCGAGGCGCTGTTGATCGAACGGGCGAATATGGTGGTCTACGTGGATCAACTGGAACAGGCCGGGTGGGTCACGCGCGCGCCCAATCCGCTGGACCGGCGCGCGCACGCGCTGCACTGCACCGAGGCCGGGGCCTGCGTCTATGATCAGGCGCGCGCGGCGGTCGAGGCGCATGACCGGCGCATGTTGGACGGGTTGCGCGCGGACGAGGTGGCGACGGTGCGCAAGGCCTTGGGCCGGATTGAGGTGGGTTCATGACGGCGCACCTGGGCCTCAGACCGCACAAAGTGCTGCGCGAGGACCGTGCGGATGGCACAATCCTGCTGCGTTCAGGCTATGATCTGCCGCCTGCGGAACGGTCAACCGGCGTTTGGCTTGACCGTTGGGCCGAGGCGGCGCCGGACCGGACATTTCTGGCCGAGCGGGCGGGGGCGGGGTGGCGCAGGCTGTCTTTTGCACAGGCGCGCGTCGAGGTGCGGCGCATCGCGGGTGGGCTGTTGGCGCACGGTATCGACGGGCCCATCCTGATCCTGTCCGGCAATTCCATCGATCACGCGGTGCTGACCCTTGCGGCGCAATATGTCGGGCTGGTGACCATGCCCGTTGCCGCGCAATACAGCCTGATCCCGGCGGCGCGGGCGCGGCTGGAGTATGTGCGCGGTCTGGCCCGGCCCGGTCTGGTCTATGCGGCGGATGATGATGCCTTTGGCCCTGCGCTGGATCTGTTTGACTGTCCCAAGCTGGTGTCCCGCGTCGAGACGGGGCGGGCGGGGACCTTGGCCGACCTGCGCGGCGCGGCGGATGTGGATGCGGCCCACGCAAACGTCGGGCCGTCCACAGTGGCCAAGCTGCTGCTCACCTCCGGCTCCACCTCTGACCCCAAGGCGGTTGTGACGACCCATGGCATGATGACCACCAATCAGGCGCAGATTGCGGTGGGCCTGCCCTTCGTACAGGCGCGCCCGCCGGTTCTGGTGGATTGGCTGCCGTGGAACCATGTGTTCGGCGGGTCGCACAACTTTAACCTCGTGCTGGCCAATGGCGGATCGCTCTATATCGACGACGGCACCCCGTTGCCCGCCATGTTCGGGCGGACGATAGAGAACCTCGGCCTTGTGCCGTGCACGATGTCGTTCAACGTGCCCGTTGGCTTTGCGCACCTGGTCAAGGCGATGGAGGCGGACGCCGCCCTGCGCGAGATCTATTTCCGCGACCTCGACATGATCTTTTATGCCGGTGCGTCCCTGCCGCAGGACGTGTGGAGCGTACTTGAGCGTATGGCGATGGAAACGGCGGGTCGGATGCCGCTGATCACATCGAGCTGGGGGCTGACGGAAACTGCGCCTGCCGCCCTGTTGCAGCACGAGCCGGCCAAAGGCGCAGGCATGGTCGGCGTGCCATTGCCCGGTGTGACGGTCAAGCTGGTGGATGACGGAAGCGGGCGCATGGATGTGCGCGTGGCGGGGCAGAGCATATTTCAGAGCTATCATCAGAATGCGGAAAAATCGGTGGAAGCTGTTGATGAAGAGGGATTTTTTATTACAGGCGACGCGATGCGTTTCACCGATCCGGGTGATATGTCCCGCGGTCTGGTCTTTGACGGCCGCCTGTCGGAGGACTTCAAGCTCAGCACCGGCACATGGGTGCAGGCCGCACAGCTGCGCCTTGACATGCTGGCCGCGCTTGGGCCGCTTGCGCGGGATGTGGTGGTGTGCGGCGCGGGGCGTGACCATGTGGGCATCCTGATCTTTCCCGGCCCGGACAGCGCGACGGGGGACGTGGATCAAGGTGCGCTTCGCTGCGCAGCATCGCGTGACATACGGAAAAGTATGGAAACGCATGCAAAGGGCACCAGCGGCTCTGCCCGCACGGTGGTTCGGGCGCTGGTTCTGGCCGATCCGCCGGACATCGGGTCGGGCGAGGTGACGGCCAAGGGCAATATCAACTTTGCCAAGCTGCTGGCGCGCCGAGCGGCGCTGGTGGACCGGCTTTATGACGACGCTGACCCGGCGAGTATCTTGCTATGATCGACCTTGAGGCCATTCGCGCCATCGACATCCACACCCATGCCGAGGAACCCTGCGGGTGCCACCCGGATGACGGCTATGACATGTTGCAATCCACGATGGCCGAATATTTCCGCGCGCCGTGGAAACACCCGCCGACAGTCCCCGAGACCGCGGCACATTACCGGGCGCAGAACATTGCCGCCGTGATCTTCCCGGTCGATGCGGAGCGCGAGACGGGATACCGCCGCTACGCCAACGAAGAGGTTGCCGAGATCGCCGCCGAGAACAGCGACGTTCTGATCCCCTTTGCCAGCATCGACCCGTGGAAGGGCAAGATGGGCGTGCGCGAGGCGCGGCGGCTGATGCGCGATTTCGGCATCAAGGGGTTCAAGTTTCATCCGACCATGCAGGGGTTCTATCCCAACGACCGGATGGCCTATGCGCTTTATGAGGCGATCGAGGCGGAGGGCGGCATCGCGCTGTTCCATACCGGGCAAACCGGGGTCGGGTCGGGCATGCCGGGCGGCAATGGCATGCGGCTGAAATATTCGAACCCGATGTATATGGACGATGTCGCCGTGGATTTCCCTGATCTCAAGATCATCCTCGCCCATCCCAGCTTCCCCTGGCAGGACGAGGCACTGGCCGTCGCGCAGCACAAACCAAACGTCTATATCGACCTCAGTGGCTGGTCGCCCAAGTATTTTCCGCAGATCCTCGTGCGGTACTGCAATTCGATCCTGCGCAAGAAGGTGCTGTTTGGCTCTGACTGGCCGATGATCACGCCCGAACGGTGGCTGAGCGATTTCGAGGGCATCGACATCAAGGACAGCGTGCGCCCGGACATCCTCAAGAACAACGCCGCAGGGCTGCTGGGGTTGCAGTAAAATGCTAAAATGAAGCGCCAGCGTTGCGGCAGCATGCCGCAGGGCGCAGGATAACGCATCATCCGTGTGTTTGGGAGGGCCGCGCATGAGCAATGCCGCCGTATATTTCGTGGATCGCCACGTGGACGAGGGCCGCGCAGACAAGACCGCCTTTCGCGAGGTGGGCACGGGGCGCAGCCTGACCTATGGCGCGCTTGCTGACGCGTCAGGGCGTGCCGCGTCCGCCCTGTTGGCGCATGGTGTCCGGCCCGAAGATCGGATGGCCATGCTGGTTCTGGATCAGATCGAGTTTCCGGTGCTGTTCTTTGGCGCGCTCAAGGCGGGTGTCATTCCCGTGCCGCTCAACACCTTGCTGGCCACCCCGGTCTATGACGCGATCCTGCGCGACAGCCGGGCGACAACCCTCGTTGTATCCGAGGCGCTGTTCGACGTCGTGGCGCCTGTGCTGGACAACCCATACCTGACATCGGTGATCGTGATCGGCGACGCGCCTGCGGGCACCACCAGCTATGACGACTTGATGGCGCAGGCGACCGGGCCCATACCCGCCCACGACGCGCATGACGACGAAACGGCCTTCTGGCTCTACTCCTCAGGCTCCACCGGCGCACCAAAAGGCGTGCACCACGTCCATGCGGCAATGCGCGCGACTTCTGACACCTACGGCGCGCAGGTGCTGGGCATTCGCGAGGATGACGTGATCTTTTCCGCGGCCAAGTTCTTTTTCGCTTACGGGCTGGGCAACGCCATGAGCTTTCCGATGTCGGTGGGGGCGACGGTCGTGATCTTTGGCGGGCGTCCGACGCCGGGTGGGGTGATCGACATTCTGGTGCAGGAACGGCCGACGATCTTTTGCGGTGTGCCGACGCTTTACGCCGCTATGGTCGCGCAGATCGAGGCGCAGGGCGCGCCGGATGTTCCGCTGCGCCTGTGCATCTCGGCGGGAGAAGCCCTGCCCAAGGATGTGGGCCAGCGGTGGAAGGCGCTGATGGGCGCGGACATCCTCGACGGGGTTGGATCAACAGAGATGCTGCACATCTTTCTCAGCAATGCGCCCGGCGATGTGGTTTACGGCACCTCGGGCGTGCCGGTGCCGGGATATACCGTGCGGCTGGTGGACGAGGCCGGGGCTGAGGTCGCGCCCGGCGAAATCGGCGAGTTGCTGGTCAATGGCGCCTCTGCGGCGGACGGGTACTGGAACAACCGCGCCAAGACCCGCGCCACATTCGAGGGCGTATGGACGCGCACAGGGGACAAGTATGAACGGCGCGCCGACGGGCGCTTTGTCTACTGCGGGCGGACGGACGACATGTTCAAGGTGTCCGGCATCTGGGTCAGCCCCTTTGAGGTCGAACAGGCCATCAGCAGCCACGCATCGGTGCTTGAATGCGCCGTGGTCGCGGCGCGGGATGCGGACGGACTTGAAAAGCCCAAGGCTTTTGTCGTGGTGAACGGCGCGCGGGCCGATGACCTCGAGGATCTGTTGCGCGCCCACGTCAAGGACCGGATCGGCAAGTGGAAATACCCGCGTTGGATCGAATGCGTGGACAGCCTGCCCAAGACGGCGACGGGCAAGATACAGCGGTTCAAACTGCGAAAGGATCTGTGATGGAGTGGAGCGCGGGGCGGATGGCCATAGCCGGGCACGATCTGGAGTACGCGTGCTGGGGGCCGCCGCCGGTGCAGGCACCGACGCTGGTGATGCTGCACGAGGGGTTGGGCTCCGTGGGGCTGTGGCGCGAGTGGCCTGCCGCGTTGGCGCAGGCCACGGGCATGGGCGTGCTGGCCTATTCCCGCGCGGGCTATGGCCGGTCGAGTGCGGCGGCATTGCCGCGCCCGCTGGATTACATGACGCGCGAGGCAGTGGAGGTGCTTGGCCCGGTCCTTAATGCCGCAGGGGTGCAATCCGCTGTGCTGTTGGGTCATTCGGACGGAGCCACGATTGCGGGCATTTACGCCGGGACCGTGTCGGACATGCGGGTGCGCGGCCTTGTGCTGATTGCGCCGCATTTCTTTGCCGAACCCGAAGGGCTGGCGGCGATCCGTGCTGCGGGCGAGGCCTACCGCACCGGTGATCTAAAGGGCCGGCTGGCGCGGCATCACGACGACCCGGATGTCGCGTTTTTCGGCTGGCACGATGCGTGGACCGACCCCGGTTTTGCCGATTGGAATGTGGGGGATGCGATCGACCACTGGCGCGTTCCGTCGTTGGTGGTGCAGGGCACGCAGGACCCCTACGGCACTCAGGCGCAAGTCGATGAGGCACATGACAGATCCTATGCGCCGGTCGAGGTCTGTCTGGTTGATGGCGCAGGCCATGCGCCGCATCAGGACGCGGCGGACACCGTCACACAGGCCGTCGCCGGGTTTTGGGATACGCTGCATAGCCTGGAGCATAGTGTGGTCGAAATCCCCGATATCCCGCATTAAAGTGCAACAAATTGCCGATTGGCGACGCGCTTGATGCGATTTCCGATGTATTTAATGTATCATAATGCCAACTCACACCTGAAAGCGACACTGATTCATGTCCAATATCATCGACTTCCGCACGGATCCTTCCCGCTACCGTCACTGGCGCGTCGATTATGACGGGGCGGTGGCCACGTTGTGGATGGACGTGGACGAGGATGGCGGGTTGTTCGACGGATATCAGCTCAAGCTAAACTCATACGATCTGGGCGTGGACATCGAATTGAACGATGTGGTCCAGCGGATGCGGTTCGAGCATCCCGAGGTCAAGGTTGTGGTCATGCGCTCGGCCAAGGACAAAGTGTTCTGCGCAGGGGCCAACATTCGGATGCTGGGCGGGGCGGCGCACAGCCACAAGGTCAATTTCTGCAAGTTCACCAACGAGACCCGCAACGCGTTTGAGGCCGCAGAGGCCGACAGCGGCCAAAAATACATCGCGGCGGTCAAGGGCGCGTGCGCAGGCGGCGGGTACGAGCTGGCGCTGGCGTGCAACCACATCATGTTGACCGACGATTCGACGTCGTCCGTGGCGTTGCCCGAGGTGCCGCTGTTGGCGGTGCTGCCGGGCACGGGCGGACTGACCCGCGTGACGGACAAGCGCATGGTGCGGCGCGACCGTGCGGATGTGTTCTGTTCGACCGAAGAAGGGGTCAAGGGCAAGCGCGCAGTGCAGTGGAAGCTGGTGGACGAGGCGGTGCCAAATGCGCGGTTCGACGAGGTTGTCGCGGCGCGGGCGGTGGAGTTTGCTGCGGCTTCGGACAAGCCGGACGTGGCGCGGGGGATCACGCTGGACCCGCTGGAGCGGACAGCGGCTGAGGACGGGTCGGTCACGTACGGGCTGGTCGAGGTCACGGTGGATCGCACGGCCCGCCGGGCGGACATCCTGATCAAGGGGCCGGACGATGCCGCGCCCGCGGATATGGAGGCGCTGGTCGCCCAAGGCGCGCAGGCCTACATCCTGCGTCTGGCGCGCGAGTTGGAGGACGCGGTACTTCACCTGCGTCTCAACGAGATGGAAGCCGGTGTATGGGTGATCCGCAGCCAGGGCGATCCCGAGGCGGTTCTGGCCCATGAGGCGCTGATCCTCGGCAATCCGGATCATTGGTTGGCGCGCGAGATCCGCCACTACTGGAAGCGCGTGCTGAAACGCGTGGACGTGACATCGCGGTCGCTGGTGGCACTGGTCGAACATGGCAGCTGTTTCGCGGGCGTGCTGGCCGAACTGCTTTGGTCGGTGGACCGGTCCTACATGATGGAAGACGAATTTGATGGCGACAACCGTGCGCTGGCCACGGTCACGCTGAGCGATGGGAATTTCGGGGCTTACCCGATGGGCAACGACCTGACCCGGTTGCAAACGCGGTTCTATGGCTCGGATGATGCCGAGGGATTGCGCGATCAGATAGGCGAGGCGCTGGAGGCCACCGAGGCGGACGAAGGCGGGCTTGTCACGGAAATCCTGGATGACATCGATTGGGAGGATGAGATCCGCATCTTCCTCGAAGAGCGCGCGTCTTTCAGCCCCGATGCGATGACGGGGATGGAGGCGAACCTGCGCTTTGCGGGGCCCGAGACGATGGAGACGCGGATTTTTGGCCGTCTGACGGCTTGGCAGAACTGGATCTTCAACCGACCCAATGCGGTCGGGCAGGACGGCGCGTTGCAGCGGTACGGGACCGGTGTGCGCGGAGATTTCAATATGGAGCGGGTGTGACCCGCGCGGTTGGTGGGCAGATTGCCCACCCTACGAGGTCCCGGCGCGGTCGGTCCTTGTCCAACTGGGTAGGGTGGGCAATCTGCCCACCGCCAACGGAGGAGATGAAGACATGACAGCATTGAACGTCAGCTATGACACCCGCATCCCCAACAATGTTGGGCTGAGCGAAGACCGCAAGGTTCTGAAGGCGCTGGAAAAATGGCACCCCGGTTACATCAACTGGTGGAATGACCTGATCCCGCAGAATTTTCAGAAATCCATGGTCTACCTGCGCACCGCCGTCAGCGTTGATCCCAAGGGCTGGGCCAAGTTCGACTATGTGAAAATGCCCGACTACCGCTGGGGCGTGCTGCTGGCGCCTGCGGTCGAGGATCGCCGTATCCCGATGGGCGAACACTATGGTGAGCCTGCATGGCAGGAGGTGCCGGGCGAGTATCGCAACATGCTCAAACGCCTGATCGTCATTCAGGGCGACACGGAGCCGGGATCGGTTGAACAGCAAAGGTTCCTCGGCCTCACAGCGCCCAGCCTCTACGACATGCGCAACCTGTTCCAGGTGAATGTCGAAGAAGGCCGGCACCTGTGGGCGATGGTCTATCTGCTGCAAAAGTATTTCGGCAAGGACGGTCGCGAAGAGGCGGATGACATGCTGGTCCGCTCGTCCGGCAACGAGGACGCGCCGCGCATGTTGGGGGCCTTCAACGAGGAAACGCCCGATTGGCTGTCGTTTTTCATGTTCACCTATTTCACCGACCGCGACGGCAAGATGCAGCTGGAAAGCCTGGCGCAGTCGGGCTTTGACCCGCTGTCGCGCACCTGCCGGTTCATGCTGACCGAAGAGGCGCACCACATGTTCGTCGGCGAAACCGGCGTGGGCCGGACCATTCAGGCCACGCTGGAGGCGATGCAGGCCAACGGGATCGACGACCCCTATGACATTGACAAGATCCGGGCGCTGGGGGTCATCGACCTGCCTACCATCCAGAAAAAGCTGAACCTGCACTATACGCTGTCGCTGGACCTTTTCGGCCAGGAGGTCAGCACCAATGCCGCCAATGCGTTCAACGCAGGGATCAAGGGGCGGTATATGGAGCAGCGGATCGAGGACGATCACAAGCTGACCAGCGACACCTATGCGGTCGCCAGCATCCGCGATGGTCAGATCGTGACCGAAAATGTGCCCGCTCTGACCGCGATCAACATGCGCCTGCGCGATGACTATGTCCGGGATGCGAGCGGTGGCTTGCGCCGCTGGAACAAGCAGATCGCGCGCACGGGCATCGCATTCGAGCTGAAGCTGCCGCACGAAGGGTTCCACCGCAAGATCGGCGTATTTGCCAATCAGCCGATCACGCCGGAGGGCACGTTTATTTCGCCCGAGGCGTGGGCGGCACGCGCGGCGGAGTGGCTGCCCACCAAGGAGGACGGCGCTTTTATCCAGTCGTTGATGAAGCCGTGTTATGAGCCGGGTCAGTATGCCAGCTGGATCGCACCGCCGCGTGTGGGCATCGACAACAAGCCCGGCGATTTTGAATACGTCAAATTGCACATGGCCTGAGCGGGGAAGTGGACATGCGGATTGATCGAACCACGTTGCGCAATGACGCCAAACCGGGCCGGGCCTTTTGCCTGCTGGACTGTGATGGCTGTACCGGGATGTGCCTGTCGCTCTACATGATGCTGACACGCGATGAGCAGGACGAGATGGTGCGCGCCTACAAGGCGGGCGACATGGCCGTGACACGGCATTGAGAGTGAGGTGAAGCGATGAAGGTTGGTATCTATTACGGGTCCGAGACCGGCAATTCCGAAATCCTGTGCGAGGATATCGAAACGGAACTGGGCGCAGGGTTCGACTGCGACATCCAGAGCCTTGCCGATGTGGACCCGTCTGCGTTGGAGCCGGAGGCGTTCTATCTTTTTGTCACGTCGACTTACGGCAATGGCGACCTGCCTTCGACCGCGCTGCCATTCGAAGAGGCGTTGACTGGCGGCAAGCCCGATCTGAAGGGCATCCGCTTTGCCATCTTTGGTCTGGGTGATCAGGTGTTTGCCGAGACGTTCAACCATGGCTCGGAAAAGTTGGCCGCAATGCTGGTGGCCCAAGGCGCCACGCAGGTGGGCGAACGGGGCATCCACGATGCGTCCAGTTTCGAGATGCCCGAAGATATCGCCCTGCCGTGGGTGCAGGGGATCATGGCGCAGATGGCCGCCGACAAGGCCGCGTGAGCCCGGTTTTCGAACATGAGATCCGCGTGACATGGGGCGATTGCGACCCGGCGCGGATCGCCTATACCGGGCGATTGCCGTGGTTTGCGCTGGATGCAATCAACGCCTGGTGGGAGGCGCATCTGGGCGGGGATGGTTGGTACCAGCTCGAGATCGACCGCAATATCGGCACGCCTTTCGTGCACATGAGCATGGATTTCCGCGCGCCCGTGACGCCGCGCCATCGGCTGCGCTGTGCGGTGTGGCCAAGTGCGCTGGGCACGTCTTCCGTGACGTTCCGGGTTGATGGGCGGCAGGACGGAACTTTGTGCTTTGAAGGAACGTTTGTCTGTGTGTTCATCATTGCGGACGAATTCAAGAGCCAGCCTGCGCCGCCCAGTCTGCGTCAGGTTATCGCGCCTCACATTCCTGCCGCGTAACCCATTGATCTTGCGCAATGCCGCGCTAGGATTAGTTGATAAGACAAGTAAAAGTGCGCATGACATCACCGAAGCCCATCCCTGATGCGTCGGTCGCTATGATCGAACGCCTTGCCGCCCGTGTACGTGCTGCGCGGACCGGGCAGGGCATGCCGCGTCGTGCGTTGTCGGAGCTGTCGGGTGTGTCGCCCCGGTATCTGGCGCAGATTGAGGCGGGAGAGGGAAATATCTCGGTTATTCTGCTGGACCGCGTGGCCAAGGCGCTGAACATCCGGATCGAGGATTTGCTGAGCGAGGACGGGCCGCTCGATGGCGATGTGGCTCGCGTTGCGCGCCTTTACAAGGCGGCACCTGAGGCCGTGCAGGGGCGCGTGCGCGCACTGCTTGCGCCGGAAAACCCAACCGCATTGCGGGCGCACAGGATTTGCCTGATCGGGTTGCGTGGTGCGGGCAAGTCAACGCTGGGCCGGATGGCCGCGGAGAAGCTCAGGGTGCCCTTTGTCGAGTTGAACGATGAGATCGAAGCGCAGGCGGCCATGCCGCTGAGCGAGGTCATGGCGCTTTATGGTCAGGACGGGTATCGCGCGCTCGAGGCCGAGGCGATTGCGCGCGTTGTGGACCGCCATGACCGGCTTATCCTTGCTGTTGCGGGGGGCATCGTCGAGGACGCGGCCACCTATGATCAGGTTCTGGAGCGGTTCCACACGGTGTGGCTGCGCACGAGCCCCGGCGAGCATATGGCCCGTGTGCGCGCGCAGGGGGACCTGCGCCCGATGGAGGGCAACCCGGCCGCGATGGACCAGTTGAAGACGTTTCTGACCACGCGGACGCCGCTCTATCAAAAGGCGCAGGCGCAGGTCGATACGACGTCGAAGACAGTGCAGTCGTCGCTGAACGATCTGCTGGCGGCCATTGCCAAGAACAGGTTTCTGGGCCGGGTCGGGATTGAATGACCCCCCCGGTTGTCACCCCATTGCAGGACAGGTTCTGGCGTGCCTGTGAGGATGTGATCCTGCGGCACAGCAACCCGTGGGAACTGGATGAGGCACTGGTCGCCTTTGGCTACGGGATCGGGCCGTGTGCGGCGCAGGATCTGGTTGGGCTGGATGTGGTTCTGGCCGCGCGCGGCGTAGGTGCGGCACCAACCCCGGTCTTGTCCCGCATGGTCAACGAGGGCCGTTTGGGCCGCCGCGTCGGGTGGGGGTTTTACCGCTATCCCGGGGGCGGCGGTGCAGTGGTGGATCCGCTGATCGAGGATCTGGTGCGGGAAGAAGCGTGGTTTGCGAAGCTGGCGCGCGACGAGTGCGAGGGAGCGGCGCTGGTTACCCTGGTGCACGGCCAAGTGGCGACGGCGTTGCGGGCCTGTCCGCAGGCCGCTGTGGTAGAACTGGGCTATCCTGCCGTGCGGGTTGTGGACTTGATTGAGACATGACGCCGTGCGGACGCTGTTTGCCCTTACGGGCAAAGACGCCCCGCCCACCGTCCCGTCAGAGCGCCAGAAGGATCATCGTGCCGACACCCCAGAGCGTCATCTGGTAATGCGTGTTCTGCGCGCCTTCGTGGCAGAACCAGTAGCAGAAGTGATTTCCGACAATCAGGAACCCGGCCCAGACGGCGGTGAAAAGCATGGCGCCCGACAGGGCAAGGCTGCGTGCGAGATCCTGGCCAGTGGCACCAAGGGCGGCGAGGGCCAAAAGAAGCGTGCCCGCCCAGAGAACGAGAGTAGCCAGCAGTTCAGCCGTCACCACCGCGCGGAAGGCCCAGCGTTGCAGCGTGCGGTTCGTGATGGCGCGATGGGCCACGTGGGCAAATGCGTCGGGGTAGTCGACGCGCATGCGGGTCATCTCCATCACCTCGGCGGTGTAGGTTTCGTTGACGGCCGGGTGAAGGATATTGTCGCGCACCCCCAGTGTCAGCCATGCGGCGATCAGGGCAGTGGCCAAGGCTTGCGCGGCCAGCAGTGTCGTTTCCATGATGTGGCCTTTGCGTGTTGTGGGGTCTCGTGTGAGGCGATGTTTCGGGGGCTTCCATAAAAAAGGGCCGCACGGTGGCGGCCCTTTCGATATCGATTTGGCTTGGATCAGGTCCAGGCCAGCTCCGCGGGGCGGATCTCGAACGAGATGTGGTGGCCGCCGCCAACCAGACCGTCCTTGGTGTGGTTGTAGAGCGAACGCCAGTAAGGTTGGATCGTCACGCCGTCGTTCTGGATCATCGCCTGACCCTCGGCCATCAGGGCGCGGCGCGCCTCGACATCGGCCGTGGCCAGCGCTTTTTCCAGCAGCGCGTCAAATTCGGGGTTGGAATAGCCGAATTCGTTCCATGCCTCGCCGGTGCGGTAGGCCAGGGCCCAGATCTGCACGCCGAGGGGGCGGTGGTTCCAGTTGGTCGAGCTGAACGGGTATTTCGCCCAGTCGTTCCAGAAGGTCGAGCCGGGCAGGATTGTCCGCTTGACCTTGATGCCCGCGTCACGCAGCTGTGCCGCGACCGCGTCGGTGGTGTCCTTGCGCCACGCATCGTCGATCGAGATCAGCTCGTGCTCGAAATCACCCATGCCGGCTTCGTCCATCAGGGCCTTGGCCGCTGCGGGGTCCACCTTGCGCGGTGCGATTTCCGCGTATTCCGGGTGCATCGGGCCCACGTGGTGGTTTTCGGCAGGAATGCCGCGACCGGCATAGCCCAGCTCGAGCAGCACTTCGTTGTCCACGGCCATGGTGATGGCCTGACGGACGCGCGCGTCGGCATAGGGCTTCTTGCCATCGACTTCGGCCAGCTGGTTGGGGCGGATCACGATGGTCGCGGCGGTCACGATCTCGTTGTTCACCCAGCCATCCAGCGTGTCGAAGATGTCGATGAACTCACCCTCGATCGAGTAGGTCATGTCGATCTCTTCGGCTTCGGCCGCGGCGACAAAGGCCGACGGGTCGGTGCCGTAATCGATGTATTCGATCCGGTCGAGATATGCGCCATTGCCGGCGTTCCACCATGTGTGGTCCTCGTTGCGGACCAGCACGGCCTTGACGCCCACTTCGAGCGTTTCGGGCAGGTAGGGACCTGTGCCGATGGGGTTGTCGATGTTTTCCAGCGATGTGTCCGGGTGGACGATGGCCGCCGGGTAGTCGGCCATGCCGGGGATCAGCGAGATGTCGGAGGTAGGCAGGTTCAGCTTGACGGTGTGGCTGTCGACCACTTCGATGCCGCCGTCGATGGCCTTGCCCGTATCTGCGTCGATCAGGGTCGCGAAACGTCCCGCCATCGAGTTGCCTTCGACGTCTTTTTCACACCAGCCCGCGATATTGCGCGCCACGTCTTCTGCGGTGAAATCGTCGCCGTTGTTCCACTTGACGCCCTTGCGGACATTCAGCGTGTAGACCGTGGCGTCGTCGTTGATTTCCCAGCTTTCGAGCAGCTGCGGTTTGAACGTGCCGTCATTTTCATAGCTGACGAGGTATTCCAGCCAACCGCGCGATACGTTGGCGATCTGGCTCCAGTCATAGGTGCGCGGATCCTTGAGGCCGCGGACTTCCTGCTGGATGCGGACCGTGCCGCCGGTCTTGTGGCCGTCGGCCATGGCCGGTGCAGCAGTGCCCAGCATGCCATAGGCTGTGGCAGCCGTGGCGCCGAACGCGCTGGCGATGGCCAGGAATTCACGGCGGTTGACCGCGTCGGTGCCGACTTTGGCGGCCGAATCCACAACGGATTGAGGCAGCGGTTTGCCGGTACGGGTTACAAAGGTCATGTTCTTCCTCTCTGTTGGCGTCGCGACATATGTCGCGCCCTTGTTCGGCGGAGGTGAGTGCCCCGCCTTTTCGGTGTTGCAGTTGACCTGCGATTATATCGCCTCCCCTTGCGGGGGACGCCCAAAGTTCAAACGATCAGGCGCATGGCGTCAACCCCATCTTCCGGGGTCGCGGAAATACAAATACTGGATAAAACTCGAGGTTCGTTGTGATTCCACGCCGTCCCACGGTGCAAAACCGCCCTTTGGTCCCAAATCAGGACATCTCCGACCTGCCACTGGTGGGCATAGACAAATTGCGGTTGGGTCGTGAATTCGATCAATCTGTCGATAAGTGCGGCACCTGTGTCCTTGTCCTGCCCGTGCACCGCAAAGGCGTGGCTGGCGATATACAGCGCATCGCGCCCGTTGACCGGGTTGCGCCAGACCGCGCGCCACAGCTGGTCAGGCCATTTGTGAAACATGGGCAGTTGCGCCAGCTCCGGGCTGATCCGCGCGCGGCTGTGGGCATAGCGGTGCCAGAACCCGGTGTCACGCACCTGCGCGCGCAGTGTTTCCGGCATGTCTGCCCATCCCGCACGGGTGGACGCCAGTTCTGTCGCGCCGCCGGTTTTGGTCACCACCCGCGCCGTCAGGATATTGGTCAGCGCAGGCGTGGGCATGAAGGTGCTGTCGGCATGCCACAGCATGTTGGCCTTCAGGTGCAGGCTGTGCAGGTCCATCTCGCCTGTCAGGCTGCCATCCTCCCGTACGTTGCTGACCTGCGGCACGGCAAAATCCTCGTCCGCGGGGCGTTCATCGGCCAGACGATCCTCGATCGGGCCAAAGCGTCGGGCCAGCCGGATACGGGCTGCGTCGTCCAGCGACTGGCTGCGGAGGAGCAGAACGGAGTGCTCTTCGAACAATCCGCGCAAGGTGCGGTATCCTGCATCTTCGATGGTGCTCAGATCCATGTCGTGCACTTCTACCCCGAACCGGTCGGTGAGCGGTGTGGTTCTCATGTGGCATCTCCCTTGGCGGCAATGTCTTCGGGGCTGAGGTGTTTGACGGCGTCCCAGAACCTGGATTTCGGGCTGTTCAGCAGGCCCTTGGGATCCATCCGCTTTTTCCAGGCAAGGTGGGTGTAGTCGGCCTTGAGCCCACCGCCTTCGACGTTCCACGTATGTGCGTCGTAAACCGGGAAACCGTTCGCCTCGTAGGTGTCGTTGATCTCGGCCAGCCGTTCGGGGCTGGTGAACCAGATGATCGGCAAGTCAAAAGTGACGATATCGCCGCCCACGCGGGCAAATTCGTGGTGCATCCAGACATCATCGCCCAGCTTGGGCCGCAGGGCCGCGATGGCCGCCGGATCGGGCGGCACCGGGCACCCCACCTGCTGGTAGGTGGCGCTGCGGTCGGCCTTGAGCACTTGCAACGTCGTGTGGTTATAGCTGAAGTCGAACACGTGCGGCAGGCCCAGTGCCCGGCGTTCCGCATCGGTCAGCATCAAGTCGATCTGTCCGCCATGGCCCTGCGTCAGCGCTTCGAACGCGGCCCGGTCTTCGGCCGGAATCATCGACACGAGCAGGTGCTTGCCCGCGCGGATATGCCCCTCAAGCTTGGGGAAATAGGCGCAGATACGCGCATCCACCGTCGTAACCAGCTTGGCCGCGATATCCTCGGCCAGGGCGATGGCGTGGCCCGCGGCGTAGGCAGTTTCATAGGCATCAAATGTCACGATACAGCCAACCCAGTCGCGCTTGGGAACCGTACGCAGGGTCACGTCCGTGATCACTCCGTTCAGGCCCCACGCATGATGGATGTGCAGCGTGTCCTCCCCTTCGAAAACCCGCGCGCGGGGCATTTCCTCTACCGACAGCGCGGTCAGCGCGATCAGGTTGCCTGGATCGCGCAGCGCGCCGTTGGCCACGGATCCAATGCCCGCACTGCCGCCTGCGACAAAGCCGCCGATGGTCGCGATGTCCTGGGTGGACGGGAACATCGCCATCTCCTGCCCTGACGGCGCAAGGGCTGCGTTGATGTCCGCCATCAGCGTCCCGGCCAGCGCGGTCACCTGCCCGTCGCCGATCTCTGTGACGCCCGCCATCGCGGTGGTGTCGATGATCAGCCCGCCCGCCATCGGCACCGCCTGCCCGTAATTGCCGGTCCCGCCACCGCGCACCACGACGGGCGCGTCATGGGCATAGGCCACGGCAAGCGTATGGGCCATTTCCTCGGGTGTTTTAGGCCGCGCCACCAGATCGCCAAAGCAGCGTTTGAGTGCCGCGTTCAGGATCGGCGAATACCAAAAGAAATCGCGGCTGCGCTTTTTGATCAGCACGGGTTCGGTGATCGTCTCGACCGGGGCCAGGTCGGCGGCAAAGGCGGTCCAATCGATGTCGGTCTTGCCAGAGATCGAGGTCATGTGAGTGTCTCCCGTGCCGGTCGCAGGACGGTTCGCCCGGATATGAGGTTGGCGGTGTGGGTCACCTCGCAGGTCAGCAGATCCGTCAGCGCGGCCCCGTCCACATGGCCCGCCGGGTGGCCAAGCGCCACGGTCGCATCCGTCGTGATCGCGGGCAGCCAGTCGCCCAAAGGCGGATCGAGATGCGCCGTTACACAGGCCAGCGCCAGCGCTGCGCGCGGATCATGCGCTCCCAGCGGGCAGAACGCATCGGCCACATTGTCCGACCCCACGACCACGCGCACACCCGCGGCCCGCAATTCGCGCAGGCGGGTGATGCCGCGCCGGTCCGGAGTGCCGTCCACCCGCCCTTGCAGGTACAGGTTGGTCACGGGCAGGGTGCAGACGGTGATGCCCGCCCGCGCGCATTTGTCGGCGATGCGGGCGAAATCATGCGGGCTGCGGTCCATCAGGCTGACCGCATGGCCGCACAGGATCGGCCCGTCGAACCCGGTTGCCAGCGCCATGTCCGCGATGGCTTCCAACCCGTTGAAATCGCCAAGGCCCTCGTCGACGTGGAAATCCAGTATCAGGTCATGGCGGCGGGCGGCGGCAAAGATCTGCGTCAGCCCATCCTGCATCCGGTCATGGTCCAGCACAAAGGCGCCCAGCACACCGCCCGTTCGGGCAACCGCGGCGGCGGCCTGTGCCGCGAAATCGGCATCGGCCCATTGGTTCACACCGATCAGCGCGGCCAGTTGCAGGCCGGGCGTGTCCTCGGCCAAATCCGTCAGCACCGACCAGCTGAGCGGCGGGGCAGGGCCGTCGCCCCAGTCCACATGCGACCGGATGAAGTGGCACCCGTTGGCCTGTGCCTCGGCCAGACCGCGTGACGCACGGGTGCGCAGATCGTCTTCGGTCCAGTTGGCCTTGTCCTCGTATTGCCGCGCGATGGCATGGCGCAGATCGCCGCCGACCTGCCCCAGCCGGGCGATGGTGTGGCATTTGTCCAGATGGCAATGCGGCTCTGTCAGGCGGGGCAGGATCATCTGTGTCGCGGCACCCTCGGGTGGGGCCAGGCCTATCAGACGGCCCCCGCGAACCACGGGCGTGCCGTGCAGGCAATCGCCCTGCGGCCTTCCGCCAAAGGCCGTGGGCGCGGCAATCACACTGTGCGGGACAAGGATGTTCACCGCAGCGCACCAGCAAAAAATGTGTCGAGCACGCCGCGAAACCACGCGCCCTGCGCTGCGTCGTGCTCCAGCATCAGGCGGGTCTGTTCGGACTTACTCTGCACACCCGGTTCGGCATAGCGGCCCCAACCCTCACCCCGCGCCATCCAGCGCTGGAACCCGGCAATGGTCTGTTCGGGGTGAAACTGAAAGGCCAGTACGTTGTCGCCCACGGCAAAGGCCTGGTTCTCGAAAAGCGCACTGCGCGCCAGATGCGTGGCCCCGTCGGGGATGCCGAAGGTGTGGAAATGCGCTTGCGCGAAATGCTGGGTTTCCGCGAACATCCCTGCGCCTGCCGGCGTCGGGGTGACCTCGTACCAGCCGAACTCGTGGTTGCCATGATCCGGCGCACCGGCAAAGGCCCCCATGTGGTGGGCAATCATCTGTGCGCCCTGGCACAGCCCCAACAGCGGCACGCCCGCGGTCATGGCCGCGTCGATGATGCGGTATTCCGCGTTGAGGAACGGGTGCAATTCAGTGTCATAGGCGTTGTAGTTGCCGCCATAGACCACGACCCCGGCAAGGTCGTCGGTGACCTGCCCCAGATCATCGCCCTGCCACGCGCGGCGCGCATCGCAGCGCACCTGATGCGCCCCGCACCATGTAGTGATCCGGTCGTCCATGGGGCCATCGCCGTGGCGCAGGCACAAAAGTCGCTTGTCCATTGCTTGCTCCGTTTGCAAGTGGATGTCAGCGGCCCTTGAGATCGAAATCTGTGCCAGAGATTTAGGCCAAGGGTTTCAAATTTTTCTCCGCCGCGCAAGTGTAGTGTCATGAGATCGCTGAACCCTGACCGCATCGCCCCGCCCTTTGCCCGCTATTCGCACGGCGTAGAACTGCCCGCCGGTCACCGCGTCGTGCGCACCTCCGGGCAATTGGGGCTGGCGCAGGACGGGACGGTGCCCGATGGCGCAGAGGCGCAGGCGCGGATCTGTTTCGACAACATCACCGCCATTTTGCAAGAGGCGGGCATGGGGGCGGCGGACGTGTGCCATGTGAGCGCCTTTGTCACGGACCGTGCGCATATGGCCGGGTACATGCGGGCGCGGGATGCGTTTCTGGCCGCGAGCGATGTGCTGCCCAGTTCGACCCTGTTGATCGTGTCGGGATTCACGCGGCCCGAATTCGTGGTCGAGATCGAGGTCTGGGCCGCAGCCCCCTAGCTGTGGTCGCGGCGTATCAGCTTGCGCAGCGTCCAGAGCAGGGTGCCGCCGAAAAACAGGGTGCCGAGTCCGATCGCCTCCCACCCGCCGGGCCCCTGCGGCAGGCCGCGATAGGCCAGCGCGCCCGCCACCATGGCAAGACCGATCAGCGACACCGCCAGCCGGAATTTCAGATCGCCGCGGGTGGGGCCGTATTTGTTACTCATACGCTGCGCAGCCTGTGAGGTCGGGTGGGGGCGCTGCCCCCGGCGCGGTGCGCCTCCCCCGAGGTATTTGGTGCGAAAGGAAGGGGCATCAGCGTGCAAACGGATCGGTGAGGGCGGGCAGGATGGTGCCTGTGCAGGTGCCAAAGCCCACGCGGTAGCCGTCGCCATGGGCCGCGCCGGACAGGGTCAGCCTGTCGCCGTCCTCGAGGAAGGTGCGGGTGTCTCCGGTGTCGAGCGTGAGGGGTTCCTTGCCGCCCCAGCTGAGTTCCAGCAGGCTGCCGCGTTCGGGTTTGGTCGGCCCGGAGATGGTGCCTGAGCCCAGCAGATCGCCCACATTCATCGGGCAGCCCGAGGTCGCGTGATGCGCAAGTTGCTGGGCGGCGGAATAGTACATCTGGCTGTAGTTGGTCCGGGCGATGGTGGTCGCGGTCTTGCCCTGCGGCGCGAGTGTGATGTCCAGCGCGATGTCGTAGAGCATCGGCCCGCTGTCCTTGAGGTGATCCAGCAATTCGAATTCGCGCGCGGGCGTGTCCGTGCGGAAGGGTTCAAGGGCTGCCTTGGTCACGATCCAGGGCGAGATCGAGGTCGCGGTGGCCTTGGCCTGAAACGGACCGAGCGGTTGGTATTCCCAGGCCTGGATATCGCGGGCGGACCAGTCGTTCAGCAGCACGTAGCCGAAGATGGCGGCGTCCGCCTCGGCCACGGTGATGGGCCCGTCCGAGGCCATGCCGACGATGGCGCCCATCTCGAGCTCCAGATCGAAGCGCCGGCAAGGCAGGAAGGCAGGCGTGGCGTGGTCAGGGGATTTCAGCTGACCCCAGGGGCGGCGGATGTCGGTGCCGGACACCACCACCGAGGACGCGCGCCCGTTATATCCGATGGGGATGTGCAGCCAGTTGGGCGGCAGCGCGTTTTCTGCGCCCCGGAACATGGTGCCCACATTTGTGGCGTGGTGGCGCCCGGCGTAGAAATCGGTGAACTCCGACACCACAAGCGGCATATGCAGCGCCGCGTCGGCCATGGGCACCAGCAGCGGCTCGACCAGCGCGCGGTCCTTGGCCCCTTCGGCCAGCAGGTCGGTCAGGCGGTTGCGCAGGGCGGTCCAGACCGCGGGGCCCTGTTCCATCAGCTCGTTCCAGAACGGCACGTCAAAGAGCGGCTCGTCGGTGAGGTCGATGATGCCCTGCGCCTCGGCCTCGGCCATGTCGAGGACCATGTCACCGATGGCCACGCCGCAGCGCGCATCGAGGGTATCAGTTGAAAACACGCCGTAGGGGAGGTTGTTGAGGGGAAAATCGCTGTCGGCGTCGTTCGCGCTTGCGACCCAGGAAGGTGTCAGGGGCATTCAGGTGTCTTTCTCATTGCGGTGCGCAGTCGATACGCACCCTACAGTGTCGGGGTAGGGTGTGCGTTTACCGCGCACCGCACGTGGTTATTTCTTGCCGGGTGTCCCGTCGAACTTCTTGTCGAGATCGGACCAGCAGTCGATGTAGTCGTCCTGCAATGGCGCGTCCTGCGCGGCAAAGCGGGTCAGGTGCTGGGGAAACCGGGTTTCGAACATGAAGGACATGGTATTGTCCAGCTTGGCCGGTTCAAGGGCTGCATTGCTGGCGCCCTCGAACGCCGCCTTGTCGGGCCCGTGCGGCAGCATCATGTTGTGCAGGCTCATGCCGCCGGGGATGAACCCTTTGGGCTTGGCGTCATACTGGCCGTAAATGTTGCCCATCAGCTCGGACATGATGTTCTTGTGATACCACGGCGGGCGGAATGTATCCTCGGCCACCAGCCAGCGTTCCCGGAAAAGGACAAAGTCGATATTGGCCACACCCGGCTGGCCCGAAGGAGCGGTCAGCACGGTAAAGATCGACGGATCGGGATGGTCGAACAGGATCGCGCCCACCGGGCAATAGGTGGTCAGGTCGTATTTCAGCGGCGCGTAATTGCCGTGCCAGGCCACCACGTCGAGGGGCGAATGCCCGATGGCGGTTTCGTGGAATTGCCCGCACCACTTGATCGTCAGGGTCGAGGGCGTCTCGCGATCCTCAAACGCGGCAACAGGAGCCTTGAAGTCGCGCGGGTTGGCCATGCAGTTGGCCCCGATCGGCCCACGTCCGGGTAGTTCGAATTTGGCGCCGTAGTTCTCGCAGACAAAGCCGCGGCACGGCCCCTCCAGCACCTCGACACGGTAGACGAGGCCGCGCGGCAGGATGGCGATCTCTTGCGGGGCCACGTCGATGATGCCCAGCTCGGTGCAGAACCGCAAACGGCCTTCCTGCGGGACCACCAGCATCTCGCTGTCGGCGGAATAGAAATAGGTGTCCTGCATCGACGCGGTGACCAGATAGATATGGCTGGCCATGCCCACCTGCGTATTGACGTCACCGGCGGTCGTCATCGTGCGCATGCCCGTCAGCCAGGTCAGGTCCTCGCCCGTATGCGGCACGGGATCCCAACGGTACTGGCCCAGGCTGGTGACATCCTGCGGCACATGCGGCGCGGTCTTCCAGAGCGGCAGGTCAATCCGCGCATAGCGGCCAGAATGCCGGACCGACGGGCGGACGCGGTAGCACCATGTGCGTTCGGGGCGCACATCCGTGAACGCCGTCCCGCTCAGCTGTTCGCCATAAAGGCCATAGTTGCACTTTTGCGGGCTGTTCATGCCCTCGGGCAGGGCACCCGGCAGGGCCTCGGTTTCGAAATCATTGCCAAAGCCGGGCATGTAGCCTGCGGTAATACCCGCACCGGACGGTGCCTGGATCATGGAGTGTGGGGCGGTCTGGCGGTTCATGAGAATGCTCCCTTGCGCGATGGTTGCGTCTGTAATAGTTGTTTTTGTAACTAACAAGCGGTGATGCAATGCACGATGATCCCGATTTCGATGTCCGCGGGTTTCTGCCCTACCTGCTCAATCAGGCGGCGGAGGCGTCGAGCCTGGATTTCCAAAAGGTGTACAAGGACCGCTATGGCATGTTGCGCAACGAGTGGCGCGTGCTGTTCCATCTGGGCATCTACACGCGCATGACCGCCAGCGAGATCGGCGAACGCGCCCAGATGCACAAGACCAAGATCAGCCGCGCAGTGCAGCGTCTGGCCGAGCGACGCTATCTGATCCGGCAACGCGACGGCGATGACCGCCGGGTGGAGCATCTGGAACTGACCGCGCTGGGGCGCAAGGTCTATGACGACCTGCGCGGTATCGCCAAGGACTATGACATGGCGCTGGTCGAGGGGATGCCGCAGGCCGAGGTCGAACGGCTCAAGACGCAGCTGGAGGCGCTGGCCCGCCGGTCGTGAGAATGTGATTTGCCTGCGACCACGCCCGCCCGCAGGCTGGTGCGGTATGTTCAAAGGAAAGACCTTATGCCCCGCCATATCCTTGCCGCCCTCGCCTGCTTGATCCTGCCCACCCTCGGTCATGCGGCGGAGTGCGGTTCTGCCGAAACACCCTGCACGGTGGAGAGCGGCAGCTACCATATGGCGACGCCGGACGTGGCCACCCCTAAGGGCGTAGTAATCCACCTGCACGGCGGCGGTGGGCGCGGGCGGGGGTTGCTGACCTCCGGTTTGGCCAAGGAAGCCCTCGCACGCGGCTATGTCTTTGTCGCGCCGAACGGAGAGCACCCGGAAAACCGTTGGACGCGGGACTGGTCAGTCAAGGCCAAGGGCACGTCGCACAACCGCGATGACAAGCTGTTCCTGATCGATGTGCTGGCCGATGCCCGCGCCCGCACAGGCGTCGAGGCGGATACCGTGTTCCTTGCGGGCTTCTCGCGCGGGGGGTCGATGGTCTGGGACATCGCCTGCTACACGCCGGACTTTGCAACTGCCTATGCGCCGCTGGCGGGCGCGCTGTGGGATGACCTGCCCGACAGCTGTGCGGCACCCGTGCGCCTGTTTCACACCCACGGCTGGAACGACCGGACCGTCCCGCTCGAAGGGCGGTCATTCGGCGGTGGTGCTGTGGTACAGGGCGATGTCTGGGCCGCGCTCAAGATCCTGCGCGAAACCAATGGCTGTGACGCGCGCCAGCCGGAACGCAACAGCTATGATGGGGATCTGTGGTTCCGCCACTGGACCGACTGTGCGGCGGGCGAAATCCAGCTGATGCTGCACAAGGGCGGGCACGGCGCGCCGCAGGGCTGGTCCGCGCGGATGATGGACTGGTTCGAGGCCGGAACCTCCTAAAGGTCGACCTCGACCCCCGGCAGCTTGAGCGCCTTGAGCAACTCGCGCAGCTCCTGCCGCGCGGCCACGTTCGAGATGTTCAGTTGCTTGACGCCGATATCCTTCAGGTCCAGCAGAGTCAGCCCGCGCGGAAACAGTTCGCGAAAGATCACCCGCTCGGAAAAGCCCGGTGCGATGCGGAACCCGATGCGCTGGGACAGCATCTTGATCGCGCGTTCCATCTTTTCCTTGTTGACCATGCGCTGTGCGCCCATCCGGTTGCGCACCACGATCCAGTCGATGGGTTTGAGCCCCGCCTGCGCCCGCAACTGCCGCGCGTTCCACACCATTTCGGAATAGACCGACGGCCCGAGGATCTTTTCCCCGCTGGCATCGATCCGCGCCAGCAGGTCGAAATCGACAAAGCTGTCGTTCAGCGGCGTGATCAGCGTATCGGCCAGCGAATGCGCCACCTGGCTCAGCCGCGTGTGCGATCCGGGGCAGTCGATCAGAATGAAATCGCTGTCCGGCTCCAGCGTCGCGACCGCGGCCGACAACCGGTGGTCATAAATGTTCTCGCCGGGTTTCAGCGCGCTGGCGTCGATCTCGGGCAGGTCGTGCACATCCGGGGATGGCAGATCCAGCTCGGAGGAGGCGATGAATGCGGTCCGGTTTTCGACATATCGGCCAAAGGTGCGTTGCCGCAGATCCAGATCCAGTGCGCTGACCTTGTGGCCCATGCGCGCCAAGGCCGTGGCCACATGCATCGACACGGTCGACTTGCCCGCGCCGCCCTTTTCGTTGCCGACGACGATGATATGCGCCATTGATGTCCCCTTACCGCACGTCCGCTAGGCGAATTTTTGCACACTATATGTTGTGGTTGACCCGTTGAAAAGCGGGCATACCTCTTTTCCTGCGGCACCGTGGCGCGGCAGACTCAACCGGGTTCCTGTTAGCGCTATCAGAATTGCCGTGCTATAGACCGCGCAAACATGGATTGGAACCGGGAGAGCACGATGCCCCTACACCCGACACTGGAACGCGTGACAGAGCGCGTCATCGACCGCAGCGCAGACACGCGCCGCCGCTATCTCGACCGGATGGCCGCCGCCAAATCGCAGGGGCCCGCACGTGCGCACCTGTCGTGCAGCGGTCAGGCCCACGCCTTTGCCGCCGCGGGCGATGATCAGGACCGGCTGGCCGAGGCAAGCGCGGGCAATCTGGGCATCGTGACCGCCTATAATGACATGCTGTCGGCGCACCAACCGTTCGAACGCTATCCCACGCTGATCCGCGACGCGGTGCGCGCGGCAGGCGGCACGGCGCAGGTGGCAGGCGGCGTGCCCGCCATGTGTGACGGCGTGACCCAGGGCGAGGCGGGGATGGAGCTGAGCCTGTTTTCCCGTGACGTGATTGCGCTGGCCGCCGGTGTGGCGCTGTCCCACAACACCTTTGACGCGGCCGTCTATCTCGGCGTCTGTGACAAGATCGTACCGGGGCTGATCATCGCCGCGCAGTCCTTTGGCCACATGCCCGCCGTCTTCCTGCCTGCGGGGCCAATGACCAGCGGCCTGCCCAATGATGAAAAGGCCAAGGTCCGCCAGCGTTTCGCGGCCGGAGAGGCCACCCGCGCCGAACTGCTCAAGGCCGAGATGGCCGCCTATCACGGGCCGGGCACCTGCACGTTCTACGGCACCGCGAACACCAACCAGATGCTGATGGAATTCATGGGGCTGCACCTGCCCGGATCGTCTTTCGTCAATCCCAACACCGACCTGCGTGACGCCCTGACGGTCGAGGGGGCGAAACGCGCCCTGTCGCTGTCGGCGCTGGGCAACCACTACACGCCTGTGTGCAACATTCTCGATGAAAAGGCGTTCGTGAACGGCATTGTCGGGCTGAACGCAACCGGCGGCTCCACCAACCTGCTGATCCACCTCATTGCCATGGCGCGGGCGGGGGGCATCGTGCTCGATTGGGAGGATTTTGCCGACCTGTCCGAGGTGACGCCGCTGCTGGCGCGGGTCTATCCCAACGGGTTGGCGGATGTGAACCAGTTCCACGCCGCGGGCGGCCTGGGCTTTATGATCGGGCAGCTTTTGTCGTCGGGCCTGCTGCACGAGGACACGCAGACCGTCGCGGGCGAGGGGCTGGAGAATTATACCCATGAGCCCAAACTGACCGACGGCGTGCTGGGCTGGACTCCGGGCACCAAGGACAGCCTGAACCAAGGCATCCTGCGCCCCGCGACGGACCCGTTCCAGGAGACCGGCGGGCTGAGCCGTCTGGCGGGATCGCTGGGCACGGGCGTGATGAAAGTGTCCGCCGTGGCGCCAGAACACCGCATCGTCGAGGCACCTGCGCGGGTGTTCCACGATCAGGAAGCGGTCAAGGCCGCGTTCAAGGCCGGGGAATTCACTGGCGACGTGATTATTGTGGTGCGGTTCCAAGGACCAAAGGCCAACGGCATGCCCGAATTGCACAGCCTGACGCCGCTGCTGGGGATATTGCAGGGCCGCGGGCAAAAGGTGGCGCTGGTCACCGATGGCCGCATGTCGGGTGCATCGGGCAAGGTGCCCTCGGCGATCCATGTCTGTCCCGAGGCGCTGGACGGTGGCCCCATCGGCCAGGTGCAGGATGGCGACATCATCCGGCTGGATGCCGAGGCGGGTGTGCTTGAGGTTCTGACCGAAGGTGTGCTTCAAAGGGCCCACGCCACGGCGGATCTGTCCGCGAACCAGTGGGGCGTGGGCCGCGACATGTTCACGGCCTTCCGCAACACCGTGGGATCCGCCAATACCGGCGCAACCGTATTTGGAGACTTTTGATTATGCTGACTGCCAAGGCCGCATCCGTTCGGGCCCGTGAAATCTGTGAACTGGCGCCGATCGTGCCGGTGCTCGTGGTCGAGGACGTGGCCCATGCGCGTCCCCTTGCCGAGGCGCTTGTGGCCGGGGGACTGCCCGCGCTCGAGGTCACGCTGCGGACGCCGGCGGCGCTCGAGGTGATTGCCGCCATGGCGCAGGTCGAGGGCGGTGTGGTCGGGGCCGGAACGCTGGTCACGCCCGACGACGTGAAAGCCGCCAAGGCGGCAGGCGCGCATTTTGGCGTGTCGCCGGGGGCGACGGATGCGCTGATCGCGGCCTGTGCGGCCGAAGAACTGCCGTTGTTGCCGGGGGCGGCCACCGCGTCGGAGGCGATGGCGCTGTTGGAGCAGGGCTTCGACATGCTCAAGTTCTTCCCCGCCGAGGCCTCGGGGGGTGCGCCTGCGCTGAAAGCCATTGGTGCGCCGTTGCCGCAGATTTCGTTCTGCCCCACGGGTGGTGTCAGCCCCGGAAATGCCGAGAGCTACCTGAGCCTGCCCAATGTGGTCTGCGCGGGTGGTAGTTGGGTTGCGCCCAAGGACAAGGTGATCGCGGGCGACTGGGCCGGGATCGAGGCACTGGCCCGCGACGCGGCGGCGTTGGCGCGCTAAGGCGCCGTCGGGCGGCTATGTTTGCTGACGCAAAGGCGCCCGCCCGCCGACCCTTGGGACTACATGCTTTAGGTTCGGCCTGTGAGCTGCGGGCTGTGGCAGACGGCTTCGATGTTGTGCCCGTTCGGATCGCGGAGGAACGCTGCGTAATAGTCTGCGTGGTAGTGTGGCCGCAGGCCCGGCGCGCCATTGTCGGTGCCACCTGCGTCCAGGCCTGCGGCATGAAACGCATCGACATCCGCCCGCGTTGCAGCCTGAAAGGCGACATGCAGGAGCCCGGTCGTCGGGCGCTCCCTGGCCAGCCAGAGGATGGGTTGTTCCCTGCCGTAGCCTGTGACGTGCACGCCCTCGGTCTGGTCCAGCGGCAGGGTCATCACACGGCATATGCCCAGCGGCGCCAGCGCTGCGTCGTAAAAGGTCACAGCGCGGGCGAAATCCGTCACGCCGAGTGTCATGTGGTCGATCATCTGCAGTCCTCGTCACGTCCGCCTGCGCCAGTATGGCACGAAAAAAGCCGCCCCGGTGCGGGGCGGCTTTGATCTTTTGGCAAACCGGAAGGCTTTAGAAACCCAGGCCTGCGTATTTGTTCTTGAACTTGGACACGCGGCCACCAGTGTCCATCAGGCGCGATGTGCCGCCTGTCCATGCGGGGTGCACGGAGGGGTCGATGTCCAGGGCCAGCTGGTCGCCCTCGGCGCCCCATGTCGACTTCATTTGCACCACGGTGCCGTCGGTCATTTTGACGTCGATGATGTGGTAGTCGGGATGCGTATCGGCCTTCATGCCTTGGCTCCTTCGGACTTGGGTTTGTAGTTGGTGACCTCTGCGATACGGGCGGATTTGCCGCGACGCGAGCGGAGGTAGTACAGCTTGGCGCGGCGCACGCGGCCACGGCGCACGACGGTGATGCTGTCGATGTTGGTCGAATAGAGGGGGAACACACGCTCCACGCCCTCGCCAAAGGAGATCTTGCGCACGGTGAAAGACCCGGCAATGCCGTGGCCGTTGTTGCGTGCAATGCAGACGCCTTCGTAGTTCTGCACCCGTGTGCGGGTGCCTTCGGTCACTTTGAAGCCGACACGGATGGTGTCACCGGCTTTGAAATCGGGGATATCTGCCCCGAGGGCGGCGATTTGCTCCGCCTCCAATTGTGCGATCAGGTCCATTGACCATCTCCTCATGATGCTCGTGGTTTGTCCCACGAAGGTTTGTCGCGCCTCAGAGCTCTTGGTCTTCACCGGGTCCACCGAAGTGCCCGCCAGAGATCAGGTCATCATTTCCTTGTCGTGCTGCCCCTTGCCCTGCCTGCCGCACCGAAGAAGATGCCACAGCACAAAGGGTCCGATCGGAGAAATCCGAGTCGGAATGGGCGGTGTATAGGCAAAGCCGACAGGTGGATCAAGGGACTAGTCGACAGGACATCCCGTGCCACCGATCCCGTCACCATCGCCTGTGACACATGGCTCGGTGGTCGCGTCAATAATCACCGGATCTTCGATTATTGGCTCAACAGGAGGCAGTGCGGATGTGCAGGCAATGACGCTGAACAGAGACATAAGCGCAGCAAAAAATCTCATTTCATATCCTTGGATCTGAAGAAGAATGCACCGGCGCGGAACCTGCCTTGCGCTTTGGTATTGCGGGATTTCATTTTGGCGGCCTGGACCGACAGGTCGTGAAAGAGGGCCATTTGGCGTTCGGAATGTATCTGCTGCAACACCTCGATCTGCTCATCGGTCAGATCGGTGTAATGCACGGCGCGTTCGAAATGGGGCGGGGTGGCGCCCAGAACATTGTCGGTGGCCGCTGCAATGTGATCGCCAAGATTGTGGGCAAAGTATCGCACCTGGTCCTCGGACCCGGCCAGCGGTTGATAGGACGCCTGTTGCAACGCGACCGTGTCGCCTGAGATCGCAACAGTCCCAGCCGCGACCAACGTGTCCAACACTGTCCGTGGATGGACGTCGCGGGAAATGGTCTGGGCCAGCGCCTCGAAAGAGGGGGCAGAACCGGTGCGGGGGATCGGCTTGCCCCTATAGTCTGGGTCGGTCTGCCAGCGCGCCACTACAGCCGACAGAGCATTGCCCCGCTCGGATCGCGGCGGCGCCGCCCGCAGCCGCGCAACATCGCGCCGCTGCAGCCCGGTCATGACCGACAGCCTGCTGTCCGTCACCTTGCCGTCCGTATGATCCACGGCTGCCGCTACATAATGCCCCTTCAGACGCTCAGCGAGGTCAGGGAATCGCACGCCTTGCGCGACCAGTAGTCGGGCCAGCGGCGCAAGCAGGGCATCAAGAAGGGTTATCATAATGTGCAAAATACACATTTATCTTGACGGCGCCAGTCGATTCAAAATATGTGCAAAATACACATTTTTTGGAGTATCATCATGATTATACCCAAGCGACTGTTTTGCGTGCTCTTTGCGGGGGCATGGGTTGCGGCCTGCACGCCGGGGGGCGGGGTTGTCGAACCGCTTATCGAAGCGCCTGTCATCGTTCAGGAAAGCGCTGTACCGATCACCGCGCCGCGTCCCAATTCACCCGTGGCCCCCGCACCCCAACGGCGCCCCTTGCCGCCATCCGGCGTTCTGACAGCGGGCGACATCGATGACGGCCTGAACCTCTCCGCGCTTATGCGATACCAGACCCGCGCCGCGCGGCACCTGAAATGGCAGCGTATGAACCTGTCCAAACCCGTGCTGGCGCAACTTGTGGGTCCGACGGGCACGCCAGCCCCGGGTGTTCGGTTCACCTTGCGCCACCCCGGCGCAACAGACCCGTTTTACGAAGGGTATTCCGGCGTCGATGGCATGATCACCGCCTTCCCGGCGGTGCTGGATGCGCGCCGGTCCGACAGAATTGAACTGCGTGCGTTTCCGAACGACGACGGCCCGGCCACACAGGCGACCCTGCGCACGAACGGCAGGCGGACTATCGTCGCCTTGGACACGGATCATGCGTGGCAGCCGCAATTCGTCGACCTTGTCTTTGTGGTGGATACGACGGGCAGCATGACGGACGAAATCGAATGGCTGATCTCGGATTTGGGGGCGATAGTGAGCGCGACCGCCCGGGGTGTCGACCTGCGGCTGGGCCTTGTCACCTACAAATCGCGGGGCGATGTGTACACGGTGCGGGACTACGGCTTTGCCAAAGGCAGGTCCCATTTCCAACGGTGGTTGCAGCGCGAGCTGCCCACAAGTGGCGGCGGTGGCTACCCCGAAGCCGTGGCGCAATCGCTTGAGACGGCCGTTGCCCTGCCTTGGCGCCGGGGCCGTGGGGAACGTCTGATCATCCAGATCGGGGACGAGCCGCCACATCGCGATCAGGTGGGCGTCTACTACACCGCAGCCCGTAAGGCCGCCGTCAAAGGTGTGCAGGTCTTTGGTCTGGCCGCCAGCGGCGCCGAGGCGCAGCTCGAATTCCTCATGCGTCAGGGTGCGGTCGCGACGGGCGGGCGATATATGTTCCTCACCGATGACAGCGGCGTGGGCAACCCGCATGCAGAGCCCACGGTGTCCTGTTACCGCGTCACGTCGTTGACCAACCTGATGACGCGGGTGTTGCGCAGCGAATTGACCGGGCGTCGGATCGAAGCCGCGCCAAGCGCGGTCAAACGCAGCGTTGGAAGCTATGCAGGCGGCGTGTGCCGCAGTTAGCGCTCAGCTTTGCCTTGTGCGGCGGCCCACAGATCGGGTCGCCGTTCCTTGGTCAGTTCCTCCGACATCTCCTGCCGCCACGCCGCGATCTTGCCGTGGTTGCCGGACATCAGCACTTCGGGGATGTCGCGCCCTTCCCACGTGGCGGGGCGGGTGTATTGCGGATGCTCCAGCAACCCGTTCGAATGGCTTTCCTCCACCGCGCTTTCGGCATTGCCCAACACGCCCGGCAGTAGGCGCACGGTGGCGTCCAGCATCGCCTGCGCCGCAATCTCGCCGCCGGTCATCACGAAATCACCCAGCGACACCTCGGTCACACCCCAGTGTTCCAGCACCCGCTCGTCCACGCCCTCGAACCGACCGCACAGCATCGTCACCCCGTCACAGCGCGCCAGATCGCGCGCCATGGCCTGATCGAAGGGGCGTCCCCGCGGGGACATGTACAGGATCGGCCAGCGCCCGCGGGCGTGCGATTGCGCCTCGGCGAGGGCCGCGCTGACCACATCGGCGCGCAACACCATGCCCGCGCCACCGCCCGCAGGCGTGTCATCGACGTTGCGGTGCTTGCCCACGCCATGGGCGCGCAGGTCGTGGGTGTGCAGCTGCCATTTACCGTCCTGCAACGCCTTGCCGGTCAGCGACGCACCCAGCACGCCGGGGAATGTCTCGGGAAACAGCGTCACGATGCGCGCCTGCCAGACGCCCACCAGATCGGGCGCTTCGTCCATCAGCGACGCAGGCCGCAGGGTGGGCCGGATCGCCTTGCGGCCATGGGATTTCGAAGGTCCGGTCATGTCACATCACTCACGCGGGGTCTGGGGCGGCTTATGGGCGCAAGGCGCCTGCGGTTTCAAGCCTTGGCCTGCATGGCGGCCTTGCGGGCGGCGCGGGCGTCGTCGTCTGACAGGTCCGACCGGTTGATCTCCAGCAAGGTCGCGCGCAGGCTGTCAGGCTCGCCCCGGTTGCGATGCGGCATCGCGGGCCATAGGTCCTCTGGCACGCCCGCCAACGCCAGAATCTGACCAAAAGGCGCGTCTTCGAGCGCGAAGCGGTGGACGGGCACCCCCGGCACCGCCGCAGCAACCGCATCGACGATCCCGTCCAGATCGGCAGACCCGGCATAATCGCGGACATAGTCCTCTTGCGCCTGCGTGATCCGCGTCGCGCGCAGATGCTGCATATGACAACTGGCCAGCCACGGGCCAGCCTCACGGGTGGTGAACACCAGATCGATCCCTACATCCCCCAACACCGCGCGCCAGACCTCGACCATCGCCGCCATCAATTTCGGCGTGGCGTCATAGGCCTGAAGGCCCCGCCGTCCGGGCATATGGCCGCTCAGGTCCTCGGAACTCAAGAGCAGCGTGCCGTCCCGCTCCGCCCACGCACTCGCCAGCTCTGCCGCCTCGTATCGCACCAGCCCCAGATCCAGCGCGCTGCGGCTGACGGAATAGGCGCGCGCGGCCTCGCACAGACCGACAATCGCAGGGCGCAGGCCGACGCGGGCATGGGGCCGCAACTGCGCGCGATGCGCCTTCAGCGCCTTCTGGATCGAGGTCGTGCCGGTCTTGTGAAAGCCCGCATGGACGATCAGCCGCTGCACCATCGCTCAGAACAGGCCGTCAGGCGGGTCCGCCACGATGCGCCCGGCCCCCAGATCAACGGTGGGCACGGCGGCCTGCGTGAACGGCAGCAACACGGTGGCCGTTGCACCGGGCTGATGCACCTCCAGCAGATCGCTGGCGCCGTGGTTCTGCACCGACTTTACGTGGCCCAGCGACGTGCCGCCGGTGTCGAAAACCTCAAGCCCCACCAGATCGGAGTAATAGTATTCGTCGTCCGGCAGCACCGGCAGTTGCGCCCGCCGCGCAAAAAGCTGCGTGCCCTTGAGCGCGTCCGCCTCCTCCTTGGTGGCGACCTCGGCGATGCGCGCGACAAACCCGTTCTTCATCGGGCGGATCAGCGCCAGCGCAAAGCTGCGCGCGCCATCCTCGCTGGTCAGCGGGCTGTAGGTTTCGATGTCATCCGGCTGCGCGCAAAAGGATTTCACCCGCACCTCGCCCTGCACGCCATATGCGCCGCTGATGACGCCCACGCAGATCTTGTCGTCACTCATTCCAGCATATCCCGTCCCGCATCACGCCGCCTGACCCGTCACAGGCATCCGCCGCCTGACTGCGCTCGAACAGCAGGCCGCCGACAAAGGCGACGCCGATCAGAACAGCAGTGCGTATCAGGCCAAACATGGGCACCTGCGGGTGGGGTCAATGGTCGGTGCATTTGGGGCACGACACAGGGGTTTGTCCAGAGCAGGCTTGCCACCTGTGCGCAGTGCGGGCAGTCTGGTGACATCCGTGCCATGGGGCGCGGAATGGAGATTTTATGTCGGTATAAACGGGCACAGGCCCCGCGGGCCCGATCCAGGGCGCGCAATCAGGGATCACAGGGAGGTCGCGCCGCGACCGCTGTTGGTGTGCCCAAGCGACTGCACCCCGTCGGGGTGAATTCATCATATAGTCAAACCAAATCAAAAGGATGGCCCATGCCAGACCCCTACGTAACCCGTGCCCCGCGCGCGGAAGATATCCCAACACTCGCCGCCATCGCGGATGCCACGCTCTTTCCCGGCGAGATGCTGGCCGACATGATCGCCCCGGCCCTTGCCGGGCAGGGCGATGACCTGTGGCGCGTGGTGACACGCGACGACACCCCGGTCGGGTTCGCCTTTGTTCAGCCTGAGGCGATGACCGACCGCACATGGAACCTGCGGGCGATCGCAACCGATCCGGACTTCCATGGTGGCGGCGCGGGCACGGCGCTGCTGGCGGCGGTCGAGGCCGCGTTGGCAGGCGCGCGGCTTTTGGTGATCGACACCACCCAATTGCCGGATCAGGCGCGGGCACGGAGGTTTTATGCCGCCCGCGGGTGCGGTCACGTCGCGACCATTCCCGATTTCTTCGGGCCGGGCGAGGACAAGGTCACCTTCGTCAAAGCACTGACCTGACATGACAAAAGCGCGGGCGGGCCCTGGCCTGCCCGCGTTCCCGGTCCCATGGCGCGGCATTTGACTTGCACCGAGCCGTCATTGTCATAGTTTGTGAACTGAACGGTTCCAAATTGTGAGGCAACGGGATGGCGTGGTTTTATCTGGCACTTGCGGCGGTGTTCGAAGTGACCTTTGCTATGAGCATGAAATATGCCGACGGGTTCACCAACCTGCGCGCCAGCCTGATCACGGTGGTTGCGGTGATCCTGGGCATCGGGTTCCTGACCCTGGCGCTGCGTGACCTGCCGGTCAGCGTGGCCTATCCGATCTGGACGGCGGTGGGCACACTGGGCACGGTCACGCTGGGCTACCTGTTTCTGGGCGAGGCGCTGACGCCGCTCAAGGTGCTGTCGGCGCTGGCCATCGTCGCGGGTGTGGCCGGACTGAAGATTTCGGCAGGGTGATGTGAAACGCCCGCCGCGGTCAGGGACCGGGCGGGCGCATCGTGATCTTGGGGCGGGGATGCTCCCGCCGCTGCGGCTTTACTCTGCGGCGGCTTCTTCGGTGGCATCCTCGGCAGGTGCGGCGGCGGCTTCGGCGGCCTCTGCTGCCTTGGCGGCTTTCTCTTCGGCACGTTCCTTGGCCTTGGCGCCGGGCTCACCTTTTTTCAGGTTCGCGCGCTCTTTCTTGGGCAGAACACCCGCGGCTTCCAGCATACGGCTGATGCGGTCGGTGGGCTGTGCGCCCTCACCCAGCCAGTACTGGACGCGCTCCATGTTCATTTTCACGCGCTCTTCGCTGTCCTTGGGCAGCAGCGGGTTATATGTGCCCAGCTTTTCGATATAGCGGCCATCGCGGGGCATGCGGCTGTCGGCTGCGACGATGCGATAGAAGGGGCGCTTTTTCGAGCCGCCGCGGGCGAGACGAATTTTCATAGCCATGGTGTATTTCCTTTTGGTTTTCAGTTGGATGGTGGGCAGATTGCCCACCCTACGATTGGTGTTGCTTGTGGTGCTGAATGACTTCAGCGATGATGAAGTTCAGAAACTTCTTGGCGAATTCAGGGTCCAGATCGGCCTGGTTCGCCAAATCTTCGAGCCGCTTGATCTGCGCGGCTTCGCGCGTGGGATCAGAGGGCGGAAGGTCGTGTGTGGCCTTGAGTTTCCCCACGGCCTGCGTGTGTTTGAACCGCTCGCCCAGCGTGTAGACGAGGATCGCATCAAGCCGGTCGATGCTGGCGCGGTGATCGGCCAGCACATGGGCTGCTTTGGAAACGGCATCAGTCAAGCGCCCATCCTTTCGGTTTGAACATCGGGTCGGCGTAGTGGCCGATTTCCATTTCGATCCCGTGCGCCAGTTGCGTGCCATCGAGGGCCGCAGGCGACGGGTGGCGATAGACGGCGTCCGAGCCGTCAATGGTGGGTGCGTCGCGGTCTTTGACTGCACCCAGCCGTTCGGCCAGGCGGATGCTGTCGAGGTTCATCGGGTCGATATAGCTGACCGCGCCGTCCCAGCCGTTTGCGTAGTAATGCGCACGCACCGCATGGGTTGCCTCGAGCGCATAGCCCTTGCCGGCCTTGTCGGGCCAGATGATCCAGGCGATTTCGCGCTCGGGCCAGCCTGCGGGCTGCCAGCCGCCTGCCATGCCATAGGTGTCGTCGCTGTCCTTGTCGTGGATCATCCACATGCCAAAGCCACGGATTTCCCAGTGCCCGATCTCGGCGGCATAGAGCATCCATGCCTCATAGGTGTTCAGTGGCCCGCCCATGAACCGCGAGCGGTAGGAGGCGAAGGTGGCCTTGAAGTCCGGGTAGTCCTCGGGCTGTGGGCCGCGCAGGATCAGACGGTGGGTTTCGATTACGGGGATCACGGGATGGCCCATCACATCACCTCCCGGACATAGCGGTAGATGAGGGTGGTGTCGCCGTCTTGCGTGATCTCGCCATCGGGCAGGCCGCCGAGGCGCTGCGCCAGTTTGAGGGAGCGTGTGTTGGCGGGGTCGATATAGGAGACGAGCGTGGACCAGCCAAGTGTCCCGAACGCGTGGGTGAGCGCGGCTTGCGCGGCCTCTTGCGCCAGCCCCATCCCTTCGGCAGTTTTGGTGAGCATGAAACCCAGTTCCGGCTCCTGATCACCGGGCTCGTATCCCAGCACGACAAAGCCCGCGATGTCGCCCGCGTGGCCAATGGTCCAGAGCCCGTGCCCGTGCAGCAGCCAGGTGGAGGTCATCTGGGAAAAGTCGAGCCAGGCGTCTTCGCGCGTCATCGGGCCGCCGAGGTGTTTGCCACGATCGGTGCAGGCGATCTGCGCGTAGGTGTCGAAGTCGGTCACGCGCGGCGCCCGCAGGATCAGCCTGTCTGTGGCGAGCGTGGGCAGGTGGCCCTGAAGGGCGATTGCAAAGAGCGCAGCAGCGCCGGGCCGGGGTGTCTCGCAGGCGTAGGTCATGCGTGCGATCCCCCGTTGGCGGGACGTGATCCAAATGGCGCGCTGACACGGTTTGATCCAATTGGCGCGCTGACGCGCGACACGATCCTGGCGGCGGCTGCACCGTGAGCCCGTTGGGGGCGGAGGGGTTGCGATGCGGTCATGCTGCGGGCCTCGGGTGGCGGTAGATGAGGCAAGGGTTGGTGGTTTCCGGTTTCGGCGCGTCATCGTCGCGCTGTGCGCCCAGCCGTTCCGCGAGGCGGATCGAGGCCACGTTGCCGGGCGCGATATAGCTGACGGCGGTGTCCCAGCCCAGCGGGCCAAAGGCGTGGGCGATGCAGGCCTTGGCGGCCTCTGCGGCGATGCCTTGCCCCTCGTCCTTTGGGTCAAAGAGGACCCAGCCGATTTCGCGTTCGGCCCAGCCCAGCGGGTACCAGTGGCCGACAATGCCCAGCGGGGTGTCGTCGCCGTGGCGCGTGACCGTGAACATGCCAAAGCCGCGCATGACCCAGTGGCCGAGTTCCGTGCCAAAGAAGTTCCATGCGTCGCGCCGTGTCTTGGGCCCGCCGGTGAATTCGGACCGCTGGGTTGCGAAATAGGCGACAAAGGCGTCCGCGTCGGCCTCGATGGGCGCGCGCAGGGTCAGCCGTTCGGTGCGCAGGATGGGGGTGCCGGTGAGGGTGGTCATGCCGTCCTCCGGTGCCGGTAAACCGTGGTTTCGGCTGCATCTTCGCCTTCGGGCCAGGGCCCGTTTTCATCCGCAGTCGCCCCGAGTTTGGTGGCAAGCGCTTCGGACCGTGTGTTGCCGGGGGTGATATAGCTGACGAGTGTGTCGGCATCGAAGCTGGCCCAATACCAATCGCGCGCCAGCGTCGCGGCTTCGGCGGCGTAGCCGTGCCCCTCGTAGTCTTCAAGCAGGACCCAGCCAAGCTCAGGCTCGGGGAAGTGGTGCGGCTGGTTGATGCCGACCTGGCCCATGAACGCGCCGTCGCTGTTGCGGATCAGCCCCCAGCTGCCAAAGCCCTTGAGCTGCCAGCTGCCCACTTCGGCGGCGATCCAGTACCACATCTGTTTAGCGTCCACCGGGCCGCCCATGTACTTTGCGCGGTCGGATGCGAACAGATCATAGAGCGGCGCAAAGTCGTCCATGACATGGGCGCGCAGTGTCAGCCGATCCGTGGTCAGGGTGGGGGCGATGGCGGTCACAGGCCCAGCTCCTCGACCGTGGCGCCGTCCAGAACGGGGCGGGTGAACGTGCGGTCAAAGCTGAGGATGCAGCCGGTCGCCTGCGCGTGTGCATAGGCGCGCTGGCACGCGCCGTCCTGTGCCATCTCGCTGCGGTAGACTTCGTAGGCCGCCAGCGACGGGAACGAGAACATCGCCCACGCCTTGTTGTTGGCCCCCTCAGAGGGCAGGAAATAGCCGTGGTGCGTGCCGCCCATGCGATTCACGAGGTGTATCCACGCGCGGGCGTAGACCTCGAACGCATCGACCTTTGCGGGGTCGATCACATATGTGATGAGCGCGGTGATCATTTCTTTTTCTTGCCGAACCCCGAAAGGCCGGGGGGCAGGGGCATGCCGCCACCCAGACCCGGCAAACCGCCGGGCATCTTGCCGCCCAGCTGCTTGGCCGCCGCTTCCAGTTGCGCCTGATCCATGCCGCCCATGTCGGGCATGCCGCCGCCTTTGCCCATCATGGCTTTCATCGCCTGTTTCATCATGCCGCCTTTGCCCTTGCCGAGCTTTTTCATCATGTCCGACATCTGGCGGTGCATCTTGAGCAGTTTGTTGAGGTCGCTGACCTGCATGCCCGAGCCGCGCGCGATGCGTTTCTTGCGGCTGGCTTGCAGGATCTGGGGGGCGGCGCGCTCTTTCTTGGTCATGGACTGGATCATGGCGATCTGCTGTTTCAGGACCTTGTCGTCAAAGCCCGCATCCGCCACCTGTTTCGACAGTTTACCCATGCCGGGCATCATGCCCATCATGCCCTCCATGCCGCCCATCTTGATCATCTGTTCCAGCTGCATGCGCAGGTCGTTCATGTTGAACTGACCCTTGGCCATGCGCTTCATCATGCGCTCGGCCTGTTCCGCCTCGATGGTCTCCTGCGCCTTTTCGACAAGGCTGACGATATCGCCCATGCCGAGGATGCGGCCCGCGATCCGCTCGGGTTCGAAGGTTTCGAGCGCGTCCATTTTCTCGCCCAGGCCCACGAACTTGATCGGCTTGCCGGTGACGGCACGCATGGACAGGGCGGCACCACCGCGCCCGTCGCCGTCCATCCGGGTCAGCACCACGCCCGAAATGCCGATACGGTCGTCAAAGTTCTGCGCCGTGTTCACCGCGTCCTGACCGGTCAGGCCATCGACCACGAGGATCGTTTCGCGGGGCGTGGCGACGTCGCGGACCTGTTCGACCTGCGTCATCAGCTCTTCGTCGATGGACAGGCGCCCGGCGGTGTCGAGCATATAGACGTCATAGCCGCCCATGCTGGCTTGGGTCTTGGCGCGCTTGGCGATTGCGACGGGGTCTTCGCCCTTGACGATGGGCAGGGTGTCGACACCGATCTGGTTGCCGAGGATCGCGAGCTGTTCCATCGCTGCCGGACGGTTCACGTCAAGCGAGGCCATCAGCACGCGTTTGCCGTCGCGCTCAGTCAGGCGCTTGGCGAGCTTGGCGGTTGTCGTGGTCTTACCACCGCCCTGCAAACCCACCATCAGGATCGGGGCAGGGGGGCTGTCGATCTTCAGCGCACCGGGCTCGCCCTCGCCCTTGAGCGTGTCAACAAGTGCATCGTGCACGATCTTGACAACCTGCTGGCCGGGAGTGACGGATTTGGTCACCGCCTGACCGGTCGCCTGATCCTGCACCGCCTTGACGAAATCCCGCGCCACGGGCAGGGACACGTCCGCCTCCAGCAGGGCCACACGCACCTCGCGCAGGGCAGTCTTGACGTCCTCTTCGCTCAGCGCGCCCTGCTTGGTCAGCCGGTCGAACACACCGGAGAGGCGTTCGGAGAGATTTTCAAACATGGGCCTGCATCCTTTCGACCGTTGACATTATGCCTTCACCTAAGTGCGGGCGGCGTGAAACCCAATGGCCCAAACCACGATGGCCCCCGTGGGCGCAACGCGCTGACGGAGGGCGATCCCGGAACAGATCCAAGGGACCGGAAGGTATGACGCTTCCGGGTATTGTGCGCGGATTAGGCGGGTGCGCGCGCAGAGTCAAGGGTGCGCCCGTTTACGTGGCCCGGATCGGCGGGCTAGGGTGGCGCGAAAACAGGAGGCAATCGATGTCGGACCTATTTGCGCCGCAGGCCTACAACAATGCGTGGTCCAATCACCGCCTGTTGCGCAGCTGCGCGGCCCTGCCCACGGCGGAGCTGTCGGCGCCGCGGCCGTCGTTCTTTGGCTCCATCATCGCAGCGCTCAACCACATCCTGATTGTCGACTGGTTCTATGTCTCCGCGCTCGAAGGGGCCTGTGTCGGGCCGCAGGCCTTTGCCGATCCGGTGCCTTGTCCGGATATCTCGGCCCTGCGCGCGGCACAGCGCGACGTGGATCGCCGCCTCATTGCCGTGACCGAGGACGCGACCCTGTCCGACCCGGCCCGCACCGTGCGCATGCTGCGCGACAGCGGCGCGCAGGAAGACCGCTTTGACCGCACCTTCCTGCATCTGGTCCAGCACCAGATCCACCACCGGGGCCAGGTGCATGGGCTGCTCAGCATGACAGACGTGCCGCCGCCGCAACTGGACGAATTCTATATGAGCTGGGACGCCGACGCGTCCCTGCGCGCGCCCGATTTCACCGAGATGGGCGTGACCGAGGCCGACATCTGGGCCGGACGCTGATCAGCCACCCCGCCGCCAGGCGCGCAGCCAGTCGTTGATCGCCGCTGCCGTCTGGCGCGGGCCGTTGCCGGAGTGGTACGCCTCGACCAGCGGATAGGGCGGGGTGGTGTCGTGAAAGGTCAGCGTCGCGCGGCCCGTATCGGAAAACGCCTCGACCTCGGCCCGCCGCACGACCGCCAAGGGGTGGGTGGCGCTGCGATAGCCCAGCAGGGTGCGGCGCTGGACCGTGACCGTCCCGGCTGTGGCATCGAAAATCACCTGATCCCGCTTGACCGCCATCGCAAAGATCCCCAACGGCACGCCCGCGCCAAAGATCACCGTCAACAGCCCCGCCGTCTCGCCCCCGGCAATCAACGCCAGCCCCGCCGCCGCACAGGCGACCATGCAAACGATCAACCCACCCCCCAGCAGCCAGGGCGCATGGGCGAGGATCAATTGCTGGGGCATGTTGCGCAACACGGTCATGGCCCCCAGCCTAATGCCCCGCACAGGGCCACAACAAGCGGGCGCAACGAAAAACCCCCGCCACAATCGGGCGGGGGCAGGTGAGTGGTGGCAGTACCCAAAGGCGTGTCAGGCGGCCAGTTTGGCAATCTCGGCCTTGGCGTTTGCGATGGCCTCGGCGCCCTGGGCCATCACACGGTCGGCGGCAATGACGTCCACCTCCGTGATGCCCACAAACCCCAGCACGTGGCGCAGGTAACCGGTGGCAAAGTCGATGTCGCTGCCCACCGGTGTGCCGCCCGTGGCGACAGCGATGATGGCCCGCTTGCCCTCCAGCAGGCCCACGGGGCCGTTCTCGGTGTATTTGAACGTCAGGCCCGCCCGCGCGATCAGGTCGATCCACGCTTTCAGCGCCGCAGGCACCCCAAAGTTATAGACGGGCAGGCCGATCACCACCGTATCGGCGGCCTCCAGTTCGACCACCAGCGCGTCCGACAGGGCCAGCGTGTCGCGCTGTGCCGCGTCGCGCGCATCGGCGGGGGTAAAGTTCGCGTTCACCCAGGTCTCGGTGATTTGCGGCAGGGCTTCGGTCAGGTCGCGGCGGATCACGTCGCCGCCCAGCTGTGCAACGATGTCGGCCGACAGGTCGCGGGAAACGGAGCCTTCGGTACGGGCAGAGCTGTCGATATGCAGAATGGTCATGGTCGGGTCCTCTTTGGGATTTGTGTCTGTCTGCGGTGACAATTGGCCCTTGCAAATTCGAACGCAATTGCTGAAACTCAACAGCATCTGTTTGGAATTGCACAGTACAGGTCACACATGGACAATTGGGACGAGATCAAGACCGCGTATCAGGTGGCCCGAATGGGCACGGTCAGCGGGGCGGCAGATGTCTTGGGCGTGCACCACGCCACGGTCATCCGCCATATCGATGCGCTCGAGGGGCGGTTGGGCGTCAAACTCTTTCAACGGCACGCGCGCGGTTATACCGCGACCGAGGCGGGCGATGACCTGTTTCGCGTGGCGCAGGCGACGGATGATCAGTTCAGCCAGCTGGTGGGCCGGATCAAGGGCCGCGGCACCGAAGTGTCGGGCGAACTGGTGGTCACATCGCTGGTCAACATGGCCCCGCGCATGGCCCCGGTCCTGACCGAATTTCAGCGGATGCACCCGGATGTGGTCGTCCGCTACCTGACCGGCGACCGGCTGTTCCGGCTGGAATACGGCGAGGCGCATGTGGCCATCCGCGCAGGCAACGCGCCGGATCAGCCCGACAATGTCGTGCAGCCTTTCGTGCGCCAGTCGATGGGGATCTACGCCACCAAGGGCTATGTCGCCGAATACGGACACCCCGGCGATATCGCCACCTGCACCGGCCACCGCTTTGTCAGCCACGACGCCGCCGACAACCGCGCGCCCTTCCACAAATGGCTCCGCAGCCAGGTGAGCGAGGACGACATCACCTTCCGCTCCACGGACGTGCGTGCGCTGGAACAGGCGGTGCTGGCGGGGGCGGGGATCGGGTTCCTGTCGGTGCTCGAGGCACGCGCCAACCCGGATCTGGTCGAAATCATGCCCCCGCGCGAAGACTGGTCCGCGCCGCTCTGGCTGGTGACCCACGTGGATCTGCACCGCACCAACAAGGTGCAGGCCTTCCTGACCTATCTCAAGGATCAGTCCAAGAACTGGCAGGTGCTGTGACCCCCGCGCTTCAGGGCCACCTGGCGATGCTGTGCTTCTCCGCCCTCGTGGCGGGGTCGTTCTCGCTCGGGTCTCTGGCGGCCAATGAAATCGCACCCGCGGCACTCAATGCCGCACGGTTCGGCATCGCGGCCTGCGTGATCGGCGCGGTGGCCTGGGCGCGCGGCGGCGTGCCCCGGTCGGCGCTGGCCGCCCCATGGCGCTACCTGCTGCTGGGCGGATTCTTTGCCACGTATTTTGTCCTGATGTTCGAGGGGCTGAAAACCGCACCCCCGGTCAGCGCCGCCGCCGTCTTTACCCTGACGCCGGTGCTCGCGGGCGGCTTTGGCTGGCTCCTCCTGCGACAGGTCACAACCCCGCGCATGGCGCTGGCGCTGGCCATCGGGGCCACGGGCGCGCTCTGGGTGATCTTTCGCGCGGACATTTCGGCGCTGATGGCCTTTGCCGTGGGTCGGGGCGAGGTCATCTATTTCTTCGGCTGCGTCGCCCACGCCGTCTACACCCCGCTGGTGCGCCGGCTCAACCGCGGCGAAAGCGCGGTGGTCTTCACCCTCGGCACCCTGCTCGCGGGCGCACTGATTCTCACGGTCTATGGCTGGGGTGACCTGCGCGCGACACAATGGGCGGCCCTGCCGGGCATCGTCTGGATCACGCTGATCTACATCGCGATCTTTGCCAGCGCGGCCACTTTCGTCCTGCTGCAATTTGCCTCCCTGCGCCTGCCTTCGGCCAAGGTCATGGCCTACACCTACCTCACCCCCACATGGGTGATCGGCTGGGAAATCGCGCTGGGCAACGGCGTGCCGGGGCCGCTGGTGCTTGCCGGTGTGGCCCTGACCATCGTGGCGCTGCTGATGCTCCTGCGGGACGAGGACAGCGCCCGCTAGAGAAACCCGGCATCGGCCAGCTTGTCCCGCAGCACATCCAGATCAAGCGGCGCAGGCGTCGTGCGCGGCAAGGGGCGCACACGCGGGTCAATCGTGGTGGGGGTGACATCGGCAAACCCCTCCATCTGCCGCGCAAGGTACCCCAACACCTCGGGCCGGTTGCGCCGCATGAACACCGCCGCCCGCGCATCCCCGCGCATGGCAAAAGGCAGGTGGTGAAAGGCCGATCCGTCCGGCCCGACGATCTGCCGCGCCGCGCGAAACACGCCCAACTGCACCTCGAAATGGAACTTTTCGGGCGCAAAGACGAAATACCCCGCCGCCTCCATCATCGCCTCGATCTCGTCCTCGCGGTCCACCAACTGATCGGGTCGGTTTAACCGGCCCCGCGTCAGGTACAGCCGCTCCGGCCCGTCCACCTCGATCTGCGCAAACCGCTTGGCGACAAAGGCGCGGAACGCGGGCGTCCCGGCCAGCCACGGCCCATGCCCAAACCCCGCACTGGGCAGGACCAGACGGTCCACCCGCGTCGGCACATGCAGGATGCGGACAGGCAGCCCATCGCACAGCCGCGCCACCACCGGCCCCAGATTGTGCGATAGGTTGTGCTCCATATCCATGTCGCCTCGCGCGGGCAGGACCAGTCCGTCAATGCGCATCTCCGCATGATCCAGCGCCCACAGGCGCGCAATCCCCTCCAGCAGGAAATGACCGAAATGCGTGTGGCTGCACCCCATATACAGATGCGTGCCGGGCAGATGGTCCTCGACCGCGCGCGCCTCGGGCACGGCACTGACCCGCCCGCGCGACAACCGCGCCCGCGACAGGGGCAGGAACGCGCCACGACTGTCGAACACACCGTGCGGCACCAGATCGGCCCCCTGATCCGGCACCACCACCGCGCCGCGCACCACACGGATGCGCGGGTCGGGCAGGTCATCCGTCAGCGGCGGGATCATGCGGCAGCTCTGCGGCCAGAAACCGCTCGAACGCATCCAGGTTCACCGGCTCGAACTGGCCAAACCCCTGCATCCACACGGACGCCGCCCGCATCGCGTCGGGGTCCAGCTTGCACCATTTCACCCGCCCGCGCTTTTCCTGCGTGATCAGGCCCGCGCGCGTCAGGATCGTCAGGTGCTTCGAAATCGCGGCCAGCGACATCTCGAACGGCTCCGCCACATCCGTGACGGCCATGTCATCCTCCAGCAGCATGGTCAGGATCGCCCGCCGCGTCGGGTCGGCAAGCGCAGAAAACACAGTGTCGAGCGGATCGGCCATGCCCCGTCATACCGGGCGCGCGCGCCAAGGGAAAGCGATCACAGAAACGGGTGCCTGCTGTCGCGCGACGGCCAGTGATGCGACATCAACGCCCGCTCATGCGGCGTCAGCCCGATGTCGCGGGCGATATGGTCGGTCATCGGCGGCAAGGCGGTGCCTTTGACTGTTGCCGCAGGCCGCAAGCGGCGCAAGATTTTAGCACAGGTCGACAGGGCGCGTAAAAGCGCGTTTTGTTGGGTGATAAGCATGAAAGGCCTCTTTGGGTTGAGGAATGCGCCCAACATGCCCAAACACAGCCCTTGCCACAAACAGAGTTCCCTGACATCTCTTGTGCGTTTTCTGCACAGGTCACCATCACATGTCCCGCACCTTGCCCCCGCTCAACGCCCTGCGCGCCTTCGAGGCCGCCGCCCGCCACGAAAGCTTCAGCCGCGCCGCGGACGAACTGGGCGTGAGCCACTCCGCCATCAGCCGCCACGTGCGCGGGCTCGAAGCGCGGCTGGGCGTGCACCTCTTTCGGGACGCCGCCCGCGGCGTGGCCCTCACCGCCGAGGGCAGCCACTATCTCCAGCGCATCACCCCCGCCTTCGACGTGATCGGCGAGGCGACCGAAGGGCTCGCCGACGCCCCCGCCGGGCGGGTCGTGGTCAACAGCGAACCGGTCTTCGCCACCAAGATCGTGATCCCCTTGCTGGCCAGGTTCCAAAAGGATCTGCCGGGCATCGACCTGCGGCTGGTCGGCTCCAACGAACTGGCCGACCTCGACCGCTACGAGGCCGACCTCGCCATCCGCTACGCCAAGACCGGCAGCCTCGACCAACCCTCGGATCTGCTGAGCGATGCGCCGATCTATCCGTTCACTGCGCCGGGATACCTGCCGGACGACACCCTGCGCCCAAGCGACCTGACCGAACGCCCCCTCCTGCGCGACCGTGGCCCCAACATATGGATCGACTGGGCGCGCATCGCGGGTTTCGACGTCGCCGTGCCCGACCCGCCCTGGCGGATGCGCGCGGCGCTCGCACTCGAGGCGGCGGTGCACGGGGCGGGGATCTACCTTGGCGCGTCCGACGGCACCCACCTCGACGAAACCGCAGGTCGCCTCGTGCGGGTGTCGGATGTGGGCTTCCGTCAAGGCTCCTTTCACCTGCTGACCAGCGGTCAGGCCGGACGGCGCAAGGCCGTGCGCCAGGTCCGCACATGGCTGCTCGACCACACACAGGCGCTGCGCCGCGCAGAAAATCAACCAAACGGTTGAATAAGCCAAAGCCCCGCAATCCGCCCCTGACCAAGGGTGCGGCGCGGTGTCGCCCATCTTCATTGTTCCAAAAATATGCAAGAAAACAAAGACCTAACACCATACCCCACGCAACAAGCAGCGCGTTGACTCACGCCCCCACCCGACATATCCACCCTGTAATCCAAATTGCGGGACGAAGGTGTGTGACCGACCCTGACAACAAGGCCAAGATGGAGGCGCTCAGCGCCCGGATCGACGCCGTCAAAGAGGTGCACGCCCCCAAACCCCGCACGCCGGATCATCACTCTCAGGCCCAACTCGCCTGGCGTATGGTGATCGAACTGGTGGCCGGTCTGGGGATCGGGTTTGGCATGGGCTACGGGCTGGACGCCATCTTTGGCACCTCTCCATGGTTCATGATCGTGTTTATTTTTCTGGGCTTCGCGGCCGGCGTCAAAACGATGATGCGCAGCGCCGAAGAAGTGCAGAGCCGACAAGCGGCCGAAATGGCCGAGGACGAGACCCACCCGAACGGGTGAGACAAGTGGAGACAGCCGGATGGCAGACGACGCAAAAGGTGGCGGTGGCCTCGAATTTCACCCGATGGATCAGTTCATCGTCAAACCGCTGTTTGGCGATGTTGGCGACCCGGTTCACTGGTACACCATCACCAACGCGACCCTGTGGCTTGCACTGGCCGTTCTGGCCATCATCGGCCTGATGGTCCTGACCACGTCCAAGCGCGCCGTGGTGCCGGGCCGTGGCCAGTCGATCGCCGAACTGATGTACGGCTTTGTCTACAAGATGGTCGAGGACGTGACCGGCAAGGACGGGATCAAGTACTTCCCCTATATCATGACACTGTTCATGTTCATCCTCTGCGCCAACTTCCTCGGGCTGATTCCGATGTCGTTCACCACCACGTCGCACATCGCCGTGACGGCCATTCTGGGCTTTGGCGTGTTCTTTGCCGTGACCATCCTCGGCTTCGTCAAGAACGGCGCGTCTTTCCTCGGCCTCTTCTGGGTGTCCAGCGCGCCGCTGCCGCTGCGCCCGGTTCTGGCGATCATCGAAATCATCTCGTATTTCGTCCGTCCGGTCAGCCACTCCATTCGTTTGGCGGGCAACATGATGGCCGGTCACGCCGTTCTCAAGGTGTTCGCGGGCTTTGCCCAGGTGGCGGCCATTGCGCCCGTCGCGATCATCGGCGTCATGGCGATCTACGGTCTCGAAGTGCTGGTGTCGGCCATCCAGGCCTACGTCTTCACGATCCTCACATGCGTGTATCTCAAGGACGCACTGCACCCGCATCACTAAAGGTTTGGTGGGCATATTGCCCACCCTACGAACATCAAACTTCCAATCGTAAGGAGAATTCTCATGGAAGGTGAACTCGCACACATCGGCGCAGGCCTCGCAGCAATCGGTTCCGGCGCAGCCGCCATCGGTGTTGGTCACGTGGCTGGCAACTTCCTCGCCGGCGCCCTGCGCAACCCGTCGGCTGCTGCCGGCCAGACTGCTACTCTGTTCATCGGCATCGCCTTCGCAGAAGCCCTGGGGATCTTCTCGTTCCTCGTCGCTCTGCTGCTGATGTTCGCTGTCTAAGTCACTCTGAGACGCATTCCTTACGGTTGGGCGGCGTGACACCCTCACGCTGCCCAATGTAACGGCTTCGCATTTCGGCCCGGCATATCGGGCCACTCCAGAGGAACGACCGATATGGCAGAGAACACAAACGCCCTGGGCGAAGTTGCAGTAGGCGCCCCTCCGGGCATGCCGCAACTCGACATTGGCACTTTCGACAACCAGGTCTTCTGGTTGCTGATCACGCTTGTCGCGATCTATTTCGTGCTGTCGCGCGTGGCCCTGCCACGGATCGCGGCCATTCTGGCGGAACGCCAGGGCACAATCACAAATGACATTGCCGCGGCCGAGGATCTGAAATCCCAGGCCGAAGCCGCCGAAGCGGCCTATGACAAGGCGCTGGCCGATGCCCGCGCCGAGGCACAGCGCATCGCAGGCGAAACCAAGGCCGCCATCCAGGCCGACCTGGACGTCGCCATCGAAAAGGCCGACGCGGAAATCGCAGCCAAGGCCGCCGAAAGCGAAAAGGCCATTGCCGAAATTCGCGCCGGCGCCATGGAAGCCGTGGCCGAAGTGGCCAAGGACACCGCGCAGGACATCGTCGCCGCCATGGGCGGCACAGCCGACGCCGCCAAGATCGCCGCTGCGGTCGACACACGGATGAAAGGGTAAGCACATGCGCAACATCTTTGCATCCGCGACCGCACTGACGCTGCTGGCCAGCCCCGCGCTGGCGGCCAAGGGTCCGTTCCTGAGCCTGGCCAACACCGACTTCATCGTGCTGGTGGCGTTCATCCTGTTCATCGGCGTCCTGATGTATTTCAAGGTGCCGGGCATGCTGTCGCGCATGCTGGACGACCGGGCCAAGGGCATCCAGTCCGAGATCGACGAGGCCCGCGCCCTGCGCGAAGAGGCGACAAGCCTGCTGGCAACCTACAAGCGCAAGCAACAGGAAGTGCAGGAACAGGCGGACAAGATCGTGGCGCAGGCCAAGGTCGACGCCGAAGCCGCAGCCGATCAGGCCCGTGCCGACCTCGCCCGCTCTATCGAGCGCCGTGTCGCCGCAGCCGAGGACCAGATCGCATCGGCCCAGGCCGGTGCCGTGAAAGAGGTGCGTGACACCGCCGCTGTCGTGGCCGTTCAGGCCGCCCGCGACGTGATCGCCGACCAGATGACCGCCGCCAACGGCAACCAGCTGATCGACGCCGCCATCGCCGAGGTCGAAGCCAAGCTGCACTGACGCCACGCGTCCGCAACAGAACCATAGAAAACCCGGCCCCTGCGCCGGGTTTTTTCGTGCGCCGCGTCAGGTGCCTGTTTCGTGATCCAGCCGCTGCCGCGCGATGTCCTCGTTGCGGTCGGCCTTGACCTGATCCCGCAACGCCCGTTCCACATAATCCAGATGGTCATGCACCGCACTGCGCGCGGCCTCCGGATCGCGGGTCTGCAACGCCGCATTGATCGCGCGGTGCTGATCCAGCAGCGCCTGCCGCGTCGTGCGTTGTTTGAACATGACCTGCCGGTTGTAGAACACGCCGTCCCGCAGCAACTGGTACATCGACCGCATCATGTGCAGCATGATCACGTTGTGGCTGGCCTCGATGATCGCCATGTGAAACTGCGCATCCAGCCGCGCCTCTTCATCGCTGTTGCGCTTGGGGTGGGCGGCCTCCATCTTTTCGAAGACGGCCTGTACCACGGCCAGATCCGTATCCGACGCCAGCCGCGCGGCGCGCTCGGCGGCCAGCCCCTCCATATCCCTGCGAAAGCTCAGGTAGTCGAACACCGCCTCGTCATGGCGGGCAAAAAGCTCGGTCAACGCGGGCGCAAAGGCCGACCCCAGCACATCCGCGACAAAAATGCCCGCACCGGGCCGCGTGGCCAACAACCCGCTGTCCTGCAAGGTGCCGATCGCATCGCGCAGGGACGGGCGCGACACGCCCATCCGCTCGGCCAGCTCCCGTTCGGGCGGCAGGCGTTCACCCGGGCGCAGAATACCGCGCAAAATCAACTGCTCGATCTGACGGATCACCGCCGAAGACAGCTTTTCCGGTTGCACAGGGCGAAAGGGCATCGGCGCTCCACTGGTTGAATTGGTCATTTTGTATGACCAATTCAGCGTGGGCGCAATCTACATCCAGCGGCGCGGGTCCACGGCCTGTCCGGTGCGCGCGCTCTCCTGCGCGGCGATCCCCATGGCCACGGCGGCCCAGCCATCGGCCAGCGTCACCTCGGGCGTGCCGTCCCCGCGCACCATCGCCACGAATTTCTGGTGCTGATAGAACGTCGATCCGTTGTGATCGCCCGCATCCAGCAAAGTTGGGTCCACGGGGATGTCATGCACCACCGGCCCCTGCGGATGGCGCGGCGAGGTGACCAGCTTGGCCACGGGTGCTGCCCCCAGATGTTCGGGCCAGAACCGCCCCGGACCGGGCACAAAGGCTTCGATCTTGCCCACAGGGCCCACCGCCGACAGCTCTTCCTGATAGGCCGAACCTTCGGCAAACATGCACAGCTCCAGCATCGCCCGCGCGCCACTGTCGAAATCAACCAGCACGTAACCGCTGTCGATGATGTCCGGCACCTCGCCGCCATAGCTTTCGTCCAGATGGTTCACCGCCTGCGCAGCCGAAGCCATGACCCGCACCGGGTCGGCCTGCAACCCGTGCCGCATCAGATCAAAGAAGTGGCAGCATTTCTCGACAAAGGTGCCGCCGGTGTACCGGTTGAACCGGTTCCAGTCGCCGACCTTCTCCATAAAGGGAAAGCGGTGCTCGCGGATGCTGAACTGCTTGATGCCACCCGTGGCCTCCGCGGCCTTGGTCAGGAATTCCGTGACCACGGGCATATACCGGTACTCCATCGCGACCCAGACCGGATGGGGATAGCTGTCGCGGAACGCGGCCAGCTTGGCCACATCCTCGGGGTCGGTGAACAGCGGCTTTTCCACCAGCAGGGGCAGGGGGCGCGTGGCCGCGATCTCTTCCATCTGTGCGACGTGGCAGAAATTGGGGCTGACGATCAGCAGGCAATCCAGGTCTTCCACCGCCAGCAACTCCGCCACCGATCCAACCCGCGTGGCGGCGGGTGCAATCGCCAGGGCACGCGCTGCCATCTCGTCGTCCGGCTCGAAAAATGCGCCAACGGTGGCGTCAGGCAACAGGGCAATGTTGCGCATATGCTCTTGCCCCATCATGCCGCATCCGATGATGCCATAGGTGATGTGCTGTGCCATGGGTGGCGTTCCTTACTTCAGTCGTTGGACATAAACCGCGCGGGCCGGATCGTACCAGGTGCGCGAAAATTCGATGGGGGCGGGGGCGTCGGACCAGGACAGCCGCTCGATATACCCCACAGTGTCGCCGGGGCGCGGGCCATAGGCATCCGGTGCCCAGTCCGGCACCGGACCCAGCGACACGCGGTCCTCGGCGCGCTGGATCCACAGGCCCAGATCCTTGCGATAGGTGGCATAAAGGGATTCGGACATCGTCGCCTCCGACACGATTCCCGCATCCGCATCCAGCCAGATTTCCTCGACGCCCATGATTGTGTCATTCAGCGACCGCAAGCGCCGGATGCGAGTCGCCCGTGTCGCCGTGCCGAACGCTGGCAGATCGGCGGGCTTGTCCATCACATCCACCGACAGGACCTGCGCCCGCGGCAGGCCGCCGCCCTCCAGCAGTTCCAGCCGGAACATCGCGTAGACAGTGCCGGTATCCCCGCCCGCACGCACATAGTTGCCCGAACCCTGCACGCTTTCGATCAGACCCTTTTCGCCCATATCCCGCAGGGATTTGCGCAAGGTGCCGACACTCACGCCAAGCTCCGCCGCCATGTCCCGCTCGGGCGGCAACCGTTCGCCGTCAATCAGCCGCCCGGCCACGATGTCCCGCGTCAACAGCTCGGCGATCTGCACATAGATCGGCAGCGACTGGGGGGATTGGCGGGGGCTGGTCATAGGGCGGGGCGACGCGGCGTTTTGAAAATTGATACACCATTGATCTACATCAATGACAGTGTTACGCAAGGGGCAAGTTGAAGCGAATGAAAGACCGAAGATGACTGTCGTCCCCATCACCTCCCCAGACCTCGACGCGGCCGAAGTGTCGTGGTTCTCGGCGCTCTGCTCGGACGACTATCAATTCCTCGGCGTGCCGGATGGCGATCTGCGCTCGTCCTGGGCGCATTGCTCCGACATCGTGAAAGAGGCCGAGGCCCAAGGCTTCCGCAACATCCTCTGCCCGTCCTCCTATCAGGTCGGTCAAGATACGCTGTCCTTTGTTGCCGGGTGCGCCCCCATCACGTCGAAAATCAACCTGCTGGCCGCCGTCCGCTGTGGCGAGATGCAGCCCATCATGCTCGCCCGCACCATCGCCACGCTCGACCACATGTTGCAGGGGCGGCTGACGGTCAACATCATCTCGTCCGACTTCCCCGGTGAAAAGGCCGACAGCGATTACCGCTACCAACGCTCGCGCGAGGTGGTCGAAATCCTGAAACAGGCCTGGACGCAGGACGAGATCAACTACGCTGGCGAGGTCTACAACTTCTCCGGCCTCACCACTGACCCCGTGCGCCCCTACCAGATCGGTGGCCCGCTCCTGTACTTCGGCGGCTACTCGCCCTCCGCGCTCGAGCTTTGCGGCCAACACTGCGACGTCTACCTCATGTGGCCCGAACCACAGGAAAATCTGGCGGGGCGGATGCGCGATGTGAATGCCGTGGCCGAGAAATACAACCGCACGCTGGATTACGGCCTGCGCGTCCACATGATCGTCCGCGACACCGAGGCCGAGGCCCGCGAATACGCCGACTACATCGTGTCGAAACTGGATGACGAATACGGCCAGTTGATCCGCGACCGCGCACTGGACTCGACCTCCCTCGGGGTCGCGCATCAGGCCAAGGCGCGTGAACTGGCGGACAAGTTCGGCTATGTCGAGCCAAACCTCTGGACCGGCGTGGGCCGGGCGCGCTCGGGCTGCGGTGCCGCCCTTGTCGGCTCCACCGATCAGGTCATGTCCAAGATCGAAGAGTACCAGAAAATGGGCATCCGCGCCTTCATCTTCTCGGGCTACCCCCACATCGACGAGGCAAAACATTTCGGCGCGCGCGTCATGCCGCACTTGAAAACCTGTTCGCTGCCCCATGCTTATGGCCGGGTGCCCGCACAGGCACCTGCAACACCCCTTGCCGCAGGAGAGCGCCGCTAATGGACCGCGTCCAACTATCCGACACCCTGAATTTTTCCCGCATCGTCTATGGCATGTGGCGTCTGGCCGATGACACGGACACGTCCGTGGCGCATGTGCAGGCCAAGATCCACGCCTGCCTCGATCAGGGCATCACCACCTTCGATCAGGCCGACATCTACGGCGGTTACGTGGCCGAGGCCGTGCTGGGCGAGGCCCTGCGCGCCGACACCGGCCTGCGGTCCAAGATGGAGATCGTGACCAAATGCGACATCGTGGCGCCCGTGGGCCGCTATGCCGATGCGCCGGTCAAATATTACGACACCTCCCGCGCCCACATCATGCAGTCGGTGGAAAACTCCCTGCGTGACATGGCCATCGACCACATCGACCTGCTGCTGATCCACCGCCCCGACCCGTTCATGGACCACCATGAAACCGGTGCCGCGCTGGACGAGGCCGTGGCGAGCGGAAAGGTCGGTGCGGTCGGCGTGTCGAACTTCCGCCCTTGGGACTGGACCCTGCTGCAATCGGCGATGAAAACCCCGCTGGTCACCAACCAGATCGAAATTTCGCTCAGCGCGATCGACCCCTTCACCAACGGCGATCTGGCCTTTCACCAACAGCACGGCCAACCTCTCATGGCATGGTCGCCCCTGGGTGGCGGCGGGCTGATGACGGGCGGCGACAAACTGCACGCCGTCATGGACGAAATTGCCAGCGCCAATGGCGTGGACCGCGCCGCCGTGGCGACCGCGTTCCTGCTGGCGCATCCCGCACATATCATCCCGGTCATGGGCACCAACAACATCGACCGGATCAAGAACATCGGCGCAGCGACCAATGTGGCGCTCGACCGACCCACATGGTTCCGTCTCTACGAGGCGGCGCTTGGACACGAGGTGGCCTGATGACAATGCAAAGCCCGAACCAACCGACAGTGTTTTCCCCCGACGCCGACAGCAGCCGCCAGCTGCGCGACGCCTTCGGCAAATTCGCGACCGGCATCACGGTCATCACCGCCCCCAGCGCGGATGGCCCCGTCGCCATTGTCGCCAACAGCTTTTCGTCCGTGTCGCTGGATCCCGCACTGGTGCTGTGGTCCGTCGACCGCGGCGCGCGCCGCTTTCCCTATTTCGAGGCGGCGGACCATTACGCGATCCACGTGCTGGCGGCAGAACAGCAGGACGTGTGCAGCCTCGCCGCGCGCAACGCCCACATGCTGAACGACCACCCCCACACGCTTAACGCTGATGGAGTGCCGTTGATTGATCATTGCCTTGCGCGGTTCGAATGTCGCAGGGTGGCTGCACATGACGCGGGCGACCACGTCATCATCGTGGGCCAGGTCCAGCGCACCGAAATGCGCGATGGACAGCCGCTCACATTCTTCGCCGGCCAGTTCGGCAGCCTGTCCAGTTAGGACAGGCCCCAGACCCGCCCGTAGGGCGAAAGAAAGACCCGCCCGCGGGGTGAAAGCGGAAAATGGGCCACGGCAGAACAAACTGCCGGGCGACCGACAAAGGGAGGGCCCGCAATGGGCTTATTACTGACGGTGCTTGCACCGCTCAGCTGGGTGAACGCCCTCGTGCTCAAGTTCGGGCGCGCGATAGGTATTGCCGCCATCGCCTTCATGGTGGCCGCGATCCTGATACAGGTCGTGGCCCGCTATATCTTCAACAATGCCCTGCCATGGCCGGACGAGGCCGCACGTTTCTGCATGTTGTGGATGACCGGCCTGATGGCGCCCACCGCCTTCCGGCGCGGCGGTTTCGTGGCGCTCGACATGATCTCGGGCTTTCTGTCCAGTCGGGTCGCGGCGCTGCTGGGCCTCGTCCTCCTCCTGATCTCGCTCGCCATCCTGATCGTGGCCGTCCAGATCGGGTTCAAAGAGGTCACCGGCTTTGGCGGCCGCTTTGCCACCGCATCGCTCTATCTGCCCACCTTTGACGGCTGGTTCCGGGTGCCGCGCAGCTGGATGATGCTCTCGCTCTTTGTGGGTGTGGTCCTGCTCTTGAGCGTGAACATCGAATTGATCCTGCGCAGCATCGTGACATTCCTGGGCGGCGGCGACCGTTTGCCCGATCTCGATCTGGGTGACATGGCCGCGGGGAGCGAATGATATGCTGATCTGGTTTCTGCCTCTCTTCCTGCTCTTTTTGCTGATCGGCCTGCCGGTGTTCTTCGGCCTGCTGGCAGCCCCCGGTCTGCTCTTGTGGCTGAACGGTCAGGAAAAGGACATCACCCTCCTTTACCGCAACGTCTACAACGGCATGGACAGCTTTCCGCTGATGGCGATCCCGTTCTTCATGCTGGCCGGAGAATTGATGAACAAGGGCGGCATCACCATCCGCCTCGTGCAGTTCTCACAGGCGCTCATGGGCCACCTGCGCGGGGGGCTGGCACAGGTCAACGTGCTGTCTTCGATCCTCTTTGCAGGCCTCTCGGGCTCTGCCGTGGCGGACACCTCCGCGCTCGGCTCCATGCTGGTCCCCGCGATGGAAAAGGAAGGCTACACAAGGCGTTACGCCGCCGCCATCACCGCCGCCTCCTCCGTCATCGGCCCGATCATCCCGCCCTCGGGCATCATGATCATCTATGCCTATGTCATGGGCGAAAGCGTCGCGGCGCTGTTCCTTGCAGGCATCGTGCCGGGCATCCTCGTGGGCGTCGGCCTGATGGTGATGATCCGCGTCACCGCCGACAAATACGACCTGCCCGCCGCCAAGCGGGTGGAGTTTGACGGCGTCGAACTGGGCGCTCTGGAAAAATGGGTCAGCTTCGCGCTGGCGCGTCTGAACATCGGCCTGCTGATCTGGGTCATCGCACCGCTGCCCGAAACGTCGGGCCTGATGACATGGGTGACGTTCCTCGCCGCCGTGGCCGTGGCCCACGCGCTGCTCTTGGCGCTGCGCACGCAGGTCAGTTCCGATTTCCGCACCATCTGCAAACGCGCCATCGTGCCGCTGCAAACGCCCGTGCTGATCCTGGGCGGTATCTTGGGCGGTGTCTTTACCCCCACCGAGGCCGCCGCCGTCGCCGTGGCCTATGCGGTGTTCGTGGCGTTCTTTGTCCTGCGCACGATGTCGCTCAGGGACCTGCCCGACATCCTCAGCCGTGCGGGCCTGACGTCCGCCGTGGTGCTGCTGCTGGTGGGGGCGGCCATGGCGTTCAAGACGGTCGTGTCGCTGTCCTACGCGCCGCAGATTCTGGCCGACTACATCCTGACCCTGTCGGAAAACCCGCTGATCCTGCTGTTCCTGATCAACCTGCTGTTGTTCATCGTCGGCATGTTCCTCGACGCAGGGCCCGCCATCATCATCCTCGGGCCCATCCTCGCGCCGATCTTCACCGATCTGGGCGTCGACAGCATCCACTTTGCCATCATCATGTCGGTGAACCTGACCGTGGGGCTGGCCACGCCACCCATGGGCCTTGTGCTGTTCGTCGCCGCGGCGGTCAGCAAGGAAAAGGTCGAAACCATCGCCAAGGCGATCCTGCCATTCCTGGCCATCGAAATCGCGGTGATCTTCCTGATCACCTACGTGCCGGCCATTTCAATGACGATACCCCGCCTGACGGGGTTCGCGAACTAAGAGCTATAACCGGGAGGACTTACCACTATGCTCAAAAACACCCTCAAAACGCTGACCGCAGCCGCGCTTGTCGCGGGTTCCGCGATCATGGCCCAGGCACAGGATTACACAATCCGCGCCACCGCCAACTCCAACACCAATGACGAAGACTATGACGGCCTCGTCGTGTTCAAAAACTACGTCGAGGCGGCCTCCAACGGCGCCATCGCCGTGGAACTCTTCATCGGTACACAGCTCTGCTCGAACGGTGCGGAATGCTTGCAAGGCGTGGCCGACGGCTCGATCGATGTCTACATCTCCACCTCCGGTGGCGCGTCGGGCATCTTCCCTTACGTGCAGGTCCTCGATCTGCCCTACCTGATGGCCGATGACCGTATCGCCGAACACGTGCTGTCGGGCGACTTCACCCGCAAGATGCGCGCCATGGCGCTGGAAGATTCCGGTGACGCGATCCGCCTGATGACCATCGGCAATACCGGCGGCTGGCGCAACTTTGCCAACACGCAACGCCGTGTGGCCGAACCGTCGGACATGGAAGGTCTGAAAATCCGCACCGTGGTCGCCGACCTGCCGCAGGAACTGGTCAAGGCACTGGGCGCGTCGCCCACCCCGATCCCGTGGCCCGAACTCTTCACCTCGTTCCAGACTGGTGTGGTTGAAGGTTCGAAAAACGGCATCACCGACATCATGGGCATGAAATTCCCCGATGCGGGTCTGCAATACGTGACACTGGACGGCCACGCCTACATGGGTGCGCTGTGGTGGATGTCGAACCAGAACTTCATGGCGATGCCCGAAGACATGCGCCGCGTCGTGGTGGACGGCTTCTATGCGCTGCAACAGGCGACCTTCGCCTCGCCCAAGCGCAAGTCGATCCAGGCCTACGAAGACTTCGTGGCCGGTGGCGGTGACCTCTATGTGCCGACACCCGCACAAAAGGCAGCCTTCGCCGAAGCGGCAGCACCCGTGAACGACTGGTTCACCGCCAACGTGGCCCGTGGGGATGAGATCCTGACCGCGCTGCAAGAGGCCGTGGCCGCCGCCGAAGCGGACGTGAACGCCGCGCGCGACGCCGACCTGAATTAAGGAAAGGTGGGCATATTGCCCACCCTACACCCGGCCGCTCCTGTCATGGGGGCGGCCTTTTCTGTTTGAACCGGGATAATATTGATGTTGATGTGCGTCAAACACTCGGAAAAGGTAACACTATGTCAAATCTGGCGAAAACCTTCACCGCCTGCATACTGACCTTGGGGATGGCTGCACCTGCCTTGTCAGACACAGCGCGTACGGTGAAATTTGAAAGCCGTTACGGCAAGAAGATCAAAGGCGCTGTTTGTCAGGTTACCGTCGGTAACCAACGGTACGAGGTCGTTACGCCTGCACGTGTAAAGCTGCCCCTTGATGTGAACGGTCGGTTGAACATCGCACAGATGGATTGTGATTTGCAGGGCATCCGGAAAACTACCTCCTTCTTTCCGGCTGAGGACGTGTTCGACCGTGAGATTTATGGAATTACCGTTTCGTTCAAGGACGAGAAGACACCGTTTTCCTATCTCAAGAAAAATGGTGGGCTGGCCGTCTGGAAAACCCGCGATGGAAACTGGGTCCCGGTTCGATGACGCCTGCGGTTTGAAAATCTTCAATCGCCGCGAACGCTTGGACCGTGCGTCGCCCTTCCCAAGTTGCCCGTCCCCTGCCAAACTCATCGAAACGGATACATCCACACCTTGTAGTCAGCGACCAGAATATGCGCCCGATTGATCTCTTCCTGCGTCATTTTCTTGACCACCTCTTCCAGCGAAATGGCCGCGTCCGGGTCACCGCCGATGGCCGACAGCGTGTACCACATATAGGCGCGCACGAGGTCCGGGGCGGGCATGCCGCGCCCGACCTCATAGTACCATCCGACACCGGATTGCGCGCCGGGATGACCCTTCATGGAACTGCGCAGATACCACTCGAACGCCCGCTCGTCGTCGCGCTCGACGCCGAGGCCCAGGGCATAGAGAACGCCGATCAACTCCTCGGCATCCGCATTGCCCGACCGCGCCGCGGGCCACAGCGCGTCATAGGCGGCCTCGTACTGGCCGGCCTCCATCAGGTCACGCGCCTCCTCGATCTCGGCAAAGACGGGAAGCCCAAGAAAACAAAGGGTTATGGCAAGTTTGCGCATATGATCCTCCTGTGCGCGACCCCGGCTTTTGCGACGGATCTGCCGCGCGCGCTCGGGGCTGATGATTTCATTCCCGTCGACCCTGCGCAAGCCAAACTGGGCCAGCTTCTGTTCTATGATCCGATCCTGTCGGGCAACCGCAACATCGCCTGTTCCACGTGCCACCACCCCGATCTGGGCACCGGTGACGGGCTGAGCCTTGGCATCGGCGAGGGCGGGCAGGGGATCGGGCCGCTGCGCACCGCCGGTGTGGGCGATGACCGCATCCGCAAGCGCATCCCGCGCAATGCGCCGGGCCTGTGGAACCTGGGCGCGCGCGACCTGCACACGATGTTCCACGATGGCCGCCTCAGCGTGGCGGATACCTTCGAGAACGGCTTCAACTCCCCGGCCGAGGAATGGCTGCCCGAGGGGCTGGATAACCTATTGGCCGCACAGGCTATTTTTCCGCTGGTGGCCCAGTTTGAGATGGCCGGAAACCCCAAGGAAAACGAGGTCGCAGGCGCCGTTCACAACCGTATGGATTATGCCTGGCCGATCCTCGCCGACCGGGTCCGTCACATCCCCGCCTATGCCGAAGGGTTCGCGGGTGCCTATCCGCATATCACCACCGTGACCGACATCACGATCGCCGATATCGCCAACGCGCTCAGCGCTTTCATGATCTGGGAATGGACCAGTTTCGACAGCCCCTTTGACGCCCATCTGGCCGGGCATCCCGGTGCACTGACCGAACAGGAACGGCGCGGCATGGACCTCTTCTATGGCAAGGCCGATTGCGCCAGTTGCCACGCGGGTCCGCTGATGTCGGATCAGAAATTCCACGCGCTGGGCCTGCCCCCCTTTGGCCCGGGCCGTACGCGGCGGTTTGACCCGATGGTGCGCGATGTCGGCCGCATGGGCGAAAGCGACGCGCTCGAGGATGCCTATGCGTTCAAGACACCCATGTTGCGCAACGTGGCGCTGACCGCGCCCTATGGCCACAACGGGGCCTATCCCACGCTCGAAGGGATCGTGCGTCATCACCTTGCGCCGCTCGCGATGCTGGACCGCTGGACGCAGGACATGGCGGATCTGCCGGATGTGCCGTGGCTGTCGGGGATTGATTTCATGGTCTGGCAGGACCGTATCGAAATGGCCCGCCACCGGGCCGTCGTGCCCCGGTCGGTGACGCCTTTGGATGATCGCGAAGTGGCTGATATCGTTGCGTTTCTGGGGGCGCTTACCGGTGCGACAGCGCGCGGTGGCAAGCTGGGTGTGCCAGATACCGTGCCCAGCGGGCTGCCTGTGGATCCCCGCCTTGACCCGGCGCTGCGTCCGTGATCGGGCGGGTGGAGGCACATCCAGACCGGCCCGCATGCCGACCTGCGTCGCGCGCGTTCCAAGCAGGGAGAGCAACGGGATGACCACGGCGGCGCGGACCCTCATGGGCGCTGTGGCAATCGTGCTGGCGGCCACCGCCACGCGCGCCGCAGAGTGGACGCCGCCCGGTCCGATCAGCATGCTGATTGGCTTTCGCGCAGGTGGCGGTGCCGACACGCAGGCGCGCCTGATCGCGCAGGAACTCGAGGCCCGCCACGGCTGGACGATCCAGCCCCAACAGGTGACGGGCAAGGGCGGTCTGAACCTCGCCGCCGCCCTCAAGGACGCGCCTGTGGACGGCACGGTGATCGGCATGGTGGTGACGGAAACGCTGGGCTACAACATGGCTGCTGCGGGTGCGGGGCTTCATCCCGATGACTTCACCGGCATCACCACAACGGCGGGGTTCCAGATGGGTGTCGTGGCGCGCCGCGTCACGGGATGGGCCACCCTCGAAGATGCCATTGCGGCCGCCAAAGGTGGCGCGGCGCTGCGCTTTGGCGTGATGAGCCCGCGCCTTGCGGACCTCGCCTATCTCTTGGGCAAGGCGCAGGGTGTCACGTTCAACATCGTGGAAATGCGCGGCGGCAAGGCGGTGATGGATGGCATCAACGCAGGCGATCTGGATCTCGGTTTCGTGGCGGGCATTCAGGCTGCCAGCGTAGCGGCGGGTGATCTGGTCAACCTCGCTTCGGCCCTGTCGGTGCCACTGAACCAGACGCCGGAGGCTCCGACATTTGCGACCCTCGGCGTCGATTTCAATGCCGATGGCCAGTTCATGTTCGTCGGTCCCGCGGGCATGTCCACCGCAGCACGGAGCGCGATGTCCACGGCAATCGCAGAGATCATTTCGGACCCGCAGACCGGTGCAGGCGCGTTGATTGCAAGTGCCTTTGGCGGGCCGTCCATCCTTGCGGGCGACGCGTTGCAGGCGCAGATGGCGGCGGATTACGATGCCGCCGGGGCGCTGCTCGCGGCGGCGTCCGAATGATCTGACCCTTATGCGGGGCGGCATGTCCGTCGCCCTGCGCAGACCACAAGGCATGACATGTCACGGGCCGAAACCAGAACCCTAGGAGTGATCTGCGTGATCTTTGCGCTGGGTTGCATCTTGGTCTGGATTCCACTTGATACCGATACGGGCCTGATCGAAACGGTACGCCGCCGGGTCGAGATCGGCGATGCCATGGCGCCCACCTTGGCGGCGCTCTTCGTGCTGGTGGGGGGCGCGATCCTGTGCATTGCGCCGGGCGAACCTGCCCGGGGCGCGGGCGCCAAACGCCCACTCCTGTTCTGTGCCGCGGCGATGATCGGTGTTCTGGCGGCGGGGGTTGTCCTGATGCTCTGTGCCGGGCCGCTGGCGCTGTGGCTTGCGGATGCAGGCCGCGCCGAGCCGCGCGAGTACCGCCTGATGCGCGACAGTTTTCCGTGGAAATACATTGGCTTCGTACTGGGCGGGACGGTGGCTATTTCCGGCCTGATCGCGCTGGCGGAACGACGCATGACCTGGGCTGCGCTGATCATCGGGTTGGTGGGCGTTCTGGGGATGGTCGCGCTTTTTGACCTGCCTTTCGATGATCTGCTTTTGCCGCCCAACGGGGATTACTGATGGACGTGTTGGCCCATGTCTGGCTCGGCATCCTCGCCGTGTTTCAGGGGCCCGACGCCTTTGCGGTGGCCGGGCTGAGCGTGTCGATCACGCTGGTCATGGTTGCGGCGGGGTTCCTCCTGGGGATCGTAGTGGGGGCCACGCCCGGTCTGGGCGGGCCGACGGCGATGGCGATTGCATTGCCCATCCTGATCTCGGTCTTCGGGTTCACGCCGGATGCGCTGTTGCCGGTGATGGGGTGCCTTATCGGCATCATGAAAGGGGCGACGGTCGGCGGGGCCGTGCCTGCCATCCTCTTCAACACGCCGGGCACGCCCGACAGCTACATGACCACACTGGACGGGTATCCGATGGCGCAGCGCGGCGAGGCGAAAAAGGCGCTGCGCGTGGCCCATTTCGCCTCTGCCTCTGGGGATACGTTCTCGGACATCGTGCTGATCCTGTGCGCGCCCTTTCTGGCGCTGCTGGTCGAACGCCATCTGGACCTGCCGGAAAAGACCGCGCTGCTGATCCTGTCGCTGGCCTTTGTCGCGGCGGTTGTGGGCCGATCACCGGGCAAAGGGCTGATCAGCGCAGGCCTCGGCCTTCTGGTGGTCTATGTCGGCACGGGCGAGGATTTCTATCCCCGGCTGTCCATGGGCACAGAGGCGCTCAACCGCGGTTTTCCGATCGGCACGGCGGTGCTGGGTGTGCTGGTGGTGGGGGCGGTGTTTCACCAGATGGCCGAGGGGTTTGCCAGCCGCTCGAACACCAGCCTCCAGCCTGCGCCAAAGGCCGGCAACGCAGGCCGTCTGCGGTGGCCAGACATCCGGCCCCTGCTGCCGACGATGCTGCGCTCTGCGGTGGCGGGCACGGTGATCGGGGCCCTGCCGGGCATCGGATCGACCCTTGCAGCAACCATCGGCTATACCACCGCCAAGGCGCGTCACGACCGGACTCGCGCCCCGGATGCGCCCCGTTTTGGCGACGGTGTGCCGCAGGGCGTCGCCGCAACCGAAGCGGCCAATTCCGCGGTCTCGGGCGCCAACCTGATCCCGGTCCTGTCGCTGGGCATTCCGGGAAACACCGCCGCCGTGTTCCTGATCCTTGCGGCGGACAGCATCGGCGGCTTCAACCCCGGCCCGTCGGTGTTCCGCGTCACGGCTGATGCGATAAACCCCGAACTGGTCGTGGCTTTTGGCCTCTTTACCTGCATGTTCGTGGCCAACGCTTTGAACTGGACCGTGGGGGGCTTGGTCATGCGGTCGATGGGTGTGCTGGCCCACCTGCCGAAACAACGCCTGTTGCCCGTGGTGCTGGTGCTGACCCTCACGGCGATCTACGTGCAGGAAACCCGGATCGAGGCAATCTGGTTCACCATCGCCTTCGGTATCCTCGGGTTCGGCATGCGCCTGCTGGACATGTCGCCGCTTCCCTTTGTCATTGCCTTCATCCTCGGCGCCAAGCTTGAGGACAGCGCGCGCCAGGCCTTCGCTGCCACGGGCGGGGATGCGTGGTTCCTGTTCACCAGCCCGGTGGCTGCGGCGTTCATGGCGCTGTCGGTTCTGGTGGTCGTTCTGGGCGCGCGGCGGCGGGGCTAGCGGCCCTTCCAGACGGGGTCGCGTTTCTCTGCAAAGGCGCGCGCGCCCTCCAGTTGATCCTCCGACCGATAAAGCCGCTCGACCGCGGGCAGTTGGCTCTTGGTGATGCGGTTCATCGCGTCCTGGAACTTGGCATCCTCCGCGTCGCGCACGATTTCCTTGATCGCGGCGTAGACCAGCGGCGGGCCCGAGGCCAGCAACCGCGCCAGATCCCAGGCCCGGTCCAAAAGTGTCCCCGCGGGGACAACCTCGTTCACCAACCCCCAGCGGTGCGCCTCTTCGGCGTCAAACCAACGCCCGGTCAGCAGCAGCTCCATCGCGATGTGATACGGGATCCGCTTGGGCAGCTTGACGCTCGCCGCATCCGCCACCGTCCCGGACCGGATCTCGGGCAGGGCAAATTGCGCATGGTCCGCGGCCAGGATCATGTCCGCACTTAGCGCCAGTTCCAGCCCACCGCCACAGGCAATCCCGTTCACCGCCGCGATGACCGGCTTGTTCATCGCGCGCATCTCCTGCAACCCGCCAAAACCGCCGACGCCATAGTCGCCGTCCACCGCGTCCCCGTCGGCTGCGGCCTTGAGGTCCCAACCGGGGCAAAAGAACTTTTCCCCCGCACCCGTGACGATCGCCACCCGCAGCTCCGGATCATCGCGGAACGCCAGAAACGTCTCGCCCATGATGCGCGAGGTCGCCAGATCAATGGCATTGGCCTTGGGCCGGTCCAGCGTCACTTCGAGGATCGCGCCGTCGCGCCGGGTCTTGATGGGGCTGTCTGTCATATCGGTCTCGCTTGTGGTCATGGGTTGCCGCGCCCTCAGGCAGTGTGGATCAGCGCATCCACCGCCACGGCGCGGGTGGGGGTGCAGATCAGGGGGTTGATCTCAACTTCGCTGACACGGTCGCGCTGCGCAAGGACGTAGTCCTGCACCGCCAGCACCGCCGCCACGATGCTGTCCACATCCGCAGGGCGCGCCCCGCGATAGCCACGCAGCACCGCGCCGATGGTCAACCGATCAAGCGCGGCCGCAACGTCCGCGCCCGTTACGGGCAGCAGCATGGCCGTCGTGTCGCGCAGCAGTTCCGTCAGTACGCCCCCCGTACCCAGCGTCAGGACAAATCCATGGGCGTCGTCCCGCACCACCCCGATCAACAGCTCGGCAACGCTGTCCCGCACCATCTCTTCGACCAGCACGGCGTCGGTGCCGATGTCCTGCGCCGCTTGCTCCAGATCCGCCGCACCCACGTTCAGGCGCACCGCTCCGGCGTCGGTCTTGTGCGCAAGGCCCAGCCCCTTGACCGCCAGCGGCGCGCACAGATGCGCGGCATCCGTCGCCGCACGCGCGGGCGTGGTCGCCACGTGGCCGGGGACGTTCAGCCCATGGGCGGCAAGGGCGTCCTTCGCCTCCGCCTCGCTCAGGGTCCGCGTCGGCGCGCGTGTGCCCGGCGGGCAGATCGGCGCGGGCGTTCCCACATCGCGGGTGCGTGCCGCGCGGATGGCGGCCAGCGCCTCGCCCATGCCCTGAAACGGCACGACCCCGCCCTGCATCAGCTCATGCGCTACGTCACGCGGCATCAGCTCGGGCAAGGTCGACACCACGCCAAAGGGCCGCCCCGTCGCCGCCCGCACGGCCAGCGCCGCCTCCGTCGCACAGGTCCAGTCGGATGCATCGGTCACGGGATAGTCCACAACCGACAGCGTCATGTCGATGCCGTCACCCGTCATACCCTGCCACGCCTGCGCCATCGCGTCGGCATCGCGCCAGATATAGGTGTGGTAGTCCAGCGGATTGCCCAGGGCCACCATCGGCCCCAGCGCTGCACGCAATGCGCAGGCCTGCGCTGTGGTCACCGGGGGAAAGGTCAACCCAGCCCCGAGCGCCATGTCCGCCATCAGGCTCGCCTCGCCCCCCGAACAGCTGATCGAGGCGATGCGCCCCCCCGCCACCGGCCCGTTCACATGCAAAAGCTTCAGCGTCTCCAAAAGGTCGGGCAGGCTGCGCACCCGCGCAATGCCCAGCCGGTCCAGCACCGCCTGCGCGCCCGCATCACTGCCCGCAAGCGATGCGGTATGCGACACCGTCGCCTGCCGCGCCTGATCCGACGCACCCACCTTGACGGCCACCAGAGGCACACCGCGCACCCGCGCCCGTGCGGCCAGCGCCTCCCATGCGGGCAGGGCGCCAAACCCCTCGATATGCAACCCGATCGCCGTCACCCGCGGATCGTCCAGCAGCGCCATGGCGATCTGCGCCTGCGTGGTCTGCGCCATGTTTCCGCACGTCACCGCATAGGCCACGGGCAGGGCGCGCTGCTGCATGGTCAGGTTGATCGCGATGTTCGAACTTTGCGTCAACAGTGCAACACCGCGTGCCACCGGCACACAGCCATGCTGATCCGGCCACAACAACGCCCCGTCCAGCGCATTGATGAACCCATAGCAATTGGGCCCGAGGATCGGCATGTCGCCCGCCGCCGCAACCAGGGCCGCCTGCATGTCCGCGGCACCGTCATCCTCCGCCGCGGCCTCCGAAAACCCGGAGGCAAAGCACACCGCCCCGCCCGCAGCCATCGCGGCAAGTGCTCGCACCACCTCCACCGTCGCATGACGGTTCACGCCCACAAACACCGCATCCGGCGCGTCCGGCAAATCCCCCACCGTTGGATAGGCACCCAAGCCCGCCACCACCGCCACCCGCGGATGCACCGGCCACACCGGCCCGTCAAAACCGAACTGCGCCAGCTGCTGCACCACCTGCGCGCACCACGCACCACCGCCCACCACGGCAATGGACCGGGGCCGCATCATGCGCATCACGTCACCCATGACTGCTTCCTTTCGCGCCAAATACCTCGGGGAGCGCGAGGGGCTGGCCCCTCGCTCCTGTCGGATGGGCCATGCCCATTCGATCCCAATTCACGCGCCAAGCGGACGCAACAGGTCGCGGCTGATGATATGGCGCTGGATCTCGCTGGTCCCGTCCCAGATCCGCTCCACCCGCGCATCGCGCCAGAACCGCTCGATGGGGAAATCATCCATCAACCCCATGCCGCCATAGATCTGCAAGGTCGCATCCGTCACCCGCGCCAGCGCTTCGGAGGCATAGAGCTTGGCGGACGCGATCTCGCGGTTCGACGGCAACCCCTGGTCCAGCCGCCAGGCCGCCGCCAGGGTCAGCCAGTCGGCCGCGTCAATCTCGGTGATCATGTCGGCCAGCTGGAACCCCACGCCCTGAAACTTGCCTATGGCCTGCCCGAACTGCTTGCGTTCGGCGGCATAGCGCAACCCATAGTCAAAGCAGCGCCGCGCCCGGCCCACCGAAAACGCCGCCACTGTGATCCGTGTCGCATAAAGCCATTCGTTCATCACCGCGAACCCACCATCGACATCTCCCAGAACCTGCGCATCCGGCAGGCGGCAATCGTCGAAATAAAGGATGCAGTTCTTGTACCCCTTGTGGCTGACCGAATTGTACCCGTCCCGCACCTCAAAGCCGGGCGTGCCCCGGTCCACAAGAAACGTGGTGATCCGTTTCTTGGGGCCCTTGGGTGTCTCGTCCACGCCCGTGGCAATGAACACGATAAAGAAATCCGCGTGCTCCGCGCCCGAGATGAAATGTTTCGATCCGTTGATCACCCAATCGCCGCCGTCGCGCGTGGCGGTGCATTTCATGCCGCGCACATCCGATCCGGCGTCCGGCTCGGTCATGGCCAGCGCGTCCATCCGCTCGCCACGCACCGCCGGCAGCAGATACCGTTCGCGCTGTTCGGAGTTGCAGGCCATCAGGATGTTCTGCGGCCGGCCAAAGAAATGCGTCAGCGCCATCGACCCGCGGCCCAGTTCACGTTCGACGAGGGTGAAATCCAGATGGCTCAGCCCTGCGCCGCCGACACTTTCGGGAAAGTTGCAGGCATAGAATCCCAGGTCGATGACCTTCTGCTTGATCTCCGCGCCCAGCTCGGGCGGCACATGGCCGGTGCGCTCGACCTCGGCCTCGTGCGGATAGATCTCGTTTTCCACAAATGTCCGGACGGTAGAGACGATCATCTCCTGTTCCGTGCTCAGTCCAAAGTCCATGTGCCGGATCCTTTCCCGCCTGCCGCTTGCAAGCGCAGCACAGCGCAGCTTGCGCGCCTATGCTGTGCAGGATTACCCTGCAATCATGCACAGTTCGGAATATATCGACGCCCAGACACAGCATATTGACGTGCTGCTCTTTGATGCGTTCTCCAACCACTGCCTTGCCAACACGGTGGAACCCTTGCGTGCGGCCAACGGGTTCGCGGGCCGCACCCTCTATAGCTGGCGGTTCTGCACCCTCGACGGCGCGCATGTGCACAGCTCGAGCGGGCTTCAGGTTGCGCCGCATTGCGCGCTGGACGCGGCCACGGGCGACACGCTCTATGTAATGCCGTCCTACGGGGTGCGGGCGCTGGACCAGTGGGCGGTGGTGCGCGCGCTGCGCCGGGTCGCGGGACGCTACGGCGTGATCGGCGGGTTTGACACCGGCCCGTGGCTGATGGCGCGCGCGGGGCTCTTGGACGGGTCGCGGGCCACGATCCACTGGGACGAGCTGACCGCCTTTGCCGAGGCGTTCCCCCATATCGACGTCCAGCGCGCGCGCTATGTCATCGACGGCGCGCGCCTGACCTGTTCGGGGGCGATGGCGGCCTTTGACCTCGTCCTCCACCTGATCTCCGAACGGCACGGCCCGCTTCTGGCGCTGGACGTGGCACAGCTTTTCATGTCGGCGCAGGCGGGTCCCGCGCGCTGGCAGGCTCCGTCGCGCCCCGGCCGCACCGTGTCGCGGGCGCTCGCAGTGATGCAGGAGACGCTGGAACACCCGCTGACCATCCCGGCGCTCGCCCGGCGCATCGGCTGCACCCAAAAGACGCTGGAACAGCGGATGCGCGCGGTGATGCAGGCCACGCCGCAGGCCGTCTATCACCGCCTGCGGCTGAACCACGCCTATCAACTGGTGGCTGACACCGATCTGCCCGTGTCCGAGATCGCCGGGCGCTGCGGCTATGACAACGCCAGCGCCATGACCCGTGCCTTTCGCACTGCGTTTCAGGTCACGCCCACAGGCGTGCGGCAGGGGCGCTGACCGCGACAGCCTTGCAAAAAACCTGTTGTGCTGACCCGCTGCCTGCGGTGATCTGTGCCGCAGGGTCACAAGGGGGCAACAGATGCAGATCATCGTCGCGGGCGCGGGTATCGTCGGGGTGTCCTGTGCCATCTGGATCCAGCGCGCCGGGCACGACGTGACCCTTGTGGACCGGACAGGACCCGCCAGCGGCACCAGCCACGGCAATGCGGGCGTGCTGGCCGCGGGGGCCATCCTGCCGGTGACCACGCCCGGCCTCTTGCGCCGCGCGCCGGGCATGTTGCTGGACCGTGACGCGCCGCTGTTCCTGCGCTGGTCCTATCTGCCGCGGCTGATGCCGTTCCTGTGGCGCTATCTGCGCCATGCCTCGGATGCGCATGTCGACCGCTATGGCGCGGCCATGTCGATGCTGCTGCACGACACGGTGGACCAGCATCGCGCGCTGGCGGCGGGCACCGGGGCCGAAGGGTTCATCAGCACCGAGGATTATTGCTTTGGCTATGCCACGCGCGCCGCCTATCAGGCCGACGCCTATGGCTGGGACAAGCGCCGCGCGCTGGGCTACGCCTTTGACGTGGTGTCGGGGGCGACTTATGCGCAGGACGACCCGGTCTTCGGCGATGCCTTTGACACGGTGGTACGCTGCCGCAACCACGGGCGCATTTCGGATCCGGGCGCGTACGTTCAGGCGCTGGCCGATCACTTTGTCGCCGAAGGTGGCCAGCTGGTCCTGACCGAGATCGCGGATATCGACGTCTCAGACGGCGCGATCCGCGCACTGCGCACGGGCGAGGGCGAAATGCGCGCCGACCGCATCGTCCTTGCCATGGGGCCATGGTCGAAACCCATCGCGCACAAGCTGGGCGTCTCCGTCCCGTTCGAAAGCGAACGCGGCTATCACATCGAGCTGCTGAACCCGTCGGTGATGCCGAAGAACCCGATGATGGTGGCCAGCGGCAAATTCGTGCTGACGCCGATGCGGGGCCGGTTGCGCGCGGCTGGCGTCATCGAGTTCGGCGGCCTGGACGCGGGCCCCAGCCGCGCCCCGCTCGAGATGTTGCGCAGGCAGGTCGCTGCCCTGTTGCCGGATCTGCACCACGAGGGGATCGTGGAATGGATGGGGCATCGGCCTGCCCCCGCAGACAGCCTGCCGCTGATTGGTGCCAATGATGCAGGCGGGCGCAGCTATTCGGCCTTTGGCCATCAACATGTCGGCTTGACAGGTGGTCCCAAAACGGGTCGGATCATCGCGGATCTGATTGCAGGCACACCACCAAACGCAGATTTGACGCCTTTTGATCCAGCAAAATATGCCGCGCGCTAGACGTGGCCCGACCGGGAGATTATCAATGAAAACATATGTGAAAACAGCGTCCGCCATGGCGATTGGCCTGACGGCGGCCAGCGGCGCCTGGGCGGATGGCCACGCACAGTCCTGGGACATGCCCATGGCCTATGCCGCCACGAACTATCATTCCGAACATGGCGTGATCTTTGCCGACAAGGTGCGCGAATACACCGATGGCGCCATCGACATCACCGTGCATCCGGGCGGGTCGCTCTTTGGCGGCGGCGACATCAAGCGCGCGATCCAGACCGGCCAGGTGCCCATCGGCGAGCGGTTCATGTCCGCCCACGCAAACGAAGCACCGCTGCTGGCCTGGGACAACCTGCCGTTCCTTGCCACCACCTACGAGGATAATGCCAAGCTGTGGGAGGCCGCGCGCGACACCGTGAACGCCCAGCTGGCCGACCTGAACCTCGTGGCGCTCTATACCTGCCCGTGGCCCGGTCAGGGGTTCTACTTCAACAAGGAAGTCGCCTCCTCCGCCGACACGCAGGGCATCAAGTTCCGGTCCTACAACTCGGCCACCGCGACCTTTGCCGAGGAACTGGGCATGATCCCCGTCCAGATCGAAGCGGCCGAACTCAGCCAGGCGCTGGCGACGGGCGTGGCCTCGGCCTTCATTTCTTCCGGTTCCACCGGCTATGACCGCAAGGTGTGGGAACATCTCAGCCACTACTACAAGGTCAACGCATGGCTGCCGCGCAACTATGTGATGGTCAACACGCAGGTCTGGGACGGGCTGGACGACGACGTGCGCGCCGGGCTGCAAAAAGCCGCGGACGAGACGGCGGCCAGCTGTGCGGCCAAGTCTGCGGAACTGTCCAACTTCTATTTCGACGAGCTGGCCAAGAACGGCATGACCGTCGAGGATGCAGGCCCCGATTTCCTTGCCGAGCTGGAGGCCATTGGCGCCAAGATGACAGCCGAGTGGCTGGAAACCGCAGGCGCGGACGGTCAGGCGATCCTGGACGCCTACAAGGCCAACTGATCCACCAAACCCGAACCGGCGCCGCACCTGACGGCGCCGGTTTCTTGTCTATCAGCATCGGATAACCACCATGCGCGACTGGTCGCCTGTCATGGGTCTGCCGCTTTGGGTCTGGCTCTTTGTTCTTCCGTCCGTCTTTGCCGTGATCTGCCTGATCGCGGGGCCGCGGCTCGAGCGTGTGCTGCGGCCGCTTTGGCGTGGGCTTGACGGGGTGTACCTGGCCAGCGGGATCGTCGCCGCGATGTTCATGATCACCATTCTGGGGCTGATCGTGGCAGGCATGATCGCGCGCTGGGCCAGTGTCGCGCTGCCCGGCACCACCGAGTTCGCGGGCTACGCCATGGCGGCCACGTCCTTTTTCGCGCTGTGCCACGCCATGACGCGGGGGGCGCATATCCGGGTGTCGATCATCCTGAACGCCAATGATTTCCTGAAACGCTGGCTCGATGTGTTCGCGGTCTTTGCCGCGGCGGTCATCGCCACCTATTTCGCCCGCTACGCCATCAAGACCAACGCATTTTCCGAGATGCTGAACGACCGCACGCAGGGCCAGGACCAGATCCCCGAATGGGTCGTGACCCTCTTCAGCCTGCCCAGCTACGCGCTGCGCGACTGGGGCTCCGTTTGGGCCGAACGGTCGAGCGAGCTGGTCTATACCCCCGTCTGGATCCCGCAACTGGCCATGTCCGTGGGCACCGTCCTGTTGGCCATCGCCCTGTGGGACACCCTGTTCCGCATGTTGATCACCGGTGTGAACCCGATCGTATCGGAGACGGTGGAATGACCGAAGCCTACGCCACGATTGTCTTTCTCTTTGTCCTGTTCACGCTACTGGGGTCGTCCGTGTGGATCGGTCTGGCGCTGATGGGCGTCGCATGGGTGGGGATGGAGCTGTTTACCACCCGCCCCGCGGGCGACGCGATGATCACCACGATCTGGACGGGGTCCAGCAGTTGGACCCTGACTGCGCTGCCGCTCTTTATCTGGATGGGCGAGATCCTGTACCGGACCCGATTATCGCAGGACATGTTCCGCGGGCTTGCCCCGTGGATGCGGTTTTTGCCCGGTGGGTTGCTGCACACCAACATTGCGGGCTGCACCATCTTTGCCGCCGTGTCGGGGTCGTCGGCGGCGACGCTGACCACGGTGGGCAAGATGTCGATCCCCGAACTACGCAAGCGGGGGTATCCCGAATACATGATCGTCGGCACGCTGGCGGGGGCGGCCACTCTGGGCCTGATGATCCCGCCGTCGCTGACGTTGATCGTCTATGGCGTGTCGATCAACGAAAGCATCATCAAGCTGTTCATGGCGGGCATCATTCCGGGCCTCGTGCTCGCGGGTCTGTTCATGTCCTACATCATCGCCTGGCACTATTTCCGGCCCGCACAGCGCCCGGCCCCCGAACCGGGGATGAGCGTGGGCGAGATGTTCTCGGAAAGCCGGTTCCTGATCCCTGTGCTGATGCTGGTCTTTGCCGTGATCGGGTCGATGTATTTCGGCTGGGCCACCGCGACCGAGGCGGCGGCGGTGGGTGTGATCGGTTCGCTTGTGCTGGCCGCGTTCCAGCGGTCGCTCACGGCCTCGGCCTTTTTCGAAAGCCTGATGGGGGCCACGCGCACATCCGCGATGATCGCGCTCATTCTGATGGGGGCCGCGTTCCTGTCGCTGTCCATGGGGTTCACCGGGCTGCCCCGCGCGCTGGCCGCGTGGATCGACCAGATGAACCTGTCGCCCATCACGCTCATTGCGGCGCTGACGGTGTTCTATGTGATCCTCGGCATGTTCCTCGACGGAATTTCGTCGGTGGTGCTGACCATGGCGATTGTCGAGCCGATGATCCGGCAGGCGGGCATCGACGTGATCTGGTTCGGCATCTTCATCGTCGTGGTGGTCGAGATGGCGCAAGTGACGCCGCCCATCGGTTTCAACCTCTTTGTGCTGCAAGGCATGACCCGGCATGACATCGGCTATATCTCCAAAACCGCGATCCCGATGGTGGGGCTGATGCTGCTGATGGTGGTGATCCTCGTGGCGTTTCCGGGGCTGGCCACGTGGCTGCCGGACAACATCCGGCAATAGCCATGGCACCCTCTGTCACCGTCCTGCAACTCGACACCGATTTCCCAAGGGTGCCGGGCGACGTGGGCAGTGCCGAGACGTACCGCGATGCCGTCGAGGTGCTGCGCATCCCCAGCGCCACGGTGGCGCATGTGGTCAGCGGCGCGCCGCAGGAGATCGACATTGCCCCGTTCGAGGCGGCCCTGCGCGCAGCCTCGGGCGAAGTCATCGTGACCTCTTGCGGGTTCCTGTCCTATTGGCAGGGGCACCTGGCCGCCCTGACCGACCGTCCGGTCATTGCCTCGTCGCTGGTGGCGCTGGACCGCATCGCCCGGACCCATACACCGGACGAGGTGATGATCGTCACCTTCGACGCGGGCAGCCTTGGCGCGCCACATCTGGGCCGCCACGGCGCGTTTGCGCCCAGCATCGTGGGGCTGGGCCCGGACATGCACCTGCGTCAGGTGATCGGGCAGAACCTGCCGCATCTGGATCAGGACCGCGCCGCCCGAGAGATGCGCGCGTTGATCACGGGACACATCCGGCCCGCGCATCGCTGCATCCTGCTCGAATGCACCAACCTGCCGCCCTACAAACCCGCGATCCGCGATGTGACCCTGATGCCAGTGATCGACATCCTGACAGAGATCGAAAGGGTCCGCCCCGGCACGGTCAAACCCGCCTTTCTCAGCCCTACTGAGGTGCAGCCATGACCGACACCCCCTTTGCCGCCGCACGTGCCACAGATGCCAAGACGATCCCGGTGATCGACATATCCACCCTCATGGCGGGGGAGGGGGTGGATGCGGTCTCGCAGGCCATTTATGCCGCCGCAACGGATCACGGGTTTTTTTATGTCTCGGGTCACGGGATCGCACAGTCCCTGATGGACCGCGCCTTTGACGCCGCCGCACGGTTCTTTGCGCTGAACACAGAGGCCAAGGCGTCTGTCGCCATCGACACATACCAACGCGGGTGGATGGCGCAGGGCATGTCGCGGCTGGATGGGGCGGACACCCATGACCTCAAAGAGGTGTTCTTTTGGGCCGCCGAGGTGGCAGAGGATGATCCCGACTGGCGTGCGGGCAAACCGATGGTTGCGCCCAACCAGTGGCCGGATGCGGTCTGCCCGGACCTCCGGCGCGGCCTGGCCCCCTATCACGCGGCGGTCTGCGATGTGGGGCGTCGCCTGATGTCCGCCATCGCGCTCAGCCTTGGGCAGCCCGCTGACCAGTTCGATGCAGCCTATGCCAAACCGCTGGCGCGGGGGCAGGCGGTGTACTATCCGCCCTCGACCCAAGCCGACGAGGCCGCGCGGCGCTATGGTGTCGCGCCGCACACGGATTTCGGTGTCCTGACCCTGCTGTTGCAGGACGCCAGTGGCGGTTTACAGGTGCGCGCACGGTCCGGTGAGTGGATCGAAGCGCCGCCCATTGACGGCACGCTCGTGTGCAACATCGGTGACTTGCTGGCACGGTGGAGCAATGACAGGTTCAATTCGACCCTGCACCGGGTGATCAACCGCACGGAGGACGCGCGCTATTCGATCCCGGTGTTCTTCGACCCACACACGGACACGGTGGTGGACCCGGCGGACCTTGGCGTGGCGCGTGCGGACTGTCTCCATGACCCGGTCACGGTCGGCGCGCATATCGCGTCGCGCAACCGCAAGAGTTTTGCCCAGTACAAGGATGCCTGAAACGGCCATCCCGACAGGTACCGATCCGGCAAAGTCCGGCGTGCACAGCGGGTGCAGATGCGCGGACAACGGCCGGGTGGCCAAAGCGCTTTTGTTGCGAAATTTTCGACAGATACCGCGTTAATCCATTGTAATTAAACGTTAAAAAACTACTAATTATTTAGTTTGACAGGAAAGATTCTTTAGGCATATCGTAGCTCAGCCGGCGAAATCCGGCTCACAAACACATTTTGGGAGGAGACAAGATGCGTAAGTATCTGCTCTCCGCGACTGCAGCTATCGCTGTCATCGCGGGGCATGGGACTGCTTTGGCCGATGCGGCGGCAGCTCAGAAATGGATTGACCAGGAATTCCAGCCATCCACGCTCAGCAAGGCCGAGCAGATGTCGGAAATGGAATGGTTCATCGGCGCGGCGGAGCCCTATGCGGGCATGGAAATCAACGTGCTGTCCGAGGGCATTCCGACCCACGGCTACGAATCCGAAGTGCTGACAAAGGCGTTCGAGGAAATCACCGGGATCAAGGTCAACCACCAGATCCTCGGCGAGGGCGAGGTTGTGCAGGCTGTGCAGACACAGATGCAGACCCAGCGGAACCTCTATGACGGCTATGTCAACGACTCTGACCTGATCGGCACGCACTCGCGTCTGCAACTGGCCTACAACCTGACCGAACAGATGGCGGGTGACTGGGCGACGACAACATCGCCCACGCTGGACCTTGGCGACTTTATGGGTGTGCAGTTCACGACCGGTCCCGATGGCAACCTCTATCAGTTGCCCGACCAGCAATTTGCGAACCTCTACTGGTTCCGCAAGGACTGGTTCGACGACGCGGACAACAAGGCCGCGTTCAAGGCCAAGTACGGCTATGAGCTGGGTGTTCCGGTCAACTGGTCGGCCTATGAGGACATCGCTGATTTCTTCTCGAACGATGTGACGGAAGTCGACGGCGTGGCGATCTATGGCCACATGGACTACGGCAAGCGCGCGCCCGACCTGGGCTGGCGGATGACCGATGCGTGGCTGTCGATGGCAGGCACCGGGTCCAAGGGTGAGCCGAACGGTGTGCCGATCGACGAATGGGGCATCCGCATGGAAGCCGGGTCGTGCAACCCTGCCGGTGCGTCCGTGACGCGCGGTGGTGCGGCGAACGGCCCTGCGGCGGTCTATGCGATCCGCAAGTGGGACGAGTGGCTGCGCAACTACGCCCCTCCGGGTGCGGCGTCCTATGACTTCTACCAATCGCTGCCCGCACTGGCGCAAGGCAACGTGGCCCAGCAGATCTTCTGGTACACCGCCTTTACCGCCGACATGGTCAAGCCGAAGTCTGAAGGCAACAACACCGTCGATGATGCAGGCAATCCCCTGTGGCGGATGGCGCCCAGCCCACACGGCCCCTATTGGGAAGAAGGTCAGAAGGTTGGCTATCAGGACGTGGGGTCGTGGACCTTCCTCAAGTCCACTCCGTCGGACCGTGCCCAGGCCGCGTGGCTCTATGCCCAGTTCGTGACGTCCAAGACCGTCGATGTGAAGAAGTCCCATGTGGGTCTGACCTTCATCCGCGACAGCTCGGTCAACCACGAAAGCTTTACCGAACGCGCACCCAAACTGGGTGGTCTGGTCGAGTTCTACCGCTCGCCTGATCGCGTGGCATGGTCGCCCACCGGCATCAACGTGCCCGACTATCCCAAGCTGGCCCAAATCTGGTGGCAGCAGATCGGTGACGTGAACTCCGGTGCCTTCACTCCGCAACAGGCGATGGACCGTCTGGCCGAAGAGATGGACATCACCATGGCCCGGATGCAGCAGGCCGATGAAGCGGCGGGTGTTTACGGTGGCTGTGGCCCACGTCTGAACGAAGAGCGTGACGCCGAGTACTGGTTCGCCAATGGCGGCGCCAAGCCCAAGCTCGACAACGAGAAGCCGCAAGGCGAGACCGTGAACTATGACGAGCTGGTCGCGCGCTGGCAGAACTAAACTCCCAGCCTGCCCGCTTGGTGAGTGCAAGCGGGCAGGCGCAGGCCGGGGTCGATACGGAGCCCCGGCCATTTCTCGACACAGGTACATCCCATGACAATCGAGCTGAAGCAGGCCAGCAAGGTGACGCGTGGCATCACGCATATCAAACCCACATCGCTGGTGCTGGAGACCGGACATTTCAACGTCCTGCTGGGCCAGACCGGATCGGGCAAGACATCCCTGATCAAGCTGATGGCGGGCCTTGACCCGCTGGCGAGCGGAGAGATCTGGATGGATGGGCAGAACGTCTCGAAACTGTCCACGCAGAAACGCAACATCAGCCTCGTGCACCAGTTCTTTGTGAACTATCCGCAGATGACGGTGTACGACAATATTGCCTCCCCCCTGCGGGTCGCAGGCATGGCGAAATCCGAGATCCAGGGCCGCGTCGAAGAGGCGGCGGACATCCTGCAACTGCGGCCCATGCTGCACCGTCGCCCGCACGAGCTTTCGGGCGGGCAGCAGCAGCGCTGCGCGCTGGCGCGCGCCATTGCCAAGGAAAGCCGCGCGGTGTTTCTGGACGAACCGCTTGCGAACCTCGACTACAAGCTGCGCGAAGAGTTGCGCGAACAGCTGCCCGAACTGTTTGCCGGGCGCGGGGCGGTGGTGGTCTATGCCACGTCCGAGCCCGAGGAGGCGCTGCTGCTGGGCGGCAGCACCGCGCTGATGGAGGACGGATCGGTCAGCCAGTTCGGCGTGACCGCCGACATCTATCGCAACCCCGCAAGCCTGACCGCGGCGCGAGTGTTTTCCGACCCACCCATCAATGCGGCACGCGTCACCAAGACCGGCGATCAGGCGCAGCTTGATACCGGCGCACGCTGGACCCTGTCCGGCCCGGCCGCGGCGCTGCCCGATGGGGCGTATACGATGGCGATCCGGCCGCACCACGTCACACCTGTCCCCGCGGGGACAGATTATGTTAAATTGTCCGGCAAGGTTCTGGTCACCGAATTGTCCGGCTCGGAATCGAGTGCGCATTTCGAACTGGGCACGGATGGCTGGGTGTCGCTGGCGCATGGGGTGCACCCTTACGAGGTCGGCGAGGCCCATGATTTCTACATGGATGCCAGCCGTGCCTATTATTTCTCGCAAGATGGGAGGCTCGTGGCATGACCCCGGTTTCGCAATATCGGTGCGCCGTAAAGGCACACCCTACGGCGCCGTGCAGGGTGTGCATTCATGCGCACCATTGGGCAGGTGTGTGATGGCCAAGATCACACTTTCGAACCTGCGTCATTCGTATCTGCCAAACCCCTCCGGGCCGGCGGACTACGCGCTCAAGGAAATCGATCTCGATTGGCGGGATGGCGGCGCCTATGCGCTGCTGGGGCCATCGGGCTGCGGCAAGTCCACGCTGCTCAATATCATCTCGGGCCTGCTCGTCCCCTCCGAGGGGCGGATCCTGTTTGATGACCGCGACGTCACTGACCTGCCCCCCGATCAGCGCAACATCGCGCAGGTGTTCCAGTTTCCGGTGATCTACGACACGATGACCGTGCGCGACAACCTTGCCTTTCCGCTGCGCAATCGCGGCGTGGCCGAGGCGCGGATCGCCGAGCGGGTGGCCGAGATCGCGACCATGCTGGAGGTCGAGGAAATGCTCGACACCCGCGCCTCGCATCTGTCGCCCGACAACAAACAGAAGATCTCGATGGGGCGCGGCCTTGTGCGCGACGATGTGAACGTCGTGATGTTTGACGAGCCGTTGACCGTGATCGATCCGCATCTGAAATGGAAGCTGCGCTCCAAGCTGAAGGAGTTGCACCAGCGGGTGCGCGCCACGATGATCTATGTCACCCACGACCAGACCGAGGCGCTGACATTTGCCGATCAGGTGGTGGTCATGCAGGAGGGCGAGGTCGTCCAGATCGGCACGCCGGTCGAGTTGTTCGAGCGGCCGCAGCACACGTTTGTGGGTCACTTCATCGGCTCGCCCGGCATGAACATCCTGCCGGTCGAGGAACGCGATGGCGGTGCGTTCCTGCACGGCCACCCCGTGACGCTGGAAGGTCAGGTGACCGGGCAGGGAGGACGCACCGAACTGGGTGTGCGGCCCGAGTTTGTCAGTCTCTCCGATCAGGGGCTGGAGGCGCGGGTGCGCAAGGTGTCGGATGTGGGCCGCCACGCCGTGGTCGAGGCGATGCTGGGGGACACCAGCGTCAAGGCCGTGGTCGAAGGGGACGTGCCGGAGCAGGGGGCGCAGGTGCATCTGGCGTTTCGGCCGGACCACACGCGGCTCTACCGCGACGGATGGCTTTCTACTGAAAATGAGGGGTCGGCACGGACATGAAAACCGAAAATCAAAAGGCGTGGTTCTTTGTCCTGCCGGTTCTGTTCCTGGTGGCGTTCAACGCGCTGGTGCCGATCATGACGGTGGTGAACTATTCCGTGCAGGAGACGTTCGGCAACAACGTGTTCTTCTGGCAAGGGCTTGATTGGTTTGAGCAAATCCTGCGGTCGGACCGGTTTCAGGCCGCTTTGGGGCGGCAGTTCCTGTTCACCTTTCTGATCCTGATCATCGAGGTGCCGCTGGGCATCATCATTGCCCTGTCGATGCCGAAGAAGGGCATGTGGGTGCCGGTCTGTCTGGTGCTGATGGCTTTGCCGATGCTGATCCCGTGGAACGTGGTGGGGGCGATGTGGAACATCTTTACCCTGCCCAAGATCGGGCTCATGGGCTATTTCCTGAACGACGTGTTGGGCATCAATTATGACATGACGCAGAACCCGTTTGCGGCTTGGGTCACGATCATCGTGATGGATGTCTGGCACTGGACGTCGCTGGTGGTGCTGCTGAGCTATGCGGGCCTCGTGTCGATCCCGGATGCCTATTATCAGGCGGCCAAGATTGACGGGGCATCCCCGTGGAAAGTGTTCCGCTATATCCAGTTGCCCAAGATGAAGACGGTTCTGACCATCGCGATCCTTTTGCGGTTCATGGACAGCTTCAACATCTATACGGAGCCGTTTGTTCTGACCGGTGGTGGTCCCGGTAACTCGACGACGCTCTTGTCCATCGATCTGGTCAAGATTGCCCTGGGGCAGTTCGACCTGGGCCCGGCGGCGGCGATGAGCCTGATCTACTTTGCCATCACGCTGTTGGTTTCGTGGCTGTTCTATACCCTTATGACGAAGGACGATGCGCAATGATCCGGGATATTATTGATCCTCTGACAGTCGTCAGAACAGAGGGCTGCCCGGCGGTGCCGGGCGGCACATATGGACAGGAGGGCACAACATGAGAAAACGCTCCCTCATCCCGATCCTCTATATCGCGTTCCTGATGCTGCCGATCTACTGGCTGGTCGCGATGTCGTTCAAGACGACGAACGAGATCCTCGCGGGCTTCAGCCTGTTTCCCCAGACCTTCACGCTGGAGAATTACCGGGTCATCTTTACCGATCCCAGCTGGTACTGGGGCTATATCAACTCGATCATCTATGTGTCGCTGAACACCGTGATCTCGGTCTGTGTGGCGCTGCCTGCGGCCTATGCGTTCTCGCGGTATCGGTTTCTGGGCGACAAGCAGCTGTTCTTCTGGCTGCTGACCAACCGGATGGCCCCGGCGGCGGTGTTCGCCTTGCCGTTCTTTCAGCTTTATTCGTCGGTCGGCCTGTTCGACACGCATATTGCCGTCGCGCTGGCGCATTGCCTGTTCAACATCCCGCTGGCGGTCTGGATCCTCGAAGGGTTCATGGGCGGTGTGCCCAAGGAACTGGACGAGACCGCCTATGTGGACGGCTACTCCTTTCCGCGCTTTTTCGTCACCATCTTTTTGCCGACGATCAAGGCGGGCGTGGGGGTCGCGGCGTTCTTCTGCTTCATGTTCTCTTGGGTCGAGCTGCTGCTGGCCAAGACGCTGACGGCGGTGGCCGCGAAACCCATCGCCGCGACCATGACCAAGACGGCATCCTCTGCCGGATACGAATTGGGCCTATTGGCGGCGGCGGGGACGCTGACGATCATCCCCGGCGCCATCGTCATCTATTTCGTGCGCAACTACATCGCCAAGGGCTTTGCCCTGGGGAGGGTCTGATGAAACACCTGGCATATCTGATCGCGCTGGCACCGGGGGCCGCGCTGGCGCAGGGCTGGGGCAATGTCGCCCAGCAAACCGAGGAAAAGGGGTTTTCCTGGACCGACCCGCTGTGGCCCAGTTTCTGGATGGCTTGGACGCCTGTGACCTTTGCGCTCTTTTGTTTCATCTTTGGCGCGATTGCCGTGATTGCGGTGCTCGAGATCACCAAATATCGCGACGGCATCGAACGGACGGGGGTGTTTGGTCTGACCACGACACTGGGTGATCGCCTGTTCATCACTCTTTTGGGAAGTGCCTATATTTTTCTCGCGTGGCTGGGTTTGGTGGGGCAACCGTTGTGGGCACCCTTGGGGGCGTCGATCGTTTGGGGCATATTCTGTTTCTGGAAAGTGTGAAAAACGTTTTGAAAAACTAAAAACTTCGTATTTACTCACTCTGCACAAATAGTGAGCTATACGTGCTGGATGGTACCGTATGAGAAAGAAGAAGAATAACGAGCTGCTGACGGAGGTGGAACTGGAGTTCATGAACGAACTCTGGGCGCTGGGCGAGGGCACTGTGCGGGACGTACTGGACCGTTTGCCCGAAGACCGGGACCTTGCCTATACGTCGGCGGCGACCATCCTGCGCATTCTGGAACAAAAGGAATTCGTCACCAGCCGCAAGGATGGCAAGAGCCATGTGTTCAAGCCGACGCTGGGCAAAGACGCCTATCAGACCCGTTCACTGAAAGATCTGTCGATGAAGTTGTTTGACGACGCGCCCGTGTCACTGGTGGCGCGCCTTGTCAACGACGACGAACTGACGGACGAAGCATTGGGGACAATCCGGGCATTAGTGGATCGGAGGTTGAAAAATGATACCGGGTGATGCCCTTCTCGATGCTTTCATCAATGCCAATATCCTGATTGTGATCGCTTTTTTCCTGTGGTCGGGGGTTCGGTGGAGCCTTATGCGTCTGGGTTTGAAACATAGTTACGCCACGCAGCTCAAGCTGTTGAACACGATCTTTCTGGCCATTGTCTTTTCGCCGTTCCTGATCCTCGCCTTTACGACGCTGCAGACCAGCGGGTACGCCAAGAGCGTCAATATCAACCTGTCCGACATGGTCGTCGCCTATTACCTCAACGGCGGGTTCGAGATGCAGGCGACCGAGTTCGAGCGGCTGGTGAACTTGCGCGATACATTCCTGAACAACGTGATCAACGCCGCCGGATGGGTGGCGTGGACGGCGATTATTGCCTTTGCCATCAGCCTTGCGGTGGGCGTGCTGCGCCTGTGCTATTCGATGGCGTGCCTCTACCGGATCGTGTCTTCGGGCTATGCGTGGCGCAGGTTTGGCCGCGTACGGCTGCGTCTGTCGGACCGGACGCTGGTGCCATTTTCGACGCGGGGGCTGTGGTATTACTATGTGGTGATTCCCTCGCATATGCTGGGTCAGCCTCAGGAGTTGAAGGTGTCTCTGGCCCATGAGTTCCAGCATTTGCGGCAGGGTGACATCGATTGGGAGATCCTGCTCGAGGCGCTGAAGCCCGCGTTTTTCCTGAACCCGGCCTATCACGCGTGGAAGCGGCAGGTGGAGACACTGCGCGAGCTTAGCTGTGATGCGGAAGTATTGCGGCGGGGTCGGATCGATGTGCGCGCCTATTGCGACACGTTGCTGTCGGTGTGTCAGCAGACGCTGCGCCGCGACCGTATGTTCGTGGTGGCGGTGCCCAAGGTCACGCTGGTTACGGCGGACCGGTCGGGTATCAACGACACGACCACCAGCTTCCTGCACCAGCGGATCACGTCCATGCTGGATTTGCGGCACTTGCGGCATCCGCGTCTTTTGTATCTTGCGACGTTGTTGCCGTTGGTGGCGTGTATCATGCTGACCGCGGTGGCGATCCAGCGGCCCGGCGACTGGAGCCAGGACCGGCTGATGCTGTCCACGGTCGTCAATCTGGAGCGTCTGGACGAGATCAACCGGTTGTCGACCTTTGGTCGGATCCGGAACTGACCCGCGTATCTGCGGGCGGGGACTGCACAAGATCTGCGACCCAAGCGGCAAAGCCATCGGTTTCGGGCGCATGCCGTTGCACGGCAAGGTGATACCCTTCGGCCCCGGTGATCGCACGCGGATGCGCCTGGGTCACCTGGCCTGAGCGCAGGGCCGCGCGGGCCACCACGGAACTGACCAAGGCGGCACCGTTGCCTTGTGCGGCGAGGGTCAGGGCAAGGCCATAAGAGTCGGCGAAATATGTGGGGTCGGGCAGGGTCATGCCGCTGGCGTGCGCCCATGCGGGCCAGCCGTTGGAGGTGCCCACGGTTTCGATCAGCGGCTGATCCGCCAGCGGCGCGGTACTGTTCGACACGACGATCAGGCTGTCCGGCCCGAGGGCCGTGGCATTGGCCCCCACCTGTTTCTGCGACCCGAACCGGATTTCGACATCGGCCCGTGCGACGGAGAATTCGTCAGGCCAGATGGTGCTGACAAAGCGGACCGACAGGCCCGGATGACGCGCGTGAAAGGCGGGCAGGGCCGGGGCGATGACCCATTCGATCACGCTGAGCGAGGCCGCGACGGTGATGTGGGCGCTGTCGCGGGCGGGGGCGTAGGGCCGCGTCGCGGTCGCCAGCGTTTCGAGCGCGGCCTCGACTTGCGGGAGCAATTTGCGCCCCTCGTCCGTCAGGGTCAGCCCGCGGGCGTGGCGGGCAAAGAGCACGACGCCCAGCCTGCTTTCCAGCGCGCGGATCTGTTGGCTGACGGCCGATTGTGTCAGGCCGATTTCATTGGCGGCGGCGGTGGAGCTGAGCGTGCGGGCGGCGGCCTCGAACGAACGGAACCAGTTGAGCGGGGGCAGGGATTTGGCCATCTGTAACGCACCTATTAGCAACGCTACTACCTAAGCCGCAGATTCTTTCGTTTGTCAAAATTTCGCGCCGGTCCGAAGAAAGGGAGACACGCAAGAAACGAGGCGCATCCCGTGACACCCGAGATCCGAAAAATCGTGACCTATGACGAAGAGGTGCTGATCGAAGGGTTCCAGCCCGCGGCCAGCCCGTGGCGGATGTTTGCGGTCGCAGCGGTGGTGCGCAACCCGTGGGCGGGGCGGTTTGTGGAGGATCTCAAGCCCGAGATTCAGGCTTATGGTCCGGTACTGGGCGAGTTGCTGACAGACCGGATGATTGCGCTTGCCGGGGGCGGAGCCGCGATCGAGGCCTATGGCAAGGCGGCGGTTGTGGGCTTGGACGGTGAGGTCGAACATGCCTCGGGCCTGATCCATACGCTGCGGTTTGGAAACCATTTCCGCGAGGCTGTGGGGGCGAAATCCTATCTGTCCTTTACCAATACGCGCGGCGGGGCGAATGCGCCGATCATGGTGCCGTTGATGGACAAGAACGATGCGGGGCGGCGGTCGCATTACCTGACCATTCAGTTCGCAATCCCGGATGCGCCGCGCGCCGACGAGATCGTTGTAGTTCTGGGCGGTGCGACCACGGGGCGTCCGCATCACCGCATTGGCGACCGGTATCAGGACCTCAAGGATTTGGGCCATGACGTGGACAACCCGGCAGCGGTCTGAGATCGCGGGCCACCCGGCCATTGTGGCGGGGCAGGGGCCGGTCGTGCTGCTCTTGCACGGGGTGGGCCTGCGGGCAGAGGCCTGGGGGTCGCAGATCGACGCGCTGGCCGGGGCCGGGTTCCGGGCGATTGCGCCGGACATGATTGGGCACGGGGCGGCGGCACCGTCGGGGGCGTCGTCGTTGGAGGATTTCGTGGCACCGGTGCGGGCGATGGTCGATGGCCCTGCGGTAGTGGTCGGGCATTCCATGGGTGCGATGATGGCGCTGGCGCTGGGGTCGGAGGTGCAGGGCGTGGTGGCGATGAACGCGGTCTATCGCAGGTCGGACGCGGCCAAGGCCGCCGTGACCGCGCGCGCCGCGTCGCTGGACGGGCAGACGGTTGCGGATCCGGAGCCGACGCTGGCCCGCTGGTTCGGCACGGCCCCGTCCGAGGCGCGCCATGCCTGTGAGCAGTGGCTGCGGGATGCCGACCTCGCCGGATACCGCGCCGCCTATACCGTGTTCGCCGCCGAGGACGGGCCGGAGGATGCCGCGCTGGCTGGCCTGCGTTGTCCCGCGCTGTTCCTGACCGGCGCGGAGGAGCCCAATTCGACGCCGGAGATGTCGCAGGCCATGGCGGCACTGGCCCCGCAGGGGCGATGCGTCGTGGTGGAGGGGGCGGCACATATGCTGCCGATGACACATGCGGCAGTGGTCAATGCGGTGCTGGTCGAGTTTGCGGAGAGGTGCCTGCGATGACGCCAGAGGATCTGCGCACGGGCTTTGGCCGGTTCATGACCGGGGTGACCGTTGTGACCGCGCGGGACGGCTCGGGCGCGCCGGTCGGGTTCACGGCGAATTCGTTCACCTCCGTCTCGCTGGATCCGCCCTTGTTGCTGGTCTGTCCAGGGCGGTTCCTTTCCAGTTTTGCCGCGTTCGAGCGGTGCAGCCATTTCGCGGTCAACGTGCTGGCCGAGGGTCAGGAGGACGTGTCCAACACTTTTGCCGGGTACAAGGGCGACCGGTTTGCCCGTGTGCCGCACGGGATCAATGCAGACGGCGTGCCGGTGATCGACGAGGCCGTGGCGCAGTTTTCCTGCCGTACGGAGCAGGTGATCCCGGCGGGCGATCACATCATCCTCGTGGGCCACGTCATGGACATCGCGCAGCGCGACGCGCCAGGGCTGGGCTATGTCGGGGGTCGGTATTTCAGCCTCGGGCTGGAGCGAGACACAGGCGCGGCAGGGTTTTGCGGCGCGATCATCGAACGCGACGGCCATGTCTTGATGCAGACCACGGCGCAAGGGATGCAGCCCGTTCTGGTCGAGGATGCCGCCCCCGGCGCGCAGCGCGCGCGGCTGGCCGATGGGTTGGCGGCGCTGGGGATCACTGCAGAGATCGACCAGGTCTATTCCGCGTTCACGCAGCGGGGCACGGGGCGGCGGTTTACCTATTACCTTGCCCGGACGGCACAGCAAGCGGTGCCCGAGGGCATGGTCTGGGTACCAATCACTGCCTTGCCGACGCTTGCCTTTGCCTCTGCGCCGGTGGGTCAGATGATGGCGCGCTTTGCGCTTGAGGCGCGGACCGGCACCTTTGCCTTGTATCTCGGCGATGCCGAGGCGGGCGACATTCACACCCTGTCCTAGAGGAGCATGCCCATGGATTTTTCGCTGTTTGCGCATATGGAACGCCTGAATCCGGATCAGCCGCATGATGTTCTGTACGATGAATTCGTCAGCCTGGTGGAGATGGCGGACCAGGGGGGCATGCGCGCGGTGTGGACGGGGGAGCACCACGGGATGGAGTTCACCATTGCTCCGAACCCGTTCCTGTCCCTGGTCGATCTGGCGCACCGGACCAAGAATGTGCGTCTGGGCACTGGCACGGTGGTGGCCCCGTTCTGGCATCCCATCAAGCTGGCCGGTGAGGCGGCGGCAGCCGACCAGATGACGAAAGGGCGGATCGAGGTGGGCATCGCGCGCGGGGCCTATGCGTTTGAATACGAGCGCCTGATGCCGGGCATGGATGCCTGGGAGGCGGGGCAGCGCATGCGCGAGACGACGCCCCTGTTGCCACAGCTTTGGGCCGGGGATTGCGCGCATGAGGGCGAATTCTATGCCTTTCCGCCGACCACGTCCGCGCCCAAGCCCAAGCAGGACGGCGGCCCGCCGATCTGGATCGCGGCGCGGGATCCCAACAGCCATGAGTTTGGCGTGCACAACGGGTTCAACATTCAGGTCACGCCGCTGTGGCAGGGGATGGAGGAGATCGAGACGCTGATGGACCGGTTCAACGCGGCCTGCGCCAGCTATGACGGGCCGCGGCCCAAGGTCATGCTGCTGCATCACACCTATGTCGGCAAGGATGCGGATGACGTGGCGCAGGGGGTGCGCGATCTGCGGCGGTACTACAACTATTTCGGGGCGTGGTTCCTGAACAAGCGCCCGATCCGGCAGGCTTTGATCGAGCCGATCACCCAGGCGGAGATGGACGCCAACCCGATGTATACGGATGAAAAGATCGGCCGCGATCTGACCATCGGCACGACGCAAGAGGTGATCGACCGGATCAAGCGGTACGAAGATCTGGGTTACGACGAATTTTCGTTCTGGGTGGACAGTGGTATGAGCATCGAACGCAAGCGTGCGTCGCTGGCGCGGTTCATCGATGACGTCATGCCAAGGTTTCAGTGAGGGGAACGATGGGACATTTGCCGCATTATCAGCTGTATATCGACGGCGCGTGGACCGAAGGGTCCGCCGGGCAGGTCATGGAGACGGTGAATCCGGCCAGTGGCGCGGCCTGGGCCAGTTTTGCCTGTGCCGGCCCGGACGACATCGACCGGGCGGTGCGCGCAGCGGCGCGGGCGCTGGAGGATCCGGCGTGGCGGGACATGTCGCAGACGGCGCGGGGCAAGCTCTTGTACCGCTTGGCCGCGCTGATCGAGGAGAACGCGCGTCATCTGGGTGAGCTGGAGACGACGGACAGCGGCAAGCTGCTTGCCGAGACGTCGGCGCAGACGGCTTATGTTGGCGATTACTATCGGTACTATGCGGGGCTGGCCGATAAGGTCGAGGGCGCGGTTCTGCCCATCGACAAGCCGGATATGCATGTGTTCACCCGCCGCGCGCCCATTGGCGTGGTGGCGGCGATCGTGCCGTGGAATGCGCAGATGTTCCTGACCGCGACCAAGCTGGGGCCTGCGCTGGCCGCGGGCTGTACCGTTGTCCTCAAGGCGTCGGAGGCGGCCCCGGTGCCCATGCTGGAATTCGCGCGGTTGGTCGAGGAGGCGGGGTTCCCGCCGGGCGTTGTGTCCGTCGTGACGGGGGACGCGGAAAACTGCGCCATTCCGCTGACGCGCCATCCGCGGGTGGACCGCATCGCATTCACGGGCGGGCCGGGCACGGCGCGGCATGTGGTGCGCAATTCGGCCGAGAATTTCGCGGTGACCACGTTGGAGCTGGGGGGGAAGTCGCCGATAATCGTGTTCGAGGATGCGGATCTGGAAGGGGCGGCCAATGGTCTGATCGCGGGCAATTTCGGCGCTTCGGGTCAAAGCTGTGTCGCGGGGTCGCGGGGGCTGGTGCATAGGTCGATCCTTGAGCCGCTGGCGGACCTGATTGCGGAGAAATCCAAGGGCATCGTCGTGGGCGATCCGCTGGAGGCGGGCACGCATGTGGGGCCGCTCTGTACCGAAGGGCAGATGCAGACGATTGCGGCGACGTTGGCGCGCGCAACCGAACAGGGCGCGCAGATCCGGTTTGGCGGCGCAGCGCTGCCGCGCGCGGGCAACTACATGGCACCGACGCTGGTGACGTGCACGGATGCGGCGACGCAGACGCTGAAGACAGAGATGTTCGGCCCGGTGATGACGCTGTTGCCCTTTGACACCGAGGACGAGGCGATTGCGCTGGCCAATGACACGGAGTTCGGCCTTGGGTCTGGCGTGTTCACCCAGAACCTCGCGCGGGCGCACCGGGTGTCGGGGCGCATCCGGTCGGGCATTTGCTGGGTCAACACCTATCGCGCGATTTCGCCCATCGCGCCGTTTGGTGGGTTCAACCAGTCGGGATACGGGCGCGAGGCGGGCATGGAGGCGATCCTCGATTACACCCGGACGCAGACCACGTGGATCAACACGTCCGACGCGCCGATGGCCAATCCGTTTGTCATGCGGTGACAGAAAATGTGTCGACGTCAGAACGCTTCGCGCTAGGGTTGCCAAGACAGAGTTGACCGCTACACAAAGACGCCGCCATGAAGGTTCTTATTCTCGAAGACGATTTTGACCTCGTTCAGTCGTGGCGCGACAAGTTTGAACAGGCCGGGATCGACACGGTGCACGTGCATGGCGCGACCGAAGGGTTGGCGCAGATCCAGCATGATCACGTGGATGCGGTGATTGCAGACATTTTCATCCGAGACGACAGCGGCCAACCCCTGAAAGACGGGGGGATTTTGCTGTTGGGCAAGATGCGTACGCAACTGCCGCGCGAGCAACAACCCAAGACGATTGCGGTCAGTGGCTTCATGCCGAGCAAATATTCCGGCATCGACCCGCTGCTGACGGTCGAAAACATGGGTGCCGACCGCGTGATGCGCAAACCGTTTACCGCTGATGAACTGGTCACTGCCGTGTTGGAGCTGTTGCGACCCAAGGTGGAAAACGGCTAGGGGTTTGTCATGGTTCACACGGGCGCGGTGTCCGTGCAATCTGACATGACAAAAGACCCGAGCGGAAAGCCATTATGACACTTACCGCAGACGAGCTACGGCAGGCACTGGACCGGTGCAGCGAGGATCCGATCCACATTCCGGGTCGCATTCAGGGCTTTGGGCTGCTGGTGGCACTAGATGCGTTCTGCGAGACAATTGAGTGCATCAGCGACAACTGCGCACCGATCCTTGGCGCGGTGCCGGACGCACTGGTGGGTGGTGCTGCGGACACGGTGTTTTCTGCCGAAGAGTTGCACGGGTTTCGCAATGCGCTGAGCCATGACACGATCGAGAGACAGCGCGAGGTGCAGTCGCCCAAGACGATCGGTGATGTCACCTATGCGGTGTCGTTGTACAGGGCCGGGACGCGGGCCGTGATCGAGATGATCCCAGAGCCCGCACATGGCCAGGAGCGCGGCGGCGCGCTGCATCAGGCACAGAGCTTTTTGACAAGTCCGCTGGATTTCAACGACTTGCCATCGTTCTTCGACAGAGCGACCGAACGGCTGCGGGCCTTATGCGGGTTTGACCGGGTCAAGTTTTACCAGTTCCTGCCCGATGGATCGGGCATGGTGGTGGCCGAGGCACGGCACCCGGATGTGGCCTCGTATCTGGGTCTCAGGTTCCCGGAAAGCGATATCCCCCGGATTGCGCGCACGCTTTATGCCCGGACCCCGATCCGGGTGCTTTCGGATATCATGGGCCCGGATGCTGGCGTCGTCGGCTTGCCCGGTGCCGAGCCGCTGGACATGTCCCTTGCGGTGCTGCGTGGCAAGGATGCAGTGCATCGGCAATACCTCGAGAATATGGGGGTCGGGGCCACCATGACCGTGCCGGTTGTGGTGGACGGGGCGTTGTGGGGCTTGTTTGCCGCGCACCATATGACGGCCAAGACGGTTGACCCGAACACTTTGGTCGGGGCCGAACTGGCGGGCAAGCTGATCAGCTTGCGGATCCAGCACGCATTGGAGAGCCGGCGGCAACAGGCGCGGAACCAATGTTTCGGCATTGCCAATCGGCTGGTCGTTCTGGATGACAGCGAACTGGCCGCAGGGGCCTATTGGGATGCGGTACGGGATGAGGTGGCCGCGTTGATCGCCTGTGACGGGGTCGCGATGGTGCTGGGCGGGCAAGTGCTGACATATGGGGAGACGCCGCCTGTGGATGCGTGCCGTTCTCTTTTGCAAGAGGCCGGAGACGCGCCGCTGACAGCTGTCAATGACCTCGGCGCACGGATGCCCGACGTCGATTGGGGGCAAACGGGCGGGGCCCTGGCAGCGCGCGTGCCGGAGATGGAGGATGCATCGGTCGTTTTCTTCAGGGACAGGATTGATCAGATCGTGCGTTGGGCCGGAGCGCCCGAAAAGACCGTGACGGTCGATGATGGCCGCCCGAGGCTTGACCCGCGCGCGTCATTTGACAGCTATGTGGAGCAAAACCGAGACCAGTCATCGGAGTGGACGGCAGCCGAGATCGAACTGGCGCAGGCCTTTTGTGATGCGCTGTCCCAAGTTCTCGCCACGCAGAAACGGCTGAGCGACAACCGCCATCGCATGGGGTTGATGGTGCGGGAGCTGAACCACCGGGTGCACAACATCCTCGCGCTGGTGCAATCGCTGGCATCGCAGTCGCGACAGGACAGCACATCGATTGAAGCCTATGCCGCGGCGCTGGAACGGCGGATCGTCGCGTTGGCGGGGGCCCATAATCTGTTGACGCGCGCCGATATGCAGGGTGCGATGCTGGCGGATTTGATCCTGCTGGAACTGCGTCCTTACGAGGGGGAACTGGGGCGTGTGACAATCGATGGCCCACAGGTCGTGCTGCGTCCGGACGCGGCGTCGGTTATTGCGCTGATCATGCATGAGCTGACCTCGAACGCGGCAAAATACGGGGCTCTGTCGGTGCCGAAAGGGCGCGTTACGGTAAATTGGCGGCTTAACGAGAGCGTGCTTGAACTGCTTTGGGTTGAAAGCAGAGGACCACCGGTGGTTGCGCCGACGCACACCGGATTTGGCACCACGATCGTTGCTGACGGCATTGGCTACGAGTTCAACGGCGTGTCCGACTTGCAATTCCTGCCAGGTGGCGTCGAGGTGAGGTTGCAGATCCCGGCGGACGTGGTGGTTGACGGAGATGTCCCGCAAGCCCGCCAGAGCAGCCGCGGTGCAAAGCCCGAATACTCCGAACAACCCGCAGCGACATTTGGCGGTCGTGCGCTGTTGGTGGAGGACAATTTCATTGTTGCGATGCAATCGCGGAAGATATTGCAGGAATTGGGATTTTCTCAAATAGATTCAGCAAATAGCATTGCGGATGCTTTGGCGTGCATCGATGCGGAAACCTATGATTTCTGCCTTCTGGACGTCAATCTGCACGGAGAGATCTGCACACCAGTGGCGGCCAGGTTGCAAAGCGTCGGAACGCCTTTTGTATTCGCCACCGGCTATGGCAGCGACGCGCTGGATATGGTCGAGGGGCTGGACGCGCTATGGGTCGCAAAGCCGATCGAAACCTCGATTCTACGTGTTTTGCTGACAGACCTGTTGCGCGTCAAACCTTAGGTTGAGTCTGCGTACGGTACTCTGATCAAAGAGTTATACAATTTGACATTTGAGAATTCTGTGGCACCTTTAGGTTGTAAGCTTGGAATGATTAAATGATGAACAGACGAATTGTCTTGGTCGATGACGATGTCGACTACTTGAGTGCATTGGGTGCGGCCCTGTCTGGCAAGGCGGACGTGATCGCCTTTGACAATGTGGTTGACGCTTTGGACTACCTCAAGAAGAACGGCGAGGGGGTCGACCTGATCTGTGTTGATCTCTTTATGCCGGATGTCGAAGGTGTCGACTGGCAGCTGAGCGGTCTATCGACCATCAATGCGATACGCGCGCTCTATCCGGAGAACCCGCCGCTGATCGGGGTGCTGAGCGGGATGGATGCGGTCGTTCATATTCATACTTGTCTCAAGAACGGCGCGGACTGGTTCATCGAGAAACGGTTCGATGTTGAATCGGTTGCGGCGCAATTGGTCGAAAAGCCCCTCGTGCTGCATACGGTCGACAGCTAAGTGCAGGCGGCCAGTATCGGCGATATCGCTGCGCGACTTGCGCATGACACGACTGCCTTGTGCCGGAACATTGCCTTTCTGTCTGACATGGTATCCGAGGACGCGGACGATCCGGACCGAGTGCGCAAGCTGAGCCAGCAGATCAAGGACAAGTCCAGAAAGCTGTTTGCGCTGGTGCGGATGACGCGCAGGGTCACGGATCTGGCGAGCCACCGGACCGAGTGCCGACTGATCGACCTGCGGCCGGCGGCGCGTGCGGCGGTGACACGGGCAGGTGGTCGCCTTGGGCGGTTCGAATGCTTTGTCGACGGGGAGGGTGCGGCATGGACGGACGCGCATCTTCTTGATCTGGCGCTGGATGCGCTGACGGAAAACGCGGCGGATCATGGGGCGGACAGGGGTAATTTCACCATCCGCATCGATGGATCGCTCTTACGGGTCACCACTGTGGCTGACGTTCAGGCAACGGCCGCCGATTTCACGCCATTTCGGTCGCGCGATCCGGCGTCGCATGCGGGCCTGGGCCTCGCGCTTGTGGCGCATATCATGGAGCGCGTGGGCGGAAGCGCCCGGGCGTCGCATGCCGGGCACAATAAATTTGGCATCACACTGGAAATGGCTGCAAAAGCCCCCAAGTCCGTTGCTTGACGCAACGCAGATGCAGGGTTTGATGCCGTATTCGGTGATCTTTATCGACGACGATCCACTGGAACACCACCTCGTGTCACGGTTGCTGGACCGCGACGGGCGGTTCACGCTGCGCTGTTTTCTGTCTGTAGAGGATGCGGAGGAGGCGATCAGACAGGACCGACCCGGCGTCGTCCTGTTGGATTCGCGCATCCCCCCCGAGACCGATCACCGGCAGTCCGTCGCGACCTTGCGCAGCCTTGGCGTGGCGGTGCAGATCGTTGTCGTGTCTTCGGTCCTGAACCCGCAGGTGCAAGGACAGGATGGTGATTTGCTGTTTTTCGAGAAGGACGACGTGACGGCCGACATGCTGGCCGAGATCTTTGAGCGCCGATCCTAGTTCTGGTTGGGCAAGGCCGCCGTATCCAGCCAAAACAGCGCAATGGCACGCACAAATTCCTGTAACCGCGACATCGAACTGGGTTTTATCATGTGCGCATTCGCGCCCGAGGCATAGGCTTGCCGAATTTCGCGCACCGAATCCGACGTCGATAGAATGATGATTGGCAGATGCCGGGTCAGGTTGGAGCTGCGCAGGGCCTGAAGGGTTTCAAACCCGTTCACGCGCGGCATGTTGATGTCGAGCAGAACGAGGTCCGGTAGATCCCTAAATTCCTGAATGGCGAGCAGATGGTCAACGGCCTTGGCCCCGTCGGACAGGTGCTTGAGCTGGATCGTGTCATCATATTTGGAGAACGCCCGCCGGATGGCAAAAACGTCTTCGTCGTCGTCATCCACGATGATGACATGGCGTCCGGTTGCTATTTTGCCCACTCGCTGCTTTCGATCGGTATTCTGATTTCAATGCGTGTGTGACTACCCTTCGTACTAGAAGCGGTCAACGTCCAGTTGTGTCGTTCGCAGATTGTACGGCAGATCGCGAGGCCAATGCCGGTGCCTTGCGCCTCGGATTTCGAGACCAGCCTGACGAAGGGGTCAAAGATGCGTTCCGCCTCGCTTTTGTCGAACCCGATGCCGTTGTCGGTAAAGCTGAGGATGATGCGGTCATCCGATTGTTCGACCCCCACCTTGATTTCCGGCGCGCGTTGTGGCGCGCGGTATTTCAGGGCGTTCGAGATGATGTTTGAGAACACGATCTGCACAAGGTTCTCGTCGCAGCGCACTGATGGCAGGGTGTCCGAGGTGATGGTCGCGCCAGTTTCCTCGATCACCTGTTTGTAGTCGTCGACGACCTTGTCCACCAGCTTGCCCAGCGGGATTTCCTGCGGTGTGAAATCCCCCTGCGAGGCGCTGGAGAATTGCAGCAGGTTCTTGACCAGGCTGCTCATCCGTTCGGCCGAGGACGTCATCACATCCACGTAGAATTGCCCGTCCTTGTCCAGATTGTCGCTGTAATCTTCGGTCAGCAGGTCGCCGTATTGGCGGATCTTGCGCAGCGGTTCCTGAAGGTCATGCGACGCGGCATAGGCGAATTGCGCCAACCCGTCATTGAGGTGCTCCAGCTCGGAATTCTTGGCCTCAAGCGCGGCGAGGGCGAGGTTGCGCGCCGACACGTCGTGCACGACCCAGAGGCGGCGGAATTCGCCGTCGGCCAGCGTGTCGTCGATGCCTGCCAGTTCCACGTCCAACAAGGTGCCATTGCTGCACAGCAGGCGCATCGGCTCGCCGCTGTCGCGTTCGTCCACCTGCGGCAGGTCGGTGTCGCGCTTGCGTTCGAGGAACACGTCGCGCATGGCGCGGCCAATCAGTTCCTCGCGGGTATAACCGCCCGTTTTGGCCAGCAGGTCGTTGGCGTCCTCGATACGATTTTCGGCATCCGTAGTCAGCATCATCGCGGGCGTGTGTTGGTAGATCTCGCGATAAAGGCCCCGCTGTTGATTGAGCGACTTGTTCAACCGCTCGATTTCGGCCTCCTGATTCTTGAGCATCGTGATGTCGGTCGAGATGACCAGCAGGTTGCGGGCGCCGGTGCGCGGATCGACGTAAGGGATCTTGTCGGTCTTGGACCACCCGTGCGGGCCGTGTTTGGGCGTGAACTTTTCGATGATCCCCAGCTTGGGACGGCCCGAGTTGATCACCGCAAGGTCGTCCTTGTGGTATTTTCCGGCCATTTCGGGGAACTGGTCGTAGGTGTTGATGCCCGTGGCGTTTTCGACAGACATGCCCATCGAGGCGGCCGCCGTTGAATTCAGCCAGATGATCTTGTTCTGGTCGTCCTTGAACCACACCCGCGCAGGCAGGTGATCGATGGTCAGCATCAGCTGGGCGCTGGTGCTTTCGATGGCTTCGATGGTGCGGCTGCGGTCCCAGATATAGCCGGCCCAGCGGATCGTGATCCGTGCGAGCGCCAGTTCCAGTTCGGTGAAATCGCGGTCCGGGTGGTGCGAGGACACGGCCAGAGCCACCCGTCCGATCACCGCATTCCGCGAGATGATCGGGCCGACGATAGCGCGGGATGCGCCCAGATCGTTCAGCAGCGTCTTGTGTTGATTGCGGCCCGCCAGGTTGACCTTGCGGATGCCCACGGTTTCAGAGCTTGCCGCGTCGTCGGAGACGATTTTTTCGAGGCTGTTATAGGCGCTTTGCGGCACCACGCCCGGTTGGCTGACCGCGGGCAGTTCCAGCGGTTTGGGCGTTTCGTCATGGCCGCCGATGGTGACCAGCAGCTGGGTTGCGCCCAGATAGGACTGCACGATCTCAAAGAGTTTCTCGACCCGCGCCAATTCGTTCTTGGCGACATGCGAGCCGTATTTGGAGGCGGGATAGTCCGACCGGTCGACCTCAAGCACTTCTTCGAGAGTGCGGATATATTCCTGATCCGGCGTCATGTCGCGCCCGGTGATCTGGAAGCCGAAGATATTGCCCGACTTGTCCGACAGTGCGCGCAGCATGTTGTCAAAATAGCGGTCTGCGCCCGACGGGTCGGTATATTTGAACATCACGCGGCGGAAGGCACCGGGGGCAATTTCCTTGGTCGCGTCGTTGATCTTGGCGTGCACCTCGGCGGAGAGGTGGGTTTTGAAATCGGTGCCCAGCAGGTCGGCGATGGACCCGCCGCACAGTTCGGCAAAGGTGGCGTTGCAAAAGGTCACCTCGCCATCCGCCTTGTTCCAGCGCACGATCAGCTGTCCGATATCCTTGAGCACCTCGTCGTGCAGCTGTTCCATGTCGGCAATGCGGGTACGGGCGCGGCTGAGCGCGTCGATGTCGATCATCGTGATCACGACGCCGGGCTTTTGCTGGACGTCGGACACGTAGGGCAGCACGCGCATGAGGTAGGATCTGTCGTTGGACACGATCTCGCTGTCGACCGGTTTGGCGTCGGCCTGTACCTGTCGGACAATGTCCTGAACATCGACGGTCGAGAACCGTGCGGTGACGTGGGCAAAGGGACGTCCGACATCCTGCGCGATCAGGTTGAACGTATGCGCAGCCGCAGGGGTAAAACGGCGCACCTGCAAATCAGAATCGAGGAAGATCGTGCCGATGGCCGTGCTCTTGAGCAGGTGGTCCATGTCGGAAGTCAGTTCGCTCAGCTCTTCGATCTTGCGCTCGTGTTCGGAACTGACGGTATAGAGTTCCTCGTTGACCGAGTGCAGTTCCTCGTTGGTGGACTGAAGCTCTTCGTTGGCGGACATCAGTTCTTCGTTGGTGGCCTGCAATTCCTCGTTCGAGGTCTCCATCTCTTCGATGGTGGCTTGCAGGCTTTCCTCGGTAGAGCCGAGCATCTGCTCGAGCTCGGACACGCGCGAGGCATAGGAGGTGACCAGATCGCGGTCGATGTCATCGGCGTCGTCACTGCTGGGGATCAGCGCGATGTCGGTTTCGACGCGGCCAGTTTGCTCAAGCGTAACGATGGCATAGGGGCCGCCATCGGTGTCCTCTTCGATCAGGGGGCGCATCAGCAGGCGCAGCTCGATCGTTTCACCGTCTTCTTCGGTCAGGGTGGCGCTGCGCGCATGTTCGACCATGATCCCGTGTTTGAACCGGTCGATCATGGGCGCGACAAAGGGCTTCAGGTCTTCGCGCAGCAATTCGGTCAGCACGTTGCTGAATCCGCCGGTATTGAACCGCAGGTGTTTGCGGGCATCGCCGAAAATGTGGGTCAGCTGCCCGCTTTGATCGATCAGGAAACCGGGCGGGCCGTAGATGCCCAGAAGTCTGTGCAGTGCGGCGGATATGGCCGTCGACTTGGGGTCATTCGCGACCCGCATCGGCGCTGCTTTTGTGGCTGGTTTACGGGTGGTGGCCAGTGCGAGGCTCGCGTCCATCGGCGGGCGTTGCGAGTTGAGCAGGCGCGTGGATTCCATCAGGCGCACGTCGCGCGTCTTGCGGAAGATGCGCCAGCGTTGCGAGATCTGGGTGAACTCGCGGTGAAGTTTGCCGGTGGTCTCGCTGGGCCCGAGGAACAAGTAGCCGTCCTTGTTCAGCGAGAAATGGAACAGGGCAAGCAGCTTTTGTTGTGCCTCTTCGGTGAGGTAGATCATCACGTTGCGGCAGCTGACCAGATCCATCCGGGTAAACGGCGGATCCCGCAGCAGATCATGCGGGCTGAAGACAACGGCGCGGCGCAGGTTTTGGCGAACCTGATGGTAGTCGCCGGTTTTTTCAAAATACCGTTCGATCAGGTTCTCGTCCACGGCCGCCAGCGTTTCATTCGAAAAGATCCCGGCAGAGGCCGCTGACAGCGACCGCTTGTGAATATCCGTGGCAAGGATCTTCAGATTGAACGCCTTGTCATTGGCGCGGGCAAATTCGGCGACCTGAATGGCGAGAGTATAGGCCTCTTCTCCGCTGGCGCAGCCGGGCACCCACATACGTACCTGCCGTTGCGGGGACATGTCGCGGCAGATTTCCGGAATGGCGTCGCGGGCCAGCAGGTCAAAGGCGGGCTTGTCGCGGAAAAACGCCGTCACTTCGATCAGCAGATCGTTATAGAGCGTCTCAAGCTCGTCCGGATCCTGAAGCAGTGTGCGGTAATAGTCGCGCACATCCGCGTGGCCCGACAGGTCCTTGCGGCGGTTCAGCCGGCGGGCCACGGTTTCGATCTTGTAATAGGTGAAATTGGTGCCGAACCGGTCCTGCATCAGGCCCAGGATGTCGAACACCGGATCACTGGTCATTTCGCGATAGAAATTGCCGCCCAGCCCGAATTCGCCCGCGATATGGCGCTGGATCAGTTCCGGCAGGTCCTCGGGGGCGGCGGATCCGTCCTCGAGCTTGGCCGTCTGGATGGCGCGCGGCATGCTGTCGAATTTCGCGGTCTCGGGCGTCTGGGCAAAGACGCGGCCGCCGCGGGATTTGATCTGGCGCGCACCGCGCACGCCGTCGCTGCCTGACCCGGACAGGATCACGGCCACCGCCTCGTCGCCGTATTCATCCGCAATGGAGTTGAAGAAATCGTCGATGGGCAGGCGAATGACGTCTTCGGTTTCCTCGGGCGCCACCACAAATTTGCCATCCGCCACCGTCAACACCTGCCGCGGACGGTTGAGGTAGATGGTGTTCGGTTCGATCACCATCCCGTTTTCGACCCGGTGGATCGGCATCGACGAATGCCGCGCCAGCAACTCGTCCATAAGCGACCGAAAGTCTGGCGACAAATGCTGGATCACCACATAGGCAAAGCCCTTGTCGACCGGTGCGTGATCGAAAAACAGCTCGCACGGGCCAAGGCCCCCGGCGCTGGCACCAATGGCAACGATAGTCTTGGGTTCAGTCATCGAACGGAAAACCTGTCTTTAATCTGCACGTTCAACTTCTCGCGTCATGCGGTGCGGCCTGCCTCTGCACACCAAGAATAGCATGGTTGCGCCCCTGCCTATAGTTCAATCTAGTGTAGAATTTGCTTTGGCAATCCGGTGTTGCACAAGTTTTCTATGCCCGGCTTGTTGCGGGTTCAAGCCCGCGCGGGGCAGACGCTGCGGCAACGGGGGCTTCGGTTTCCTGCCCCGATCGTCTAGGCATACTGGACCACAGAACAGAAAGCCCGCCGCACATGCCAACATTGCCGGATTTCCGCCTCGAAACCCACTTCTCCAAATGGGAGTTCAAGGCCCGTTACCACATGACCGCATCCGATGCGGAAGCCATGTCGATGCGCGATCTGCTCGCCATGGCCAGCCCCGAGGACCGCGAGGCATTCGAGGGGCTCTGGCTTGGGTACACCGAAACCTATGGGGCTCCGGATCTGCGCGCGGCCATCGCCGAGACCTATGCGCACCAGAGTGCGGATAACGTGCTGTGCTTTGCCGGTGCGAGCGAGGGGATCTTTGCGGCCAACAACGTGCTGCTGGACAGCGACAGCCACGCGATCGTGGTCACGCCGAATTACCAATCGCACGAGACATTGCCCGTGGCGATTTGCGAGGCGACGGGCGTGCCGCTTGATCCGGACGACAACTGGTCGCTGGACATCGACCGGATTGCGGACGCGATACGCCCGAACACGCGTTTGGTGACGATCAACTTTCCGCACAATCCCACCGGGGCGATTTTGCCGCTGGATCGGTACACCGCGCTGATTGATCTGTGCCGCAAGCACGGGATCTACATCCTGCATGACGAGATTTTCAACGGTTTGGGTCCCTCGGGCACGCGGCACCTGCCCTTTGTCGCGGACCTGTACGAACGCGGGCTTTCGCTGAACGTGATGTCCAAGTCCTATGGGTTGCCGGGCCTTCGGGTTGGTTGGATCGCGTCCCAGGACAAGGATGTGCTGTCGCGGATGGAGCGGATGAAACACTATCTGTCGATCTGCAATTCCGGCCCAAGCGAGCGGTTGACCCTGATCGCGTTGCGCAACCGTGCGCGCATTCTCGCGCGCAACTGTGAGATCGTGGATGAAAACCTGCCCAAGTGGGATGCCTTCTTTGCCCGCTATCCCGACCTCTTTGATTGGCATAGGCCCGATGGGTCCTGTATGGCCTTTCCACGCTACAAGGGTCCTGAAGGTGTCGAGGCGTTCTGCCAATCGCTGGTGGAAGACAGCGGCGTGCTGTTTTTGCCCAGCACCATCTATACATCTGCACTTGGCCCGACCCCTGCGGACCGCCTGCGCCTTGGCTTCGGGCGGCGCAATCTGGACGAAGGGTTGGCAGCGCTGTCCGCGCATCTTTCAAAAAACAGCTCCAATTGAGGCACTTGCTGGACCCTGCGGATATCCGCAGGGTCGCCGGTCGTCGCCCCGCGAATTTCTTCATGCGTTTTGTGCGACGGAATGGTGTTTAAGTCGTCCCAGATCAAAAAGGGAGGAATTTTGATGTCTAGGGTTTTGACTGTCGGCGTTGCCGGTCTCGTTTCGTTGAGCTTTGCGCTTGAGGCTTCAGCGACGGAGTGGAATGTGTCTGTTTGGGGCA
>NZ_CANKXW010000002.1 GCF_947487805.1 uncultured Tateyamaria sp. | reverse complement strand
TGGTGACGGCTTGCGAAACCTCAGCAAAGGAATTGAGCGGGTTAGAGGAACGCTCGACGACCAAGATGCAGAGCCAGCTGGATGGTATCGCACAATGCGTGACGTTGCTGGTACGTTCGCAAGCCGTATCAATGAAAGCATTGCGTGGATTGTTGAACGAGGAAGCGAGCTACGCGACGCTGGACGAACAGTTGAGCAGGAGCTTGAGCTTAGCGAGGGACGCCGAAGAGAGGCTGAGACAGAGCTAGAAGCGCGGGAGGTCGAGATAGACCGGGGGATGACGCATTGATGATGCCAAACCGATTGACAAATGGTAACGTATATGTCACCAATAACGCCACTGAATGAGCTTGTTGTCTATGTCACCGAGGCGGGGAAAACGCCGTTTGAAGATTGGTTCAATGGTCTGGATACAGCGGCAGCATTGAAGGTGCGAACGGCGCTTGCACGGATCGAGACTGGAAACCTTGGCGACGTGAAGCCAGTCGGGCAAGGCGTGTCAGAGCGGCGCATCACCTTCGGCCCCGGCTACCGCGTCTATTTTGGCAAGGACGGCGATACGCTAGTGATCTTGCTCTGCGGCGGCACGAAGAAGCGCCAGTCGAAAGACATCGAGCAGGCCAAAGCATATTGGGACGACTACAAGGCCCGCAAAGAGAAAGGCGACTGACATGCCACTGACGAAAGACTTCAAAGACACGATCAAAGCCCGCGCTGAGCGCGATCCTGAGTTTCGGGCGGGTCTGTTCCGCGAAGCCGTTGAGGCGATGCTCAGCGATGATCTGGAGACCGGCAAGGTGCTGCTGCGCGACTATGTGAACGCCACGGTGGGATTCGAGGCCTTGGCGCAAGACATGGACAAGGACCCCAAGAGCCTGATGCGAATGCTCAGCGCCAAGGGCAACCCGCGCGCGGATAATCTGCTGGCCATGGTTGCCCGCTTGAAGCAGCGTGAAGGCGTGTCTTTTTCCATCACCTCAAACGACAGACTACACGCGTAGCTTTTCGGTCAACCAAGCTAAGCTGGACAAGTCCCTTGTGATGTCATTGACGGCGAGGTCTCAATGCTGTGATCCGGGGACGGTGTGCGCACATCATCATTCAGCCAAAACGTTGATCAATAAGACAAAGCTTGGGTAATCAAGTCGATCATTCTAATGGGTTAGGCTCTTGATAGATTTGACTTCTTTCGAACTACGAGCTCAAGTTCGTTTGCTTCTAGCAAAGATAGTACTGTTTCTAACCTTACACCTTGATCACCATTTTCTACTTTTGAAACCGTTGCCTGCCGAAGGTCAGCGCGTTCCGCAATTTCAGCCTGAGTTGAGGCGGAAGCCTTTCTAGCTTCGGCGAGCAGAGCACCCAAGCGTTGCGGGCTAGAAATCAGACTATTCATCGCGCGTCCATTGCAGAAAAGATCACACTAGTCAGTATACGCTTTTGCGTATAATTGTATAGCCTAAGAACCTTCGCTTTGTACAACTTAACAAAGGGAATTTTGGAGTATTAGAAGCAAATGTCGCTGCCCCCTGGAGAGAAGAAGAAGCTCAGTGAGTCCGATATCTGCGACCTCTATATTACTCCGGCACTGAAGCGCGCTGGCTGGGATCAGTTTACCCAGATAAGGCGAGAAGTGACTTTGACGCCGGGGCCAATCATCGTCCGCGGTAACATGTCTTCCCGCAACAAGAAGAAAAAGAAATTTGCCGATTATGTCCTATCCTGGGAGCCGTCTCTTCCCGTGGCTGTATTGGAGGCCAAAGACAACAACCATTCTATAGGACACGGGATGCAGCAGGCGCTTAGCTACGCCGAGATCATGCAGATTCCAACGGCTTTCAGTTCAAATGGCGATGGTTTCGAACAACACAACAAGCACCCAAGCTCCGGCGAAGACATTGAAACATCTCTTTCTTTGACTGCGTTTCCAGACCCCCAAACCCTTTGGGCACGTTACAAATCGTTTCGTGGCATTGACGATGGTGAGCAAACCTTGCTCATGGAGCCGTACCATGATGACGGGTCGGGCAAAGAGCCGAGGTATTATCAGGCCGAAGCGATCAACCGCACCATTGAAGCTGTCGCCAAGGGCAAGAATCGAGTGCTATTGGTCATGGCGACCGGAACCGGCAAGACCTACACGACTTTTCAGATCATTTGGCGGCTTTGGAAGGCTGGTGCTGCAAAGCGCATTTTGTTTTTAGCTGATCGTAACATTCTTGTTGATCAGACTCTTGTGAATGACTTTAAGCCCTTTGGTTCAGTGATGACCAAAATTGGAAGTCGGAGAATTGATCCGTCTTATGAAATACACTTGGGTCTATATCAGTCACTCACGGGCCGTGAGGAAAGTGACAAGACGTTCAAGACCGTTTCCCCAGACTTCTTTGATTTGATCGTCGTAGATGAGTGTCATCGCGGAAGCGCATCTGAAAACTCGGAGTGGCGTGAGATCCTCGAGTATTTCAAGGGTGCCATACAGATTGGTTTGACGGCGACGCCAAAGGAAACCAAGGACGTTTCGAGCAGCACCTATTTTGGCGAACCAGCCTACACCTATAGCCTTAAACAAGGGATCGAAGACGGGTTTCTAGCGCCTTACAAAGTAGTGAAAATCGATATCGACAAGGATGTCGAGGGGTGGACCCCGCCACCCGGCGCCATCGATGATCTCGGCAACCCGCTTGAAGACCGACAGTACAACCAGAAAGACATGGATCGTCTTCTGGTGCTTAACCAACGCACCAAGCTGGTTGCCGCGAGGGTTATGCAGCTTCTCAACGCGACTAACCCTTTCAGCAAGACCATCATCTTTTGCGAAGACATTGACCACGCCGAGCGGATGCGCAAGGCAATCGTAAACGCTGCCGGCCAGATCGCGATCGATAATCCTCAGTATGTCCGGCGTATCACCGGCGATACTAAGGAGGATGGCAAAGCCGATTTGGACAATTTCATCGACCCGGAAAGCAAGTTTCCCGTCATTGCGACAACATCGGAAATGCTTACCACTGGCGTAGATGCGAAGACCTGCAAGCTGATAGTCCTCGATAAAACGATCACATCCATGACCACCTTCAAGCAAATCATTGGGCGGGGAACCCGCGTCGATGAGGAGCATGGCAAGTGGTACTTCACCATCATGGACTTCAAAAAGGCCACGGAGCTTTTCAACGACCCAGACTTTGACGGGGAAGCGGTCGTTATCTACGAGCCAGGCAATGATGATCCGCCCGAACCTCCTGATCCCCCAATTGATCCGGAGGACGATCATTTGGAACCGCCAGATAGTACTGGAATAACCAAACTAGTCGTCAGCGGCGTCGAAGTGGAGATCATTGCGGAACGCGTCAGCTTCATCGGTCCCGACGGTGCTTTGATCACGGAATCTTACAGGGAATTCGCGCGGAAACAGATTTTGACCGAGTTTTCGTCCTTGGACGACTTCATCCGCAAGTGGAACGACGCAGACAAGAAGGCCGCGATCATCCAGGAGCTGGAGGAGCATGGCATCTTGTTGGAGAACTTGGCCGAAGAGGTCGGCAAGGATTTCGGCGATTTCGACCTGCTCTGCCACATCGCATACGACCAGCCGCCTCTCACGCGCGCGGAGCGGGCCAACAACGTCAAGAAGCGCAACTACTTCACAAAATACGGAGACGAGGCCCGCAAGGTCTTGTCGGCGCTTCTGGACAAGTATGCGGACGAAGGTGTGCGCACGATCGAGGACGCCCGCGTCTTGCGTCTTGACCCCTTCGATGAAATTGGAACACCGGTCGAGATCATCCGCGATGTGTTCGGCGGCAAAGAACAATACGAACAAGCCGTTAGAGAGCTTGAGCAACAGATATACAGACAGGCGGACGGATAAATGGGTGATCTTACCAGCATCATCAAGGCAATTCAGGACATCATGCGCAAAGACGTGGGTGTCGATGGTGATGCGCAGCGCATCGGCCAGATGGTGTGGATGTTCTTCCTGAAGATTCTCGATGACCGCGAACAGGAACTTGAACTCATTGATGATGACTTCGTGTCGGCACTTCCCGACCACCTAAGGTGGCGCAATTGGGCGGGCGGGCGTGAAGGCCTGACCGGCGAAGGTCTGTTTGACTTTGTGCAAGATACGCTCTTTCCAAAGCTGAAGGCCCCCGTGAAGACGCAAGGCCCGCAGCGAGAACAGGCGCTCATCATCCAGCGCGTCTTCGAGAACGCATACAACTACATGAAATCCGGCACGTTGCTGCGCCAGGTCATCAACAAGATCAACGAGGTCGATTTCAATAACCGCGAAGACTGGCACACCTTTGGCGGTATCTATGAGCAAATCCTGCGCGACCTGCAAAGCGCGGGCAACGCTGGCGAATTCTACACGCCTCGCGCCGTCACTCGCTTCATCGTGAACCGAGTTGACCCAAAGCTGGATGAGGTCGTCTTTGACCCAGCCTGTGGGACCGGGGGCTTCCTGACATGCGCGATTGACCACAAGAAAGAGCACTACGCCAAAACCAGCAAAGACCGCCAGCAGCTCGCCAAGACCATCAAGGGCGTTGAGAAAAAGCCGCTGCCCTACATGCTCTGCATGACCAACATGATCCTGCATGGGATCGACAGCCCCTCAAACATCCGCCTCGATAACACGTTGGCCAAACCCTACCGCGACTATGGCGATAAGGATCGCGTGCACTGCATCATCACCAACCCGCCCTTTGGTGGGATCGAGGAAGACGGGATCGAGCAGAATTTCCCAGCAGGCCTGCGCACCCGTGAAACCGCTGATCTTTTCATCGCGGTCATCATCAAGCTGCTCAAGAAACACGGCCGCGCTGCGGTCGTCCTGCCTGATGGCTTTCTGTTTGGCGAAGGCACGAAGACACGGCTGAAAGAGTCACTTTTGACTGAGTGCAATCTGCACACCATTGTCCGCCTGCCCAACGGAGTCTTCAACCCATACACGGGCATTAAGACCAACATCCTGTTCTTTACCAAGGGTGAACCGACGAAGGACGTCTGGTTCTACGAACACCCTTACCCAGAAGGTGTGAAAAACTACAACAAATCCAAGCCCATGCAGTTCGCGGAGTTCCAGCCCGAGATCGACTGGTGGGGGGATGAGGCCGATGGGTTCAAGGCACGCGAGGAAACCAATCAGGCGTGGAAGCGTAGCGTTGAGTACTTCGAACAGCGTGGTTTCAACTTCGACGACAAGAACCCCTTTGAGGCGGCGAAGACGGACCATGACCCCGACAAGCTGTTGAAAGACTATCGGGAAGCGCAGAATGACATTCAGAAGCTGCGCGACCAGTTGAAGGACATTCTGTCAAATGCACTGAACGGAGCTCGCCCGTGACGGATGTGAACCAACTCATCACCGACCATCTGGATATCTGGGTGGCGGCGACAGAGAAGAAATCCAGCGCGGGCCGTGGGAATGGTGGTGCAACCAGCCTCTACGGAATCCAGAGGCTGCGCGAATTGATCCTGGAACTGGCAGTACGAGGAAAGCTGGTGCCACAGGATCAAGACGAGGAGCCTGCTGACGGCTTGCTTGACCGGCTGCATTTCCAGCAGTCTCAAATGTTTGCTAAGGGCTTCATTAAGAAGCCTAAACCCCTTGCAAAGATCACCAAGACAGAGATTCCCTTTGAGCTTCCGCGTGGCTGGACGTGGTGTCGAGTATCTCAGCTTGGTCACGATTGGGGGCAGAAGGTTCCAAAAGGCCAATTTACCTACATCGACGTTGGTTCCATTAACAAAGAGCTAGGACTGGTATCTGAGCCAACGGTTCTTGAGGCGAGCAAAGCGCCATCGCGGGCACGCAAGCTGGTTCGGAATGGGACCGTAGTCTATTCCACAGTTCGCCCATATCTGCTGAATATTGCGGTGATCACAGAGACCTTTGAACCTGAACCGATCGCGAGCACCGCCTTCGCTATCGTTCATCCATTCGACGGAATTTCGGCCTCTTACCTATATCGCTATTTCCGCTCGCCGACCTTCATATCGTATGTGGAAGGGTGCCAGACCGGTATCGCCTATCCGGCCATCAACGACAAACAATTCTTCTCTGGCTTGGTGCCGCTCCCCCCAACCGAAGAACAACTCCGCATCGTGGCCAAGGTGGATGAGCTGATGGCGCTGTGTGATGCGTTGGAGCATCAGGCCGAGGACAGCCTCAAGGCGCATCAAACCCTCGTAGAAACCTGCCTCGCCACCCTCACCAACAGCCAATCCCACGAAGAGCTCACCCAAAACTGGACCCGCATCGAAGCCCACTTCGACACGCTGTTTACTACTGAGGATAGTCTTAGCTCACTTTGGAAAATCATTTTAAAGTTAGCCATTAGAGGAAGCTTGGTGCCTCAGAACGAAACGGAGGGATCGGCTTCGCAACTTCTTCGAAGCATCGCAGCCAAAAAAGAAGTACTAATCTCTAACGGACGCCTGCGAAAATCAAAAGCACTCAAAGTCATCAATGAAGACGAAGCTCCCTTTACCCTGCCTAACGGTTGGGCTTGGTCTAGGCTGAACGATTTCATTGATGTTCGAGATGGAACTCACGACAGCCCCAAAGATGCAAATGGAACCAACACATTTCCGCTCGTAACAAGCAAGAACTTCAAAAACGGCGACATTGATTTTGACTCAGCGAGAAGAATTTCTGCCGCAGATCATTTCGAGATTTCGAAGCGCTCTCGCGTTGAACAGGATGACATCTTGTTCTCAATGATTGGTGGAAACTTGGGAAACCAAGTAATGGTCCGAACTGATGAGGTCTTTAGCGTTAAGAACGTGGCCCTTTTTAAATACTACGACAAGACCCAGAGCATTCCTGAGTTTGTAAAGCTATACATGGAAAACTTGGCCGTCGATTTGCAGTCACAAGCATCAGGTGGTGCACAGCCGTTTGTTTCATTGGGGTTTTTGCGGAATCTCATGATCGGTGTGCCAACGATCGAGGAACAGGAAAGAATTGTTGCAAAAGCGCGAGAACTGGAACGATTGATCGAACTGACAAGAGGCAGAATTTCTATTTCTACAGCAAGCTCAGTTGAGCTCGCTGACACCCTTACCTCGAAAATTCATTGAGAAAACATGCGCTTAAAATCAATTGAATCGATAGGTCCGAGAAACCTTTGCAAACGAGCCATCGATGCCTTGGCCTGACTTCACTGAGCTGACCTTCGGTTTCGCTTTCCTGCGTGAATTGGAGCAAAACTACGTGCTTGGTGGTAAGTTCCCCAAGGCTCCTGACTTCATCAGCCAAGGCGCAGAGGCGACGAAGGGCTATGACGTCGAGGTCACCCTCGATGGCTCAACGCCTGTCTTTATCCAGCTGAAGCGCTCCTACGTTCTAGTGCGCAACAGCGCACGCGAGATACAGGACGGCCTCTATGCTGATCCGAAAGTCTATCGCATGAACCTGCACAAGAACGGTAAGTACCGCCAACACAAGGCCCTGCAAGGGCTCGAAGCGCTCGGCAACGCCGTCTTCTACGTGACCAGCCAGATACACACACCCAAGGAGTTCTCAGACGCCTACAGCGCCGGAACGGTCGTGTCGCAGGCCTCGGCCATGTTCGCGCCCAATGAGATCGTTTTGCCGGACGACACGAAGGATCATCACGTCAGCTTCAAGCCGAACGATAGCTTCGGTTACGTGTACTCCAAAGAACCGCATCAGTTTGAACGAAAGTTTCAGAGCTTTGATAGCTGGCTTCCGACTGTTGGGCGGCGCGGACAAAGTGCGAAAGAGAACCGGCAACTGCTTGAAAAGACGGTTAAGTTCTTGAAAAAGAAACGAAGGCCGCGTGATCCGGTTCGCCAAATGATCCGCGACCAGCCACTCGAAGCCCAAGCCGCGATCCTCGCCTATTTTATTCTCGACGCCCAACTGACCTTCGTGAAGACATAGGGGAAATCTATGCGCCTAAAATCTGTCTGGATCAGCGAATATAAGAACCTTCACGACTTCACGCTCACCTTTGACGGCGACAGCTTCCTCGACATCTTCGTCGGCAAGAACGGCACGGGTAAGTCCAACTTTTTCGAGGCCCTGGTGGAGATCTTCAACTTCGTCTTTGCCTCGATGAAGCGGCGCAGCGAGATCAGTTTCGACTTCGATCTGTTCTACGAGATCGATGGTGGTGACGTGCGCGTATGTCGTGAGGGTGGCCAGTTGCAGGTCAACGGAGCGAACCGTTCGAAAATCGCCGACGCGCTGACACCCGACAACGTTATCATCTACTATTCCGGTCACAGCGACAAAATCACGTCTACCGTAGATCAGTACTCCCGGGCCTACGCCCGCCGGAACCGCAAATGGACCGGCGAGGAGGCGCGGGAGTTCATCAGCATCGGCGCGGAGTACAAGGAGATGCTGCTTTCGATCCTGTTAATGCAGCCCGACGATTGTGCGGCCCGTCGCTACATCTGCCAGAAGCTGGGGATCGAGGTCACGTCTGAAACCGTCACGCTTCGGCTTTCGCCGCCCAGGTTTAAGCACAGCGATGTCGAAGTTGGCGATGTGGCTTCGTTCCTATGGGGGGCGAAGGGCCAATCACTCGTTTTCGTTGAACGGTTGCTCAACTGTGTTAGGGGCGAGTTCACACGAGACTCGATTTATGACCGTGGGCAAGATCGATATACTATCCGCATTAATCTTGAGCTCTTCCGTGAAGAGTTTGCCGACGCGTCGTCGTCTGATCTTTTTCGCCAATTCGACAACCTTAAAACACTTGGCATGTTTGAGGGCTTGTCCATTCCGATCGGTTTGGGCGACGGAAGGCCGATCCTTGTCGGAGATTTTAGCGACGGCCAGTTCCAATCCGTTTACATTTTTGCCATCACGGAATTCTTCAAGGACCGTAACTGCATCACTCTCCTCGATGAACCAGACTCCTTTCTGCACCCGGAGTGGCAATTTAGTTTTCTTAAGCAGGTAGAAGACATTGCGGCCACCGAAGCCGCGCAAACCAATCACGTTCTACTCAGCAGTCACAGTGCTTCGACGATCGTCGAGGCCAATGAACCGCAGATACGCCTTTTTGAGATTGCGGATGGCAACGTCTCGGCGGTGCAGCGTGATAAAGCGGCAGTAGTCCAGTCACTCTCGGCTGGCCTAATTACGTTTAGTGAGCGTGAGGCGCGCCTCAACATTTACCACAATCTCAAGAACACCAATGGGCCAGTACTCATGGTTGAGGGGGTAACGGACGAAATCATCTTCGAAACGGCTTGGCGCAAGTTGTATGGAGCAGAGGTGAACCGGCCCTTTGAGATATTGAGCGCATTTTCTTGCACGACACTTGGCCGTTTGATGCGAAGCAATGAATTCTACCAAGACAATCAGGGGCGCAAAATTTTTGCGTTGTACGATTGGGATGAAGCTTACAACGAATGGAACATGAACCACAGTCAAGTTGTGCAAGGCAATGTTTCGCGTTGTTTGACCAAGAAGCGGAATGGAGTGGACGGCTACAATCTGATGTTGCCAGTTTCCGAGGAACATAGCTGCTACGGACAAGTTGTGAACGCAGCCACCAGAGAGCACTATAAAAGCAAGTCAAGTTTTCCTATGGAGCTGCTTTTTCGTGACGCGCCTGGAGTAGGCGCACATTTTGAAACCGATCCGACGCGCCCCGGCGATTGTCAGCGCTTCAAGGGTGACAAGGCAACCTTTGCTAAGGAAATAGTTCCCGCTCTACCGCCTGCGGCGTTTGAGCCCGCCAGACCCGTTTTTGACTTTATCCTGCATACTATCGGCCAATAGTAGCCAAAGCTACTCTTCGCCATAGAAATAGAACTTACGTCGCGAGACGTCGCTGTTTTTCAGCAGTATTTTCCATAGCGCTTCACCAATAAATGCGAGGATAGCCCCAGCAACACAAAGGTGAAGCAGGAACAGGGTGTAGATGTCCCAAAAGTTGCCTGTTTCAGAGCGGTAGGAAATGAAGCCAACGCAGGCGATCACCAAAAGGAAAATTCCCATCACGCGCAAAGAATTGGCGAATTTGTTGATTGGCGTCTTTGGGTCTTTCAAATGTTTCATCGGGTTGTCTGCCTTAGCCTATGGCCGAAAAGAACAGCTTTGCCTCACTTTGCGGCGAGGTACCCTTCGAAAGGGCTTGCTCAAAGATGTAATGGGTGAACTTTTGTATTTCCGCGCTGGAAAACGTCCTCTTGGTCGTCTGCGCGTGATCAAACACAGCCTGCGCGGTTTCCCCGGCTAAACGAGCGGACTGCTCACTGTCAGGCATGGAGCTTCCATACACCAGCCACATGAGGTTCTTGTCGAACTCTTCGCAAAACTTGACTGCGATAGAGAGTGGCAGCTCCCGTTTTTCAAGCTCGTAATTCTTATAAGATTTGTCAGCGATCCCCAGGATCGCTGCGACTTTGTTTTGAGGATAGCCGAGCTGACTGCGTACGCTCAGCATCCTTTGGCCAATTCCAATCAATACAGTTGACATTCGGACAAATGTTCCCATATTTGGACTTACGTAACCTTTTGTTGCGTATTCTTTCTATTGATATCACTAAATGCCAAAGAGGAAAGAACTATGGACGATTGTTCCCTGCTTACCCCGAGAGAATTGGCAGCTCATAGTGGCTGGCCTGAGAAGCGGATTAGGAAGTTGATAGCCACCAGAAGCATTCGATTCCTCAAGAACGGGACTAATTTCCTACTGCCGCAGGACGCGGTTCAGGACTACATCGCGCGGAATATGGTGGAACCTGACGAGCGTTCGGGCGCGAGCAAGCCATGAGCCGGGCAGAGCAAACGCCCATCATGGCCAGCGAGACCACCGCAGCCCGCTTGCTCGATCTGCGCACGAACGAGTTCAAGGCTTTGGTCGATGAAGGTCACCTACCGCCGGGGCATGAAATTGCGCCGGGCGTTGTTCGTTGGGATACTGAAACGCTCAAGCGAATTTCAGGTGGGGATGTGACAGGATTATGGGATCAAATTCAGTGGTAGGCCGACGCAAGAAGTACCTTTGGCAGCATCCGTCTGGCCGTTGGTACGTGCGCAAGAGCGTCAACGGCAAGATGTTCTATCTGGGGCGGATTACGGCGGAGGAAGGCACGGCTGAGTTCGACCAGCAGTATTGGGAGATTGTCAGCGGGAAAAAGGCGGTCGCCAAGACGTCATGGACCGCATTGATAGATGCTCTGCGCGAGACGGGCAAATGGGCGGGATATTCGCCCCGTTATCGAAGCGACCTTGAGCAAGTCTTTGAATATTTGACTGAAAAGATAGGGCGGGCTGACGTGGCACGCCTTACCCAAGCCGACATTTACGATGCGATGGATAAGAACAGGCATCGCGTCCGCTTTGCCAATTACATCCCGACTGCGATTAGCATGCTATCCAAGCTGGCGATCCGTAGGCGGTGGCGCAAAGACAATCCTGCGATTGATATCGAGCCGCTCAGAGTTCCCAAGGACCGCCAGAAGCCGCATTTGCCTTGGACAGATCGGGCGGTGGAAAAGATGCGCGAAGAGGGCGAGCCATTGCCCCGCCTGATTTTCGAGATTGGCGTTGGAAGTGTGCAGCGCCCTGGCGACTGGGTAGATTTTCAATGGGGCGACTATGATGGCGACACCCTCAAGTTGCGTCAGAACAAGACAAACACAGCCCTTTCCCTGCCGTGTACGATTGCGCTCAAGGCGGCGCTGGACGAGGCGAAAGCTGATCTGGGGTTCGCGCCGCACCCATCGCGCCACATCCTAACCCGTGCTGATGGTTCGAAGATGGATTATCACGCGATGGCGCGCGTCATGGTGCGCGAACGTAAGCGGTTAGACCTGATGGCCCATGATCAGCATGCACTGCGATATCGCGGGGTGATGGAATTGGCGTGGGCAGGCTGCAGTGACGATGAAATCGCCAGCTACAGCGGCCATACGTCTAAAGCGATGATCATCAAATATGCGGGGGAAGCGCGGCAAATCATGCGGGCGCGGCAGGCAGCAGCAAAGCGCAAATGACCCCGAACAGAACAGGCACAGAACGTGAAACTGATACCAGAGGTGATAGCCAATGAGCGGAAAAATTCGTAACCCATTGATTTTATTGGAGGCGAGTACCGGAATCGAACCGGTGTACACGGATTTGCAATCCGCTGCGTCACCACTCCGCCAACTCGCCTTGTATGGTGCGAGAATGCCGATAGACCATTCGCACAACGCCTGCAAGTGGGGCTTGTGCAAAAGTCGGGCGTGCGGCGTCTAGCGCGTTGCTCCGTCGCGCGGGATGTGGCACATCTAGAGACAAGATTCTGAACGAACGAGTTTAGCTGCCATGACAGACTTTTCCGCCCGCCGCACAATGATGGTCGATACGCAGGTGCGGCCTTCTGATGTGACCAAGTTTCCGATTATCGATGCAATGCTGACCGTCAAGCGGGAGGACTTTGTTCCGGCGTCGAAACGGGACGCGGCCTATCTGGGGGAAAATCTCGATCTGGGCGGGGCGCGCGTCCTGCTGGATCCGCGCACCCTCGCCAAGATGCTGGACGCGCTGGACATCGAGAATGAGGAACTCGTGCTCGATGTGGCGGCGGGCTACGGCTATTCGTCTGCGGTGATCGCGCATATGGCCGCGGCGGTTGTTGCGCTGGATTCGGACGAGGACATGCTGCGCGAGGCTCAGGACACGCTGATGGCTGCGGGCATCGACAACGTCATCACGCAGGCAGGCCCGTTGCATGACGGCGCGGCCGAGCATGGCCCGTATGATGTGATCGTGGTCCAGGGCGGTGTGGCCCATGTCCCGGACGCGTTGGTGGCACAGCTCAAGGAAGGCGGGCGGATGGCCTGTATCTTCATGGATGGCGCGCTTGGCGAAGTGCGCGTCGGTTACAAAATGGACGACAGAATGTCGTGGCGCCGGTCGTTCAACGCGGGCGCTCCGATCCTGGAAGGGTTCGAAAGGCACGACATCTTCCAACTCTAGACAAACAGGCATGCGCCCACAGGTCATTGGCGCAAAATGCGGGGGACAGAGCAGATGGACAAAAGAGCAGGGCACATGAGGGTTTGGCGCGTGGCGCGTTCGGGACTGGCGGCATTGGCGTTCTCCGCGTCGATGGCCCAGGCGGACAGTCTGGCAGATGCGCTGGTCGGAGCCTACAGCCACAGCGGGGTCCTTGATCAGAACCGGGCGCTGCTGCGTGCCGCGGACGAAGATGTTGCCATCGCCTTGTCCACCTTGCGACCGATCATATCATGGTCCGGGGACGTGACCCGCCAGTTCGGCAATTCCACCACGGCGGCTTCGGGGTTCACAGCACGAGACATCGGCTCCACATCGGTGAGCCTTGGGCTCTCGGCAACGCTCCAGCTTTTTGACGGCGGTGCGGATGCGGCGCGTGCAGAGGCCACCAAGGAAACCGTTCTCGCGACCCGCGCGGGGCTGCTGAACATCGAACAGAACGTGTTGTTGCGCGCCGCGGTGGCCTATTTCAATGTCGGACGTCAGCAGGAATTTGTGTCCTTGCGCCAGAACAACCTGCGCCTGCTGCAACAGGAATTGCGTGCGGCGCAGGACCGGTTTGACGTGGGCGAGGTGACACGCACGGACGTGGCGCTGGCCGAAGCCGCCGTGGCCCAGGCCCGCAGTAACCTGGCCGACGCGCAACGGAACCTTGCGCAGGCCCGGGCGGAATATGCTAACGCGACAGGCCGCCAACCCGGTCGGCTTGCAGGACTGCCCCGACTGCCGAAAACCACGACGGATCTGGCAAACGCGCAGGCCGTGGCCGTGCGCAACCACCCCGAACTGGACCAGGCGCGCCACCAGATCAGTGCAAATGAACTGCTCGTGACTGCCGCAGGCGCCGACATGATGCCCAACATCACGCTGGAGGGGCGTCTTGGCGTCAGCGAAACCTTCGGGGATCAAACGAGCTCGGAAACCGGCAGCATCGGTTTGAACGTCTCGGGCCCGATCTACCGCGGTGGTGAGTTGACCGCGCGCGAACGCCGGGCGCTGGCGGTGCGCGACGCGTCGCGTGGCAACCTGCACAACGTGCGCCACAATGTGCAGCAGGGCGTGGTGAACGCGATCTCCGATCTTGTGGCCGCCCGGGCGAGCCTTTTGGCATCCGAACGCCAGATCCGCGCGGCGCGCGTGGCGTTCCGAGGTGTGCGCGAAGAGGCGACATTGGGCGCACGGACCACGCTGGACGTTCTGGACGCGGAACAGGATCTGCTCGACGCCGAAACAAACCGCATCTCGGCGCAGGCCGACCAGTATATCGCGGCCTATTCGGTGCTGGAATCCATGGGCCTTTTGACGGCGCAACGCTTGAAACTACCCGTGCAGATTTATGACCCTGCGGCCTATTACAATCTGGTCAAGGACGGTCCTGCCAAGCTGTCCAAACAGGGCAAGCAGTTGGACAATGTGATCCGCGCACTGCAAATCGATTAAGGTTTTCAGCACAGTATTGTGCGACTCTCACGCGCGGGGTAGACTGCGCGTTGAGGTTAAGAGTGGTACAATACAATGTCTGATCCGATGACCAACACCGAGGTGGAGGACGTTCTGGCGTCCATTCGTCGCCTGGTGTCCGATGACAAGCGGCCGGAGACCGAAGCCGAGGCAACCGCTTCCAGCGACAGGCTGGTGTTGACGCCGTCTCTCCGCGTGATGGAGCCTGAGGCCAAGGACGCCGAACCGGACGACGTGGATGTGTCACCCGAACCGGACATGGATGCGACCTCTGACCCGGAAACCGACAAGACCCCGGAAACCGACGAGGCCCCCGATCAAGACAAGGCACCCGATCAGGACGACGCCTTCGAAGGCGCCCAGATCATGCAGGCCGTCGAGAATATCGAAGCGGTTCTTGCAGATGACGATCGGGACGTGGTTGCCGAACAGCCTTCGGTCGATATCGAACAGATGTCCATTCACGAGGCCTTTGCCGCCGAAGACGCGCCAGAGGAGGTGGAAGACCACGATGCGAACGCCGCCACCGAAGATGTGGCGGAGCCCGAGGCAGATGACGCCTCCGGTGACGTTGAGGTGGACGCAGCCCCCGAGCATGAAGATGACGCGGACATCGAGGACTTGGACGCGCAGGCCGACAGTGCTCCCCAGGGGTTGAGCGAAAAGATTGCGGCACTGGAAACCCTGATCGGCAAACGCAGCGAAGAGTTTGAACCTGACGAGCCTGGCACCGATGCCTATGCCGGTACTGAACCGCCAACCATGGCGTGGGAAGACGCGGATGAGGCCCCGGCCTATGCCGCCTATACCGATGCGCAACGCGACGCACCCGAGCCCGACCTAGAAGAGGCGGCGCAGATCTTTTCCAGTGACGAGGACGTGCTGGACGAAGAGGCCCTGCGCGACCTGGTCAGCGACATCGTACGGCAAGAGTTGCAGGGTGCGCTGGGTGAACGGATTACGCGCAATGTGCGCAAACTGGTGCGCCGCGAGATCCACCGCGCGCTGGCGGCACAAGAACTCGATTGATGACAGGCGCGGGCGTGACTGAATGAACACGCCGGCGCACCTTCTGATCGGAGCTGCGGCTTTTGGCAGGCCCATGCGCACCGGTGTTCTGTTGGCGGCTTTTCTTGGCGGCCTGCTGCCGGACCTGTCGCTCTACCTCATGGCGGGCACGTCTCTGTTCGTGCTGGGGATTTCCCCGCAACGGGTGTTCAACGAACTTTACTTCTCCGACGCATGGCAGACCGTATTTGCCATCGATAATTCGTTTGTTCTGTGGGGGATCCTGTTGGCGGTGGCGCTGTGGTGGCGTGTGCCCTGGGCCATTGCGTTGACGGGGGCTGCGATGCTGCACCTGAGCCTCGATTTTCCACTGCACCATGACGACGGGCGGCCGCATTTCTGGCCCGTGTCGGATTGGGTGTTCGAAAGCCCGTTCAGCTATTGGGACCGGGCCCATGGCGCCATGTGGATCGCCCCGATCGAAGGCGTCATCGCGCTGGCTGCGGGGATTGTCCTGCTGCTGCGCCGCGAGCCGATCTGGGCCATGGTGATGACGATGATCCTGATGGCGGCCGAGGTGTGGATTGTGCGGCAGTGGCTGTTTTTCTTCATCGACAGCTAGAGCGACATGCAACTGACCAGGAACATGCTCCATCTTCAGACCCGTCGAAGTCTGGGTTGAATGGGTCAGGCTTTTAAGTTTCTGCTTTGGGGCAGGCCACAGGGCAAAAGAAAACGCGCCCGGCAGAGGGGCGCGTTTTCCTTAGCAGCAGTCGTGTGGCGCAGGATCAGGCGGCTTCGGCCTGTTGTGCTGCGTTGCGACGCTCGGACTCCTCACGGCTCAGCGCCACGGATGTCCGCACACCTTTGCCCACGAATTCCATCAGCCCTTCCACGACACGTTCGTTCGGGTCGATACCCGCACAGCTCAGGACTTCACGTCCGTCGCGCGACCGTGCCCAGCGAGCGATCTGCTCAGGGCCATTTCCATATTTCTTGTCATCGGCGATTGCATCGTCGAGGGCAGCCAATACGACGGCTGCAAACAGTTTACGTGCACGGTTGCCTTGTTCATTGTTAAAGGCTGTGCCGTCAACGAAATCTTTCATTCGTCGTCCTTCCTTTATTCTTGCTCTTGTCTTTCCGGCGTGACGCTCGTTATGGCCTATCCCTACCGATTCGGATACCCCATATTTGCATGGCACCCTTGCGCTGAGCGCATATCTCGCTGCGGGTGCAGCACAGTATTTGGTTGTCTTGCCGCGTCTCCATCACCGAGATATAGGGGGCATCAACTTTTCATCAACCTTTTGCCATGGTTTTGACACATGCCTAAAATTAACGGAAACGAGATCCGCCCCGGAAACGTGCTGGAGCACAACGACGGCCTGTGGGCCGCGGTCAAGGTGGACCACGTGAAGCCCGGCAAGGGCGGCGCCTTTGCTCAGGTCGAGATGCGCAACCTGCGCAACGGATCCAAGCTGAACGAACGGTTCCGCAGCGCCGACAAGGTCGAGCGCGTGCGCCTCGAACAGAAAGACCAGCAGTTCCTCTACGAAAATGACGGGATGCTCGTCTTCATGGACACCGATACGTACGAACAGATCGAACTGCCCGCCGAAATCCTCGGCGACCGGCGTCCGTTCCTTCAGGACGGTATGACCATCGTGGTCGAATTCTACGAGGCCGAGGCGTTGAACGCGACACTGCCGCAGAAAGTAACCTGCAAGATCGTCGAGACCGAGCCGGTGGTCAAAGGTCAGACGGCTGCCAACTCTTTCAAGCCTGCGATCCTCGACAACGGGATCAAGGTCATGGTGCCGCCCTTCGTCGGGCAGGACGAGGACATCGTCGTCAACACCGAGACGATGGAATATTCCGAGCGCGCCTGATCTCGGAGATCAGTCGGCGGCGTCCCACGTGACGGTGGCGTCGCCCGCCTGCATGGCCCCGCGCGCCCGGTCAAAGCGCAGGTAGGCCAGCGCGGTATCGCCTGACCGGCTGTGCAGCGTGCCCACCGGTTTGCCATCGGCGGTGATGGCGGTGCCCGGCTCCGCCGCACCCGTCACCTGCACCTGCACCAGCCCCTTGCGCAGGGTCGTCTTGTGCTTCATCCGCGCGGTCACCTCCTGTCCGACATAGCAGCCCTTGCGGAAATCCACGCCTTGCAACGCCTCGAACCCGGCCTCAAGGATATAGGTGTCGGGATGCAGGTCCGCCCCGCTTTGCGGGATGCCATGCGCCACATAGATGGCGGCCCAATCCTCCGTGTCTTCCTGCGGCGCATCGCGGTAGGCGCGCCAGCCAAGGGCGGGATGCCGCGGGTCGGCCAAGCCGTCGGACGGCACATCGCCCAGCCCGCGGTGCAGGAACAGGTCCGCATCCTCGATCGCCACATCCGCGCGCAGCTTGTACATGCTCAGCCGCTGGCGCAGGGCAGGGGCCTGACCCGCATCGGCATCCAGCAGCACCGCGTCGCCATCGGCGACCAGAAAGAAATCCGCCAGATACTTGCCCTGTGGCGTCAGCAGCGCGGCATAGACCAGACCGGCGTCGATCCGCTCCACATCATTCGTGACAAGCCCTTGCAGAAAACTCCGCACGTCACGGCCGGTCAGGCGGAGGATTTCACGGTCAGACATCAGGCGTTCCTTTCCCAGCGGGTCCTTTTCATATAACAGCCAACTCCACGTGCAAAAGGGGAGAAGGCGTCGTGCCCGCACCAATATCCGTGATCGTACCCACGCTGAACGCGGCGCCGCAGCTTCAGGCCTGTCTGGCTGCGTTGATGGAGGGCGTCGAGGCGGGCCTGATCGCAGAGCTGATCGTGACCGATGGTGGTTCAACGGATGAAACGCGCGTGCTGGCAGAGGCTTGGGGGGCCAACTTCTGCGAAGGCCCCGCCTCGCGCGGGGGCCAATTGCGCCGTGGCTGTGACATGGCGCGGGGCCAATGGTTGCTGATCCTGCATGCGGACACCGTTCTGGCACCCGGCTGGACCGCTGCGGTGGACGCGCATCTCTGGCAGGCGCGGGCGGGCTATTTCGCGTTGCGCTTTGATCATGGGGGGCGCTTCGTTGCTGGATGGGCCAACCTGCGGGCCCGCTTCCTCGGGCTGCCATACGGGGATCAGGGGCTCTTGATCCGCCGCACGCTCTATGACGCGGTGGGTGGGTATCAGGACATTCCGCTGATGGAGGATGTCGCCATGGCCCGCGCGCTGTCGGGGCAGTTGCAGGCGCTGGACGGTGTGGCAGTGACCAGTGCCGCCAAGTACCGTCATCAGGGCTGGATACGGCGCGGCGCGCGCAATCTTTGGACCTTGCTGCGTTATCTGTCGGGGGCCGACACACAGGCCCTGGCCCGGGCCTACCGCCGCGAACGCTGATCAGCCCGCCAGACGTGTCCAGAGCCGGGTCAACAGGCCCGGTGCGGGCGGTTCGGCCCGCTGCCCATCGCCGCCAAATCCGGGCGTCATGGTCCCGTCGATGACCGTTTTGCCGTCCTTGAACTGCAAGCGGTAGAGATCGGCATAGATCCCGCCGCGCTCCAGCAACTCTTCGTGTGTGCCGGAATCCATCACTTTGCCGCGGTCCATGACCACGATCTTGTCAGCCCCGCGAATGGTGGCCAACCGGTGCGCGATCACCAGTGTTGTGCGCCCCTTGGACAACCGGTCGAGCGCGGTCTGCACCACCTTTTCCGATTGGGCATCCAGCGCCGAGGTCGCCTCGTCCAGAAGCAGCACAGGCGTGTCGCGCAACAGCGCGCGCGCGATCACCACCCGTTGCCGCTGTCCACCAGACAAGGCAGAGCCGCGCGGCCCCACATGGGTGTCGAGGCCATCGGGCAGCTTGTCGAGAAAGTCGGTCACATGAGCCGCATCAAGTGCCGCCTGCAAGCGGTCGTCGCTGACATCCGTGCGCCCCAGCAACACATTTTCCCGCAAGGTCTCATCGAACAGCAGCGCCTCTTGCGTCACCACGGAGTAAAGCCCACGCAGATCGGTCAGCGACATCTCGATGGTGGGCACCCCGCCAATGCGCACCGTACCGCTTTGCGGATCCACAAGGCGCGTCAGCAGGTTGAAGATGCTGGATTTCCCGGCACCCGAAGCCCCCACCAGCGCAGTTGTCTCGCCGGGCCGCGCAATCAGGCTGACATCGTCCAGCACGCGCGTGTCACCATAGGACAGCGACGCGCCCTCGATGGCAATTTCGGGCACCCCACCTGGGGCCACTGCGGGCGTGTCGGGGGAGGTGAGCGCCAATGGTGCGTCCAGCAATTCCTTGACCCGCTCGATGGACGCCGCCGCCGCCTGCCACAGGCCCGAAATGTTGCCCAGCCGCCGCATCGGATCAAAGGCAAAGCCCATCGCGGTAAAGAACGTCATGAACTGGCCGATGGTCTTTTCGCCCGAGATGATCTCGGACCCGCCATAAAGGATCACGGCCATGAACCCGACGCCCGAGATGATGTCGATCATCGCCGGGATGGTCGCGGCACCAAAGGCGGTTTTTGACTCGGTCTTGATGAACCGTTGGGTCAGACTGCGATATTGCGACGCCTGGTAACGTTCCAGCGCGTTCAGCTTGATCTGCACGATGCCGTGAAATACCTCATCCAGCCGCGTGGCCAGCGTGGCGCCCAGATCGCGCGACTTGCGCGCCTGCGCCCGCACGAACCGCTGCGCCATGGCTGCCGGCAGGACCAGAACGGGGATGCCGATACAGGCCAGCAGGGCCCAGACCGGATCGACGCTGATCGCCACGCCCAGCAGGACAATCAGCCCCATCAGGTCGCGGCCCGCGCCGGTGATGATGGCGCGCCACACGTCGCCCACCGCGCCCACATCGCCCTGTACCCGCTGGATCAGGAACCCCGGCGGGTGGATCTGGTGAAAGGCGCCGTCCTGCAACATGATCCGGTCCAGCAGGTCCATCCGCAGCGCGGCACTGGTCTTGAGCGCCACGCGGGTCAGGATCAGCTTTTGAATGACCGACGACACGGCGCGCACCACGAATGTCATCACGACCAGCGCGCCCACCCAGAACAGCATGCCCGCGTCCCCGGCCACAAAGACCTGATCGAACATCGGTTCCATCAGCTTGGCCAGCGCCCCCAGCATCGATCCTTCGATCAGCATGAAGAACACGGCCACACCCATGATGCGCGCGTGCTTTTTCAGATAGTTGGTCCAGAGCCACCGCAGCAACGGGCCCGAAGGTGCACTTGGCGTGTCTGGTGTGTTGGGTGAGGTCACGTGTGGATACGTGCGGCGTGCGGGCCGCGCTCCGATCTGTTCCGTTGAGCCAAAGATGTATCGCGGGCGGTGGGGCAGGGCAAGCACTGCGCTGATTGACGCCGCGCCGCAGCACGCTAGGGTGCGCGGGCAACGCTTCGGAGAACGCCATGTCCACCACATCCATCGCCAGTCAGGGTCGTGCCTACCTTGCCATTCCGGGCCCGTCCGTCATGCCCGAGGCCGTGTTGCAGGCGATGCACCGCGCGGCCCCGAATATCTATGCGGGCGAGCTGATCGATATCGCGGCCAGCCTTGTGCCGGATCTTAAGGCCGTGGCGCGGACGGATGGCCATGTTGCCATGTATATCGGCAACGGCCACGCCGCATGGGAGGCCGCATTGGCCAACACGGTGGCTCCCGATGACACGGTACTGGTGCCCGCAACAGGGCGCTTTGCCCATGGTTGGGCCGAGATGGCCGAGGGGCTGGGCGCGCGCGCGCAAATCCTCGACTTTGGCAAGCGCGCGCCATGGGATCTGGACCAGATCGCCGACGCCCTGCGCGCTGATACCGGCCATGCGATCAAGGCGGTACTGGCGGTGCATGTCGACACGTCCACATCCGTGCGCAACGATGTGCCCGCGCTGCGGCGTATTCTCGACGATCTGGACCACCCCGCGCTTTTGATGGCCGATTGCATCGCGTCACTGGGCTGTGACCGGTTCGAAATGGACGCCTGGGGTGTGGATGTGATGGTCACGGGCTGTCAAAAGGGGCTGATGGTGCCGCCGGGCATGAGTTTCGTGTTCTTCAACGACCGCGCGCAGGCCGTGCGCGCCGCCATGCCCCGCGTCAGCCGCTACTGGGATTGGGAACCGCGCGCCAACCCGCAAGAGTTCTTTATGTACTGGAACGGCACCGCGCCCACGCATCACCTCTATGGGCTGCGCACCGCGCTCGACATGATCCACGCCGAGGGGATCGAGCATGTCTGGGCCCGCCACACCCTGCTGGCGCGCGCGATCTGGGCCGCCTGCGAGACGTGGGCACAGACCGGCCCGCTCGAATTGAACGTGGCCCGCGCCGAGGATCGCAGTACCGCCGTCACCGCCTTGCGGCTGGGTTCCCCGCACGGCACCGCGCTGCGTGACTGGGTGTCCGAACATCTGGGCCTGACGCTCGGCATCGGTTTGGGCATGGCCCCTCCGGGGGATCCGGCCTGGCACGGGTTTTTCCGGCTGGGCCATATGGGCCATGTGAACGGCCACATGATCATGGGCCTCCTGGGCGGCATCGAAACGGGTCTGACCGCGCTCGATATCCCGCACGGGACCGGCGCGCTCGAGGCCGCGGCACAGGTGATTGCCAAGGGCTAGACGTTCTTGCCACGCCGGATCGATGCGGCCTGCCGTTCTGCGGCCCAAACGCGGCCGCGCTCGATCAGGTGGTTAACGCCAAGCCCCAGCAATACGGCGGCGATCAGGCCCCAGATCGCCCAGATTGCAACAAGGATCCACGTGATGTTTACGCCGAACATGACAATGCAGGCGCTGGTGTAATTCGGCGCGCGGCCCATGCGGTGATCGTCCATGACACCCTCGAAGACAAAGCGAACTGCCCGCGAGTATACTGCGACATTCTGACGTGTCAGCCCCCCTGCGCCTCCGCGAGGGCAGGGGGTAGCGCGGTGGCAAAGGCCGCCAGGTCGGCCTGCGTGCCACAACTGACCCGGATGCAACGGTTTTGCGGCGCGGCAAAGGGCATGCGCACGAAGATGCCCCGCGCGATCAGGCCATCGAGCACCGCTTTGGCGAAGGCCCCGTCGCGCCCGCAATCGATGGCCACGAAATTTGTGGCCGACGGCAGGGGCGTCAGCCCGTTCTCGGTCGCGATCCGGGCGATGGTCTCGCGTGCCGCCCCGATCTGTGCAACGACGCTGCGTAGGTAATCCTGGTCCTGCAATGCCGCCAGCGCCCCGGCCTGTGCCGACCGGTTCATGCCGAAATGATTGCGCACCTTGTTGAACGCATCAATCAACGGGGCCGCCCCAATCGCATAGCCGACCCGCGCCCCCGCCATGCCATAAGCCTTTGAAAAGGTGCGCATCCTGACGACGCGCGGGTCAGTGGGGGCGATGTCCGGCGCGGTGCCTGCGGGCGCGCATTCGACATAGGCCTCGTCAAGGATCAGCACGGTGCCCTCGGGCAGGTGCGCCATCGCGCGCAGCAGGGTCGCACCATCATGGACCGTGCCCATCGGATTGTCGGGATTGGCGAGGTAAACCAGCTTGGCCCCAACCTCCGCCGCCTTGGCAAAGAGGGACGCGGGGTCTTCGTGGTCGTCCACATAAGGCACGGTGTGGATGGTGCCGCCGTAGCCCGCGACATGGTAGTTGAACGTCGGATACGCGCCCAGCGACGTCACAACATGATCACCGGGCCCCACGAACAGACGCGCGAGGTACCCCAGCAGGCCGTCGATCCCTTCGCCCACCATAATGTGTTCGGGCGCGATCCCGTGATGGGTGGCAAGGGCTTGGCGCAGGTCGTGGTTTTCCGGGTCGCCATACATCCACTGCCCGGCCTGCGCCATCGCGGCCACGGCAGCGGGCGAGGGGCCAAAGACGCTCTCATTGGCCCCCAGCCGCGCGTCGAACGCCGCACCACGCGCGCGCTCCTGCGCTTCGGGGCCGACAAAGGGCACGGTCGAGGGAAGGCTGGCGGCAAGCGGGGTCAGGCGAAGATCTGTCATGGCCAAGGCCTAGCGCGGGCGCGCGGCGTGGGCAAGGATTTGGAGATTGGGCGGGGCGCTCCTATATGAGAATCATTCGCAACTAGGGAGCGAGATATGCCAGACCTGACACGCCGCGGTTTCATCGTCACCGCACTGGCGGCCAGTGCGGTGCGCACAGTGCCTGCCGTAGCCACCCGCACAGGGGGGCGCCGCATCCTGACGCTGGTCTATGACAAGGGCCTGGGCATGATGCGCGCCGTGGAACGCGTGGTGCCCTGACGTTTTTCTGGCCAAGTCAACAGCAATCGGCTTGGGTGGGGCAAAGCAGAAGGAACTCGCCATGTCCGACACGCCCCGCGTCACCATCACCTACGAAGATCACATTGCCCACGTCCGCTTGACACGGCCCGACAAGATGAACGCGGTCGATCAGGCCATGATCGACGCCGTGATTGCTGCGGGTCTTGAGGTTGCGGCCTCGGACGCGCGCGTCTGCGTTGTGTCGGGCGCGGGCAAAGGATTTTGCGCTGGCATTGACGTGGGCAGCCTTGGCGCGATGATCGGCAAGGATCCGGGTGAGCTGCTGATGCCACGCACCCACGGGGACGGCACCACGAACCAGTGGCAGGAGGTTGCGATGGTCTGGACCCGCTGTCCTATGCCCGTGATCGCCGCCGTGCATGGCGTGTGCTATGGCGCGGGGCTGCAACTGGCGCTGGGGGCTGACATCCGCATCGCGTCGCCCGATGCCAAACTGGCGGTTATGGAGATGAAGTGGGGCATCGTGCCGGATATGGGCGGGATGGTCCTGTTGCCGCGTCTCGTGCGGTCGGATGTGTTGCGCAAGTTGACCTACACTGCGACCCCGATCGGGGCGGCGCAGGCCGAAGCGTGGGGGCTGGTGACCGAGCTGGCCGACGATCCGGTTGCGGCTGCGCTCGAGTTGGCCGCGGGCCTGACGCAGAAATCGCCCTCGGCTCTGCGTGCGGCCAAGGCATTGATTGCATTCGCGGAATCCCATCCGGCTGAGGATGTCCTGTTGGAGGAAAGCCGCGCCCAAGCCGCGCTGATCGGGACGCCCGACCAGATGGAGGTCGTCGCCGCCCAGATCCAGAAACGCCCGCCTGTGTTCACGTGATCCAAAGGCCGCCTTGCGGCGACGCGATTCTTGGCGGCGGCTGACAGGTGAGCCCTCATTTTGCGTGCGCGGGTGCCTGAACAGCCACCCGCAGCACCGGCTCAGAGTTCCTTGAGCCGGGCCAGAGCCTCTTGCAGTTTGGCTTCTTCGTCTTCGCGCAGGGCGAGGTTGGCCTTGGTTTCCTCGACCACCTCTGCGGGCGCGCTTTCGGCGAATTTCGGGTTCTTGAGCCGTCCGCGCAGACCGCCCAGTTCCTTGGCCAGCTTGCCGAGGGTCTTTTCGAGCCGGGCCACTTCGGCGTCTACATCGATGACATCCGCAAGGGGCAGACCGAAGGTGCCGCCCGAAACAGCGAGGGCCACGGTGCCTTTGGGGAAATCAGCGACTTCTTCGAGGCTTTCGAGCCGGGCGAAGCGGTGGATCAGCGCCTTGTTGCGCTCGTATGCCGCTTTGGCGTCTGGCGCGAACCCCTTGACCACGCACGGCACGTAGGCACCGGCGGGGACGTGCATCTGCGCGCGGGCCGAGCGGATGGCCTCGATCAGCTTGATGACCCAGTTCAGTTCGACATCTGCCTCGGCATCCACGAGGTCGGTGGTATAGTCCGGCCAGTCAGCGTGGATCAGACGTTTGGGACGCTGTTTTTGTTGCCAGAGCTCTTCGGTGATGAAGGGCATGATGGGGTGCAGCAGGATCAGGCATTGATCCAGCGCCCAGGCATAGGTGGCCTTGGTTTCCGCGATTTCTTCGGCGGTGCCTTCGTCAAAGATCGGTTTGGTGAATTCCAGATACCAGTCGCAGAACGTGTTCCAGGTGAAGGCGTAGAGCGCGGAGGCCGCGTCGTTGAAGCGGTAATCGGTCAGGGCCTGGTCCACGATTTCGCGGGTTTTGGCCACTTCGCCCTTGATCCAGCGGTTGAGCGGGTGGCGTGTCCCCGCGGGGACAGTGTCGGAATGGGGCAGGTCAAACACGCCGCGCATCTCGCCGTAGCTGGCCGCGTTCCAGAGTTTGGTGCCGAAGTTGCGGTAGCCCGCGATGCGCTGGGTGTCGAGTTTGAGCGTGCCGCCGAGCGACGCCATAGCCGCGGAGGCAAAGCGCAGGGCATCCGCGCCGTATTCGTCGATCAGGTCGAGCGGGTCCACGACGTTGCCGGTGGATTTCGACATCTTCTTGCCCTTGGCGTCGCGGACGAGGCCGTGGAGGTAGACGGTGTCGAAGGGGATGGTATCGGTAACAGCCAGCTGCATCATCATCATGCGGGCAACCCAGAAGAACAGGATGTCCTGGCCGGTGATGAGGTCACTCGTCGGAAAATACTTGGCGAGTTCGTCCGTGTCCTCGGGCCAGCCGAGGGTGCCAATGGGCCAGAGGCCGGAAGAGAACCAGGTGTCGAGGACGTCTGGGTCGCGCACCAGTGAAACCCAAAACTGGTCCTCATCCGTGGTTTCGCCGCCTTTCCCCCGCAAATTTATCTGTGTGTGAAGCCTTGGGTGCAAATCGCCAACGGTTCCCGACGCTTTTCCGAGTGAGATTTCAAAGCGATCTCCATAGTATTCGCGCGCACTATTGAGCACGGATTTTTCATCTGCAGCGCAGAAGGCGACCGCATTGTCGAGCTTCCACCAATAGGTTTCATCGGCGGCTTCGCGATCGCGTTGATCAGCAATCCCGTTTTGGAGGAATTCTTCGTCAAACTTGGGCCCATACCAAACCGGGATCTGGTGCCCCCACCAAAGCTGGCGCGAGATGCACCAAGGCTCGATGTTTTCGAGCCAGTGGTAATAGACCTTCTCCCCGCTTTCGGGCAGGATTTTGACGTCGCCATTGCGCACCGCGTCTAGCGCGGGGCCGACGATCTTGTCGGTGTCCACGAACCATTGGTCGGTGAGCAGGGGTTCGATGACCACCTTGGAGCGGTCGCCGAAGGGCTGCATGATGGGTTTGTTTTCGACCATGGGGATGGTGGGCAGATTGCCCACCCTACGGTCGGGGTCTGCCTCGGCCTCGGCGTCGTAATCCGGGTTGGGGATCATGACAGCGTTGCCTTCGGCGGTGATGTCGGCGACCACACGTTTGCGGGCCTCTTCACGGGTGAGGCCGCGGTATTCGTCCGGCACCAGGTTCATGGCGGCGATCATCGCCTCGTCGAACTCTTGTTTACCGTTGGCGATGGCCTGGGCCACGGCGGCCTCTTTGGCGTATGGTTGGCCGTCGGCGCGCATGTTCGCCTTTGTGTCCATCAGGTTGTACATCGGGATGCCGCCGCGTTTGGCGACCTGATAGTCATTGAAGTCGTGCGCACCGGTGATCTTGACCGCGCCGGAGCCGAAGTCGGGGTCGGGGTATTCGTCCGTGATGATCGGGATAAGACGACGGTGTTCCTTGGGGCCAACCGGAATTTCGCAAAGTTTTCCGACGATTGGCGCGTAGCGCTCATCCGATGGGTGAACAGCGACGGCGCCGTCGCCCAACATGGTTTCGGGGCGCGTCGTGGCGATGGAGATGTAGTCGCGTTCCTCGGTCAGGGTGACGTTCCCGTCCGCGTCCTTTTCCACATAGGTGTAGGTCTCGCCGCCCGCGAGCGGGTATTTGAAGTGCCACATGTGGCCCGGCACTTCGATGTTCTCGACCTCGAGGTCCGAGATCGCTGTCTCGAAATGCGGGTCCCAGTTGACCAGCCGCTTGCCGCGGTAGATCAGGCCCTTGTTGTACATGTCGACAAAGACCTTGATCACCGCGTCGTGGAAGTTGCCATCGTTCCCGTCGGGCGCACCCGGCGCGCCGGACATGGTGAAGGCCTCGCGCGACCAGTCGCAGGACGCGCCGAGGCGCTTGAGTTGGGACACGATGGTGCCGCCGCTTTCGGCCTTCCAATCCCAGATCTTTTGCGTGAACGCCTCGCGGCCCAGTTCGGTCCGGCTGGGCTGTTGCTGTTCGGCCAGACGCCGTTCGACCACCATTTGCGTGGCGATGCCGGCGTGGTCCGTGCCCGGTTGCCAGAGCGTGTCAAAGCCGCGCATCCGGTGCCAGCGGACCAGCACGTCCTGAAGCGTGTTGTTGAACGCGTGGCCCATGTGCAGGACGCCGGTGACGTTGGGGGGCGGGATCATGACGCAGTAGGTCGCCGCATCCGTGCGTGCGTTTGCCCCGGCGGCAAAGCAGCCCGCAGCCTCCCAATCGGCATAGATCCGAGGTTCGACTTCGGCGGCGTTGAACTTTCCCAGTGCCATGGCGCTGATCCCTTTTTCTGTTGGCCGTGAGATAGCGGTGGGGGCCGGTGAAGGGAAGGGGGGTTTTGGCGCCCGTGATGTTGGATTAGCCTGCGGTGCATGAAGGATTACACCGATGGGCCCGCGCCCGGTGTCTTTGTTCTGTGGATTGCCAAGGGGGCGTTGTTTCCTGTTGTGCTGGTGATCTTTGTCGGCTTTGCTGCGGCCTTCAGTTACCAGTCGCTCAAGCTGGGACTGGCGTTTGATGTCGAGGGGATTGTGACCTCGGCCACCGTGACGGATCGGCGGACGGAGACCTTGCGGCGCGATGGGGAGACCGAGACGGCGTACCATGTGACCTTTGCCTACGAGACTGCGGATGGTCCGATGGTGGTGGAGCGCAAGGTCAGTCGGGGCGTTTTCCGCGATATGGTGCCGGGTGCATCGCGCGATATCCGGTATCTGGCCAGTCGGCCACGGGTCATGGAACACACGGTTGGTCACATCTGGCAGGGCGGTCAGGTCATGCGGTGGGTGTCGCTGGGGTTTGGCCTTGCTGCGCTTGGTGCGTTCTGGTGGACCGCGCGCCCGGCTGTCGAGGCGTTGCGGGCCAGGAAATACGGTCGGGCGGAGTGGGCCAAGGTGCACTATGTTGATGAGCGTGTCAGCAAGTCCAAGGATGCGGAGTCGCGGACATATGTGCTGGTTTGGCGCGATGCGCGGGGTGAGATGGGGGAAAGCCTGCCGTCAAGCTCCAGGACCCGCTATTTCCGGTATGGACCCACATCCGACATCGAGGTTTTTCGCGACAGCCGGGGCAAAACATGGTGGGTTGGCGATGTCGGCCCGCGCGCGGCTGCGGCCACCGTGCCGGATGTTGGCAAGTCCTAGTCGTTTCTGGCTCTGGACACTGGCTCAGGTGTCGCTAGGTTCGCAGTCAACCAGTCCCCTCCAGCGACAGGAGCTTTCCCATGGATAAGTTCGGCAAGAGCCAACCCGTCATTCGCCGCGAAGATGTTCGTTTCCTGACCGGGGAGGGGCGGTATGTCGATGACATTGCGCCCGACGGTGCGTTGCAGACATTCGTGTTTCGGTCGCCCGTGGCGCATGGCGTCATCACCGAACTGGACGTGAGCGACGCCCGTGAGGCCGATGGCGTGCACGCTGTTTATACGTTGGCGGACCTTGAAGCGGCGGGCATGAAGGTCGGGATGCCGGCGGCACTGATCAAGAACCGCGATGGCAGCGACGGAGCCAATCCCGAGCGCCCCGTGCTGGCGCGGGACCGGTTGCGGTTCGTGGGCGAGCCCGTAGCCGTTGTGATTGCCGACACGCTGGCGCAGGCCCGCGATGCCGGTGAGATGATCATGCTCGACTATGACGATCTGCCGGCCAAGATGGACACGGCCAAGGGTGGCGAACCGATCCATCCGGAAGCGCCGGACAATGTGGTCTATGACTGGGCGATCGGAGACGAGGACGCAACCAACGCGGCTTTTGAGGCGGCGGCGCGTGTGGTGGCGCTGGACGTGGCGGACAACCGGGTGATCGTCAACTCGATGGAGCCGCGCGGATGCTATGCCGAGCCAGATGGCGACCGGTTGCACGTGGCGATCAACGGGCAGGGGGTCTGGGGACCCAAGGGTGTGCTGGCCACGGCCCTCGACATGCCCGAGGACGCCATCCGTGTGACCAACCCTGACACCGGCGGCGGATTCGGGATGAAGGCGTTCATGTATCCGGAGTATTTCGTGGTGGCCCACGCCGCCCGCGCGTTGCAGCGCCCTGTGCGCTGGATGTCGGAACGGACCGAAGCAATGCTTTCGGACAATGCGGGACGCGATCTGACGTCGCTGACCGAGCTGGCCTTTGACGAAAATCACTGCATCATTGGCTACCGCGTTCTGACTGAGGCGAACATGGGGGCGTATAATTCGCAGTTCGCGCAGTACATCCAGACGCAGTTGTTTTCGCGGGTGCTGACCGGGGTCTATGACATGCCGGCGGCGTTTTTGCGGTCGGTCGGCTATTACACCAACATGACGCAAGTGGATGCCTATCGTGGGGCCGGGCGGCCGGAGGCGATTTATATCCTCGAGCGGGCCATCGACCGGGCCGCGCGCGAGCTGGGGGTGGATCCGATGGAGCTGCGCCGGATCAATTTCATCAAGCCGGACCAGTTTCCATACGACACGTTGGTGGACGAGACCTATGACGTGGGCGATTTCGACAAGGTGCTGCGCCGCGCCGAGGCCGAAGCCGATGTGGCCGGGTTCGCCGCGCGCAAGGCGGCGGATGCAGCGGCCGGGCGTCTGCGGGGCATCGGGGTCTGTTACTATATTGAAAGCATTCTGGGCGATCCTTCGGAAAGTGCGAAGGTCGAGTATACGGATGAGGGCCGCGTGAACATCTATGTCGGCACACAGTCGAACGGGCAAGGTCACGAGACGGTCTATGCCCAGTTCCTGTCGGATCAGACGGGCATCCCGGTGGATCTGATCGACGTGGTGCAGGGTGACAGTGACCGGATCAAGCAGGGCGGTGGAACCGGCGGGTCGCGGTCCGTGACGACGCAGAACACTGCAACACTTGCCACGGTTGCGGCGATGACGGAGGCCTTTGTTGCCTTCCTCAGCGAGGAGGAGGGCGTGGCCGCGTCCGAGATTTCCTTTGACGACGAACAGTTCCGCATCGAAGGGTCGAACATGACGCCGACCATGCTGGAGGTGGCGGAGATGGCCCGCGAGAAGGGGCGCGAGGATCTGTTGGTGCACGAGCGACGCACCACGCTTGACGCGCGCAGCTTTCCCAACGGGTGCCATATCACGGAGGTTGTGATCGATGCTGACACCGGCGTCACCACGGTCGACCGCTATACGGTCGTGGATGATTTTGGCAACCTTATCAATCCGATGCTGGCCGAAGGTCAGGTGCATGGCGGGGTTGTGCAGGGCATCGGGCAGGCCCTGACTGAACATGTGCAATTCGACGAAGATGGCCAGCTGCTCACGGCAACGTTCATGGATTACGCCTTGCCGCGTGCCGATGACGTTCCCTACATCGGTTTTACGTCCGAGCCGGTGCCGTCCACAGCCAACATCATGGGGATGAAGGGCTGTGGTGAGGCGGGCACCGTCGGAGCGCTGGCCGCGGTATCCAATGCGGTGCAGGATGCGCTGTGGGAACATGGCGTGCGTCAGGCGGACATGCCGTTCACGCCGATGAAGGTTTGGGAATTGTTGAAGGATGGTCCTATCGCGGCTGAATAAATCCATTGCGGGCTGGCTTCGGGGCCGGTTCGGGAAAGGATTGGCCGAAGTGGCCCCGCCGGTGCGGGGCCAGACCGTTCACGTGATCATCATCGATGGCACCATGTCGACGCTGGAGCCCGGCGACGAGACCAATGCGGGGTTGACCGCAAAGTTGCTGGGCGAGATGGGCACAGCGGTGTCGCTGTATTACGAGCCGGGTTTGCAGTGGTCGCATTGGCGGCGCGGTGGGGACGTGATCTTTGGCCGGGGGATCAACCGGCAGATCCGGCGCGCCTATGGCTATCTCGCCTCGCGGTATCGGCCTGGTGACCGAATTTACCTCTTTGGCTATTCGCGCGGCGCCTATGCGGTGCGGTCGCTGGCGGGCATTATCGACCGGGTCGGTCTGCTGCGCGCGGATGCGGCGACCGAGCGCAACATTCGTGACGTTTACCGGCATTACGAGTGCACGCCGGACAGTGCCGCGGCGGTGGCCTTTGCCGGTGTGCATTGCCACGCGGCGGTCGAGATCGAGATGATAGGCGCCTGGGACACGGTCAAGTCACTGGGGTTGAACATGCCCTATCTGTGGCGACTGAGCGCGCCACGTCATGCGTTTCACAACCATCATCTTGGCAAGAGCGTGAAGCGCGGGTTTCATGCGCTGGCGCGCAACGAGACGCGCGTAGCCTATGCGCCGGTGATGTGGGACACGCGGGAGGACTGGGACGGGCATCTGGTGCAGATGTGGTTTCGCGGCACCCATGGGGACATTGGCGGCCATTTGACCGGTTATGATGCGGCGCGACCTTTGGCCAATATTCCGCTGGTGTGGATGCTGGAGCAGGCGGAAGCCAGTGGTCTGCCGTTGCCCGAGGGCTGGGCCGGGCGGTTCGCGCAGGATCCGCAAGCGCCGTCCGTGGGGACGTTTCGCGGCCTGGGTCGTTGGTTCATCACCCGCAAGCCGCGCCCGGTTGGGCTGGATCCGTCGGAGCGGGTGCATCCGTCGGTGGCCATGGGGCCCGAGCCCAGGTCGCTGGCGGATCGGGTGTCGGAGTGGCGGGGTCGTGTGATCGGTCCGGGACGGGGGTGACGCTGTTTGGCCTGTGGCCAAAGGCGCCCCACCCGCCGTCCCGCAGGTCTAGCGCAGGGTCATGATCAGGCAGGTGGTTGAGCCGGTGGCATAGAGTTTGCCATCGTCCACGCCGCGGATTTCCCCGGTTGCGACGCCCGTGCTGCGCCCGGCGTGGTCCACGGTGCCGGTGCATGCGATGGTCATGCCCAGCGGGATCGTGCGGGTGATGTTGATCTTGTATTCCAGCGTAGTGTAGATCGCGCCGCGCGGCACTTTGGTCATCACGGCGCAGGCCATCGCGCTGTCGAGCAGCGTGCCATACCAGCCGCCATGCACGGTGCCCATCGGGTTGGTCGTCTTGAATGTGGGCGTGCCGTGGAAAGTGGCGGTGCCGTCGGCCACGTGGTGGAGCGCGTAGCCCAATGTGCTGCCGATCGGGGGGGCGGGCACGGTGCCGTCAAGGATGCCTTGCATGAACTCCAGGCCGGACATGGACAGGAGGTCGGCCTGGCTGGGCAGGTCACCGGGGCCTTGGGCGATCAGGGGCATGGGCGTGGTCCATCTGTTGATGGGGTCACGATAGGTGAATTGGACCGATTGGTCTAGTGCGGAATTCGACCCGGATCAGGCAACGTTGCGCATTGCGGCGGGAGGCAGCAGGCCAAGCGCGCGGCAGACTTGCAGTGTCATGTCGGGGCGGTTGAGCGTGTAAAAGTGCAGCGCGTCCACGCCTTCGCTGATCAGCGTGTCGCACATGTCCGCGCAGTGGGTCAGGGCAAAGAGGTCCGCGCGGTCCTCGCGCGTGGCACGGTCAAAGGCTGTGGCAGTTGCGGCGGGGATGGGAGTGCCGCAGCGCTGGGCAAAGCTGCGGGCACGGGCCCAGTTGGTGATGGGCAGGATGCCAGGGGTGACGGGTGCGGTGATGCCTGCATCCGCGCAGGCGTCGCGGAAGCGCAGGAATGTGTGTGCCTCGAAGAAAAACTGGGTCAGCGCCTCGCTTGCGCCGGCGTCGAGCTTGGCCTTGAGCCAGTCGATGTTCTGGCGCATGGACTGTGCATCGGGGTGGCTGTCGGGATAGGCGCCGACACGGATGTTGAAAGGGCCGGCATTGGCGAGGGCACGGATCAGTGCGACGCTGTCGGCGAACCCGTCGGGATGGGGTGTGAAGGCACCGCCATCGGCGGGGTCCCCGCGCAGGGCCACGATGTCGGAGATGCCTGACGCGGCGTAGCGGTCAGCTGTGCGCAGCACGTCCGCGCGGCTTTGGCCTGTGCAGGTCAGGTGGGCGGCGACGGCCAGGCCGGAGGTTTTGCGCAAGGTCTGGGCCGCCTCCTGTGTCAGGGCCTGGGTGCTGCCGCCTGCGCCATAGGTCACGGAGATGAAGCGCGGCGCCAGCGGGGTCAGAGCCTTGACCGTATCCCAGAGATGGAATGCGGCATCGAGGGACTTGGGCGGGAAGGTCTCGAAGGACAGGGCGGTCATGGGCATCTCCGGGGATTGGGGTTGTCACCTGTATGCCGCAGGTTGTAACTTGAGACAAATTCATAACTCTCAAGAAGAACATGAGGTTTGCATGCATATCGAGTTTCGCCACCTGCGCACGATCAAGGCCATCCACGAGGCGGGCGGGTTGGCGCGGGCGGCAGAGCAGTTGCACATCACACAGTCCGCATTGAGCCATCAGGTGAAGGGGTTGGAGGATCAGGCGGGAGTTGAATTGTTTGTGCGGCGGTCGAAACCGCTGAAACTGTCGGCGGCGGGCTTGCGGCTGTTGCGGTTGGCCGAGCAGGTGCTGCCGCAGGTGGAGGCCTTGCAGGCCGAGTTCACGGGGTTGCGCGACGGATCGTCGGGGCGGTTGCATATCGCGATTGAGTGCCACGCCTGTTTCGAGTGGTTGTTTCCGGTGCTGGAGATGTTTCGCAAGTCGTGGCCGGACGTGGATGTGGATATCCGGCCCGGTCTGGCCTTTGATGCGCTGCCTGCGCTGCTGAAGGAGGAGGTGGATCTGGTGGTGTCATCGGATCCCGAGGACCTGCCCGGCGTGGAGTTCGTCGAACTCTTTGATTATGCGCCGGTTTTCGTGGCCGCGTCGACCCATCCGCTGGCGCAGAAGCCGTGGATCGATGCGGCGGATTTCAGGGATCAGACGCTGATCACCTATCCGGTGGAACGGACGCGGCTGGACGTGTTCAGCCAGTTGCTGATCCCGGCCAAGGTCGAGCCTGCGGCGGTGCGTCAGGCGGAGTTGACGGCGGTAATCCTGTTGTTGGTGGCGTCCAATCGTGGGGTGTCTGTGCTGCCCGACTGGGTGGTGCGCGAGGTGAAGTATTCCAGCGATTATGTCACTCGGCCTTTGACCGAACAGGGGCTGACCCGGCGGTTGTATGCGGCGGTGCGGAGTGATGAGCGCGACAAGCCCTATATGCGGAAGCTGATTGATCTGGCGCGGATAGAGGCGCGCAAGTTGCAAGCCGTGTAAGGGCTGCGTTTCAGGGATCGTCTGTGTGGCTGGCCGCTTTTGTGGGCGCAAAGGCAGCCCTTGCCACCGGGCGCGTCTGCCTACGCAGCCGCACCCGGCAAAGACGCCCGTCTACGGACCCTTGTGTCGGCTGCGGATCAGATGAGTTTTACGATCAGTTTGCCGGTGTTCCGACCCTCGAGCAGGCCCATGAACGCGCCCGGAGCGTTTTCGAGCCCTTGCACGATGTCTTCGACCACCTTGATCTCTCCGTTGGCCACGCGCGGGGCAACGTCGGCCAGGAAGGCGGGCATCTGGTCCCAGTGGTTGGAGATGATGAAGCCTTGCACGTTCAGATGTTGGACGAGGATTGTACGCCACAGGGCGGGTACGGACATGGCCGCCTCTGCGCCCGCGCCAAGGCCGCCCGCATTGTACCATGAGATCATGCCGCAGAGCGGGATGCGCCCATGGGCGTTCATCAGCGGGATCACCGCTTCGAGGACCTTGCCGCCGACATTTTCGAAATAGATGTCGATGCCGTCCGGGGCTGCGCCGTTCAGGGCCGCGCGCAGGGATTTGGCATCCGAATGGGCGCGGTGGTCGAGGCAAGCGTCAAAGCCGAACCTGTCCACGGCCATGGCGCATTTGTCGGCCCCGCCTGCGATGCCGATGGTGCGCAGGCCCATGGCCTTTGCCAGTTGCCCGACCATGGATCCCACCGGGCCGGTGGCTGCGGCCACAACGAGGGTTTCGCCGGGCTGCGGACGGCCCAATTTGTGCAACCCGTACCAGCCGGTAAAGCCGGGCATGCCCAGCATGCCGAGGCTGGTGGTGAGCGGTGCGGCGTTCGGGTCGACCTTGCGGCACAGCTTGGCGTCCGCCACGGCATGGGTGGCCCAGCCAAAGCCGCCAAAGGCGAAATCGCCGGGTTGGAACCGGTCGGAGTTCGAGGCGATGACTTCGCCGACGCCGCCGCCTTCCATCGTGGCGCCCACGGGCGTGGCTGCGGCGTAGGATTTGCCGCCATCCATGCGCCCGCGCATATACGGATCGAGGGACATGTAGTGCACGCGCACGAGGATTTCGCCCGCACCCGGTGTTGGCACTGGGCCCGTCTCGAGCGCGAAGTTGTCCGGCGTGGGCGCGCCTGTGGGGCGGCTGGCGAGGGTGATGTGCTGCATCTGGTCGGGCATGGCGGGCTCCTTTGTGGGTGCGGCCACCTGAACAGCCGACGGCCCCCTTGGCAAGGGCGCGGCATGGGCGTATAGCGCCCCCTTGATCCCACACCCCCATCCGGAGCGACCCGATGCAAGGCAGCGCAAATCTCAACATCATGGTCAAGGCCGCGCGCAAGGCGGGCCGGTCGCTGGTCAAGGACTTTCGCGAGGTGGAAAACCTCCAGGTGTCCATGAAGGGGGCGGGCGATTTCGTGTCCAAGGCCGATCTGGCCGCCGAAGAGATTATCCGCGACGAGTTGCGCGGCGCGCGGCCCACCTATGGCTGGCTGGCCGAGGAAGGGGGCGAGGCGGATGGTGAGGATCCCACGCGCCGCTGGATCGTGGATCCGCTGGATGGCACGACGAATTTCCTGCACGGGTTGCCGCACTGGGCCGTGTCCATCGCGCTGGAGCACAAGGGGCAGATCGTGGCGGGCGTGGTGTACGACCCGGCCAAGGACGAGATGTTTTTTGCCGAAAAGGGCAATGGCGCCTTCATGAACGACCAGCGGTTGCGTGTGTCGGGGCGGTCCAAAATGATCGAGGGCCTGTTTTCGACGGGCCTGCCCTTTGGCGGGCGGTCAGACCTGCCGGAGACGTTGAAAGAGCTGGCGCGCCTGATGCCCGCCTGTTCCGGGGTGCGGCGGTTCGGGGCGGCGGCGCTGGATTTGGCCTATGTCGCGGCGGGGCGCTATGACGGCTATTGGGAGCGTCGCCTGAACGCGTGGGACATTGCCGCGGGGCTGTTGATCGTGCGCGAGGCCGGTGGGCTGGTGGAACCGCTGACGCCCGGCAACGACATCCTTGAAGATGGCGAGATCATTTGTGCCAACGAGCCGATGTTCCCGCAGCTGGCCAAGATCATCCGTACCTAATCTGCTCGGTCGGACGGGTGGTTGATGCCATCGGTCCAGGGGATCGGTTCATGCTCTGCGGGGTTGACGCCTTCGAGCGTGCCCATGTTCACGCCGATCTCGTTCGGGTCAGCGCGGCGGTTGTGGAACATGTAAATCCCGCAGATCTTGCAGAAATGGTGGCGCGCGGTTTGCGTGCCCCATTGATAGAGCGTGAGAGCGTCCGCACCTTGCAGGATGTGCACCCCGTCCTTGGGAGCGGTGACGGCTGGGGCCGCGCGGCGTTTGCAGAACGAACAGTCGCAGCGGCCGGCCGTTTCCAGCCCGCGCGTCAGCGTCACGTCGAGCACCACGGCCCCACAATGGCACGATGCTATCATCTGCGCACCTTGGGCAGGCGGGACCGGACATATTGCGCCTCCGGGTGCGGTGGGTGGCCGTCGGTGCGCCGCCAGAAGGACGGGCCACCACGGCGCAGCCAGAGCGGTGTGGCCGCGAGCATCCCTGCGACAAAGCCACCTGCGTGGGCCCAATATGCCACGCCGCCCGCCGTCGCGTCCGCGGCGAGGCCGCCCACGAACTGCATGGCGAACCACAGCACCAGCATGATCCACGCAGGGATCGGGAAGATGCGGAAAAACACGATCAGGATCAGCAGGATGTCGACCCGTGCGCGTGGGTACATCAGCAGATAGGCCCCCATGACCCCCGCGATGGCCCCGGATGCGCCCACCGTGGGCACGGTGGAATAGGGGGCGGACAGGATGTGCACCAGCCCGGCAGCCACGCCTGTGGCGAGGTAGAAGCCGAGAAAGGGCAGGTGGCCCATCTCGTCCTCGATATTGTCGCCAAAGATCCACAAAAACAGCATGTTGCCCGCAAGGTGCATCCAGCCGCCGTGCAGGAACATCGAGGATATCAGCGTCTCGTACCCGTCACCCGATGCGATACGGGCAGGGATCGCGGCGTATTGAAAGAAGAACCCGTTGAGCGCGCGCCCGTCCTGGAACAGACCCACATAGCTCAGGAAGATCCCGATATTTGCCGCAAGCAGCAGGTAGGTGACGTAAGGCGTTCGGCCCGATGGGTTGTGATCGCGAATTGGGAACATATCCGCACAGTTGTGCCAACGCGCGCCGGGGTCAAGCGGTCAGGCCGCTGACCCCAGAAGGGCGGCGTTGCCACCTGAGGCGGTGGTGTCCACGCAGACGTGCCGCTCCACGGTGGCGTGTGCTATGTCCGGTGTACTTGTGATCAAGGGGATAACGGGGCCGGTGCGCGCAGCCAGTGCCTGATCCATGGCACGCGCGGTGTCCGCATCGCCCCACCAGATCACGCCGCCATAGGCTGGTCCGGTGCGCAGTGCGTCTGCGTCAAAGGCGCCAGTGGCCATCACCGCGACACCGCCCAGGGCCTCGACCTGATCGCACTGTGCGCGGGCGGCGTCGGCGCCGGGGCCTGCGCAGAAGAGCGGTGCGCGTGGGTGGCGGCTGAGCATGTTGGATTCGCCTGTGGGGCCGGGCATCGCGGTTTGCATCAGGGCCTTATGCGGGGCCTCTGGGCAAGGGGGCAGCGGGGCGGGGGCCGCCCAATGCGATACGGTTCCCGCGGGCAGCGGTGCGGTGAACCGCGTGATATAGTCTGGGCCGCCCGCCTTGGGGCCGGTTCCTGACAGGCCGTGCCCGCCAAAAGGTTGGCTGCCCACCACCGCGCCGATTTGGTTGCGATTGACATAGATGTTGCCCGCCGTGATCCGATCAGACACGTGCTGAACCCGGTCATCGATCCGTGTGTGCAACCCAAAGGTCAGCCCGTATCCCGTGGCATTGATGTCATCGATCACGCGGTCGAGGTCCTGTGCCCGGAAGGTTGCCAGATGCAGCACTGGGCCAAAGATCTCCTGTTCCAGATCGCCGATGCCGGTGACCTTGATGAGAGTCGGTGCAACATACGTGCCGGCTTGTGGCGTCGGCAGGCGGTGCAGGACGCGCCCCTCGGTCAGCGCCAGCGCGATATGCGCGTCAATGCCCGCGCGGGCCGCGGCGTCGATCACCGGGCCGATGTCTGTCGACAATGCCCAGGGTTGGTCAATGTGCAGCGCGTCCATCGCGCCGACCAGCATCTCGGTGAAGGCGGGCGCGATGTCTTCTTGCATATAGAGACAGCGCAGGGCGGAGCAGCGTTGCCCGGCGGACTGAAAGGCGCTTTCGATCACCGACTGAACAGCCTGTTCGGGCAAGGCGGTGCTGTCCACGATCATGGCGTTCAGACCACCCGTTTCCGCGATCAGTGGCGTGCCGGGGGCCGCGTGGGTGGCCAGCGTGCTGCGGATCCGCAGCGCGGTCGCGGTGGAGCCGGTAAAGGCCACGCCGTTGATGCGCGGATCGGAGGTGAGGGCCGCGCCGATCTGACCATCGCCCAGCAGCAGTTGCAGCGCGGCGCGTGGCACGCCCGCCTCGTGCAGGAGCGACACAGCAAGGTGCGCGATCAGTGGCGTCTGTTCCGCAGGCTTGGCCAGCACGGCGTTGCCTGCCGCAAGGGCCGCCGCGATCTGGCCGGTGAAGATCGCAAGCGGGAAGTTCCACGGCGAGATGCAGACAAACCGGCCCGCAGGTGCGCAGTCGTCCGCGAAATTGGCGTAGTAGCGCAGGAAATCCACCGCCTCGCGCAATTCGGCGACGGCGTCGGGCAGGGTCTTGCCCGCTTCGCGTGCCAGCAGGGCATAAATCTCGCCGAAATGCGCCTCGTAGTGGTCCGCGGCGGCATTCAGGATACGGTGGCGGTCGGGGGCTGCTGCGTCCCAGGGCTGTGCTGTATCAAAGGCGGCAGTGACATCGCCCGCGTCCGCCCAAGTGGCATGGCCCACCACGTCCCTGGGATCTGAGGGGTTGATGCAGTCGTGCCGCGTGCCTGTATTCGGCGCGACGGTCAGCGATGTGGCAGCCCATTGATGCTGGGCAAAAGGCGCGCGCGCGGTGTCGATCTGCGCCAGCGTCGGCAGGTGGGTCAGGTCGAACCCGCTCGAATTGCGGCGCGCAGGGGCATAGAGAGCAGGCCCGTCCGGGATCACGACAGGGGCCTCGGAAAGGGCGTCGAACGGGTCGGCGGCGACCACCTCGGCCGGCACCGCGTCATCGACGACCTGGTTCACAAAGCTGGAGTTGGCCCCGTTTTCCAGAAGCCGCCGCACCAGATAGGCCAGCAGGTCGCGGTGCGCGCCAACGGGCGCATAGATGCGGCAGCGGGTGCTGTTGTCGCGCAGCACCATGGTGTGCAGCGCCTCGCCCATGCCGTGCAGACGTTGGAATTCAAAGGGCTGCGCGTCGGCCATATGCAGGATCGCGGCGACCGTATGGGCGTTGTGCGTGGCAAATTGGGGATAGATACGATCGGTCAGGTTCAGCAGTTTGCGCGCATTGGCGATATAGGACACGTCGGTGGCCGGTTTGCGGGTGAAGACGGGAAAGCGGGCCATGCCTTCGACCTGCGCGCGTTTGATTTCCGTGTCCCAGTAGGCGCCCTTGACCAGACGGACCATGATGCGCCGGTCGTGCCGTTCGGCCATATCGTGCAGCGTGTCGATCACGGCGCCCGCGCGGGGGCCATAGGCCTGTACGACCACGCCAAAACCGTCCCACCCTGCCAGCGCGGTGTCGCCCAGCACCGCGTCGATCACCTCGAGCGACAGTGTCAGACGGTCTGCCTCTTCGGCGTCGACGTTGAGCCCCATGCCTGCCGATTTGGCCAGCAGTGCAAGTGATCGCAGACGCGGGACGAGATCGCACATGACGGTCTCGGACTGGGCGCGCTCATAGCGGGGGTGCAGCGCCGAGAGCTTGACCGAGATGCCCGGGTTCTGGCGGATGTCATCGCTGGTGCAGGCGCGCGCAATGGCCGAGATCGCACGGCTGTAGCTGAGGTGATAGCGCCGGGCGTCCGCATCGGTCAGCGCGGCCTCTCCCAGCATGTCGTAGGAGTAGGTAAAGCCCTTGGCCTCCATGCCCGCCGCACGGTCCATGGCGGCGTCGATATCCTCGCCCAGCACGAACTGGCGGCCCATTTCCTTCATTGCGCGGGCCACGGCACTGCGGATCACCGGCTCGCCCAGACGCTTGATCGCGCTGCGCAGATGGCGCACCGGGCCCGGCTGATCATCATCGAGTACGCGGCCGGTCAGCATCAGCGCCCAAGTGGAGGCGTTCACGAGGCTTGAGCTGGAATGCCCTAGGTGCTTGCCCCAGTCGGACGGCGCGATCTTGTCCTCGATCAGCGCATCGATCGTGTCAGCGTCGGGCACGCGCAAGAGCGCCTCGGCCAGACACATCAGCGCGACCCCTTCGTCGGTCGACAGACCATATTCGGCGAGGAAAACCTCCATCAGTCCGGGCGCGGCCTGCGTGCGGATCGCGGTCACAAGTGCGGCGGCATCGCGCGAGATCGCCGCGCGCGCCGCATCAGACAGATTTGCAGTGGTGATCAGTTCTGCCAGGACCTGATCGGGGTCCGCATACATACCTGCGTCCAGCGCCATACCGCGTTCCAGTTCGATGTCACGTGCCATCATGGTTTCCTTTTCCATTGTGGGCAGTATAACAGCTTATGGATAGGCGTAATGGGCTGAAATTCGCAAAAAGGCAGGAATAATGATCAAGAGAGAGACGGGATTGAAGCCATCTCGGCTGGACGGAATGGACCGGTTCGACCAGGCGATTCTGACGGCGCTGGCCGAGGATGGCAGGATGAGCATCACCGACCTTGCCAGTCGGATTGGCCTGTCGAAATCGCCCACGCAGGCGCGGTTGCGCCGTCTGGAAAGCAGTGGGGTCATTATGGGATACCGCGCCCTTTTGGATCCGATCCAGTTGGGGCTGGATCACGTGGCCTTTGTCGAAGTCCGTCTCGAAGACACCCGCGAGGCCGCTTTGCGGGCCTTCAACGCAGCAGTGCAATCTGTACCGGAAATCGAGCAAGCCCACATGATTGCAGGAAATTTTGACTATCTTCTCAAGATCCGGACGCGGAACATGGCGCAGTACAGGGCGTTCCTTGGCGATGTGATTTCGTCGCTGCCGCATGTCACGGCCACATCGACATTCGTGGCAATGGAAGCCGTCAAGGAGGTCATGTTGCCGGGCATTGACTGAGTTGTGTCCGCGCAAGGCTTGACCTGCGACGCTTGTGCCGCATCCTTTGGGCCATGAAACACCTTTTGCTTCTTGCCTGTCTGGCTGGCCCCGCGCTGGCGGACACGTGCCCTGCGGTACAGGACAACCGGGCTGCCCTCACGGAATTGCGCGACCAAATCCGCGCTGCACCCAGTCAGCTAGCGGCGGAGCCGTTGTCGGCGCAAATGTGGGAGATCTGGCTGACTGCGCCTGATGCCCCGGCGCAGGAGATGTTGGACAAGGGCCTGCGGCAGCGCAATAACGGCGATTACGCAGGGGCGTTTGCCAGTTTTGACCGGTTGATCGCCTACTGCCCAGACTATGCCGAAGGGTTCAATCAGCGCGCGTTCACCAGTTTCCTGCGGGCCGATTACCTGTCCGCACTGCGCGATCTTGACGCCGCTCTTGAGCTGTTGCCGGATCATGTTGGCGCGCAATCCGGGCGCGCGTTGACGCTGATGAACATTGGTCGGGCGCAGGATGCGCGGGCCCAGATGCTGGACGCGCTGGCCAACAACCCTTGGCTCTCCGAACGGGCATTGATCGCGGATGGCGCGCCGCTGGGCCCGGCGGGCGAGGATATCTGAGCGTCCTCTTGAGTAGCCGCGCGCGATTGCCTAACAAGGTCGGGCGCGGGCGTGATGGAATGGTAGACATATCAGACTTAAAATCTGAAGGGCGTATGCCCGTGTGGGTTCGAGTCCCACCGCCCGCACCAAACCCGATCTGCCGATAATCCCGGGCACGAATCGGCGTGAATTCAGGAATACTTGTCCCCCTTTGCCCTCACTGCCGTGCGGCTTTCTTCGTTTTGCACCTCTGACACGGGGCGTGCTGTCTGCACGTCTGGGTGAAAGTTGCCCGGAGTTAATCGCGCAGTAAGGGTGCTGTTCTATGACCCGACGACGAGCAATACGCGCCGATCGGGTTTGCCCATCAGTGCATGGAAAAAAGGTGTCGCACATGCGGGCGTTCAATTTGGCCAAACTGAGGGAATCACGCCTCAACAGTCTGCTGGTGAAATCGGTTCTGATCGCGGCGCTCATGACACTTGCGGTTGTGGCTGCCAAGACAGTGTATGACCGCAGCGAGAAATGGCAGCTGATCTCCGAGGCCTTGTCCGCGCGCGCTGTGGATGTGACGGACCTGCTGGCGATGCAAATGGGCGGGTCGATCAAGTTCGGCAACGAGGTGGCGGTGCAGCAGATCACGACAAATGTCATGGCCTCGGCACAGCCCGATGCGTTGGGCGCGCTGGTGGTCAGTGCCACAGGCGTCGTCCTGTACCAGACCGACGGCCAGAATTTTCAATCGGAGGCAAACCTGGCCCTGATCTCGCAAGCACTGGAAAGCGGAACCCGTGTCATGTCTCCCGATATGCTGACCGTGGTCACGCCTGCGATGTTCGGATCGGACGGTGGCATTGCCGGTGCGGTCTTGACAGCATGGACGCTGCAGCATGTGACCGCGTCGCTTTCAGATAGCGAATTGCGTGCCATGGGGATTGGCGCGATCGTGCTCCTTCTGGCGGTGTGCGGCATCACCTTGTATCTGTATTTTGGCATGGCAAGGCCGCTGGATCGGCTGGGCGCGTCGATGGATGGAATTGCCAACAAGAAATTCGACATCGAAATCCCGTATACGGACCGCGCTGACGAGGTTGGCCGGATTGCCCAATGTCTGGATGCGTTCAGACTGAGCCTTGCAAGGGCGAAATCGATGCAGCGGGAAAGCGCGTTCAAGGGCGCGGCATTCGAGGGCAGCTCGGCGCCCATGATGATGATCGACGTAGAGGGCATCGTGACCTTTGCAAACCCGGCTTGCGTGATGCTGCTGGATGATCTGGCGTCCGACCTTGAAACGGTTTGGCCCGATGCGGCGAAAGGTGCGTGGGTTGGCTCTGATCTGCGAAAACTGCATGGGATCACGGACGAGGCCGGCGAGGTTGCATCGACCTATCTCAGAATTGGCGAAAGACATCTGCGGCTGAAGGTCAACGCGGCTTTGGATCACAAGCAAAGGGACATTGGCGCAGTCGTTGAATGGAGTGATCGCACCGAGGCGCAACGAAATGCCGCCCTGCTGGATGGGATAGACCGCACGCAAGTGCGCATGGAGTTCGATAAGACCGGGGCGTGTTCCGCGCTCAATGCGAGTGCTGCGGAGGCTTTGGGGTTCAATGAGGCGGGTTGTCAGGGCACCGCTCTGGGTTCCGTTTTGTCAGAACAACAATCCGATCCACATATGCCGGACGATCTTGCAGCCTGCGTTCTGCGCGGCGAGCAGGTGCACGGGAAAATCGATGTGATCGGCGAGGGCGGTCAGGCTGCAGTGATCGACGGTGGTTTCATCGCGGTGCGGTCCGAAGAAGGCGTGCTTGAGCGTGTAATCCTGATTGGGGCGGATGTGACGCGGACAGAACAGGATGTGCGCCGCGCACATGAGGAACAGCGCCGCGTCGGAGAAGAGCAGACCCGCGTCGTCGCTCTTCTGGGTGAGGCGTTGCACCAGTTGGCGGATGGCGATCTGGATGCCCAGCTGTCGGCGGACATGCCGGAAAACTATGCGCAGCTGCGAGCCAATTACAATCTGGCGATCACGGCGTTGCGCGACGCCATGACCGCGGTGGCGCATAACGTGGAGTCGATCCGCAACGAGACAGCCGAGATTACGACGGCAGCGGACGATCTGTCGCGCCGCACGGAACGCCAGGCGGCGACGCTCGAGGAAACGGCCGCGGCACTGGACGAATTGACGACCTCCGTTGCCTCGGCAGCCGAAGGCGCTGATGCTGCGAGCCGCATGTCGGCGGATGCGCAATCCAACGCGGAAAAAGGCGGCGAGGTAGCCGGTCTTGCCGTGGCAGCCATGGACGGGATCAAGGCATCGTCGCAGGAAATTTCCAAGATCACCTCGGTCATTGATGATATCGCGTTCCAGACAAACCTGCTTGCGCTCAACGCCGGTGTCGAAGCGGCCCGCGCAGGAGAAGCGGGGCGCGGGTTCGCTGTCGTTGCAACAGAAGTACGCGCCTTGGCGCTTCGGTCATCGGACGCGGCGCGCGAGATAAATACGCTGATCTCCACTAGTTCGGATCAGGTGCAACAGGGTGTCGATTTGGTTGGACGGACGGGAACAGCGCTCTCTGCGATTGTGACATCGGTTGCGGAAATTTCGGAGCGGGTGTCGGAAATCGCCAGTTCCGCGCGGCAGCAGGCGGCGGGGCTGAACGAAATCAACGTGGCCGTCAATGAACTGGACCATGTAACCCAGCAAAACGCGGCGATGTTCGAAGAAACCACTGCTGCCAGCCACGCTTTGACTGCGGAAGCCGATAGCCTTGCAGCAGCGGTTGCGAAATTCCGGTTGAAAAATGCGCCGGCGATCAAGGTGCGGCCGCTTAGTCAGGCCGCTCCCGCCACAGATATGCCAATCACCGAGGGCGCGCTCGCTTTGGCTGTGGATCCGGCCGAGGACACGAATCCGCAGGCCGGGTGGGAAGAGTTCTAGCGCGCAGGGCTCTGGGCGGGTCACACTGGCCCATGCCAGTTGGGCCCATGTCAGTTAGATCCAGGTACAACAGGCCTGTCTGTTTCTCAGCGAAGCGCGACCTCGACCAATTCAGACAGGTCGAACGGGCTTGATCAGCCGCGCGTGCCGGCAAACCGCGATTGCCAGTCGGCGCGATCATCGTCGGAAATCTTGGCAAAAAGGTTTTCGGGCACAGCAAATGTCTGACCCGCCTGCACCGACGACAACGCTGAAGCCACGTCCTCGGGCCAGTCCGCGCTTTCCATGCCGAGACTGCTCTGCATCCGATCGGACGCCGTTGGGATGAAGGGGCTTGATATGGTTGCGTAAAGGCGGATGAGATTAAAGGCCATACGGATCTGCATGGCCGCTTGCGCTTCGTCTACCTTGATCGTGGCCCAGGGTGCCGCGGCTTGCAGGTATTCATTGCCTGCCACCCAGATCGCGCGCAACTCCTGAGCGGATTTGCGCACTTCCATGGCTTCCATCAAAGCACCGTAACGCGTCACCCGCGCTTGCAGCTCTTCGATCAAAGCGGTCTCGCGATCGCCATAGGTTCCGCCCGAGGGCACGGTCTCACCGAATTTCGAGCGACAGAACTTTGTCACCCTGCTGACGAAATTACCCAACACGTCCGCGAGATCCTTGTTCACGCCCTGTTGGAACAACTCCCACGTAAATTCGGAATCCGAGGTTTCCGGGCAATTGGACAAAAGCCACCAGCGCCAGTAGTCGGCGGGCAGGATCTCCAGCGCCTGGTCCATGAACACGCCGCGCCCCTGGCTGGTTGAAAACTGCCCGCCATCATAGGTAAGGTAGTTGAAGGACTTGAGGTGATCGACCATCTTCCACGGCTCGCCCGACCCCAGGATTGTTGCCGGAAAGCTCAGCGTGTGAAAGGGGACATTGTCCTTGCCCATGAACTGGGTGTAGCGGACGTCATCTGCACCTTTGTCCGTGCGCCACCAGCGTTCCCAATCCGCATCGCCGTTTGCGTCCGCCCATTCCCCGGCGCAGGCAATGTATTCGATGGGGGCGTCGAACCAGACATAGAACACCTTGCCTTCCATGCCGGGCCAGTCTTCGTTCCCGCGCCGCACGGGGATGCCCCAGTCCAGATCTCGCGTGATGCCGCGATCCTGCAAGCCGTCGCCGTCATGCAACCATTTCTTGGCAATGGACGTGGTCAGGATCGGCCAATCGGTCTTGCTGTCGATCCAGGCATCAAGGTCGTCTTTGAGCGCGGATTGGCGCAGGTAGAGGTGTTTGGTTTCACGCACCTCCAGATCGGTCGAGCCGGAGATGGCGGAACGCGGATTGATCAGGTCGGTGGGATCAAGCTGTTTGGTGCAGTTCTCGCATTGATCGCCGCGTGCCTTGTCATAGGCGCAGTTCGGGCAGGTCCCCTCGATATATCGGTCCGGCAGGTATCTTCCGTCCGCGTTGGAATAGACCTGCTGTTCGGACACTTCGCGGATCAGACCGGCATCGGCCAGCCGTCCGGCGAAATGCTGGGTCAGCGTGTGGTTTTGCGGCGATGAGGACCGGCCAAAGTGATCGAAGGACAGGCCGAACCCTTTGGCGATGTCCGCCTGAACAGCGTGCATTTCGGCGCAATATTCGGCGACCGGTTTGCCCGCCTTGGCGGCGGCCAGTTCGGCCGGGGTGCCGTGTTCGTCGGTGGCGCACAGAAACAGCACCTCGTGCCCGCGCGCGCGCAGGTAGCGGGCATAGAGATCGGCGGGCAACTGGCTGCCGACAAGATTGCCGAGGTGCTTGATCCCGTTGATATAGGGAATGGCGGATGTGATCAGGTGACGCTGCATGGGGTGGCCTTTTGGCATGTTGCGCCCCATGTAGCAGCGCGGTGCAGCCGGGAAAAGGCCCTGATGACCTGCGCGTTATTTGTCGTCGCGAAAGTGCTTGGTCAGGCGGCCGATCTGAAAGGACGTGCGGGGGCTGTAGACATAGCGGGTCCTGTCCGTGGGCGCCGCGCGCGCGCGCATCCGGGCCAGCCCGAATACGATCAGCGCACCGTGCCCCAGGGCGATCATCGCAAACAGCGCAGGGGGACCAAAGGCATCGATCAGGGCGGAGGCGGTCAGGGGGGCGGCAATCGCGCCAAGAGCGAAATAGAACATCAGCGCCGCCGACAGTTCGACACGCTCGGAGGCATCAGCAAAATCGTGGGCGTGTGCCGCGGCGACAGAGTAGATCGGGAAAGTCGTCAGACCGAACAGCCCTGCGGTGAGCATGATCATTGCTGTTCCGGCCCCGCCAGCGAACGCGGTGATGGCGCAGCTGGCCATGGCTGCGGCAGACAGCCAGATCAGCACCCATCGCCGGTCATATTTGTCCGCCAGCCAGCCCATTGGGTATTGCGCGATTGCGCCGCCCAGCACGAAAGCGGCCATGAACCACGCGATCTGCGCTGTGGTCAGGCCGACTTCCTGGCCATAAACGGGGCCGACCATGCGGAACGACGCGCTGGACAGGGCGGCCACCAGAACGCCGGCGGCGGCGAGCGGAGACCGGTCGAAGGCAAGGCGGGGCCTCAGCCTGGGGGAGGCGGGCGTTTCGGGCTGTTTGACCTTGGTCAGGGTCAGCGGCAGCAGAGCGGCGCAGCACACGATGGCGAGGATGTTGTAGCTGACATAGCTGGCGGGTTCGAGCACGCCGATCACCAGCTGTGCCGCGAGCGACGCGCCCATATCAATGACCCGGTAGACGCCCATCGTGCGACCGCGTGTTTCGTTGGTGACCTTGGCCTGCAACCAGGCCTCGACCACAGTGTAGCAGCCCGCCACGCACATGCCCGAGGCGACCCGCATCACGGCCCAGGCCACGGGATCGACGATCAGCATATGGGCCAGTAGTCCGATAGCGCCTGCTGCGGTAAAGGCGGCAAAGGCGCGCGAGTGGCCCACGCTGCCCATCAGGCGTGGCGCCCACCAGCACCCGATGAAGAACCCCAGGAAGTGCGCCGAGCCGAGCAGGCCGATTTCCTGCCGTGTAAAGTCGAGCGCCAGTCCGGACAGCGCGTCCAGTGGACCAAGGGAGCCGGAGCTGAGCTGGAGCAGGATGACCGAGAGGAACAGGGCCGCGAAGGAGATGATCATGCGCATGACGTGCCCCTTGTGCGCCATCGTGCGGCGGGCCCCATGCCATTATTCGACGGTGGGTTGTCGTTTTCAGGCCGGGGCGGATATTTCTGCGCTGATGGCGATGGCGACTGTGTCGTTCACGAGATCGCCATAGCCGGTGGCGCCAAAGTCGCGGCGGTTGATCGTGCCGGAGAGGTTTACGGTCAGTGCGGTGAAGTCGTCGGGGGCAGAGCCGCGCGGGCGAAAGAGGTTGGCGTCAAACCGGACAGGGCGGGTTTCGCCGCGCAGGGTCAACAGCCCTTCGATCACCGCGCCGTCCGAGAGCCGCGACCGTGATCCCAGCCGGATGCGGGTCGAGGTAAAGCGCGCCAGCGGGAAAGCCGCGGCATTCAGGACGCTGGAGGATTTCAGCGCCTCGGTCGCGAGGATCAGCCCGGTGCGGGCGCGGCGCACATCGGCCGTGACGTCCGCGGTGGAGGCGGCGAGGTTGCTGGTGTCGACGCTGAGGTTGGCGGTGTCGATGGGGACGGTTCCCTTGATCGGCGCGCCGTTGAGGTGAAACGTGTAGGTGATTGTCGCGCCTGCGCCGCTCAGCCGGTAGGCGCGGGGGACGGCAAGCGCGGGCGTGGCGAGACTGGCGAGGCTGAGGCCGATGAAATGGCGGCGATGCATGGGCGTATCCTTGATCGGGTGACAGGACGCTAACACGGCAACGTCAAAAATCATGCATCCGATCACGCAGCCTTGATGGATCCGGAGATATGCGGCAGCGGCTGTCCGGGCGTGCGGGTGACGCGCCATGCCTTGGGCGGGGCCGTGCGCGCGCGCAGGCGGGTCAGGGTCCATGCGCCGGGGGTGCCCTTGTGATCGGGGGCCAGGTGCCAGCGGGTTTCCACCCCTTGCGCCCCACCCATACCGGGGGTCAGCAAGACGCCCAGGGGTGGCGCGACCGTGCCCTTGCCCCCGGTTTCAGCCGCCAGGTGCATCCGCCGCACCGGCGTCAGCGCGGGCAGGCCCGGAAGGTCCGCAATCACGCAGGCAACCGCGCCTGAGCGCAGCGCTTCCTCCATGCTCCACAACATGTCATCGGCCCGTTTTGCGTGGACCATGATCAGCCGGGCGGGGTTGATGAAGGGCATGAAGCCGCAGGCGTGCAGCTGTTCGCCCCCCCATTCGGGCGCAATCCAGATCACCGGGCCGGTTGTCTGTGCCGCCAGCCACAGGGCCAGACGGTGGCGTGCGGGTCCGCAGGCTTCGTGCACCCGCCCGAGCGCAAGCCCGTCGATGCCGGTGTTGGTGCCCGTGTTGGTGCCCGTCTGATCCGGAGCGTCGGGCAGGATGTTCAAACACTGCGCGGCCTTGCTGCGGGCCATGAGGGACTGGGGGACTGGCATGGTTTGGAATATACATGTTCCCCATATGTTCTCAATAATTCTCTGACAATGCCAACTGGAAATTTAACTTGCCCGTCAGGACCGCGCCGCTAGGGTCCGCATAAGACACTGACAAGGAAGAAAACCCATGGAACGACGCAGACTTGGCCGCACGGATATCGAAGTATCGGCCTTGTGCCTGGGGTCCATGACATGGGGCACCCAGAACACCGCCGCAGAGGGGCATGCGCAGATCGACCGCGCCATCGCGGCGGGCATCAATTTTGTCGACACCGCCGAGATGTACCCGGTCAACCCGATCAGCAAGGCCACCATTGGCCGCACCGAACGGATCATCGGGCTGTGGCTGGAAAAAGGGGGCACGCGCCATGATCTGGTGCTGGCCACCAAGCATTCCGGCGAGGGCATGCGCCACGTGCGCGGCGGTGCGCCGATCACGGCGCAGAGCATTCCGGAGGCCATCGAGGGATCATTGCGCCGGTTGCAGACCGATTACATCGACCTCTACCAGTTTCATTGGCCCAATCGCGGCAGCTACATGTTTCGAAAGAACTGGACCCATGATCCCAGCGGGCAGGACCCGGTCGCGGTGCGCCAGAACATGGAAGACTGCCTGGGTGCGTTGCAGGACGAGGTGACGCGCGGGCGCATCCGCGCATTTGGCCTGTCAAACGAAAGCGCATGGGGTACTGCGCAGTGGCTGGCCGCCGCAGAACGCACGGGCGGGCCGCGCGTCGCAAGCACGCAGAACGAATACTCGCTGATGTGCAGGCTTTATGACACGGATATGGCCGAGCTGGGCGTGAACGAGGACGTGGGGCTGTTGGCGTTTTCGCCTTTGGCGGCAGGTCTTTTGACGGGCAAGTATCAGGCAGGTGCGGTGCCCGAGGGATCGCGTCTGTCGCTGAATGCGGATCTGGGCGGGCGCAAGACGCAGCGGGCCTTTGAGGCGGTGGATGCCTATCTGGGGGTAGCGGGCAAGCACGGGCTGGACCCGGTGCAGATGGCGCTGGCCTGGTGCATGACGCGGCCCTTCATGTGTTCGGTGATTTTTGGGGCCACGTCGATGGATCAGCTGGAGGTGGCGCTGGGTGCCGCCGACCTGGAGTTGGACGGGGAGGTGCTGGCCGATCTGGATGCCGCCCACCGGGCCCATCCGATGCCGTATTGATCCCCTTGCGCACCTGCGGTGCACGTGATTGCCGGTGACCCCCTACCTGGCCTTCCCCTCGGGGGAAGGAAGAAGAATTCAGGCCGACCCCGTTATGCTGGCGGTGCGGGCGCTGCTCGGTGGCGTACCGTAGGTCTTGGTGTAGGCGCGTGTGAGGCTGGCCACCGCAGGAAAGCCTGTGGCGAGGGCGACGTCCTGCAAGGGGGTGTCGGTGTGCAGCAACAGCCGCTGTGCTTCGGCCAATCTGAGGCCGAGGTAGTGGGATTTGGCCGTCGTGCCTAACGTCCGTCGGAAGTGGAGTTGCAGCGTGCGCGCACTCAGGCCGAGCCTGCCTGCGATGTCCGGCAATGGGAGTGGCTGGTCGAGATGCGCTTCCATCAGGTGATGCGCCCGCGCCGTGATACGGGTATGGCGGTGGGCTGGCGGGTGGCGCAACTGTGGTTCCGACGCATCCGGGTGATGGGTGTGAATGAAGCTGGCCGCCACGGCTTGCGCAAGGCCCGCGCCGTGGACAGTTGCGATCAGGTGCAGCACCATGTCGAGGGCCGGGGCCGCGCCGCCGCTGGTCCAGAGGCGGTCTGATACCACGTAGCGGGCATTGACGACGTGCACCTCGGGGAAGGTTTCGGAAAACGCGGTCAGGTCTTCCCAGTGCGTGGTGGCGCGGTGGCCGTTCAGGATGCCCGACTTTGCGGCAATCCAGGGCCCGCCGTCGATCGCCAGAATGCGCGTGCCGGATCGGTTCAGACGCCGGAGGCTGGCCATGAGGCGCGGTGTCGCCTGGGACTGCAGATCAAATCCCGCCACGATGATCAGGACGTCGCAGTCGGTCACGCGGTGAACCGGGGCCGCCGGAACGGTAAGGCCGCTGGTGAGAACGACATCCCGGGCGTCGGGCGTGGCAAAGCGCCAGTCAAACGCGTGCCGCCGGCTGTGACGGTTTGCGGCGCGCAGCGGGTCCACCGCCGCGGCGAGAGACAGGGTGTTCGTATTTTGCAGGACGAGAATTTCGGTTTTTGCCATATCACTTCGCTTTTTGCCAAGGTTGACATGGAATTCTCGCCAATGTGTGAAAAAACGCAAGGAGACCGCAGATGCCTTTGTCGATGAACCGTGAGGTGTTTATCACCTGTGCCGTGACCGGGTCTGGGGGCACGCAGGACCGCAGTCCGCATGTGCCGCGCAGCCCCGAGCAGATTGCCAACAGCGCGATCGCGGCGGCCAAGGCCGGGGCGGCGATTGTTCATTGCCACGTGCGCGACCCCGAGACAGGTGCGCCGTCGCGCGACCTGTCTTACTACCGCGAGGTGACGGATCGCATCCGGGATGCGGATGTCGATGTTGTGTTGAACCTGACCGCGGGTATGGGGGGCGACATGGTGTTTGGAGATGTCGAGGCCCCCTTGCCGCTGAAAAACGCAGGCACTGACATGATCGGGGCCACGGAACGTGTGGCGCATGTGGCGGAGTGTCTGCCGGAGATATGCACGCTGGACTGTGGCACGATGAACTTTGCCGAGGCTGATTATGTCATGACGAACACGCCGGGCATGCTGACGGCAATGGGGCGCATGATGACCGGGCTTGGGGTCAAGCCGGAAATCGAGGCCTTTGACACCGGGCATCTTTGGTATGCCAAGCAGTTGGTGAAGGATGGTGTTCTGGATGCGCCTGCGCTGGTGCAGCTGTGCATGGGTGTGCCATGGGGCGCGCCGGATGACCTGAACACATTTATGGCGATGGTGAACAATGTGCCCGAGGACTGGACGTTTTCCGCATTTGCGCTTGGACGCAATCAGATGGCCTATGTGGCGGCGGCTGTGCTGGCGGGGGGCAACGTTCGCGTGGGGCTTGAGGATAATCTGTGGCTGGGCAAGGGAGAGCTGGCGCAGAACTGGCAGCTTGTCGAGCGTGCGGGCACCATCATCGAGAACATGGGTGCGCGGGTCATTGGCCCGGATGAGGTCCGCGCCAAATTGGGCTTGACCAAGCAGGCCCCCAAGGGGTGAGGGCGGCGCGCGCTCTGCTGTTGTGGTTGGCGCTTGGCGCCTGTGCGCCTGCGCCGCAGGAGGCCTTTGAGCTGCCATTGCGCAATCCGACGGTGCCGATCGGCGCGATTTCCCGATTTGACCTGGGCGCGTTCGCGGGTGACTGGCAGGTGCGGGAGAGTGCGGGCGGGGCGTGGATCCTGACGCGTTTTTCGGTTGACGCTGACAGTATGGACTGGCGCGAGGTCTGCGGCGCCGGGCCTGCGCACGGGCGCATCAATCTGCGTGCGCCGGGCATATTGCGCGTCACATATGAGGACGGCGTGCAGCGCGATATCTGGGTCGTGTGGATCGACCCCGATCATCGTACGGCAGCGCTGGGCACGCCTGAGGGCGACTTTGGCTTTGTGGTGACGCGGACAGACAGCGTGCGGCGTGATCAGGTGACGGCGGCGCGGCAGGTTTTGGATTTCAACGGATACCGGACGGACACATGGAACAAGGTACAGTGAAGACGGCGGCCATCATCGGTGGCGGCGTTATTGGTGGCGGCTGGGCCGCGCGGTTTCTTTTAAATGGATGGGATGTGCGGGTGTTTGATCCGGACCCGCAGGCCGAGGAAAAGTTGGCGCCGGTTCTGGCGCAGTCGCGGCGGGCCTTGCCCAGCCTGACGGATGTGGCCCTGCCTTCCGAAGGGCGGTTGACCTTTTGCGATACCATGTCCGAAGCGGTCGACGGTGCGATTTGGGTCCAGGAAAGCGTGCCTGAGCGATTGGAGTTAAAGCGCAAGGTCTACCAGACGGCGCAGGCGGCGATGTCGCCTGACGCGATCCTGGCTTCTTCCACCTCCGGGTTCACGCCATCGCAGTTGCAGGGATGTGCGACGCGACCGGAACAGATCATGGTGTGCCACCCCTTCAACCCCGTGTATTTGATGCCGCTGATTGAGGTGGTTCCGTCACCGGCGACGGATTTAGCTTTGGTGGAAAAGGCCGAAGGTATCCTGCGGTCGCTTGGGCATTATCCGCTGCGCGTGCGCAAGGAAATTGATGCACATATTGCGGACCGGTTTCTTGAGGCCGTGTGGCGCGAAGCACTGTGGCTGGTCAAGGACGGGGTCGCCACCACCGAAGAGATCGACGAGGCCATCCGCATGGGGTTTGGCATTCGCTGGGCGCAGATGGGGCTATTCGACACTTACCGAACGGCGGGTGGCGAAGCGGGGATGCGGCATTTCATGGCGCAGTTTGGTCCGGCGCTACAGTGGCCGTGGACCAAGCTCATGGATGTGCCTGAGTTTACCGACGAATTGGTGGACCTGATCGCGGGGCAGTCCGATGCGCAGTCCGGGCACATGACCATCTCGGAGATGTTGCGCGCGCGCGACGACAACCTTGTCGGCATGATGCGCAGTCTCAAGGCCAATGATTGGGGTGCTGGCGCGGTGATGAACGCCCATGAGGCGAGCTTGCGCGCCGGTACGGTGCTGGGCGCGCATCTGGATGAGCTGGAGGATGTATCCGCCCCGTTGCTGACGGTCCGGCGTGCGGTGCCGCTTGATTGGACGGATTACAACGGTCACATGAACGAAGCGCGGTACTTGCAGGCCTTTGGCGACGCGACGGACCGGTTCATGGAGATGGTGGGCTGTGATGCGGCCTATATCGCGACGGGGGGCAGCTATTTCACGGCCGAGACGCATATCCGACACGTGGATGAGGCCCTGGCGGGCACTTTAATCGAGGTGCGGACGCAGGTGCTGGCGGGCGCTGGCAAGAAGCTGCATCTGTTCCACGAGATGTACGACGGGGACCGTTTGCTGGCTACGGGAGAACATTTCCTGCTGCATGTGAGCCTTGAGACGCGCCGTCCGTCCGACCCGTCGGAGGCGATTTTGGCCGCACTTGCCCGTGTGTCGGGCGCGCATGCGGATTTGCCCCGACCCGACGGTGCGGGGCGCGCTGTGGGGCAGCGGCCGTGAAGCGTGTTCTGGTCACGGCAGGCGCGTCGGGGATCGGCCTTGCCATGGGGCACGCTTTTGAGGCTGCTGGGTTTTCGGTTCGGGTGACGGATGTCGATGCCGCCGCCCTGGAGAAGGTGCCCGCATCCTGGAACGCGCATTTGTGCGATGCGGCGGACGAGGCACGCGTTGCGGCGGTGATGGAAGCGGCGGGCCCATTGGATGTGCTCTGTGCCAATGCCGGCATTGCGGGCCCGACCGCGCGTGTTGAGGATGTCGACCTCGCGGAGTGGCGGGCCTGTGTGTCGGTCAATCTCGAAGGGGCGTTCCTTGCGGTCAAGCATGGGTTGCCCGCGATGAAGGCCGCGGGGCAGGGCAGTATTGTGTTCACCTCGTCGACGGCCGGGATATATGGCTATCCCAATCGCGCGCCTTACGCGGCGGCGAAGTGGGCCGTGATCGGGTTGATGAAGACGGTCGCGATGGAAGCTGGGCCGTTTGGCGTGCGGGCAAATGCCATTTGCCCCGGTGCTGTGGAAGGCGCGCGGATGGAGGGTGTTCTGGCGCGCGAGGCGACGGCCAAGGGCATGACCCGCGACGCGGTATATGCGGGCTATGCGCAGGGCACGTCGATGCGCAGTTTTGTGGAGGCTTCGGACATTGCGGATATGGCGGTGTTTCTTGGATCAGATGCCGCGCGGCGCGTGTCTGGGCAGGTGATCGCGGTGGACTGCCATACGGAGAATCCTGATCCCAAGCTGTGAGGTCGGGGGCGGCTCTGTTTGCCTGACGGCAAAGGCGCCCGCCCGCCGACCCGTTTGGCGCTATGTCATTTTGCGGCGCAGGGTTTCGACGTGATCGGGGATATCGCGAGCGGTAAAGGCCGCGCGCCGTACAAGATCGTCGAAATGGAGCGACAGGGTTTCGATGCGCGCGCGGTCTCGAAAGGCCATGTAGTGGCCGCCGGTGTAGATCACGGCAAGCAGCGGGCCGAAGACCGTGATGGGCGCGGAATAGAGCATGCGGGCGTCATAAAGGTAGAGGCGGAGCCTCGGATAGAGCTGTGTGCTGAGGGTGAGCAGTTGATTCAGCTGGTCGGCGCGGATGTGTTTGGGCAAGCCTGAGTAATAGCCGGTGCCGGTGGCGAAACTGTCCAGTTCGTGCAGGGGCAGGGCGATCTCGTAGTCGGACTGCGCGCTGCGCATCCAGTTCAGGCGGTCCCTGGACGCGTTGATCGCCTGGGTCGTGGTGCGGCCAAGATGAGGCCCGTATTCCCATTCCAGCATGGCGTTGGTCTTGAGCATATCGGGCAGCCCGGCGGGCACATGGCGTATCTTGTAGCCTGCGGCCTCCTGGTGCCAACCAAAGATACGTTCATCAATCAGGGCACGGGGGGCTTCGGTCAGGGTGAGGGCCGCGGCTGTGAGAGCGGCGGCGCTTTCGGGGCGGTCGGAGAGGCCCAGAAGCCAATCAGCCGACACGCCCAAGGCCTGGGCGCAGGCCCCGACGGTCTGAGCGCCGGGCAGGCGGGCGCCGTCATCGGCAAGGGCTTGGCTGACCGTTGATCTGTCCGTACCGATCGTTCGGGCCAGTGCGCTTTGCGACATTTTCTGTTCACGCATTGCCGCGGCCAGCCGCTGGCGGAACTGGGCAGCGCGGTCTCGTTTGTCGATAATTCCTACCATGTGGTGACAAATATCACGAAACGCGGTCTTTGTTAACCACTTGCCAACTGCGCAGCAGGGCGATGCATCGCTAGGGTTTGACGGTACGCCCACACGCCCGTGAAAGGAAACCGCACGCAATGCATCGTAAACGGACGACGCGGTACCTGCCGTCAGAACGGCCCTTTGTGGTTGAATGGATCACTCTGACGTTGTTCCTCGCCTGTATTCTGACTTGGGGTGCGTCGATTCTTTGGTTGCCTTCCGTGTCCTTGCCTCTGGCCATCCTGGTCCTGGCGGTTTCGCTGGTCTTGCACGCGTCGCTGACACATGAAGTCCTGCATGGGCACCCCTTTCCGTCCCGCAGCCTCAGCGAGGCCTTGGTCATCGTCAATCCGGGGCTATTCATCCCCTATCTGCGGTTTCGCGACACGCATCTGGCGCATCATCAGGACGCCAACCTCACCGATCCTTACGATGATCCCGAGACGAATTACCTCGATCCCGTGGTCTGGCTGCGGCTCGCTCTATGGGTGCGGGTGTTGTTGGAGGTCAACAACACGCTGGCCGGTCGGATGCTGATTGGTCCCGTCTTGGCGCAGGTGATGTTCATGCGGAGCGATTGGCAAGCTGTGCGGATGGGCGATCGCCAGGTGGCACTGGGTTGGGCGTTGCATGTGCCGGGATGCATCGTGGTGCTGATGTTGGTGGTATGGGCGCCAATCCCGTTCTGGGCCTATCTGTTGGGGTGTTACGGGGCGCTGTCGGTATTGAAAATCCGGACGTTCCTTGAGCATCAGGCGCATCAAAAGGCACGCGGGCGCACGGTCATCATCGAGGATCGGGGGCTTTTGGCGTTCCTGTTTCTGAACAACAATTTCCACGTGGTACATCACATGCATCCGCGGGTGCCGTGGTACCGTTTGCCCGCGCTTTACCGGGCCAGTGCGTCGCGGTACCTGGCCTGCAACGAAGGCTATCGATATCGATCCTATATGCAGGTTTTCGCCCGTCATTTCCTGCGCGCCAAGGACAGCGTGCCGCATCCGCTCTGGTCCTCCGACCGCTGATACGGGATAGAGGGCCATGACCCTCTGGATTCCCATTACACTCGCCGCTGCCTTCTTTCAGACGTTGCGGTTCATGTTGCAACGGCAGTTGTCGCTGGGCACGTTGAGCGCGTCTGGCGCGACGCTGGCGCGGTTTGTGTATTCCGCGCCACTCGTGGCGGTTCTGATCAGCATCTACCTGTGGGCCACAGAGCAGAGCGTCCCTGTGTTTGGGCCTGCCTTGTGGGGCTTTGGCATGTTGGGTGGGTTGGCGCAGATCCTTGCGACCGTGGCCACGGTGCGCCTGTTTCAGGCGCGCAACTTTGCGGTGGGCATCACATTCAAGAAAACCGAGGTGATGCAGGCCGTTTTGGTTGGTTGGGTCCTGCTGGGAGATGCGGTCAGCGGTTGGGGCCTAATGGCCATTGGACTTGGGCTGGTGGGCGTGGTCCTTCTGTCGGTCCCGCCCGGGCGCGGGTTCGGGTGGCGCGACATGGCGAACCCGTCCGCAGGGCTCGGGTTGGTGGCGGGATTGCTCTTTGCAGTCTCGGGCGTGTGTTACCGCGGCGCGTCGTTGAGCCTTGACCTTGAGGATCCGCTCGCACGCGCCGGGCTGACCCTCGCGGTCGTGACGGCGATGCAGACGATTGCGATGCTGATCTGGCTGCGGTGGCGCGATCCGGGGCAAATCGGTGCCGTCTGGGGGGCGCGGCGGGTAGCGGTCTGGGTCGGTTTGATGTCGATGGCCGGGTCATTCTGCTGGTTCACGGCCTTCACCTTGCAGAACGCCGCCTATGTCAACGCGGTCGGGCAGGTCGAATTGATCCTGAGCGCGCTGGCGTCGGTGCTGGTCTTCCGCGAGGCGATCAGCGGGCGCGAATGGCTGGGCATGGCGGTGCTTTTGGCGTCCATTCTGATGCTGATCGCGGTGATCTGACGGGGATCAGTCGGGCTGGGCGTAGCCGCGCAGACGCAAGAACAGGCTTTCTTCTTCGTTGTTCTTGAAGAATGGCACGCTTGCGGGGGGGGCCGGGTCCGTGACGCGGGCGGCGATTTCGCTCAGGACGACTTCGGTGATGAACGGCATGTCATAGGACCGCACGTCGTCCAGTGCGACCCATTGCAGATGCGACAGCTCGTCAGAGGCCGCAGAAAAATCGTCAGGGTCAGAGGCCAGAGTGTCCGCGTCGATCAGGAAAAATCGCGCATCGAAGCGGCGCGGGCGGCCCGGAGGGGTCAACGCGCGGAACACGAATTGCAACGGTGCGGCGTGCGGGCGGTGGCCGGTCGCGGCAAAGTCCTGCCAATCGGGCGGTGCATCGGGCCAGTGGTCCCTGGTGCCCAGGACCTGGCCAGTTTCTTCAAACAGCTCGCGAATGGCCGCTGCGGCGAGGGCCGAGCCCAGATCCGTGGCGCTGTCGTCGCGCAGGCGCGCATCATTCGGGGCCGTTACCGCGGTTGCGAGCGGTACGTGATGATCGCCCGCGTCCACCGCGCCACCCGGAAAGACGAACTTGTTCGGCATGAACACCGCCTTTGCCCCACGCTGACCCATCAGGATGCGCGGTGCGACATGCCGGTCCCGCAACACGATCACCGTGGATGCGTTGCGGATGGCCGATTTGTCCTGAGATATATCCTGTGCCATTGCGGGCCCCTGATCTGTGCTTGGATCCGGCCCGCTGCAAGGCGCGGTGTTTAACCGGCGCGGGCGAAACCACCCATGCCGCGCGCCCACTGAAAGCCGACAATGGCCCCTTTGAGCCTGGGCAGAAGGTAGAGCGACAAGCCCACGCAGCCAACCGCAAAAATGGTGAACAGCACCAGGGGCTCGGGCCGCCATGTGACAAAGACCCAGTGCAAGAGCGGTGCCATCAGGTGCCCAACCAAGAGGATCGTCAGATATGCAGGCCCGTCATCCGCACGATGGTGCGAATAGTCGAGTTTGCAAACGGGGCAGCCGGGCGCCACCTTGAGATAACCCTTGAGCAAGCGGCCTTGCCCGCAGCGCGGGCAACGGTTGCGCCAGCCGCGCCACAACGCAGGGCGGACGGGGTGTCGGGCATCTTCGGAATGTGCCACTTCGGCATTTGACTGGGTCTGCATGTGAACAGCTTTCTGTATTGGTGCCGCCAAACTGGGGGTTGGTGCAGCAAAGCGGAATGCCGCAATCTGTCCTTGCGTCCCGATGTCGCGTTGGTGACGCCAAAACTTTTTTCGACGGAAATGCGACGGCCCCCCGTTTGACCTGTACCCGGCGCAGAAAAGGACCTGCGCCATGAGGCAAAAAAACGGAGTATCAAAATGCAACGAAGCACATTTATCGCAGGTATCGCGGCAGCTGCCATCGGGATTTCCACAGTCGCTGCTATGGCGGCAGGTCGTGGTGGCCCGGATTTCGCAACGCTGGACGCAGACAACAGCGGTGAAATCTCGCTTGCCGAACTGCAAGAGGCCGGGAATGCCCGCTTTGCCCGCGCGGATGCGGATGGCGATGGGTTCCTGACTGAGGCGGAGCTGATCGAAGCGGCCAAGGGTCGTGCCGAAGACCGTGCCGCCAAGATGATCGAGCGCATGGATGCAAATGCGGATGGCAAACTGTCGGCGGACGAACTGAAACACCCGCGCCGTGATCCCGCTCGGTTCTTTGAACGTATGGACGCGGACAAAAGCGGTGGCATCAGCGAAGAGGAATTCGCCGAGGCCCGTGACAAGATGCGTGGTAAGCGCAAGTCCAAAAACTGATCACAGCCGCCTCAGACCCTGCCCCTTGCAATAAGGGGCAGGGCAGGGGTAGCCGGGGTTTGATGACTATGCCGCTCGATACGGATCCGCAGACGGACGATGCCGCGCTTTTGGCGCGCTTTGCGCGTGGTGATGCCGGTGCGGCCCGGACACTGACCGCGCGCCTTGTGCCGCGGGTCCATGCGCAGGCGATGCGGATGCTGGGCGATCAGGCAGCGGCCGAGGATGTGGCCCAAGAGGCGATGATGCGCTTGTGGCGGATTGCGCCGGAGTGGCGGACGGGCGAGGCAAAGGTGACGACGTGGTTGTACCGTGTTGTCGCCAACCTGTGCACCGACCGGCTGCGGGCACGGTCGCGCGGACCGGTTGGGCTGGACGAGGCGGCAGAGCCCGAAGATCCTGCGCCATCGGCAGAAGCGCAATTGCAGACGCAAGCCCGCCACGACGCATTGCGCCGCGCCTTGGCAGAACTGCCGGAGCGCCAGCGTCTCGCGGTGATGCTGCGCCATTTCGAAGGGGCGTCGAACCCGGAGATCGCGGCGCGGTTGGACATCAGTACAGAGGCTGTCGAAAGCCTCACGGCGCGCGGCAAGCGGGCATTGGCACAGGCACTCAAAGGGCAGGTCGCTGCCCTTGGATACGAAGGATGAACATGCGATGACACAGAACCGCCCCCCCGAACCATCGGATCCGCGTTGGCTTGATGACATCTTGGACGATCTGGCGCAGGCGCCGGTGGCGGCACCTTCGCCGCAGCTGATGGCGCGTGTTCTTGCGGATGCGGAGACGATGTTGCCCGCCCCGGGCGGTGTCAGACCGGCGCGGCCTTGGTGGCAGCAGATGGTTCAGGGACTGGGCGGTTGGGGCGCCGTTGGCGGTCTGGTTGCCGCGGCGGCCACCGGGTTTGCGGTTGGGCTGGGTGGGATTGACCCCACCGGTACGGATGCGCTTTGGTCGCTTGGCTATGACACCCTGTTTGAAGAAACGGGCGGGCTTGATGCCTTCGGCTGGGATTGGGATGAGGGTTGAGCATGAGCGATACATCTGGAACACCGCTGTGGATCAAGCTTTTGCTTGGGATCTCCCTCGCCGCGAACCTTGCGATCATCGGGCTGGTGGCGGGCTTTGTCCTGCGCGGCGGCCCCTTGGGCGGCAAGGGCCCCGGTGCAATGGGGTATGCCATGCCCTATGTGCTGGCACTGCCGCACGAGGATCGGCGCGGTGTGTTCAATGCGGTCCGGCGGGATGATGCCCTGCCGAACCGCAGGGATCGCCGTGCACAATTCAATGCCATGATTGACGCGTTGCAGACCACGCCGCTGGACGTCCCTGCGATCGAGGCGGTCCTTGCCAGCCAGGCCGACGGGGTCACGCGTGTTCAGAAACGGGCGCAATCGGAATGGCTGTCCATCGTGTCGGCGATGTCGGATGAAGAGCGCATTGCCTATGCCGGGCGGATCAAGGATGTATTGAGACGTGGCCCGGACCGGAAAAAGGGCGGGCCCAAGCGCTGAGCCACTGCTGCGTTCAGGCCGCCGGGCGGCTGAGCGTGACGCAATCGCGCCCCTTGGCCTTGGCTCCGTAAAGCGCCTTGTCCGCCCGGTCGAGAAGGCTTTCGGGTGTGTGAGCTACGGTCAGGGCCGCGGTTTTCGCGGGATCGCACACTGTCATTCCGATGGAAATGGTTGCGGTGACATCTGCGGACGAACCGGGCACCTCAAAGGGCGTGTCCCGCACGATCTGACACAGACGCTGGGCGGCGTTCTTGGCATCCTGAAGGCCCGCTCCAGGCATGACAATCAGGAATTCTTCGCCGCCGATACGAGCCACCATATCAACAGCGCGCAAGTTCTCGCGCAGCCTGCGGGCAGTGTCGACCAGCACTGCATCTCCTGCCGCGTGCCCGTGTGTGTCGTTGATCTTTTTGAAGTGATCCATGTCAGCGACCATGACGGCAAAGGGTCTGCCCGACCGGGTTGCCCGGTCTGCAATTCGGGCCAGGTGCGGCATGGCATAGCGTCGATTGTGCAGCCCGGTCAGCGGGTCGATCAGCGCCGCCTCGATCCCGGTGCGCACCGTGTCGCGCAGCGCATCGGACATGCGCTTGCGTGCCAGCAGAGTTTCGAGGCGCAACGCGACTTCGGATGGGTCACGGTGGAACGCCATGACGTCATTGGCGCCCATGTCCAGCATTTGCGCGCCAAGCTTGCAGTCGGGATCGACCTGCACCACGAGGATGACGCTGTGTCGCGTGCTCGCGTTGCTTCGGATCGTGGCCAGCAGACCAAGCATGTCTGCACTCGCATCCGGTTCCACGACCAGCACGAAACCGTCCGCGGCCTTGTCCTTGGAGCGGTGTTCGACGGCGGCTGCGGGGGTACAGCTTGCCACCGTGGCACGTGTATTTTCGCACAAGGCGGGTCGCCAGCTTTCAAGTCGGGCCTGATCTCGGGCAACAACGCGCACGGATTGCGCCGGGCCAAACTGCGTGCTGGGCTCTGCAAATCCAAGCGCGCGCGAGGTGCCGTCGCGCAGCTTCCATTCCGTTGCGGATGCAAAGGCACGGATGACGCTGCGGATCCGGGCCAGCAAAAAGCTGTCGTCGAGCGGTTTTTCCAGCACGTCTTCGGCGCCAGCGCCCAAAAGCCGGATCCGTGTATCGCCGTCACAGCCATTGCCAAGGACAATCAGAGGCACCTTGCCATGCAATCCCGCCTTGCGCATCCGGTTCATCAGCTTGAGGGGTCCGCCATCGGGCAACGTGTCTGCACAAAGAATGATATCGGGGCGGCTCTTGCCCATGGCACGAATGGCGTCGGCGATGCTGCCTGCTTGATCCATGTCATAGTGGCTGGCCGCCAGTTTGACCCGCAGCACAATGCGATTTGTAGCGATGGGATCAACAACCAGAACCTTGCCATGCATCCGACATTTCCAATTCGTAACAAAGAGTGTGTAATCGGTTCTTGACCCTTTAGGTTAACAAAGGGTTTCCAAATGGCGGTGAAGGAGCGTTTGTGATGTCGATGAAGCGAGAAACCGCCGAAGTTGTGGGCCTGCAGGCGCTGACGTGGATGGCCGGAAACGAAGAGTTGCTGCCCGTTTTCCTCGGGGCGACAGGCGCCAGCGAAGCGGATGTGCGGGCCGGGGCGACCGATCCTGCGTTTCTTGGTGCATTGCTGGATTTCATAATGATGGACGATGCCTGGGTGACGGAATTCTGTGATAGGGCGGGTCTGCCCTATGATCAGCCGATGCAGGCGCGCGCGGCCCTGCCCGGTGGGGAGCAGATGCATTGGACGTGAACGCACATGTCCCGATCCGTGGTATCATCTTTGACAAGGACGGCACGCTGTTTGATTTCGGCACTACGTGGGAAGCTTGGGCGGCCGGGTTTCTGGTGCGCATATGCGGACAGGATCTCGACCGTGCGCGGCGTGTGGGTGCTGCAATAGGCTTCGACCTTGACCAGCGCCGCTTTGACCGCACCAGCGTCGTGATCGCGGGCACGCCCGAGGACATCGCCGATGCGCTGCAGTCACAATTTCCGGACATGGCACGGGCCGAATTGCTGAGCATTCTCAATGACGAAGCAACGCTTGCACCGCAGGCCGAGGCGGTGCCGCTCTTGCCGTTTCTCACCGCGCTCAGGGCGCGTGATCTGCGTCTGGGCGTGGCGACCAATGATGCCGAAGCTCCGGCCCGTGCGCATCTTGAGGCCGCGCATGTCGTGCCGTGTTTCGATTTCATCGCCGGATCGGACAGTGGATATGGCGGCAAGCCGGATCCAGGCCAGTTGCTGGGATTCTGCGAAGCCACCGGCCTTGTGCCGGAAACTGTGGTGATGGTGGGCGACAGCCTGCATGACCTGCGCGCAGGGCAGGCCGCTGGAATGCGACGTATCGCTGTTTTGACCGGACTTGCCGAGGCTTCGGAACTGGCTCCTTACGCGAGCGTGGTCTTGCCGGATATCGGTCACATCCCTGGGTGGATCGATATGCAGGTGGGCGTGCGTCCAACGTAAACGGCCTCTTGCCCCCGAAAAACGACACAAGCCGTCGCAAACGGAGATGTGCACCCACGGGCCCTGCGGTGAGGTAGGCCTCACCAACAGGGCGGAGGATCATGCCATGGCCGGGACAGAACAAAAGCGCAGAACACGCGGAGGCGGCCGCGCCGGTGCAGCGGCGCGCCGGGGCGGGGCGGTGATCGAACAGATGCCGTGGAACCCGCCGGTGATGACCGACCTGCCGGTAGAGCCGCTGACCCCGGAAGGGGTCGAAGCAATTCACGACGGCGCTATGCGCATTCTCGAAGAGATCGGCGTGCAGTTCCTGAACGAGGAAGCCCTTGGCATACTGCGCGAGGCGGGGTGCCGGATTGACGGCGACATCGTGCGTATGGACCGTCATTGGGTCATGGAGATGATCGGCAAGGCGCCGTCCGAATTCACGCTGACCCCGCGCAACCCGGATCGCAAGATCACCATCGGCGGCAATCATCTGACCTTTGGCAATGTGTCATCGCCGCCCAACTATTGGGACATGGAGATTGGCACCAAGGTGCCCGGCAATCGCGAGATGTGCCGCAACCTGCTGAAGCTGACGCAGTATTTCAACTGTATCCATTTCGCAGGCGGCTACCCGGTCGAGCCGGTGGATATCCACGCCAGCGTGCGGCACCTCGACGTGGTCTATGACAAGCTGACGCTGACGGACAAGGTCATGCACGCCTATAGCCTCGGCAAGGAACGCGTCGAAGACGTGATGGAGATGGTGCGTATCGCAAGTGGCCTTACGGATGAAGAATTCGAAGCCAGCCCGCGCATGTATACGAATATCAATTCGACCTCGCCACTCAAGCATGATCACCCGATGATCGATGGCTGTTTGCGGCTGGTGCGGCGTGGACAGGCCGTGGTGGTCACGCCCTTTACCCTTGCGGGGGCCATGGCGCCGGTGACCATGGCGGGTGCGGTTGCGCAATCGATTGCCGAAGGGTTATGCGCGATTGCCCTCTTTCAATATGTCAGGCCCGGCGCGCCCTGTGCGATCGGCACGTTCACATCGAATGTCGACATGAAAACCGGCGCGCCTGCCTTTGGTACGCCCGAGTACATGCGTGCCACTCAAATGACCGGGCAACTGGCGCGCTTTTACGGCCTGCCGATGCGGTCTTCGGGTGTGTGTGCAGCCAATGTGCCAGACGGACAGGCGATGTGGGAAACCTCCAACAGTCTCTGGGCTGCCGTGCAGTCCGGGACGAATATGGTCTACCACGCGGCCGGGTGGCTTGAGGGGGGGCTGATCGCCAGCCCTGAAAAGTTCATCATGGATTGCGAGATATTGCAGCAAATACAGCGGTATCTGAACCCTGCGATCACCGGGACTGGTCCTGATGACATTGCGTTGGACGCTATCAAATCGGTCGGAAACGAAGGCCACTTCTTTGGCATTCAGCACACCCAGGACAGGTACACGACGGCCTTCTACCAACCGTTTCTGAGCGATTGGAAGAATTACGAGGGCTGGGAAGCCGCAGGGGGTGTGTGGACGCAGGAACGCGCCCACCGAATGTTCAAGGACATCATCGCAAATTTCGAAGCGCCGCCCATGGCGGAGAACCTGCACGAAGAGCTCAAGGAGTTTGTGGCACGTCGCAAGGCCGAGGGCGGGGCGCCGACCGATTTCTGAGCCAGCGACCGGGCGCGCAAATAGATCGAATTGTATCTGTTATCGGATTCTTTAGGGCTGCACGCGCAAAGTGCGTCCGAGGATTTGGGATAGAACGATGCATGGGCTGATCAATCGCGCGATTCAGTGTTTCGTCACTGACAGTTACGGCAGCGACAAATGGGTTGAAACGACCCGTGTCGCTGACCTTTCCTTTGTCGAATTTGAGGCGATGCTGATTTATGATGACGAGATCACGCCAAACCTGCTGGATGCGGTCAGCCAAGTCCTGAAACGTCCCCGCGACGAAGTGATGGAAGATATCGGTACCTACCTCGTATCCCATCCCAATGTCGAAGCACTGCGCAGACTGCTGCGCTTTGGCGGTGTAAGCTTTGTCGAATTCCTGCATTCACTCGACGACCTGCCGGATCGTGCGCGTCTCGCGGTCTCGGATCTGAACCTGCCCAAGATCGAATTGCGGGACCATTCGCCCAGCCAGTTCAGCCTGATCTGTGACAGCCCGGTGGCGGGATATGGCCATGTGATGATGGGTATCTTGCGGGCAATGGCGGATGACTATGGCGCGCTGGCATTGCTCGAACATACCGGCGGCGGGCAGGGCAAGGAAACGATTTCAATCACGCTGGTCGAAACAGAGTTCGCCGAAGGCCGGACATTTGATCTTGGGGCACGTGCGGGATGAGTGGGGTTGCGATGATGACAGAAGCGTTGGATGTTTTGTGTCCCATGCACGTGGTCCTGTCGCATACCGGTCACGTGATCCATGCCGGGCCGACAGTGCAGAAACTGCGCCCCGATGTGCCGCTGGTCGGACGGCGTTTCCTTGAAATATTCGATCTGAAACGCCCGCGTGCAATCACCAGCATCGACGGTCTGCGCGCCACGGCAGGCACCAAGCTGCACCTGCAATTGCGGGATGCGCCCCACACCGAGATCAAGGGCGTTCTGGTGGCGGGCCCCATATCCGGGCAATGTATTGTCAATCTGTCCTTTGGCATTTCGGTGGTTGACGCGGTGACGGATTATGCGCTCACCAGCGCCGATTTCGCAGCTACCGACCTCACAATCGAAATGCTCTACCTGGTTGAGGCAAAATCCGCAGCGATGGATGCGTCGCGCAAATTAAACCTGCGATTGCAGGGCGCGATGATCGCTGCCGAAGAACAGGCGTTTACCGATACGCTCACGGGTCTGAAAAACCGCAGGGCTATGGATCACGTGCTGGCCAGGCATCAGCAATGGGGCACCCGGTTCGGATTGATGCAAGTCGACCTGGACTGGTTCAAGGCGGTCAATGACACGCTTGGACATGCGGCTGGTGATCACGTATTGCAGACCGTGGCGCGCGTCATGGTGGATGAGACGCGCGACACCGACACGGTTTGCCGCGTGGGCGGCGATGAATTCGTCATCATCCTACCTTACGCCAAGGGTTGGGATGCGATGGAATCGATCGGCGCGCGGATCATTGCGCGATTGTCGCAACCCATCCCGTTCCAGGGCGAGGTGTGCCGTATTTCCGCCAGCATCGGCACCGCGATCTTCGAACCGGACGGCGATGAAACCATAGCTCAGGTGATGGATAATGCGGATGTCGCTCTCTACGCATCCAAAAATCGTGGCCGCGCGCAGCAGACGATCTATACCGAAGATCTGCGGATGGACGCCAAGAACCTCACCCCGCCTGCGGGCCGGTCCACAGTGGACAGTGCTTGACGCAAGGGTCAGGAATGCCTGACCTCAACGCTGCGTTGAATTTTCGCGCAAGGCGTGTTAACCTTTGTTATTGTTTTATCGATGCAGGTTCTCGCCATGTCACATTTTTACAGTGCTTTTTTGTTGTCAGCCCTGATTTTTGGGACCGGCTCATTCCAGACAAGTGATCCGTCATTGCCCCAAGCGGGCCCATGCAACCCTGAAGTGAGCCGCTGCCTCTGATCGGCGGTAGGCCAGTGTTGGTCCAAAATTATGAATTCGTTGATCTTCGCGGGCGTCGTTATCGCGGGGGCGATTACGCTCATGATCGAGGCGTATCGCAACTATAACTCCTCGCTGACGTCCATCCCCTTCAAGGAGCATCCGATCCTCCAGAACGTGGAGGTCGCCAAGCTGTGCACGCCGCGTGAAAAAAACATCGGGTTCCTGTTTTATTCGCTGCTCTATCTGGTCACCTATGTCGTCGTGCTGAGCTCGACCGAGATTTACGAATTGGTGGCCCAGGCCGCGGCGTCCAACTCCGAAATCGGGCCGACGGACGATATTATCGGGACGAACCAGGATCCGCTGAACCTGCTGAACACGCAATATGGCAAGCCCATCTTCATTTCGGCGGCCATCATCTCGATCTTTTCCATCGGTGCGTTGCGCCCGGTCGAGAGCACCATGCGATCGCTGGCACACAGGCTCGCAGGTGTGCCGCGCGGCGTCTATGCGGTGATTGAGGAATTGCACGCGATCCCCTTCGAAACCTTCGATGTGGCCTGCCAAAAGCCGTTGTCGGACATGTTCCTGGAAAATGCCGACGCCACATTCAAGGCGAGCTATGACAAGAGCCAGATCCCCTCGATCCTCAGCTCGCTGCGCACCATTGACTACCTGGCGCCAGCTATAACGGGAAAACAGCGCATCCAGCACTTCCCGTTCAGCCAATTGTCCACGATGAGTGAGCTGTCCACCCGACTGGAATACGATGTTGAGAACCTCAAGGATCTGCTCAAGGTCAAGCTGCCGGATGATGCAGCGGAGCGCAAAAAACTCTTCGACACCGCTAATGCCGTCGCGAATGACACCATCGCTCTCTTTGCTGTCCATTTCTTGCGCAACAACCGTGCCATCAAAAACATGGACGAAAAAAGCGCGATTTCCATTATCAACGAACGGATAAAACGGACGTACCGGGTTGAGATGAATTCCTTTGCGATGGGGCTGTTATTCTCACTTATGGCGGTCCCCGCGGCCTACGCGGTGATCCTGACGTGGAATGTCGCGGCGTCACCGATCTCTCCGCGGCTTGCGCAGGCAGATGTGCGCGAAAGCATCCAGCTGCGGCAAATGCCCATCGGGTTCGAGACACGCTGCACATTGTCTGCTTCGGATAGTCTGCCATTTGATCGATATGACGCGGAACGCTGGGGGCTTGACCCCGGCCGGACGATACCTGATGGCGCGGATCCGGCCGATTATGTGCCCTTTGATCTGAACCGCGGGACGGATCGGGACGACATCGCCCAAGCCCCGCAGGACAGTGACGCGGCCAAGCAGGCGGGATTGGACCGCTCGGAACGGGCCGCTGCGCGCAGTTGCGCCGCGATCTGGCGTAGCGTGATCAAGACGCAGTCGGCTGAGCGGCGGCAAAGCATTCTGGCCCTTTCCTTCTGGTGGTGCGTCGCGGTGTTCTTTGCGACCGCCTTGGCGGCCGTCACGGCAATTTTCGGCCGCGAGGTGCGCAAGGAAGACAATTCCTGGCCCGATTGGGAGCTGCGCCGCATTCCGTTCCTGCGCCTGTTTTCCATGGCGGTGATACCGGCGATCATGGCTGTTCTCGGCGTATTCATCGGCTCTTTCCTCGAATTCTACGTCAAGACCGGCTTTGACGCGACAGAGAACCAGATCCAGTTCTTTTTGAACAGCAAATGGGCCTTCTTCGTCATGCATGCAGGCGTTGGCTTTTTGGTGGCCATCGCGGTTTTGATCTTGACCGATCAACATGATCAACTGAACGCCGCGTGGACGATTGTGATCGGTCTCATCTTCTCCGTGTTGATTGTGGGGTGGTATTACCTGACCATCGTGGCCAGCTATCCACCCACGTTCATCAGGCCAACCCCGGACAATTTCCCGTTCAACTTCGAGATGCGAGAGGCGCTGGTCTATGCGGTGCAGCCGTTCTTCTTCATCCTTTTCTTTGCGGTCTTCCTTGAAGTGACCGAAGAGAGCGCAGCGGAGAAACGCAAGCGCAAGCGGGCGCAAACACGTGGTACAAAGGCGGCGACGACATGAGGCGGATGATTGCATTGATCTGCGCGGCTTTGCTCGCGGCTGGCGCGGTTGGTGCGCAGGACGCGTCGGTCCCGCCGGGGGCCAACGAGGACAAGCCACTATTGCGTATCGGCGTGCGCTCTCATGCACGGCCGTTCTCCTATAAATCCACCCGCGCGCCCAAGGGGCTGTCGATATCGACCGGGGCCGGTCCGATCCGGGCCGAAGGGTTCGACGGCTATCTGGTCTATGTCTGCGATGAAGTGCTCAAGCAGATGCTGATCAATCAGGACGATGCTCCCAATTTCGACGCAAGCCAGATCGTCGTCGAGGATATGGACGCCCTGATCAAGGCAGAGCGCGAACGCTTTCCCGACGCGCAGTTCGAATTTGACCGACTTGATCTGCTGGGGGGCAAGATCGACATTCTGTGCGATCCGGCCACGATCAACGCCGAACGGGTCAAGCGGTTTGCCGTTTCTCCGCCGTTGTTCATCGCGGGCATCGGATATCTGACACTGAAGGACGCGGTACCGCCCCGCAATGCGTGTCAGGCGGATAAGGCGCTGATTGGGTTCGTCGGCGCCACGAATGCGGCCAGCACCGGAATCCGGACGATCGTGAATGCCGGAGAATGGCGCAACACCAAGGACAAGGTGACAGCCGCCTTGCGCGACAGTGGTGCAGGCGTCAGCGTTTGCCCGCCACCCTATGGGATTAACGGTGACGGCGGGCTGTTTTATGCAGGGCCCAATCACTCGGACGTCGCACGCCGGTTCTGTTCGGGCGAGGTGACGTATTATGTCGGCGATCTTGAAATCATCACCGAACACGCCCGCGCCGTGCCAGGATGTGAATTCACCAGCGGCGCCAAGAGCTTTACGACCGACCGTTATGCGATCTTTGCCAAGATCGACTACAGAAATGACGAGGCCAAGGCGCAGTTGATCAGTCGTTTCTACGAAGTGCTGAGCCGCGAGATCGCCACTTCGGCGTCATTGCTGGATCGCGCATTCATCGCAACATTCGGGGAAACACCAAAGAGCCAGAAGCTGGATTTGTTTTTCTGGGCTATGCGCGGCGTTCCCTGAACTGGGGTGCGCGGTGATATGGTCATGCCGGAAAAATGGCATCCCGTAGGGGAATCGAACCCCTCTTTCCAGGTTGAAAACCTGGCGTCCTAACCGATAGACGAACGGGACACATGGTGTGAGCGCGTATCTAGGCAATCAGCTTTTCCGGTGCAAGCGGAAAAATCGCCTTTGACCCAGTTTGTCGCTCTTCAGGCGGGTGCCGCGTCCTGCAATTGCAGTTGCACGGACTGGCGGCCACGAAACGTATTGATCTCCAGCCGCCCGGCCAGATGAAACGCGGCGCCGCCATGGTCGGAAAGGGCAGGACCAAGGGGGCCATCAAACGCGCCAAAGGCGATCGCGTCCAACCGTGCGCCGCCAGGTTCGCCAAAGGTGATCTTGAGATGGGTTTCCCCAACCCGGCGGGCATGCAGGATACGCGTCGCCGAAAACGCATAGCGCGGGCCCGGCGCGCCCGCGCCGAATGGTCCGGCGGTGTCGATCTGATCCAGCAGTTCCACGGTCGCTGCACCGGGCATCAGCGTGCCGTCCAGCCGCAAATCCGCAGGCCCCAGCGCGCCCGCACCTTGCCGCGTCAGCAGGTCTTCCAGCCGCGCCATGGCCGCTTCGATCTTGTCTTCGGCGACCGTCAAGCCGGCGGCCATCTTGTGACCGCCCCCCTTGATCAACAGACCCTCGGCCGCAAGGCGCTGGATCGGCGCGCCAAGGTCAATGCCCGACACCGAGCGCCCCGACCCTTTGCCGATCCCGTCCTCGATTCCGATCACGATGCTGGGACGGTTTGTCGCCTCCTTGAGCCGTGAGGCCACGATGCCCACCACACCCGGATGCCAACCTGCACCCGCCGCCCATGCCAGCGCACCGTCGGGTCCACGTGCCCCGCATTGCGCCAGAGCTTCGGCGCGCACCTGCGCCTCGATATCGCGTCGTTCCGCGTTCAAGGCATGAAGCCGTTCTGCCAACGCGTCCGCCTCGTGCGGATCGGAGGTGGACAACAGGCGCGCCCCCAGATCTGCCTGCCCGATGCGGCCCCCCGCGTTGATGCGCGGTCCAAGTACATAGCCCAGGTGATAGGTCGAGGGCGCGGTATCCAGGCCCGCAATATCAGACAGAGCCACGAGGCCCGGCCTTGCGCGCCGGGCCATGACTTTCAATCCCTGCCGAACAAAGGCGCGGTTCACCCCGATCAATGGGGCAACATCCGCCACCGTGGCCAGCCCTACAAGATCCAGCATCGCCATCAGATCGGGCGCCTGCCGTCCTGCTTCGCGCAATTGACGCCCCGCCTCGACCAAGAGCAGAAACACCACCGCCGCTGCGCACAGATGCGCCAGCGATCCATCCTCGTCCTGTCGGTTTGGGTTCACCACGGCGCGGGCAGGGGGCAGTGTCTCGGCGCCCAGGTGATGGTCCAGAACAATCACATCCGCTCCGGCGGCGGCGGCAATCGGCCCGTGCGAGACCGTCCCGCAGTCGACACAAATGATCAGCTCATGATCGGCCGCCAAGGCTGCCATGGCCGCGTCATTGGGGCCGTACCCTTCGTCGATGCGATCCGGTACATACAGCGTCGCACTGTGCCCAAGGGCACGCATCCAGCTGAGCAACAGTGCCGCCGAACTGCCACCATCCACATCGTAATCCGCAAAAACCGCAATGCGCGCGCGCCGCGTTACGGCAGCCAGAATCCGTGCCGCGGCGGTCTCCATGTCCCGCAAACTGCGCGGGTCCGGCATCAGGCCGCGCAGTGTCGGCGCCAAGTAGGCCTCTGCCGCCTCCGCAGGCACCCCCATGCGCGCGAGGACCTGGCTGACGGGGCGCGGCAGGCCGGTCTGCTGCACGATTGCCTCGGCGGCACGGTCGGTCGCGGCATCCGGCCCGACCCATCGGCGTCCGGTCAACGATTGCTCGACCCCCAAGAACGCCACGCGCTGCTTCCTTTCGCTTCAAATACCTCCGCCGGAGGCACGAAATCATCTGCCGGATGGCTCAGACGGTGTGCGTAGGGGTCCGGTAGCTCATGCGCCGCACCGAGCCGGTCTTGGACCGCATCAACAGTGTCTCGCAGGTCAGCCAGCCGGGTTCGCGGTGCACGGCCTGCAAGAGCGAACCGTCCGTCACGCCCGTCGCGGCAAAGATTACATCCTGCGTGACCATGTCATCGCGGCGGTAGACACGGTCCAGATCGGTGATCCCGGCTTTGGCGGCGCGGCCCTTTTCATCTTCGTTACGGAAAAGCAACCGACCATAGATCTGGCCCCCCATGCATTTGAGCGCTGCGGCTGCCAGAACCCCCTCGGGTGCGCCGCCTTCTCCCATGTACATGTCGATCCCCGTGGAAGGGTCAGCGCAGTGCATGACGCCGGCCACATCGCCGTCGGTGATCAGGCGGATGGCCGCACCTGTGCCACGAACCGCGTCGATGATCCCTTCGTGCCGGGGGCGTTCCAGGATACACACGGTGATGTCCGCGGTTTCGCAGCCCTTGGCCTTGGCCAGCGCAGACACCCGTTCTGCGGGCGACATGTCCAGGGTCACCGTGTCTGTCGGAAAACCCGGACCAATGGCCAGCTTGTCCATGTAGACGTCCGGCGCGTGCAGCATCGATCCGCGCGGGCCCATCGCGATGACTGTCAGGGCGTTGGGCATGTCCTTGGCGGTCAGGGTCGTGCCTTCCAGCGGATCCAGCGCAATGTCGACGCCCGGCCCATTACCGGTGCCGACCTCTTCGCCGATATAGAGCATCGGCGCCTCGTCACGCTCACCTTCGCCGATCACGACAACGCCCGCGATGTCGAGCATGTTCAACTGCTCGCGCATGGCGTTCACCGCCGCCTGGTCGGCTGCCTTCTCGTCCCCGTGGCCTACCAGCCGCGCCGATGCGAGTGCGGCGGCTTCGGAGACCCGAGCAAGGCCGAGCGACAGGAGGCGATCCTGGAATTGTGCGGTGGCAGTCATGGTAAAAGTCCTTTTGATTGGAAATGCGGGCCGTCAGACGGATTCGATGCGCAGAACGACAGGGTCCGATGTTAGAACCCCAGTGGATTGCATGGAGGCCAGCGCGTCATCCACCGCCGCCCGTGTACAGGTATGCGTTACGATCAGCACGGGGGCTGACGTATCGTCATGGCCGTACTGGCGCATACGGTCGATGCTGACGCCCGCCTCGCCCAACACAGTGGCGATCTTGGCCAGGGCACCCGGTTTGTCGACCAGAGCCATGCGCAGGTAGTAGGGCGCGGGCAGCACGGACGCAGCACGCGGAGCCGTGTCGAGGCCCGCGGCAGGCTGTCCGAAGACGGGCAGGCGGGTGCCCCGCGCAATGTCACAGACGTCGCCCATGACGGCAGACGCCGTTGGCCCTTCACCTGCGCCGGGACCACGCAAAACGACCTGTTCGACGGCGTCCCCTTCGATGGCGACCATATTGGTGCCGCCCTGCAACTGCCCCATGGGCGAGGTGTCGGGGACAAGGCAGGGCATCATGCGCTGCTCGAGGCCGCGTCCGGTGCGTTGTGCCACGCCCAAGAGCTTGATCTTGTAGCCCATATCGGCGGCGTGGCGAATGTCCTCGATGCTGACGCGCTCGATGCCTTCCAGCTCGATCCCGTCAAAGTCCACCCGTGTGCCAAAGGCGATGGATGACAGGATGGCCAGTTTGTGTGCGGCATCGATACCGCCCACGTCCAGCTGCGGGTCGGCCTCGAGATATCCCAATCCGTCGGCTTCGGCAAAGACCTCTTCATAGGACAGGCCGGCACTTTCCATGCGGGTCAGGATGTAGTTGCACGACCCGTTCATCACCCCGACGATACGCTTGATCTCGTTGCCCGCGAGACCTTCGGTCAGGGCCTTGATCACGGGGATCCCGCCCGCAACGGCCGCCTCGTAGCGCAGCGAGACGCCAGCGGCCTCTGCCGCCTCCGCCAGCGCCTGACCATGTATGGCGAGCATCGCCTTGTTGGCGGTGACCACGTCCTTGCCAGCGGCAATTGCGGCCTCGACGGATGCCTTGGCGGGGCCGTCCGTGCCGCCCATCAGCTCGACATAGACGTCGACGTCATCGCGGGTCGCCAAAGCGACGGGATCGTCTTCCCACGCGTAGCTGCTCAGCGGGACGCCGCGATCCTTGTCGCGGCTGCGTGCGCTGACGGCGGAAATCGAGATGTCGCGACCGGTTCGGGCGCTGAGCAACGCGGCCTGTTGGCGGACAATCCGCACCACCCCGATCCCTACAGTTCCCAATCCTGCAATGCCCAGGCGCAGCGGCGTCGTCATGTCGTGGTCCTTTGTTGGGTACGGACCACAGGCCCGGTGTTGAGGGCGATGTAGCGGGTTCCGGGCGGGGGTGCAATTGCCGCGGCAGGGTGCTGCGCGGTCGCAAGCGCTTTGGTCATGGGCATATGCCCATGTTTTCAGCTGACACCGCGCCTCAGCCGGGCGCGGGTCGCCGGATCCAGGATGGGTCTGCTTTGCAATGCGCGGGCGCGGGCCCGCAACGCCGCGACACGCGCGTTGAGGGTTTCGGTTGTCGCGACCGGGTCAGCGACCAGCGGATCGGAGATTGAGCGCACCGTGTCAAGTGGCACGAGGGCCGGAAAGTCCGCGTTTTCGAGATCGGGTGCAACCGTGCCGTCTAATTCGGGAAACTGGGTGCATGCGGCCAAGGCAAGGAAGAAAAAAACGTGGAAGGCGCGCATTGCAGGGATGATCCGCATCGAGAACTGTTGCCATGGTGATGCACCAAGGGGCTGCATGGTGCAAGCACCGCTTGGTTTGGAACGGTTGTTCAGATAAATCCCGCCCATGGCGCGCACCACTGGTTCTCATTCCGACATCACCGGCCCTCGCATTCGCGCGGCGGCCTTGACGCTTTTTGCGCGATATGGGTTTGCGGCCGTGTCCATGCGCCAGATCGCCAAGGAAGTGGGGGTGCAGGCCGGGGCGCTGTACAATTATACGCCTGACAAGCAGAGCCTGCTGGTAGAGTTAATGCGGGACCACATGGTCGAGTTGTTGGCGGCCGTTCAGGACGATGACCGGGCGGCGCCGGTGGTCCGGTTGGAACGGTTCGTGCGGTTCCATATCGGGTTTCACCACGAGCGGCCGGATGCGGTTTTCATCGCATATATGGAATTGCGCAATCTCGAGCCGGAGAATTTCGCGGAGATCGAGACCTTGCGGCGTCGGTACGAGGGAGTGCTGGAGCGCATTTTGGACGCCGGGATGGCGCGCGGGGATTTCGCAGTGGCGGATGCCAAAGTGACCACGTGGGCCGTTATTGCAATGCTGACGGGCGTGAACACCTGGTTTCGGTCCGGGGGGCGCTTGAGCCTTGATCGGGTGCAGGACCAGTATTGGCAGATGGTGCGGCGGATGGTGGGATCGGTGGGTGGCTCTGTTTGACCTGACGGTCAAAGGCGCCCACCCACCGACCCTGGGGCGCGCTTTGGTCAGTGGGCCGGTTTGATGAAGGTGCCGTTGCGCAAATCCTGCATTGCCTGCATCAATTCGGCCTGGGTGTTCATCACGATTGGCCCATGCCAGGCGACGGGTTCGTCGATGGGCGCGCCGGAGATCAGCAGGAAACGAATGCCGTCCGGGCCGGCTTGCACGGTGACTTCGTCGCCGGTGCCGAAGCGGATCAGGGTGCGGTCGCCCGAGAGGTCGCGAATGTTGACCTCCTGGCCTGCGATTTCCTTTTCGAGGAGCACGCCCGCAGGGGAGGATGCGTAGGCAAAGGCACCTGCACCTTGGAACACGTAGGCAAAGGCGCGGCGGTACGTGTCGATGTGGAACGTCTTTTTTACGCCCGCGGGCACGGTGATGTCGAGATATTGGGGGTCCGCTGCAATACCATCCACCGGGCCGGTTTTGCCCCAGAACGATCCGGTGATGATGCGCACATGGGTGCCGTCGTCATCGGTGACTTCGGGGATGTCGGCACCCTCGATGTCCTGGTAGCGCGGCGCGGTCATTTTCTGTGCGGCGGGCAGGTTGCCCCAGAGTTGAAAGCCATGCATCTGGCCTGATGCGTTGCCGTGCGGCATTTCCTGGTGAAGAATGCCGGAGCCTGCGGTCATCCACTGCACCGAGCCTGCGCCCAGAGTGCCTGCATTGCCCAGCGAGTCGCTGTGTTCCACCGTGCCTTCGAGGACGTAAGTAATTGTCTCGATGCCGCGATGGGGGTGCCATGGGAACCCTTTTTCGAAATGTTCCGGCAGGTCGTTGCGGAAGTCGTCGAAGAGCAGGAAGGGGTCAAGTTCTGTCGGGTCCTGGAAACCGAACGCACGGTGTAGATGAACACCAGCCCCTTCCAGCGTGGGTTGTGCGCGACGGGTTTCGATGGTGGGTCTGAGGGACATGCGTGTCTCCTTTGCTGGCGTGCGTTGACGCATAAGTAACGCGGCGCTGTGCGACCTCAACCAGCGGACATGCGCGGGGACTGTGCGCAAATGTGCAAAACGGGATGGGCAAAGTGACGGGACCACCACAACCGTGCGGTTCTCTCATTCCCGAGGACCTGTATATACAGGTGGGCGCCAGGTAAATGGACCAGGGTCCAGACAGAGCCAGCTCCCTCGGAATTGCTTAAGGCCACCGGAATGCAACCGTCCACAAGAAGGGCAGAGCCCGTCACCGCGATACATAGGCGCGGTAACGCGGCGGGGCAAGGCGTGGCGTGAAATGGAAACGTGCGTCTATGCCGGGTTTCATGGTTTTCCGGGCGGAGAGGGGTGATCAGGGATCGCCGTGAATGTCGACGCGCATCCGCATGAGGTGATCGTCCCAACCCTTGTCGAGTGCCAGCATCAGACCGAAGGCATGCTCGCCCTGCGGGAGGCCGTCATGGACAAGTGCAAGTTCCGTGCCGCCGGGCACATCCGCCAGTGTCCAGCGCACCGTGCTGACCGCGTCGCCCATCGGGCCGACAGTGAACGTATATTCCAGGTACTCGGGCGGGTGCGCCGCAACCACCTTGCCCCAGATCAGCAGGTCACCGCTGGTGGTTCCGAACATTTCCAATGTCTCGCCTTCCGCCAGCGCCGATTTGGGGGCGTGGAACCATTTCGCAAGCTTTTCGGGTTGGGTCAGATAGTCCCAGACCAACGTGCGTGGCGCTTTGAGAAAGATCGTTTTGCGGAGATGTGTGTCGGTCATTGGATTTCCTGTTCTATGTTTGATTTGAGATCAGCGAGGCGGTCGTCCCAGAAGCGATCGAAGAATTCGAGCCATCCCAGAACCGGCGTCAGGCCAGCGGGGTTCAGGCGATTGATCCGTTCCCGTCCGCGGGCTTCGACATGGATGAGGCCGCCATCGCTCAGGACGGTGAGGTGTTTTTTCACCGCGCCACGCGTCATTTCGAAACGGTCGGAGACCTGCGCGATCGTCATGTCTTGTGCGGACAGCAGACGCAGGATGTCGCGGCGCGTCGGGTCGGCCAGGGCGCGAAAGGCGTTTTGTGTTGGGTCTGGCATGGTGTCAGATCATTCCTTCCAAAAGTGATTCCATTTGGTGTTATCTTTAATATGATACTTTTTGGTATCATGTAAAGGGGCGCGCTCACATGGATGATATCTTGCGTTTGTTCACACTTTGTTCATAAACTGAGCCATGGAGCAGATCACGGATACCGCCACCCTGATGCCCGGACAGATGTTGGCGCGCGGCGTGTCGCGGCACATGGCGTCCCTTGGCTGGGTCACGGTCGAGGAATTGGTGCCGGCGCGCGGGTTGCGCGTAGACGTGATGGCGTTGGGACCCAAGGGTGAAGTCTGGGTGGTCGAGTGCAAGTCAAGCCGTGCGGATTTCATGTCCGACGGCAAATGGCAGGGATATCTTGAGTGGTGCGACCGGTTTTTCTGGGCGGTGGACAGTGATTTCCCGGTGGATCTTTTGCCGGAGGGCACCGGGTTGATCATCGCGGACGCCTATGATGCGGAGATCATCCGCATGGCACCGGAGACAAAGCTGGCGGCGGCGCGGCGCAAGGTCATGGTGCAGAAATTCGCGACCCACGCGGCGCGGCGGCTGCAAGCGCTGCGCGATCCGGGCGCGGGACTGGGCTGGTAGTTTCGGGCGCCGATCAGCGTTTCAGTGCACCGGCTGCTTTGGCAGCTGCACGGATTTCGTCAGCGATTTCATTGGCTTCCTCGGGGTCGAAATCCATCGGGATTTCCACACCCTTGGCTTCGATATAGATGCGTACCATGCCTTGGTCGGTGGGTCCGATCTGCATGTTGGCTTCGATGTCGCGTTCGCTGTTGATACCCATGGATGTCTCCGGTGCTGACAGAGGCGACGTGCTAGCCTGCGCCCGCTTGAAAGGCAAGCGCCATGCGGGCATGCTTGCGCGATGACGGAGGTGATTTTGCGCCCTTTCGCGCCAGCGGACACGGACTGGCTGGTGGATCAGCACGACAGGCTTTATGCCCGCGATGAAGGGTTCGACGACAGTTTTGGGCCCTTGGTCCGGTCGATCCTTGACGGGTTTGCGTCTGGCCATGATCCGGCTTGCGAGCGCGGTTGGATTGCGATGCAGGGCGGGCATCGGTTGGGGTCGATCTTTTGTGTGCGGCACAACGCGGAGCTGGCCAAGTTGCGGCTGTTCCTGCTGGTGCCGGAGGCGCGTGGCAAGGGGGTGGGGAGGATGCTGCTCGAGGCGTGCATGGGGTTTGCGCGTGACTGCAAGTATAGCGGTATGACGCTTTGGACCCATGAGAGCCACCGCGCGGCCTGTGCGCTTTATGCCAGGGCGGGGTTTGCGTTGGAAAGTGCGACGCCGGTGCATTCCTTTGGTCAGGATCTGGTGGAGCAGACCTGGGTCTGCCGGTTCTGAGTTTTATCGGTTGCGACGGTCTTGCAATCGGTGCGGCGCATGGGTATTTGGTCCGCAGTGCCGCCTTAGCTCAGTAGGTTAGAGCGCCTGATTGTGGATCAGGAGGTCCCCCGTTCGAGCCGGGGAGGTGGTACCACCCCTAAATGTAATGATTGACTGTTGGTCGTTGGCTGGTCTGTTTTGCGCCCTGCCGGCGCAAAAGGCGCCCACCCACCGACCCCTTGTGGGTCGGTGTCAGTCGATTGTGAGTGTCTGGCGCAGCGTGCCTGTGACCTGGTCGAAGATCAGGATTTCCTCGGCCTCGGTGACAACAGCGAACCAGTCCGATCCGACCGTGAACGCGGTTGCGGTCGTGCCATCCGGCAGTGTCACACGGTCGGGCAGGGGAATTGCCGCTGGCTCTTCGTTGAGCCGGATGACAAGCAGGCCAACCACCGTTACAACGCCACCGATCATGATGATCGTCAACACCGTGACCAGCCTGCGCAGGAATGCGAGGTTGGCCGGTTCTTCTGGGGTGCCCATGTCGTCCACGTCCGTGTCCTTTGTGATTGCCGCTGATCCGCCGCCGCGCCTTGATAAGGCGATTGCTCGCGACGTGCCAGAGGCGGCCGCGCTGTCGCGCACGCGGCTTGCGCGTTTGTTGGCGGACGGGGCCGTCACAGTCGATGGCGTGGTGGCGGAGGATCCCAAGGCGCGGGTCCGCGAAGGTGCGGTGATCGACGTATTGGTCGAAGCGGCAGTGGAAAGCCATATCGCGCCCGAGGACATCCCTCTGGACGTCGTGTTTGAGGACAGCGACCTGATTGTTGCCAACAAGCCTGCGGGCATGGTCGTGCATCCCGCCCCCGGGTCACCTTCTGGCACTTTGGTCAATGCGCTGATGCACCATTGCGGTGATGATCTGTCCGGGGTGGGGGGGATGAAACGGCCCGGCATCGTGCACCGGATCGACAAGGACACCAGTGGGCTTTTGGTGGTGGCCAAGACCGATGCCGCGCATCACGGGCTGGCCGCACAATTTGCCGCGCACACGGTCGAGCGGTATTACAGGGCGCTTGTCTACGGCGTGCCCGATGCGAATGATCCACGCCTGCGCGGGGTCAAGGGCACCAGTTTCGAGCCGGGCAATGTTCTCAAGCTGACGACGCAGCTGGCCCGGCACAAGACGGACCGCCAGAGGCAGGCGGTGCTGTTTCAAGGCGGGCGCCACGCCGTGACGCGCGCGCGGCTGGTTGCGCGTTACGGCACGCCGGAAGTCATCGCGCAGGTCGAATGCTGGCTCGAAACCGGGCGCACGCACCAGATCCGAGTGCACATGGCGCATGCAGGGCACGGGTTGGTTGGGGATCCGGTCTATGGCGGGCGGCGCAAGCTGGCCAAGGGCGCGTTGAGCGACGCCGCCACCGCCGCCGTGCAGGCATTCTCCAGACAGGCGCTGCATGCGGCCGTACTGGGTTTCGTGCACCCGGTCAGCGGGGAAATGTTGCGGTTCGAGGCCCCGATTCCGGAGGATCTGGCTGATCTGATTGCGGCGTTGACCAATTAACCGGGAACCGCCCGGACGATTAATGCATTCTTTACCCAACGCTGTAACGAACAGCACATGCGCGTGAGAGCACCGGTGTAACACTGCACATCCGGCGCCGCGCATGTCATATTCACTTTGCGACGACCCCCGCCTCTTGAACGCGGGGGATCGCCGTCCCATATGCAATGTTAAGCCCCTAAACATGGAAATCAGGGGGACAGGAGGGACATCATGGCCAATTACGCAAATCTGCCCGCACCCACACCCGAAGGCGGTTTGAACCGCTATATGCAGGAAATCCGCAAGTTTCCGCTGCTGGAGCCGGAAGAGGAATACATGCTGGCCAAGGCCTGGGTTGAGAAAGAAGACACAGGTGCGGCCCACAAGATGGTCACGAGCCACCTGCGCCTCGCGGCGAAAATCGCGATGGGGTATCGCGGCTATGGCCTGCCCCAGGCCGAGGTTATTTCCGAGGCCAACGTTGGTTTGATGCAGGCGGTCAAACGCTTTGACCCCGAAAAGGGCTTCCGCCTCGCCACCTATGCGATGTGGTGGATTCGCGCGTCGATCCAGGAATATATTCTGCGGTCGTGGAGCCTTGTGAAGCTCGGCACCACATCGGCGCAGAAGAAGCTGTTCTTCAACCTGCGCAAGGCCAAGGCCAAGATCGGCGCGTTGGAAGAGGGCGATTTGCGCCCCGAAAACGTGGCACAGATTGCAACCGATCTTGGCGTGACCGAGGCCGAAGTGATCAGCATGAACCGTCGTTTGTCGGGCGGTGACGCGTCGCTGAATGCGACCGTCGGGTCCGAAGGCGAAGGGTCCATGCAGTGGCAGGACTGGCTGGAGGATGAAAGCGCGGATCAGGCGGGTGACTACGAGGCACGCGATGAACTGGAAGTGCGGCGCGAGATGCTGGCCGAGGCACTCGATGTTCTCAATGACCGCGAAAAAGACATCCTGACCCAGCGGCGTCTGGCCGATCAGGCGGTGACGCTCGAGGATCTGTCGTCGCAATACGGCGTCAGCCGGGAACGCATCCGCCAGATCGAGGTGCGCGCGTTTGAAAAGCTGCAAAAGAAAATGCGCGATATCGCCAAGGCCAAGGGTCTTTTGGCAACGGCATGACCCGCGCGGGTCAGTCCATGATGAAAAGCCTCGCCTTTCCGGCGGGGCTTTTGCATATCTGGGGCCATGTCCAACCTCGTTTTCCATGTGCCCCGATCCTGGTTCTCGCTGAGCGGTGAGGGGTTTCGCCCGTTCTATGTGCGCCTGATGGAAGGGTTGGAGGCGCGGGGTGTGCCCTATGACGTCGAAGTGCTGGACCGCGACACGCTGCCTGCGCGCGTGGAGGACGATGCCGCGGTGCACATCATTCATCACGGACGGTTCGCCCACCCCCGCGCGCGCAATGCGGATGTGGCCTATATCTATCCGTTCTGGAACTTTGACCCACAAGGCATTCGCGCCTTTTCCTCCATCGGGCAGATGGCGTTTCCTCAGGGCGATATCGACCCGGACATCGCGCGCCCGTTCTTTCGTCGGTTGCGTCAGCGCATCGTGGGCGGTCGCACCTCGCGTTATGAACAGCCCGCCGCCGCGACCGATGTGGCACCTGCGCGGGCAGTCGTATTCCTGCAGTCCGAAGGGCACAGGATCGTGGGCGAGACCTGTTATCTCGACCGGTGGCAGATGTTGCGCGGCGTGTGCACGGCGGTTGACGGCCCCATCCTGGTCAAGCCCCATCCGCGCGACACCGACCGCACGACACCAAGGCAGTTGCGCGCACTACAACGAGAGTTCCCGCATTTGCAGGTCAGTGATGGCAATATCCATGATCTGATCGCGGCGGCCGACCGGGTGGTGACAATCAACTCTGCCGTGGGGGTCGAGGCCTATCTGCACCGCAAGCCGGTTGTCCTGTGCGGCCAGTCCGATTTTCACCACATCGCCGACGTGGCGCGCAGCCCCGAAGACCTGGCGGCGATCCTGACCCGGCCACCGCGCAAACGCGCCTATGACAAGTTCATCTGGTGGTATTTCGGCGACAGATGCCTGAGCAGCATGGATCCGAACCTCGCCGATCATGTGATTGCGCGCTGCGGGCTCTAGTTCAGCCGCGCCTGCAAAACCCGCACCATGTTGCCGCCCATGACCTTGGCGATTGTCTCGGTGTCCAGCCCTGCCTCGACCAGCGCATGGGTCAGCGCGGGCAGCTCGGACGTATCAAAGGCCGTCTTGACCGACCCGTCGAAATCCGAGCCAAGCGACACGTGATCGGCCCCCACGGTATCCACCGCCTGCACAACCATGGCGGCGATGGCCTCGGGCGTGGCGTCGCGGCACAGGATCGACCCCCAGTATCCCAGGCCGATCACGCCGCCAGTCTGGGCCACGGCGATCATCACGTCGTCCTCGAAATTCCGTTGCACCGGGCAAAAACCGTGCAGGCCGGTATGGCTTACGATCACGGGCATATCCGTCATCGCGATCACGTCGCGCGCCACCTGCGCGTGCGAATGCGCCAGATCCAGCACCATGCCGCGGGCCTCGATCTCGCGCACGACCGCGCGGCCAAAGTCGGTCAGCCCACCATTGCTCAGCCCATGCAGCGACCCGCCCAATGCGTTGTCAAAGAAGTGGTGCAGCCCGATGATCCGGTGCCCCGCGGCCTCCAGCCGATCCATGTTGGCAATGTCGCCCTCCAGCGCGTGCGCGCCTTCGATGCCCAGCAAACCACCAACAGCCGTGCCGCCTTGCGCCCGGTCGGCAAGGTGCGCGTCCAACTCGGCGCGGGTCGTAATCACGCGTAACCGGTCCGGCGCGCGCTCGGCCACGCGGTGCAGGCGCTCTGCCTGATAGACGGCGCGTTCAATCAACGATGTCCACGTGCGCGGCGGCCACAGCTGGCCAATGGCCAGCGGGGTGATGTTGTCAAAGGCATCCGCCGAATTGCTGGCATAGTTCTGACCTGCGGGCGATTTGGTGACGGCCGTGAACACCTGCAACGCTACCCCGCCTTCGATCAGGCGCGGGATGTCCACATGGCCCCGTGTGCCACGCTTGGCGATGTCGCGCTTCCACAGCAGGCTGTCGGCGTGCCAGTCACCCACCACGAGGCCTGCGTGCAGCGCCTCGGCGACGTCCGAGACGGGGTAGGGGTCATGCGGCACGACCGTATTGCGGCTGCTTTCGACATATGCGGGCGCAAAGGTCAGAAACGCCCCGATAGCGATGACTGCCAGAACAACTAGGGTCAAAAGGGCGCGTTTCAGTAGTCGCATGGCGGGGCTCCGGTCCGTTTGGACCATCCTTGGCATGCCGCCCGCACAGGTCCAAGTGTAACGGGACGGCACCGCGGGCTTGTGACCTGACCGGCGCGCGGTATGGTTGCGCAAACACATGCAGGGAAGGACGCGCAATGACACAGCCGATCAGATGGGGGATCCTGGGTGCCAGCAATTTCGCCCGCAAGGACATGGCCCCAGCCATCCACGCGGCCCGCGGCGCCGAACTTGTCGCCCTGGCCACGTCTTCTGCGGCCAAGGCGGCCCCGTTCCAGGACTTCTGCCCCGGATTACAGGTGTTCGAGGATTACGATGCGCTGCTGGCCAATCCGGGGATCGACGCTGTCTATATCCCGCTGCCAAATCACCTGCATGTGGAATGGTCGCTCAAGGCGCTGGCGGCAGGCAAACACGTGCTGTGCGAAAAACCGATGGCGATGGCCGCAGCAGACTACGCGCAGCTGGTTGAGGCACGCGACGCATCGGGGTGTTTCGCGACCGAAGCCTACATGATCGTCAACCACCCCCAGTGGCAGCGCGCGCGCCAGTTGCTGCGCGACGGTGCCATCGGTGATCTGGTCCATGTCGAGGGGCTCTTTTGCTACAACAATGCAAGCGAGACGGACAATGTGCGCAACCGCCCCGAAACCGGCGGCGGGGGTATTCCGGACATTGGCGTCTATACCTATGGCATCACCCGCTGGATGACAGGCCAAGAGCCCGCAGAGATCACCCATGCGGACGTGGATTTCGAGAACGGCGTGGACGTCGTGGCGCGCGTTTCGGCGCGGTTTCCATCCTTTTCGGCGCATTGGGTCAATTCGATGCGCATGCACCCGATACAGGATATGAACTTTGTGGGCACGGACGGCGTTATCCGCCTGACCGCACCTTTCAACCCGGCGCGGTTCGCGACGGCGCGGCTGGAATTGCACCAGGGTACGGTGGTGACCGAAGAACGCTTTCCCGGCGTCGATCACTATGTGCTCCAGGTCGAGGCGTTTACCGCGCATGTGCGGGATGGCGCGCCCTATCCGTGGACTCTTGAGGACGCGCGGGGCACGCAGGCGATGATCGATGCGGTTTTTGCCAAGGCTGCGGCGGGGCAGTAACGCGACAAAAGGAGGTCACATATGGCAGGCGGATGGGCCAAGGACGGCGCAGTGTCGGAACAGATCGAAGCGTCGGTGTCGGATGAACTGGCGCGGATGAAGGCGCGGCGCCAGCCGGTGGGCGAAAGCCTGACCCACTGTGCCGAATGCGAAGAGCCGATCCCCGAAGCGCGCCGCGCGGCGCTGCCCGGTGTCAAGCTCTGCGTGGATTGCGTGGCCGAACGCGACGCGGCGCACAAGGTGCGCGGCGGGATCAACCGGCGTGGCTCAAAAGACAGCCAGCTGAAGTAAGCGCGCGCTACGTCCGGCGCATGACCAACGCTTGAACGGCGGCCAGCACGGCGGCCTTGGTCTGGTCCAGATCGGCCTCGGTTATCGCCAGCGACGGATAGAGCTTGCCCGCTGATTTGAAGATCCCCAACCGCCGCAGCATGTCGTTGTAAAGCGCCGAGAGACCCGGATCGTCATGCTGCGCGTCCCTGTAGTCACGACAGGGCCGGTCGGTAAAATAGATGTCAAAAAGGGTTTCGTCACCGCAGATCCGGTGCGCAATGCCTGCTTGTGTCAGCGCGTCGCTCTGCATCTTCTGCAATTGCCCGCCAATGGCGCGCAGCCGGTCATAGGCACCTTCGCGGCGCAGGATCTCCATCGTTTTCAACCCGGCCGCAGCGGCCACGGGGTTGCCGGACAGTGTGCCCAGTTGCATCAGCCATTTGTCCGCCCCCACCACGGCCTTGTCGAAATGGCGCATGATGTCGGCGCTTGCGCCGAGAGCGGCAAGGGGGAAGCCGCCCCCGATGATCTTGCCCAGCGTGCAAATATCGGGTGTCACGCCATAGCGTTCTTGAGCGCCACCATAGGCGAGCCGGAACCCGGTGACGATTTCATCAAAGATCAGCAGCACGCCGTGCCTGTCGCACAGGTCACGCAATCCTTGCAGGTATCCGGGCACCGGGGGGATGATGCGTTGCAAGGGCTCCGCGATGATGGCGGCCACGTCGTCGTGTTCGCTCAGCAGGGCCTCGACCGCGGCGAGATCATTGTACGGCGCGATCAGCATCTGATCGGCGACGCTTTGGGGAATGCCCGCACTATCCGGCACGGGTTGCGGAAAGTTGACGCGCGCGGCGGGGGCCAGGCTCATCTGCGCCTCCGCACTCATCCCGTGATATCCGCCTTCGAATTTCAGGATCTTGTCGCGCCCGGTATAGGCGCGCGCCAAGCGGATGGCATACATGTCCGCCTCGCCGCCCGAGGCGACAAACCGCACCTGTTCGCAGCACGGCACCGCATCCACGATTGCTTCGGCCAGTTCGACACCTTTGGCGTTGTTGGCAAAGAACGTCATGCCCTTGGGCAATTGTTCGAACACGGCTTCCAGCACTTCGGGATGTCCGTGGCCCAACAGCATCGGCCCCGATCCGATCAGATAGTCGACATATTCGTTGCCATCCTCGTCCCAGACGCGGCTGCCTTCGCCGCGGGCGATGACGATGCCGGGGTCGAAATTGCCAAATCCGCCCGCGGGCAACACGGCTTGCGCACGCGCGATCCATTCGGCTTGGGTGCTCAGTTTCTGCATGGGGTCAATCCAGTTCCAGAATGGGGTGCCCAAGAATGTCCCGATCCGGGGCCACGCCCAGTCCGGGACCCTCGGGTGGGGCGATGCGACCGTTGTGGCGCGTCGGGCAATCCGGCGCAATCCGGGGCGCGACATAGCCCGACAGATCACAGGTGTTCAGCAACGCGCCCTGTGGCGTCGACGCGGCAAAGTGCAGCGACGCGGCGGTCACGATGTCCGAGCCCCACGTGCATTCCGCGCAGATTTCCGCACCCAGATGCACGGTCAGATCCCGCGCGCGGCGCATCGCCGACAGGCCGCCGAACTTGGACAGCTTCAGCGCCACCGCATCCAGCACGCCCAGTTCCGATGCACGCATGAGCGAGGCGAGGTCATGCGCGCCTTCGTCGATCTTCATGGGCAGCCCGGTGGCGCGGCGGACGTCGGCGCAATCCTCCAGCCGCTTGCAGGGCTGTTCCAGCATGATGTCGAGATGTGCGACCGCGCGGCCCGTGCGGGTCGCCTGCAACTTGGTCGCGCCGCAATTCCAGTCGCCATAGACCAGCGGGCCATCGCCAACCGCCGCCCGCACCTTGGCCAACCGCTCTGCGTCTGCCTGCCAATCCGCGTCCGCACCCAGTTTGACCTGAAACTGCCGGATGCCGGTTGCGTATGCCTCCCGTGCGATCCGCGCCATCTCGTCTGGTGCGATACAGGTGATCGAATGGTAAAGCGGCATATCGGCCCGCGTCCGACCGCCCAGCAGCGCATAAAGGGGCAGACCGCTCGCCTGACCAAACAGATCCCACAGCGCCATATCGACGATGGATTTCGCATGGGCGTGACCGGGCAGAACCCCGTCCAGCTTGCGCATGGGCGCATCGATGCCAAAAGGCGATATGCCGAGGATATGCGGCGCCAGTTCCGTGATCGCGCTGGGCACCCCATCGGCAAAAGCGGGCAGGTAATGCGGGATCGGACAGACCTCGCCCCACCCGCACAGGCCGGTATCCGTCTCGAGACACAGCACATGCGTCTTGACCGTGTCACAGGTCTTGCCCTCGGCCATGTAATAGGTCTCGTGACTGGTCAGGCCCAGGGACCATAATGTGATGCGGCGGACCTTCATGCGTAGACGGCCACCGGTTCGCCCAGTGCCGCCTCGTCAGGATGCACGCCCAAACCGGGCGTCTCCGGTAGGTGCAGATGCCCGTCCGTGTTGCGCGGGCCGCGTCCATCCGCAATGTCGATAGTGATCATATCCTGACAGGCCCACACCGCATGGCACTGCGCGTCGGGGATCGTCGCGGCCAGATGCAGCGCCTCGCAGTCCGCCAGCACCGTGCCGCCCGTGGCCATCACGAACATATCAATGCCATGGGCAAGTGCGACGTCGCGCATTCGTGCGGCCTTGGTCAGACCGCCGACGCGGTTCAGCTTGATGCCGAACACCTCCGCCAGCCCGTCGCGGGCGATGCGGGTGGCATCCTGCAAGGTCACCAACGCCTCGTCCACCGACACGGGTGCTGCGTGTTTGCCCGCGATTGCGGCAATGTCATCAAGGGTTTCGCAGGGCTGTTCGAACATCACGTTCAGGTCTTCGGTCGCCGACATCACCCGTAGCGCCTGCTGACGGCTCCACCCCCGGTTGACGTCATAGAGGATGATTTCACCGTCCCGCCGCAGATTCTCTACATCCCGAATGCGGGCAATATCACGGGCCACATTGCCGCCGATCTTGACGGAATGGGCGACATAGCCACGCTGCCGGTATCGGTCGATGACGGCACGGGTATCTTCGATGGATTTGGCCCCGACAGAGGAGGCGATGGAGCGCGGCGTGCGCGACCCGCCGCCCATCAAATCCGCAATCGGCAACCCTGCCGCCTGACCGGCAATATCCCAGCAGGCCATGTCGATCGGGCTTTTGGCATAGAGATGACCGGGCAGGGCCGTATCCATGGCCCGTTCCACATCCAGCACGCGCCGCGGATCAAGCCCCAGAACGAAGGGTGCCATGGTTTCGATCCCCGCGCGGATGCCGGGGCCGTGGGCGGGGACATAAGTATGGCCCCATGGCGTGCCTTCGCCCCAGCCGGTGATCCCGGCATCGGTTTCGATCTTCACCAGCGTGGCATCCAGCACTTCAAATTTCAGGCGACCGCCCGACAGCCAATAGGGATGCTCGAGCGGCAGGTCGACATGATAGACCGAGATCCGTTTGATCTTCATCCGCACCTCCTGCGCCGCGTCATTGCGCAGGCTCCGTCACCACATCGGCACGCGGGCGCAGGCTTTGTGCATCATAGGCCGGTTCATCCAGAACGCGGGCCGCGCGCGGTTGCCCGTGAATGACCACTTCAAGGGCCGTGCCGGGGGTCGCAGCCTCCGGTTTGATGTAGGCAAAGGCCAGTACCTTGCCGACAGTGGGCCCATAGGCCACCGACGCAGTGGACCCGACCACCACCCCGTCGCGCAGCACAGCCTCACCGCCATGGCCATCGGCCTTGCCGTCCGGTTCGATCTCGAGATAGGCGCAGACCCACCGCAGGCCGGAGTCCAGCGTCCGCTCTCGCCCCAGATAGGCCTTGTCCGCGCGGGCAAACCGCAGCACGTCCGCTTCGGCCAGTGTCACTTCGTTGGTCAACTCTCCGGCACCCTTGAAACCCTTCTCCATGCGCATCGCATTCATCGCAAAGGAACCGTAATCCGCGATGCCATGTGGCATGCCTGCGGCCCACAAGGCGGTGTAGACGTCCACGCAGGCGGCATTTGGCATGTGGAATTCCCACCCCAACTCGCCCGCATAGGACATGCGAAAGGCCCAGATGTCGTGACCCGCAACGCGGATTTGCCGCGCGGACAACCAGCGAAATCCGGCATTCGACAGATCCGCATCCGTGCATGCGGCCAGAACATCGCGTGCGCGCGGCCCATTGAGCGACAGGGCGGACCAGTCCGAGGACAATGCCGTCACATCGACATCGTCGGTGCCGCGATGCTGCGCCAGATGATCCAGCAAACGCTGCTCGAAGAACGCGGCACAGACCAGATAGAACCGGTCTTCCGCCATGCGCACGATTGTCGTCTCCAGCTCAATCCGGCCCGCTTGGTTGAGCATATGTGCGAGCTTAACGGAGCCCACCTTTTGCGGCATCCGGTTGGCCGTCAGACGATCAAGCAGCGCATAGGCATCCGTGCCGGAAACAAGCACCTTGGTAAAGGCCGTGACATCCATCAGCCCAACCCGTTCGCGGACGGCCTTCACTTCGGCGGCAACCATGTCATCGACCGGGGTGCGATGGAAGGAATAGTGATCCTGCTGCGCGATACCACGTGCGAAAAACCGCGGCCGTTCAAAGCCATAGACCTCTTCATGTACCGCACCCTTGGCCTTCAGCACATCATGGAGCGGGGAGGGTTTGATCGGCCGCCCGGCCAGCCGGTTGAAATGGGGGAAGGGGATTTCGTGCCGCAAACAATAATCTTCCTCGGCCTTGACGACCTGCCAGTCCTTCGTGGCATAGCTGCCAAATCTGCGCGGGTCATAGTCGCGCATCGAGATGTCCGCTGCGCCGTGCACCATCCAGCGCGCCAGTTCGCGCGTCAGGCCGGGGCCCCAGCCGATGCCGATCTGTGTCCCGCAGCAGCACCAGTAATTGCGCACGCCTGGTGCCGGGCCGATCAACGGGTTGCCATCGGGCGGGTGGCTGATCGCGCCGTGTACTTCGCGCTGAATGCCAAGCTCCGCAAAGATCGGCATGCGGTTCAGGCTCTCTTCGAGATAGGGCATGACCCGATCGTAATCGGCATCGAACAGCCAATTCTCGTAGTCCCACGGACAATGGTCGTGCCAGACGGAATTCGGGTTCTCCTTTTCGTAGATCCCGATCAAACCGCGTTTCTGTTCCATGCGGATATAGCCCGACACTTTCCTGTCGTCGCGGATCACCGGCAGCTCGGTATCGAGCGCGTCAAATTCAGGGACCGGTTCGGTGACGAAATAGTGGTGCGTCATGGATGTCATTGGCAGTTGCAGGCCCGACCATTCGCCCATTTGCCGCGCATAGGTCCCGCCGGCATTGACAACATGTTCGCAGGTGATCGTGCCCTTGTCCGTCTCCACCTGCCATTCGCCTGACGGCAGTTGCGTGATGTTTGTGGCGCGGCACCGCCGAATGATCCGCACGCACTTTTGTCGTGCGCCGGCGGCCATGGCCATTGTCACATTCGTCGGGTCCACATGCCCATCATCAGGCGTGTGCAGCGCGCCCAGCACCCCGTCGAGGTTATAGAACGGATGCAGCCGCGCGACCTGTTCCGGCCCCACAAGTTCGATATTGAAACCCAGGGCGCGACCCACCGACAGCGTGTGCCGCAGCCAGTCCATCTCATCCGGGGTATAGGCCAGCCGGAAGGACCCGCAGCCATGCCATGTGACAGGCTGGCCCGTCTCTGCCTCCAGCCCACCGGAATAAAGACCGGTGTTGTAGTCGACGCATTTGCCCAAGCCAAAGCTGGACGTGGAATGGGTGATCTGACCTGCTGCGTGCCACGTGCTGCCGGATGTCAGCTCGGCCTTTTCAAGCAGGACGGTGTCATGGCCCCACCCTTCGTGCCCGAGGTGATAGGCAAGACCCACGCCCATGACGCCGCCCCCGACGATGACGACGCGTGCGTGGCTGGGGAAATCAGTGGCCAATGGAACGTCCTTTTGCGAGTCGCTTTTCCTCTCGACAGGCTAAGCGGACAAAAGTACCATCGTCAATCATGAATGGGACAAATGTATCAAGCTCGATTCTGCAACGTCTGGCGGGCGAACTGGCGGAACTGACCCCCGAGGCGCGCAAGGCCGCGACCTATGTGCTGGAGAACCCGCGCGATGTGGGTGTCTCGACGGTGCGCGAGATCGCCAAGGCCGCGAACGTCAAGCCGAACACCGTGGTGCGCATGGCGCGGCAGGTGGGTTTTGAAGGCTATGAGGATTTTCGCGCCCCATTCCGCGAGGCCATCCGCAGGGGTGCTGCTGATTTCCCGGACCGCGCGCGCTGGCTCCAGGATATCTCGAAATCGGGGGACCTGGGCGGCCTTTTTGCCGATATGGTCCGCGACGTCATGGCCAATATCGAAGAGACATTCGCGGGCATCTCCACGGATAATCTTGAAACGGCGGCCCGTGCGATCTGGTCCGCGCGGCGTGTGCTGACCCTTGGAGTGGGCGTCAACAATTCGGTTGCCCGCAACTTCACCTATCTTGCGTCGACCGGGATGACCGAATTCCACGCCATCCCGCGCCCCGGATCTACCCCGGTGGACGATCTTGCCTGGGCGGATCAGAACGATGTGCTGATCGCGATCACCTGCAAACCCTACCGGTCCGAAGTGGTCGAGGCCGTGTCGATCGCGCGCGCGCAGGGGATGACCATCATCGCCCTGTCCGACAGCCCGGCCAGCCCCATCGTGCGAATGGCGGATCACGGCTTTGTCGTCAGTGTCGATACACCGCAGTTCTTCCCTTCTTCCGTCAGCATCATCGCGCTCCTCGAGACACTCCTGTCCTTTGTGGTCGCGGTCGCCAGTGACGAAATCGTGGAACGTGTCGAGACATTCCATGCGCGGCGCCACCAACTGGGCATGTATCATACGGAGGAGAAATGACCGGGCCGGTAAGATCGCTCGAGGCGCGCTATTACACCGATCCGCAGGTGTTTCGCGCCGAAAACGCGGGCCTGCTTGCCAGCACGTGGCAATTTGGCTGCCACGTGTCGGATGTACCGGCGCCAGGGGCGTACACCACCTTCGAGATCGCGGGCGAAAGCCTGTTTGCCATTCGCGGCCGTGATGATGAAATCCGTGTGTTCTACAATGTCTGCCAGCATCGCGCGCACCAATTGGTCGAGGGACGCGGCACAACCCGCGTGGTGGTCTGCCCCTACCATGCCTGGACCTATGAATTGACCGGACAGCTGCGCGCAGGCCCGAACCTCAGGGCCGTCGAGGGCTTTGACATGGCGTCAGTCTGCCTGACGCAAGTGCGCGTGGAACAGTTTCTCGGATTTGTTTTCGTCAATCTCGACCCGGATGCTGCCCCGATGGAGGACTGGTTTCCAAACGCCCGTGCCGAACTGGAAGACTGGGTGCCCAACTGGGCCGATCTCAGGCCGCTGGAATGGGTGGAGATCGCCGAGAACTGCAATTGGAAGGTGTCGGTCGAAAACTATTCCGAATGCTATCACTGCGCCCTGAACCACCCGACCTTTGCCAATGGGGTGGTGCGGCCTGAAACCTATGATATTCAGCCGCAGGGCATGTGCCTGCGCCACACGACCGAATGCCAAAGCCTCGAGGACATGACCTATGATATCAATTCCGGCTTTGCCCACAGCCACGAATATTCCAGCTGGTTCCTGTGGCCGATGTTCTCGTTTCAGGTCTATCCGGGCAATGTGCTGAACACCTATCACTGGCGCGCGGTGGATGCTGATCACGTTGTGGTCTGGCGCGGCTGGTATTCGGTCGACGGGGCCGAGGATGCGAAAATCCGGCAACTGGCCCGGCAGGACCGCGAAACCACGGTGGAAGAGGACATCCATCTGGTCGAATCCGTGCATCGCGGCCTGCGCTCACGCGGATACGTGCCCGGACCGCTGGTCGTGGACCCCAAGGGGGGCGTGAACTCCGAACATCCGGTCATGCATCTGCAACGCTGGATGCGCGCGGCGATCGATGGCCGCGCCTGAAAACGAACATGCCCGCAGAACAAGGATCAGAGACCATGACCGCATTCGACGAGGATCTGTTCCTCAAGGGGCTGGAACAGCGCAAGGCGACGCTGGGCGCTGCCTATGTGGACCGCAACCTCGCCGCCGCCGACGATTTTACCCGGCCATTTCAGGAGGCGATGACCACATGGTGCTGGGGCTTTGGCTGGGGCGATGATGTGATCGACGCCAAGACGCGATCCATGATGAACCTGTCGATGATCGGCGCGCTGGGCAAGATGCACGAATGGGAAATCCACTGCCGCGGCGCGATCAACAACGGGGTCAGCCACGACGAAATCCGCGCCATCATCCACGTGATCGGCATCTATTGCGGCGTCCCGCAGGCCTTGGAATGTTTCCGCGTCGCCCGCAAGGTGCTGGCCGAGGCAGAGCAGGGGGCCTGAGGCCCGTGCTCAGCCCTCCATCGCTTCGAGTTCGTCGATAAAGCCCGAGATCATCGACAGGCCCTTGTCCCAGAATTTGGGGTCAGACGCATCAAGCCCAAACGGAGCCAGCAATTCCTTGTGATGTTTGGACCCGCCCGCGCGCAGCATGTCGAAATACTTGTCCTCGAACCCTGTCGCACCCTCGGCATAGACCGAGTACAGCGCGTTCACCAAACCGTCGCCAAACGCATAGGCATAGACGTAGAACGGCGAATGCACGAAGTGCGGGATATAGGCCCAGAAGGTCTCGTACCCTTCCATGAAGTCAAAGGCCGGCCCAAGGCTTTCGGCTTGCACTGACATCCACAGTGCGTTGATGTCTTCGGGCGTCAACTCACCGCCACGCCGCGCCGCGTGCAGCTTGCACTCAAAGTCATAGAACGCGATTTGGCGCACAACCGTGTTGATCATGTCCTCGACCTTGCCTGCCAGCATCACCTTGCGCTGCGCGTCATCGCGCGCCCCGTCCAGCATTTTGCGGAAGGTCAGCATCTCGCCGAACACGCTGGCCGTTTCGGCCAGTGTCAGCGGGGTCGAGGACAGCATCTCGCCCTGTTCAGCGGCCAGAACCTGGTGCACACCGTGGCCCAGCTCGTGGGCCAGCGTCATCACGTCCCGCGGTTTGCCTAGGTAGTTCAGCATCACATAAGGGTGCACGTCCGTCACGGTCGGATGCGCAAAGGCACCGGGCGCCTTGCCCGGCTTCACCCCTGCATCGATCCAGCCTTTCTTGAAAAACGGCTGCGCCAGATCGCCCATACGCGGATCAAAGGCGCTATAGGCGTCCATCACGGTCTTCTCGGCCTCGTCCCAGCCGACGATGCGCGGGTCTTCCATCGGCAGCGGCGCATTGCGGTCCCAGACCTGCATCCGTTCCAGCCCCAGCCACTTGCGCTTGAGCTCATAATACCGGTGGCTCAGCTTGGGATAGGCATCGACCACGGCGTTGCGCAGGGCCTCGACGACCTCCGGCTCCACCTGGTTGCTCAGGTGCCGCCCCGTCTGCGCCGTAGGCATACCGCGCCACCGGTCCAGGATCTCCTTTTCCTTGGCCTGCGTGTTGTGCACACGGGCAAAGGTCTTGATATTGCCGGAAAACACCTCCGCGAGTTCCCGCGCGGCCGTTTCGCGCTTCTTGCGATCCGGATCGGTCAGGAAATTCAGCGTGCCCTCGATGTTCAGCGCCTCGCCGTCGATATCAAAGGTCAGCCCGGCAATCGTCTCGTCAAACAGCCGCTCCCACGCGTCGCCCACAACGCCCAGATCGTGCAGGAATTTCTCCATCTCGTCGGACAGCTGGTAAGGCTTCATCGCGCGGATCTTGTCAAAGATCGGGCGGTAGCGCGCCAGATCCGCATTCTGATCCAGCAGGCCCGACAGGTGATCATCCTCCAGCCGGTTCAGCTCCAGCGTGAAGAACACCAGCGGGGTCGTGAAGTTGGTGATCTTTTCCTGACAGTCGGACATGAACTTGGCCCGGCCCGCATCGGTGGTCAGCTGGTAATACCGCAGCCCGGCATAAGACATGATGCGCCCCGCCACCTGATTGATGCGCTCTTGCCGTTGGATACAGTCCAGCAGGCCCGCCGCATCCAGCGTCTCCAACCTGTTCTCGTAATCCGCGGCAAAGCTCTTGCACGCCTCTTCGAGCCAATCCAGATCGCGTTTCAGCTCCGGCGCGTCCTCACTGGCATAAAGGTCGTCCAGGTTCCACTCCGGCAGATTGCCCAGCGGCTGATCTCCCGAGGCGGCGTTGGCATCACGGACGGGAAAGGGGAGTTGGAACATGGAATTACCTTCTGTTTCGCGTTGGCCCATAGGTATGGGGCAGGGTGCATGGGGGCAAGGGGGCGCTAGGGCGCAAAGAGGCGGTTGGGCGTGTCGACGTGGATTTTCTGGCGCTCTGCCGCAGTCGTGATCGCAGACAGCCCATCAGCCAGCGCTGCGGCACGTGGCATGCCCGCCCCATTCAGCATCAGGTGCGGCCAGTCAGAGCCCCACAGACAGGCATCCGGATTGGCATCGATCAACCGCCGCATCAACGGCTGGACTCCCGCGATGTCCGCCGCCAGCCGGTAGGGCGCGGACAGCTTGATATAGGCGTGCCCCTCGGCCAGCAGACTGCACAGCGTGTCGATCGCCGGTGTGTCGGGGGTCAGGTCCATGGGCCAGCCGCAGTGATCAATCACCAGCGGCACGGGCAGGGCGCGGACGTCATCCGCAATCTGTGCGATGTGCTGATCCGCATGCAGCAGCATCTGAATGTGCATGCCCTGATCGGCCAGCGCGGGCGCCATCGCCTTGGCGCCGTCCCACGTCAGAACACCCCCATGCACATAATTCAGGCGCACCGCGACCATGTTGTCCTGTCCCAATGCGCGCACCTGTGCGTGCGTGGCCCCATCGGGCAGCAGCCCAACCCCCTTGGCCCGCCCGCCCAGTGCCGCCACGGCGTCGCGCGTCACCGCGTTGTCGGTGCCATAAAGGATCGAATGCACGATCAAGGTCCGCGCACAGCCAAGCGCGTCCAGATGCGCGTCGAACAAGGCCAGCCAGTCGTCGAAATCATGCCCCGGTGCCGGGTTCTGGGCGCGGTTGGGCGACAGCGGGTGTTGCGGCCCGCCCAACATGTGTACATGCGCGTCCCATGCGCCTGTCGGCAATGGCGTCGCGGGCCGGTTCGGCGGGCATGGAGGCTGCGCGTTATCCATAGATCTCCAACATCTGGTTCAGGTCATCGAGGCTGTTGGCCTCTTGAATCGGCTTGTCGTGCCGCCACCGCGACATACGCGGAAACCGCAGCGCAACGCCAGATTTGTGTCGCGGCGAGGCCTGGATCCCCTCGAACGCGATCTCGAACACATGTTCCGGCGTGACCTGGCGCACCGGGCCAAACCGCTGCTGCGTGTTCTTTTTGACCCACGCGGTGATCTTGCGGAATTCTTCGTCGGTCAGCCCGGAATAGGCCTTGGTGAACGGGACCAGATCGTTCCCGTTCCACACCGCAAAGGTAAAGTCGGTGAACAGGTTCGCGCGCCGTCCGTGCCCTGATTGCGCATAGATCATGACCGCGTCGATGGTCAGCGGATCCAGCTTCCATTTCCACCAATCCCCCTTCTTGCGCCCCGTCAGATAGGGACTGTCGCGCCGCTTGAGCATCAGCCCCTCAGCCTGCGCGTCGCGCGCAGTGGCGCGGATCTCGGCCAGCGCGTCCCAGTGGTCGAACGCGACCGTCGGTGACAGTTTCACGGGCGCATCTGTGGGCAGGGTTTCACAAAGTTTCTCAAGGGTTGCGCGACGTTCTGCAAGCGGAACTTGCCGATAATCAACACCGCCCCATTCCAGCAGATCATAGGCGTAAAGGATAACCGGGGCATCGCGCAGCAGCGCCTTGGGCACCGTCTTGCGCCCGATCCGTTTCTGCAACGCGTTGAAGTTCTGCGGTACGCCGTCCCCCCATGCCAGCAATTCACCATCCAGCACCGTACCATCGGGCAGGAAATCGCGGATGCGGGCCAGTTCGGGAAAGCGGTCGGTCATCAACTCTTCGCCACGCGACCAGACAAAGTGTTCGCCACCCCGCAAAATGACCTGCCCCCGGATGCCGTCCCACTTCCACTCCGCCTGCCAATCCGTTGGTGCGCCCAGATTTTCCGGCTCTCCCTCCAACGCATAGGCCAAGTAGAACGGATAGGGCCGCGAGGCCGCCGCCGCCGGGTCGTCCTCCAGGATCAACTGCTCCCATGTGGTCGACGCCGGATCCCAATCCCCCATCAGCCGATGCGCCATTTCCGGCTCTTCCCGCCCCGTCGCGCGGGCCAGTGCGCGGGTCATCAGCTTTTGACTGACCCCGATGCGGAACCCGCCGGTCAGCAGCTTGTTGAACAGGAACCGTTGGGTCGGATCCAGCGATGCCCACGCATCGAGGACAAAGGCCTTTCGATCTTCTTCTTCCGCCTGAGAAATGCCGCGCAACGCGTTGATCCAATGGGATAACCCGAGATCAGTATGAGTTGCTGCCGGAGGCAGGACCAGCGCAATCGTCTCTGCCAGATCCCCCACAATCGGATAGGCCTCTTCGAACAGCCACAGCGGAATGCCCGCCACCTCGGCCCCCCATTCGCGTAGCCGCGTGGTGGTCACCGCCCGTTTCGGTCTGCGCCCCGAAAAGATGGCGATGGTCCAGATCCGGTCCTCTTTGGGCGCCGATTGGAAATAGTCGGTCAGCGCCGAAACCTTCACCGTGGTCCTGGTCGATTGATCTATGGCGTTGAAGAGGTCGGCGAACTGCTTCATGCCGCGTCTTCCTCTATCTCTTCGCCGCCAAACTCGGTCTCCAGAACGCGTGCATTCCAGCCGTTTTCGTTCAGGTAGCGGGTAAAGATCTCTGTATAACCATGGGTGACATATATATTTTCTGCCTCCGTTTCAGTGATCGTCGCCAAAAGGTCCGACCAGTCCGCATGATCCGAAATGACAAAGCCGCGATCCCCCGCACGCCGTCGCCGAATGCCGCGCAGCGCCATCCACCCGGACGCAAAGCCTGTTTCCTGCGTGCCAAACTTGCGCGCCCACGCCGATCCCAGCGCCGAGGGCGGCGCAAGCACAATCGCTCCGGGATGATCCTTGGGCACCAGATCAGGCCCGGCCCGGACCGTGTCCGGTAACGTGATACCCTGGCCGCGCATCACCTGATTGGTGTTCTCGATGGCCGTATGCGTGAGGATCGGGCCGATCTGCGGATCCAGCATCGACATCAGCCGCTGCGCCTTGCCCAGGGCATAGCAGCCCAGAAACGCCGTCTTGCCCGCCTGCGCACAGTCCCGCCACCAACCGTTGATCTGCTGCGCTATTTCGTCCTGCGGCTGCCAGCGAAATACCGGCAGGCCAAAGGTGCTTTCGGTGATGAAGTGATGGCAGCGTACGGGTTCGAATGGCGTCGACAGCCCGTCATCCATACGTTTGTAATCCCCCGACGCGACCCACACCTCGCCCGCCACCTCGACGCGGATCTGGGCCGATCCGGGCACGTGGCCCGCGGGGTGGAACGACACGCGCGCGCCGCCGATCTGTCGCACCTCACCATAGCGCACCGTGTCGATATCGATGTCGCCCAACCGATGCCGCATCACCGGCGCCGCGATATCCGTGGCCATATAAGCGCCCATGCCCGACCGCGCATGATCGGCGTGGCCATGGGTGATCAGCGCCCGCGCCACGGGCCGCCACGGGTCGATATAGAAATCGCCGGCGGGGCAATAAATTCCTGCGGGGGTAAAGGTCAGCGCGCTCATGGGCGCAAACCTAGCGTGCAATCCGCGCAGCGCCAGCCTCAGGCGGCCTCGGCGAACCTGTGTGCCACCGTGTCAAAGATGCCGCTGCGTGTGTTGGCGTCTTCCATCAGGACTTCGTGTTCGCCCTGCTGCATCCTGTGCAGGTTACCGTTGTCCCAGGTGTCCATGCGCGCCTCGATCCGGCCCACATGCACGATACGTTCGTTTGTGCCAAGGAACGAATCGCACGGTATCGCCGGGCTGGGCATGCGCGCCAGCGCCAGCGTTTCATCCAGCGCCTCTCGCAGCCAGACAAAGCTTGGCCCCCCAAGTCCCAGTTCGGGATGGGCCAGCAATTGCGCCCGCATCATGTTGAACATCTCGAGGTCAGAGGTCAGGAAATTGTTGTCGAATGGCGCGGTCAGCACATAGGAATCCGGGATCCGTCCGGGCGGCAGGCGGTGCCCCTGTCCCAAAACCGGCATCATCTGGCTCAGCGCCCATGCCACGGGCCGCAAGGTTGGCGCAATCCGGATGCCCCACATCGGCCCGGTAAAGGCCGCGGCCTGCACCCCCAACCCTTCGTGCAGCGACCGCAGGCCGATACACCCGCCCATCGAATGGGCCATCAGGTAAAACGGTTTCGGCAGATCCAGCTTGTGGGCCGCGGCAATCATCGCCTGCACGTCCAGCTGGTAGTCGGCAAATGTCTCGACATGCCCGATCCGCTCGTCATCAAGCAGCCGGTCCGCCAGCCCCTGACCACGCCAGTCGATCACGATCGTCGCAAACCCCCGCGCGGCCAGATCACCGGCGGCAGAGGCGTATTTCTCGACATATTCCGTGCGTCCGGGGAACAGTAGAACAGTGCCCTTGGGGGCCTGCGGATGGTACACGCCAATCCGCAGTCGCACGCCATCGGATGCAGTGATCCAGTAGGCCACGCCGTCGATCGGCGCGGGGCCTACATCGGTGAAAAGGGGCGCGGCCGACAGGGTCATCAGGCCAGCACAGAGGCCAGTTTCATGGCCATGCCCATGTCACCGTCCACTTTCAGCTTGCCGGTCATGAAGGCGGCTGTGGGGTTGGTGTCACCCTCAAGGATCGCGCGAAACGTGTCGGCGTCCGCAGACAGGGTCACGTCAGCGGCCTCGTCACCGGCGCGCGCGCCATTTGCGTCCATCATGATGGCGCCTTCGCCGTCAATGTCGAATTTCGCGGTGCCGTCGAAATCTGCGCCAGCCAGCTTTTCGTTCAGAACGGCGACGGCTTCGGTCACGGTGTCACTCATCTTTGATGCCCTTTTTGGTCAGTGGCCGGGCGGCGTGTCTAGAATTTACAGCCCGGCCTGTTACATTCACCGTTATGGGCACTCGTATTCGCAAACTCTACCCTGTCGTCACGGCACTTTTACTGACAGTAGGGAATTCCTTACCTGCGCACGCGCAATCCTCGCTTCACGAGATGATGCAGGCGCTCCGCGACGCCAAACCGGCCGAGGCCACACGCCTCACGCGCGAGATCGAGCGAACATGGGCGCAGTCGGGGTCAACCTCGCTCGACATGCTCCTGCGCCGGGGCCGCGAAGCGCTGGAGGAAGAGCAGGTCGATATCGCCATCGAACATCTGACCGCCGTGACAGACCATGCGCCGGATTTTGCCGAAGGCTGGCACGCGCGCGCCACGGCGTTCTACATGAAGGGGCTTTATGGTCCGGCGCTCGATGATCTTCAGCGAGCGCTGATCCTGAACCCCGACAATTACAACGCCATCTTCGGGCTGGGCGTGATGTTGCAGGAATTTGGCGACTTTGCGCGCGCCGAGGCCGCGTTTCGCGAGGTGCTCGACTTGCATCCCAACCACGAAAACGCCACCAAGGCGCTGGAGCAGCTGCAAGCCAAGGGCATTGGCCGGACGCTCTGACGAGTGATTGGGGGACTGCCCATGTCGGGCGACGCACGTGTGGTGGCCGTTCTCGGCCCCACGAACACAGGCAAGACCACCTATGCCATCGAACGTATGCTGGGCCACCGCACCGGCGTGATCGGCCTGCCGTTGCGTCTGCTGGCGCGCGAGGTCTATGACCGCATCGTGGCCTTGCGCGGCCCCTCTGTCGTGGCGCTTGTCACCGGCGAGGAACGGATCGTGCCGCCGCGCACGCAATACTGGGTCTGTACGGTCGAGGCGATGCCCGAGGGCATGGGGGTCGATTTTCTGGCCGTGGATGAAATCCAGCTCTGCGCCGACCCCGAGCGCGGCCATGTCTTTACCGACCGTCTGCTGCGCAGCCGGGGTCTCCACGAAACGCTGTTTCTGGGGGCCGACACGATGCGCGGGCCGATTTCCGCGCTGGTGCCCGAGGCGCAATACATGCGCCGCGAGCGCATGTCACAGCTGGTCTATTCCGGCCAAAAGAAAGTCTCGCGCATGCGCCCCCGGTCGGCCATCGTCGGGTTTTCGGTCGACAACGTCTATGCCATCGCCGAACTGATCCGGCGGCAAAAGGGCGGGGCGGCGGTCGTCATGGGCGCGCTCAGCCCCCGCACCCGCAACGCCCAGGTCGACATGTACCAGAACGGCGAAGTGGACTTCCTCGTGGCCACGGACGCCATCGGCATGGGCCTCAACCTCGACATCGACCATGTTGCGTTCTCCAGTCTGACCAAGTTCGACGGGCGGCGAATGCGGCCTCTGGCCCCCAACGAATTGGCGCAGATCGCAGGCCGGGCCGGGCGCGGGCAAAAGGACGGCACGTTCGGGGTCACGGGCGACGTGCGCCCGCTGGATGACGGCACCGCGCAGGCGATCATGGATCACCGCTTTACCCCGCTCAGCAAATTGCAATGGCGCAACCACGCGCTGCAATTCGGCACCATCGACGCCCTGGTACGCAGCCTCGAGGCAGCGCCCGATCACGAAGTGCTGGTGCGCGCCCGCGAGGCCGACGACGTCATGGCGCTCAAATCCCTGTCGGCCTCCGCCGAGGTGACCGCGCGCTGCACGGATGCGCGCTCGGTCCGCCTGCTCTGGGATGTCTGCCGCGTGCCCGATTTCCGCGGCATCAGCCATCAGGAACATTCCGCCCTTCTGGACGTTGTGTTCAGGTACCTGCACGAACGCGGCACCATTCCGGGCGACTGGATGGCCCGCCAGATCAAGCGTATCGACCGCGCCGACGGTGATATCGACGCCATATCCAAGCGATTGGCGTTTATCCGCACATGGACCTACGTGGCGCAACGCAAAGGGTGGGTCGACGACGAAAGCCATTGGCGGGACGAGACTCGCCATGTAGAAGACCGCTTGTCAGATGCGCTGCATGCGAAGCTGACGCAAAGATTTGTAGACCGGCGCACGTCAGTGCTCCTGCGCCGGCTAGGCCAGAAGGAGGCCATGGTGGCCGAAGTAAATGATCAAGGTGAAGTGACTGTCGAAGGCGAGTTCGTCGGCAAGTTGGACGGGTTCCGGTTTTCCCAGGACAAGGGAACGGGCGCGGCCGAGGCAAAGACGATCAAGACCGCCGCATTGCAGGCGCTTGCACCGCATTTCCACCTTCGGGCGGACCGGTTCTACAACGCGCCGGACACAGAGATTGATTTCACCGAACAGGGCGGCCTCATGTGGGGCTCTGCCGCCGTGGGCAAGCTGGTGGCAGGCGCGGATGCGCTCAAACCCATGGTCGAGGTCTTTGTCGACGATGTGGCAGGCCCGGAGGTTGCGCAAAAGGTGCAACGCCGGTTGCAGCACTTCATCGACCGCAAGATCGCGGCCCTGTTTGAGCCACTGATGAACCTCCAGCGCGACGAGACGCTGACCGGGCTGGCCAAGGGCTTTGCTTTCCGCATGGTCGAGGGTCTGGGCGTATTGCCGCGCGTAACCGTGGCCGAGGACGTCAAGGCGCTGGATCAGGACGCCCGCGGCGCGCTGCGCAAGCACGGTATCCGGTTTGGCCAGTTCACGATCTTCATGCCGCTGCTGCTGAAACCCGCGCCAACGCGCCTGCGTCTGGTGCTGTGGTCGCTGGTCAACGGCCTGTCCGAATTCCCCGAATCCCCACCGCCCGGCCTTGTAACCGTGCCCGCCATCACCGATGGCCCGCGCGGCGTCGACACGATGTCCGGCTACCGCAACGCCGGTGACCGGGCCATTCGCATCGACATGCTGGAACGGCTGGCCGACATGCTGCGGGCCGAGGATTCGCGCGGCGGGTTCGAAGCCAAGGATGACATGCTCTCGATCACCGGCATGACGCTCGAACAGTTCGCGGGCCTGATGGAAGGTCTTGGCTACAAGGCCGAAAAGGGCGAGCGTGAAAAGGTCAAACCGGTGGATGCCAAACTGTCTGGCGCGCCCGATGCCGATACACCGGTGATGGATGCGGGCGACATGGCCCCCGCCACGGCCGCAGGCGACGTGCCCGCCCCCGCAGATGTGCCCGAAGGGACCGCCGACATTGTGGACGCGGGCCAGGCGCCGATCATCTCCGAGGCCGCGGAAGTGACCGAGGCCGAGGGTGGCATCCCGGTCAACTCCGAGACCGAGATTGATCCCGGCACCGCACCCGACGCGGCCACCGCCGAGATGGAAACCGAGGTCTTCTATACCTTTACCTGGGGTCGCAACGCAGGCGGCAATCGCCGTTCGCAGCAAGGCGGCAAACCTCGCGGCAAGGGCGCGCCCAACAAGGGCGGCAAGCCCGGCGCCAAGGGCAAGGGCCCCCGCAAGGACGGCAACAAGCCGCAGAACTTCTCGGCCCGCCCGCCGCGCAAGGAAAAGGCGATCGACCCCGACAACCCATTTGCCGCGGCCCTCATGGGGCTTAAGGACGGCAAGTAAGTGGTTGAAGACACGGGCAAGCTGCGCCTCGACAAGTGGTTGTGGTTTGCCCGGTTCTTCAAGACACGGTCGCTGGCCGCGACCCGCGTGGCTGCCGGTGATGTCCGCGTCAACGGCGACCGGGTCACCAAACGGTCCACCACGATTGCACCCGGTGACGTGCTGACCTTTTCACAAGGCCGTGTGGTGCGCATCGTTGAGGTCGCCGCGGTGGGAAATCGGCGCGGACCCGCTCCCGAAGCACAGGCGCTTTACACCGATATGTCCCCGCCACCGCCGCCCAAGGAAACGCCCGTTCCCGAAAACCCGCGATTCGAGGGAAAAGGCCGCCCGACCAAACGCGACCGCAGGCAGGGTGATCTTTCGCGTGCGCGCCACCTTGAATGATGGCGGCTGCTGATTTAGCTAGGCCTCTGACTGACACATGAGACAAACCGCATGACCTATATCGTCAATGACAGCTGCATTGCCTGTAAGTACACCGACTGCGTCGAAGTGTGCCCCGTGGACTGCTTTTACGAAGGCGAGAACATGCTGGTGATCCACCCCGACGAATGTATCGACTGTGGTGTGTGCGAGCCCGAATGCCCCGCCGACGCCATCCGCCCCGACACCGAGCCGGACATGGAAAAGTGGGTTGAGTTCAATCGCAAGTATTCCGAGATGTGGCCCGTCATCATCACAAAGAAAGACCCGCTGCCTACCGCCGACGAGATGGACGGCAAAGAGGGCAAGATGGAACTCTTCTCCGAAGCGCCGGGCGAGGGCGGCTGAGGCATCGAATCGCCTATGGGCATGATTTCGCCCTGAGCGCATTGCTATAATCGAGACGGAACGGCTTGATAAAGCAGGGCTTTCCGAAAGTTTCCTTTAGGTCAGCTTTCGAATCCCCCTTTTTTGTGCTATGGTATCGGAACAACTGACATACGGACGCTGCACTGGCCCGCCGCCCATTTTGGCGGGACACAAAAATCTTTGACCGTGAACCGCACTTGGACGAGGCATTCCATGCCCCGCCTGATGCGGTTTTGACTGTCAAAAAAGCACGCCACCCCGTGGTCGCATGAGGATCAGGAATGACAAAATCAAAGAAACTCGACTTCCGCCCGAACGAATACGTGGTGTACCCCGCCCATGGCGTGGGGCAGATCACCTCTGTTGAAAAACAGGAAGTGGCCGGCATTGAGTTGGAACTGTTCGTCATCTCGTTCGAGAAGGACAAGATGACGCTGCGCGTGCCCACCAACAAGGCCACCGAAATCGGCATGCGCGCGCTGTCGAGCCCGGACGTCATCAGCCAGGCGATGAAGACGCTCAAGGGCAAGGCCAAGGTCAAGCGGGCCATGTGGTCGCGTCGGGCGCAGGAATACGAGCAAAAGATCAACTCGGGCGATCTGATCGCCATCGCCGAGGTCGTGCGCGACCTGCACCGTACGGATGACCAGCGCGAGCAAAGCTACTCCGAGCGCCAGCTCTATGAGGCGGCCCTCGAACGGCTGACCCGCGAAGTGGCAGCCGTCTCTGGCGGCGACGAAATCGCGGCCGCCAAGGAAGTCGGTGACGTGCTGACCAGCCGCGTCGCGGCGTAAATCGCGCAACTTAAGTGTTTGAAAACAAACGTGTCCCCGCGGGGACACGTTTTTTTATGCGCCGAGGGCGACCAAAGTGATCAACACGGCGATCTCCGTTGCGATCTGTGTAGCGCCCAGTATGTCGCCGGTTTGCCCGCCGATCTTGGCCCGCGCAAGCAGGCCCATCGCGCCCGCGACCCCTGCGGCGATGATCAGTGCCCAGAGCGCGTGCCCCCCCAGCAATGCGACGGACAGGACCGCCGCAATCAGAATCGCGGCAATGGTCGGCCCGGTCGTGGCCCGCCCCACCTGACGCGACAGCCCAACCTCGCGGGCATGGGGCATCGCACACATCAGTGGCACCATCATCGCGCGGCTGATGACCAGCGCGGCCACCAAAGCGGTCCATGTGATCTCTGCCATCGCGGTCCAGCGCAGCCCGAGTGCGAGGATCAGCGCGAGCACGCCGTAGGCCCCGATGCGGCTGTCCTTCATGATGTCGAGCCTCCGCGCGCGGTCGTGCCCGCCCCACAGCCCGTCCGCGGTGTCGGCAAACCCGTCTTCGTGCATGGCACCCGTCAGCATGATCAGCGCGCCCAGAACCAGCCCTGCCGTCAGCGCGTCGGGCAGGCCCATCGCGGGGAGGACGTAGCACAGCGGCGCCACGATCAGCCCGAGGATCAGCCCCACCAGCGGATAGGCCCAGACCGCCCGCGCGGCCCCGTCGAAGGCGCGGTCGGGCAGGGTTGGCAGGGGCAGCCGCGTCAACAGGACGAGGGCCGCGGGCAGGTCCCACAGGCGCGCGCGGGGGGGCATGTCGGTTTCTTTGTGTGCCATGTCCGGTCCTGACTTGCGGGCGTCTGCGCATTGGGTAAACAGCAAGGCACCAACAGGCAAGGACGACGGATATGAGTTTCGACACATTGGACGCGCTGCGCGCACTTCTGGCAGATATGCCGGGCGCGGACACCGAGGCGGGTGACGCGGCGGCGGCGCGCAATGGCCAGCTGACCAAACCGCCGGGGGCCTTGGGACGGCTCGAGGATCTGGCGATCTGGTATGCGGGCTGGCGCGGCGATGCGCGGCCCCGGATCACTGCGCCGCAAGTGATCGTCTTTGCGGGCAATCACGGCGTGGCCGCGCGCGGGGTGAGTGCGTTTCCGCCAGAGGTGACCGTGCAGATGGTGGCGAATTTCGAACATGGTGGGGCGGCGATCAACCAGTTGGCCAAGGCCTTTGGCGCGCGCATGGATGTGGTTTCGCTGGATCTGGACAGACCCACGGCCGATTTCACCGCAGGCCCGGCGATGTCGGAGGCCGAGGTGGTCGCGGCGCTGCGTGCGGGCTGGGACGCGGTGGACGCGCAGGCGGACGTGCTGGTTGTGGGCGAGATGGGGATTGGCAATACGACCTCTGCGGCCGCGATTGCCGCGCGCCTCTTTGGTGGGTCAGCGGCAGACTGGACAGGGCGCGGCACGGGCGTCGAGGGCGACGCGCTGGCGCTGAAGACGCGCGTTGTCGAAGAGGCGCTGCTGCGCCACGCGGATGCAGGCGACGGGCTTGATGTGTTGATGCGGCTGGGCGGGCGCGAGTTGGCGGGCATGGCCGGGGCCATGGCGCGGGCGCGCGCCCTGCGCATTCCCGTGATCATGGATGGGTTCATCTGCACCGCTGCCGCGGCCTGTCTGGAAAAGACGGTCGCCGGTGCGCTGGATCATGTGGTGGCCGGGCATCAGAGTGCCGAAGGCGCCCATGGGCGCATGCTGGAAGCGTTGGGCAAGGCGCCACTTTTGTCGCTGGGCCTGCGTCTTGGCGAAGGATCGGGCGCGGCCCTGGCCATCGGCGTGTTGCAGGGTGCCATTGCCTGTCATTCGGGCATGTCGACCTTTGCCGAGGCGGGCGTGTCGGACGGGTGAGCCGGTGGGATGGTCTGTTTTGCTGACGCAAAAGGCGCCCACCCACCGACCCTGCGTTATGGCTCAGGCGCGTTTGGGGTCGTCCTGGCGTGCCGAGAGGGCCGCTTCGAGTGTTTTTTCCAGTGACTTGGCGCGTGCGACGTATGCGTCGTTTCTGGAGGCGGGCACGTTCGGGTCCCAGACCTCGGCCAGTTGGCGCACGGCGTCACGGTCATGGGCGTAGAAGACGCGCTCAGCCTCGGCGGCCTCGTATTCGGTGAGGCCGAGATTTTCCAATGCGTAGCGGCCCGCGCGCAGCGAGCTGTCGAACATTTCGCGCACGATGTCATCGGCACCTGCCTGGAAGAGTTTGTACACGTGGACCCGGTCATAGGCGCGGGCGATGATGTGCAGGTCGGGCCGTTCCTTTCGGGCATAGGCCACCAGCTTGGTTGCCGTTTCGGGATCATCCAGCGCCACGACGAGGATGCGGGCATGGTGCAGCCCTGCGGCGTGCAGAATGTCGGGGCGGCTGGGATCGCCGAGAAAACCCTTGAACCCGAAGCGGCGCATCAGCGCGATGGTTTCCATGTCATGGTCCAGCACCACGGTCTTGAAGCCAGAGCCTTGCAGCAGACGGTTCACGATCTGGCCGAACCGTCCGATGCCCGCGATGATCACCGGGCCAGCCTCGTCTATGTCGTCGGCTTCGACATCCGTTGTGGTGTCTGCCATGCGCCGGTTGATCGCTTCGTAGAGGATGAAGAGCAGCGGGGTGATCAGCATGGTCAGTGCGACGACGAGCAGAAGTGTTTCGGCCACGTCGCGCGGAATGATCCCCTGGCCCACCGAGAAGGCCACCAGCACGAAGCCGAATTCGCCGGCCTGTGCCAGCCCGAGCGTAAAGAGCCATCTGTCCCGGCCCGTGATGGCGAAGGCGCGGGCAAGGCAGTAGAGCACCGCGCCCTTGATCAGGATGACCAGAAGGGCCATCGAGATCAGCGCTGGCCAGTCTTCGAAGAGGAGGGTGAAGTTGATGCCTGCACCCACAGTGATGAAGAAGAGGCCGAGGAGCAGACCCTTGAACGGTTGCAGGTCGGATTCCAGCTCGTGGCGGAATTCGGAGCTGGCCAGCACCACACCGGCGAGGAATGCGCCGAGCGCGGGCGAGAGGCCCACCAGCATCATCAGGAAAGAGATCGACACGACGATCAGGAGCGCCAACGCGGTGTACATCTCGGGCAGGCGCGCAGCGTGGATAAAGCGGAACACGGGCCGGGTCAGGAAGACACCGGCAAAGATCACGGCAGCGATGGCGGCAATGGTCACAAGCGTGACACCCCATGCAGGCAGCCCTTCGACGAGGCTCATCGTGGCATGGCCGTGGTCGCCGTGATCGTCCCCGCGCGAGATCGAGCCATCCTGTGAAATCTGGATCGGCAGGGTCACCACAAGCAGCGGCAGGAAAGCGAGGATCGGGATCACCGCGATGTCCTGTGTGAGCAGGACCGAGAAGACGTTGCGCCCGCCCTTGGTCTGCATCAGCCCCTTTTCCGACAGGGTTTGCAGGACGATCGCCGTGGATGAGAGCGCCAGTGTCAACCCGATGGCCAGCGCCACGCCCCAGGGTTGGTCATAGGCCATCGCGACGCCCATGAGGGCAATGGCGGAGAGGGCGACCTGCATGCCGCCCAGGCCCAGCAGCTTGTGCCGCATGTCCCAGAGCGCGCGGGGTTCCAGTTCCAGCCCGATCAGGAAGAGCATCATCACCACGCCAAACTCGGCAAAGTGCTGCAAATCCTCGGTCTCGGACCCGACGAGCCCCAGCACCGGGCCCACGATGATGCCTGCCGCAAGGTATCCAAGCACAGACCCAAGCCCCAACCGCGCGGCGATGGGCACCGCGATCACGGCCGCAGCGAGGTAGATCGAGGCCTGGTAGAGGAAGCTTTCCATGTCCGTCTCCGATAGGTGTCAGGTCGGCAGGGGGCCGTCCGGTTTGAGTTGGTCCATCACGATCTGGCTGTGCACCCGCGCCACGGCGGGGTGCGGCAGCAGGATGTCGTGGATCAGACTGTTGAGTGCGGCGAGGTCGACGCAGTAGACACGGAGCAGATAGTCCGCATCGCCCGTCAATGTCCAAGCGCTTGTGATCTGTGGCTGGGTGTTGAGCAAGCGCGCGAAGCTGGTGGAGTGTTCGGGGCCATGGGTGCCGAGGTGGACCTGGACGAACCCCTGCACGCCAAGGCCAAGCCTGCGCGCATCGAGGCGGGCGACGTAGCCCTCGATGAAACCCTCGGCCTCGAGCCGTTGCTTGCGCCGACCGATCTGGCTTGGCGACAGGTTGAGCTGTGCGCTGAGGTCCTGCGCGGTCAGGGTCGCGTCCCGTTGCAGCGCGGTCAGAAGTCGGGTGTCGGTCGAATCGAGCATGTGCGGGTTCTTTGCATGTGAGGCATGAAATATGCGTGAAAGACGCGCCGAACGGAAGGGTCTCGACTGAGAATGCGCGGATTTCCGGCGGTGGATGCCGTAGCTTTGGGCACAAGCAGCCTCGAGGAGACGCATCATGGGCCCATTCCCGCACAATGCACCGAAATCGCAGATCACCGAAGACAACCCCATGGGGACGGACGGGTTCGAGTTTGTCGAATTTGCCCATCCGGATCCGGAGGCGCTGCGGACGCTGTTTGCGCGGATGGGCTATGCGAAGGTGGCGCGGCACCGCAGCAAGGAGATCGAACTTTGGCAGCAGGGCGACATCACCTATGTGCTGAACGCGGAGGCGGACAGCTTTGGCGCAGGCTTTGCCGCCGATCACGGGCCATGCGCGGCATCGATGGGATGGCGGGTCGTGGATGCGCAGCACGCCTTTGAGCGTGCCGTTGCGCTGGGGGCGACACCCTATGAGGGGACGGGCAAGGTGCTGGACGTGCCGGCGATCTACGGGATTGGCGACAGCCTGATCTATTTCGTGGATCAGTATTACGACACCTCGCCGTATAACGCGGAATATGAATGGCTGGAGCAGTCCAAGCCGCGGGGCGTCGGGTTCTTTTATCTCGATCACCTGACGCACAATGTGCACAAGGGGAACATGGACACCTGGTTCCGTTTCTACGGGGATCTGTTCAACTTCAAAGAGATCCGGTTTTTCGATATCGAGGGCAAGTTTACCGGCCTCTTCAGCCGCGCGTTGACGTCCCCCTGTGGCCGGATCCGCATTCCGATCAACGAGGACCGGGGCGAGACCGGGCAGATCGTGGCCTATCTCAACAAGTACAAGGGCGAGGGCATCCAGCACATCGCGGTGGGGTCGGATGACCTTTATGACAGCACAGATGCGATTGCGGAGAACGGGCTGAAGTTCATGCCGGGTCCGCCGGAGGCCTATTACGATCTGTCCAAGACCCGCGTGGTGGGTCACGACGAGCCGCTGGACCGGATGAAGAAACACGGCATCCTGATCGATGGCGAAGGCGTCGTGGACGGGGGAGAGACAAAGATCCTGCTGCAGATCTTTTCCAAGACGGTGATCGGGCCGATCTTTTTCGAGTTCATCCAGCGCAAGGGCGATGACGGGTTCGGCGAGGGGAACTTCAAGGCGCTGTTCGAGAGTATCGAGCAGGAGCAGATCAACAACGGCGAACTGGCGGCCGAATAGGTGGGCGGTGCGCAGTGGATGCGCACCCTACCGCAGGTGTCAGCCGCTTGGCATTTTCAGCACGACATTGCGGCTGCCCTTCTGGTAGCGCAATTCGGCGTCACCGATGGCGGACACGCGCCCGCCGTCAAAGCGGTCGCCGACCTTGACCTTTTGGTAGCGTCCGTTGGACAGGCGCACCAGCGCACGGCGGTTGGACGGCGTGCCGTAGACGCCGATCAGATTGACGCGGTTGAGGTTGATGGCATTGCGTACCGTGGCCTGGCGAGTGACCGAGGCCACCGAGGGGATCGCCGGCGTGACCGCCCGCGGCGCGACAGCAGCAGTGCGGGTTTCTCTGGGCTGTGCTGCGCGCTGGGCGCGGGCGACGATGCGGTCAAAGTTACGCGGCCGGGTTGCCGGGCGCAGCATCGGGGCGGTGGCCAGAACCGTGGGTTCGGGCGTGTCGGCCTCGTCGGCGGCCGGTTCGGCGGCAATCACCTCGATCTCTTGCGGGGCAGCGGGGCGCAGGCGCGGGCGGAAACCGGCCAGTTCGCTGCGTGACAGCCCGCCCAGTGTCGCGCGCTCATTCTGTTCCACCAGATCGGCGGGCCGGGGGCGCGGGCGTACCTGTGCGACCAGCGGATTGACCTCGGGCGCTTGCTCCAGCCGGGCGGGAATGACCGGCGGGATCACCGGCGGACGGCCCAGAAACACTGTGAACCCATCCGGGCTGAGCGCGCCTTGGGCGGTAGGCACGATGCGTCCGTCAGCGCCAGTGTCAAAGGCGGTTCCGGCAGCGACTGGAGACGTCACCACTGCCAGTTGCCGGTCGGTCAGGAAAGACCCGACCTCGGGCATGGCGATGGCGTCGAGCGCGGGGCTGATCGGGTCAATGCCGGTGACGTAGAGATCCTCGATTTCGACAATTGCGACGGGTTCCGGTGTTTCGGGTGCCTTGGGCCAGATGCCTGTGACGGCATAGCGTGCTTCGAGCGCTTCGGCGTCCAGTTCTTCGGGGGCGACGGGATCGGGCTGGGGATCGCGCAAGGCGTCAAGCACCGCCGCGTCCTCGGCGGAGAGCCCCTCGGTGATGCTGTCGTTGAGGGCTGCAACGACCACGCCGTCCGCGGCTGCCTCGTCGGGGGCAAGCGCGGTGGTTGCGCCAACCTCGTCGGCCAGCGACTTGGCGGTATCGTCGGGCAATGTGGAGGCCAGCGTGCGTTCGCGGCCCGGAAAGAGTTTCGCAAGCCCGTCATCAAGAAAGACGGACGCCCAGGCCGCCACACCTGCGAGAAAGACCAGCAGGACCGCCGTGAGGATCAGGCCGAGGAAGCGCGGTTTGCCGCCCACCGCAGTTTCGCCCCGCGCACCAAAGACCGTCATGCGTTCGGTTTCGATGTCCGCAGGCTTGGGTGGCTCCACCGCTTTGCGCGCGGCCTTGGCCACCGGGCCGGGGGCTTGTGGCTTGCGCCGGGACAGGAAACCGGCCTTGCGCGGCGCGGCGGCCGGCTCGGGTGCGGGCTGTGGCGCGGGGTCGGCGACGGGTGCGGGCACCGGACGCAATGTCTTGGCCACGGCGGCGGGTATGGGGGGCACAGCGGCAGGCTTTGGCGTTGCGGGGGCGGGTGGTATCCGCGTGACGCCACCAAGCTTTGCCGGTGCCGGGGTTGAAGTGGGATCCTGTCGCCTGCGGGTTGCAAAGCCAAGCAAAGCAGGCGTTTCTTCCGGCTCCGGCTCCGGCTCCGGCTCCGGCTCCGGCTCCGGCTCCGGCTCCGGCTCCGGCTCCGGCTCCGGCTTGGACGCTGAGACGGGCGCTTTTGGCAGGTCGGCTGTTTCGGCGTCGGCGGGTGCGTCGTCGCCCGTTTCGGGCTGCGTCTCGGCTTTGGGGGCCGGGTCATCACTTTCAATCGGTGCGGAGGGCGTTGGCGTTTCCGGCGGCCCCTTGGGGGTCTCTGGCGAGGCTTCGGCCACGGGGGTGGCAGGCGTTGCAGCAGTCGTGGCAGCCTTTGCGGGCTCGGGCGGTTTGCCGATGACGACCACGCGCACACCTTCGCGTTCGACAACGGCCCCCTTGGGCAGAATCTTTTGTGACGCAGCAGTCGGGCCGAAATAGGGCTCGCCCAGAAAGCCGGCATCCTCGGGTGCGGCGACAAAGCTGATGGGCTTCATCGCGTTTTCGACGGCAAAGGCCTCGGCCTCGGCGAGCGTTTCGCGGGCGACGGCGGCCACATGGGTCGTGGCGCCGTCCTGCGAGACGTCAAAGATCAGGTCCGCAACCGCATAGGGCGTCGCGCCGTCAAGGGCGATGCGCGCAGCGTCACGGCGGGCTTGGATGTCGACATCACCGGTGTCGATGCTCAGGTATTTTATCTGATCGTCGGGGATGATCAGCTTGGTGGTGAACCGGTCCGCGTCTAAGCGGCGGCCTGCCTTACGCAAGGCGCGCAGCGCGCCGGGCAGGTCGGGCGACGACACCGGCACCTCGCCCACCAGATGCCAACCCCCGGCTGCGCGATGCAGCAGGCGGATCCCGTCGAACGACAAGGAGAGGGCGAAATTTGGCTTCATACTGGGCCTTTAGCAATTCCCGGCGGCCGAGTGAATGCCGCGCGTGTCGCGGGCCAAGATAAAGCAGGACTTTGCCCATGCAAGCAAAAGCAAGCCGAACCGGTTGAGTTGTCGCAGCCAAGTGCGTCACATGCGGATGCGCATGGCGCACAAATCGAGTGGAGAGCCGTATGAAAACGTGGGTGATGAGTTGTATCTGGGCCGTGGTCCTGAGCGTGGGTGCATGGGCGTCCGAGGGCGCGCGGACCGTGTCGGTCGTGGGCGAGGGGCAGGTGGCGCTTGTGCCGGACATGGCCATCCTGTCGCTGGGCGTGACGCACGAGGATGCCTCGGCGAAGGCCGCGATGGACCGGGTGAGCGGTGATGTGCGCGCATTGATGGCGGTGCTGGAAGAGGCGGGGATTGCTGCGCGGGACGTGCAGACTGAGCAGTTGAGCGTGCAGCCCGTGTGGGACAATGCACCCGGTGCGCGCAAGATTACCGGCTATGCCGCGCGCAACAGCCTGTCGGTACGGGTGCGGGCGCTGGAGAGCCTGGGCGCGGTGCTGGATGCGGCGCTGAACGCAGGGTCGAACGCCTTTGGCGGGCTGCGGTTCCAGGTGCAGGACAGTTCCGCCGCCGAAGCCGCGGCGCGGGCCGCGGCTGTTGAGGACGCCACCCGCCGGGCGCGGCAGATGACGGACGCGGCAGGCGTGACACTGGGTCCGATTGTGACGATGAGTGAACAGGGCGGCGGTGGGCGGCCCGAGATGTTCGCCGCGGCGCGGTCCGCCGATATGCCGGTGGCCGCCGGAGAGGTTGTGGTGACCGCGCGCGTCGCGATCACCTTTGACTTGCTGCCCTGAGGGGGAGCCAGATCAGCTGACGGCTTTGGACAGCGCCTGATCCAGATCGGCGATCAGGTCGTTGACGTCCTCGGTGCCGATGGAGACGCGCACGACCTCGGGCGCGGCCCCGGCGGCGCGCTGCTGGTCCACTGTCAACTGGCGGTGCGTGGTCGACGCCGAGTGGATGATCAACGACCGCGCATCGCCGAGGTTGGCCACATGGCTGAAGATTTCCAGCGCGTTCACCAGCTTGACGCAGGCGTCATAGCCGCCCTTGACCGCAAAGGTGAAGAGACCGCTGGCCCCGCGCGGGCAGATCTTGGCCACGCGGTCGTAATAGGGCGAGCTTTCCAGTCCGGCATAGGTCACATAGTCGACGCGGTCATCCGCCTCGAGCCACTGGGCAATCTTGGTGGCGTTTTCGACGTGGCGGTCCATGCGCAGCGAAAGGGTTTCGATGCCCATCAGCGTGTAATGCGCGGCCTGCGGGTTCATCGTCATGCCCAGATCGCGCAAGCCGATGGCGATGCCGTGGAAGGTAAAGGCCAGCGGGCCGAACGTCTCGTGGAACTTGAGCCCGTGATAGGCCTGTTCGGGGGCCGACAGGGACGGGAACTTGTCATTGGCGGACCAGTCGAATTTGCCGGAGTCCACGACGCAGCCCCCGGTGACGGTGCCATTGCCGGTGAGGTATTTGGTGGTCGAGTGCACCACCAGCGTCGCGCCATGTTCGATGGGGCGGCAGAGGTACGGCGTGGCTGTTGTGTTATCCACGATCAGCGGGATTTCCGCGGCATCCGCGATGGCCGCAATGGCGTCCAGATCGGTGATGTAACCGCCGGGGTTGGCGATGGATTCGCAGAACACGGCCCGGGTGTTGTCGTCGATGGCCGCTTTGATCGCATCGAGGTCGTCAAAGTCGACAAAGGTCGCCTCCCAGCCAAAGCGTTTGATGGTCTGGCTGAACTGCGTGACGGTGCCGCCATAAAGGCGCGTGGACACCACCACGTTGAGCCCCGGTGCCATTAGCGGAAAGAGCGCCATGATCTGGGCCGCGTGACCCGATGAACAGCAGACGCCACCCACGCCCCCTTCGAGCGTAGCGACGCGTTCCTGAAGCACGGCCACGGTCGGATTGGTCAGGCGGGAGTAGATATAGCCCACCTCTTGCAGGTTGAAGAGTGCGGCGGCGTGCTCGGCATCGCGAAAGACATAGGCGGTGGACTGGTAGATCGGCGTCTGACGCGACCCGGTGGCCGGATCAGGGCGTGCGCCCGCGTGGATCTGTAGGGTATCGAAACCGTATTTGGGGCCGTCGTTCATGTCGTTCATCCTTTGCCGGGCAAGTGTTGGCCTATCGATAGGCAAAGGGGGCTATGGGGGCAAGCTTGGTTGTGACAAGTTTATCTACATATAAATCATATATGTTGACAGGAATCATACTCATCATATATGAATCTCTCAGATACAGTCTTGAGGAGCCAAAAACATGGCCGAAGCAAAAACACTGACCAAAGAAAAAGAAACACCCGCACAGGCGCGCGGCAAACGCGCGGCCAAGCTGGAGAAGCTGAAACAGGCCGACACCATCAACTTTGCCGTTGATCCCGCCGTGCGGGCCTATCTGGCGCAGGCGGCCAAGTCCGAAGGGCTGGACCTGTCGCACATGATGCAAAAGATCGTCGAGGCCTATGTGATCGACACCGCGCCTGCGGATCTGGCGCTGGCCAAACGGCTGGCGGCCAAGCGGCAGGTCATCGACAGCGTGCAGGCGACCGCAGCCAAGATGGATGCCGATGGTGCCTTTGACGAACATTTCATCCTGAACGTGGTGAATACTGCCGCCAAGGATGCCGATTTTGCCGCCGCCTACGAGACCGCGACCGCGGCAGAGGGCGAGGGTGACAAGGCCCAGACACGCGCGCGCCGGGTGCGCACCGCGCTGAACCAGCAGATGGGCCGCGTGATCAAGCGGACCGTGGGGGCCAAGAGCATGCGCAAGGACGGCGGCGGCATCGAACGCGGCACCGCGACTGACGCGCTGATCGCGACCTATACGCGGCTGGTCAAACCGGCCTGATCAGGCGGTCCTGGCCAGGGGAAGCTGTGCGTTCAGATCGGGAAAGGCCTGGACGGTATAGTCCACCATCTCGATCACGGGCGCAGGCATCCCGTCGGCCTGAAAGAACACGTATCGCACCTGGCTCGTTCTGAGGCAGGTGCCTTTTGCGTCCAGGTGATCCCATTCCACCCACATGTTGGCATAGCCGCGGATCATGATCCCCTGGGCCACGATGCGTGGCACGATTCTGTCCACGCCCGCGACGATGCTGGCATCTCGATAGAGCGCCAGCGCTTCGGCCAGTGTCGCGGTGGATCCAAACACAACCATGCCGCCACACGCATAAAACGGCATCGGGTAGGCAAAGCTGTCTGCGATGTCGTCCAGTCGACCGGCGCGGAATGCGTCGGCCAATTGCTGGAGAAACTGTTGGGGGCAACAGGGCATGGCGGCTCTCTGGGCTGGACTGAACGGGTTGATTTTTACGTAAGCACGGTGTGCGTCCGTGTCATCGGCTGGGATAGGACCCACGCCGCATAGCCGCTATGCGACGCCGCGTCATAGGCTAGCGCATCCAGAATCCATTGGATTTGATGCGGTTGCGGATCGCCTGTTCGCGTCGGGGCATGTCATCCTGATCGAACAGCGCCCGGACCTTGGCGCCGCGGCCCTGAAACACCATGCGCTTGATCGGGTCATAGCCCTTGAGCACCTTCTTGACCTTGTTGGGGGCGGCGATCTCTTCCAATGTGGCGATCACCGCCTCGCTTTCGCGGGCATAGAGCAGCGGCAGCAGGCGGTAGTGGCAACTGACCGGACCGTCGAGGTGGTCGTGCACGGCGCTGTCGCGGCCTCCGCCCAGGGCGTGGATGACCAAGGGCAGGGCCACCTGGTCCAGCCACGGGTCGAGCGATTGGCAGACAAGTGCTGCGGGCGCGTCGTCGCGGATGGCCAGTGCGTATTCCAGGAACTTGGCCCCGAACACATGCGGGCAAGCGCCAAAGAAGAAACCGGCGTTGAAATACAGGTATCTCTGCCAATATTCATCGGGTTCGGACAGATCGAGGCTGCTGTCAAAGTCCAGCCCGAACTTGTCATAAAGCGATTTCCAGATCTCAGTATAGCCTGGTCCGTAGAGTTCCAGCTGTGGCCAGGTGCCTTCGCGCCGCAGGGATGCGGTCGGGTAGGCAAAGTCAAAGGGCACCGCTGCCAGATCGCCGGTAATCAGCGTATCGCTGTCAAAGAACACGAAGGGGGTGTCCGCGGGCAGGGCGCTCAGCATCTCGATCTTGTTGCCGTAGGGATAGACCTCGCCAAAGTGCTGGCTGTCAAAGGGCACAATCTCTGCCCCCATGGAGACCAGCGCGTCGCGCACGTCGCCGTCGATGCGGGGATCCTTGGACCAGAGCGGGCCGGGCTGGGGCTCGGCGATGAGCACGCGGCCTGCAAAGCCCGGGCTCTTTTCACGCAAGGACGCGACGAACAGCATTGCCTCGTAACCAAGGCGGCCGGCCTGTCCGACGAGGGCCACGTTGAACGGTGGCGGTGTTTTCGCTTTGGTCTTGCGTGCCATATGTCTGCTCTGTGCCCGTGTTGGGTCTCTTTTGCTCAGGCGGGAGTATAGAGTGCTTCACCCCGGCACAAAAGACCCCGCTTTGCGCTACTCCGGCGGTGGGTTCAGAAGATCATAGAGTTTTTGCAAAAGCGTTAGCACAAGAAATACGCCAACCGCCCAGATCAGCAGCTCGAACGGGGCCAGATCGGTGCCACGCACCCATTGGCCGACCAGCCCGCCCTGCGGTCGCAACGCCTCGATCCCGAAGAGGCCGTCGCGCGACCACAGGCGGAAGTCCCAGAAGCGCGATACGTAAAACAGCACTGCCGCCACGGTTGCCGCGATTGCCAGCCACAGGATGCGTTTCATTCGGTCACCTCGATCGTGTCGGTGTCGATTTCCCAGACCAGCAGATCGCCGCGCTTGGTGATCTCGCCTTCGGCGGTGATGAACTGGGCCACGTAGTCATAGGCCGCGCGCGGCAGGCGGGTGCCGCCCGGTCCGGTGATCAGCAGGAATTCCGAGCCCAGCACAGGTTGGGTCGACACGAAGATCGGCGGCACGTCACCCAGCAGGCAGAGGTTGGCGCAGGCCTTGTGGGCCAGCCCGCGTCCGGGCCGCATGGCCCCGGCAAGGCACTTGCCGTCACAGATCTCGCCGCTGAGTTGCCAGCGCCCCTGTGGCTCGGTGGGGATTTCGGGCACGTCCCCTTCGGCCGCGCGCAGCCCGTTGCGGCCCCCGCGCAGCTGCATCATGTAAAGATCGCCCCGTTCCAACACGATACCGGACACTTGCGCCAACTGGCCATTGAGCGGCATCGCGCGGCTGTCGACGCCGGATTTGCCCGCCGCCGTCATCATGAAGCTGTCGCCGGGCATGATCCGGTCGTTGCCCTCGACCACGTGCAGCACTGGATAGGGGGTCATTTCGATCACGCCGGTGACGGTCTGGCGGCCATAGTCAAAGCGGAAGGCACCGGGGCCCGGATCATCCTGGGCGGCCCCCATCAGATATCCTGCGGTCCCGAGGCCCGCAATCAGCAGCACGCAGGCCGCCAGCAGGAACATCCGGAGCGGGCCGGGGGCGGGCAGGTAGCCTACGAAGAACGGTTTCTCGCTCATGCGGTCACTCCTTCGCTGGAGGGGGGCGTCGGGATCGGCACCGGTTCGACATAGGTGCCGGGCGGGTTGGCGTCGGGGTGGACCTCGACCATGTCGCCTTCGATCCGGACGCGGTAGGTGGGCACCATTTCGGTGAAGGGCGCAGGCGAGCGGCCGGACCGCACATCGTATTGAAAGCCGTGCCAGGGGCAGGTGACGAGGCAGTCGATGATCTTGCCCTCGCCAAGGGGGCCGTTCTGGTGCGCGCAGGCGTTCGAGATCGCGCTCAGCTTGCCCTCCATCAGGTAGACGGCCACGCGGTCGCCATTGGCCAGTTTGGCGATCTTGGCATAACCGTCGCGAAAGGCGCCCACCGGGGCGACCTTGGCCCAGGCGCCGTCCTTGGCCGCCGCCTCGCCGCGTTCGGACAGCCATGCCGCGATGTGCAGCACGATGACCGCCGCGGCGCCGAGCATGAAGACCACGGTGAACAGGTGGTTCTGCTGGTCTTGCAGGATGCCGAGGCTGACATGGGCGGCGACGGAGAAATAGGCGGCATAGATCAGGTAGTGCAGACGTTTCCAGACCGGCGGAGTCAGGAACTTGAGCCAGAAGTCATGGGATGTCGCGGCCAGGATCAGCAGGCAGACCAGCGCAAAGATACCAAAGATTTCAAAGGGAAAGCCTGCGATCTGGCCAAAGCTGGAATTGGCATAGAGGAGGCCCACATATTTGTCGGAGCTGGAGAAATTGAAGTACCAATTCAGGATGTAACCCGCATGGGTGATCGCCACAAACGCGGTCATCACGCCGAAATGGCGGCGATTGTACAAAAGCGGCAGGAAGCGTTTGTCCAGCCGCGCGGCGGGGCCGATGCACAGGATCACCGTGAGCATCACGAAGGCGCAGGCCCCGAAGGCGCGGGCGTTGTGAATCTGGGGATTGATCGCGCGGTCGTGGTTGAGGACCTCTGGCGTCACATAGAGAAAGACCCACAGGAATGCCGCCACCCCGGCCAGCATCACCGCGTCATAGATCCACTTGTTGCGGTTCCATTGGACAGGCGTGTATTTTACGCTCATTGCGATGCCCCTTTGGTCAATTGCACAGGGGCAATGCCTGCGGGCCATGTCTGGCGCACGCTGAGCCCGGTGAACACGATGACGACGATCCCGATGCTCATCAGGCAGACGGCCAGCCCATAGGGCGCGCGCACGGCGCGATACCGCGCGGCCCAGGCCGCCCGTTCGGATTCAATCTGCCACCAGCGCCACAGGATGATGGGCCAGATCAGCAACACCGCCGGGATCAGGAGCGGACGAAAGGCATAGGCGCCGCGGGCATCCTCGTCGATCCGGTCGATTCCAATGGTCAGGAACACCGCCGCGACCAGCGCGCCGACGATCCCCCATGTCTGCATCCCCATGACAAGGGCCTGAGCCACATCCATATCGCACCTTCCGCGTATCTTGGTCGTTCCGAGTTCGCCGGACCCTAACAAGGGCAACGTGGCGGACCCAAGGGCAAAATCACGAATTCGGCATCGGAGGCGAAATTGTGATCACTCAACGGGTTGGCCCGTCGAAATTCCGGCCCACGGTGGGGGCCGTGCGAAATTGGACTGTAACCCTGACCACGATTGGGTCTATCACTTTGCACATCTTCTGCGAAACTTTCGCCAGAACAGGGAGAATAGAAATGAAGAAACTCGCTTTTGCTGCCACATTGATGATGGGCACCAGTGCCGCGTCGCTTGCGGCCGCTGACTGTGGCGCCGTGTCGATCACCGAAATGGACTGGGCGTCGGCCGCCGTTGTGACCAACGTGGCCAAGTTCCTGATGGAACAGGGCTATGGCTGTACCGTAACCGTGGTGCCGACAACGACAGTGCCTGCGATGGCTTCGGTCGCCGAAACCGGAGAGCCGGACATTCTGACCGAGCTCTGGACCAGCTATACCGAAGTCTACGAAGAGCTGCGGTCCGAGGGCAAGCTGGTGGAGATGTCCAAGGTGCTGTCCGATGGCGGTGTCGAGGCGTGGTGGATCCCCGATTATCTGGCGGACGCCCATCCCGAGCTGAAGACGCTGGACGGGATCAAGGCCAACCCGCAACTGGTCGGTGGCCGGTTCCACGATTGCCCGTCGGGCTGGGGCTGTGACATCACCAACCACAACAACTTCAAGGCCGCAGGGCTGGCCGATGCGGGCGTCGAACGGTTCCAGCATGGATCAGGCGAGACACTGGCCACGGCGATTGCCGCCGCCTACGAGGCCAAGGAGCCGTGGTTCGGCTATTACTGGGCGCCCACATCCGTGTTGGGCAAATACCCGATGGTGCAGGTCGAAATGCCCGCCTATGACGCGGATACGCACACCTGCAACGGGCTCGAGGACTGTGCCACACCCGGTCTGTCCTCCTATCCGGTGTCCAATGTCGTGACGGCGGCCACCAGTACTTTTGTGGATCGCGAGCCCGAGGCGGCGGCACTGATGCAGAACCTGACGTTCACCAACGCGCAAATGGGCGAAGTACTGGCGTGGCAAGAGGCCAACGAGGCCTCGAACGAAGAAGCGGCTGTGTATTTCCTGACGACCTACAAGGACGTCTGGGGCAGCTGGCTGAACGATGATGCCCGCGGCAAGCTGGCGGCGTTGCTGAAGTAACGGCACAGGCAAGACACGCACCGGCGCAAACGTGCCGGTGCGACACCCCCGTCTGACCGGGGGCAGGACCAAGGGGCGGTTTCGGGGACACGCGGCATGGCACAATATGATGGCCTTTTTGATGGGATGGGCCTGCGCACATGGTGCGATGCGGACAAGGAAGACGCGCCCATGTCGATGGCGCAACTCTTGGCGCAAAGCGGGACGTCGGATGCCGCCGACGAGAGCGCAGGCTTGCCGTTCCCGTCGCTCGACGCGCTGCACGAAGCCTGTGCGGCCGTGCCGCAGACCCGCGATCTGACCGCCGGGATCGAGGCGGGGTTCCTGGCCATCCGGTCCGAGTTGAAATTCGTGCTGGACCCGATCACGCAACCGCTCAGCTGGATGCTGGACGGCGCGCTGTGGGTGTTTGAAAGCGCGCCGTGGTGGGCGATGATTCCGGCGCTTTTGCTGCTGACATGGTGGGTGAGCCGGTCGCGTTCGGTCACCGGGTTTGTCGCGGTCGTGCTGTTGTTCTTTGGCCTGATCGACCACTACGAGGTCGCGATGCAGACCCTGGCCATCGTGTTCGTCTGCACTGGTCTTTCGGTGCTGCTGGGTGTGCCGATCGGCATTGGCATGTCGAAATCCGACACCGCGCAACGGACGATCGTGCCGATCCTCGACCTGCTCCAGACCTTGCCGACATTCGTGTATCTGATCCCGCTGATCTTTCTGTTCTCGGTCACGGAATCCAAGCTTTATGGCATCGCCATCATCCTCTACGCCATCGTGCCAGTGATCCGGCTGACCGATCTGGGCATCCGCCTTGTGGACCGGGACGTGATCGAGGCCGCCAATGCCTTTGGCCTGACCGCGTGGCAAAAGCTGGCGCGGGTGGAACTGCCGCTGGCCTTGCCGAACATTATGGCCGGTGTGAACCAGACGATCATGATGAGCCTTGCCATGGTGGTGATCGCCTCGCTGGTCTCGGCGCCGGGCCTGGGCGTTCTGGTGCTGCGCGGCATTCGCAACCTGGAACTGGGGGTGGGGATCGTTGCGGGCCTTGGCATCGTGCTGCTGGCGGTGATCCTGGACCGGGTGTCCAAGGCCGCGCTGGCCCGCGTCGACCGTCAACGCAAGGACGCCTGAGATGACACCCAAAGTCTCCATTCGTGGCCTGTACAAGATCTTTGGCCCCAATCACGTCGCCATGGTTGACCGGGTACGGGGCGGCATGGACAAGGCCACGCTGCTGGACCAGCACGGCCATGTTCTGGGCCTGCGCGACATCAATGTCGACATGCAGCCCGGAGAGATCACGGTGATCATGGGCTTGTCCGGGTCGGGCAAATCGACGCTGATCCGCCACCTCAATCGGCTGATCGATCCGTCGGCGGGCGAAATCCTCGTCGATGGCGAGGACGTCATGCACCTTGGCACTTCCGCCTTGCGCGGCCTGCGGCAGAAACAGATGTCGATGGTGTTCCAGAAATTCGCGTTGTTGCCGCACAAATCCGTTCTGGAGAACGCGCAGTTGCCGCTGAGCGTGCAGGGGGCGTCAGCCGAGCTGCAGGCATCCGAAGGACGCAAATGGTTGGCACGCGTGGGGCTGGAAGGGTTCGAGGATCATTATCCCTCGCAACTGTCCGGCGGGATGCAGCAGCGGGTGGGCATTGCACGCGCGCTGACAGCCAACACCGACATCATGCTGATGGACGAGGCGTTTTCTGCCCTTGATCCTCTGATCCGCACGGACATGCAGAACCTGCTGCTTGAGCTGCAAAAGGAACTGCACAAGACCATCGTGTTCATCACCCACGATCTGGACGAAGCGCTGAAGCTGGCCGACCACCTCGTGATCCTCAAGGATGGCGCGGTGGTTCAGCAGGGCGAGCCGCAGGGTATCCTGTTGAACCCATGCGACCCCTACATCGAGGACTTTGTCAGCGACATCAACCGCGCGCGCGTGCTGCGTGTGCGGTCTGTCATGCGCCCGCTTGGTGAGGCCACCTATGACAGCGACATCACGGCCAACAGCACGCTTGAGGATCTGATCGCCCGGTCGGGCGGCGACACAAGCCGCATTTACCGCGTTGTCGAAGATGGCACGCCCGTGGGGCAGTTGGAGATGACCGACCTGTTCAAGGCACTGGTTCCGCGTGTATCCGAAAGCCGCCAATCCGTACGCTGAGGGCGCGGCACGTTCGATTCGAACATCTGCGTTTGCGTGTAAAGATACCTCATGGCGCAACCCTGGCGGGATCCTGCCGCGAGGCAGATTGGTACGTTTTTTCCCTTACTGCATTGAAAACAGACGGGCATGGGTCGGAAAGCCACGGAGGGCGGCTGTTTTTGTGTAATTTTAATTAGACACTTTGCATTGTCATTAATTTATGACACGTTCGGGCATGGTCCGAGTGTGCGTGTCGCGACCAGGGAGCTGCGCGGCAGCACCACGTCTCCTGGTCGGGGGCCGTCGTCGCACTTCAATCGAAGCAGACTTGGAGGAACATTTATGTCCGACGATCCCGATAAGGTATGGCCAACCGGTCTTACCCTTCACGAAGCCGAAGAGGTGCACAGCTATCTGATCGATGGCACACGCGTCTTTGGTGCAATTGCCCTGATCGCACACATGCTGGTCGCGGCGTCCACACCCTGGCTCGGATAAAGGAGGCACGTTATGAATAATGCAAAAATGTGGCTCGTTGTCCCGCCTGCCGTTGGTGTCCCGGTCTTTCTGGGTGCTGTCGCGGTAGGATCGTTCTCGGTGCACGTGGCTGTGCTGAGCAACACGTCCTGGGTGGCTGATTTCCTGTCCGGCGTCGAGCTTGGAACAGGTGACGCGCAAGCGGCGGCAGACATGCTGAAAACCGACAATGTGGCGCAAGCATCCTATGTGGTGCCCAATGCCGACGGCGGCCAGCAGGTTCTGGTCATCATGCCGGACGGCACAACACAATCGGCGGTCTTGCAGCCCAACGTTGTGCAAGCCAGCGCGGCTCCTTTGCCTGCGATTGTTGAACAGTGACGCGTGGTCCCTCGTCGGTTTCGGCGAGGGACCCGCGACCTGACCGCCGGTCTGTTGGGGCCGGACGGTTGGGATGATACCGAATAACACGGCGGGACAGCTATGTTCGACTACCGCACATTTGCCTTGCGCAAACTGGTTTCGATCGCGCCGCGCTACCTGCCGTTTGCAGACGTGGCGACGGATGACGTGCCGCTGTCGCGCCTTTTGCGTCTTTCGCTGTTTCAAGTCACCGTTGGCATGGCCATCGTGCTGCTGGTCGGCACGCTCAACCGCGTGATGATCGTGGAACTTGCGGTACCGGCGACGCTGGTGGCCGTCATGCTGGCGCTGCCGGTTGTGTTTGCGCCGCTGCGCATGCTGGTGGGGTTCAAGTCCGATACCCATGTCTCCGCGCTCGGGCTGCGGCGGGTGCCCTATATCTGGAAGGGCACTCTGTATCAGTTTGGCGGCTTTGCCATCATGCCCTTCGCGCTTTTGGTCCTTTCGGGCTATGGCGAGGCGGTGGATGCGCCGCGCTGGATGGGGCTGTCTTCTGCGGCGCTGGCATTTTTGCTCGTCGGGGCCGGGGTGCACATGGTGCAGACCGTGGGTCTCGCACTGGCGACCGATCTGGTCAAAGAGGCGGACCAGCCCAAGGTTGTGGGCCTGATGTATGTCATGCTGCTCTTTGGGATGGTGATCAGCGCGCTGGTCTTCGGCGCGCTGCTGACGAACTACACACCGGGTCGGTTGATCCAGGTCATCCAGGGGGCGGCGGTGATCACCGTGTCGCTGAACCTCTTTGCCATGTGGAAACAGGAAGCCCGCGACCGGACGCGCGCACAGCAGATGCAGGTGCGTCCGCGCCCTGCCTTTCGCGAGGCCTATGTCAAATTGCTGGATCAGCCGGGCAAGATGCGCCTGCTGGTGGTGATCGCGCTGGGTACGTTCGGATTTGGCGCAGCGGATGTGCTGCTGGAACCCTATGGGGGGCAGGCGCTGGGCTTTTCCGTGGCGGAGACCACGCGGCTTACGGCTTTGCTGGCCGGTGGCACGCTGATTGGGTTCGGCATCGCATCCCGCGTGCTGGGGCAGGGTGGTACGCCCAATCGTCTGGCCATGATGGGTGCGACCATCGGCATTCCGGGTTTCGCCGCAATCATCCTGTCGGCCTTTGGTGGCGGCGCGCCAATGTTCCTGTTGGGGACGGTGTTGACCGGGCTGGGCGCGGGGCTGTTCGGGCATGCGACACTGACCGCGACAATGCGGTCGGCGGGACCGGATCAGATTGGCCTTGCCCTCGGGACCTGGGGCGCTGTGCAAGCGACGGCGGCCGGCATCGGCGTGGCCCTGGCCGGCATTGTCCGCGACCTGATCGTCGCCGCGCCGGGTGCGGGCAATTTGCCGGCACATGTGCCGTATAATGCGGTTTTTCTCATCGAGATCCTGTTCCTTGCGCTGGCCTGCGCTATCCTTGTTCCATTGGTGCGCAACTCCCGCAGGGCCAAGGCCTTGCAAACTGAAACACAATTGCAGCCCGCATCGGGCCTGCACACAAAAACGGCGGAGGCATCATGACCCAAGTCATCACGCGATATTTCGAGGACGCGTCCAAGGCTTTTGTCGCCAAGCGATCACTGGAAGTCGAAGGGTTTCCGCGCAGCGACCTGAGCGCATTTACGGATGCGGATGACGCCCGCGCGGCACTGGCTGCGGCAGAGGTCGATCCAGGTGCCATCGCCGCCTATGAAAAACGGCTGGCCGACGGTGGGGCCGTATTGCTTGCCAAGGCCACCTACAAACCGCTGGGCGCCGCGCGGCTGACCCGCGAGCTGACCGCGCAGATGGGTGCGGCGGACATGGGCGACGTGGTCGAAGAGGTGTCGGTCAAGACCGTGCCAGGCCCCTCGCTGTCGATCTTTGGCACACATCCGCACATGCTGACGCGCCGTCTGGGCCAGTCGGATGGCAACCATCACATGGCCGATTGGCCGATCCCGCTCATCAGCCGTCGCAAGCCTGTGGATGCCTTTGCCTTTCCGCGCCACGCACGGATGGCCAATTTCCCTATCGGTTTGCTGAGCGACCGCAAGCCCAAGGACAAGTTCGCCTTTCCGCGTCATGCGCGGATGGCCAACTTCCCGATCCCTCTGCTGAGCAAACGCAAGCCCTGGGACGCTTTTGCCTTTCCGCGCCATGCGCGGATGGCGAATTTCCCTATCGGTCTGATCAGCCGCCGCAAGCCCTTTACCGGGACGGTGATCGGACGTCATACGCGGATGGCCGGGTGGCCCTTCCCGCATTTGATCAATGGCAAGATGGGGCAGAATGCGCTAATCCCCGGCGCGCCACGCATGGCGAATTTCCCGATCCCGCTGCTGAGCAAGCGCAAGCCCAAGGACAAGTTCGCCTTTCCGCGGCACGCCCGGATGGCCAATTTCCCGATTTCCCTGATCAGCAAGCGCAAGCCCTTTACCGGCTCTGCCATTCCACGCCACGGGCGTATGGCGAATTTCATCCTGCCGCTGGTCATCAAGCATGGCGAGACGCGCAAGGTCCCCGAAGGCAAGGGCTTCTCGCTGTCGCGTATGCTGGGCCTGCCGACGCTGATCAACCGCTAGGCGTCAGGCCAGTTCGGTGATGTGCCGCTTGGCTTCGTGCAGCGGCGCATCGTCTTCTGTTGCAATTGACAGCACCATGGCGCCCTGCATGGTCGATACGACGATGTTGGGCGTCAGGCGCGTGTCCGCGCCCTCCATCGCAGTTGTGACCCATTTTTTCAGCGTGGCAAAAAACTGCTGCACCTCTTGCCGGGTTTCGGGTGGCAGATGTGTGACCACGGATCCCAGAACCGCACAGAGGCAGGTCGACGTATCCTGCCGGTAGGCCGCGATGTAAACGTCGGCCACACGGGCCAGCAGGTCGCGCCGGGTCATCCCCGCATCATCCGGCGCACCCAGTGACGTCATCATACGTTCCGCATAGCGTTTGGTGACGGCCACGCCCAAATCGGCTTTGGTCGGAAAGTGGTAGTGGACCGAGGCGCTCTTGACGCCGATGGCGGCGGCGATGTCGCGAAAGCTGACGCCATCAAACCCGTTCTTGCGGATTTCCGCCTCGGCAAAGTCGAGGATCTGTTCGGTGCGGGATTTGGTCATAGTTAGCGCCTTGTCATGCAGGACGTACATAGGCAAAGCCGCCCGTCAGTGCCACCTCCGATGCGGTTTGGACAGGTCAGGGCGCGCAGAAGGTCAGGGCGGCGGCCTCTGCCGCGGCAAGCGCCCCTTCGAGGTAGCCGCCGAATTCCGGCGCGACTTCGGTCCCGGCAAACAGAAGGCGACCGCCCCAGAGGTCGGACAGTGCCGCGGGCTTCCCATAGCGCGGGTGCGCAAAGAGGGGCGCTTGGTCCGCATCGGTGGCACAGAACGGATCGGCGGCCCAGTCCTTGATATGGAGCGCGTCCGGCGCCTGCGCTGCGGGTCCGAAGAGGCGACCCAGTTGCGCGCGTATGGCCTGTTCAAGAGCGTGTTGGTTGACGCGTGCGGCGACAGGTAAGCCAATGAACCCGAAGAGCGCGCCAGCGCTGTGATCCGCCGGTGACGCATCGTGGAGTTCGGCCAGCGGGCCACGCTGGCTCATCGCATCACCGGACAGCCCGGCATCGCGCCAGAATGGGGTATCATAGATCGCCACCGCCTTGGCCTGTCCGGCCATCCACGTGGGCACATCTGCCATTACATTTAGCGCGGTGTCGGGCAAGGCCGGGGCAAAACCCAGCGACGCCGCTGCCAGACGCGGCGGTATGGCAAGGGCCACACGGCGCGCGTCGATGTTCCGACCATCGGCGAGCATGACCGAAACGCCCTGCGTCCCGTCTGTCAGCGTGGTGGCCGCCGACCCGGTCAGGATCCGTTCAACGGGCAGTGTCGCGGCCATCCGGTCGATCAGTGCGGCCATGCCGCCGTCGATGCGCCAAGATCCCTGCATCGACGCAAACCCGCGTGCACGCTGCACTCGGCCGCCGTCATCTTCATAGAGGGCGTCGCCCTGCGCCTGCTGCGCGAATGCGATAAGATCCAGGCGTTGGATAAGGTCCAGCATGCGGGGCTGTCCCGGCCAGAACCATGCCGGGCCGAGGTCATAGGCATTGCCGTCGTGTTGCGCGCACTTGATCCGCCCGCCAAGGCGGTCGCGGGCGTCGATCAACAGGTAGTCGACGCCCGCTGCCTGAAGGCGCATGGCGAGGGACAGGCCGGAAAGCCCGCCCCCGACAATCAACAGGTCAGTCTGCATTGCAGCCTGCAGTGCGCTGGCCATGAGTCAGACCTGGGGCGGGACGGCAAAGGGCAGGTGTCCGGTCTTGATCCAGACCTTGGCACCCGCGTCACCCGCCACCGCGTGCAGGGTCTGGCCTTGGGGGAGGCGCAGCCACGACCCCTTGCGCAAGGTATCGCCGCCCTGGGTCATTTCACCGCCAATCATCAGCACTTCGATCCCGCCACCTGCGGTCACATCGAACTGTGCACCTGCGTCGAGGTGGTGATAGGTCACCGTCTCGCGGTCGTCCTCGTGCAGCAGCGCGGTGGCCACACCGTTTTCCGGCGCGCCCAGCTCTTCGGCCATGGTTTTGCGGAACTGGGTCCGGTCGGCCATGTCGAATTGCCAGAGCTTGACGAAGATCGTGCATCCCGGTTCGGATCCCGGCGTGTGCTGCGATGTTGGTGGATTGCGCACATAGGTGCCTTCGGGGAAGTCGCCGTGCTCGTCCTGAAACACACCGTCGAGCACGATGAATTCCTCGCCGCCCGTGTGGGTGTGGGCGGAAAACTGGCTGCCGGGCGCATAGCGGACGATCGTGGTGGCGCGGGCCACCTCGCCGCCGATGCGATCCAGCATCCGCCTGTCCACGCCCGGCATGGGTGAGGCCAGCCAATCGAGCGTGTCGCTGTGCACCAGCACCCGTTCCTCGAAATCTGCATTGAGTTCCATGGGTTTGGGTCCTTTCCTTTGTCGTTGCGCGCCGTCAGGCCGCGATGCTGCGCCGTTCGGACACCTTGGCGCGCCATGCCAGAAGGTGGCCCAGATTGGCGGGGATGTCGATCTTGGCAAAGTCGGCGAAAATCAGCCCTGCATATGTGGTAATGTCCGCCACGGTAAACGCGTCACCCGCGATGTATTCCGAACTGGCCAGAACGCCGTCGAGATAGGCCATGGTCTCAAGTGCCAGCCCGCGCTGTTTCTGGCCCCAGTCAGCGTTCTGATAGGTTTCAAGATCCGGACCCAGCCCGTCGGTGGCGTGGTGAAAATAGGCGGCCACGGCGTTCAAAAGCCCATTCTCGGCGCGGATATTCATCATCGACACAAAGGCGCGTTCGCGCGGTGTGCGGCCCAGCAGGGCAGGGCCATCAAAGGCGCCGTCGATGTACTCGACGATCGCGTTGCACTGCGAAATCCGTGTTCCGTCGCCCAGTTCGAGGCACGGCACGGTCGCATCGGGGTTGATGGCGCGAAAGGCGTCGCTGCGGTGTTCGCCGCCCATGACGTCGACGGGGACAAATTCGACCTGATCTGTGGCCTGCTTTTCCGCAAGCGCGATACGGACGCGGGTGGGGTTCGGAAATCCGGGTGTGTCGTAGACTTTCATGACCATCTCCATTTGGTTTGATTTTATATACCTATCGATAGGTAGGGAAAATGAAAAGAGGGAATCCGCACTGCGCGATGCAGATCACGGGTTTGTCATCTTGGGAAGGTCAGGGTGATCCGGGCGCAGCCGCTGAATCGGGTGGCGCGCGCCGGTTCGGACCGGCACGCGCGTTGTCTCATGTGATCAGCGGATCAAAGCGTGTCCATGATCGCATTCAGCGTGGCGGACGGGCGCATGATCGCCGCGATCTTGTCGGCGTCGGTCTTGTAATACCCGCCCATGTCCACGGCTGTGCCACGCCCGGTCTTCAGCTCTGCCAGGATGCTGTCATAGCTGTCGCGCATGGATTTTGCGATTGGGGCGAATGTTTCGGCCAGGGCGGGGGCCTGCGACTGTTCGGCCAGTGCCTCTGCCCAGAACAGGGCAAAGTGGAAGTGGCTGTCGCGGTTGTCATCCTGCCCGACCTTGCGGCCCGGGCTCTTGTTCTCTGTCAGCAGTCGGGTGATTGCCGTATCCGCCGTGTCGCCCAGAACCGCGATGTCGGTGGAGCCACGCATCTCACCGGCGAACCGCAGACTTTCGGCCAAGGCGCAGAACTCGCCCAGGCTGTCCCAGCGCAGGTGGTTTTCCTCGACCAGCTGTTGCACGTGTTTGGGTGCGGAGCCGCCCGCGCCGGTTTCAAAGAGCCCGCCGCCATTCATCAGCTTGACCACCGACAGCATCTTGGCAGAGGTGCCGACCTCGAGGATCGGGAAGAGGTCGGTGAGGTAGTCGCGCAGCACGTTGCCGGTGACCGCGATGACGTTGTCGCCACGGGTGATCGCCTCGAACGCGTGACGTGTGGCTTGCGGAGGGGCCATCATCTGCACCCGGTCCTTCGCGCCCGCCTGTTCCAGCATCGGGGTGATGGCCTTGATGATCTCGGCGTCGTGGGCGCGGTTTTCGTTCAGCCAGAACACCGTCTCGTACCCGGTTGTGGCCTGCCGTTCGAGGGCCAGCGCCAGCCAGTTTTCAATCGCTTCCATACGTGTGGAAGCCATGCGCCAGATGTCACCCGCCGCCACATCGTGCGACATCAATACGTCGCCATTCGCGGCGACGACCTGCATGGTGCCGTCCGCGGCCACTTCGAATGTGGTGGGGTGAGAGCCGTATTCCTCGGCCTTTTTGGCCATGAGGCCAACGTTCTGCACGGTGCCTGCGGTTGTCGGATCAAGCGCACCGTTCTCTTTGAAAAACGCCACCGATTCCGCGTAGACCCCGGCATAAGAGCTGTCCGGGATCACGCAGTTGGTGTCACCGGCCTTGCCATCAGGGCCCCAGCCTTTGCCGCCCGCGCGCAGAACGGCAGGCATGGAAGCGTCGATGATCACATCGCTGGGCACGTGCAGGTTGGTGATGCCGCGATCGGAATCGACCATGTACATTGGCGGGCGCGCGGCCAGGGCCGCATCGATTGCGGCGTTGATCTCCGCCCCTTGCGGCATGGACGAGACAACATCGCGCAGCGTGCCAAGGCCCGAATTCGGGTTCACGCCAGCCTCTGCCATGGCCGCGCCATGGGCATCAAAGACCGGCGCGAGATAGGCGCGCACGGCGTGGCCAAAGATGATCGGGTCCGCGACCTTCATCATGGTGGCCTTCATGTGCAGCGAGAACAGCGTGCCATCCTCTGCCGTTGCCGCAATGGCGTCGTGCAGGAATTGCGTCAGGGCCGCGACGGACATGTATGTGGCGTCGAGGATCGTAGCCGCAGGATAGGACAGGCCCTGCGCCATCACGGTGGTGGTGCCGTCGGCGGCGACATGTTCGATGCGCACCGGGCCATCGGCCTGCGCGGCCGTCAGGGTGACGGATTTTTCGTTGCTGTGGAAATCGCCCGCACCCATCGTCATCACGCGGGTCTTGCTGTCCTTGGACCATGCGCCCATCGAATGCGGGTTGGACTTGGCATAGGCCTTGACCGCGGCAGGCGCGCGACGGTCCGAATTGCCCTCGCGCAGGACGGGATTCACGGCAGAGCCTTTGATCGCGTCATATTTGGCGCGCACGGCACGCTCTTCGTCCGTGGCGGGCGTTTCTGGATAGTCCGGCACGTCAAAGCCCTGCGCCTGCAATTCGGCAATCGCGGCGGTCAGCTGCGGCACGGACGCAGAGATGTTGGGCAGCTTGATGATGTTTGCGTCCGCTTGCGTCACCCGTTGGCCCAGCCAGGCCAGATCGTCCGCCTGATCGCCAAAGGCGGCCAGGATGCGCCCGGCGACAGAGATATCGCGCTCTTCGACCGTAAGGCCCACGGCATTGGAAAAGGCGCGCACGATGGGCAACAGCGAGGCGGCGGCCAGCTGCGGTGCTTCGTCGGTGACGGTATAGATCAGATCGGCGTTCTTGGGGGTCTGGGCAGACATGGGGACAGGCTTTCCGTTGCTGGTATCACAAGGTGTACTATAGCATACAATGGGCAGGGTCGAGCCGATCCCTGCGTGTTTCACCGCTTCCAACGGTCGCAGGTTTGCGCCCGGCTTTGCGCCCTGTGCGGTGGTCTTGCGGAAAGATGGGAAAGTGGTGGGCGACCCTGGAATCGAACCAGGCGTGCGTCTCCGCGAGGGAGTTACAGTCCCCTGCCACACCTTGCGGCCTGTCGCCCACTGCGCCATTAGGGTGCAAGACCCCGGTCAGCGTGAGCGCGTGATTACCGGGCCGCCTATCGGGGGTCAAGGCACAAAATCAGCCCCCAAGGACCAAAGGTGCACGCATGAAAAAACCCAAGTGGGTCGTTGAAAAGGAACAGGCGAAAAAGGCCGACGCTGCGGCGACGGTCTGGCTGTTCGGGTTGCACGCGGTGCGCGATGCGCTGTTGAACCCCGCGCGGCAGAAACTGCGCCTGATGGTGACGCTGAACGCGCAGGCAAAGCTGGCCGAGGCCATCGCGACATCCGGTGTCACGCCCGAGGTCATCGACCCGCGCAAATTCAAGCCGCCCATTGACCCTGGATCTGTGCATCAGGGGGCGGTGTTGGAGGTCAAACCGCTGGACTGGGGCAGTCTGGCGGACGTGGCCATCGGCGCCGAAGCGCCCCGGCTGATCCTGCTTGACCGGGTGACGGACCCGCACAATGTGGGCGCGATCCTGCGATCTGCCGAGGTGTTGGGCGCATCCGCGGTCGTGGGCACACGCCACCATGCGGCACCCGAAACCGGCGCACTGGCCAAGACCGCGTCGGGCGCGCTGGAACGGCAGCCTTATGTCCGGGTGCGCAACCTGTCGGACGCGATCACGGAACTTCAGGGCATGGGCTATATCGTGCTCGGCCTCGATGGCGAGGCGGAGGCAACAATTGAAACCGCGCTTGCGGGACAAAAGGACCGTGCCGTTGCGTTGGTGCTGGGTGCCGAGGGGCCTGGTCTGCGCCAGAAAACCCGAGACACCTGCGACATGCTGGTGAAAATCGACGCCGCTGGCGGGTTTGGATCGCTCAACGTCTCAAATGCGGCGGCGATTGCCCTATATGCATCCAAGGACCACGCCTAGGAGGCCACGATCGCATACCCTACGAAAATTGCGACATGCTGTTACTGCGGCACCCGCGCGGCATTGGTGCTGCGTGGCCGTGACCGTCACGAACTGGCCTGTTCCAGCTGTGGCGCGCCGCTGCACGACCTGAAAATGCTGCCCAAGAAATCGCAAGGCGACCGCGAACTGGTGCGCCCGTCCGCCGTGCGCGGAGGATCGCCGAAAAAAAGTAATCCGAAGAAATCCAGGCGCAAGAAAATGCGTTGGGGTGAGTTCTTTGAGGAAGCATTTGATATCATTGAGGATATCTTTGATTAGGCGGAGCGCCAGCCGCCAAAGGTGCCAAAACTATGTGCACGTCATTTAAGACTTCGTTCACAGGTTTGAGAGAACCTCTTTTCCAGAGCTCAGATGATCATATCTGAGGTTAAGAGCCGCAGGTTTGGAACTCCTGCTGGTTAATTCACTGTCCCTCGTTCCGTACCTTGCGCGCCCCTTTCGCTTTGCGATTGGGGCGCTTTTTTGTCAAACAGCGCACCAAAGGGGTGAGCATGACCGAAACCTATTCCGACACCGCGCTGCGCACGATCTTGCGGCGCACCAAAACCGTGGCCCTTGTCGGGGTCTCGGCCAATCCCGTGCGGCCCAGTTACTTTGTGGCGCGGTATCTTGCGCTCAAGGGGTTCGACGTCATTCCGGTGAACCCGGCCTATGCCGGTGAGCGGCTCTTCGGGGCCACGACCGTATCCGATCTTTCCGAAATAGAGGGCCCGGTCGATATGGTCGATATCTTTCGCAGGTCCGAAGCGGTGCCCGAGATCGTCGATCAGGCTCTGTCGCATGTAACGGGTCTGCAAACGATCTGGATGCAGATCGGCGTGGCACATCCGGAGGCCGCAGCAAGGGCGCGCGCGCAAGGCAGCGACGTGATCCAGAACCGCTGCCCCAAGATCGAATACCAGCGTTTGTTCGGCGAACTCAGGATGGGTGGGTTCAACACCGGGATCATTTCGTCACGGCTGTAGCCCGCACAAAAAAAGACCCCGCATGCATTATGCAGGGTCTTTGATCAGGTGCGTGTGATGGACGGGATCAGTTCAGGCGCGTCCAGGTCTGGCCACGACAGATTGGACCGACACAGCCCGACACCTTGAGCGCATTGCCACTGAGCGACATCTTGGAGCGATAGGTCTTGTCCGTGTCCGGTGCCCAGATCTTGCCGCCGGAATAGCTGCCGCTGCCCTTGGACTTCATGTCCCAGATGATCGGCTTGCCGACGCTCGAGGTGTCGTCGCTGCCCACGACCTTGGTGATGGTGCCGCAGACATTTGCGCCGCAGGGGGCGATCTTGACGTGCAGATAGGCGCCCGTGTCGCTGGTTTCTGTTTTCCATGTACCGCTGGCGGGTTCCGCCATGGCCATGCCGGCGCTTGCGACGGCGACGCATGCGGCTGCGATCAGATGTTTCATTGCGTGTCTCCTCCGTTATGGGCCAGAGCTTGGGGCAGGGGCGGGCGGCAAATCAAGAATGACCTAGGGTCGCGTTGCAAATCGTGACGTAAGGTGCCAAAGGGCACGCGACCAAAGCAAAAGGGCCGTTTTCCCATGATCCTCTATCCCGCCATCGACCTCAAAGACGGGCAGGCCGTGCGCCTTGTGCATGGCGATATGGACCGTGCCACGGTGTTCAACGACGACCCCGCCGCACAGGCGCGCGCGTTTGTTGAAGCGGGCTGTGCCTGGTTGCACCTTGTGGATCTGAACGGGGCCTTTGCGGGCGCACCGGTGAACGCGGCTCCGGTCGAGGCGATTCTCAAGGCCTGCAAGGTGCCCGCACAGCTGGGCGGCGGCATCCGCGACATGGCCACGATCGAGATGTGGTTGTCCAAAGGGTTGGAGCGCGTGATCCTCGGTACCGTCGCGGTTGAATATCCCGACCTCGTGCGCGAGGCGGCCAAGGCATTTCCCGGTCACGTGGCCGTGGGCATCGACGCGCGCGGTGGCAAGGTGGCGACCAAAGGTTGGGCCACGGAAACGGATGTGGACGCGACTGATCTGGCCCGGTCCTTCGAGGATGCGGGCGTGGCGGCGATCATCTACACCGACATCAACCGCGACGGCGCGATGGGCGGGCCCAACATCGCCGCGACACAGGCCCTGGCACAGGCAGTGGACATCCCCGTAATCGCCAGCGGCGGCGTTTCCTCGCTGGCCGATCTGGAGGCGTTGAAGGCCACGGGCGTGATCGCAGGCGCCATCTCGGGCCGCGCCCTCTATGACGGAGCCATCGATCTGGCGGCGGCACTGGAGACGCTCAGGGACTGATCGCTATTTGGCGATGCCGTCGGTGAATTTTCCCAACGCGCCGGTCATGGTCTGGATATAGGCGGCATCCTCGGACACGCCGCCCAGACGTCCCAGCATCTTGGCCGGTTCTTCGTAGGCGATCATCGTCTTGCCGGTGCTGTCCTCATAGACCAGCACCTTGAGCGGCAGGAACAGACCCGACACCGGGTCGTCCTGAATGGCGGGCGTGCCGACCTTGGGGTTGCCAAAGATCAACAATTGCGACGCGCCTATATCGGCACCGATGCTTTGGGCGCCGGCACCATGATCCACACGCGCAAAGACTTTCAGCCCGGCGCCTTCCAGCGCGCCAACCAGTTGGTCCATGGTTTCCGTCACGCCTGCGGCAGCCTCTTTGCGAATGATGCCGTTGTCGCCTGAGAATGCGGGTGTTGCCATTGCGATGACCAGTCCGAGTGTTGCCAAAATCTTCATCTGCCGTCCTTCCATGTCTGGCACAAACATGGCGCATTCACAGGATCCGGCACCGCAACTTTGCGTGATCGGCGGGCGCGTGCCTGCGGGGCAGGGTGTCATGGTCCTCTTTTCACCCTGACCAAAGCAGGGTACGAGGGCCCCATGCTCAAGACCCGTATCATACCCTGTCTCGATGTCGCCGATGGCCGTGTGGTCAAGGGCGTGAACTTTGTCGATCTGATCGATGCCGGTGATCCGGTCGCCGCCGCGCAGGCCTATGATGCCGCTGGCGCGGACGAGCTGTGTTTTCTCGACATCCACGCCACGCACGAAAACCGCGGCACGATGTTCGATCTTGTGCAACGCACGGCAGAGCAGTGCTTCATCCCGCTGACCGTGGGCGGGGGCGTGCGTACGGTTGCGGATGTGCGCGCGCTCTTGCTGGCGGGGGCGGACAAGGTGTCGTTCAATTCGGCGGCTGTGGCCGATCCGGATGTCCTATCGCGCGCGGCGGATCAGTTCGGCAGCCAGTGCATCGTCTGCGCGATCGATGCCAAGACGGTGGCACCGGGCCGTTGGGAGATCTTTACCCATGGCGGCCGCAAGCCCACCGGTATCGATGCGGTGGAATTTGCACGCACCGCGGCCGCCAAGGGAGCAGGGGAGATCCTGTTGACCTCCATGGACCGGGACGGCACGCGTGCGGGGTTCAATTTGCCACTGACGCGGGCCATTTCCGATGCGGTCACCATCCCGGTCATTGCCTCGGGCGGCGTGGGCACGCTGGATCACCTTGTCGATGGCGTGACCCAAGGCGGCGCGTCCGCCGTGCTGGCCGCGTCGATTTTCCATTTCGGCGATTTCACCATCGCCGAGGCCAAGGCGCACATGGCCGCCGCCGGTATCCCGATGAGGCTGACATGACCTTTGACGAACTTTTTGCGACCATCGAGGCGCGCAAGGGAGCGGATCCGGACACATCCTGGACGGCCAAGCTGTTGGCGAAGGGGCCGGAGAAATGTGCCGAGAAATTCGGGGAAGAGGCAATCGAGGCCATCATTGAGGCCGTCAAGGACGACAAGTCCGCCCTGACGTCCGAAGCCGCCGACGTCATCTACCACCTCTTTGTCATGCTGGCCGCGCGCGATGTCGCCTTGGCGGATGTAGTGGCGGTTCTGGAGCAGCGGCAGGGCATGTCCGGCTTGGTCGAAAAGGCCAGCCGAACCTGACTTGAGGTGGCTTTGTCTCCGCGGGGACACATACCCAATACTACGTGTTGTTTGCGTCACGTAAACGTCATAAAGAATGCTGCAACTGCACAATACTGCCCCGGGGGAGCCTTCATGCCCGAATTCAAGAAAATTCTCATCGCAAACCGGGGTGAGATTGCCATCCGCATCATGCGCGCCGCCAACGAGATGGGCAAAAAGACCGTTGCCGTCTTTGCCGAAGAGGACAAGCTGGGCCTGCATCGGTTCAAGGCGGACGAGGCCTACCGTATCGGTGAGGGGCTGGGACCGGTTGCGGCCTATCTGAGCATTGACGAGATGATCCGCGTCGCCCGCGAAAGCGGTGCGGATGCGATCCACCCCGGCTATGGCCTGTTGTCCGAGAACCCGGATTTCGTGGATGCCTGCGAAAAGAACGGGATCACCTTCATCGGTCCCAAGTCGGAAACCATGCGCGCTCTGGGCGACAAGGCCAGCGCGCGGCGCGTGGCGGTCGAGGCAGGCGTGCCCGTCATTCCGGCCACCGAAGTGCTGGGCGACGACATGGACGCCATCCGCAAAGAGGCCAAGGCCGTGGGCTATCCCCTGATGCTCAAGGCGTCCTGGGGCGGTGGTGGCCGTGGCATGCGCCCGATCTTTTCCGATGACGAGGTCGAGGAAAAGGTGCTCGAAGGCCGCCGCGAGGCCGAAGCGGCCTTTGGCAACGGCGAGGGCTATCTTGAAAAGATGATCACCCGCGCCCGTCACGTCGAGGTGCAGATTCTGGGCGACAAGCATGGCGGCATGTATCACCTGTTCGAACGCGACTGTTCGGTGCAGCGCCGCAACCAGAAGGTCGTGGAACGCGCGCCCGCGCCCTACCTGACCGACGCGCAGCGGACCGAGATTTGTGAGCTGGGCTACAAGATCTGCAAACATGTGAATTACGAATGTGCCGGGACGGTCGAATTCCTGATGGATATGGACGACGGCAAATTCTACTTTATCGAAGTGAACCCCCGCGTGCAGGTCGAACATACGGTGACCGAAGAGGTGACCGGTATCGACATCGTGCAGGCCCAGATCCTGATCGCCGAAGGCAAGACGATCCAGGAGGCCACCGGCAAACCCACCCAGGCCGACGTCGTGCTGACCGGACATGCGTTGCAGACCCGGATCACCACCGAGGACCCGCAAAACAACTTTATCCCCGACTATGGCCGCATCACCGCTTACCGCGAGGCGACCGGCATGGGCATCCGTCTGGACGGCGGCACCGCCTATGCGGGCGGCGTGATCACGCGCTATTATGACAGTCTGCTGACCAAGGTGACGGCCAAGGCCCCCACACCTGAAATGGCGATTGCCCGCATGGACCGTGCGCTGCGCGAATTCCGCATCCGGGGCGTCAGCACCAACATCGCCTTTGTCGAAAACCTGCTGAAGCATCCGACCTTTCTGTCGAATGAATACACAACCAAGTTCATCGACGAAACGCCGGATCTGTTTGCCTTCAAGCGCCGCCGCGACCGTGGCACCAAGGTCCTGACCTATATCGCGGACATCACCGTGAACGGGCATCCAGAGGTCAAGGACCGGCCCAAGCCGCGCGCTGATCTCAAGGCCCCCAAGCCGCCCGCGTTGCAGGCGGATCCCGCGCATCAGATGGGCACCCGCAACCTGCTGGAACAAAAGGGCCCGCAGGCCGTGGCGGACTGGATGAAGGCGCAGCAACAGCTGCTGATCACCGACACAACCATGCGCGACGGGCACCAGTCGCTGTTGGCCACGCGGATGCGCAGCCACGACATGATCAAGGTCGCCCCGGCCTATGCCGCCAACCTGCCGCAGCTGTTCTCGATGGAATGCTGGGGTGGTGCGACATTCGACGTGGCCTACCGGTTCCTACAGGAATGCCCGTGGCAGCGCCTGCGCGACCTGCGCGAGCGTATGCCCAACCTGATGACGCAGATGCTGCTGCGCGGTGCCAACGGTGTGGGCTATACCAACTATCCCGACAATGTGGTGCAGGAATTCGTACGCGTGGCCGCCACCACCGGCATCGACGTGTTCCGCGTGTTCGACAGCCTGAACTGGGTCGAGAACATGCGCGTCGCCATGGATGCGGTGCAAGAGCAGAACAAGATCTGCGAAGGCACGATCTGCTACACCGGGGACATCCTGAACCCCGACCGCGCCAAGTACGACCTGAAATATTATGTCGACATGGGCAACCAGCTCAAAGCGGCTGGCGCACATGTGCTGGGCCTCAAGGACATGGCCGGCCTCTTGAAACCGGCCTCTGCCCGCGTGCTGGTCAAGGCGCTGAAACAAGAGGTGGGCCTGCCAATCCACTTCCACACCCACGACACGGCGGGCATTGCCTGCGCCACGATTTTGGCGGCAGCCGAGGCGGGCGTGGACGCGGTCGACTGCGCCATGGACGCGCTGTCGGGCAACACGTCGCAAGCGACGCTGGGCACGGTGGTGGAATCGCTGCAACACACTGACCGCGACACCGGCCTCGACATCGACGCCATCCGCGACATCTCGGATTATTGGGAAGCCGTGCGCGACCACTACGCCGCGTTTGAAAGCGGCATGCAGGCGCCCAGCTCCGAAGTCTACCTGCACGAAATGCCCGGTGGCCAGTTCACCAACCTCAAGGCGCAGGCGCGGTCCATGGGCCTCGAGGAACGCTGGCACGAGGTCGCGCGCACCTACCGCGACGTGAACCAGATGTTCGGCGATATCGTCAAGGTCACGCCGTCCTCCAAGGTGGTGGGCGACATGGCTTTGATGATGGTGAGCCAGGGCCTGACCCGCGCCGAAGTCGAGGACCCCGACAAGGACGTGGCCTTCCCCGATTCCGTGGTGGACATGATGCGCGGCAATCTTGGCCAGCCTCCCGGCGGCTTTCCCATCGGGATCCAGACCAAGGCGCTCAAGGGCGAGGCGCTCAACACGCAGCGCCCCGGCGCGGATGTGCCGGCTGTCGACCTTGATGCCACCCGCGCGGACCTTTCGGCGCAGCTGGATGGGCGCGTGGTCGATGATGAGGATTTGTCCGGTTACCTGATGTACCCCAAGGTTTTCCTCGACTACATGGGCCGCCACCGCACATACGGACCTGTACGGACCCTGCCGACCAAAACGTTCTTTTACGGTATGGAGCCGGGCGAAGAGATCACGGCCGAGATTGACCCCGGCAAGACGTTGGAAATCCGTCTGCAAGCCGTGGGCGAGACCAACGAGGATGGCGAGGCGAAGGTGTTCTTTGAACTCAACGGCCAGCCCCGCGTGATCCGCGTACCGAACCGTATGGTCAAATCGACCACCGTGCAGCGGCCCAAGGCCGAGCTGGGCAACGCCAGCCACGTCGGCGCGCCGATGCCGGGTGTTGTGGCGTCCGTCGGTGTGCAGCCGGGCCAGGAGGTCACCGAGGGCGATCTGCTGTTGACCATCGAAGCGATGAAGATGGAAACCGGCATCCATGCCGAGCGCGACGCGGTGGTCAAGGCAGTGCATGTCGCACCGGGCGGTCAGATCGACGCCAAGGACCTGCTGGTCGAACTGGAATAAGCGGGGGGCGACGGATGCCGCTTGCGCCGTCGCCTCCGTTGTCGGCCTGGGGCCTATCGGGCGCGCCCGAGGCGCTGGCGGGTGGGTTCCGCAACACGGTGCTGCGCGTGGGTGACCACGTGCTCAAGACAACCCGCCGGTCCGAGGCGGCCATCACTTGGCTGCTGCCCGTCTTGCACCATGCAGGGGATGCCGGATTGATTGTGCCGGCATTGCGGCGTGCCGGGAATGGATGTTTTGTCGTCGATGGGTGGACCTGCGAGCCGTACCTGCCGGGGGCGCCGACATCGCCATCCGTCATCGCAGCCAAGGTGCAGGCCATGCACGCGGCCTTGCGCGACTGGCCGCAGCGGCCCGGGTTTGCGAGCGCGCGAGATCTGTGTACGCGAGATTGCGGCGGCGACATTGATCTTGGTGCAATGCCCGCCGCACTGGTGCGCCGGTTGCGCGCCGCGTGGGCGAAAGTGCCCTCCCAGAGAACAGTGGTGCACGGGGACCTGAACGCGCAAAATATCCTGACGGATGCCAGTGGACGGCACGTGCTGATCGATTGGGACGAGGCGCGCTGTGATGCGCCCCTGTTCGATCTCAGGCCCCTGGACACGCACCCGTCGCGCGCGGCACTCGCATGGGAGGTCGCCGCCTGCTGGCAGTTGGAACCCGACCGCGCACGCGCCCTCGCACATCATTTTACAGATTGAAATAGAACCGCCAAAGCGGTTTGACGGCCTCTTGCAAGCTGGTCGGCGCTGGTCAACGGTGCACCATTGCCGGACCCAGAGGAACCGATCCGATGAACACCCACAGCAATCGCGCGGCGTGGCTGGCCGTGTCGGCGATGTTCGTGCTGAACGGCGCGCTTTATGGCATTTGGGCGTCGCGGATCCCTGCGGTCGCGGCCACCCATGACCTGAGCAAGGCCGAGCTTGGCTGGCTCTTGCTGTTGCTGGCGGCGGGGGCCATTACTGCATTCCCCTTGGCGGGCCGGTTCGCGGACACGCTTGGGTCGGCCTATGTCACCTTGCGGATTGCGATGGTTTATGTGGTTGCGCTGGCGTGCATCGCGGTGTCGCCTTCGGTGCCTGTTCTGGCGCTGTCGCTGTTCTTTTTCGGGGTCACCCATGGCGCGATGGATGTGACCATGAACACGTGGGCGGGAGAGGCCGAGGCGCATATCGGGCGCGCGGTGATGTCATCCTTTCACGCGATGTTCAGCCTTGGTGCGGGCGTCGGGGCCGCAAGCGGGTTTGCGGCGGAATATGCGTCCATCGGGCTTGCGCCGCACTTTATCGCAACAGGCATGGTCGTGGCCGTGGTCTGCCTGTGGATGGCGCGGATCGGCTGGGTGTCGCCACGGCAAAGCGGTACGGTGGACACGCCTCTTTTTCCGCTGCCGCGCGGTCCGCTTGTCGCGGTGGGGTTGATTGCGTTCTGCACCTCGATGGGCGAGGGCGCGATGGTCGATTGGAGCGCGCTGTTGATGATCGAAACGACCGGCGTGACGGCCGCCAACGCCGCCTTGGGATATACCGTATTCTCCATCGCGATGGTGGTGACGCGGCTGCTGGGCGATCAGGCCACGCGTCTGGCCGGGCCGGTCGTGACCGCGCGGGTGGCAGGCTGCGTTGCCACGGTGGGCGCGGTGTGTGCGGTGATATCGGCGGAATTCGGAGTGGCGCTGGTGGGGTTCGGGCTGATGGGCGTGGGCTATGCGGTGATCATGCCGCTGGCCTTTTCCCGCGCCGCGAGGGATCCGCATCTGCCGCCCGGCACGGCCATCGCCAGCGTGGCGACGCTGGGCTATGGCGGGCTGTTGCTTGGGCCGCCAATCATCGGGTTTGTCGCCCACGCCACCGACTTGCGCACCGGGTTTGCGGTGCTGGTGATCCTTGCCGTTCTGATCGTCGTTCTGGCTCGTGCCGTGCGCCGTCCCACGGCATGAGGTGTCGCGCGGGCATTGTCGCGGGCGTCACATCCTGCGATGACGTGGGCGACTAATGCACCACGCAGGCACCCATCCGATGAACCTTGCCGCCTTTACCTATATCGTGCCCGACTATTACAGCGGCATTACCTTCTTTTGCGATGTGCTGGGGTTTGACCTGATCACGGACGAGGATCAGGGCCGCAAACGCTGGGTCGAGGTGCGCGCGCCGGGCAGCACCACAAGCGTCATTCTGGCGCGCGCGGACGGGGATATTCAACAGGCCGCCATCGGGCAGCAGGGGGCAGGACGCGTCTGGCTGTTTCTTGAGACGGACGACTTTGCGCGGGATCATGCGCGCCTTGTCGCCCGTGGGATCACCTTTGAAGAGGCGCCGCGCCACGAACCCTATGGCACGGTTGCGGTGTTCCGTGATCCGTTCGGCAGCCGGTGGGACCTGATCCAGCGCCGCTAGCTCTTGGCAAAGCCGCGCCCGATATCGCCGACCAGACAGCGGGGGATCACCGGGTATGTGTCGGTCAGAATATAGGCATAGGTCACGGTTTGGGTTTCAGGCGACTTCACATAGGCCCCGTTGCAGGCATCGAGCATGCCGGACCCGGCCACGAATTCGAAATCTTCGAGAAAGGTGCCGTCATGGGCGCCTTGGGGGCCGTCGCCTGCGGGGCGATTCCCTGATTTCAGCTGGTAGGACGAGGTCATGCGCACCGTCTCGCCGTCCACTTCTGCCGTTAGCGCATAGATGGGAAATCCGTCTGCCGCATATCCCAAGAGCGGAGACGGCGCGGCGGCGGACCAGCCAAGCGCCTGCATCAATCCAATCGGCAGGCCGTGGTAATGATAGGCGCCCGTGGGTTGGACATGGGCATAGTTCGCATCAAGGCCAAGGGCCACGGCTCCGCCCAACGCGTTGTAATTCCAACCCGATCTTGGGTTGCCTTGCCAGAACTCGGCCGCGTTGGGGTCGAACGGCACGCCGTTGATCGCAACGCCAAAGGATGCACCGCGCGGCAGTGGCTGCGCCGCGCCGACCTCGGGTGACAGTGCGACGCGGAACATGTGGTTCTGACCGGCGATGCGGTTCGGGTTGCCTGCGTTCGGAAATGTGCCGACCGCGTGGTCCGGCACGCCGTTCGACTGTATCACCCGCCACGGACCAGATCGGGAGATGGCCACGGCGTGGGCGGTAAAGCTCGTTTTGGCATCGACGAGATCAAGCGGCGCGGTTTGCGTCGCCGTGTGCTGGCGGAACCGGTGCTGCGCATCGGCGTAGCTGGCGCAGCCCACAACGATGCAAAGGCCAAGCAACCAGGGTTTCAGGGCAGACAGGTCAAGGGCCATCCGGGGTCTCCTTTCATGGGTCATTCCGAGGCCGGGATCACGGTCACGACACCTGCGCCAGCGGCGCCAAAGTCGAGCATCAGGGCGATGATGCCGGGCGGCGCGTCCGGGTAGTCGAGCGTCAGGTCGACCGTGACATCCTGGGCAAAATACACAGTGACCGGCGCGAAAGGTGCCGCAACCGCGCCGTCCGCGTTCACGGCACGCAAGTGCAACGGCCCGCCAAGCCCGGTAAGAGTGAGCCGCACTGTAACCTCGGCCCCCGACGCCGTCGCAGTCTCAATTCTGCTCAGGACATCGGGGGCATGCGCGCCATCATGCGCCGCAGCCGGGAGAGGGGCCGCCAGACATAAGGCAAGACATGCGGCGCGCATGACGTGTCGTGAGTGGTGCTTCATGCACGGTAATACGCACGACGCAGGTGTTTCCGTCGCGGCCAAGCAAAGTTTTGCGCTCACATGTGCTGTCGCGGAAATAAATTCGAAAACGGTGCGATTTTCCTCTTGCGGCGCGGGGCGGGGATAAGTATTCCACGGCTCACCCAAGGAAGCGGGCGTAGCTCAGGGGTAGAGCATAACCTTGCCAAGGTTAGGGTCGGGCGTTCGAATCGCCTCGCCCGCTCCAACAAACCACAGGCTCCTGTGGATTTCGAAAAGGGTCGCCTTCGGGCGGCCCTTCGTCGTTTCAAGCAACAGGCATTCGGAAGTGACCTTAAAACACTTTGTAGGTCATGGTGGTCAGTGATCGTTCGATTCCGTCAATGCCCAGCAACTCGTCGTTGATATACTTGCCGATGTCCTTGCCTGCGGGAATGTACACTTTCATCAGCAGATCGTAGTCGCCCGATGTGGAATACAGTTCGGAATGCAGTTCGCGCAGGGCGATGTCCTCTGCCACCTTGTAGGTAGAGCCGGGCCGGCATCGGATCTGGATGAAAACGCAGGTGGTCATGGAAAACGCCTTATGCAACGGGACGGGTGTGATCCGTAGTGACATGTCTGCACAGGCGCTTGCAAGTCGCGCGCGCACCCTTGGCGATGCGCCCCGGCCTGCCTATAGAGGGCGGGCAAGACCGCACCACCCAGGAGACGCGCAATGCGCAAGAGCACGATCACCCGCACGACGGCCGAAACCGACATTTCCGTGTCGCTCGACCTTGATGGCACCGGCATTTACGACAACCAGACCGGGGTGGGGTTCTTTGACCATATGCTGGACCAGTTGGCACGCCACGCGCTGATCGACATGACCGTGCGGTGCAGCGGCGATCTGCACATCGATGACCACCACACGGTCGAGGATGTGGGCATCGCCATCGGCCAGGCTTTGAGCCAGGCCGTTGGCGACAAGAAGGGCATCGCGCGCTATGGATCCTGCCTGTTGCCGATGGATGACGCGCTGGTGCGTGCGGCGCTCGATCTGTCGGGGCGGCCGTTTCTGGTGTGGAACGTGGATCTGCCCACGGCCAAGATCGGCACGTTCGACACCGAACTGGTGCGCGAGTTCTTTCAGGCGCTGAGCACCCATGGCGGGATCACCTTGCACGTGGACATGCTGCACGGGCTCAACAGTCACCACATCGCCGAGGCGGCCTTCAAGGCGGTGGCACGCGCGCTGCGGGTGGCATTGGAGGTCGATGCGCGTGTGGCCGATGCCATTCCGTCGACCAAGGGCACCCTATGAGCCTTACGGTTCTGATTGATTACGAAAGCGGCAACCTGCATTCGGCGCAAAAGGCGTTCGAGCGCATGGCCCGCGAGGCGGATGCGGGCACGGTTGTCGTGACTGCGGATGCCGATGTCGTGGCGCGGGCCGACCGGATCGTGCTGCCGGGCGACGGCGCCTTTCCGGCCTGTGCCGCCGCGCTGCGCGGGACGGGCGGTGTCTACGACGCGCTGGTCGAGGCGGTCGAGGTCAAGGGCCGGCCCTTCCTCGGCATCTGCGTGGGCATGCAGCTGATGGCCACGATGGGGCGGGAATACACCGACACACCGGGGCTGGACTGGGTCGGCGGGCAGGTCGTGCCCATCGCGCCCTCGGATCCGGCGCTGAAGGTGCCGCATATGGGGTGGAATGATCTCGTGATCGACGCGCCGCACGCGCTTTTTGACGGGGTTGCCACCGGCGACCACACCTATTTCGTGCACTCCTACCATTTTGAGGTCGCGGATCCCGCCTTGCGCCTTGCGCATGTGGACTATGGCGAGGACGTCACGGCGGTGGTTGGGCGCGACACGATGGTGGGGATGCAGTTCCACCCGGAAAAGAGCCAGGGCACCGGGCTGCGCATGATCCACAATTTCCTGACCTGGCGCCCCTGAGCGCGCCTAGTCGTGCAGGAACGGTTTAGGCAGGGTACGCAGGTCGCGCGCGCCCAGCTGGCCCATGCACGATTTGAGGTCTGCCGACAGAATATGCACGAGGTGGTCGATGCCCTCGGGCCCAAGGGCCGCCAGCGCATAGTGCCACGCGCGGCCCAGCATCACGAAATCCGCGCCCGAGGCCATGGCGCGCAGAATGTCGAGGCCGCCCTCGACCCCGCTGTCAAAGATGATGGGCAGGGTTGTAGCGCGGCGGATGGCGGGCAGCACTTCGATCGTGGCGGGGGCCGCGTCAAACTGGCGGCCTGCATGGTTCGACACCCAGATGGCATCAACGCCCAGCCCTTGCAGCCGCTCGGCATCGGTGCCGCGCATGACCCCCTTGACCACGAACGGACCGTCCCACGCATCGCGCAGCCATTTGACATAGTCCCAGTCGGGCGAGGTCCGCAAAAGGTAGCCCACATGCGCCGTCACCGGCAGATTGGCGGTGGCGCTGGTCGTATAGGCGTCAAGCATGCGCATGTGCGGCATGCCCTTGCGCGCCATCGCCATGGCCCAGGCCGGGCGCAATGCTACCTGCGCCAGCAGGCGTGGTGTCAGGCGCGGCGGGTTTGTCAGGCCGGACCGCGTCTGCCGTTCGCGGCGCGAGGCAACAGGCACGTCCACGGTCAGCACAAGCGTCTTGAAGCCTGCCGCGCGTGCCCGGTCGAGCATATCGCGGCGAATGCCTTCGTCGCGGGGCGGATACATCTGGAACCACGCATCCTCGCCCAGTTCGGGGGCCACATCCTCCGGGGCGGCCGCGGCAACGGTGGACAGGGTATAGGGCATGCCCGTGCGCGCAGCACCGCGGGCGAGGTGTCGTTCCGCATCGGGCCACATCAGGCCCGACATGCCCACCGGTGCAATACCAAAGGGAAGGGCGCGCGCCTCACCCAGCAGGGTCGTCGACAGGTCCGGCTCGAACTCTCCATGCAGGACGGAGGGCATCAGGCCAACCCGATCCAGTGCGGTGCGGTTGCGCTTCCTGGTCGCCTCGACCCCTGTGCCGCTGTCGAGATATTCCCATACGAATTTCGGAATGCGACTTTGCGCACGGGTACGCAGATCACTCAACGCAGGGTATCGGGTGTTCAGGTCCATGGGCGGACTATGGAGCGGTGCGCCGTCCCCCGCAAGCTGTCGGATTTGCCATGTTCGCCCGCATCAATGCGCATCAGGTCGATCCTGCACTCACAGGGGAACAACCTGCGAACATCGGGCTTTCCCTTTTCCTGCACAAGGATTAGTTTACCCGCATGAGCAGCTATGATGATCTGGACGCCTTCGAGGGCGCATCCCTGTCCGCGCGCGCAATGGCCGCGCGTCCGCAGCCCTATCTGGACGGGCTGAACCCCGCACAGCGCGCGGCCGTGGAACGGCTGGACGGGCCGGTGCTGATGCTTGCCGGGGCCGGGACGGGCAAGACGCGTGCGCTGACTGCGCGCATCGTGCATCTGTTGAACACCGGGCGGGCGCGGCCCAACGAAATCCTCGCGGTGACCTTTACCAACAAAGCCGCGCGCGAGATGAAAAACCGCGTAGGCCAGATGCTGGGCCAGCCCATCGAAGGCATGCCGTGGATGGGCACGTTCCACGCGATCTGTGTCAAACTGCTGCGCCGACATGCAGAGCTTGTGGGGCTCAAGTCGAACTTTACCATTCTGGACACCGACGATCAGATCCGCCTGTTGAAACAGCTGATCCAGGCCGCGGGGATCGACGACAAGCGGTGGCCCGCGCGCCAACTGGCCAGCATCATCGACGGATGGAAAAACCGCGCCCTGACACCGGGCAAGGTGCCCGCCGCCGATGGCGGGGCTTATAACCACAAGGGCGTGGAGCTTTACGAGCAGTACCAGCGCCGCCTGATCGAACTGAACGCATGTGATTTTGGCGACCTGCTGCTGCATATGGTCACGATCTTTCAGACCCACGAAGACGTGTTGCAGCAGTATCAACGCTGGTTCGCATACATTCTCGTGGACGAGTATCAGGACACCAACGTCGCCCAGTACCTGTGGCTGCGGTTGCTCGCGCAGGGACACAAGAATATCTGTTGCGTGGGCGATGATGACCAGTCGATCTATGGCTGGCGGGGCGCCGAGGTGGGCAATATCCTGCGGTTCGAAAAGGATTTTCCCGGCGCGCATGTGGTGCGGCTGGAGCAGAATTACCGATCAACGCCGCATATTCTGGCCGCAGCATCCGGCGTGATCGACGGCAATGAAAACCGTCTGGGCAAGACGTTGTGGACTGACAAGGATGACGGAGAAAAGGTGCGTCTGATCGGCCATTGGGACGGTGAGGAAGAAGCGCGCTGGATCGGGGACGAGATCGAGGCGGCACAAAAGGGCACGCGCGGCATGCGGCCCCTGTCGCTGGAGGACATGGCCATTCTGGTGCGCGCCAGCCACCAGATGCGTGCGTTCGAAGATCGGTTCCTGACCATCGGGTTGCCCTACCGCGTTATCGGAGGGCCGCGGTTCTACGAGAGGATGGAGATCCGGGACGCCATGGCCTATTTCCGCGTCGTGGTCAGCCCGGATGATGATCTGGCCTTTGAGCGGATCGTGAACACGCCCAAGCGGGGCCTGGGCGACAAGGCACAGCAGACGATCCAGATCACGGCGCGCGCAAATGGGGTGTCTTTGGTCGAGGGTGCGCGGATCGCGGTCGAGCAGGGGCTGATCAAGGGCAAAGGCGGCACGGAACTGCGCAACCTTGTGGATGGCATTGCGCGCTGGAACAGCAAACTGCGCGGCCCCCGGATCGAGGTGGCCGAGGATGACAGCGTGCTGGATGATGGCGTGACCCCCTTGCGCATTGAATACGGCCCGCCCCCCGTTAGCCATATGGAACTGGCCGAGATCATCCTGGACGAAAGCGGCTATACCGCCCATTGGCAGAACGACAAGACGCCCGAAGCGCCGGGGCGGCTCGAGAACCTCAAGGAACTGGTCAAGGCACTGGAAGGGTTCGAGAACCTGCAAGGGTTTCTGGAGCATGTGTCGCTGGTGATGGACAATGCCAGCGAGGATGCGGAGGCCAAGGTGTCGATCATGACGCTGCATGCGGCCAAGGGTCTGGAATTCCCCTGCGTGTTCCTGCCCGGCTGGGAAGACGGGTTGTTTCCGTCGCAGCGCAGCATGGACGAAAGCGGGATCAAGGGGCTCGAGGAAGAACGCCGCTTGGCCTATGTGGGGATCACGCGGGCCGAGGAGGTCTGTACCGTGTCCTTTGCCGCGAACCGGCGGGTGTTCGGGCAGTGGCAGTCATCCATGCCGTCGCGTTTCATCGACGAGTTGCCCGAGGCGCATGTGGATGTGCTGACGCCGCCGGGGCTTTATGGCGGTGGATTTGGTGCGGCGGCCCCGTCGATGGGCGCGGAATCGCGTCTGCACGAGGCAGCGGCGGAGGCCAATGTCTATAACTCGCCCGGGTGGCGGCGGTTGCAGGCCCGATCGGCGGATCGGCCGTTGAGCCAGCCCAAGGAGAGCCGGAATTCGGTCATTGATCTGAATGCGGTGTCGAGCTTTACCGTCGGCGAGCGGGTGTTTCACCAGAAATTCGGTTATGGCGCGGTGATCGGGATCGAGGGCGACAAGTTGGAGATCGATTTCGAAAAAGCCGGTACGAAGAAGGTGGTGTCGCGCTTTATCTCGGGCTGCGACGACATTCCGTTCTAGGGACGCCGCGCGACGCTCGTGCTGCGCACATCGCCCCGCCCGCCGTCCCGTAGGGGCAATTTGTCGGGGTTGCGCATGGTGTAGATCCAGCAAATTTCGCCCCGGTCATTCAACACTGCCGTCATCAGGGTGTCTGGTGTGTCGCGGTCGAAGAAGAGCAGGGCGGGCTGACCATTGGCGGTCAATGGGACGATTGTGCGTGATGCGGCATGTTTCAGCGTGATGGCATGAGAGACGGCGACGATATCGTCGGGGCCTGTGAGGGGACGGCGTGCCGCGCGTGCCTTGCGCCCGCCATCGGAGATCGACACGGCATCGGGCGCCAGAAGGCGTTTTGCGGCCTCCAGGTCGTTGCTGGCTATGGCGGCGAGAAAGCCGCTGATCCGGGCGGCGCGCAGATCGGAGGGTTGGCTGAGATCTGGGGGCGCTTGCGCGACGCGCCGGTGCGCGCGGCTGACCAATTGGCGGCAGGCGGCTTCGGATTTGCCCAGTGTTTCGGCGATTTCGGCATAGCCGGCATCAAATGCCTCGCGCAGGATAAAGGCCGCGCGTTCGCTGGCGGGAAACGTGTCCATGATCCACAGCAGTGCGAGTTCGCAATCCTGGGCCAGTTCAAAGCCGGTTTCGGCGGTGGTATCGTCGGCGACCAGAGGTTCGGGCAACCACGGGCCCACATATGTTTCGCGCCGCGCCCGCGCCCGCCGCAGCGCGTCGATGGCCACACGGGTCGCGGCCGTGCGCAGCCACGCCGCCGGTGTCCGGATCGCGCCATGGTCGGCGCGGGACCATTTGAGCCAGGTGTCCTGCACCGCGTCCTCGGCGGCGGCCCGTTCGCCCAGCATGCGGTAACACAGGGCCGTGAGCATCGGCCTCTGTGCTTCGAACTGGTCAACCCATGTCATGCGGGGGCTGGATACGTGAGCGTGATGGACGTGCCTGCCACGCTAAGCCGTTGGCACAGCTGACCATGGCCAAGCCCGCGTTTCAGCACGGGATAGGTGCGGGTGAAGGCCGCGGCAAAGGAGGCGGCGATCACGGCACGCGGTCCGTGCGCGGCGTCGATCCGGTCACGCAGCGTGTCCAGGTCCGTGTGGTTGCGGATCGCGGCCCAGGCAAAGCGGTAGCCCAGGCCGAAATCGCCTGCGGCCTCGGGCGCCCCGTTCAGGCAGGCCTGAATATCCGCTGCGCGCGCGCCATGGGCGAGCGCCATATCGACGGTCAACTGGGCACACGGCCCGCAATCGCCCTCGACCGCGGAGCCGACCAGGGCGCCCATGCGGACATGGTGGGCGCTGGCCGGGCCCGCGTAGTTGCTGACCATCTGGAACAGGGCCAGCCGCGCACCGGCACCCGCGTCGGCGTCGATCATGTCGTGTTGATAGGTGGCGTCATAATTGAACTGTCTGGCAAAACGCCGGGTGCCGGAATGCAGTAATGCGCGGATCATGGTTTTCGCTCCTTGAGTGGTATTGATGTCGCGGGGATGAGGTTTGTCCAGATGCCTGATGCGGGTGGTGACCGCGTGGCCACGGGGGAAATGGGATGTGCCAAGGGGCCTGTTCCTTTGTACTGTCGGAACATGTGACGGACTGGCACTGCCGGTTGTGACGTCGCGGCGCCAAAAACTTTCGAAAATCCGGAAATAAAAAAAGCGGCGACCCCAGGGAGGAGGGATCGCCGCCTTCGATTTGTCCGGCGGTCAGGGAGGAGGAGGACCGCGCGCGACAATTCTGGTGCACCACGTGGTGCGGATAGGATGCGGCGACATTCGGGAGGAGGTGAATGTCGCCGCTCTTGCAACATCGCGCCGGTCAGGGAGGAGGAGGACCGGAAGAGCGATGTATGGCGTGCATCTGATCAGATGCGAAAGAAAGGTGCGGCGACGCCAGGGAGGAGGAAGGCGCCGCCGCCAATTTACAGATGCCCCAGGGAGGAGGAGAGGGACATCTGATCTCGTGTTACGTCAGGCCGCATTGCCGTAGGCCGATTCCCAGGCGATGCGCTTGAGTTCGGAGCGGTGCATGCCCAGATCCGCCAGTTCGCGGTTGGTCAGCGTGTTCAGCTCGTCCAGCGTGGTGCGGTAGACGCGGCGCTGTGCGTGACGCTCTGCTGCGGTTTCCAGAAAGCGTGCAACCGTGCCGAGGATACGTTCGACCAGATCGCTGCGCTGTGCTATGTCATTGTAGTAGGCCATTTTTCTCGCCTCTTGCTCAATTTCGTTGATACAAACATAAGCCAATGCTGCGTCTGCACAATAGACACCAAAACAATGCTGCTATGCAGCATTTGCATAGGCTCTGGGTTGAATTTGCAGGCAAGTCGCACAACGAAATGGCGTTGTGCCGCAGGGGCGCGGGTTGCTCTTGCCTCTGGCGCGAATTCTGCCAGTTAATGCGGCACCCCAGCGGAGAAAACTGACATGTCGCGCACCAAGGACGATATTCTCGCAACCCTGAGCAAGATCGCAATGCCCGATGGCGGCGACCTTGTGAGCCGCGATTTGATTCGTGCGGTACAGGTCTCGGGCGCGGCGGTGCAGTTCGTGATCGAAGCGCCCAATCCGGAGCTGGCCGCGCGGATGGAGCCGGTGCGCGCCGCTGCCGAGGCTGCGGTACGCGGGATGGACGGCGTGGACGATGTGCGCGTGGCCCTCACCGCCCACGGGCCTGCTGCAAAACCAGCGGCCCCACCCAGCCTCAAGATCGGCGGTCACCCCAAACCGCAGGAGGGCCCGACCAAGCCCAGTGGCGTGCAACGCATCCTCGCCATCGGGTCCGGCAAGGGCGGGGTGGGGAAATCCACCGTATCGTCCAACCTTGCCGTCGCTCTGGCCAAGCAGGGCCGCAAGGTGGGTCTGCTGGATGCAGATATATACGGTCCGTCCCAGCCGCGCATGATGGGCGTGAACAAGCGTCCCGCCAGCCCTGATGGCAAGACGATCATTCCGCTGCACGCGCATGGGGTCACGTTGATGTCGATCGGCTTCATGCTGGAGGAAGGCAAGGCCGTGGTCTGGCGCGGTCCGATGCTGATGGGCGCGTTGCAGCAGATGCTGGGGCAGGTGGAGTGGGGCGAACTGGATGTGTTGCTGGTCGATCTGCCCCCGGGGACGGGCGATGTGCAGCTGACGCTTTGCACCAAATCCGAACTCACGGGTGCCATCGTCGTGTCCACGCCGCAGGATGTGGCCCTGATCGATGCGCGCAAGGCGCTGGACATGTTCGCAACGCTCAAGACGCCAGTGCTGGGCCTCATCGAGAACATGTCGATGTTTGTCTGCCCCGACTGTGGCGCACAGCATGAGATATTCGGGCAGGGCGGCGTTGCGGCGCAAGCCGTTGCGATGGGTGTTCCGCTCTTGGGCGCGCTGCCCATCGATCTCGACACGCGGCTGGGCGGGGACGGGGGCACGCCCGTCGCGGTGGGCGACGGGCCGATGGCGCAGGCCTATGCGCGCATTGCCGAAGGGTTGATCAAAGGCGGTATGGCCTGATCAGATCTGACGCCCCTGGACGGCGATGCCATAGAGTGTCGTCAGAACGCTGGCACTGATCAGCGCATAGAAAACAGAAACCACGACCGTGATCAGACCGCCCAGGATGCTCGCCGTAGGCAGAAGGGCCAGGCCCTGGTTGATCACGAAATCGGCCAGCGCCAGGATCACTGTAAGCACTGCGATGGTACCTGATATGGCTTTGGTCGCGTCCCAGCTTTCGCGGATCTTCATGTCGTGCCCGATGGTGCAGGCGGGCAGGATCAGGCTTAGCCGCATGAACACCCAGATCATGACCGCAATTGCCGGAATGGCCGCGATAGCGGACAGGAACAGGTTGTTGGTTGCTGCGGCTATGATGCCCACGGGAATGAACACCGGGATTGCGAGCAGCATCATCAACAGGCCCAACAGGATGCTGCGCCCCAGATATCCAAGGACAATGCCGGCGCTGGGGGTAAAGCCGCCCTCGCGTTGATCCTGAGGTAACAGCACAAACCGATGCCAGGCCGCAACCATCGTCAGATACCCCACTGCCATCAGCAGGAACGCTATGACGACCAGACCGATGCTCGGGACCGTTTCATTCAGTTCGATGTTCTGTGTGATCAACGTTCCAAAAGAAGCGGGTGCCACGACGATCAGGATCACTACAGACAGGGCGACCATGCCCACACCGACAGATGTGGCGCGGAACGTCGCGCCCAAATCGCGAAAGACCATGGATACAGCGTGGGTGAGAATGCGAATGGCGTCTGACATGAGGATCCCTTTTTTAGAATAGGCGTGACGTGTGTGTAGTGACATCATAAATTGCAGTAAACGGAAGATGCTCGAAGAACGCGGAAGAGATCGGAAGCGCATCGGGAAAACAAGGGGTTACGGGTTCGCCGGGCGCGAACGGCCTCTTGGCGGTAAAATTGCAGTAAGTGGCAAAAACGGGCGTTTTGGCGGCGACTGGCGATCTCGCGAACTTCATAAGCTGCAGTACGGGTAAAACGCGCCAAACCCCTTTAAAACAGGGTTCAAAGGGTCTTGTGAGGGGCATTGAAAGGGCGTTTGGCTGGGCAAAGATGGAACGTGAACCGGGAAGAGCACCGCCAACTTGGGGGCCGCAGTTCCCAGAAAGCGATTACGGTCGTGAAAACAGGCGCTTAGGCATATTCGGGCCGGGCGCAAAGGGCCGCCGAAGTTGGAAGTGATTTTCAGGCCAGTTCGGTGTCGGCGTGGCCTTGCGCGATGTGGTGCAAAGTGTCCAGCATGGTCGGGATCGCATTGTTTCGGAACGCGGGATCGACCTCGAACCCCGCCACCCAAGCGGTGTCACCGTGGCCTGTCACGTCGCAGGTGTCAATCATGCGTGTCCCACCAAGGAGCGGAGCCATCCTTTCAGAGGCTGCACCGGATACATCGCACAAACACCGCCAGCCGTTGGGAGGCATGCAGTGCTTGAGCATCGTGTGGTCGCGCGGGAAGATGACACCGTCAAGCACCGCGTGCTCGGGGCAGGGGGCGTGGCTATAGACCTTGTAGATCAGGAAGCGAAACACGTCCGAGGACAGCTGCTGCCGTCTCTTTTGCACATAGTCGGTGCGAAGCACGTGCGTCAGGAGCAATAGCGACCTGTCGGCAAAGAGGCGAGGCACATCAGGTCGAAACACCTGCGCCCATTTTTCGTCCTCACACATCTGGCGCAACAGTTTTCGCTGGCGTTCCACGCCATGGTTGAAAATCGGTGCAAGCGCTTCGGTGAGTTCGTCGGCGTCCTGCTGGGTGATCCGTATCTGGTCCATCCGTGGCGCTACCACTGATCAAACCGGACGAGGCCCACGATCGGGCCGATGATCCTGGCGGCGGGTTGAAGTTGCTGCAACCGCTCGCCTGCGCGGGCGGCTGCGATGGTCGTGGGGTTCAGGCGATCGAGGCGCGCAACCTCGGCACCGCCCATGATCGAGTTGAAGAACACGAAGAGCCGCCCGTCAATCTCGGGATCCTTGCGTCGATCCACGATCAGGCGGTCGTTTTCGCGCAGATCCTCGGTGACCTGGGGGGCGTGCAGCTGCACGACGCAGAGCGCATCGAGGTCCAGCCCGGCGGATGTGACCCAATCGCGGGACACGGCGACGGGCGAGACGTTGAGGGTGCCGCCCGCCTCTTCGAGGTAGGGGATGGGCGCATAGCCTTCGGCCAGGGCCTCGGTGCGGCCCTCGATGGTCAGTTGGTCCTCGGCGAAGCCGCGCCAATTCGGAGCGGCCTGTCGCTCAGTTAAACTGCGCACATTGAATTCGATGTCTAGTACATCGAATAGCCTCGCCAGACTTTCGACAGGGTGCATCCGCTTCCCACCCCTCGGGTTCCTAATGTTCTTGAGCAACTGCTTGTGACCGACTGCGAGGTCTGACGCAGCGGCGTCGCTAAGCCCCTTCTCCTCAAGAGCTTTATCAATGGCGGTCATCAGCGAGTTCATAGAGGGCTTTTTAGCCCTGTAAGGCTAGCAGGGAAAGTAAGGAATTCCACTAGCCCTATAGGACTTGACAGCGGTAGCCGTTTCGGTATCTATAGGGCTATGAGTGAGCAAATTAAAAACATTCTCAGGTTGGCTGACATCCTAGGTGGGCATGAGGGAATCACGCACTGGGCGATCTCTATGCGGCTTTGCAAGAAGGGTGATTACCTATCGAAGCTAAAGAACGGCGGCGATACTGGCACCAAGACGGCAGAACAAAGGATTGCACGTATGAGTGCTATCTGGCCTGCCGACCTTGAGTGGCCCGCCGATATTCCGCGCCCAAAACCCGCGCAAAAGAAGGTCGCGTCATGAGGCTTGATGCTGCCATCAAAACCGCACCTGCGGAGGTGTCCACGCATGCCATTGATGGGACGGCGCGTATGGTGGCCGAGGGGCGCGGCGAAGTCGTTCGCGCAAGGCGCAAAGCCCTTGGGCTGACCCAAGCAGAACTGGCCGACATCCTGCGCACCAATACAACGGCGATCTGCGCGCTGGAGCGGGGCGCTTGCACGCATTCCGAGCGGGAATGGGAGCGCATGACCGCACTGTATCAGCGCGTTGATCAGATGCTCACGGAACTGGAGCAAATATCGCCGATCACGTTTGAACAACCACGATCCCCCGAGGATAACACTGCCGCCCACATCTCCTCCCGTGGGCCTGCCTCGGAACCTCGCGCGGGTGATGCGCTGGCTGGCAGGCCGCACCCATCACCCGCGCCCTTTTCTACAGATCACCCCGACTTTTCTACAGAACGCCTTGTGTCACCCAATCCCCCAGGGATGGCGCAGGCAGGCCGCGCGGCGAAGGCCAATCCATGCCCCACTCACGGGCCGCGCGGTCATTTTTTCGGTCCCTGGGCCACGGTTTGGGAGCTGGTCTCAGACCTGATCGCCGTGGCCGGGTTCATCACCTTTTTCCTCACGATCTACTTCATAGGAGCGATCATCTCATGAGCATGCCCTTTGGTCCGAATGCGGATTTCGAACACCAGTCTCTGGCCCAGAAGCTGCGGCGCTTTGACGAGGTTGTCGCCCTTTATGCCAGGGCTCGGGTCGACGCGGAAACCTGCGGCGCGGAGATCGCGTTCGATCCGAAACAGGCCAGCGACGACATGCGACAGCGCCTCGCCGATGCGTCGCATGATCTGTTCATCGCGGGTGAGACGCTGAAGGCCCACGCAATGGTTCTCGCTGGGGGCGGCGTGTTCCAGGCGGCGGCACAGTTCGCCGATGATGCCGGGGTCGCGCCCACGGGCATGATGGGGCCTTACTGATGCGATACGGGCGTTTGAAATCCAGCCCGCGGCTGCAACGTGCGTTGAAGGCATTGCAGGACGCGCAGGGCGAATTGAGCACGATGCAGTGGGCGCAGGCCGCAAAGATCTGCGCCGTCAGTTCCGTTGCTGCCGAGCTGCGCGCCAACGGTGCGCAGATCAGTTGCCGACAGGCGACCGAGGATGGCCAGCGCCGCTGGTATTACACGCTGCTCAAATCACCGGAGGGTCAGCAATGACGCAGGACACAAGCAAATTGCCCGGTCCGAACAATCGAGGTTTTGTCGATCTTGAGGCCGCGCGCGAGCACATGGCGGCTCGGACTGAAGCGCTGCGTGCTCATGCCGGCACGAAGGCCGCGGAGGCGTCATCCGGTGTCGATCATGTCGGCGAGGTCTTCGAGAGCGAAACACAGGCGGGCATCCGTTCCGGCGGCGACGTCCCGTTGGCCGACAAGCCCGTCTCTGATGAAATCAGCCGTTCCTCTGAGACCCGTCTTGTCGACCTCGTGAACGAGGAAGGCGAACCCGATGCGTAGCGCTTTCAATTCGGCGTGGATTTGCGCGATTTTCTCGTCGTTGATGTCCATTGTGGGGCAATGCCTCCTATCGGTTGGCCTACATGCAAGCGAGTACCATACCTGCGTTCATGGTGGCCGCCATGCGTAAACCGACGCTGATCGAAAGCCGCGATGTGGCGCTGGTGGATATCTTTGTGGAGAACCGCCTGCGCGAGACCGATGATGTGCTGGTGACCGCGCTGGCCGGGTCGATCGAGGAGATCGGCCTGAAGGACCGGATCACCCTGCGCCGTGTGCGCCGCAAGGGTGTCGGTGCCAAGGGTGGGTCGGGATACGTGCTGGTCCTGGTGGCGGGCGCGCATCGGATGGCCGCCTGTCACCAGTTGGGGCACGAGGCCATTCCGGCGGACATTTGGGACTGCACCGACGACTATGCGCGGTTGTTGGAGATCGACGACAATCTGGCCCGCGCCGAGCTGACGCCGCTGGATCGTGCGGTGTTTCTGTGCCGCCGCAAGGACGTCTATGAGCAGATGTATCCCGAGACGAAAGCCGCGACAGGCGCAGACCTAGTAGCGAAGCGTTGGGATACGGCGGACATAATGTCCGTCGTATCGTTTGTGGCCGCCACTGCCAAACAAACCGGGCAAACAGAGCGTCATATCCGGCGCATGATTGCAGTAGCTGATGGCCTGTCCCAAGACGAGATCGACGCCCTGCGCGCCGCCCCGATCCGGGTCTCCATCGCCGACCTTCAGGTTCTGGCCAAGTGCAATCCCAAGCATCGCCCGCACATCGTGTTCGGGCTGCTGATCGGTGCCGCCAAGTCGGCAGGCGAGGCGCTTGATATCCTGACGGCGCGCCCCGGCGATGCAGTCGTCGATCCCGTCGACGCCAAGGTTCGCCCTCTGAACGACATGTTCGCCCGCGCCAACAAGGCCGTCCTGCACCGTTTTGTCCGTCACAACGCGCCCAAGCTGCGCGCAATCCTGGACAGTCTGGATGGTGACGCATGACGCCCACGCCCGACAAGCTTTGGTGGACGGTGGACGAACTGGTCGCGTCGGATCTTCCCGACGTGCCGAACACCAAGCGCGGCATCAACCTGCGCGCGCCCGAGTGGCGGGCCATGCCGGGATGCGCGCGGCGCAAGTCCGGTCGTGGTGGCGGTTGGGAATATCACTGGACCGTGTTGCCCGCGGCTGCCCAGCACAAGTTGATCCTTGACGCCCAGGCCGCACCGCAGGCCCCCGCGCCGGATTGGGCGTTCTATGACGCCCTGCCGGAAAAGTCGAAGGCCGTGGCGCGCGACCGGCTGGCCGCTGTCGATGATGTTGCGGCGCTCTATGCTGCCGGTCAGACGCATGTGGCTGCGGTGGATACGGTGGCCGCTCAGCGCGGTGTCAGCGCGCGCACCGTCTATAACTGGATCGCGGCGGCGGATGGCGTTGCGGACGAGCACAGGCTTGCCGCCCTGGCCCCAAAGCATCGTCAGCGAAAGCGCGCCCGCAAGTCGGTGGATACCCAGTTCTACGGCGTGTTCAAATCGGACTATTTGCGCGACAAGGCGATCACGTTTCAGGTGGCCTACGAGCATGCCCTCGCATTTGCGAAGCGGGCCGGGATCGCGGACATTCCGCCACTGCATCTGTGCCGCCGCCGGTACCAGGAGGAGGTGCCCAAGCAGGTTGAGGTATTTTGCCGTGAGGGTGCCCATGCTCTGAAACGGTTCTATCCGCACCAGGACCGCAGCAGGCAATCCCTGAGCGCCCTTGAGGCGGTGCAAGCCGACTATCACAAGCTCGACCTGTTCGTGCACTGGCCGGGCGAGGAGAAGCCCCAGCGTCCGCAGATCGTGGTGTTTTCCGACATCTATTCCGGCAAGCTGCTGGCCTGGCGCATGTCGCTGCATCCCAATGCCGAGACCGTGCGTCTGTGCTTTGGCGATCTGGTCAAGACGTTCGGGTTGCCGCGGCATGTTCTGATGGACAACGGGCGCGAGTTCGCCGCCAAGATCCTGACGGGGGGTGCTGCCACGCGCTACCGCTTCAAGGACAATGACGATGATATGCTTGGGCTCTTTCCGCAGCTCGGCATGGAGTTGCACTGGGCCAGCCCGGCATGGGGTCAGGCCAAACCGATCGAGCGGGCCTTTCTGGATCTGACGCGGCGTATTCCGACCCATCCGTCGCTGCATGGCGCGCAGACGGGGAATGATCCGCGCAGCAAGCCGGATGTCTATGGCAAGAAGCCAGCCGAGATCAGCACCGTCATGGCCGTTGTGCGACAGGTCATCTCCGACCACAACGCGCGTCCGGACCGCCGCACCGAAACCGCCTTCAACAAGTCGTTCAACGACGTGTTCAACGCCAGTTACAAGACGTCCGCGCCGCGCATCGCCACCGACGCGCAAAAACGGCTTTGGCTGATGGCCGCGGAACCTGCGACTGCCAAGCGTGGCAACGGCGAGCTGAAGGTCTATGGCAACCGGTTCTGGTCCGAATGGATGCACGAGATCGCAGGCCAGAAGGTCGTTGCGCGGTTTGATCCCGACGACCTGCATCAGCCGATCCATATCTATGCCCTGGATGGTCGTTACCTGGGGGAAGCGTCGCTGGTGGAACGGGGCGACTTTTTTTCGAAGTCCGCCGCCCAGGATCACAAACGCAAGCGCGGCCAGTTCATGCGCGCGACACGCGACATGCAGCGTTTGCACAAAGAGCTGTCCAATCAGGAAATCGCAGCGCGCGTTGGATCGCCGGGCGAAGAGGTTGCGCCCGACGCGTTGCCGCAGGCCGATGTTGTCCAGCTGGTCACGCCGCACAGCAAGGCGCCCAAGGGCGGCACACCACCGACCCATGGTGCGGACGTTACCCGCACTGTTGCACCCTTTACCCCGCGTACCCGACCCAGCGCGGAGGACGATCCCGACGCCGTGTTCAAGCGCTACGGCGAGCTCGTGGCGATGGAGGCCCAGGGCAAGCCCCTTACGGACGCGCAACGGACCTTCCTGACCGAATACCCCAAGTCACCGGCCTTCAAGGCGCGAGAGCGGCTCCAGCGGGCCTTTGGTGGCGACCCAGAATGAGAGGATAGCAGATGGCACAAGTGAGTGGCGGCATTGTCCAGCTTCGGAGCGTCGAGGCGATGACCACGCTGGTTCAGGAGATGATTGATGCGCCGATCGGGCAGCACCGCATGGGGTGTTATCATGGCCCCTCCGGGGCGGGTAAGACCTTTGCCACCGCTGTGTGTGAGGTCGCCTACAACGCCCTCGTCGTCGAGGTGATCGAGAACACCAGCAAGCTGGATTTTCTGACCAGCATCACCGAAGCCTACGACATTCCCGCCCGGCGGGATGCGGCAAGCCAGATACGCGCAATCGCCAGCTTTCTGGACGGTGAACAAGTCCCTCTGATCATCGACGATGCGCAGTACCTGGTGAAGCGCAACATGATCGGCATGGCGCGCGACATCTACAACCTCGCGGGCAGCATCGTGCCGGTCATTCTGGTGGGTGAGCCCAAGCTCTATGACCACCTGCGCGGTACAGCCAACATCTACAACCGGGTCACAGGTCGGGTGCAAGCGCCGCCCTGCAACATGGCCGATGCAACGCGGTTGGCGCAGGTCTATGCCCCCGGTGTCGACATCGACCCGGTCCTGATGACCGAAATCGTGCAGCAGGCCAACGGGTCTGTCGCGCGGGTCTCGGGCATGCTTGGCACCGTGCGCAACGCGGCCCAGGCGCAGGGGGTTGTCAGCTTCTCCAGAGAGGACTGGGGCAAGCGGCCCTTCATGAACGGCGACATGATCCCGGTGAACGCAGAGCCGCGTTCCAGTGCGCGCGTCGAGTTGATGGCAACCCGGAGCGTCGGCTGATGTTCAGATCAGAGCAGGAAAAAGCCGCCTGGGACATCGCGGCCAAGCACGAGGAGTTCCACTGGGAGGACCTCGCCGCGGGCGGCGTGCCACTCAGTTCCGCGCAGGTTTACCTGTTGCGGTGGGCCAAGGCAGGGACCATCGAGATTGCCCGGCTTGATGGCAATCGCAAGTGGTTCCGCATGGCTGGCACCCGCGCGAAAAGGGCGGACGCGCCCAAGCCCAAAACACGCGAGGACGCGATGTGGGCGGTGATGCGGCGGCAGGCCTATTTCACGCCGCTGGATCTGGTTGCGATTGGCGATCAGCTTGGCATTGAGATCACCGAAACCCACGCCCGCCAATACAGCCGCGCCCTGATGACTGCAGGGTATTTGCGGTGTCTCGAGCAGGCCGTGCCGGGCAAGAAACAGCCGAAATACCGTCTTATCAACAACACCGGACGTCGTGCACCGGTCAAGCGTCGGATCACCGGCCTGCTCGACCAGAATGACGGCGCGTTTGTGCCGCTGGGAGACGGGTCATGAGTGCGCTGTCCAAGGCAAAGGAGGCCTATGGCGGCGATGTGCCGGACTGGGTCGAGGTTCTGGCGCTTGAGGCAGATCGCACCAGCCAGTCCAGCGTCGCGCGCAGGCTGTCTTATACGCCCGGCGCGATCAACTCGGTCCTGGGCAACACCTACCGTGCGAACACGCAGAACATCGAGAACAGCGTGCGCGGCGTTCTCATGGACGTGCGCATCACCTGTCCAATGCTCGGCGAGATCGGGCCGCAAAAGTGCACCGCATGGCGGTTGCGTGCCCGCAAGGGCAACGCGGCCAACAGCCTGCACAAGCGCATGGCCGCGGCCTGCCGCGCCTGTCCCCGGTCCAAACCAGAAGGCAGCGAGACATGACCAAACATCACCAGTTCGAACAGCACACAGACACCGGGCGGACAGACAAGATCGTGGCGCTGCGCACCGACGGGATGGGGCCGAACGAGATCGCGCGGCGCTTGAACACGTCGCTTGCGACCGTGAGCTATGCGATCCGGCGTGCTCGGAAATCCGGTGTGGACTTTCCCCCCTTGAAAGGGTCGCGGACGGTCAAGGCCGAGGCCATTGAACCGGCCACGCTCGACCATCAGATCGTCATTCCAAACCGCCTGCACGGCCTGCTTACCGCAGAGGCGGAACGGGTCGGCAAGGCTCCGGAGGATCTCGCACGGCAGATCCTTGAAACCGGACTGCTGGAAAGGTGGGCGCGCCATGGATGATCCGACCCGGTTTACTTCCGCCGAAATGCTGCGCCTGGCGCGCAGCGCGGTTCACAAGATCGACCTCTTGGGACCGCGCGGCACGACGCTCTGCTCGATGGACGAAATCGACGCGATGGCCTGCTTGCTTGTCCAGTCCGGCGCGCTGACGCCACCACCCGATCCAACCATGACACGCGCCGAGCAGCACGGATCACTTGCCCAGGCGCTTTTGCCAAAACCCAAGAACGAGGACCAATCATGACTGACCAGACACACAACTGGATCGACGCCAAGGGGCGTTCGGTACCGGATCACCTGATCTCTGACATGGACCGCGACATCGAGGAGGTGGTGCGGTCGATCGAGGGCCACGCCGTCGCATTGATGAACCAGATCGCACGGTTCCGCGGCCATTCCTTTGACGATGTGAACCTTCTGACCGACCTGCTTTACGACAAGTATGAGGCCAAGCGGGGCGGGGCCAAGGGCAATGTCAGCTTCACGAGCTACGACGGCAAGGTGAAGGTCGAGATCCGCGTTCAGGACCGGGTGCATTTCGGCGCGGAGTTGCAGGTCGCCAAGGATCTGCTGGGCGAATACCTCGAGGAGGTCAGCGACGGCGTTCCGGACGTCGTGAAAGCCCTGTTGAACCACGCCTTCAAAGTGGACGAGCAGGGCCGCGTGAACCGCGAGCAGATGTACGCGCTGCGCCGCCTGAAGGTCGACCCGCCGCATTCCAAATGGGACAGGGCGATGGACGCGATCGCGGACAGCATGCGGGTGATTGGCAGCAAGGAATATTTCCAGATCTCTGTGGCCGACGAACATGGCCGGTTGCGCGCTTTGCCGATCAACCTGGCGAACGCCTATGAGACGGAGGGCGCGGCGGATGGCTGATCAGACATTCGCTGCAACAGATGAACAGAAGGCGCTGCACGGTCACATCTCGCGCTCTGTCTTGGAGGTCATGAGGCTGCGCGGCAAGCTGCTGGCGCTTTGCCTTCTGGCGGAAATACTCGGGCGTCTTGAGCGCCTATGCGAGGCGGATGGGACGCCACAAGATGTCATCGAAACCTCGATCGAAAAGAACCGTGTGATTGGTCGGGCGTCCGCCCAGTTCGATATCGACGTAGCGCAAGGCAACACCCCCGCCTCGAATGCCAGGGCAATCTGATGGTCGCCTATTCCTTCCAGACGCAATTCGCCCCCGACATCCAGTCCGGTCTTAAAACCCATACGATCCGGGGGCAACGCAAGCGCCATGCCCGCCCAGGCGAGGCGCTCCAGCTTTATTGCAAGATGCGACGTCCGGACTGCTTCAAGATCATACCGGATCCGACCTGCCGTTTCGTCGACCCGATCAACATCCTGTTCAATTCGACAGAGATCATCTCGATCTGGACCGGGCCGGATTTGCAGGACGAGGTGATGCCGCGCGATCTGGACGCCTTTGCGCGGCTGGACGGTTTCCGGGATGCCGATGCGATGCACTGCTTCTGGCAGCGGCAAAAGACAACCGCGGTCGCGGGCTCGAACGCCCGCGAATTCGATGGGGTCATCATCGGCTGGGGCGTGCATCCGTTGGAGGTGCTCTATCCATCCGCAGTCAACAGAAGGGGAAAGAACTGATGCCTTGTGTCATTCAGGTTTTCTTTAAGCCGCATGCGCGGTCGAGCGACAAGTTTGCATTCGAACTGATCGAAACCGACTTTGAGGACCTCGAGCAAGCGATGATCGCCATCGCGGGAGATCGCCTGATTTCTGGCGATGCGCTGCATACGAAGTGGGGCGCTGGAAAGGGCGAACGGCTGGTTGCCGGTCGCCACCCCATCGGTTTTCGCGGCAGTGCCGTCGACCGGGTTTGCCTGCCGACCTGGAAGCTGATCGAGGAGGCTTGATATGCGCGCACTTCAGAGAACCATCTTCGTCGGCTGCGCCCAGCTGGGTCTCGACAATGAGGCGCGCAAGGCATTGCAATTGCAGGTCTGTGGCAAGTCATCCATGACCGACATGACCGATGATGAGATGAAGGCGGTGATCGATCGGTTGCGCGCAGACGGGTTCAATCCCAAGGGCAAACGCAAGCATCCCCCAGCCCCGCGGTCCGATCTGCGGCTTGTGCATGTTCTCTGGAAGGCCCTCCAGGACGCGGGCGAACTGGATCGGCCCAGTCGCGAAGGTTTGAACGCCTTCATCCGGAAGCGCTTTGAGGACGCCTGGGGCACAGTTCCGGCCGATATCGACATGCTGCGCGATGCCGACAAGATCGAAGCGGTCATCGCCGCACTGAAGGCCTGGATGAAGCGCAAGAGCGTCCCGTTCGACTGGGCGCGTATCAGCCGATGAAACTGCCGCGCCACACTGTTTCCGACCACGCCGTGCTGCGCTATCTGGAGCGCGTCAGGGGGCTGGACGTCGAGACGGTGCGGCGTGACATCGGGCGGCGTGTGGACACCGCGACGGAGGGCCACGAGGGCATGTGCTCGGTCAATATCGAAGGGTTCCGATACATCCTGAGCGCGAGCGGTGTGGTCGTGACCGTCATGCCCCAGCATCTGCCGAAACAGGGGCAGGGCGGGCGGAAACGGCGGCAGCGCGAATGAAACAGAATGCCCCCACACCTCACTACCCACCGCACCCCGCCCATATCGATGCCTTCGTGTCTGCCTTGGGGCCAGCCTTGGCGGTCGAATTCCTGATCCAGTTCGCAGGCTGCTCGCTCTATTTTCCCGATGATCCCAAGGGGCGGTCCGAGGCCGAGGCCCTGATCGGGCGCGACCGCCTGATCCGCCTGGGTGAAATGCTGCCCAATCGCCGCCACGAGATCCCGATCCCGCGCACCTGGTTGGTCCATGCGCTGGATGCGGAAGGGCACACAACCGCCGAGATCATCCGCAAATTGCGGTGCTCCAGAACCACCGTTCAAAACGCCCGCAAACTGTTGCCAAATCGTGCGACACCGGCTCCTGAGCCGATCAGCAGGGACGATATCCCCGAAGGCGGACAACTGCCCCTCTTCGACTGATCGGGGAACGTTTCGGACGTTTGCAAGTGCTGCGCCTTGGCATCCTGACCCCGTTGAACGGAGGTCTCGATGAGCAATTCCCCCCAAATGCCCGACCCTGACACGCCCCGCCGCACCAGTGAACACGGTGTCGCCTTCCTTGAGCTGCACGAGGGTGTCGTTCTCAAGGCCTACCGCGATCCGATTGGCATCTGGACCATCGGTGCCGGTCTGACGAAAGCCTCTGGCGTCGTGACACCGCGCGCGGGCATGCGGTTGTCGAAACAGGACGCGTCCCGGCTTCTCACCCTGGCCTTGCAGCGGAACTACGAACCACGCGTTGCCAAGGCGATGCCCGACGCGCGCCAATATGAGTTTGATGCCGGGGTTAGCTTCGATTGGAACACAGGTGCCATTCACCGTGCGAGCTGGGTGCGGGCGTGGTTGAACGGTCATTCCGAGCAAGCGCGCCTGCGGCTGGGGCTTTGGAAAAAAGCGGGTGGTCGCGTGCTGCCGGGTCTTGTGCGTCGTCGCGCCGAAGAGGCGGATCTGCTGTTGCACGGGATCTACCACGGCGTTGCAAAAACGGAACCGGCCAAACGCCGGGGCCAGGCACGTGTCGCGCTGCCGCTATCGGTCACGGACATGGCCGATATCCGCGCGATGTTCGTGACGCTGGGATATGATCCCGGTGACGACGAAACCGGCATTGCCGAGGCGGCGCTCCGCCAGTTCCAGCGCGACAGTGATTTGACAGTCGATGGGATCTTTGGCCGCGCCAGTCTTTCGGCGCTCAAGCGGCATGTCGATGCACGATCGGCCCCTGCCGGTCCCGCTGCCACCGTGGTGGGCGGTGCAGGGACCACCATGGTTGTGCCGGACCAGGCTGCCGAAGGTGTCGCCGGTGTGTCCGTCGATGCACTTGGCTGGATCATCATCCTGATCGGCGCGCTCTGGTTGGCCTGGAAGGCGTACCAGTACCGCGATGCGATCGCCACGGAGGTGCAGGGTCTTGCGCCCCGCCTTGCCAAATTCCTGAGGAGTTTCTGATGCGACGTTTCTTCATTCTTGCAGGTCTTGCCCCGCTGGCCATGGCTGCGTTCCACGGCTCTGCGATCGCCCAGCAAAGCGCCCCGTGTTCGCCCGCCGAAGTGCTCAAGGATCGGCTGACATCGACCTATCAGGAGCACCCCATCTGGCGCGGCATGGCGTCTGAAACTCAGATGGTGACAGTGTTTGCCCATCGCGACGGTGGCAGCTTTTCCATTGTCGTGACCCATGCGAATGGGTTGGCGTGCCTTGTGTCCGCCGGGACTGGCTGGGAGGCATTCACGCTACCCGAGGAAGGGGAGGTGCATTGAGATGAGCGCAGCCCTTCTTTCCCTCGCCACGCAAATCGGCGCACCGATCGTGTCGCGTGTTCTGGCCAACAAGATCGGACCAGCGGGTGCCGCTTTGGCCGGTGAAGTATTGCAGGCCGTCGCGCAGCGGGCCGGGGTCGCGCCGGACGAGCTGGACGCCGTGGCCGATGCAACGCCCGATCTGGTTGTCGGCGCAATCCGCGAGGTCGAGCAGATCGCGCCGGGCATGGTTGCCCTGCATACGCTCCTGGCCGAGGAGCAATTCAAGCTGCAGCACGCGGAACTGAACAAGGAACACTGGATTGCCTGGGCATGGCGTCCCTTGTGGATGATGCTGCTGGGCCTGTTGTGGGTCTGGACGCTCATCGTCGCGCATCTGCTGAATGCGGTCTGGAAGTGGGCCTTGCCCACGGACGCGGCGACGCTGATGGCTCTGACGGGTCTGTTCCTAACGCTCTACATGGGTGGTCACACGGTCAAGGATGCCATTTCCAAGTGGACGGGTGCGCGCTGATGGGGTTGAGCGACAGCGCATACGCAGCGGCCAGCCATGTCCTTTTGCTGCTGATTGCGGTCACGTTGATTTTCCGCCTCGTGCGGTTTCTCGATGGCCGCGTCGTCAAGTTGGCTATTGACCGCTATGATCTGATCCCGGCACTGGCGCTCTGTTGTATCGGTCTGGCGATCGAGCGGGCCTATTACGTTGCCGCACGCATGTTGGTGACGTCCGGGCTGAACCTGTGGCAGTTGCACCCGGCCCCCGAAGTCCTGTCGGCCATCATGGCGGCCAGCATGTACGCGGTGCATGTGTCGCTGACACGCGCGCATGTCGATCACGACAGCCGGAGCTTGCAGTTTTTCCGGCAGCGTATCGGCCTCGAGCTGGTTGGTGCCGTGATGATCTGGTCCCTTGTCGCGTGGTGGCTCTACTGATGGAACTGTTCGAGGCTTTGCGCACCGTCGATCTGGTGATCGGCCTGATGCTGACCGTATTTTCGGTGGGGGCGGGCGGTGTTTACTGGTTGCAGCGCCGGATCAAGGCGATTGCGAGCGCTGGCGATGTCAAGGCGGACGCCAGTCGGCTCGCCCTGTCGGATCGCATGGGAAAGCTCGAGGAGGATCTGCGCAGTCTCGATGACGGGTTTGCGACGATCGAAAGGCGCGTGAGCAATGTCGAGCGGACCCTCGAGACGGTGGCGCGAAGCAGCGATGTAGCGCTGATCCGGTCCGAGATGGCCGAGATGCGCGGCGCGTTTTCGACCCACCTCGCACAACTGACCGGCATGGTCGACACGCTTTACAAAGCGGCGCTGCGGGCAAGCCCCGCAAGCACCCAGGACAAGAAATGAGGAGTTGGCCAGTGGCAGAGATTGAAAAGGAAAAGCGCCGTGGGGCGATCCTGCGGCACCTCGCCGAAACGACCGGGGATCAGCTGTCTCTCGACATGCTCAAGATCGGCTGCGGTGCAATGGGCATCCCGTCCAATATCGACCAGGTGGAAAACGCCGTGGTGTGGCTGTCGGAACAGGGTCTGGCCGAGATGAACAAACTTGGTCACATGAAAACCGCGCGCCTCTTGCCGGATGGCCGGGAGGTGGTCGAAGGGCTGCGCACGATCAGGGGTATCCTTGATCCGATGGCCAAAGGCTGAGCCATGCCGCCGCCCAAGAAACTGGACCTCATCGGTAGCGACTTGCGCGCCTGGTTGGCCGAGGAGCTGGCCAAGCGCGGGTTTGCCGAGATCATCGACGTCACCGAGGCGTTGAATTTCCGGCTTGAAGAGCGCGGCGAGGAGATCCGCATCGGCAAGACTGCCGTTGGCGAGTTCTCCAAGCTGCTCAAGGACCAGCGTGATGCGTTCGCAATGGCCGAGACGTTGCTGGCGGACATGGATGTCCAGTCCGAAAGCGAATTGCACAAGATGCTGTTGCACATGATCGCGACCTCGGCGGCCATGGCCATGAAGGACGCACGCGACAACGATCGCCACCTGGAGCCCAAGGAGCTGATGTCACTGGGTCGGATGCTGAAGGATCTCATGAGCTCCGCCGGGATCCGGGAGAAGCTGCTCGACGATGAGCGGGTGCGCATTGCCGCCGAGGCGCGCGAACAGGCGCTGACCGAGATGACAGACGCCTTGGAGGCCGCCAGCGAAGAAAGTGGCCTCAGCGCAGAGGCTGTGGCGCGGGTCAAGAATGACATCCTGGGGGTGCGGAAATGATGCCCGCAGCACAACGGCCAAAGGTCGTTGAGGATGCGATCCTGTTGGCGGGGGATTACCGCTGGCGGCGTGGGCCGCGTTGGAAAGCGGCCTTGGCGTGGCTCTTTGGAACCCGCGAGGTGTTCCGGACGCATCTCGGTCATGTTGCGGAACTGGCGTGGTTCCGAGGTGAGCCTTATCTGATCGCCCTGGATGGTGAGACGGGATGATCCGCGTGGTGCGCAATCAGCTCTTTCCATATCGGCGCGACGTGCCGCAGGAATTGGTGGGCTATGGCCTCTTCATCGATGTGGACGCGCCGTGGCGTGGACATCTGACCCACCGGCTGGACATCGACGCACCCGAAAGCGCGGATCCCCTGTGCTGTTACCGCCGGACCGTGATTTTCTACGAGCAGCCCTTGCGCGTTGAAGAGGACGGCAACTGGGCGGAATACGGGCGGGTCGAGACCGCCGTGATGCTCGACGATGTGATCGAGACGGAGCACGGGGTCTACCTGGTCCACTCAGGGAAGGTGCGGTGGTGCGGCGATCACTGGGGCATGGTCTGGCGTTTGCGCCGGGTCGAGGAAGCGGTGCCCGCATGACAAACGCGCCGGTCCTGTCCCGCAACCCGGACGAACTGCCCGACGCGCTGCCGCGTGGTGGCACATTGCCGGATGATTTCGACCCGCTGGCCGATGGCATCCTGATGGAACACCAGTCGGAATGGCTGGCGGATGACGGCGATCTCAAGGTTTGCGAAAAAGGCCGGCGGACGGGCATCACCTTTGCCGAAGCCCTGGGCGATACCCTGATCGCGGCGGCCAAGCGCAGCGCGGGCGGACAAAACGTCTTCTACATCGGCGACACCAAGGACAAGGGCCGCGAGTTCATCGGCTATGTCGCCAATTTTGCGAAGGCGCTTGCCCAGGAGGCGCACCCGATCGAGGAGTTCCTGTTCGAAGACGCGCAGGAGGACGGCAGCACAAAGTTCATCACCGCCTATCGGATCAAGTTCGCATCCGGCCACCGTGTCGAGGCGCTGAGTTCCAATCCGGCCAACATCCGCGGTCTGCAAGGCACGGTGGTCATCGACGAGGCGGCCTTCCACAAGGACGTGCGCGAGGTGATCGACGCCGTAAACGCGATGCTCATCTGGGGCGGCAAGGTCCGTATCATCTCGACCCACAACGGGGCGCTCAATGCGTTCAACGAGCTGATCCGCGAGGCACGCGCGGGCAAGAACGGCTACAAGGTCCATTCCTACACCTTTGGCGACGCCGTCAAAAACGGCCTCTACAAGCGCGTGTGCCTGATGTCTGGCAAGACATGGTCACCCGAGGCCGAAGCGGCATGGGAGGCGCAACTGCGCAGCTCCTATGGCCCGCGCATTGCCGCCATGGAACAAGAGCTGGACGCGGTTCCGTCCGAGATGGACGGTGCCGCCCTGACGCGCGTCCAGATCGAGGCCTGCATGCAACAGGGGATCCCGTTCAAACGCTGGACCCAAGGGGATGCGTTCCGCAATCTCGACGATGCGGAAATGGAAAAGGCCGCGATCGCGTGGTGCAAAGAGCACCTTGGACCCGTTGTCAAAAGCCTTGATGAAGATCGCCAGCACTTCATGGGTGAAGACTTTGCCCGCACCGGCGATGCGACCGATATCGTGATCCTCGAGCAGGGCGTTGACCTGGTTCGCCGGACCAAATTGGTGGTCGAGCTGCGAAACATGCCATTCAAGGCCCAGTGGTTCGTCCTGAAATGGCTCCTCGACCGCGTTCCGAACTTCCAGAAGGGCGCGATGGACAAGGGCGGCAACGGGGCGTTCCTGGCCGAAGAGGCGGTCAGGCGCTACGGCAACCGCATCGTCGAGGTGAGCTTCTCGCGGCAATGGTACGAGATGCACATGCCACATTACATCGAGGCGTTCACCGACCGCACGATCCTGTTGCCCAAGCATGAGGACGTGCTGCGCGATCACCAGGCGCTGCAATACGTGGACGGGATCGTGCGCGTTCCGGCCAAGTTCCGGTTCAAGGGCAGCGATGGCCTTGATCGGCACGGCGACAGCGCCATTGCGGGCGCACTGGCCTTCTTCGCCAGCCGATCCGAAGTGACCGAATACGGCTACGAGACCGCCAGAGACCAGCGCAGCGCGTTGGCGGACGGCGACGATCCTTATGACACAGACACCCGCGACTGGTGGCGACCGCCGATGGGCGCTGGCCTCCGGGGAGGGGTGATGTGATGGCTTCTGATCTGGTGATTGCCGGGTGGGGGTCGAACGCATTTGGCGTGCGTTCAACACGGGGCAATTTCAACGAGCCCCCGCCAACCGCACAACGAGAACGGCTGCCCCGCGCGCATCATGTGCTGCAGGGCATTAAGAAAAGGTTCTCTTCCATGCCAACAGACGTTTCTGTCAATCCCATTGCCCCGTGGCTCGGTGGCAAGCGCAACCTGGCGAAGCGCATCTGCGCGATCATCGATCAGGACAAACATGACACCTATGCGGAGCCGTTCGTCGGGATGGGTGGTATCTTCCTGCGGCGCAAATCAGCAGCCAAGTCCGAACTGATCAATGACAAGCATCGCGAGATCTACACGCTGTTCCGCGTTCTTCAGGAGCACTACGTCGCTTTCCTTGATCTGTTGCGGTTTCAGATAACGACACAAGCCAATTTTGCACGGCTGGTGGCGACCGATCCGAACACGTTGACGGATATGCAAAGGGCGGCGCGCTTCCTCTATCTGCAGCGATGTAGTTTTGGCGGCAAAGTGACCGGACAGACCTTTGGCCTGTCTCCTGATCGCTCGGCGCGGTTCAATCTCACGACGCTGGAACGTGATCTGGAGGCTTTGCACACGCGCCTTGCAGGCGTCACCGTGATGAACATCGATTGCGCCGAATTCATATCCCGTGTCGATCGCAAGACCGCCCTGTTTTATCTGGACCCGCCCTATTGGGGCCACGAGAGCGACTATGGCCCGGACGTGTTTGACCGTGATCGTTTTGAGCAACTTGCCCAGCTGTTGTCCGGCATGAACGGACGGTTCCTGCTCTCGATCAATGATGTGCCGGAGATCCGTGCGCTTTTTGCATGGGCCGAGGTTCACGAAGTTCAAACAACCTACACCGCGGGTCTGACCGACCAGTCACGTGGCAAACGCGCCGAACTGTTAATCGGCAATTTCGAGTTCAACGTGCCGCGCTGAGCGGCGCAGACAGGAGACGGGCATGGCACGCACACCTCAACTGGTTGACCAATGGGGCCGTCCGATCAAGCGGGCGGCTCTCACCCAAGAAATCATGGGCGCGACCACCTCTGGTGTACGTTCGCCGCTGACGGGCCATCCTGCTGACGGTCTTGATCCACGCAAGCTGGCGATGATCCTGCGCGAGGCGGACGCAGGCGATCCGCTGCGGTATCTCGAGCTGGCCGAGTTCATGGAAGAGCGGGATCTGCATTACGTGGGCGTGCTGGGCACGCGTCGGCGTTCGGTCAGTCAGCTAGATATCTCGGTCGAGGATGCCAGCGACGACCCAACGGATAAGCAGATCGCCGAGGATCTGCGCGGCTGGCTCAAGCGCGGTGAGCTGCAGACAGAACTGTTCCATGTGCTGGATGCCATCGGCAAAGGCTACAGCACGACCGAGATCGTCTGGGACACGTCCATGGGGCAGTTCTGGCCCAAAACTCTCAAACGGGTCGACCAGCGCTGGTTCCGGTTCGACCGGATCAATCTGACCACGCCGCTCATGGTCGATGACAGCGGAGGTGAACAACCGTTGCCGGGCGGCAAGTTCATCTGGGCGGACTTCCAGGCGAAGTCTGGCATTCCGGCCCGCGCCGGTCTCGCGCGGATCATCTCGTGGGCCTATCTCTTCAAGAAGTTCACCGAGCGTGACTGGGCCGTCTTCAGCCAGACCTACGGTCAACCGCTGCGCCTGGGCAAGTTCGGGCCGGGTGCGTCCGAGCAGGACCGGCGCACGTTGATGCGCGCCGTCAGCGACATCGCAGGCGACTGCGCGGCGATCATCCCCGAAAGCATGATGATCGAGTTCATCCAGACAGGGCAGGTGTCGGCCTCGTCCGATCTCTACGAAAAGCGCGGCGACTGGTACGACAAACAGGTCAGTAAGGCGGTGCTGGGCCAGACCTCGACGACGGACGCCGAAGTGGGCGGCCTGGGATCGGGCAAGGAACACCGGCAAGTCCAGGAGGACATCGAGCGGGCCGATGCCACGGATCTGGCGGCGATCCTGACCCGTGACCTGGTCATTCCATTTGTGCAGCTCAACTATGGGCCGCGCAAGCGGTACCCGCGCCTGATCATCGCGCGCCCCGAGGCCGAGGATCTGAAAGCCTGGACGGAAACGGTGCTGCCCTGGGCCGAGGCGGGCTTGGCTATTGCAGAGGACGATGTCTACGACAAGCTGGCGCTGAAACGCCCCGCTGACGGGGCGAAAATCCTCGAATTCGCGCGCAAACCGAAAAACGCAGGGCCGGGGGGCGACGGAGACGCGCCAACGAGCCAAATTGAAACCCGTTTGAATGCCCATCAGCGCAAATCAGGTACCGATGGCCCCGAACCAACCCAACGGCCACCAGAGGGGCGTTTTTCGGCCCTGTCTGAAAAGTTCAATGCGCTGCGATCTGAACAGGAGCGGGATGTGCTCGACGATCCGACGGATCGGCTGGCGCGTGCGGCGGCCCCTGCGATGGAGCGCATGCTGGAAACCATCGAGGCGATGCTGGAGCAGTCCGACAGTCTGGATGCCTTTCTGGCGGCCCTTCTGGAGGGCTTTCCGGACGTTGATGTGACCGAGCTGGCCGAGGCGATCGGCGCGGGCACGGCGGCGGTGTATCTGGGCGGGATGGCCGCGGTTGACGCCGATGGCTGAGATCGACGGGATCTTCAAACGGCCCTTTAATGCCCAGATCGCCGCGTTCCGGCTGCGGATGGGCACTCAGGTGCCGACCTCCAGTTGGCGGGACGTCTGGAAGGCGCAACATGACCGGGCCTTCATGGTTGCGGGGGCCACGAAGGCGGATGTGCTCGCCGATCTGGCAAAAGCGGTTGAAAAGGCGATTGCAGAGGGCACGACGCTCGAGGAGTTCCGGCGCGATTTCCGCGAGATCGTCGAAAAGCGCGGCTGGCATGGCTGGACGGGCGAGGAAACGGAAGCGGGGCGCGCCTGGCGCACGCGGGTGATCTACCGCACGAACATGCGCACGAGCTATATGGCCGGGCGCTATGCGCAGCTGATGGCCGGTCCGTTTCCGATCTGGATTTACAAACACAGTGGTGCTGCTGAGCCGCGTTTGCACCATCTGGAGATGGACGGGCTGATGCTGCCGCGCGAGCACGCGTTCTGGCGCACCTTTTTCCCGCCCAATGGGTGGGGCTGCTATTGCGATGTCGTCGGCGCGGCGTCGCCAGAGTTGGCCGAGTTGCTGGGAGGCAATCCAAGTGTCCGCTTGCCACCCGACTGGGACAAGATCGATCCGGCCACTGGCGAACCGCACGGGATCGGACGTGGCTGGGGATACGCGCCTGGTGCGACCGCGGTCGACGATATCCAGCGGATCTCCGGGCTGAAACAGGCAACCTTGCCCGACGGTCTGGCGCAGGCGGTCGCCCGCTGGGCCGCAGACCTGGTTGAGGGACGTGGCCCGGAGGTACCAAAAGCACCATGAGCAGTGTCATTCGCACGGATATTCAGAACGACACAGTCAGCACCGCGCTGGCCCGCGCGGACGACGCGCTGGACGATCTGACACCGCTGATGGAACAGCTTGGACAGCTGATGGTGGTGCAGACCAAGAAGAACTTTGACGCAGGCACCGCGCCGGATGGCACGCCGTGGGCTCCGAAGTCCGAAACCACCAAGGAAGCCTATCGCAGGCGGCAGGCCAAGGGGTCGGTTGCCGTGGTGTCGGATAGACCCCTGATCGGACCAAACAAAATGCTGTCCACCCAAATCACCTTCGAAGCGACCTCTGATACGATGGATTGGGGGTCGAACATGGTCTATGCCGCTGTCATGCAGTTGGGTGCAGCCAAGGGCGCATTTGGCACCAAGTCCGGCATCGACAAGAACGGGCGTGCCTTTGCGATGGCCATCCCATGGGGGCATATTCCAGCACGCCCCTATCTGGGCATAGGTCCCGATGACGAAATGGCGATCCTGCGTGCCATTGAGCTTTGGCTGACTGCCACGACGGACGCGCCCTAGCGGGGAACGTTTCGGACGTATCGCGGGGCTGTGTGCTGGCACAACCTCATCATGACATCGCCCACTCTGACCACTGCGCTTGCCGTTCTCGAAGCGCCCAAAGCCACCGACGGTGACGCGCCGGAATGGTTGCGCCTTTTGCCAGTTGGTCAGTCCATGGCCACCGATGGGCGCGGCCCGTTCTTCTACGACGACGCTGATGCGGTGATCTCGACGAGCCTGACTTCCGGTGAGCCGATCTTCATCGATGTGGATCATTCGTCCATCAAGCCGGACGTCGCGGACCGGCGCGCCTATGGCTACATCATCGAATTGACCGAACGCGAGGACGGGATCTGGGGCAAGGTCGATTGGACCACCGCAGGTCGCGCCCTCATGGCGGATCGCGCCTTTTGGGGCGTGTCGCCCATCCTTCGCCACACGAAGGCGGGCAAAGTCACCCGGATTGCATCGGTCGCTCTGACCAACAATCCAGCCCTGCGCCAGCTTTCGGCGCTCACCACACAAGCGGAGTACGGGATGGAATTCCTGCAAAAGCTGGCCGTAGCACTCGGCCTGTCCGACACGGCGTCCGAAGAGGACGTCATGGCGGCAATCATGAAGATGAAGGATGCGCCCTCGGACGGTGAGGCCGCGATGACGGCGTTGACCGATCTGCGCGGTGCACTGGATCTCGGCGACGACGCCAGTGCCACCGAACTGGTCGCCACGGCCAAGGCGCTGAAGGCCGGTGCCGACGGCACCACGGAAACCGTGGTCGCGTTGACCGCCCAGGTCAAAGCACTGGAGGAGGGCAACAAGAAGCGTGATGCCGAGGCCTTTGTCGACGGTGCCATCGCGGACAAGCGTCCCGTCGCTGCGGATCGCGAGACGTGGGTCGCGCTGCACATGGAAAACCCGGAGCGCGCGGAAAGCTTGGTGGCGAAACTGCCCCAGCTTGGCGAAACCGGCCTGACCGCCGCCCCGCCTCAAGCAGGTGAAGGCGTCAGCGCGCTGACGGCAACCGAGATCGCCAATCTGGCGGTCGCACACCAAACCAAACAGGCGGCAGATGGCGTGGTGATCACCACCGCGATGGCTGTCCAGGCTGTCATGGAGGGCAAGACATGATCCCGACATTCATCAAATCCTACACCGCGCTGGCAGCTGTTGCCGGGTATCGCATCGTGGCTTTTGCGGATGCCGCAAACGACACGACCGTGCAGACGGCAGCGGCAAACACCGATCCGGTGCTGGGGGTGTCCGACCGCCTTGGGGCAGATGCCGGGCAAATGCTCGATGTGCATCGCGGCGGTCTGCTGTCTGTCCAGCTTGGCGGTGCGGTGAACGCGGGCGACCCGCTGACATCGGATGCAGACGGCAAGGCGATTGCTGCCGTCGCGGCGGCTGGCACCACGGTGCGCATCGTCGGCTACGCGGACGAGCCCGGTATAGCGGATGACGTCGTCGATTTCTTCTTTGCGCCGGGCATCCTGCACCAGGCCTGATCTGAAAAGGACCATTGAACATGTCTTACAAACGCCCCTTCAACGTGGATGCAACGTTGAGCGCTGTGGCCATCGCCTACAAGAACGGCGCGGCCAACCGCATCGCGGACGAGGTCATGCCGCGCGTGCCTGTCGGGTCCGAGACCTTCAAGTGGCACGAGTATCCCCTGGCCGAGGCCTTTCAGGTGCCCGAGGCCGAGGTTGGCCGTCGTGGCCGCGTGCGGCAGATGGAATTCTCCAGCGAGGAGAAGGAAAGCTCGGTCAAGGATTGGGGCCTCGAAAGCCCGATCCCGCATTCGGATATTTCCGAAGCCGAACGCCAGCGTGCCGCCAAGCTGTCGATGCACAACCCCGAAACCCATGCGGTGGAAATGCTGCAGGAGACGATTGGCAACATCCGCGAAGTGCGCGTGGCCAATATCATCCACAACCCCGACACCTACGACGCCACCCGGCGCGAGGTGCTGGCCGGTGGGGATCAGCTGACCGATTACGTCAACTCCGATCCGATCAATGTGATCGGCGACGCCATGAACGGCACGCTGATCTACCGCCCGAACATGATGGTCATCAGCCGCTACGGCTGGTCCAAGCTGTCCAAGCATCCCAAGCTGGTCAACGCCGTTCGCGGCGGTGGCACGACTGACGGCATCATCACGCCGGAGCAGTTTCTGGATCTGTTCGCGGGTGAAGGTCTGCAAAACATCCAGATCGGGGAGGCCTATTACAACTCGGCCAAACCGGGTCAGGATCCGTCCCTGCAGCGTGCCTGGGGCAACCACATCGCGCTGATCCACCAGAACCGTCAGGCCACAACACAGCCCGGTATGGTGACGTTTGGCTATACCGCCGAGCTGGGCGCGAAAATTGCCGGGCGCATCATCGACGAAGATGTGGGCCTCGAGGGTGGTGTCCGGATCCGGACCGGTGAGCGGGTGCGTGAACTGGTTGTCGCAAAGGACGCCGGATACTTCATCCAGAACGCCTTCGCGGCACAATAAGCGGAGGGCGTCATGGGCGAAACGACCAAAAAATCGGATGCGCGGATCGCGCTGGAGAAGCGCGCGGAGGCTGTGGGCATCAAGCCGGGCAATATGCGCGACGACACGCTCGAGCGCAAAGTGGCCGAGGCCGAGGCATCGACGGTGGGGGGCGATGGCGCGGCTGGCGCGGCGGCGGGAGGTGGCGGTGCCGTCACCTCCCAACCCGTCATCGAGGCCATTGCGCTGGAGACCATCCGCCACAATGGCAAACGCTACAAGGCGGACATGCCAATGCGTTTGACGCGCGATGAATTCCGCGAGCTCGAGCGGATCAAGGCGGTCCGGCTGGCGGGCTGAACAATAATGGCGTCTCCGGTCAGAGCATCGGGGGCGCAATCCCCAGGAGCCTTCCATGAGCTATACCACCCTCTCAGAACTCAGTGAGCGCTACGGCGCCGACTTTCTGGTTGGTCTGACCGACCGGGGGGAGGTGGCCACGGGCCAGATTGACGCAGACGTGGTTGATCGGGCGATCCTTGAGGCACAGGCGACCATCGATGGCTACGTCAAGCGCCGGTATGTTCTGCCGCTGACACCCGTGCCGGCACTCATCGCCACGCTGGCGCGGCAGATCACCATCTACACCCTTCACGTCTACGAGCCGAACCCCAAGATCACGGCGGAATATGAGGCTGCCCTGCGCCAACTGCGCGAGATCGCCTCTGGCGTTATCGCCCTGGACGCAGAAGGGGCAACGCCTGCGCAAACCGACAGCGGGGGCGCGCAGGTTACGGACCGTGAACGCCCGTTTACCGCGCAGAACATGAAGGGGTTCGTGTGATGCTTCAGGCCTGCCGCGACCGTCTGGAGGATCAACTGCCGCAAGCGGACGGGCGCACGGGCCTGCTTGCCGATTTCCAGCGCCTGCGCTCGGGCGTCTCCACGATGTCCGGAGGCGTTGAATTCTTCGTCCTGCCGCAAGGCGTGTCGGGCCAGCCTGCCAACCTCGCCACCGGCTTTTTCCGCCAACCCGTGACCCGTCAGATCGCCGTTGTCACGCTTGTCCGTGCCAATGACGGAACGGGCGAAAAGGCCCTGGAAGGGATCGAAGAGACGCTCGATGCCATTCACGCGGCGTTTTGCGGCTGGGCACCCGATGACGAGCTGGGTGTCTTTGAGTTGGCGCAGGAACGCCCTTTCGACAACGGCACCGGATTTGTCGCGTTCATGACGACATTCCGCATCAACGACCAACTGAGGTTCGCATCATGACCAAAGCACTGCCGCAGACGGGCGGCTCCTACACCGCCACCAGCAGTGGCGCTCTGAAACAAACCAAAGCGCCCACGAAACCGCCCAAGGCAGGGGCCAAGCCTCCCGCCAAGAAGAAGGAAAGTTAAGCCATGCAGCTATACTGGCGAAAGAAGGTTTTGGTTGCGGCCCTGGAGGACACCTATGGTGTCGATGCCGGGCCGGGTGCTGGCAACGCGCTGCACTGCATCAACGTGGGCATCCGGCCCATGGAGGGGCAGGACGTCGATCGGGGCCACGACACGCCCTGGCTGGGCGCGTCTGGCACGATCCCGGCAGATCTGCACATGGTCATGACCTTCACAGTCGAACTGGTCGGGTCGGGTGTTGCCGGTACCGCACCGCAATTTGCGCCGGTGTTGCGGTCGCTGGGGCTGGCCGAAACCATCACCGCGAACACCTCGGTGCAATACAATCCGATCTCGGGTGGGTTCGACAGCGCGACCTACCACCTCAACATCGATGGCATCCTGTTTGCCCTGGTCGGTGCACGCGGTGACGCAAATGTGGTGGTGAACGCGTCCGGCATTCCGATGCTGGAATGCACGGTTACGGGCCTCTGGACCAAGCCGACCGATCAGGTCGCGGTCACGCCAAACCTGTCGGGGCTGCAGAAACCGCAGGTCGCGTCCAAAGCGAACACGCCAACCTTCACGATCAATGGCACGCCGCATGAAATGCGTTCGTTCACGTTGGCCATGGGCAATGAAGTCGAGGGCCGGTTCCTCGTTGGCAAGGACGAGATCGTGATTGTCGACCGGTCTGACAGCGTCACCACGCAGATCGAAGCGGATGCACTGTCCACCTTGGACCCATTCGCCCTGGCACGCGATCAGGAAACTGTTGCGCTGGCGTTGAACCACGGAACCGCAGACGGGCGGCGCGTCGCATTTGCCGTGCCCGCCGCCCAGGTCATGCGCCCCGGTGCACCGACCGAGGCGCAAGGCATCATGGAATGGCCTCTCAACCTGCGGCCATTGCCGGTTACCGGCAACGACCAATGGACCCTCACCTTCACCTGATCCAAGGAGACCCCCCACGTGTTTGTCATGAGCAACAACCGCCAATTCACCACCACCTGCACCGCCGCCGACGGTCAGACGTTTGACGCGACATTCAAGCTGCTGCCGGATGACGAGATCGATGACTTGATGGACACCCCAAATCCCGAGGACGGTGTCAAGGCGCTTTTGGGCGCGGTCCTGGTCGATCTCGGCGACGTGGTGAACGAGATGCAGGAGCCGATCGCCTTTGAGGTGCTGAAGGAGCCGTTCCTCAAGACAGCTGATCTGCGCGCGGCCATGCTGGTCGGGTTCCGTGTGGGCCGGATCCAGGGCGCTTCGGGAAACTGAAATGGGCCGGGCGCGCGTGGGCCAATGGCACACTCTTTGCCGATGCGCGATCGGTCCGGTCCGAATTGCAGGCAGACGCGGAGTTTTGGGGCATTCCGCCAGATCTCCTCACGCCGGACACCGCGATGCCCGAGGATGGTCTGTGGCCGGAACACGTCGCGGCGGTCGAGGCCTTTCTGCGGATCAGCGATCTGTGGCGGATCAATCCGCGCCCCAATGCGCAGACCGTGTTTCTGGGGCTCGACGTGGTCCAGGCCGAGGCGGAATTGCGCATGGCCGGCATCGCGGTCACGCCGCATCTTTGGGATCAGATCCGCATCATCGAACAGGGCGCAAAGCGTGGTTTGAACGAGGATTGAAATGACACTTCAATACCATGCGCGGATCACGGCGGACGGCAGACAGGCACAGGCGGCGATCCGGGAAACAAAGGGGGCCGTGGACGGGCTCTCGGGCGGTCTTGACCGTGTCCAAAGCGAGGGTCGCGCGGCTGGGGCATCCCTTGATGCGCTGGCGACGGACGCCACGCAGGCCCGCGCGGCGCTGAATGCCACCGCTGCGGCGGCGCGGGGTGTCAATCAAACCCATGTGCTGGCCGCGGGGTCGGTTGGCAACCTGACCGCCCAGTTCAACGATGTCGGTGTGATGATGGCCGCAGGCCAGAACCCGCTGCAGTTGGCCCTGCAGCAAGGTACGCAGATCACGCAGGTTCTGGGGCCGATGGGGGCAGGCCAGGCGGTGCGCGCGTTGGGCACGGCGTTCATGAGCCTGTTGTCGCCTATCAACCTGGTGACGATCGGTGGCATTGCCGCAGGTGCGGCGCTGGTCCAATGGCTGACCAGATCCTCGGAGGAAGCTGGCGGCCTGGTCGAAGCGATTGGTGCCGTCGAAGAAAAGCTGGCGAACCTCCAACGCAGCAACGCCGTAATGTTGTCCGGCGCGGGATCCGAGGAACGGTTTGATCTTCTCAGGGCGATCGAGGCGCAGGAAAAGGTTGTAGCGAGCGCGCAGGATGCCATGAGGCGCGTCCAAGGCGCGCGAGATCTGGTACAACGTGGTGTTCAAAACAATCTGCGTGATGCTGAAGCTGAGCTGGCCTCCCTGAAGGAGATGCTGGTTGCGCTTGACGAAGCGGTAGCCCTGAATTCCGACCTTGAGGCCGTCCAGGACCGCGTGACAGACAGCCTCCGGGATGGTTTGTCCGCCCTGATCGAAACCTCCGTCGCGCGCCAGGCCGCGCAGGACGAGGCCCTTGGGTTGCTGGACACACTGCGCGAGGAAAACGCCCTGCGCGAGGTCGCGCTGAGCCATGGCGAAAACAGTATCGAGTATGCCAATGCCCGCGCCGATGCGGAGCGGCGCGCCTTCGAGGAGATGCTGGAGACACTGGATGTGTCGGAGCAGCTCAAGGATGAATTGCGACTTGCCTTCGAGGAAGGTCTGGCCCTGTCGCAGGTCGACGTTGCGTCCTCCATTCGGGCAGGCGCAACCGAAGCGGAACGTCTGGCCAACGCCCTTGGTATCGCCCTGTCCACCGCGCTTGAGCTCGCCAATGCGACGCCGCAGATGCAGGACGAAGATGCGGTCATGGGGCAGGCCGTCTTGCAAAACGCGGCTGGCCGGGCTGGCCAGCGGGCCGCGGTTGACAATTTCCGGCGTCTGACCACGGCAAGGACGCGCCGCGCTGGCCGCAGCGGCAGTGGTGCGCGTGCGGCCCGTGCCGAGCGCGACGAGGTGGCCGAGCTGATCGCGCGGTACAAGGACGAGCTGTCCATCCTGCGCGAAACCGATCCGGTCCAGAAAGAGATGCTGCGCAACCGCGATGCGCTCAAAAACGCCAGTGCTGCCGAACGCGCGGAGATCGAGGAGCTGATCCTGTTGCGGCAGTCCGAAACGCGGGCTGTCGAGGATGCCAAGGACAAGTACGATCTGCTGTCCGACACGCTTCTGGATGTAGTCCCGGACCTGACCAAGGGCGGCGATGCGGCGGCACAGGCCTGGGAACGCCTTGGCGACACGCTGCAGCGTGTCGCCTGGGAGGCGATCCTGCTGGGCGAAGGCCCGCTGGCCTCGCTGATGTGGGGCAACTCCGGCGGCGGCAGCTCCGGGATTGGTGGTTTGGCCGGTGCGCTTTTTGGTGCGATCTTTCCGGGTGCCGCAGCGCGCCTGCCGGGCCGCAAGGACGGGGGCATGATCTTTGGCGACGGCGGGTCGCGCGATGATCGACAGCTGGTCCTGATGTCACCGGGCGAAATGGCGATCAACGCGGCGGCAACCGCGCGTCATCGCGGTTTGCTCGAGGCGATCAACGCGGGCGCACCGCTGCCGGGCCTTGCCAATGGCGGGAGCCTGGGCGGATCATCGACAATGGGGTGGGGGTCGACGACGCTGATCGTCGAGCCGCCCGCTGGCGTGCCGCTGGGGGCGCGCATGCAGGAGGAACGCCAACCGGACGGACAGCGTCTGCAACGCCTTGTCCTGTCCGAAGCCGTGGCCAACGGGATGGCGGCTCGCGATGGCCAGGCGCAACGTTTTCTGTCTGACGGGTATGGGCTGACCCGGAGAGGAGCACTGCGATGACACTGCCTGTGTGGCCGGACAGCTTGCCGCCCCCGGCGAGGGCACAGTTCCAGGCGCAGCGCCAGGACAACCGGCGTCGCCTGAGCAATGATACCGGCTTGCCCGCGTACAGACGGCGCACAAGCCAGGGTGCAACGCAGGAGAATTTGACCGTTGTCCTCGATCGGCACGGCAAGCAGATATTCGATGCGTTTTTCGAAGGCTTGCTGGCGGATGGCACTTTGCCGTTCTGGATGCCGGACACGCTGTCGGATGGCTGGCCACTGGATACACCCCAGGGCGTGTCGATCCTGCGGCCCGACGGCAAACCCTTGTGTGCCGCGGCGCAGATGCTGTGCCTGATCGGAGATGACATGCCCCGCGAGACGTTGCGCGGCCAGACCATCACGGTCACCTTTTCGGTCTGGAAGCTGCCATGAAGGTGCTGTCGCTCAATGCTCGGACCCATGTGGATGCAGAACACTCGGAGGATGTGGAGATCGTTCTGTTCGAGATTTCGCACCCGGACCTCGATGCGCCGGTGCGCATCTCGACGGATCCCACCGAACGGATCTCGGCAGACCCGTTGGCCTATGGCACCCGGTCGGAATGGAATGGTGCGGACACCGTGGCGGAGCCGTTTCTGTTCGTCATCGTGAATGCGGAACTGCCGGGCGAAGAGGACAATACACCGGCGCAGACCCGCCTGATCATCTACAACACGGACAGCCGCCTTGCCGAGGCGCTGGAGGCGATCACCACACCGGCGCAGCTCAACATGGCGGTGGTCATGGCAAGCTCACCGGACGTGCCTGAGATCGAGTATTTCGGGCTGGACTGCACCAGTGTCGAAGCGGATGAGGGCGAGATCTCCATCTCCTTTTCGCGCCACGCGATCGAAGACGAACTGGCACCCTATGAGCGGTTCACGCGAGAGCGCTTTCCGGGGCTGATATCGTGAGCTGGTCAGACGACTATATCGGCATCCCCGAAAAGGCCCACGGGCGAGACCGGCGCGGGCTCGATTGCTGGGGCCTCGTGTGGCTGGTGCACGCCAACGAGCTTGGGATCGATCTGCCCTGCCATTCCGACGATTACCGATCGACCAATGCGCTGGGGGAGTTGGACGCGCTGCTGTCTTCGGACGTGCGTCGTCACGACTGGATCGAAGTGCCGGGGCCAGGGTGGTTCACGGTGCCGCTGTTTCGGACCGGGCGCTATGCCAGCCATGTGGGCGTGACGGTCGACGCGCAGCACTTTCTCCATGTCACCGGCGGGTCTGTGCGTCTGACCCTGTATTCGGATCCGGTATGGCGGTGCCGGTTGCTGGGCCACTACCGCCATGTGGAGGCCCCATGACCCAACTGATCCCCGTGGCGACAGGCCATGCTTTGGCCGCGCCCGATGGGCCTGCGACCCTCGAGGTTGAGGCCGGTCTGACACTTCTGGAGATTGTCCGTCAGGCGCTCCCCGGCATGGCGGCAGAGGAGTACGATCAGGTCCGCGTGATCGTGCGCGGCGCAGGCGGCGAGACGTCCATTCCAGCGGCGCAATGGCGGTTTGTGCGCCCGCGACCAGGGGCGCAGGTGCTGATCCTTATGGTGCCGGGCCGCGACCTTGTACGGGGTGTCTTGCTGGCGTTGGTGGCAGTTGCGGCGGTGGCATGGGCGGGGCCTATCGCTGGTGCGCTTGGTATTGCTGGCCCATTGGGAACGTCCCTCGTTGGCTTCGGGCTGCAGTTGCTCGGCACATCCCTCGTCAATGCGCTGATCCCGCCCGAACGCCCGCCTGTGCGCACCCAGACCGCGGCGCTGCCCGGCTATGCGATCTCGGGATGGCAGAACGAGGCGCGCCCCGGCGAAGCGGTGCCTTATGTTTGCGGGCGGATCCGCATGGCCCCGTACCTGGCGGCGCAAAGCTATGTCGAAACCGTCAGCAATCAGCAGTATTACCGGTCGCTCTTCACCTTTGGCCACGGCCCGTTGAAGGTGTCGGATATCCGGATCGGTGACCGTCCGTTGACGGATTTCGATGAGGTGGATTTTGAGGTGCGCGAAGGCTGGCCCACCGACGATCCCGTGACACTCTATTCCAGCCAGGTGTTGACCAGCGCGCAAGGCGTGGAGATGATCCGGCCTTTTCCCCGCGATGATCTGGGAGCCGTGATCGCCGGGGCCGCCGCTGAAGAGACACCGTCGGTCTTCATCACCGCGCCACGGACCAAATGGGTCCGGATCATCTGGAGCTGGCCCCAAGGGCTTTACCGCGTTCTCGATGACGAAAGCCTGTCGGGGCAGGAAACAGGCATCCGCATCGAGCACCGCCTTGTGGGCGATACCGACTGGACCGTGGTCTTTGAGCGCAACATCCTTGGGCGCAGCCGGGATCCGCAATATCGGGCCTATCTGTGGGAACTGCCGACGCGCGACCGATACGAGGTGCGCGTGACACGGCTCACGCCGGAAAGCCTAACGTTGCGCGTCGCTGATCGCAGCTATATCGCGGCGATCCAGTCGCTGCGTCCCGAATACCCGATCAACCTCGGCAAGCCCCTGACCCTGCTGTCGATCCGCGTGAAGGCCACGGCACAGCTCAACGGCCCTCTGGACGGCGTGAACGCGCTGGTCGAACGCTATGCCGAGGACTGGAACGGAACGGATTGGGCGGTGGGCCTCACACGCAATCCAGCGGCGGCCTTTGTCGACCTGTTGAAGGGTGAATTGAACCCGTACCCGGTGAGCGACAGCGAGATCGACTGGGAGGCGATGCAGGACTGGCACGACTTCTGTGTCGCGCGTGGTTTTGAATACAACAGGGCGCATACCGAACTGGAGAAGTTCGGGAACCTCCTCAGGGCATGCGCGCGCGCCGGGCGGGCCATGCCGCGCCATGACGGTCGCAAGTGGACCGTGTTCATTGATCGCCCACGCGCCGTCGACTTCGAGCTGAGCGCGGTCAACGGGGGCGGTATTGCCTGGTCGCGCAGCTTTGTGCGCAGGCCAGACGCGTTTCGTGTGCCGTTTCTCGATGAGACCAACGAATACCGGCCCGCCGAACGTATCATCCCATGGCCGGGTCACACCGGTGACATCCGGATCACCGAGGAGTTGCTCCTGCCCGGCAAGACGCACCCCGACGAGATCTGGACCGAAGGGCGGCGCGCCCAGTACGAAGAGGACGCGCGCGCGTCCCGGTATTTCGTCAACCAAACCGGCCCGGTCCGCCTCGCCGAACGGGGCGACAAGGCCGCTGTGCCGATCCGGAGCCTGAGCACGGCCACCCACGTCACGCGTGTGGAGGACGTGGTCGGTGACCTCGTTGCGCTGCAGAGCCAGCCCATTTTTGAAGAGGGCGTGACCTATGGAATGCGGTTCCGGGTGTTCGAGAATGAAAGCGACACGGTGGGTCTGTCCGTGGTCGAGGAACTGGTACCGCCGAGCGCCGGAGCCCTTTTGGTCGGGCTGAGCAATCCATCCGCCCGGCCACGCCCAGGTGATCACGTGATCATCGGCGTGCTCGGGTCCGAGACCCGCATGATGCGCGTCTTCGGCATCGAGGCGCTGGAGGACTTTGGCGCGCGATACACGCTGGTTGCCGATGCGCCGGAGATCGACACGCAAACAGACGCGGACGTGCCGCCCGAGTGGATTTACGATGTGGGCGTTCCGATCACCATGGCCGATCAGGCACCGCCAGTTCCGCGCATTGTGAGCGTCTTTTCGAACTGGCTGGACTTCCCCGACAGCGGCACGCCTGGAACCGTCGACACGGTGCTGGTGGAGGTGGCCGAAGGCGGGCCCACCCTGGGTGAGACCATGCTCGGCGTGCGCCACCGTCTCGCCAGTACAACCAGCTTCGTGAACTCGCCGATCGAACCGGCGTCGGGCGGCGGCGAGCTGAGCGGCTACAGCCTCGGCGACGAGATCGAGATCGAGGTTTATGCCATCTCCGAAGGCGGGATCGAGACGACCGGCGCACGCGTGTCGCACATCGTGGGTCTGGGCGACACCGCGCTGGCCGGTGACCTCGACCCGTCGACCATCCTTGTCACCAACCAGCCCGGTGCCGCGGTGGTCACCGTCGCCGTGCCCGCTGACGACAGCATCGACAGCGTGGCACTGTTCCGGGTCGCGGCAGGCGACACGCCTGATCCCGACACGGATCAGACGGGTAGGGACACAACGGTCACACCGGGGCAATCGGTGGTCATCACCGACGGCGATCTGACCCGCACCAATATCCTCGACAACGGTAATTTTGCGGACGGGGCCGGTGGCTGGAGCACGGGCGCTGGTTGGTCGATCGCAAGCGGCGCGGCGAGTGCTACGGCAGGCACCGCCAGCAACCTCGACCATGCCGCACCCCTGACCGCTGGCAAGACCTATCGCATCACCCTGACCGTGTCCGGCCTGACGGCAGGACGCCTGATCCCCAAACTGTTCGGGGGCACCACCATCGCCGGTCAGGATGTGGATGCCAACGGCACGCACAGTCTGACCATCATCGCCCAGACCGGAAACACCGATTTCCGGATCACGAAGACGGCGGATTTCGACGGCAGTGTCGACGACATATTTGTCGTTGAGCAGACCACGCTGAGTGCCCCGTTGGGGATGCAGGATTACTACGTCGCGCCGCGCAACGTTTCGGGCGTTTTGGGCACGCTGGAAGGACCATTTTCGACCCTGATTTACTGAGGGATCGACATGGCAGGAAACATGACCACCGACGGCTTGCCGCAAGCCGCTCTTCTTGACGATGTGATGGGCCATCGGGACGGCAGTCTCGTACGGCAATCCGCGTCAGATCTCATCGCACAGGTGGTCTCCCAATCCGCGCTGCAGGGCTATGTGGCGGGTGCGGGTGCGTTCGACGCCTCCGCAGGTGCGTTTCCGTCCGGCGCGGAGGTCGGGGATGCGTATGTGACGACAACAGGCGGCACGGTGGACGGCGTCCAGTTTGCCGCCGGTGACCTCCTCATCGCCCTGGTGGCCACGCCCGCCACCGACACGTTTGCAGGCAACTGGTCGCAGCTGGTCAGCGCACCTTCTGCCGACGACGTCGCCGAGACGGCAAACCGCAAATGGATGACGCCGGACGACGAGGCGATCCTTGGTGCCGCCGCCACTCAGGCCGGGACCTGGAGCCCTGCGTCCGGTGCCTTTCCGGCAAATGCGCGCTCGGGCGCGATGTACACCGCCACGGATGCCGGTTCAGTGGACGGCGTCGGGTTCCGTGCGGGTGACATTGTGCTGGCGCTTGTCGCAACACCCGCCACAGACACGTTTGAGGCCAACTGGGCGCGCTTGATTGCATCGCCGAACGCGGATGATGTGTCCGAGACAGCGGCGCGCAAATGGATGACGCCGGACGATCAGGCCAAGCTGGCCAGCACACTGATGCAGGCGGGCCAGTGGGATCCGGCATCAGGGGCGTTCCCGGCCAATGCGGCGCAAGGTGCCGTGTTCTATGTGGCGGCGTCGGGGTCGGTGGACGGACAGGCCTTTGCTGCGGGCGATATGCTGGTCGCCATCATCGCGACCCCGGCCACCGACACGTTTGCAGGTAACTGGCAGCGCCTTTCTACAGGTCCGGGATCTGCATCTGAGATTGCCGGGTTTGACGAACAGGTGCACGCGATTGCCGATGAGAATGCGCTTGGCGCGCGGCCCGATCCCGGGCAGCAGCCCACGCGGTTCCGCGATCAGCTGGCACCAGGGGGCACACAATACAGTGCGGCAGACGTGGTTGCGTCTGCGGCAGGCAAGGGCATCGGGATCGTGGGAGAGGCCGTCGTGGCGCTGGACAGCCTGATCCCGATCGGGATCGACGCGGTGGACCAGGTGGCGTTCGAAGTGCAGCGCACCGTCGAGATCAGCGATCCCGCTGGCGACGGCGTCACGTTCGGTGTGGTCTGCTTTGGATCCGACGGCACCCAGCTGGCCGGAGCGGACGGGTTTATCGAGGTGCATAGCTTCGATGACCTGGACGATGTGGGTCGGACGGGCAGCTGGTATGCACAGGTATCACGTGCGGCCTTTCCCTCCGTCAACGTGATCCTGCCGGGCGCTGCGCGGTATTACGCCCCCGCTGTGCGCAGCTTTGGAGCGAACCCCGGCTTGTGTGTCCGGCGGTGCGAAGCGCTGCCAATCGCGCGTGGCGCGTTGAAAGCTGTCGGGCCTGATGCAGGTGGTTTTACGAGCTTTGAAAAGGCCCTTGAATGGATCACCAACAGCAATCCGGATGACGGCCGTCCCTTCGAGGTCATGGGCCTGAAGTTCACGGTCCAGCGTCAGAACACGACCGTGCCGGGACTGCCGGGTGCGGCTCCGATGACGCCGGTCTATGTCGACCACTTTGGCCAGGGCAAAGACCTCACCGACCTTCAACACGGAACAGCAGCGGTGAAGGCTGCGCTGGCGTCCGGTATGGCGCAGGTGATGTTGCGCAGCCGGGAAAGCTACACCTTTGATGAGACCCTGATGCCCGTGTCAGGGTTTGAACTGATTGGTGCGGACAAGTCCGCGGTCCTGAAGCAGGGACCGAATGCGCGGCCCGGTGTGTATTTCCAGCCTGGCGTTCACAATGCGTGGCTGCGCAACATGACCTATCATGGCAACCGGCCCGAGGCGGGTGCCTATAACAGCTTCTTCACCTCTGGCGGTATCAGCTCCGGCAGCACTGCGGGCGACATCACCGCGGCATTGCCCGCGACCGCCCAAACCGTGCCGCTCGAGGGGTTGGGCGAGGGCTTTGTTCTGGCCGGTGACGCGCTGGAATGGCGCGTGGCGGGCGTCCTCTACCGCCGTATCATCCAGCAGGATGTGACCCTGGCCGCAGGGGCTGGTGCCTTTGATCTGGACGCGCCTTTGGGCGTTGCGGTGGAGGCTGAGCAGACGTTCTTTGTCAAGCAGCCGCGCAACCGGATGGTGCTGAAGCAGGCCTATAACGAAGGTGAAAACCGCCTCGTGCTGCGCGCGGCCCAGCTCACCTCCAGCGCCAACACGCTGCTCAAGGGCTATCAGTTCGCCTTCCACACCGACAGCAACTACGTGAAGGCCGTCGACTATTCCGAGATCTACACGCTGGCCGAAGACGCCGTGGCGCAGCAGGTCAACGGTGTCTGGGAGGTCGAGATTGAGCTCACCGAGGGCCTCAAGAGCGACAAAGTGCTCGGCCAGCTGGTCACCTCGTTCCAGGACCATGAGAACAACATCGCGACATCCATCCTCGCGCTTGGCACCACGGACTGCGGTGTCGAGGATCTGATCGGCGCGGATTGCCAGCTCCACTTTGCCCAGGCCAACGCGTGCATCTATTCCCCGACTTTCGGCATCGCACCGGAGGACAATCCCAATGTGAACTTTGCGGTCACCGGTTGCCTCGACTATTCCACAGAGCCGGGCAACTGCTTTGGTGCGGCCCATGCGGATTTCGTGACGTTTTCGGGCAACTGGGGGATGCAAGGCTCCTTGCAGCGGAACTTCATCCAGTTCGAGCAGTGCGAGAAGATCATCGCTTTCAGCAACCAGTGCGCGGGCTATAAATCGGGCATCATGTTCACGGGCGAAAGCCGCGACGCACTGTTCTATCTGAACACCGCCGAGAACTGCACGATCAACTATTGGCACCGCAACATCTCGGCGAACGCCTCCTGGAGCTCGAACGTGTCCATCGCCGGGCCGAACACCGAACGGGGGCTGCGACTTCAAGCCGGGGATCCGGACCTCGATGACGGCGACGTCGCCTTCAAGTCGCGCGTGATCGCGACAGGCAATACGTTCAGTGGTGGCGAGGGCAAGGCCGTGGCCGGTGACTATCCGGCATCGAGCATCGTTGTGCAGCCGACGCGGCTGGGCAGCACGGTCAACGACCTGTTGCGGCCTCAGCTGATCGAGATCGCGCGGAACGTGTTCGATGCGCCCTTGGCGGATGCAGTGATCCTGTCCCAGGCGGCCTATGTCAGCCTGCATGCCAATCTGTTCAACCGGCCCGGTCAGCGGGCGCTGTGGGCCGACAATTGCGAACGGTTGATGCTGGGTTTGAACCGGGTGTTCGATGCTGGCGACAATACCCCGGCGGCGGCCTACCACCTGCGCGACTGCGTCGAGACGATCTGGGACAACAACGAGGCGACCATCCTCACACGTCCCAAGACCGACAGCGGGCAGGAATGGGGGCTGTACCTCGAAGGCGTGAACACGTTCGTGTCGTTCGACGGCACCCAGATGCTGGACGGCGTGAACGGCAAGGTGAACGACAGCGCGCCGCTGTCGCACGTGTTCATGGGGTTCAATGCGGGCCGCGCGCACGGTTTCGCCGCGGACAGCCGGATCACAGGCATCGGCGGTTTCGCACTGGCGGACGCCTTGGACGCGGCGATCCGCACGACCGGCGTCGGCTGGGGGGCAGGGCGCACTGTCACGACCAGCCGGTACAGCACTTTCCTGGGCGCGATGTCTGATGTTTCCGACGGCACTTTGGATGGTGTGTTGTCCATGGGCTACAATGCCCAAGCCCGCCAGGAGGGGGAGCTGGCGATGGGTCCACGGGATGGCATCAACGGGCTACGTGACCAAAGCGACGGGACCAACCTGACGGGGACCGGGTCAATCATCCTGCCAAGTGCGGACCTGCTGGCCGAGCTGCGCTGGAACGGCGTGCTCTACGCGATCCCGTTGTTCAGGATCACCGATCCGAACCCGGTGGTTTGAAGGTCGGTTTTCGTCTTTTGTCAGCTTCAACGATGTGCTTTGTATTCTTCAATGATGGTCTGCTGCGAGATGTCCCGAACGATTTCGCTACATATTGACAGCATTTGGCTCAGTTCCTGTGTGGCTGTAGCATTTGGGCGTGAACTAACGCTGTTATGCAGTACGGTTTCGAACTCGATCTTTGAAGCGAAAACATACGTGGCGTCATTCGGTACGATTGCAATCAAGTGATCATCTGTTCCGACAATGCGTCGGGGCGGAACAGAAGCATAAACCACCTCGCTGAACGTGAATTCCTCAATCGTCATTTCGGTGATTATCGGGCTTGCGGCGAGTAAGTGTCGATGCTTTGCAACATTTGAGGAGTCCAAGAGGTTCTTCAGCATATCGTTGCCGACGACCCGGTTGGGACCTGCTGGCCACACCTTCTCGCCTGGATGGCTGAGCTTTCCGGGCCAAGGTTCAAAGGAACGCAACAGCGGCATCAAAGACTTGGAAAGATCACCACAAGGTCCACGTTTCTCGAAGAGCCCGTCAAAATGATCCTCCGATTTCGCCGAGGGGAAATTTGTTCTTCGAGCATCCCAATCGCTCGGGTGATGTTCAATGATAGATGTAGCAGTCCAAACCGCCTGATCCAAAGCATCTCGCAACCATTTAATGACCGAGGATGCCTTGCCGTTCAGCCGCTCCGGGAATTTCAATGGTCTGAGCAGGACTCTCTTTTGATTGGGCGTGTTGTGCTCCTGTTCAAGGATTTCGAAAGTGCTGTCCGGGTTCCAATCAGACAAAAGGGTGTCAAATTCCTTGAGAGCGTCCTTGGCTTCCATTAGGCACACACGCGGGCTTTCGAAAGCTGCTAAGATTTGATTTTGGCGCTGTGCTTCAGGTGTCATTTGTACTCGATCCGGTAGCTGTCGTGGACAGCCGCACTGTAGCTATTTTTTGAAGCGCCGAAAGAGACGGACATGCGCCTACACCTCGAGATGCTGCTAGGGTTTGTCCACATTGCACGACTGCGCCCAAAATGCAGGAGGCAGTCGAAGGTGAGGTTAAGATTGGTGTCGGAGTGCGGAAAGGTTGGATCGTGCGAGAGCTCTATGACCAACAGTTGCAGCGCGCTTCAGCAAAGAGCAGGGGCTTAAACTTAGATGCAAAGAGCGCATACTGCGTGAGCGGCGGAATAGCAGTTGGACAGGCCTAACTTTCCGCTTAGTAGGGAAGGGAACTCAACTTAGGCTCAGGTTATCTTGCGATGGCAGACAGAAAGAGCAATGGCAGCGAAGGCCGCATGTCCGTTCCAGGTGAAGCTGTCGATCAGGCCGTCGCAGATGTCATCCGCACGATTTTGGGGCGGAGTGGAACTGGGCTCGCAGACTTAGGTTCGTCATTTTTTGGCGGGCTGGTTGGGGATCGGATGCGCCAATGGCGTACCCGGAACTTGATTTCAACATGCGAGAAAACGGCCAAATTTCTCCAGGAAAAAGGCATCGACCTGAAGAGTGCTCGCGCGCTGCCAGATGGTGAAATTTACCTGCTTTTTTCTGGGATGGCTGAGGCGGAAGACACTACTCTTCGACAGATGTGGTCTCAACTATTGGCTAGCCGCATGGATCCAAGCCAATCTGAACAACTGAATCCGGAGATCGTCTCACTCCTAAAAATAATGACCGGAGACGATGCGATGGTTTTTGAAATGACGCTGAAGTCTGCGGCGATCCTTCGTCGTACGCGCCGTTTGATAAGTCAGAACGACGTTGGTTTGCTCGATTGGATAGCTCCAAATAAGCCAGGAATTAATGTGGTGGACGAGATCGAGCTGTTTCGTGCTTTACGGCGGCTCCAAGAGCTGCGCGCCGAGTATCCAGAGTCCCTGGCCCTATCCGGTCCAGTTGAGAAATCGCTTAGACTTGGGCTGATTTCTGAAGATCTAGCGAATGGAACTGAAGTCGATCGCACCGAGCGGGTAGATGAAGTTTCTGGCGAGTTCCGTCCTTCGACGTTCGACCTGAGCAAACACCTCAAGCGCTCCAAGGCCTCCGCTGCCGGTGTTTACGATCTCGATCACACAGCACTAAAATATGCGGTTGTGCAGAACCACATCGGCCCCAACCCTGTGGGCTATCTTTGGTCTACGATGACCTACCCAGTTACGGATTGGGGTTTGGAAGTTGCTGGCGCCTGTTTCGACGTTGATTGGTCTGTCGGCGACTGAACTGCTTCGAAGTTCTATCGACAACGCGCCACGTTCTGCCCGGACACGTCGGGTGGGATCGCAGAGCCGCAAACTTTCAAAGCTTCCTGCTGCAACTTATGATGTTTCTTACTGCAGTTTTTAGCGTCCCGCTACAACGTGGCCTGCCGGAGCGCGTGATGCAAGGGGGCATGGGAAAAAATGGGAACGGGCATGGGAAACCATGGGGCAGAGGCCCGAAAAGCGCATTGATTCGAATCAAATTGGCAGAGTTTTAAAATTCGGCTTGAGAACAAAGCAAAAACATTATAGCCAAATCGTCGATGGTGGCGAGTTTTTTGGGATTTTATGGGCGCTCTACGCTTTGACTTGGTGGCCACTACATATTGTGTCTTGGCGAAATCTTGGGACATGATGCGCTCAAAACTTCTGAAAATTCGCGCGGATTAACTTATTTCGGCGTAACTCTGACTGCTCTGCATTCGCATTAACCCTCAAAAAACCATTGCGTCCCATGTTTTCCCACGTCATACCTAATGACATCGGATGAGAACGAGCACGGGGCAGCAAACGACCCCAAGCAAACAACAAAACTCTAGCAGGTTTCATACAGGCACCTCGCTTTCATCAGACCAGAGATCCGGCGCGCGAGCGAGCAGACATCCCCCCAGGTGGCGCGCGCAGCTGGACATCCCGCAAGGCGGGACGAGGGCGGCGGGTTGATCAGTGGCAGCAGATCAACCCGCCGTTTCCATTTCCGGGGGCAGTGAATTCAAGCGCGGGGGCGCACGCGGACGCAAGGCGCAGGCAGGCGCAAGGACAAAGGGACGGGCCAAGACAGTGGCACGCAGGTTCAGAGGCGAAAGCGACCACAAGGTGGACGCAAAGGGGCGGGTGTCTATCCCGGCCTCGTTTCGTCGTGTGATCGAGGCCTGTGATCCCGACTGGACGGACGGCCTGCCGCCCCGCATCATCATCGTCTACGGCGGTGCCACGCGCGACTACCTCGAAGGTTTCACGATCGAAGCCATGGACGAGGTGGACGAAAAGATCTCCAAACACCCGCGCGGTTCGGCCAAGCGGAAGGCGATGGAGCGGCTCTATAGCGCGCAGTCCATCGAGACGGTTGTGGACGATACGGGCCGTATCGTTTTGCCTGCGAAACTGCGCGAAAAGATCGGCCTTGATGGCATGGCGCGTTTCGTCTCGTCCGGCGACACGTTCGAGATCTGGCAGCCCGAGACTTATGACGCCAGCATTGCCGCCCTCGACGATGACGGGTTTGACCCGGACGTCGATCCATCAGTCTACCTCGACGGGGATATGGGCTGATCATGGGGGCTGGGGGGCCACATATTCCGGTACTGATCGACGCGATCCTGACGCAGTGCGCACCAATTGGCGGCACGTGGCTGGATGGCACATTCGGGGCGGGCGGCTATACCCGCGCGCTGCTCAAGGCAGGGGCCGCGCGTGTGGTTGCGGTGGACCGTGATCCGCTGGCCTTTGACATGGCCGCGCCTTGGGCGGGCGACTACGGCGACCGGTTGGTGATGCAGGCAGGCGTGTTTTCGAAGATGGACAGTTATGCGCAGGACCTCGACGGCGTTGTCCTCGACCTTGGCGTCAGTTCGATGCAGCTGGATCAGGCGGAACGCGGGTTTTCCTTTATGAAGGACGGCCCCCTCGACATGCGGATGAGCCAGGACGGCCCCTCGGCGGCCGATCTGGTCAACACTGCGGACGAGGCCGTGTTGGCAGACATTCTTTATCACTATGGTGAAGAACGGGCGAGCCGGCGCATTGCCCGCGCCATCATCGCCGCGCGCCCCATCACGACCACACTGGAACTGGCCACGATTGTCGAAAAGTGCCTGCCGCGCGCCAAGCCGGGCCAATCGCACCCGGCGACGCGCAGTTTTCAAGCGCTGCGCATCGCGGTCAATGACGAATATGGCGAGCTCTATCAGGGACTTATGGCCGCCGAGCGCGCGTTGAAACCCGGCGGGCATCTGGCTGTTGTGACCTTTCATTCGGTCGAGGACCGGATGGTCAAACGGTTCCTCACCGCGCGTGCGGGCAAACAGGCCAACGCCAACCGTTATGCGCCGGAAACAACGCAGGCCCCGGCGCAGTTCACCGTCAAAAGCCGCAAGGCCATCGGCCCGGATGCGAACGAGCTGGCCACCAACCCGCGCAGCCGGTCCGCCAAGCTGCGCGTGGCCATTCGCACGGATGCGCCCAGCGGCGAGATCGACGCCAAGAGCATTGGGATGCCACAGATCAAGGGGGCCGCATGATGCGTACCGTTTTGTACATTCTGACCACCCTGGCCGTGATCGGCCTCGCTTTCTGGGCCTACCGCGAGAATTACGCGACGCAAGAGTCGCTGGCGCGCACCGATCAACTGCACCGCGACATCCGCACCGCCCACGCCCGCCTGGCCGTGCTCAAGGCGGAATGGGCCTATCTCAACCGTCCAGACAGGCTGCGCGATCTTGCGGATATCAACTTTGACCGGCTGGGCCTCTTGCCCTTCCGTCCCGACCAGTTCGGCCATGTGGACGAGGTGGCCTATCCCGCACCACCCGGTATCGTGATCTTTGACGATGCCATCGAGGTGCGCGGCACGCTGGAGGCAGGCGAATGACCCGGACCCCGCTGCGCCCTCTGGCCCGCATCCTGCCCGCCCGTGCCGCGGGCGAAAACCCCGATGCGATCGAGCGTGAGAACCTGCGCGCCCGTCACGACGAAATGCGGGACCGGATGCGCCAGCGCGCCGAGGGGCGGTTGCTGGTGCTGGGGTTGTTCTTTCTGTGCGCCTTTGTGACCGTGGCCTTGCGCATGGGGGCGTTGGCGACCTCCGATCCGGTGGAGCCGCGCGCCAGCGCCAAGGGCGCCGCGATCTCTGCCGCACGCGCGGACATCGTGGACCGCAACGGGCACCTTCTGGCCACCAATTTCGAAACCCACGCGCTTTATGCCCAGCCGCCGCACATGGTGGATCCGGCCGCCGCGGCCAAGGGTCTCGCCGCCGTCTTCCCGGATCTCAAGGAAGACGAGCTGCTCGAGGATTTCACCGGCAAGCGCAAATTCATCTGGATCAAAAAGACGATCAGCCCCGAACAGATGCAGGCCGTGCACGAGATCGGCGATCCGGGCCTGTTGTTCGGCCCGCGCGACATGCGGCTCTATCCCAATGGTGCGCTCGCGGCCCATGTGATGGGCGGGGCCAGTTTCGGCAAGGAAGGCGTCAGTGCCGCCGAAGTGATCGGCGTCGCGGGCGTCGAGAAACAGTTTGACGACTATCTGCGCGATCCGGCCAACGGCCAGAAACCGCTGCAACTGTCGCTGGACCTGACCGTGCAGGCCGCCGCCGAGCGGGTGCTTTACGGCGGCATGCGGCTGCTCAATGCCAAGGGGGCCACCTCTGTCCTGATGGATGTGCACACGGGCGAGGTGATCTCGGTCGTGTCCCTGCCCAGCTTTGACCCCAACAACCGCCCGCGTCCCGCCACCGAAGGCGATCAAAGCGACAGCCCGCTCTTTAACCGGTCCGTGCAGGGCGTGTACGAGCTTGGCTCGGCCTTCAAGATCTTTACAGCGGCACAGGCGGTGGATCTGGGGCTGGTGTCGCCCTCGACCATTATCGACACGTCCGGGCCCATGAAGGTCGGCGGGTTCAAGATCGGCGAGTTCCAGAACAAGAACTACGGCAAGCTGAGCGTGGCCGATATCATCGTCAAATCCTCGAACCGGGGCACCGGGCGCATGGCCCTGCAAATCGGGGTGGAGCGGCAGCAGGACTTTCTCAAACGGCTGGGCTTTTTCGAGGCAACCCCGTTCGAGATCGTCGAGGCCCGCACCGGCAAGCCGCTCCTGCCCAAACGCTGGACCGACCTGAGCGCGGTCACGGTCAGCTATGGGCACGGGCTGTCATCGTCGCCCATGCACCTTGCGGCGGGCTATGCGGCCATTGCCAATGGCGGGCTGGCCGTGCGGCCGACGATCCTGAAACAGACCGGCACCCAAACGGGCGACCGCGTGATGAGCGAAGGTGCCGCCCGTGCCGCCCGCGCCATGCTGCGCAAGGTCGTGACGTCCGGCACCGCCAGCATGGGCGAAGTGCCGGGATACGCCGTGGGTGGCAAGACCGGCACGGCAGACAAACCCAAGCCGCGCGGCGGGTATTACGATGACAAGGTCATCGCCACGTTCGCCACGATGTTCCCCGCCCATGACCCGAAATACGTGCTGGTCGTGACGCTGGACGAACCGGTCGAGACGTCCGGCGACAAACCCCGCCGCACCGCGGGCTGGACAGCCGTGCCTGTGGCCGCCGAAATGATCGGACGGATCGCACCGCTTTTGGGTCTGCGTCCGACCGTTGAACCCGCCACATTGGCTGATATAACGCTCACCAGCAGCAACTGAGGTGCGGCGCGCACCCGAGCCAAAAGGCCAGACAATGGGTGAGCAGGCACGTTACCTTTCTTCGCTGGGGCTGACCGCCCAGGGCGGGCGCAACCCCGAGATCACAGGCATCGCCGTCGACAGTCGCGAGGTGCGCGACGGGTTTCTCTTTGCCGCCATGCCCGGCAACCGCGTGCACGGGGCCGAGTTCATCCAATACGCCGTCCGCATGGGCGCTGTCGCGGTCCTGACCGATGCCGCAGGGGCGGCACTGGCGGCGGATCATCTGGCCGATGTGGCCGTCGTCATCACCGACGCCCCCCGCGAGGCGCTCAGCCGGACCGCGGCGCTGTGGTTCGGCGCGCAGCCCGACACGGTCGTGGCCGTCACCGGCACCAATGGCAAAACCTCCGTCAGCACCTTTGTCCGGCAGATCTGGATCGAGATGGGCCTTGCCGCTGTCAACCTCGGTACCACCGGGGTCGAAGGCGCCTGGACCGCGCCGCTGGCCCACACCACGCCCGAGCCGATCACCCTGCATCGCACGCTGGCCGCCGCGGCCGGGGCAGGCATCACCCACGCCGCGATGGAGGCATCGTCCCACGGGCTCGACCAGCGACGTCTTGACGGGGTCACCCTGACCGCAGCCGGGTTCACCAATTTCACGCAGGACCACCTCGACTACCACGAAACGTTCGAGGCCTATTTCGACGCCAAGGCCGGCCTATTTGCCCGCGTCCTGCCCGAGGACGGGGTGGCGGTGATCAACATGGACGATGCGCGCGGCGTGGACATGGCCGCCATTGCGCGTGCGCGGGGCAATGATGTGCTTTGCGTCGGGCGGGATGGCGGCGACCTTGTCCTTTCGGCGCAACGCTTTGATGCGACCGGCCAGGACGTGCGCTTCGAATTTGGGGGCAAGGCCTATGCCGCGCGCCTGCCGCTGATTGGCGGGTTTCAGGCCGACAACGTCATGCTGGCCTGTGGGCTGGTCATCGCCAGCGGGGCAGAGCCCGCACGCGTGTTTGAGACGTTGCCGCATCTGGGCACCGTGCGTGGGCGGATGCAACTGGCGGCGACCCGTGCCAATGGGGCCACCGTGTTCGTGGATTATGCCCATACGCCCGACGCGGTGGCGACCGCCCTGCGCGCCATGCGCCCGCATGTGATGGGCAAGCTGGTGGCGATTGTCGGGGCAGGTGGCGACCGGGATGCAGGCAAACGCCCGCTGATGGGAGCGGCGGCGGCGCAACATGCCGATGTGGTCTTTGTCACCGACGACAACCCCCGGTCCGAGGACCCTGCGGCCATCCGCGCCGCCGTGATGGCCGGATGCCCCGACGCAACCGAGGTCGGCGACAGGGCCGAGGCGATCCTGCGCGCCGTCGACACGCTGGAACCCGGCGATGCGCTGTTGATCGCAGGCAAGGGGCACGAAAGCGGCCAGACCGTGGGCGATGACGTTCTGCCTTTTGACGATGTGGAACAGGCCAGCGTGGCGGTGGCCGCATTGGAGGGACGACTGACATGACGCTTTGGACTTCGACCGACGCCGCATCGGCTACGGCAGGCACCGCAACCACGGACTGGACCGCCACGGGCGTGTCGATTGATACGCGCACGCTGCAACCCGGCGATCTGTTTGTCGCCCTCAAGGCCGCGCGCGACGGCCACGAATTCGTGGCCCAAGCGCTGGAAAAGGGGGCCGCCGCCGCGTTGGTGACACATGTGCCCGACGGCGTGGCCAAGGATGCACCGCTACTGATTGTCGAGGACGTTTTGACCGCGCTCGAGGCGCTGGGCACCGCTGCGCGCGCCCGCACAGAGGCCCGCGTCGTTGCCATCACCGGCAGCGTCGGCAAGACCTCGACCAAGGAAATGCTGCGCGCGATATTGGGCGATCAGGGTCGGACCCATGCCAGCGTGGCCAGCTACAACAATCACTGGGGCGTGCCGCTGACTCTGGCGCGGATGCCAAAGGACACCGAATTCGCGGTGATCGAGATCGGCATGAACCACCCCGGAGAGATTGCGCCACTCGCCCGCATGGCGCGCCCTCACGTGGCGATGATCACCACCGTCGCACCTGCGCATCTCGAGGCATTCGAGAACATCGAAGGCATCGCGCTGGAAAAGGCGTCGATCATCGACGGTCTGGAATATGGTGGTACGGCCATTCTCAACAATGACTGCTCCACCGCGGCGATCCTTCAGGCCAAGGCGCATGACGCCAAGCGGCGCGACATCGGCTTTGGCGAACACGGGTTCGATTTCGTCCTGAACGCGGTCGATCTGCAACGCGACACCACCGTGGTGCAGGCCACTGCCCACGAGGCACCACTGCTGTTCAAGATCGGCGCAGTGGGCAAACACTATGCCATGAACGGGCTGGGCGCGCTTGCCGCCGCAGAGGCGCTGGGCGCGGATCTGGCGCTGGCGGCGCAATCGCTTGGCCGCTGGTCCCCCTACGAGGGCCGCGGCGCCCGCGAGGCCATCGTGCTCGATCCGGTCGAAACGCATCTGACGCTCGAATTGATCGACGACAGCTACAACGCCAATCCGACTTCCATGGCCGCCGCGCTCGAGGTTCTGGCCGCGGCACAGGTCACCAACGACATCGGGCGCGTCAGCAAGGGTCGCCGCATCGCCTTTGTCGGCGACATGAAGGAACTGGGCCCCGAAGGCCCGCAGATGCACGCCGACATCGCCGCCCTGGGCGCGGTCGCAGCGATCGACAGAATCCACTGTGTCGGCCCCCTGATGCAGCATCTGCACGAGGCCCTGCCGGCCGAAAAACGTGGCGCATGGACCGAAACCGCAGAAGAGATGGCCGCCACCGTACGGCGCAGTCTGGACAGCGGCGACGTGGTTCTGGCCAAGGGATCGCTCAGCATGCGCCTTGCCCAAATCGTTGACGCCATCCGTAAAATGGGCCATCCGGTGGGATAACGGCCAACATCTACAAAAAGACAGGCCCACAAGATAATGAGTAGGGACAGGCAGCAATGCTCTATTGGTTGACAGAACTTTCGGACGGCGGGGATTTTTTCAACCTCTTTCGCTACATCACCTTTCGGGCGGGCGGGGCGTTTCTGACGGCACTGATCTTTGGCTTTCTCTTTGGTCGTCCGCTCATTGCCGTGCTGCGCCGCAAGCAGGGCAAGGGCCAGCCCATTCGCGACGATGGCCCCGAGGGGCACTTCGCCAAAGCAGGGACACCCACCATGGGCGGCCTCCTGATCGTGGGCGCGCTGGCCACGTCGACCCTGCTCTGGGCGCGCTGGGACAACCCGTTCATGTGGATCGTTCTGGGCGTGACGCTCGCCTTTGCGGCCATCGGATTTGCCGACGACTATGCCAAGGTGTCCAAACAGACGACCGCAGGCGTGCCGGGCAAGGTGCGGTTGCTCCTAGGCTTTCTGATTGCGGGCATCGCCGCCTATTTCGCGACCATAAACCATCCCGAGATGTTGCAGAACCAGTTGGCGGTGCCGGTGCTCAAGGATGTGCTTCTGAACCTTGGCGTCCTGTTCATTCCGTTTTCGATCATCGTGATCGTGGGCTCGGCCAATGCGGTGAACCTCACGGATGGTCTGGACGGTTTGGCGATCATGCCCGTGATGATCGCGGGCGGGACGCTTGGTATCATCGCCTATGCGGTGGGGCGCGTGGATTTTACGGAATACCTCGACGTGCACTACGTGCCGGGCACAGGTGAGTTGCTGATCTTTACCTCCGCTCTTTTTGGCGGCGGGCTTGGGTTCCTGTGGTACAACGCACCACCGGCGGCCGTGTTCATGGGCGACACTGGATCGCTCGCGCTGGGCGGCGCGTTGGGGGCCATCGCGGTTGCGACGAAACACGAATTGGTGCTGGCCATCGTTGGCGGTCTCTTTGTGGTCGAGGCGCTCAGTGTGATCATTCAGGTCCTCTATTTCAAACGGACGGGCAAGCGCGTGTTCCTGATGGCGCCGATCCATCACCACTATGAGAAAAAGGGATGGGCCGAACCGCAAATCGTGATCCGGTTCTGGATCATCTCGCTGATCCTCGCGATGATCGGCCTTGCAACGCTCAAGGTGCGCTGATGACCCGTGCGCTGATCACCGGCGGCAATCGTGGCATCGGCTATGCCACAGCCGAAGGATTGATTGCGCGCGGTGTTGAGGTCGTGATCGGTGTCCGTGACGCGCAGGCGGGTGCGGCGGTGGCCGCGGCGCTGGGCTGCGACTGGGTGCATCTCGACCTCGAACAGCCCGAGACTTTTGTCCCTGCCATCACGGCGGCTGGTGAGATCGACATCCTGATCAACAATGCGGGCATTCTGATCGAGGACAGCATGATCACCCATCCGGACGGCCTGCGCCGGTCGATGCAGGTGATGTTTCACGCGCCGTTCGAGCTGATCGTGCTGTGCCTGCCGCATATGACGCGCGCCGGTGCGGGGCGGATCATCAATGTCAGTTCGGGCTGGGGCGCCTTTGACGAAGGCCTCGAAGGGCCCGGCGGATATGGTGTGGCCAAGGCCGCGCTGAACGCGCTCAGCCATGCGCTGCCCCGCGATTTGCCCCACGGTGTCACTATCAATGCCATGTGTCCCGGCTGGGTTCACACGCGCATGGGCGGCCGGGCCGCCCCCCGCACGCCCGCAGAAGGGGCCGACACCGCGATCTGGCTGGCACTGGATGTCCCCGCGGGGACAACCGGAAAATTCTATCGCGACAGGCAGGAGAAAGCATGGTGAACCGGGCCGTTTCCGAGGTGCAGGCATGATCCCGGTGCGGGGGCTCGAGGGCGCGCGCGTCGCCGTTCTGGGTCTGGGGCGGTCGGGTCTGGTGGCCGCCCGTGCCCTGGATGCAGGCGGTGCCATCCCGGTGTGCTGGGACGACAACCCTGATGCGCGCGCGCGGGCCGAGGCCGAAGGTTTCGCCTGCGCCGATCTGAAACGGGGCGGGGCTTTTGACGATATTGCCCGGCTGATCGTCAGCCCCGGCATCCCGCATCTCTATCCCACACCGAACCCGGTGGTCGCCGCCGCCCTGTCCGCGGGCGTGCCGGTGGACAATGACATCGGTCTCTTTTTTCAGTCCTTTGCCACGGCGGCGTGGAACGATTTTGACACCGCACCCCGCGTGATCGCGGTGACCGGGTCCAATGGGAAATCGACAACCTCCGCCCTGATCCATCACATCATGGACGTGGCGGGGCGCCCCAGTCAGTTGGCGGGCAATATCGGTCGTGGCGTTCTGGACATCGACCCTCCACATGACGGCGAGGTCGTGGTGCTGGAACTGTCGAGCTACCAGACGGACCTCGCGCGCAGCCTGACGCCGGATGTGGCGGTATTTACCAACCTGACGCCGGATCATCTGGACCGGCATGACGGGATGGGAGGGTATTTTGCAGCCAAGCGGCGCCTCTTTGCCGAAGGTGGACCGGACCGGGCGGTGATCGGAGTGGACGAGAAGGAAGGCCGGTTTCTGGCGGGCCAGCTGGTAGAAGCGCCGGGGGATGACCGCGTGATCCGCGTGTCGGTCGAGGCCAAGCTGACAGGCCCCGGCTGGAATGTCTTTGCCCGCAAGGGGTACCTGGCCGAGACGCGCAAGGGACGGCAGGTGGCGTCGATCGATCTGCGGGAGGTGGCGGGCCTGCCGGGCAGTCACAACCATCAGAACGCCTGCGCCGCCTATGCCGCGGCCCGGTCGGTGGGGATTGCGCCCAAGGTGATCGAGCAGGCATTCCACAGCTTTGGCGGGCTGCCGCACCGCAGTCAGCTTATCGCCGAGGCGGGTGGTGTGCGTTATGTGAATGACAGCAAGGCCACCAATGTAGACAGCGCGGCCAAGGCGCTGGCGGCGTTCGAGAACATCCACTGGATCTGTGGCGGGTTGCAAAAGGACGGCGGACTGGACGTGGTCAAGGCGGCGGCGGGGTCGGTCAAGGCAGCCTATGTGATTGGCCGGGAGGCCGCGCAGTTCGCGATGCAACTGGACGGGCCCGCGCATGTCTGCACGACAATGGCGGCCGCGGTGGAGGCCGCGATGGCCGCGGCGGAGCCGGGTGACGTTGTCCTTCTGGCCCCGGCGGCGGCAAGTTTTGATCAATATGACAGCTTTGAGCGGCGCGGCGAGGATTTCGTGGCCGAGGTAACCAAGCGGCTGTGATCCAACGGAGCGCGCTGGCGCGCGCACGCCATTCTTAATTTTGGGAATATCTGCGGGCGGATCGCGTCAGGGTGTTACGTTGCGATGTGGCGCGCGGCGGCCATAGCCGACGACCAGGCCCATTGGAAATTGTAGCCACCGAGCCATCCGGTCACATCCAGTGCCTCGCCGATGAAAAAGAGGCCGGGTGCCATCGTCGATTGCATTGTTTGGGAGCTGATGTGGTCGGTGGCGACCCCGCCACGCGTGACCTCGGCGGTGCGGTAGCCTTCGGTCCCGCCGGGGGTCAGGTGCCACCGCGTCAGCGCCTGGATGACGGTATCGATGCGTGCATCGGACAGATCGCCGAGCCGCCCGGACAGATCCATCTGGGTGCTCAGGTGATCCACGAGTCGCGCGGGCAGGTGGCGGGCCAGTTCGGTGGTCAGCGCCTTTTTCCCGTCGCTTTGGCGTTTGTCGCGCAATGCCGCGCCCAGATCCGTGTCCGGGGCGAGGTGGATGGTGATCGGCTGGCCCGCATCCCAGTAGCTGGAGGCCTGTAGGATCGCGGGGCCGGAGAGACCACGGTGGGTGAAGAGCATCGCCTCGTCAAAGGCGGGGCCGTCGGCGGTGACGCGCGCCGGGCAGGCCACGCCCGAGATGTCGGCAAAGCGCCGGTCGGGAAAGGTGAAGGGGACCAGCGCGGGCTCGGTCGGCGTGATGGCGTGGCCGAACTGGCGCGCGATGTCGTAGGCGAAGCCGGTTGCGCCCATCTTGGGGATCGATTTGCCACCCGTGGCGATGACCACATTGCGAGCGGTGACTGTGCGGGTGCCGTTCAGGGCAAAGGTGAATCCTTTACTACTCTTTGCAAAGTCGAACACTTCGGTTTGCAAATGCAGATCGACGCCCGCGTCTTGCAGCATGCGGCGCAGCATGGCGATGATATCCTTGGCCGAGGTGTCGCAGAAAAGCTGGCCCAGCGTCTTTTCATGCCAGGGGATGCCATGCTGATCGACCAGGGCGATGAAATCCCATTGGGTGTAGCGGGCGAGGGCGGATTTCGCGAAATGTGGATTTTCGGAGATAAACGCATCCGCGTCGCAGTACATGTTCGTGAAATTGCAGCGCCCGCCGCCGGAGATGCGGATCTTTTCCCCCGGTGCCTTGGCGTGGTCCACCAGCAAGACGCGTCCACCCGAATGGGCGGCGCACATCATTCCGGCGGCACCGGCGCCAATAACTGCTGTATCGTATTCCATGACGTCCCCGTGCAGGATTGCACAGAAAGGGTCAAGCCGTTGGGGTTGTGCCGGGGCGCGGCAGGCATAGGTGTCTGGGGAACGACATCACAGGAGATATGTCATGACTGCATTGCCCGCCGGACACCCGTTCCCGAAACTGGACATCGACAAGCTGGGCGGGGGCACGGTCACCCTTGGCGCGCCGCAGGGGCCGCATGACTGGCAGTTGGTGATCATCTATCGCGGTTTGCACTGCCCCTTGTGCAAGAAATACCTGGCCGAGTTGGAGGGAATGCAGGAGAAGTTCCACGCCCAGGGGGTGGATATTGTCGTGGCCTCCGGCGATCCCGAAGACAAGGCACGCGCCATGGCGGAGGAGTTCGCGCCGACGCTGGCGATGGGATACGGGTTGAGCGTTGAACAGATGCAGACGCTGGGGCTCTATGTCTCGGACCCGCGCAGTCCGCAGGAAACTGACCGTCCCTTTGCCGAGCCGGGGCTGTTCGTTGTGAATGCGGATGGCGACATCCAGATGGTGGATGTGTCGAACGCGCCCTTCCTGCGGCCTGACCTTGAGAAGGTGCTGGGCGGGATCACCTACATCCGCGCCAATGACTACCCCATTCGTGGTACGCACAAAGCCGCCTAAAACGCCGCGCGGGCCATGCCCACAAGGGCTAGCCCGCGCGTGATTTTGCCGCTATGGTGGCCGCAGAGTATCCCGGAGCAACCGGGAACCCGAGGCAGTGTTAGGCAGCAAGGCGGCTGATCATGACAGAGATGGTCTATGGTGCCGTTCCCGTACGGGACGGCGAACCGATTCTTCCCAAATGGTGGCGCACCATCGACAAATGGTCGCTCAGCTGTGTGCTGATCCTGTTTGCGATTGGCCTGTTGCTGGGGCTTGCGGCCTCTGTGCCGCTGGCAGAGCAGAACGGGTTCCCGCCCTTTCACTATGTGACGCGGCAGGCGTTTTTCGGCGGACTTGCGCTGGTGGTGATGATCATCACGTCGATGATGTCCCCGGTCGTGGTGCGACGCCTTGCGGTGCTGGGTTTTCTGGTGGCCTTTGTGGCGCTGGCGATGCTGCCGTTTTTCGGTACGGATTTCGGCAAGGGGGCGGTGCGTTGGTACAGCCTTGGGTTTGCCAGTGTGCAGCCGTCGGAGTTTCTCAAGCCGGGTTTCGTGGTGGTTGCGGCATGGATGCTGGCGGCCAGTCAGGACCTGAACGGCCCGCCGGGGCGGGCGTGGTCCTTTGCGCTGTGCATTTCGATTGTCCTGATGCTCGCCCTGCAACCGGATTTCGGGCAGGCGTGCCTGGTACTGTTTGGCTGGGGTGTGATGTATTTCGTGGCCGGTGCGCCCATGGTGCTGCTGGTCGGGATGGCCGGGCTGGTCGTGGTTGCGGGTACGGTCGCTTATTCGAACTCAGAGCATTTCGCGCGCCGCATCGACGGGTTTCTGAGCCCCGATGTCGATCCGCGCACGCAGCTGGGCTATGCCACCAATGCCATTCAGGAAGGCGGGCTGTTCGGTGTCGGCGTGGGCGAGGGACAAGTGAAATGGTCCCTGCCGGATGCGCATACGGATTTCATCATTGCCGTTGCCGCCGAGGAATACGGGCTGGTGCTCGTGCTGTGTATCATCGCGCTTTATACCGGGATCGTGGTGCGGTCGCTGTTGCGGCTGGTGCGCGAACGTGATCCGTTCATCCGGCTGGCGGGTACGGGCCTGGCCTGCATGTTCGGCGTGCAGGCGATGATCAACATGGGTGTGGCGGTGCGGCTTTTGCCGGCCAAGGGGATGACCTTGCCATTTGTCAGCTACGGCGGCAGTTCGGTGATCGCTTCGGGCATTGCGGTCGGCATGTTGCTGGCCTTTACGCGGTCGCGGCCGCAGGGTGAGATTTCGGATCTTTTGGGGCGTGGACGGCGATGACCCAACCGCTTTTGTTGATCGCAGCCGGTGGCACCGGTGGACACATGTTCCCGGCACAGGCGCTGGCCGAGGCGATGCTGGCGCGCGGCTGGCGGGTCAAGCTGAGCACGGATGCACGCGGCGCGCGCTATACCGGCGGCTTCCCGCACACGACGCAGATCGAACAGATATCGAGCGCGACATTTGCGCGGGGTGGGCCAATCGCCAAGGCGGCGGTGCCGTTCCGGATCGGGGCGGGCGTGCTGGGCGCGACGCTCAGGATGATGCGCGACAAGCCGTCGGTTGTTGTAGGCTTTGGCGGCTATCCGACCATTCCGGCGATGGCTGCGGCGACGTTGCTGCGCCTGCCGCGCATGGTGCACGAGCAGAACGGGGTTCTGGGGCGCGTGAACCGGATCCTGGCCAAGCGGGTGGACGCGGTGGCCTGCGGCACCTGGCCCACGGATCTGCCCGAAGGGGTCGAAGGTGTGCATGTCGGCAACCCCGTGCGGGGCGCTGTGCTTGAGCGGGCCGGTGCCGGATACATCGCGCCGGGCGATTACCCGATGGAGTTGCTGGTGATTGGTGGCAGTCAGGGCGCGCGCATCCTGTCGGACGTCATCCCACCCGCCATTGCCAGCCTGCCGATGGAACGGTTGTCCAATATCCGCGTCAGCCATCAGGCGCGCGGCGAGGACGAAGCGCGCGTGCGTGCCTTTTATGACGAACATGGCATCGCCGCGGATGTGCAGCCATTTTTCAATGACGTGCCGCGGCGGATGTCCGAGGCGCAGCTGGTGATCAGCCGGTCTGGTGCGTCCTCGGTGGCCGATATCTCGGTGATCGGGCGGCCGTCGATCCTGATCCCTTACGGTGCCGCCACCGGCGACCATCAGACCGCAAATGCGCGCGGGTTGGTCGAGGCGGGCGCGGCCATCCTTGTCCCGGAGAGCCAATTGTCGGTCGAAGCCGTGTCCGAACAGATCGCCATGGTGCTGGACAATCCGGGCGGGGCGAGCCAGATGGCGCAGGCCGCGCTGGGCGCAGGCAAGCCTGAAGCCACCGAAAGCCTTGTGCATATGGTCGAAACCCTCAGTCAGAAAGGGACCTGAACAATGAACGCCGTCACCAAACTGCCCGGAGATGTGGGCCCCATTCATTTCGTCGGCATCGGCGGGATCGGCATGTCGGGCATTGCCGAGGTGTTGCTTAATCACGGCTACGTTGTGCAGGGGTCCGATCTGAAGGCGTCCAAGATCACCGACAGGTTGGCGGAGCTGGGCGCGCATATCTTTGTGGGCCAACGCGCCGAAAACATTGCCGATGCGGAGGTTGTCGTGATCTCGTCCGCGATCAAGCCGGGCAACGCCGAACTGGACGCGGCGCGGGCGCGGGGCCTGCCCATCGTGCGGCGTGCCGAGATGCTGGCCGAACTGATGCGCCTGCGGTCGAACATCGCGATTGCGGGCACCCACGGCAAGACGACTACGACCACCATGGTTGCGGCACTGCTGGACGAGGGCAAGTTTGACCCCACCGTCGTCAATGGCGGCATCATCCACGCCTATGGGTCGAACGCGCGCAAGGGCGACGGCGAGTGGATGGTGGTGGAGGCGGACGAAAGCGACGGCACTTTCAACCGGCTGCCCGCGACCATTGCCATTGTGACCAATATTGATCCCGAACACATGGAACACTGGGGCACCGAAGAGGCGCTGCATCAAGGGTTCTATGACTTCGTGTCGAACATCCCCTTTTACGGGCTTGCGGTGTGCTGCACGGACGATCCGGATGTGCAGGCGCTGGTCGGGCGCATCACGGACCGGCGCATCACGACCTATGGGTTCAATGCGCAGGCGGATGTGCGGGCGATCAATCTGACCTATGAAAACGGGGTGGCGCATTTCGACATCGCCCTACAGGCCGAAGAGCAGGTGATCGAAGGATGCAGCCTGCCCATGCCGGGCGATCACAATGTTTCAAACGCGCTGTCTGCGGTCGCCGTGGCGCGGCATCTGGGGATGAAGGCGGACGAGATCCGCAAGGCGCTGGCCGAGTTCGGCGGCGTTAACCGTCGCTTTACGCGGGTGGGCGACATTAACGGCGTGACGATCATCGATGACTATGGCCACCACCCGACCGAAATTGCCGCCGTACTCAAGGCTGCGCGACAGGCGACGGAAGGGCGTGTGATCGCGGTGCATCAGCCGCATCGCTTTACTCGCCTGCATCACCATTTCGAAGACTTCTGTTCCTGTTTCAACGACGCGGATGTCGTGGGCATTACCGACATCTTTGCCGCCGGTGAGGATCCCATCGAGGGCGCATCACGCGATGATCTGGTTGCGGGCCTGATCCGCCACGGGCACCGCCACGCGCGCGCGGTGATGGGAGAAGATGATTTGGAACGGCTGGTGCGCGAACAGGCGCGTCCCGGCGACATGGTCGTCTGTCTCGGGGCCGGGACCATCAGCACATGGGCCAATGGCTTGCCGGGACGGTTGCGGAAAGGAGCGGCATGATTGGCGATGTGTTCATCTTTGGCGTCATCGCGTTTTTCCAAGGCTATTTCATGCGCCTTTTTGGTTGGAGACGTATAATGCAACTGTTCTTCTGGATGAGTTGTGCCAGCTTAGTCGCTTCGGCAGCAATGGCCGCTTCGCCGCGCTTCACCCCGATTATTTTGGTGCCATTTACCATGCTGGCAGGTTGGCATCAAAGCTGGCGCTTCTGGAAGCTGCCTTGATGCTCGTCTGGGCTTGCATACTTTGGGTCTTTGCCGCCACTGCTGTTGCGATGCTGCCCATACGGCACCAGTACATCCCTGGTGTTGCCCTGTTGATCGCAGCTCCACTGCTGATCCTGTGGATTGGCCTGTCGGTTGCCTGGTGGGCGGGTGTCCTTGCGCTGGCGGCGTTCGTGTCGATGTTCCGCAATCCGCTGCGATACCTCTGGGCCAAGGCCCGCGGTCAAAACCCTCAATTGCCACCGGAGTTGCGCTCATGAGCCTGTCTCTTATTCTTGCCTGTGCATGGGCCCTGATTGCCAACGTGATGGCGATGTTTCCCAGCAAGGACAATCACTGGACCAATGCCTATGGGCTGATTGCGATCGGCATTCCCATCGTGGGATACGTCACCTGGCAGCACGGGCCTTGGATCGGCCTTCTGGTTCTGGCGGCGGGGATGAGCGTTCTGCGCTGGCCGGTCATCTATCTCAGCCGCTGGATCAAGGGGAGGGTGCTGCGATGACGGCCATTGCGATTGCGACGCTGTTTCTGGGCTCTGTCGCGGGTTATGTGATGGCGCAGCGGTTCATGGTCCGGGCGCTGGCCTTTGCCTTGTGTGCCTGTGTCGGTGTGTTCCTGCTGGTCTTGAACGTACCCGCGGATGCCTTGCCCGGCGACGGGTTCGTGACGAGCATCGTTGCCCTGTTGATGGCGCCGCCCCTCGCTGGCGGCCTGTTGGGAGGCGCGATCCTGGGCTGGTTGATGCAGCGCCACGCCAAGGCCACTTGACCTTGGCGGCGCATCAGGCGATGCCGCGGCCATGAGTTATGATCTGCCTTCTGTGCGTGGCACGCTGACCCCGCAACGCGATTTGTCGACGCTCACGTGGTTGCGTGTGGGCGGTCCTGCGGACTGGCTGTTCCAACCTGCCGACGTCGAAGACCTGAGCGCGTTTCTGTCGGCCGTTGACCCGCAGGTGCCAGTGTTTCCCATGGGTGTGGGCAGCAACCTGATCGTGCGCGATGGCGGCCTGCGCGCCGTGGTGATCCGGCTGGGTCGCGGGTTCAACGGGATCGAGATCAAGGGCGATCGCGTCACCGCAGGGGCCGCCGCGCTGGACGCGCATGTGGCGCGCCGGGCGGCAGAGGCGGGGCTGGATCTGACATTCCTGCGCACCATTCCGGGATCCATCGGAGGAGCCGTGCGCATGAACGCGGGCTGTTACGGAAGCTATACCGCCGACGTTTTCGAGAGCGCGCGCGTGGTGCTGCGCGACGGGACCATCACAACGCTGGAAGCAGGGGCGTTGAACTTTCGCTACCGTCAAAGCGATCTGCCCGAGGGCGCGGTACTGACCCACGTGACGTTGCGCGCGCCTGCGGGCGACGCAGAGGCGCTGGAGGCGCGCATGGTCGACCAATTGGCGAAACGGGACGCGACACAACCGACCAAGGACCGCAGCGCAGGGTCCACCTTTCGCAATCCAGCGGGATTTTCGTCTACCGGGCAGGCCGATGACGTGCATGATCTCAAGGCATGGAAGGTGATTGACGATGCGGGACTGCGCGGCGCGCGGCGCGGCGGCGCCCAGATGAGCGAGAAACACTCCAACTTCCTGATCAACACGGGCGATGCCACGGCGGCGGATCTTGAGGGATTGGGCGAAGACGTGCGAAAAAAGGTTTACGATTCCAGCGGCATCACGCTAGAATGGGAAATCATGCGGGTCGGTGAACCGGACTAGGGCACCACACGCAGGGCAGGCCAGAAAATCAAACAACAACTGGCATCAATTATGAGGGTCCGCAAACGGGCTCCGGGACTTAGAGGCACATGGCGGGTCAGTCGAGCAGGACGTCCCCGAAAGTGGCGGTGTTATTGGGTGGCCCTTCGGCGGAACGCGAAGTGTCGCTGTCGACAGGGCAAGCTTGCGCAACCGCACTACGGGGCAGAGGATTTGAAGTGGTCGAGGTCGATGCTGGCCCGGACCTTGCTTCTGTTCTGACATCCATTCAACCGGACGCGGTTCTCAATTGCCTGCATGGCCGTTGGGGCGAAGACGGCTGTGTGCAGGGTCTGCTGGAGTGGCTGGGGCTGCCCTATTCGCATTCCGGGGTGCTGGCCTCGGCCCTTGCGATGGACAAGCAGCGCAGCAAGGATGTGTTCAGATCCGTGGGGCTGCCTGTCGTCGAGAGTGTGCTTGCCCCTGCGGCCGAGGTGTCGGAGAGCCATGTGATGGCGCCGCCTTACGTGGTCAAACCGAACAACGAAGGTTCGAGCGTTGGCGTATACCTTGTCGCGGAAGGCAGCAATGCGCCCCCCAGGCTGGCCGCTGACATGCCCGAGATCGTGATGGTCGAGGCCTTTGCGCCGGGGCGCGAGTTGACGACAACCGTCATGGGCACCCGCGCGCTGGGTGTGACTGACATCCTGACGGATGGTTGGTACGACTATGATGCCAAGTACAAGCCCGGTGGATCGCGCCACGTGATCCCGGCTGACGTGCCCACTGAAATTGCCGAGATGTGCCTCGACTATGCCGTCCGGGCGCATAACGCGCTGGGGTGTCGCGGTGTCAGCCGGACAGATTTCCGCTGGGACGAGAGCAAGGGGGCCGCGGGGCTGGTCCTGTTGGAGACAAACACGCAGCCCGGCATGACGCCGACCTCGTTGACGCCGGAACAGGCGCAGTGCGCGGGTATCTCCTTTGGGGAGCTGTGCGCGTGGATGGTGGAGGATGCCTCATGCAGCCGCTAGGCCGCCGCACCCCCAAGGCCGATCCCGCACCTTCGCGGTGGTCGTGGCGCATGCAGCGCCTGATGCTGACGCCGCTCTTTCGCCTGACCGTGCGGGCCGGGGTGCCCTTTGCGCTGTCGCTGGGTGTGGCCACGTGGTGGCTGTCGGATCCCAACACGCAGCAGGCCATCCGCGATACTGTCGCCGAAGCGCGTGCGAGCATCGAGCAACGGCCCGAGTTCATGGTCAACCTGATGGCCATCGACGGTGGCGATGCGCCCCTCGCCGACAACATCCGCGCCGCTGTTCCAATCGATTTCCCGATTTCATCCTTTGATCTGGAGCCTGCGGCCATACGGGCGCGCATCATGGAGATGCCCCCGGTCAGGGAGGCCAGCGTACGTATCCGTCCGGGCGGCGTGCTGCAAATTGACATCGTGCCGCGCCTGCCCGTTGCGATCTGGCGGCGGCCCGAAGGGTTGATGTTGATTGACGCAGGCGGTGTCGAGGTTGGCCCGATTGACCGCCGCGACCTGCGGCCCGACTTGCCGGTGATCGCGGGTGAGGGGGCGTCTGGCCACGTGGATGAGGCCCTTGCACTTGTGCGCGCCGGTGCGCCGCTGGGGGATCGGATGCGCGGCCTTGTGCGGCTGGGGGATCGGCGCTGGGACGTTGTTCTGGACCGCGACCAACGCATCATGCTCCCGGCCACGGATGCTGTCAGCGCGCTTGAGCGCGTGATCGCTCTGGACGGGGTCGAAGAGGTCCTGCGCCGCGACATCGCACGTGTGGATTTGCGCCTCGCGCAGCGTCCCACGGTACGCATGAACAGCACTGCCACCGAAGAATGGTGGCGGATCAGACAGTTGAATTCCAGGACCGAGTAACAGTGATGACCGATCTTTATGACAACCAACGCAGCATGCGGAACATGCGCAAGATCGCGATGCAGCGGGGCGTTGTGGCCATTCTGGACGTCGGCAGTTCCAAGATCGCCTGCCTCGTGCTGCGGTTCGATGGCACGAACAAGCTGGGCGATGAGGGCGAGATCGGATCGCTGGCCGGGCAGTCAGGCTTTCGGGTGATCGGTGCCGCGACCACGCGGTCGCGCGGTGTCCGCTTTGGCGAGATCTGCGCGATGCAGGAGACGGAGCGCGCCATTCGCACGGCCCTGCAGGCGGCGCAGAAGATGGCCGGTATTCGGGTCGATCACGTCATTGCCTGTTTCTCCGGCGCTGAGCCGCGCAGCTATGGCCTTGATGCGCAGGTGGATCTGGAAGGGCAGGTGGTGACAGAACAGGACGTCGCACAGGTGCTGTCGCGCTGTGACGTGCCGGATTACGGTGAAAACCGCGAGGTGCTGCACGCGCAGCCGGTGAATTTTGCGCTCGACCATCGGTCGGGCCTGTCCGATCCGCGCGGGCAGTTGGGCAATGAACTGGCCGTTGATCTGCATATGCTGACAGTCGATGCCGCTGCGGTCCAGCATCTGGCGCATTGTGTGAAACGCTGTGATCTGGAACTGGCGGGCATTGCATCCTCGGCCTATGCGTCCGGTATTGCGGCACTGGTCGAGGACGAACAGGAATTGGGGGCGGCCTGTATCGATTTGGGCGGCGGGTCCACCGGCATCTCGATCTTTATCAAGAAACACATGATCTATGCCGATGCTGTGCGCATGGGTGGGGACCACGTGACGTCGGACATTTCCATGGGCCTGCAAGTGCCCACGGCCAATGCCGAGCGGATCAAGACATTCTATGGCGGGGTCCATGCCACGGGCATGGATGATCGCGAGATGATCGAGATCGGCGGAGATACCGGCGATTACGAACATGACCGGCGTACCGCGTCGCGCGCCGAACTGATCGGCATCATGCGCCCGCGTGTCGAGGAAATCCTTGAGGAAGTACGCGCCCGTCTGGATGCGGCGGGCTTTGACCACCTGCCCAGCCAGCAGATTGTTCTGACCGGTGGGGGCAGCCAGATCCCCGGCCTCGACGGGCTGGCGTCCAAAATTCTGGGCCAGCAGGTCCGCCTTGGTCGTCCGCTGCGCGTACATGGCTTGCCTCAGGCGGCAACCGGCCCGGGATTTGCGTCTGCGGTGGGACTCGCCCTGTTTGCGGCGCATCCGCAGGACGAATGGTGGGATTTTGACGTGCCCCACAATCGGTATCCTGCGCGCAGCTTGCGCCGCGCGGTCAAGTGGTTCCGCGACAACTGGTAGCCGCAACATCTGGTCCGATTGCCGACATAGAGTGAACGGTAGCAAGAATTCGCCCATATTTTGCGGTAAATCTGCGTTTTATAGGTGACGGTGGGGCGGTGAAACGCTAGGATTGTGGCGATTTAGGCACAAAAACACCCGCGAATGCGGCAAACCACACAGGCGGACCTGACCCATGACCTTGAACCTCTCCATGCCCGGCCATGATGAGCTGAAACCCCGTATCACCGTGTTCGGTGTCGGTGGCGCGGGTGGCAACGCCGTCAATAATATGATTGAAAAACAGCTGGATGGCGTCGATTTCGTCGTTGCCAATACGGATGCGCAGGCGCTGCAACAGTCGGCCGCAACCAACCGGGTTCAGCTGGGGATCAAGGTCACCGAAGGCCTTGGCGCCGGTGCGCGTGCCAGTGTGGGTGCCGCAGCCGCTGAAGAATCGATTGAGCAGATTGTCGACCACCTGGCCGGCGCGCATATGTGCTTTATCACCGCCGGTATGGGCGGTGGCACGGGCACAGGGGCCGCGCCGATCATCGCGCAGGCCGCGCGTGAACTGGGTGTGCTGACCGTTGGTGTGGTGACCAAACCGTTCCAGTTTGAAGGTGCAAAACGCATGCGTCAGGCCGAGGACGGTGTCGAGGCGCTGCAAAAGATGGTCGACACGCTGATCATCATTCCGAACCAGAACCTGTTCCGTCTGGCCAACGAAAAGACGACCTTTACCGAGGCGTTCTCGATGGCGGACGATGTGCTGTACCAAGGTGTGAAGGGTGTAACCGACCTGATGGTTCGTCCGGGCCTGATCAACCTCGACTTTGCCGATGTGCGTGCCGTGATGGACGAGATGGGCAAGGCAATGATGGGGACGGGCGAGGCCGATGGCGAAGATCGCGCGATCCAAGCCGCCGAAAAGGCGATTGCCAACCCGCTGCTGGACGAGATTTCGCTGCGCGGTGCCAAAGGTGTCCTGATCAACATCACAGGTGCACACGATCTGACTCTGTTCGAACTGGACGAAGCGGCCAACCGCATCCGCGAAGAGGTCGATCCGGACGCGAACATCATCGTGGGCTCGACCCTCGACACGGCGATGGAAGGCATGATGCGCGTCAGTGTTGTTGCCACGGGCATCGATGCAAGCGACGTGCACACGGAGATCCCGGTGCCGCGTCGGTCCATGGCGGCACCGTTGACACCTCATGTCGCAGAAACACCTGCGCCGCAGTCGATGCCTGAACCCGCGCCAGCCCCCGTCGCCGCAGCGGCCGAAGAGCCGTCGCTGTTTCAGGAGATGGATGTGACGCAAGTGGCCGCACAGGATATGGCCGAAGACATCTTTGCCGATGAAGCGCCTGCAGCAGCGGATGATCTGCCGCCGCCTGCCTATCAGCCTCAGGTCGCCGCGTTTGAACCGACGCCAGAGCCCGAAGCCCCCGCGGCAGAGAGCTTTGTCGCCCCGCGCGCGCCCGCGCCGGGTACGCCTTCGCCCGAAGCCTTGGCCCGTCTGCGTGCCGCCACGCAGAAAGCGGCGCCTGCACGGCATCAAGCTGCCCCTGCGCCAGCGCCTCAGGCCGAGGAAAAACCACGTTTCGGGATCAATTCTCTGATCAACCGGATGACTGGCACGGCCGAGGGCACCCCCGCAGAGCGTCCGACACGGCAGCAACCGCCTGTGCAGGCGCGCGCCGCCGCGCCGGCCCCTGCGCCAGCACCTCAGCCGTCGGAAGCGGCTGATCCCGATCAGGAGCGGATTGAAATTCCGGCCTTTTTGCGGCGCCAGGCCAACTGATTTTCAGTCACAAACCAATAACAGGGTCGCCATATGGCGGCCCTTTTTTTGTTTTAATACAATAACTTGATGCGCCATGCGCGCAATATTGCCCATATGTTACAGCCATGTTTCAGTCCGTTACAAAGATTGAGTTGAGACTCCCCGTCTCAGCCAATAGCTGTTGAGGCGTTGAAATCGTGTGATGGGTGGGACCAGTGCAAACGACCGTCAAAGGGCCAGTTACATTTACCGGATGCGGACTGCATTCCGGCAAGCCTGCGCAGTTGACGATTCGTCCGGCAATGGCCGAGCACGGCATTTGGTTCTTGCGTACCGATATTGAAGAGGGCGATGCGCTTATCCCCGCACGCTACGACGCGGTGCATCAATCGCCCCTATGTACTACGCTGGTCAATGCTGCGGGTGCCTCCGTTGGGACAGTGGAGCATGTGATGGCGGCGCTTGCGGGCTGCGGCATTCACAATGCCCTGGTCGAAATCGACGGACCCGAAGTGCCAATTCTTGATGGGTCTGCGGTTCCTTTCGTACGCGCAATCATGCAGCGCGGCCTGCGCCGTCTGCCTGCGCGGGTGCGCGCGATCGAAGTGCTCAAGACCGTATCGGTGATCCAGGGGGACGCCACTGCAAGCCTGTCGCCGTCCGAAGTGATGCGGATCGATTTCCACATTGATTTCGATGATGCAGCCATTGGCCGTCAGTCCAAATCGCTGAACATGTCCAATGGCAGCTTTGCCCGCGAGCTGAGCGACAGCCGCACGTTCTGTCGTCAGGGTGACGTTGAGAAGATGCAGGCCAGTGGCCTCGCATTGGGTGGCACGCCTGGCGTGAACGCCGTTGTCTTTGACGGGGATCGCGTCACCAGCCCCGGTGGCTTGCGCCACGCGGACGAGCCTGTACGCCACAAGATGCTGGACGCTTTGGGCGATCTGGCGCTGGCCGGTGCGCCATTGATCGGACATTATACCGGTACGCGGGCTGGGCACACGCTAACCAATCAGCTGTTGCGCACCCTCTTTGACACACCGGACGCCTATCGCATGGTCACCTGCGACCCGGAAATGACGGCGCGCTTGCCCGGTGCAGGGCTGGTTTGGGACGAGATCCCGGCCGTTGCCTGAGCATCCTGCAAATCGTCATTTAACCCTGACTTCAGTTTGTGCTAGAGAACCATCAAACAGCCCGAAACGGGGCGGTGATGGGCGCGTGTGGGGGTAGCAAATCATGATGAGTGGGAAATCCATCTCGCGGTTGGTCGCTGGCACAATTGTAGCGGCGACGTTGACGGCATGTGGATCAGTAAATGACCGGCCGACGCGCGGCAGCATCTTCAACGCGACCGAAATCCCGCTTGAGGAATTCACCGCCGAACAGATTTTCGAACGCGGTGAGTTCGAGCTGGAAGCAGGCGATCTGACGGATGCCGCTTTCTATTTTTCCGAGATTGAGCGGCTTTACCCCTATTCGGATTGGGCGCGGCGTGCATTGATCATGCAGGCGTTTTCTCATCATCGCGACAAGGACTATCCCAACAGCCGATCCGCCGCGCAGCGATTTATCGATTTCTACCCCGATGATGATGATGCGGCCTATGCGCAGTATCTGCTTGCGCTCAGCTACTATGACCAGATCGACGAAGTGGGCCGAGATCAGGGCCTGACATTCCAGGCGCTGCAATCGCTTCGCGAGGTGATCGAACGCTATCCCGACAGTGAATACGCCAAATCGGCGATCCTGAAATTCGACCTGGCCTTTGACCATCTTGCGGCCAAGGAGATGGAGATCGGGCGGTACTACCTGCGGCGCGACAATTTCTCGGCATCCATCAATCGGTTCCGCGTCGTGGTCGAGGATTTCCAGACCACGTCGCACACGCCAGAGGCACTGCACCGCCTGGTCGAGGCGTACCTGTCGCTGGGCCTGACGGACGAGGCGCAAACCGCAGGTGCGATCCTGGGCCACAACTTCCAGTCGACCGAATGGTACGAGGCCAGCTTCAAGCTGCTGACCGGCCAGGGGCTGGAGCTGCGCGTGCTGGGCAACAACTGGCTGAGCCAGGTCTATCGTCAAATGATCCAGGGCCGTTGGCTCTGAGGCGACGCCGGGGTGACCCGGATGTAGTGGAAACGGGCTGATGCTGCGCGGTCTTGATATATCGGACATGCTGATCATTGACCGGCTGGAACTGGCGTTTCAGCCGGGTTTGAACGTGTTGACGGGCGAGACCGGCGCGGGCAAGTCGATCCTTCTGGATTCGCTTGGCTTTGTCATGGGCTGGCGCGGGCGGGCAGAGCTGGTCCGGCAAGGGGCGGCGCAGGGCGAGGTGACGGCGTGGTTCGATCTTGCGCCCGGGCATCCGGCCTTTGCCGTTCTCGAAGAGGCGGGGCTGCCGTCGGAGGACGAGTTGATCATCCGCCGTGTCAACACTGCCGATGGGCGCAAAACGGCGTGGGTCAATGACCGGCGGTGTTCGGGCGAGGTGCTGCGCGCGCTGAGCGAGACATTGATCGAGTTGCACGGGCAGCACGATGACCGGGGGTTGCTGAACCCGCGGGGGCACCGGGCCATTCTGGATGCGTTTGCCGGTCTGGACGGGGCGCGGGACAACACGCGCGCGGCGTGGCGTGCAGTTGGTGCGGCACGCAAGGCCCTGGATGCGGCACAGCAGGCGATGAATGAGATCCGCGCCGAAGAGGAATTCCTACGCCATGCCGTGGCCGAGCTGGATGCGCTGGATCCCCGTCCGGGCGAAGAGGCGGCGTTGGATACCAAGCGCCGGTTGATGCAGGGCGCGGAACGCGTACGCGAGGATGTACAAAAGGCCCACCAGGTGCTGGGCCACGATGGGGCCGAAGGAGCTTTGGGTGACGCGATGCGCTGGCTGGAAGGCGCGTCCGACAAGGTTGACGGGCAGCTTGATGCGCCTTTGTCGGCGCTGGGTCGGGCCATGGCCGAGCTGGATGAGGCGACGGATGGCATCGTGCGCGCGCTGGAGGCGTTCACCTTTGATGCCACGGAGCTGGAAGACACCGAAGAGCGGCTTTTTGCCATTCGGGCGCTGGCGCGCAAGCATGATGTGGTTGCGGATGACTTGTCCGCCTTTGCCGACACGTTGCGGGCAAAGCTCGCGGCACTGGATGCAAGTGATGCCGACCTGTCGCGCCTGAGCACCGAGCTGGCACGCGCCGAGCAGGCCTATGACGCGGCTGCGGAGAAACTGACGGCAGGCCGGACGCGCGCGGCCAAGGGGTTGGACAAGGCCGTCATGGCCGAGCTTGCCCCGCTCAAGATGGAACGCGCGGTGTTCGCCACGCAGATTACAGCAGAGCCCGCAGGCCCCGAGGGTCGGGATGCGGTGGCGTTTACGGTTGCGACCAATCCCGGTGCGCCTGCCGGCGCTTTGAACAAGATCGCATCCGGGGGCGAGTTGAGCCGGTTCCTTCTGGCGCTCAAGGTCTGTCTGACCCGCGAGCAGAGCGGGCTGACCATGATTTTTGACGAGATTGACCGCGGCGTCGGCGGTGCAACGGCGGATGCGGTGGGTCGGCGCTTGGCGGCGTTGGCGTCGGGCGGTCAGGTTCTGGTTGTCACTCACTCGCCGCAGGTTGCGGCGCTTGGCGCGCATCACTGGCGGGTGGAGAAGAACGTGACCAAAGGCGTGACCACATCCCATGTCGTGCCCTTGCAAGCGCCGGACCGCGTGGACGAGATTGCCCGCATGTTGGCCGGCGATACGGTGACAGATGAGGCACGCGGTGCTGCGCGCGCGCTTTTGGGGGGGTAAGTTTGCACGGTGACGACGCTGTGACGTTGTGTGGGCTTTTGTTCCCCCGGCACGTGGTCTAAGCGTGGATCAACCAGAGCAACCGTGACCCGGTCTAATGCCAGCCCCACAGCGCCCGATCATTGCCCGCCAGCTTGACCTTGCCGTCAATGCCTGCCGCGACGGGTGGTTGGTACTGCGCCACCGCGGGCCAAGCCAGGTGCAGTTCTGGTTCATTGCCTTGGCCATCGGGATCGCTGCCGGCTTTGCTGCGTTGTTTTTCCGCAAGGGGATCGAAGCGTTTCAAGCCTGGATTTATGGCACCGAAGATGTGCAGTACCTGCACAGTTTTGCGTCGTCGCTGCCGTGGTATTTCATCCTTGTCATTCCGATCATTGGCGGCTTGCTGACCGGGTTGATCCTGCACAATTTTACCAAGGACGCGACCGCACGATCCGTCGCGGACGTGATCGAGGGTGCTGCCTTGCGGGATGGGCGGGTGGGCACGCGCGCCGGGGTTGCGTCGGCTTTTGCCAGTTTCATCACCCTGTCGACCGGTGGGTCAACCGGGCGCGAGGGGCCGGTGGTGCATATTGCTGCCGTGATCTCGACCAAGGTGTGTCGTTGGATCAAGGCGGATGGCATCACGGGCCGGGACCTTTTGGGCTGCGCCGTGGCCGCAGCGGTGTCGGCCAGTTTCAACGCGCCGATTGCCGGTGCGCTGTTCGCACTGGAGGTGGTGTTGCGCCATTTCGCGGTCCATGCCTTTGCCCCCATCGTGATCGCCAGCGTGGCGGGCACGGTGATCAACCGGCTGGAGTTCGGCGGGGTAACGGAGTTCATGCTGCCGTCGGAGAACGAGTTGGTGTTCTATCAGGAATTGCCCGCCTTTCTGTTGTTGGGGTTGATCAGTGGCCTTGTAGCGGTGGTGTTGATGCGGGCGATATTCTGGACCGATGACATGGGGTCCGCGCTTCAGGCGCGCACCGGTTTGCCTCGCTGGCTGCGCCCGGCGGTGTCGGGGGCCTTGCTGGGCGCGATGGCGATTTTTTATCCGCATATCATCGGGGTGGGGTACGAGACGACGTCGCTGGCCCTGACCGGGCAGCTGGCGCTGAACGAAGTGGTCGTGTTTGTGGTGCTCAAGACGGCAGCGGTGGCGATCACCATGGCGGGGCGCATGGGGGGCGGAGTGTTTTCGCCGTCCCTGATGATTGGTGCGCTGACCGGGCTTGGATTTGGCTTGGTGGCCACAGGAATTTTTCCGGACGTGTCTGGCTCTGTCACGCTTTATGCGTTGGCGGGGATGGGGGCGGTGGCCGCGGCTGTGCTGGGCGCGCCCATATCGACGACGTTGATCGTGTTTGAGCTGACAGGGGACTGGCAGACGGGTTTGGCGGTGATGGTGGCCGTGTCGATGTCGACGGCCCTGTCGTCGCGGCTTGTGGACCGGAGTTTCTTTCTCACCCAGTTGGAGCGGCGCGGCGTACATCTGGCGGCTGGGCCGCAGGCCTATCTGTTGGCGATGTTCCGGGTTGGGGCGGTGATGCGGGGACCGGACGACGCGCGGTCTGCGGATGCGGCGCGGTGTTGGGAGATGATTGGCGAAGGGATCTATGTGGATGCCAATGCAACGTTGGAGGCCGCACTACCGATCTTTGATCGCACGATGGTGCCCTTTATTCCCGTAGTTACGCTGACCGGCGAGAGTGCAGCGCCTGAGTTGCAAGGCGCGCTGTTCCATGTGGATGCGTTGAAGGCCTACAACCGGGCGCTGGCGGCCACGGCGGCGGAAGAACACAGTTGATATGAGGCGGGTCGCCGGGCGGCTCTGTTTTGGGCCATTGGCCCAAAAGGCGCCCGCCCACCGACCCTTGGGTCTCAGATTTCTTCGACAGCGATGGTGTCACCGGAATAGAAGGCCAGATGGTCTTTGATCCGTGTGACGCCCTCCTTCGGGTCCTCGTAGCTCCAGACCGCGTTTTCGAGAGTTTGGGATTTGGTCACCACGGAAAAATAGCTGGCGTCGCCCTTGTGCGGGCAATGGGAGGACTTTTCGGTCCGGTCGAGAAAAGCCATCGCGATATCCTTGCGCGGGAAGTAGATGACCGGGGGATAGTCGCCTTCGGTCAGTTCCAGCGCCTCGGCGCTTTCACCCAGGACAGCCCCGCCTGCGCGCACCGTCCAGGTGCCGGGGGCTTTTCGGATCGTGATGTGATCGGCCATGGGACGTCTCCTTGCATGTATCGACTGCTGCAGTGATGAAGCGCGGGTGTAACAGATCCTTGACAGCACCACCAGTACTAGAGCGGTGCACAAGCCATGGCGAGCCAGCGTGCTGCCTCTGCTGATACGCGCGGCGCGATTTTGGTCAAAACCTCGGCATGATAGTCATTGAGCCAGTCGCGCGACGGGTCGTCCAGCAAATCGGTCACGATCAGGTGGCGGTCGATGGGCGCAAAGGTCAATGTGCGCCAGCAGAGCATCTCGCGGTGGCTGTCGCCTTGCGGCGGCGGCGTGGCCTGTTCCACGACCAGCAGGTTTTCTATGCGGATGCCAAAGGCGCCTTCGCGGTAGTACCCGGGTTCATTGGAGAGGATCATGCCCGGCTCGAACGGCACCGTGCTCACGCGGCTGAGCCGCTGCGGGCCTTCGTGGACGGAGAGGTAGGCGCCCACCCCGTGGCCAAGGCCGTGGTCGAAATCCTGATGCGCGTACCAGAGGGGTGCGCGGCCAATTGCCTCGATATCGCGACCGGCGAGGCCTTTGGGCCAGATCAGCCGGGACATGGCGATCATGCCCATGAGCACGCGGGTGAAGGCGCGGCAGGCTTCCATCGGCGGGGAACCGATGGGGATGGTGCGTGTGATGTCGGTGGTGCCATCGAGGTATTGGCCCCCGCTGTCGAGCACCAGAAGATGTCCGTCCTGCAAGGTGCTGTCGGTTTCTGTCGTCACGCGGTAGTGCATGATTGCGCCATTGGGGCCGGTGCCTGCTATGGTCTCGAAACTGATGTCCTGAAGCGCGTTGTCGCGGCGTCTGTAGCCTTCGAGTTGGGTCACGACCTGGGTTTCTCGCAGAGATCCGGCGGGCTGAGCATCGAGCCAGGCGAGCAGTTCCACGACCGCAGCACCGTCCCGCAAATGCGCCTCGGCGGTACCGGCGATTTCGGCCGCATTCTTGCAGGCCTTGGGCAGGGCGCAGGGATCGGCGCCCCAGCTGACGCGGTCGCCCACGGTGTCCGCGACGATGACGGGGACAGAGGACTTTTCCAGGCGGACGGGGCCTTCGAGTGTGACGAGATGGGCCAATAGTTCGCCCGGGTCGTGGCAGGTCACATCCGCGCCAAGGTGGTCGCGCACGTCCGCCAACTTGGCGTGATCCATGAACAGATCGACTGTGCCGGAGGCGTGGAGCACGGCAAACCCTTGCGCAATCGGATTGCGCGGGATGTCGGCGCCGCGCAGGTTGAGCAGCCAGCAAAGCGAATCCGGCAGCGTGATGACCGCGCTGGCAATGCCTTTGTCTGCCAGGGCCTTGCCCAGACGGGCGCGTTTTTCCGCGTGGGATTCTCCGGCAAAGGTCAACTCGTGCACTTTGGCGGGCTCTGCTGCGGGGGGCGGTTGATCGTCCCAAATGCGATCGACCAGGTTGCCCGATTGCACAAGCTCGATAGCCGTTCCGTCCAATTCGGCGCGCGCCTGCGCGATCTGCCCGGGGGTGTGCAGCCACGGATCGAACCCGACCTTTCCGCCATCGGGCAATTGGGTGATCAGCCACGCGGCCAGCGATGTTTCGGGCCAGGGGACGGGGGTGAAGTCGTCAGCGACCTGCGCCTTGACCTGCGTGCGGTAGCGGCCGTCGATAAAGACGCCCGCCGTATCGCGCAGCGCGGCACAGAACCCGGCGGACCCGGTAAAGCCTGTCAGCCATGCCAGCCGTTCATCGCGCGCCGAGACATATTCCCCCTGATGCGCATCCGCCCGCGGGATCAGAAACCCGTCGAGCCCTTCAGCCTCGAGACAAGTGCGCAAGGCGGCAAGGCGGGGCGGACCCTGTTCCGGGCGGGCGGTGACATCGAAACTCTGAAACATGGGCGTCCCCTGTCTATGTGTGCGGACTGTTCCGTGGCTGCAATCAACCTGCGCGCTTCATCCCCATGACGCGCGCGCGCGCCCGCGGGTCCGAGTCGAACAGCGCGGCCAGTTGCTCTGTCATGGCGCCCGCCAGTTGTTCGACATCCGTAATCGTCACCGCCCGGTCATAGTAGCGGGTCACGTCATGGCCGATGCCGATTGCCAGCAACTCGACCATGCGCTTGCGCTCGACCATGTCGATGACGTCGCGCAGGTGCTTTTCCAGGTAGTTGGCGGGGTTCACCGACAATGTACTGTCATCTACCGGCGCACCGTCGGAGATGACCATCAGGATCTTGCGCGCCTCTGGGCGGGAGACCATGCGACGGTGCGCCCATTCGAGCGCTTCACCGTCGATGTTCTCCTTGAGCAAGCCTTCTTTCATCATCAGGCCGAGGTTGGGCCGCGCCCGACGCCACGGGGCGTCGGCGGACTTGTAGATGATGTGGCGCAGATCGTTCAATCGGCCCGGCTGTGTTGGGCGGCCTTCGTTAAGCCATGCCTCGCGGGCGAGGCCACCTTTCCACGCGCGTGTGGTAAAACCGAGGATCTCGACCTTGACGTTGCAGCGTTCCAGCGTGCGCGCCAGCACGTCCGCACAGATCGCCGCAATCGAAATCGGGCGCCCGCGCATGGAGCCGGAGTTGTCGAGAAGCAGGGTCACGCATGTATCGCGGAATTCCGTGTCTTTCTCGACCTTGAAGGACAGGGGCGTTGTGGGGTTGGCCACGATCCGCGCCAAGCGACCCGCATCAAGCGTGCCCTCTTCGAGGTCGAATTCCCAGGACCGGTTCTGTTGTGCCTGAAGGCGGCGCTGCAATTTGTTGGCCAGACGGCTCACCGCGCCTTTGAGAGGCTCGAGCTGCTGGTCGAGATAGGCGCGCAGGCGTTCCAACTCGACAGGCTCGGCGAGGTCTTCGGCGGCGATCTCCTCGTCATGTTCGGACAGATAAACCTGATAATCGGGATCGGCCTCGGACACGGGCTGCGGGGCAGGGGGTTCGAGCGGCGCCTCGCCTTCGGGCATCTCCGCTTCCTCGCCCAGTTCCTGATCCGCCATGTCATCCATGGAGACCTGCGCCTGGCTGGCGTCCTGCTGTTCGTCCTGCGACGATTCGGGGCTGGCGTCCTCGTTGTCCTGATCCTGATCGTCCTGACCGGTGCTGTCTGGTTCCTGCTCTTCTTCCTGACCTTCTTCGGCCTGGTCTTCCTGATCGTCGTCCAGTTGATCAGGATCGTCGCCCAGTTGGTCACCATAGCCAAGATCGGTGATCACTTGCCGCGCGAAACGAGCAAAGGCCGCTTGATCATCAAGGATATCGCCCAGATCTTCGAGCGTGCCGCCTGCCTGATCCTCGATAAAACCGCGCCACAGGTCCATTGCGTTCTGCGCACCGCCGGGCAGGTCGCGCCCGGTTGCAAGGTGGCGCACAAGGTATCCAGCGGCGGTGGCCAAGGGCACATCGCTGGCCTGCTTGCACTGGTCATAGCCCTTGCGCATCGCTTCGTTGGCGATCTTTGCGTCGATGTTTCCCGCCGTGCCGGGCATGTCGCGCGCGCCCATTGCCTCGCAGCGTGCGGTTTCCATCGCCTCATAGAGGTCGCGGGCCATCTCGCCTTGCGGAGAGTAACGCGCGTGGGTCTGGCCGTTATGGTAGCGGCGGTGCAGGGCCAGCGCATCGGCGGTGCCGCGTGCGAGAAGCACCTCGTCACGCGTCATTCGGCGGCTGACCTGTGGCAACCGCATCGAGTCGCCCGACACCCCCGCCGGATCGACGGAGTACGAGACGTTCAGCTCGGGATCATTGGCCATGACCTTGGTGGCCTCGGCCAGCGCCTTTTTGAACGGATCGGCGGGGTTGTCGTTTTGGGTGCTCACTGATCTCTTGCCGCTCGTGTTATTAAATCCGCGCATTGCATAAACGCTGTTAACAATTTTTGGCCGTCAGCTGTCGTGTATGGCGTTCCAGCACCGGACATTAGTGGGTAGTAGTATGTGCCAGACAAGGATTCAATTTGCTGAACCCACTTGTCAGCGCTTCTTTGAGCACGTTCATACTCAATTGCGCCTCCCACAAGTTCCACGACATCGTCTGGAACGGGCGCAGGCCGGCTGGCACCCAAATGGTCGATTTTGCGGGCCGCATCATCCATGGCCAGCGCATTGGCTTGACGCACAGTCACGCAAAATGCCGATTGTTGCTGTAAAGTGCCGTCGTGCGGGTAACCAAATCTTTGCTCCGCCGAAGCTGACACTACCGTCATAGCCGTCAGTGAACCGCCGATTAGCGCAGAGTAGATCATATCGCAGAGAGATGGTCTCACCCCAAGCTCACACTCGCCGCACTCTCCGGCAGTTCCTCGTCGAACAGACGCTGGTAGAACTCGGCAACTGTCTGCCGCTCAAGCTCGTCGCATTTGTTCAGGAACGACAACCGGAACGCATAGCCCACATTGCGGAAAATCTCGGCGTTTTGGGCCCAAGCGATGACCGTCCGGGGCGACATCACGGTGCTGAGGTCGCCATTCATAAAGGCCGTACGCGTCAGGTCGGCTACGGTCACCATCTGTTTGACGGTCTTGCGGCCCTCGGCGGTGTTGTAATGCGGGTTCTTGGACAGCACGATGGCTGTCTCGGCATCGATCGACAGATAGTTCAGCGTCGCCACGAGGCTCCAGCGGTCCATCTGGCCTTGGTTGATCTGTTGGGTGCCGTGATAGAGGCCCGTGGTGTCGCCCAAACCGACCGTGTTCGCGGTCGCGAAGATGCGGAAATAAGGGTGCGGTTCGATCACCTGGTTCTGGTCCAGCAGCGTCAGCTTGCCGTCAACTTCCAGCACACGCTGGATCACAAACATCACGTCGGCGCGTCCTGCATCGTATTCGTCGAACACGATGGCCGTGGGGTTGCGCAAGGCCCAGGGCAGGATACCCTCTTGGAAATCAGTGACTTGCTTGCCATCCTTCAGCTTGATCGCGTCCTTGCCGATCAGGTCGATCCGGCTGATGTGGCTGTCGAGGTTGACGCGGACTGCAGGCCAGTTCAGGCGGGCGGCGACCTGTTCGATGTGGGTCGACTTGCCCGTCCCGTGATAGCCCTGGATCATCACGCGGCGGTTGTGGTTGAAGCCCGCCAGAATGGCGAGGGTAGTGTCAGGATCGAACTTGTAGGTGCTGTCGATGTCCGGCACGCGGTCGGCGGTCTCGGCAAACCCTTTGACAACCATATCCGTATCGATGCCAAAGACTTCGCGCACCGAAATCTCTTCGCTGGGTTTTGCGTTGATATCCATCGCGCCGTCGGCCATGTCGCCCGTCCCTTCAAAAGCAGTAAGCGCGCCGAATTGGCGCGCGGATCGTGGTGCAACATAACACGATCAAGGACAAGGGGAAGGGGCGACGCAACGCGTCGGAAATGCAAAATAGCGCGCGGAAAATTCAGCAAAATGCGCAGCTTGGGCGCATGATGCCAAATCAGAAATTCTCCAGTCCAGTTTTCGCAGGCGCCCCGAAGGCCGTGCCGTTTCCGCGGTTCCTATGCGCTAACTATTTGAAGTTGCGACTGTCCTTGATCTGGTCCCAGGCCCAGACGACCTCTTGCAGCTGTTCTTCCTGGCTGCGATCGCCGCCGTTCATGTCGGGGTGCAGCACCTTGATCAACGCCTTGTAGGCCTTGCGCACCTCTGCCTTTGTCGCATCCGCCTTGGCGTCAAGGATTTCGATGGCACGTTTTTCGGTGGGCGGCAGACGGCGCGAGGACGCATTGCCGCCACGGCCCGGATTCTGCGTCGCGTTCTTACCCAGAACTTGGTGCGGGTCTTCGATGCCCAGCCGCGCCCAGGCGCGTGCCTCGGGGTCGGTCATGGGTTTGGTTGCGCGCTCCCACACCTTGTCCTTGGATTGCTGTGCGTTGATCTCCGCTTCGGTTGTGCCGTCGAAGAAATTCCACTTGAGATTGTATTCGCGCACGTGCTGCTGGCAGAACCAGAAGAAATCATCAAGCACGTCGGGCGCTTTGGGTGCGCGGAATTTTCCCGCTTCTTCGCATCCCTCGTGATCACAGACGCGGGTTGACGTCTCGGACGCGCCGGACATGCCCCTGCGGCCGCGCGGATTCTTCTTTTTCGCCGAAGAGACGGACATGTCGAAACCAAAGGGATCAGATTTGCGCATCACGGGGGTCCTTTCCGACTCGAGGCACAGAGTTTAAACTTGTAGGATCAGGATTGAAGGGGTCTCGTGAAAAAAATGTCCGTTCGGCAAGAAATAGAAGAAAAGCTGCGTGCTGCGTTTGCACCGCGCGAATTGGTCGTCGAGGACGATAGCGCCAGCCATGCAGGCCATTCCGGGGCGCCGGCTGGAGGAGAGAGCCACTTTAACGTCCTGTTGCGCAGCTCTGATTTGTCAGGGAAATCCCGGGTCGCGCGACACAGGGCCGTGCATGCGGCCTTGGGGCCGGAGCTGATCGGGCGCATCCATGCGCTGGCACTTGATCTCGACGTCTAGTCGCTGTTTTTTGCGTCCGGCTTGCCGCTGCGCTGGGATGCGAGGCTTTTGAGCGATGTGGTCATGCCTGCCACCTCGCTTGTTTCCTCAACGCCATTGTCGGGCTGCATCTCGGTAGCGCCTTTGCCGGGTACAAATTCAGTGTCCTCTGCCTCAGTTTCACGCGGGCTTTCGTCGGTGGTTTCCGGTGCATCCGGTGCGGTGGTCTCTGGCGGTTCCGGCGCGGCGTCCGGGGCGGGTGCGGGCAGCAATTCCGGTTCGAAATCGTCGATCGGGTCTGACGTTGCACGGCGGAACACCAGAATATTGCGCCATTCCGTGGTGCTGCCGGTCAGGCCGGACCGTTCGACTGACGGCAGTGTTTCCGCGCGCTGATATTCCCATCCGACGCTGCCCATCTCGTTCATCAGCGTTTCGAGCGCGTTTGCGAAACGGGCCTCGGGGCCTTTTACGCCGGGTGCTTTGACCCCTTTGGTGGGTGCGGGTACGACTTTGTATTCCCAGCCTGGCATGCGTCACCTGTTCGTTGAATTGCGCTGGCGTATATCCCGCGGGGTGCAGAGTGAAAAGGGCGTAGAATGCGCAGAGCTGAGCAAGCTGCGCCTTCCCTTGCGCCATCTTCACCTTCTCCGGATCCCGATGCTGGCGCCAACACGGTCCGGGCGCGGCAGGTCCGCGTGTGCGCGTCCCATGGCTTCGACGCGCGCAAACACGTCATCCGGCATAGGCGCCACGCGGGGGCCGGATTGATCGACATGCAGCGTCATCGCCTCGCCGCAGGCGGCGAGCCATCCGTCCTGATGCCGGATCTCCTGATAGGAATGAAAGCGTTTCCGGTCGAAATCGATGAGTTGGAACGTGACGGTGACCGGATCGTTGACGTGCAACTCGCGCACGTAAGTCAGGTGGAATTCAGCCGTATAGGTCGTGTTTCCGGTGGCCGCGTGGTAGTCCGGACCAAAGCCAAGCTGAGGATAGACCTGATCCGCGGCCTCGTCGAAAAGGACATTGTAGTAGGCCATATTCAGATGGCCGTTATAATCGATCCATTCCGGTTTGACGGTCATCACGGACGAGCGGAAAGGGGCAGTCATGGGCAGCTCCGGTTTGCGGTTCGCGTCAAGTTAGGGCAGAGCAGGGATCAAAGGAAGAACCGAAGGAGTGCTGTGCGGGTCATGAGCAATGCGGATGTACGGGCACAATACGAGGCCTATCCCTATCCCGAACGTAAACCGACTGATGAGCGCAAGCGGTTGGTGACCGGCTCTCCGTCTTTGCCGGTTGAAATGGACCACTGGCTGTGGGGTGGCGCGCGGGACTGGTCGCAACCCTTGCGGGTTCTGGTAGCGGGCGGGGGCACGGGGGATGCGTTGATCCAGTTGGCGCAACTGCTGACGGATGCAGGGCGACCTTATGAGATCACCTATCTGGATCTGTCCGAGGCGTCGCGCCGGATCGCGGAGAAGCGGGCACAGGTGCGCAAGCTGGACGGGATCACCTTTGTCACGGGGTCCTTGCTGGATGCGGCGGCGTACGGGAGCTTTGACTACATCGATTGTTGCGGCGTTCTGCACCACCTGCCGGACCCGCAGTCCGGGTTTGACGCATTGGCGGCGGCGTTGGCACCGGCGGGCGGCATCGGGCTGATGGTCTATGCACCCCATGGCAGATCCGGCGTATATCCGTTGCAGGAAGCGTTCGGGACCCTTCTGGAAGGCCTTGCACCGCGGCAACGGTTGAAGCGGGCCAGGGCCATCTTTCGAGCCTTGCCGGAGGCACATCCGTTCAAGCGCAATCTTCGGCTAGTGGATCATGAACAGGGTGATGCCGGGTTTTACGATTTGCTTCTGCACAGTCAGGACCGGCCCTTTACCATGACGGAGCTGTGCATGGCGTTGGAGCGGGCCGGGTTGCAATTGGCAGGCGTACCGGAGCCGATGTTATACGATCCGGAGGCCATGACGGGGCCATGTGACGGGCTGGACGCCTTGGCGCGGATGCAATTGGCCGAGGATCTGCGCGGCACGTTCAAGACGCATGTTGTCTATGCGCGCAAGGCCGGGCGTGTGGTCGCACCGCCGATGGGACGGGCAGAGGCGGTGCCGCATCTGCGGGGGGTGGATGCGGAGGCATTGGCGGATCATGTGGCCAATACCGGGCAGATCACCATCGATACGGCCGGTGCGTCATTTTCTTTTGATGTGCCGACGGCCGCGGCGGCGGCGTTGCGGCGTGTGGACGGCCGGGCGACTCTGGCACAAATCGGGGCCGGGTTGGATGGGTTTGAGTCAGTCTGGGGCGACGTCGAGGCGGCGCTCTGTGAGGCCGGCATGATGCACTATTCGCGTATTCATCTGTGACGTCGGGCGGACGCTCTTTGCCTGCGGCAAAGACGCCCCACCCACCGTCCCGTCCGGATGCACCTAGCCGTTCAGTTTTTGCGCGACGATTTCGTTGACGGCTTTGGGGTTGGCCTTGCCGCCGGTGGCTTTCATCACCTGACCCACGAACCATCCTGCAAGTTTCGGGTTTGCCTTGGCTTTTTCGACCTGCGCGGGGTTGGCGGCGATGATTTCGTCAACCGCTGCTTCGATTGCGCCGGTGTCGGTGACCTGTTTCATCCCACGCGCCTCGACCACCTCGGCCGGATCGCCCCCTTCGGAATAGATGATTTCAAACAGGTCCTTGGCGATCTTGCCCGAGATATCGCCCTTGGCGATCAGATCGACGATACCGCCCAGTTGGGCCGGGGACACCGGGCTTTGGGTGATGTCGGTGTCGTCCTTTTTCAGACGGCCGAAGAGTTCGTTGATCACCCAGTTTGCCGCCTGTTTGCCATCACGCCCCTGCGCCACCGCCTCGAAATAGGCGGCCGTGTCGACATCCGCGGTCAGAACCGACGCGTCATAGTCGGTCAGACTGAAATCCGCGATGAAGCGCGCCTTTTTCGCGTCGGGGAGTTCGGGCAGGGAGGCCGCGATGTCGTCGACCCAGGCCTGTTCGATTTCCAGAGGCAGCAGGTCGGGATCGGGGAAGTAGCGGTAGTCGTGCGCCTCTTCCTTGCTGCGCATGGAGCGGGTTTCGCCCTTGTCCGGATCATAGAGGCGGGTTTCCTGATCCACGGTGCCGCCACCTTCGACGATGGCGATCTGGCGGCGTGCCTCGACGTCGATGGCCTGCTGGATAAAGCGCATCGAGTTCATGTTCTTGATTTCGCAGCGCGTGCCCAGATGGGAGAAATCCTGTGTTTCCTGATAGCGTTCGTAGTCACCTGGCCGACAGATCGACACGTTGACGTCGGCGCGCAGATTGCCGTTTTGCATGTTGCCATCGCACGTGCCGAGATAGCGCAGGATCTGGCGCAATTTTGCGATATAGGCGGCGGCCTCTTCGGGGCCACGGATGTCGGGGCGGGACACGATCTCCATCAGGCAGACGCCTGTGCGGTTGAGATCGACAAAGGACATGTTGGGATCCATGTCGTGGATCGATTTTCCTGCGTCCTGTTCCATGTGGATGCGTTCGATGCGCACAAGTCGCGCAGTGCCGTCGCCGAGCTCGACCAGCACTTCACCTTCGCCGACAATGGGGTGGTAAAGTTGAGAAATCTGGTAGCCTTGCGGCAGGTCGGGATAAAAGTAGTTCTTGCGGTCAAAGGCAGAGCGCAGGTTGATTTCGGCCTTGAGGCCCAAGCCCGTGCGCACGGCCTGTTCCACGCAATATTCATTGATCACCGGCAACATGCCCGGCATCGCCGCGTCCACAAAGGCAACGTTGGCATTGGGTTCATTTCCGAATTGCGTCGAGGCACCGGAAAACAGTTTGGCGTTTGAACTGACCTGGGCGTGAACTTCCATCCCGATTACGAGTTCCCAGTCGTGTTTGGCCCCTGCGATGGTCTTGATCTTGGGGGCGTCGTAGGTCAGGTCCAGCATCGGTCGTGTCCCGCTTGGTTTTTGCGCTTTGGATCGGAATAGATCAGGCCATGGGGCGCTGCAAGAGGGCCGCGACGATTGGTACGTGTGCGACAGCCAGCGGGCTGTGTCACTGTGCAAACATGGACATTCTTGACGCACCACCGCCGCCGGACAGCTTGATCGCGGAATACGCGCAACGGGACGGCTACTATACTGACTGTTTCGAGGCCGAAATTAATACTGCCGTAACCCTCGAACAGCTGATCTGCGCGTTTTACACCCAGCCCTTGTTTCGCGCAGAACGGTTCGTGTTGCGGGTGCTGGCGCGCAGCCCGTCAACGGATGCGGATGTGCGGGCGCTGGCAGCAGGAAGTCAGGCTGAGTTTGCCGTTTGGACCGTAGCCGCCCGCAGGCCGACCGAGATCTTGATGAAGGATCGGAGTGGTCGCACGTTGTCGTGGTTGCAGACCGACGGGCAGCAACTGCGATTTGGGTCGGTTGTCGTGCCTGTAAAGGGGCGGCGTGGCGAATTGACCCTTGGCCCGGTGTTTCACAGTCTGTTGAGCGCTCACAAGTTCTATTCTCGGGCGCTGTTGGTCGGGGCCGTCCGGCGGGTGGAGAAGGTTTAGGCGGCGCGTGTTTCGGCACCGTTCTCGGTGAACACGACGCGTTTGCCCGAGGCCAGTTCGCGGCGGAAAAGATCCGTCAGGTACCGCAGCGCATCCGCATAGCCGGACGCGGCAAACCGGTCCGGGCACCGCACGCGCAGTGCATTGTCGAACCCGCGTGCAGCATGTGCCCAGAGCATCGGATGCAGTTCGGTCAGGTACTCGCGGACGACCCAAGCGGCTGCATCGGCGATCTGAGTGCGAATATAATCGGTTTCGTCGTCGCCCGTCTGTGTGGCGCCCATCGTGTTGGCGCAGTAGGCGGCGATCAAGTTCACGGTGTGCTGGTCCTGTGCGTTGCGGAGGATGTCGGCCAACCCATCGAGGAAGAAATCGAGATCGAGCCGAGCACACGCGTTCGGGTCGCTGGAAATGGCGTCGAACATGACCCACGCATAGGCACCCGCACCCCAGATGTCGTGTGTCCGGCCGGCCGCACGGCGCGCTTCAAGCTCGAGCCGGTCGTAGTCACCATGCCACCGTGGCAACAGCTGCGCGCCAAAAGTCCGGTAGGCGCGCGGATTGCGCGGGTCGAGATCTATCCAGTGCTCGAATTCCCGGACCAACTGCCGCACCGGGCCGCCCCGTCCCGCAGACAGCGCACAGACGGTCGCCGCGAGCAGTGGCGAATGTTCTGTGCCGTCCGCGTGATCCGTAAGGATATCGGCGGCCCGGTCAAAATGCGCGGCGAAAGCTTCGCGGTTGCGTTCTGGTACTTCGATGTCCCATCCAGTCCCGCGCCAGGCCCAGCCGATGTCGATATGAGCCATGGCCACGATCGCGGCAAGGACCGGTGGGTTTCCGTAATCGGCCAGCACCTGTTCCAGCGCTTCGATCCCCGCCAAAAGCGGCGCGTCCTTGTCCGGACGACCTGTCAAAAGGGCGTGTTCCGCCGCGCTGACCACATCGGCCCGCGCACCGTAGGCCAGCAATTCGGCCACCGGCATGCCGCCCGGCGTCTTGGTGCGGGCCAGGTCCGCTTCCTGGATTTCGTCGATAAGGATGTCCCACGCCTCCACGCGGGCCAGTTTGAGACCATGCGCCTGATGTGCATCACGGGCCCGTTCTTCGGCGGTGGGGTCAGGGCAGGGGATGGTCAGCGCATTTTCCAGCGCTGACGCGACCTGCCGTGGTGTAACGCGGGACGGCGGGGCCGTCTGCAGAACGCCATCATGCGCAAGATCCAGTCGATTTGCCTTGAAGGTTTCTCTTAGGGTCGCCAAAGGCGCCAACAAGCGTTCTGCAAAAGCCATCATCAAAATCCGTCACCGTTTACAGGCCCTAATGTGACCGTGAAATGGGTCACAATCAGGGCAAGGGCGGGACATGATCACGCTATTGCAGCGGAGATATTTTGCGATTTCCCGCGCTGGTTACGATAATACACGCAAAGCCCGAATATTGTTTCCCATCGGCGGCAAAACCGGGCGGTGCCTGGCGCGTGGGTGGACAGCGGCAATCGGCCCCGGCCATAGTGCGCCTCATGTTCGAACGCCTGAAAATTCAGGCCTGCGCGATGATTCTGCTGATCGGCTGCGCGGTGCCATCCACTGCGCAAGATGTCAGCGCGCCTTATGGCGGTCTGCGTCCCCCGGCACGCGACGGAAATGTCCCGCATTCGCGTTGGACGCATCAGCCTGAGCACGTTCTGTGGAACCGGACGGCTGTGTCGGCTCTCAAGACCCACGGTGCACCCTTGGTGGATCTGGTGCCTGCGGATATAGCCGATTGGTGCCCGCGCTACGCCGATGCGGACGACGCTGACCGGCGCGCCTTCTGGGTCGGTTTTCTGTCTGCATTGGCCAAGCACGAAAGCACGTATCGCCCGCACGCCGTGGGCGGTGGTGGCAAATGGTACGGATTGTTGCAGATCTTGCCCGCCACGGCGCGTGGCTACAAATGCAATGTTGGCACAGGCGAGGCGCTCAAGAATGGCGCCGCAAATCTCAGCTGCGCTGTGCGGATCATGGCGGTTACGGTGCCGCGGGACGGTGTTATCTATGGCCGGGGCGGCCGCGGCGTGGCCGCAGATTGGGGGCCGATGCGGTCCGCTGCAAAGCGCGCGGATATGGCGGGATGGCTGAAGTCGAGGCCCTATTGCCAACCGCTGGACGCCACGCGCCCTGCGCTCCGGCCCGCATGGAGCTTACCACCGGGGCAATAGCCCATCCTATTCGGCAACATCCGCAAAATAGGCAAAGACGTGATCGAAAAGGCGCGGCTGTGTGATCATCAGCAAATGCCCGTTGTTGTCATAGGAAACCACCGTGGCAGGCTTCGGCAACCCTTCGGCAAAGCGCAGCACGGCACGCAGGGGGAAAACCGGGTCCCGGGCGCCGTGAAAGAGGCCGATGTCAACATCCCCCAACCGGTCCGCGCCCGCGTTGCGCCATCCAAGCAAAGCGGTGCCGTGCCGCCCGGCGATCTCCGCATCCGGCACTTCAATGCGTGGCGCGTTCGCATCGGCGATGGTCTGGGCGCTTTTACGCACCGGTTCGGGTTGATCGCGAGGCCCGCCGAACAACAACGTCTTGTAGTATTCCAGCCAGATATCACGACGGCTGAGCCTGTCCACACGGGTCGCGGCACTTACATTGCCCGCAAACCCGCGGACACCGGCCAGAATAGGCTGTGGCGCGGGCAGGGCGGTCGAGATCCCGGCAACGGCTTGCGTGATGTCCTGGCGCTCTGTCGCGAGGCGTTTGGCCGCCTCGAGGTTGATGGCGTTCCCGGTGGAGAACCCCACATACAACACTGTGTCGAAGTCATAGTGTTGGACAAAACGTACGATGCTGTCGGCGGCGGCATGGATGTTGAACGGATCGCTTTGCGGGCGACCGTCAAGGCCCGGCAGGCGGTAGTAGACAAGGGCGCGGTCCGGCGTTGCAAACCTTTCGAGATCCCGCATGACCGAGATCGAGGTCAGAGCGCCGGGTGTCGCCACGATGATCGTGTCCGCCCGTAACGCTGCCGCGTGATCGAAAAACAGTGGGCTTTCGGCGCTGTGTCGGGGTGTACAGGCGCTTAGCAAAGCGAGCAGGATCAAGTAAACAAAACGCACGGAGCGGGCTATCCCAGCAATGAAAAATGGTGCCGCTTGACCGTGATGCCCCGCTCGGTCAGTGCTGCTTCGAACGTGTCGGGGGGCGGAGTGCTTTCCAGCGGCAGGCGCACCTTGCGCCCCGAAGTGAGCACCGCGCTGGCCCGCACGGAAAAATCAAGCCGTGTGTCGAGCCGCATGTGACTGATCCTCTCCCATGTGATCTCGCCCGTCCGCTTGCCTGCGAACCAGTGCAGTCCAGCGGCGTCGAGCGCCACGCCCGATCGTCGCGCGACCAGCACATCATATACCGCCGGGGCGGTGCATAGTGCAAAGAGCGCCATCAGCCAGAGGGCTGCGTCGAGGAAGACGACGGCGGCTAGGATTGCCGCCCACGCCAAGCCCAAGGCGATGAGCGTGCCGCGATTGCGGCCTGTGGTCTCGAACCGGTAGGGTGCCACCCCGCCTACCGTCCACCTGTCACATCAAGGGTCGACCCGGTCACATAGCTCGCCTCTGGCGAGGCGAGCCACAGGATCGCGCGCGCGACCTCTTCGGCGGAGCCTTCGCGCTTCATCGGGACCATATGCGCCAGCCGCTGTGCCCGCCCCGGCTCGCCACCCTTGGCGTGCAGTTCGGTGTCGATCAGGCCGGGCCGAATGGACATGACGCGGATGTTGTCGCCCGCGACCTCGTCCGACAGCCCCTTGGTAAAGGTGTCGATGGCCGCCTTGGACGCGGCATAGTCAATGTACTGGTTGCCCGATCCAAGCCGGGCCGCAGCGGACGAGATGTTGATGATCGCGCCGCCATTGCCCTGGGCCTGCATCCGCAGCACCGCGTCCTTCGCCACGAGCATCGCGCCGATGACATTGACATTCATCATGCGGGTCAGCCGCGAATGGTCCATCTCGGTCAGCTTGGCGGTCTGATCCACGATGCCCGCGTTGTTGATCAGCACGTCGAGCCTGCCAAAGCTGTCGTCGACGGTCTTGTAGATGCGCGCGATGTCTTCCGGATCGGCCACGTCGGCTCGCACGGTCACTGCGCGGCCGCCTGCGGCCTCGACCGCCGCCTTGGCCGCATCGGCCCCGGCCGCGTCTGAGCGGTAGGTTAGGACGAAATCATAGTCCCCCGCCGCAAGGCGGACGCAGGCCGCGCCGATTCCGGCGGATGCACCGGTGATCAGGCAAACAGGACGAGTGCTCATGTGGTAACCTTTCAGTCTGGGTCAGTTCAGGTGGTGTTTTTGCACGAAATTTGTCTCGGCGGCATAGACGTGGAACCCGTCAAGGTCGCCCTTGCCAAGCCGCGCACCGGCCATGCGCAGGCTGGCATAAGCAAGCGTCAGGTGAAACTGTGCATTTGGCAGGGCATAGAGCAGGGCAAAGTCCTGCGCCGTCTGTGTCAGCTCGGCCTCACCCGCGATATGGCGGACGTGATCCGCGTCAAAGGCTTCCGGGTCCAGCTGGTCGAGCAGATAGGCCATGTCCTGCGACAGCGCGAGGATCGCACCGGGATCGGTGTCAATCGGCATATCCGGTGCCACGTCTCCCATCAGGGGCATCACCGTGCGCACGACAAAGCCGAGCGCGATACACAGATGTTCGCCCGCATTCAGGCAGTCGGGCGCAAGGCGCGCCTCAAGTTGCGCGGGATCGTCCAGCCGGTCCAGCAGCCGCGGCACAGTCTGCGCCAACCGTTTGAACGGGGGCACAACGGCATCGAACAGGGTGAGGTCAGCGGGTGCCATGGGCGCTCAGGCCTCGCGGATGCGGGTGATCATTTCGGTGGTGTCGCGGCTCAGGTCGGGCGTGGAGGCGATACGCTCCAGTTCCTTGCCGATCATCGACTGACGGATCGCGTCATATCTGCGCCAGGTCTGGAACGCCGCACACATGCGCGCTGTTGTCTGAGGATTGACCGGGTCAAGCTTGATCAGCCAGTCCGCGAGCAGGCTGTATCCTGACCCGTCCTTGGCGTGGAAACCGGCGTGGTGGGCTGCAAAGCTGCCCAGTGTCGCCCGGAACCGGTTGGGGTTTTTCCAGTTGAAGGCCGCGTGTCGTGTCAGCGCCTTGGCCGTGTCGGCGGCGTCGTCCGGCTTGGCCTCCATCACTTGAAGGCCAAACCACTTGTCCATCACGAGCCTGTCGTCTTTCCACTGGGCTTCGAACCGTGCCAGTGCCGCGTCCCCGCGCCCCGCACGGATCAGGCAGCCGAGGGCCGCGAGCTGCTGGGTCATGTTGCTGGCACTGTCGAACTGCGCCTGCGCCTGATCGCCGCCATCAAGCCGCGTCAGCATCGCCAGCACCGCGTTGCCAAGGGCGCGGTACCCGGACTGTCCGGCATCGGGTGCATAAGGCCCGTCCACCTGATGGCTTGCGTACAGTGCGGGCAGATCGGCGGCCATGCGGTCTGCCAGCGCCTGCCGGTGCGCCTCGTGCGCGACCCAGATCGCGTCCGGATCCGGCGTTCCGCCCGCGCTGTGCAGATCGGCCGCCAGCTGCGATTGACCCGGCAGCGACAGGCAATAGGCCCGGTAGGCGGGATCCAATGCGGGATCGGTCAGGATGCCCGCGACCCCGTCAAGCCACGCGGCCTCAGGTGTCTTGCCCTGACCGATGGCAGCCAGCAGCGACGCCTTGCCAAGGTTGCGGGCGGCCTCCCAACGGTTGAACGGGTCGGTGTCATGGGCCAGCAGAAACGCGTGATCGGGGGTGTGATCCAGCACCACAGGCGCGGAAAACCCGCGCAGTATCGACGGCACGGGCCGCGCGGACAGGCCGGCAAAGCTGAAGCTCTGGGTGTCCTTGGTCAGTTCAAGCACCTGCGTCGGCATCACCTCCTGCCCGTCGGGGCCCAGCAGGCCCACGGCAATCGGGATCACCTGCGCCTGCGGATCGGGTGTCGCGGTCGACGGCGGCGTGTGCTGTGCAAAGGACAGGGTATAGGTGCCATCCTCGAAACTGTCCGAAACGGCCACGCGGGGGGTGCCCGCCTGACTGTACCACCGCTTGAACTGGGTCAGATCGCGGCCTGTTGCGTCCTCGAACACGGTCAGCCAATCCTCGATCGTGGCCGCATCCCCGTCGTGGCGGTCAAAGTAGAGGTCGAGCGCGGCTTTGTACCCGTCATCGCCCACAAGCGTCTTGAGCATGCGGATCACCTCGGCCCCTTTCTCATAGACGGTCGCGGTATAGAAGTTGTTGATTTCCTGAAAGCTTTCGGGCCGGACGGGATGCGCCAGGGGGCCTTGATCCTCGGGGAACTGGCGCGCGCGCAGGTCGATCACGTCCGAAATCCGCTTGACCGGTGCAGACCGCATGTCGGCGGTAAACTGGCTGTCGCGAAACACCGTCAGCCCTTCCTTGAGACACAGCTGGAACCAGTCGCGGCAGGTGATGCGGTTGCCCGTCCAGTTGTGGAAGTACTCGTGCGCGATGATCGCCTCGATCCGCTCGAAATTGCCGTCAGTCGAGGTTTCGGGCGAGGCGAGCACGGCAGAGGCGTTGAAGATGTTCAGCCCCTTGTTTTCCATCGCTCCCATGTTGAAGTCGTCCACCGCCACGATGTTGAACACATCGAGGTCATAGGCCCGGCCATAGACGTCCTCGTCCCATTTCATGCTGTCCTTGAGCGCTTGCATCCCGAAGGCGCATTTGCCCTCGTCGCCGGGACGGACATAGAGCGCGAGGTCTACGGTGCGTCCCTCCATCGTGGTGAAGCTGTCGCGATGGGCGATCAGCTCGCCTGCCACCAGTGCGAACAGATAGGCCGGTTTCGGCCACGGGTCGTGCCATTCCGCCCAGCCTTGGCCCGAAGATACAGGGTTGCCGTTGCTGAGCAGGGTGGCGTGGGGGCCGTTGATGCGCACGGTAAAGACACTCATCACGTCCGGGCGGTCGGGGTAATAGGTGATCTTGCGAAAACCTTCGGCCTCGCATTGAGTGCAGTACATGCCGTTGGACAGGTACAATCCTTCGAGTGCGGTGTTCGCCGCCGGATCAATCTGCACCTCTGCCTCCCAGGTAAAGGGCACATTCGGCACGTCACAGGTAAGGCCGGTATCGCTCAGGCTGGGCTTGACCGCCTCGCCGTCGATCCTGGTCGAGATCAGGTTCAGGTTCTCTCCATGTAGAAAGAAGGTCGTGTCCTGCGCATCCGCAATCGGCGTGAATTTGATCCGGGACGTGACGCGTGTAGCCGAAGGGGCCAGGTCAAAGGTCAGGTGCACCTCATCGACGCGAAAGCCGAAGGGGGTATAGTCCTTGAGGTGAATGGTCTGGGGGCTCGCGTCGCGCATGGGGTTCTCTTTATGCTTGGGCTCAACGCACAGCCTAGGTCCGGGACCGGGTGACTTCAATGGCGCGCGGGTTAACTTGTGCGCCAGTCCGTGCAAGGCTTGGGCGCGGACCATGACGGAACAAAGAAGGAGAATGCACCATGTCCTATTCAGACGCGATTGCACGTGGCGGCCTTGCCGTTGTCACCGGGGCCGCAAGCGGGGTGGGCAAGGTCGCGGCCCAGCGGTTTGCCAAGGCCGGTCTGGGCGTTGTCCTTGCTGATTTGGCGGGTGACGCACTGGACGCGGCCCGCGCAGAGATCGCGGCATCAGGCACAGGCGCGCCGGTTCTGGCTGTCGCCACGGATGTGTCGGACGCCGCTCAGGTAGCGGCGCTGGCCGATGCGGCCTTTGATGCGGGCGAAGTCGCGGTTCTGATGAACAACGCGGGCATCGCGCGGCCCTCGGGATCGTGGGAGGGCGCAGAAAACTGGCGTGCTATCATGGACGTCAACCTTTTTGGCGTGGTCAACGGGGTGCAGTCCTTTCTGCCGCGCATGGTTGCGGCGGGGCGTCCGGCTGCGGTGATCAACACAGGCTCCAAACAGGGGATCACGACACCGCCGGGCAATCCGGCCTACAATGTCAGCAAGGCGGCGGTCAAAGCGGCGACCGAAATGCTGGCACACGATTTGCGTCAGGCGGGAGCGCCGATCTCGGCCCACCTGTTTGTGCCCGGCTTTACCTATACCGGCATGATTGCAGGCTTCATGCCCGAAAAACCTGCCGCCGCTTGGACCAGCGAAGAAACGGTTGATTACATGCTGGCGCAGGTCGCAAGCGGCGCGTTTTATGTGATGTGTCCTGACAATGACGTGACACCGGAAGTGGATCAGGCGCGCGTGGCCTGGGCAGCCGGCGACATCATCGGCGGCAGGCCTGCGTTGTCGCGTTGGCATCCGGATTTCGCGGACGCCTATGCCGCGCACGAGGCGCAGGCGCGCGGGGATTAAGACGCGGCGACTGGTCTGCGGCGGGGCGCGCATTACCTGACGCTCCATGACAACTGTTGTATGGTTCAAACGGGATTTGCGGGTGGCCGATCATGCCGCGCTTGCGCGGGCGGCGGCGCTGGGCGACGTCGTGCCGCTTTATGTATTCGAGCCGGATTATTGGGCGCAAGAGGACGTGTCCGGGCGACAGTTTGCATTCGTGCACGAGAGTGTGGCCGAATTGGCCGATGCGCTGGCGCAGCTTGGCACGCCGCTGGTGGTGCGGGTCGGAGCGGTGGTCGATGTGCTGGCGGCGCTGCGCAAAGCACAAGGTTTCGACCGGGTGATCAGCCACGAGGAGACCGGCGGCGGCTGGACCTATGCGCGGGACCGGCAGGTTGCGGCATGGTGTGGCGCCAACGGGGTCTGTTGGGAAGAGGTGTCGCAATCCGGCGTCGTGCGGCGGTTGAACGGGCGCGATGGCTGGGCGGCACGGCGCAATGCGTTCCTGCGACAACCGCAGGTCGAGGTGCCCGGCCAGCTGAACGGCCCCGGCTTGCCGTCGGATCCGGTGCCCGCACTGACAGAAACGGATCATTGCCCGCAGCGGCAGAACGGCGGTCGGGAAATGGGGCTCGTGTTGCTCGGGTCGTTTCTGACGGAACGGGGTCGGAACTACCGTCACGAGATGTCGTCGCCTGTCACGGGGGAATGGTCCTGTTCGCGCCTGTCGCCATATCTTGCATTTGGCTGTCTCTCGGGACGCGAGGCGTCACAAGCGGCCGCCGCCCGACAGCACGAGGTCAAAGGGACGCGCGTTGGCTGGGGCGGGTCGCTCAAATCCTTTCAGGCGCGGCTCGCCTGGCGCGATCACTTCATGCAAAAGCTCGAGGACGAACCGGCGCTGGAGCACCGCTGCCTGCACTCCGCCTACCAAGGGCTACGTGGCGACGATGCCAGCCGCCGCGCCGCATGGGAGGCGGGGGAAACCGGATTGCCCTTTGTGGATGCGTGCATGCGATACCTGAATGCGACCGGGTGGCTGAACTTCAGGATGCGGTCCATGGTGATGGCGGTGGCGTCCTATCACCTGTGGCTCGACTGGCGGGCAACCGGTCTGCATCTGGCGCGCCAGTTCACGGATTTCGAGCCGGGCATTCACTGGCCGCAGGTGCAGATGCAATCGGGCACGACGGGCATGAACACGATCCGGATCTACAATCCGGTCAAACAGGGCAAGGATCAGGATCCCGCGGGCGTGTTCACGCGCCGTTGGTGCCCGGAACTGGCCGCTGTGCCCGACACGTTTCTGCAAGAGCCATGGCGCTGGGACGGGGCCGGGCATGTGCTGGGGCGCACCTATCCCGCACCGATTGTCGATGTGGCCGAAGCGGCGCGTGCCGCGCGTGAACGGATCTGGGCGCAGCGCCGCGGCACCGCGTTCCGCGCCGAAGCGGGCCGGGTCATCCAGAAACACGCCAGCCGAAAAGACCCGCAGGGCCATTTCGTAAATGACCGGGAAAAGCGCACCGACAAAGCAAACCGCCAGCTGGGATTTGATTTCTGATGGGTCGTATGCGCCGAAAATCCGACCTGCCGCAAAAAATGTGTCCGGTCTGCGCCCGCCCGTTCACCTGGCGCAAGAAGTGGGCCAAGGTCTGGGACGAGGTCAAATACTGTTCAGAGCGGTGCAGGCGCGCAGGAAAATCTGCTGAGTGAAGTGGCACTGACGAGTTTGGTAAAATTTTTTGACCAATGATGTTTACGATAGGAAACTTTTTCTCTAATCCTCCTGTCATCACGAGAATCCAAGCCGGGAGGGCATCGCATGGCGACTTTTGTGGAACGGGCGGAATTGCAGGTGGCGGACACGCTGGCGCAGTTCATCGAGGCGCAGGCGCTGCCGGGCACCGGTGTGGCAACCGCAGACTTCTGGGCCGGGTTCTCGGCGCTTGTGCATGATCTGGGCCCAAAGAACCGGGCACTGTTGGCAGAACGCGCGGACATTCAGGCCAAGATCGACACCTGGCACATAGAACACCGGGCGGGTGCGCATGATCCCACGGCCTATCGCGCCTTTCTCGAAGAGATCGGGTATCTGGTGCCCGAAGGGCCGGATTTCGAAATCGAAACCGCCAATGTCGACCCCGAGATCGCCTCGACCCCCGGCGCGCAACTGGTGGTGCCGATCATGAACGCGCGCTTTGCGCTCAATGCGGCGAATGCGCGTTGGGGCAACCTGTATGATGCGCTCTATGGTACGGACGCGCTGGGCGACCTGCCGCAGGGCAAAGGGTATGACCCCGAACGCGGCGCGCGGGTGATCGCCTGGGCCAAGGATTTCCTCGACGCGGCAGTGCCGCTGGACGGTGCGAAGTGGGCAGAGATCGACACGCTCGCTGTGGATGGCGATGCGTTGGTTCTGAAGGCAGGCGGCAAGGATGTGGCCTTGGCCGATCCCCGCCAATATGCAGGGCACGCAGAGCCCGAGGAATGGGGCATGTTCCTGTTCCGCCACAATGGCCTCGGCATCGAGGTGCTGGTCAACCGCAACAACGAGATTGGCAGCACCGATCCCGCAGGCATCGCGGCGGTGAACCTGGAGGCCGCCCTGTCCACCATCATGGATTGCGAGGACAGCGTGGCCGCGGTGGATGCCGAGGACAAGCTGCTGGCCTATGGCAACTGGCTGGGCCTGATGAAGGGCGATCTCGAAGAAAGCTTTGACAAGGGCGGCAAGACGATCACCCGGCGGATGTTTGGTGACTTTACCTATACCGGCCCCGATGGCGCTCCCTTTGATGTCAAAACGCGCAGCCTGATGCTGGTGCGGAATGTGGGCCACCTGATGACCAACCCGGCCATCCGAGACCGCGACGGTCTCGAAATTGGTGAGGGGCTGATGGATGCCATGGTCACAACGATGATCGCCATGCACGACCTGCAAAAGACGGGCGGTTTGCGCAATTCGGTCACCGGGTCGGTCTACGTGGTCAAGCCCAAGATGCACGGGCCCGCCGAAGTGGCCTTTGCCGACGAAATCTTTACCCGCGTGGAAAAGGTGCTGGGTCTGCCCGCCAACACGGTCAAGCTGGGCATCATGGACGAGGAACGCCGGACGAGCGCAAACCTCAAGGAATGCATCCGTGCGGCCAAGTCGCGTGTCGCCTTCATCAACACCGGTTTCCTCGACCGTACGGGCGATGAAATCCATACGAGCATGGAAGCGGGCCCGATGATCCCCAAGGGCGAGATGAAGGGCGCGGCCTGGATCTCTGCTTATGAGGATCGCAATGTGGACATCGGTCTGGCCTGCGGCCTCAAGGGGCGCGCGCAGATCGGCAAGGGCATGTGGGCCATGCCGGACCGCATGGCCGAGATGCTGGAGGCCAAGATTGGCCACCCGCAATCCGGCGCCACCTGTGCCTGGGTGCCGTCGCCCACCGCCGCGACACTGCATGCCACCCACTACCATCACGTCGACGTGCTGGCCCGTCAGGATACGCTCAAGGACGGCGGCGCGCGCGGCACGCTCGAAGATCTGCTGACCATTCCGGTCGCGGTGGGGCGGAATTTCTCTGATGCCGAGATCACGCGCGAGCTGGAGAACAACGCGCAAGGCATCCTTGGCTACGTGGTGCGCTGGATCGATGCGGGCGTAGGCTGTTCCAAGGTGCCGGACATCAACGATGTGGGCCTGATGGAAGATCGCGCCACCTGCCGGATCAGCGCGCAGGCGATGGCCAACTGGCTGCACCACGGCGTCGTGTCCGAGGCGCAGGTGACCGCCGCGTTGCAAAAGATGGCCGAAGTGGTGGACCGCCAGAACGAAGGCGACCCGAGCTACCGCCCGATGGCACCCGGCTTTGACGGCGTGGCCTTCAAAGCAGCTTGCGATCTGGTCCTGAAGGGGCGCGAGCAGCCGTCAGGCTATACAGAACCAGTGCTGCATGCGCGGCGCCTGGAATTCAAGGCAGCGTGACGGGGCAGGGGGCTGCCGCCCCCTTTCGCCCGATCAGATCAGAATCCACAAACCAGAAGGCCCGACGACCGGGCAAGGAGACACAGCCATGACCATTTCACTGCGCAAAGCGCGCACGATCATCCGCAAAACCCTCGAAAAGGGCCGCGAGATGGAGCTCAAACCCCTGTCCGTCGTGGTACTCGACGCAGGCGGCCACGTGCAGGCGTTCGAACGTGAGGATGGCGCCGCACCAGGCCGTTTCGCCATCGCACATGGCAAGGCCTACGGATCGGTCATGCTGGGCATGGCAGGCACGGCGCAGATGGCGCGGGCCGAGGCACAGGCCTATTTCATGGAGGCCGTGAACGGTCTCTTTGGTGGTCAGGTCGTGCCGGTGCCGGGCGGTGTCATCATGCGGGACAAGAAAGGTGCCGTGATCGGCGCGGTCGGCGTCACCGGCGACACGTCCGACAATGATGCAGCCGCGGCCGTGGCCGGTATCGAAGCGGCGGCGTTGACGGCTGAAATTTAGGCACCTACGCCTTTTGCGGCTTTGCGCACAGTCGATTGCGCGCTGGCCGCACTATTCTTGAATCGGGCGCGGCGCTATATGGGTCTCACGCGCAAACGAGAGGTCAATATGCCCCGCCCGATCATTGGTATCATTTCCAACCACCACGTCATCAATGACGAATACTGTGTACAGGCTGCGGGCCTGATCAACATCGCCGCCGTTGCGGATGTCGCGGGCGGCCTGCCGTTGCTGGTGCCTGCGGAGCCGGACAAGGTGCATCTGTCGGACCTGCTGGAGCATTGTGCGGGTTTCGTGTTCACCGGCGGGCGCGCGAACGTCCACCCCGAAGAATACGGCGAAGAGGAAACGCCGGCGCACGGCGCGTTCGACCGCAAACGCGATGCCGTGACCTTGCCGTTGATCCGGGCCCTCGTGGAACGCGGGCAGCCATTTCTCGGCATTTGCCGCGGCTTTCAGGAGGTGAATGTCGCCATGGGTGGCTCGCTCTATCCGGAAATCCGCGACTTGCCCGGCCGTGACAACCACCGCATGCCCCCTGACGGCACGTTGGAGGAGAAGTTCGCGCTGCGTCATGATGTGACCTTTACCAAGGACGGTGTGTTTCACCGGCTGATGGGGCGGCAATCGGTGCCGACGAACACGTTGCACGGGCAGGGGATCAAAGCGCCGGGCCCGCGCGTGGTGGTCGATGGCCACGCGCCCGATGGCACGCCCGAGGCGATCTATATCGACGGTGCGCCGGGCTTCAGCCTGTCCGTGCAGTGGCATCCGGAGTGGAATGCACAGGCAGATCCCGTCTCGCGCCCGCTCTTTGACGCGTTTGGGGCGGCCTGCCGCGACTGGGCGGATGGCAAGCGCGCGCGCCCGATGCTCAAGACGGCTTAATCGCGCGTTAACCAAGTGTCGGGCAATGTCGTCGCATGCCCGATAAAACACACGCCCTCCCGACGTTTTTCTTCACCGCCCGCGCGGCCCATCGGGGCAGTCCGGTGTTTCTGGACAACATCCACAGCCTGAGGGCGGCGATGCGGTCGGTTCGAGAACGATATCCGTTCGAGATCGATGAGATTGTCGTGCTTGGAGACACGATTCATACGCTCTGGACCCTGCCGGAGGGTCAGAGCGACTGCGCCAGCCGTTGGCGGATGTTGAAGCGGGCGGTCTCCAGTCTGGTCTCAGCGCAGGCGGGTGGGTCCGTGTCAGGTCCCATCTGGAACCGCGCGCTCTGGGAACACAGGATCCGCGACGCGGGCGATCTTGCCATGCATCGGCACATGATCTGGCACGCTCCCGTCGAAGCGGGACTGGTCCAGCGGCCTCAGGACTGGCCGCACAGCTCGATTCACCGTGCGATCGGCAACGGCACGTATGCGCCCATGCCTCGCATAGCGCGAACGGTAGAGATTGGTGTGCCGGCCTGAACGCAGGCGTCAGACAGTCTGACCGCCGGAAATCTGGATGCACTGCCCGTTGATGCTTTGCGATCCGGGCCCGACCAGCCACAAGGCGGCGGCAGCCACCTCTTCGACATCCAAAAGCCGTTTGTGGCGGTTTGACTTGATCATGACCTCGCGCGCGTCGGCGACGCTCATACCGGTACGGGCGGCGATCGCGTCCTGATTGCGATCCACGATGGGCGTATCGACATAACCGGGGCACAGCGCATTGAACGTGTAAGGCTGGCCCATGTACTCCTCACTCAGCGACCGCATCATTCCGATCAGCCCGTGTTTGGACGCAGAATAGGCCGCAGCCCCCGGCAACCCGCGCAGACCCGCAATCGACGACACGGCAATCACGCGGCCCCAATCGGTGTTGCGCATCCCCGGCAGGCAGGCCCGCACGGTCAGGAACGCGCCGTCGAGATTGATGGCCATCATGTCCCGCCAGAACGCCATGTCCGTTTTGTGCAAGGCGCGCCCCTCGGCGATGCCTGCATTGGGCACACAGATCTGCACCGGCCCGCGCGCTTCCACGGCCTTGGCCACCACCGTCTCGACCGCGTCCTCGTCCCGCACATTCATGGCGGCACCAAAGATCCCGTCGCCAGACACGTCGTCGAGCACTTCCTGTCTCCGCCCGGTGATCGTCACTGCACAGCCCTGCGTCGCCAGCATGCGCGCAATGGCCAGCCCGATCCCCGTCCCGCCGCCTGTAACCAGCGCGTGTTTTCCGGTCAGGTTTGTCATCGCGCATCTCTCCAATCTGGTCAAAACGCAGGCACAGTGCGGCACGATTGGCAGTCAGGCAACGGCAAAGCGGACAATTCGTCCCATAGCCCCGTTATTTCGCCGATTTGGTTGACAGTGACCATGCGTCAAGCCACATTTCGGCCATTGGAATGAGCCCTTGAAAAACGTACTCGATATCCCCCCCGTCTGGTTGGTCATGGCGCTCTTTCTGGCATGGTGTCAGGGGCGTTTTCTGCCGATGGGCATGAGCGTGAACACCCCGGTGACACAGGTGATGGCAGGCTTGCTTATCGGTGCGGGTATCATCCTGATCCTTGCCGCAGTCCTTGAGTTCTACCGCGCCAAAACCACCGTCATTCCGCACCAGACGCCTTCGCATCTGATCACGACTGGCGTCTATTCCCGAACCCGCAATCCGATCTATCTGGGCGATGCATTGATCCTGACAGGGCTCATCGTGCGGTTTGACGCAGTGCCGTCTCTGGTTCTGGTCCCGGCCTTTGTCTGGTGGATCGAACGCCATTTCATCGTGCCCGAAGAAGACCGCATGCGAAGCCAATTCAGGGTGGAATTTGCGCGGTACGAACAAAAAGTGCGCAGGTGGTTGTAATGACTTTCCATTTATTTCGTGGTTGACCCCGGTGCACTGCTTGTAACTCGGTACGTTGAACGCTACTGGACACGCGGGCAACGCGTGCCACTTGTCCATGTGGCCTGGCCACTCAATTCTGCACCAAGCATGGGGGAATGCTCCGCATGAAGATCGGAACACCAAAAGAGACATTTGCCGGGGAGCGCCGCGTCGCGATGACGCCGGACAGCGCAACGGCGCTGCAAAAGCTGGGTCATGACTGCGTGATCGAGACAGGCGCCGGGACCGAGGCCGGTTTCGCGGACGCGGATTATGCGGCTGCGGGCGTCGAGGTCGTGAAAACGGCTGCCGCCCTCTGGAAAGCGGCCGATGTGGTTGCCAAGGTGCGTGTGCCCGATGATGCGGAAATGAAGCGTCTGCGCGACGGCCAGACTCTGATCTCGTTCTTCAGCCCAGTGGCGGACGAGGCCAAGATGGAGGCGGCCGCCAAGAAAGGCGCAACCGTCATCGCGATGGAGATGATCCCCCGGATCAGCCGTGCCCAGAAGATGGACGCGCTGTCGTCCATGGCAAACATCGCGGGCTACCGTGCCGTGATAGAGGCAGGCAACAACTTTGGCCGTTTCTTTACCGGCCAGATCACCGCCGCGGGCAAGGTGCCGCCAGCCAAGGTGCTGGTTGTGGGCGCGGGCGTGGCCGGTCTGGCCGCGATCGGGACATCCACGTCCTTGGGCGCGATCACCTACGCTTTTGACGTTCGGCCCGAAGTGGCAGAGCAGGTGGAATCGATGGGGGCCGAATTCGTCTACCTCGATTTTGAAGAAGAACAGACAGATGGCGCGGCCACCGGCGGATACGCTTCCGTCTCGTCGCCCGAGTTCCGCGAGGCCCAGCTGGCCAAGTTCCGCGAACTGGCCCCCGAGGTTGATATCGTCATCACCACGGCCCTGATCCCCAACCGCGAAGCGCCTGAGCTGTGGACCGAGGACATGGTCGCCGCGATGAAGCCCGGCTCCGTCGTTGTAGACCTCGCCGCCGAAAAGGGTGGCAACTGCAAGCTGACGGTCATGGACGAAAAAATCGTGACGGAAAACGGTGTGACCATCATTGGCTACACCGACTTCCCCAGCCGGATGGCGACACAGGCCTCGAGCCTCTATGCCACCAACATCCGCCATCTGATGACGGATCTGACGCCGGAAAAAGACGGTGCCATCAACCACGACATGGAAGATGACGTCATTCGCGGCGCGACTATCACCCATGAAAAGGCAGTGACCTTCCCGCCGCCACCCCCGAAGGTTGCGGCCATTGCCGCCGCACCCAAGAAAGAAGCGCCCAAAGAGCTGACGCCGGAAGAAAAGCGCGCAAAGGAAACAGCCGAATTCAAGGCCCAGACCCGCAACCAAGTTACCCTGCTTGGGATTGGTGGTGCATTGGTTCTCGGCATCGGGCTGATCCCGGGGATGCCGGCCAGCTTCATGCAGCATTTCATCGTTTTTGTGCTCAGCGTCTTTATCGGGTTCCAGGTGATCTGGAACGTGGCGCATTCGCTGCACACGCCGCTCATGGCGGTGACCAACGCGATCTCTTCGATCATCATCCTCGGCGCGCTGATCCAGGTCGGATCGTCGAGCCTGCTGATCACGCTCTTGGGCGCATTGGGTATTTTCATGGCCTCCGTCAACATCTTCGGCGGCTTCCTCGTGACACGGCGCATGCTCGCCATGTTCCAGAAATCTTAAGAGGGCGGGGACAATGGAGAACGCATTCACCATCGCGGCCTATGTGGTCGCAGGCATCCTTTTCATCCTGAGCCTCGGCGGGTTGTCCGGCCAGGAAAGCGCCAAGCGCGCCGTTTGGTACGGGATCGTCGGCATGGGCATCGCCGTCTTGGCGACCCTCGTGGGGCCCGGCTCCGGCCTGTGGTTTGCTTCGCTCGTTCTGATCGCGGGCGGCGCAGCTGTCGGGTATCAATTGGCCACGAAGGTCGAGATGACCCAGATGCCCGAACTTGTGGCGATCATGCACAGCCTCGTGGGTCTGGCGGCCGTCTTCGTGGGGTTCAACGCCGACCTGATGATCAACTACATCGGTGACATCTATGCGGCCGAAGGCCTTGTGATGGGCGCGGTGGGTGACGACGGTGTCAAGGCGATTGGTCTGCCCAAGGAAATCTATGACGGTCTGTCGGCTTTTGGTCAGTTGATTGCCAAGAAATCGAGCGTGGAGATCGGAATCCTGCGGGTTGAACTGGTGCTGGGTATCTGGATCGGAGCCGTGACCTTTACCGGCTCTGTCATCGCCTATGCCAAACTGGCGGGCGGGTCTTCGAAACTGCCGTTCGAGATTGACACCGGGGCCAAGAAACTGCCCGGCGGGCACTTCCTGAATGCCGGTGCGGCGGCGTTGTCGGTGATCCTGCTGATCATGTATCTGGGCGGTTCCGGGTCTTGGGCGCTGGTTCTGCTGACGCTGGCGGGTCTGTTCATCGGCTATCACCTGATCATGGGCATTGGCGGCGCAGACATGCCCGTCGTCGTGTCCATGCTGAACAGCTATTCTGGCTGGGCGGCTGCGGCCATTGGCTTCTCCCTTGGCAATGACCTGCTGATCGTTGTGGGTGCGTTGGTCGGTTCGTCCGGTGCCATCCTGTCCTACATCATGTGCAAGGCGATGAACCGGTCCTTCGTGTCCGTGATCCTTGGCGGCTTTGGCGGCCCTGCGGGCGAACAAATGGCGGTTGAAGGCGAGCAGGTCGCCATTGAGGCGGACGGCGTGGCACAGGCCCTGAACGAGGCCGATAGTGTCATCATCATCCCCGGCTACGGCATGGCGGTCGCACAAGCGCAGCAAGGCGTGGCCGAATTGACCCGTAAGTTGCGGGCGGCAGGCAAAGAGGTGCGCTTTGCGATCCACCCCGTTGCAGGCCGTTTGCCCGGGCACATGAACGTACTCTTGGCCGAGGCCAAGGTGCCCTATGACATCGTGATGGAGATGGACGAGATCAACGACGACTTTCCCGACACAGACGTCGCCATCGTGATCGGCTCCAACGACATCGTGAACCCGGCTGCGCAAGATGATCCGAACAGCCCCATCGCCGGCATGCCCGTTCTGGAATGCTGGAAGGCCAAGCAGGTGTTCGTGTCCAAGCGTGGACAGGGCACAGGGTACTCGGGCATCGAGAACCCGCTGTTCTTCAAGGACAACACGCGCATGTTCTATGGCGATGCCAAGGCGTCTATCGACAAGCTGCTGCCGATGATCGACTGACCCGGTCAGACGACACGACATCCCGAGGGGGCGTGGCGGTTTGCTGCGCCCCTTTTTTGTGATGACCGGATGACTGACAAGAGCCTCGAAAGTGGGTTAGGATATTCAGGTGCAGGTTTAATAGTGGCGGTCGCATGACCTTGTTGAAATCCATATTGGAGGCTTCGGCCAAGTCCGGGCGGCAGGGATTCATCCGCAACATGCCGCGCCACTGCGCGGTGTTCATGCCGCGCTCGTCCAAGCTCATGGTTACCTTCGATCACTTCGGTTCGGTCAACTCCGAACCGCCGCGGATGCCGTGGGGACATCAACTGGCCCAAGAGATGGGCTGGTCCCACTTGGGCAATATGACCAAGCAAAACGACTGGTTCCGGCACAGGGACATGTTCGCGCTCTATCGCGAGCTGCGCCAGACGGGTTTCTTTGCGGATTTCGAAGAGGTCGTATTTTACGGCGCGTCCATGGGCGGTTACGCGGCCTGCGCCTTTTCCATCGTGCATCCCGGTGCGCGCGTTGTCGCGATTTCGCCACAGACGACCTTGCGCCAATCACTGGTCCCGTTCGAGACGCGGTTTCCCGGTGGGCGCAAACTGGGCCAGTGGTCGGGCCCGTGGGTCGATGCGGCCCAGACCATTCGGCGCGCGGCAAGCGTCAAGCTGATCTATGACCCGTGGTGGGGTGCGGATGCCGCACATGCCGCACGTATCACGGGCCGCAGGGTCACGCACTACCACACACCCTTCATGCGCCACCGCGTTCCGCAGCATTTCAAGTCCATGGGATTGATGTCGACCGTGGCCAGCCGCGCGATCAAGGGCGGGTTGCACCCGGTCAAGTTCCGCAGGCTCTTGCGCAAACGGCACAGTGATCCGGGCTATGTGCGCAGCTTGCTGGAAATGGCGCAAGCCAAGGGGCATAAGGCACTTGTTGCCCGTGTGTTGGACCGTGCAGACTTGCCTCTCACGGCGCAGGTACGGGCTGCCTTGGCCAAGTGAGCGCGGATTGCATACCATTGCATCCCGTTAACGCATTGAAAATTATCAAAAAAGAGTTTTGATTTGCGCGGGTTTCGGATTATCTCGCCGTAAAGAGCTTTCGGAGCAGTCATGGCACCCATCGAAGACCACCCCCTGCGCTATCAACTGGCGAACGAGCTGCATGCGCGCCCGTTTCCGTCAATGCAGGCTCCGTGCTCGGCCGCTTATGTGGCGTTCAAAAAGGCCGAGATGGCGGCGAACCGGGACCGGAATGCGGATGTTGCCCACCTTATGGCGCTGCTGGACCGGCACGGTGTGCCGCATCCGCAGCCTGGTGCCACGCATTACTATGGGCAGATCGGGCGGCATTGGCTCAAGTGGGAGCAGCACACCGAGTTTGTCACCTACACGATCTTTTCCGAAGGGGTCGAGGATCGGCCCTTTGATCCGCGCGCCTTTGATCCTTTCCCGCAGGACTGGCTCGAGGCGGCACCGGGGCAGCGCGTGACGTCGATCCTGATCCGGGTGGAGGCGCGCAAGGATGACGCAAGGATGCGCGACTGTCTGCAGGACTGGTTCGTCCCCGAAAGCCTTGCCGTCAGTTCCGTGCTGGAAGACGCCGCCATCATGGCAGGAGATTTTCGCATCGATCAAAACGGTCACATGCGGTTTGCCGTGTTTGCGTCCGAAGGCACCGGGCAGCGCCGCATGGGGCGCATCGTACAACGCCTGTGCGAGATCGAGACCTACAAATCCATGTCCATGCTGGGCTTTGCGCGGGTCCGGTCCATGGGTGCACAGCTGGGCGCGCTGGATACGCGGCTGACCGAACTGGTCGAGGTCATGTCCGAAGAGGGATCTAAGGCCGAGGAGACGCTTCAGGCCTTGCTGGCGATTTCGGCCGAGCTGGAGACGCTGTCGGCGCAATCGTCGTTTCGCTTTGGCGCCACATGGGCCTATGAGGCGATCGTGAACGAGCGTATTGCGGCCCTGCGCGAGGATCGGCATGCGGGCGGACAGACGTTTCGCGAGTTCATGGTGCGCCGGTATCAACCCGCAATGCGGACCGTGCGGTCGGCGCAGGACCGGCTGGATGCGATGTCGGCGCGGGGCGTGCGCGCGGCGAACCTGTTGCGCACGCGGGTCGACGTGGAACGGTCGGCGCAGAACCAGGCGCTGCTGGAAAGCATGGACAAAAGGTCAGATCTGCAATTGCGGTTGCAGCGCACGGTAGAAGGGCTGTCCGTGGTGGCCATCAGCTATTATGCGGTGTCGCTGGCGTCCTATCTTCTTTACCCGCTGGAGGCACCTACGGGGCTGTCCAAGGGGGCTCTGACGGCCCTTGTGACGGTGCCGGTTGTCCTGTTGGTCTGGGGCATGATCCGCCGTCTGCGCGCTGAAGTCGAGAAGTAGGGGTGCCGGGTCGGACGCGCTTTGGCTGTGCCAAAGACGCCCCGCCCGCCATCCCGCATTTTTTAGCGGCCGCGGATTCGCGGATCCAGCGCGTCCCTCAAGCCGTCGCCCAGGTAATTCACGCCCAGCACTGTCAGCGAAATCAGGATACCCGGCAGGATCACCCGTTCGGGGTACTGCTCCATTCGCTGCACGCTGTCGGCCAAGAGCTTGCCCCATGTCGGGAAGTCCGACGGAAAGCCCACGCCCAAGAAGCTGAGCGCGCTTTCGGTGATGATCGCTGTGGCCAGGCCGAGAGTGGCCGACACCATGATCGGGGACACGACATTGGGCAGCAAATGACGGCGAATGATCTTGCCCGACGTGGTGCCGATAGAGCGCGCCGCGAGGATAAATTCGCGTTCCTTGAGGGCCAGGATATCGCCGCGCACGATCCGAGCGGTCTGCATCCATGAGGTGAGGCCCACCACCGACACAATCAGGATGAACATGCCGCCTTCGGGGCCGAAATTGGCGCGCAGTGGTTCACGGAACAGGGTCACGGCGACCAGAAGCAGCGGCAGGATTGGCAGTGACAGCACCAGGTCTGTAAAGCGCATGAGCCAGAAATCCGCCTTTTTGAAGTAGCCGGAGACCACCCCCACGGATGTGCCGATCAACAGGGCCAGCACCATTGCGGCCCACCCCACCGCCATGGAGGCACGCCCCCCTGCGATCAGGTTGGCGAGGATGTCCCGCCCAAGGTTGTCGGTGCCTAGTGGCCGGAACCAGCCTGTTTTGGCCGTGCCGTCCCAGAGCGCCACGTAGATCGGGCGCATGTCCTTGTTGCGGATGTCCAGCTTTTGCGGATCGACCTGCCAGATGTAGGGCCCAAGGATCACCGCCAGCGTGATAAAGACCAGGAACCCGCCACCGAACAGGGCCCCCTTGTGGTGCTTGAACTGGTCCCAGACGTCTTTCCACTGGCTGCGTGGCGCCTTTGGCGGTTCCTTGTCCTGCAAGGCGGCATAGGGGTCTGCTGCGGTTTGATCAGTCATAGCGGATCCTCGGGTCGAGCACGCCGTAGAGTACGTCGGCAATGAGGTTGAAGAGCACGATCAGGATCGCGAAGATAAAGGTGAGCGTCATCACCATGGGGATGTCATTGGCAAAAAGCGCGGTGAGCAGCAATTGCCCGATCCCGTTCACCTTGAAGACGTTCTCGGTGATGATCGCACCGCCAAAGATCGACGGCACACCCAGCGCAATAACCGTGATCACCGGGATCATCGAGTTGCGCAGCACGTGGACCATGACCACAACGCCTTCACGCAGGCCCTTGGCGCGCGCGGTGCGCACGTAATCCTGCCCAAGGTTGTCGAGCATGGAAGACCGCATATAGCGGCTGAGCTGTGCGGTGGTCTGCAGGGCCAGAACCATGACCGGCATGATCATCTGCATGAACTGCACTTTGAAGCTCGCCCAGTCGGTGACCACATGGGTGGTGTCGTAGATTGACGGAAACCACCCCAGTTGCACCGAAAAGATCACGATCAGCAGCGGCCCGGTGAAAAACGGCGGGATGGAGAACCCGATCATCGTGATGAAAGTGCCGGTCTGGTCGAACACCGAATACTGCTTGTAGGCGGAGTAAATCCCGATGGGCAGGGCGATCAGAATGCCCACCACATAGGACAGGCCGACCACCCACAGCGTCTGGGGAATACGCTGAACCACGATGTCCATAACGGGACTGCGCGTCTGCCAGGAAATCACGCGCTGCTTGCCTTCGGCAAAAGAGGTGCCGAACCAGTGATCGATCAGCACCTGAGGTTCGATCCAGAAGAACTGCACAATCCATTTCCAGTACTGCACATGGATCGGTTGGCCGAGGCCAAGCGCCTCGCGCATCTTCTCTTTGACTTCGGGCGGAACGGTCAGCGGGACCTGTGCCATGGGATCGCCGGGGGCGAGTTGCAGCAACAGGAAAATAACAAGGCTGATGAACAAAAGCGTCGGGATCGACAGGATCAACCGGCGTATTGTGAAGGTCAGCATAAGGGGCCAGTCCTTTTGCGGAGGTCTTTTTATATCTTGGTCTGAAACCGGGGTAGGGTGGGCAATGCTGCCCACCCCATGGTCAGGATTACTTCACGCGGTACCAGTCGGCCACGTTCCACAATTCACTGTCCCAGACGTTCAGGATGACGCCGCCCAGCGAGTTGGCATGGGCCGACACACGACCACGGTGCACAAGCGGCACGATGGTAAAGCTGTCTTTGGTCAGCATGTTGTTCATCTTGATCGCGATTTCGGCGCGCTTTTCGATTTCGCCGGTCCGGGCCAGCTCGTCGATCAGCTCGTCATAGGCGGGATCGCAGAAACGGTTGATGTTCTCACCCTGCCACTGGCTCGATGGCTTGGGCTCGCCGCCGCAACGGTAGGCCGCCAGATATTGCTGGGGGTCGGTGCCGTTGAAGGTGTTGGCATACATTTCCACGTCCGCATAGAACTTCTGGAACGTGTCGGGCGAACCGGGATCACCGCCAAAGAAGACGGACGCATCGAGGTTGCGCAGCTCGGTTTCAACACCGATTTCGCTCCACCACTGCTTGATCAGCGCCTGGAAGTCCTGACGGACGGCGTTGGTCGAGGTCTGGTACAGGATGCTCAGCTTGACGCCGTCCTTGTCGCGCACACCGTCACCGTCGCTGTCGGTCCAACCGGCTTCGTCCAGCAGGGCCTTGGCGCCGTCGATGTCCTGCGTGGCGCAGTGCTGATCGCCAGAGGCGAACATGGCGGGCGCAGGCACGAGGTCACAGGTGACTTTACCAGCCTTGCCATAGCCGACTTCAACCAGAAGCGGGCGGTCGATGGCCATGGACAGCGCCTTGCGCACGTTGATGTCCGACAGGAACGGGTGCGGCTCGGCCACGGTCGACCGTGTCTCTGGCGGCAGGTCCGCAGACGGATTCGTCAGGTTCATTTCCAGACGTTCCACCAGCGGGCCAAAGCCTGCGATGGCCTTGCCTTTGCCGCCTTCTTCCATGCGCGCAATCACGTCGGGTGCGAGTTGCAGGTTCCAGGCATAGTCAAATTCGCCGGTTTCCAGAACCGCACGGCCCGCAGCCGTCGCATCACCGCCGCCCTTGAAAGTCACCTTGGCAAAGGCAGGCTTGGCCGGGTCACGGTAGTTGGGGTTCGCGGAATACTGGATCACGTCGTTGGGGCGGAAATCGTCCACCACAAACGGGCCGGTGCCGATGGGGTTAAAGTTCGCTTCGGTGCACTCGGGTGCCTTGGCACCAAGGCAGTCGGCAAACTGGGCCGCCTGAATGATGGGCGATTGGCCGCCCACGAACGGGCCATAGGGGTTGGGCTTGGGCTGGTTGAACGTGACCTTGACGGTGCTGTCGTCCAGCGCTTCGACGTTTTCAACGCCGTCAAAGAATGCCGCCTGTGCACAACCGCCTTCGGGGTGCATGCAGTATTCCGCAGTGAATTTCACGTCTGCCGATGTCACCGGGGTGCCATCGGACCACAGCATGCCGTCGGCAATTTTCCATGTGATGGTTGTCAGGTCTTCGCTGACGCCGCCGTTTTCAACAGTGGGGATTTCCGCCGCAAGGAAGGGCACCATGACGCCGACTTCGTTGTAGCGGGCGAGAGGTTCCACCACGAGGCTGGCCGATTCCACATCCTTGGTTCCGCCGGAAAGATACGGGTTCAGGATGGACGGCGCTTGCCAATAAATGATGCTGACCTCGCCGTCGGCTCCACGCTCGGCAAAGGCCGCCGGCGCAAGCGCGGCCGTAGCCACAGCACCCATAAGTAGGGTTTTCATTGTCATGTCATACTCCTTGTTGGACGGCGGGCGCGCCCGCACGTCAGGTAGATGCCGCATTTGCAGCAGCACAATTCAGCGTTGGGAGGTTTGCACTGTTCAAGGTAACCCACGGTTTCCCCGCGATTTTTACACTTGGCCCCCCAAGCACACGCCGATATCGAAACAGACTTTGGCGAAATTGCAAGCGTTGCGTGCGGTCAATCGCGAATTTCGTGCGCTTGGGTTTGACAGTGCCTCGACCTTCGCCCAGTCTTTGACAGGAACGGGTCAAAATGGCTCAAAACCGGGGATGCGCATGCTTGATCACACAGACAGTTCGCCGATTGCCAGCATTCAGGGGCTGAGGGTCGAATTCCAGACCAAGGACGGCCCTGTCGTCGGTGTCGAAGATGTCTCTTTCGAGATTAATGCGGGCGAGACCGTCTGCGTCGTGGGCGAATCCGGATCCGGCAAGTCCGTGTCGTCACTGTCGCTGATGCGGTTGGTCGAATTTGGTGGTGGCCAGATTGCGGGTGGGCGGCTGGTGTTTGATCGCAAGGATGCGGATGCTGTTGATCTCGCGGAAACCGAACAGGACCTGATGCGCACCATTCGCGGCAACGAGATCGGAATGATCTTTCAGGAGCCGATGACGGCGCTTAACCCCGTGTTCACGGTGGGTCGGCAACTGACCGAGGGGCTGCGCCTGCACAAAGGCCTCAGCAAGGGGCAGGCCGAGGAACGCGCGCTCGCCCTATTGCAACAAGTCCGTATCCCCGAGCCTGAACGGCGTCTGCGGCAATACCCGCACGAATTGTCCGGTGGCATGCGGCAACGTGTGGTGATCGCAATGGCCCTCGCGTGCGAGCCGCGCCTGCTGATCGCGGACGAGCCGACGACGGCGCTTGATGTCACGATCCAGGCCGAGATCCTCGCGCTGATGGACCGCCTGAAACGCGAGACCGGCACGGCGGTCATGTTCATCACCCACGACATGGCTGTCGTGGCACAGATGGCGGACCGCGTCGTCGTGATGTTCCGCGGCAACAAGGTCGAAGAGGGGCCCGTCGAACAGATTTTCGAGAACCCCCAGCACCCCTACACCAAGGCGCTGCTGGCCGCGGTGCCCAAACTGGGCGAAATGCGCGGCAAGGCACATCCCGAACCGATGAAGCTGATGGGGCGCAATCAGGACGAAATCAAACCGATCCCGGGCACCGATACACCGCTGCTCAAGGTCAAGGGGCTGACCACGCGATTTCCCGTGCGCGGCGGATTTTTCCGGCGACTCGTGGCCAATGTGCATGCGGTCGAGGACGTGTCGTTCACCATCAACAAGGGCCAGACGCTGAGCCTCGTGGGCGAGAGCGGCTGTGGCAAGTCGTCCGCGGGCCGGTCGATCCTGCGCCTCGTTGAACCGCAGGCGGGCGAGATCCGGCTGGGCGATACCGACATCATGGCGCTTAATGATCGTGATCTGCGCCGGGCGCGGGTCGACATGCAGATGATCTTTCAGGATCCGTTTGCCTCGCTGAACCCGCAGATGCAGCTGGCCGATCAGGTGGCCGAACCGATGCACAACTTTGGCATGTTCAAGGGCGAGGAAGGGCGCAAACGGGTCGAGATGCTGTTTGACCGGGTGGAGCTGCCGCGCAGCTTCATGCGCCGGTACCCACACGAGCTGTCGGGCGGGCAGCGTCAGCGGGTCGCGATTGCACGCGCGCTGGCCCTGAACCCCAAGCTGATCATCGCGGACGAGGCCGTGTCCGCCCTTGACGTGTCGGTACAGGCGCAGGTGTTGAACCTGATGATGGAATTGCAGGCGGAAATGGATCTGTCATTCCTGTTCATCAGCCACGACATGGCCGTCGTCGAACGGGTCAGCCACCATGTTGGCGTCATGTATCTGGGCCGCATTGTCGAAATGGGCCCGCGGGCGCGGCTGTTCGAGAATCCGCAGCATCCCTATACTCAGGCTCTGATGAAAGCCGTGCCGATCGCGGACCCACGCCAGCGCAAGGCCGAGAAGGATTTGAACTTCAAACCGATCCCGTCGCCGATCCACCCGGTCGAATACGAGCCTGCGCCGTCTGAATACGACGAGGTGGAGCCGGGCCATTTTGTCCTGACAACCGACAGCGGGTACTGACATGGCACGCAAGGCCGTTCTGGTCACCGGCGGGGCGCGCGGGATTGGGGCGGCTATTGTCGTTGACCTCGCGGCCGATTGCGATGTGCTGGTGCACTACAACACAACCCGACCGGAACCGCCCGCAGGCGTGGCGACGGTGCAGGGGGATCTGACGGACGCGCATGTGCCTTGCCAGATCGTGTCGGCCTGTTTGGATCGCTATGGTCGGATCGATGCCATCGTGCACAATGCCGGCGACATTTCGACTTCACCGCTCGACGCCTATACGCCTGCGGATTACCGCGCGATGTTCGACGTCAACCTCTTTGCCGCACAGGGGTTGCTGGCCGCGGCACAGCCGCATTTGCAGCGCGGAGCGGCCATGGTCAGCATCTCCTCCGTGAACGCTGTCCTGCCGCCTATGGGGGCCGCGATGTATGGTGCAAGCAAGGCTGCGCTGGATCTGTGGACGCGTGGCGCCGCAAAGGAGCTGGGGCCGCGGGGCATTCGCATCAACGCAGTCGCTCCGGGCGCCATCGATGTGCCGGATGCGGGCCGCGATGAGGTGTTGAAACAGGCCTTCGTCGATATGACCGCACTCGGCCGTATGGGCCAGCCCGAAGACATTGCGCAGGCCGTGCGATTTTTGCTGAGCGATGCTGCGTCCTTTGTGACCGGCGAGGTTTTGACCGTTTCCGGAGGATACCGATTGTGACTGTGCGCCTGACGCCGCTCGAGCTTATGACCAAGCTGATCAGCTTTCCGACCGTGAGCCGGGACAGCAACCTGCCGCTTGTTGATTGGGTCGAGGACTATCTCGCCGGGCACGGGATCACGTCGCACAGGTATTATCATCCCGAACAGCCCAAGGCTGCGCTCTTTGCCCATGTGGGACCCGAGGTCGAGGGCGCGGTGGTTTTGTCGGGACACACGGACGTGGTGCCGGTGGATGGTCAACCGTGGGATACGGACCCGTTTGTGGTGACCGAACGGGAGGCCAAGTATTTCGGCCGCGGCACCTGTGACATGAAGGGTTTTGATGCGCTTGCCATCTGGGCGCTGGTCGAGGCGCATCACGCCGGGGTCAGCACGCCCATGCAACTGGCGCTGAGCTTTGACGAGGAGATCGGCTGTCTTGGCGCACCGCCGATGATTGAGGCGATGCAAGGTGTGGTGCCCAAGGGTGGTCCGGTGATCGTGGGCGAGCCTTCGATGATGAAGGCCGTCACGGGCCACAAGGGCGGGCAGGGGTTCGACACCCATGTGGTCGGGTTCGAGGTGCATTCGTCGCTCTTGCCGCAAGGGGTGAGCGCGATCCTCGAAGGGGCGAAGGTCATCGATTTTGCCAATCACCGCAATGCCGAGAATGCGGCGGCCATGCCCTCGGCCCTCGCGGCGATGTTCGATCCGCCCTATACCACGTGGCATGTGGGGCAGGTCCAGGGCGGCACGGCGCACAATATCACGGCGAAGTCCTGCAAATTCTCGATGGATTTCCGGGCCGTGCCGGGGGACGATGTCGTGGCGCTGAAAGAAGCGTATCTGGCCCATGTGGCAGAGGTGGAGCGCGGCATGCAAGCCATCCATCCCGACACCCGCATCGCGATCGACACGCGGTTCAACGTGCCCCCGTTGCAGCCGGAGCCGGACGGTGCGGCAGAGGCGCTGGCGCGGGCCATCACCGGGGACAATGGCACGCATGTGGTCAGTTACGGCACGGAGGCCGGGCAGTTTCAGGCGGCGGGGTACTCTGCCGTGGTATGCGGTCCGGGGGATATCGCGCAGGCGCATCAGCCCAATGAGTTTATTACCGTGGCCCAGTTCGAGGCAGGCCATGCGTTCATGCGTGATCTTGTGGCACGTCTGGTTTAGGTCGGTGGCTGGTCTGTTTTGGCCTGCGGCCAAAAGGCGCCCACCCGCCGACCCTCGCACCCGGTGGGCAACGGTTTCGGAGATGTGATGTGACTTTTCCTATTTCTGACGCGTCGCCGGTGACGTGGCCCGGGCCCCATCCCGTAAGGGCGGACGTGGTTGTGATTGGTGGCGGGGTGATCGGGGTGTGCACCGCGCTCTATCTGGCGCAGGGTGGGCAGCATGTTGTGCTGCTGGAGAAGGGGCGCATTGCGGGCGAGCAGTCGTCGCGCAATTGGGGTTGGATCCGGCAACAGGGGCGCGATCCGGATGAACTGCCCATCATGGCAGAGGCCAACCGGCTTTGGCGGGTGCTTGCCAGTCAGACAAATGTGGATATCGGGCTGACCACGGGTGGTGTGACCTATCTGGCGGTGAAGGCGGCGGAGATGGAGGAGTACGCGGCCTGGTTGCCCCATGCAAAGGCCGCCGGGGTGGATAGTCGGTTGCTGTCGGGGGCGGAAACGGCGGCACTCATTCCCGGCATGTCCCGCAGCTATGCCGGTGCGTTGCACACCCCGAGCGACATGCGCGCCGAGCCCTGGGTGGCGGTGCCTGCGCTGGCCGGGATCGCCGCGCGGGCGGGGGCGGTGATTGTCGAGAATTGTGCTGTGCGGGCGCTGGACATTGCGGCGGGGCGCGTCGCCGGTGTCATCACCGAACAGGGCCGGATTGCTGCACCGGACGTGGTGGTGGCGGGCGGGGCGTGGTCCGGTCTGTTCCTGCGGCGGCACGGCGTTGCCATTCCGCAGCTTTCGGTGCGAGCCACCGTGGCTGCGACCGCGCCTTTGCCTGTGGTGCATCCCGGTGCGGCGACCGATGACCGGATTGCGTTTCGCCCGCGTGCCGATGGCGGGTATTCGCTGGCCGCGGGCGGGTTTCACGAGCTGTTCGTGGGGCCGGATGCGTTTCGGGCCTTGCCGAAATACCTGGCGCAGCTGCGTGCTGACCCGTTCGGCACCCGGTTGCTGCCTGCCGCACCGCGTGGATTTCCCGACGCCTGGGGCACGGCGCGGCGCTGGGGTGCAGAGGAGCAGAGCCCGTTCGAGCGCATGCGGATTTTGAACCCTGCGCCGAACAGGGCCAAGGTCAAGGCGCTGACCCGCGACTTTGCAGCGCTTTTCCCGGAGATCGGCCCGGTTCGTATTGCCTCTGCCTGGGCGGGGATGATTGACACGATGCCGGATGTGGTGCCCGTGGTGGACCGTGTGGCAGACATTCCCGGCCTGACCATCGGCACCGGGATGAGCGGTCACGGATTCGGGATCGGGCCGGGCATGGGAAAGATCCTCGCGGCTCTGGTCACGGGCGACAAAGCGGGCCATGATCTGACCAGGTTCCGATTGAGCCGCTTCAACGATGGCAGCGCGATGCAGATAGGACCCTCTGTGTAACCCGTACCCCCGATGCAGCCCCTCGAAAGGACGCCCGAGATGCCGATCAAGAACCGACTGGCCGAAACCCATGCCGAAATCACCGGCTGGCGGCATCATCTTCATGCCAATCCCGAACTTGGGTTTGAAGAGCACGAGACCGCCGCCTTTGTCGCGACCAAGCTGCGCGAGATCGGCGTGGACGAGATCGAGACCGGGGTGGCACAGACCGGCATTGTCGCGGTCATCCGCGGGCGCACGGACACCAAGGGACGTGTAGTGGGCCTGCGGGCGGATATGGATGCCTTGCCCATTCTCGAGGCGTCGGGTGTTGCATTCACCTCCACATCACCCGGCGTCATGCACGCCTGCGGCCATGACGGGCACACGTCGATCCTGCTGGGAGCCGCGCAATACCTGGCGGAGACGCGCAATTTTGACGGCACGGTCGTGCTGCTGTTCCAGCCGGCCGAAGAAGGCGGTGGCGGCGGCCGCGAGATGGTCAATGAAGGCGTGATGGACAAATGGGGCGTGCAGGAGGTCTACGGGTTGCATAACATGCCCGGCCTGCCCACGGGACAGTTCGCGATCCGCACCGGGCCTCTCTTGGCCTCGGCGGATGAGTTCGAGGTGCACGTGACGGGCAAGGGCGGCCATGCCGCAGCCCCGCACGAGGCGCTCGATCCCAACGTGACGGCGGCGCATATCATCCTCGGCTTGCAAAGCATCACCAGCCGCAATGTCGATCCGCTGCACGCTGCGGTGGTCTCGGTCTGTGCTCTGCATTCGGACGTGGACACACATAATGTCATCCCGCAGGTGACACGCATGACGGGCACGGTGCGGGCACTGGACGGGGCGGTCCGCGACATGATGGAGGCGCGGGTCAAGAAGATCGCCCAAGCCACTGCCGATGCCTATGGATGCGTGGCCGAGGTAACCTATACCCGCGGCTATCCCGTGACGGTAAACCACCCGGATGAAACCGAATATGCCGCCGCCGCCGCGCGCGCCGTCGCGGGCGACGTGATCACCGACACGCCGCCCATCATGGCGGCCGAGGATTTCTCCTATATGCTCGAGGCGCGGCCCGGCGCCTACATCATGCTGGGCAATGGCGACAATGGCATGCTGCACCACCCGGCTTACCGGTTTGACGATGACGCGATCCCCGCCGGGTGCAGCTGGTTCGTCGAACTGGTCGAACAACGCATGCCCGCGCAATAAACACCCCAAGAAGGACCTCGACAGATGCCGATAAAGAACCGTTTCGCAGACCTGCATGCTGATATCACCGCATGGCGTCGCGACATCCACCAACACCCCGAAATTCTGTTCGAAACCCATCGTACCAGTGCGCTGGTGGCGGAAAAACTGCGCGATTTCGGCTGCGAGGAAGTGGTCGAGGGCATCGGGCGCACGGGCGTCGTCGGGGTGATCAAAGGCAAGAGCGACACAAGCGGCAAGGTCATCGGGCTACGCGCGGACATGGACGCGCTGCCGATCCATGAACAGACGGGCGTGGACTATGCCTCGCAAACCCCCAACGCCATGCACGCCTGCGGCCATGACGGCCACACCGCGATGTTGCTGGGGGCCGCGCAATACCTGGCAGAGACACGCAATTTCGACGGAACGGTCGTGGTGATCTTTCAACCCGCCGAAGAGGGCGGCGGCGGTGGGCGCGAGATGTGCAATGACGGCATGATGGACCGCTGGGGCATTCAGGAAGTTTATGGCATGCATAACTGGCCCGGCCGGCCCGTCGGTGAATTCGCAATCCGGCCGGGGCCGTTCTTTGCCGCGACTGACCTGCTGGAGATCGAATTCGAGGGGCTGGGCGGGCACGCGGCCAAACCTCAGGAGACGATCGACACCACCCTGATGGCGTCCCATGCCGTGACTGCACTGCAATCCATCGTCAGCCGGAATGCTGATCCCATCGACCGCATCGTGGTGTCGATCACCTCCTTTGAAACCTCCTCCAAGGCGTTCAACGTGATCCCGCAAAAGGTGCAGATCATGGGCACCGTCCGCACCATGACCGCAGAGATGCGCGATCTGGCGGAAAAACGCGTGGTCGAGATCTGCGAAGGCATTGCCACGACCTTTGGCGGGGTGGCGCGGGTCGATTACCAGCGCAACTATCCGGTCATGGTCAACCACGACGAACAGACAGCCTTTGCCGCCGATGTTGCGCGGTCTGTGTCGGGCCAGTGTGACGAGGCACCGCTGGTCATGGGGGGCGAGGATTTCGCATTCATGCTCGAAGAACGGCCCGGCGCATACATCCTCGTGGGCAATGGCGACACCGCAATGGTGCACCACCCCGAATACAACTTCAACGACGACGCGATTCCCGCGGGATGCTCGTGGTGGGCCGAGATCGTGGAACAGCGGATGCCTGCGGCGTCCTGAGCGGCGCGCGCGTCAGCCCTTGGCCAGCAGGTTGCGGTAGATCGCCATGATCGCCTCGGCCTCCTGCGACAGCTGGAACCGGTCGACCATGTGGCGGCGGGCATTTGCCGACCATGCGGCCAATTGTGCCGGGTCGGACAGCAACGCATTCGCCGCCGCCACCATCTGGTCCACATCGCCCGCGTCGATCAGTGTGCCGGTTTCACCATCCACGATCAGTTCTTCAAAGGCACCGACGCGTGTTGCAATGGCTGGCGCGCCGCAGGCCATCGCCTCCAACGGCGTCAGGCCGAACCCTTCCCAGCGTTGCGGCGCGATATAGATGTCGAGCGCCTGATAGAATTCCGGCGTCTTCCACACCGGCACTTCGGGCAGAAACAGGATACGGTCGGCCATACCGGCGGCGGTGACGCGGGCGCGCAGATCCTCCAGAAACGCCTGATCCTTGTCTACCGCGCGGCCCATCACGATGCCCGCCGCATCGCCGTGGGATTGCAGCACCGAGATCATCGCGTCGACAAAGACGTCCGTGCCCTTTTGTGCCCGGATGCGCCCGAAACACCCCAAGAGCGGACCGGGCGGCAGGCCCAAGGCGCGCTTGAGTGCGGCCTTGTCCGGGGTCGGGGCGAAGGTGTCCGTGTCGATACCGTGGTGGATGACCGTGGCGGGCCGCTCCAGATAGGCGGCCGTCTTGGCCGAGGTGGCAATCACCGCGTCCATGCGGGCAATCAACGCCTTGGTCAGGCCCGTGTGCGCCCGCTGGCTGGCGGAGGTAAACAGCAGCTTGAGCCGCTTGCCCAAGAGCCGTTTCAGTGCCAGCCCCGCGATCATCTCGACATTGCGGCGCGCGTGCCAGACGCGCGCGCCCCTTGGCCCCGCCCGCGACATGCGCAACAGGGCGGGCCACGCCACATTGGGCACATGCTCGGGCATCTCCGGCGCGCAGGCGGTGATGGCCATTTGCTCCGCTTGCAACGGCACCAGCCGGATCACGGTCGAGGTCACCCCCGACAGGCGGCGTTTGAAATTCGGCGCAATCACGTCGATATCCGCCAGATCAACCATGCCGGTTCTCCGCGTGCTCTTGCGCCAAATCCGCGATGTCGGCGACCAGACGGTCAAGGGCCGCATCGCCCTTGTCGACCAGTGGGCGCGCATTGGCCGCCAGCTGCGCGGCCCGGCTTGGATGGGTCAGGAGCATATCCAAAGTCTGTGACATAGCAGCGGCATCCTCGATCTGAACACTCGCATCCGCCGCCTGAAAAGCGGCATAGCTTTCGGCAAAATTGGCATAGTGCGGCCCGTGCAGGATCGCACAATGCGCCGCCGCAGGTTCAAACGGCGTATGCCCGCCCACATCCGACAACGATCCGCCCAGAAAGACCACCGGGCTCAGCGCATACCACAGATCCGTCTCGCCCATCGTATCGGCCAGATAGACCTGCGACCCGTCCGCCAGACTGTTCCCGGTGCTGCGCCGGGACACCGACAGACCCGCGGCCTTGATCAGCGACAGGATACCGGGCGCGCGGTCCGGATGGCGCGGCACAAGCACAAGGCACAGACCGGGATGTTGCGCCAGCACCGCCTTGTGCGCGGCCAGAACGACCTCTTCCTCGCCCGGATGGGTCGAGGCCGCGACCCAAATCGGCCGGTTCGACAAACCGGAACGCGCCGCCTCTAGCTCGGTCCGCGGAACAGACACAGGCCCGATGATGGATTTGAGGTTCACCCCGCGCGTCGCCGCACCCACGCCCATGTCGCGCAGGTGATCGCGGCTGCGCTGGTCCTGACAATGTGCCATGCGGATCCCCCGCAGCACATAGGCCGCCGTGCCCGGAAACCGTTTCCAACCTTGCGCGCTCTTGTCCGACAGGCGCGCATTGAGCAGCGCCACGGGGATCTCGCGCCGTGCGCATTGGTCGAGCAGGTTCGGCCACAGCTCGGATTCCACCAGCACGCAGGCATCGGGCCGCCAGTGTTTCAGGAACCGATCCAGCGGGCCGCGCCCGTCCAGCGGCCCGAACTGGTGCACCGCACCGGTAGGCAAACGCGGGCCCACGGCCTCGGCGGATGTTGCCGTGCCCGAGGTCAGCAGCAGCTGGATGTCGGGATAATCCCGTGCCATCCGCGCCATCACGGGCAGGACGGACTTGGCCTCGCCCACACTTGCGCCATGGCACCAGACCAACGGGCCATAGGACCGCCGCGCAGTGGCATGGCCCAGCCGCTCATGCGCCCGGTCAATGCTGACGCCTGCCCGGCGCAACTTGTTCACGACTTGGCGCGCGGCAAAGGGCAGGGCAAGTGCTGCCAACGCGCGGTAAAGGTGGAACAGCGCCGTGGGCCGCACCGGCTCAACCGCCTGTATGGCTCATGTGGCGCGGCATCTGACCGTCCAGCCGCTGGCGGGAATAGTCGAAATCATGGCCTTTGGGTTTGAGCGTGATGGCCGCACGTATCGCATCTTCGAGCGGTTGGTTGTCCGTGGGATGCGCCCGCAACGGCGCGCGCAGATCCGCCATGTCCTCTTGGCCCAGACACATATAGATCTCACCGGTGCACGTGATCCGCACCCTGTTGCAGCTCTCGCAGAAATTATGGCTGAGCGGCGTGATGAAGCCGATCTTCTGCCCGGTCTCCTCCAGCCGGACATAGCGCGCAGGCCCGCCCGTGCGTTCGGCCAGATCGGTGACTGTATAGCTTTCGGCATAGCGGGCGCGGACATCCTTGAGCGACCAGTATTGACCCAGTCGGTCTTCGTTGCCGATATCGCCCATGGGCATCACTTCGATCCAGGTCAGGTCCATGTCCCGTTCGGCGCACCACGCGGTGATGGTCTCCAGCTCGTCCTCGTTGAACCCCTTGAGCGCCACAGCATTGATCTTGACCCGCAGCCCGGCAGCCAGTGCGGCATCCACACCGCGCAGCACCTGGGGCAGGCGGCCCCAGCGGGTAATATCCGCGAACTTGGTCTCATCCAAAGTGTCCAGCGACACATTCACTCGCCGCACCCCAGCGGCATAGAGGTCGGTGGCAAAGCGTTCGAGCTGGCTGCCATTGGTGGTCAGCGTCAGCTCCTTCAGCGTGCCCGCCTCCAGATGCCGACCCATGCTGTTGAAAAATGTCATGATGTCCCGCCGCACCAGCGGTTCACCGCCCGTGATCCGCAGCTTTTCCACGCCCAGACCCACAAAGGTCGAACACATGCGGTCCAGTTCCTCGAGGGTCAGCAATTCCTTCTTCGGCAGGAACGTCATGTTCTCGGACATGCAATACACGCAGCGAAAATCGCAGCGGTCGGTCACCGACACGCGAAGATAGGTGATGGCACGTTGAAACGGATCAATCAGGGGCGCTGTCATAGCCCAAAGTGGTAGGGTGGCTGGCCGGTGGCCGCAAGGGGCATTGCGCGCCAAATTGCCCCCGCTATGCTGTGCGGCATGAGACTGCTTTTGATCTGTGTACTGAGTGTGGCCGGGTGTGGCCTGATGGAACCGCGCGCAACCGCGCCAGAGACCGCAGCGGCGCCGCCCGATTTCTCGACAGGCACGCCCACCCGTCCGCAGGCCCGCCCGGCGGATGCAGCCCCCGGCATCGCCGATCCGACCCCGCCACCGGACGAGGTGTCTGTGGGCACGCTGGGCCGCACCATCGCCTCTCTTGGCAATGCCGCCGAGCCGGGCCTGTGGCTTAAAACGCCGCTGGTGACGTCCGAACGGGCAGGGCAGGTATACTATCCCGACACGGGCAAGACGGTCGCGGTGACCCTGATCCCCATCGATGCGCCGCGCACCGCAGGCAGCCGCCTGTCGTTGGCGGCGATGCAGGCCCTTGGCGCGCCCCTGACCGGTCTGCCCGAGGTTGACGTGCTCGCAGGTTAATCGGCGAGGTACTTTGCCGCCTCGCGCGCGGCAAAGGGTTTCATGCCCGCGCCATGCGCGTCCAGAAACGCCCGCGCGCGCGGCACATCGTGCTTGCCCAGCTCGCGCACCCACCACGCGACAGCTTTCTGTATGAACCACTGGTGATCCGACACATATCCCGCGGCCCAGCCCAGCACCCGTTCGCGCGCGGCGATCTCGTGGTCCTTTGGGAAATTCTGTTTGGTCCAGGGCAGGGTGATGACGAGGGCCGCGCGCCGGGTCCACAGATGGTCCGACCGGGTCCACGCCTCGACCTCGTCCAGACGTGCGGGATCAGCCACCAGCCGTTTCTGCCCGGCCATGCAGGCGTGATCGGCGATGGCCCAACTGTCGAAATCGGGCACCCAACCGGCGATCAGGCGCCAGGCCGCATCGTCGGGACGGATGCGCGCCTGCGTCAGCAGCTTGGCAGCCGCCAGCCGCGCCTCGTACACATCCGTGCGCCACAGCCCGTCCGCCATTGCCACGCGCTCGGGCACATCCAGCGTCTGCCGCCAACCCTTGGTCAAGTCGTTCAGAACAGGATTGGGCACACCCAGATGGGTGCGCTTGGACTTGTGATAGGCCCGCGCCCCGGCAGCGCGCTCCGCATCGCCGTGTGCCGCAATCTCGGCAAGGGCGGCTTCGGGCGTCACTCGACCGTGACCGACTTGGCGAGGTTACGCGGCTGGTCCACATCCGTGCCCTTGGCCACCGCGGTGTGATAGGCCAGCAGCTGCGCAGGTACCGCATAGAGAATGGGGGCCACCAGATCGGAACAGCTGGGCATCTTGATCTGCGACCACACCTCCTCTCCGGCCGCTTCCAGACCGGCCGCATCCGAGATCAGCACCACCTTGCCCTTGCGCGCCATCACTTCCTGCATGTTTGACACGGTCTTGTCGAACAGCGGGTCGCGCGGGGCCATCACGACCACAGGCACATGTTTGTCGATGAGGGCGATGGGGCCATGCTTGAGTTCACCTGACGCATAAGCTTCGGCGTGTATATAGCTGATTTCTTTCAGTTTTAGAGCGCCTTCTAGTGCCAAGGGATACATCACCCCGCGGCCCAGGAACAGGATGTCGCGGGCCTCTGCCAGCTTGCGTGCAGTCGACTGCATCTTATCGCTTTGCTCAATCCCGAGGTTGATCAGCGCAGGCAATCCACGCACCGCAGAGATGTGATCCGCATAGGCCTCATCTGTCAGCGTGCCGCGCGCATGGGCGGCCTGCAACACCAGCAGCAAGAGCACCGTCAACTGGCAAGTAAACGCCTTGGTCGACGCCACGCCGACCTCGACACCGGCATGGATCGGCAGCGCCAGATCGCTCTCGCGGGCAATCGAGCTTTCGGGGACATTGATCACCGACACGATCTTGTCCGCCTTGCCCTCGCAATAGCGCAGCGCGGCCAGCGTGTCGGCCGTTTCACCCGATTGGCTGACGAACAGGGCCAGCGTCCCGGGCGACACAGGTGGTTCGCGGTACCGGAATTCAGACGCCACATCGACTTCGACGGGCAGGCGGGCGATCTGTTCGAACCAGTATTTCGCGGTCAGGCAAGCATAATAGGCCGTGCCACAAGCCACCATTGTCAGCCGGTCGATCTTGGAGAAGTCAATCCCTGCACCGGGCAGGGAGATGGACCCGTCCGCGCCCAGGTAATTGGCCAGCGTATTACCCAGCACGACGGGCTGTTCGGCAATCTCCTTGGCCATGAAGTGTTTGTGCCCGGCCTTGTCGACGCGCGCGGCGTCGATCTGGATCTGGCGCATGGCGCGGTTGGCAAGGGTGCCGTTTGCATCGCGGATCTCGACGCCCGCGCGTGTGACAATCGCGCGGTCGCCTTCCTCCAGGTATGTGATCCGATCGGTGAGCGGCGCCAGCGCGATCGCATCCGACCCGACAAACATCTCGCCATCCCCATGGCCGATGGCCAGCGGTGATCCTTTGCGCGCAGCAACGATCAGGTCATCCTCACCATCGAACAGGAACGCCAGTGCGAACGCGCCGTCCAACCGGTCGAGCGTCTTGAACGCCGCCTCGGCGGGCGCCAGCCCCTGATCCATGTAAAGTTGCGTCAACAGCGCGACGGTCTCCGTGTCCGTCTCGGTCTGAAACGCGAGCCCTGCGGCCTTCACCTCGGCCCGCAATTCGCGAAAATTCTCGATGATGCCGTTGTGCACAACCGCCACGGGCCCGGCGCGGTGGGGATGGGCGTTGCCCTCGGTCGGCGCGCCATGGGTGGCCCAGCGGGTGTGCCCGATGCCTGCCTTTCCCGCCAGCGGCTCATGTACCAGACGGTCGCTCAAATTGGCCAGCTTGCCGACCGCACGCCGCCTGCCCAATGTGCCGCCGTTTACCGTTGCGATGCCCGCACTGTCATAGCCGCGATATTCCAGCCGTTTCAGGGCTTCGACAAGGATGGGCGCAACTTCATGGTTGCCCAAGACCCCAACAATTCCACACATTTTAGCTGCCTCTGCTCTGTCTGGCCTTTTTGGCCTTTAACATTTCGAACAATTTGCGGGCCATGCCCGGTTTCTCGACCTGCGGCGCGCGCGCAATGGCCAGCGCGCCGTCCTCGACGTCGGATGTGATCACCGAACCCGATCCCGTCATCGCTTCGTCCCCTATGGACACAGGGGCCACCAGCATCGTGTTCGACCCGATAAACGCGCGTGCGCCGATCTCGGTCCGGTGCTTCATCACGCCGTCATAGTTGCAGGTGATGGTGCCCGCGCCGATATTACTGGCCTCGCCGATACTGGCATCGCCCACATAGCTCAGGTGGTTGACCTTGGCCCCCGGCGCCAGCGTCGCGTTCTTGAGTTCGACGAAATTCCCGATCCGCACGTCCTCGGCCAGTTCCGTGCCGGGGCGCAAGCGGGCGTAAGGGCCGACGATGGCCCCGCGCGAAACGTGACAGCCTTCCAGATGCGAAAACGCCCGGATCGTGGCCCCCGATTCGACCGTGACACCGGGGCCAAAGACCACATGCGGCTCGATCAACGCATCGCGCCCGACCACCGTATCCAGCGACAGATAGACCGTGTCCGGCGCCACCAGCGTCACACCGCTCTCCATCAGATCCGCACGGGCCGTCGCTTGAAACTGCGCATCCGCCGCCGCCAATTCCGCCCGGCTGTTGATGCCCAGCGTTTCCGCCTCGGCACAGCGTTCCACGGCCACAGACAGCCCGCGCGCCCGCGCAAGGCGGGGCAGGTCGGTGAGGTAGTATTCGTTTTGTGCATTGTCATTGCCCACCGCGTCGATCAGGTCGAACAGCAGCGGCGCAGGCGCAGCCAATACGCCCGAATTGCACAACGTTATCGCGCGCTCCGCTTCTGTAGCGTCCTTGAATTCGACGATGCGCTCCAACTGATCGCCATTCATCACCAACCGGCCATAGCGCGCGGGATCCGCGGCTTCGAATCCCAGCACGGTGACGTCTGCCGCCGATCCGGCCAGCGCCTCCAGCGTCGAGGGCGAGACAAAGGGCGTGTCTCCGAACAGCACAATGGCCAGCCCGTCGAACCCCGCGAGGGCCTCGCGCGCCTGTGCGGCGGCATGGGCGGTGCCCAACTGTTCATTCTGAATGACTACCTGTGCCGTGGGATCGACGCCGCGTACCGATGCCGCGACCGCCTCGGCTCCGTATCCGGCAACGACAACCGTGTGCGCAGGGTCCAGCACCGCGCCCGCGCGCATCGCGTGGTGCAGCATCGGCGCGCCGGCAATGGGGTGCAGAACCTTGGGCAGGTCCGAATTCATCCGTGTGCCCTTGCCCGCGGCCAGGATGATCAATGCGGTTTTCATACCAATTCTCTTTGTCTTTTTGTTGCGCCCTGTTTATCCGCTGGGGGCGTGCGCGCAAGCGGGCGGCACATCAAACTAGATTGCGGCTTGCAACAGGCATAGGCGGGCTTTTGCCAAAAGGGGCAAAGATGAAAGCAGTGATTTTCGACCTCGACGGTACTTTGGCCGATACCAGCGGTGATTTGCTGGCGGCGGCCAATGTGTGTTTTCGCGACATGGGGCTGGGCGATGTGCTGGGCCCGCAGGATGCAGGCGTCGCCTTGCGCGGCGGGCGGATGATGCTGCGCACCGGGCTTGCGCGGGTGGGGGATCTGGATGATGCGGTTGTGGACCGGTACTATCCCATGCTGCTCGACGCTTATGGGGCCGCGATCTGTGTGCACACGACCCTCTATCCCGGCGCGATGGACGCGATTGCGGCGCTGAAATCCAATGGCTATGCCGTGGGCATCTGCACCAACAAGCCCGAGGGTCTGGCCGAACAGCTGATGCGTGACCTGGGCGTGCGGTCGGAATTCGGCAGCCTCGTGGGCGCCGACACGCTGCCCGTGCGCAAGCCTGACCCCGCGCCCCTTTTCGAGGCGGCCATGCGGTTGGGATGCGTGCGCGATGCCTGCCTGCTGGTGGGCGACAGCGATACCGACCGCAACACCGCCAAAGCGGCGGGCGTGCCTTCTATTCTTGTGACCTTCGGGCCATCAGGCGAAGACATGGCGGCGCTTGAGCCTGAGGCGCTGCTCGATGACTACGCGGTGCTGCCACAGGTCGTGGCCGCTCTTTTGCCGCACTGAAATCTGACAACTGCGATTTCAGGACATCAAATTCCGCGCGCCACGCTTGACCACGCTGCACCCGCGCCCCAGAACTTTACCCATGACAGAGCGTTTCAACGGCAGTTTCACCCAGCAAGACCCCATTCCCGAGGTAGGCATTGATGCCGCCCTCGCCGTACTGCGCCACGGGCGTTTGCACCGCTATAACACCGCACCGGATGAAACCTCCGAAACCGCGCTGCTGGAACAGGAATTCGCGGCCTATGTGGGGTCGCAATACTGTCTTGCCGTGGCTTCGGGTGGCTATGCCATGGCGACGGCCCTGCGTGCGCTGGACGTGCAACCGGGCGACAAAGTCCTGTCCAACGCCTTCACACTGGCGCCTGTGCCGGGCGCCATTTCGTCCGTTGGGGCGGTGCCGGTCTTTGTCGGTGTCACGCCGGATCTGACCATCGATCTGGACGATCTCGAGGCCAAGGCCGGGCAGGCCAAGGTACTACTGCTCAGCCATATGCGCGGTCATATCTGCGACATGGACCGGCTGATGGCGATCTGCGACGCGGCAGGCATCGCGGTGGTCGAGGACTGCGCGCACACGATGGGGGCCACGTGGAATGGCGTGCCGTCGGGCCGCTTTGGCGTGATCGGCTGCTATTCCTGCCAGACCTACAAACACGTCAACTCGGGCGAGGGCGGCTTCATCGTCACCGACGATCCCCATCTGGCGGCCAAATCGGTGATGCTCTCGGGCAGCTACATGCTCTTTGAACGCCACCTCGCCGCCCCGCCCAAAGAAGCATTCGACGACATCAAATACCACACGCCCAACATCTCGGGCCGCATGGACAACCTGCGCGCCGCCATCCTGCGCCCGCAGGTGGCCGATCTGGCCGCGCAATGCGCACGCTGGAACGAACGCTATTACGCGTTGGAGGACGGCCTGCGCGGCACGCCCGGCCTGACACTCATCGAACGCCCGCCCCAAGAGGTGATCGTTGGCTCTTCCATCCAGTTCCTGCTGCTCGACTGGGCCGCATCCGCGGTGCAGGACGTGATCGCCCGCTGCGGCGCGCGCGGGGTCGAACTGAAATGGTTCGGCGCGCCCGAACCCGTGGCCTTCACCAGCCGCTATGACAGCTGGCGCTATGCCCCGTCCGAACCCATGGCCGCCAGCGACCGGGTCCTCGCAGGGATCGTCGACATGCGCGTGCCCCTGACCTTCAGCCTCGACGACTGCCACCTGATCGCCCGCATCATCCGGAGCGAGGTAAGCGCGGTCTATCAAGTGGCGACCTAGGGAACGCCCGGCGGGCTGGTAAGATGTCCGCAGCGCGGACGAAGCCGACCTTCGCCGCTTTTGCACCAATGGCTGGTCTTGGAGTTCCTAGATTCGGCAGTGCTTTAGGACAGCGAATCTATCCAGCCCAAAAAATCATTCAACAGAAAACGAACGCCCTCATCCTGAATAACCAAGTCGGCCTTGGACTCTGTGAACCAAAGCGAACCAAGATCAGTCTCGCTATCAGCCAAAAGTTCTTCGCAATATGTGGCTAGTTCCCGTACAGCTTGATCGCCATAGCCTTGTCGAAAGTCTTCATAGATTTGGATGCGCCCGTCTAGGGTTTCGGCCCAACCAGGATAAACGACATCTAAGTCTTGATGAAATTGCAAGGTGAAGTCGTAGAATGATTTCGGCGGCGTCATGTCAGTCAATCCTTGGATAGGATGTGATAATGATAAATCCATCTGGCATGTCTGGGTCGTACTCTATGACGGATCCTACGCCAAATGTCTGCCTGAGCCGTATAGGGGATGAGGCACGCTGTGCGGTTCGGTATGCTTCAAAGCCTGTTACCGATCCGAAATCACTTGTAATGAAAGCTCTACGCAGCCTCCCGCTGGCAATTTCATTCACAACATCCGCGTTGCTAGCCAAGTTAGAGTTTGTCAACCTCTGTGCGGCTTCCAAAGATGGAAATGTTCCATGTCGCCACCGATACAGGGTGCCAAAAAGTGATCTCCCGCGTGGAGTGCTAACCGACCCAATGAGGAAAGCTTCACTTTTCCCGACATGTAGGCCAATGGTATGGCCCCCATTCGCTTCATGGATTGAAAGGTCTTGTGGGGGAACGCTGCCGTCAAAATCGGCTAGAATTACGTTGTCTTGAAGGGCTGGCGCAACTGGTTCCGCATAGCACCGGCAATTGTGCGCTTCGCCCGGATGCCCGCCTTCCGGCGGGTCGTCCCAGCGGAATACGCGGTCGTCATATGACGCATGGCTGTCACGCACTTTGGCATCGTCTTGTGAGCGCCAGATGTACTGTACAATCCCGAGGTCTTCCTGCCGGAGCTGGTTGATCAACCCTGCGAAAGCACGCAGAAGGCGATCTTCCATCGCAGTTCGGAGCGGATGCAATCGCTGCTGGTGGTTCTGGTATTCGCCGAAAATGCTCTCAAGGCGCACGTCCCACGCGTTAAGCGCCTCTGCCTTTGCATCCGATACATCCCGCAGATCACTTTCACTGACAGTTGGCACTGTATCGGGCAGGGTCAACGCGTTCAGGAGCATCCGGCTGTTTTGGGAAATCACCAGATCGAGGCGCTCGCCAAAATCGGCCCGCAAGGTGGAGTAGTTTGGGAACGTCGATTTGAGTGCCAGCCCTAGTTGGCGACCAACGATAAGGCCATCGCGCTTGGCAATAACATACTGGCCGTTGCCGCCATGCCTGAGGAAGTCTCCGAAACTGTTTTGCATGGAACCTCCGCGTATTTGCGGAGCAGTTTCCATTTCTACTTGGTTAAGGAAACCTGAGGTCACCGTTCGCCACGCTGTTACCGCAAGCAAGTCACCAAGTTCGCGTCGGAAACAGACCTTCATGCGATCCGCAGCATCCGTCGTTTTGGGCTCAAAGCGGACTTTCGCCGCGCTTGCTACCTGCTCAAACACGACAAGCAAACTCGCGCGACACATCAGCGCTGGACACACTCCGTCACGCGCTCTATAAAATGAACAAGTGTTCAATAAGTGCAGGGGAGGCACCAGAATGTTCACCCACTCCATGACCTTCGATCTGGGGGAGGACGCGAATGCGCTGCGCGAGATGGTGCATCGCTGGGCGCAAGACCGGGTCAAACCACTTGCCGCCGAAATCGACACGTCCAACACGTTCCCGCCAGAGCTTTGGCGCGAAATGGGCGAGCTGGGCCTTCTGGGTATCACGGTGGACGAAGACTATGGCGGGGCGGGCATGTCCTATCTCGCCCACACCGTCGCCGTCGAGGAAATCGCCCGCGCCAGCGCCTCGGTCTCACTCAGCTATGGCGCGCATTCCAACCTTTGCGTCAACCAGATCAAGCTGAACGCCACGCCCGCGCAAAAGGAAAAATACCTGCCGGGCCTTGTCAGCGGCGCCCATGTCGGCGCGCTCGCCATGTCCGAGGCCGGGGCGGGGTCGGACGTGGTGTCGATGAAACTGACCGCGCAAAAGCGCAACGACCGCTATATCCTGAACGGCACCAAATACTGGATCACCAACGGCCCCGACGCCGACACGCTGGTGGTCTATGCCAAGACGGACCCGGATGGCGGCCCGCGCGGCATTACCGCCTTTCTGATCGAAAAGTCGATGGCCGGGTTCTCGACCTCGCTGCATTTCGACAAGCTGGGCATGCGCGGTTCCAACACGGGCGAGCTGATCTTTGAAGATGTCGAGGTCCCCTTCGACAACGTGCTGGGCGAGGAAGGGCGCGGCGTTGCCGTGCTGATGTCTGGCCTTGATTACGAACGCGTGGTGCTGGCGGGGATCGGGCTGGGGATCATGGCGGCCTGCATGGATGAAATCATGCCCTACATGGCCGAACGCCGCCAGTTCGGGCAGCCCATCGGGTCCTTCCAGCTGATGCAGGGCAAGATCGCGGACATGTACACCGCGATGAATTCGGCGCGCGCCTATGTCTACGAGGTCGCCCGCGCCTGCGACCGCGGCACGGTCACCCGGCAGGATGCCGCCGCCTGTTGCCTCTATGCGTCCGAGGCCGCCATGACCCAGGCCCACCAGGCTGTGCAGGCCATGGGCGGGGCCGGGTTCCTCAATGACGCGCCCGTCGCGCGTCTTTTCCGCGACGCCAAGCTGATGGAGATCGGGGCCGGCACCTCCGAGATCCGCCGCATGCTGGTGGGGCGCGAACTGGTCACGGCGATGGGCTGATGCCTCGGTCCGTTCTCATCACCACGGCCACGCTTGTGCTGATTGCAGCACTTGGTGGCTATTGGCTGGGCCAGCGCCAGATCACGGCGGATGCGGCCGGGGTCATCGCGGCCGTCGCGCGCGTGCATGGGGGCGATCCTGCGGCCTGCGTCGGCTGGCCGGGCGAGGGCGCGGTGGTGATGCACGTCAACTGCGCAGGCGTGGTTTACGTGGTCGACCGCTTTGGCCGTATCACCCGCATGGCGGAGGAGGGCATATGAATATGGCCGCCCAATGCCTCGCCCATCCTGCCGACCAGACCGCGATCATCGACGTCACGGGCGCACGCCGCGACACCACCTATGGCACCTTGGCGCAGATGACCGACGGGCTGGCCCGTGCGCTGATGGCACGGATCGGCCCCGGCGACCGTGTCGGCGTATTGCTCAGCCAGACCCCATGGTGCGCCGCCGCCCATCTCGCCATCTGGAAAATCGGCGCGATTTCAGTGCCTTTGTTCAAGCTCTTCAAGCATGACGCGCTTGCCTCGCGCATCAATGATGCGGGACTGTCACTGGTTTTGACCGACGCCGAAGGTACCGCGCTGGTTGATGATCTGGCGACCTGCTGGGAGGCCGCGACTGCGGGCACCCCGGGCGATTACCTTCCCTATTTCGACGCCCAAACCGACACGCCCGCCGTTCTGATCTACACCTCCGGCACGACCGGCACCCCCAAAGGCGCGCTGCACGGGCACGGGGTTCTGGACGGACACCTGCCCGGCGTCACCATGAGCCATGATGCACTGGGCCAACCCGGCGACTGCCTGTGGACCCCTGCGGATTGGGCGTGGATCGGCGGGCTTTTCGACGTGCTGATGCCGGGCCTCGCCCTTGGCGTGCCCGTGGTGGGTGCGCGCATGGCGAAATTCGACGTCACCGACTGCGCCCGCATCCTGCGCGACGGCGGCGTGCGCAACGTGTTCTTTCCGCCGACAGCCCTGCGCATGCTGCGTGCTGCGGACGCGCATCTGCCCGGTTTGCGCAGCGTGGCCAGCGGGGGCGAGCCGCTGGGCGCGGAAATGCTCGACTGGGCCAGGCGCGCGCTGGGTGTCACCATCAATGAATTCTACGGCCAGACCGAATGCAACATGGTCGTCTCGAACCAGGCCTCAGCCTTTGCGCCGCGGCCGGGCTGCATGGGGCAGGCGGTGCCCGGCTTTGACGTGCAGGTCATCGACCGCGCGGGCAACATCACCGATGCCGAGGGCGACATCGCCGTGCGGCGGGGTGCGCCGTCTATGATGCTGGGCTATTGGAACCGCCCCGAGGACACGGCGCAGAAATTCCGGGGCGACTGGATGCTGACCGGCGACCGGGGCGTGCGCGAGGGTGACTTTCTGCGTTTTGTCGGGCGCGATGACGATGTGATCACGTCGTCGGGCTACCGCATCGGTCCGGCGGAAATCGAAGACTGCCTTCTGACCCACCCGGATGTCGCAACGGTCGGCGTGGTGGGCAAGCCCGACGCCCTGCGCACCGAAATCGTCAAAGCCTATGTGGTGCCCAAACCGGGCGCGCGCCCGGATGCCGACGCCTTGCGCGCACATGTCAAAGACAGACTGGCCCATTATTCCTATCCTCGTGAAATCAGCTTTGTGGATGCGCTGCCCATGACCGTGACGGGCAAGGTCATCCGCAAGGCGCTCAAGGCGCGCGCGGCGTCTGAAATTGGAGAACAGACATGAAACTGGCCTCACAGGCATTGCCATCCTCCGACGCGTTTCGCGCCAATCAGGCGGCCCATCTGGCGGCCCTGGACGAGGTGCGCGCCGCCGCCGACATGGCCGCAGCGGGCGGCGGTGAGGGGTCGCGCGCGCGACATCTGAGCCGGGGCAAGATGCTGCCCCGCGACCGTGTCGCCAACCTGCTCGACCCCGGTTCTACCTTTCTCGAAGTGGGAGCGACGGCGGCCCATGGCCTCTATGACGGCGCGGCCCCCTGTGCGGGCGTGATCGCGGGCATCGGGCAGGTCATGGGGCAGGACTTGATGGTCATCTGCAATGACGCCACGGTCAAGGGTGGGACGTATTATCCCATGACCGTCAAGAAACACCTGCGCGCCCAAGAGATTGCCGAACAGAACCACCTGCCATGCGTCTACCTCGTGGACAGTGGGGGCGCGAACCTGCCCAATCAGGACGAAGTGTTCCCCGACCGCGACCACTTTGGCCGCATCTTCTTCAATCAGGCCCAGATGAGCGCCAAGGGCATCCCCCAGATCGCCGTGGTCATGGGGTCCTGCACCGCCGGCGGCGCTTATGTGCCCGCGATGTCGGATGTGACGATCATCGTGCGCGAACAGGGCACGATCTTTCTGGCCGGGCCACCCCTGGTCAAGGCCGCCACCGGCGAGGTGGTCAGCGCCGAGGATCTGGGCGGCGGCGACGTACATACACGCTTGTCGGGCGTGGCCGATTATTTGGCCGAGGATGACGCCCACGCGCTGGCGCTCGCACGCAGAAGTGTCGCAAACCTGAACCTTTGCAAACCCAGCACCGTCACTTTGCAAAGCCCCGAAGACCCCGCCTACGACCCCGAAGAGATCCTGGGCGTCGTGCCGGGCGATCTGCGCACGCCCTATGACATCCACGAGGTCATCGCCCGCATCGTCGACGGCAGCCGCTTTGACGCGTTCAAGGCCCGGTTCGGCGAAACGCTGGTCTGCGGGTTTGCCCATATCAAGGGGGTGCCCGTGGGCATCATCGCCAACAATGGCGTGCTGTTCTCCGAGGCCGCGCAAAAGGGCGCGCATTTCATCGAGCTGTGCAGCCAGCGCAAGATCCCGCTGGTGTTCCTGCAAAACATCACCGGGTTCATGGTCGGCCAGAAATACGAAAACGAGGGCATCGCGCGCCACGGGGCCAAGATGGTGACCGCCGTGGCAACCACGTCCGTACCCAAGGTCACGATGCTGGTCGGCGGGTCGTTCGGCGCGGGCAACTACGGCATGGCGGGGCGCGCCTATTCCCCGCGCTTCCTGTGGTCCTGGCCCAATTCACGTATCTCTGTCATGGGCGGCGCGCAGGCCGCGGGCGTGCTGGCCACGGTCAAGCGCGACGCCATCGAACGCCAGGGCGGCAGCTGGTCCGCCGACGAAGAGGCCGCCTTCAAACAGCCCACCATCGACATGTTCGAGGAACAGGCCCACCCGCTCTATGCCAGCGCGCGGCTCTGGGATGACGGCATCATCGACCCCCGCCGCGCCCGCGACGTCCTCCACCTCAGCCTCACCGCCGCCTTGAACGCCCCCATAGAAGAGACACGCTTTGGCGTGTTCCGGATGTGACGGCGATGTTCAGAGGCAAGATCACCGACATGTTTACACTGCAAGACAAGGGCCACGTGCCGCAATTCACGCAAGTGGTCGGCGAGCCTGCCAAGGGAATGACATTGACGATCGCTCATCTGTCCTCCCGGGTGCTGGAGGTCGGCAAGAATTTCACTGACGGCCAAGTCGTCTCCGACCGGTCCTGCCTGACGGGTCAAACCATTGCCCCGTACTGCGTGGCACTGGTTGAATGGGCAGGCGCCAGACCGGACCCGAAAACAGTATGTGGCTCTTGGGCCGAGGGGGACACAGACCATGTTTGACAAAATCCTGATCGCAAACCGGGGCGAGATTGCCTGCCGGGTCATGGACACCGCCCAGGCCATGGGTGTGCGCTGTGTGGCGGTGTACTCGGACGCCGACGCAGGCGCCAAACATGTCGCGATGGCGGACGAGGCCGTGCATATCGGGGCCAGCCCGCCGGGCCAAAGCTACCTGCGTGGCGACGTGATCATCCAGGCCGCCCTCGACACAGGCGCGCAGGCGATCCACCCCGGTTATGGCTTTCTGTCGGAAAACCCCGATTTCGTCGATGCGGTCGCCACCGCCGGTCTGACCTTCATCGGCCCCTCTGCGCAGGCCATCCGCGCCATGGGCCTCAAGGACGCGGCCAAGGCGCTGATGGTCGAGGCGGGCGTGCCGGTCGTGCCCGGCTATCACGGCGCTGACCAATCCGACGATCTGCTCGCTACAGAGGCCGCGCAAATCGGCTACCCCGTGCTGATCAAGGCCGTCGCGGGCGGCGGCGGCAAGGGGATGCGGCTGGTCGAGACGCCGGGCGCCTTTGCCGACGCGCTCGACAGTGCCCGCAGCGAGGCGCGCAACGCCTTTGGCAATGCGGACGTGCTGATCGAGAAATTCGTGACGCACCCCCGCCATATCGAGGTGCAGGTGTTTGGTGACGGCTCCCGCGCGGTACACCTCTTTGAACGTGACTGCTCGCTCCAGCGTCGCCATCAAAAGGTGATCGAGGAAGCCCCCGCACCGGGCATGACGCCCGAGATGCGCGACGCCATGGGGCAGGCGGCGGTCAAGGCCGCCGAGGCCATCGGCTATGCCGGGGCGGGCACGGTCGAGTTCATCGTGGATGGCTCTGGCCCGCTGCGCACCGACGGGTTCTTTTTTATGGAGATGAACACCCGCCTTCAGGTCGAACACCCGGTGACCGAGGCGATCACCGGCGTCGATCTGGTGGAGTGGCAGTTGCGCGTGGCCGCAGGCGAAGGCCTGCCCATGAACCAGGACGCGCTGACCATCACCGGCCACAGCTTTGAGGCGCGGCTATATGCCGAGGACGTGCCTGCCGGGTTCCTGCCCGCCACGGGCACGCTGACGCAACTGGCCTTTCCACAGGCTGCGCGCGCCGACAGCGGGGTGCGACCGGGGGACGAGATCAGCCCGTTCTACGACCCGATGATTGCCAAACTGATCGTGCACGGGCCGTCCCGCGCCGTGGCGCTGTCGCGGTTGCGCCGCGCGCTGGCGGAGACTCAGGTGGCGGGCACGGTCACGAACCTCGCCTTTCTGGGCGCGCTTGCGGGCCATGCGGGCTTTGGCCGGGGCGAGGTCGACACCAGCCTGATCGCCCGTGACATCGATGCGCTGACCGCCGCACCGCAGGTCCACGCCGCCCACGCCGTGGCCGCGGCGATGGCCGCATCAGGCCTCGATCAACCGGGTCCCGCCGCCGGGTTCTCGCTCTGGCAGCCTCTGCGCCGTGCGGTGCCGCTGATGCGCGGTGACACGGTGCTTGACATACAGGTCGCGGTCGCAGGCCCCGACCTGCAACACTGGACCGTGGACGGCACCACAGTCGAGGCCCACCGCCGTCAGGGGCGCTGGTCGGTCGGCGGACAGCCGATGCCGGACGTGGCGGTGTCGGGCGGGGTCGCCACCGTCTTTGACGGCTATGGCATCGCCTTCGACATCGTCGACCCGCTGGATGTGGCCGCAACCGCCGCGGGCGACGGCAACGTGATCGAGGCCCCGATGCCCGGCCTCGTGCGCGCCGTCTTTGCCAAACCGGGCGATACGGTTGCGGCAGGCGACCGCCTCGCCGTGCTCGAAGCGATGAAGATGGAGCACGCCTTGCTCGCCGCGCGCGATGGCACCGTGGCCGAAGTGCTGGCGCAGGTCGGCGATCAGGTCACCGCCGGGGCCGCCCTGATCCGGTTGGAGGACGCCGCATGATCACCCTGCATCACTGTCCCCAGTCGCGGTCGATGCGCACGCTTTGGCTTTTGTTGGAACTGGACGTGCCGTTTCAGGTCGTCGAACACCCGTTCGACAAATCCCTGCGGCGGCCCGAGTTTCTGTCGCTCAGCCCCGCAGGTCGCGTGCCCGCGCTGGAAATTGACGGCGAACGCATGTTCGAAACCGGTGCCATCACCGAATATCTCTGCGAACGGTTCAGCCCGGACCGTCTGGGCCGGAGCGCATCCAGCCCCGACCGGATGGCGTGGCTGGTCTGGGTGCATTTCGCCGAAACCATCAGCCAGCACGCCGCGGCCCTGACCCAACAGCACGTGGTTCTCTACGAGGACCACATGCGCAGCCCCATCGTGATGAAGCTGGAAGCCGCGCGCCTTGCCAAATGCTACGACGCGATCGAGGCCCGCCTGTCCACCCCGGTGGAACAGCGCGATTACCTGCTGACCTCCGGATTTTCCGCCGCCGATATCAGCGTGGGGCAGGCGGTCTACATGGCCCGCCATTTTGCCAGGTTGGACAACCATCCCGCCACCGCGCGCTGGTTTGACCGGATCAGCGAACGCCCCGCCTTCCAAAGCAGCTTGCCCACAGCGGAAAGCAGGCTCTACGATCAGGACTATTATCCAGCCTGGGAGGCATAGATGTCAGACGCGGTCGAAATCTACGAGGTGGGCCCGCGCGACGGCCTCCAGAATGAACAGCACGAGATCCCGGTGGCCGACAAGGTTGCCTTTGTCGATGCCCTGTCCCGCGTGGGATTTGGCCGGATCGAATGCGCCAGCTTTGTCAGCCCCAAATGGGTGCCACAGATGGCAGGCAGCGATGCGGTGCTGGCGGGAATCACCCGCGCGCCGGGCGTGCGCTATGCCGCACTCACCCCCAACATGCGCGGGTTTTCCGATGCGCAGGCCGCAGGCGCCGACGAGGTCGCGGTGTTCGGATCGGCCAGCGAAGGGTTCTCGCGCGCCAATGTGAACGCAGGCGTGGACGAGGCCATCGACCGCTTTGCCCCGGTGATCGAGGCCGCGCGCAGCATTGACCTGCCGGTGCGCGGCTACGTGTCCTGCGTGGTCGACTGCCCCTATGACGGCCCCACGGATCCGGCGGCGGTGGCGCGCGTGGCCGACCGTCTCTTTGCCATGGGCTGCTACGAGATCAGCCTCGGGGATACGCTGGGTCACGGCACGCCCGACGCCATCGCCCGCATGGTGCTGGCCGTGCGCGAGGTCGTCCCGGTGGGGCGGCTCGCGGGCCACTACCATGACACCGGCGGGCGCGCGCTCGACAATGTCGACGCCTCGCTCAGCCTGGGCATCCGCGTGTTTGACGCGGCTGCGGGCGGCTTGGGGGGGTGTCCCTACGCGCCTGGTGCCGCCGGCAACGTCGCGACCGAGGCGCTGGCGGCGCATCTTGAGCGGCTGGGCTATGCCACCGGTCTCGATCTGGCCGCACTCAATGACGCGGCGGCCATGGCACAGCGAATGCGCAGCGCGGCGGGGCAGGGATGATGGGCGACACGATCCGCATCGACACTGACCCGCGCGGGGTGGCCACGCTCACCCTGAACCGGCCCGACAAGCACAACGCGATGAGCGCGCAGATGCTGCAAGAACTGACCGAGGCCGCGGCCATGCTGGGCGCGGATGACAGGGTGCGCGTCGTGGTGCTGACGGGGGCTGGCAAGAGCTTTTGCGCCGGTGGCGATCTCGACTGGATGCGCGCCCAGATGCAGGCCGATCCCGCCACCCGCGCCCGCGAGGCGGGCAAGCTCGCGCATATGCTCCAGGCGCTGAACACCCTGCCCAAACCGCTGATCGGCGCGGTCCAGGGCAACGCGTTCGGCGGCGGGGTCGGCATGGCGTCGGTCTGCGACGTGACCATCGGCGTGGACCACCTGAAAATGGGTCTCACCGAAACCCGTCTCGGCATCATCCCCGCCACTATCGGGCCTTATGTGCTGGCCCGCATGGGCGAGGGGCGCGCGCGTCGCGTGTTCATGTCTGCCCGTCTTTTTGATGCGGCCGAAGCGGTCGATCTGGGCCTGCTGGCCCGCGCCGTGCCCGCCGCCGATCTGGCCACGGCGGTCGAGGCCGAGGTCGCCCCCTATCTTGCCTGCGCGCCCGGTGCGGTGGCCGCGGCCAAGGCACTGGCCCGCAGGCTCGGCCCGCGCATCGACGAAGATACCATCGCCATGACCATCGACCAGCTGAAAACCCGCTGGGAAACCGAAGAGGCCCGCGACGGCATCGCCGCGTTTTTCGAAAAACGCCCCGCGCGCTGGATGCAGGGTTAGCCGCCCGTACCCGCGAAAAGGCCGCGCTGCGCACGCAGCGCATCCGACACGAACCGCGTGAACGCCGCAATGCGCGGCACCGCGCGCAAATCCGCATGGGTCAGCACCCAGATCGGCGCATAGGGAAAGAGCGGCAGCCCCGGCAGCCGACCCAAAGCGGGATTGGTATCGCCCAGAAAACAGGGCATCCGCGTGGCCCCGATCCCGGCTTCCACCGCGCCCAGCATGGCCACCATATCGTCCAGATGCATCACCACCTGCACATTCGGATAGGCGGCCCGCACCGCCTTGCCCGGCGGCTCCCAATGCACAAACCGCAACCAGCGCAGCCGCTTCTCCGGGTCCACGGCCAGCGCGGCAAGATAGTCGCGATGCGCAAACACCGCAGAGGCCTGCGCGGCCACCTGCCGCCCCACCAGATCGGGGTCGGGCGTGTCCGATATGCGGATCGCGACATCCGCCTCACGCTCGGCCAGGTTCAGCGCGGAATTGGCCCCGATCACCGTGATCTCGACCTCCGGGTAGGCGGCGACAAAATCCCCGAGAATCGCGGCCAGCCCCGCCTGGATGAGCAATTGCGGTGCCGTCACCGTCAGCGGCCCGGCTATGGACGCGTCGCGCGCAGCGATCGCACGGTCCAGCGCCGCACTTTCCGTCTCAAACGTCCGTGCAGTCTGGGCCGCATCCAGCCCCGCCTGCGTCGGCACATAGCCAGACGGGCGACGGTCAAAAAGCTGCGTCCCCATCGCCGCCTCCGCCGCCGAAATCCGCCGCGCCACCGTGGCATGGTTCACACCAATGGCGCGCGCTGCACCGCTCAGGCCGCCCTGCCGGACCGTTTCCAGCACGTATCGCAAGTCTTCCCAGTCCAGTTGCGCGGCCATCGCATCCCCTTGCTTGATCGTTTTTGCACAGGTGGGGTGATCATATCATCTATTTTTGGTCAGGTGCCAGACGCATAGCTTCACGTCATTCACAGTGAAACAAGGAGACGTGAAATGACCACGCACGCCGTTGCAATCCTGCAAGTGACCAACCCCGACAGCCTCGCCCAGTACCGGGACAAGGCCGCAGATGCGCTCGCCAAACACGGAGGGTCAGTGGTGCAGGCTTCGGCGGATCTGAAACAGATCGACGGAACCGCAGCCGCGCCGACGGTCATGGCGGTCCTGCAATTTCCCGATCGCGATGCCGCCGATGCCTGGATCAACGATCCCGATCTCGCCGACGTCCACGCGCTGCGGCGCAACAGCGGCAATTCGGACATTTACGTGCTCTGATCCCGGGCCCATCGCTTCGGATTTTCGCGGGCGCCGCCAACAATTGGTGCCCGCGTCAGGCCTCCTGATCCCGCCCTCACACGCCATCTGCGCAATTTTGTTTTGAAAAGACGCTAAATTAAGTTACTTTTGCTAACGTTGATAGGGCAACCATCCCGAAAAGCATACTTAACTTGATTGTGAGCGGCGCGCATGGCCTTGCATTCCATTGAATTCAGCAACCTCGCAGAATTTGACGCCTTGGCGCAGTCCATCGCGGCGCGGCTCAACTGTCAGGCCAGCCTGATCAGCGTGATCCATGACGACGCACTCTTTGCGCTGGGGCACTCGATGCCCGCCACGGCCGTCGCGAACCGGTCACTGCCCATGAGCGATACGGTCTGCGCCCGCACGATGGAGGCGGGGCATCCGCTGCGCATCGCAGACGTGATGGGCGATCCGCAATTCGCACGCCTACCGGCGGTCAAGGCGCTGGGCATCGGCTCTTATATCGGCGTGCCGCTGCGTCTGGAATCGGGCTCCGTGGTGGGCGCGCTCTGCGCCGTGTCGTCGGAACCACGGATCTGGCAGGATGCAGAGGAACAGTACCTCATAGCGGTCTCCGATCTGGCTGAAAGCAAGATAGAACGCCACGTGCTGCGCTATGAACAAAAGGCGCTCAGCGCCGCATTGGCCGAAAACGACGCGATTCTCAGCACACTGGCCGAACTTCAGGGCCGCGCCATGACCGTGCACAACAGCGATTGTGAACTGGTCTTTGCGAACGCCACCATGCGTGCCGATCTGGGCCTCAGCTATCAGGAATTGCTGGCCTTGCCCTGTGCGGCACAGCGCATCGTCGACAAAGGGCGCTGCGGCGGCGAGATCACGCTCCACCTGCCGGGCCGGGCCGAACATGTGCTGCATGTGGACATCGCACGCGAGAAAGACGGGCTGACATTGGCCGAATGGCGGCGATAGGGCGGCGCTGCGTCGAAATCACCCGGTCTTTTCCGCGACTTCACCCTTTCGCTTTATTGACCCTGCCGGATGGCGGGCGTAAACCCATGTCCAGTCAATCTTGCCACTTGACCTGGCGCGCCAGTGCCCGCGCCAAGAAAAGGAGCCCATCGTGGAAGAGATGTTGCGGGAGTATCTCCCCATTCTCGTGTTTCTGGCCGTCGCCATCGGCCTCGGTCTGGTCCTGCTGCTCGCAGCTGTCGTGATCGCCGTTCGCAACCCTGACCCGGAAAAAGTGTCCGCCTACGAATGCGGGTTCAACGCATTTGACGATGCGCGGATGAAGTTCGATGTCCGGTTCTACCTGGTGTCGATCCTCTTCATCATCTTCGATCTGGAAATCGCCTTTCTGTTCCCCTGGGCCGTCGCGTTCAAGGACATCAGCATGGTGGGCTTCTGGTCGATGATGGTCTTCCTCGGGGTCCTGACCATCGGCTTTGCCTATGAATGGAAGAAAGGGGCGCTGGAATGGCAATGACGGACACCTCCGGTCCCGCCTATGCAGGCGGCGACAAGGATCACGCGACCCAGGCGCTCAACGCCGAATTGCAGGACAAGGGGTTCCTGCTCACGTCCACGGACGACCTGATCAACTGGGCGCGCACCGGCTCGCTGCACTGGATGACCTTTGGTCTGGCCTGCTGCGCGGTCGAGATGATGCACACCTCCATGCCGCGCTACGACCTCGAACGGTTCGGCACAGCCCCCCGCGCTTCCCCGCGCCAATCCGACCTGATGATCGTCGCGGGCACGCTGACCAACAAGATGGCGCCCGCCCTGCGCAAGGTCTACGACCAGATGCCCGAGCCACGGTACGTGATCTCCATGGGCTCTTGCGCCAATGGCGGCGGCTACTACCACTACAGCTACTCCGTCGTGCGCGGCTGTGACCGGATCGTGCCCGTAGACGTCTACGTCCCCGGCTGCCCACCCACAGCCGAGGCGCTGCTTTACGGCATCATGCAGCTGCAGCGCAAAATGCGCCGCACCGGCACCATCGTACGCTAAGAGGACGCCATGACCGAAGCCCTGAACGAACTTGGCACCTATATCGAAGCCAAGCGCCCGGACTGCGTGTTGGCCTGGGACGTCACCCACGCAGAGCTGAACATCGACGTGGCCCCCGCCAATATCGTGGGCTTCGTCGACTTCCTGACCAGCGATTCCAGCTGCCGTTTCTCCACCCTCGTGGACATCACCGCCGTGGACTATCCCGGCCGGGCAAAACGGTTCGACGTCGTCTACCACTTCCTGTCGATGTACCAGAACCACCGCATCCGCCTGCGCCTGTCGATCCGCGAGGATGAAATGGTGCCCTCGATCGTGGACGTGCACCCGTCGTCCAACTGGTTCGAACGCGAGGTGTTCGACATGTTCGGCATCCTGTTCTCGGGCCACCCGGACCTGCGCCGCATCCTCACCGACTACGGCTTCCGCGGCCACCCGCTGCGCAAGGACTTCCCTACCACCGGCTATACCGAAGTCCGCTATGATGAGGTCGAAAAACGCGTGGTCTACGAACCCGTCAGCCTCGTGCAGGAATACCGCCAGTTCGACTTCATGTCGCCCTGGGAAGGGGCCGAATACATCCTGCCCGGCGACGAGAAAAAAGAAGCGGAGGCGAAGTAGTGGACATGCTCTGGTGGCTCTTGATCGCCGCGGCCAGCATCATCCCGATGTTCAAGCTGCTGCCCCATTTCGGGCTCAACCAATACTGGGCCGTGTTCTGCATCCTGCCCGTGGGTACCATCGTGCTGCTCTGGGTCATGGCGATGAAGTTGCAAGAGCTGGAGAAGCGGTGATGTGGTTTGAACTGATCGATACTGCGATTGCGGCTGCTGGCTTGGGGGTGGCGACGATCCCACTTTTTAAAAAAAACCTGCTGAGGTGCCGATTGGCACCGATTGAGGAGATGGACACATGATGGACGGCTCCAAATTCGACGACGCCCTCACGGGCGAACAGAAAATCCGCAACTTCAACATCAATTTCGGCCCGCAACACCCTGCGGCGCACGGGGTTCTTCGGCTTGTGCTCGAACTCGACGGCGAGGTCGTGGAACGCTGCGACCCGCATATCGGCCTCCTGCACCGCGGCACCGAAAAGCTGATGGAAAGCCGGACGTACCTGCAAAACCTGCCCTATTTCGACCGGCTCGATTACGTGGCCCCGATGAACCAGGAACACGCCTGGTGTCTGGCCATCGAAAAGCTCACCGGCGTCGAGGTGCCGCGCCGCGCGTCCCTGATCCGCGTGCTCTATTCCGAGATCGGGCGCGTGCTCAACCACCTGCTGAACGTCACGACACAGGCCCTCGACGTGGGCGCGCTGACACCGCCGCTCTGGGGCTTTGAAGAGCGTGAAAAGCTGATGATCTTCTACGAACGGGCTTGCGGCGCGCGTCTGCACGCGGCCTATTTCCGGCCCGGCGGGGTGCATCAGGATCTGCCCGACGACCTGATCGACGACATCGAGCAATGGGCGCATGAATTCCCCGACCTGCTCAGCGATATTGACGGGCTGCTGACCGAAAACCGCATCTTCAAACAGCGCAATGTCGATATCGGCGTCGTGACCGAAGAAGAGATCCAGCAATATGGTTTCTCCGGTGTGATGGTGCGCGGCTCCGGCCTCGCCTGGGACCTGCGCCGCGCGCAACCCTATGAATGCTATGACGAATTCGACTTCCAGATCCCGGTGGGCAAGAATGGCGACTGCTACGACCGCTACCTCTGCCGCATGGAAGAGATGCGCCAGTCGGTGTCGATCATCAAACAGGCCATCGCCAAGCTGCGCGAAGCCACCGGCGACGTGCTGGCGCGTGGCAAGATCACGCCGCCTTCGCGCACCGACATGAAAACGTCGATGGAATCGCTGATCCACCACTTCAAGCTCTACACCGAAGGCTTCCACGTCCCCGAGGGCGAGGTCTATTGCGCGGTCGAGGCCCCCAAGGGCGAGTTCGGCGTCTATCTCGTCGCGGACGGGTCCAACAAACCCTACCGTTGCAAGATCCGCGCACCGGGGTTCTTGCACCTGCAAGCGATGGACCACATCTCGACCGGCCACCAACTGGCCGACGTCGCCGCGATCATCGGCACGATGGACGTGGTGTTCGGGGAAATCGACCGCTGATCCGCTCTTTCATCTTGCCAAATAAACTCCCGCCGGAGGCTCCCGCAGTCTCCACGCTGATCAAGGGAAGACTTTAATGCTCCGCCGTCTCCACCCAGACCAACCCGACACTTTCGCCTTCACCCCGGCCAATCAGGCCTGGGCCGAGGCGCAGATCACCAAATACCCCGAGGGCCGTCAGGCCTCTGCGATCATCCCGCTTTTGTGGCGTGCGCAGGAACAGGAGGGGTGGCTGACCCGTCCGGCGATTGAACATGTGTCGGACATGTTGGGGATGGCCTATATCCGGGGTCTCGAAGTCGCTTCGTTCTACTTCATGTTCCAGTTGCAACCCGTTGGATCCGTTGCACATATTCAGGTTTGCGGCACCACGTCCTGCATGATCTGCGGCGCCGAGGATCTCGTGGCCGTCTGCAAGGACAAGATCGCCACGAAACCGCATCAGCTGTCGGACGACGGCAAGTTTTCCTGGGAAGAGGTCGAGTGCCTCGGCTCCTGCGCCAACGCGCCCATGGCGCAGATCGGCAAGGATTATTACGAGGATCTGACGGCGGCGCGCATGGGCGAGATTATCGATGAGCTGGCTGCCGGCCAGGTGCCCACGCCGGGCCCTCAAAACGGGCGCTATGCGGCCGAGCCTCTCAGCGGTCTGACCTCGCTCAAGGATTTCGACAGCGGCCACACCAAGTACAACGCCTCTGTCCAGCTGGCGACGGATATCGGCGACACGGTCAAGCGGATCGACGGCACCGAAGTGCCGCTGCTCGCCCCGTGGGGCAAGGCCAACGCCTCTCCCGAGCCGAGCAATGCCAATGACGCGCCTGCATCTGCGCCCGTGTCCAAGGCCCCGCCCAAAGAGGCGAAGTCGAAGGCCAAGCCCAAGCGCTCGGCCCCTCCGGCCGAAGAAAAGGTTGAGGCAAAACAGACGGATACGGCTGTCCCCGCGGGGACAAAGCCCGCATTGCTGACCGAGGCCCGCGCCGGTGGCGCCGATGATCTGAAGATGATCAAGGGCATCGGGCCGGGTCTGGAAAAGGAATTGAACGCGGCGGGCGTCTACCATTTCGACCAACTCGCGTCCTGGACGCCAGAGGAAGTTGCCTGGGCTGATCAGCACCTCGTGCGCTTCAAGGGGCGGGTCAGCCGTGACAATTGGGTCACGCAGGCGCAGGCTCTGGCCAGCGGGACCGAGACAGAATTCTCCCAACGTGCGAAAAAAGACGGTATCTATAAAGAGTAATAACCTCAAAACGGGAGAGGGATACCGATGGACAATAAACAGGGATCGATCAGCTGCGCACTCGGATGCTGGCTGGTTGCGGTGCTGGGCGGCGTGTTGGCCGCAGTGCTGTTGTGGGTTCTGGGCGGCTGGACATTCATGCAGGGCGTCTTCGCCGCTGTGGTGGTCGCGGCTGTGGCAGGGCTGCTGTTGAGCTGGATCATGTGCCGTCCGCTGCCTGCGGCGGGCACGGCGTCCGTTGGTGACAAGGACGACGCGACAGCGCGGGCGGATGCCTCGCGTGCCGCGGCAGAGGCGCGATCGGCAGAGGCGGCCGAAGCAGCGGCTGCGCAACCTGCGGCGGCGGCACCCGTGGCGGCACAGGCCCCCAAAGCAGAGAAGCCGACACCGAAAGCCGCCGAAGCAAAGGCCGAAACGCCTGCGGCACCTGCCGTGACCGCGTCCAAGCCGCTGGCCGGACAGGAAGAGCTGGCTGCGCGCAAGGGCGAGTGGAAATACGAAGGCGAGGCCGCAGAGCCCAAGGCCGAAGCGCCGAAAGCCAAGCCAAAGGCAAAAGCCAAACCCAAAGCCAAGGCCAAGGAGACCGCGCCCGCCGCAGCGGAAGGCGCGGGCACCAAGCCCGAGACGCTGGCCGCGGCCCGCGAGGGTGGGCCCGACAACCTCAAGCAGATCAAGGGCGTTGGTCCCAAGCTCGAGGCGCTGCTGCACTCGATGGGCTTTTACCACTTTGACCAGGTTGCCTCGTGGGGCGCGGACGAGGTGGCGTGGGTCGATCAGAACCTCGAAGGGTTCAAGGGCCGCGTGACCCGTGACGAATGGGTGGCACAGGCCAAGATCCTCGCCGAAGGCGGCACCACCGAATTTTCGAGCAAGGTCAAGAAAGGCGGCGTTTACTGACGCATGGCGGACCAGCTTGATCCAAAACTGGCCCGGCAGGGCCGTGTTGCGGCCCTCGTGATTGCGGGGGCCGCTTTGTTATCCATATTTTCACCGGTGATCGTGACCGGCCTGGGCCTGCCGCGCCGGTTCGAGATACTTTTGCTGCTTTTCGCACTGGCTGCGTTCATTTGGGCACTGGTGGTGGCCATCAGGATTTGGCAAAAGAGCCGGGACAACTGACGACCTGCGCGCGCAAGGTCAATTTGGCAAAGGAACATGTCGATGCTGGCTGACAAGGATCGTATCTTTACCAACATCTATGGGATGCACGACCGCACGCTCAAGGGCGCGCAGGCGCGTGGGCATTGGGACGGCACCGGCAACCTGATCAAGAAGGGCCGCGACTGGATCGTTCAGGAGATGAAGGACAGCGGGCTGCGCGGACGTGGCGGCGCGGGCTTTCCCACCGGTCTCAAGTGGTCGTTCATGCCCAAGGAAAGCGACGGACGCCCGAGCTATCTGGTTGTGAACGCAGACGAATCCGAGCCGGGCACCTGCAAGGACCGCGAGATCATGCGCCACGATCCGCACACGCTGATCGAAGGGTGCCTGATTGCCAGCTTCGCGATGAATGCCAACGCCTGCTATATCTATATCCGCGGCGAATACATCCGCGAGAAGGAAGCGCTGCAAGCCGCGATTGACGAGGCCTATGACGCAGGTCTGGTGGGCAAGAACGCCGCCGGGTCGGGCTGGGATTTCGAGATTTACCTGCACCACGGGGCAGGGGCCTATATCTGCGGTGAGGAAACCGCATTGCTGGAATCGCTTGAGGGCAAGAAGGGGATGCCGCGGATGAAGCCGCCATTCCCGGCGGGTGCGGGCCTTTATGGCTGCCCCACCACAGTGAACAACGTTGAGTCCATCGCCGTTGTGCCGACGATCCTGCGCCGGGGGGCCTCGTGGTTCTCGGGCTTTGGCCGTCCGAACAATGCGGGGACGAAGTTGTTTGCCATTTCGGGCCATGTGAACAACCCGTGTGTCGTTGAGGAAGAGATGTCGATCAGTTTCGAAGAGCTGATCGAAAAGCATTGCGGCGGCATTCGCGGCGGTTGGGACAACCTCAAGGCCGTGATCCCCGGTGGATCGTCCGTTCCCTGCGTGCGCGGGGAAAAGATGAAAGACGCCATCATGGACTTCGACTATCTGCGGAATGATTTGCAGTCGGGTCTGGGCACGGCGGCGGTGATCGTGATGGATCAGAGCACCGATATCATCAAGGCGATCTGGCGCTTGTCCAAGTTCTACAAGCACGAGTCCTGTGGTCAGTGCACGCCTTGCCGCGAAGGCACGGGCTGGATGATGCGCGTGATGGACCGTCTGGTGAAGGGCGAGGCGGAGGTCGAGGAGATCGACATGCTGCTGGACGTGACCAAGCAGGTTGAGGGGCACACGATCTGTGCGCTGGGGGACGCGGCGGCATGGCCGATCCAGGGGCTGATCCGGAACTTCCGGGATGAGATCGAGGACCGGATTGCGGGCAAGCGGATCGCGGCGGAGTAATGTTACCCCGGCCGCTCAACAGCCGACCGAACGGCGGAATGTGCGGCACGTGTGGGCATCGGAATACCGCCAGTTTCGGCACGATGATGTGCGAAAAGTGCGGAAGCGACATAGACACAACGCACCACCCGGAAGATGAAATTCATCTGGGGTCAACTGCGACCGGGGGTGGGCCGTCAAAGGTTGTAATGATCGCGCTGATTGCGATTTTGCTGGTCTTGCTTGCAAAGAATTACCTTTGATTTCCGATGCCCCTCGCTGAATTCAACATAGGCACGCTGAAATACGACTGGGAAGATCCGCGCGTCGCGGATTTTCGGGACAACCTTGACCGGGTTTACGATATCGCGCGGCGCAGTCCCGGCTATGTCTGGCACATGGAAAACGAGGATATGGAGGCGGCACAGCTTGAAGCGGGCGGGCCGCTTGGGGGCAATCCACGCACGGCGTCCACCTTGTCCGTCTGGGCGGATGTCGACAGTTTCCGGCATTTCGTGTTTCAAACGGTGCACAAGCAGTTCTATGACCGCAAGGCGGAGTGGTACGATCTGGACCAACAGGGCACGCGCCTGGTGATGTGGTGGGTGGCCGAGGGGCACATCCCCACGGTCGGGGAGGCGATGGAACGCTTCCATCATCTTGAAAACCATGGCAATACGGATCACGCCTTTGGGTGGGACCACGTCCGCCCGTAAGTTTGTGTGCCGTGGAGGAGAAGACCGGTGACCAAGATCCTAGCCCGCCCTTTGACGGATATGCGCCCTGCGTTTTTGACGGGCCTTTTGCTGGTGGCGGCGCTGTTGCTGACCGCCTGCGTGGAGCGACGCGCGGACCGGATCGCCTTTGACGGGGTGTTTTTCCGGTCGACGGCCAAGAAGGTCGACAAGCAGCGGGACCAGATCGAGGTGACGGTGTCGCCGGTGTCGGCGTCGCTGGAGGGTGCGCGCGAGGCGGGGCGTTTCGAGGCGATCCGCTACTGTATCGAGAACTTTGGCACGTCGAATATCGATTGGATCAACGGCCCCGATGCCGAGGATGGCACGCTGAACATTTCGGGTGACAAGCTGCTGTTGCGCGGCACCTGTGCACCCGAGTGATCACAGCACAAGAAATGGCGACAATTTGCGTGCTAACGGGTTGTGTCAGCGCCTGTTATTGCATAGCACGACTATGCTTTCCCACCTTGCGTTGATCTGACGCGACATGTGGAGAAATAAAGATGCGCGCAATGACTATGGCCCTGATTTTCTGCCTCACTGCCGGGGGTGCCCTGGCGAAACCGCATTTGCGGGATGTGCCCGAGATTGACGGCACGATCCTTGCGGTGGGGATTGCCGACGAGATTCGCAAGAACTGTCCTGCGATCTCGGCGCGGATGGTGCAGGCCTATCGCACGGTGACCGGGTTGAAGGCGCGGGCGCGTGACATGGGGTATTCCGACGCTGAAATTGACGCCTACCGCAAGTCCGATGCGGAGAAGGCGCGGCTGAAGCGTGCGCGCGATGCCTATTTGCGGCAGGGTGGTGTGGCGGCGGGCCAGACGGCCAGCTATTGCGACCTGGGCCGTGTTGAGATTGAAAAAGGCAGCCAGATCGGCGCCCTATTGAGGATGAACTGACGTATGAGCAACCTCCGCAAAGTCATCATCGACGGGAACGAAGTTGAGGTCGACGGGGCGATGACCCTGATCCAGGCCTGCGAAGAGGCGGGGATCGAGATCCCGCGTTTCTGTTATCACGAGCGTCTGTCGATTGCGGGGAATTGCCGGATGTGTCTGGTCGAGGTTGTGGGCGGTCCGCCCAAGCCTGCGGCGTCCTGCGCGATGCAGGTCAAGGACTTGCGCCCCGGCCCCGAGGGCCAGCCGCCGGTCGTGAAAACCAACAGCCCCATGGTCAAGAAGGCCCGCGAGGGGGTGATGGAGTTTCTGCTGATCAACCACCCGCTGGATTGCCCGATCTGCGATCAGGGGGGCGAGTGCGACTTGCAGGATCAGGCGATGGCCTACGGGGTCGATTTCAGCCGGTTCCGCGAGGCCAAGCGCGCGACGGATGATCTGGATCTCGGCCCGCTGGTCGAGACACACATGACGCGCTGCATTTCCTGCACCCGTTGTGTGCGGTTCACCACCGAAGTTGCGGGCATCACGCAGATGGGCCAGACAGGCCGTGGTGAGGATGCGGAGATCACGTCCTATCTGGGCGAAACGCTCGAATCGAACCTGCAGGGCAACATCATTGATCTGTGCCCGGTGGGCGCGCTGGTGTCGAAGCCCTATGCGTTCACCGCACGCCCTTGGGAGCTGACCAAGACCGAGAGCGTGGACGTCATGGACGCGCTGGGATCGTCGATCCGCGTGGACACCAAGGGCCGCGAAGTGATGCGCTTTTTGCCGCTGAACCACGATGGCACCAATGAGGAATGGATTTCGGACAAGACGCGCTTTGTCTGGGACGGGCTGCGCCGACAGCGTCTGGACAAGCCCTATATCCGCGAGAATGGCAAACTGCGCCCCGCCACATGGCCCGAAGCCTTGGGCAAGGCCGCAGAGGCGATCAAGGGGGCCAGCAAACTGGCGGGCCTCGTGGGTGATCTGGCGCCGGTCGAGGCGACATTCGCGCTGAAACAGTTGATCGAAGGACAGGGCGGTACCGTCGAGTGCCGCACAGATGGCGCGAAACTGCCCAGTGGCAACCGCGCGGCCTATGTTGGCACCGCCACGATCGAAGACATTGATGATGCCCAGGCGATCATGCTGATCGGCACCAACCCACGCATTGAGGCGCCCGTGCTGAACGCGCGCATCCGCAAGGCGTGGGCGCGGGGTGCCAGCGTTGGCGTGATCGGTGAAATGGTCGATCTGACCTATGAGGCGAACCACATCGGCACGGAACCTGCCGTGATGACCGAACTGCTCAAGCGCGATCACAGCGCGGTGCAGGACAAGCCGTCGGTCATCATCGTGGGTCAGGGTGCGTTGACGCGCGGCGACGGTGCGGCGGTTCTGGCCGCAGCACAAGCGCTGGCGGAAAGCACGAAATCGGGCCTCTTGGTGCTGCACACGGCGGCGGCGCGCGTGGGCGCGATGGATGTGGGGGCCACGAACCCCGATGCCATGGCCGCAGTGGACGGGGCCGACGTGATCTATAACCTCGGCGCGGACGAGATCGAAATCGCGGACGGCGCGTTCGTGATCTATCAGGGCAGCCACGGGGATCGTGGGGCGCACCGCGCCGACGTGATCCTGCCCGGTGCCGCCTATACCGAAGAGCCGGGCCTGTTCGTGAACACCGAAGGGCGGCCGCAACTGGCGGCGCGCGCCAGCTTTGCCCCCGGAGAGGCCAAGGAAAACTGGGCCATTCTGCGCGCTTTGTCGGGCGAGATGGATGCGAAACTGCCCTATGACAGCATCGGCGCGCTGCGTCAGGCGATTGTGGCGGCGCATCCACATCTGGGTGACATCGACGTGGTGGCCGAAAACAGCGGCGAGACGCTGGAGATGGGCACGATGGAGGGTGGCACGCTGACCTCGAACATCGCCGATTTCTACCTGACCAACCCGATTGCACGGGCCAGCCAGTTGATGGCGGAACTGAGCGCCAACGCGAAGGCGCGCAAGACCGAGGCGATGGCTGCCGAATGAAGGCCGCGTGGCTCATAAGCTGCGTGCCTTTGGCCGCCTGTGACCCGGTCCCCACGGCCGAGCAGTTCATCCCCGATTATCGCGGGGTGGAAACGACGCTGCTGGCGGATGATCTGGTACAGTTCAACGTGTCCATGACCAATGCGCTGAGCGCGCAGGATGTGTCGAACTATGCCGAATGTGCCGCCGCCGGATATACGCTGATCCGGGGCTGGGGCTTTGCGCGTCATTTGCGCACAAATGTGGACGAAGAGGCTGGCGTGTGGACGGCGGATGCTGTTTACACCATCTCGCCAGCCCTGCCGCGGGGGATCAAGACAATCGACGCCGAAGTCGTGTCTGCATCCTGTGCGGAGAAGGGAATACCGACGGTGTGAGGACTGATGGCTGACTTTTTCTCAAATAGCCCGTTGGGCATCGGATTGCTGATCGTGGGTCAGGTCCTGTTGGTGGTTGTGCCGCTTTTGGTGGCGCTGGCGTTCCTGATGTATGCGGACCGCAAGATCTGGGCCGCCGTGCAGATGCGCCGTGGCCCCAACGTGGTCGGGTTCTATGGCCTGCTGCAAAGCTTCGCGGATTTCGGCAAGTACATCGTCAAGGAAGTCGTGGTACCTGCGGGTGCTGACAAGGCGGTGTTCTTCATGGCGCCGATGGTCAGCCTGGTGATGGCGCTGATTGCCTGGGCGGTGATCCCTTTCAATGACGGTTGGGTGTTGTCGGACATCAACGTGGCCATTCTCTATGTGTTCGCGGTCTCCTCGCTTGAGGTTTATGGCGTGATCATGGGCGGCTGGGCGTCGAACTCGAAATACCCGTTCCTTGGCTCGTTGCGGTCAGCGGCGCAGATGATTTCCTATGAGGTCAGCATCGGTCTGATCATCATCGGGGTGATCATTTCGACCGGGTCTATGAATTTCAGTGGCATCGTGACCGCGCAGGACGGCGATTGGGGCCTGTTCAACTGGTATTGGTTGCCGCATCTGCCGATGCTGTTCCTGTTCCTGATTTCGGCCCTGGCCGAGACGAACCGCCCGCCTTTTGACTTGCCGGAGGCCGAATCCGAGCTGGTGGCGGGCTATCAGGTGGAATATTCGTCCACGCCCTTCTTGCTGTTCATGATCGGCGAGCTGGTGGCTGTGGTGCTGATGTGCGCGCTGGTGTCGCTCTTGTTCTTTGGGGGCTGGTTGTCGCCGGTGCCGTTCCTGCCCGATGGGGTGCTGTGGATGGTACTGAAGATGCTGTTCGTCTTCTTCATCTTCTCGATGGTGAAAGCGATCACGCCCCGCTACCGCTATGACCAGCTGATGCGGATTGGGTGGAAGGTGTTCCTGCCGTTCTCGCTCTTCTGGGTGGTGTTCGTGGCCTTTGCGGCCAAGTTCGAATGGTTCTGGGGCGTCTATGCCCGCTGGCCGATGGGAGGATAATCCATGACGCAGATCGACTATGGACGCGCCGCGAAGTACTTCCTGTTGCAGGATTTCTATGTGGGTTTCAAACTGGGGCTGAAGCATTTCTTCCGCCCCAAGGCGACGGTGAATTACCCGCATGAAAAGGGGCCTTTGTCGCCCCGGTTCCGTGGCGAACACGCGCTGCGCCGCTATCCCAATGGCGAAGAACGCTGCATTGCGTGCAAGCTGTGCGAGGCCGTGTGCCCGGCGCAGGCGATCACCATTGATGCTGAGCCCCGTGAGGATGGCAGCCGCCGCACCACGCGCTATGACATCGACATGACCAAGTGCATCTATTGCGGGTTCTGTCAGGAGGCATGCCCGGTGGACGCCATTGTCGAGGGTCCGAATTTCGAATTCAGCACCGAGACGCGTGAAGAGCTGTACTATGACAAGGACAAGCTCTTGGCCAATGGTGAGCGTTGGGAAGCGGAGATCGCGCGCAACCTCGAACTGGATGCGCCCTACAGATGAGCCTTGATGAACCCACATATGCGCGCGGCAAAGAGCTGTCGGAGCAGGTGAACCCCGGCATGGAGGAGGCCCTGGCCGCCCGCTATGACGCGCTGGTGCCTGGTCTGTCGCGCATGGTGGTCGAGGTGCCTTATGGCACGTTCTATGCGCGCGGTGTGGTCGACGAAAAGACCCGGCTGCTGGCCACGGTCGCGGCGCTGACGGCGCAGGGCGGACAGACGCGTCCGCAGCTGAAGGTCAACATCGCAAGTGCCCGCGCGGTGGGCGCGAGCCGTGAGGAGATTTGCGAGATCATCTATCAGATGACGCTCTATGGTGGGTTTCCGGCCATGATCAACGGCATGAACGCCGCAATCGAAGTGTTCGAGGCCGAAGATGACTGACGCGCCGAACCCCTTTGCCGCGCTGATGGCGCAGATGCAGGAGATGGCAAAGGCCATGCCGCAGATGGCGGCGTTTGACCCGGCCAAGGGCTTTGACGCCAAGGCGATGGAGGCCCTGTGGCCGACCATGCCCAAAGAGGTGATGGAGACGTGGTTCGGCAATGCGCTGAACGAAAACGGGCTGGATGCCAAGACGCGGCTGCTGATCACCCTTGCCGGGCTGACCATGCAGGGCGCGCAGGCCGACAGTGCCGTGCGCCAGACGGTGCGCCACGCCCGCGAGGCTGGTGCCACCGATCAACAGATTACCGAGACATTGGGCATGATGGCGATGTTCGCCGGTGTGCCCGCCATGACCCGGGCCATGGAACTGGCCCAAGAGGTGATGGACGACGACAAGGACAAGACATGACTGTATTTGCCTTTTATCTCTTTGCGATTGCAGTGATCACCGGTGGCCTGTTCACGGTGATCAGCCGCAACCCGGTGCACTCGGTCCTGTGGCTGATCCTTGCGTTCCTCAGTTCGGCGGGCTTGTTCGTCCTGCTGGGCGCGGAATTTGTCGCGATGCTTTTGATCATTGTCTATGTGGGCGCGGTCGCCGTGCTGTTCCTGTTTGTGGTGATGATGCTGGACGTCGATTTTGCCGAGCTCAAGGCGGAGATGGCGCGGTATATGCCGCTGGCGTTGCTGATTGGTCTGGTGATCCTGATGCAATTCGTGCTGGCATTTGGCGCCTGGGAAAGCAACGCCGCTGCCGAAGGGCTTCGTGCACAGGTCACCCCGGTGGACCGTCACAACACCGAGGCCCTCGGCCTGATCCTCTATGACCAATATTTCCTCCTGTTCCAGCTGTCCGGCCTGATCCTGCTGGTTGCGATGGTGGGGGCCATTGTCCTGACCCTGCGCCACCGCGTCGACGTCAAGCGCCAGGATGTGCTGGCTCAGATGTACCGCGATCCGGCCAAGGCGATGGAACTGAAGGACGTCAAACCGGGGCAGGGGCTGTAAGTCTTGATCGCACGGTGCGCATATCTGGCGGCGGTTGTCGCGCTGATCGGGGGGCAGACTGTTGCGCTGACCCTGACCGATTGCGACCGAACCACGCATATCTCCCATGGGGGAGAGGCGGATCATGTGGATCTGGGTGAGGGCCGTGTGATGTGGCGCGACTGGTGGAGCCAGGAGGGCACGGCGACTTCGTTCACGGTTGTGGACTGTGGCCCCGGCACGGCGCTGACCTTTCGCGCAGCTGAGGACAACATGGGCACGCGCCTACCGTTTGACCGCACCGACAAGGCACTGGCCGTGATCAAGCGCCACGAAAGCGGCGCGCGCGCCTTTGCCACCTTTGACCGCATGGCCGCCGATCTGGACGGCATCGCGCGGGATATCGACATCATCACGCTGGATGCAGAGCCCTGTGCCTGCGCCGCACTCTACCCCGAGGCGCGGGGCGACAAGACAGAATTCATGCTGGGTTAACCGGCATCAGGCGACAAGCGGGGACAGCCCCGGAGGGACGACATGATAGGACTTGAACATTACCTGACAGTGGCGGCGACGCTGTTCGTCATTGGCATCTTCGGGCTATTTCTCAACCGCAAGAACATCATCATCCTGTTGATGAGTATCGAATTGATGCTGCTGGCGGTGAACATAAACCTTGTCGCCTTTTCTAGCTTTCTTGATGACCTCGTGGGGCAGGTGTTCACGCTGTTTGTCCTGACGGTCGCCGCCGCCGAGGCCGCGATTGGTCTGGCCATTCTGGTCTGTTTCTTCCGCAACCGCGGCACCATCGCCGTCGAAGACGTCAACGTGATGAAGGGCTAAAGACTTATGGAAACCATCATCCTCTTTGCCCCGCTGGTTGGCGCGCTGCTTTGTGGCTTTGGCTGGCGCATCTTTGGCGAGATGGCGGCCATGTGGATTGCCACGGGTCTGCTGTTCCTGTCGGCGATCCTGTCCTGGGTTGTGTTCCTGACTTTTGACGGCACGACCGAGCAGATCCAGATCCTGCGCTGGATCGAGAGCGGCTCTCTGAGCACCGATTGGGCGATCCGGCTGGACCGGCTGACCGCAATCATGCTGATCGTGATCACCACGGTGTCGAGCCTCGTGCACCTTTATTCCTTTGGCTACATGGCCGATGACCCGCAGTGGCGCGAAGGCGAAAGCTACAAGCCGCGCTTCTTTGCCTATCTGTCGTTCTTTACCTTTGCGATGTTGATGCTGGTGACGGCGGACAACCTTGTGCAGATGTTCTTTGGCTGGGAAGGCGTGGGCGTCGCGTCCTACCTGTTGATCGGGTTTTATTATCGCAAGCCGTCGGCCAATGCCGCCGCGATCAAGGCGTTTGTGGTGAACCGGGTGGGGGATTTCGGCTTTGCGCTGGGGATCTTTGGCCTGTTCTTCCTCACAGACAGCATCAATTTCGACGATGTGTTTGCGGCAGCGCCCGAGATTGCGCAGACGCAGCTGACATTCCTGTGGACGGACTGGAATGCGGCGAACCTGATTGCGTTCCTGCTGTTCATCGGGGCGATGGGCAAGTCGGCGCAGCTGTTCCTGCACACGTGGCTGCCGGACGCGATGGAGGGGCCGACGCCTGTGTCGGCGCTGATCCACGCGGCGACCATGGTGACGGCAGGCGTGTTCCTTGTCTGCCGCATGTCGCCGTTGATGGAATTCGCGCCCGAGGCGATGGCGTTTGTCACCGTGCTGGGTGCGCTGACCGCGTTCTTTGCCGCGACCGTGGGTCTGGTGCAGACGGACATCAAGCGCGTGATCGCCTATTCGACCTGCTCGCAGCTGGGCTATATGTTCGTGGCCGCCGGCGTCGGCGTCTATTCGGTGGCGATGTTCCACCTGTTCACGCACGCGTTTTTCAAGGCGATGCTGTTCCTTGGTGCCGGGTCGGTGATCCATGCGATGCACCATGAGCAGGACATGACCAACTATGGCGGTCTGCGCAAAAAGATCCCCTATACGTTCTGGGCCATGATGATCGGCACGCTGGCCATCACGGGTGTCGGTATCCCGCTGACGGGGTGGATCGGCTTTGCCGGGTTCGCGTCCAAGGATGCGGTGATCGAAAGCGCTTATATCGGGTCTACCTTTGCCTTCTGGCTCTTGGTGATCGCGGCGCTGTTCACGTCGTTCTATTCATGGCGCCTGATGTTCCTGACCTTCTATGGTGAGGCGCGGGGCGACAAGCACACGCATGATCACGCCCATGAAAGCCCGATGGTCATGTTGATCCCGCTGGGTGTGCTGAGCCTTGGCGCGATGTTTGCGGGTGCGATCTGGTACGGGTCGTTCTTTGGCAAGCCGAACGAGGTGGTCAAGTTCTTTGGCGGGGAGTACACGGCCCCGGCGGAAGAGATCAAAAAGGCCGTGGCCGAGCGCAGCCCGAAAGCCTCCGAGCTGAAATACGTGATGGAGAGCGCGCCGGGTGAGGCAGGCATTTACATGGCCCCCGGAAACACCGTGCTGCACGAGGCGCATTACGTGCCCACATGGGTCAAGCTGTCGCCCTTCGTGGCGATGCTGCTGGGGTTCATCGTGGCCTTCTGGTTTTATATCAAGAACCCGAGCCTGCCTGCGCGACTGGCAGAGAACCAGCGCCCGCTGTACCTGTTCCTCAAGAACAAGTGGTATTTCGACGAGCTTTACAACTTCATCTTTATCCAGCCCGCGCTGTGGATCGGCAGACAGTTGTGGAAGCGCGGCGACGGGGATGTGATTGACGGCACCATCAACGGTGTGTCCATGGGCATCGTGCCCTTCATCACCCGCCTCGCGGGCCGGGCGCAGTCGGGTTACATCTTTACCTATGCCTTTGCCATGGTGATCGGGATCGCGGTTCTGATCACGTGGATGACGCTGAGCGGGGGCGCGCAGTAATGTTGCAGGCCCTTCCGTTTGAATTCTGGGCGATGGTCACAGGCTGCATCGTGTTGATGGCCGTCGCCGCGTTCTTCCTGAGCGCGCCGCAGTGGTGGCAGCGGGGGCTGGCGCGGTCGGCGCTTGTCATCGCGGGGGCCGGGCTTTTTGTCGGCACGCTGACCTACCTGTCGCTCTTTGCTGCCATTCTCATCGTGGTGTTGCCAATGGTGCTGATCATCGCGTTCTTCTCCAACATTTTCGGGGGATTGTTCTAATGGACAACCTTCTTTCCATCGTCACCTTCATGCCCGCCCTTGCGGCGCTGATCCTTGCCGTGTTCCTGCGGGGCGAAGACGAGGCCGCGCAGCGCAATGCCAAGTGGGTGGCGCTGGCCACGACGGGCATCACGTTCATCGCGTCGCTTTTCATCCTGTTCGAATTCGATCCCAACGACACCGGGTTCCAGTTCGTGGAAGAAGGCACATGGATCATGGGCCTGACCTACAAGATGGGGGTCGACGGCATCAGCGTCCTGTTCGTGATGCTGACGACATTCATCATGCCGCTGGTCATTGCCGCATCCTGGTCGGTCACGGACAGGGTCAAGGAATACATGATCGCCTTCCTCCTGTTGGAGACGCTCATGCTGGGCGTGTTCATGGCGCTGGATCTGGTGCTGTTTTACCTGTTCTTTGAGGCCGGTCTGATCCCGATGTTCCTGATCATCGGCATCTGGGGCGGGGCGAACCGCATCTATGCGTCGTTCAAGTTCTTCCTCTATACCTTCCTCGGGTCGGTCCTGATGCTGGTGGCGATGGTAGGCATGTATGCCGATGCGGGCACCACGGATATCGAGGCGCTGCTGAACCACCAATTCGGCACCGAGGCGTTCAGCCTGCTGGGCATTCAACTGGTGGGCGGCATGCAGACGCTGCTGTTCCTTGCCTTCTTTGCCAGCTTTGCCGTCAAGATGCCGATGTGGCCGGTGCATACCTGGCTGCCGGATGCGCACGTGCAGGCGCCCACGGCGGGGTCCGTCGTTCTGGCCGCGATCCTGCTGAAGCTGGGTGGCTATGGATTCATCCGGTTCTCCATCGGCATGTTCCCGGTCGGGTCGGACGTGATGGCGCCGTTGGTTCTGTGGATGTCGGCAATTGCGATTGTCTATACGTCGCTGGTCGCCCTGGTGCAGGAAGACATGAAGAAGCTGATCGCCTATTCGTCCGTCGCGCACATGGGGTTCGTGACGATGGGTATCTTTGCAGCGAACCAGCAGGGTATTGACGGCGCGATTTTCCAGATGCTGTCACACGGCTTTATCTCGGGCGCGCTGTTCCTGTGTGTCGGCGTGATCTATGACCGGATGCACACGCGCGATATCGACGCCTATGGCGGTCTGGTGAACCGGATGCCGGCCTATGCGCTGGTGTTCATGCTGTTCACCATGGCCAATGTCGGCCTGCCGGGCACCTCCGGGTTCGTGGGTGAATTCCTGACGCTGATGGCGGTGTTCCAGGTCAACACCTGGGTGGCGCTGGTGGCGACGTCCGGTGTGATCTTCTCTGCCGCCTATGCGCTGTGGCTCTATCGTCGGGTGGTGATGGGTGATCTTATCAAGGAAAGCCTGAAATCCATCACGGACATGAGCCGCCGCGAGCGCGCGATCTTTGCGCCGCTGGTGGTGATGACGATCCTGCTGGGTGTCTATCCCGCGCTGATCCTTGACATCATTGGGCCCTCAGTGGCCGCCCTTGTGACCCAATACGACACGGCGCTGGCCGCGGCAGAGGCCGCAACCCAGTTCGCCGGGAACTAAGGACATGCATCAATGTCCGACCACTCTGTTTCTTGAGGACTGTACTCATGTCTGCTGATCTGACCATCATCCTGCCCGAAATCCTGCTGGCTGTGTTTGCCATGCTGGGTCTTGTGGTTGCGGTCTATACCACCAAGGACGGCATGGCTTCGGCCCTGCTGTGGGCGACGGCGGCGGTGTTCATCGCCGTGGGCGCGTGGATCGGGTTCACCGGAGAGGGCACGAATGTCGCCTTTAACGGCATGTTCATCGAGGACGCATTTGCACGCTTTGCCAAGGTGACGATACTGCTGTCGGCGGCGGCGGTGCTGTTGATGAGCGAAGGGTACATGACAAGCCGTGGGCTGTTGCGTTTTGAGTACCCGATGCTGGTAGTGCTGGCGGTGGTCGGCATGATGATGATGGTGTCGGCAGGCGATCTGATGGCGCTGTATATGGGGCTCGAGCTGCAATCGCTGGCGCTTTACGTGGTGGCGTCGCTGCGCCGGGAGTCGGTGAAGTCGACCGAGGCGGGCCTGAAGTATTTCGTGCTGGGCGCTTTGTCGTCCGGCCTGCTGCTTTATGGGGCGTCGCTGGTCTATGGCTATGCCGGGACCACGCTGTTTTCCGGCATCGTGCAGGTCGCCGAAGAGGGCGTGTCGCTGGGTCTGCTCTTTGGCCTCGTGTTCCTGATGGCGGGTTTTGCGTTCAAGGTGTCGGCGGTGCCGTTCCACATGTGGACGCCCGACGTCTACGAAGGTTCACCCACCCCGGTAACCGCGTTCTTTGCAACGGCCCCCAAGATTGCGGCCATGGCGCTGTTTGCGCGGGTGATGCATGACGCCTTTGGCGGTGCGGTGGCCGATTGGCAGCAGATCATGGCGATGCTGTCGGTGCTGTCGATGTTCCTTGGCGCCTTTGCCGCGATCGGGCAGACTAATATCAAACGTCTGATGGCGTTCTCGTCGATCGCCCACATGGGCTATGCCCTGATGGGGCTGGCCGCCGGCACCGTGCTGGGCGTTCAGGCGATGCTGGTCTATATGGCGATCTACGTGACCATGAACATCGGCACCTTTGCCTTTATCCTGATGATGGAGAAAGACGGCCAGCCGGTTGTCGATATCGCGTCGCTGAACATGTATGCCAAGCGCGAGCCGGGCAAGGCGTTGGCGATGCTGGTGCTGCTGTTCAGCCTGGCGGGTGTGCCGCCGATGCTGGGCTTCTTCGGCAAGCTTTATGTTTTGCGCGCCGCCTATGAGGGTGGTCTGGCGTGGCTGGCCGTGGCGGGCGTGATCGCGTCGGTGATCGGGGCCTATTACTACCTGCGCATCGTCTTTTTCATGTATTTCGGCGACGCGGATGAGGAACGCCTGAACGGCGGCCGATCCCCGGTTCTTTATGTCATGCTGATGGCCTCGGCGCTGATCATGGTGGTGGGCATCATCAATATGCTGGGTGTCGAAGGGGCCGCAGCCGCAGCGGCGGCAGCGCTGGTCAACTAGGGCCGCGTGACGGATCCGTTGTCGTGACCGGGTGGCCCGAAGGCTATGGGCGGCACGTGCTGGCGCGGGTCGATTCGACCCTTTCGGAGGCCGCGCGCATTGCCCCCGACCTCGGTGCGCCCACCTGGATCCTCGCCCATGAACAGACAGCAGCCCGCGGACGGCGCGGGCGGGCCTGGGCGATGCCGTCGGGCAATTTCGCGGCCACGCTGGTTCTGCCTCTGAGCGAGGCACCGGGGCAGGCGGCCTTGCGGTCCTTTGTGATGTCACTGGCGCTATTCGATGCCTGCGTGGCGGCGACGGGGCGCGCGGACGCATTTGCGCTGAAATGGCCCAATGACGTGCTGCTGCGCCGCGGCAAGATGGCGGGCATCCTGCTGGAAACCATCGGCAGTGGCGCACAGATTACGCATCTGGCCATCGGTGTCGGTGTGAACCTTGCCGCAGCCCCCGGCGCGGATGCGGTTGAACCCGGTGCGCTGGCCCCCGTGGCACTGGCCGTGGAACTTGGCACGCGGGTTGGCCCGGAGGCATTCCTGGACCTGCTGGCGCAGGCCTATGCCCGGCACGAGGACCAATTCCGCACCTTTGGCTTTGCCCCGATCCGCACCGCGTGGCTGGCCCGTGCCGCGCGTCTGGGCGAGGCTATCACCGCCCGCACCACCCGCGACACCTTTCAGGGCACGTTCGCGGATGTGGACGGCGACGGGCAACTTGTTCTAGAGACCGCCAAGGGCCGGGTCACCATCCCGGCGGGCGACGTCTATTTCTGACAGAGGAGAGCGCGCGATGCTCTTGGCGATTGACTGCGGCAACACCAACACCGTGTTTTCCATCTGGGATGGAGAGGCGTTCATCGGCACCTGGCGCACCTCGACCGAGTGGCAGCGCACGGCGGACCAGTACTATGTCTGGCTGTCCACGTTGATGAAGTTCCAGAACATCGACGTCGAGATCACCGATATGATCATCTCGTCCACCGTGCCGCGCGTCGTGTTCAACCTGCGGGTTCTGGCGGATCGCTATTTCAACACGCGGCCCATCGTGGTGGGCAAGCCCGACTGCCTGCTGCCTGTGGGCGTGCGGGTGGACGAAGGCACCCAAGTGGGGCCGGACCGTCTGGTCAACACCGTGGCGGGCTATGACCTTTATGGCGGTGACCTGATCATGGTGGATTTCGGCACGGCCACGACCTTTGACGTGGTGGACAGCGACGGGGCCTATATCGGCGGTGTGATCGCACCCGGCGTGAACCTCAGCCTTGAGGCGCTGCACAATGCCGCCGCCGCCCTGCCGCATGTCGATATCACCAAGCCGCAGGCCGTGATCGGCACCAATACCGTGGCCTGCATGCAATCCGGCGTCTTTTGGGGTTACGTCGGACTGGTGCGTGAGATATGTGCCCGAATTAAAGCGGAGCGCGCCCGTGACATGCGCGTGATCTCGACCGGGGGCCTGGCCCCGCTGTTTCAACAGACCGAGACCCTCTTTGACGCATTCCAGGACGATTTGACGATGCATGGCCTGACGGTCATCCATCGCTACAACAAGGAAAATAACTGAACTCATGAGCAGTGAACGTTTGATCTACCTGCCCCTTGGGGGGGCGGGTGAAATTGGCATGAACGCCTATGTCTATGGCTATGGCAAACCCGATCAGGAACGCCTGATCGTGGTCGACCTTGGCGTGACCTTTCCCGATATGGATGGCAGCCCCGGTGTGGACTTGATCCTGCCGGACATCGCCTGGCTGGCGGAACGCCGCGACCGGATCGAGGGGATTTTCATCACCCACGCCCACGAAGACCATGTAGGCGCCGTCGCCCACACCTATGAACAGCTGCGCGCGCCGATCTATGCGCGCCCCTTTACCGGCAATATCGCGCGTCGCAAGATGGGCGAACATGGCCACGACGAAGAGGCGGTGCAGATCGTTTCGGGCTGGCCCGATCAGGTGCAGGCGGGGCCGTTTCAGGTGGGTTTCCTGCCGATGTCGCATTCCATCCCGGAAAGTGCGGCGCTGATCATCGACAGCCCCGACGGCCGCGTGATCCATTCAGGCGATTTCAAGCTGGACGAGACACCGGTGGTGGGCGAGCCGTTTGATCCGGACCTCTGGGCCGAGGTGAGCAAGGACGGGGTCAAAGCCTTTGTCTGCGACAGCACCAACATCTTTTCGCCCAATCCCGGCCGGTCCGAAGAAACGGTTGGCCCCGAGATCGAAAAGCTGGTGCGCGGTCATACGGATGGCATCGTGGTTGCCACGACCTTTGCGTCCAACGTGGCGCGTGTCAAAACGCTGGCCGAGGCGGGCGCGCGGGCGGGGCGGTCGATCGTCCTGTTGGGCCGTGCGATGCGGCGCATGATCGAGGCGTCGATCGAGACGGGCGTGCTCAAAGACTTCCCCACCGTGGTCAGCCCAGAGGATGCGCGCAATATCCCGCGTGAGAACCTGATGCTGCTGGTGACGGGATCGCAGGGCGAGCGGCGCGCGGCGTCGGCGCAGCTGGCCAATGGCAAGTATATGGGGTTGGAGTTGAAAGAGGGCGATCTGTTCCTGTTCTCGTCCAAGACCATCCCCGGCAATGAACGCGGCGTGATCCGTATCATGAACCAGCTGTCGGAAAAGGGCGTGGATGTGGTAGACGATTCGTCCGGCCTCTATCACGTTTCAGGCCATGCGAACGGGCCGGATCTGGCGCGGTTGCAGGACATCGTGAACCCGCAGATCGTGGTGCCGATGCACGGCGAACACCGCCATCTGCGTGAACACGTCAAGCTGGCCGAGGGCAAGGGGCGTCGCGGCGTTCTGGCCGTCAATGGCATGATGATCGACCTCAGCGGCAATGCGCCGCGCGTGGCCGAGTATATCGAGACCGGGCGCACCTATCTGGACGGGTCGGTGCAGATCGGCGCGCTGGATGGTGTGGTGCGGGACCGGATTCGCATGGCCCTGAACGGGCATGTGCTGGTGACGCTGATCCTCGACGAGGAAGACGAGCCGCTGGGCGAGCCGTGGTGCGAGACAATGGGCCTGCCGGAAACGGGCCGGTCCAAGGCAGCGCTCGTTGAGGTGATGGAACATGACCTGAGCCAGTTCCTGGGCCGGGCCGATGCCAAGACGCTGCGCGACGACGATCCGTTGACCGAAGCGCTGCGCCGGATCGTGCGCAAGACAGGTCAGGACGAGATCGGCAAGAAACCCGAAGTGACGGTCGTGATCAGTCGCATGCACTGAGCCTGCGCAAGGGCGGAGATGAAAAAAGGCGGGCCGTGATGGCCCGCCTTTTTGTCGTTCATATGGGTGGTACGTCAGCTCGCGCGGCGCTGCTCAAAGCTGAGCTCGATAAAGCTGGGCGTGTGATCGCCGAGGCCCACGACCTTGTTGCCACGGTCATCGCGACTGCTGGAGCTGCGGCTGCGGCTGGAGGAGGACCGGCTGGACGACGACTTTGTGGAGGTCGACTTGCTGGCAGGCGCCTTTGCCGGTGCATCCTCTACCGGGGTTTCCGCGGGCGCTTGCGCGGCCTCGGCCGTCTTGGAGCTGGCGCGCGACGTCTTGGGCTTGGGGGCCTCTTCCGTCTCGGTCGCCTTCGCCGGTTTGGCCAGCGGGTTGGCGATGCGCGGGATCTCTTTCTGGATCAGCTTTTCAATGGCGTCGAAGTTCTTTTCGTCGCGCGGCACGCAGATCATCATCGCCTTGCCATCACGGCCCGCTCGGCCCGTGCGTCCGATCCGGTGCACATAGTCCTCGGCATGGCCGGGGACGTCAAAGTTGAACACGTGGCTGACCGACGGTACATCAAGCCCGCGCGCGGCCACGTCAGAGGCGACGAGAAAGCGCAATTCACCGTTGCGGAACCCGTCGAGGGTGCGCGTGCGCTGCGACTGGTCCAGATCGCCATGGATCGGGGCTGCGTCATATTTGTACTTTTTCAAGGACTTGGCGACAATATCCACATCCGTCTTGCGGTTGCAGAAGATGATGGCGTTGGTGCATTTCTCGCCCTCGGCATCGATCAGCATCCGCAGCACCTTGCGCTTTTCCGACGCCTCGCGGTCCTTGCGTGAGCCTTTGAACATCACGACCCCCTGTTCGATCGTCTCGGATGCGGTGGCCTGCCGGGCCACTTCGACGCGTTCGGGGTTGGACAGGAAAGTGTTCGTGATCCGCTCGATCTCGGGCGCCATCGTGGCGGAGAAGAACAGCGTCTGGCGGGTGAATGGCGTCAGGCCAAAGATGCGCTCGATGTCGGGGATGAACCCCATGTCCAGCATCCGGTCCGCTTCGTCCACGACCATGACCTTGACGTCGTTCAGGATCAGCTTGCCGCGTTCGAAATGGTCCAGCAAACGGCCCGGTGTCGCGATCAGGACGTCAACGCCCTTGTCGATCAGGATGTCTTGTTCCTTGAACGAGACACCGCCGATCAGCAGCGCTTTGCTCAGCTTGACGTACTTTGCATAGGTGTCAAAGTTTTCCGCCACCTGTGCGGCCAGTTCGCGTGTCGGGCACAAGACCAGACTGCGCGGCATACGGGCGCGTGCGCGGCCTCGGGCCAGTTGGGTGATAAGGGGCAGGGTAAAGCTCGCCGTCTTGCCGGTGCCGGTCTGGGCAATGCCCAGAACGTCCCGCCCTTCGAGGGCCGGGGGAATCGCGCCCGCCTGAATGGGTGTCGGGCTCTCGTAACCCGCTTCTTCGATGGCTTTGAGGACCTTGGAATTCAGGTTCAGATCAGAAAATTTTGTCATGTATGTCCGTAAGTTGCGGACACTGACTTGGCCCGCGGCATCTGGTGATGTCGGCCCGCACGGCCCAAGTGGAGGCGCGTGGCCCCGACATGCTGCGCGTCCATAGCAAAGGTGCCGGTTGGCGTCAAACCGCTGCGTCGGGGAAGTGTCGCCTCAAAGGCGCATCAAGGTCCAGATCGACCCGGCGCAAGAGGCCCTGCGCGGACAGGCGGGCGCGCATGTCCGGGCTGTCGCCGATCACTTCGTCATAGAAGGCACGCAAGCCGGCCTCGCCCTGTTCTGCCTCAAGCCACTGAAAGAGGTCGTGCAGGGTCATGCCGCCCTTGTCCGGTCCGGTCGCGGGTTTAAGCTCGGAGCGGTAGGACCCCTTGTCGAGCCTGTAGCCATAGGCCGCGCGCCACGCGTCCCAAGTTTTGGCGTGACAATGGGCGAGCGACAGGTCGCCCGGTTCCGCCGCACCCGCCAGCATCTGATCCCCCTGAAAGGCGTTGTGGATCTTGACTGTGATGTCATCAAGGCCGGTGCGCACGAACAGCTTGCCCGCCACATGGCTGACGAACCCGCCTTTGAGGTGTTTGCCAAAGGTTGGATAGAGCGCCGCGACCCTGGCCTGTCTGCTGCCGTCCGAGGGGATGAACGCCTTGAAGGCATCTGACGCGCCGCCCAGCTGTTCCATGGGTCGGACGCGGGCGGAAGTTGTGGTGGCGGGGACAGAGGACAGGGCCGCGGCCACGTTGTCCTCTGGCACCAGGAATTCGTCCACATCCATGTGGATCAGCCAGTCAACTTCGGACTTGCGGGCATAGGCGTGGGTGGCGTTCAGGGTCTGGCGGGCCTGATGCTTGTCCGGGCGGCGGCCCATCAGACGCTTCCAGTGCGCCGCGTCACAGGTTTGCACCCGCACCTTGGGATGGGCCTTGAGCGCGGCATAGGCATCCGGCGTGTCCGCATCGAGATAGAGGTAGAGCCGGTGCGCGCCCTGATCGAGGTGATAGGCGGCAAAGCGCAGGATGTCGGGTGTGGGTGCCAGGATCGTGGCGGTCAGGCCCCATGTTGTCACGGTTCAATGCTCCAGCTTGCCAAAGAACCGCGCGACCTTGGCATCAAGGTCGAGGCGGGCCGACACCAGCATGCCATGGGCGGCCATCAGGTCAAGCCGTTCCGGCGTGGCCCCGCACATTTCCGCATGAAACCGGCGCAGCGCGTCCGCGTCCGGATCATCCATCAGCGCGCGGATCAGGTGGCCCAGCGGGTTCAGGTGCCCCTTGCGGTCATGGTAGCTGCCCTTGGTGAGGCGATAGGCCAGATGCCGCTGAAATGTCTCGAAATCCGGCGCGTGGGCGTGGCCCAGGTCGAGGCGGGGTATGGTCGTGCCGCCGCGCACGATCTTGCCGCGCAGGCGCAGGGCATGGATGCCGAACCGGATGTCTTCCAGCCCGCGACGCGCGATCACCTTGGGGCTGAGCGTGCTGATGAACCCGCCCGGAACGTGTTCGCCGAATGTGGGATAGACGCGGCGTTTCGTGGCCCCGCCGACGGGGCGCTTGAAATGCCGCGTTGCGCCCCAGTCGTCCAGCATCTCGCACGGGTCCACCGAGACGTGGCTGGCCTGCGGATCGACGGCGGCCAGCAGGTCGGTCATGGGGGCGGGCGGCAACAGCAGCTCGTCCACGTCGATATGAGCCAGCCAGTCGAGCGCAATGATCCGGTAGACCCGCGTGGCGTTGAACGCCTGCCGCATCTGGTGCGTTTCGCGGGCGCGGTTGGGTTTGCCCTGCCAATAGGCGTCGTCGCATTGGGTGAACCGGACCTTGGGATGTGCCAGCCGTTCGGCGAGGGCCAAGTCCGGCACGTCCAGATGGATATGGATGCGGTGCGCGCCCAGATCGAGGTGATGGGCGATGAACTCGGCCACCTTGCGCAGGGGCGCCTTGACCGTCGACACGATGCCCCAACGCAGGTGGTCCGGTCTGGTTTCGACCGGCTGCGGCACGGGGACGATCAGCGGATCGGCCATCCCGTCAGACCATCATTTCCTTGGTCGCGGTCAGCGTCACGTCCGGGTAATCGCGGCCAACGCGGTCGATATCCCATTGCAGACGCGTCAGGTAAACGATGTCGCCATCGTGGTCATGCGCGATGTGTTGTTTGTTGCTTTCGGTAAACTTATCAACGGCTTGTTTGTCGCCGCTCACCCATCGGGCCGAGGTGAACTGCGATTGTTCGAACCGCACGGGCAGCCCGTACTCCAGCTCGATCCGGCTGGCCAGCACTTCGAATTGCAAGGCGCCCACGACACCCACGATAAAGCCCGATCCGATGGAGGGTTTGAATACCTTGGCGGCCCCTTCCTCGGCGAATTGCATCAGCGCCTTCTCGAGGTGCTTGGCCTTCATCGGGTCGCCCGCGCGCACGCCTTGCAGCAGTTCGGGGGCAAAGGAGGGGATGCCGGTGACGCGCAGCGCTTCGCCTTCGGTCAGCGTATCGCCGATGCGCAACTGGCCGTGGTTGGGGATGCCGATGATGTCGCCGGCCCAGGCCTCTTCGGCCAGTTCGCGGTCAGAGGCGAGGAACATCACCGGATTGCTGATCGCCATCGGTTTCTTGGACCGCACATGGGTCAGCTTCATGCCGCGTTTGAAATGCCCCGACGCCATCCGCAGGAAAGCAACGCGGTCGCGGTGCTTGGGATCCATGTTCGCCTGAACTTTGAAGACAAAGCCGGAAACCTTTGTTTCTTCTGGTAAAATCTGCCTTGGCTCCGCGCTTTGGATTTGCGGCTGCGGGCCGTAGGTGGCGATGCCGTCCATCAGCTCCTTGACCCCGAAGGAGTTGATGGCAGAGCCGAACCAGATGGGCGTCAGCGTGCCTTGCAGCATCGCCTCAGGGTCGAGCGGAGGCAGTAATTCCCGCGCCATTTCAAGCTCTTCGCGCAGTTGGTTCAACTGATCTTCGGGCACGTGTTCGGCCAGTTTTGGATCGTCCAGCCCATTGATCTCGATGCTTTCAGCGACCTTGTTGCGGTCGGCGCGGTCCATCAGCTCAAGGCGGTCGCGCAGGATGTCGTAGCAGCCGATGAAATCCCGACCCACCCCGATGGGCCAGCTGGCCGGGGTCACGTCAATGGCCAGGTTTTCCTGAATTTCGTCAATGATCTCAAAGACGTCGCGGCTTTCGCGGTCCATCTTGTTACAGAAGGTCAGGATCGGCAGGTCGCGCAGGCGGCACACCTCAAAGAGTTTTTGCGTCTGGCTTTCCACACCCTTCGCGCCATCAATCACCATGATTGCCGCATCGACCGCCGTGAGCGTGCGATAGGTGTCTTCGGAGAAGTCCGAGTGACCGGGCGTGTCCACAAGATTGAAGCGGAACGTGTTGGATTTGTTGGTAAAATCGAACGACATGGCCGAGGCGGACACGGAAATGCCCCGGTCCTTTTCCATGGCCATGAAATCCGACCGCGTGCGCCGCGCCTCGCCCTTGGCGCGCACCTGTCCGGCCATCTGGATGGCACCGCCAAAGAGCAGGAATTTCTCGGTCAGCGTCGTCTTGCCCGCATCCGGGTGCGAAATGATCGCAAAGGTGCGGCGACGGGCGATTTCGGGGGGCAGTTCGGGGCGATTGTCCAGCATGCCCGCCCTATAGCGGGGCCAGTGTTGCGGGGCAAGCGGCGGCATATCTCCGCGACGCCTGAGGCTCATGCCAAAAACTGTCAGCAGTGCCGCTTAGACCTGTCCGTGTCACACCGTAGGAGGGTATCATGACATTGAACGAGATTGCACAGGAACTGGTTGCAGGCTGCCGCGAGAACCGCGCCCATGAGAACCTTGACGCGCTCTATGCTGCGGACGCGGTGTCGGTGGAGGCGCTGGACAACGGGATGGGCCGCGAAGCGCAGGGGATCGAAGCGATCCGGGGCAAACATGCCTGGTGGGATGCCACGTTCGAGGTGATGGGCGGCCAGATTTCCGACCCGATGCCGCATGGCGATGACCGCTTTGCCGTGATTTTCGAGATGACGGCCAAGCACAAGGAATCCGGTGAGGTCAGCGACATGAAAGAGGTCGCCCTCTATACTGTCGGTGACGGCAAGATCGTGCGCGAAGAGTTCTTTTACGGGGCGTGAGCCTTTAGCGCGTACTGGCCCGGCGCAGGATTTCTGCGGCGTCGGGCCGGTCAAGCAGGGTTTCGGTCACGTCAAGGCCAGACAAGCCCGCGTCCGTGTGCTCTGTCAGGCGGTCAGACAACTCTTCGGGCACCACGGGTTTGGTGCGGGTGTCGATCAGCATGGATTCCGCGGCGATCCCTTCGGCATAGATGATCTGATGCGTGTCAAAGAGCAGTTCGAAATAGTCGACGAAGCCGCCGTCCTGCACCACCACGCTGTCGCCGTTCACGAGGTGGCGTGCCTTGATCAGCAATTCGGAGCGGCCCGCGCCAAGGCGGTCCTTGCGTTGGTAGATGAACAGGCGGTGGTCCGGCGACACGATCAGGTCGCGGTCATTGTTCAGGGTGCCTGCGCGGATGCAGATGGGGGCAAAATCGCCCACCGCACGCACGGTGCTTTGCCCGATCCAGCGGACTTCCTGCACGCCGTCATTGCGCGTCAGGATGCGGTCGCCGATGGTCAGATCCTCGATCGGGGTCTGCGCGCCGGAGGCCAGGGTGATATGGGTGCCGCGGGTAAAGCGGGCGCAGGCGAGATGCGCGAACTTGGTGCGCGCGCTATCCTGATCGGTGCCAACCAGCGCATAGGCGGTGCGCGGCGCAAGGCTGGCCAACGGCAGCAGGTAGATATCGGCGATGTCGCCCATCCCGTCGACTTCGACCAGCACGATGGCGTCGGTGATCTGCCCGTCGGGCGACATCAGCGTCAGCGCGCAATCGAGATGGATGGCGGCACCGGGTGTGCCGAGCCTGCTGGTTTCGGCCACGGTCAGGTGGCTGGCATCGGTCGCATGCAGGGTCAGGGGCTGCGTCAATGCGGACCCGTCCAGCATATAGACATCGTCAAGCATCAGGTCGTCCATGACCGACAGTGCATCGCCAAGGTTGGCGCCGTGGCTCACGCAGAACGCCTCGGCCCTGTAGACAGGCAGGCTTTGCGGTGGAGAATGGGCGGGCCGTGTCATGGGTATTGATGTCTTGCCTTGTTGCAGACCGACCTAACCTAGAATTGTGGCGGGCATCGGTCAACGGTTCGGTCTTTTGCTGGCGCATTGGTGAACAGGCCGTTACCTCTTGGAACATATCTGGACGGGAGAGACATCATGGATCTGGGAATTGCGGGCAAGCGGGCGGTGGTCTGTGCGTCGTCAAAGGGGCTGGGGCTGGGTTGTGCGGAGGCGTTGGCAGAGGCGGGAGTGCATCTGGTGATGAACAGCAGGGGCCCGGAAGCGCTTGAGGCTGCGGCCGACCGCTTGCGCGACACCTACGGGGTCGACGTGACGACGGTAGCGGCGGATGTCACCACGCCCGACGGACAGGCGGCCCTGATAGAGGCGGCGGGCGATGCGGACATTCTGGTCAACAACGCGGGCGGCCCGCCCCCCGGCATGTGGCACGATTGGGACCGGGATGATTTCATTGCGGCACTCGATGCCAACATGCTGACGCCCATTGCGCTGATCAAGGCGCTGGTGCCGGGGATGATGGAACGCGGCTGGGGCAGGGTGGTCAACATCACCTCGCAATCGGTCAAGGCGCCGATCCCCGTGCTGGGTCTGTCGAATTCCGCGCGTGCGGGTTTGACTGGCTATGTGGCGGGCACGTCGCGGCAGGTGGCGGGCAAGGGGGTGACGATCAACAACCTGCTGCCAGGCATCCATGCAACCGACCGGGCCGACGCGCTGGATGGCGGCGTGGTCGCGGCGCAGGGGATCACGTTGGAGGAGGCCCGCGCGGCCCGTTCCGCCACGATCCCCGCCGGGCGGTACGGCACGCGCGAGGAGTTCGGGGCGGCCTGCGCTTTCCTGTGTTCTCAGCATGCGGGGTTCATTGTCGGTCAGAACCTGTTGCTGGATGGCGGGGCCACGGTGGCCACGATCTGATGGCCAAGGCGGCACCGACATTTTCGTTGAAGGATCAGCTGTTTAACGCGGAAAGCCTGGGCGATCTGGCGGAGGAATACGCCCGTGCGGTCCCCGGGTTTGATGCCCGTGCTTTTCACAGTGCGGCCCTGTCCGGGGTGGCGGATCGGTCGTTGATGGACTGTTTGGATTGGTTTGCGGACTGTCTGGAGCCCTATCTTGCGCGGGATTTTCCCGTCATGGCGGACCAGATCGAAGCAGCGATGCCCGCGCCTCTGGATCCGTCCCTGCGCGATGATGATTTCGGGCGGTTCATTCATGCGGTGCCGGGCGTTCTGGCGGTGCGCCACGGGCTGGAGGATCACCGCGAACGGGCGCTGGATCTGCTATATGCGGCGACGCAGCGGTTCTCGATGGAGTTCTATATTCGCCCGTTTCTGAACCGGTGGCCGGCGGAGACGCTGGGGCGGCTGGATCAATGGGCGGGAGATTCGAATTACCACGTGCGGCGGTTGGTGAGCGAGGGGACACGGCCGAAATTGCCCTGGGCGCGCAAGATGACGCTGTCGCTTGCGCAGAGCCTGCCCTTGCTGGATCGGTTGCAGGCGGATGGCACGCGGTTCGTGACACGATCGGTGGCGAACCATCTCAATGACGTGGCCAAGACGAACGCGGACGCGGTTCTGGCGCGTTTGGCCGCGTGGGAGGCCCTGGGCACGCAAGCACCGAAGGAGCGCGACTGGATGCGCCGGCATGCTTTGAGGACCCTGATCAAGGACGGGCATCCGGGCGCGATGGAGATGCTGGGATATCGCGGAGACGCACCTGTCGAAGTGGTGCTGGAGGTGCCGCAGCCCCGAGTGGTATTGGGGGAAGCGCTGTCGTTCGAGGTGACATTGACTGCACCGGAGGTGGTGCCGGTGCTGGTGGACTACAGGATCCGGTTTGCCCGGCCAAACGGGCGCAGCGGCGAGAAAGTGTTCAAGCTGAAGGTCGGGCAAGTGGGGCCGGGCAAGCCGCTGGTACTGAAGAAGCTGCACAAGCTGAAAGCGAATGCGACCACGTTTGAATTGCATCCCGGTCGCCATGGACTGGTGGTGCAGGTGAACGGGGTGGACCGGGCGGAGACGTCGTTTGATATTGTGTGAGGTCGGGGGCGGGTCTGTTTTGCTGACGCAAAAGGCGCCCGCCCACCGACCCTGACAGCAGATCACAAAACTGTTTGTGGGCTGTTCGGGTGCGGGGTGGGCTGCTAGGTCGCGGTCACGACCACAGCGAAAGATCCGAGACCATGACACCTGCGCTTTTGATTGCCCTTTTGGCTTTGGTAGTGGGGGTCAGTGTTCTGGCCGCGCCGCGTCGGGCAACGGTCGAGGGGTTCTTTGCGGGACGCAGCGAGCGGGGTGCACCCGGTCTCTGGGTCCTGGTGTTGAGCCAAGTCACCACCTGGATTTTTGCGCGCAGTCTGATGAATGCGGCGATCCTTGGCTATTTCTACGGGATTGCGGGCACTTTGGCCTATGCCGCCTATTACGGCAGTTTCCTGTCCGGTGCCTTTGTCGTGGGACGGCTCCGGGCGCGGGGTGCGATGTCGGTGCAGGACTGGCTGTCGGTGCAGTTCGGGGCCTTGGGGACGGGGGCCTATAACCTCGTGATCGCGCTGCGGCTGCTGTCGGAGGTGTTTGCGAACCTGCTGGTCGTGGGGTTGATTGCGGGGGCGGTTCTGGAGGGCAGTGACACCGCCGCAATCGGTGTGGTTGCGGTGCTGGGGCTGGCCTATTCGGCCTGGGGCGGTCTGGGTGCGGCCTTGCGGACGGACGTGGCGCAGATGGTGCTGTTTCTGGCGGTGTTTGGCGTGGCGTTTGCCTATCTGGTGCTAAGCCCGGGGTTTTCACTGGGCGCGGTTTTGACCGCACCGGGGACGGCGGGGGCCTATAATGGGTGGGTATTGCTGGCTGTGGCCGCACTTCAGGTGTTTTCCTATCCGGTGCATGATCCGGTGATGATGGACCGGGGCTTTCTGGCTGATGCGCGCACCACGCGGGCGGCGTTTCTGCACGCGTTCTGGCTGTCGACGCTGTGCATCATCGGGTTCGGTTTTTTTGGCATTCAGGCGAGCCTTGTGGGGGCGGCCTATGGGGCGGAGCTGATCGGGACCTGGGGGCTGATGTTTCCGGCTTGGGTCTTTGCGCTGTTGATGTTGTCGCTGATCGTGTCGGCGGTGTCGACGCTGGATTCCGCGCTGGCCTCGGCCGCGCGTCTGGTGGTCGAGGAATTGCGCGGAGCGCCGCGGACCCTGTTCGGGGGGCGCGCCGTGATGGTGGTGTTCATGGCGCTTGGGGCCGGGTTGACGCTGTGGGGCAATGCGACGCTCTTTGATGCGGTGGCGGTGAGCGGCACGGCGTCGATGTTCCTGACGCCGGTGCTGGTTGTCGGGCTGGTCATGGGGCGCGTGGTGCCGGTCTGGTCCTATCTGGTGGCCTTTGGCGCGGCGGTTCTGGGGGCGGTGGCCTATTTCGGGCGCGGGTGGAGCGTGTTTGCCTCCCTGCTGCCGGAGGGGCATAAATACGAGCAGCTTCTGGTGATTTGCGTGGTGGTTCTGGCCGTTGGGTTTGCCGCGGTGCTTGCGGGCGCGCGCCGGGCCTGATACCTCCCGACTGTTTTGATCGGGAATGGGCGGAACGTGACGGCACCTCGGCTGGAAATTCGCAATCTGGTGCGCAGTTTTGGCGGCCGTCGTGTGGTCGATGGGGTCAGCCTGTCGATCCAGCCGGGGCAGGTGACGTGTCTCTTGGGGCCGTCGGGCTGTGGCAAGTCGACGACCTTGCGGATGATCGCAGGCGTCGAGATGCAGGACGCGGGCGAGATCTATGTGGACGGTGCCCTGATCTGTGACACCAAGTTCCGGGTGCCGCCCGAGCGGCGCGAAATTGGCCTCATGTTTCAGGACTTTGCGTTGTTTCCGCATCTGAGTGTGGCGGGCAATGTGGCTTATGGGTTGAGTGGCACGCGCGAGGAAAAGCGCGCCCGGGTCGAGGAAATGCTGGACCGGGTGCGCATGGGTCGGTTCATCGACATGTTTCCGCATCAGCTGTCGGGCGGCGAGCAGCAGCGGATTGCGCTGGCGCGGGCCCTGGCGCCGCGGCCGCGGATCATGCTGATGGACGAGCCGTTTTCTGGCCTCGACAACCGGTTGCGCGACGGGATCCGCGACGAGACGCTGGCGATCCTCAAGGAAGAGGACACCGGTGTTTTGCTGGTCACCCATGAGCCGGACGAGGCAATGCGCATGGCCGACGAGATTGCGTTGATGCGCGACGGGCGGATCGTGCAGCGGGGCGCGCCCTATAACGTCTATACCCGCCCCGCGGATCGGGCATCGGTGGCGTTTTTCAGTGATGCGAACCGGTTGGCCTCCGTGGTGGAGGGCGCGCTGGCGATGACGCCCTTTGGCCGGTTTCTGGCGCCGGGGGTGCCGGATGGGACAGAGGTGGATATCGTGTTCCGACCTCAGCATGTGAAGATCGATTTCGACCGGGCCGGTGTCGGTCCGGGGCCCACGGCGGCCGAAGGGACGGCGGCGCGGGCGCAGGTTATGCGCGCGCGGTTCATGGGCAACGAGAGCCTGGTGGAGTTCCGCCTGGATGATGACGGGCCGGTGATCAAGGCGACGGTGCCGGGGGTGTTTCTGCCGCAGGCGGGCACGGTCATGTGGCTGCGGATCCGGCGCGACAAGTGTTTTGTCTTTGCAAATGAGGAGCGCACATGAGTGGGCCGATGATTGTGGAATTTGGTCTGGGCACGTCGTTGCGCAGGGGCAGTTATACCGAAGCCGCGGCCCGCGCCGTGCGCGCGGCTTTGTGGCGCAATTCGATCAACCTTGCCGAATATATGGGTGTCGGCAAGGAGGACATGGTGATCGAAGTGCATGTGGGCTGTGCGCGGCCCGATCTGGTGGATACGTCCGTGCTGGCCGAGGTGTTTCCGTATGGGCGGACGTCCTTTGTCGTGGGGCACGGGGGGCTTGATGTGGTGCGACCCGAGGGGGTCGGCAATCCGACGGTGATGGCGCAGGCGGCGCTGGTCGTGTCGGTGGAGGGCGCGTGATGGCAGAGCAGCGTTTGATCATCGAGATGGCGCAAGGCGTCGATCTGCACGGGCGGGATGATACCAAGGCCGCGCGGCGCGCGGTGGAGCAGGCCATGCAGGGGGCGTCGCTGCCGATCTTTGGCACGTTGGGTGTGGATCGCGAGAGCATGCGCATTGTGGTGCATATCGGCGTGCCGCGGCCTGAGGCGGTGGATTTGGAGTTGATTGCTGGCCTGTTGCCTTACGGTCAGGTTGAGGTTGTGGCGGAAGCCGGGGGCCTTGATGTGCCTGTGGCGGGGGATGTGGCCGTGATGGCCGTGGCCGCGATTGAGGTGTTCCTGCCTGTACGCTAGGGTGTCGGGTGCTCTGTTTTGCGCCTCTGCGGCGCAAAAGGCGCCCACCCGCCGACCCTTGGGGCGTCAGAGCGTTGGATCATAGTCTTGCAGGCGCTTGCCGGGCTCGTCCGTGAAGAGTTCGGGCAGTGCTTCGGCGGTCTGGATGAGGTCTACGCGGAACACGCGGAAATCGTGTCTGAGTTCACACCATGTGGTCAGCGTCCAGACGCGCCCCCAGTATTCCATATGCAGCGGGCGCACGGTGCGCGTGGTGATGCGGTCGCCCTTGGAGTGATAGGTCAGTTTCAGCTTTTGGCGGGCGCGTATCGCAGCGCGCAGGGTGGGCATCTGGGCAAAGCCGCGCACTGCATCGGCAAAGGGGTACACCGCGAATTTCCACTTGTCGGCGTCCGCCACGGTGCGTTCGGGCAGGACCGCGTCGATCTTGTCGGCCAGTGTGCGTGCGGCGGTTTTGAGCGTGTCATCGGCGGCCTCGGCCACGATGGCCATGCCGAGGTTGAGGGCCTCGAGTTCTTCGGTGGTGAGGGTGAGGGGGGGCAGGCTGATCGCCTGGGTGATCATGTAGCCCACGCCGCGTTCGCCCTGCACAGGTACGCCGGAGGCCACCAACGTGTCCATGTCGCGGTAGATGGTGCGCACCGACACCTCGCAGTTCTCTGCCATCTCCTGCGCGGTGTGCAATTTGCCGTCGCGCAGGATCTGGATCAGGTCAAAGAGGCGGTCGGTGCGGCGCATGTCACTCCTGTTGCAACTGGATCGCGGCGTGGCGCATGTCCATGCCGTCGGGTGCGATCATCGCCATGAAGGGGCCCGCCTCGGGGCGTTCGAACATGGCGGCGGCGGCGGACTTGGCGGCGTCCAGCGACGTCCAGACGATGTGATCGGTCCAGAGCCCGGTGTCATCGACCGACAGGGTGCGTGTGACCATCGCGCCCGTGCTGCGCAGGAATGGGCCCATGTCATCAGCGGCCTCGATAAAGGCCTGCGTGCTGGTGCCTTCGACCAAGCGGAAGGTCACAATTTCTGACACAGGGCCCGACGGACCGGCGCCCTCGGCGCTCGCGGCATGGGCGATGGTGAGGGCAAAGAGGGAAGTGGTCAGGACGCGCATCGGTTGGTCTCCTTCTTGATTCATGCGTGATGCGGCCGGTTTACCGGGGTCCAACTGACATTAACCTGTCAGTTGGATGCAGACCATCGGAAATTTCAACGATTTTTCGCGTCACGGATGCGTGCGAGGCGTGCTCCGGGCTTTCGACCAACCGGGGCATTGCATAGACCTGATCGCGACAGGCGGCATTCCGTCGCCAATGACATGGGAGAGACCAATGGGAATTGGAAACATCGGACTTCCGGGCCTGCTGCTGATCGCTGTTGTGGTGCTGGTGCTGTTTGGGCGGGGCAAGATCTCGAGCCTGATGGGTGAGGTCGGCAAGGGCATCACAAGCTTCAAGAAGGGCGTGAACGAAGGCAAGGAAGAGCTGGAAGCGGCAAGCGCCGACGAGGCCAAGGACATCACGCCCGAGACTGAAAAAGACAAGGTCTGATCCATGTTCGATCTGGGCTTTGCCGAGCTGCTGATCATCGGGATCGTGGCGTTGATCGTGATTGGCCCCAAGGACCTGCCCATGGTGTTTCGCCAGGTGGGTCGGTTTGTGGGCAAGGCCCGCGGCATGGCGCGCGAGTTTTCGACCGCCATGAACCAGGCCGCGGACGAGGCGGGTGTCAAGGACATCCAGCGCACGATCAAGACCGCAACCAACCCGGTGGGCAGCGCCATGGACGGGGTCAAGGACGCCGCCCGTGATGTCACCTCGTCTCTGTCGGATCTCGATCCGGACAGCGAGACCGGCAAACTGGCCGCCGAACGCGCGGAAAACGCCCGCAAGATCCAGGCCGCCACCGCGCGCGCCCAGGCCGAGCGCAAGGCCAAGGAAGCGGCCGATGCGCTGAAAAAGGCCGAAGAGTTGGAAGCGCAGGCCCCGAAAGAGAGCTAGATGAGCCAAACTGACAATATGGACGACAGCACCGCGCCGCTGATCGAGCATCTGGCCGAGCTGCGCACGCGGCTGATCCGGTCCGTGATCGCGTTCATCATCGCCATCACGATCTTCTTTGTGCCGATCCAGGGCGAATTCATCGCGGCCCATGTGCTGGAATTCCTGCTGGCCCCGATCGAAAGCACGCTGCGCGCGCTGGGTGATCCGTCGCCCACGTTCCAGTATACCAGCCCGCAGGAATACCTGTTCACGCTGTTTCGCGTGTCGATGGTGTTCGGGTTTGGCATCGCCTTTCCGGTGATCGGCTACCAGATGTGGCGGTTTGTGGCACCGGGTCTGTACAAGCAGGAAAAGAACGCCTTTCTGCCATTCCTGATCGCATCGCCGCTGATGTTCATCCTTGGTGCCAGCTTTGCCCAATTTGTGGTCACGCCGCTTGCGATGCGCTTCCTGCTGGGCTTTGCCGACGCGTCGTCGATGTTTGCTTCGATCCTTGGCACGGCCACCGAACCTGGCGATGGCCCGACCATCGTGTTCAACGGCAAGGTCAACGAAAGCCTTGATATCACGTTGAAATTCATCATGGCCTTTGGACTGTGCTTTCAATTGCCTGTGCTTTTGACGCTGATGGGCAAGGCGGGGCTGGTCAGCTCCGAGGGATTGGGCAATGTGCGCAAATACGCGATGGTGGGGATTCTCGTGCTGGCCGCCGTGGTCACACCGCCCGATGTCATCACGCAATTGATTCTGTTCACCGTGGTTTACGGCCTATACGAGATTTCGATCTGGCTCGTGGCCCGTGTGGAACAGAAACGGGACGATAAACTCCGCGAAGAGGGCTATTTCGACGACGAGGATGATCTGGGTGATCTGCCCGAGGACGAGTTGAAGTAAGATGATCGACGACCCCATGGACCGCATTGCCGCGGCGCTGGAGCGGATGTCTCCGGCGCCTTTGGCGGCCCCCGATTTCGACGCGGCGCAGGCCTTTGTCTGGCAGACGGGCCCGGACCGGTTGGAGCCTGTGACGCAGGTCTCGCGGGTGCCTCTGGATCTGCTCTTGGGCGTGGACCGGTCGCGGGATACGCTTTTGGCCAACACCCGCCAGTTTGCCGCCGGACTGCCCGCGAACAACGCGCTGCTCTGGGGTGCACGGGGCATGGGAAAATCCAGCCTTGTCAAGGCGATCCACGGCGCACTTGAGGCAGAGCATAAAGATCTGAAGATGGTGGAACTGCACCGCGAGGATCTGCCATCAGTCGGGCGGTTGCTGAACCTTTTGCGCGCGGCAGACAACGCCCGCTTTATCCTGTTCTGCGATGATCTGTCATTCAGCCACGATGACCAGCATTACAAATCGCTCAAGGCGGTGCTGGATGGCGGGATCGAAGGAAGGCCCGACAACGTCATTCTTTATGCGACGTCGAACCGCCGCCACCTGATGCCCCGCGACATGATCGAAAACGAACGGGGCAGCGCCATCAACCCGTCCGAGGCGGTCGAGGAAAAGGTGTCGCTGTCTGACCGGTTTGGTCTTTGGCTGGGCTTTCACGCCTGCGATCAGGATCAGTACCTCGCGATGATCCGCGGCTATTGCGCGGCCTACGGGGTCGAGATCGATGACGACACCCTCTGGGCCGAGGCCATCGAATGGCAGGCCACGCGCGGGTCCCGGTCGGGGCGCGTGGCATGGCAGTATTTCTGTGATCTGGCCGGTCGGCGGGGTGTCGCGCTCTAGGCGGCCAGCAGTTGCGCCTCGTAGCTTTTGAGGCAAGGCGCATACATCTGACCATAGCGCGTCAGATCGGGGAACAACCTGTCGATCTCTGTCCGTGCGTCATCTCCCACAGCACCCATGGCTATCGCGCCGGGAAAAAGGGTTTCGCTCCAGATCCCATAGCTTTGCACGACGTTGTGCGCCTCCAGCAGGATGTGGTGATAGGTCACGCGCCCGCCTATCTTGCGGTAGACCCCGTCCATGCACAAAAGGTCCTTGGCCCGCACCAGCACCTCGTCCTGACCAAAGAGCATCTCGGCCCGCCAGTCGGACAGCAGGATTGCGTGCTGCGGCGATACGGTAAGGTCCCGGTCGTTGCCCAACGTGCCTGCCGAAATCACGATGGGGGCCAGGTCTCCGGTCGCCAGAACTGTTGTGCACCCGGCCCACAGGACCGGCTGTGGTCCAGATCCCGCCGTCGTCACCAGATCCCCCTCGCGCAGGTCCTCTACCGCGCGCGGCCCTTCAGGTGCTTCGATCATCGTGCCGGAGGTGAAACAGACAACCGTGCCGCCAAGCGACACGTGCGGGACCAGTTCACCATTGTCCACGATCCCGCCGATGGTCAGATCGGTGTTGGGCGGCGGCATTCCGTCAGGGAACACCAGGTAATACCCGTCCTCATCCGTCGCGGTTGCATCCGCGCCGTCGTTTAGGTCGTTGTCGTTGTTCAGGTCGACATCGATGACCGCGACTTGCCACGTTGTGGTGCCGTCCGTGACGGTGAACGTATAGTCCCAGATGATCTGGCGCTCGATGCCGCCGATGAACACTGTCTGCTCGCCAATCGCGCCAAACCGTTCCTGGGCCTGCACCGTTTCGTTATTGGCACCATCGCCGTTGAAGTTCGTTGCCCCATCGTTCTCGTTCACGACGAAATAGGTGGTGTCACCAGTATATCGCCACGTGCCCGAAGGTGCGAAGGCATAGTTGTTGGCCACCCCGTTGACGGTGGTCTGGGTGCCGAACAAGGCAAATGTGTAACCATAGAAAACTGGCATGATGCGAATTCAATCCAACTCGTTTCGTTGAATTGTTTCTGATCGCGCAACAGGGCAGGGTTAGGGCCATACGCTGCCGTTTGAGATAAATCAGAGGTCATTTTTAGGCAAATCGGGCGCACCTACCCGTGCAGGTAGGTGATGCGCCGCAATTGCCGTAGTCGTGCCTTATTTCAGGAACGGCCCGGGATCGACGCTGTCGAACCCGTCGCGCACCTCGAAATGGACAAAGGCGTTGTCGTCGCTGTCCCGCAGCCGCGCGATGGATTGGCCGCGCCGCACGCTGTCGCCTTTGGCCACCTGCACCTGATCGACATTGGCATAGACTGTCAGCAGGTTGCCGGGATGGCGGATTACGATGATTGGAACACCGTCCGCGCTTTTGGTGATTGCGGCCACAGTGCCTGCGGTCGCGGCCTTGACCGGGCTGCCGGGGGCCGCCTTGATGTCGATGCCCTCGTTCCGGCCCTTGGCGTATTCACGGATGATGCTGCCCTGCACGGGCAGGCCCATCTGCGCAGGTTTGGCCGTGGCGGTGGTCTGGCCCACATCCGCGGTGGGCTTGTCCGGGTCAGGTGATCCGGGCGGCGGGTTCGCGGTGTCGTCGTCAGGCAGCGGTTTGGCCGCACTGGGCGGCAGCGGCGTGGGCGAACCCGACCCCGGCGCCGTGGTCGCCGCGGCCTGTCCCGTCGGGGGTGCCACGCGCGCCACGGGGATCAGCAGGTACTGCCCCTCGCGCACGGCAAAATCCGCGCCCAGCCCGTTCCATTCCGCCAGCGACTTGGCAGGCACCTGATAGAGCCGCGCAATGGTAAACGCCGTCTCGCCCCGTTCGACCCGGTGGCGGATCGGTTCCTGCCCGGTCTGCGGCAACGATGCCGTGGGTACCGTGCTGGCCGGGGTGGGGGCCGCGTTGTCGATGGCATTCCCGGCCAGCGTTGTCACATCGACCGAGGACGGCTGAATCGGGCCGGTGCCAATCGCACCTGTGGCGGGCGACGGTTCGGCCACACGGCGGGGCAGGGCAATAATCTCGCCCGAACGCAACGGCACGTCCGGCTCGATCCCGTTGAACCGGCCAAGCTCGTTTGGGGGCAGGCCCACCCGTGTCGCCACGTCCGTAAGCGTGTCGCCACGCTTGGCCACCGCAACCTGATAGTTCGGGTAAGAGATCACGCCGCGCGCATCGGGCCGCGGCCGGTCGGCCGTGGCATTCTGTGCTGCTTCGGCAGTGGAGAACCCGCCGCCAATCCCGCGCAGATCGAAATCCAGCGGTTCATCACAGGCGGCCAGCACCAGCAGGCCAGAGGTTGCCAATATCAGCGGCGCGCGCATGCGCGGGGTGGTCGGGATCATCTGCGTCGTCCTCTTGCCGGACCCCTCGTGAACGGAGGCCTTGTCGGTCAGCGACGTTTTACACCAGTTCTACTCTTTGCCCAAGCCCTCGAGCAGGGGAACAAAGCGGACGTCGCGCATTTCGTCATATTCGAGGCCCGTGGCGGTCTTGTGCACACGGATCAGGCTTTGCACCGCGTCCGACTGACCCACGGGCAGCACCATGATGCCGCCCTCCTTGAGCTGTGCCAAAAGCGGGCCCGGCGGGTCCTCGGCGGCGGCGGTGATGATGATCCGGTCAAAGGGCGCCTGATCCGGCAGCCCATGTGACCCGTCCGCCGTCAGCGCCGTGATCGTGTGCAGATCCAGCTCTTCAAAGATGGCGCGCGCCTCGTGGACCAGCCGCCGGTGCCGGTCGATCGTATAGACGCGCCGCGCCAGTTTCGCGAGGATCGCGGCCTGATAGCCCGATCCGGTCCCGATCTCGAGCACCTTGTCGCGTGGGCTGATATTCAGCGCCTGCGTCATCAGCCCCACCACCGACGGCTGGCTGATTGTCTGCCCACAGGCGATGGGCAGCGGCATATCCTCGTAGGCGCGTTCCGAGAAAAGCCCACGTACAAAGGGCCCCCGGTCGATTTCCTCCATCGCCTGCAACACGCGCTTGTCGGTCACGCCCTTGGACCGGAGCGCATAGAGGAACTGCATCTTGCGGGTGGCGAGGTCGTCGTCGCTGTGCTCTGCGCTCATGTGGCGATGGCCCCGAGCGTGTCCAGCATGTCATGGGCCGTCAGGTCCGCGCGCATTGGCGTGACCGAGATATAGCCATCCAGATTGACCGCCGCGTCCGTGCCTGCCGCCGTCTGCACCTGCTGGTTGCCGCCCTTGATCCAGAGATAATCGCGCCCCGTGGGCGATGTCGTCGCCTCGGTGTGAAATCCAGTGCCGGGGCGCAAGCCCTGCGGCACCAGCCGCGTGCCCTTGACGTCCCGCGCGGCGACGGGCGGCACGTTGACGTTATAGAACAGCTGATAGCCCGGCTGAGTGCTGGGCGTGGCGGCAATAATCCGCTCAACCACCGCTTTGCCATGGGTGGCGGACGCTTCAAACGGGTTGTCGAGGTCACGATTGGCGGGGCCGTAATATTGCGAGATCGCAATCGACAGCACCCCTTGCAGCGCCCCTTCGATGGCCGCGCCCAATGTTCCGGAATAGAGGGCATTCTCTGCCGAGTTGTTGCCCCGGTTGACGCCCGACAGGATCAGGTCGGGGGCCGTGTCCAGCACCTGGTGCAGCCCCGCCAGCACGCAATCTGCCGGGCTGCCCTCGACCGCAAACCGACGCGCGGCCAGCTGTTGGATCATGAATGGGCGGGAATAGGAGATACAGTGCCCCACGCCAGACTGCTCAAAGGCCGGGGCCACGGTCCAGACTTCGCCATCCGGTCCCGCAAGTGCGGTCGCGATGTCGGTCAGAACCGCAAGGCCGGGTGCCGAGATACCGTCGTCATTGGTGATGAGAATGCGCATGTTCTGCCCCTTTGCGCTTTACTAGGCGGGCGACGGTGGTGGTGGCAACGCATCGCGGGCCTCTGCATCGATTTTTTTGTGCCGCGGCACGGATCGTTGCGCACCCGCTACGCGCGCCGCGCGACATAGCCATGCGACAGCCGAGACGGGGGGCCTGCGGAAAACGGGTGCGCGGTGACGTCCCGGAACCCCGCGGCGCGCAGCATGCTCACCGCGTGCTCCGGCACGAACGCCGCATTGCCCCAGCGCCAGCGCACCAGCGCCGTACACCAATGCGGTTTCGATATGGCCATGACCAGCGTGCCGCCGGGCGCCAGCCGGTCATGCAACCAGCGCAGCGCCGCACCCGGATCCTCCAGATGTTCGACCACATGTGCGCACAGCACCACGTCCTGCGGGGGCAGGTCGGGTATGTCGGCCCCCAGTGGTGCGGCAACGGTCCGGGCAGGGTCCAGCCGGGCGTCTGCGGCCTCCAGCATGGCGGGCGAGATATCCGTCAGCGTCAGTGTGCCGGGCCGTCCGTGCCGCGCCACCCACGCGGTCGCAAAGGCCCCCGTGCCGGTGCCCACATCCAGCACCTTGGCATCTATGGCGGGGGCGGGCGTCTGCGCCATCACCTCTGCATAGGCCGTCAGGAACCCCAGTTTGGAAATCCCGTCCTGCCAGCCGGTCGCGGCGGCATCATAGACGGCGCGCAACGCGCCGCTTCGCGCCACGGGGCGGGGCCGGTCAAAGGTGGTGAAATATCTCAGCATTGCGCCATGGGGCCACGGCACGGCCCCAAGATCAAGCGCGAAGTTCCGCCAGAATGCGCGCGGCCTCGGCCTGCGGATCGGCCAGCGGGCCGCGGTCCTCGCCGGGATGGAACCGCGCGCGGGTGGCCGTGGGCATCGGCCGGGGCGTCGCGATATGCACGCGGGGCCCGGTTTTCGCGGCCTCGGCCTGCCAACTGCGCGCCAGCGCGATCTGTGCCGCCTTGGTTGCGCCATAGCTGCCATAAAAGGGCTGCCCGGCCTGCGGATCATCAAAGAACAGCGCGGTGCCGTCCGTGCCCAGCAGCGGCGCGAGATAGGTGATCAGCGTCGCGGTGGCCGTCACGTTGCCCGCCACCGACTTGGTCATGTCCTTGGCATCGATCATGCCTGCCGGGGCCAAAGGGGCCGCGTGTACCGCCGCATGTGCCCAGACGTCCAGGCTGCCCCACCGGTCGTGGATGCCACGGCACAGCGTCTGCATCGCCGCATCGTTGGTGATATCCATGGGCGCAAGCGTCGCCGCCCCTCCGGCGGCCTTGATCCGATCATCCAGCTCTTCGAGCGCGCCGGTGGTCTTGGCCACGGCGATGATGTGATGGGTGGGCGCCAGCGCGCGGGCCAAGGCCGCGCCCAGACCGCGCGAGGCACCGGTGATGAGGGCTGTTTGTGTCATGGCCGGGGTTTGCCCGTTGCGGGCACCCCCGTCAAGCGGCGGCCTGCGCCCGAGGTGTCGCAGGCATGGTCAGCACCCGCTCGCGCACGCCGCCATGCAGGATCACGGCGCTGTCGGAAATGGCAACGACAGTGCCTTGGGGCAGTGTGTCACCCATGCCTACGGTCCGGATCTGCCCTGCGGATGTGCGCAACAGCGCGCGGGGCGCTTCGGGCGTGCCCATGATCCCGATCAATTGCAGTTTGCGCAGCGGCAGCGCGCCGCGCATCGTTGCCAGATCGGCGGTGATTTCATTGGTGGTCTCGGACATATTTGCCTCCTGAGAAATGCTCGGAAGCGGGCGCTAACACACCGGTCTGCGGGGCGAAATCGGGGTCATCCGCCGTGCGCGTTCCGCCGCGCATTGACGTGCGGGCAGGTGGCAAACCTATGCCGATGCGCGCTTTCACCTGGAAATGCTACCGTTTGAATATCAGGTTCTCTGTTCCAAAGTTGCAGTTCCCGGTCTCGTACGAACGCGCACAGGAAGATCGGGTTGTCTGGACTTCGCCGTCAAAACTGCATGCAATGGTCGAGAAAGTTGTGTGCTTGTGGAGCGGCACAAGGACGAGTGCAGGGGTCGTGAATTCGGCAGAATAGTGTGCACTGTCGACTGTGCAACGCACTTGCCGCTCTTGAATGTACACCGACTTTCTGCCCACATTTTCATATGCGCGCACGGTGAGGCGGCCTTGTCCCAGAACTGTCAGGCTTTGCGAGGATGGCTTGGGCGACGCGAAAACAGGCGGGCTGGAAATCCGATCCGGGAAACAGCCGGCAAGCAGCAGAATCGCGCAACAGATTAACGCAAAGCGGTTCACTCCGCCGCCTTCATTTCGAACCCTTTTTCAATCATGTCGGCGGGCTCCACCGGGTACTCCCCGGAAAAACACGCATCGCAATATTGCGGGCTGGTGGCATCCCGGCCCTGCGCTTCGCCGACCGCGCGATAGAGACCGTCGAGCGAGATGAACTTGAGGCTATCCACGCCCAGATGCTGGCACATCTCTTCTTCGCTCATGGTCGCGGCCAGCAGCTTTTCGCGCTGGGGCGTGTCCACACCATAGAAACAGGGCCACGCGGTCGGCGGCGAGGCGATGCGGAAATGGACCTCGGCAGCGCCCGCATCCAGGATCATCTCCTTGATCTTGCGGCTGGTGGTGCCGCGCACCACGCTGTCATCCACGAGGATCACGCGCTTGCCCCGGATCAGCGCCCGGTTCACGTTCAGCTTCAGCCGCACACCCATGTTGCGGATGCTTTCGGTGGGCTCAATAAACGTCCGACCCATATACTGGTTGCGGATGATCCCCATCGCGTACGGTATGCCCGATTCCAGCGAGAACCCGATGGCCGCAGGCGTGCCGCTGTCGGGCACCGGACAGACCAGATCGGCCTCCACGGGTGCTTCCTTGGCCAGCTCGCGCCCGATATTCTCGCGGGTTTCATAGACGGACCGCCCGCCGAGGATGCTGTCGGGACGGCTGAAATAGACGTGTTCAAAGATGCAGAACCGCGATTTCTGCCGGCGGAAGGGGAACCGGCTCTCGATGCCCTTGTCCGTGATCACCACCATCTCGCCTGGCTCGATCTCGCGCACGAACTCTGCGCCGATGATATCTAGCGCGCAGGTTTCGGAACTGAGCACATAGCCCGTGTCCAGCTTGCCCAGCACCAGCGGGCGCACGCCAAGCGCGTCGCGCACACCGATCAACTTGGTACGGGTCATGGCGACAACCGAAAACGCCCCTTCGACACGGCGCAGCGCGTCTTCCATCCGCTCGGGGATGTTGCGTTGCAAGCTGCGCGCCATCAGGTGGATGATGCATTCGCTGTCCGAAGACGACTGAAAGATCGACCCGCGCTCGATCAGCTCGCGGCGCAGGGCATCGGCATTGGTGATGTTGCCATTGTGGGCAATCGCGGCCCCACCCATGGCAAACTCGCCAAAGAACGGCTGCACGTCGCGGATCGCCGTCTGGCCCTTTGATCCGGCGGTGGAATAGCGCACATGCCCGATCGACAGCGCGCCGGGCAGAGTCTCCATCACGGACTGAGAGGTGAAATTGTCGCGCACATAGCCAAAGCGGCGGGCGGAGTTGAACCCGTGGTCGGGATCATAGGCGACGATGCCGCCTGCTTCCTGTCCGCGGTGTTGCAGGGCGTGCAGGCCAAGGGCCACGAAATTGGCCGCATCCAGCGTACCCAGAACGCCAAAGATACCGCATTCTTCCTTGAGCTTGTCATCATCAAAGGGGTGAGCGGGGGGCATCAGCGCGTCGGCGTCGAGGTCGGACAAGGGGCAGCTCCGAATCCGTTGAGGGGTTAGGGCGGGGTTTAGCAAGCCCGGCCCCCACTGTCACGAAAGGATCACAAATCCCGCGCGCCTCAGGCAGCGGCCGCGTCCGGCTGTGTCATTTTACCCTCGCTCAGGGCCAAAAGGGCGCGGGTGTCGCCATATCCGAGTTTGCGGAAAAACCCTTGTGCCCCGCCGTCATGCGCATGGATCAACAGGCCTGATTGCGCAAAGATCATCTCTTCCTCGGCGAAATGCAGCGTGGCAAGGTCCGGCCCGGCAAAGAGGGTGGGGCGCACACCGCGGCATCCGCTCAAGGCCCGCAAAGGCACCGACACCACAGGCGCTTCCGACCACCGCGCAGGTGGCGTCAGGGCCACGCGGGCATCGGCAGGCAGGGCCACGTCCGAACAGGTCGACAGAACGCCGCCCGGCACATGCACCAGCGGCGCTGTCATCTTGGGCCGGCTGATCGCGGTGATGGTGGCAAAACCGCCATCCAGCGTGGCGACCCGGTCACCGGCCATCGCGTCGTCAACGCTGATCCAGCCGCGCGGGGTCTCGATCCGTGTCTGTGCGCTCAGTGTGGCACGGGCATCGCGGCGGCGGGCGGGACAGGTGGCAGGGGCAAACGTGGTAAATGCGGCGTCGTGGTTCAGGAACATGGGGTCGGTCCTCCGATTGGGCTGTTGGTTGTGATCTGGCTCAAAGGGGCACCACAAATCTGCCGCTTTTTCGTCACAACCACGGCCAAAGCCGGGCGCTGTTTCGCCACAGTGTCCAGTCGGGCGGAAACGGCGCGCACTCTCCCTAAGGGGGCCACGAAATTTACGAACCGTTTACCATGATGACGGCGGGAGGGCCGCGCGACTCAGGAGTTATTGGTCGGGTTCGACACCCGCACGGGCCAGCAGGGCGGACATCGCGTTTACCAGTTGGCCGAAATCGTCCGGGGGCGCGGCGCCTTCGGGCAGGTTGCGCGCCACCGCCAGATCCGCCGCCATCACCCCGGCACAGGTTTCCCCATAGAGCGTCACCACCCGCACAAACGCTTCGTCATGGGACAGGATGTCCGCATCGCTCAGCACACCGCGACAGAACGTCAGATGGTTCTGGAACGCCTCCACCGTGCCGCGTTTGATCGCAGACGAGGTAAAGCCAAGAAACAGCGACAGCCCAAAGGCCAGCGCACAGATCGACGCGATGATCCCCTTGCTGCGGTCCGTGCCAAACAGATAGGCCGCCGCACCGCCCGCCAACGCCAGTGCCGCCGGGATGATGTCGCCCACCGCCGCCGTGCGGCTGAGGCCCCCGGCATAGCCCGACACCAGCCCCAGCATCGCCAGTCCGGCAATCAGACCCAGCATCGGCGCTAGCTTTTCGCCGGGCGACAGCGCCTTGGCAAAGGCGAGCGTCAGCGCGCAGGTCAGCGCGAAAAACCCGATCAGGTGCGACAGTTCGAGAAAGGAATTGATCATGGCGATGTCCCCGCGCCCGACGGTGTGGTCAGCAGGATGCGCAACTGGCTGTCGGTCAGGCGATCCTCGATTTCAAACAGGGTGCTGCCGGGGGACCGGAACCCGGACCGGGCTGTGCCGGGGCAGGTGCATTTGCGGGTGATCAGCTTGGTATCGGGGGCCGTGGCAGACGGGGCGGCCAACAGGGCGCCGAGGGTCTGCTCCACATGGCCCTCGGGCGACAGGGGCGCAATCGGCACCGCGTTCAACGTCTTGGCGATCTCGGCCAGCGCCGCGCTGGGGGCGGTGCCGCTCAGCTCTGTCGACAGGGTAAAACCCGCGTCCGCATCCGGCACCACGTTCCACATCTCGCCGCCGCGCACGAAATTCTGCGCCGCGCGGTTGCAATTGCACCCGGAAGTGGCCGCGCCGATCCCCACCCGTGCCGCGCCGCGGATGTCTGTGACCCGCGTAGGCGGGCCCAGTGTCATCCGGTATCCTGTGACACCGGCGGGCGTGGCGAGGACATGACCCCGCTCCTCGCGCAGCAGGCAGGTGAGGGCGGCCAGCCTTGTGTTGGCGTCCGGTGCGGCGGCATAGGCGCTGGCCTGGAGCGTGCAGGCCTGCGCCATTGCAAGGCCCGGCGCGACCATCAAGGCCAGAGCCAACAGAAAACGATGCAGCATGGATGACCTCTTGCGGAGCATTCAACCGCAAGTGTTCCTGCAATCCGGTCCCGGATCAAGCCGGTTTATTCGATGCAGACGCCCACAAGGTTCTCATATTGCTGGGTGATCCAGCCCAGTGCCTCTTCGGGGTTCTGCTCTTCGATCTGGCCGGTAAACCGCCCGAACACTGCCGCAGACCGGCTTTCGTCGACGATTGTAAACTCCTGCCCGGTGATCACTGTGTCGTAGACAAAAAAGGCAATCGCCACGAGCAGCACACCACGCGCCACGCCAAAGAGGAACCCAAGCCCCTGGTCCAGCCCCCCCAGCGCCGAGCGCCGCACCAGCGACGAAAACAGCGGGGTGAAAAGCGACACGATGATCAACGCCACCGCAAAGACCAGCGCAAAGGCGCCGATGATGCTCAGCTCGCAACTGTCGGCCAGGAAATCACCCACCACGGGGATCTCGCGCACCAGCGGCTCGACGCGCGGCGCAAACAGGAACGCAAGGATCGCCGCGGCGATCCAGGCGGCGATGGCCATCGCCTCGCGCACCAATCCGCGCCCATAGGCCAAGAGGGCCGAGAGGATGATGACCACGGCAACGACGCCGTCAATGATGGTGAACCCTTCCATGGTCCTGCCCCTTTATTCTGCCCTGCGGCGCTTACCCTGCGCCAAATACATCACCAACGAATTCCGTCAGGGTGCTGAAGCGCTTCAGCGTCAATCCGGAAGCGCCCTGAGCTTTTCCGCCTTTGGGTGCGATGGCCGTGGTGAAACCAAGTTTTTCCGCTTCTTTCAACCTGTTTTCGGTCTGGGGTGCCGGACGAAGGGCACCCGACAGGCTGATTTCGCCAAAAACAACCGTGTCGGCGGGCAGGGCACTATCCTCGCGTGCAGACAAAAGCGCCGTTGCAACCGCAAGGTCAGCGGCGGGTTCGGAAATCTTCATGCCGCCCGCCACGTTCAGATAGACGTCGAGACCCGCAAAGGGGATGCCGCAGCGCGCTTCGAGCACCGCAAGGATCATGGCGAGCCGCCCGCCGTCCCAGCCCACGACCGTGCGCCGTGCCTGACTGTGGGGGGAGGGGGCGACAAGCGCCTGCAATTCGCACAGGACGGGCCGCGTGCCTTCGATGCCAGCAAAGACGACCGAGCCGGGCGACGGGTTGCCCCGCTCCGACAGGAACAGCGCCGAGGGGTTGGTGACCTCGGCCAGCCCCTTGCCTGTCATCTCGAACACGCCGATTTCGTCGGCGGGGCCAAAGCGGTTCTTGACCGCGCGCAGGATGCGGAACTGATGACCGCGCTCGCCTTCGAAATAAAGGACCGTGTCGACCATGTGTTCGACGACGCGGGGGCCCGCGATCTGGCCTTCCTTGGTGACGTGGCCAACGAGTACGATGCTGATGCCTTTGCGCTTGGCGAATGTGGTCAACTCGTGGGCGGCGGCGCGGACCTGGCTGACCGATCCCGGCGCGCTGTCGACGGTGTCGAGCCACATGGTCTGGATCGAATCGATGATGGCGAGGCCCGGGGCCTCGGCCTCGAGCGTGGTGAGGATGTTGCGCAGGTTGGTGTCGGCGGCCAGTTGCACCGGCGCATCGACGAGGCCCAGACGCTGGGCGCGCATGCGTACCTGCGCGCTGGCCTCTTCGCCGCTGACATAGATGGTTTTCAGCCCGTTGCGGGCAAAGCGTGCGGCGGCCTGCAAGAGCAGCGTGGATTTGCCGATGCCGGGATCGCCGCCCACCAGAATGGCAGAGGCAGGCACCAGCCCGCCGCCCAGCACGCGGTCCAGCTCGGCCACGTTGCTTTTGGTGCGGGGGGGCGGTGTTTCCTCGGCCCGCAGATCGGTGAGGGCGATGCCCGCGCCGCGCCTTGTGCCCAGCGACTTGGCCCCCGGTCCGGCAGAGAGGCCCGCGTCTTCGGTGATGGTGTTCCATTCCCCGCAGCTGTCGCAGCGTCCCGACCATTTGGAAAAGGACGCGGCACAGGCGTTGCAGGTGTAGGTGGTGGTGTGTTTCGCCATGGGCTGTCGTGTGCCTCAGCTGGGCTGCGGGGTCAAAGACTTAATCTGCGGGCGCACGGGCGCGCCCGGTGGCCCAGCTGACATAGATCGAGGCGAGGATGCAGGCGGTGAAGAGGTAGAGGCCCCATGCGGTTTCCAGACGGCCCACGCCGATGCCCTTGGCGAGCGTGATGTAGAGCGCGATGAGGAAGATGTCGGCCATGGCCAGCTTGCCCAGCACCGAGACGGCGGGGAGCAATCGCGGGCTGAGCAGGCGCCAGTGCATCAGAGCCAGCGCGATGGTTTTGAGATAGGGCGCGAAGAGCGCGAAGACGGTGACCACGAGGGCGAGGAAGACATCCGAGGCCCAGAGCGATTGCAGCCCGGTGATGACGGAAATTTCCTTGAGGTTGAAGAGGGGCAGGAGGCCTGCGCGCATCAGCGGTGCGAACCACGACAGTGGAAAGAGGATGAGCAGGGAGAGGTTGATCCAGCGGTGCATGGGGTTTGCCGTCGGGTGGCTCTGTTTGGCCTTGCGGCCAAAGGCGCCCACCCGCCGACCCTTTTTTATCTGACGGCTTCGATGGGGCCGGTGGCGCGGCCGTGGATGAATTGATCGACATATGGATCGCCTGCGCTGTCCATGTCCGAGACGGGGCCTGTCCAGCGGATTTTGCCCCCGTGCAGCATGGCGACGGTGTCGGCGATGCTGCGCACGGAGGTCATGTCATGGGTGATGGTCATGGTGGTCGCGCCCATTTCGGTGACAATTTCGCGGATGAGGTCGTTGATGACGCCGGCCATGATCGGGTCGAGACCCGTGGTGGGTTCGTCGAAGAAGATGATCTCGGGTTCGGCGGCGATGGCGCGGGCGAGGCCCACACGTTTCTGCATGCCGCCCGACAGTTCGGCGGGCAGCCGGTCGGCCACGTCCGGGGTGAGGCCCACGCGGCGCAGTTTTTCGATGGCGATGTGGCGCGCCTCGTCGCGGGGTTTGGCGAGGCTGCCGCGCAGCAGGCGGAAGGCCACGTTTTGCCAGACGGGGAGCGAGTCGAAGAGGGCCGCGCCCTGGAAGAGCATGCCGAAGCGCGCAAGGAAGGCGTCGCGGTCGCCGGTTTTGGTGACGTCCTGGCCGTCCACGGTGATTGTGCCCTGATCCGGGGTGACGAGGCCAAGTACGGTTTTGATCGTGATCGATTTGCCCGTGCCCGAGCCGCCGATGATCACCATGGAGGTGCCGCGCGCCACGTGCAGGTCGACGCCGCGCAGCACATGGTTGTCGCCAAAGCTTTTGTGGACGTTGTCGAGCGTGATCATGGGCGGGGGCCTTTGGCCAGGGTGGCATGCCTCCGGCGGGCATATTCGGGGAACAATGAAGGGGCGATCATAGCGAGAAGAACACCCCCGTGAGTACGAAGTTCGCAGCGAGGATGAGGACGGCGGCGGCTTCGACGGAGCCCTTGGTGGCGCGGCCCACGCCCTGGGCGCCGCGGCCCGAATTCATGCCGAAATAGCAGCCCATGAGGGCGGCGAGGCAGCCGAAGACAGCACCTTTGGCGAGGCTGGAGGTGATGTCGCGCAGTTGCAGGAAGTCGACGGTGTTCTGGATATAGGCCGCGGCATTGAAGCCCAGCGTGCCGGTGGCGACCGCATAGCCGCCGAAGATGCCGATGATGTCGCCCACGCCCACCAGCAGTGGCACCACCAGTGTGGCGGCCAGCACGCGCGGGGCGGTGAGGTATTTCATCGGGTGCGTGGACAGGGTGACCAGCGCGTCGATCTGTTCGGTGACCTTCATCGTCGCAATCTCGGCGGCGATGGAGGAGGTGACGCGGGCGGCGATCATCAGCCCCACCAGCACCGGGCCCAATTCGCGGACCATACCGATGGCGACGATCTGGGGCACCACGGCCTCGGCGTTGAAACGGGCCCCTCCTGCGTAGATTTGCAGTGCGAGCGCGCCACCGGTGAATATGGCGGTGAGGCCCACCACCGGCAGGGACAGCCAGCCGATGTTCAGGAGGGCGAGGCCAAATTCGCGCGGATAGAAGGGTGGGCGCAGGATGTGGGTCAATGTCGCCCACGCAAAGAGGCTGACCCGCCCGATGGCCGCGAGAAAGCCCAGCACCGTGCGTCCGATGGCGGCGACAAAGCTCATTCCACGTAGGACCTGTGATAGCGCAGGCCAAGCGAGGTCAGGATTTCGTAGCCGATGGTGCCTGCGGCGTCGGCCACGGTGTCGACCGATTGGTGCCGGCCCATCAGTTGCAAATAGCCGGGATCGCGGTCGAGCGTCGTCACATCCGCCGTGATCAGGTCCATGGACACGCGGCCCACCACGGGGCAGGGCGTGTCGCCCGCGTACAGCGTGGCGCGCGGTCCCATTGCGCGGATCAGCCCGTCCGCATAGCCGCCCGACACGGTGGCGATGCGACTGTCGCGCGGGGCGGTCCAGACATTGCCGTAGCCCACGGTTTCGCCCTGTGCCACGTCGCGCACCTGAATGACCGGCAAGTCCAGCGTCACCACCGGCACCGCATCCACAAAGGGCAGACCGCCATAGAGGCCGACACCGGGGCGGGTCATGTCGAAATGATAGTCCGGCCCCATCAGCGTCCCACCCGTCGCCGCGAGCGAGCGCGGCACATCCAGACCGTCGGTCATGGCGCGAAACTCGGCCAGTTGGTGGGCGTTCATCGGGTGACCGGGCTCGTCCGCGCAGGCCAGATGCGACATGATCAGCTGTGGCCCTTGCGCGATAGCGATGTCGCGCACGGCGGACCATTCGGCAGGCTCCATGCCCAGCCGGTTCATGCCGCTGTCAAGCTGGATGCCAAAGGGCGCGCCGGGCAGGGCCTCGACATGGCGCAGCATCTGGTCGACCGAGTTCAAAAGCGGGACAAGGCCCCCCTCTCGGATCGGTTTGGTGTCATTGGCCATATGACCGGAAAAGACAAAGATCTCAGGCCCCTGACCCAGGGCGGCACGCAACACGGTGCCTTCTTCGGCGGTGGCCACGAAAAAGCTGCGCACGCCCGCGCGCGCCAGCGCCCGGCCCACCACGGGCGCGCCCAGCCCATAGCCGTTGGCCTTGACCACGGCGCCGGTCTCGCCGTCGGATCGCGCATCAAGGGACTGCCAATTGCGCACAAGCGCGCCAAGGTCGATGGTGAGGGTCGCAGAGGTCATGCAGGGGGTTTTGACAGGCAATCGCCGCTTGGGAAAGGGCAAATCTGCGTGGCTTTCAAGGTGGGGAATACCCTGCTTGCGCCTGTGGCCTGCGTGATTACCTCTGTGCGACCCAACGGAGGAGAGGGCGCATGGGGCTGATCACGCGATTGCTGGCTGAATTTGAACGACCGCGGGCCAAACGCCCCTTTGGCAGCGGCTGGATCAGCGGCAGCCTGTCGGTTCTGGCCGGGTTGACAGGTCTGTTGATCATCCTGATCCGGTTTTTCCCTGAAACCTTCACCATGCCCGACTTGCAGGTGATCCATGACAGCGGGGCCACCACGACGGCGCTGCGGGTGATCCTGCTGACGGGCTATGCGCTGGCGCTGCTCAGCGTGATGCTCTGCCGCCGCAAGGTGCTGGGCTGGACGGGGCTTGGCCTTGTGGTGCTGGCCTCGCTCCTGGGCACGGCAGAGCCGCAGGCGATTGGGGAGGCGCGGCAGTCACTCTATTTCGGGCTGGACTATTTCATCATCAACATTGTCGTGATGGGGCTGCTGTTCGTGCCGATCGAACGGGTGTTCCCCAACCGCGCCGACCAGACCGTGCTGCGCGATGAATGGCGCGAGGACGTGTTCTATTTCCTCGTCAGCTCGCTCTTGGTGCAGGTGCTGACCTTCCTCGCCATGGCGCCCAGCAATGCGGTCTCGGGCTGGTTCGACTTTGCGGGCGCGCGCGCGGTGATCGGGCAGATCCCGTTCTGGGTGCAGGTGCTGATCATCATGGCGGCCACGGATTTCGTGCAATACTGGGTCCACCGCGCCTTTCACACCGTGCCGTTCCTGTGGCGCTTTCACGCCATCCACCACTCGCCCAAGCAACTGGACTGGCTGGCCAGCGGGCGCATGCACTTTGTCGAGATCGCGGTGCTGCGCGGGGTGACGGCGGTGCCGATGTTCACGCTGGGGTTCGATCCGGCGGCGATCCAGACTTACCTGCTGGTGGTCTATTTCTACTCGACCTTCATCCACGCCAACCTCAGCTGGCATTTCGGCTGGCTGGAACGGTTCCTCGTCACGCCGCGCTTTCACCACTGGCACCACGGCAGCGACCGCGCGGCCATCGACGTGAACTATGCCTCGCACTTCCCTCTCTATGATTTCCTCTTTGGCACGCACCATTTGCCCGACACCGCATGGCCGGACAGCTATGGCGTGGTGGGCGATGACGTGCCCAAGGGCTACTGGCGGCAATTCCTGCACCCGTTCCGCAGGCGCTAAGGAAGCGCAAAGATGTCGCGATTGCGCTCCCAGATCTCCTCGCCAATGAGACAGTTATAGCGCCCCGCCGCCTGCGCCCGCCACAGCCGTTCGGGCGGCAGGCCCGCAATCTCCAGCACCAGCTTTTGCCGCACCGCGTCGGCAAAGGCGCTCCACTCCACCACCGGCAACACGAACGACCCGGTGCCACCCGTCACGCAGGCGGTGTAGTAGACATCCAGATCGGGGATGTTCCAGCGGGACATGAAACTGTCATCCTGCGTCATTAGCGGCAGGCCGTTGATGGTGATGCCCTGCGCCAGCACCCGGTCGCGGGCTTGCGTCACCGGCGGGCCCATATTGTTGGGCCCGTCGCCCGAGATGTCGATGACCCGACGCAGCCCGTCAAACCCGTTGGCCTCGATCGAGGCCGCCGCATGGTCCAACGCGCCCGAAATCGACGTGCGCCGCAGCGCCTCGTCGAAATGGGCGGTGATCTGCGACGCCACGCGTGTGGCATCCTCGGCCCCTTCGATCATCGTCCACGGCACGATGACCCGTTGGCTCTGTACGCCCGCCCATTCCACATAGGTCACGGCCACCCGGCCCAAAAGCCCACCGGTGATTGCCGCCTGCACCTCCGGGCTGACCAGCGCCTCGGCATAGCCGCGCCGCTGGATCTCCAGTTCATAGGGCTGCATCGACCGGCTGACATCCACGGCCAGAAACAGCTCCACATCCACCTCCGTGCGATCCTGTGCACACAGGGGCGCGGCGAAAAGGCTCAGCAAAAGGGCAATCAAACGCATGCGCCCAGTGGGCCGCAGATTTCCACGCCTGTCCAGTCACAGCACAGTGTGCGTGCACCAGTTCGGGTCGATTGCGCAGAAAGTTTAGCGCGCAGCCACAAAACCGCGCGCAAAAATATGGACGCCTAGAACCCGACGTCGCCGCCGCCACCCGCACCCTGCTGCCAGGGCTGCACAAGGTTGCCGAACCGCGTGAACCGGCCCTCAAAGGACAGATCGACCGTGCCGATGGGGCCGTGACGCTGCTTGCCGATGATGACCTCGGCGCGGGCGTGCAGGCGCTCCATCTCTTCCTGCCACTTGGCCATGGCCTCCAGATCGTGATCGCCGGGCTTCTCACGCTCTTTGTAATACTCCTCGCGGAACACGAACATGACCACGTCCGCGTCCTGCTCGATCGATCCCGATTCCCGCAGGTCCGACAGTTGCGGCCGCTTGTCCTCGCGGTTTTCCACCTGACGCGACAGCTGGGACAGGGCGATGACGGGAATGTTCAGCTCCTTGGCGATGGCTTTCAGGCCCATCGAAATCTCCGCGATTTCCTGCACCCGGTTCTCGGCCCCGCCGCGCACCAGCTGAAGGTAATCGACCAACAGCACGTCCAACCCATGCGTCCGCTTCAACCGCCGCGCCCGCGCGGCCAGCTGCGCAATCGGGATGGCGGGCGTGTCGTCGATGAACAGCGGACAGGCCTCCAACTGCTTGGCCGCATCCACGAACCGGCGGAACTCGGCCTCGGTCATGTCGCCCCGGCGGATCTGTTCGCTGGGCACCTCCGAGGCCTCCGACAGGATCCGTGCCGCAAGCTGCTCCGCGCTCATCTCCAGCGAATAGAAACCAACGACGCCACCCTCGATGGCCCCTTCGGACCCGTCGGGCTTGATCCCCTTTTTATAGGCCTTGGCGATGTTGAAGGCGATGTTGGTGGCCAGCGACGTCTTGCCCATCGACGGACGCCCCGCAAGGATCAACAGGTCAGACGGATGCAGCCCCCCCAGCTTCTTGTCCATGTCAATGAGACCGGTGGAAATGCCCGCCAGGCCGCCCTCGCGCTGATAGGCGGCATTGGCCACATTGACCGCGTCCGTCACCGCCTTGAGGAAGGACTGGAAGCCGCCCTCGGTGCTGCCCTGTTCGGCCAGCTTGTACAGCGCCTGTTCCGCCTCGACGATCTGCTCCTTGGGCTCGGACGCCACATCGACCTTGGCCGCGCGCGCCGAAATGTCCCGCCCAAGCAGGATCAGATCGCGCCGCACCGCCAGATCATAGATCATCTGCGCATAGTCCCGCACGGCAAACGCACTGATTGCCGCGCCGGCCAGACGCGCCAGATAGGCCGGACCGCCCAGCTCCTTGAGGCCCTCGTCATCCTCCATGAACGCCTTGAGCGTCACGGGGCTGGCCAGGTTGTTCTTGGCAATCCGCGCGGCAGAGATTTCAAAGATGCGCGCATGCACCGGGTCATAGAAATGGCCCGGATTGATGATCGCCGCGACCCGGTCATAAACGTCATTGTTGGTCAGAATCGCGCCCAGCAACTGCTGTTCCGCCTCGATCGAATGCGGCATCGTCTCCGCATCCTGCACGGCCACGCCGGTCGGATTGATCGCTGCAATTTCATTCATGGCCCGGCCCCGATTTTCTTATCCCCATTGGCCATCGCAATGCCACAGCGCGCACGCGCTGCAAAGGTGCAACAAGCCTGTGGGCAAACCTCTGGATAAGGCACAGAATGCCACGGCGCACCGCAGATGTCGACGCTTGATGCGCCCACTCTACCACATATGGTTGGGCCTTGCGCACAGAATCGCTCTTGTCCACATCCCGTCCACAGGACGCGTCACGCGACGTCGGCGGGATTTTTTCCGACGGCTCAGGCGCGGTCGGCCTGCCATTTGCGCGGGTCGTTCAGAAACGCCTCGACCCCGCTCAACGTGTCCTCGTCAAAGGCCCCGCTGGCGCGCGCCTCGGCCAGAACATCCCACCACGTGCACAGGTAATGCAACTCAACCCCATGATCGCCCAGCGTCTTTTCCGTCTCCGGGAAAATGCCGTAATAGAAAATCACCGCCGTATGCGCGCAACTGGCCCCGGTCTCGCGGATCGCATCCACAAAGGACAGCTTGGACCCCCCATCGGTGGTCAGGTCCTCAACCAGCAGCACACGCTCGCCCTCGGTCATCACGCCTTCGATCCGGGCGTTTCGGCCATATCCTTTGGGTTTCTTGCGCACGTATGTCATCGGCAGGCCCATCCGCTCCGCCACCAGCGCGGCAAAGGGCATGCCCGCCGTCTCGCCACCCGCGATGTTGTCGAACGCTTCGAAGCCCGCGTTGCGCATCACCGTCACGGTCATGAAATCCATTAGCGTCGCACGGATGCGCGGGAACGAGATCAGCTTGCGACAGTCGATATAGGTCGGGCTGGGCAGGCCGGAGGACAGGATGAACGGATCGGCCGCATTGAAATGCACTGCCTTGATCTCCAGCAACATGCGCGCGGTCAGGCGCGCCATCTCTTCGGCGGTGGGATAGCTGGTGGGGATCATGGGCGTGCCTTTTTGGTCAGGAAAACAGGATCAGCCGACGCGCCAGTGCAGCGGACGGCCAGCGTCAAAGACGGTGACGGGTCCGGCACCGGTGTCGACGGATGCGGGGGGCGTGATCGGGTCACCCTTGGTCAGGGTGATGGTGTCGGTGTTCACGGGCAGGCCATAGAACGCAGGGCCGTTCAGCGACACAAACGCCTCCAGCCGGTCCAGCGCGCCCGCCGCCTCGAAGGTCTCGGCCAGACAGGACAGCGCCACAGGCGCTGTGAAACACCCCGCACAGCCACAGGCGTTCTCCTTGGTGTGCGTCGCGTGCGGCGCGCTGTCGGTGCCGAGGAAAAACCGCGCCTCGCCTGATGTCGCCGCGTCCAAAAGCGCCGTCTTGTGCGACCCGCGTTTCAGGATTGGCAGGCAATAGTAATGCGGCCGTATCCCGCCCACCAACATGTCATTGCGGTCCAGCATCAGGTGCTGCACCGTGATCGTGGCCCCAAGGCTGCCATCCTGCGCACGCGCGTAAGCCACGGCGTCCGAGGTCGTGATATGCTCCATCACCACCCGCAGGCCGGGGGTCGCGCGCCGGATCGGGTCCAGCACCCGGTCGATGAACACGGCCTCGCGGTCAAAGATGTCGATATCGCCATCCGTCACCTCGCCATGCACACAAAGCGGCAGACCAATCTCCGCCATCCGCTCCAGCACAGCGCGCACATTGTCGAAATTCGCCACACCCGAGGCGGAATTGGTCGTGGCCCCGGCGGGGTAGAGCTTCACCGCCTTGACCAGACCACTTGCATGGGCCGCGGCCACATCGTCCGCATCCGTGTCCTCGGTCAGGTACAGCGTCATCAGCGGATCAAACGCCATCCCCGCGGGCAGGGCCGCCAGTATCCGGTCACGATAGGCGGCGGCCTGCGCGCCCGTCACCACGGGCGGCACCAGATTGGGCATGATGATCGCACGGGCGAAATCGCGGGCGGAATGGGGCAGGACGCCCTCCATCATCGCGCCATCGCGCAGATGCAGGTGCCAGTCGTCGGGGCGGGCAAGGGTCAGTGATGTCATGGCCCGCGCGTTAGCACGGGCGTGGCCGGTGCCTCAATCCCCCGTGACGTCTTCGGCCTCTGCCGCGTCACTGTTTTCGGCCGCCAACTTGCGCTGCGCCTCGATCTCGGCCATCCGCCGCTGGAACCTGGGCGCCTTGATCCGGCTGGTCACGTTGCGCGCCAGCGCATAGGTCAGATCGGTCCGCTCGGCGGCGTCCAGCGCCGCCATGACCCGGCGCAGATAGGGCGGATAGGTCCGCCGCGCCCGGTACGCCTGGGCAAAGCTCAGGTCGGTCAACGCGCCTGCCATCGCCTGTTCCATCAACGGCTCAAGCATCTCCAAGTCCATCAGATCGCTTTGCAGGGCCGCACCCATGTTGCGCATCCGGAAATGCGACACGCCCGACCGCGCAAAAAGCGCCGCATGCATCGCATCCAACCGCTCTGCCGGATCATGCACCACATAGGCCGCCGCACTCGCATCCAGCATGTCGGGCGCAAACCCATAGCGCGAAGTGAAATCCGTCCGGCGCATCTCGACAAAACGGTCGTCCCACTCGGTCACGCGTGGATCAAGCGTCGCCTGCGGCTGGATCGCCAGCACCCGCGCACCGGGGGCCGCCACCGAAAACGCCGCCGCCGCATAGCCGCCGGGGCCTGCGCCGTAAAACAGGATCGTCTCGAAATCGTCGAAAAACCCGTCATCGATCATCCGGTCGAACAGGCCAATCACATGCCGGTCGCGAAACCACGTATCGCCGTCGGACGCCACGCACAGATGCGACCACCCATGCGCGCGCACCATCGGCCAGCCCACAGGCTCGGCATCATCCGACAGCGCACGAATGCCCTGGATCGTCTCGAAGGTGACCAGCAGCGTATCGCTCCGGCGCACCAGTGCCGCGAAATGCTTGCGGCCCAAGGGTTGGAAAAACCCGGCCTTGTCCGTGGCCTTGGCCAAGCGCGTCAGCCATTCACCCTTTGGCAAATCGGCCAGATCGACGTCAAAGTTTTCTGTTGCGTCCTGCATCGCATCATCCTCTTGTCCCGCTGATAAAATGCGGGTTTGGGGCACCCTAGGCAGGCAATGCGGCAGAATTAGGGAAAACTTGAGCGATTATGAGATCGCTGCGGTCACTGTGCGGATTGGCGCGCTTTGTTGGCATAGCGGATCATGAATTCTGCGGCCTTCGGGGGCACCGGCCGGGTGGGCGGCGTCATCAACAAACGGCCAAAGAGGGCGCGGAACGGCTCTTGCTCCATCAGCGCATCAAACCGGTCGCGCCGCCACGCCACCGCCGCATCGTGCAGCGCCACAAGGGCCGCATCCGCGCGCAGATCGTCCCAGATCGCGTCCCGCGCGGCGTCATAGCGCCGGATCGTGTCATCCGCATCGGTGCTGAAATTCCGCTCGACCCAGTAATCGACGCCCAACAGGTCGTCCGAATGTACTGCCCGCCCACGGTCCGCTTTCAGGACATAGCTTTCCATCGCGCCCAGCGGATAGTGATTGATCTGCGCCAGCCCATAGTTCGGGCGCCCGTAACTCGAGAATATCCGCCGCGTCTTGAACTGGTCATCCAGCGGGCGGCCATGGCTGTCGTACCAACGCGCGCGTTCCAGCCGATCGTGATCGGGGCTGCGCGGACGGTGCACGCCGGGTTTGCGATAGGTCCCGTCATTGGCATAAAGCGTCTTGAACATCGACGCGCGCCACGGCCAGTGCAGGATCTCCGGTGCGCCCCTGGCAAAGGTCGCGGTGACAGGCTCGTCCAGAAACCGCACCTGTCCGTTGTTGCCAAACAGCCGCCAGGTCAGCGTGATCGCCGTCGCATCGGGCAGGGCGGCATGCAGCGCGCCCAGCGTCCCGTTGCCTGCATGGATGTTCACGAATTCATCGACATCCAGCGGCAGAATCCAGTCGGCGTCGCGCACCACATCCATCTTGGCCGCCTGCTTCAACGCGGTAAACTGGATGCCCCCCTGATCATAGGGGCCGTCATTGCGCACATGGGTCAGCCAGCCTTGCTGCGCCAGATGGTCCAGCATCGCATCGGTGCCGTCATCGCAATCGTTTGAAAAGACAAGGAAATGATCGAACCCTATGGCACGGTGATGGGCCAGCCATTCCAACAGGAACGCCGCCTCGTTGCGCACACACAGGATGGCCAGATGGCTCACGCAGGATCAGCCGCAGCCACGAACCCCACAATGCGCCCCGCACTCAGCCGCGGGTCATAGGCGAGACCTGCCTTGCTCATCGCGTCGAACACCGTGCGCACACCCGCAAGGCCAATGGGGCCGGGGTGCAGCTTGACCACGACCTGCCGCACGTCCTTCAGCGTCACGCCATCCAGCAACTCCGCCTCGCCGCCCTCGATATCGCAGATGATCACCGTGGGTTTGACCGCACTCAGCACGGTCTTGATGTTCTGCATCTCCACTTTGACCTCTTCGGCCTCCTCCCCCTCAATCGGGGTCAGCGACGACGCGGCAAAGGGTGCGCGCACGTAAAACGGCACGCTCGACTTGCGCTTGCCCAGCACACCGGGGGTCAGCGTCACATTGTCGATCCCGTTGGTGGCCAGCATCGCCTCCGCATAGGTCAGCAGGGTCGCATTGCCGTCGAACCCGTGTATCTCCTTGATATTGCGCCGTTTCGCGATCATGCCGGACACGAACCCCAACCCGCATCCCAGATCCAGAACCGTGTCACCCTCGCGCGTGGCCTTCAGCGCCGCCGCCGTCAGGTCCCGTTCGTAATCGCCCGCGCGCAACAGCCCGCGCACCTTGCCGGTCAGATATGTCCCGTCCTTAGGGAACTTGAGCCCCCGCGACTTGATAAAGCCCGTGGGGTCGATGGTATTGCTGCCGTCCATGTCAGCTCTCCATGTCTAGGGCGAGGGCATAGGCCACCCGCTCGGTCTCGGTCAGTTTGACCTTGAGCGCCTGGTCATACAGGTCTTGGAACTCCGGGTTGGCGTGAAGCTCATCCGCCTTGGCACGGTGCCATTCCAGACCCTTCTCGTGCCAGCCGCGCAGGGTGTCGTCCTGCATCAGCGTCTCGTATTCCGTGCGCATCCGGGGCAGGTTGCGCTTGATCGTGATGTCGCGGAAATCGGACCAGTCCATGCGGATCCAATAGTTGATCCCGATAGACCGATCCACGTGCAGCGCGCGGCCCCGCTGCCGCTTGATCAAAAAGCTCTCGGCAGACCGCAACGCATAGTGATTGAGCTGAAGCAGGTCATAGCCGATTGACTTTTTCGAACTTCTCCACCCGTTCTCGGCCACTTCCTTGGTCATATCCTTGCCGGATCCATTCACCCAGCGCACTTTCTTGGCAAATTTCGGATCCAGCTTGTTGGGCCGGTGGCAGCTGATCTTTTCGTAGGCGCCGATGTTCTTGAACATCGTCTTGAACCCCCAGACCGTGTGCGGCTTGGGGCAGAATTTCGGCGCGCAATGGTCGAACTGATCGATGACAAACTCATCCTTCAGATCCGTCACCCCGTTGTGCCCAAAGAGCCGCCAGGTCATCGCCACATTGGTCGCATCCGGCACTGCGTCAAAGAAATCCTGCAACGTCCCATTGCCCGTGCGCACATTCATGAACTCGTCCACGTCGATGTGGATGATCCAGTCGGCCTTCTTGATCAACGGCTCCTTCAGCGACTGGTTCAGCGCGTATTGCTGGGGCGAATTGCCCTTCCAGTTGTCGTTGTTGCGGTGCTGGATCACGCCCATCTCTTGCAGCCGGTCGAGGATCTCGCTCGTCCCGTCCTCGCAGCCATTGGTGTAGATCAGGAAATTGTCCACGCCCATCGCGCGGTGATAGGCGACCCATTCGACAATGTATGGTGCCTCGTTCTTCATACAGCCGACAATCACATTCCCGGTCGACCCCTTGGGCAGGTCACGCGGGGGCAGGGGCGTATAGGCCGCGGCCAGCTCTTCCTCGTTCACCGCGCCCAGCTTGTTGTGCGGCGCAAAGGAGGACGTGCGCAGTTTCTCGAAATTCTGCACGGCAAGCGGCGGCATCAGCGCCCGCGCACTGTCGGTCAGCCCATCATCCGGCGTGGCAACAGCGGCAGGTGCAGGGGCGGCGGTCCCGTTCAGCCGCGCCAGATCGGCGGCCTTGCTCTTGCGTTCCTCCTGCGTGGCCTTGTCGATGCGCCACATGAATCCAAGCAGGTATTGCGACGCCCGGAACCCCAGTGTCGGGTCCGCCTCTTCCCACGCCTTCTTGGCACGCGGGGCCTTGAACAGGTCCGCAGGCAAGCCATGCGCCTTGGCAATCGCCTTGTTCTGGGTGGCAAAGGTCTTGGAAATGGCCGACAGGGATGCCGGATCAATTGCGTCCCCGTTCACCTTGATTTCATTGACAAAAGATCGCCACAACTGCCGTGGCAATATCCGCTTTTCGGCCTTGAGGACCCGCAGGATCAGATCGTTCAACTGCCGCCCGCGCGCCAGCCATGCCGCCGACGGGGCCTCCGGCACATCGACCGCCGTGGCTTTGCCAATCGCACTCTCGATCTCGAACGCCGCGCGAATCTCATCCGTCACCGTCTCGGCGGCAAATGCCTCCGCGTCATAGGCGCGGAAGGTCAGAGCGCCCGCGCCAAACACCGCGTTCCAGTGACGTTCCAACGCTGCATAATCCAGCCAGAACGGCGCGCCCTGGTTCTCAATAAACACACCCGCCTGCGGGTTCACCTTGGGCGCCTCGGCCAGCGCATCGGCCCACCACGTGTCCGTCCCCGCCAGCGCCATCTCCTGCGCCAGCGACACGCCGCGCCCCTCAAGGATCTGTTCGCCGTAGTGCCGCGTCAGCAAGCGCGCAGGCTCGTCCACATGCGCAATGATCCGAATGTCGTCAGACAGCGGCGTCAGCAGCGCCTTCAACGTCTCCAGCTCCGACCGCGCAATCAGGCTGACCCCAAGTTGGGAGGCCGACAGGATCAGGTGATCGGGCTCATGTTGCGCCACTTCCTTGGCCAGATCACCCGCCAGCGCATCGCGCAGCACCTTTTGCTTGTCGCCGGTGATATACCCGCGATTATACCGCAGCGGATCGATATGCGCGGGGTCCGTGACGGCCATATAAAGGCGCGTATGGTTCTTGTTGCCGGGGCTGCGCGCATAGAGCACCCCCTTGGTGATCAGCTGATCCCGCTTGGTGGCCAGCACCGATTGCAGGCGATCCGCGCCCACCTGTTCCAGTCCGATATGCAGGTGGATTTTCATCACGCAACCTCGTTCAACTTGTTCACATTCGTCTTGCCCCACCAGTTGATCGGTGTCCCGAGGAACCCGCTGATCAGGTCGCGCGCGGCCGGGTCGGCCACGTCATATTCCAGATAATCATCGTCATCGCGAAAGATGGCGCGCAGATGGGCATAATGCGCCTCGATCCACTGCATCCGTTCGATGCTGGTCTCGCCGAATCCCTCGGGCAGGCCCGGAATGTTCGACCCCGGCAGGCGCGAGGTGCCCAGATCGGACCAGGCCAGCATGCTTTGCGACATGGCAAACGGATCGCGCGACGAGGCGAGGAATTTTACACCCGGATTGTGTGCCCGAATGGCCATGATCAGCCCGTAATCCATCTGCGGCCACAGTGACCGCCCCTCGCGCAGCACGCTCATCTCCGAAATCGCGTCAAAGTCCTGGAAATACACGCCCGGATCACCCGTTTCGAAATACCCGCGATAAAGCAGGTCCGCCACAAAGGCGTTGTGCAACTGCGTATTCTGCGTCTGGCGCGGGCGAATACGGTGGTCAGCCACATGGTGTCCGGCCCGGCGCAGCGCGCGCGCCAATGTGGTCGTCCCGGTCTTGGGCAGGCCCAGATTGACGACCTTGAGTGTCATGCCGCAGGCTCCATCAGCCCCAGCTCGATCAACATCGCTTCTTCCTGCGGTGGCAGGGTCGAGGCGGCGCGCAACTGCGCCTGCATCGCCTGATAAGCAGGCTGGGCCAGCAACTCATCGCGCTTGGCAATGTGCAGCGTCACCGCTTCGTCATGCAGCGCCTTGATCTCCTTGTCTTTCTTCAACTCCGCCAGCGCCTTTTTCAACCCCGGCAGGTACCGCTGGATCGACAGGTCTTCCCAGGCCGGGTCATTGCGCTCGCGCCAATAGGTGTCGTCAAAGGCGCGGTTTTCGCGGTTCACATCGCCGCGGTCGTTTTTAACCAGATAGCTATCGAGGCTGCGCAGCGCATAGTGGTTCAACGTCGCCATCTGCCGCGCCCCCTGCGCCGGGAACCGCCGGATGCGGCGCGGATTGGCCGCCACCAGAAACTTGTGCGGCACCTTGCGGCCGGACCCATCGGTCCACTCGGGCCGCGCCTTGCCCTTTTGAAAAGGGCGGTGCGCGCCAAAATACTGCAAGGGAAAATCATGTCGCACCAGGGACTTGACCTCGATCGCGGCCTCGCCACACCACAGGTCCGGGTTGTGGCTGCGGGTGAACTGCTCGATCACCGGCCTGTCCTCGAACCCGTCCACACCGCCGCTGGCAAAGAACTGGAAATTCACCGAAATCGCCTGCGGATCACCACACGCCTCGATCAGCGCAGGGATCGTGTGATCGCCCACATGGATGTTCAGAAACTCGTCCACATCCGCGACCCAGACCCAGTCGGCCTGGGTGATGATGTCATGACGGCGCGCGTCCTTCAGCGCCTCCATCTGGTAATTGCGCCCCTCTGCGGGGTTCGGCAGATGCTGGCACAGGCCCCGGTCCGCCAGCGCATCCAGCAACCGGTCCGTGCCGTCGGTGCAATCGTTGGAATAAAACAGGTGGTCCGTCACGCCGATCAAACGGTTGAAAGCGATCCATTCCAACAGGAACGGGCCTTCGTTCTTGACGCAAGTCACAGCCGTCACGCGCATGCGCTCTCCGCCTTTCTGATGGGGTCCATTGCCCGCCGCCTCGATGGGTTCACGGTCCTGAATGCCGCAAACCTCTTGTTCTGTGGTTAACGCAAGCTCCGCCTGCGTTGCGCACAACATGCCATTTGCGGCGAATCACGTCAACGTTAACGACGCCGCGCCCCTTGACGGCAGGCATCAGCGGTGCACCTTGGGCGCAAAGCTGCAAGGAACACCCATGCCCGACATCTCTTCCATCGACGCCGTCCAGTCCATGCTGGCCGAACAGGGCTATGTCTGTGACCGCAGCCTCGGCACCGTCACCTTCCTCAGCCTGTCGCTGGGCCGCCCGCTCTTTCTCGAAGGGGAGGCCGGCACCGGCAAGACCGAGATCGCCAAGGCGATCAGCGCAGGCCTCGGCCGCCGCCTGATCCGCCTGCAATGCTACGAAGGGCTCGATGCGTCCTCCGCCGTCTACGAATGGAACTTCGCCGCGCAGATGGTGGCCATCCGCACTGCCGAAGCCGCAGGCACCGCCGACCGCAAGGCGCTGCAGGCGGAACTCTTTTCCGACGACTACCTGATCGAACGCCCGCTGCTCGACGCCATGCGCCCGGACGCGGGTGGCGCGCCCGTGCTGCTGATCGACGAACTGGACCGCACCGACGAGCCGTTCGAAGCCTTCCTGCTCGAAGCGCTCTCCGACTTCCAGGTCACCATCCCCGAACTGGGCACGATCAAGGCGCCCGAACCCCCCATCGTGATCCTCACCTCCAACCGCACCCGCGAGGTCCACGACGCGCTCAAGCGCCGCTGCCTCTACCACTGGGTCGACTACCCCGACTTCGACCGCGAGATGGAGATCCTCACCGCCCGCGCGCCCGAGGCTGCTGAAAGCCTCAGCCGCGAAGTGGTGGCCTTTGTCCAGCGCCTGCGCACCGAGGACCTCTTCAAGAAACCCGGCGTCGCCGAAACCATCGACTGGGCCAAATGCCTGCTGGCGCTCGACGTGCTGACGCTGTCGCCCGAGGTCATCGCCGACACGCTGGGGGCGGTGCTGAAATACCAGGACGACATCCAGAAACTCCAGGGCTCCGAGGCCAAACGCCTGCTGGACGAAGCCAAAGCATCGCTCGAACCCGCCTGATGCTTCCTTTCGCCTCAAATACCTCGGGGGTCCGGGGGCTGGCCCCCGGTCGCGGGCATGGTTGAATACGCGCCCCTCGATCTGCCGGACGACCCGAAACTGGCGGGCAACATCACCCATTTCGCGCGGGCACTGCGGCGCGCGGGCCTGCCCATCGGCACGGGCCGGGTCATCGATGCGATCGCTGCGGTCTCTGCTGCGGGTTTCACGGACAAGCGCGACTTCTACTGGACGCTGCACGCCTGTTTCGTAGCCAAACCCGAACATCGCGCGGTTTTTGCTCAGGTGTTCCGCCTCTATTGGCGCGATCCGCGCTATCTGGAACATATGATGGCCGCGATGCTGCCGGCGGTGCGCGGCGTGCAGGAGGATCGCGGCGCGCAGGCGGCGGAAAAACGCGCGGCCGAGGCGCTGCTGGATGGGGCGGGCGGCGATATCGACCTGCCCGAGGACAGCGACGAGGGCACAGAGATCGAGATTGATGCCTCGCTGACCATGAGCCACGAGGAACAGTTCAAGACCCTCGACTTCGAACAGATGAGCACGGCGGAGATGGCCCAGGCCAAGGCGATGCTGGCGCGCATGGCGCTGCCAGTGGACCCGGTGACCACGCGGCGCACGAAGGCGGCAGCGCGCGGCGGCATCGATGCGGCCCGCACCCTGCGCGCCGCTTTGCGGCAGGGTGGCGATCTGGGCGATCTGCGGCGCAAGACGCCCAGGGTGCGCTTTCCGAACCTCGTCGTGCTCTGCGATATCTCGGGGTCGATGAGCCAGTATTCCCGCGCGGTGCTGCACTATGTGCACGCGGTGGCCAATGCGCGCGGCGCGGGCTGGTCGCGGGTGCATGCGTTCACCTTTGGCACGCGGTTGACCAATATTTCGCGCCATTTGCATCAGCGCGACGTGGATGCCGCCCTGCGGGCAGCCGGGCAGGAGGCACAGGACTGGGAAGGGGGCACGCGCATCGGCGCCTGTCTGGAGGCGTTCAACCGCGACTGGTCGCGGCGGGTGCTGGGGCAGGGTGCGGTGGTGCTGCTGATCACCGACGGTCTGGACCGCGACGACCCGGGGGCGCTGGCGCGGCAGATGCAGCGTTTGCAGCTGTCATCGTCGCGGCTGATCTGGATCAACCCCTTGTTGCGGTGGGGCGAATTCGCCCCGAAGGCGCGCGGGATCGCGGCGATGCTGCCGCATGTGGACAGCTTTCGCGCAGGTCACTCCATCGCGTCGCTGGAAGAGCTGGCAGCGGTGATTTCCCGGCGCGACGATGCGGGTGAGAAAGCCCGTTTGATGGCGCTGCTTTAGGTCGTCGGGCGGGACTGTTCCGGACCTGCGGTCCGAAAGGCGCCCGCCCACCGACCCGTTTCAGGCAAAGGTGTCGGCGAAGGTGCTGTGGTAGATGGCGCTGAGCTCGGCCAGGGGGGCGGAGCTGTTGCCCATCCAGACCGTATCGCCGGAGAATTTGCCCACGGACACGATCGGCACTCCGGCCTGGCCTGCGGCGATCATCAGCGCTTCGGCCTTGTCGAAGTTGCAGGCCACGAGGTAGCGGGCCTGATCCTCTCCAAAGAAGCTGCCCATCTCGCTGGCGTCGATCCAGACGCCGACACCGGAGGCGTCGGCCAGTTCGAACGCCGCCATGGCGAGGCCCCCGTCGCTGAGGTCGGTGCAGGCGGTGATCAGGCTGCGGTTGGCGCGGATGAAGTCGCCATTGCGTTTTTCCGCCGCCAGGTCGACATGGGGGGCGTCGCCATCGGCGCGGCCAAAGACTTCGGCCAGCAGGGCCGACTGGCCAAGATGCCCGCCGCATTCGCCCACCAGCAGGGCCACGTGGCCGTCGCGCACGTCGCAGCCGATGATGTCGTCCGGGTGATCGATCAGGCCCACGGCGCCGATGGTTGGGGTGGGCAGGATGCCGGTGCCGTCGGTTTCGTTGTAAAGCGAGACATTGCCTGACACGATGGGCATGTCGAGAGCGGCGCAGGCCTGTCCGATGCCGTCGAGCGCGCCCACGAACTGGCCCATGATTTCGGGTTTCTCCGGGTTGCCGAAGTTCAGGTTGTCGGTGGTGGCGAGCGGCGTGGCACCTGAGGCGGTGAGGTTGCGGTAGGCTTCGGCGACGGCCTGTTTGCCACCCTTTACCGGGTTTGCCTTGACGTAGCGGGGGGTGACGTCGGAGGTGAAGGCGAGGGATTTTTCGGTGCCGTGCACGCGCATGATGCCCGCGCCCAAACCGGGCGTGCGGGCGGTGTCGGCCATGACCATCGTGTCGTATTGCTCGAAGACCCAGGTCTTGGCCGCGTAATTGGGGCTGGAGAGCAGCGCCTTGAGCCCGTCGATGGGGTCGATGGCGGGCACGTCGTCCAGCGGTGCTGCGGCGGGGGTCGGCACCCAGGGGCGGTCGTATTCGGGCGCTTCGGAGGAGAGTTTCGACAGCGGCAGGTCGGCCTTGATCACGCCGTCATGTTCGATGACGAAGCGGTCCTCGGGGATGGTTTCGCCGACGATGGCAAAGTCGAGGTCCCATTTGTCGAACACGGCCTTGGCTTCGGCCTCTAGCTCGGGCTTGAGCACCATGAGCATGCGTTCCTGGCTTTCGGAGAGCATCATTTCATAGGCGGTCATGTTCTCTTCGCGCACGGGCACGGCGTTGAGGTTCAGCTTGACCCCGAGGCCGCCCTTGTCGCCCATTTCCACGGCCGAACAGGTGAGGCCCGCGGCCCCCATGTCCTGGATCGAGATCACGGCGCCGGTCTGCATCAGCTCGAGTGTCGCCTCCATCAGCCGCTTTTCGGTGAAGGGATCGCCGACCTGCACGGTGGGGCGTTTCTCTTCGATCGTGTCGTCGAACTCGGCGGAGGCCATGGTGGCGCCGCCCACACCGTCGCGGCCCGTCTTGGCCCCGAGGTACACAACTGGCATGCCGATGCCGGAGGCGGCGGAGTAGAAGATCTTGTCCGCGTCTGCGAGGCCAGCGGCAAAGGCGTTCACGAGGCAGTTGCCGTTATAAGCGGGGTCAAAGCGGACTTCGCCACCCGCGCAGGGCACACCGAAGGCGTTGCCGTAGCCGCCGATGCCTTCGACCACGCCGTGCACGAGCTGGCGGGTCTTGGGATGGGAGGGCTCGCCAAAGCTGAGCGCGTTCATGGACGCGATTGGGCGCGCGCCCATGGTGAAGACGTCGCGCAGGATGCCGCCCATGCCGGTGGCGGCCCCCTGGTAGGGTTCGATGTAGGAGGGGTGGTTGTGGCTTTCCATCTTGAAGACCACGGCCTGACCGTCGCCGATGTCGACGACGCCTGCGTTCTCACCGGGGCCGCAGATCACTTGCGGGCCGGTGGTGGGCAGCTTTTTCAGGTGCAGTTTGGAGGATTTGTAGGAACAGTGCTCGTTCCACATGGCCGAGAAGATCCCCAGCTCGGTGAAGGTCGGTTCGCGGCCGATGATCTCGAGGATGCGGTCGTATTCATCCGGGCTGAGCCCGTGGCTGGCAATCAGGTCCTCGGTGATCTTTGGTTCTGGCATGGTGTCCCCCGTCGGTTGCCGCGCGTTTTAGGCCAAGGGCGGGGCGGGGGAAAGTGGGGAAACGACATGAATCGCGCGCTGTCCCCGCGGGGACAGGGTGTTCGGTGTGTATACCGGAAATCAATGCCTTTCCATTCCGCACGGCCTTTCAGACAGTTGGACCACCGTGCGCCCGGTCCATACAAATGAAAGGAGTTGCGCGCATGCTGAGCGCCGAAGGGGTGCAAGGGCGTACCCGACCGACAGGCAAACAAGAAAAAAGGCCACCCTGCGGGATGCAGAGTGACCTTTTCGTCAGGTCCGGCAGAATTGCCGAAATACGGTCTTATTTGTAGTCGACCTGCACGGCACCACCCACTGCACCACGTGCGGCAAACAGCTCTTCTTCGCTGGCGTTCAGCGCCACGGCGCCGTCCAGAATGGTCACGTTGGCGGGATCAATGGTCAGGTCCATTGTGTCGCCTTCAAACAGCAGGTCAGCTTCGAGGTCCACCTGCATGTGGGCGCGGCCATCTTCGGTGATTTTGAAATCTTCCAGGGTACCCAGCAGTTCACCTTCGCGTGTCACGATCTGGTCGCCCACTTTGTCGCCCATCACATCGACGCTGTAGACTTCGCCGGCCAGTGTGTTCGATGCGTCGAACTTGTAGTCGGTGTTGGCCAGCAGCGGTGTGGCGGCCAGTGCGATTGCGGTCGAGGCGATCAGTGCATTCTTACGAAGAGTCATTTCGTTTCCTTTCGGTTTTTCGTTTCGTTTCGTTTCCGATGTTGGCACAACGCGGGCATTCGGATTTGGTTGCGAAAAAAATCATGAAACAAACGTGAAAAATCGCTTGGAACCAATTGGTTGGCTTGAGTGTTTACCTTCGTTTAATCTGCGTGTGGACGTGAAAACGGCGCTGCGGGAGGAAGCCGCAACGCCGCTGGATTGATGTGCGCGTCCGGTGTGTCAGTCGCCGGGTGCGTCGCCCTTGGGGGCTGTGGGGGCCATGTCCTGTGCGGCCTGGGTGGCGGCGGCGGCGATGGCCTTTTTGTCGTCCTCGGACAGGGATTGGGTGTCGTCGCGACCGGGCAGGGCCACGCGCACCTCGCGGCGGGCAAATTCGAGGCCGTTTTCCTCGAACGCCTTGTTGACGCGGTTGTAGATTTCCTTGCGCAGGGTGAACTGGGTGCCGGGTTTGGCCATGAACTTGCCCCGGATCACGATGCCGACGTCGTCAAATTCGAACACGCCCTGCGATTTGAACGGTTGCAGGAAGTCGTCCTTGTAGAGGTCGTTTTCCATCATCTCCTTGCCGATGTTCTTGAAGAGCTTGCGCACCTTTTCGGGGTCGGTGCCGAAGGGCACGGTAAACCGCAGTTTCATGATCACCCAGTCGCGGGAGAAGTTGGTGATCTTGGGGATCTCGCCGTAGGGCAGGGTGTGGACCGGCCCCTTGTGGTGGCGCAGCTGCATGGAGCGGATCGAGATTTTCTCGACCGTGCCCATGGTGCCGTCGACCTCGACATATTCGCCTGTGCGAAAGGCGTCGTCGATCAGGAAGAAGATGCCGGAGACAACGTCGGTGACCAGTTTCTGGGCGCCAAAGCCGATGGCCAGACCGACGATACCGGCACCGGCCAGAAGCGGGGTGGTGTCGACGCCGATATTGCCAAGGCCCAAGAGAAGGAACACGACGACAATGGCCGCGCGGGATACGCCGAGGATCAGGGGCAGCACCGTGGACAGGCGCGACCCGCCTGCGCCGCCGCCGTCACCGCCGCCCATTTCCTCGCTTTCGAGGTCATAGCCTGCGGCGGTCTGTTCGGCGGCGAGTTTGCGGTTGATCCAGAGTGAGACGACTTCGTAGACCAGATAACCCACGGACAGGATCATCAGGAATTCGATGATGTGTCCGGCAAAGCGTTCGCCCACGCCCGCCGATGCGATGCTGGTGGGGTCCATCCCCCAGAAGCCCGCGATGGTGATCAGGACGATGCCAAAGACGATGACGCGGCCAATGCGGATATAGGACCGTTTGGTGGAGGCATAGGCGCGTTCGGCAATGGGCCCTTCGCCGGTCATGGGAGGGGCGAGGTGGCGCACGAGGCCCCGGATCAGCGTGTCCATGGCGGGGGCAAAGAGCAGGAGGCCCATGGTCTTGTAATGGGGCGATCCGGCCAGCAGCTGGAAGTTGCCTGTGGAGACCACGATGTTGACGATCCACCATGTGCCCAGTGCCACGATGACGCCGAAATAGGGGAAGGCGCGGGCGATGCGGTCTTCGACTGGGCTGACATCGGGGTCGGCCCCGCGCATCATCATCACGGTTGCCTCGCGGTAGCGCCAGATGACGATGGCCGCATAGAGGTGGATGCCGAGGTTGAGCCAGAAGCCCAGCCGGGTTTCTCCCATGGGCACGCCGTTGGCCGCGTTGAAGCGGATGATGAAGGTCGAGAACCCGACGAGGAAGACGAACCAGAACATGTGGAACACCATCGCGCGCGCAGTGGCGTCGGTGGCGTGCACGATGCGATAGGCCGGGTTGTTGGGGGCCATGAGAAAGCGTGACACGGCCACCGCCAGCCGCGGCAGGCCGATGAGCAGCGGGCCCACGGTGCCGATGAACGGCCGGTAGAACGGGGGCACGAGGTTGTAGGTGATCAGGAAGGCCACAGCGACAAAGACGCCCACGGCGCCGATCTCGCTGGTCAGGCGTTTGGCCAGCAGGAACAGGTTTTGGCGCAGGGTCGCGTCCTGCGGCATCTCCTTGGGCAGGATGAGCCACCCGCGGGTGATGCGGCGGAACAGCAGTTCGGCGGCGAGACCGCCCGCGATGGACAGGAGCAGGTAGCCAAAGAGCCGCGCCAGCCCGTCTGCGCCGAGGAAGGTGGCAAAGTTGGTGAAGGCCCGGGCCTGGCTGGAGAACAGGATGGGGAGTTTTTCGATCGACACGGTGATGGTGGAGAACGCGCCTGCGGTGGCGTGGTACCACAGCTGCGAGGCGTCTTCTTCGAGGGTGTCGTCGGTGGCCTGGGTGTTGAGTTGGTCCAGCAGGAGGTCGCGGACCTGTGTGTCACTGAGCCGGGAGATCAGCGCATTCGCCGCCTCGGGCGTGAGCGGGTCGGGCAGGGTGACGGTGGTCTCGGCAGTGCCGGTGCCGGTGTTGACCAGCGATTGCGCGTGCACCCGTGCGGGCAGCATCAGCGCCAGAAACGCGATCAAAAGACCTGCAAACCTGATTGTCGAGACCATGATATCCCCCCCGGACCCCTTGTTTTACGGTGACACTGATCAATTCCGTCGCGCAGCCGCAAGGTTTTTCGACACGCGCACGTGGCGGGGGCGGCAGGCGGGCAAAAAAAAGGCCGAGCGCGAAGCTCGGCCAAGTCCAACAGGGAGGTATGAAGATGGCGCGATGTGCGCCGTGTCTCTTCATGAGGCGAGGTAGGGTCGGATTTGCCGCCGATCAAGGCACTTTTTGAAGTCAGTGCAGCATGGCCGCTATGCAATTACTGCATAGCTCAGGGCTTTTCTTTATTTCTCAACATCTTGCGGTAGGCCACGATTTCTTCCTGTACGAAGTCGCGGAAGGCGGCGATCCGCTTGGAATGTCGTAATTCTTCCGGGTATGCCAAAAAAACAGGCACATCGGCCGACTCGATCTCTGGCAGGACGCGGACGAGTCGCGGGTCGTCGAGGCTGACGTAGTCGGGGAGAATCCCCAGACCCAGATCCTGAAGCACCGCTTGCAGCACGCCGAAATAGTTGTTCACCGTCAGCAAGGACTTGATGTCGTAGGTCAAGAGGTGCTGGACTAGGCTGGAGCCTGCGCCGACCTGGGCCGCGTTCACGTTCTGACAGATCAGGCGGTGATCCTTGAGGTCGTCCGTGTCCTCGGGCACGCCGTTGGCATCGAGATAAGCGCGGGTGGCAAAGACCTGCATCTTGACGGTCATCAGGCGTTTGCGGATCAGGTCCGCCTGGCTGGGTTCCTTCATGCGGATGGCCACGTCGGCCTCGCGCATGGGCAGGTCGAGCACGCGTTCCTCGAGCATCAGGTCGACGCGCAGGTCGGGGTATTGTTCATAAAGCTTCACCAGCCGGGGCGCGAGCCACAGAGTGCCGAAGCCGATGGTGGTGGTCACGCGCAGGTCACCAAACGCTTCTTCTTCGCTGTCGCGGATGCGGGCGCTGGCGGTGTCGAGCCGTTTGTTCATCGCGGTGGTCGCGTCAAAAAGCAGTTCGCCCTGTTCGGTCAGGATCAGCCCCCGCGCATGGCGGTGAAACAGGGTCGCGTTCAGCGATTCTTCGAGCCCGCGAATTTGCCGGGACACCGCGGATTGGCTCAGATTGAGCTTGTCGCCCGCGTGGGTCAGACTGCCCGCATCGGCCACCGCGTGAAATATCCGTAACTTGTCCCAGTCCATCTGCATCACTTCCGTAACGTCAACGCCACCTTATCCGAAGTCTTCGTATTTCACACCGCTTGCCAAAGCGGAACCGCAGAAACCGTAAAATACTCCTATGCAGGTCAGTATTTGTGACCTATTATTGTGCGTAAGTTATGCAAGACTGATCACGGCAGGGGAGGCCAGCGATGAGCACGCAGAAGATATCCTTGAACGACCGGTATGATCTGGACAAGAGTCCCGTCCTTTTGAACGGCACGCAGGCGCTGGTGCGGCTGATGCTGATGCAGAAGGCGCGGGATGTGGCCGCGGGGCTGAACACTGCGGGCTATGTGACGGGCTATCGCGGATCGCCTCTGGGCGCGGTCGACATGCAGATGACGCGGGCGCTGAAACAGCTGGCGGCGGCGGATGTGACATTCGAGCCGGGCTTGAATGAAGACCTGGCTGCCACGGCCCTGTGGGGGGCGCAGCAGGCGGAGCTGCGCGGCGAGGGCAAATATGACGGTGTGTTCGGTCTGTGGTACGGCAAGGGGCCGGGCGTGGACCGGTCCGGCGATGTGATGCGCCATGCCAATATGGCCGGGTCGTCGCGCCATGGTGGCGTGCTGATGGCGATGGGGGATGACCATACCGGCGAATCCTCGACCGTTCTGCACCAGTCGGAATTCGCGATGGTCGATGCCTATATGCCCGTGGTGTCGCCTGCGGGGGTGCAGGAGATCATGGATTACGGGCTGTACGGCATTGCGCTCAGCCGGTTTGCCGGGGTCTGGGTCGGCCTCAAGACGATGAAGGACACTGTGGAGGCCACGTCCGTGGTGGATGGCGATCCGCATCGGTTGTCCTTTGTGGCGCCTGCCTTTGACATGCCCGAGGGCGGCCTGAACATCCGGCTGGTCGATGACCGGATCGAACAGGAGGCGCGGCTGATCGATTACAAGCGCCATGCGGCGGAGGCCTTTGCCAATGCCAACAAGATGGACAAGCGCGTCTGGGGCAAGCCGGGGGCCAAGATCGGCTTTGTCGCGGCGGGCAAGAACTGGCTGGATCTGGTGCATGCGCTGTCGCTGCTGAACATTGACGCGGACGAGGCCGAGCGGCTGGGGATCACCACCTATAAGGTGGGGCAGACATGGCCGCTGGATATGCGCGGGTTCAACGACTGGGCCGAGGGGCTCGACCTGATTGTCGTGGTCGAGGAAAAGCGCAAGCTGATCGAGGTGCAGATCAAGGAAGCCATTTTCGACAACCGTCAGGGGCGGCGTGTCTATGGGGGCATGAAGGACGGCGAGGTGTTTTTCAGCGCCAAGTGGGCGCTGGACCCGGTCGAAATTGCCACCAAGCTGGGGCAGGTATTGATCGATGAGGGGCGCAATACGGACGGCATTCAGGCGGGGATGGCGACGCTGGATGCCGCGCGCCGGTCTGACAATGCCGAAGAGATCACCGCGCGGCTGCCCTATTTCTGTTCGGGCTGTCCGCATAATTCATCGACCAAGGTGCCCGATGGCAGCCGCGCCTATGCGGGCATCGGTTGTCATTTCATGGCGCAGTGGATGGACCGCGAGACGCTGGGGTTCACCCATATGGGGGCCGAGGGTGCCAACTGGATCGGGGAGGCGCCGTTTTCGACGCGCGAACACGTGTTCCAGAACCTTGGAGACGGGACCTATAACCATTCCGGTGTGCAGGCCATTCGCGCCGCTTTGGCGGCGGGGACGAACATGACCTACAAGATCCTCTACAATGACGCGGTGGCGATGACCGGCGGGCAGGGCAACGAAGGTGGGCTTGATCCCTACCGCATCGTGAACGAGGTCCGTGCGATGGGCTGTCAGACGGTTGCAGTGGTCTATGACGACAAGGAAGACGTGGATCTGTCGCGGTTCCCGTCCGGCGTGGCCACGCATGAGCGGGCCGAGTTGCAGGCCGTGCAGGAGCAGATGGCGAAGACCCAAGGTGTCAGCGTCATTGTCTATGTACAGACCTGTGCGGCGGAGAAACGGCGGCGGCGCAAGCGGGGCACCTTCCCGGATATCGACAAGCGCGTGTTCATCAACACGGATGTCTGCGAGGGTTGTGGCGATTGCGGGGTGCAGTCGAACTGTGTCTCGATCGTGCCCGCGGAGACGGAGCTGGGCCGCAAGCGGGCGATTGACCAGTCGTCCTGCAACAAGGATTTCTCCTGTGTCAAAGGGTTCTGTCCGTCCTTTGTGACGCTGGAGGGCGCGCAGGTGAAGAAACAGGCGACGGCCGCGCTGGACCTGCCGGACCTGCCGATGCCGGCGCTGCCCGCGATTGATGGCACGTGGAACGTGGTGATCACCGGGGTGGGTGGCACGGGCGTTGTGACCATCGGGGCCGTGATGGCGCAGGCCGCGCATATCGACGGCAAGGGTGCGGGCATGATGGAGATGGCGGGCCTCGCCCAAAAGGGCGGCGCGGTGCACATCCACTGCCGTCTTGCCAACGATCCCGCCGACATCAGCGCCATTCGTGTGGCGACGGGTGAGTGTGACGCGCTGATTGGCGGCGATCTGGTGGTGAGTGCGGGGGCCAAGACGCTGGGGCTGATGAGCACGGGGCGCACGGGTGCGGTTGTGAACAGCCATGAGATCATCACCGGGGATTTCACGCGCGATACGGAGTTTGCGTTGCCGACGGATCGTTTGTCACTGGCGCTTGAGGCGCGGTTGCGGGACCGGGTGGACATGTTCGATGCCTCCGATCTGGCCAAGGCCACGATGGGCGACAGCATCTTTTCCAACATGATGATCTTTGGCGCGGCGTGGCAACGGGGACTGGTGCCGTTGACCTATGACGCGATCATGGCGGCGATTGATCTGAACGGGGCGGCGGTGGACAAGAACACCCGCGCCTTTGACATCGGGCGCTGGGCGGTGCTGCACCCCGAAGAGGCGGGACGCGTGGCGGAGCCGAAGGTCGTGCAACTGCCCAAGTCGCTGGACGACAAGATCGCGTTCCGGGCGGATCACTTGGTCAAATATCAGGGCAAGCGGCTGGCGAAGCGGTACCGCAAGCTGGTGGACGGGGTTGCCGATGTGGCCGTCAAGGAGGCGGTGGCAAAGGGCTATCACAAGCTGCTGGCCTATAAGGACGAATACGAAGTTGCCCGCCTGCATCTGGAGACCGAGGCCAAGGCGCGCGAGCAGTTCGACGGGGATTTCACAATGAAATTCCATCTGGCGCCGCCGATGCTTTCCAAGGTCGGGTCCGACGGGCGGCCCATGAAGAAAGAGTACGGACCGGGCATGATGCGCAATTTCCGCCTGCTGGCGCGGCTCAAGGGGCTGCGCGGCACGCCGCTGGACGTCTTTGGCCGAACCGAGGAACGGCGGATGGAACGGGCGCTGATCAAACAGTACGAGGCGGATATGCAAGCGGTGCTGCCGCAGCTGAACGATGCCACGCGTGACGCGATTGTGGCGCTGGCGTCGCTGCCGCTGGACATCCGCGGCTTTGGCCCGGTCAAACAGGCCAACGAGGCGCGGGCCGCCAAACGGCGCGAGGAACTGTTGGCTGTCATCCGGGCAGGCGGGCCGGAACAGCGTGCGGCGGCTGAGTGATCGCGTCACACTCGTGTCATATGGGCTAGGCAGTCTTGTCCGAAGCCCGTAGAACGGGAAGCGAGCACACCCGACAGGCCAGATATGATGCCCAGCCGCCAACGCGAAATCACCCGTGAGATCAGCTATTCCCACTCGGCAGAGACCAAGGGGGGGCGGGCGATGATCCGCCTGCTGGAGAACACCACCGGCAGGCTGCGTCTGATCAAGCGGGCGCAGGGCTATGAGGACGAGGTGGCGGCGGGCCGCGATTTCTGGGCCGTGATGGTCGAGCGCTATGGCCTGACGCTGAACGTGGTGGCGGGGCATCTGGACAATATCCCGCGTGAGGGGCCGCTGATCCTGATTGCGAACCACCCGTATGGGATCATGGACGGGCTGATGATGGGCCATATCCTGTCGACCATCCGGGGCGATTTCCGGATCATGGCGAACTCGGTCTTCAAAAAGGCCGAAGAGTTGAACCGCGTTCTGCTGCCGATCAGCTTTGACGACACGCGCGCCGCGATGGCCATGAACGTGGAGACCCGCAAGGAGGCGCTGCGCTATCTGGGCGATGGCGGGGCGATTGGTATCTTTCCCGGTGGCACGGTCAGCACGGCGGCCAAACCGTTTGCGCGCCCCATGGATCCCGGTTGGCGCAGTTTCACCGCGCGCATGGTGGCCAAGTCAGAGGCGACGGTTGTGCCGCTGTATTTCGACGGACACACCAGCCGGTTGTTCCAGATTGCGAGCCACCTGCACAACACGCTGCGGCTGGGCCTGTTGATCAAGGAATTCAAGAAACGGGTGGACACGCCCGTGGATGTGGTCGTGGGGCAGCCTATTGGCCGCGATGTTCTGGACCCGATGGCGCGCGATCCGAAACAGATGATGGAATTCCTGCGAAAAGCCACGTATGAGCTGAACCCGAACCCGGTGAAGGTTTTTGACCTCGGGTATGAATTCGAAGAGCGGCATCGCACGTAAGGCGGAACATGGCAGTTGGTATTTTCGATTCCGGTCTGGGCGGTCTGACCGTGCTGGACGCCGTACAGGCGCGGTTGCCGGAGGTGGAGTTTGTCTATCTCGCGGACAGTGCCCATGCGCCTTACGGGGTGCGCACGGCGGACGATATCTTTGACCTGACTTGTGCGGCGGTGCAGCGGCTGTTTGATGCGGGCTGCGATCTGGTGATCCTGGCGTGCAACACGGCGTCGGCTGCGGCACTGCGGCGGATGCAGGAATCCTGGGTGCCCGAGGACAAGCGGGTGCTGGGTGTGTTCGTGCCGATGATCGAGGCGCTGACCGAGCGGCGTTGGGGCGACAATTCCCCGCCGCGCGAGGTGGGCGTGCAGCATGTGGCGCTGTTTGCGACCCCTGCAACGGTGGCGTCCCGCGCGTTCCAGCGCGAGCTGGCGTTTCGCGCGATTGGCGTGGACGTCGAGGCGCAGGCCTGCGGCGGTGTGGTGGACGCCATCGAAGACGGCGACATGATCCTGGCCGATGCGCTGGTGCGGTCCCATGTGGATGCGCTGCGCCGCAAGATGCCCGAGCCGCAGGCAGCCATTCTGGGCTGTACACATTACCCGCTGATGCAGGAGGCGTTCCAGGAGGCGCTGGGCCCAAATGTCAGCGTCTATTCGCAGGCCGGTCTGGTGGGCGAGAGCCTCGCCGATTACCTTGAGCGGCACCCAGACAAGATGGGCGCGGGGCCGGGAGCGTTCCTGACCACGGGCGATCCCAAGACCGTCAGCCAGCGCGCCACGCAGTTCTTGCGACGACAGATCACGTTCGAAGCCGCCTGATCTGACACCTTATTCAAGAAGACTGACATGACCTATAACATCGCAATTCTGGGCGCTTCCGGCTATACGGGCGCTGAGCTGATCCGGTTGATTGCCGGGCATTCCTCTATCCAAATCAAGGCGCTGGGCGCGTTTTCCAAGGCGGGCCAGCCGGTGTCGCAGGTGTATCCGCATCTGCGCCATCTGGATTTGCCGGACATGGTGCCGTTTGACGCCATCGACTGGGCGGGGATTGACCTGTGTTTCTGCGCCTTGCCGCACAAGACGAGCCAAGAGGTGATTTCCGGCCTGCCGCGCGATTTGCGGATCGTGGACCTGTCGGCGGATTTCCGGCTGGAAGATCCGGCGGAGTATCAGAAGTGGTATGGCAACCCGCATGCGGCGGTCGAGATGCAGGGCGAGGCGGTTTATGGCCTGACCGAGTTTTACCGGGACGAGATCCGTGCCGCGCGGTTGGTGGCCGGGACCGGGTGCAATGCGGCGACGGGGCAGTTTGCGTTGCGGCCGCTGATTGCGGCGGGGGTGATTGATCTGGATGATATCATTCTGGACCTCAAGGCGGCGGTGTCGGGCGCGGGTCGGGCGTTGAAGGAAAACCTGCTGCACGCAGAGCTGTCGGAGGGCTATCACGCCTATGCGACGGGCGGGGCGCACCGGCATTTGGGCGAGTTCGATCAGGAGTTTTCCAAGGTGGCGGGCCGGGACGTGCGCATCCAGTTCCAGCCGCATCTGATCCCGGCGAACCGGGGGATTCTGGGCACGGCCTATGTGAAGGGCGACGCAAGGGCGGTGCATGACACGCTGGCCGCGGCCTATGCGGGTGAGCCGTTCATCGAAGTGCTGCCCATGGGCGAGGTGCCGTCGACACGGCACATTCGCGGGTCGAACTTTTGCCATATCGGCGTCGCGGCGGACCGGTTGCCGGGACGGGTCGTGGTTGTGGCGGCGCTGGACAACCTGACAAAAGGTTCATCGGGGCAGGCGTTGCAAAACGCCAACCTGATGTTAGGTATTGAAGAGACCGAGGGGCTGATGATGGCCCCGCTATTCCCGTAACGAGACCGCATGAAAAGCCTCAAGAAACAGCGCCGTATTCAGATCATCGCTTTGGCCACCGTGGCCTTGGCCTTGTCCACGGCGCTGATTGGCTATGCGATGCGGGACGGCATCAACTTTTTCCGCGCGCCGAGCCAGATCATCGCCGAACCGCCCGGTCCCGCAGAGGTGTTCCGCATTGGCGGGCTGGTGGCCGAGGGGTCGCTGATCCGCGGGGACGGGGCCACGATTCGGTTCGAGGTGACGGATGGGGGGGCGGCTGTGCCGGTGACCTATACCGGCGTGCTGCCCGATCTGTTCGAAGAGAACCAGGGCATGGTCGGCACCGGGCGTTACATCAACGGTGTATTCGAAGCCTCTGAAATCCTTGCTAAACATGACGAGACCTATATGCCGTCCGAAGTGGTTGATGCGCTGAAAGAGCAGGGTGTCTACCAGGACCCCAACGGCTAGCGTACGGTCGGGTTAAGGCCCGTTAACCAACATTGAAGCAGTGTTGCCCCAAGGAACGGAGATGTGCCGAGGGGGCCCGCCATGCAGACCGTCAAAGAGATTGCCGAAGAGATTGTCGTCCGTGAGGGCGGGTTCGTGGATGATCCGGATGATCCCGGAGGGGCCACGAATTTCGGCGTGACCATTCACACGATGCGGCGGCTCAAGCTGGATCTGGACGGGGACGGGGATGTGGATGTGCGCGACGTGGCGCGTCTGACCCGTGGGCAGGCGGTCGAGATCTTTGTCACGCATTATTTCGAGCGTCCTCTGATTGCCGAACTGCCCGAGCCGCTGCATGCGACGGTTTTTGACATGTATGTCAACGCAGGCGGCAACGCGATCAAGATCCTGCAACGGCTGCTGACCCAGATGGGATTTCCCTGCGTCGTCGATGGCGCGCTGGGGCCGCAATCGATTGCGGCGGCGCGCAGTGCTTATCAGGCTGCGCCGGAGCATCTGGTGGACGCCTACGGGATCGCGCGGCGCAATTACTATTTCCGCATCGCGGACCGGCGTCCCGCCAGCCGCAAATACGCGCGCAGCCGCGCAGGCCGGAAAGGGGGGTGGATCAAGCGGGCCGAAGAGTTCATCACGCCCCGCTATCATCTGAGCCAGGCGCAATTTCAGGAGAGGACCAAGGCATGGGGTTGATGGAACGGATGTTCGGGCTGTTGTTCGGCAGCGGTGGCAATGTCGTGAAGGACACGGTGGAGGTATTCCGCGAGAATGCCGAGGCCGGGTCGGCGCGTGCGCATGCCGTGCAGGTGCAGGCCATGACCGAGTTCGGACAGGAATTCATGGTGCCGCGCCAGGGGGTATTTGACCGCATCATGGACGGGGTGAACCGGTTGCCGCGCCCGGCGCTGGCGCTGGGGACGTTGGGGTTGTTCGTGTCGGCCATGGTTGCACCGCTCTGGTTTGCCGAGCGCATGCAGGGCATCGCGCTGGTGCCCGAGCCGCTGTGGTGGCTGCTCGGTGTGATCGTGTCGTTCTATTTTGGGGCGCGACATCAGGTGAAGGCGCAGCAGTTCCAGCGCGAGATCGTCACCACCATGAGCCGTGTGCCGCAGGTGATGGAGAACGTCGCCGCCTTGCGCAAGATGCGCGCAGACAGTGTGGGCGTTGCGGCCACGGGGGCAGATGCGCGGTTGACGGCCGCGGCGATCCTGCCGGATGCGAACCCGGCGCTGGAGGCGTGGCGGCAGGCGGCGTGATGCCCGCCCCGGTGATCTTGCGGACGCCCTGACGGGCGACGCTGTTGTCAGGGGGCTTTGCCCCCGTCCTTGCGGACTCCCCCAAGGTATTTGGGGCGAAAGGAAGCGGGCAACTGGCGATGTCGTGATGGGGGCGATGCGTTTGTCGCATTGGCGTTTGGGGGGCGGTGCACTAGTGTTTGGGCATGATTACAGAACTCGGTCACTTTGCCCTTATTCTTGCGTTTCTGGTGGCGATCTTGCAGGCGACTGTGCCCCTTGTGGGGGCGTGGCGGCGCAATGATCGGTGGATGGCCGTGGCAGAGCCTGCGGCGTCGGCGCAGTTTCTGCTGATCGGGTTTTCCTTTGCCGCGCTGATGTACGCCTTCATCGTGTCGGATTTTTCGCTGCGGCTGGTGGTGCTGAACAGCCATTCGGCCAAGCCGATGCTCTACAAGATTTCGGGCACCTGGGGGAACCACGAGGGGTCCATGCTGCTTTGGGTGCTGATCGTGGCCCTGTTCGGGGCCATGGCGGCGTGGTTCGGGGGCAACCTGCCGCCCAGCCTGCGCGCCCGTGTGCTGGCGGTGCAGGGGGCGATTGGCGTCGCGTTCCTTGCCTTTATCCTGTTCACATCCAACCCGTTCCTGCGTCTGGCCGTGCCGCCCTTTGACGGGCAGGATCTGAACCCGCTGTTGCAGGACCCCGGTTTGGCGTTCCATCCGCCGTTCTTGTACCTTGGCTATGTGGGTTTGAGCATGGCGTTTTCCTTTGCCGTGGCCGCGTTGATCGAGGGGCGCGTGGACGCCGCATGGGGCCGTTGGGTGCGCCCGTGGACATTGGCCGCATGGGTGTTTTTGACCATCGGCATCGCGCTGGGGTCCTGGTGGGCCTATTACGAATTGGGTTGGGGCGGGTTCTGGTTCTGGGATCCGGTGGAGAATGCGTCGTTCATGCCGTGGTTGTTGGCGGCGGCGCTGCTGCATTCGGCCATCGTGGTGGAAAAGCGCGAGAGCCTGAAATCCTGGACCATTCTGCTGGCGATCCTCGCCTTTGGTTTTTCGCTGATTGGCACGTTTATCGTGCGGTCGGGCTTGCTGACATCCGTGCATGCCTTTGCCAATGATCCCGAACGGGGTGTGTTCATCCTGATGATCATGGGCTTTTTCATGGGCGGCGCGTTGATCCTGTTTGCGCTGCGGGCCGGTGCGATGGAGGCGCGGGGCGTGTTCGGCATGGTCAGCCGCGAAAGCGCGCTGGTGGCGAACAACCTGTTGCTGGCGGTCAGTTGCCTTGTGGTTTTTGTCGGCACGATGTGGCCGCTGGTGGCGGAGATGTTCTTTGACCGCAAGCTGAGCGTGGGGCCGCCGTTTTTCAACATGGCGTTTACGCCGTTCATGGTGGTGCTGGGGCTGATCCTGCCGGTGGGCGCGATGATGCCGTGGAAGCGCGGCAGCGTGGCGCGCGCGGCGTGGCCGCTGCGCTATGTGTTTGTGGCGGCGATTGCCTTTGGCGGGTTGGCCTGGGCATTGCAGACGGGGCGCAGCCTGATCGGGCCGATGGGCGCGTTTCTGGGCGCGTGGCTGGTCATGGGGGCGGCGGTGGATATCGCGTCGCGCACGGGCCAGCGGTTCAATGCGGCGCGCCTGTTGCGGTTGCCGCGGGCCGACTGGGGCAAGGCGGTGGCGCATGCGGGCCTGGGCATCACGATGCTGGGGGTGGCTGGGCTGACCTCGTGGCAATCCGAGGACATCCGCGTGGCGCAGATCGGCGAGACGTTCAACGTGGGCGGATATGACCTGACGCTGGATGCAGTGAACGACGTGGAGGGGCCGAATTACCTTGCCACGGTGGCGGAGATCACGCTGGCGCGCGGTGGGCGCGAGATTGCGCAGTTGCGGCCCGAGAAGCGGATCTATCCGGTGGCGCAGATGCCCACGACGGAGGCCGCGATCGACTACAACCTGGCGCGCGACGTCTATGTGGTGATCGGGGATGCGCAGGTGAACGGGGGCTGGGCCGTGCGGACCTATATCAAGCCGCTGACCAACTGGATCTGGATTGGCTGCACCTTGATGGCCTTCGGCGGATTGCTGAGCCTGACGGACCGCCGGTTCCGGGTGGCGGTGGGCGCGCGCAAGAAGGCCGCAGCCGCGGTGCCCGCGGAATGATCCGGCTGTGGGTCGCGATCTGGCTTTTGCTGGCCACGGCGGCGCTGGCGCTGGATCCGTCCGAGATGCTGCCCGACCCCGATCAGGAGGCGCGGGCGCGGGTGTTGGACCATGCGTTGCGCTGTGTCGTGTGCCAGTCGGAGTCGGTGGCATCGTCCAACGCGCAATGGGCCGTGGACACCCGCCGGGTGATCCGGGAGCAGGTGGCGGCGGGCCAGACCCATGAGCAGATCGTGGATTTCTTTGTCGAGCGGTATGGTGAGTTCGTGCTGATGACGCCGCGCACGTCCGGGGCGAACTGGTTGCTTTGGGCGGCGGGGCCGCTCATGTTCCTGATCGCGGCGGGCATCGGGGTGTTTTATCTGCGGGGGCGCAGTCAGGCCGCACCGCCCGAGGGTGAGGCGGGGCTGAGCGCGGAGGAGGCCAAGCGGCTGCGCGAGATTTTGGACGACTGACGGCGCGTTGGGGCTTTTCTAAACTGAACGGTTTGATATGCAGATCGGGAACCCATGGGGGAGAGACCCGAGATGAACTATGAGACCCTGACATATGATCTGACCGACGGTGTTGCGCTGATTACGCTGAACCGTCCGGACGTGATGAATGCGCTCAACACCCAGATGCGGGCCGAGATCGACGTGGCGGTGACCCATGCGGCCAAATCTGCGCGGGTTGTGGTGCTGACCGGGGCGGGGCGCGCGTTTTGTTCGGGGCAGGATCTGGGCGACCGGGCGAATGCGTCAAACCTGGATCTGGAACGGACCCTGCGGGATGAATACACGCCCATGTTGGAGGCGATCGTGCACTGTCCGGTGCCGACCATTGCGGCCGTGAACGGGGCTGCGGCGGGGGCTGGGGCCAATCTGGCGCTGGCCTGCGATGTGGTGATCGCGTCGCAAAGCGCCTATTTCCTTCAGGCCTTTACCCGGATCGGACTGATCCCGGATGCGGGCGGCACCTATGTGATGCCGCGCACGATGGGGATGGCCAAGGCGATGGGTGCTGCACTTTTTGCCGACAAGATCACGGCGGCACAGGCCGATGCCTGGGGCCTGATCTGGGAAGCGGTGCCGGATGCCGAGTTCGAGGCACAATGGAAGGCGCGCGCGACCCATCTGGCGCAGGGGCCGACGCAAGCCTTTGCCGCCGCCAAGCGAGTGATCCGTGCAAGCTGGCAGAACGATCTGGAGGCCCAGCTGGCCATCGAGGCGTCAGAGCAGGGCGACTGCGGTCAGAGCCGGGATTTCCGCGAGGGCGTTCTGGCCTTTGTCGAAAAGCGCAAACCTTATTTCGAAGGGCGCTGATGCAAAAAAGCCAGCGCCCTTCACGGGGCGCTGGCCTTTGTCCAATTCAGGTGTCGTGGATCAGAAGAGATCCGCGCGCACGCCGCTGATCACCTGGATCTCGCTAGCCACAACCGTACCTGCGGCGCCTGTCACCCGCATGATGGCTTCGCCATTCATCCGCACGATAGCGTCGTCGCCGTCGGTCGTGACCGTCACCGTAGGCGCAGGGCCGTTGGTGATGGAGGGATCGATCAGGACAAGCCCGTCTTCGGCCGGGTTGAAATCGGTGACGATGGATTCAGCGACGGGATCCGCGGCGCCAAAGGCCGCGAACACATCGGCACCGGCGCCGCCCGTGGCGATGTCACCCTGTCCAAAGATCAGCAGGTCATCGCCATTTCCGCCGTCCAGCGTGTCCATGAGGAACTGGTCATCGACAGCCGTTACGACACCGTCCGAAACGGCATCGGGTGCCACGTCCTCGAGTGATGCACCGCCGCGCAGGGCAGCGAATTCGCCATTGGTCAACGGATCCCTGAGCAATTCGCCAGCGACAACGATATCGTTGCCTTCGCCGCCGCTGAGCAGATCGACCCCGAGACCACCGATGACCGTATCTGCCTGAAGCCCGCCGTTCACCTTGTCGTCGCCGTCATTGCCGTCGACCCAGTCAAAGCCCTGGTTGCCGGACAACGTGTCTTCGCCTCCGCGGCCCTGAAGGAAATCATTGTCGGCATTGCCGGTGATCACGTCAAAGCCGGACTGGCCCTGAATGATGTCCGATCCATCCCCGCCGCTGATCGTGTCACTGCCGGCACCGCCGGAGATCTCGTCCTCTTCGCCCAGGCCGTTGATGATTTCGTCTGCGCCGGTGCCAAAGATGGTGTCGTCGCTTTCTGTGCCGTCGATCACGGGCGGTTCGGCGGTGTCGTCGAATTGCAGGATGCCGATGTCTTCGGCGGTCAGCGTACCCGCAGCACCCGTGACACGTGCCAGCACCTCGCCATCATAGCTGACCAGTGCATCGTCGCCGTCGTCGGAGACGGAGATGTCGGAGGGCTCTACCGTTTCGTCTGCGCGGAAATAGAGGGCGATGCCTTCTCCGGCGGGGCTGTTGAAGTCGTTGATGACCGCCGGACCCAGATCGCTGTCATCCTGATCGGCGATGACGGCGAACGCATCCAGTTCGCGCCCGCCCGTCGCCTCGTCGCCTGCGCCGAGGATGAGAAGGTCGTTGCCGTTGCCGCCCGCGAGGGTGTCGGCCGCGCCATCATCGCGCATCTCGGCCAGAGGCGAGGTTTCGTCGGGGAAGAGGTCATCAACATCGGCCCCGTCCAGAAGTGCGCGCAATTGTGCGTTGGTCAGCGGGTCGGCGATCAGTTCGCCGCCCACGACGACGTCATCACCGCTGCGGCCATCGACCACGTCCGCGCCCTTGCCGCCGATTGCGACATCGTCACCACCGCCGCCGCGCACGACGTCCTCGCCATCATTGCCATCGACCCAGTCGTCGCCGGAAAAGCCCTGAACCGTATCGTTGTCGCCGCGGCCCTGAAGGCCGTCATTGCCTTCGCCACCGATGATCAGATCGTTGCCGTTGAAGCCCTGAATGACGTCATTGCCGCCGAGACCGCCGTCGAGTGTGTCGTCGCCCAGAAGACCGATGATGTCGTCATTGCCTTCGCCGCCCGTAATGTCGTCCGGGCCGCGCGTGCCGACGAGAACCTGATCCGCGTCGTTTTCGGCAAATTTTTCGTCTTCAGCAAAGACATCTTCTTCGGTCGAGAAAGAGCCTGCGAACATGGCTGGAAACAGTGAGAGCAAGAAAAGCATGAAAATTCCCCCCGGAACAAATACACGCGTCATTTGGCGCTCGGGGCAAATCAGAGTCAAGTTTTCGCTGGATTTGTTCGGTTTTTTACATGGAATATGAACAAGTTAACCCGTGTGGCGGAAATTGACGCGAATTGGGAAACAAAGCGCGGCGCCCGGGCGTATTGGGCAAAAGAAAACGCCACACGGCTGGCGTGTGGCGTTGTCGATTCCTGATCGTGTCGCGGGTATCAGCGGCTTTCGATATCCACGTAGTCGCGGGCCGTCTCGCCGAGGTAGAGCTGGCGTGGGCGGCCGATCTTGTTCTGTGGATCGCCGATCATTTCCTTCCACTGCGAAATCCAGCCCACGGTGCGCGATAGCGCAAAGATCGGCGTGAACATCGACGTGGGGAAGCCCATCGCCTCGAGGATGACACCGGAGTAGAAATCCACGTTCGGGAACAGTTTCTTTTCCGCGAAATACGGATCTTCGAGGGCCTGTTTTTCCAGTTCCTTGGCAACGGCCAGAACGGGGTTGTTTTCGACGCCCAGCAGTTCTAGCACCTCGTCGGCGGACTGTTTCATTACCGTCGCGCGCGGGTCGAAATTTTTGTAGACCCGGTGGCCAAAGCCCATCAGGCGGAACGGGTCGTTCTTGTCCTTGGCGCGGGCGATGAATTCTGGGATGCGGTCGACGCTGCCGATTTCCTTGAGCATCTCGAGGCAGGCTTGGTTTGCGCCACCGTGGGCCGGACCCCAGAGGCAGGCGATGCCTGCGGCGATACAGGCGAACGGGTTGGCACCCGAGGACGAGGCCAGACGCACGGTCGAGGTCGAGGCGTTCTGTTCGTGATCCGCGTGCAGGGTAAAGATGCGGTCCATCGCGCGGCTGAGGATCGGGTTCACTTCGTAGTCTTCGGCAGGGACGGCAAAGCACATGCGCAGGAAGTTAGAGGCATAGTCCAGATCGTTGCGCGGATAGATGAAGGGCTGGCCGATGGAGAACTTGTAGGCCCAGGCCGCAATTGTCGGCATCTTCGCAATCAGGCGGATCGAGGCAACCTCGCGCTGGTGCGCGTCGTGGATGTCGGTGCTGTCGTGGTAAAAGGCGGACATCGCCCCCACAACGCCGGTCATGATCGCCATCGGGTGCGCGTCACGGCGGAACCCGCGATAGAAATAAACCATCTGCTCGTGCAGCATGGTGTGGTTGGTCACGAGGCTTTCGAATTCTTCCAACTGCGCGGCTGACGGCAGTTCACCGTAAAGCAGCAGGTAGCAGACCTCGAGATAGTGGGATTTCTCGGCCAGCTGGTCGATCGGATAGCCGCGGTGCAGCAGCACGCCCTCGCCACCGTCGATAAAGGTGATGGTGCTGTCGCAGCTGGCCGTGGAGGTAAAGCCGGGGTCATAGGTGAACACGCCCGCCTGGCCATAGAGCTTGCGGATGTCCACGACGTCAGGGCCCGCCGTGGGCGAGTGGATCGGCAGGTCGTAGGTGTTGTCACCAATTGTCAGGGTTGCGGATTTGGGTGCGTCAGCCATCAGGGTCGTTCCTTTTCGTCGCAGGGCAGGGAGACCCCGCCGCGGGCCACTGGTCGTGGCCCTATCGTTAGACTGCGCACCGTAAACGAATTGCGAACCCGTCAGGTGGCAGCATCCTCAAGCCTGGCAAGGGTTTCTTCGCGCCCCAGAACCAGCATCATGTCAAAGACAGAAGGCGTCACGGCCCGGCCCGCAAGCGCCGCCCGCAAAGGCCCCGCCAACTTGCCGAATTTCGTGTCCTGTGCCGCAGCAAAATCGTTCAGGACCGCCTCCAGAGTGTCACGTTCCCACCTAACGGTTTGCAGCTGCGGCGTCAATTGGCTCAGTATACCACGGGATACCGGATCAAGCGCCTTGGCTGCTTTTTCATCTGGCGTGATCGGGCGCGAAGTTAGGGAAAAGTGCGCCTTTTCAAGTAAATCAGGGAAGGTCTTGGCGCGTTCCTTGACGAAGGGCAGCGCCTTGAGCAGCATGTCCTGCTGTGAAATTGTGATCGGATCCATGTCCGCGGCGGCCAGAAAGGCGATGATCTCGCGCTGCAATGCAGCGTCATCCGCCTGTGCCATGTGCTGACCACACAAGGATTCCAGCTTCTTGACGTCGAAACGGGCGGGGCTTTTGCCGATCCCACCCAGATCGAACCAGTCGCGCGCCTGCGCGTCGGTAAAGAATTCGTCGTCCCCGTGGCTCCAGCCCAGACGCGCCAGATAGTTGCGCATGCCCGCCGCCGGGTAGCCCATCGCCTGATATTCCTGTGCGCCGAGTGCGCCATGGCGTTTCGACAGTTTCTTGCCATCGGCGCCGTGGATCAGCGGGATATGCGCCCAGACGGGCACACCCCATTCCATCGCGTCATAGATCATCATCTGGCGTGCGGCGTTGTTGAGGTGGTCATCGCCGCGGATCACGTGGGTGACGCCCATGTCATGGTCGTCCACCACCACCGCCAGCATGTAGACCGGCGTGCCGTCCGCGCGCAGCATGACCATGTCGTCCAGCTGGTCGTTGCGGATGGTCACATCGCCCTGCACCGCGTCGCGGATCACCGTCTCGCCGTCCTGCGGGGCCTTGATCCGGACCACGTAGGGCGCGTCAGGGTGCGTGGCAGGATCCGCGTCACGCCAAGGCGAACGATAGAGGGTCGAACGCCCTTCGGCGCGGGCGGCCTCGCGGAAGGCGGCGATTTCCTCTTGCGTGGCAAAGCACTTATAGGCCTTGCCTTGTGCCAGCAGCTGATTGGCGACCTCTGCGTGACGGTCGGCGCGGTCGAACTGGCTGATGACCTCGCCGTCATGGTCGAGACCCAGCCATGCCATTCCGTCCAGAATGGCCTGCGTCGCCTCGGGCGTGGAGCGGGCGCGGTCCGTGTCCTCGATCCGCAGCAGGAACGTGCCGCCACGACCGCGGGCAAACAGCCAGTTGAACAGCGCGGTCCGCGCGCCGCCGATATGCAGAAAGCCGGTGGGCGAGGGCGCGAAACGGGTGACGACGGCCTGGGTCATGGGGGCACATTTACCTTTGCTTAACCAAGAAGGGACTACGGTTTCGGCTCCTGATACTCACCAAGGACGACAGGGGCAAGCATGGGCCTTGGGCTGCGCGTCTCAGAGGTGTTTCTGCATCAACGGGGCAGCCTGTTTGGCTGGTTGCCCGTGGGCATGGCCACGGGTGTGGCCCTGTTTTTCGCGATGCGGTTCGAACCGGGTGTTGCGCAGATTGCGCTGGTGGCGGCGGGCGGTGTCTGGGCCGCGCTGGCGGCGTGGCGTCTGGACGAACGTGTGTCGCCGCTGCCGGTGTTTGTGGCGATGGTTGCACTTGGTTTTGTCGTGGCGGGGGTGCGGGCGCATCAGGTGGCGGGGCCGGTGCTGGACTGGCGGTATTACGGCGCGGTCGAGGGGCGTATTGTGGGCATGGACCGCAGCGGGTCGGACGCCGTGCGCCTGACGCTGGACCGGGTCAAGCTGGACCGCGTGGCCCCGTTCGAGACGCCGACACGGGTGCGGATTTCGCTGCATGGCGATGCGGATCTGGGGGTGGCGCCGGAACCGGGATTGCGAGTGATGACGACCGCCCATTTGGGCCCTCCGGGCGGGCCGGTGGAGCCGGGCGGCTTTGACTTTCAGCGCCACGCGTGGTTCGCGCGACTGGGGGCGGTGGGCTATACCCGTGTGCCGCTGGTCGCGATAAGCGCCGCGGAGTTTGACCTGCGCCAGACCGTGTTCCGCATCCGAATGACTGCGTCGGCCCGCGTGCGCGCGGCACTGCCGGGCGATGTCGGTGGCTTTGCCGCCGCCGTCACGACGGGCGACCGCAGCGGGATCAGCCAGGACGGTCTGGACGACCTGCGCGCCTCCAACACCGCGCACCTGCTGGCCATTTCGGGGCTGCATATGGGGCTGCTCAGCGGATTTGTCTTTGGGCTTTTGCGGCTGATCTTTGCGCTGATCCCGGTCGTGGCGCTGTCCTGGCCTGCGCGCAAGCTGGCGGCGGCGGGTGCGCTGGTGGCGGCGTCAGTCTATCTGGCGCTGTCGGGGGGCAATGTCGCCACGGAACGCGCGTTCATCATGGTCGCGGTCGCCCTGTGCGCGATCATGGTCAACCGCCGTGCCCTGAGCCTGCGGGCGGTGGCGATTGCGGCGATGATCGTGCTGCTGTTGCGGCCCGAGGCGCTGATGGGGCCGGGGTTCCAGATGTCCTTTGCCGCCACGACGGCGCTGGTGGCGGTGTTCGGCTGGATGCGCGATGCGCAATGGACGCCGGGGCCGCGCTGGATCCAGCCCGCGATGGGGGTGGTGATTTCGTCGGCGGTGGCGGGGCTGGCCACGTCGCCCATCGGGGCCGCGCATTTCAACACCATGGCGCATTATGGCATTTTCGCGAACCTGGCGAGCGTGCCGCTGATGGGGGCCATCGTAATCCCGGCGGCGGTGCTGGCACTGGCGCTGGCCCCGTTCGGGGCCGAGATCGTGGGGCTGTGGATCATGGGGCTGGGCCTTCAGTGGATCCTGTGGGTGGCGGATTTCGTGTCGGGCCTTGAGGGTGCCCGTGGGTACGTGACGGGGCCGCAGCCCTGGGTGTTGCCGGTCATGGCGCTTGGTGCGCTGTTTGTGATCCTGTGGCAGGGGCGCGCGCGGTGGGCCGGGACGGCCGTGATCGCCGCCGCATTGCTGGGCTGGCAGGTGGGGGACCGGCCCGCGGTTCTGGTGGCTGATACCGGCGGTCTGGTTGGCGTGATGACGCCCGAAGGCCGGGCGCTCAGCAAACCCAAGGGGGCGGGGTTCGTAGCGCGCAACTGGCTGGAGAACGACGGCGACGGCGTCGATCAGGCGCAGGCGGCGGCGCGGTGGTCTGGCGGGGATGTCACAGGGCTGCGCGTCGTGCACCTCACGGGCAAACGCGCGGCAGCCGCATTTGACGGCTGCGCGCCCGGCGAGGTGGTGGTCACAAACGCCAAGCTGCCCGCGATCCGGGATCTGCCCTGTCTGGTGCTGGACCCCGCGACGCTGCGCAAGACCGGTGCGGTGGCAGTGGTGGCGCAGGGGGACCAGCTGCGCCTGGTCACGGCGCGGGCCGTGGCGGGGGACAGGATGTGGTCCGGCTGGGCGCGGCACGCGGCCCCCGATCTGAAACTGGGGCCACTGACCGAGACCTTGGCCGCGCAGGCCCTGCGTCCTTGACAGGTGCGGATCATCTCGCAGAGCATGCTCTGCATCTTAAGCTGTCCCAAGGGGGAAGAAGAGGTCCGGCCAGGCGCGGCCCCCGATCTGAAACCGGGGTCACCGTCTGAGACGTTGGCCGTGCGGATCGCGCGCCCTGAGTAGATGCAGATCAGCTCGCTTGTCCGGCACCCGAACGTGTCCCAAAGGGACGAGCGTTACAGCCAGACGCGGCCCCCCGATCTGAAGCCGGGGCCGCTGTCCGAGACCTTGGCCGCGCAGGCCCTGCGTCCTCAATACGTGCGGATCAGCCCGACCAGCTTGCCCTGCACCTTGACATGACCCACAGGGAACACGCGGGTCTCATAGGCGGGGTTGGCCGCCTCGAGCGCGATGGTGTCGCCCTTGCGCATATAGCGTTTCAGCGTGGCCTCGTGATCCTCGACCAGTGCGACGACGATGTCTCCATTGTCCACGGCAGAGGTTTCGCGGATGACCACGACGTCGCCGTCATTGATGCCCGCGTCGATCATCGAGTCGCCCTTGACCTCGAGCGCATAATGCTCACCCTTGCCGCTGAGCATCTGGCCGGGCACGGCCACGGAATGCGACACTTCGGAAATGGCAGAGATCGGCACACCGGCGGCGATCCGGCCCATCACGGGCAGTTCGACCGCATGCGCCGCCTCGACCGTCTGGGCGGCGGCGGGGGGTGGGACGTCGGGGCGGTCGCCATCGATGACGCGGGGGGTAAAGCCGCCCATGCTATCGGGCAGGCGCACCACCTCGATGGCGCGGGCGCGGTGCGCCAGACGCCGGATAAAGCCGCGTTCCTCAAGGGCCGTGATCAGACGGTGAATGCCGGACTTAGACCGCAGGTCCAGCGCCTCTTTCATCTCATCAAAGCTGGGCGGGACGCCGTCCCGCTGGACACGTTTGTGAATGAATTGCAGTAGATCCAGCTGCTTTTTCGTCAGCATGCTCCGTCCTCCGTTGGCCGTTACCAATTGCGTTGGTTTGGGTTTGTTCTACGGACGTTCTTGTTTTGTGTCAACAGTCAGTCGAGCGGGATGACATCCACCGGCGTGCCCGCGTCTTGGGCGGGCGCATGGGGCGGGCGCACGATAAGCGCGTTGGACCGCGCGAGCACGGTCAGAAGCGAGCTGTCCTGTGCGCCTGCGTCACGCACGGTGCCCCCCTCGATCACGGCGCGCATATAGTGTTCGCGTGGGCCGTTCTGGCCCAGCGGTGCGGCCAGCGGCATCGATGTGCGCGGCATCGCCGCCTGTCCAAGGCCCAGCATCGCCGACAGCATCGGTTGCAGGAACACGGTGCCGCAGACCATGGCAGAGACCGGATTGCCCGGCAGGCCCACCATGGGTGTGCCGTTCAGACGGCCTGCCATCAGCGGTTTGCCGGGGCGCATGGCGACCTTGTAGAAGGACTGGTCCATGCCCATTTCGGCGGCGACATGGGCCACGAGGTCGTGGTCACCCACGGACGCCCCGCCGATGGTGACGATCAGGTCGGCCCCCTGCGCCAGCTCAAACGCAGTGCTCAGCGACGATGCGGTGTCGCGCGCGATGGGCATCATCCGTGCAACCGCGCCGAACCGTTCCAGCATCGCGGCCAGACCAAAGGTGTTGGAGGCGATGATCTGGTCCGGGCCCGGTGCCTCACCCGGTTGCACCAACTCGTCACCCGTGGCCATCAGTGCCACGACTGGCGCGCGGCGGACGGGCACCTGGGCGATGTTCATGGCCGCCAGCAGCGCCACGTCGCCCGGTGTCAGCCGCCGGGCTGCGTCCATCTGCATGCCCGCCGCGAAATCGACGCCGGCGGGGCGGATGTTGCCCTTGGGGCCGGGATCGGCGGTGATGGCGATCAGGTCGCCGGTGCGGGTCACGTCCTCCTGGATCACGACCTTGTCGGCACCATCGGGTACCGGCGCGCCGGTAAAGATGCGCACCGCCTGACCGGCACCCAGCGTCCCTGTCCAGCGATGTCCGGCGGAAGATTCCCCCACAACTTTGAACTGCGCGTGCAGGTCGGCCTCGATGGATTTGAGCGCGTAGCCGTCCATGGACGATGCGGCAAAGGGCGGTTGCGTGCGCTGTGCGGTGACCGGTTCGGCCAGCACGCGGCCCGCGGCGGCACGCAGGGGCACGACCTCGACCGGCAGCGGGTCGGCCAGCGCAAAGAGGTGATCAAGGGCGGTGTCGACCGGGATCATGGGGCCTCGAAACGCCCGGATTTGCCGCCATCCTTGAGCCGGACGTGGATGCCGCCGATCTCCATGTGCTTGTCCACGGCCTTGGCCATGTCATAGACGGTCAGCGCGCAGGTGCTGGCGGCGGTCAGCGCCTCCATCTCCACCCCGGTCTGGCCCGTGGTCTTGACCGTTGCGGTGATGCGCAGGCCCGGCAGGGCGGGATCGCGGTCGATCTCGACCCCGACCTTGGTGATGGGCAGTGGATGGCACAGCGGGATCAGGTCCGCCGTCCGCTTGGCCGCCATGATCCCGGCCAGCCGCGCCACGCCGATCACGTCGCCTTTCTTAGCCGTGCCTTTAGTAATGATTTCAAGCGTTTCCGGCGACATCTTGATCCACGCGGCGGCCACGGCCACACGGTCGGTCACGTCCTTGTCGGACACATCGACCATATGTGCGGCCCCGGCGGCATCGAAATGGGTGAGCGCCATCTACATGCCCCCGCCGGACACGAGCGGATTGGCCAGCAGGGTGCGCGTGGCCCCGGCCACATCGTCCTGCCGCATCAGGCTTTCCCCGATCAGGAAGGTGCGCGCGCCGTACATCGCGAGATCGGCCAGATCGGCGGGGGTGTTCAGCCCGCTTTCGGCAACGATGGTGCGGTCGGCGGGCACGCGCTTGGACAGGGTGCGGGTGGTGTCGAGCGTCACGTCAAAGGTCTTGAGATTGCGGTTGTTGATGCCCATCAGCGGGCTTTTGAGGAGGGCGGCGCGGTCCAGTTCTTCTGCGTCATGCACCTCGAGCAGGACATCCATGCCCCAGCCGTGGGCCGCGTCCTCCAGCTCTGCCGCCTGGGCGTCACTGACGGAGGCCATGATGATCAGGATGCAGTCGGCCCCAAGCGCGCGGGCCTCGGCCACCTGATAGGTGTCGTACATGAAATCCTTGCGCAGGCAGGGCAGGTCGCAGGCTGCGCGTGCGTCCGTCAGAAACTGTTTCGCGCCCTGAAAGCTGGGCGTGTCGGTCAGGATCGACAGACAGGTGGCGCCCCCCTCTGCATAGGCCTGGGCGAGGGATGCGGGGTCGAAATCGGCGCGGATCAGACCCTTGGACGGGCTGGCCTTCTTGATCTCGGCGATCAGGCCGTAGCCTTCGCGGTTTGCGTATTGCAGCGCCTGGGCAAAGGGGCGGATGGGGCCGGCGCCCTGGGCTTCGGCTTCTACGGCCTCGAGGGGTTTCGCGGCCTTGTCGGCGGCGATTTCGTCGAGCTTGTAGGCCTTGATTTTGTCGAGGATCGTGTCTGTCATATGGTGCGCTTTTTGTCTGGCCGTGGGACCGAGGGGCCAGCCCCTCGTGCTCCCCGGGATATTTGGAGCCAAGAGAAGGGTTTACCCTGCTCTTTGGGTGATCTCGGCGACGGCCTTTATCTTGGCTTTTGCCGCGCCACTGTCGATACTTTCGGCGGCTTGGGCAACGCCGTCCTTGAGGTCGGTCGCGTGGCCTGCGACCTTGAGGGCAGCGGCGGCGTTGAGCAGGACCGCGTCACGGTAAGCGCCGGGCGCGCCGTCCAGCAGTGCGGTAAACGCCTGCGCGTTTTGCTCTGGCGTGCCGCCGACGATGTCCTCGAACGGATGCACGGGCAGGCCTGCGTCCTCGGGGTGCACCTCGAACTCACTCACTGCGCCGTTGTCCAGCGCCGAGACCCAGGAGACGCCCGTGATCGTCAGCTCGTCCGTGCCGTCGGAGCCGTGGACGAGCCACGCGGCCTCGGATCCCAGTTGCCCCAGAGTTTCGGCCATCGGGCGGATCAGGTCGCGGCGGTAGGCCCCCGTGAGCTGCCGTTTGACGCCTGCGGGGTTGGTCAGGGGGCCCAGGATGTTGAAGATCGTGCGCGTGCCCAGTTCTGCGCGGGTGGGCATCACGTGGGCAATCGCAGGGTGGTGCATGGGCGCCATCATGAAGCCGATGCCGGCCTGGGCCAGTGCCGCCTCGACCACGGGCGCGCCGACCATGACGTTGATCCCCATCTGGGTCAGCGCATCGGCCGCGCCGGATTTGGAACTGAGGTTGCGGTTGCCGTGTTTTGCGACCGGGACGCCTGCACCCGCGACGACAAAGGCGGTGGCGGTCGAGATGTTCAGCGTGCCCTTGCCATCCCCACCGGTGCCCACGATGTCCATGGCCCCTTCGGGCGCGGACACGGCGTTGCACTTGGCGCGCATGACAGCTGCGGCGGCGGCGTATTCGTCCACCGTCTCGCCCCGCGTGCGCAATGCCATGAGGAGCCCGCCGATCTGGCTGGGCGTGGCTTCGCCGTCAAAGAGGATCTGGAACGCCGCCTCGGCCTGCGTGCGGGTCAGCGGACCGTTCGCGGCGGCATCGATCAGGGGTTTCAGCGCGTCGCTCATGCCGCCACCGGCATCAGGTCGACGAAGTTCTTCAGCAGCGCGTGGCCGTGTTCGGAGCGGATGCTTTCGGGGTGGAACTGCACGCCGTGGATCGGCAATGCGCGGTGCGACAGGCCCATGATGGTGCCGTCCTCGACCTCTGCCGTGATCTCGAGGCAGTCGGGCAGGCTGTCGCGGTCAACGGTCAGGGAATGGTAGCGGGTGGCCTCGAACGGGCTGGGCAGCCCGGCAAAGACGCCGCGCCCCGCGTGGGACATGGTGCCCAGTTTGCCGTGCACGATGTCGGGGGCGCGCACGACCTTGCCGCCAAAGGCCTGGCCGATGGTCTGGTGGCCGAGGCACACGCCCATCAGCGGTGTGCGCGTTTCGGCGGCGGCGGCAGTAAGGGCCAGGCAAATGCCTGCCTGATCGGGGTCACATGGGCCGGGGGACAGCAGGATCCCGTCGGGCCGCATCGCCATCGCCTCCTGGACATTCAACGCATCGTTGCGCCGGACGACGACATCTGCCCCCAATTCCCCCAGATAATGGACAAGGTTGTAGGTAAAACTGTCATAATTATCGATCAGCAGCAGCATCGCGAAATCTCGTGTTCCAAGGGGGGCCTTTGGCCCGTATAGTTGGGGCCATACATGTTCAGGCTTGTTCGCCAGCGTCAAGGGGCGCTGGGGTGGCGGCGGAGCATGACGGGCATGTGGGGCACATCGCAAAGCGGGGCCTCGCGCACAGGCGGAGAGTGGGACATGGCACGGGGATTTTTGAGCGGCGTTCTTGTCGGGGGCGTGGTCAGTGTTGTGGGTGCGGGTGTCGCATCCGTGGTGGCCGATGGCCCGTTCCGGCCCGAGGCGGAGGTGACGGCCCCTGCGGGCACAACGGCACCTGCGGCCGGAGACACGACGACGGCGTCGGCGGTGACTGATGCGGATCTGGTGCGTGACGGCGATGCGCCGCAAGTGGCGTCGCCCGGCATTGATGACGTGTCCGCGGCAGAGAATGCAGGGGCCGACACACCGACCGTTCCGGAAACCGGCGGGGCGGATGCTCTGTCTGATCCAGCGGCTGCGGCGGATGCGGGCGGCGTGGCGCTGGACACGGATGCCCCGGTGCAACCCGGCGCGCCATCCGACGCGCCCGCGGTGCCCGGTTCCGAAACCGAGCTTTCCATTTCAACCGAGCCTGCGCAGCCTGCCGCGCCCACTGTGCCCGACACGTCCGGTGCCTTTGCGCCGAGCGCGGGCGACGCGCCAGAGGTGCCGGGCAGCGAAGCGCCTGCGCCGGATACAGGCCAGGCCAGCACCGCGCCCGAGGAACCCGACGTGGCCGTGGCACCGGCGCAGCCCGACACGCCCGCACCGCAGCCCGACGTAGTCGCCGCCTTGCCCGAACCGCGTGCCGAAGGGCGACCGACCATCGGCACACCTGCGGGGTCACTGGTGGATCGCACGCCGACCGTGCCGGGCACCGAGGCACCTGAGACGCCCGATGTGGCGCCGGATGCGCCACCGATCGTGGCCTTTGCCACACCGTTCGAGAACCCGGATGACAAACCGCTGATGTCCATTGTCCTGATCGACAGCGGCGTCGACCTGAGCGGTGGCCCGGTGGGGCCGACAGCCTTGCAGAGCTTTCCCTATCCGCTGACCTTTGCGGTGGACGTGACATTGCCGGACAGTGCGGCGCGGATGGCAGAGTACCGGGCGCAGGGGTTCGAGGTCATGGCGCTGGTCGACCTGCCACAGGGGGCCACGGCCAGCGATACGGAAGTCGCGATGCAGGCCGCGCTTGCCGCCGCACCCGAAGCGGTGGCGGTGATGGAGGGACCCGGCTCCGGCGTGCAGGGCACGCGCGAGGCCTCTGACCAGGTGACCGAAGCGGTGCTGGCCTCGGGCCACGGGCTGGTGCTGCAATCCAAGGGATTGAACACCGCGCAAAAGCTGGCGGCCCGTGCGGGTGTGCCTGCGGGGCTGGTGTTCCGAGATTTCGACAGCGCCGATCAGACCCCGACCGTGATCCGGCGGTTTCTGGATCAGGCGGCCTTTCGCGCCGGGCAGGAGGGCGGCGTGATCATGGTGGGCCGGGTGCGGCCTGACACGATCTCGGCCTTGCTGCTGTGGGGGTTGCAGGACCGGGCAGAGCGCGTGGCGCTGGCACCTGTGTCGGCGGTTCTGACGACGCTGAACGGCGATCCTTAGGCGCGTCAGATAATCTCGTCTTCGTCAAAGAGCGGGTCGGCCTCGAGCTGTGCCGTCAGGGCGTCGACCGTGTCCTCGTCCGCCTTGGGGCTGAGGGCCGCGAGGTGGAACACCGCGTCGCCCTCGTTCACGACCGGCAGGACCGCACGCCCGATGAGGATGCCCGCATCGGGGGCCGTCAGCTCGGTTTCCGTGTCGCCCGAAGGGTCGGAGACGGCGGCCAGGACCTCGCCCGCCTCCACGATATCGCCTTCGGCGCGAAAGGTGCGCAAGAGCCCGCCCACGGGCGCGCGCAGCCACGTCGACGACCGGCAGATCAGAGAGGGTGCGCGGGCCTTGGCGATGCCCTTGGCGGCCAGCATGTCCTGATCGCGCATCACGCGCAGGATGCCCGCCACGCCCACGCGCACCGCAAATTCGTCAAAGCGCAGCCCTTCGCCCGCCTCGTAGAGCAGGATGGGCGTGCCGCGTTCCGCGGCCTCGCCACGCAGGGATCCGTCGCGCAGGGGGGATGTCAGGATTACCGGCGCGCCAAAGGCGCGGGCCATGCGTGCGGTGGTCGTGTCGCCGGGGGTCACGCGGATCTGCGGCAGATTGGTGCGGTGTTCCGCCGCCGAATGCAGGTCGATTCCGAAATCGCAGCGCAGCACGACCTCGTGCAAAAAGATATGCGCCAGCCGCGAGCCGAGCGATCCCTTGGACGAGCCGGGAAAGCAACGGTTGAGGTCGCGCCGGTCGGGCAGGTAGCGCGAGCGCGCAAGAAAGCCGAAGCTGTTGACCACAGGCACGACCAGAAGCGTGCCGCGCAGGTTTTCCAGTTGCGGTGTGCGCAACAGGCGGCGCACGATCTCGACCCCGATGACCTCATCCCCGTGCACGGCGGCACTGACGAACATGGTGGGGCCGGGGCGCTTGCCGTGGATCACCTCGACGCGCAGGTTGATGGGGGTGTGATCGGGCAGGGCAGAAACGGGCAGCGGTACGCTGGCGCGCGTGCCTGGGGCGACCTGCGTGTCACCAATGGAAAAGGGCGCGCGGGTCGTGCGCGGCGTCACGTATTGCCCCCGCCAAAGCGCGCGGCATCCGCCGCCGCCCGCCGGATGGCACCGGCCTTGTGCACCGTTTCCATGAATTCGGCCTCGGGATCGCTGTCATAAACGACGCCGCCTCCGGCCTGAATATAGAGCTTTTGATCCTGCACCACGGCGGTGCGCAGGGCGATGCACATGTCCATGTCGCCGCCTGCGCTGAAATAGCCGACGCCGCCACCATAGACGCCGCGCTTTTCCGGCTCCAACTCGTCGATGATCTCCATCGCGCGGACCTTGGGCGCGCCGGACACGGTGCCCGCAGGCATGCCCGCAAAAAACGCATCCAGCGCGTCCTTGCCCGTCGCCAGTTCGCCCACGACGTTGGACACGATGTGCATCACGTGGCTATAGCGTTCGACGATGAATTCCTCGGTTGGACGCACGGTGCCGATCTTGGCCACGCGGCCCACATCGTTGCGGCCCAGATCCAGCAGCATGAGATGCTCGGCCAGTTCCTTCTTGTCGGCCAGCAGATCCGCCTCGAGCGCATTGTCCTTTTCGGGGGTGTCCCCGCGGGGACGGGTGCCCGCGATGGGCCGGATGGTGATCTCGTTGCCGAAGACGCGGACCAGAATCTCGGGGCTGGCACCGATCACCTGAAAGCCGCCGAAATTGAAATAGAACATGAAGGGCGAGGGGTTGGTACGCCGCAGGCTGCGATAGAGCGCAAAGGGCGGTTCGCGGAACTCTTGCGTCCAGCGCTGCGCCGGGACCACCTGAAAGATATCGCCCGCCTTGATATAGTCGCGCGCCTTTTCCACGGCAGCCTTGTAGGCGGGCTTGGTAAAGTTCGAAACGGGGTCCGCCACGGGTGCTGCATCGCCCAGATCGCGGGTTTCCATGGGCATCGCGCGTTCCAGATCGCGCACCGCGTCCATCACTCTTTCGGCGGCCTGCGCATAGGCTGCGCGCGCCGATTGCCCGTCGCTGACCCATGCGGGCGAGACCACGGTGACCTCGCCCTTGACCCCGTCAAGCACCGCGATGACCGACGGGCGCAGCATGACCGCATCGGGCAGGCCCAGCGGGTCGGGATTGATGTCGGGCAGGTGTTCGACAAGGCGGATCATGTCATAGCCCAGATAGCCGAACAGCCCCGCTGCCGCCTGCGGCAGGTCGGCGGGCAGGTCAATCCGGCTTTCGTCAATCAGGTCCCGCAGCACGTCGAGCGGGTTGCCGGGCACGTCCTCGAACGCATCGGCGTCATAGCGGGCGGTGCGGTTGATGGCGGAGGTCTCGCCCCGGCAGCGCCACACCAGATCCGGCTTCATCCCGATGATGGAATAGCGCCCGCGCACCTCGCCGCCGGTCACGGATTCCAGCACAAAGGCGTCCTTTTGCGCGCCGGTGAGCTTGAGCATCAGCGACACGGGCGTGTCGAGATCAGCGGCCAGACGGGTATAGACGATCTGGTTCCTGCCCGCCGCATAGTCGCTGGCAAAGGCGTCAAAGTCGGGGACGAGGGCCATCAGGGAAAGTTCACATGCACGGCGTCAAGCGCCTGTTGGTTGATCTGCGGACCGGCGCGCAGCACCACGTCCTCGCCAAAGAGGTTGAAGAGTTCAGCGGCCACCAGTTGACCGATTTCGCGGCTGAGGGCGGCGGTCTCTTCCTGCGCTTCCGCGTCGTTTTCGATGTCGTTGATCCCGTCCAGACGGACGATCATCACCGCGCCGAAGCCGTCGACGACACGCACCTCACCGGGCTCCATTTCGAACACGGTCTGCATGAAGATCGGCGGCGTGCCCTGAATAAATGCGCTGCGGTCCTGATCGGTTTCGACAATGGAATCGAGCGCTTGCGACGCAAAGCTGTCGCCTGCCTCAAGCGCGGGCAGCACGGTGGCGACCTGCGCGGTCAGACGTTCCTGCGTCTGTTCGGCGCTCCAGTTGGTGCGCACCGCGTCCGCCACGTTCTCAAATGGCGCGGGGCGGGGCGGCAACGTCTCTTCGAGGCGCATGGCGACGATCCCGCCATCGTCGAGCGTGATGATCTCGGGGAAATCGTTGTCGGTCAGGTCGCGCGCGGCGGAGCGGAAATCGTCATAGGCGGCGATGTCGTCGCCCACTGCCGGATACCAGTCGATCGTGCCCAGCTGCATATCCGTTTCCGCGTCCAGTTCCTCAAGCGTGGCGCCACCGGCCAGCAGATTGTCGAATTCCTCGGCCTGAAAGGCGACCTGACGGCGCGCGGCATCCAGTGCCAGATCCTGACGCAGTTGCGGCTGTGCCTCTTCGAACGTGGTCCTTTGCGCGGGCAGGACAGCGTTCACGCGGAACAGCGCAGGGCCCAGCGACGAGGGCAGCGGTCCGACCACGTCGCCCACGGAGGCGTTGAACACGGCCTCGCCCGCGGCATCCAGTTCCAGCCGCGTCACATCGCCCAGATCCACATCGCCCAGCGACAGGCCCCGGTCCTGCACCAGCGCCTCGAAGGTGGTGCCGCCAACCTCAAGCTGGGCCGCAGCGCGGTCCGCTGCCTCGGCATCCAGATAGACCAGACGTTCGACCAGACGCCGTTCCGGGGTGTTATACAGATCCGCCCGCGCCTCGTATTCGGCGCGCAACGTGTCTTCGGCCACCTCGACGGTATCAAGGATCATGTCAGGCAAGAGCGACGCATAGGTGATGCGCTTGGTCTCGGGCAGTTGGTAGTCGCCAAGATTGGCCTCGTAATAGGCGCGCAACATGTCGTCCGTTGGGGTCGGCAAAGGCTCGGTCAGGTCGGCTTCTGACAGGCTGACCCAGGTGAAATCGCGCGTCTCGCCAAGGAATGACACAAGTGTGCGGGCATAGGTGTCGGGCATGGTGACCCCGGACATGATCGCACCCTGCAAGAGGGAACGGGCGACTTCCTCGCGCAGCTGTGTTTCGAACTGCGCCTCGCTGGTGCCCGACTGTTCAAGCGCAAAGCGGTAGGCGTCGCGGTCAAAGCTGCCGTCGAGGCCGCGGAAGCTGGGGATGTTGAGGATCTCGTCGCGCAGGGTCGCGTCGCCGACGCTCAGCCCCATCTGCTCGGCCTCGTGATCGAGTGCGCGTGCGCGCACCATCTGCGACAGCACCGCCTGATCCAGACCGATGGCCTGGGCCCGGGCAAAGGTCAGCTGGCTGCCGGTCTGTTGGCTGACGGCCTGGATTTCCTGTTGCAGGGTGCGGGCATAGTCCTGGATGTCGATATGCTTGTCGCCGACTTGCCCGATGGTGCGGATGGTCCCGCTCAGGTTGGTGGCACCGAACCCGCCAAGCGCAAGGATGAGCAGGCCCAGAAGGATCCAGACTGCGGTTTTCGACAGGTTGTTTGAGCCCTTGGCCATGTGCGCCCTCTCCGGGGTTGTCTTTTGGTTGCCGATGTCTATCCCCGCGCGATGTCACGGGCAAGGGCGGTTCGGATCAGAGCGCGAGCGCTGACAGCCTTGTGTAAAACGCGTCGATCCCGGCGGCATCGAGATTGGCAAAGGCAATGCGCAGCTGCGCCGCGCCGCGTGGATCGCCTTGGGGCCAGAACATGGTGCCGGGCAGGCACAAAATGCCCGCCTCCCTGACCAGCAGCGGCGCCAGATCCGCAGAGGACATATCGAACGGGTGCGTGACATAGGCGAAGTACGCGCCCAGTCCCAGCAGGGACCAGCCTTTGTCGGCGAGGCGCGGAAACCCTTCGGTGATGGCAGCGCGGCGGGCAAGGATCTCGTCCCGTTCGCCCGCGACCCACTGGCTCAGGTTCTCGACCCCCCAAAGGGCCGCATATTGGCCGATCTGGCCGGGGCAGATGGCGACCGTGTCGAGGAATTTCTCGATCTCCGCCAGTCGCGCGGGTGAGGACGCCAGCGCGCCTACGCGGTGCCCGGTCAGGCGGTAGGCCTTGGAAAAGGAGTAGAGATGGATGAACGTCTCTTCCCAGCCCGGTTGTTGGAGGAGGGGGTGCGGCGGGCCGCTGCGGCTGTCGAAGTCGCGGTAGGTTTCATCGACGATCAGAGCCACGCCATGGGCGCGCGCCAGCTCGTAGAAAGCCAGAACCAGATCGGAGGGGTATTCGACACCTGCGGGGTTGTTGGGGGTGACCAGCGCGATGGCACGGGTCCTGTCCGTGATTGCGGCGCGTGCGCTGTCCACATCCGGCAGCATGTCGTCGCCGACGGCCAGTGGCACGGCAGTGACCCCGGCCATGTCGAGCCACATCTTGTGATTGAAATACCACGGCGTCGGCAGGATTACCTCGTCGTCTTCATTACAAAGCGACGCGATGGCTGCGGCAAAAGCCTGGTTGCAGCCGGAGGTGATCGCGATGTGCTCGGCCTGCGTCTCGGCACCGTAGTGGCCATTGATCTGGGCACTGAGTGCCGCGCGCAGGGCGGGCATACCCAACACGGGGCCGTACAGATGGGCGTCGTCTCGCATCAGCGCCGCATCGGCCATGGCCTGACGCAACGCAGGCGGGGGCGGGTCGACCGGGGCGGCTTGGCTCACGTTGATCAGGGGGCGGGCTTCGGAAAATGTGACGCCTTCAATCCAGCGGCGGGCCTCCATCACCGGGGGCGGGAAGGTGGCATTGGTGCGCGTCGGGATCATGAGGCGGGTCCTGGGTCAGAGTGCGGATGCATATTTGTCGGAACAATGAAGGAAAGGAAGGACCCTCGTCTTCATTGTTCGAGAAATATGCCCGCCGGAGGCATGAAAAGTAGGAATACGGTCAGTCGGTGCCGCGATAGGGTTCGACATATTGCAGCGCCATGTCCCAGGGGAAGAATATCCACGTGTCCTGGCTGACGCCTGTAATGAAAGTATCGACCTGCGGCTCGCCTGATGGTTTGGCGTAGACGGTGGCAAAATGGGCGTTGGGATAGAGGCTGCGCACCAGTTCCAGCGTCTTGCCGCTGTCCACGAGGTCGTCGACGATCAGGACGCCGGTGCCGTCGCCCATCATTTCGGCATTCGGGGATTTCAGCACCTCGGCGTCGCGGCGCTGGTCGGCCTTGCCGCCACCGGAGTGGTAGGATTTCACGCTGATCGTGTCGACGGTGCGGATGTCCAACTCGCGGGCGACGATCATCGCCGGGGCCATGCCACCGCGCGTGATGGCAACCACAGCGCGCCAGCTGCCGGCGTCGGGGCCCTTGCCGTCGAGGCGCCAGGCCAGCGCGCGGCTGTCGCGGTGCATCTGGTCCCAGCTGACGTGGAAGCCTTTTTCGTGGGGAAGGCGGTCTGCCATGGTTATTTCTCCAGTATCAGGCGCACGCCAAGCGCACCAAGTAGGGTTGCCGCGATGCGGTCAAAGACGGGTTTCAGGCGGACATATCCGCGCCGGGCGGGACCGGAGCCAAGCACGGTGGCAAGGCAGGTATAGAACAGCAACTCGAGCACCCAGTGGTTCAGAACGATCAGCGCGATATCCGCCGCCCGCAACCCTTGCGGGAAGATCACGACGATCACCGCCGCGGCAAAAAGCATCGACTTGGGGTTGCCTGCATTGACCAGCAGGCCGGACAGGAAAGCACGGCGTCCGGGTGTCGGCGCGTCGCCCAAGGGCGCGCGCGCGTGGCGCCATGTCTGCACCGCGATCCAGATCAGATAGAGCGCGCCGCCCAGTTTCAGCGCCGTATACGTCCACGGAAACAACGTGAACACCGCCTCAAGACCCATCAGCGCCGCAAAAGTCCACAGAGCCGCCGCCGTGCCCAATCCAAAACCGGTGGCAACCCCTGCCAGCCGCCCAGACGCCACCGTCATCCGCGTGATATAGAGCATCGCGGCACCGGGCGAGGCCAGCGCCGCGAGCAGTACGACATTGAAGGCAAGGAGATCGGATCCGGTGAGGCTCATGACTTAGCCTTTTGAGATGTCGGGCGCGTCCACCGCCTTCATGCCGACCACGTGGTAGCCTGCGTCGACATGAAGGTTTTCACCCGTGGTGCCAGAGCCCAGATCGCTGAGAAGGAAGAGCGCCGAGCGGCCGACATCTTCGATGGTCACGTTGCGGCGCAATGGCGAGTTGTATTCGTTCCACTTCATGATGTAGCGGAAATCGCCGATGCCGGAGGCAGCCAGCGTCTTGATGGGCCCCGCGCTGATGGCGTTGACGCGGATGCCGTCCTTGCCCAGATCCTCGGCCAGGTATTTGACCGATGCCTCAAGGGCCGCCTTGGCCACGCCCATCACATTATAATGCGGCATGACCTGTTCGGCCCCGTAATAGGTCAGCGTCACGGCGCTGCTGCCTTGGGTCATCATCTTTTCGGCGCGCTGCATCACGGCGGTGAAGGAATAGACGGAGATGTCCATGGTCAGTGCAAAATTGTTGCGGCTCGTATCGACATAGCGGCCGCGCAATTCATTCTTGTCCGAAAAGCCGATGGCGTGGACCAGAAAATCCAGTTGGCCCCAGCGTTCCTTGAGCGCGGCAAAGAGCGCATCAATCGACGCCTCGTCGCCGACATCACAGGGCAGGACAATATCGCTGCCAAGTTGGCCGGCGAGCGGGTCCACACGCTTTTTCAACGCGTCGCCCTGATAGGAGAAGGCCAGCTCTGCGCCTGCGTCGTGCAAGGTTTTCGCGATGCCCCATGCGATGGATTTGTCGTTGGCGAGGCCCATGATCAGCCCCCGCTTGCCCGCCATCAGGTCATTTGCCATTTTATTGCCCACCCGTCCCGTGTTTCTGTCGGTCAGCTTTAGGCCATTGACATAGGCGCATCAAGAGAGCGCGGACCGGTTGAAGCTGGCGTCAGGCCGCGCTAGCTGAAGCAGGGCAGGCGACAGGAGGCGGATATGACGGACAGGGACGGAAAATTTGCGGGCGACGATCCGTTCGAGATCATCCGCGGCTGGATGCGCGAGGCGGAAGCGAGCGAGGTCAACGATCACAATGCCATTGCCCTGAGTACCGTGGACGCATCGGGCATGCCGAATGTGCGCATGGTCCTGCTCAAGGAGGTCGAAGCGGATGCGTTTGTCTTCTATACCAACTATGGCAGCGCAAAGGCGCAAGAGCTTGACCATGCGGGCAAAGCGGCCTTTGTGCTGCACTGGAAATCCTTGCGACGGCAGGTGCGGGTGCGTGGCCTGGTATCGCGGGAGGATGGCCCGCAGGCGGATGCCTATTACCGGTCGAGGTCGCTGAAGTCGCGCCTGGGTGCCTGGGCATCGGATCAAAGCCAGCCGCTCGACGGCCGGGCGTCTCTGGTGGCAAAAGTCGCCAAGGTGACAGCGCAACAGGGCACCAACCCGCAACGTCCCCCGTTCTGGGGAGGATACCGGATTGAGCCGACTGAATTGGAATTCTGGTCCGACGGGGCGTTCCGATTGCATGACCGGTTCCGCTGGCGGCGGGAAAATTCGATGCAACCGTGGCAGATTACCCGGCTTAACCCGTGAATTTCACGACGCATGAAATGCAACACTCTGGAAACACGCATTTTTTTACGGGTTGAAAACAACGTGCAAAATAGCGCAAGTGTTGGAGTGCGGCACAATACACTCAAAGAAAGACAAGGCGTGTCAGAACAGAACGGCGATACAAGCCAGGTGACGGGAACGGTCAAGTGGTTTGACCCCGTCAAAGGGTTTGGTTTTATTGTTTCGGAAACAGGCGGTCCGGACATTCTTTTGCACGTGAACGTGCTGCGTAATTTTGGCCAGTCCTCTGTTGCGGACGGGGCCGCGATTGACGTGCGCATTCAGCAAACAGAGCGCGGCGTGCAGGCTGTGGAGGTGTTGCAGATCGTGCCGCCAAGCAGTGATGTCACCGCTGGGCTGACCGATATCGCGGAACTCGACGATCATGTCGTGTCGGACGCGCCGTTGCAGCCTGGCCGCGTGAAATGGTTCGACAAGGGCAAGGGCTTTGGCTTTGCCAACGCGTTCGGTTCGGCCGAAGACGTTTTCCTGCATGTCGAAGTCCTGCGCCGCTCGGGGCTGTCGGATCTGGCACCGGGCGAAGCGCTGGCGATGCGCGTGATCGATGGCAAACGTGGCCGCATGGCAGCACAGGTGCTGGCATGGGAAGCGGCGCTGCCGCGCGACGATGACTGACATGTGGCGTACCGCGCGCAGGTTTGCGTTGTGGGTGATTGCCGCCGCCTGCATGGGCGGCGCCGCAGCGGCCGCGGACTGTCGCGAAGATACCGTATGGATTCGGGGCGCGTTCGGCGAAGCGCGGTTCAACGTCGAGATTGCAGATGATGCTGCCGAACGGGCGCAGGGTCTGATGCATCGTCCTTCCATGGCGGCATCGGCGGGAATGCTCTTTGTCTATCCACATCCTCAGCGACTGTCCTTTTGGATGCGCAACACGTTGATCGAGCTGGACATGCTGTTTGTCGACCCACAGGGGGTTGTGCAGCACATTCATCATCGCGCCATTCCGCTGGATGAAACGCCTATACCGGGCGGATCGGGCCTGACCCATGTGCTGGAGATCAACGGTGGCCTGGCCAAGCGCCTGGGCCTTGCGCCGGGGGATCAGTTGCGGCACCCGAGCTTTGAACAAACCGGCGCCGCTTGGGCGTGTTAGGTCTTTTCAATCCTGTGCGGCAAGTCTAAGAGGGGCGCACGGTCGGAGCGTGGCGCAGCCTGGTAGCGCACCTGTTTTGGGTACAGGGGGTCGGAGGTTCGAATCCTCTCGCTCCGACCAAGTTCCCGAATTCACGAATTGTCAGCGGTACCGCCGGTCGCGGCCAGCAACTGGTCCATCAGCCTGTCAAGCTCGGGCTGCTTGAAATAGATGCGGCGTGGATTGCCTGACTTCTGAACCACTTCGGCGAAGTAGGACAGCTCGACCACGACATTTCCGTCGGCCGTTGCGGTTTCTTTCTGCACAACGAGCGTCGGCGCCTCGAGCGCCCCGTCATATTGCAGCACCAGAAAGGCGGCGACATCCGGAGGTGGCAGGATGCGGCACTGGATCACGGCGCGTGACACCTGTTTCAACGTATCACCTGGCGAGTCGCAGGATGAGCGGAATGCGGCATCCAGAGGTTTGGGGGATTCTTCGAATACCGCACGGCGCACGGGCAAATCTTGTCCCGGTTCGACCAGAGTCTCTACATATTGTGGTGCGCAGGCACACAAGCCGACCAGAAACAGGAGTGAAATAGGTCGCATATAGTGCCTCGGCTTGGGGTGTTGCCCCACAACATCATATTTTCCGCAGTGCGGCAAAACCTTTCTGTCCGCGATGCGTTAACGTGTGGATAACTTGATGTGAAGCATCCACAGCCTTGGCTAAGAAGGCCCAGCCGTTGACAAAAATCCGCACATGGCCGGGGATGAATTTCGGGTCCGATATGGCCCTGTTAACCTCTTGAATCAGTGGCATCGGCCAGCGGGTCCAGCAAGCGGTTTGGTCAAGACAAAAGTTGTCAAAAAACATTTAAAATTCCGTTGACGGGTGCCCCTTCAATACGCCAGTTTGTGTGGGCCAAGCGACGCACCACAACATTTAGTGGCCAACACTAGGAGGGGCGCGCAGGGCACGAGGGACAGAAACAAACGCTACTCACAGTTGTTGTTGCGGCCAAATGCGGCGGATGTGCCGGTCTGGTTCACTGACCTTTCGTGTCGGCACATACATACGGACACCCGCAACGTCGGGATGCTCCGCCTAGGACACATGCTGGAAACGAGGCAGCGCGATGAAAATTGAAAGACAGTTCACCAAAGCCGGTCAGGATGCATATGCAGATCTTGATTTCGTGAAAACTGCGTCGGAAATCCGTAACCCGGATGGCACGATCGTTTTCCGCCTCGACGAGGTCGAAGTGCCGGTGAGCTGGAGCCAGGTTGCGAGCGACGTCATTGCGCAGAAATATTTCCGCAAGGCAGGCGTGCCGTCGGCTGTGACCAAGGTCAAAGAAGCGAACGTGCCCGAGTTCCTGTGGCGGTCCGAGGCGGCCGAAGGAGCCGAGATGGGCGGCGAAACATCGTCCAAGCAGGTGTTTGACCGTCTGGCCGGGGCATGGGCCTACTGGGGCTGGAAAGGTGGCTATTTCACCACCGAGGAGGATGCGCGCGCCTACTATGACGAGATGCGCCATATGCTGGCCACGCAACGCGCCGCCCCCAACAGCCCGCAATGGTTCAACACCGGGCTGCACTGGGCCTACGGCATCGACGGGCCTGCGCAAGGGCACCACTATGTCGACTACAAGACCGGCAAGCTGACGAAATCGAAATCCTCCTATGAACATCCGCAGCCGCATGCCTGCTTTATCCAGTCGGTCGAAGACGATCTGGTCAACGATGGCGGTATCATGGACCTCTGGGTTCGCGAGGCGCGGCTGTTCAAATATGGTTCCGGCACCGGCACCAACTTTTCCTCCCTCCGCGGCGAGGGCGAGAAACTGTCCGGCGGCGGCAAGTCGTCGGGTCTGATGGGCTTCCTCAAGATCGGTGACCGCGCTGCGGGCGCGATCAAGTCGGGTGGCACTACACGCCGTGCGGCCAAGATGGTGATCGTGGATGCGGACCACCCTGATATCCAGGACTTCATCAACTGGAAGGTGATCGAAGAGCAGAAAGTGGCGTCGATCGTCGCAGGCTCCAAGATGCACGAGGAAAAGCTGAACGGCATCTTCGAGGCCATCGGCATGTGGGATGGCGCCGAAGCGGACGCTTATGATCCCAAGAAAAACAACGCCTTGAAGGACGCGGTAAAAGCAGCCAAGAAGGTTGCGATCCCCGAGACCTACATCAAGCGCGTGCTGGATTACGCCCGGCAGGGTCACACCAGCATCGAATTCCCGACATACGACACCGATTGGGACTCCGAGGCTTACAACTCCGTCTCTGGGCAAAACTCCAACAACTCGATCCGCGTCACCAACGCCTTCCTGACGGCCGTCGAAAAAGACGCTGATTGGGAGCTGATCAGCCGCGTGGACGGGTCGGTTACGAAGACGGTCAAGGCGCGCGAGCTGTGGGAGCAGGTGGGCCACGCGGCCTGGGCCTGTGCCGATCCGGGCATCCAGTACCATGATACCGTCAACGATTGGCACACATGCCCCGAAGACGGTGCGATCCGCGGCTCGAACCCGTGCTCGGAATACATGTTCCTGGACGACACCGCCTGTAACCTGGCGTCCATGAACCTGCTGACCTTCCTCAAGGACGGCAAGTTCCAGGTCGAGGATTACATGCACGCCGCCCGTCTGTGGACAGTAACGCTGGAAATCTCGGTGATGATGGCGCAGTTCCCCTCGAAGGAAATCGCGCAGCGTTCCTATGACTTCCGCACGCTGGGCCTTGGCTATGCAAACATCGGCGGTCTGCTGATGAACATGGGCCACGGCTATGACAGTGACGAGGGCCGCGCGCTCTGCGGTGCGCTGACGGCGATCATGACGGGGGTGTCTTATGCGACATCCGCTGAAATGGCGGGCGAGTTGGGGCCGTTCCCCGGCTACAAGAAAAACGCCGATCACATGCTGCGGGTCATGCGCAACCACCGCAATGCGGCTTACGGTGCCACCGAAGGCTACGAGGCGCTGGCGGTCAAGCCGGTCGCTCTGGATCATGCCAACTGCCCCGATCCGCGCCTGATCGACGTCGCCATGGGCGCATGGGACGAGGCGCTGAAACTGGGCGAGAAAAACGGGTATCGCAACGCGCAGTCCACCGTGATCGCGCCCACCGGCACCATCGGTCTGGTCATGGATTGCGACACGACCGGGATCGAGCCTGACTTTGCGCTGGTGAAGTTCAAGAAGCTGGCCGGTGGTGGCTACTTCAAGATTATCAACCGGTCGGTGCCTGCGGCGCTGGAAAACCTCGGCTACGGCTCGGCGCAGATCGAGGAGATCATCAGCTACGCCGTCGGCCACGGCTCCATCGGCAATGCTCCCGCGATCAACCACACGACGCTGGCGGGCCATGGCTTTGGACCAAATGAACTGGCCAAGGTGGATGCGGCACTCGAAAGCGCGTTCGACATCCGGTTCGTGTTCAACCAGTGGACGCTGGGCGAGGAATTCTGCACCGGCGTGCTGGGCATTCCGGCGGCCAAGCTGAACGATCCGACCTTTGACCTGCTCAAGTCGCTGGGCTTTGCCAAGGCGGATATCGATGCGGCCAACGACCACGTCTGCGGAACAATGACGCTGGAAGGGGCGCCGCACCTCAAGGAAGAGCACTACCACATCTTTGACTGCGCGAACCCGTGCGGCAAGAAAGGCAAGCGTTTCCTGAGCGTTGACAGCCACATCACCATGATGGCCGCGGCACAGTCCTTTATCTCGGGCGCGATCTCGAAAACGATCAATATGCCCAACGATGCCACGATCGAAGATTGCCAACGCGCCTATGAACTCAGCTGGTCGCTGGGGGTGAAGGCCAACGCGCTCTATCGTGACGGTTCTAAACTGTCGCAGCCTCTGGCCGCGGCGCTGGTGGAGGATGACGAGGACGCGCAAGAGGTGCTCGAAAGCGGTTCTCCGGTCGAAAAGGCCGCTGTCATGGCCGAAAAGATCGTCGAGAAGATCATCGTGAAGGAGATTGTGAAATCTCACCGCGAAAAGATGCCTCAGCGTCGCAAGGGTTATACTCAGAAAGCCATCGTAGGAGGGCACAAGGTCTACCTTCGGACAGGTGAGTACGAAGACGGCAATCTGGGCGAGATCTTCATCGACATGCACAAGGAAGGCGCAGGCTTCCGGGCGATGATGAACAACTTTGCCATCGCCGTGTCCGTGGGCCTGCAATACGGCGTGCCGCTGGAGGAGTTCGTGGACGCGTTCACCTTCACCAAGTTCGAGCCAGCCGGTATGGTGCAGGGCAATGACAGCATCAAGAATGCAACGTCGATCCTTGACTACGTGTTCCGCGAACTGGCGGTGTCTTATCTGGACCGCACGGACCTTGCGCATGTGAAACCCGAAGGGGCCACCTTTGACACGCTGGGTCAGGGCGAGGCAGAGGGGGTGTCCAACGTCTCTGAGTTGTCCGAAACGGCGGCGTCCAAGTCTTTGGAAGTGCTGAAACAAATCAGCTCGACCGGGTATCTGCGCAAGCGCCTGCCACAGGATCTCGTGGTGCTTCAGGGCGGTATGGCCGAAGCAGGGATCGACGCAGAGGTCGCGTTGCAAACGCTGGTGCCCGAGGTGGCCGTGAACGGCGGCGCGATTGCGGCATCGTCGGTCTCGACCACGACCGTTGCGGCGGCAACTACATCCATGGATGCGCGCACAAAAGCGAAGATGCAGGGCTATGAAGGCGAGGCCTGCGGCGAGTGCGGAAATTACACGCTGGTGCGCAATGGCACCTGCATGAAGTGCAACACCTGCGGCGGGACGTCCGGGTGTAGCTGATCAGCATACGCGACCCGGGGAAGGGACGCGAGGGGGCCGGGCCGGTTTGGCCGGTCAGGCCCCCGACGAGACAGGGTGGGGCGCGACTTTAGTCCTTCCCATCCTACTACGGAGGCGGTGCGATCCGCCTCTGGTACACGGGGCGGGTGCGCTCGCCCCTGACGACGTTCAGGCCGCAGGCAGAAAAGTACCGGGCGGTTAACATATTGAGCCTGAACGGCGAAACTAGAGGGGAGCGTTCGCGCTCCCCATTTTTTTGTTCGAGACATCGGCACGCTGACTCCACGCTCGGCTACGCCATGCGTTCTGCCAGAGGAGCGTGCGTCTGCTTGCGAAAACACCCGCGGCACGGCGAAACTCAACGGAGAGCTTCGGCTCTGCGTTTTTCTTGCGTGATGATCGTCGGTGGGTGCTCTCTTTGCTTTGCAAATTCGCCCACCCGCCGACCCCGGCGCGGGCATCAGTTCCGGGGGGTGTCTTCGGACAATGTGATGCGCAGTCGGGCACGGGCACGGGCAAGACGCGACATCACGGTGCCCAGCGGGAGGCCGGTTGCGGTTGCCAGCGCGCGCGGTGAGGTTTCGCCCGCAACCACCAGGTCGAGCAGTTGCCGTTGTGGTTTGGGCAGTCGGGCAATCGCGGCCAGCGTGTCGGCGCAGTCGAGACGCAGAAGGGCGTCGGGCTGTGTCAGCGCGTGGTCATCCTCGAGTTCGTCGGTGGCCTGTATGCGCCAGCCGCGCCGTGCGCGGTTGGACAGGGTGCGCATCGCGTAGGCTTGCAGATCGTCAATTTGCGCACCGTCCTGCAATTTCTGGCACAGGCTCAGCAGAGTGTCCTGTACGAGGTCTTCGGCCTCGGCGCGGTTGCGGGAGAGCTTTCGCGCACGTCTGGTCAGGGACGGGATCAGCGGCACGAGGCGGCGGGGCGTGAGGGGCTGTTTCATGGAGATCACGCTGGGGCTTCGCGCGTGGATTGAACAGCCCGGGGGTTTTCGCCGATGTGTCATCTGCCCTCTTTTTGGGCGGCAGATTGCTGATGGCTGTCGCATGGATCGGCGCGGGTTTGCGTGTTTGCGATAGGGTCTGTCCGGGGCGGATGCTTGGCCCGATTTGCGGCTCTTACCTTGTGAGGGCGCCACTCACGGACCCTCGCAATGCAAAATGCAATGGGAGTTCCCTATGACCAAACTAGCTTCACTGACGTTTCTTGCGGCACTCGCCGTTCCGGCCCTCGCAATGGGGCAGGCGGCGTCAGAGCTGGACACAAACGGCGATGGCGTTCTGACCATCGACGAGGTGCAAGCCAGCTTTCCGGAGGTGACATCGGACGGGTTCACGGCAATGGACCTGAATGCCGATGGGGCGCTGGATGCCGACGAGATCGCAGCGGCCCAGGAAGCCGGGTTGATGCCGGTCACGGACGGCTGACCGCCAAGGGTCACCTGCAATTCTGCATCTGAGAACGGGTAGGGCCGCCAGGTGCAGGAGGGTGGGGGTGTGAGGTCCGGTCTCCCCCCAGGGGCCGGGCCTCACTGTGTTTTTCCGACCTGGAAGGAAAGAAACACGGCGCGTGAAAACGCGCCGTGTGCCTGTTTTTGCGGCCTGATCCCGCAGGCCTTGGGGAGGATGCCTGCGGGACCGTGGCGGGATCAGAACCGGATGGATCCGCGAATCGTAAGGGTGGTGGCGTCAGCGTCCACGCCTGACCCGCCGATATCATCAAAGCTGTGTTCGAGCAGTTCGGCCCCCAGCGTGTACCGGTCCGTGATCCGGTGAGTGACGCCGATGCCAAAGTAGCTGCCGCTTTCCGATCCGATGGAGGTGTCGACTTCGGCGAGGCCTGCGCTGACATACCCCAGCGTACGGCCAAAGTCGTAGCCTGCGCGCAGCTTGAGGCGGGCCACGCTGTCGACGCTGGCCGCCCCGTTCAGATCGATATCGGCGAAGTCATAGTCAACCTCACCGCCCAGAACAAAGGTGCCGAAGTCGTAGTCATAGCCCAGATGCACCCCACCCAGTACGTCGTCACCATCGGCGGCGCCAGACCCGTTCACATCGCCATAGCCCAGCTGGACCCCGCCATATGCGCCGGTCCAGTCGCCGCCCGGAGCAGATGCCGGGGCAGGGGGTAACGGTTGCGCGGGTGGTGGTGCGTCGGCGGCGGGTGTATCGAACCCGCCGGCCATGAGGGGCCCCGCGGCCAGTGCGAACGACATGGCCGCTGCGAGATGCCGGAATTTCTGCGTTTTCATCTTCTGCTCCTTTTCAATCTGTGCGCGCGCGGTGTCGGCGGCGCGTGGCACAGACCTGACCCAAGATGATGGCAGCGCCAAACCACATTGGTGTTGGGTGATGATCTTGGCATGGCACCGCACAAATGGCGGGAATCACTGGGCAACTGCCCGCTGGCGTGGCGTCGCAAACAGGACAGACACGGGACGTTTTCGAGCGCAGGATGAACGCAGTCGGAATGTCACGAGATGCAAGGGAGGCTCGTCGTGCAGGAATGCCGTTGTAAGATATCGCTTGTCTCGCGGACAATCGGGGCGGAACGGGGACGGGCCGCAAGGGGCAGACCCATGCGGGATCAGGCGTAGTCACCTTTTCCCAATCTCTTTTCCCGGATCTACTCACATGAACGATCAATCTCCTTCTCGCTCTGGCGGCCGTGCGGCCCGCCGGGCGGCCCGTGCCGCTGCCTTGCCCGACCACCTGCGCCCCATTCGGCCCGGTATGGAGGGTGGCCGCTACAACCCGCTCACCGATGCCGAGGTGCTGCGCATCCACCACGCCGCGCTTGATGCGTTGGAGCGCATCGGGCTGGCCGATGCGCCGCCCTCGGGTGTCGCCTACCTGACGGCGGCGGGCGCGATCCAGGGCGATGACGGACGCATTCGGTTTCCGCGCGCGCTGGTCGAGGACACGCTGGCCAATGCCAACCGCACGCTCGTTCTGCACGGGCGCGACCCGGCACATGATTTGCACCTGAGCGGCGGCCGTGTGCATTACGGCACGGCCGGGGCCGCGGTGCATGTGGTGGAACCGGACGGTGAGACCTATCGCGAATCCGGCGTGCAGGACCTGCATGATGCGGCGCGCATTGCTGATCAGTTGGACAACATCCACTTTGTCCAGCGGCCGATGGTTTGCCGCGACATTCCCGACACCATGGAGATGGAATATAATTCCGTCTTTGCCTGTGTGTCAGGCACCACCAAACACGTGGGCACCAGTTTTTCCGAACCCAGCTGTGTTGGACCGGCGATCGAGATGTTGCACATGATTGCAGGCGGAGAAGACGCATGGCGCGCGCGTCCCTTTGTCTCGAACTCCAACTGCTTTGTCGTCCCGCCCATGAAATTCGCGCCCGAAAGCTGCGAAGTGATGGAGGCGTGCATTCTGCACGGGATGCCGGTGCTGCTGCTGTCTGCGGGCATGTCCGGAGCTACGGCACCGTCGACGATAGCAGGCGCCATTGTGCAGGCCACCGCGGAATGTCTGGCCGGGCTGGTCTATGTCAACGCGGTCAAGCCGGGGGCGCCTGCGATCTTTGGGACCTGGCCCTTTGGCCTCGATCTGCGCACGGGTGCGATGTCGATCGGGTCCGGTGAACAGGCGCTGTTGACGGCTGGATGTGGCCAGATGCACCGGTTCTATGACCTGCCTGGCGGTGCTGCGGGCGGTGCGTCGGACAGCAAGCTGCCGGATATGCAGGCTGGGTGGGAGCAGATGTGTTCGAACCTCACCGCCGGGCTGTCAGGGGTGAACATGGTCTATGAGGCGGCGGGCATGCATGCGTCGTTGTTGGGCTTTTGTCTGGAATCGCTGATCCTAGGCGATGACATCATCGGGCAGGCGATGCGCTGTGTGCGCGGCATAGAGGTCACGGACGAGACCCTTGCCGTGGACCAGATCGCGGACGTGTGCCTGTCGGGCGTCGGCCACTATCTGGGCACCGACCAGACCCTGAGTCGGATGCAGAGCGACTGCGTCTATCCGACCTTTGGCGACCGAACCTCGCCCAAGGAATGGGCGGAGCTGGGCAAGCCGGCGCTGTTGGCCCGCGTGGCCGCGCGCAAAGACGAGATTCTCGCACAGCGCCCCAAGGCGGCGCTGGATCCTGCGTTGGACGCAGAGATCCGGGCGCGGTTCAACATTCACTTGCCCGCCTAAGCATTTGCCGCCAATAGGTTTTCCTACTCTTTGGCGCAACTGTCGGCAAAGCGGCACAGGGTGCGCAACGCGGCTCCAAATTCCGCGTCGTCAATCGTCATGGCGACGCGGAGATGTCCGGCGGCGGCGGCGCCAAAGCTTTCGCCCGGCATCACCGCGATGTGGTGGGTGTCAAGGAGGGCGTTGGCGAAGTCATCGCCCGTCATCCCTGTCGCGCGGATGTCGAGCATCAGGTACATTGCCCCTTGCGCCGGGATCAGCCCGACGGTGTTCTGCCCGGACAGGATCTCTTGGGCGATGGCACGCCTGCGCTGGAACGGGGCTGCAACCTCGGCCTCGAACTCCGGGCCCTGGTTCAGGGCAAAGACACTGGCATCCTGGATAAAGCCCGGCACGCCATAGGTCGTGTGCGTGGCAAAGGTGATGAGATGGGAAATCACCTCCTCCGGCCCGATCAGCCAGCCGCAACGCGAGCCTGTCATTGCGTGGCTTTTGGACATGGAGCCCACGACGAGCGTGCGTTCGGCCATGCCGGGCAGGGCGCGGGGCGACAGGTGGGAGCCCTCCCAGACCTGGCTGTCATAGACCTCGTCCGAGATCAGCCATAGATCGTGGTCGCGCACGACCTGCGCAATGCCCTCCATCGTTGCGACCGAATAGACCGTGCCGGTGGGATTGTTGGGCGAGTTGATCAGCAGCGACTTGGCCCCGTCACAGGCCGCCGCGATGTCTTCGGCGCGCGGTTGAAACGCGTCTTCGGCGCGGGTCAGAATGGCACGCGGTACGGCGGAGACCCCGCGCAATGTGCCCGGATAAGTCGCGTAGTACGGATCGATGTACAGCGCCACGTCGCCTGGATCGCAAGCCGCCGCGTGGGCGGCAAAGAGGGCAGATTGCCCGCCGGGTGTGATCAGCACGTTGTCGCGGGTTGTGGGCACACCGGTGCGGTCTTGGGTGCGCCGGGCCACCGTGTCGCGCAAGCTGTCCGTGCCGGGCACCATGGCATATCCGGTATGCCCGCCCATCGCACTTTCGTGCATGTCCTGAAGGATCGGTGCGGCGGTGCGGATGTCATGTTCGCCAATGGTCAGCTCGACCACCGGGGTGCCGGCGGCGATCATCTTGCGCGCCTTGATGAACACGTCCCACCCGTCCGATCCGCCGCCGGTGAGATTGGAAATTCGCTGTGAAAGGGCCATGGGTCGCTCCGCCTGATGATCCGGCCAAGGGGTCAGAGGGGTGCGGGATTGTCAACACGGGCAGGCAGGGTTTCAGGTGCTATCCTGCCAGGCGGCCAGCGTGGCCTGCACTTTCTTGGGCAGTGCGCCGCGGATCAGGCCATAGGAGGTGTGGATCCGGTCGCGCACCTGGTCCGCGTCCCGGTCTGCAAATGTCACGCGGACCCAGGAGCGGTGGAAATATTTGGCCTTTTGCGCGGCCCCGATTTCGATCAGGAACTGTGCGCTGTCAACGTCGGGCGTTTTCACCGAAACGCCGTCGGCGGCATGCCCGATGCAGGCAAACATCTTGTCGCCCACCTTCCACGCATCCAGCCCGCCATCGGCATGGCTGACGTAATAGGCGCCGGGCAGTGCGGCACAGATCTGATCTGCTTCTTCACGTGTCATACCGCGACCTTGGCCCGTGCCGCCCGGTGAGACAAGGGTTGACCGCGCCTGTGCGTGTCGGATACGTCCGAGGCATGACCCGGACCATTTGCATCATTTGCTGCATTATCTGCTGAGCACCTCAGCGGGCCGGTTCTGTGTTTTCATGACATCTCAGACTTGATAGGCCCGCGCCAACCCTGTGCGCGCGCATCTGCGCGCCGCCAAGCCTGACGAGACGACGATGGACATTCAGCTTTACAACACTGCGACGCGCCGCAAGGACGCCTTCGCGCCGATCGATCCGGACAATGTGCGGATGTATCTGTGCGGGCCCACCGTGTACGACCGGGCGCATCTGGGTAATGCGCGGCCCGTGCTGGTGTTTGACGTACTCTTTCGGCTGCTGCGGGCCGCCTATGACGGGCGGGTCACCTATGTGCGCAACTTCACGGATGTGGATGACAAGATAAACGCCACCGCCCTCGCGCGTCAGCAGGCCGGGGCAGAGGGCAGTCTCGAAGACCTGGTGGCCGAGCGGACTGAAGAAACCATCGCATGGTATCATGCTGACATGGATGCGCTTGGCGCTTTGCGCCCGAACCATGAGCCACGCGCGACCGGTTATATCAGCCAGATGGTCGAGATGATCGAAGGGTTGATCGCGGACGGGTTCGCCTATGAAAACGACGGCCACGTCCTTTTTCGGGTGCGCAAATACAAAGATTATGGCGCGCTGTCGGGCCGGTCGGTGGACGACATGATCGCAGGCGCGCGGGTCGAGGTCGCCCCTTACAAGGAAGACCCGATGGACTTTGTCCTGTGGAAGCCGTCGGATGACGCTTTGCCCGGATGGCCCAGCCCGTGGGGCCGGGGGCGGCCCGGCTGGCACATCGAATGCTCGGCCATGGCGCATGACCTGCTGGGCGCGGAGTTCGATATCCATGGGGGCGGCAACGATCTGCAATTCCCGCACCATGAAAACGAGATCGCGCAGTCGAAATGCGCGGGCCATGGCTTTGCCAGGGTGTGGCTGCATAATGAGATGCTGCAAGTCGAGGGCAAGAAGATGTCCAAGTCGCTTGGTAATTTCTTTACCGTGCGTGACCTGCTGGATCAGGGCGTGCCGGGCGAGGTGATCCGGTTTGTGATGCTGTCGACCCATTACCGCAAGCCGATGGACTGGACCGAGAAGAAGCGGGCAGAGGCGGAAGCGACGCTGCGCAAGTGGCGGGCCATGACCCGCGGCGTCGCATTTGATGAGGCGCAGGAGTGCGCAAGCTCGGCTCTGGCTGACGATCTGAACGTGTCTGAAGTGATCATGCGGATGCACAGCCTTGCGGCGGAGGGCAAGGCAGAGGCGTTGAAAGCGACCGGAAAGATGATCGGCCTGCTGACCGACGAGATGGGTGCGTGGGCGGCGGCGCCTGACACGGACCTGTCTGCCTATGCGGATGCGCTGAGCGCGGCACGCGCGGCCGCAATGCAGAGCAAGGACTTTGCCGCCGTCGACGCGTTGAAATCGGCGCTGGTCGCGGCAGGGATCGAGGTGCGCATGAGCAAGGCAGGGGTCGAGTTGGTGCCCGGACCGGGCTTTGCGCCCGAAAAGCTGGAGGTGCTCGATGTCTAAGGAACGTCTCTATCTTTTCGACACAACTCTGCGCGACGGCCAGCAGACGCAAGGGGTGCAGTTCTCCACATCCGAAAAGCACCAGATCGCACAGGCGCTGGATACGCTGGGTATCGACTATATCGAAGGCGGCTGGCCCGGTGCCAATCCAACTGACAGCGCGTTTTTCGAGGATGCGCCGCAAACCCGCGCCACGTTCACCGCATTTGGCATGACAAAACGGGCGGGGATCAGCGCCGAGAATGACGACGTTCTGGCTGCCGTTCTCAATGCGAACACGCCTGCGGTCTGTCTGGTGGGCAAGACGCATGACTTCCACGTGGACAAGGCCCTCGGCATTTCGCTGGCGGAAAACACCGCCAATATCGCGCAGTCCTTTGCCCACATCGTGGGGCAGGGGCGCGAGGCGATTTTTGACGCGGAGCATTTCTTTGACGGCTACAAGTCCAACCCCGACTACGCGCTGGAGGCCATTCACGCGGCCTATGACGCGGGCGCGCGGTGGATTGCGCTTTGTGACACCAATGGCGGTACGCTGCCCCATGACATTCACGACATCACGTCTGCGGTCATCGCCTCGGGCATCGACGGGGCGCGTCTGGGCATCCACACCCACAATGACACCGAAAACGCGGTGGCCGGATCGCTGGCGGCGGTGCAGGCGGGCGCGCGGCAGATTCAGGGCACGCTGAACGGGCTGGGCGAACGCTGTGGTAATGCGAATCTGACCTCGCTGATCCCGATCCTTCTGCTGAAAGAGCCCTATGCCAGCCGGTTCGAAACAGGCGTAAGCCTTGATGCGCTGTCCGGTCTGACCCGGACGTCGCGGATGCTGGACGATATCCTGAACCGGGTGCCCCAGAAACAGGCGGCCTTTGTCGGGGCGTCGGCCTTTGCCCACAAGGCGGGGCTGCATGCCAGTGCGATCCTTAAGGACCCGACCACCTATGAGCATATCGTGCCGGAAAGCGTGGGCAACGCGCGCATCATCCCGATGTCCAATCAGGCAGGACAATCGAACCTGCGCAAGCGTCTGGTCGATATGGGGTTGGAGGTGGCACCCAAGGATCCCGCGTTTTTGGCCATTCTCGACCGGATCAAGGCGCGCGAGGCGGATGGCTACAGCTACGACACCGCACAGGCGTCCTTCGAACTGCTGGCGCGCGAGGAACTGGGTCTGTTGCCTGAGTTTTTCGAGGTCAAACGCTACCGCGTGACCATCGAGCGCCGCAAGAACAAGCGCAATCGTATGGTGTCGCTGTCCGAGGCGGTGGTCGTGGTCAAGGTCGACGGACAAAAGATGCTGTCAGTGAGCGAGAGCATGGATGAGAACGGCACCGACCGGGGGCCAGTGAACGCGCTGGCCAAGGCGCTGGCCAAGGATCTGGGGCGGTATCAAAGCTTTGTCGAGGATATCCGCCTCGTGGATTTCAAGGTGCGGATCACGCAAGGCGGCACCGAGGCGGTGACCCGCGTCATCATTGACAGCGAGGACGGCCAGGGGCGCCGCTGGTCGACCGTGGGCGTGTCCGCGAACATCGTCGATGCCTCGTTCGAGGCGCTGTTGGATGCGATCCGGTGGAAGCTGGTGCAGGATGGCGTGACATGACCCCGTCGGAATGGCAGGCTTTCCTGCAGGTTCACAGCGATCTGCCGCGTCAGGGGCCCGGTTTGCCAGAGGATGTCGCATGGGCGCTGGATCACCTGGATCTGTCGGGGCCCGTGCGGGTATTTGACGCCGGATGCGGTCCGGCAGACGACACGGTAACGCTGGCCCGTTTGTTGCCCGAGGCGCAGATCACCGGGGTGGACACAACGCAGGACTTTGTGGACCAAGCGCAGCCGCGGATCGCGCCCTTTGACGGGCGGGTCGAGGTGCGCTGTGACGATATGCGGTTCGCGCCCGAGGGCTGTGAGCTGATCTGGTGCGCAGGCGCGCTCTATTTCCTGGGCGTGACCGAGGGCCTGACCACATGGCGGCCTGCGCTGGCGCCCGGCGGACACGTGGCGTTTTCCGAACCGGTGCTGCTGGACACGCCTGCACGCCCAGAGGTGCACGCCTTTTGGGAAGAGTACCCGCAGATCACGGATCTGGACGGGATCAAGGCGCTGGTGGCCGCCGCCGGGTACCGGACCCACGCACATCGCATGATCGTAGGCGCGCCCTGGCAGGCCTATTACGATCCGATGCAGGCCCGCATCGACACCCTGCGGCAATCGCCCGCAGACGCGGCGCTCTCCAACGCGCTGGACGCTTGCCAAAGGGAAATCGATTTGTGGCGCGCAGCGATGGATCATGTGGCCTACGCGCTTTTGATCGTATCCCCCGAATGAGCCTGCCCGACAGCATAGTGCCCTGCGCGCGATTGGTGGAGCAAGGCGACCCGGACCGGTTCCGCACAGCGATGGCCTCGCCAGTGGCCGCGCGCGCGGTGCTGTTCCCGCTTTATGCCTTCAATGTCGAAGTGGCGCGCGCGCCTTGGGTCACCCAAGAGGTGATGATCGCGGAAATGCGCCTGCAATGGTGGCGGGACGCGTTGGAAGAGGTGCGCGAAGGCCGCGACGTGCGCAAGCATGAGGTGACGACGCCTCTGGCTGCACTGTTGTCGCCAGATCTGGCCGCGATGCTGGACCAGACGGTCGCGGCGCGGCGTTGGGACATCTACCGCGACCCGTTCGAGGATCAGGCGCATATGGATGCCTATCTGGACCAGACGGCGGGGCACCTGATGTGGGCGGCGGCGTCGCTGCTGGGCGCACCTGCGGATCAGGAACAGGCCGTGCGATCCGTGGGGCAGGCGGCGGGCCTCGTGGCCTTCCTGCGCGCGGTGCCACTGCTGGAAGCGGCCAAGCGCGTGCCCTTGGTCGACGGCACGCCGGACGGCATTGCGGCACTTGCTCGCGCGGCGCGGTCCCGGATCACGCGGCCCGATTTGCCGCGCAGCGCGCTGCCTGCGCTGTTGCCTGCGGTAGGAACGCGTGCGGCGTTGGATCAGGTGATCCGCAATCCGCACGTCGTTGCAGACGGGGCAATCTTCCCACCGTTGACCGCATGGCGGCTGGGGCAAAGTGCACTCACGGGGCGTGCCGCGATCTAGGCCAGCGCGCGCCGCTGCCGCATCACCAGCCAGATCAACGATCCTCCGGCCAGCACGAGGAACGGCACCATGGCGATGTTGACCGCGGCCCAGCCTTCGACCGGGTCACCGCCGATGCAGTTCATTAACCCGCCAGAGGCCAGCGAGGCCACCGTGACCCCGCCAAAGACGATCAGGTCGTTCATACCCTGCATACGCCCGCGTTCCTGTGGGCTGTGTGCGCCCGCCAGCATGGTCGTGGCACCGATGAAACCAAAGTTCCAACCCAGCCCCAGCAGAAATAAGGCGGCGTAGAAGTTGGCAAGATCGACGCCCTGGAGGGCGACGATGCCCGCGCCACCCAGAATGGCCAACCCGATCCCCATGATCCATTCCGCGCCAAATCGCGCGATCAGGTGCCCGGTAAAGAAAGACGGCGCGAACATGGCCAGCACGTGCACCGTCACAATATTGGCGGCGTCCGGTTCGGTATAGCCACAGCCCACCACCGCCAACGGCGTGGACGTCATCACCAGGTTCATCAGAGCATAGGACACCGCCGCACAGATCACGGCGACGGCGATGCGCGGCGTCGCCAAAAGCTCCAGCCGGGTGCGGCCGGGCCCGTCTGTGGGCGAGGCTTTGGCGGGTTTCGGGATGTCGAGCAGGAAGAACAGCGCCATGCCCATCACGTTGAACCCCATGGCCACCCAATAGATCGGGATATACCGCGCGACGGTTGCATCTGCTGCACCGGCGGTCACATAGCCCACGACCTGTGGGCCGATGATGGCCGACAAAAGGCCGCCCGCCATCACATAGGAAATCGCTTTGGGCCGGAACGCGTCTGACGCGGTATCGGCGGCAGCAAACCGGTAGAAACCCTGCGCGGACATATAGATGCCGGTCATGTAGCTGCCCACGAGGAACAGCCAGAAGCTGCCGATGCTCAGCGCCCAGACCCCGATGCCCGCACCGATCAGCCCGCCCACAGCGCCCAGGATGAACCCGGTCCGGCGGCCATAGGTCTGCATGACATTGGACAGCCACGGCGCGGTGGTCATCGACCCAAAGACGATCAGCGAGATCGGCAGGGTCGCCAGACAGGCAAAGGGCGTCAATTGCTGGCCGGCAAGGCCCGCCACCACAAACATCATGGTGATCTGGGATCCGAGAAACGCCTGGGCGGCGACCAGGACAGCCACGTTGCGCTTGGCGCGGGAGTCATCGATTTGGGTCATAAGGTCTGACTATCCGCGCCCGCGCGGGCGGGCAAGCATCAGTTTGGGCACAGGTGGTTGCGCGTTTGTGCGGGCGCGCTAGGGTGCGCGCCATGACGTCCCGAATGCCTCTTGTTGTCTTGCTTGCCGGCGCCCGTGAAACAGCGGCTGCCGCGTCCTGGTTGCGCGCGGCCGGGTGTCGCGCCTGTGCGCTTTGGGCGCAGGGTGCGGTGCCCGTTGCGTTGGACATTCCAGCAGTTGCCGCGATGCCAGATGACGTGGCAGGCGTGGTCGATGCAAGCCATGCCTTTGATACTGCAAGCCGGGCGTGCGTGACGGGAGATATGCCATATGCCCGTGTCGGGCGTGACCCGTGGATGCCGCAGCCGGGCGATTCTTGGACCGAAGTGGATGATATCGATGCTGCGGTGGCCGCATTGCCATCCGGCGCGCGCGTGTTTGCCGCGACCGGGCGGGCGAGCCTGCCAAGCCTTGCGGCGCATGATGGGCCGGTGTTTCTACGCCAGTTGACGCGCCATGATCAGCCGACAGGATTTGATACCTGCACTTACGTGTTCGGCACGGCCCCGTTTTCCGTGGCCGACGAGGTTGCGCTGTTGCAGGAGCTGAAGATCCACGTGGTTCTGGCGCGCAACATCGGTGGAGCTGGCAGCTTTCCAAAGCTGGCGGCGGCCCGCGAACTTGGGTTGCCGGTGGTGCTGGTACGCCCGCCTGCGTTACCGCAGGGACCACGTTTGCACAACCTCGAGGATGTAGTGGGATGGGTGCAATCACTGTGACAGGCCGGATCATAGAAACCCAGGCGGATGTCGACGAAGGGGCGGCATGGCTCGCTGCGCAGGATCCGGCGCTGGCGCGGGCCGTCGACATCGCGGGGCCGCTGCCCCTGCGGCGCAGGCCGGACGGGTTCGCCGCCCTCTTGAATGCCATTATCGGCCAGCAGGTCAGCACGGCCTCGGCCAATGCCATTTGGCAGCGGTTGGACGCAGGCGGGTTGACTGCACCTGCGGCTGTTCTGGCCGCACGAGAAGAGGGATTGCGCTCCGCAGGGCTGAGCCGCCAGAAGATCTCCTATGCGCTGGCGCTGGCCGAGGCGGGGATCGACTATGACCAGCTTCGGTCGGTCAGCGACGCCGATGTCATTGCGCAGCTGACGGCGGTGAAGGGGATTGGTGTGTGGACGGCAGAGATCTACGCGATGTTCGCCTTGGGCCGTGCGGATGTGTTTGCGCCCGGCGATCTGGCCCTGCAAGAGGCCGCGCGCATGATCTTTGACCTGCCCGAACGCCCCAAGGAACGCGCCCTGCGCGAGATGGCGGAGGAGTGGCGCCCGTGGCGGGCGGTTGCCGCGCGCCTGTTCTTCACCTACTACCGCGTTGCAAAGGGCCGAGAGGGGATCACATGACACGGGTGTTGCAGGCAGGGCGGGTCGAACCCGCATCAGGTGAATTGCGGTCGATTGTCGTATTCCTGCACGGCTACGGTGCGAATGGCGCGGACTTGCTAGGACTGGCGGAGCCCTTGGCGGAGCATCTGCCCGACACGTTGTTTGTGGCCCCCGATGCGCCCGAAGCCATTCCCGGCTATCCCGGTGGGTACCAGTGGTTTCCGATCCCGTGGATTGACGGGTCTTCGGAAGAAGAGGCCGAACGCGGCCTCATGGCGGCGAGTGACGATCTCAACGCGTTCCTCGATGCGCTGATGGTGGACGAGGACGTGCTGCCCGAACAGGTGGTATTGTTCGGGTTTTCGCAAGGCACGATGATGTCCCTGCATGTGGCGCCGCGTCGCGAAGACCCCGTCGCGGGCATTGTCGCGTTTTCCGGCCGTTTGCTGAACCCCGAAGTCCTGGCCGATGAGGTCGTGAGCCGTCCGTCTGTTTTGCTGATCCACGGGGATCAGGACGACGTGGTCCCACCGCAGTCATTGCCGCAGGCGGCCGAAGCGTTGCAGGAGGCGGGGTGGAAAGACGTCTATGCCCACGTGATGAAAGGCACCGCGCACGGGATCGCACCCGACGGGCTGAGCGTTGCGCTCGCATTCATGCGTGACAAGCTAGGGCTTTAGGAGACTTCGGAAGCTGGCGACGTTCGAGAACACGGGGCGTTGGTATAGCACGGTTGCACCGATACTTTGTGCAAAGTCATTGACCGTTCCAACGCGCACGTCGGGCAAGGTTCCGGGAAACTGCACCACGACCCAAGCCCTTTGACATGCGTCAGATACCAAGAGCGTGCCGCGTTCCATTTGGGTCAGGACATCAAGCAACTCTTTCGCATCCGAGGGCAAGCCATCCACGTCCACCCAATTGTGGATGTCGACGTTCTTTTCATATGCGCGCTCTTTGCAGTAGGCGTCGAGGTATTCTCGCGACTTCCTCTCGCGGCTGGCCACTGTTGCTTCTCGTTGAATATCGCGATTTTCGGCGTCGGTAACTGCACGGGCGATTTTGTCGAGAATTGTTTCTGCTTGGTTTGTCCGCGTTTCAATTTCCTGAGTTGCGGCGGCGACGGTTGAACTCAATTCAGTTTTGGCGACCGTCAGTACACTTTGAAGCCTCGTGCGCACATCTTCCGTTTTTTCGGTCGACTCTTCGAACCGTTCTTCGGCGTCGTCCAATGCAGTCTTGGCTTCCATCAATGACAGACGTGTTTCTTCGAGTTGCGAAGACGACGCGCGCGCAGTGGCTGCCAACTCGACATTGGTGCTCCGGATTGTCGTGACTTCAGTCTGCAAAGTTGCGATCTGCGTGCCCATAGTACTGGCGCTGCCGTTGAGTTTTTCTTCTAGCGTTGAAACGGCCCCGTTCAACGTCGCCGTCTGTCCGGACAATTCCGCGCGCAGCGTATTGAATTCGCCGGTCATCGTAGCGCTGATCGTCTGGGTTTGCGCCTTCAGAAGTTCTTTGAGGTTTTCCGCAGCCGTTTCCTGGGCGGCGAGGCGTTCTGTGCGTTCAAGGGATATCTCAGCACGCAGGCCGCTTATATCGTCCTTAAGGTAATAGGCCACGAAACTACACGCTCCCAAAAGTAGGATCGCGAGACCGTTCAGTATATAAAAGTGAATAGGTATCCCGCGATGCCCGGGCAGCGCTGTATCATTCGCTTGGGACAGTTGGCCCTGAATCTGCGCCAATTGCGCCGACACTTCCTGCAATTTTTGATCCGACACGATAAGATCCGCAAAGAAAATAAAATTGGAGTTAACCTGCAAGACGCAAGAAAACGGGTCAACTCTAAATTCTAAAATATGATCAAAAACAGTTAATGCGGGGTAAGCGCCATCGTATAATTATGCTCTTACGGTATGGGTCGTCGTGAATGATCTAGATGACTGGCTGAAACGGTTCTCAGCACATGCCTTCAAAACCGTCCTGAACAGATGTCCGAGGCGCGCGCGTGATGTCGGGCCCGTGGAGATGTGCCGCGCTCGGTTCGGAAACCGTGTCTTGATCACCGCGGAAAACGAGCGTCATGAACGCGCGTGTCCTTGCCATGAGGCTCAAAGCGATTTTGGACTTTGCCTGTTCCATCTGTTTTTCGTCCCTTTCGGTAGTGGGAGCGTTATGGCTGCAGCAGGTCAGTCCGTCCAGTGAGGTTTTCCTGACCCCGCATGCGCGCATGTGACGATAAAGTGTTCATATTGATGTCATGTAGGCGTGCGACGTGAGGCTGCGACATCTCGTGGTATTTCGGCGCTTGCCTATCGCTTTCCACAAGATATAGTCGAGACAAGAAGACCGGGGCGGGATCCCCGCTCTGGTGCCGCAGGCAGACAGGGTGAGGACGGAGTCACAGTGATGGACGGCGATTTCAGAACAGATTTTGTGCGCAGCCCTACGGCGTTGAAACATCATCCGGCGTTGGTGTTGAATGCCGATTACCGGCCGCTCAGTTACTATCCTCTGTCGCTTTGGCCTTGGCAGGAAGCGGTGAAGGCCGCATGGCTCGATCGGGTGGATATCGTCGCCGAATATGACGAGGTGGTCCGAAGCCCGAGTACGGAGATCAGAATTCCGTCGGTCGTGGTTCTGAAGGACTATGTGAAACCCCAAAAGCGCGTGGCCTTCACGCGCTTTAATTTATTTCTGAGGGACGAATTCTGTTGCCAGTATTGCGGCGCGCGGGGGGAATTGACATTTGACCACGTCGTGCCGCGTGCAAGCGGAGGCGTGACGAGCTGGCAGAATGTGGTTGCGGCCTGTAGCCCGTGCAATTTGCGCAAGGGATCGAAAGCATTGCATCGGACCGGAATGGCACTGCGCAAGCCGCCACGTCAGCCCGGGGCGGAAGAGCTGCGGAATATGGGGCGCAAGTTCCCGCCGAACTATCTGCACGACAGCTGGATGGACTTTTTGTACTGGGACGCGGAATTGCAGGCCTGAATGCGTCGTTGCGCGGCTCTGTTTGCCTTGCGGCAAAGGCGCCCGCCCACCGACCCATGCGTCAGGCGGCCAGATCGATCCAGACGGGCACATGATCCGAGGGTTTTTCCTCGCCGCGGGCATGTTTGTCGATCTGGCAGTCTGTCAGAAGATCGGCGCAACCTGGCGACAGAAGGAAGTGATCAATTCGAATGCCGTCATCCCGGTTCCAGGCCCCGGCCTGGTAGTCCCAGAATGAGTAGTGTCCGGGACCGAAGGTGCGGGCGCGAAAGGCTTCTGTCAGGCCCAGGTTGAGTAATTTGCGAAACGCGGCGCGGCTTTCCAATCGGAACAGCGCATCATCGCGCCAGGCGTCGGGGCGTTTTGCGTCCTCGGCTTGTGGAATGATGTTATAGTCGCCCGCCATCAGGAACGGGATCTCTTCGGCCAGCAAACTGCGGGCTCTTTGGCGGAGACGTTCCATCCACGCCAATTTATAATCGTATTTGGGCCCTGGACTTGGGTTTCCGTTTGGCAGGTAGAGGCCGCACAGACGCACGGCGTGACTGTCTCCGACCACCGTTGCCTCTATATAGCGGGCCTGTTCGTCTTCGGCATCACCGGGCAGGCCGCGTGTGACGTCTTCGAGCGGGTGCTTGGACAGGATCGCAACGCCGTTGAAGGATTTCTGGCCATGGGTCTCCACGTTGTACCCGCGATCCTCGAAAATCTCGCGCGGGAAATTTTCGTCGACCGATTTGATTTCCTGCAACAGGGCGACGTCGGGTGCCGCGCTGTCGAGCCAGCGGGGCAAGGCCTCGATCCGCGCCTTGATCCCATTGATGTTGAACGTGGCTATCTTCATCGCTGACCCCAATCACTGACTTGCCCCAGATGTGACCGATCCCGGCCGGTGCCGCAAGGGGTGTGGCACAGGCACAATTAACTAAATCTTAACCGTTCGATTCGGGTCCGAAATGCATGAATGTGCAAATTTCTCTCAAATCTGCGCATGTATAAATTTGTGGATAAGTTTTTTTCCAGCGCTGATGGCGCTGCGGAAATGACCGGCTCTCCATTCAGATTTTGTCGCGTAGCCTGTGGATAATTGACACCGATATCCCCCTTAGCGCGAAAAACAGCTTCTCAACACACTTTTTGCGGGTAACCGTTAAGGCATCACAACCAACGGGATGAAAGGATGTCCTCATGACCGCTCAACGCAAAATCACAGCTGAATTTTCCGCAACTGACGTCAGCGCCGCGCTTGTCGGCGACGGGGTCGAGATGTTTTCGTCCGGCAGCGCACCTGCGATGGTCGACCCCTTGCGCGGCGATGCGGTCGAGATGTTTTCGTCAGGCTCTGCGCCGATGACAGCAGATGCATGCGCGGGTGAAGGCATCGCCATGTTCTCATCGGGCTCTGCACCTGTCACGTCGGATGCCAATTCCGGTGACGCGATCGAGATGTTTTCGTCCGGATCGGCACCGCGGGGGCGCGATGCCGTGACAGGGGATGCGACCGAAATGTTCTCTTCGGGGTCGGCCCCGGTGGCGACGCATACAGCGGACGGAGACGTGACAGGCGCATTCTCCTCTGGGTCCACACCAGTGACAGGCACGGTGATCGAGGGTGCGGTTACGGGGCTGTTCTCTTCGGGATCCTGAACCCGGAACACCGGACGCGGCGGTTGCCGACTTTGAAAAGGACTCAGACATGTCAAACATTCTTGCCTTTACCGCCCCGCCGCGTCGCCAGGTCTTGTCAGAACGCGCGGCCGCACTGGTCGCGTGTTTCGCCAGCCATCGTCGGATCGAGGACGATGTGTTCTGGTTGAAGGAAAACGCCGAAACGCTGAATATCCTTGAATGTACGGGGCAAAAAGTGGATGCGGCAGCACTGCAGCCGCATCTGGGATTTTATCAGAAGCTGTCCGACCGACTGACGTTTTTCCCGCAATACTACCGGTTCCTGTTGTCAATCGGCCTGGATCTCGAAGACCTTGGAATGCCCGGTGCCCAGATGGAAAGTCTGTGCCACTGGGTGGCGACGCAAGGGTTGCCGGATGCAGAGTTGAGCGACTTGCAGCGGGCAGAGGCGCGGCGGCTCTTGGCGCGCCGGGGGGTGTTCACCCGTGCCGCCGATGCGGGGCTGGATGATCGGTTGCGCGCCTTCATCAGTCGCCCCGAAACCTTTGCGCTGCCGAACAAGAAGGCGGCCTACGAACTGACGCATATCGTGTTCTACCTGTCCGAATACGGGCGGCGAGATCCGCACATCGGCGCGGCGGCCCGGCTCAGTCTGGAATATGCGGGAATCACCGCATTCCTGGATCAGAACCTCGATCTCTTGGCAGAAATCTGCATTGCCCTGCGGCAAGCGGGGCAGGTGCCCAATGCTCATTGGGTGGCGGCGATACGTCGTAGCCTTGCAAATTTCACTGTGGACGACAGCGTCTACGTGGCGCCGGCGGATGACTATCACGAGTATCTCGTATCCACGTGGGCGATGTCGGTCATGGGTATTGATGACCCTTGCGCGGCGGTCACGGCCAAGCCCTGCGCGTTTCGCAAGCCGGAGGCCAGCGAAGGGGCGTTGCGGGCGGTTTCGGCAGCCCTGCTGGGTCTTGGCCGCGCCCGTTCAGGGTCTTGGGAACGGATGCAGGATACGCTTTATGCAATGCTGGATGACCGCGCAGCCGAAACCCTGTGCGATGCCGCGGCGTCGACATCCCATTTCGAGGCCTATTTCGAAGGGTTCGCGCGCGCAAGCTTGGCGACGCACTGAATTTCAGGCAAGAAAAATTGAACCGATGGCGCCAAGGCAGATGTGGCGCGTCGGTCGATCACATCGAAAAGGACGTTCCGCAGCCACACGAGCTGGTTGCGTTCGGGTTTTCGATGACAAAGCGCGCGCCGATCAGCTCTTCGGAGAAATCAATGACAGCGTTGGACAGAAACGGCAGGCTGATGGCATCGACCACAACCTTCTGTCCGGATCCTTCGAGGACCAGATCGTCATCCTTGGGTGCGTCCAGCGCGATTTCATACTGAAATCCGGAACAACCGCCGCCTTCGACAGCCACGCGCAGGGCCTGTCCCTGATCGGCCGCACCGATTTCGGCCAGACGTTCAAAGGCGCGGGGGGTCACCGTAGGGGGCAATTGCATCGCATTTCTCCGAAAAGGCGCGTTTTAACTTCGCTGCACCTGCAATATATGGGCTGTGTGAACAGGCGACAAGGATCCGTCGACATGACTGCGCCCTATGCATCCGATCCCGCCACTGCGCGGGGCCGGCGCTGGCCCGAAGATGAGCTGCCGTTTCGGTCCTGCTTCCAACGGGATCGTGACCGGATCATCCATGCGTCGGCGTTTCGACGGCTAAAGCACAAGACTCAGGTTTTTGTGGAGCATGAGGGTGATTACTACCGCACCCGGCTGACCCATTCCATCGAGGTGGCGCAGGTGGCGCGCACCATCGCGGGCGCCTTGGGCCTGAATGACTGCCTGACGGAGGCGGTGGCATTGGCGCATGATCTGGGTCATCCACCGTTCGGTCACACGGGCGAGGATGCCTTGCAGGACCTGATGCGGCCCTTTGGCGGGTTTGATCACAATGCGCAGGCCATCAAGATCGTGACACGGCTCGAATGCCATTACGCGGAGTTTGATGGGCTGAACCTGACGTGGGAATGTCTGGAAGGCATCGCCAAGCACAACGGGCCTGTCACGGGTGATCTGCCTTACGCCCTGGCGGAGTATGACGCGGAGCATGATCTGGAGCTGGGCACCCATGCCAGCGCAGAAGCGCAAGTGGCTGCTCTGTCCGATGACATTGCCTATAACAACCACGACCTGCATGACGGTTTGCGTGCCGGGCTGTTCACCGAAGAAGACATCTGTGCCTTGCCACTGATTGGGCCGGCGTTTGACGTTGTGGACAGTGCCTATCCCGATCTTGACCCCGTGCGGCGCCGGCACGAAGCGTTGAGACGCGTATTTGGTGCAATGGTGAGCGACGTGGTGGCCACATCCCGCATCCTGCTGCAAAACAGTGGTGCGACAAATGTGGCCGAGATCCGCCATCTTGGTCGGCCTGTCATTCGGTTTTCCGATCAACTTTGGTCTGACCTGAACCAGATCCGCCATTTCCTGTTTCACAACATGTACCGCGCGGCGCCGGTCATGGCCAAACGGCAGGAGGTGACGCGGATTGTGCATGATCTATTCCCGGCTTACTTGGCCAATCCGGATCTGCTGCCGGGCGAATGGCGGACCGAGGCACAGTCGGCCACGATGGATGAGGCTGCCCTTGCGCGGATGGTGTCGGACTATATTTCCGGCATGACCGACCGATTTGCCATTCAGGAACATGCGACGCTGTTTCCGGATCATGGGTGATTGCCGCCCTTGAGGCACCGTCCGAGGCCGTGAAACCTGATCGCTGACAGAAACTTCACATTGACGCAGTCTTTGAACTTGATACACGCGAACCCTCACGTTGCAAGAGACCCATCCATGAACCTGTTTGCCGATATTCGCGCCCTTGTGCTGTCCGATCTCTCCGCCATGGTGGAGGCCGGGCAATTGCCCGCTGACCTGCCCACGACGAATGTCACGGTCGAGCCGCCGCGCGATGCGGCGCACGGGGATATGGCCACCAATGCGGCCATGGTTCTGGCCAAGCCTGCGGGCATGAAGCCTCGGGATATTGCCGAAGCTCTTGCCGCGCGTCTGGCAGAGGATCCCCGGATCACGTCAGCCGAAGTGGCGGGCCCCGGCTTTCTCAACCTGCGGCTGGCGCCGGGGGTCTGGCAACAGGTTGTGCAGGCCGTTCTGACGACGGGCACCGGCTATGGCCGGTCGGACATGGGGCAGGGCAAGAAGGTGAATGTCGAATATGTGTCCGCCAACCCCACAGGCCCCCTGCACGTGGGCCACACGCGGGGCGCAGTGTTCGGGGATGCTCTGGCGTCGCTGCTGGATTTTGCCGGGCATGATGTCACTCGTGAATATTACATCAACGACGGTGGCGCGCAGGTCGACGTGCTGGCCCGCTCCGTCTACCTGCGGTATCTCGAGGCGCACGGCCAGGACGTGGCCTTTCCCGACGGAACCTATCCCGGCGACTACCTGATCGAGGTGGGCGAGGCGCTGAAGGCCAAGGTGGGTGACGCCTATCTCGACAAGGGAGAACAGTTCTGGCTCGAGGACGTGCGCAATTTTGCCACGGATGCGATGATGGACCTGATCCGCGCCGACCTGGCCGCCCTGGGTGTCGAGATGGACGTGTTCTATTCGGAAAAGTCACTTTATGGCACGGGCCGGATCGAGGCGGCGCTGGACGATTTGCGCGGCAAGGGCCTGATTTATGAAGGGGTGCTTGAGCCGCCGAAGGGCAAGAAGCCCGAGGATTGGGAGCCACGCGAGCAGACCCTGTTCAAGTCAACAGAACATGGCGATGACGTAGACCGGCCGGTGATGAAATCGGACGGATCATGGACATATTTTGCCCCCGATATCGCTTATCACTATGACAAGGTGCAGCGCGGCTTTGATGCCCTGATCGACGTGTTTGGCGCTGATCATGGTGGCTATGTCAAACGGATGAAGGCGGCGGTGTCCGCGTTGTCCGGTGGTACCGTCCCGCTGGACATCAAGCTGACGCAGCTGGTGAAGCTCTACAAAAACGGCGAGCCGTTCAAGATGTCCAAGCGGGCAGGGACGTTTGTGACCCTGCGCGACGTGGTGGATCAGGTGGGGCCGGGTGTGACCCGCTTCCATATGCTGACGCGCAAGAACGATGCCGCGCTGGATTTCGATTTCGACAAGGTGCTGGAGCAGAGCCGCGAGAACCCTGTGTTTTACGTGCAATACGCCCATGCCCGTGTGACCTCTGTTCTGCGCAAGGCAGGCGAGGCGGGTGTCGATGTGGCGGATGACACGCTGGCGGCAGCTGACCTGAGCAAGCTTGAGCACGAGGCGGAACTGACACTTGCGGCCAAGCTGGCCGAGTGGCCGCGTCTGGTCGAGACGGCGGCGCGCACCAACGAACCGCACCGGGTGGCATTCTACCTCTATGATCTGGCCGGGACGTTCCACGGGCTGTGGAACCGGGGTAATGATCTTCCAGAGCTGCGCTTTTTGCAGGATGACGTTGCAACATCTCAGGCAAAAATTGCCCTGGCGCGTGCCTGCGCCGTTGTAATTGCATCCGGTCTTGGTATTCTTGGCGTCGAACCAGCCGAAGAGCTGCGTTAAGCCCCGGCAAACAGGGGCAACACAGGCACGTTTCCCTTTGCGTCTACCGGACGCATCCACAACTAGATGATCTGCGCTGGCATGTATCGGCGCGGACGACGAGGCAGAGATGGCAGATATGCAGTACACCCATAATATGGGTCACGTCGGGTATTCCGCGCCCGAGAATACGTCCGTTCCGTCTTCTAACCCATTGAAGAACTTGACAAACTTAGCTGGCGCTGCTGTGTCGCTGGCGCTGATCGCCGGTGTGTCCGTGTGGGGTTACAAGCTGGTGATGCGCGATGTGTCGGGTATTCCGGTCGTGCGCGCCGCCGAAGGCGAGATGCGCGTGCGCCCGGCCGATCCGGGCGGGCAACTGGCCGTGAACACCGGGCTTGCGGTCAACGAAGTGGCCGCCGTGGGTGAGGCATCCGGACTTGTGGATCAAGTCATTCTTGCCCCCAGACCCATCGATTTGACGGAAGAAGACCAGCCGATGAGCACCGCAACGGTGGCACCTGTGCAACAGCCTGCGCCGCTGGACGTAGCAGCAAGCCTAGACACCGACCAGCCCTTGGATGTTGCCAGCGCGCTGACCGATGGCAGTGTCGAGGACCTCGTGAACCAGCTGACTGCTGGGGTTGCGGCCATTGATGCGGTTGAGGAAGAAGCGCAACCGGTGCTGGCCAGCGTGGCCGCCCCTGCAACGCCCGCGCCGCGCGCCGCGCCTGCTGTCCAAGGACCGGGACCGCAATTGTCCAAACGTCCGCAACTGCGCCCCAGCACGGCCCCCGCGGTTGTGGTGCCCGCTTCGGCACCCGTCGCAGTCCCGCAAACTGAACTGGACGCTGCGGCCTTGCCTGCGGGAACGCGACTGGTACAGCTGGGCGCTTTCGACAGCGCAGAGATTGCGCGCGCGCAATGGGAGCGGATGCAGGGCCGTTTTGGCGACTACCTCGCAGGCAAAGACCGCATCGTGCAAAAGGCGCAGTCGGGCGGGCGGACGTTCTACCGGTTGCGTGCACATGGCTTTTCCGATCTGAGCGACGCGCGCCGGTTCTGCTCGGCCCTTGTCGCCGAGGGTGCGGATTGCATCCCCGTGGTGACACGATGAATTTCGGCGCGACCATCCTCGATGCGGACGGTCTGGCGCTCTCGCGCGATGAAAAGGCGTTTTTTCGGGACGCAGATCCGTTTGGGTTTATCCTCTTTGCGCGCAATATCGACACGCCGGATCAGGTCTATGGCCTGTGTTCGGAGTTTCGAGACGCCGTCGGGCGGGATGCGCCGATCACCATCGATCAGGAGGGCGGCCGGGTACAGCGTCTGCGCGGGCCAACCTGGACCGAATGGCTGCCGCCTTTAGAATTTGTTCAAGCTGCGGGTGACGATGCGGAACGCGCAATGTATTTGCGATACAGGCACATAGCGCACGAACTTCATGCGCTGACTATTGACAGCAATTGCGCGCCCATGGTCGATCTGATTGTGAAGGAGACGCACGAGTTCCTGCGCAACAGGTGCTATGGCTCATCGCCCGGGGATATCGCAGCCTTGGGGCGCGCCGCTGCCGACGGAATGCTGGATGGCGGTGTGCTGCCGGTGCTCAAACACATCCCCGGCCATGGGCGCACCGATCTCGACAGTCACTTCGATCTGCCGCGCGTCGATGTCAGCCTCGATACCCTGCGCGAGACGGACTTTGCCCCCTTCCGGGCGTTAAACGACCTGCCCATGGGGATGACGGCGCATGTGGTTTACGAGGCCGTGGACGAGGTGCCCGCCACCCTGTCGCCAGACACGATGGCGCTGGTGCGCGAGGATATCGGCTTTGACGGACTGATCATGACCGACGATATCGGGATGAAGGCGCTGAGCGGGACGCCCGCGCAGAATGCGGTTGATGCGCTGGCCGCAGGGTGCGACGTGGTTCTGCATTGTAACGCGCCGCTGTCCGCTCGCATCGCCTCGGCCAATGCCGCGGGCCAGATGACCGATGCCGCCCAAACCCGCGCCAACGCCGCACTGGCCGCCCGCCGCACCCCTGACGAGATTGACATTGCCGACCTGAACGCCGAACTTGAGGCGCTTTTGGGCGGACATGTGCATGGCTGAAGACACATTCGAAGAAGACACGGTTTCTGTCGCCGAACGCCTCGCCGCCGAGGCGCTGATCGTGGACGTCGACGGGTTCGAAGGGCCGCTTGACCTGCTCTTGACGCTGAGCCGAACTCAAAAGGTGGATCTGCGCAAGATCTCGGTTCTGCAACTGGCGCATCAATACCTGGCCTTTGTGGAAAAAGCCAAACAGCTGCGGCTGGAACTGGCTGCCGATTACCTTGTCATGGCGGCGTGGCTGGCCTTTCTCAAATCGCGGCTGTTGTTGCCGCCGGACCCCAGCGAAGAGGGGCCGTCCGGCGAGGAGCTTGCCGCGCATCTGGCGTTCCAGTTGGAACGGCTGCAGGCCATGCGGGACGCCGCCGCGCGGCTGATGGCGCGTGACCAGCTGGGCCGGGATTTCTTTGCCCGCGGGCAGTCGGAAATGGTGACGCGGGTGCGCAAGGTGACCTATTCGGCGACGCTGCTGGACCTTATGCAAGGCTATGCCCGGATCCGCACGCGTGACGAATTCCGCCCCTTTGTCATGGACCGGGATGCCGTGTTCACGATGGAACAGGCACTTGACCGCATGCGCGGGTTGATAGGCTATGCCGGGGACTGGACTGACATCCTGTCCTATCTGCCCGAGGGCTGGGAGACCGACCCGGCCAAGCGTCGGTCGGCGACGGCTGCGACCTTTGCGGCATCACTGGAATTGGTCAAGGAAGGCCACCTCGACATTCGACAATCCGAGACATTCGCACCGATCCAGCTGCGTAAACGGGATGAACCACGTGACAGAAGCACCTGAAGAAAAAGAAGAAAGCCTGTTCGAGGCCCCGCCCATGGCTGAACAGGAACGCATGGTCGAAGCGATCCTCTTTGCCACCGCCGAGCCTGTGACTATCCGCGAGCTTGAAGCGCGGATGCCGCATGGCTGCGATCCGGCGGAGGCAATTGTGTATCTGCGCAAGCGCTACGAGGGGCGCGGCGTAAATGTGATGAAGATCGGCGATGCCTGGGCGATCCGGACGGCGGCGGATCTGGGCTTTCTGATGCAGAAGGAAACGGTGGAGACCCGCAAACTGTCTCGCGCGGCGATCGAGACATTGGCCATCATCGCCTATCACCAGCCCGTCACCCGTGCAGAGATCGAGGAGATCCGCGGTGTCAGTGTCAGTCGGGGTACGGTGGATCAATTGCTGGAACTGGAGTGGATCCGGTTCGGGCGCCGCAAGATGACGCCGGGCCGCCCCGTGACATTTGTGGTCACGCAATCCTTCTTGGATCACTTCGGCCTCGAGAACGCGCGAGACCTGCCGGGCCTCAAGGAATTGAGGGCCGCGGGCCTGTTGGAAAACCGCCCCCCGCCAGGCACCTTGCCCGGACCCGACACGGAGGAGGGCGATGAAAGCGCGGAGGGCCAATCCGAGCTTTTTGAAGATTGACCTGAAAATCGCCGCATTTGCCGCTATAGTGCGGGCAACGCAACAGGGCGGAGCAGTCCCATGAATGCAAATCAGATTATCAACATGATCATGCGCATCGTCATGCGCAAAGCGATCTCGAAGGGGATTGATGCAGGCGTCAATCGCGCGACGCGTGGTCGCAAGCAGCCCCAGCAACGCCAAGTGACCATGGATGACGACGCGGGGCAGGGCGGCCCCACGCAGGCCGAGGTGCGCGCCGCACGGCAAGCCCGCCGCGCGGCACGACAGGCCCGCGAAAACAACCAGGGCTGAGGGGTACGGAAATCCCTAGTTGATCGCGCAGCGGTAGTGACCTAGCGTAAACCCATTGATTTCAATGGGAGTTTCGGGTCATGGCCGATGATGTAAAACGCAAGAGCTTTGGCACGGTGATGCTGGGGGTCACGGTTATCGGCCTCTACTTCCTGTTTGTGAGCCTCGTCGCTTTTGGCTTTGGCAGTTATATCTATCGCACCACATGGCAGGTGGAGGCTGCATCCGGGACCAGTAACAGTGGCACGGATGCAGAACAGGCCGCGGATATCGACAATATGCTGTTCATCCTCAAACGCGAAGAATCGCTGGAGGCCGCAAAGACCGTCATATTGGCGCAGATTGCCAAGACGGAAATTGAACTGGCCGGTCACAGTTCGCGGGTGAACCAGTCGTTTGGGCCGATTGGACGGGCCAAGAACGCGTTGCGCGATCAACTGGGGTTGAGCATCGATGGGCTGGAAGAGTTCCGATTTGCCCTGCCGGGGGACAATCGGTCGGCCTATGAAAAAGTGCTGAATGAGCCGGGCATAGACCCCGACCCCAAGATCCGGCGCCTTTTGCAGATTGTACATGTCGGGCTGGACCCCGAAAACCCGGCAACCGACCCGGAGGTGCGCGCCGCATTTGATACGTTCCGCGACAAGACCGAGACGACATTCGATGATCTGTTGAAGGCACGGGATGACGCGAACAAGGCGTCGCTCGACATTCAGGCCGAAAGGACCGTGGTCGAATCAAAGATCAAGTCGCTGGAGGCGAAGATCGCCAAACATGACGCGGTCATCGCGGATCTGCAAAAACGTCTGCCACCTGCCTCGGTGGCGCGGGCCCGGCTGGCGGCTTTGACATTCGATACGCCTTATGTGCCGGACATACTGATGCGTCTGGTCAGCTTTCCCACCATTTTCCTGACCCTGATCGTGACCATTGCGGCGGGTGGTCTTGGCACTGTTGTTGCGTTTTCTCGGCGCTATTATTCGTCCAAACATGCCAGCACATTGACCCTGTCGCGCCTGTTCGTGAACGTGGGCGAGGGGATCGCAGCGGCCATCGCGATTTTCCTGTTCTCCGGCGCGGGCATGCTGGCGCTGACCCAAGGGGGCAGTCCCGGCAATGACGTCGAACTCAGCCCCTATACGGTGGCGTTCATCGCCTTTTTGTCCGGGTTCATGGCCGAAGACGCATTTGCGTCGATCCAGTCTGCGGGCAAGCGGATCTTCAAGCCGGATCCCAGCGTCGTGGCGCAAAAGCGCGGCGACGACACGCTGGTCAACACGGTCGAGGGAGAGGATACCAGCGCCTAAGCGGGTGTCTTGAAGTGTTTGGACAGCTTCAGCCCTTGTCCCTGATAGTTGGACGCAATGCCCGCACCATAAAGCTGTGCGGGCTGCGCGCTCATCCGTTCATAGATGAGGCGGCCAACGATCTGGCCGTGTTCCAGCACGAACGGCGCTTCGTGGCATCGCACCTCGAGCACACCTCGTGACCCGGTGCCACCCGCCGCGTCATGGCCGAAACCGGGATCAAAGAATCCGGCATAGTGCACTCTGAATTCCCCGACCATGGCCAGATACGGCGCCATTTCGGCGGCATAGTCGGGCGGGATGTGCACGGCCTCGCGGCTGACGAGGATGTAGAATGCGCCGGGATCAAGGATGATATGCCCGTCGTTGGCGTGGACCTCTTCCCAGAATTCGGCGGGGTCATAGTGCCCGATATGGTCCAGATCGATGACGCCCGTGTGCGGTTTGGCGCGGTACCCGACAAGAGTGCTTCCAGGCAGACGCAGATCGACCGAAAATCCGAGGCCCTCGTCAATCACCGCGCCGCCGTCGACCAGCGGCATGTCCTGGTGGAGCGCCGTCAGTTCGTCATCGCTCAGCACGGCTTGACCGGCACGGAACCGGATCTGGTTCAGCCGCATGCCCGGACGGACCAGCACGGAAAACGAGCGGGGGCAGATTTCAGCAAAAAGCGGTCCGTGATAGCCCGGCGCGATCCGGTCAAATTCGGTGCCGCCATCCGTGATCGTGCGCGTCAGCAGGTCCAGCCGGCCGGTTGAGCTTTTGGCGTTGGCGACCGCTTGCACGTCGCGGGGCAGGGCCAGTTCTTCCATCAAGGGCACGACATAGACACAACCCTTTTCAAGAACCGCGCCGTCGCTCAGGTCCACCCGGTGCATTTCGAATTCGGCCAGACGGTCGGATACGGTGCGTCCATGCCCGGCGAGAAACGAAGCGCGCACGCGGTAAGCCACTGTGCCCAGTCGCAAATCGAGGCTGGCAGGTTGGATCTGCTCTTTGGTTACGGCGGGTTCGGCAGTGATTTCACCGCGCGCCATCATTTCCTTGAGCTGTGTGTCTGCAAGAACGCCGGTCATGTTCCCCTCGAACAAGTGCTTGGTGCAACGGTCTGGGAACAAGGCCCCGTAGCGCTGGGGCGGAAGAAAATGGTCGGGCTAGCAGGACTCGAACCTGCGACCTTCCGTCCCCCAGACGGACGCGCTACCAGGCTGCGCCATAGCCCGACGTGAGGAGCGTCATACCCGATTTCTGGCCGGGGGCAAGGGAGAATTCGCACCGATGACCTCTTTAACGCGGATCACGCCGGGCGCTGGTCATCTGATCCCGCAATGCCGTCAGTTGCGCCAGCAATGGACGGATCGCGTCGCGCTGATCGGCGCGCAAACGGGTCAGTCGCGAAACGCGCGTCAGGGCCGAGGGGACGACGTCCAAATGTGCCGGATCCGGATCATCGGGCACGTCAACCACTCGGGCGCGCGGTTCCTCGGGTGCGGGCTCCTTGGACATGAACGACGGCAACTCAGACGCAGGGTCTTGCGCCAGCGGCGTGTCAGTTGGCGCGGTTGGTTCTTCCGCCGGTGGGGCGTCCTGCAGAAAGGAGGGTAGGGTCGGTGCGTCTTCCTTGACGGCGTCTGGCGCGGGCGTGCTGACCTGCGGCTCCTCTGGGCGCAGAAATGATGGGAGCACGGGGTCCTGCGCATCTTCTGACATGATCTCGGCAGGCTCTGCCGGATGGTTTGCCTCCACGGCCTCGGCCGGGTCAGGTTCGCTCTGAGGCGCATCCGGGGTGGGGTCTGGCACCGGTTCCGGCGCGCGTGCCGCGATGGTTTCAATCTCGTCCGGCTCGGGCGATGCCAATTCGACCGGCGCGGCAGGGGGTGGCGGCGTATTGTCCGCCGGTGTTTCGTCTTGAGAGGCCGGCGCCATGGGTGATGTCAGAAAAGATGGCAGATCGGCTTGGGTCGGTTCTGTCTTGGGGGGCTGTGCGGTCTGGTCGTCGGTCAGGTTGACCGGTGCGCGTTCCTGCCGCACGTCCGCTGATGGCACAGCAGGGGTTTCGCCAAGGACTTCAATCGGTTTTGGGGTTGCCTGTGTCGGGGACGGGTGCACCGGCGCGACCGTCGCATTCGTTTCGTCAATCCGCGAAACAAGATCGCGATCCAGCTGCGCCTCGGATTCGTCGTCCAGCGGGGGCGACATATCCGCGACATGTGCCATGCCTTCCTCGCGCAGGATCTTCTGAACACCTTTGATGGTCAGCCCGTCTTCGTGCAGAAGTTTGCGGATCCCGCCCAAGAGCAGCATGTCGGCGGGTCTGTAATACCGTCGACCACCGGCGCGCTTTACCGGTTTGACCTGTGTGAACTTGCTTTCCCAAAACCGCAGAACGTGGGTCTGCACCCCAAGCCAGTCTGCCACTTCGGAAATTGTGCGAAAGGCGTCTGCGGATTTGGTCATCGGTCAGGACTTGTTGCCGTCGGCCACACGCTCTTTCATCAGATGCGAGGGGCGAAAGGTCAGGACCCGACGCGGGTTGATCGGGACTTCCTCGCCGGTTTTCGGGTTGCGACCGACACGGGCCGACTTGTCCCGTACGGAAAAAGTGCCGAAGGACGAAATCTTGACTTGCTCACCTTTTACCAACGCATCCGACATGTGATCCAGCACGCTTTCCACCAGTTGCGCGCTTTCGTTCCGCGACAATCCGACCTCGCGAAACACTGCTTCGCTCAGGTCCATGCGCGTCAAAGTCTTCTCAGCCATGAATTCCCCCCTTTGCCCGACCATAAGTTGAGGGGAAATTCCGAGTCAATATCAATGGCTTGCGAAACGCAGCAAAAGCCGTCCTCCGCCGCCCTTCGTGGGCCTGAGCGCCTACCAGCGCAAAACCACGGCGCCCCAGGCCAATCCACCGCCAATGGCTTCGGTCACGATCAGGTCGCCATCCTTGAGCTGACCGCGCGCGCGCCCCACCGACATGGCCAGTGGAATCGAAGCCGCAGAGGTGTTGCCGTGGTCTTGTACCGTCACGACCACCTGATCCATCGGGATGTTCATTTTCTTGGCAGTGCCCTGGATGATGCGGATATTGGCCTGATGCGGCACGATCCAATCGACCTCATCCGCAGTCACGCCCGCGCGGTCCATTGCCGTGTGCGCAGTCGAGGCGAGCTTTTCCACCGCGTGCCGGAACACCTGGTTGCCCTGCATCCGCAAATACCCGCTGGTGCCTGTGCTGACGCCACCATCCACGTATAGCAGGTCCCGGTAGCGGCCATCCGAATTGAGGTCGGTGGCCAGGATGCCGCGGTCCGCGCTTGTGCCTGCCCCGTCTTCTGCTTCGAGCACCAGAGCGCCGGCGCCGTCTCCGAACAGAACACAGGTGCTGCGATCGGTCCAATCCATGATTTTGGAGAAAGTTTCTGCCCCGATGACCAGCACCCGACGTGCCTGGCCCGAGATAATCAAAGCATTGGCGTTTGCCAGCGCATAGACAAAGCCCGCACACACCGCCTGAACGTCAAAGGCAAAGCCGCGCGTCATGCCAAGCGCGCTTTGCACCATTGTTGCCGCGGATGGAAAGGTCAGGTCGGCCGTTGAGGTGGCCAGCACAACCGCGTCGATGTCATCCGCGCTCATCGCGGCATCGGCAAGCGCCGCCCGCGCAGCCGCCGCAGCCATCGAGGACGTTGTATCGCCGTCGGTCGCGAAATGCCGCCGTTCGATGCCCGACCGGGTCTTGATCCATTCATCAGTCGTGTCGAGATCCGGCATGGCCTCGAATTCCGCGTTTTCTACCACGCGGGTGGGCAAATAGTGCCCCACGCCCCGGACGACGGCCCGCATTGTCATTTCTTGCTCTCCTCGGCGGCAGATGCCGCGCGGGCCACACGGGCCGCCAGTTTATCGTTAAAGCCCAGTTCTGACAGCCGGGCCGCAAGTTTGATCGCCGCGGACACGCCGGTTGCATCCGCCCCGCCATGTGACTTCACGACCGTGCCATTCAGCCCGAGGAACACGCCGCCATTCACCCGTCGCGGGTCGATCCGTTTTTTAAGGCGGCGCAGAGAGGTGAAGGCCAGGATGGAGGCGAGGCGCGACAGGGGGGTAAAACGGAACGCCTCGCGCAACAGCTCGCCAATCAACGTCGCCGTGCCTTCGCCAGTCTTGATGGCAATGTTGCCGGTGAACCCGTCGGTGACAATGACGTCGGCCACATCCCCGGGAAGATCACCACCCTCGACGAATCCGACAAAGTCGAAATCGGCAGCGTCGGCATGATCGCGGATCAGCTCGTAGGCGTCTTTCAACTCGGCCCGCCCCTTGTGCTCTTCCGTGCCGACATTCAGCAGACCGATGCGGGGGCGGGGCAGTTCCATCCCGTTGCGGGCATAGGATGCGCCCATCAGCGCAAAGCGCAACAGATCATCGGCGTCAGCGCGCACATCGGCGCCCACATCCAGCATGACGTTGAACCCTTGCGGATTGCGGCTTGGCCACAATACGGCAATCGCGGGGCGATTGACACCCGGCAGCTTGCGCAGGCGGATCATCGACAGCGCCATCAAGGCACCGGTGTTGCCGCAGCTCACGGCGACGGTCGCCTCTCCGGCGCGCACCGATTCCACGGCGGACCACATCGAGGTGTTCTTGCCATTGCGCACGACGTGGCTGGGCTTGTCGTCCATGGTGACGACGTCCTGCGCGTCCCGGATGATGCAGCGTCCACGCAAATGCTTGCGCCGCTCGACAAGCTTGCGCAGCTCGGCCTCGGGACCATGAAGGATAAACCCGATATTCGGGTTCTTTTTTGCGGATGTCGAACAGCCGGACACGACAACGGCGGGGCCATCGTCCCCGCCCATTGCATCAACGGATAGAATGATCGGAAAATCGAGGGCGGCGCCGGCGTCGGCCTGGTCTGATGTGAGGGCCGTCATTGGGTGCTGTCGTGCCGTGCCGCCTTGTTACCCGCTTACGTTACGCCGCGTCGTCTTCGAGATCAACTTCTTCGGTCAGCGCGACGATCTCATTGTCGTCATAGTGACCGCAAGCGGCGCAAATGTGGTGCGGGCGCTTGAGTTCGCCGCAGTTCGGGCATTCGTTCGGGTTCGCGGCGGTCAAGCTGTCATGCGCACGGCGGTTGTTGCGGCGCGATTTCGACACTTTATTCTGTTGCACAGCCATTGGAATGGGCCTTTGGTTTTTGGGGCAGGGCCGTGCGGGGCACGGGTGCGTGTTTCAGTTTGCCCAGCAGGCGGGCACAAATTCTGTCGTCCGAAAGCGGGCGTGACGTGCGTTTAGGCAAAGCCCTTGGTCATGTCCAACCCAAAATGACGTGAGGGCGGCAAAATACGCATCTTTCTCAGAGGTGCAAGCGCAAATCAGCCGTCATTTTCGCCCTCCAGTTTCGCCTTGAGATCGGCCAGTCCGGCAAAGGGGCGCATGGCCTCATCCGTCAGGGGGGCCACGCCCGGTTCGGCCAGCACGGCCTCGCCCAGTTCCGCGTCCGGCGCGCGCGGATAGGCGGGCACCTCGAGGCTGAGTGCTTCGATCATCACCGCCTCGGGGTCGATCCATTGCTTCAGGGGTTCAATCGAATCGTCTTCGGGCATTTCGACTTCTTCGCCCTCGACCTCCTGCCAGTCGGCGACAAACAGCCGGGTCACAGGCACATCTATTCGCGTCGTCACCGGGGCCAGTGTCACGCCGCAGGGCTGGATCACCGTGGCGCCCAGTTTCGCGGTCAGGCGCCAGTCCGCCTTGCCCTCGGCCTTAATCTCGCCCTCAAAGCGCATCTTGCGCAAACCGCTCAGATCAAGCTCTTGGGCGAGGGCCGCCATCTGTGTCTGATCGGGCACGATCTCGAACGAAGTTTTCGCGTTTTGCGCGAGGTCGGAGACCCGCAGGGCCGCCCGCGAGGGGGGTGTCTTGGACATGCCGTTTACTTTCGTTTCTTGAACCAGAGCCAAACCTTGAGTAAGTCGAGATAAAAGCACGGCGTCTCCTGAGCAAGGGCCGTCGCAGACAAGGGGGGCCGGTATGCGGACCTTTACAGCATCATTGGTCACTGTTCTGGCCCTTTCCGTTGCCGCCTGTGCGCCAACTTTTCGCAATCACGGCTATATCCCGCCCGAAGAAGATCTTCAGGAACTGGTGGTCGGTATCGACACCCGTGCGTCGGTGGAGGACCTGGTGGGCCCGCCCACTGCCGGTGGCGTGCTGGAAGGGGGCGACTATTTCTACGTGCGCAGCCGCGTTCGCACCTTTGGTCCGCGCCGCCCGCAAGTCGTGGATCGACAGGTGCTGGCCGTCAGCTTTGACGCCGAAGGTGTTCTGCAAAATATCGAACGGTTCGGGTTGGAGGACGGCAATGTCGTCCGGCTGGACCGCCGCGTGACGGACAACGGGACCACCAATATCGGCTTCCTGCGGCAGCTTCTGGGCAATATCGGTCGGGTCGGACCCGCGGGTGCATTTGGCGGTGACGGCTAGCCAGACGCAATTTGTCATGCCATCGTCGTAGTGGCGCGGTACATCATGACTGCACGCCATCTGCGGAGGCCGCTGGCCATGATCGGTTTGAAAAAGGGACGCTACAGCGCACGGCAAGCCTGTTCCGAGGCGGATGTGCGCGCAGCGCAGTCCCTGCGGGCGCGATGCTTTGGCCTGATCAGTGATGCGGACCCGTTCGACGCGCAGTGCACCCACATTCTCATCACCCGAACCAGCGATGATGCTTTGGTATGCTGTTTCCGTATGATGCCGCTTACCGGGTCCGAGATATCGACCAGTTACTCTGCACAGTTCTACGAGCTGAGCGCGCTGGCTGATTTCCGGGGCAAGATGGTCGAGATGGGCCGATTCTGCGTGGATCCGGAGGCCGCCGACCCGGATATCCTGCGTGTCGCGTGGGGGGCTATGACGGCCTATGTGGACGACATTGGGGTTGAGCTGCTGTTTGGCTGCTCGTCATTTGCGGGCACCGAAACAGGCGACTACCTGGATGCGTTTGCGATGCTCAAGGCGCGTCACCTTGCGCCGAAACGTTGGTTGCCGCGCGTCAAGGCGCCCCACGTGTTCAAATACGCGGCCCGCCTGCGGCGCAAACCGGACGTGAAAAAGGCGATGCTGCGCATGCCCCCACTTTTGCGCACCTACCTGATGATGGGCGGCTGGGTCAGCGATCACGCGGTGGTCGACAGCCAGATGAACACGCTTCACGTGTTTACCGGGGTCGAGATTGGCGCGATTCCTCCGGCGCGAAAACGTCTTCTGCGCGCGGTCGCCGGATAGGATGGTTGACGCCCCGGGGGTGGGCCGCTAGCTGGCGGGTATGGCCCGTGTACCCTTGCTTCAGCTTTCCGATATTTCGCTCACTTTCGGCGGAGATCCCGTGTTTGACGACCTGTCGCTCGTGGTGCAGCCCGGTGACCGTGTGGCCCTTGTCGGGCGCAACGGGTCGGGCAAATCGACCCTGATGAAGGTCATGGGCGGTCTGGTTGAGCCCGACCGGGGCGAGATCGTCGCAGGTCCGGGTGTCAATGTCGGATATATGGAGCAAGACCCTGATATGTCAGGGTTTTCGACGCTGGGGGACTTTGCCACTGCTGGCCTCGATCCATCCGATCTATACAAAGTCGAGCGCGCTGGCGAAGGGTTGAAATTCGATCCCGCGCGGCCCGTGTCCACGGCCTCGGGCGGCGAGCGTCGCCGGGCTGCCTTGGCGCGGCTGATGGCCGAGGCACCGGATCTGATGCTGCTGGACGAGCCCACGAACCACCTTGATATCGAGGCGATTGCCTGGCTGGAGGCCGAGCTGAAGTCCACGCGGGCGGGATTTGTACTGATCAGCCACGACCGGGCGTTTTTACGTGCATTGACACGCGCAACCCTCTGGATTGACCGGGGAATTGTGCGGAGGCAGGAAAAGGGGTTTGATGCCTTCGAGGCGTGGCGCGACAGCACGTGGGAAGAGGAAGACACCCAGCGTCACAAGCTGAACCGCAAGATCAAGGCAGAGGCGCGGTGGGCCGTCGAAGGGATCAGCGCGCGGCGCAAACGCAATCAGGGACGTGTGCGCGCGCTTCAGGAATTGCGCGCGGAACGTGCCAGCCAGATCAAGCGTCAGGGCACTGCGGCGATGGCCTTTGAGGCAGGCCCGAAATCAGGTCGTAAGGTTCTGGACGTCAAAGATATTTCAAAGGCTTATGGCGATAACCTCATCTTAGAGCCGTTCTCGATCACGGTGCAGCGCGGCGACCGGATTGCCTTTGTGGGCCCGAATGGCGTGGGCAAGACCACGCTCCTGAACATGCTGATCGGCAAGACCGAGCCCGACACCGGCACCGTCACCCTCGGCACCAATCTGGACATCGCGGTCTTTGATCAGACGCGTGCGCAGCTTGATCCGGACATGAGCCTCTGGGACAGCCTGACAGGCGACCCCGAGATGCGGGTTAGCGGCAAGGCTGATCAGGTCATGGTCCGCGGCGCGCCGAAACACGTGGTGGGCTATCTCAAGGAGTTCCTCTTTGACGAGGCGCAGGCGCGCGCCCCTGTCCGGTCGTTGTCGGGTGGGGAAAAGGCGCGGTTGCTGCTGGCCAAACTGATGGCGCGGCCCAGCAACCTTCTTGTGCTTGACGAACCGACCAACGATCTGGACGTGGAAACGCTGGACCTGTTGCAGGACCTGATCGAGAGCTACGACGGCACGGTTCTTTTGGTCAGCCACGACCGGGACTTCCTCGACCGGGTGGCGATTACGACCATCGCAATGGAGGGCGACGGCAAGGCCACCGTCTATGCGGGCGGGTGGAGCGACTACCGGTCCCAACGCGGTGCGGATGCCGTCACCGCAGCTGCGGACAAACCGAAACAGGCGGCGTCCAAGTCCAAAGCAAAGCCCGCCACCAAATCCGGCCTGAGTTTTACCGAACGCCATCGGCTCGAGGCGCTGCCGGCCGAGATGGAGCGGCTGGAGGCCGAAATCGGAAAATTGCAGGAACTGCTGTCGGATCCCGAGCTGTTTACTGCCAACCCGGTCAAGTTTCAGAAGGCCACCGATGCGCTGATCGAGCGGCAGGCCAGGCTGGATGGTGCAGAAGAGGAATGGTTGTTGCTGGAAGAAAAGGCCGAGGCCTGATCACCGCATCCTCAGCGCACCGTCCAGGCGAATGACTTCGCCGTTCATATAACCCATTTCAACAATAAAGCCCGCAAGCCGCGCGTATTCCGCAGGATCACCCAGCCGCGCCGGGTTTGGAACGTCTGCGGCCAATGCGGCCTGCAACTCCTCGGGCAAGCCCGCCAGCATCGGAGTCTTGAAGATGCCCGGCGCGATGGCCATGACGCGCACGCCGCTTGACGCAAGATCACGGGCCATGGGCAGGGTCATGCCGACAATGCCGCCCTTGGACGCAGCATAGGCCGCTTGCCCCTTTTGCCCATCAAAGGCGGCGATGGAGGCCGTGTTGATGATCACCCCGCGCGCGCCGTCTGGTTCGGGGGCATTGCGCGCCATGGCCACAGCGGCGAGCCGTGCGACGTTGAAGCTGCCCACGAGGTTGATGTCGATGGTCTGTTGAAAAGCGGGCAGGGGATGCGCGCCGTCGCGGCCTACCGTTTTGATCCCCAGTGCAATGCCCGCGCAATTCACCGCCGCCGTGATCCCGCCCATACGGTTACAGGCCAGATCGATCGCCGCCTGCACCGATTCCTCTTGGGTCACGTCCGTCTCGGCAAAGTGGCCTCCGATCTCGCTTGCCACCTGTTCCCCGCGATTCGCATCGCGATCCAGGATCGTAACAGTCGCACCCTTGGCCGCAAAATGCCGCGCGGTCGCTTCTCCGAGGCCAGAGGCCCCGCCAGTTACTATCGCTAAGGTTGTGTCGAGTTGCATCTCGGGCGCCTCCGGCTGGATATGAACGTTTGTTCATTTAGCCGGATTTGAGGCCCGCTGGCAAGTCGCAGCTCAGCCCTTGTGGATCCACCCGCCGCCAAAGATGCGGCTGCTGTCGCGGTCGTAGAACACACAAGCTTGCCCGGGGGACACGCCCGCTTCGGCGGCGACAAGTTCCACGGTTGCCTCGGTCGCGCTGATCGGCCTGATCACGGCGTCCGTCGGCGGGCGGGTCGAGCGGACCTTCACGGCGACATGCCATTCCCGCTGGCTGTCAAACGGTGCATCGCCCAGCCAGTTGACCTCTTTGACCGGCACCGTGCGGGTGGCCAGCAACTTTTTGGGGCCAACGATCACCTGCCGTGCATCCGCATCCAGCTTGACCACATAGAGCGGATCGGCCAGCCCACCGATGCCCAACCCCCGGCGTTGGCCGATGGTGTAGTTGATGACCCCGTCATGCTTGGCCAACACGCGGCCCTCGGTGTCCACGATGTCGCCGGGTGCGGCTGCTTCGGGCCGCAATTTGCGGATGACCGAGGCATAATCGCCATCGGGTACGAAACAAATGTCCTGGCTGTCGGGTTTGTCGGCCACGCTCAATCCGTATTTTTCCGCCAGCGCGCGCGTGTCATCCTTGGACGGCAAGTGCCCGAGCGGGAACCGTAAATAGGACAGCTGCTCCGGGGTGGTGGAAAACAGGAAATAGCTTTGGTCGCGCGCCTCATCGGCTGCTGAATGCAGTTCGGGTCCATGCGCCCCCATCATGCGCTGGATGTAGTGGCCAGTGGCCATGCAATCTGCCTCCAGATCCTTGGCCGTTTCCAGCAGGTCTTTGAACTTCACCCGCTCATTGCAGCGTATGCAGGGCACCGGCGTTGCACCGCCCAGGTAACTGTCGGCAAATTCGTCTATCACCGCGTCTTTAAACACGTTTTCATAGTCGAGAACGTAGTGCGGGAACCCCATTTCCTCGGCCACGCGGCGCGCATCGTGGATGTCGATCCCGGCACAGCATGCGCCTTTCTTAGCCAGTGCCGCGCCATGGTCATAGAGCTGCAGGGTCACGCCCACCACGTCATATCCTTGTGCCTTCAGTTCGGCGGCCACAACGGAACTGTCGACGCCACCGGACATGGCAACGACGACGCGTGTGTCTTCGGGCGCTTTGGCAAAGCCGAGCGAATTGAGCGGACCGGTCTGGTCAAGCATGGCAGGTCTCCGGGGGGTGTTAGGCGCATATATATGAAAATGCGAAATAGTCTCAAGGGGGCGTTTAACGCGCCATTAAATGCGCAGGCTCATGGTCCGCCCAACGCAAAACAAGAGCTGTGCAATGTTTTTAAAGAAAGTCGACGGACCGCGCGCCGTCACCTTGCCCGATGGGTCTGTTCTCTCTCAGGCAGATTTGCCGCCCGCGTCCACGCGCCGTTGGGTCGCCTCACGCAAGGCGGCGGTGGTGCGCGGTGTGCTGTACGGGCTGATCAGCCAAGAGGCCGCATTGGCGAAATACGGGATCAGCGAGGACGAGTTCGCCGAGTGGGTGCGTGCCGTGTCGACGCACGGCGAAGAGGCGTTGAAGGCAACGGCGCTACAAAAATATAGACAACCTTAAGTTGTTATGGTATTAGTTCATCAAGGGTAACGTGTGGTTAACCTTTTCAGTTCACGTTTAGTTCGACCCCTTAGACACCCCCAAGTGCGGAGACCGACGAATGCGTGTGCTGCTTGTAGAAGACGATCCAACGACCTCCAAAAGCATCGAGTTGATGCTGACCCATGCCAACCTGAACGTCTATGCGACGGACCTGGGTGAGGAGGGGATCGATCTGGCCAAGCTCTATGACTATGATCTGATCCTCCTTGACCTCGACCTGCCTGACATGAACGGCCACGAGGTGCTGCGCCAGCTGCGTCTTGCACGCGTAGAAACACCGATCCTGATCCTGTCGGGCGCGGATGACACGGAAAACAAAATCAAAGGTTTTGGTTTCGGTGCCGACGACTATCTGACCAAACCGTTCCACCGTGAAGAACTGGTCGCACGCATCCACGCCATCATTCGCCGGTCAAAAGGGCACTCGCAATCCATGATCGTCACTGGCGAAGTGTCGGTGAACCTTGATGCCAAGACGGTGAGCGTCGACAACAAGACCGTGCACCTCACGGGCAAGGAATACCAGATGCTCGAACTTCTCAGCCTGCGTAAGGGTACGACGCTGACGAAGGAAATGTTTCTGAACCACCTCTATGGCGGTATGGACGAACCGGAACTGAAGATCATCGACGTATTCATCTGCAAGCTGCGCAAGAAGCTCAGCACCGCAACGGGCGGCAAGAACTACATCGAAACGGTCTGGGGCCGGGGCTATGTCCTGCGTGATCCCGAGCCTGTGGAACACGTGGATGACGGCCGCATGGCCATCGGCGCCTGAACAAAACGCAGCTGCAAAATGCAAGGCCGGGCAATCATGTTGCACCGGCCTTTTTTGTGCCCGTGGCTGCGTGGAGATTCCCAAAACCAAGCTATGAATGACTGGACCCTCGGCGCAGGCGCTTCTATCTCTTGACCAGATCGAGCCTGAGGGATGCCGTGACAGCCGAAATCGCCACCACCGACCTGACACCGGACGAGGCCCGCGCGGAATTGGCGCGTCTGGCCCAAGCTTTGGCTGAGGCGAATGCCGCCTATCACACGGATGACGCGCCCGAGATGTCCGATGCCGACTATGATACGTTGAAACGGCGCAACGCCGCGATCGAGGCACGATTCCCCGAGCTCAAACGTTCAGACAGCCCATCAGATCAAGTTGGGGCAGCGCCTGCGGACGGGTTTTCCAAGGTCACGCATGCAGTTGCGATGTTGTCACTGGCCAACGCCTTTGATGACAGCGATGTCACCGAATTCGATGCGCGGATCAGGAAATACCTTGGCGTTCCACTGGATGCTCCGCTGGACTACACGGCGGAGCCAAAGATCGACGGCCTGTCCCTGTCGCTCCGCTATGAGGCAGGCCACCTCGTGCAGGCAGCGACCCGCGGTGACGGCTCGGTTGGCGAAAATGTCACCGCCAATGCCCGCACCATAGAGGACATCCCGCATATTCTGGACGACGCGCCCGAGATCCTCGAAGTGCGTGGAGAGGTCTACATGTCTCATGCCGATTTCGAAGCCCTCAATCTGCGCCAAACAGAGTCCGGACAAAAACCCTTTGCCAACCCGCGCAATGCAGCCGCCGGATCGCTGCGCCAGCTGGATGCAGACATCACGCGCGCCCGGCCGCTGCGCTTTTTCGCTTATGCCTGGGGGGCGCTGTCGGAATCGTTGGCGGACACGCAATTCGGTGCGATCGAACGGCTGAAAGCGCTGGAATTTCAGACCAATCCGCTGACTGCACTCTGCGACGGACCAGATGCCCTGGTCGCTCATTACCGCGAGATCGAGCAACAGCGCGCGGATCTGGGCTATGATATCGACGGGGTGGTTTACAAGGTGAACGACCTGTCGTTGCAAAAGCGCCTCGGCTTTCGATCCACGACGCCGCGATGGGCGATTGCACACAAGTTTCCGGCTGAACTCGCCTGGACCCGCCTCGAAGCGATCGACATCCAGGTCGGGCGGACCGGCGCACTCAGCCCCGTGGCCCGTCTGACGCCGGTGACAGTGGGCGGGGTCGTGGTGTCAAATGCGACGCTGCATAACGAAGACTATATCGCCGGGCGTGACAACAAGGGCGAGGAGATCCGCGGCGGCAAGGATGTCCGCGTGGGCGACTGGGTGCAGGTCTATCGCGCGGGCGACGTCATTCCCAAGGTCGCTGATGTCGATTTGTCCAGACGCCCCGACGATGCCGTGCCGTTCGAAATGCCCGACCGCTGCCCGGAATGTGGCAGCGCCGCAGTGCGAGAGCCCGGCGATGCAGTGCGGCGGTGCACTGGCGGTTTGATTTGCCCCGCGCAAGCCGTTGAGAAAATGAAACATTTCGTTGGTCGCTCCGCCTTCGACATCGATGGTCTCGGCTCCAAGCAGGTCGAGCAATTCTATGCGGATGGATGGATCAAGGAGCCTGCGGATATTTTCGAACTGCGCGCCCGGTACGGGCATGGCATGCAGCAGCTCAAGAACCGCGAGGGATGGGGCGAGAAATCCGCAACGAACCTCTTTGATGCCATTGATGCACGTCGCGAAATAGGGCTGGGCCGCGTCATCTTTGCTTTGGGCATCCGCCACGTGGGCGAGGCTGCGGCAAACCTGTTGGCCAATCATTATGGGACCTGGGATCAATTCGATCAGGCCATGCGGACCGCTCGGGATGGGAATGACGCGTGGCAGGATCTTGTCGGCATCGATGGTGTCGGTGCGGTCATGGCACAATCGCTGGTCACCACGTTCGGGCAAGATGCGGAGACCGCCAGTATCGAACGCCTTGTTGCACAACTGGACATCCAGGCCGCCGCGCGCCCCGACACGGATGGGAGCCCCGTTGCGGGCAAGGTCGTCGTCTTTACCGGCACGCTGGAAAAAATGACGCGGGCCGAGGCCAAGGCCCGCGCCGAGGCGTTGGGGGCCAAGGTGTCGGGGTCGGTCAGCGCAAAAACGGACTTGCTTGTGGCAGGTCCCGGGGCGGGGTCAAAGGCGAAAAAGGCCGCTGATCTGGGCATTGAAACGCTGGACGAAGACGGCTGGCTGGATCTCATCGGCGCGACATGAGCCGCCCCGAGATCCTGTTTCCGCTGTTTGCCGGGCTGGAAACGCTCGAAGGTGTCGGGCCAAAGACCGCCCAGAACATGGCGCAGATGGGGATCTCCGCGCCGCGAGACCTGTTGTTTACCTTGCCGCACACTGGCATAGACCGCGCGCTGCGGGATACGGTCGAAGGTGCGCCGCTGCCGGCCACACTCACCGTTGCGGTCAAGGTTGGCGCGCATCATCCGTCCCGCAATCGCGGTGGCGCGTACCGGATCCATGTCGAGGATGCGCGCACCAGCTTCCAGTTGGTCTTTTTCCATGGGCGCAGCGACTATCTGAACAAGGTGCTGCCCGAAGGCAGCCGCCGGATCGTGTCGGGCAAGGTCGAGATGTTCGATGGCATCGCCAACATGGTTCACCCCGAACACATCCTTCCCGAAAGCGAGGCGGACGAGATACCGGCCTTTGAACCTGTCTATCCCCTGACCGCAGGTGTCACGCAAAAGACGATGTTCAAAGCGTCCAGGTCTGCCCTGACCCGCATGCCGGAGTTTTCGGAGTGGGCGGATCCTGCGCAAGTGGCGCAGGCGCATTGGCCCAGTTTTGGTGCGGCAATGTTGGCGGCGCATGCGCCACAGGCCCAGGCAGACCTTTCGCCTGACAGCCTGGCCCGGACGCGTTTGGCCTATGACGAACTGCTTGCGCATCAGCTGACACTGGCGCTGGCGCGTGCATCGGAACGACAGGTCAAAGGACGCAGGTCTGCTGGCACGGGTGACTTGCAAGCCAAGGTTCTGGAGGATTTGCCCTATGCGCCCACGGGCGCGCAGACCCGTGCCATCGCAGATATCGCGGCCGATATGGCCGGCGCGGCGCGAATGAACCGCTTGCTGCAAGGCGACGTCGGCGCGGGCAAGACGCTCGTCGCGTTCATGGGGCTTTTGATCGCCGCAGAGGCGGGCGGGCAGGGGGTCATGATGGCGCCGACGGAGATTCTCGCGCGGCAGCATCTGGAAGGGTTGCAGCCCCTGGCGCAAAGCGCGGGCGTGGTGTTGGAGATCCTGACCGGGCGGGACAAAGGGGCCGAACGGCGCGCCAAGCTGGCGGCCTTGGCCCGCGGTGACATCCACATTCTGGTGGGCACGCATGCGGTGTTTCAGGATGACGTGCAATTCGCCGATCTGCGCCTCGCCATCGTCGATGAACAACACCGGTTTGGGGTCCGCCAACGATTGGCTCTGGGTAAGAAAGGCGGGGTGGCGGATGTTCTGGTGATGACGGCCACGCCCATTCCGCGATCCCTGGCCCTTGCGCAATACGGGGACATGGACGTGTCCGTCCTCGATGAAAAGCCGCCCGGGCGCAAGCCGATCAAGACCGCCATGGTCAGCACAAGCCGCATGGACGAGGTGGTGGAGCGGCTTTCGGCGGCAATGGCGGAAGGACGTCAGTGCTATTGGGTGTGCCCATTGGTCGAAGAGAGCGAGGCCGTCGATCTGACGGCGGCCGAAGAGCGGTTCAAGCGATTGCGGGCAGTCTTGGGCGAGGGGCGGGTTGGCTTGGTGCACGGCCAGATGCCGCCATCCGAAAAGGACGCCGCGATGGCACGGTTTCAGGCCGGCGAGACCGGCGTGTTGGTCGCAACGACGGTGATCGAGGTGGGCGTGAACGTCCCAAATGCGACGATCATGGTGATCGAGCGGGCCGAAACTTTTGGGCTGGCACAGCTCCACCAATTGCGTGGCCGGGTGGGGCGCGGGGATGCGGCCTCGACTTGCCTCTTGCTTTATCAATCGCCGCTCTCGGACGCAGGGCAAAAACGTCTCGAAGTGCTGCGCGAGACCGAAGACGGGTTCCGCATTTCCGAAACCGATCTGTTGATGCGCGGCTATGGCGACCTGATCGGTACCGCACAGTCGGGTGTACCGCGATTCCGCATCGCCGATCTGGACCGGCAGTCCGGGTTGATGGCCATCGCACAAAGCGACGCGCGCAAGTTGCTGGCGGATGATCCCACCCTGCAAAGCCCGCGCGGGTACGCCGTGCGCGTTCTGTTGTGGCTGATGCGGCAGGACGAGGCGATCCGTTTGATTTCAGTCGGTTAACTCGAGATGTTCCAAAAAGTTCGCAAATGTTCTCAAAAAGTTCTTTACCTTTCGTTAATCATATGAGAACAAAGGGGCAACTCAAGACGGAGACGCCGACATGACCACGTTACGCCACATCAAGGATATCGCCACCCGCGCCGAAGCCACCTTGCTTCAGGATGCAATCGGTGCCGCCGCCCTTGCCGTGATGCTGGTGGTTGGTCTGCACCTTCCCGCCTTGATCTGAGTTCTGCCTGCGATCTTGCCATGATCCCTCACCCGCGCCCGTCCCAATTGGCGCTTTCGTGACCGGCTCTGCCTGTCGGTTCACGCCCCGTCTGCCTTCGGGGTTACCGGATCTGTCCCAGCAAGAGACGCTTTCCTCGCGCCGCCATCCGCCCGGATGTGCGGCGCTTTTTTTGCGTGGGGATCAGAACGTGTAGGCCAGCCGCAATCCACCCCAATGAGATCCGTTCACAACGATGGGGGCCGACAGATCCTTCATCATCTTGAACGCGCCGCCGCCCATATCCCGGCGATAGACCTGTAAGAGGAAGGGCGCGGTATTGCGTCCGGCCTTGAGGCCTACGCGGTCGTCAAAGATGCGGCGATTGCGGCAATGTGCGGTATTCCAGATCACATCCTGCGATTGCGGCTGCGCGAACTTGGCATTGTGCGTTGGCAAATAACCGTTGATGTCCACCGCCGCGCAGAACACCACCTTGGGGTCGAAATCCAGCGCCGGTTCCTGAATGGGCGGCAGGATTTCATCGAACAGATCAACATAGCGGGTGCGCACCTGTTCGGGGGTCGTACCGGGAATGGGTTCGTAGCGCCGGTCAAAAAGCGTAGTTTCGTCCAGGCGCCCAGTGCTCAACAAGGCTTCGAATGCCACGCCGATCGTAGCGGCCCGGTTCCGGACATAGTCGATAAATGGCGCATCCTCGGTCATTCCGCCAAGTGCCGCGCTCGATTGCACTATTGCTTCGGACGTATCGATCAGGCGCTGAATGCGTTCGTGTGCTTCGTGAATGCCGTCCGTTGTCTTGGCGATACTGCCACCAATCCCGCGCATGTCGGGTGCAAATTGATTGATCGCGCCGCGCACCTTTTGCGTCTGCGTATCGATCCGTGCCGCCTGATCCTGCGTGTCGGTTACGGATTTCTCCATCCGTGTCAGGGCCTCATCCGTTTCGCCAGACCGCGCAATCAGATCGGTCGCGGTCTGTGCCACTTCCGTGGCTTCGGCCCCCAGCGTCGCGATCCAGTCGGTCAGCGTCTCGATATTGGCAGAGATTTGCCCTGCCGCATCCTTGGTCTTGCGCGACAACTCGTTGATCGCTTCGGCCACCACCGCGAAACCGCGCCCCGCGTCACCTGCGCGCGCGGCCTCGATCTTGGCGTTGATAGCCAATGTATTCACCTGCATGGAGATTGAGGCGATCTGCGCATTGTTGGATTTGACCGCCTTGAGCGTATCACTGACTGTGCCGCTCCGCTCGGACAAGTCTTGAACCCACGCGGCCACATCGCGGGACTGAACGCCCAAGGCACGGACCATTTCAGCCGATGCCTCAACATCCACCGCAGTCCGCGTCACGCTTTCATCAAGATCGTGCGCGGCGGATTGCACTGCTGTATTTGCCGCTTCGATATCATCCGCACCTTTCTCAACCGCAGAAAGTGCGGCGCGTTGTTGCCGCGCCTGTGCCTCGACCAGATCGAGAAACCCGGCAATATCCACGATTTCATAGCCCAGCGTCGATGCAGCGCGCGCCAGAACATTCAATTCGGGCGCATCGGGGAAATTTGGCTGTACGGTCATGCGCGCACCTTCGTGGCGTTACGGATGGTCCGTGCCTAGGTGCGAAAGGTTCAAATATGCCTAATGGCTGCCGCTCAGGCGCAATCGGATTGCAGTGCCTGTTCCATCGCCTCGGCGGTCGCCTCGATGCTAAGGAGGATCGAGGCGTGGCGGTTCTTGTAGTCCCGCGCGGGCGCCAGCACCTCAAACCCGTCGAAAGGGGCGGCCGGCACAGGGCCACCAGATTTCAACATGGCCCGCAAGGCGTCGCGTGCGGCAAGGACTTCGTTCAATGTCCGGCCGATCACTGCGCCACCCGTTACGGCCGCTGCCGCCTGACCGAGTGCACAGGCTTTTACATCCTGGCCAAAGGCGCTGATCCGTCCGTCCTGCACACTGACATCCACGGTCACGGTCGAGCCGCACAGGGGCGAGCGTTTCTTGACCGTCGCATCCGCGCCGTCGAGCCGTGCGTGGTGCGGGATGTCGGCGGCAAGGGCAAGGATGCGCGTCGAGTAGAGTTTGATCAGGTCTGTATCGGCGGGCATCGGGCGGGTCCGGGCTGGTGTCATACTGTCTTTGTCCTTACATAAGCGGGCCTGACGCAGATGCAAAAAGGTTTTCCCATGTCCACCGCATTCGACCCCGCAAACCTGCTTTATGATGCACGTGGGCTGATCCCCGCCATCGCGCAGGACGCATCCAGCGGAGAGATCCTGATGATGGCATGGATGAACGCGGAGGCGGTTGCGCGCACCCTCGACACTGGGCGGGTCACCTATTGGTCCCGTTCGCGGCAATCGTTCTGGGTCAAGGGCGAAACCTCGGGCCATGTGCAGGAATTGGTGTCGATGCGGGTGGATTGCGACCGCGATTGCATCGTCGTGCAGGTGCGCCAGACCGGGCCTGCCTGCCACACCGGGCGGCGTACCTGTTTCTATACGGACGTCACTGACGGCACGGAAACCGAGCTGATGGCGCCCGAAGCCCCTTAATCCCGGCGCTCCAATCCGACCATGGCGCGGATGTCGTCCGGGCTGCACCCATCGGCGCGGTATTTGGAGATTGCGCGCGCGTCATCCCGTTTGGCCAGCCGCTTGCCTGTATCGTCGCGGATCAGGCGGTGGTGGAGGTAGGTGGGCGTGGGCAGCCCCATCAGCCGTTGCAACACCACGTGGATCTTGGTGCTGTCGTAGAGATCGGCGCCGCGCACCACATGGGTCACCCCCTGAAACGCGTCGTCGAGCACCACGGACAGGTGGTAGGATCCGATAAAATCTTTGCGCGACAGGACGATATCGCCGACGTCCGTACGCAGATCCTTTGCGGAATGAGAGATCGTCGTGGCGGTATGGTTGGTCGGCTCACCGGTTTCGATAAAGCCGAAATCCGTCCGACCCATCGCGGCCTCCATATCCAGCCGCAGCGCTGCGCCGTCGGGGAACGCACCCATGCGGTCGGCCTCATGCCGACACGTGCCGGGATATATCAACCCGTCCGGCCCGGAGGGGAGCGCAGCACCCTCCTGAGGCGCACCCAAAGCGCCAAGAACATCGCGACGCGAACAGGTGCAGGGAAACAGAACACGTTCATTCCAAAGCCCGTGCAGCGCGTCCAGATAGGCCGGGATTCGGTCCGACTGGCGCAGCGGCGGCGCATCCCATGTGACACCCAGCCAGCGCAGATCGTCATAGATCGCCTGTTCCCAGACGGGGCGGGACCGTGTGGTGTCAATATCCTCGATCCGCAGCAAAAACTGCCCGCCCGCCGCGCGCGCCATGTCATGGGCCAAGAGCGCCGAATAGGCATGGCCCAAATGCAAAGGCCCTGTCGGCGAAGGTGCAAATCGTGTGGTGAATCTCACGCTTTTTCAAGCACGTAGACGTTAGAGTTCAAGTCGATACCGGGCAGATGTGCCCCGTGTTCCTTGAACAACAGACGCGCCGCTCCACAGTCGGTCCATTCGGACACGCCACCTTCATTCGCGGGGTCCTCCAGCGCATGGTCGTTGAAGGAGAACACCAGTTTTCCGCCGCGCGGCAGTGCAGACATCAACGTGTGCAGCACCGAGATCGGGGCCGCGCCCGCGCCGATGACTCCGATGGCTGCGATCAAGGTGTAACCGTCGCGCGGCAGAGGGGCGCCGGCCTCGATCTGGTCGAGATGGCGGTACACACCTTTGGCGCGCGCACCTTCCAGCATCTCGGCTGACAGATCCACGCCATCCAGTGTCTCAAAACCCGCAAGCCGCAACGCAAGCCCGGACAGGCCCGTGCCACAGCCGAAATCCAGCACGGGCTGCTGCATGTCATCGGTGAGTGACTTCAATGCTGACGCACAGCGCCCCGGCGTAGCATAGCCGTTTTCGCTGACCTCAGCCTCGTAGCTGGCCGCCCAATCGTCGTAAAGCACACGCGTAGATGCCGCATCCCGCGCCTTGTATGCCTTGTCCAGAAAACCTGTCATGACCCGACACTAGAACCGCGCGCGGGCTGCGTCCAGTCTGTCAGGCCGCACGCGCCTGCGGCGCCAGCCACGCCTGCCAATCGACCTTGGCCCGGTCGGTATAGGCCTTGTAGCGATCCTTGCGACCCCGACGCCCGCCCCGCAGTCCTTCGACCGGGGGAAAGAGACCGAAGTTTACATTCATCGGCTGGAACGTCTTGGCCTCGGCGCCGCCGGTGATGTGGTTGATCAGTGCGCCCATGGCCGTGGTCAGGGGCGGAACCTCCAGCGTGCCACCCAGGATCTCGGTCGCCGCAATCCGCCCAGCCAGCAGCCCCATGGCCGCGGATTCCACATAACCCTCGACGCCCGTGATCTGCCCGGCAAAGCGGATATGCGGCCGCGTCCGCAACCGCATGTCCGCAGTCAGCAAGGTCGGCGCGTTCAGGAACGTGTTGCGATGAATGCCGCCCAACCGGGCAAAACTTGCATTCTCGAGGCCCGGAATGCGTTTGAATACATCGGTTTGTGCGCCGTACTTCATCTTGGTCTGAAAGCCCACGATATTGTACAGCGTACCGAGGCTGTTGTCGCGCCGCAGTTGCACCACCGCATAGGGTTTCACATCCGGCGCATGCGGATTGGTCAGGCCCACGGGCTTCATCGGGCCAAAGCGCAACGTCTCGCGCCCGCGTTCGGCCATCACTTCGATGGGCAGGCACCCGTCGAAATACGTCGCTGTCTCGCCCTCGTGAAACTCGGTCTTGTCGGCGGCCAACAGCGCATCGATAAACGCTTCGTACTGATCCCGGTCCATGGGGCAATTGAGGTAGGCGGTGCGCTCTTCCTCCGTCTCGCCCTTGTCATAGCGCGACTGCATCCACGCCTTCGACATGTCGATGCTGTCGAAATAGACGATGGGTGCAATCGCGTCGAAAAAGGCCAGCGCATCCGCACCGGTTTCGGCCGCGATCGCTTGACCCAGGGTCGACGATGTCAGCGGCCCGGTGGCAAAGATCCAGTGACCATCCTCGGGCAGGGCAGTGACCTCACCATATTCCACGGTGACATTCGGATGCGCCATCAGCGCGTCGGTCACCGACTGGGCAAACGGATCGCGGTCTACGGCCAGCGCGCCGCCCGCAGGCAGCCGGTGCTTGTCCGCGGTCTGCATGATCAACCCGTTGGCTGCGCGCATTTCCCAATGCAACAGGCCGACGGCATTCTGTTCGCTGTCGTCGGACCGAAACGAGTTCGAGCACACCATCTCGCCCAAAAGCCCCGTTTGGTGGGCAAAGGTGCCAACCTTGGGGCGCATTTCGTGGATCACCACGCGCACGCCCATCTGTGCCGCCTGCCAGGCAGCTTCGGACCCGGCCATGCCGCCGCCCACGATGTGCAAGATATCTGTCATGGCGCGGATGTAGGGCACGCGGCGATGCTGTGCAACGAGAAGCTTGCGTTTGCGATTTAAGGGGGGCTTTTGGGGTCGCCGCTGCGGGGATGGTCGGTCAGAGAGAGGCTGACCTGGAGGGACCTTCCGCCCACGGCGACCCAAAAATCGTCACGGTTGCGTTAACCGTGTCCTATTTGTGCCTCATTTGCGCCCAAATTGCCAGCACGCATTTGGAAATAATCGGATGCCGATTTGGAAACAACCATTGGTCGTACGGTTTTTTATGTAAAAAAACGGCTATTGCGACCATTTCGGATCGCGCTTGTCGATGAAGGCGGCGATGCCTTCGCGCGTGTCGTCGCGCAGCATGTTATGCACCATGACTTCGCCTGTAAATTCATAGGCTTGCGCGACCGGCATCTCCATCTGCGCGTAAAACGCCTGTTTCCCGATGCGCACTGCGGATCCCAGTTTGGACGCCACCTGTTCGGCCAGTGCACGGGTCTCCGCCTCCAACGCCTCCTCCGGAACGGCACGGTTGATCAGGCCGAGGTCGGCGGCGCGGTCGGTTTCGATGAACGTGCCCGTGGTTAACATTTCAAAGGCCTGCTTGCGCCCGATGTTCCGGCTGAGCGCGACCATCGGAGTGGAGCAGAACAGCCCGATGTTGACACCGTTGACGCCAAACCGCGTGCCATGGGCGGCTACGGCCATGTCACAGGTGGCCACCAGCTGGCAGCCCGCCGCGGTGGCAATGCCATGCACCTGCGCAATCACCGGCTGGGGCAGGGACTGGACGCGTGCCATCATTGCGGCACAACGGTCGAAAAGGTCCTTGAAATAGGCCGCCCCGCCATCGTCCGCCTGACGCCCCGCCGTCATCTGCTTGAGGTCATGGCCCGCGCAAAACGCTTTGCCCGCACCGGACAGCACGACGGCGCGCACTGACTGATCCTCTGCAATCTCGTCGAGCGCGCCATGCACGGCGGCAATCATCTCGTCCGACAAGGCATTCAACCGCTCCGGCGCATTCATCCGCAAATGCGTGACCGCGCCCGTGACCTCACGTTCCAGAATTGCCATCTTGCTCTCCGTCTGGTTTCCGGCGAACCCTACGTCAGGCAAGCCACGAGGGAAAGCATGGGCGTTGTAATGACAGCCGCAGACATGAACGCGTTTCTGCAAAAGGTATTTCTGGAAGTGGCAGGCGAATTTCACGTCGAAGAGGTGACGGAAACCGGTGTGGTCTTGCGGCTGTTGGTGCAGGACCGGCATTTACGCCCGGGCGGCACGATCTCGGGGCCTGCGATGTTCGGGCTGGCCGATGTGACGGCCTATATGGTGACGCTGGCGCAGATCGGGCCGCGCGCGCTGGCGGTGACGACCAACTGTTCCATCGATTTCATGCGCAAACCCAAGGCGGGGGTCGATCTGATCGCGCATGGGCGCCTGCTGAAGCTGGGCAAGCAGCTGTCAGTATCCGACGTGTTGCTTTACTCCGAAGGCGACGACAAGCCGGTCGCACGTGCCAGTCTGACCTATGCGATTCCGCCCCAGGGCGTTGATCTGCCGGGGTAGGGCCGGACGCAAAAAAAGCGGCCGGGACGAACCCGACCGCCAAGGAAGAGGTCTGGCGGGTGCCACGGGGATGTCACGCCCGCCAGAACACGCGCCGGGCCTCGATATAGGCGTCGGCGGGTGTCAGTCCCACATCGCGCAGCTGATGCGCGCTCAGCTGGCGCAGCGCCAACCGGGTGCGCCGGCGTGTGGCCCATTTCGACAGGACGACCGCGACGCGCAAGGCCAGCACCGACGCCGCAGGCATGCGGGGTTGCGCCGTCAAATAGGCGAGGTGTGGTTCAGCAGCGTGGATCGAACGTGTCATTGGGAAACTCCTAAATTGTATTGACACAATACGGCGCAAGCGCCATGAGATAGTGGTACAATACAGAATTCATCGAATCCACGGATATATTGTAATGGATACAATTTGGTCGCCGGATCTGCTGGACGGGCAGGGGCCGAAATACAAGGCGGTGATGCATGCCATCCGGGACCGGATCGCCGCGCGGCTTCTGGCGCCGGGGGACAAGCTTCCGCCGGTGCGGGATCTGGCCTGGGCTCTTGGGATCACGCCCGGTACAGTGGCGCGAGCCTACACGCTTCTGACTGATGACGGCACGCTGACAGCGGCGGTCGGGCGCGGGACGTTCGTGGCGCAACCCGATGAAAAGGGACCTCTTTTTGCGGATGTCCCTCTCGAGATCGACAGTGCAACACACCTTGCCGAGGAGCAATCCTGGCAGGTCAATCTGTTCTCGCCCCATTTGCCAAGCGTTGGGCAGGCGACGTTGATCCGTGGGTTGCTCGCAGAGGTCGCCCAGGATCCGCCCTCGGGCGTGATGCACTACCCCACGCGCAGTGGTGGTCATGCCGCACGCGTGGCCGCGATGCATTGGCTGGACGAGGCGCCCCTCGGCTCTTTCGACGCGGATGACATCGTTTTGGCCAATGGCGGTCAGAATGCGATTCTCATGGTCTTTCAGGCGCTTCTCAAGGGGCGACGTCCGGCGATTCTGGTCGAGGATCTGGCCTATCCCGGCTTCCGACGCGCAGCTGAGTTGCTGCGCGCGGATGTGATTCCGGTGGAGATGGACGCGCATGGCGTAATCCCCGAGGCGTTGGAGGCAGCCGCGCGCGCACATGATGCCCAGATCTTCTGCACCTCACCTGAAGTGCACAATCCCACCTGCGGGTTCACACCACTGTCGCGCCGCCGGGCACTGGCGGACGTGGCGCGGCGGGCCGATCTGCAAATCCTCGAGGACGATTGTTACAGGTTGGGGCAGGCGCAGGAACCCGGCTACCGGATGATTGTACCAGAGCGGTCTTGGTACATTTCCTCGATCTCCAAATCCATCACCCCTGCATTGCGTATCGGCATTGCCGTCGCCCCAGGCGGGCGGGCCAACGTGTTGCGGCGCACGGCTGAATATTCCTTTTTCGGTCTGGCCACACCGCTCACCGATCTGGCCGCCAAGCTCTTGGTGCATCCCGAACTGCCGCGCCTTATGGCCGCCGCCCGGACCGGGATCGGGACCTATGTGCAGCGTGCGGTGAACATCCTGGGCAGCTACGACATTGTCTGGCGCAAGGATGTGCCCTTTCTCTGGCTGCATCTGCCCGAAGGGTGGCGCGCCAGTGCCTTTGTGCAGGCCGCCGAACAACAGGGCGTGCGCATCCGTGCCGCCGAGGAATACGCGTGCCGTGATGCACGCACCCCCCACGCGGTGCGCATGGCCATCAACGCAGGCGTCAGCCTGCCCACCTTCGAGGCGGCCATTGAACGGTTGCGCGTTCTGTTGGACAACCCGCCAGAGCATATCGGCGTTTGAACCTTGAAAAGTGCGCTCCAATATGGGGTATAATGATACCTTAATTTCAAACCATTGTTTTTCAATAATTTATTCGACCCAGCGGCCATTGACGCGCGTTTGCGCTGCTGTATAACCGCGCAATCTGAAATTCCACACGTCTTGGAAGTGACTTATGAAAACCTTTACCGCAACACCGGCGGATATCGAGAAGAAATGGATCATCATCGACGCCGAAGGCGTGGTGCTGGGCCGTCTTGCCTCGATCGTCGCCATGCGCCTGCGTGGCAAGCACAAGCCGTCGTTCACACCCCACATGGATTGTGGCGACAATGTCATCATCATCAACGCTGAAAAGATCCAGCTGACCGGGAACAAGCGTCAGGAAAGCCATTACTGGCACACGGGCCACCCCGGCGGGATCAAATCGCGCACCAAGGAGCAGATCCTTGAGGGCGCGCATCCCGAACGTGTGGTGACCTTGGCCGTCAAGCGGATGCTGCCCGGCAACCGCCTGAGCCGTCAGATCATGACCAACCTGCGCGTCTATGCAGGCGCGGAACACCCCCACGAGGCGCAAAGCCCCGAAGTTCTGGACGTCAAGACCATGAACTCGAAAAACACGCGGAGCGCATGAGTATGTCCGACGAAATCAACACACTCGAAGACCTGCAGGCAGTTGCAGGCGACGCAGCCCCCGAGGCGGTCGAACTGGTGCACCGTGAGCCCGTCCGCGACGAGCTGGGCCGGTCCTATGCCACAGGCAAACGGAAGGACGCGGTTGCCCGCGTCTGGATCAAACCCGGTTCGGGCAAGGTCACCGTGAATGGCAAAGAGATGAACACCTACTTTGCCCGCCCCGTGTTGCAGATGATCCTCGCGCAACCCTTCACCGTTGCCGGTGTCGAAGGTCAGTTCGACGTGGTCGCAACCGTCAAGGGCGGTGGCCTCTCCGGTCAGGCCGGCGCGGTCAAGCATGGCGTGTCCAAGGCGCTGCAGCTTTATGATCCCTCGCTGCGTCCCGCGCTGAAGGCCGCAGGCTTCCTGACCCGCGACAGCCGCGTGGTCGAGCGTAAGAAATACGGTAAGGCCAAAGCGCGTAAGAGCTTCCAGTTCTCCAAGCGTTAAGCCATTCGATATTCTTGGAAAAGGCCGCTCCGTTTTGGGGCGGCCTTTTTCGTGGGTGGTTGGTGTTAACCGACGGGAAACCACTGTCGCGTTAGGTGTCCTTCACTCGCAAGGACAAACATGCCGTGACCACAGGCGCTTTGAACACTCAGACCACGCCCGCCTACTATGAGCCTGAGGCGGCCGGGTCTGACCCGACTCAGCACCAGTTGCGTATTCTGATTGATGAGGCCGCCACATTGCGGGGGCTGACAATCCAGATGTCGATGCGGCTCATGGCACTGGCGGCGGCGGACACCGACGCACAGCGGGCGCAGGTCCGCGATGAATTCCGGGTGTTGCTGTCGCAGTTCCACGTGAACATGGACCTCCTTTTCGGCACTGGCACGCCCCAAGGCGCGCAGCGCGAACACATCCTCTGGATCCGCGCGATCGTGGCCAGAAACACCGAACGGCGCGTTACCCTGCTCGCGGCGATGCGCCGGTTTGATGATCTGTCTGACCAACTCGACACCGGCCATGTTCCGGATTTTGAGGCCGCACGACAGGTTTTTGACCAGAACTGGCCCGTTATCCGTGACAAGATCACCGAGGTGATCTGGGACCTTTGGGCCGATCTGGACGCGCAAAAGGCAGATGCTATCGGCGAAAACGCGGCATTGAAATCGACGCTCAAACACACGTTGTCGGATATCCGGCAATTCTCGGCCGCCATTCGCATGATCGCGATCAACACGGCCGTGTTGGCCACGCGACCGGACGAGGCAGGCGCGGGTTTCAAGCTGATCGCCAAAGAGGTCAAGCAACTGTCCGAAGACATTGATCAAAGCACCGGGCGCGCCACGGACGCGTTGTCCGGACTGATGTAACCCTGTTAGCTGTCGGGCCGGATCAGCCCCAGACCCCGCAGATAAATCCCGATCCCGGTCTCAAGCAGGTCCTCAGGCGGAAACGGCGATGCGCGGCCCGGAGAGTTGCGCGCAAAGAGCTCGACTACCCCGTGGCTCATGGCCCAGATATGCGCTGAGAACATCGAGGCAGGGGGGCGTTTGTCCGCAGGGATATGTTCGCTCAGATCCCCGGCGGCCTTTTCCAGCACCGCGTTGGCGCGGCCCGCCACATCGGCCAGTTCCGGCGTGCGGTTCACCGAAATGCCGCTTTCGAACATCGCGATGTAGTGGCCGGGGAACCGGCGGGCAAAGGCCAGATAGGCCCGGCCCGTTGCCTCGAACGCGGCCAGCGCCGAGGGTTGGCCGGATTGGTAGGCGTGTTCCATCAGGTCCGCAAAGATGCCGTATCCCTGCCGGGCGCATTCCGCGATCAGATCTTCGCGGCCTTCGTAATGACGATAGACCGCCGCGGGCGTCACACCCGCCTGCTTGGCCGCTTCGGACAGGGTGAACCCGGTGGGCCCCTTTTCCTCGATCAGCACAAGGGCGGCATCGATCAGCGCCTGCCGCAGGTTACCGTGATGGTAGCCGCGTTTAGGCATCCCAGATGTCCGGCGTGCCACAGATGGAAGTGTCAATGCTTCCAATGGATTCTGCGTCTTTGTTCGTGTAATCCAGCCCGTGCAGAACCGTGCGGATGGCATTCAACCGCGCGCGTTTCTTGTCATCCGACCGCACCACCGTCCAGGGCGCATGATCGGTATGGGTCTTGGTCAGTGTCTCACGGATCGCGTCGGTGTAGGCATCCCATTTCTGCAATCCCTTTACGTCGATCGAGCTGAGCTTCCACTGTTTCAGTGGATCGCGTTCGCGGGCCATGATCCGCCGCAACTGTTCGGCACGGCACACGTTCAGCCAGAACTTGAACACGTGGATACCGTCATCGACCAGCATCGCCTCGAATGGATTGACCTGGGCAAAGAAGTGCGTGCGCTGTTCGGGCGTGCAAAAGCCGAACACATGTTCCACCACGCCGCGATTGTACCAGCTGCGATCGAAAAAGGCGATGTCACCTCCCGCAGGCAAGTGCCTGATATAGCGCTGGAAATACCATTCCGACGCTTCGGTTTCCGTGGGTTTGGACAGGGCCACGACACGTGCGCCGCGTGGGTTCAGGTTCTCGCGAAACCGTTTGATCGTCCCGCCCTTGCCAGCCGCATCGCGCCCCTCGAACACGCAGGCCACGCGCGCGCCGGTGGTCGACACCCAGTCCTGCATCTTGACCAACTCGATCTGCAGCGCCTCCATCTCGCGCTCGTATTGCTTGCGGCCCATGCGCGCGCTGTGCGGATAGGTGGGGGTCAGGATGTCTTTTTTGTCCGCCGTGCGGATCTTGTCACGGATGTCGTCCGGGGCCTCGGTTTCGTAGAAATCCGTGATGGCTCCGTCAAAGGGAAGGCGCATGGCGTGTCCTGTCCAAGTTACTGCTCTTAACATGTAATATGGGGGAGTGCCGCCCTTAACGCAAACCCGCGCGCTCCGCGACGCGGTCGATTGCGGCGATTACGGACCGGGGATGGGTGTGGTGCGGCATATGCCCCACACCTTCGAGGACAGTGACGCTGGCTCCTTCGATCTGGTCCGGCAATTTGGCCGAATGCACCGCAAGCGGCACAATCGTGTCGGCGTCGCCGTGCACAACCTCGACCGGGACCGTGATCGAACCATATTGCGCCGACATCTCGACCACATGGGGCCGCAGCCAGTTCACCTGCCGCGCATTGGCCCGCATCGATGCACGGCGCAGTGTCAGGGCCGGGCCCACATGCTCAAGATACCCGTCCGGCGCGGTTTGCGGGGCAAAGATGCTGGCCAGAGCGCTGTCGATATAGCTCTGCGGGACAAAGGCGGACAGGACCGGCACGACCAACGCGCCACCCCAGGCCGACCCGTTCACCGTGTAGGTCCAGCCCAGATCGCCGGGCCATGGGTTGGCCACGCCCGCCACGGACACAACGCCTGCCAGATCGTCGTATTCCAGCGCCCAGGCCAGCGCCACGATGCCGCCAAAGGAATGGCCCAGAACGATAGGGTTTTCGACACCCAGCTGATCCGTGGCACCGCGCAGCAGCCGAGCCTGCGCCCGCGGATCGGCGTGCCCGGTCGACCAGGCTGCCTTATGTTCGGGCGCGATCTGTTCCGTCCAGCCAAGGCCCGGCCGGTCGAGGATCGTCACGCGGTAGCGATCCCGCACCAGATCGGCGAAGGCAAAGGTATAATCGCGCGTATTGCCCGACGCGCCGTGGATCAGCACCAGATCCGGGCCGGACCCCATCTGCACCGCATGCACCGCGACCCCGTCCACATCGACCAGTTGCCCCGTGGGGGGATAGGCCGCGGCTGCATCGCGCTCGCGTTTCAGGGCAAAAAGCTGTACTGCGGCAAAGCACAGGACGCCAATGCCCAGCAGGAAAAACAACCCTGTTTTCATCACACTACCCTCGCAGGTCGGTCCGGTCCTGCCCAATGCGGTCCATATCGTATGGGGTCGTCAGATAGATCTCTGACAGCCAGTTTCCATAGAGAAGATGTGCATGGCTGCGCCAGCGATTGGCGGGTGGCTGCGTGGGATCGTTTTCGGGGAAATAACCTACGGGCAGGGCGATCTCCGCGCCCTCCACCTGCACCGAGTCTAAGTCGCGGTCATATTCCTGTTTTAGCGTGTCGCTGTCATATTCGAAATGGTTCAGGATATAGAGCGCGCGGTGGCCCGGATCTTCGATCAGGCAGGGCCCGGTGACGTTGGATCCCAGCAGGATCTGGAGGCCTGCGGCCTCGACCTCGGGTGCTCGCACTTCTGTCCAGCGGCTGACCGGCACAACACAGTCATCCGAGAACCCGCGCAGATAGGGCGACGCCGGGGCGAGGTTGCTGTGCCGGTAGGTGCCGAACAGTTTCGACCCCAACAGGTGTTTCGGCACCTTGTGGAAATGGTGCAGCATCGCCATCCCGCCCCAGCAGACGCCAAAGGTGGAATGCACGTTGGTCTGGGTCCAGTCCATGACCTCTTCAAGCTCTGTCCAGTAGTCGACATCCTCGAAATCGAGATGTTCGATGGGCGCCCCTGTGATGATCAGCCCGTCGAATTTCTGCGCCTTCACCTCCTGAAAGGTGCGGTAAAAGCTCTCCATATGTTCGGCGGCGGTGTTGCGCGTCTCGTGGTTGGACATGCGGATCAGGGTCAGTTCGATCTGTAGTGGGGTCGCGCCGATCAGACGGGCAAACTGGGTTTCCGTCTGGATTTTCTTGGGCATCAGGTTCAACAACCCGATCTTGAGCGGGCGGATGTCCTGGTGCTGCGCCAGATCTTCGTCCATGACCATCACGCCTTCGTTCGTGAGAACGGAATAGGCGGGCAGGGTGGAAGGGAGCTTGATCGGCATTTTGTCTGTCCTGACAGGTGTTTGGGATCGGTGCGGCCGGGGTTCTTTGCATATTTGAAGAACAATGAAGGCCCTAGATAGAGCTAGGGCATGCGACGCTCAAGAGCGGCAGCAACGAGGTCGATGAAATCGGCTTCACCTTTGAGAGAGGCAACCTCGTCCGCGGTGACGGTGACACCCCAACGGGCCATTGCCTCGTATCGCGGCTGGCGGTGGGCGAGGGCACGGGCATAGGTCCAGCGGACAAAGGCGTCGGGATCGACGCGCGCGGGTGCGGTTCCGGTCTCGGCCAGGTAGGTCTGCCAACAGGTCAGCAGAAAGTCGGGCTGATAGGCCATCGGTTTGGGGGCCGCGTCAAAGCGCGCAATCAGCGCCTGTGTGTGTGCCGCGTCGCCCTTGATCCACAGCGGCAGGCAAGTGGCGCTGAGCGTGGTCATCAGCGGGTCGGCGTCATCGTCCGGGTCAACCCATTCACAGATCGATCCGCCGGTGTCGCAGATGAAATGCGGATAGCCATAGAGCCGCTGTGCCCGGTCGGCGAAGTGGGCGGTATCGTGCAGGGCGGCCAGTTCCGATTGCCGGAACTGTTCCTGACGGCGGCGGTATTCGTCGATCGGCAGGCCGCCGCGTGCGGGGTCACCGGGCTTGCCCAGATAGGTCGAGACGGGGCTGAGGTTGTCGAATGTGATGTTGGAGCCGATATAGATGCTGTCGCTCAGCAGAAGATCCCGCAGGAACGGCACCTTCATTGCTTCGGCCTTGGCGTTGTCGGCGATCAGTTCGCCCATGTAGCGCGTGCCGATGCGGTAATCGATGGAATAGTGGAACCAGTCCCCCGAGGCGCGCACGGTGGTCGACATATGCGTCTTGCCCAGGCCCGACATGCCATAGACCAGCACCCGTTTCTGCGGGGCGGCCCGCCAGTGTTCCGCGTCGCGGTAAAGCATGCAATCAGTTCCTGTCCCCGGTTTGCAGGCTGTCCTAGCGGGGGCCGCCCGCCCGGTCAACGGCGCGGCGTCTGATCAGGGTCCAGATGCGACCATCGAGGATCGCCAGACCCAGAGCGAGCAGCACAAAGCCGGCAAATGCATTGGGGTTCAGCGCCTCGTCCCGCACCAGAGCGCCCAACGCGATGGCGACGGGTGCAATCAGGAGCGTGACCAGCATCAGGTTGCCCGACCCGGCCATGGCCAGCACACGGTAGTAGAGCAGGTAAGCGCCCGCCGTCGCGATCAGCGCGTAGTAGGCGATGGCGGCCAGCGTCGTGCCCTCCAGCGCCAGCGAGATGGGGCCGTCGACAACCCAAGCCATTGGCACCGTCACCAGTGTCGCCCCGGTCAGCATGCCTGCGGCGGCCACCTGGGGGGGCAGGCCGCCCAGAAACACCCGCGCCCACGCGCCGGCCAGTGCATAGCTGACCGTGCCGGCGATGATGGCGATCTGGGCGAGGCTGCGCAGATCAAAGCTGCGCAAATTCTCGAGGCCAATGGCGGTCGCCACCCCGACAAAGCCAAGGCCGACGCCCACGCCCTTGCGCAGCGTCATCCGTTCGTCAGCAAAGAACAGTGCCGCCACCAGCACCCCAAAGATCGCCGTTGCGGCATTCAGGATCGAGGTCAGCCCGGTCTCGATGTGAACCTGCCCCCATGCCATCAACCCGAAGGGGATCACGTTGTTCAGCACCCCCATCCCCAGGAACCCCAGCCAGATCCGGGGCGACCGCGGCACCGGCAGCCGCATGGCCCAGACCACGCCCCACAGGGCCAGCATCGCCCAGCCCGTGCGGTGGGCCACGCTGGTCAGGGGCGTGATTTCATCCAGCGCGATGCGGATCGACAGGAACGACCCGCCCCAGATCGCGGCCAGCAAAATCAATTCGGCCCAGGCGCGGCCACTTAGAGTCTTTTGTGGTGTCATGGGATGTTCATGGCAGATGTGACCCGGTGCGCCCACCCGAATCCTGTGCAAATGAAAAACCCCGCCACGAGGGCGGGGTTTGCTGAAATGCCTGACGCGGTCAGATCAGAACTGGTAGGCGAATTTCACACCAAAGGATGTGGCGCTGTTGCCGTCAAAATTGGCGACGCCGCGGCCGCCGGGCGAGGATACCGCGTCACCCAGCTGAGTATAACGGACACCGGCCGACACGGAGAAGTTCTCGTTCACGTCGTATTTTGCACCGACCGCGATGTGACGCGAGCCGTTCGTGGGCGACAGCGGCGAGACAAAGTTGTCTTCACCCACGGTCGAGAACCCGACCGCGACCGACCCCGACCACTTTTCGCTAAAGCGGCGGCCGACGCCGATCTCGAAGTCATACCCGTCTTCGAGGTCTGTCAGCGGGTTGCCTGTCGCACCAAAGAAGCCGGTGGGTTGCACCACCGTTTGGCTGTAGCGCGCATAACGCAGGTTGCCGAACAGCAGGGTGTTCTGTGCGATCCCGGTCTGGAAATCCAGGTTGATGCTCTCGGGTGTGTCGACGGACGTTGTGCCCGGAGGGGCGATGACTGCACCGCGAATGGTTTCCGAGGTGGGCAGGCTGTGTGTCGTACCCGAATTGTAGGTCAGCGCCACGCGCAGGGCGATGGCAGGAATTTCATACGCCGCACCAATGACATAGCCCCAATCCCCATCAGAAGAGAAGTTGCCTTCGTACCCGTTCACGCCACTGGGTGTGAAGGGCGTGGCGGGGCTGTTGAAGGCCAGACCGCCCAGCGTCACGTTTGCAGACACTTCCTGATAGCGCAGGCCGCCGTGGACCGACCAGCTGTTGTTGAACTTGTAGCGGGCGAGCGCCGTGATGGCTTGGCTGTCAACCGTGGCGCCCGTGCCGCCAAGGATCGTGGTAAAGTTCGATCCGGGATAGAGCGTGTCCGACCCATAGGGTTCGTCGGCAATGATCGCGAGGGACAGTTTGTCCGACAGATCGTATTTCAGGCCGAGGTTCCAGATCGAGAACGAGTCCGCGACATTGGCGATGGGCGCGCCGCCAAAGGCTGCGAATGTCTGTCCGGTCACGTCAGGGTCGGTATAGCCAAAGCTCAACTCGACGCGGTTGCCTTCTTCGAACAGGATTCCGATGCGCTGTCCCGAACGGTCAAGCCCGACAGCATGTGCGGATGCGGTGGACGCCAAGAGCGCCGCCACCGTCAGTAGACGGGTCTTCATGTGTATTCCTCCCAAAACCGCGCAAAGAACGTGTTGAGTGGGTGCGCGTTGGTTACGAAATGACAATTTCAAGGGGGATGCGTCAATATTGACCCTAGGGAACAACCCGCCCAAGTGACGGAGCGTCATAATTGTGTGACAATGGCATCACAGCGGTTTGGAACCGCGTGTTTCTACCCAGATGTTCAAATAATTGCCTGCGAAAATGATCACCGCGCCCACCAGAACCCAGATATCGATCACCTCTCCGTAGACCAGCATGCCGACAACGGCGATGGTGGGCAGGCGGATGAAATCGATGGGCACGACCACCGTGGCGGGCGCAATGGCCAGCGCATTGGTCAGGCAGTAATGCGCCAAAAGGCCCGCACAGCCGATCAGGAAGACCCAAGGGGCGGCCCGTGCATCCGGCACCGCGATGTCCCCGTCATAGCCTGCAATGATCAGGCCCATGACCAGCTGCATCGCCGTCAGCCAGAACAGGATGGAGCCAATGCCCTCGTTGCGGGTCAGTTTCTTCGTCAGCATCATGGTCAGCGCGAAAAAGATCGCGGAGCTGGCGGCGGTAATGACGCCGGGCGTGATCCCGGCCATATCTGGCCGCGCCACGATCAGGATACCGATAAAGCCCATGATGGCCGCCAGCGCGCGCACCGCCGTCAGCCGTTCACCGAGGATCAGCGGGCTCAGCACGATCACCCAGATCGGTGAGGTGAATTCCAGCGCAAAGACCTGCGCCAGCGGGATAACGGTCACCGCATAGAACCACAGGTTCTGTCCGGTGAAGTGGGCCAGGTTCCGAAACAGATGGGTGCCAAGGCGGGCGGTTTGCACCTGTGCCCATGACCCCGTGACGGTCAGCAGGGCACAGACGACAATCACGCCGACAACGCTGCGATACATCATGATCTCGAACGTATCGAGCTGTGTCGCCACCTCGCGGCCCGCCACCGCCATGATCGAGAACGACCCGATCGATCCGCTCATCCACAGGGCGGCCTTGAGCACCGGGTTCATGGCGTGCCTTTGATGACGTAGTCCCGTTCGATGCCTGCCGTGTCGCGCGCCCAGTCCGAAGCCGCCGCCCGCGCCTGATGCGCATCGAATGCGGCGGGGTCTGTGAATTCTTCGGCGACGGCCCAGATCATCGGATCGTCCGTTGGTGTCACCTCAAAGGAAACACAGCCCGGCTCCGCCCGTGTCAGCACCACATGCGCGGGCAAGGCGGCGCGCACACGGGTGGCCTCTTCGGTCGTCTTGCACCGCAGCGTTCCGGTCAGGGTCACTCCCATTCGATGGTGCCCGGAGGTTTCGAGGTGATGTCATAGGTCACGCGATTGATGCCCGGCACTTCGTTGATGATGCGCGTGGCGGTCTCGCCCAGGAAATCATGGGTGAACGGATAGTAATCCGCCGTCATGCCGTCCACGGATGTCACCGCGCGCAGGGCGCAGGCATAATCATAGGTGCGCCCATCGCCCATCACACCAACGGTGCGCACGGGCAGGATCGCGACAAAGGCCTGCCAAATGTCATCATAAAGCCCGTGTTTGCGGATCTGGTCGATATAGACCGCATCCGCCTCACGCAGGATTTCCAGCTTGGGGCGGGTGATCTCCCCGGGGCAGCGGATGGCAAGGCCCGGACCGGGGAAGGGGTGCCGCCCGATAAAGCTCGGCGGCAGACCCAACTCGCGCCCCAGCGCACGGACCTCGTCCTTGAACAGCTCTCGCAGCGGCTCCACCAACTTGAGGCCCATCTTTTCCGGCAACCCGCCCACATTGTGGTGCGACTTGATCGTGACGGATGGCCCGCCCGAAAAGCTGACGGATTCGATGACATCCGGATATAGCGTGCCTTGGGCAAGGAACTCGGCCCCCTCGACTTGATCGGCGTATTTCTGGAACACGTCGATAAAGAGCCTGCCGATGATCTTGCGCTTGGTCTCGGGGTCGGACACGCCGTCCAGCTCGCCCAGGAACAGATCGCTTTCATCCGCGTGGATCAGCTTGAGGTTATAGTTGTCGCGGAACATGCCCACGACTTCTTCGGCCTCGTTCTTGCGCAACAGGCCGTGGTCGACAAAGACGCAGGTGAGGTTGTCGCCAATCGCTTCGTGAATGAGGATCGCGGCCACCGAACTGTCGACGCCCCCCGACAGGGCACAGATCACCTTGCGGTCGCCCACCTGATCGCGGATCGCCTCGATCATCTTTTCGCGGTAGGCGCCCATGGTCCAGTCTCCCGCGAACCCGGCCAGCCGGACAAAGTTCTCGTAGAGCTTTGCGCCCTTGGGTGTGTGGTGGACCTCCGGGTGGAACTGCACCGCATAGAAATTGCGCGTGGTGTCAGCCGTGATGGCGTATGGCGCGTTGGGCGAGGTGCCATAGACCTCAAAACCCGGGGCCAGTTTCGACACGTGGTCGCCATGGCTCATCCAGACCTGTTCGTCGCCCGCCTCGAACCAACCGTCAAGCAGGGGCAGGGCGGTCGTGGGCGTGACAAAGGCACGGCCGAATTCGGCGGTACCACCGCCGCCCGAGATCTTGCCGCCTTGGACCAGCCCGCCCAGCTGCTGCATCATGACCTGCTGGCCATAGCAGATGCCAAGAATGGGCAAGCCCATTGTGAACAGCGCCTCGGGCGCGCGGGGGGATCCGGGGCGCGTCACACTGTCGGGTCCGCCGGACAGAATCACGGCGCGCGGCTGCATCTCGCGCAGGAACGCCTCCGTCACATTCTGGTAGGGGTGGATTTCGCAATACACGTTCAACTCGCGCAAACGACGCGCAATCAGCTGCGTCACCTGGCTGCCGAAATCGATGATCAAGAGGCGGTCATGGGTCTGGTCGGTCATGTTCTGTCCAATAGGCCCGTGCGGGGATGGTGGCAAGCGCCGGACGGGGCTCTGCCCCGGACCCCGGAGTTTATTTGGCAAGATGACCGGGGGATGTCGCTTTTTTCCCTTGGGGGGCGCTAACCGCGCACCTGTCGGGGCGTGCAGGCGGTAGCACCGTGCCACTGAGATTCCGTAGACAAGGGGATGACCGATGGCCGAGGCAACAGCAGCACGCAGACGGGGTCGTGGCGGAGGCGGTGCCGCGCGGCGTGCCGAACGCAGTGCGGTGTCGTTCGAGACGGCGAAGTTCATCGAACGCAACATTCCCAATTTCGAAGTGCTGACCGAAGAAGCGCTGGAGATCATCGAGCACAACGCCGAGACGGTGCTGGAAGAGATCGGTGTCAACTTTCCCGACAATCCCCCCGCGCTGCAACGGTGGCGCGATGCTGGCGCGGACGTCGACGGCGAGCGGGTGCGCATCCCGCGCGGGCTGGCGCGCCAGCTGTGCAAGACGGCGCCCGCCTCCTACACCCAGCACGCGCGCAACCCCGCGCGGTCGGTCGAGGTGGGCGGCAAGAACCTGGTGCTGGCCCCGGTCTATGGTCCGCCCTTTGTCCATGACGCCGAAGGGGGCCGCCGCTATGCCACGATGGAGGATTTCCGCAACTTCGTGAAGCTGGGCTATATGTCCAAGTGGTTGCACCATTCCGGCGGCACCGTGTGCGAGCCCACGGACGTGGCCGTCAACAAGCGCCACCTCGACATGCTGCACGCGCACATGACCCTGTCGGACAAGCCGTTCATGGGATCGGTCACCGAACCCAGCCGAGCGCGCGATTCGGTCGAGATGTGCGAAGTGCTGTTCGGAAAGGACTTCGTCGCACAGAACACGGTGATGACGTCGCTCATCAACATCAACTCGCCCATGACATTCGATGATGTGATGATGGGTGCGCTCGAGGTCTATGCCCAGGCCGGGCAGGCCTGCATCATTTCGCCCTTTATCGTGGGCGGGGCCATGGCGCCGGTGTCGGTGGCCGGTACGCTGACCCAGGTGCTGGCCGAAGTGCTGGCCGGCATCGCCTATTCACAGCTGTGCCGCGCGGGCGCGCCCGTGATCATGGGCGCGTTCGTGACCTCGATCGACATGAATTCCGGCGCGCCCACCTTCGGCACGCCAGAGGCTGCGCACATCACCTATGGCGCAGGCCAGCTGGCGCGGCGTCTGGGCCTGCCATACCGGTCGGCGGGGTCGTTCTGCGGCTCTAAGCTGCCTGATGCGCAGGCGGCCTATGAAACGGCGAACTCGCTCAATATGGGGTTGTTGTCGGGCGTGAACTTCATGCTGCATTCCTGTGGCTGGATGGAAGGCGGGCTGGTCAGTTCTTACGAGAAATTCGTGATGGACGCCGATCAGCTGGGCACGCTGCACCATCTGGCGGCGGGCGTTCAGATCGACGAGAACGCGCAGGCAATGGATGCGATCCGCGAAGTAGGGCCCGGCGGGCACTACCTTGGCTGCGCCCATACGCAGGCGAATTTCAAGGCCGCGTTCTGGAAATCGGACCTGCTGGATTACAAGCCCTTCGAGACATGGGAAGACGAAGGCGGGCGCGACACCATGCAACTGGCGTCGCTGCGCGTGAAAAAGATGCTGGGCGATTACCAGCAACCGGCCATGGACCCCGCCACCCGCGAGGCGCTGGACGCATTTGTCGCCCAAAAGAAGGCAGCGGAACCCGACAGCTTTATGTAGGGCCCGCGCGGCGGGGTCAGTGTGCTGGCTCCGCCTGTGCCGCGCGCAGAATGCGGGCTTCGCCGACGATGGCGATCAGCACATCGATGTGGCGCAGCAGGCTGTAGGACGAATCGTCGCCCAGCCGCATGGCATTCAATTCCCCTTCGATTTCCATCAGCCGCATCAACGCCGCTCCATGGCGTGGCAGGTTTCCATAACCCAAAAGACGCGGCAGATGCGCCGATCGGCGGTAGTCTTCCGCACCGATTCGCGCGGCGCGCATCAACAGGCGCGGGCGGCGCAGGGCGTTCAGCATAGAGAGAATATCTTTCATTTCCGGTGCTCCTTGGTCGATTTCCAGCCCGATCCCCATCGGTGCTGCAACTGGACCATGACACAACCTGAACGGGTGTTGCGTGCCGCCGAACGGCGGCGTGCGTTGGTTTAGCAACTGTTTATCTTTTAGAAACAATGCTTGCGATATCGACGAATGTTAACGAACGAGTAACCAATGCACTTCTAGGTTGTGTGGATAACCCTGTGGGCAACTGAAGCATAAGACTTCGGACCAACACGCGAAGAGGACGGACAAGACCCATGCATCAGATGAACCGATCAGACCCCGTGCTGGCAGGATTGCCCGCTTGGGTGCCGGATGCGGCGCTGCACTATCTTGCCCACACAGAGGCGGGATTGCCGATCCGCGAACTGGCCCGCAAATCGGGATGTCATGCCTCGACCGTGTTGCGCCAAATCCGCCGGTTTGAAACCCGCCGCGACGATCCGTTGATCGACGCCGTGCTGCGAAAACTCGGGGCGACAGTTGGCCAGACGCATTCGTCCGCTGCACCTGCGCAACAAAAGGAAAGCACCGTGATGCAAGCTGCTCTGAAGGATCAAGCGCCCGACACCACCACCCTGAACCGCGATGCCCGCCGCATTCTGCGCCGGCTTTGCGAAACGGGGGCCGTGCTCGCCGTGGCGGTGGACATGGAAAAGGCCGTCGTCGTGCGCGACGGCGCCACAGGCTCCAGCACCCGCACGGCCGTGGTCGACCGCAAGGTGGCCGAAGCGATGGCGCTCCAGGACTGGATCAGCGCCGAACGCGCGGGCCGGATCACGCGGTACCGGATCACGCCAGCGGGCCGCGCCGCGCTCGAAGAGATGATGGACAGCGACGCGGCACAGACCGGCCCGGGCCTGTCCGAAGCGCCTGCGGATTTCGCCGACCAGCACCGTGTCTGGGGCGAACGCACCGTGCGCGACAATGAAACCGGCCAGCCGCGCAAGGTGCGTTACAACCTTGCGGAATCGCCCCTGACAGCGCTCGCGCGCCGCCGTGACAAGGATGGCAGCCCGTTTCTGAGCGACGATCTGGTCACCGCAGGCGAACGGCTGCGCGAGGATTTCGAACTGGCGCAGATGGGCCCGCGCGTGGCGCAGAACTGGGACAGGTTCCTTACAGGCGGCGGGCGCGGCGGCTTTGCCGCCGACAGCGGCGTGGGCAATGGCCCGGCACAGGCGCGGGGCCGCGTGGCCCATGCGCTCAAGGATCTGGGGCCGGGCCTGTCGGATGTGGTGCTGCGCTGCTGCTGCTACCTCGAAGGGCTCGAAAGCACCGAAAAGCGGCTGGGTTGGTCGGCGCGGTCGGGCAAGATCGTACTGCGCATCGCGCTGATGCGGCTCAAGCAACACTATGACGAAACGACGGGACCGGGGGGCGGCCTGATCGGCTGACACAACCGGTCCTCGGAAAATGGCGCTGCGTCCCTCCCCGCAGCGCCATTTTTTGTGCGCGTCTCGCCGGGACGTGATTTGGTGATCGGGCTGGCGTGCGATATGCCGCGCCGAACACCGGGGAAGGCGACCACCATGTCACATCACGCGCGCGAAGCGCTTGCGCTCTTGATCATGCGGCTGGGGCTGGCGTGGTTCATCTTTCTCTGGGCCGCGCACAAGATCATCACGCCGAAACAGTATCAGGGGCTGGCCCGCCATTTCGACGGGGTCGAGCTGGAGTTCACTACCATCTACGCCGTTGCGGGCGCGCAGATCCTGATCTGTGTGCTGGTCGCGCTGGGCGCGGTGCGCTGGGTCAGCTATCCGGCTCTGGCGCTCATGCACTTCTTTACCGTCCTGCGCCGGTGGGAAGGGTTCCTCGACCCCTTTGCCCTCAACGCGCGCGGCTTTCCCATCCACCGCAACCAAGTGATTGACCTTGCCGTGCTGGCGGCGATGGTGGCTCTGATCCTGCTGATCCACCGCGATCACTACAGCCTCGGCGCATGGGTCCGGCGCAAAGGCGCATAGCGGCCATGCGCCGCGTGGTATTCCCCGCACGGGTTTCTATGTTAGAAACAAGTTTAACGTTGAACGACCCCGGGGGGACCCCATGCGTGACCTGAAAATTCCCGAACAGCGCCACCCCGAAAAGGCGCGCCGCCCGGACAATCCCCAGCCCAAGAAACCCGACTGGATCCGCGTCAAGGCACCGGGCGGCGATGGCTATACCGAAACCGCCCGCATCATGCGCGAGAACAAGCTCGTCACCGTCTGCGAAGAGGCCGGTTGCCCCAATGTCGGCGAATGCTGGAGCCAGGGCCACGCCACCATGATGATCATGGGCGAGGTCTGCACCCGCGCCTGCACCTTCTGCAACATTGCCACCGGCAAACCACCCGAGGATCTGGACGCGTTCGAACCCGGCCGCGTGGCCCATGCGGTCGAAAAACTGGGGCTGAACCACGTGGTCATCACCTCTGTGGACCGCGACGATATCGAGGACGGCGGCGCCGACCACTTTGCCCAGACCATCCGCGCCATACGCCACCGCAGCCCCGGCACCACCATCGAAATCCTGACCCCGGACTTTATCCGCTGTGATCCGTCCGTGCTCGAGGTTGTCGTCGAGGCGCGGCCCGATGTCTTCAACCACAACCTCGAAACCGTGCCCGGCCTCTATCCAGAGGTGCGCCCCGGCGCGCGTTATTTCCACTCCCTGCGCCTGCTGCAACGGGTCAAGGAACTGGACCCGACCATGTTCACCAAATCGGGCATCATGGTTGGCCTGGGCGAAGACCGCCAATCCGTCATTCAGGTGATGGAGGACATGCGCGCCGCCGATATCGACTTCCTCACCATCGGCCAATACCTGCAACCGACACCGAAACACCACCGCGTCGATCGGTTCGTCACGCCCGAGGAATTCGCGTCTTATGAAAAGGCCGCCTACGGCAAAGGGTTCCTGATGGTATCGGCCACGCCGCTCACCCGGTCGTCCTACCACGCGGGCGACGACTTTGCCCGCTTGCGGGACGCACGTCAGGCCAAACTGGGCCGCGCCTAGGGCGACGGGATCGGGGGCAGGGCGGCCACATAGGCCGCCAGCGCCTCCCGGTCGGCCTCGGGCAATTGGCTCAGGTTTTCAATGACTTCGGCCATCTCTCCGCCCGCACTGTCATAGTCGGGCGTAAAGCCGGACGTGAAATATTCCACCAGATCGCCCTGCGACCACTGCAGTGCGGCAGGGGTGATATTGGGAATGCGCCCCTTGCCCGACGGGTTTGGCGCGCCCGCCATCCACTGATCCGTCTGCAAGGCGCCCACCGCGTTGCGCGGCGTGTGACATTCGGCGCAATGCGCCAGCCCTTCCGCCAGATAGCGGCCCCGCGCCACCACCGGATCGTCGGGATCGGGCATTACAAAGCCACTTGGCAGAAACGCGCGTTTCCACAGGCCCAGACCGCGCCGTATGTTGAACGGAAACCCCACATCATGGGGCCGGCTGACCGTGTCGCTGGCGGGCAGCGTCTGCATATACGCATAAAGGTCGGCGACATCGCCGTCAGTCATGTTCTGGTAGGATCCGTAGGGAAAGGCCGGATAGTAATGCGCTCCGCCGGGCGACACGCCAAGCGTTACGGCGCGGGCGAACTCGGGCAGGCTCCAACCGCCAATCCCTGCCGCGGGATCAGACGAGATATTGGGCGCATAGAACGTGCCGAAATCACTGGGAAAGGCCAACCCACCGGCCAGAACGGGGGCCTCTGCCGCTTCGGCCTCGGGCGCGGTGTGGCAGGATGCGCACCCCGACGCGGCAAAGACCAGTTGTCCGGCCTCAGGGTCGGGCGTGTGGGTCGCGCCATACCCGTCCGGCAGCGAAGCGGGCGCGGTCAGAAACCACCCCGCACCGGCGGCGCACAGCGCCACCAGCCCAAGTCCACGCCAGATCGCCATGGCCCGCGATCAGTTGCGCGGGCCGCGATAGGCCTTGTGACACGCGCCACAGCTGGCGCCCACGTCCCCCATCGCCGCACGCAGCGCATCCAGGTCGGTGCCCGCCGCTGTCACCATTGCTGCCGTGGCGGCCTCGAGCATCATGGCCTTTTCCTCGAACCCGGCCGCATCGCTCCAGATCTCGGGCTTGGCCCGCGATCCTTCGACAGCACCCTGCTCGGTGCCTTCGATCCACAGGACGGCGCGGTTCATCGCCGCTGCGGCGGCCAGGTTTTCGGCGGCGGCTGTCGCCGTGGCGGCGTCGTAAGGCACATCACCCTTGGCCATGCCGCCCAAAAGGCCCGTGTGATAGCCAATCATCGACATCTGCGCGTTGCGCGCGTCCACCGCGCCCTTCAATGCGGGGTTCGCGTGGCTGCCGGCAAAGGCGGCCACCGCAACAGTGCAGGCGGCAAGGGTGAGTCCGAACAGACGGGTCATGGCAATCTCCTGATTTTCGATGCGACAAGACCTAGCGCGATTTGTCGCACCTCCAAAGGCAATTCCGCGTGAAGAGGCGAACAAGTGGCCTCAGGTGAACCGCACCTTGCCGATAAACGGCAGGTTGCGGTTGCGTTGGGCAAAGTCGATGCCATAGCCCACGACAAATTCATCCGGGATCTCGAACCCGGTCCAGTTCGCCTTGACGTCCACCTCGCGGCGGCTGGGTTTGTCCAGCAATGCAATCGTGCGCAGCTTGGCCGGGCTGCGCCCTTCCAGCAGGCGGATCACGTGGTGCATGGTGTAGCCGGTGTCCACGATATCCTCGACCACCAGCACGTCGCGCCCCTCGATGGCGCCGCGCAGGTCCTTGAGAATGCGCACTTCCCGGCTCGACTCCATGCCATCGCCATAGGACGACGCCTCGAGGAAATCGACCTCGATGGGCAGGTCCAGCTCGCGCACCAGATCGGCGATGAAAACGAAAGACCCCCGCAAGAGCCCCACCACAACCAGTTTGTCAGTGCCCGCAAATTCGGTCTGGATCTCCCCGCAGAGCGCCTCGATCCGCGCCGCGATTGCCTTGGCCGAGATCATCCGATCTATGACATATGGACGCTCTGCCATGCCCATCCCCTTGATTTCACGCGCCGTTCGCGACACATCCTCAGGCAACACATGGCCCGAGGTTCTTTCTAGCGCAATGCCCACCCATTCCGAAACCCGCTTCCTGCCCTATACCGCCCAGCAAATGTACGACCTTGTGGCGGATGTGGGATCGTATCCCGAATTTCTGCCGTGGTGCGCGGCCGCGCGCGTGCGCAATGTCAGCCCCCAAGGCGATCACGAGGTGATGGAGGCGGACCTGGTGATCAGCTTCAAGGTGTTCCGCGAACGCTTCGGCAGCCGCGTGGTGCTCTGGCCCGACGCGCACCGGATCGACACCGAGTACCTCGACGGCCCCTTCCGCTACATGAAATCCAACTGGTCCTTTGCCCCCGCCGAGGGCGGCTGCGAGGTATCGTTCTTTGTCGATTTCGAATTCCGGAACGCGATCCTCCAGGGCATCATCGGCGTGGTCTTCAACGAGGCGATGCAGCGTATCGTGCGCGCCTTTGAACGCCGCGCCGCCGCTCTCTACGGCTGACCACGATGGCCACCGACATCACCGCACTGCTGATCCGCTATGCCACGGCCACGCCCGACGCGACCGCGCGCGACATCATGCGGCTGTCGCTGCTGGACTGGGCGGCCTGCGGGATCGCCGGGCGGGCGGAGGGGGCCTTCGACGGCTGGTCCGCCACGCTCACCACCCAAGGCCCCGCCACGCGGTTTGACGGCGCGTGCAGCACGGCAGCCGAGGCGGCGCTGGTCAACGGAACCCTGTCCCACGCGCTCGACTATGACGATACGCATTTTGACCATATCGGCCATCCGTCCGTCGTGGTCTGCGCCGCGGCCCTCGCCGTGGGCGAGGCGCAAAACGCCCCGCTGGACGCCATCATCGACGCAGCCCTGGTGGGCGCGGAGGCATCGATCGCCGCCGGGCTCTGGCTGGGCCGGGCGCATTACCAGATCGGCTTTCACCAGACCGCAACCGCAGGCGCCTTCGGGGCCACGGTCAGCGCGGCACGGCTGCTGGGCCTGACCCCGGCCCGAACCCGCGCGGCACTTGGCCTCTGTGCCACCATGGCTTCGGGCCTGAAATCGCAATTCGGCACCATGGGCAAACCGCTGAACGCGGGCCTTGCGGCACGCACGGGCGTAGAGGCCGCGCACTGGGCGCAGGCGGGCATGACCGCGCCCGATGACGGGCTGCACGGCTTTGGCGATACCCACCACGGGGCAGGGGCCACGGTCGCCTTCGACTGGCGCATGCCGCGCGTCAGCCACAAGTTCCATGCCTGCTGCCATGGGCTGCACGCCTGCCTCGAGGCGCTGCGCGACGCCCCGTTGGCACAGGCGCAGCACATCAGCGTGCACACACACCCCCGCTGGCTGACCGTCTGCAACCAACCCGACCCCGACACGGGGCTGGGGGCCAAATTCTCCTATCGCCAGGTGATCGCCATGGCGGCACACGGGCACGACACCGGCGATATCGCGGCTTTTTCCGATGCCTGCGCGCGTGATCGCAACCTTGTCGCCTACCGCGCCCGCGTGAGCGTGCAGGGCGACGACAGCCTGACGGAAATGCAGGCCCGCGTGATCGTCGACGGCCAACGCTTTGACCACGACCTCGACGCCGCCCTGCCGCTTGACGCGCGCAAAACCCGAATCCAGCAAAAAGCCCGCGCGCTGGTGGGCGCACGGGCGGATGATCTGTGGGCCGCGATCACCACCGGTGACCGCGATACGTTTGCTCAGCTGCTGACGTCATAGGCACGTTCGCCGTGCACGATCAGGTCAAGGCCCTGTTCCTCGGTGTCCGCATCCACGCGCAAGGGCGTGATCAGACGCACGACGAACACCAGAACCACCGACACCACAACCGTGTAGACGCCGACAATCACCAGTGACCCCAGCTGCGCGGCCCAAGCGCCCGCACCAAAGACCGCGATCATGATCGTGCCAAAGATACCGCCCACACCGTGGACCGCGAACACATCCAGCGTGTCGTCGATCTTCAGCGCGTTGCGGATCAGGTTCACCGCCTCCTGACACAACACACCGGCAACCGCCCCGATGATCAGCGCCTCGACCGGCCCGACAAAACCCGACGCGGGCGTGATCGATGCAAGCCCCGCAATCGTGCCGGTGACCATGCCCACAAGGCTCGCCTTGCCGAACTTGATCTTTTCCCACAGCGCCCAGGTCAGCGACGCCATCGCCGCCGAGATATGCGTGACCGTCAGCGCCATCGCGGCACCGCCATCGGCGGCCAGCTGCGAACCGCCGTTAAAGCCGAACCAACCGACCCACAGCAACGCGGCCCCCATCATCACCATGCCGGGATTGTGCGGCGGCGTGGTCTGGTTCTTGCGCGGGCGCAGGAACACGGCCAGCACGAGGGCCGCGATACCTGCGGTCTCGTGCACCACGATGCCGCCCGCAAAATCGCGCACGCCCGTCTCGCCAAAGATGCCGCCATCGGCCAGCATCCCGCCGCCCCAGACCCAATGCACCACCGGCGCATAGCACAAGAGCATCCACAGCCCCGAGAACAGCAGGACAAAGCCAAAGCCGATCCGCTCCACATATGCGCCCACGATCAGCGCGGGCGTGATGATCGCAAATGTCATCTGAAACGCGAAAAACAGCACTTCTGGCAGGGTGCCCGACAGGCTGTCCGCCGTCACACCGCTCAGCAGCAGCTTGTCCAGACCACCCCAGTAGCCCGAGGTGCCGCCGCCAAAGGCGATCGAATACCCCGCGACGAACCACAGAATGCTCATCAGACAGGCGATGGCATAGCAGTGCATGAAAACGCTCAACACGTTGCGGGCGCGTACAAGCCCCCCGTAAAACAGCGCAAGGCCCGGCAAAGTCATCATCAGCACCAAGGCGGTCGCCACGATGATCCAGGCTGTATCGGCTCCGTTCATTGTCCCCTCCGGAATTTTTATGTGCGAGGGGCTTTGGCGGAGTGCGCCTGCGGAAAAAAGAAGCAATGACGGTTTGTTGCGCCCTTTAATTGCGCAAAATACATACTGCACATTAATCAGGCATGAATTTAGACGCTTTGATTAAATGGCGGGCGGTTTAGGGATCGCGGCGCAGCCCGTCCAGCAGCAAGCGCAGCGCATGATCCCGCGCCGCCGCCCGCACCTCGCTGCGGCCCCGTGCGCCGAACTCCACGGTTTCGGTGGCGACGTGATGCGCCGTGGCGATGCCGAAACAGACCCGCCCCTCGGGCTTGAACTCCGACCCGCCGGGCCCCGCGATCCCGGTGATGGAAACGGCGATCCAGACAGGGGCATGGGCCAGGGCGCCCTGCGCCATCTCGGCGGCGACCTCCTCGCTCACCGCACCATGGGCGGCCAGCGTGTCGGGGCGCACGCCCAGCATCTCGGTCTTGGCCCCGTTGGTATAGGTGACAAACCCCCGTTCCACCGCCGCGGACGCGCCGGGAATGTCGGTCAGCGTGGCCGCGACCATGCCCCCGGTACAGCTTTCTGCGGTGGCGATCATGCGGCCCGTTTGTGTTGCGATTTCAACGATATCGCGGGCAAGGCTCATGTCATGATCACCCCGTGTGCCAGCGCGGCCAGCGCCAGCACGCCGATGGCCGCGAACACGCCCGCGATCACATCGTCAAGCATCACGCCCAACGCATCCCCCCGCCGGTCCGCCATTCCCACCAGCCACGGTTTCCAGATGTCGAACAGGCGAAAAAGGACAAAGGCCGCGATCCATCCCGGCCACATCGCCAACACCTCGATCCCCCGGTCCCACGCGGCATAGCTCAGGGGGGCCAGCGCGATCCACTGGCCCGCCACTTCGTCCACCACGATCTCCGACGGGTCGTGGTCGTCACTGCCCGCGGTCATGCGCGCTGTGGCCCACCACCCGGCGGCAAAAATGGCGAGGGTGGCCACGGCCAGACCGGGGAACCCCGCCAACTGGTGCAGCGCCCAGGCCAGCGGCAGCGCCGCCAGCGACCCCCACGTGCCGGGGGCCGGGCGCAGATGCCCCACGCCGCAGACCGTGCCTATCATTTGGGCAATCATGTCTTCACCAGCGCGGCCGTGGCGATGCAGGCAATGCCTTCGCCCCGCCCGGTGAACCCCAGCCGTTCGGACGTCGTGGCCTTGACCGACACCCGCGCAGGATCCAGCCCCATCAGCTCGGCCATCACCGCCCGCATCCGCGCGGCATGTGGCCCGATCTTGGGGCTTTCGCAGATCAGCGTGCAATCGACGTTGCAGATCTCGAACCCCATCTCCGCGGCAAGATCCACCGCATGGCGCAGAAAGATGGCGCTCGCCGCCCCCTTCCACTGCGGATCCGAGGGCGGGAAATGCTGGCCGATGTCGCCCTGCGCCAGCGCGCCATAGATCGCATCCGTCACCGTGTGCATGCCCACATCCGCATCCGAATGCCCCACAAGGCCCGCGTCATGCGGCACGTCCACGCCGCACAGCGTCACGTGGTCTCCAGGGCCAAAGGCATGCACGTCAAACCCGTTTCCCAGCCTAATATCCATTCCGCCCCCGCATGATCCGCTCGGCCCGGTCAAAGTCGCCGGGCATGGTGATTTTCAGATTGTCTTCGTCCCCCGAAACGATGGCGACGTCCAGACCAAAGGCGCGCGCCACCTCGACATCGTCCGCCGCCCCGCCGGGATGCGCCGCATGGGCCGCCCGGATCGCCTCCAGGTGAAACCCCTGCGGCGTCTGCGCGCGAAACAGGCCCGTCCGGTCCTGCGTGCCCGTCACCACACCCGCCGCCCCGGTCCAGAGCGCATCCGTCACGGCCAAAGCAGGGGCCGCACCCGCATGGGTCCCCAGCGCGTCGATCACCGCGTCAATCGTGCGCGCCGACACCAGCGGGCGGGCCACATCATGGATCAACACGTGATCCGCCGCACCAATTGCCGCCAACCCGCTGCGCACGGATCCCGCACGGTCCGCCGCCCCATGGGCCAGCACCACGCCCGCCCGCGCAAACGGTGCCGCGCGGGCGGCGTCATCAGGATGCACCACCAGCACGATTTCGGCCACGCGGGGATGGGCCGCAAACGCCTCCAGCGTCCACGACAGCACCGGCGCACCGGCCAGCATTTGCCACTGCTTGGGCACGTCACCACCCGCCCGCTGGCCACGCCCCGCCGCCACAATCACCGCCGCAACCCGGCTCATCCCGAGATCCCCTTGTCCATGCGCCCGGTCTAGGCTCTCGGGCGCGGCCTGTCCATCGCACGCCGCAAATGCACAAAAATGAGGCAAAGGCGCTAAACCACGCCAGTGAATGCGTTTGGCGTCATTGTGATGGACCAAACCGTGATATAGCTCGGTCTAAACGCACAAGGATTAAGCACCCCTTCATGGCCGCGCACCCGCTTGATATGCCCGCACCCGTGATGCTGGCCCCCATGGCCGGAATCACGGACCTGCCGTTCCGGTCGCTCGTGTCGCGCTTTGGCGCTGGCATGGTCGTGTCCGAAATGGTGGCCAGCCACGACATGCTCAACGCCCGCCCCGGCAGCCGGGAAAAGGCGGAACTGGGCCTCGATGCAATCGGCACCGCGGTGCAACTTGCGGGCCGCGAGGCCGCGCCCATGGCCGAAGCCGCCCGCATGGTCGCAGGCCAGGGCGCGCAGGTGATCGACATCAACATGGGGTGCCCCGCGAAAAAGGTGACCCAAGGCTATTCCGGCTCCGCGCTGATGCGCGACCCCGAGCATGCGTTGACCCTGATCGAGGCAGTCGTGAATGCCGTCGACATCCCCGTGACGCTGAAAACCCGGCTGGGCTGGGACGACGGGATGCTGAACGCGCCCCATATCGCCGCCCGCGCCGAGGCCGCAGGCATCCAGCAGATCGTGATCCACGGGCGCACCCGCTGCCAGTTCTACAAGGGGCGGGCCGACTGGGCCGCCATCCGCGCGGTCAAGGACGCGGTGACCATCCCCGTGATCGCCAATGGCGATATCACAGGCACCGACAGCGCCCGTGTGGCGCTGGCCCTGTCGGGGGCCGACGGCATCATGGTCGGGCGTGGCGCACAAGGGCGGCCATGGGCTCTGGCGCAGATCGCGCATGACCTCTACGGCATGCCGGCACCCTGCATACCAACCGGGGCTGCACTGACCGACCTCGCTTGCGCCCATTACCAGGAGATGTGCGCTTTCTACGGTGAAACGCTGGGCCTGCGCGTGGCGCGCAAGCATCTGGGCTGGTACATGGACACGGCCGGCACACCGGCCGATCTGCGCCGCGCGGTCCTGACGGCCAAGACACCCGCCGCCACGCTGGCGCTCCTGCCTCAGGCGCTGGGGTCTCATGCAAAGGCAGCTGCGGCATGACGGGGGTGGGCGATCTCTGGGCCTCGCTGCCGGTGCCGACCATCGTGATCGGGCCGGGCGACGACATCGTGGATATCAACTCCGCCGCCGAAGGGTTCTTTAACGCCTCCGCCAAGACAATGCGCGGCTTGCCGCTCTGGGATCAGCTGGCCGTCGACGCCCCGCTCGAAGACAGCCTTGCCCGCGCGCGCAAGAACGGCACACCGCTTTTCGTGAACGATGTGGATGTCGGCAACGGTCAGCGCGCGCCGCTGCAATGCGCGCTCCAGATCGCGCCGCTGGTGGGTGCGCCCGATCACATGGTGCTGATGATCTCGCCCCGCGAACTGGCCGGGCGCATGACCCAGAACCATTCCGTCAAATCGGCGGCCAAATCCGCCATCGGCATGGCCGAAATGCTCGCCCACGAGATCAAGAACCCGCTGGCCGGGATCACCGGGGCTGCGCAACTGCTGTCCATGAACCTGACGCAGGACGATCTGGAACTGACCGACCTCATCGTCGCCGAAAGCCGCCGCATCGTGAAACTGCTGGAGCAGGTGGAGCAGTTCGGCAACCTGTCGCCGCCCGACTTGCAGCCCGTGAACATCCACGACGTGCTCGACCGCGCGCGGCGCTCGGCGCTGCTGGGCTTTGGCGCGCAGATGAACATCATCGAGGAATACGACCCCTCGCTGCCGCTGGCCTTTGGCGATGCGGACCAGTTGTTGCAGGTGGTGCTGAACCTGCTCAAGAACGCTTCCGAGGCCGCAGGGCCCGAGGGCGGGACGATCCGGCTGCACTCCTATTTCGAACATTCCTTCCGGCTGCGCCGCGCCGACGGCTCCGGGCAGTCGCTGCCGCTCCAGATCGAGATCATCGATGACGGCCCCGGTCTGCCCGATGGCATCGCCGCCGATATCTTTGACCCGTTCGTGTCGGGCAAGGAAAACGGCACCGGCCTTGGCCTTGCCCTGGTGTCCAAGATCATATCGGACCACGACGGCTGGATTTCCGTCACCTCCGTTCCGGGCAAGACGGTGTTCCGCCTGTCACTGCCCCGGGCCCCCAAAACTGCCCAGACACCCCCACCGAAGAATGAGGATTGATCCATGGATGGCACCGTTCTTGTCGCAGATGACGACCGTACGATCCGCACCGTCTTGACCCAGGCGCTGACGCGCGCGGGCTGCAAGGTGCACGCCACCTCGTCGCTGACGACGCTGATGCGCTGGGTGGGCGAGGGCAAGGGGGATGTGGTGATCTCGGATGTGATGATGCCCGACGGCAACGGACTCGAGATGCTGCCCAAGATCAACCAGGACCGGCCCGGCCTGCCGGTGATCGTGATCAGCGCGCAAAACACGATCATGACCGCCATTCAGGCCGCCGAGGCCGAGGCCTATGATTACCTGCCCAAACCCTTCGATCTGCCCGACCTGATGAAACGCACGGCCAAGGCGCTGGAACAGAAGGCCCACTTGCCCGCCCGCCCCGCGGACGAGGACGAGCGGCCCGACGATCTGCCGCTGGTGGGGCGCACCGCGGTGATGCAGGCGCTGTATCGTGTCGTGGCGCGGGTGATGAACACCGATCTGCCGGTGCTGATCTGGGGCGAAAGCGGGACGGGCAAATCGCTGATTGCACGGGCGATCCACGACTTTTCCGACCGGCGCACGCTGCCCTTCATCACCGTTACCGCCGCCGAGTTGCAGGACCTCGAAGGGCCCGCGCGGGTGCTGGCCAAGGTCAAGGGCGGCACGCTGCTCTTTGACGAGATCGGCGACATCCCCGAGGAACTTCAGGCCCGCATCGTGCGCATGATGGACACGCCCGGCGAATACGTGCCGCGCTTTCTCGCCACGTCCCAGACCGATCTGGCCGGCGCGATGGAGGCGGGGCAGGTGCGCAAGGACCTCTACTACCGCCTCTCCGGTGCCACCCTGACCGTGCCCGCCCTGCGCGAACGGGTCGACGACATCCCGCTCCTGGCCGAGCACTTCCTCATCCGCGGCGAGAAAACCGGCCAGCCGCGCCGCCAGCTGTCCGCCGACGCGGCCGAAATCTTCCGCACCTATTCCTGGCCCGGCAACGTCCGCCAGATGGAGAACGCCATCCGCCGCCTCGGCCTCACCAGCAGTGCCGTGGAAATCACCGCAGGCGAGGTCGAACAGGTCCTCGGCAGCCAGCCCGAACAGGAACCCATCCGCAGCGCAGGCGATACCGAGAAACTGGGCGCTTCCGTCGCGCGCCACCTCAAACGCTACTTCGACCTGCACGGCAACATGCTGCCGCCCCCCGGCCTCTACCAACGCATCCTGCGCGAAGTCGAAGCCCCCCTGATCGAGATTGCCCTCGACGCCACCGGCGGAAACCAGGCCAAATGCGCCGACCTGCTCGGCATCAACCGCAATACCCTGCGCAAGAAAATCACCGATCTGGATATAGAGGTGACACGCCGTCGCAAATTGATGTAATACTGCCACACAACCCGTGGCATCTGCGCCGCACAGGCGCAGCTGACCACCGGATATGGCGGTAAAGGCACAAAGTGCCACATCATCGAGGACGTGCCACGTGGCATTCGGGACACGCAGCAGCTGGTGGCTGACGATCGGGCGTTTGCGCAGGCGGCGGCGCGTGCGCAACGCGGCCACGCTGGGCCTCGTCATCCTCGGGCCCATCCTCGCCCTCGTCACCTTCCTCGTGCTCGGCCCGCTCGACCAGCAGTCGGGCGTGCTGTCACTGCGACTGGTGCTGCTGGCCGACCTTGTCTATGCGCTTGTGGTCGCGGCACTGGTCCTGTCGCAAATCGGACGGCTCATCGCCGCGCGCCGCGCCAAATCCGCAGGCTCCCGACTGCACCTGCGCCTCACCGGCGCCTTCGCGCTGCTCGCACTGATCCCGACGGTGACCGTGGCGATCTTTGCCGGGCTCACCCTCAATATCGGTCTCGAAGGCTGGTTCTCCGACCGGGTCAGCCGCGTGGTCGGTGCCTCCCTCGCCGCCGCCGAAGCCTACGAAACCGAACAGCGCAGCGACCTGATCACCGACGCCCGCGCACTGGCGCGCTATATCGACGACGTGCGCGCGCTGAAAACCGTGGGCGACCGCGAGGTCCTGACCGATGGTCAATTGCAGGTCCAGCGTGGCCTGCGCGAGGCCTACCTGATCGACGGCACGGGCGAACTGCGCGCACGCGGCAACCGCTCCTACCTCTTTGACTTCGAAAAACCGGCGCAGGACCTGATCGCACAATCCATCGAAACCGGCGGTCTGGTGATCGAGGACTGGGCGAACAACGAATTTCGCGCGCTTGTCCCCCTGGCCAGCTTTGTGGACCGGTTCCTCTATATCAGCCGCGAGGTCGACGGCGAAATCCTGTCACTGCTGGATGAAACGCAGGAAACCGTGCGGCTCTACCAGCAACTCGAAAGCGACCGGGGGCGGGTGCTTTTTGACTTTGGCCTGCTCTATTTCGGCTTTGCTCTGGTGCTGATCCTTGCCGCAATCTGGCTGGGGCTGTGGTTCGCCGAACGGCTCTCCGGTCCCGTGGGCCGGCTGACCGGCGCGGCCCAGCGGGTCGGCGCGGGCGATCTCGACGTGCAGGTCCGCGAAGAAGAAGGCGACGACGAAATCGCCATGCTGGGCCGGTACTTCAACCAGATGACCAAGCAGCTCAAGGGCCAGCGCGAAACGCTTTTGGCGAACACCCAACAGATCGAACGCCGCCGCAGGCTCTTTGATTCGGTGCTGTCCTCGGTGACGTCGGGCGTGGTGGGGGTCGATCCCGAGGGCCGCGTGACCTTCGTAAACAAATCGGGTGCGCGCCTGCTTGACTGGCAGGAAGACCGCGAAACCGTGCCGCTGTCCGTGGCCGTTCCCGAATTTGCCGCGCTCTTTGCCCTCTTGCGTGCAGGGCCCGAAGAGGTTGCGCAGGGCGAGGTCAAGGTGACGCGCAACGGGCGGCTGGAAAACCTGCTGGTGCGCATGGCGACACGGCGCAACTCCGATGGCGCGCTGGAAGGTTACGTGCTGACCTTTGACGATGTCACCGATCTGGTCAGCGCCCAGCGGATGGCGGCATGGGGCGACGTCGCCCGCCGCATCGCCCACGAGATCAAGAACCCGCTGACCCCGATCCAGCTCAGCGCCGAGCGCATCAAGCGCAAGTTCGCACCCAAGCTCGGCGACGACAGCGACAGCCTTGAACAGATGACGGATGTGATCGTGCGACAGACGGGCGATCTGCGCCGCATCGTGGACGAGTTTTCGAAATTCGCCCGCATGCCCGAACCCGACCGTCAAAGCCACGATCTGGTCGCCATCGTGCGCGACGCGGTTGTGTTGCAACGCGCGGGCCAGCCTGACGTGACATTGGTGGATGATCTGCCGGATCATCCGATCCTGGGCGATGTGGACGCCACCATGATCTCGCAGGCGTTGACAAACTTGATCAAGAACGCGGGCGAAGCCATTGAAACCCTGTATGAAAAGGGCCCCGTGCCCGAGGGTCACACACCGCGCATTGCCGTGGCGATGGGGGTTGGTGGGCGCGGCACGCAGATCACGATTTCCGACAATGGCATCGGCCTGCCCGAGGATCGCGCGCGGCTGTTTGAGCCTTACGTGACCACCCGCGACGAGGGCACCGGCCTTGGCCTGCCCATCGTCAAGAAGATCATCGAAGAACACGGGGGCACGCTGACCCTCGATGACGCGGCCCCGTTCGAGGGCCACACCCATTATGGGGCCATGGCAGTGATCACCTTGCCCGTGGCAACAGCACATGTTGAGCAGGAGGAAGCGGTATGAGCGATATCTTGATCGTGGATGATGAACGCGACATTCGGGAACTGATCTCGGATATTCTCGAGGACGAGGGCTATGCCACGCGGCTTGCGGGCAATTCCGATGACGCGATGGCGGCGATCAACGCGGCCGAACCGGCGCTGATCATTCTGGATATCTGGCTCAAGGACAGCCGCATGGACGGGATCGACATCCTCAAGGCGGTCAAGCGCGACAATCCCGGCGTGCCCGTGGTGATCATTTCGGGCCATGGCAACATCGAGATCGCGGTGGCGGCGATCAAGCAGGGGGCTTACGACTTTATCGAAAAACCCTTTAATATCGACCAGTTGCTGGTCGTTATTCGTCGCGCGATGGAGACAAGCCGCCTGCGCCGCGAGAACAGGTCGCTGCGCCGCCCCGAGGCCGCGCAAGCCAAGATGATCGGCACCTCCGCCAGCTTCCGCGGGCTGATCTCGCAGCTGGACAAGGTGACCAAGTCGAACGGACGCGTGATGCTGACCGGGCCTGCGGGCTGCGGCAAGGAAGTGGCCGCGCGCTATATCCACGCCAACTCTAACCGCGCCGATGGGCCGTTTGTGACGGTGAACTGTGCGGGCGTTGCCCCTGAAAACATGGAAGAAGTTCTCTTTGGCCGCGAGACGCCCGAGCGCGGCGTGGAGCCCGGCCTGCTGGAACAGGCGCATGGCGGCGTGATCTATTTCGACGAGGTCGCGGACATGCCCGTGGGCACGCAATCCAAGATCCTGCGCGTGCTGGTTGATCAGCAATTTCAAAGGGTTGGGGGAAATGACAAGGTGCGTGTCGATCTGCGGGTGATCTCGTCGACGAACCGCGACCTGCAACAGGCCATCGCCGCCGAGACCTTCCGGCAGGAGCTGTACCATCGTCTGAACGTCGTGCCGATCCCGGTGCCCAGCCTCGAGGAACGGCGCGAGGACATCCCGCTGCTGGCCGATCACTTCATCGACGAATGCAACAGCGCGCAGGGCTTGCCCAAACGCGCGCTCAGCGAGGATGCGTCGGCGTTGTTGCAGACGATGGTGTGGCCGGGGAACGTGCGGCAGCTCAAGAACATGGTGGAGCGGATCCTGATCCTTGGCGACGGCACCGGCCCGATTGACGCGCGCGAGCTGCCCGGCGCGGACGAGCCCGAGGGCGAGGAGGGGCGCGTGGTGCTGTCGGGGGCGCTGGCGACGCTGCCGCTGCGCGAGGCGCGCGAGGCCTTCGAGCGCGAGTACCTGCTCACCCAGATCAACCGCTTTGGCGGCAACATCAGCCGCACCGCGAACTTTGTCGGGATGGAACGGTCGGCGCTGCACCGCAAGCTCAAGTCGCTGGGCGTCGTCACCTCGTCGAAGGCAGGCGCGCGTGTTGCGCATCTGGATGATGAAGAGGCGCAGGCGTCGTGATCTGTCCCCGCGGGGACAGAAATTAAACGCACGAAATCAACGATCTAACCGTTAAAATCCGGTTAACGTGCCCGTACGTCCAGTTGCGCCAGCACATCGAGGCCCTGCATGTTCAGGAAATGCAGGATGTCGATAAAGACCCAGTTCTCGGCCAGCTTGTCGCCGTCGCGGCGGTAGATGTCGACCACGCGCATGTCGGCCCTGGCCCCCGAGGGCGGCAGTCCCAGATAGGGGCCGGTGCAGTCCATCGTCAGGTTCGGCCAGCCAAAGAACCCGCCATAGTGCCCCTCGGCCATGCGGCAGATATGTCCGTTGAAGGTGCGCGCGCCCAGTTGGGTGCGGAACGGGCGCTGGTGCTGTTCGATGTAGCGGTCAATCGTATAGGTCGCGCCGATGCCCGTGGGCCCCCACCAGATCATGTCGTCATGCCAGTCGCGCGCCAGCTCGTCCTCGGGTGCGGGGGGCGTGGGCAGGGCGTTGGCCGCCGTGATGGCGTCCATCATCGCGTGGATCCGGTCGAGCGTGGCCTGTCCCACCGCCGGGTCCTGATCGTCAAAGAGGAGGCCGTCATGGGTCATCGGCCCCGGTTGGACCAGTTGCGCACCGGTCATGCCCGGCAGGGGGTATTGCCCGGCCTGCGCCATCAGGTGCAGCAGATCGACAAAGAGGGCCTGTTCGACAATGCGGTCGCCCTCGACGCGCGAAAATTCGGCATAGCGGAGCATGACAATCTTGCGCGTCGGCTGGATGCCCAGAAACGGCGCATCAAAGAGCGCCATCAGATGCCCCATCGAGGCCACCCAGGTGCCGCCGCCCTCATCAAGGTGGTTGTGCCCGGCAAAGAAGATGTCCTGCCGCCGTTGTATCCGCGACATGGCCGTCAGGAAGGGCGCCCAGAATGTCGTGGCGATGGCGTCTGGCCCGGTCTGTTCGTGAAACGGGTGCATCCCGCGCCAGAACGTGTCGGGGGTCATGTGCGTGGCCAGCGCCTCTGCAACGGTATCGGGGGTGGCGCGCGCAAGGGCGGCGTGGTGGGCCTGCACGCAGGCCTTGGCACGGGAAAGATCGGTCATGGTTATCCTTGGGTGACGATCCGCAATCCGCCGTCGGTGCGGATCGCGCAGCTTGCGGCGTTCAGCCGGGGCAGGACGGGCGAGGGGCCGGGCGGTGCGGCCTTGGCCACGCCGGGCGGGCAGGCGGGCAATTCGACGGGGGTATAGCCGCGGTCGCCCATGCACTGGGCCTTGACGCGTTGGCGCAGGCCCGCGTTGACGTCGACGGAATAGACCTCTCCCGGTATCCAGTAGCCGCCGCTGGTGTGGCAGTGCCCTGCGGCATTGCAGACCTGCCTCGGGATATAGCGGGGGGCATGCTGGCGCGTCTGGTTGGCCACGGGCGCATCGCGCAGGGCGACCACGTCGCAGCGGGTGTTGTCGCGGTCCAGCTGGGCAAAGCTGACGCCCTCGGCGTAGTAGGTCGAGACCGGCAGGCAGCCGCATAAGGCAAAGGGGAGAAGGGCAAGCGCACGCATGGGCGCAGAGTGGCGAATGTGACGCGTCTTGGCAATCGCGGTTGCGACCTTTGTGGGTGACTTTGCGCAAACATTGACCGTCTGGCCGGGGTCTGTCATGGCTGTGGGCTGAGACGGGCGGCGCGCAGGCACGCCGTAACGTGGAGACAGGGATGAAGGTCATCATCTGCGGCGCAGGCCAGGTGGGGTGGCAGATTGCCCGCCATCTGTCCGGCGAACGGAACGACGTCACGGTGGTCGACAGTGACCCCGATCTGGTGCGCCGTGCCACGGATACGCTGGATGTTCAGGGGGTTGCGGGCTTTGCCAGCTATCCCGACATTCTGGACCGGGCAGGCGCGCGCGACGCCGACATGATCATTGCCGCAACCCATTCGGACGAGGTGAACATGGTCACCTGTCAGGTGGCGCATTCGGTGTTCGGCATCAATCGCAAGATCGCGCGGCTGCGCAGCCAGTCCTATCTGACGGCGATCTATTCGGACCTTTACCGCCGCGATCATATGCCCATTGATGTGGTGATTTCGCCCGAGCGCGAGGTGGCGGCGGCGGCGCTCCAGCGGCTGAGCGCGCCTGCGGCCTTTGACACTGAGCTGTTCATTGACGGGCAGGCGCAGCTGTTGGGCATTGCGCTGGACGAGGATTGCCCGGTGCTGAACACGCCGCTGCGGCAGTTGACGGACCTGTTTTCGACCCTGCGGGTGGTGGTTGTGGGCGTGCGTCGGGAAGGCACGCTTTTTGCGCCCGAGGCGTCGGACCAGCTTTTTGCCGGGGACGAGGCTTATGTGTTTGCGCATGTGGATGACGTGCCGCGCACGATGGAGGTCTTTGGCAAGACCATTGCCAAGCAGGAGCGCGTGGTGCTGGTGGGCGGCGGCAATGTCGGTCTGGCGGTGGCGCGGGCGCTGGAAAAGCGCACGACCCGCGTGCGGGCCAAGGTGATCGAGCGCAACCGCAAATGCGCGGAACTGGCCGCCGAGGCGCTGGAGCGGACGATTGTTCTGAACGGTGACGGGTTGGACGTGGCGCTGCTCGCAGAGGCGGGCGTGGCGCGGGCGGACGCGATGCTGGCGGTGACGGATGATGACAAGACCAACCTTTTGGCCGCGGTGCGCGCGAAATCCGAGGGCTGTCCCTATGCCATTGCGCTGATCAACGATCCGACGCTGGTGCCGATGATGGGGCCGTTGGGCATTGACGCCTATATCAACCCGCGCGCGACGACCGTGAGTTCGATCCTGCGCCATATCCGGCATGGGCGGGTGCGGTCGGTTTACTCAATCGGCGACGCGGATGCGGAGGTGATCGAGGCGGAGGTTCTGTCGACCTCGCCCATGGCGGGGCAGCGCATCAACGAGATCGATTTCCCCGAGGGCGTGCTCGTTGGGGCGGTGCGCAAGGGCGACAAGGTGCTCCGCCCTGTGGGCAAGACGCGCATCGACGAGGGCGATGTGATCGCTCTTTTTGCGCTGACCAAGGATGTGCCGGAGGTGGAGCGCCTGATGCAGGTGTCCATCGACTTTTTCTGATGGGCGCGCGCCCCGGTTTCGGTGCGACCGTTCTGGCGCTGCCGCTGTTCTTGTTGCTGGTGGGGATCTTTTCCGCGTCGATGCTGGTGCCGGCGGTTTACGGCGGTGTGGTGCGCGAGTTGGCCACGGCGCGGGCGTTTCTCTACAGCGGGGTGCTGGGGGTTGTTGTGTTTGCGCTGGTGGGGCTGGCCCATGCGGGGCGCGATCCGCGGCATGGGGCGCTGGGGCCTTTGGTGTCGCTTTTTTGTGCGTTCACGGTGTTGCCGGTGATCCTGGCGGTGCCGTTCCACGAGGCGCTGCGCACGACGACCTTTTTGAACGCCTATGTGGAGATGGTGAGTGCGATCACCACCACCGGGGCCACGATGTTCGACGACCCCGAGCGGCTGAACGGACCGCTGCACCTGTGGCGGGCGCAGGTGGGGTGGATGGGCGGCCTGATGATGTGGATTGCCGCCTCGGCCATTCTGGCGCCGCTGAACCTTGGCGGGTTCGAGGTAACGGCGCGGGCCGAGCCGGGGCGCAGTGCCAGCCGCGAGATCGGCATGACCGCGCCCGAGGTGCGGGTCCGCATCGCCAAGGTCGGCGCGGTATTGGTTCCCATTTACCTTGCGCTGACGCTGCTGCTGTGGATCCTGCTGGCGCTGGGGGGCGACAGTGCGCTGGTGGCGATCTGCCACGCGATGTCGATCATGGCGACCTCGGGCATCTCGCCGGTGGGCGGGTTGGAGGACACCGGCGCGGGCATGGCGGGGGAGGCGGTCATGCTGCTTTTCATGCTGTTTGCGCTGTCGCGGCTGACCTTTTCCACGGACACGGTCACCTCCGAAGGGGGTGGGTTGGCGCGCGATCCGGAGTTTGGCATCGGCCTTGCGCTGGTGATCATCGTGCCCGTGGTCCTGTTCGTGCGCCATTTCCTGGGCGCCATCGATGTGTCGGCGGAAAACGACACGCTGGATGCGGCCCGTGCGCTGTGGGGCAGTGCGTTCACCGTTCTCAGCTTTCTGACCACCACCGGGTTCACCTCGGGCTTCTGGACGGACGCGCAGGCGTGGTCGGGCCTTGAGACACCGGGCCTGTTGCTGATGGGGCTGGCGCTGGTGGGGGGCGGGGTCGCCACCACGGCCGGTGGCGTCAAGCTGCTGCGGGTGTTCGCACTTTACCTCAACGGCCTGCGCGAGATGGAGCGGCTGGTGCACCCGTCCTCGGTCAGCGGGGCGGGGCCGATGGGGCGGCGGCTGCAAAAGGACGGGGCGTTCATCGCGTGGATCTTCTTCATGCTGTTCGCCATCAGCCTTGCGCTGATCAGCATCCTGCTGGCCGCGGCGGGCACCGATTTCGAAACGGCCATCGTCATCGCGATTGCGGGCCTGTCCACCACCGGCCCGCTGCTGACCCATGGGGCCAGCGAGCCCATCGCCCTGATCGAGCTGGGCGGGGCGGCCAAGGCCATTTTCGTGGCCGCGATGGTGCTGGGACGGCTGGAAACGCTGGCGATTATCGCGCTCTTTACACCGGATTTGTGGCGCGGCTGAGGTAGGTCCGTAACGGACTGTTTTTTGGGCTGGAATCTTCGGAAACCGCGCGACATACTCGCGCCCGAGGGACGGTCTGATCCGCAGGCCTAAGCAAGAAAAAAAGGGTTACCCGACATGGCTTCGGACCGACAGAATTTGCAGGATGCATTCCTGAATCACGTGCGCAAAACCAAGGTGCCCGTGACCATTTTTTTGATTAATGGCGTTAAATTGCAAGGTGTTATCACGTGGTTCGACAACTTTTGCGTGTTGCTGCGCCGGGATGGTCAAAGCCAGCTGGTGTACAAGCACGCGATCTCGACAATCATGCCGAGCCAGCCGATCAGCCTTTACGAGGGTGAAGACGCGTCCTGATGGGTGAGTTGCCGGAGACCACCCGCGCCTGGGTGCTCCATCCCGATATCAAATCCGATCCTGACCGGCGCGAAGCGAAATTCGCGCTGGCCGAAGCCGTGTCTTTGGCCCATGCCTTGCCCGAGCTTGAGGTTGTGGGCAGCGAGATTGTGCCACTGCCCCGCGTGCGGGCCGGATTGCTGTTCGGGTCGGGCAAGATCGAGGAACTGGCGCAGCGGCTGAAAGCGGCCGAGGTCGAGCTGGTGTTGATCGACGGGCCCGTCACCCCGGTGCAGCAGCGCAACCTTGAAAAGGCGTGGAAGGTCAAATTGCTGGACCGGACGGGCCTGATCCTCGAGATCTTCAGCGACCGGGCGGCGACACGCGAGGGCGTCTTGCAGGTCGAGATGGCCGCGCTGTCCTATCAGCGGACGCGGCTGGTGCGGGCATGGACCCACCTTGAGCGCCAGCGTGGCGGTCTGGGGTTTGTGGGTGGTCCCGGCGAGACGCAGATCGAGGCGGACCGGCGTGCCATCGACACGCAACTGGTGCGGTTGCGGCGGCAGTTGGACAAGGTGGTCAAGACGCGCACGTTGCACCGTGCGGCGCGGGCCAAGGTGCCCTATCCGATCGTGGCGCTGGTGGGGTATACCAATGCGGGCAAGTCGACCCTGTTCAACCGTCTGACGGGGGCGGATGTGATGGCCAAGGACATGCTCTTTGCCACGCTGGACCCGACGATGCGGCGGGTCGAGTTGGAGGACGGGCCGGAGGTGATCCTGTCGGACACGGTGGGGTTCATTTCCGATCTGCCGACCGAATTGGTCGCGGCGTTTCGTGCCACGCTCGAAGAGGTGCTGGCGGCGGATGTGATCCTGCATGTGCGCGACATCTCGCATCCAGAGACCGAGGCGCAGGCCGAGGATGTGATGACCATCCTGGGCGATCTGGGCGTGGGCGAAGGGCGCACGATGTTCGAGGTCTGGAACAAGGTGGACCTGCTGGACGATGACGCGGCAGAGGCCGTGCGCGCCCGTGCGGCGCGCGAGGACGGTGTATTCGCGATTTCCGCCATCACCGGCGAGGGGATACCCGCGTTGCTGGATCAGGTGGCTGCGACCTTGCAGGGGGCTGTCACGCAGGAGGTTCTGGTGCTGCCCTATGCTGAGGGACGCAAGCGCGCGTGGCTGTTCGCGCAGGACGTGGTGCAGGACGAGCGGCAGGGCGAGGACGGTTTCGAGCTTGACGTGCGGTGGACCGCGATCCAGAAGGCGCGGTTCGAGGGGCTGTAGCGTCTGTTTCAGGCGGGGCGCCAGTGGCCCGGCGCGAGATCGCCCAGTGACCAATCCCCGACAGACATGCGGATCAGCCGCAAGGTGGGAAAGCCCACATGGGCGGTCATGCGGCGCACCTGACGGTTGCGCCCTTCGGTGATGGTGAGTTCAATCCAGCTGTCGGGGACGGATTTGCGCACGCGGATTGGCGGGTCGCGGTCCCAGAGGGGCGGCGGTGTCACAGCGCGTGCGCTGGCCGGTCGGGTGGGGCCGTCGCGCAGGATGACGCCCTTTTGCAAGCGGTCCAGCGCCTCTTGGGTCACGGTGCCTTCGACCTGGGCGAGGTAGGTTTTGGGGGCCTTGAATTTCGGGTCGGCGATGCGGGCCTGAAGCTTGCCGTCGCTGGTCAGGATCATCAGCCCTTCGCTGTCGCGGTCGAGCCGGCCTGCGGGGTAGACGCCGGGCAGGTCGATATAGGCCGAAAGCGTCGGGCGTGTGGAGCCTTGGGTGCCCTTGTCGGTGAATTGCGACAGCACGCCGAAGGGTTTGTTGAACAGGATCGTGGTCACGGGGTGCGGCCGGGTTTGCATATTTGTGGAACAATGAAGGGTTGGGTCATTGCAGGGGTTCGAGCCGTGTCACGCCCACGGCGGCGGCGCGGGCGAGCCCTTCGTCCAGCGACATGGGGATATATTCGCCGCGGCGCCAGAGTTGCGCGAGATCGTCGTAGTGGCGGGACAGGAAGTGGCCGGATTGGCCGGTTGCGGTGATGAACACGGATGAGTTGGGGTCGGCGAAGTCGTAGACCCCGCGGTAGCCTGCGCCGTGCACGTTGTCGAAGGGCGTGTCGCCGGTGCCGCGGGTGAGGCCGCGTTGCAGGGTGTTGTCCCCGCCCGAGGTCGATTGGCGGATGTTCACGAAGTAGCGCAGGATCGGCACGTCGCCCAGCACAGGGTGATCGTGTGTGGCCTGGTGGGCATCCCCCCAGCGCAGCGATTCCAATTGGGTGCCCCAGGTTTCGCCGATGTCGATCAACGCGTCATCGAGGGCCAGCCGGGCCATGTCGGCGCAGGTTTCGGTGGGGGCGGATTGGCGCACGTCGCACCAGATCGCGGCGCCGTCCACATCGCGGAAGGCGCGTTCGATGAAGAGCGGTTCTGCGTGGGTGAGCGCGTTGGCCATGGGGCCCAGTTCATCGCGGACCATGCGGTCCTGGAGTTTGCGCAGCCAGGCGGCGTAGATCAGCGGCTCGGGCCAGTGTTCGTTCATTTCGCCGTTCCATTCGGCGAGCAGGGCCAGCGCGCGTTGGCGTTGGCGTTCGGCGGTGCCTGCGGGGGCGGCCTCGCCGGTGAACCACAGCTCGGCCCCGATCAGCGGCAGGAGCGAGCGGGCGGTGAAGGAGACGGTGTCAAGCTGGGCTTCGATGAAGCTGTCGCGGGTGTGGACCTCGCGGGTCTGCATCAGGCGGCGCCAGCGTTGGACCCTTTGCGTGTCGCCCCAGTGAAAGCTGACATGGTTGGGAAAGGGGCGGTCGACGGTCTTGTTGTTGGTGTTGCCGAGGATGCCACCCACGGGCGAGACAAAGCCGGGGTTGGAGGCATAGGGCATGCGGCCCTGCCAGCGATTTTCGGGGCGCCATCCGAACGCGGGCATGCGCCCCTGGCTTTGATGGGCGGCGTCGCGGCGCGGGATCGCGCCGATGGTTTTCATGGCGATGCTGCCGCGGTCCACGAGGGTCAGGTTCTGGGCGGGGGCGATGTAGGCTTCGGAGGCGGTGATGGCCTCGGCCACGGTCTGGGCGCGCATGACGCCGAGGCCTGCGCTGAGGGAGGTGTCATTGGGGCTGAGCACGGTCCAGCTGAGTGCTGCGACATGGCCCGGCGGGGTGATGGTGCCGAGATCGCGGAAGCTGCCGGGCATGACGGGGCCGTTGTCCGTCCAGCGCAGGGTGAGGGTGATCGGCTGCTGGTCGGCAATCTCGATGATGGAGGCGCGGCTTTCGAACTCTTTCCATCCGTCGGGCGTGCGGTATTGGCCGGGATTGTCGGGGTTCAGCTCTTCGATCAGGACGTCCTGGTCGTCGACATAAGCGCTGGTCAGGCCCCAGCCCAGCCGTTGCGAGCGCCCGGTGAGGACCAGCGGGATGCCGGGGATGGTGCCGCCGATCACGCCGCCGCTGCGCAGTTCCAGACGCGCCAGATACCACACGCCTGGCGCGGTAAAGCCCAGATGCGGGTCATTGGCCAGCAGCGTGCCGCCCGAGGCCGAGCGCGAAGCGGCAGCAGCCCAGGCGTTGGAGGCGCCCGCGAGGCCGCGCGGTTTGAACGGCGAGAGCGGGTGCGGCGCGGTGTCCGTCACGGCAAACTGGCGGGGCGCGCCGGGTACGAGGCTGGCATATTCGGGCAGGCTGGCGATGCCGTCGCCCGGTACATCAGGCAGGATATCGGCAAGCCGCGCGGGATCGTCCAGCACCAGCGACATGCGCGCGCGCAGCACCTCGTCCGTCATGTGGCCCGACAGTTGCAGTGCCATCAGTTTGGCGATGGCCACGCTGTCCGCGGGGCGCCAGGGCGCCAGAGCCGTATTGAAAAGGAACATTTCCGGTGCGCCGCGGCCCAGGGCTTCGGCATTGATCTGGTCGAGGCGCGCGTTGACGCCCGCGGCATAGGCATCGAGTGCGCGGCGGGTCTGGGCATCTTGCGCGTCGACCGACTGCACCGCGAGGCGGTAGAGGTCGAGACGGCGCACAAAGCTGTCCACGTCGACGGTGGCGGTGCCGAAAAGCTCGCTCAGCCGCCCTTGGGCCGTGCGGCGGAGCATCATCATCTGCCACAGCCGGTCCTGGGCATGGGCAAAGCCCAGCCCGTGGAATACATCTGCGTCCGTGGGGCCAAAGACATGGGGGACATTGGCATTGTCGCGCACAATCTCGACCAGGCCGGAGATGTTGGGCACGCGCACCACGGCATCGTAATTGGGCAAGGACCGCGCGGCGAGATAATAGACCATGCCCACGGCCAGCACCGCCAGCACAATGAGCGCAGCGGTGAGCCGGACCAGCCATTGAAAGACAACTGCCATCTGCGCGCTCGTGCTCCTGTCATGTGCCGTTGACCCTTGGGCCCTGACTGTTAGGTAGGCAGGCAGGGAAGCGCAAGCCGTCAGCTTGGGCAAAATTGCGAAGACAGGATGAGGATCGAACATGGCGAAACTGGCATTTCTGGGCATGGGCGTCATGGGCGCACCGATGGCGGGGCATTTGCAGCGGGCCGGCCACGATGTGACGGTCTATAACCGCACCGCGTCGCGGGCGCAGGATTGGGTCGACGCGCATGGCGGTGCGATGGCCGAGACCCCGCGTGCGGCGGCGCAAGGAGCGGAGTTCGTGCTGGCCTGCGTTGGCAACGACGACGATTTGCGGTCCGTGTGTCTGGGGGATGAGGGGGCTTTCGCCGGGATGGGCGGTGGCTCCGTTTTTGTCGATCACACCACGGTGTCGGCGCAGGTGACGGCCGAGTTGTTTGATCTGGCGAATGCGGCGCATATCAGTTTCGTGGATGCGCCGATTTCAGGCGGTCAGGCCGGGGCGGAGAACGGGGCGCTGTCGATCATGTGTGGCGGTGATGCGGGGGCTTATGCGCGGATGGAGCCCATCGTGCAGCCCTATGCCAAGCTGTGCCGCCGGATCGGCGAGAGCGGTGCGGGCCAGCGGACCAAGATGTGCAACCAGATCGCGATTGCCGGTTTGGTGCAGGGGTTGAGCGAAGCGCTGCATTTTGCGGAGAAGGCGGGGCTGGATGGGCGTGCGGTGGTTGAGGTGATCAGCCAGGGGGCCGCGGGCTCGTGGCAGATGTCGAACCGGTACGAGACGATGCTGGATGATGCGTTCGAGCATGGTTTTGCCGTGGACTGGATGCGCAAGGATCTTGGGATTTGCCTGGACGAGGCGGATGCGAATGGTGCGAGCCTGCCGGTGACGGCGGTGGTCGATCAATTCTATAAGGATGTGCAGAAGATGGGTGGCGGACGCTGGGATACGTCGAGCCTGTTCAAGCGGTTGCGGCATTTGGGGTGAGGATTGGGTCGGGGGCGGGACTGTTTGCCTGACGGCAAAGGCGCCCGCCCGCCGACCCTTTTGGGGTGTTGTGTTTGCCGGTCGCGTTTGCCTTCGCAAACGGCGGATGGCAGCTCTTTATGGATCTACTGTGTGGCCGGCAGCTTTTCTGGTGAAAAGCAGCCCTTGCCACTGGTCGCGTTTGCCTTCGCAAACGCGACCGTCAGGGGATAATCCGCGTATATTTTGTGCCTTCGAGCGTCGCGCCAACGCGCAGGCCTGCGCGGGCGAATACTGCGGCCAGAACGGGCGTCAGGGCGGTTGTGGTGTCGGCGGCGACGCTGTCGCCCTGGTCCGAGACCACGTATTCGAGGTCCGCGCCCGCGGCCCAGCCGGGCGACCGGCGGAAGCTGGTCAGCGCGTCATCTGTCATGAAGAAGAGCACATGGGCAAATTGCTGGGCGCCGATTTGCAGCCCGCCCGAGCCCTTGACCACGGAGTAGTAATCGACCGTGATGTCGTTGACCAGAAGTGCGCCGCGCCCGTAGGCGCCGCCAAAGCCAAGCCCCGCTTCGGTCACCAGCGGCATGACCAGCATGCCATTGGCCTTTTGCGCCAGCGTCACCGTGTTGGGATAGCTGCGATACATTTCGTCCAGCGTCGTGCTGACCCGTGCGTCGATGAGCGACGCGCCCCGTCCGCCGACCCCGTTGCCGCATGCGGCAAGCACGCCCGTGCTGGCCAGCGCCCCAGCGGCGAATGCGCGCCGCGAGATACCATTCGTTTTCATGTTGAACCGCCTGTACTGCTCAATGTGGTGCGCGGTTTGCCCGCGCTTGTGGGCAGGTATACGCCGATTGTGCGCAGCTGTCACCACTTTGCGCGACACTGGCAGGTTTCTGCCGGATCAGCCGCCCCGGAGGAGGCGTGCGGCGGCGGGGGCGAAATAGGTGAGGATGCCGTCGCAGCCCGCGCGTTTGAAGGCCATCAGGCTTTCCAGCATCACGCGGTTCTCGTCGACCCAGCCATTTGCGCCCGCAGCCTTGATCATCGCGTATTCGCCCGACACCTGGTAGGCGAAGGTCGGCGCGCCGAATTCGGTTTTCACCCGGCGGCAGATATCGAGATAGGGCAGGCCGGGTTTGACCATGACCATGTCGGCGCCTTCGGTGAGGTCGCGTTCGATCAGGCGCATGGCCTCGTCCGAGTTGCCGGGGTCCATCTGGTAGGTCTTTTTGTCGCCGGTCAGCGCGCCGGATGCGCCCACCGCGTCGCGGAACGGGCCGTAGAAGGCGCTGGCGTATTTGGCGGCGTAGCTGAGGATCATCACGTTCTGATGGCCCGCGCTTTCGAGTGCCTGACGGATCGCGCCGATGCGGCCGTCCATCATGTCGGAGGGGCCGATGATATCTGCGCCCGCCTCGGCCTGGGACAGCGCCATTTTCACCAGTGCTTCGACCGTGCGGTCGTTCACGATCTCGCCATCTTCGACAAAGCCGTCATGGCCGTTGATGTTGTAGGTGTCGAGCGCCACGTCCGTCATGATCGCAATCTCGGGCACCGCGTCCTTGATCGCGCGGATGGCGCGATTGGCGTGGTTGTCGGGATCCCACGCACCCGCGCAATCCTCGGTCCGTTCCTCGAGCCCGGTATAGGGAAAGATGCAGATCGCGGGGATGCCCAGATCGGCGGCCTCGCGGGCGGCGTCCACCACCTTGTCGACCGACCGGCGCAGGACGCCGGGCATGGAGGGGATCGGTTCCTCAATGCCTTCGCCAGAGCGCACGAAGACCGGCCAGATGAAATCATCGACGGTCAACGTGTTCTGCCGGACAAGGCCGCGGATGGCGGCGCTTTGACGGGTGCGGCGGAGGCGGGTGGCGGGATAGGGGCTTTGGGTAGGGCGCATGAAAGTGTCCAGTTTGAGTGACAGATTATCCGTGCCACGTATTTTTGCGCTTGCCAAGTCTAGGCACCGCCGTTTGCGCACGCTAAGAGGGGCGACAATCACGACGGGAACCGCGCAAGGCGCGGGCAGCAGGGCACCCATTGGACTGGCACGACACGATCTTTGAACTCATCGACATGCGGTCATTCTCGAACCTGTGGTTCTGGATTGCGCTGGCGGTTGTGTGGTCGACGGCCAGCCACTGGGTTCTGGGCGTGCCCTATGACATGGTCGCACGCGCCCGGCGCAATGGCGGGCAGACGGCCGAAGACCTCGAAGACCTTGTGCGGATCAACATCAACAGGTTGCTGTTCATCGGCAATGTCTCGGGCCTGTGGGTTCTGGGGATCACTTGTTTCGTGCTGACGGGGCTGGCGCTGTTGGGTTTTGTCTATGGGGTGGAATTTGCCCAAGCCGTTTTCCTGCTGGGCTTTCCCATGTCGCTGGTGGGGGCGCTGAACCTGTCCACGGCCCGCCTGATCCAGGCGGAGGGTGCCACGGGCGAGCAGTTGTGGCGGCGGCTGACGCGGCACCGCACATATGTGCAGGCCATCGGGATGATCGCGATTTTCGCCACGGCCCTGTGGGGGATGTACCAAAACATGTCCGTTGGCCCCTTCGGCGGTTGACAGGGCGCGGGATTGCCCCAATTGAAAACGCCTGTTTCACGAAGGCCCGTTGCGCATGAATCCGTCCGATCACATCACAGTCTCAGGCGCGCCCGAAGGGTTTGACGCCAAGCTGATCTTGGGCGAGGTCGCGGCCCGCGGCCCGGTGGTGCATGTGGCGCGCGACGACAAGCGGCTGGCGGCGATGCAGGCCGCCTTGCGCTTCTTTGCCCCCGACATGCCGGTTCTGGTGTTTCCGGGCTGGGATTGCCTGCCCTATGACCGGGTGTCGCCCAATGCCGATATCTCGGCCCAGCGGATGGCGACGCTGGCGGCACTGGCGCATGGGATGCCAGAGCGGTTCATCCTGCTGACCACGCTGAACGCCGCGACCCAGCGGGTGCCTGCGCGGGGGCTGTTGAAAGAGGCGGCCTTTACCGCGCGTGTGGGCAGTCGTGTGGACGAGGCGGGCCTGCGGCAGTTCCTGGTGCGCATGGGCTTCGTGCAAAGCCCCACGGTGATGGAGCCGGGGGATTACGCCATTCGCGGCGGCATCATCGACATCTATCCGCCCGGCGATCTGGGGCCTGTGAGGCTGGATCTGTTTGGCGATGTGCTGGACGGGGCGCGCCGGTTTGACCCGGCCACGCAGCGCACCACCGAAAAGCTGGATGTGATCGAGCTGGCCCCGGTGTCCGAGGTCATTCTGGACGAGGCGGCGGTGACGCGGTTTCGCCAGACCTACCGGCTGGAATTTGGTGCGGCTGGCACGGATGATCCGCTGTACGAGGCGATCAGCGCGGGGCGCAAGCATCAGGGGGCGGAGCATTGGCTGGCCTTTTTCCACGACGAGATGGACACGCTTTTTGACTATGTGCCGGGGGCGGTGATCACGCTGGACGATCAGGTCACGCCCAGCCGGTTGGCCCGCTGGGAGAGCATCGAGGACCAATACGAGACGCGGCGGCTGGCCATGGCGAACCGGTCCAAGATGGACAGTGTCTACAAACCTGCGCCACCGGGTGGGCTTTATCTGGACGATGCCGCGTGGGAGACGGCGGTGACCGGGTTCCGGGTCCTGCAATTCGCGGCGCTGGCACAGGCGACGGGGCCTGGTGTCACGGATGCGGGCGGGCGGGTCGGGCGCAATTTCGCGCCGGAGCGCCAACAGGAATCCATCAGTCTTTTCGGGGCTTTGGCAGCGCATATTAAGGCAAAGCTTGATGTTGGGCCGGTGGTTGTTGCCAGCTATTCCGAGGGTGCGCGCGAGCGGTTGACCGGGCTGATCGAGGATGAAGGTCTGGCCGAGGTCATCCCCATCACCGATGCCACGCGGATCGGCAAACGCGGCCTGCACCTGACCGTCTGGGCGCTGGAACACGGGTTCGAGGCGCCGGGCCTCACGGTGATTTCGGAGCAGGATGTTCTGGGGGATCGGCTGATCCGCGCGCCCAAGCGCAAGCGGCGGGCGGAGAATTTCCTGACCGAGACGCAGTCGCTGTCGCCCGGCGATCTGGTGGTGCATGTGGATCACGGGATCGGGCGGTATGTCGGCATGGAGGTCGTGACGGCCGCCGGGGCCGCGCATGAATGCCTGCTGCTGGAATATGCGGAACGATCCAAGCTGTATCTGCCGGTTGAGAACATCGAGCTGCTGTCGAAATACGGCCACGAGGAAGGGCTGCTCGACAAACTGGGCGGTGGCGCGTGGCAGGCCAAGAAGGCCAAGCTGAAGGAGCGCATTCGCGAGATGGCGGATCGTTTGATCCGCATTGCTGCCGAACGGGCGTTGCGCAAGGCCCCGGTCCTTGAGCCGCCCCCCGGCATGTGGGACGCGTTTTCGGCGCGGTTCCCCTATCAGGAGACGGACGATCAGCTGTCGGCGATTGCTGCCGTGATCGACGATCTGACCAGCGGCTCGCCGATGGATCGGCTGATCTGTGGCGATGTCGGTTTTGGCAAGACGGAAGTGGCGATGCGCGCGGCCTTTGTTGCGGCCATGACGGGAGTGCAGGTGGCGGTGATTGCGCCCACGACGCTGCTGGCGCGGCAGCACTACAAGAGCTTTGCCGAGCGGTTCCGGGGCTTTCCCATCGAGGTGCGGCAGTTGAGCCGCTTTGTCAGCGCCAAGGAGGCCAATGACACCCGTGCCGCCATGTCCAAGGGGACGGCGGATATTGTGGTGGGTACCCACGCGTTGCTGGCCAAGGGCGTGCGGTTCCAGAACTTGGGCCTGTTGGTGATTGATGAAGAGCAGAAGTTCGGTGTAACCCACAAGGAGCGCCTGAAGCAGTTGCGCAGTGACGTGCATGTACTGACCCTGACGGCGACGCCGATTCCACGGACCTTGCAGCTGAGCCTGACGGGTGTGCGTGATCTGTCCATCATCGGCACGCCGCCGGTCGACCGGCTTGCGATCCGGACCTATGTGTCCGAGTTCGATGCGGTGACGATCCGCGAGGCGCTTTTGCGCGAACACTACCGCGGCGGGCAGTCGTTCTATGTCGTGCCGCGCATCTCGGACCTGCGCGAGATCGAGGAGTTCCTGAAGGAGCAGTTGCCCGAGCTGACCTATGTGGTGGCGCATGGGCAGATGGCCGCCGGGGAGCTGGATGACCGGATGAACGCGTTCTATGACGGCAAATATGACGTGCTGCTGGCGACGACGATTGTGGAATCGGGCCTCGATATCCCTACCGCGAACACGATGGTGGTGCACCGGGCGGATATGTTCGGGTTGGCGCAGCTTTATCAGATCCGGGGGCGTGTGGGGCGGTCCAAGACGCGGGCCTATGCCTATCTGACCACCAAGCCGCGCGCCAAGCTGACGGCAACGGCGGAGAAACGGCTGCGCGTGTTGGGCAGCCTCGACACGCTGGGGGCGGGGTTCACGCTGGCGTCTCAGGATCTGGACATTCGCGGGGCGGGCAATCTCTTGGGCGAGGAACAGTCGGGCCAGATGCGCGACGTTGGGTTTGAACTCTACCAGTCGATGCTGGAAGAGGCGATTGCCAAGATCAAGGCGGGCGAGATGGAGGGCCTGTCGGAGGCCGATGAGCAATGGGCACCGCAGATCAATCTGGGCGTGCCGGTGCTGATCCCCGAAGACTATGTGCCTGATCTGGATGTGCGGCTGGGTCTCTATCGTCGCCTGTCGGGCCTGTCGACCAAGGTCGAGCTGGAAGGGTTCGCGGCCGAATTGATCGACCGGTTTGGCAAGTTGCCGCGCGAGGTGAACACGCTGATGCTGGTGGTGCGGATCAAGGCCATGTGCAAGCGGGCCGGTATTGCCAAGCTGGATGGCGGACCCAAAGGGGCCACGATCCAGTTCCACAACGACAAGTTCGCCTCGCCGCAGGGGCTGGTCGAATTCATTCAGGACCAGCGCGGGTTGGCCAAGGTGAAAGACAACAAGATCGTGGTGCGGCGCGACTGGAAGAAGGATGCCGACAAGATCAAGGGCGCCTTTGCCATCGCCCGTGACCTCGCCGAGAAGGTGATCGCGGAAAAGAAGAAGGCCAAGGCGGGCTAAGCTGCCGCGACCTCGGCCCGGCGCATCATCTGCATCATCACCGACGCCAAAAGGCACGCGATCAGAACGGTTGCAACCAGCGGCATCGGCGTGCCGTCAAACAGTGTCGCGATGGGCGAGGCAAGAGCCGCCCCAAGCACCGTCGACACCGCGCCGATCACCGACGCGGCCATGCCCGCGATGTGGCCCATCGGCTCCATCGCGATGGCGTTGAGGTTGGCGACGGTCAGTCCGCCCTGAAACATCACGCCCCATTGCCAGAAGATGTAAAAAGCAAAGAGGCCCGGCAGGTCGGCCATCATCCACAGCACAAAGGTCGTGGACACGACCAACTGGGCCAGAAGCGCCCAGGTAACGAGCCGCCGCATGCCGAACCGCCCCACAATGGCTGCGTTGAGCAGGCTGGACACGCCCGAGGCCAGCGCAATCGCGCCAAACCACAGCGGAAAGCTGTCGAGGCGGTCAAAGGTCACCTCAAAGATCGGCTGCACCATGGTGAGGATGGAAAACAGGATCATCAGCATCAGCGTCTGCACAAGGATCGACAGGCGCACGGTCGGGTGGGCGAACATCTGGCGCACGGCATCAACGATCAGGGGCGCGCGCAGCGGGCGGCGGTCCTCGGGCGCGAGGGATTCGTGGATGCGGGTGCTGAACCACAGCAGGATGCACAGGCCAAAGATCAGGAAGGCGGGAAAGATCGCGCGCCAGCCAAAGGCGTCGGTGACCAGCGACCCGATCAACGGCGCGACGGCGGGCACGAGCAGGAACACCATCATGGTCAGCGACAGGATGCTGGCCATGGCGCGCCCGCTATAGAGATCCCGGATGATGGCCGCCGACACCACGCGCGGCCCCGCAGCACCGAGGCCTTGCAGCACGCGCGCGGCCAGCACCAGTTCCAGCGTCGGTGCGGCCCATGCCAGCACGGCCCCGATGGCATAGATTGCAAGGCCGAAGAATACGATGGGCCTGCGCCCGTAGGCATCCGAGATCGGCCCGGCAAAGAAGGTGCCGACCCCCATCCCGATCAGGAAGGCAGTCATGATCCACGCGGCCTGATCGACCCCGCCGGGGGCGATGTCGGCGGCGATATCGGGCAGGGCGGCCAGCATCGCGTCTATGGAAAAGGCAATGATCGCAAACATCATCGCCATAAGGGCGATGAACTCGGGTTTGCTGACGATCTGACCTTTGGGTCGGGTCACGGGTGGGGTCCTGCGTTGAAATTGACGCTGTTTCACGTCACCTTGGCGACGCGATGCGGGAATGGCAACGACCCTCGGTTGAAAAAATGACCAATCGCTTAAGATGTGATCAGCAGAACGGTTTAGACTGCCCCGGTTGTCAGCTCATCAATCACACGCGCCCACAGTTCGGGCGGTTGCGCGCCGGGGACGGCGTGTTTGCCCGCGACGATAAAAGTCGGCACGGAATTTACGCCCATCTGCCGGCTGTGGGCATCGCGGGCCGAGATGTCGTCGCGGTCGGCATCGCTGTCCAGCAGTTTGCGCACCACGGCGGCGTCCATCTGGATGCTATCGGCGATGTCGGCCAGCACCTCGTGATCGCCAATGTCGCGGGCGTCGACGAAATAGGCCTTGAACAGGGCAGAGACGGCTGCGGTCTGTTTGCCCTCGATCCCGGCCCAGTGGATCAGGCGGTGCGCGTCCAGCGTATTGGGCGTGCGCTGCATGCCTTCAAAGTCGATCTTGAGCCCGGCCTTTTCGGCATGTTCGACCACGGGCGCATAGGCGCGCACGGCCCCTTCCTTGCCGCCGAACTTGCCCTCGAGATAGGCGCGGCGGCCCATGCCTTCGCGCGGCATGTCGGGGTTAAGCTGGAACGGGTGCCATTCGATGACAAAGGGGTGGTCCGGGTGGGCGGCCAGCGCGCGGTCAAGATGCGCCTTGCCGATATAGCACCAGGGGCAGATCGGGTCGGACATGATGTCGAGTTTGATGGGATCGGGCATGGGGTCTGCTTTCCTGGTCATTGCGGTCTGGACGGGTTCCAGAACTGGGGCAGGCGGCGGCGGAGCAGCTTGCCATTGGCGCCCAGTGGCATCCGGGCGATGTGGATGTAGGCGCGGGGGTGTTTGTAGCGCGCCAGCTTGGCGTCGACATAGGCGTGCAGGGACGCTTCGTCCAGTGCCGCGTCCGCGGTATAGAAGGCGGCGATGACAAAGGTGCCGGGTTTGACCTCGATCTGGGTCACACCGACTTGTCGTACGCCGGGCGCGTCGGCCAGGGCCGCCTCGACCTCGAGCGGGGAGACGCGGTAGCCGCCGGCGTTCATCATGTCATCGTTGCGGCCCAGATAGGTGATCTGTCCGTCTGCATCCATTTCGCCCATGTCGCCGGTCAGGAACCACCCGTCGCGGAACCGCGCGGCGGTGTCATCGGGCTGGTGCAGGTAGCCGAGCATGAGGCCCGGATCGGCGCGGTCCACCGCGATGATGCCGGGGGTGCCGTGGGGCACGGGGCCATCGGGGCCAAGGATCGCCACGCGGCGGCCCGGTTGCGGGCGGCCGAGGGCGTGCGGCGCGCACGCGCGATCCGGGCTCGACGAGATGAAGGTCGAGCATTCGGACATGCCGTAGGCCTCGAAGATCGGCGTGCGCGTTGTGGCTTCCCAGCGGGTGCGGGTGATCTGGGGCAGCTTTTCGCCCGCGCTGAGCCCGTGGCGCAGATGGGGCAGCTCGGGCAGAGTGGCGCGGTCGAGCATCTGGCGGAACACGCCGGGTGCTGCGGCAAAGAGCGTGGCGCGGTGGGTGGCGAGCAGGGTGCCCATGGCCTCCGGTGGTGTGCCGGGCGCGGGGATCAGAGCGGTGGCGCCGACCGTCCACGGGTCCATCAGCCCGGTGCCCAGCGTATAGGTCCAGTTGAACGCGCCCGCATGCAGCAGCCGGTCCTGCGCGGTCAGCCCGTACCAGCCTGCGTGCATCATCCGGCGGGCCCAGATGGCGCGGTGTGCGTGCGACACGGCGCGAGGATGTCCCGACGTCCCGGAGGTATAGATGATGTAGCCGGGCCGGTTCGGATCGCCCATGTGCCAGTCGGTGGCGGGCATCTTGCGCATGGCGCGCAGCGTGGCCAACCCGATCTCGGGCGCGCCGGGGGCGGACGCCACGGCCGGGTCGCGCAGGATCAGGCGGGGGGACAGTTCAGCGACGATCCGCGCCACTTCGGTCTCCGTCAGCGCGGCAGATGTGGGCACAGGCACCAGCCCCACGGCCAGCGCGCCCAGATAGGCGATGGGAAAGTCGAGCGTATTGCCCAGCCGCATCAGGATGATGTCACCGGGTGCGCAGCCCGCCTGAAGGAACCCGGCCCCGGTGCCGCGCACAGCCTGTATCAGCGCGGCATAGCTCAGGTCCTGCGCGCTGTCCGTACCGAGGATCGATACGGCGATCTTGTCCGGCATTTCGGCGCCCGCCTCCAGCACATGGGCCGCCATGTTGAAAGGCGCGGGGCAGGGCGGGGGTGGGCCGATGTCGAACAGGCTTGGCATATCTGTTGGCTATGCTGTGGCGCGCGGCGTTGCAAGCCTGACACGGGCGACCTATACAGATCGCCATGCAAGGCAAAGACCCCAAATCCCTGATTGAGATCGCCCGCGCGACGGGCAGTTCCGACGCCGCAGAACCGCTGGATCTGGGCGCGCGGGTGCGCGATCTGCGCAAGGCGCGCGACTGGACGCTGGAACAGGCGGCCAGCCAGGCGGGCCTGGCACGGTCGACCCTGTCCAAGATCGAGAACGGACAGATGTCACCCACCTACGAGGCGCTCAAGAAGCTGGCCGTGGGGCTGGAGATCTCGGTACCGCAGCTGTTCACACCGCCCGAAAAGGGGCAGGTCAACGGGCGCATGGTCGTGACCAAATCGGGCGAGGGCAATGCGCAGGCGACCGTCACCTACGAGCACGAGTTGCTGGCCGAGGCACTGACCAAGAAGACGATGCTGCCCTACCGCGCGCGGGTGCGGGCCCGGTCGATGGATGAATTCGACGGCTGGGTGCGCCATGACGGCGAAGAGTTTCTGTACGTGCTGACCGGGGTGATCCGGCTTTATACGGAATTCTATGAACCGATCGAGATGCGCCGCGGCGACAGCGCCTATTACGACGCCACGATGGGTCACAACGTGGTATCAACCAGTGATGACGACGCGCTGATCCTGTGGGTGACGTCGCTGGCCTGAGATCTGCTCAGGCGGTGTGCATCATGCCCGCGGAACGCTCCAGGAACGCATCGAACGCATCCTGCGCTTCCTTGAGGCTCATTTCATGTGTCGCGGCCAGGTAGCTTTCAAAGCGATCCTGATCGGCCTTGAGAAACGGCATCGCGCTGGGTTCGAGGCCGGGAAATTCCTTGCACAACGCGCGATAGCTCTCGGCCCAGTTCTGGGTCAGGTCATTCCAAGTCATATCTACCCCCGTCAGGTTTTATTCGGCCCCCGTTTTCAGGGGCAACTTGGGACGTCGCAATTTCTTGAGGTGCGCACGTCGGACATCCACCACGGGCCAGACAATATTGCAATTTGGTGACAGATCAACCGTTTATCTGAAAAGTTTCCGCAGTGCAGCATGCGCAACTAGGGCTGTGCCCAGTTGCGCCAGCACGAAGGCGGCGATGTGACCCGGATAAATACCTGCAAACGTGTCGGAAAATCCGCGCGCGATGGTGACAGCCGGGTTTGCGAAGCTGGTCGACGATGTGAACCAGTATGCACCGGTAATGTAGAGGGCCACCAGGGTCGGCACAACCTGTGGTCGTGATTTCAGCCCGCCAAAGATGACAAAGAGCAGCCCGAAGGTCGCGACACACTCAGACCACCACTGTGCTTCACCCGTGCGGTGCAGCGTTTGCGAGACCTGCCAGAGGGGCAGGTCGAACATCGCGTGCGTGGCCCACACACCCAGCAGCGCGCCCGCGATCTGCACCGGCACATAGGCCAGCGCAGTGCGGGTGGCGATATCGCTACGCAGCCAGAAGGCCAGCGTCACGGCCGGGTTGAAATGCGCGCCCGAGATCGGCCCCAGCACGGTGATGATCACATAGAGCATGCAGCCTGTCGCGATGGCATTGGCTAGCAGGGCGATGGCGGTGTTTCCGTCCGCCAGCGCCTGTCCCATGATGCCCGATCCGATCACGCTGATCAAAAGCAGCGCGGTGCCGAGGCCCTCGGCGGCCAGTTGGCGCAGCATGGGATTACTCTTGATACCACCAGAATTGCGGCATCCAGTCGGGGCCATCGCCATAGATCGGCAGCACCTCTGGATGGCGCATCTGGGCGACATGGGCGATGCGCCCGGTGGTGAACTGCCAGAACGGCACCACATAGCGGCCCGAGATCAGCAACCGGTCCAGCGCGCGTGTGGCGGCGATGCTGTCCTCGCGGGTGCGCGCGTTCAACATGGTGTCGATCATCGCGTCGATGGCCGGATCCTTGGCCCCCATCAGGTTGCGCGTGCCGTCCTCGTCCGCGGCCTTGGAGCCCCAGTAGAAATACTGTTCATTGCCGGGGCTGAGCGACATGGCGCGGCGGTGATAGGTCATGTCAAAGTCGTAGGTTGCCGTGCGTTCGGTATATTGCGCGCCGTCCACCAGATCGATGTCGACCGTGATGCCCATCTGGTCCAGCGCTTGGGTATAGAGATCCGCGATGGCGCGGTCCTCGGTGCGTTGCTGGTCGAGCAGGATGGTAAAGGCCATCGCGGTGCCGTCTGCATTGCGCAGCTTGCCGTCCTGCGTGGTCCATCCGGCCTCTTCCATCAGGCCAAGGGCGCGGCGCAGGCCGCGGCGGTTGCGCAGGGTGCCGTCGCTTTCGGGCAGGGTATAGCCCTCCATCACGCCGGGCAGCAGTTTGCCGTTGAACGGGGCGAGCAGGGCCGCCACAGCGCCCTTGGCCGGGCCAGGTTCCATCGCGAGCGGGGAGTTGGAGAAATAGGAGGTGATGCGCGGCTGTGCGCCGCCGGTGAGCGTGTCGTTGATATATTCGAAGTTGAAGGCGGTGATCAGCGCCTCGCGCACGCGCCAGTCGTCAAAGGGCGCGCGGCGGGTGTTCATCACGAAGCCAGTGATGCCCGACGGTTTCTGGTGTTTGACCTCGGTCTTGATCACATCGCCGGACGTGGCACGGGGAAAGTCGTACTGGTTGGCCCAGGCATCGGCGTTGAACTCCCGGATGGCTGAGACTTCGCCCGCCTTGAATGCCTCGAACACCACGTCCTGATCGCCGTAGAAGTCGATGGTGATCTCGTCGAAGTTGAAGGTGCCTTTCATGAAGTTCAGATCCGCGCCCCAGTAGTCGGGATTGCGGGTGAGCACGACGTTGCGGGCGGCCTCGAAGTCGCTGACCACATAAGCGCCGGAGCCGATGGGCACGTCATTGATGGTGGCGGCGGCGAAATCCTTGCCTGCCCACTGCGCCTTTTGCAGGATCGGGCGCATGCCCGCGAGCAGGGCCAGCTCGCGGTTTTCGGTGTTGAAGGTGAACTTCACGCTGCGCGGTCCGGTCTGTTCCAGCGTTTCGATCTGGCCCCAGAGGCTGCGGTAGCGGCCGTGGCCTTCGGTGCCCAGCGTCTCGTAGGACCACATGACATCCTCGACCGTGACCGGGCTGCCATCGGAGAAGCGGGCCTCGGGGCGCAGGGTGAATTCGACCCAAGACCGGTCGTCCGGCACCTCAATCGATTCGGCCAGCAGGCCATATAGCGCGAAAGGTTCGCTGCGGTTGCGCCCCATCAGGCTTTCGTGGGTGAGAAAGCGCAGCTGCCAGGGCACGTTGCCTTTCTGGATGTAGGGATTGAGCGAATCAAAGCTGCCGGTATTGGCAAGCGTGATCTTGCCGCCTTTGGGCGCGTCGGGATTCGCGTGCGGAAGAGATACAAAATCCGGTGGTAGCTGAGGTGCCCCATACATAGCTATGCCATGCATTGGCTCTGCTTGTGGTTGCGCAGGTGCAGCAAACACCCCGCCGAGAATCACGGCCAGCGCCGCAAAATGCGTGCGCTTCATTTGGAAAAAATCCTGCCCCATTTCGTAAACAATCCCTGGTTGCCCTTGTTTTGTTAACAATAGCGGGGCTCAGACCTTTACGCATTATCAAACTTTTAGCTTGGACTCTGTGCGCGGCTTTGCGTATAAAGATGTCACTGCTCGATAGGTTTCTTGCCTGTATGAAACCTGCCTCAATAACTTAACGCCAGCTTCGTGCTGGCGTTTTTTTTTGGCCCCGTGCAACCGTCACGGGACATGGATTGTTCCTTTTGCAGGTGCAGCATGACATGCTGCGCGCAACATAAAGCAAAGGAACATCGTCATGGCGTTTGAAATTTCACTCTCCGGTAAAACCGCTGTCATCACCGGGTCCAATTCCGGGATCGGTCTGGGCATGGCGTGGGAACTGGCGCGCGCAGGGGCGGATGTTGTGTTGAATTCCTACTCTGACACCGAAGAGGATCACGCCATCGCCAAGGAGATTGCCGATGCGACGGGCAGCAACGCGCGTTACATTCAGGCGGACATGTCCAAGGGCGACCAATGCCGGGCGCTGATCGAAAAGGCGGGCGCTTGCGATATCCTGATCAACAACGCGGGCATTCAGCACGTGGCAGGCATTCCCGAATTCCCGGTCGAGAAATGGGACGCGATCATCGCGATCAACCTCAGCTCGGCCTTTCACACCACGGCAGCGGCGCTGCCGATGATGCGGGACGCCGGGTGGGGGCGGGTGATCAATGTGGCCTCGGCCCATGGTTTGACCGCGTCGCCCTATAAATCCGCCTATATCGCGGCCAAGCACGGCATTGTCGGCCTGACCAAGACCACTGCGCTTGAAACGGCCGAGGAACCGATCACGGCGAACGCGATCTGCCCCGGATATGTCCTGACACCGCTGGTCGAAAGCCAGATCCCCGACACGATGAAGGAATATGACATGGGCCGCGAGGAGGTGATCAAGAACGTCATGCTCAAGCGGCAGCCATCCAAGGAATTCGCAACCACCGAACAGATGGGCGGCACGGCGGTGTTCCTGTGTTCGTCCGCTGCCGACCAGATCACCGGCACCACGATCAGTGTGGACGGCGGCTGGACCGCGCTGTGATGCGCTGAGGATCGGGCCATGGCGGTGAAAAAGATCAACCTCGCGCTTCAGGGGGGCGGTGCACATGGCGCGTTCACCTGGGGTGCGCTGGACTGTTTGCTGGCCGATCCGCGGATCGAGATCGCGGGGATTTCGGGCACGTCTGCGGGCGCACTGAATGGCGCTGCGGTCAAGGCCGGGCTGGCCGCAGGCGGTGCAGAGGCCGCACGCGACAACCTTGCATGGCTCTGGGATCAGGTGGCGGGCACGCAAGACAGCCGCCTGACCGGCTGGCTGGCGCATCTGGGGCCGGGGCAGGTGTCGCAGGCGCTGGAATATTCGCTGCCCTATGCTTTTGGCGACGCGTTCACGCGGATGGTGTCGCCCTATGCCTACGGTCCGTTCTATCGCAATCCGCTGACGGATATCGTGGCGCGGTTCGACATGGACAAGGTGTGTTGCGATGCGGGCCCGCAGCTTTTCATCAACGCCACGCGGGTGCGCAACGGCAAGCTGCGGGTATTTTCGCAGGCCGAGGTGACACCGGACGTGATCATGGCGTCGGCCTGTTTGCCGACCCTGTTTCAAGCGGTAAAGATCCACGACAACGAGACCGGGCAGGACGAGGAATTCTGGGACGGTGGTTATACCGGCAACCCGGCGCTGTTCCCGATGTTCGACCGGTCGTTGCCGGATGACATCGTGGTGATCAACATCAACCCGCTGGAACGCGAGGATCTGCCGCGCACGCCGCAACAGATCCAGAACCGGATCAACGAGATCAGTTTCAATTCGTCGCTGTTGCGCGAGATGCGTGCCATCGATTTCGTGCAGCGGTTGCTGGATGACGGGACCTTGCCCGAGGGGCGCATGGCGCGGGTCCTGATCCACATGATTGCGGATGATGATCTGATGGGCGAGTTGAGCGTGGCGACCAAGACGGTGCCCAATGCCTATGTGATCTCGCAGTTGAAAGAGGCGGGAACGCGCGCTGCACAGGCGTTTCTGGACGCGCATTTCGACGACATCGGCAACAAAAGCTCGGCAGCCTTGCGCCAGATGTTCGCCTGAGGCGACGGGTCAGCCAGGGGGCGTCGTCGGATCCTTGCCATTGGGATAGACGAGGCCCGCCGAGATCACCAGCTTGGCCGCGTCCTCGACGCTCATGTCAAGTTCGATCACGTCTTCGGCGGGGAAGAACAGCAGGAAGCCCGAGGTCGGGTTCGGCGTAGTGGGCACAAAGATGCTGAGCAGCGTGCCGGTGTTGCCCGCACGTTCGGACACTTCGCCCTTGGCCACGGTGGAGATGAAGCCGATGGCCCAGATGCCCTTGCGCGGGTATTCGATCAGGCATGCCTTTTCAAAGGACCGTTCGGATTGGGCAAAGACGGTTTCGGAGATCTGCTTGATGCCTGAATAGATCGAGCGCACGACGGGCGTGCGTTCCACGAGGCTTTCGGCGTAGCGGATCAGCGACCGACCGATAAAGCCCTTGGCCACCCAGCCGATGAAGATCGTGAACAGCAGGAAAACGATGACGCCCACGCCGCGGACGTTGACGTTGATCCAGTCGGGATTGGCGATCCGCAGGCCCGCGTCGTTTTCGATGAACCGGGGATTGCCCACGAAATAGTTCACGATGGAATCAGGTTGCCAGACGGTCGGCACCAGCGGCCAGACGAACCCGTCGACCCAGCCGATCACCGTCCAGATCAGCCAGATGGTCAGGCCCACGGGCGCAATGACCACGATGCCGGTCAGGAACGACGCGCGCAGCCGGGAAAACAGGCCGGGGCGGCGGGGCTGTTGCGGATCAAATGGGGTGTTCATAAATCGTTGGGCGCCTTTGTTATGGACTAGTTAGGGGAACCCATGGGCCCTTACAATGGCGAACGCCCGCTTGTTACGCCTGTTGCGCAAGTTTGCCCAATTCGGTGGCGATTTCCGCGGCCAGCCGGGCGTTGTTGCGGACCAGCGCGATATTGGCGGTAAGCGAGCGTCCATCGGTCAGCTCGAATATCCGTTGCAGCAGGTAGGGCGTGACGCCCTTGCCGCTGATCCCGTGCGCGTCCGCGTCCTGTGTGGCTTGTGTAATGATCGGGGCCAGCGTGGCGCGGTCGATTTCGGCCTCTGCCGGGATCGGGTTCACGACCAGCTGCCCGCCGGGCAGGCCGAGGGCTGTGCGCATCTTCTGGGCCGCGGCAATGTCGCTTGCCCGGTCCATGCGCAGGGGCGCGGGCAGGCCCGCGCTGCGCGACCAAAAGGCGGGCATGTCGTCCTGACCATAGGCGATGACGGGCACGCCCTGGGTTTCGAGCACCTCCAGCGTCTTGGGAATGTCGAGGATGGCCTTGGCCCCTGCGGCCACGACCGTCACGGGGGTTTGTGCCAGTTCCATCAGGTCGGCGGAGATGTCGAACGTGCCCTCGGCCCCTTTGTGCACGCCACCGATGCCGCCGGTGGCAAACACGCCGATGCCTGCGATGCGCGCGGCGATCATGGTGGCGGCCACGGTTGTGGCCCCGGTGCCGCCCGTCGCCATGCAGGCCGCCATGTCGGCGCGGCTCAGCTTGGCCACGCCCTTGGCTTGTGCCAACGCCTCGAGCTGGGTGTCGGTCAGGCCGCAATGCAGCCTGCCGTCAATCACCGCCATGGTGGCCGGTTCTGCCCCGCCTGAGCGCACGTCCGCCTCGACCTGCCGGGCAACCTCGAGATTCTGGGGATAGGGCATGCCGTGGGTGATGATCGTACTTTCCAGCGCGACAACAGGCGTGCCGCTGGCCAGAGCTGCCGCGACGGCGGGCGAGGGGGTGTGGAGGGTCATGTCGGTGTCTTTCCTGAAACATAGATCGCGGCGGCATCAAGGGCGCGGTCCAGCGCCTGCGCCCGGTCTGCGCCGCGCAGTTCTGCGGCGATGTGGGCGGCCATGAACGTATCGCCTGCGCCGGTGATGCGGGTGACGAGGACCTGCGGCGGCGTCTGGCTGATCAACCCATCAGCAGAGCCTTCGGTCGCCATGTCACCGCCATTGGTGACCAGCACCCGTGCCGCACCGCGATCCAGCAACCCCTTGGCGGCATCCTCTGCGCTGTCAAAGCCGCGCTGGCACAGCAGGCCCGCCTCTTCGAGGTTCACATAGAGCGTGCCGCGCGTCCGGGTGAGGAAGGGCGACAGGCGTTCGGCCTTGCCCGGAGAGGCAGGCGCCACGCGCAGATCGGCCTGCGCCAGCACCGGGCTGGTGGCGATCTCGTTCAGCAGATCCAGCGTCAGGTTCCCGTCAAGCGCGGCAAGGCCCGTATAGGGGGAAGCCTCTGTCGCGACAGTGCCATCGGTCAGGGGGCGCAGGATCTTGGCCCCGGCCTTTTCCAGCGAATGCGCATCTGCGATGGCGGCGATCAGGCCGTTCGCCCCCTCGACGGCCATGTATTGGTCAGTGGGCAGATCTTCGGAGCGGTAGACGGTCGAGGTGATCATGCCGCGCGCGGTGCAGGCCGCGATCAGCTCGTCCCCTTCAGCATCGCGGCCAATGGCCGTCAACAATGCGGGCGTCAGGCCAAAGCGGGCCAGCGTCATCGCGATGTTCATGGCCACGCCACCGGGCAGGCGCGTGATGCGCCCCGGCACGTCCGATCCCTGCCGCATGGCAAGGGGCGCGCGTCCGATCACGTCCCACAGGACGGATCCGATACACAGAATGTCAGGCTTTTGCGTCATGCCCGCCTTGTGCCGCCCGTCGCGGTCCAAGGCAAGGGCCAAGGCGTGCGATGGTCAGCGCGCGGGCACGCCAAAGGTCAGTGCCGCCCAGAACGTGTCCCAGACCGCCTCGCTGTTTCCATCGTCGATGGGCGCGAGCGTGACCGCGTCAAAGAGGTACTCATGTCCGGGCGCCACGGGCACCCGCGCGATGCCGTCCGCATCGGTCCAGTGCAGCGTGATTGTCACGGCATCGGCGGCGTCGCGGTCAAATACTTCGACCTGGGCATCTGCGCGTGGCGCGCCATCCAGCAGGACCTGCACCGCCATGGTGCCGTCGAAATCCGCGGCATAGGGGTTGGTCAGAGCCACGAATTCGGTTTTCAGACCCAGCGCCCGGTCGGCCCCTTGCGCGTCGCCCACGCCGATCAGCGCCTTGGCGTGGCGGGTGTAGCGTTCCTTGAACGGCACATCCGGAAAACCGTTGGCGGCATGGCGCGCGGCGATATCGGGGAAATCCTTGTGATCGGCGAATTTCTGGAATTTGGCCCATTCGGAATAGGTCACGAAGGACGGCGTCGTCTCGTGTACAACCATCACCAACCCACCAACGGGGGCGGGTACATCGAGCGCGGGGTTGTCGCCCATACGCCCTTCGACCGGGCGGATCGTGTCGCCCACGACGACGTCAAACCGTGTGATGCTGCGTTCGAAATAGGACACCGTCGTGCCTTTGAATTCCTGCCCGTTTTTTAGCCGGGCGACCAGTTTGCCCGATGGGGCGACCTGATAGGTATCCGCCTCGATCCAGAACTCATGTGCGGTTGCAACCCCGGCGTAAATCGCGCACCAAAGCGACAGGAGAAATCTGATCAGGGTGAGGCGGGACAGAGCCATGAGTGGAACCTTTCTGGGGTTGAGTGGAAAGCTGCGGTTTTGTGCCGTGATGTCAAGCCTGTGGCTGGGTTTCTGGGCTGGAATGGCCGTGGCTCACGAGGTTGTGCCCACCATATCGGACCTGACCGTGGCGGATGGTGCCGCGCGGATCGAGATGCGGGTGAACCTAGAGGCGCAGCTGTCGGGCATCGATCTGGATGCGATCGAAGACACCGATGCTGCTGAGAACGCGGCCGACTATGATGCCCTGCGCGCGCTGACGGCGGCGGATGTGGCCGCGCGAGTGGATGCGCTGATCGCAATCTGGAACACCGAACCGCTTTTGTCCGTGGACGGCGCGCCTGTGGCTCTGTCGGTCGAGGCGGTGACGGTGCCGGATGTGGCGGATATCGAGCTGCCGCGGATCTCTGACCTTGTTCTTACCGGGGTGGTGCCTGCGGATGCGGCGACCGTTACCGTGGCATGGCCTGCGGGCGCGGGCGATCTGGTTCTGCGCCAGCAGGGTGTCGATGCGCCCTATACCGGGTTGATCGGGGGCGGAGAAACCAGCGGCGCGATCGCGCTGGCCGGTGGCGATGCGGCAACCGGTTGGCGAACCTTTGTGGACTACATTCCGGTCGGCTTTGACCACATCCTGCCCAAGGGGCTGGATCACATCCTGTTCGTGTTGGGCTTGTTTTTCCTGTCCACGCGGCTGGGTCCGCTCTTGTGGCAGATCAGCGCGTTCACATTGGCGCATACGGTGACGCTGGCGCTGGGGGCGCTGGGGTTGGTCAATGTACCCGGCAGCATCGTGGAGCCGTTGATTGCGGCGTCGATTGTCTATGTCGCGGTGGAGAACATCTTTGCCAAAGGCGGATTGAGCAAATGGCGGCCCGTGGTGATCTTTGGCTTTGGCCTCCTGCACGGGTTGGGGTTTGCGTCGGTGCTTGGCGAGTTCGGCCTGCCGCAGGGGCAGTTCATCCCGGCGCTGATCGGGTTCAACATCGGGGTCGAGTTGGGGCAGTTGACAGTAATCGCTCTGGCGTTCCTCGCCGTGGGCTGGTTCGCATCCAAGGCGTGGTATCGCACGGCAATTGCGGTGCCCGCATCGGTCGTGATCGCGGCCATCGGGGCCTATTGGGTGGTGGAACGCGTGTTCCTGTAACCGCCTAGCCGCGCAGCGCGGCTGTCAGGTCGGCCAGCGCTTGCGCTGGTGTGTCCGCGATCCAGATTTCTTCGCCGATGCCGAAAAAGTCGGTGATGGGGGCGAGGCGCGCGATAATCTCGGGTGTCAGGCCCCCTTCGGCGACGACAGGAACCTCAATCATCTCGGACCACCATTGGAACAGATCGTCATCTGCCACGGCGCTGTCGGCCACGCCCGTCAGGGGGCCGAAAGAGATGTAATCCGCCCCGGCTTCGCCCGCGCTCATCCCGGCATGGCGCGACGTGCCGCAATTGCTGCCGACGATGGCGTCAGGGCCAAGCGCCTTGCGCGCGTCGCGGACGGATTTGGCCGCGTCCATCAAGTGCACGCCATCTAGGCCCAGCCGTTCGGCCAGTGCGGTGTGGTCGTTAACCACGATCGCCACATCGCGCGCGTGCGCCACTTCGCGGCAGACGTCTGCGGCGCGGGAAATCCGGTCTTCGTCCTGGGTGGCGAGGGCGAGGCGGATGCAGGCGATGTCGTGGGCGTCGAGAACGGCGGCCAGTTGATCGGGGAAATGCGACAGCTCGAACACGGGCGGCGTCAGAAGGTAGAGTTGCGGCTGCTCGGGTGCGTCCATCATGGGGTGTCCTGTTGCTTTTCGCCTGCTCTAGCGGATGTGGCGGGGAAAGAAAACTTTTATGCCTGCGGCGCGCATATTTTGGGAACAATGAAGGGATTGTGGTGCGCCGCAGCGATGGGGTAGACGGCGGACATGACACCGACATTTGTGCTGACACGGCCCCAGATGGGCGAAAACATCGGGGCGGCGGCCCGGGCGATGCTGAATTTTGGCGTGGACCGGATGCGGATCGTGGATCCGCGCGACGGCTGGCCCAACCCGGCCGCAGTGGCACTGGCCAGCGGGGCGGGCCGGGTGCTGGATGCGGCGAGCGTGCATGATGATCTGGCGGGGGCGGTTGCGGATTGCACTTACGTTTATGCAACGACCGCGCGGCAGCGGGATCTGACCAAGGAGGTTCTGAGCCCGGAGGCGGCGATGGCGGATGCGGCGCGGCGCATGGGCGACGGCGCGCATGTGGCGGTGTTGTTCGGACCGGAGCGGGCGGGGTTGGAGAATGAGGACATCGCGCAAGCCAACGCGTTGATCTCGGTCCCCGTGAACCCGGAATTTCCGTCGCTCAACCTGGCGCAATGTGTGTTGCTGGTGGGCTATGAGTGGATGCGGGCCGCAGGTGACGTGACCGCGCACAGCACAGAGATGGCTGGCACGCAGTGGGCAACGGCAGACGAGGTGGAGCATCTGGCGCGCCATTTCGAGGATCGGCTGGATACGGCCGGTTTCTTTTTCCCGGACCACAAGGCCGCCAGCATGCGCGTCAACCTGCGCAACATGTGGAGCCGGATGCCGTTGACGCGGGCGGATGTGCAGACGCTGCACGGGATGCTGCGTCAGATGGTCCGGTGGGCCACGCGCGACTGACGCTGGACGCGCCCGCCCTGCGGACTTAGGTTGCCGGCTGACACGACAGATGAGGCTGGCATGGCAAAGAACCGCAGCATTTTCGAAGAGGTGGGCACCACCGAGAAACAGGTGGCGCAGGCAGGTGTGATCGACGCAGGCCGTGGTGGCGCACGAGGTGCGATCCGGGTGTGGCTGATGATCCTTTTCGGGCTGGTGGTCTTGATGATCGCGGTGGGCGGTTTGACCCGCCTCACCGACAGCGGGTTGTCGATCACCGAGTGGCGGCCCCTGACCGGAGCGATCCCGCCGATGAATGCCGCCGACTGGCAATCGGAGTTCGAGAAATACCAAGCCATCGACGAATTTCGCATCCAGAACCAGTGGATGGAGCTGTCGGATTTCAAGGTGATCTATTGGTGGGAATGGGGCCATCGCCAGTTGGGCCGCGTGATCGGCGTTGTCTGGGCCATCGGGTTCCTGTGGTTCCTGTTGCGGCGCAAGATCCCGACGGGCTGGACGCTGCCCCTGCTAGGTCTGGGCGTGCTGGGTGGTCTGCAAGGGGCCATTGGCTGGTGGATGGTGGCCAGCGGTGTGACCACGGGCGAGGGGATGGTGGATGTGGCAAGCTACCGGTTGGCCACGCATCTTGGGCTGGCCTTTGTCATTCTGGGCTTTATCGCGTGGTACGTGTTTCACATGGGCCGGGCGGAGCGGGACCTGATGCAGGCCCGCCGCGGCAAGGAAACGCGGCTGTTCTCCATATCCACCGGGCTGATGCATTTCGCGTTTTTGCAGATCCTGATCGGTGCACTGGTGGCGGGGATTGACGCCGGGCGCAGCTATACTGATTGGCCGCTGATGGGCGGGCAGGTGTTTCCAGCGACGGCGTTGATCCTTGAGCCGTGGTGGCGCAACCTGTTTGAAAGCCCCGGTCTGGTGCAATTCGTGCACCGGATGACGGGATACCTGCTGTTTGCTTTTGCGGTGGTGGTATGGCTGCGCGGGCGGCGCTCGGCCCATCCGCGCACGCGTTTTGCATTCAATGCAGTCATGGCCGCGATGGCGTTGCAGATCGTGCTGGGTATCGTCACCGTTCTCTATGCCGCGCCGTGGCAGGTGGCGATCCTGCACCAGTTGCTGGCCGTGATCCTGTGGGTGTTGATCCTGCGCGCGCGCTTCCTGTCTGCATATCCTGTTGCCACATCCATTCGGGGGACCTGACCGATGACTGCTTATGATGACCTGATGGCCTTTGATCACGACACGCAGGCCTTGTCGCAAGTGGCCGGGCGGCTGGGGTGGGATCAGGAGACAATCATGCCCCGCGGGGCCGCACCGCAGCGCGCCGAAGAGATGGCCGCGATGGAGGGCGTCTTGCATGCCCGCCGGACCGACCCGCGCGTGGGTGACTGGCTGGCGGCGATTGATCCTGCGACGCTGGATGCCGTGGGGGCGGCGCGTGTGCGCGAAATCCGCCGCAGCTTTGACCGGGCCTCAAAGGTGCCGGGGGATCTGGCGGCGACCATCGCGCGGGTGACATCCGCGGCGCAAGGCGCTTGGGCCGAGGCACGGGCGGCCGATGACTTTGCAGCCTTCGCACCGGTGCTCGAAGAGGTCGTAGGCCTCAAGCGCGAGGAAGGGGCTGCACTGGCCGCAGGTGGCGACGTCTATGACGCGATGCTGGCCGACTACGAGCCCGGCACGACCGCTGCCGATCTGGAGGCGATGTTTGGCGCATTGCGCCCGGCACTGACCGAGTTGCGTGCCGCAATCCTGGACAAACCCGCGCCCAAGGGCCTGAGCGGTACGTTTGACGAGGCCAAGCAACTGGCGCTGAGCAGCAAGCTGGCGGAGGCCTTTGGCTATGACATGGGGCATGGCCGCATCGACAAGGCGGTGCATCCATTCTCGTCCGGGTCTGGCCTGGATGTCCGCATCACCACACGCACCAATCCGGCCGATCCGTTCAACTGTTTCTACTCCACGATTCACGAGGTCGGGCATGCTTGCTACGAGCAGAACATCGACGGCCAGCACCTGCTGACCCCTCTGGGGCGTGGCGTGTCGATGGGGGTGCATGAGAGCCAGAGCCGGATCTATGAAAACCAGCTGGGTCGCAGCCGCGCGTTCACCGGCTGGCTTTTCGGTCAGATGCGGGACGCGTTTGGCGATTTCGGGATCGCGGACGAGGACGCATTCTATGCCGCCGTCAACAAAGTGTCCGACGGCTATATCCGCACCGAGGCGGATGAGGTGCAGTACAACCTGCATGTCCTGATGCGGTTCGATCTGGAACGTGCGCTGATGGCGGGCGATTTGCAGGTGGCCGATCTGGAGCCTGCGTGGAATGACCGGTTTGCCGCCGACTTCGGCTATGCTGTTGATAAGGCGTCGAATGGCGTCTTGCAGGATGTGCACTGGTCGGTGGGTCTGTTTGGGTATTTCCCGACCTACAGCCTTGGCAATGTCTATGCCGGATGCCTGTACGAGGCGCTGCGCGCTGCTGTTCCGGGGCTCGACGATCAACTGGCGCAGGGTGATACATCCGCCGCCACAACCTGGTTGCGTGACAACCTTCAGACACATGGCGGGCTTTATGCGCCGACAGATATTATCGCCCGCGCAAGCGGAATCTCGCCGAAACCAGACCCCCTGATCGGCTATTTAACGTCGAAGTTCACCCAACTATACGATTTGTGACGCAGCATCCGGCGAATTCCCCTTTAGTTGCGGAACCATTTTTCGTGTTGATGGTTAACGTAATCTAAAGAGTGGAGTGAACAGAATGAAACGCATGCTATGTGCTGCGGTTGCGGCCACATTGATGGGCGCACCTTTGGCTGCGCAGGAAACGACACAGCAAACCGTGTTGGGGGCCTCGGGCGACTCGGTCTATTCGGTGCGGGTTGTCGGTGCGAATGGCGAAAGCTATAACTGCCGTCCCAACATCGAGACCGTTGGTGGGCAGCTTGTGCGCCGTTGCCAACGTCTGAACGTTGTGAATGGGCAATTGCTGGGCGGGTCGCTGACGACCGGCGCTGCGGTTGCAGGCGCTGCGATTGTCCTGCTGGCGCTGGCTGCCGACAATTCGACCACAACCACAACCAACTGATAAATATCGGAGGAAGGCCAAAGCGGCCTTCCTCATTTTGCTCAGCTTTCTTCCGCGTCCTCGTCCGCCTGATCGGCGATCCATGCGACGCTGACGACTTCTTCATTCTTGCCGGTGTTGAAGACCTTGACCCCGCCCGCGCTGCGCGAGCGGAAGCTGATGCCATCCACGGGCACGCGGATCGATTGCCCCTTGGACGTGGCCAGCATGATCTGGTCATCCATGTCCACCGGGAAGGAGGCGATGATATCGCCTGTCTGCATCCGCTTGTCCCATGCCGTCACGCCCATGCCGCCGCGTCCGCGCAGGGGGTAGTCATGCGAGGATGACAGTTTGCCAGCCCCCCCCGCAGTGATGGTGAGGATCAGGTTTTCGGCCGCCGACATCTCGGCATAGCGGTCCTGTGGCAATGGCATGTCGGCGTTTCCGCCTTCGTCGTCCGTCATGTCCGGATCGTCCGCGATGCCCGCCATGGCGCGGCGCATCTTGAGATAGGCGGCGCGTTCGTCCGAGGTCGCCTCAAAGTGCCGAATGACGGACATCGACACCACGCGGTTGTCGCCCGACAGTTTGATCCCCCTCACACCGGTCGAGGCGCGGGAGTTGAACACCCGCACATCGTCAGCACGGAAGCGGATGGCGCGCCCGGCGTTTGTGACCAGCATTACGTCATCATCGTTGGCGGCAATGCGCGCGTTGATCAGCTTCCAGCCTTCGCTGTCGCCTTCGAACTTCATTGCGATCTTGCCGTTGGCTTTCACATTGGTGAAATCCGACAGCTTGTTGCGGCGCACAGTGCCGTGGTCGGTGGCAAAGACGACCTGCAGGTCATCCCATTCCTTTTCATCCCGGTCGACCGGCATGATGGCGGCGATACTGACCCCTTGGGGGATCGGCAGGATGTTGATAATCGCCTTGCCCTTGGACGTGCGGCCACCTTGCGGCAGGCGCCAGGTCTTGAGCTTGTAGACCATGCCGTCGGTGGTGAAGAACAGCAGTTGCGTATGCGTATTGGCGACGAAGAGGGTGGTGATCACGTCCTCTTCCTTGGTCTGCATGCCCGACACACCCTTGCCGCCGCGTTTCTGGCTGCGGAAATCGGCGAGCGGCGTGCGTTTGATATAGCCGCCCGAGGTGACGGTCACGACCATGTCCTCGCGCTCGATCAGATCCTCGTCTTCCATGTCGCCGGACCAATCGACGATCTCGGTGCGACGGGGGACTGCGAACAGTTCGCGGGTTTCCTTCAGCTCGTCGCCGATGATGCCCATGATCCGTTCGCGGCTGCCCAGAATCTCCAGGTATTCCTTGATCTTGCCTGCCAGTTCTTCAAGTTCGTCCGTGACTTCCTTGACGCCGATCTGGGTCAGACGTTGCAGACGCAGATCGAGGATCGCGCGGGCTTGTGTCTCGCTGAGGTTATAGGTGCCGTCCTCGTTCGCGGTGTGGGTCGGATCGTCGATCAGCGCGATGTAGGGCAGGATGTCCTGCGCAGGCCAGCGGCGTTCCATCAGCTTGGCGCGGGCGGCGGCGGCATCGGCGGATTGCCGGATGGTCGCCACGACCTCGTCGATATTGGTGACGGCAACGGCAAGGCCACAGAGGATGTGGCTGCGTTCGCGCGCCTTGCGCAGCTCGTAGGCGGTGCGGCGCGCGACAACTTCCTCGCGGAAGTCTATGAAACTGGTGAGAAAACGGCGCAGCGTGAGTTGTTCAGGTCGGCCGCCGTTCAGGGCCAGCATGTTGCAGCCAAAGGACGTCTGCATCGGCGTGAAGCGGAACAGCTGATTCAATACCACCTCGGCGGTGGCATCACGCTTGAGTTCGACGACGACGCGCACACCGTTGCGGTCAGATTCGTCCTGTACGTGGCTGATGCCTTCGATGCGCTTGTCGCGCGCGGCCTCGGCGATGCGTTCGATCATCGTGGCCTTGTTCACCTGATAGGGAATCTCATCGATTACAATGGCATAGCGGTCTTTCCTGATCTCTTCGACGCGGGTCTTGGAGCGGACGATGACACTGCCGCGTCCTTCGAGATAGGCTTTACGCGCGCCGGAGCGGCCCAGCATGATACCACCCGTGGGGAAGTCGGGTCCGGGCACGTAGTCGATCAGCTGTTCGCTGCTCAGGTCGGGATCCTCGATCAGGGCCAGGCAGGCGTCGACCACTTCGCCAAGGTTGTGCGGTGGGATGTTGGTGGCCATGCCGACCGCAATGCCGCCCGCACCGTTGACCAGCATGTTGGGGAAACGCGCGGGCAGAACCGTAGGCTCGCGGTCCTTGCCATCATAGTTGTCCTGAAAATCGACGGTGTCCTTGTCGATGTCGGCGAGGATGAAGGCGGCGGGCTTGTCCATCCGCACCTCGGTATAGCGCATGGCGGCGGGGTTATCACCGTCCATGGAGCCAAAGTTGCCCTGGCCGTCCAGCAGCGGCAGCGACATCGAGAAATCCTGCGCCATCCGTACCAGCGCGTCATAGATCGCAGAGTCGCCGTGAGGGTGGTATTTCCCCATGACGTCGCCCACGGGGCGCGCGGACTTGCGGTAGGACTTGTCGTGGCTGTTGCCCGTCTCGTGCATGGCATAGAGGATGCGACGGTGCACAGGTTTTAGGCCGTCCCTTAGATCGGGAATGGCGCGGCTGACGATGACAGACATGGCATAGTCCAGGTAGGACGTGCGCATTTCTTGTTCGATAGACACCGTGGGGCCGTCATAGGCGGGCCGTTCCGGCGGGGTCATTTCATCATCGTTTTCAGGGGGTTGTGGCGTGTCGTTCACGTGGGCCTGCCCGTTCTTTGCGTGGCTCTATATCTTGGGTCCCAGTCTATCAGAAACCACAGATCATGTGCAATGGCCGCTGCTGTGGTGCTGTTAGCAGCCGTGGGTGTTCGGTGCTAATCAACTGTTTTCATTGAAAATTAAACTGCGCTGAAGTGAGATGGCGGGCAACAGGCAAGAAAGGTAGATAATATGGCGGAAAGCGAGACTGAATTGATGCTGAAGGGCTATGGGCTGACGACGGCAGAGATGTTTTATCACATGCCCGATTATACGCATGTGCTGAATACGTTTGTCTGGCAGGATTATGATCTGGCGCCGGACCATCCGAGACTGTTCCGGTTCATCGATTTCTGGAAGGCAGAGATCGAGGGAATGCTGCATTCGGTGCGGTTTACCCATCGCAAGATGATTGCGCCGGGGGAGTGGCGGCATGTGACCGTGGAATTTACAGTGCACTGACCGGGTCGGGTGTTGCGTGTGCACTCTTTGCTGCGCAAATTCGCCCACCCACCACACCCGGGGGACCGGAGCCCCTTGTCAGGCGGAGCAGGAGGCGCCGCCGAGGACGCAGAATTTAGCGCAGTGCGGGTGGTTCAGTGATACGTCGCGTTCGGCATCCTGCAACGACGCGCCCAGCTCGAATTGTGGATCATAGGGCAGCAGAGTGCAGGCCAGGACGGCCGGCGTCGCGGCGCCCTTGCGTTTGACCACCATCCGGGACGAGGCGCACATGACGGCCTCGGGATGTTTGCCCAGAATGCCCCAGCAGGCGGTTGTGATTTCCGGCACCTCGACCGTTTCATCCATTTCGGGAAACAGAACGGTCATGCTCGGATCCTGCGCATCAATGTTCCAGCCATGCCCGGCGTAAAGTGCGGCATAGCCTGCGCGCGCTTCGGTCTCGCTTTCGGCCATTTCGACACGACCGGCCACGGCCAGCCGTGCACCGATGGAAGCCAGCCAGTTGATACCGGCGAGCGTCTTTTCAAATGTACCATCGCCGCGTTCGGCGTCGTGGATGTGGGCGGCGTGGTGATCGAGGCTGATCCTAAAGGTGAGCTTGGCGCCATAGGTAGCCACCAGTTCGGTCAGGCCTTCCTTGATCCTGGGTCGCATCATCGGCGCCATAGCGTTGGTTAGCACCAGCACGTCATAGCCGCGCACGAGGCTGCGGCCGAGCATGTCGAGAAAGGCGGGGTTCATGAACGGCTCACCCCCGGTAAAAGCAATCTCGCGCACATTCCAGGCGCGGGTTTCAAGCTGGTCGAGGTAGTCCGACACCTCATTCGCCGTCAGGTAGACCAGTGCGTCATTGGTGGGAGAACTTTCGATATAGCAATTCGTGCAGGCGATGTTGCAGAGCGTGCCGGTGTTGAACCACAGCGTTTCGGGATTGCTCAGCGACACGCGGGCCCTGTCTTCGCCCTTGGCCGTCACATCAGGGTTCTGAAATTTTCCCAGATTTGCGAGGTCTTTCATCGGGGCCGTCCTGTCAGTTTTTCGTGACAGTAGACCTAGGGCGTCGCGGGGCAAGTGGAAAGCGCGTCTGTGATCCCCTGACAGCTTTGTGATAGGCATATGGTCGCAAGGGGGGCGGGGCGTGTTTCCTGCGTTGAGTATGTCATTGAACTTGCGTATGTTTGCGCAAACATTCTGAGGAGCCAGAACCATGGTGTCGCGCGTCATTCCGGTGGACCCGTTTGATCTAGTTATCTTTGGCGGTACGGGCGATCTGGCCCGTCGCAAGATCCTGCCGGGGTTGTTCCGGCGGTTCTGTGCCGGGCAGATGCCCAAGGATGCGCGCATCATAGGTGCCGCACGGGCGGACATGGATGCGGCGGGGTACCGGGATATGGTCGCCGAGGCGATTGCCGAATTTGGCGGCGCGCGGGCCTGCGAGGACGGCACGCTGGAGGAATTTCTGGATCGTCTGGACTATGTGTCGATCGACGCGCGCGGCGAAAAGGGCTGGCAGGATCTGGCAGAGATGGTGCGCGGCGACGTGGTGCGGGCGTTCTATTTTTCGGTCGGCCCCAGCCTGTTCGGCGACTTGGCCGAGCGCTTGAACACCCATGGCATGACCGACGCTGCCACCCGTATCGTCGTGGAGAAACCGTTTGGCCGGGATCTGGCTTCGGCCAAGGCTTTGAACCGGGATCTGGCTGCGTATTTTGACGAAAGCCAGATTTACCGCATCGATCATTACCTGGGCAAGGAGACGGTGCAGAACCTGATGGCGGTGCGCTTTGGCAACATGCTGTTCGAGCCGCTGTGGAACAGCCAATACGTTGATCACATTCAGATCACCGTGGCCGAGACCGTGGGCGTGGGGGGGCGTGGCGAATATTACGACCGCTCGGGCGCCATGCGCGACATGGTGCAGAACCACCTGATGCAGCTGCTGTGCCTGATCGCGATGGAGCCGCCGTCGAAATTTGATCCCGACGCGGTGCGGGATGAAAAGCTCAAGGTGATCCGCGCCCTCGATGCGGTCGAGCCGCATCACATCGTGCGCGGTCAGTACGAGGCAGGTGCCGAGGGTCCGGGATACCGCGAAGAGGCGGGCGACCCGCGGTCGCGCACCGAAAGCTATATCGCGATGAAGGTCGGCATTTCGAACTGGCGGTGGGCGGGCACGCCGTTCTACCTGCGCACGGGCAAGCGGCTCAAGGCGCGGTCGAGCGAGATCACCGTTGTGTTCAAGGAGTTGAACCACTCGATCTTTGGCGAACAGCAGGATCATCGCAATGTCTTGTCCATCCGACTGCAACCGAACGAGGGCATCACGCTGGGCGTGACCATCAAGGAGCCGGGACCGGGTGGGATGCGTCTGGTGGACGTGCCCTTGGACATGACATTCGCGGATGCCCTGGGCGAGGAGGGCGCGGATCAGACCGATGCCTATGAACGTCTGATCATGGATGTGATCCGGGGCAACCAGACCCTGTTCATGCGCGGTGACGAGGTCGAGGCAGCCTGGGCCTGGACCGATCCGATCATCGAAGGTTGGGAAGCACGCGGCGATGTGCCAAAAACCTATGACAGCGGCAGCGAGGGCCCCGTGGATGCGGTGCAGATGCTGGCCCGCGACACACGTGTCTGGCGCAAGGTGGCCCCATGAACATCATCGAATATCCCGACCGCGAATTGCTTGCCATGGGTGTCGCGGACATTCTTGCCAGTGAGTTGAAGAACTGCCTGCTGGTGCACCAGTGGGCCTCTTTTGTGGTGCCCGGAGGCACGACTCCGGGGCCGATTTTTGACAGTCTGTGTGCTGCTGACCTCGATTGGGATCGGGTGCACGTCATGCTGAGCGACGAACGCTGGGTGCCCGAAGACCACGACCGGTCCAATGCCAAGCTGCTGCGCGCGCACCTGTTTCAGAGCCGCGCCGCAGAAGCGCGGTTCGTGCCGTTCTATACCGATGGCGAGACGCCTGCGTCGGCCGCACCCGGCCTGTCGGACCGCCTTGCCGAACAGGTGCCGGTTTCGGTGCTGTTCCTCGGCATGGGCGCGGATATGCACACCGCGTCGCTTTTCCCCGGTGCCGAAGGTTTGGCCGATATGCTCGCCGATGATGCACCGCTGGTCGTACCGGTTAGCGTGGCGGGGCAGGAGCCCCGCATTTCTTTGTCGGGGCCTGCATTGGCGGGTGCGATGGCCAAGCATCTTGTCATATACGGAGCGGAGAAGCGCGCGGCACTGGAGCGGGCGCAGACGCTGGATGCGACGCAGGCACCGATCAAGGTGGTGCTAAACGGGCTGACGGTACACTGGGCGGAGTAAGACGATGTGGAATGACCTCAAGGCGCGGGCAGCGCAGGCGGCAGAGCGGAAAATCCTGGACCTGTTCGATGCTGACCGCGCCGCGGATTTCGCGGTTCAGACGCAGCACATGCGCTTTGACTATGCCAAGACGAATATCGATGCGGGCACCCGTGACGCGCTGCTGAAATTGGCCGAGGACGCGGGCGTCGCTGCTCGCCGCGATGCGATGTTCGCCGGTGAAAAGGTTAATGAGACCGAAGGGCGCGCCGTTTTGCACACCGCTCTGCGCAACTTGGATGGCGGGTCGGTGCACGTGGATGGCACGGACGTCATGCCCGGGGTCCTTGAGACGCTGGATCGGATGGCCACATATGCGGACGAGGTGCGCGGAGGTCCGATCACGGATGTGGTGAATATCGGCATCGGTGGGTCTGACCTTGGGCCGTCGATGGCTGTGCAGGCCCTGTCGCCCTATCACGATGGGCCGCGTTGCCATTTCGTGTCCAATGTGGACGGTGCGCACATCGCGGACGTGCTCGAAGGCCTGAATGCCAAGACTACGCTTGTCATCGTGGCCTCGAAGACATTTACCACCATCGAAACCATGACCAACGCGCGCACCGCGCGGGCATGGATGGCGGACCATGGCGGCGATCCGGCCACGCAATTTGCGGCCCTGTCGACCGCACAGGACAAGACCTCGGATTTCGGCATCCCGTCGTCGCGCGTCTTCGGTTTCGAAGACTGGGTGGGCGGGCGCTATTCTATGTGGGGGCCCATCGGGCTGAGCCTGATGATCGCGATTGGCCCGGATGCGTTCCGCGCGTTCCTGCGTGGCGGCCAAGACATGGACCGGCATTTCTGTGCCGCGACCGGCACCGAGAACATGCCGCTGATGCTGGCGCTCGTGGGCATCTGGCACCGTCAGGTTCTGGGCCACGCCACGCGTGCGGTCCTTCCCTATGACCAGCGGTTGGGCCAGCTGCCCAACTATCTGCAACAGCTGGAAATGGAATCGAACGGCAAATCGGTGGACATGGCAGGCGCGCCGTTGCCCGTCGAAAGCGGGCCGGTTGTCTGGGGCGCACCCGGCACCAACGGGCAACACGCGTTTTACCAACTTATCCATCAGGGCACTGCTGTGATCCCGTGCGAATTTCTTGTGGCCTGCGCCGGTCACGAGGACGAGTTGAAACATCACCACGATCTGCTGGTTGCCAACTGCTTTGCCCAATCGGAGGCGCTTTTGAGGGGGCGCAACCTTGACGAGGCACGCGCCAAGGTCGTGGACAAGTTCGAGGGCGCGGAACTGGAGCGGCAAGCGGCACATCGCGTCTTTGCGGGCAACAGGCCATCCACCACGCTGATCTATCCCAAGCTGGATCCGTTCACGCTGGGCCAGATCATCGCGCTTTATGAGCACCGGGTGTTTGTTGAAGGGGTGATCCTTGGCATCAATTCCTACGACCAGTGGGGCGTCGAGCTGGGCAAGGAATTGGCCACGGCTTTGCAACCGGTGATCGAGGGCACGGCCACGGCCCATGACAAGGACGGGTCGACCCAGGCGCTTGTCGCCTATCTGCACGCCAACCGCGACTGATCCCCGGCGACTTGCTTGGCGCAAGGGAAAGCGCGCCGCGCGTCACGCCGCACTTGCATGGATGACCGCCCCTTGGCAGGGTTGCCCGCAGGGGAGGATCACCCGCGCGATTGGCGCGGCGGTCCCGCATGACAAAATACGCAGGGAGGCGCCGATGCTTGGCCAAATGATGAACTATCCGCTGACCATTCAGTCACTGGTCGACCATGCGGCGCGATACCATGCCGAGACAGAGATCGTGTCGGTCAACACCGCTGGCGGGGTGGAGATGGTAAATTGGGGGCAGGTCGGCGCCAATGCGCACCAGCTGGGCGACGCGCTGACGCAACTGGGTCTCGGGCCGCAGGCGCGCTGCGCGACCATCGCGTGGAACAACCGCCGCCATCTCGAGATCTACTTCGGCGTGTCGGGCGCGGGTCTTGTGTGCCACACGATCAACCCGCGGCTCTTTCCCGAACAGTTGGTGTATATCATCAACCACGCCGAAGATCGGGTGCTGTTTATCGACCGCACCTTTGTCCCGCTGGTCAAGGCGATCCGCGACAAGATCCCCGGCGTGGCGCATATCGTTCTGATGGAGGGACGCGACGATGCCTTGGCGGCCGAGATCGACGGCCTCGAATTCTATGACGAACTGATCGCCAAGGGTGCGCCCGATTTTGCCTGGCCCGAGTTCGACGAAAACATCGCCTCTTCGCTGTGCTACACATCCGGCACGACCGGCAACCCCAAAGGGGTGCTGTATTCGCACCGGTCGACTGTGCTGCACGCTTTTGCGTCCAACACGCGCGATTGCATCGGGTACTCGGCGCGTGACGTGGTGTTGCCGGTGGTGCCCATGTTCCATGTGAACGCGTGGGGCACGCCCTATGCCTGCGCGCAGGTGGGTGCGCGGATGGTGATGCCGGGGCCGGGTCTTGACGGGCCATCACTGGTCAAGCTGATCGATACGCACCGGGTCAACATTGCGCTTGGTGTGCCGACGATCTGGCTGGGCCTGCTGGGCGAGGCCAAGGCGTCGGGATCGCGGCTGGAGAGCTTGGAGCGCACCGTTGTTGGCGGCTCCGCGTGCCCGCCGTCGATGATCACAGCGTTCCGCGAGCAATATGGTGTCGAACTGATCCACGCCTGGGGCATGACCGAGATGTCGCCCCTGGGCACCTCCAACCAGCCGCTCGCCAAACACGCGGACCTGCCGATCGAGGCACAGCACGCCCTGCGCGAAAACCAGGGCCGCGCGCCCTGGGGTGTCGAGTTGGAGATCATGGACGACACAGGCCAGCCGCTGCCGCATGACGGTCAGGCGCAGGGCGCGCTGATGGTGCGCGGGCACTGGATCCTCAACAGCTATTTCCTCAAGTCGCGCGACGAGACGCTGACAGACGGGTGGTTCGACACGGGCGACGTCGCGACCATCGACGCGGACGGCTATCTGTCGATCAAGGACCGATCCAAGGACATCATCAAGTCAGGCGGCGAGTGGATTTCGTCGGTCGATCTTGAGAACATCGCCATCGCGCATCCCGGACTGGCGGATGCCGCCGTGATCGGTGCGCGGCACGAGAAATGGGATGAACGGCCGGTGCTGATTGCCGTGGCGGCGGAGGGGCAAAACCCGTCCGAGGCCGAGGTGCTGTCAATCTTTGACGACAAGATCGCCAAATGGCAGATCCCGGACAAGGTGGTGTTCACCGACGTATTGCCGCGCAATGCGACCGGCAAGGTGCTCAAGCGCAACCTGCGTGAGGCGTTCGGCGACGTTCTTATCGATTGAACTCCTTGGTGCTCAGGTGCCCCGTGCAGGGCACCTGAAATCATTTAGCCTTTGCCGATCACCCGATCAGCGCGCCATCGGTGCGTTTGACCGCCACGATGGACGACCGGGGCAGGGACCCGTCGCCATCCGGGAATGGTGCGGCGGGGTGCTGGATGCCCACGAACATCGTGCGGCGGTCGGCCGACCACGTCAGGCCCGTCACCTCGGACCCGTTCGGGCCCGTCAGGAAACGGCGTATTTCACCGGTAACTGGGTCGCCCGCCAGCATCTGGTTATTGCCCATGCCGGCAAAGTCACCTTCGTTGTCGTCATCACCGTCCGTCTGGATCCACATGATGCCAGTGCTGTCGAACTGCATCCCGTCGGGCGAGTTGAACATGTTGCCCGCGTTGATGTTGGACGACCCCTTGTAGGCGCCTTGCTGATTGGTCGGGTTGCCCGCCATCACGTAAAGGTCCCAGTCAAAGGTGTTGGCGGCGTGGGTGTCCCCGTGGGGACGCCAGCGCACGATCTGGCCATATTTGTTGGCCTCGCGCGGGTTCGGCCCGTTGGGGGACGTGTCATCACCGCCCGCATTCGGCTTGAGCCCGCGGTTCTTGTTGTTGGTCAGGCAGCAATAGCCCTCGACCGCCTGGGGGTTCACGGCGACCCATTCGGGACGGTCCATGGTGGTGGCCCCCACCTTGGAGGCGGCCATACGGCTGAAGATGGCGATCTCGGCCTCGGTCATGCCTGTGGCGGCGGGTGTCAGCGCGACCCATTCACCGGACATGTCGATGTCGAACCGGGCCACAAAGAGTTGGCCCTCGCTCAGCAGGGTCGAGGTGTCGCCACCGGGGACGTATTTGTCACGGCTCAGCCATTTGTACATGAACTCGCCCCGTTCATCGTCGCCCATATAGACGGCGACACGGCCATCCGGGGTCAGCGCGCAGGCGGCGTTTTCGTGTTTGAACCGGCCCAGTGCGGTATGCTTGACGGGTGTGCTGTCGGGATCGCTTGGGTCAATCTCGACGATATAGCCCGCGCGATGCGGTTCGTTCGGGTTCTTGGAGATGTCAAAGCGCGCGTCAAAGCCGTGGTAGTTGTAGCGGCCCGGATCCACATCCGTCTTGACGCCGTAGCGTTTGAACCCTGCGGCGGTGGCTTCGTCCAGCGTCGGTTCTTCGGTCGCGCCGAAGTAGCCGTTGAAGTTTTCTTCGCAGGTCAGATACGTGCCCCAGGGCGTGCGGCCAGAACCGCAGTTGTTGAATGTACCAAGCGATGCGGTCCCCGTGGGGTCGGCATCGGTTTTCAATAGGTCATGCCCGGCGGCTGGCCCGTCGATCTTCATCGGTGTGTTGTGGTGGATGCGGCGGTTGTAAGGGCTGTCGACGACGACCTCCCAGCCGTTTGCGCCTTCGGTGACTTCCATCACCGACACACCTTGGAAGTTCTGGAGCCGCTGGACGTCACCTGCCGACGCAGGTTTGCCGCCCTCGTTTTCGGGCAAGTTGGTCTTGGTGTTCACATATTCGCTGTTCACCGCGATCAGTTCGGTGCCGCCGCCGATATTGAACAGCTCCATTCCGTCGGTGTTTTCGCCGAACACACGGTCGGATCCTTCGGTGGGAATGCCCGTGGCCGGATCAAAGGCGGGCGCGTCGGAAAAGAGCGGATCGCCCCAGCGCACCAGCACCTTCCATTCGTAGCCTTCGGGCACGTGGACGGTGCCGTCTGTCTGGATAGGCAGCTGTTCAAAGGCAAAGCGGTCCGATTGCCCGGCCATCGCGGTCGTCCCGCGCAGCATCGACGTGCCCATAACCGCAGCACCTGAGCCGAACGCCAGAACGCCATTCACGAACCCGCGGCGCGAGATCGCCGTCTCGACGACGTCATCGAAGGCGCTGTGATCTGCGCGGGGAAAGTGCAGTTCGTCCCAATCGTCGGGGGACAACTCGGCTTGGTCGATATCTTTCATTCCTGGCTCCCATATGGCTGGATTTTCACGCAGTGCTGCGTGAGGCGCTCTCTAGCGGGCGATCCCAAAACATTTGTGACAGGTCCAACTGCCTTGGGTAAAACTGTTCCCGCTTTGCGGGAAAAATAGGCGCATCCTTGCCGACGCGCCCTCCGCTCGGGACGCTTTAGTCGGGAAGGTGGTTCTGGCGGACAGGGCCGCGGTATTTTTCGGTCAGGCGTGCCTCCACCTCAGTGCCGTCCTTGAGAAAGGGCAGGACGCCCTTGGCCAAGGACGCCCCGCGAGAGGCCGCGATATCCGCTTCGGATATGGTGGTGCGCTGCGACATGCGCAGGCCCCAGTCGTGCAGATGGCCTGTCAGGCGCGCGATCACATCCACATGGGTATCCGTCTTGGCCAGATCCACGTGTTCCTCGGGATCGTCTTGGAGGTCAAACAACATGGGCCGCATCGTGTCCGACGCGCAGTGCATCAGCTTGTAGCGCCCGTCAAAGACCATGAACAAACGGCAATCCCGCGGGGCCAGACCAAAGCGCGCTGCGGGTGGCTGCGCGCTGAAGTCATATTCGGAGATGACATAGTCGCGCCAGTCTGGTGTCTCGCCACGCAGCCATGGCATCAAGCTGCGACCCTCGACGATATGATCCGGCACGGTGCCGCCTGCGGCCTCGATAAAGGTCGCCGCGATGTCGATGGATTCGACCAGAGCTTCGGATGTGGTGCCGCGCGTGCCGTCGGCGTGGCCGCGCGGGTCATAGACGATCATCGGGACCTTGACCGAAGGTTCGTGAAACAGGTTCTTTTCGCCCAGCCAATGATCGCCCAGATAGTCGCCGTGATCCGATGTCAGTACGATCATCGTGCTTTGCATCTGTCCGGTAGCCTCCAGATGGTCGAGCAGGCGGCCCAGTTGATCGTCGCATTGCTTGATCAGGCCCATATAGGCCGGGATGACCTTGGCGCGCACTTCGTCATCCGAAAACGCGCGCCCTACGGGGCCGTTCATGAACGCGTCAAAGACCGGGTGCGCGTCGTCACGTTCGCCTGCATCGCGGTTCGCGGGGGCCACGTGTTCGGGGCCATACATGGACGCATAGGGTTCGGGCACGATATAGGGCCAGTGCGGCTTGATATAGCTCAGATGCGCGCACCAGGGCCCCTCGGCCTGATCGATGAAACGTATCGCCTCACCGGTGAGCCAGGGCGTTTCGCTGTCTTCCTCGCGGATATTGGCGGGCAGGTCGGTGTTGTCGAACATCCAGCCACTGGCGATTTGGCCATCACGGATTCCAGCATTGGCATAGTCGGCCCACGGGTTTTCGCCGTCATACCCCTTTGACTTGAGGTATTCGTTATAGGGGCTTGTCTTGTCGTCATAAAATCCGTCTGGGCCTTGCGCCCAGAGCCCGTCATCCCGCACCCACGGATCAAACCCGCATTCCGAGGTGCGCACACCGATGACGCTGTCGGGATCAAGGCCCAGACGCGCCATGCCCTCTGCATCCGCCTTCATATGCGTCTTGCCGATCAGGTGACAGGACATGCCGATCTTGCGCAGATGGTCGCCCAGCGTGTGTTCACCCACGCGCAGGGGAAACTTGTTCCAGTGGGCGCCGTGCGAGGACGCATACCGGCCCGTATAGTAGCACATGCGCGAGCCGCCGCAGATGGGCGATTGGACATAGGCGTTTGTAAACCGCACACCCATGGCCGCGACGCGGTCGAAGTTGGGTGTGTGCAGGTGTGGGTGTCCGGCGCAGCTGAGGTAATCGAACCGCAGCTGGTCATACATGATAAAGAGGATGTTCACGGATCAGTCGTTTCCAAGGCTTTGCAGCCGGTCCCGGACTGCCATCACCGAAGAATAGGTTGAGACGGAATAGGGCACAAGAAAAGTCAGGGCGCATTTGAGCCAGTCGATGCCGGTCATCGCCCCTGTCGCAACCTTGTCGCCGTGATTGATCAACGCAATGACCGTGCCGACGATCAGGGCGATCTTGAAGGCGCGGGCCACCACCGTGCGGTCGGTCGCAATGGTCCAGAAGCGGGTTGGAGGGGTGGTCTGCTTGCCCATGATGACAGGGATTTGGCGTTATTGTGCATCAAGTGCAAGCCAAATAACCGCCGCGCACGGGCCTGTGATGGTCAGAGCTGCGGGAGACTGGAGCGGGTAACGGGAATCGAACCCGTAACTAAAGCTTGGGAAGCTGCCGTGATACCTTTTCACCATACCCGCCCTTGGCGCGGGGATAGGCGGCCCGGGCGGCTGCGTCAAGGGCCGTCAGGCGGGATTGCTGCACTCGTACAGGTGAATGCTGGCCGGGATCCTGAGGCCATCGGGGCCGTCATATTGCGCGAACCGAAGTGCGATCGCATCGGCCACGGCGGCGCGCTCATTGTCGGAGGCATCAAAGTATTGCAGTGCGCTGTCCGCGGGCCCGATGCGGCAGCAGAGGTCGGCCACGTCCTTGAGACTGCCGCGCGGTGTCAGGGGCAGGCCATGTGTCGTCACGTGCACGTCGCTCAGACCGGTCTGTTCCAGCTGCGGTATGATGCGCGCCGGGTCCTCGAAGGCGAAGGGGCCGGGGAGGGTGCGGTCAACCTTGGGCATCGGGCCGAGGATCTCGCGGGCAGCGTGCGCCGGTTCCATGAACCATGGGTTGTCAGCGGGGCTGGCCCATGTGGCCAAGGTCATCGCGCCGTTCGGCTTCAGTGCCGTGCGCATGTTGGCGAAGGCCGCGACCGTGTCGTCAAAAAACATGACCCCGAACCGGGAAATCACCGCGTCAAAGCTCGCCGGTTCAAAAGCATGGGTCTGGACATCGACCTTGATCAGCGTGGTGTTGGGGTGGTCGACCAGCCGGTCGCGCGCCAGATCCAGCATGGTGTCAGCGATGTCGGCCCCGGTGACGTGGCCCTGATCGCCCACACGTGCGGCGGCCTCGATCACGCTTGCGCCAGTGCCGCAGCCCACGTCCAGCACCCGGTCGCCGGGGCGCAGTACGGCCGTGTCCAGCAAGGTGTCGAGCACCGGCTGCATCAGAGTGTCCATCTGTGCCTGCAGGAACACCCAGGCCGGACCGGCAGAAGTATTCCAGAAGGTTTCCTGATCGTCGTTGGTCATGCGCGTCTGCGCCGCCTGCGGCCGCCACCCTGAGTGTCGCCGCCAGTGTTGAAGCTGACGTCGGGCAGTGTGACGACCGAATTCAGCACCGGAAACGGGTCGGTCGCATTGGGGATCGCGGAGGCATTGACGAAATGCTCCTGAAACCGTGGTTCGATGGCGGTTTCAATCTTGTGGATACGGCGCACCGTCTCTTCTATCTCGCCGCGCGCATCGCGGTTGAGTAGGGCAATACGCGCGCCGGTTCCGGCCGCATTGCCAGCGGATGTGACCTTGTCAAGCGGAGCGTCCGGGATCATGCCAAGCACCATAGCATGTTTGGGCGAGATATGTGCGCCAAAAGCACCGGCCAGCACAACACGGTCGACTTTTTCGACGCCGAACTTGTCCATGAGCAGGCGCGCGCCTGAATAAAGGGCAGCCTTGGCCATTTGGATCGCACGGATGTCCGGGTTGGTCACGGTGATGCGGGGCCCGCCCGTGGCGGATCCGTCATGCAGCAGATAGGAATGTGTGCGCCCGTCCGCGATGGACCGGGCGGAGCCGGTCTGTTCTGCGCTGCCGATCAGGCCCGAGGCATCGAGGAGGCCCGCAAGCCGCATCTCTGCAATCGCCTCGATGATGCCGGACCCACAGATACCCGTGATGCCGCTGGCGGCGGTGGCCTCTTCGAATCCGTCTTCGTCGGACCACAGATCGACGCCTATCACGCGAAAGCGCGGCTCCTTGCTTACAGGGTCAATCTCGACCCGTTCAATGGCACCCGGCGCCGCCCGCTGGCCGGAGGTAATCTGTGCACCTTCAAAAGCGGGGCCGGTGGGCGAGGAGCAGGCCAGCACCTTTTCGGTGTTGCCCAGCAGAATCTCGGCGTTGGTGCCCACGTCGACGACCAGCACGAGGTCGTCCGATTTGTCGGGCGCTTCGGACAGGGCTACGGCGGCGGCATCCGCGCCCACGTGCCCCGCGATGCAGGGCAGGATGTAGACGCGCGCAGACGGGTGGATGTTGAGATCCAGATCGTCGGCCCGCATGCGCAGCGCATCCGATGTGGCAAGCGCAAAGGGCGCCTGGCCCAGCTCGAACGGATCAATACCCAGAAACAGGTGGTGCATCACCGGGTTGCAGACAAACACGGCGTCCACGATCAGGCCCTTGTCGATCTGCGCCTCGCTGGCGATCTGGGTAAAAAGCGCGTTCATCCCCTCGCGCACGGCCGCGGTCATTTCGCCCGCGCCGCCTGCGTTCATCATGCCATAGCTGACCCGGCTCATCAGGTCTTCGCCAAAGCGGATCTGGGGGTTCATGATGCCGGAGGACGCGACCACTGCACCGTTTGTCAGATCGCACAGATGCGCGGCAATGGTTGTGGAACCCAGATCGACGGCAAGACCGTAGACCACCCCGTCATAATAGCCCGGCCAGATGTGCATGATGCGCGGCGCGTTCGCGTTGTCGCCGAGGTGGATGGCAACGGTGACCTTCCAATCGCCCTTGCGCAGGACAGGCTGCAGGATTTGCAGGATATGCAGATCCGCGTGGATGTTTGTGATGCCCCAATCGGCCTCGATGGCGCGGACCAGGCGTTCCAGATCGCCGGACGGCTCGTGCATGTCCGGTTCCTGCACCTCGACATAATAGAGCTTGGTCGACGGGTTCATCACAATATCCCGCGCCTCGGCCCGCTTGCGCACGACCTGCTTGTGCACCTGGCTTTCAGGCGGCACGTCGATGACCACGTCGCGCTGCACCGTTGCCTGACATCCGAGGCGGCGCCCGTCGATCATACCGCGCTTGGACTTGTAGCGTTCCTCGACCGCGTTCCAGTCTGACAAGGCATCCGTGGCGACCGTGACCCCGTGTTTGGGAAATTCACCCAGACCCGGCGTGACCTGACATTTGGAGCAGATGCCGCGCCCGCCGCAGACGGAATCGAGGTCCACGCCCAGTTGCCGGGCCGCTGTCAGGATCGGCGTGCCCACGGGGAAATGCCCGCGCTTGCCGGAAGGTGTAAAAACAACGAGTGGGTCAGTGCTCATGTCGGCCTCAGTGGTCTTGGTTGACGCTACAATAGTCGGCGCGCTGTCAGGGGAAAGGTGCCAAACGACATCGCTTGGGTTGGCCGCGTCAGTTTTTTCGCGGTTCAGACGTCTGCGGCGGCTGCGCGGGCGTGGAAGACAAAACCCAGCAGGTTCATCAGCACCTGCGCGGCCAGGATCGCGGTCGATCCTGTGGGGTCGTAGTCGGGTGCGACTTCGACCAGATCGATGCCCACGATGTCGTGTCGCTGTGCGGCTGCCTGCAACATCTCGAGCACGTCGTAATAGAGAAACCCGCCATGGCTGGGCGTACCGGTGCCCGGCGCGATGGAGGGGCAGAAGGCGTCGATGTCGATGGTGATGTAGAGCCGCGCACCGGCCGGGATGCGGTCGATCAGCGCCTTCGGCCCAAGCGCGCGCGCCTGCCGTACGGACAGGATGTCGGACCCCATCGCACGCGCGTCGGCATAGCCTTCCTTGGCGGTGGAGCTGACATTGCGGATACCCACCTGGGTGAGGCCCGTGACGTAGTCGCATTCAGCCGCGCGACGCATCGGGTTGCCGTGTCCGTGGCGCACCCCGTGCCGTTCGTCGACGAAATCCAGATGCGCGTCGATTTGCAGGATGTGGATGTCGCCCTGGTCGTCAAAGGCGCGGATGCAGGGGATGTTGACCGAATGATCACCGCCGATAGTGACGGGCAAGGCCCCGGCCTTGAGCGCCGCGCGCACACCGGTTTCAATATTGGCGTGCGAGCCGGTCGTGTCGGTGTGGATGATGTCCGCGTCGCCCATGTCCACAATTCGCACTGTCTCGGGCAGGTAGGTTGCGTCGTCCTCGTGATCATAGGCGCCTGCGTGCCCAAAGCTGAACAGGGTCGACGCCTCGCGCACCGCGCGCGGTCCAAACCGTGCACCCGACCGCCACTGGGTGCCTGCGTCAAACGGCGCACCAAGGATCGCCACATCCGCGTCCAGTGTGCTCCAATCCGCGACATAGGGGCGTTTGCCAAAGGTCGAGATGCCCACGAAGGGCAGGTCGAGGCGGCCTTTATCATAGCTGTTTGTCATGGCGGCACTTTGCGCATGTGAGTGAGGGCGCGCAAGACAGCGGATTGCCCCTTTCCATTTTTGCGAACCCGTGAAATACGAAATCGTCAAACGAACCCTCCCAAGGAGACCCCCATGGAGATTCGCGAGGCACTTACCTTCGATGATGTCCTTCTGGTTCCGGCCGCGTCAAACGTGCTGCCGACAACCGCAGATACCCGCACCCGTGTCACCAGCCGCATTGATCTGAACATCCCGCTGCTCAGCTCTGCCATGGACACGGTGACCGAAGGGCGCATGGCCATTGCGATGGCACAGGCGGGCGGCATGGGCGTGGTGCACCGTAATCTGGATATCGAGGCGCAGGCCCGCGAAATCCGTCGCGTCAAACGGTTCGAAAGCGGGATCGTCTACAACCCAATCACCTTGCGCCCAGACCAGACCCTGGCCGATGCCAAGGCGCTTCAGGACCGGTACCGCGTGACCGGCTTTCCTGTTGTTGACGACGCGGGCCGGGTCGTCGGCATCGTGACCAACCGCGACATGCGCTTTGCCAGCGACGACGCCACACCTGTTTCGGTGATGATGTCGTCGGACAACCTCGCCATCCTGACCGAACCTGCGGACCGGGACGAAGCGATCAGCCTGATGAAGGCGCGCCGCATCGAAAAGCTGTTGGTGACGGACCAGACCGGCAAGCTGACGGGGCTGCTGACCCTCAAGGATACCGAACAGGCAGTGCTGAACCCCACGGCCTGCAAGGATGAGCTGGGCCGCCTGCGTGTGGCTGCGGCCTCGACCGTGGGCGATGCAGGGTTCGAGCGGGCAGAGGCGCTGGTGGATGCGGGCGTGGACATGATTGTCATCGACACCGCGCATGGCCATTCCGAAGGCGTGGCCGAAGCGGTGCGCCGCGCCAAGAACCTGTCCAACGAAGTGCAGATCGTGGCGGGCAACGTCGCGACCGGTGCGGCGACGCGTGCGCTGATCGATGCAGGTGCTGATGCGATCAAGGTGGGCATTGGCCCCGGATCCATCTGCACCACGCGGATGGTCGCAGGCGTGGGTGTGCCGCAACTGACCGCCATCATGGACTGCGCGGCGGCCGCGGGCGACGTGCCGGTGATTGCGGATGGTGGCATCAAGTTCTCGGGCGATTTTGCCAAGGCAATCGCCGCGGGCGCGTCTTGCGCCATGGTTGGCAGCATGATCGCGGGCACCGATGAAAGCCCCGGCGAGGTGATCCTTTACCAGGGGCGCAGCTTCAAATCATATCGCGGTATGGGGTCATTGGGCGCCATGGCGCGCGGGTCGGCGGACCGCTATTTCCAGAAGGACGCGGCCAGCGACAAGCTCGTGCCCGAAGGCATCGAGGGGCAGGTGCCTTACAAGGGGTCTGCGGGCGCGGTGATTCACCAACTTGTGGGCGGGTTGCGCGCGGCGATGGGTTATACCGGCTGTGCCACGGTCGACGAAATGCGCCGCAATTGCAGCTTTGTGAAGATCACGGGCGCAGGCCTCAAGGAAAGCCATGTGCATGATGTGCAGATCACGCGCGAGTCGCCGAATTACCGGATCATGTGATCATGCCTAACGGCGTTCGCCTGACAATTGCGCGGGCACCGGCATGACCCCCGGCGCACGCGTGGCCGCGGCCATCGAGATCATAGACGCCATTGCGGGTGGGCAAGCGGCGGAGCAGGAGCTGACCCGCTGGGCGCGCAACAGCCGATTTGCTGGATCCAAAGACCGCGCGGCCGTGCGCGACCACGTGTTTGACGTCCTGCGGAATTGGCGCAGTGACGCGGTGCGCGGTGGAGGTGACACGGGCCGCGCTCGCATGATCGGGCGGCTGCGCGATCTGGGCATCGATCCGTCCGACATGTTTACCGGTCAGGGCCACGCGCCGTCCGTTCTGACCGAGGTTGAACAGGCATCGCGCGGCATCCCCGAAACGCCCGGCGACCGTTGGAACCTCCAGGACTGGATGGTTCCGCATTTCAAGGAAAGTTTGGGCGAAGACGCGGAACCTACCGCGATGGCACTGGCGACGCGTGCGCCCGTGACACTGCGCGTGAACTGCACCCGCAGCACTGTGGTTCAGGCACAGGCTGCGCTTTTGTCAGAGGGTATCTCAACAGCGCGCAACGCGCGTGCGGAGACAGCGCTGACTGTGATCGAAGGCGCAAAACGTGTGCGGTTGAGCCAAGCCTTTGCCGACGGCTTGATCGAGTTGCAGGATGCGTCGAGCCAAGCCGCCGTCGCGGGGTTCCAGCAGGCGGGACGCGCCCTGGATTTGTGTTCCGGTGGGGGTGGCAAGGCCCTTGCTCTTGCCGCGCAGGGTTGGGCTGTGACGGCCCACGATATCGATCCTGGGCGCATGCGTGACCTGCCGGCAAGGGCCGCACGCGGTGGTCATCGCATCGACATCTGTCCGCCCGAGAACATCGGCAAGGCAGGCCATTTCGATCTTGTCTTTTGCGATGCGCCCTGTTCGGGCAGCGGGACATGGCGCCGGACACCCGACGCCAAATGGGCGTTGACCCAAGACCGATTGACCGCATTGCAACAGATGCAGGCGGGCGTGCTGGACGCGGCCGTCTCGCATGTCGCGCCCGGCGGGGTTCTGGCTTATGCGACCTGCTCGGTGCTTGCGGTCGAGAACGCAGCACAAGTGGCCGCTTTCCGCGCCAGGCATCCCGGCTGGCAGGTGCTTTCAAGCTGCACATGGCCGGTTGACAAAGATGGCGATGGCTTCTTTCTCGCCTGCCTTCAGATCGCTTGAGATTGCGCGCAACCTAAAGTTTAGCAACTTGCCCTCAGGTTGTGTTATAGATGCTCTGACAGGTCGGATGTGCTGTGGGCTTAAGAGCCAATTAACCGTTTCCAGCGCAAAACTGATCCAACGAATCGACCGCAATGAGGTGACAGGTGTCAGACAGCGCTCAGCCGACCACCACGCAAGCACGCCCGGCTGAGGGTGGCAACCATCGTGCAGCCAGCCTTCTTGGGGCGGCTGCTCTGTTGGGTGTTATGGCCGCACTGGCGCCCGAGCCTTTGATCCAATTGGGGCTGGCCGTTGGGGCCGCGGTGCTGATGGGTTTGGGTTTCGCGGTGACACTGACCACCCGCAAGGCACGCGGCAAGGACGCGCTGGCCCTGTCCGCAATCAGTTCCTTTATCGAAAAGGATGCCTCACCCAGTTTTGTCTGCACGCCCGATGGCGAAGTGATCCGTGCCAATGCGGCGGCACGGCAACTCTATTCCACACGGTCCGGTGAAACGCTGGCCGGTACTTTGCGCAACACCTTTGCCAATCCGGGTGGTATCCTGTTCCGTCTCAAGGCCGCGGCCGAGATCGATGGGGCAGCCCGGGAAGATCTGGTCACGCGGCGCGGTCACATGCGCCTTGCGGTGCACGAAATGGATGACAATCGCCTGCTGTGGCGTTTGGAAGCCGTCCCGGATACGGGTCAGGGTCGCGGGACCGAGGGGCCGGGGCTGCCCATGGTCATGACGGGGCGCAATGGGGCCGTGCTGTATATGAACGAAAACGCCCGCACACTGATCGGCGGCCGGATCAAGGCTATCGACGGCATTTTCGATGCGCTGCCGGTGCGCTTTGGGCAAGTCAATCAAATTTCGACAGCCGAAGGATCCGTGGATGTTCTGGCAGCGCGGGTCGACGCAGGGGCCGGGCGGACGGCCATCTATCTGCTGCCGCCCCCTGCAGAAGGGGAAGCGACCGCGACATGGTCGTCGTTCCAGGATCTGCCTGTTCCGCTTGTGCGCTTCGCGCCCGATGGCACCGTGCGCAGCTTCAACCGAAAGGGTGCCGACCTGGTGGGTCCCGGGCTTGAGGAAGGCGTGCACATATCCGATTTGATGGCGGGTCTGGGTCGCCCCATCGCCGACTGGCTTGATGAAACCGTGTCCGGGCGCGCGGTACAGCAATCCGAGTTCCTGCGCCTCAAGCGCGAGGACAAGGAGATGTTCGTGCAGGTCGCGCTCAACCGTATGGCGGACCATGGTGATGTATCGATTGTGGCTGTCTTGGCCGATGCGACCGAACTCAAAACGCTCGAGGCGCAGTTCGTCCAAAGCCAGAAGATGCAGGCTATTGGCCAGTTGGCGGGCGGGGTGGCGCATGATTTCAACAACTTGTTGACTGCGATTTCCGGGCACTGTGATTTGCTGTTGTTGCGCCATGACCAGGGCGATTCGGACTACAGCGATCTCATCCAGATCAACCAGAACGCCAATCGCGCCGCAGCCCTTGTTGGCCAGCTTCTCGCTTTTTCGCGCAAGCAGAACCTGCGCCCGGAGGAGCTTGATCTCAGGGATACAATGGCGGACCTCACGCACCTGTTGAATCGCCTGGTGGGGGAAAAGGTGCGATTGTCGCTCAGCCACGATCCTGTTCTCAAACCCATTCGCGCCGACAAGCGCCAATTGGAGCAGGTTCTGATGAACCTGGTGGTCAATGCGCGCGACGCCATGCCGGAAGGCGGTGAAATCGCGATCGAAACTGAGTGTATGACACTGGCAAATCCGCTTGAACGTGATCGGGTCACTGTACCAGCGGGCGAATACGTGTGCCTGCGGGTCAAGGATGCGGGCATCGGGATTCCCGCGGACAAGATGCAAAAGGTGTTCGAGCCGTTTTTCACCACCAAGAAGACTGGCGAGGGAACGGGGCTCGGGCTGTCCACCGCTTACGGCATCGTGAAACAGACGGGCGGGTATATCTTTGTCGACAGTACGCTGGGCAAGGGCACAACGTTTTCGATCCTTTTCCCCGTACTTGAACGCTCGACGCCCAAGCCAAAGGCGGCAGTGCAACCCGCCCAGGTTTCCGAGCCAAAACATGGCGACGGCGTGATCCTCCTCGTCGAAGACGAGGCACCCGTACGCGCATTTGCCAGCCGCGCATTGCGTTTGCGGGGGTACACGGTGCTCGAGGCGGATTCTGCTGAGGCGGCACTGAAGACGCTCGAAGACAAAGACCTGAACGTCGACCTGTTTGTGACGGATGTCGTGATGCCGGGCAAGGACGGGCCAAGCTGGGTGCGCGAGGCGCTCAAGGTGCGGCCGGAGGTGCGGGTGGTCTTCGTGTCCGGCTATGCCGAAGACAGGCTGAACAATCAGCAGGACAGCATTCCGAACTCGGTATTCCTGCCCAAGCCGTTCTCACTGAACGATCTTGCGGAAACGGTGCACAAGCAGCTTCACTGATCTCAGTGCGGAATGCTGTCGTACAAGGCAAACTCATCGGCAAATTTGCGGCGCAACCTTTCTTCGACACCCGCTGACAGTTCGACCGGCACAGAAGGGGAGACGTTCGCGCGTTCCAGAGCGAACGTCACTCCAAGCCGGTCGGTCAGAAACGCCTGCAACCTGTGCTGGTCCTCGTACCGAAAGAGATGCGTAATGCCCGTACCGTTTGGCTGGGTTTCAAGAAATTTGAATTGGCTGCCCACATCGGCAAAACCGGGTTTTTGACCTTTCATGTAGGCCAGAACAAACTCATCGAAACTTATCTCGTGCGTCGCGTTCGGCTTGCCGACCATGAAGGGGCGCTGGCGGTATCGCCACCAACTGCCCAGCCAGCTGATCGGCTCTCGCATGACTGCCATCAATTCTAGTTCCACCTTGCAGACGTTCACGAACATGGGCCGGACGAACCTGTTATAGCGGTAAACCGGCGCGTGCTTGAGCATCGGCGGTTCGGAGATCACCAAATCTGCGTGATCGCGCAAAGCATTTTCGTAGGCGGTCGTGCCTGTCTTGGGGACCGAAAGAAAGGCAAGGCCCGCCTTGTAGAACACCATCATCCGCTCACCTCACAGAATTTATTTCAACAGCCCTTTTGTTCGTAAACTACTCCTTAACTCCTCAGGGCAAAAGGTAGGTCTGTAGAATTTAATTGAAATGTTCTCTTTTTGATCTCATAAGGAACGCAAGGGGAACATCGAAGCAGAAGCGGCAGTGATTGCCGCCCCCCAGCGGGTATGACACAAAGGATCAACGCAATGGCAACGGCAGACCTACTGACCATGACAGACAAGAAATCGGCAGACAAACAAAAGGCGCTGGACAGCGCGTTGGCCCAGATCGAACGCCAGTTCGGCAAGGGGTCGATCATGAAGCTGGGCGACGAGGGTGCGATCCAGGATATCAAGGCCAGCTCGACAGGCAGCCTTGGTCTGGACATTGCCCTCGGCATCGGTGGCCTGCCCATGGGGCGCATTGTCGAGATCTATGGCCCTGAATCGTCAGGCAAAACGACGCTGACACTGCACTGTGTGGCCGAACAGCAAAAGCAGGGCGGGGTCTGTGCTTTCGTCGATGCGGAACACGCGCTTGATCCGCAATACGCGCGGAAACTGGGTGTGAACATCGACGAGTTGCTGATCTCGCAGCCCGACACGGGTGAACAGGCCTTGGAAATCACCGACACGCTGGTGCGGTCCGGAGCGGTCAATATGGTGATCGTCGATTCGGTGGCGGCCCTGACGCCGAAATCCGAACTCGAAGGTGATATGGGCGACAGCAGCGTGGGCGTTCAGGCTCGCCTGATGAGCCAGGCCATGCGCAAGCTGACCGGTTCGATCAGCCGTTCGAACTGCATGGTCATTTTCATCAACCAGATCCGCATGAAGATTGGCGTCATGTTCGGCTCGCCGGAAACGACCACCGGTGGCAACGCCCTGAAATTCTACTCCTCGGTGCGTCTCGACATTCGCCGCATCGGCGCGCTCAAGGATCGCGACGAGGTTGTCGGAAACGCCACCCGCGTCAAGGTGGTCAAAAACAAGGTCGCCCCCCCGTTCAAACAGGTCGAGTTCGACATCATGTATGGCGAAGGCATCTCGAAAATGGGTGAGCTTCTGGACTTGGGCGTCAAGGCTGGTGTCGTGGAAAAATCCGGATCCTGGTTCAGCTATGGCGACGAACGGATTGGCCAAGGTCGTGAGAACGCCAAAAGTTTCCTGCGCGACAACAGCAGGATGGCCTTCGAGATCGAGGACAAGATCCGCGCCGCACACGGGCTCGACTTTGATATGCCCGAAGGTGAAAAGGCCGCGGATGACGATATTCTGGAGGCCTGATTAAGCACCCGGCTTTAAGAGGAACAGCGACAGGGCGCAGCATCGACTGCGCCCTGTTTCGTTTGTGGACAGTCCAAGCGCACAGAGCTATGTCAGAGCAACCCATCAGACGCCCCGGAACACACGCTTATGCCTTCGCTCAACGACATCCGTTCGACCTTCCTGTCCTACTTTGAAAAACAGGGCCATGCGGTTGTGCCATCCAGCCCGCTGGTGCCCCGCAACGACCCGACCCTGATGTTCGTGAACTCGGGGATGGTGCAGTTCAAGAACCTGTTCACCGGCCTCGAACGGCGGGACTACACCCGGGCGACAACGGCACAAAAATGCGTGCGGGCGGGCGGCAAGCATAACGACCTCGACAATGTCGGTTACACCGCGCGCCACCACACGTTCTTCGAAATGCTGGGGAACTTCAGCTTCGGTGACTATTTCAAGCATGAAGCCATCCCCTTTGCCTGGAACCTGATCACGGGTGAGTTCGACATCCCTAAGGATCGGCTTTATGTGACGGTCTATCACACCGACGACGAAGCCTATGAGATTTGGAAAAAGGTCGGTGTGCCGGAGAGCCGGATCATCCGCATCGCGACCTCGGACAATTTCTGGCAGATGGGACCCACCGGACCCTGCGGACCGTGTACCGAAATTTTCTATGACCATGGAGATCACATCTGGGGTGGCCCTCCCGGCAGTCCCGAAGAGGACGGTGACCGTTTCATCGAGATCTGGAACATCGTTTTCATGCAGAACGAACAGTTCGAAGACGGCTCGATGATAGACTTGGATATGCAGTCCATCGACACCGGCATGGGTCTCGAGCGCATTGGCGCCTTGCTGCAAGGCAGCCATGATAACTATGACACGGATCTGTTCAAGTCGCTGATCGAGGCATCTGCCGATGCAACCGGCGTCGATCCCTACGGCGATCAGAACGTCCATCACAGGGTGATCGCGGACCATCTGCGGTCGACATCCTTCCTGATTGCGGACGGTGTTATGCCCTCCAATGACGGGCGCGGCTATGTACTGCGGAGGATCATGCGGCGGGCCATGCGGCACGCGCATTTGCTGGGGGCCAAGGATCCGGTCATGTACCAATTGGTGCCGACGCTTGTACGCCAGATGGGCGCGGCCTATCCGGAACTCGGGCAGGCGCAATCCCTGATCACCGAGACCTTGCAGGCCGAGGAAACGCGGTTCAAACAAACGCTGGATCGGGGCCTGAAACTGCTGGATGACGAAGTGGCCGGGTTGGCCGAAGGTGCCGATCTGCCGGGTGCCGCCGCGTTCAAGCTCTACGACACATATGGCTTCCCGCTGGACCTGACGCAGGACGCCCTGCGCGAACAGGGGCTGGGGGTCGACACCGAGGGCTTTGATGCCGCGATGGCGGAGCAAAAGGCCAAGGCGCGCGCGGCCTGGTCCGGGTCAGGTGAGGCGGCGGATGCGACTGTCTGGTTTGACGTGGCCGAAACGGCGGGCACGACCGATTTCCTCGGGTATGACACTGAAACCGCCGAAGGCCAGATCGTCGCCATCGTCGTGGACGGCGCACAGACCGACAGCGCCCCCACCGGGACGTCCGTGCAGATTGCCTTGAACCAGTCTCCGTTCTATGCGGAAAGTGGCGGGCAGGTCGGCGACACCGGCCTCATCCGAACCGAAAGCGGTGAGGCACAGGTAACGGACACCCGCAAAACCGCCGATGTGTTCATCCACATCGCAACGGTTACAAAAGGTAGCCTTTCCAATGGGCAAGCGGCTGTTCTTGAAGTGGATCACACGCGCCGCACGGCCATTCGCGCCAACCATTCGGCCACGCACCTGCTGCACGAGGCCCTGCGCGGTGCGCTTGGCGATCACGTGGCCCAACGCGGGTCACTGAACGCGCCGGACCGGCTGCGCTTTGATTTCAGCCACGGCAAGGCGCTCAGCCTGGATGATCTGGCAAAGGTCGAGGCCGAGGTGAACAGTTTTATCCGCCAGAATGATGCCGTCGAAACCCGCATCATGACCCCGGATGACGCGCGTGCGCTCGGTGCGCAGGCGCTCTTTGGTGAGAAATACGGGGACGAGGTGCGGGTCGTGTCCATGGGCACGCAAGACGGATCCGGCAAGGGCACAAGCGGCGACACCTATTCGCTCGAGCTTTGCGGTGGCACACATGTGCGCCAGACCGGCGATATCGGCGCCTTCGTTACTCTGGGAGACAGCGCGTCAAGTGCCGGAGTGCGCCGGATCGAGGCACTGACCGGGGACGCGGCCCTGCAATATCTGCGCGGACAGGATCATTTGCTGGCCGAAACGGCCTCTGAACTCAAGGCGCAGGCGCAGGACGTGCCAAGCAGGGTCAAAGCCCTGCTGGACGAGCGCAAGGCACTGATGGCGGAGGTTGCGCAATTGCGCCGTGATCTGGCCATGTCGGGCGGCGGTCAGGCCGCGCCCGAAGCCGAGGACGTGGGTGGCACCGCCTTCCTCGCTCAGGTCCTGCAAGGTGTGACGGGCAAGGATCTGCCCGCCCTGATCGACGAACACAAACAGCGCCTCGGCAGCGGTGCAATCCTGCTGATCGCGGACGCAGAGGGCAAGGTAGCCGTCGCTGCCGGGGTTACGGCCGACAAGACGGACACGGTCAGCGCTGTGGACCTGGTCAAGGCCGCGGTGGTCGAACTGGGCGGCAAGGGCGGAGGCGGGCGCCCCGACATGGCGCAGGGCGGCGCCAAGGATGCAAGCAATGCGGATGCAGCGATTGCAGCCGCAAAATCCATCTTGGGAGGTTAAGATGCCAGCACTCTGGATTGCGCATGTCACGGTGACAGACGAAGAAGCATACAAGAAATATGCCGCCGGCGCGACAGTCGCCATTGCCGACCATGGCGGCACTTTCATCGCCCGTGGTGGCCGTTATGTCCAACTCGAAGGCACGGACCGCCCACGCAATGTCGTGGCCAAATTCCCGGACGTCGAAACGGCCGAGAAATGCTACCACTCCGCCGCCTACCAAGCCGCACTTGCACATGCCCGCGGCGCGTCCGAACGCGAACTCCTCATCGTCGAAACCTCGGAATAGCGCAACAAAAAGGGGCCGCCCAATAACGGCGACCCCTTCATTGTTCTTCAAATATGCCGGGGTCCGGGGCAGCGCCCCGGTGCGCCCTCAGGACGCGCGCGCCATACGCTTGCGCTCATGCGGGTCCAGATAGCGCTTGCGCAACCGGATCGCATTCGGCGTCACCTCAACCAGCTCGTCATCATCGATATACGCAATCGCCTCTTCCAGCGACATGGTGATCGGCGTGGTCAGGCGCACGGCCTCATCCGTGCCACTTGCACGCACGTTGGTCAGCTTCTTGCCCTTGAGCGGGTTCACTTCCAGATCATTCTCGCGGCTATGCTCGCCGATGACCATACCGGTATAGACGTCTGCCTGCGCGCCAATGAACATACGCCCGCGCTCTTCCAGGTTCCACAGGGCAAAGGCCACCGACTGCCCGTTTTCCATCGAGATCAGAACGCCCGCGCGACGCCCGGGGATCGGCCCCTTGTGTGGCGCCCATTCATGGAAAACCCGGTTCAGAACGCCAGTGCCGCGGGTGTCGGTCAGGAATTCGCCATGATAGCCGATCAGCCCACGCGACGGCACATGCGCCACGATCCGCGTCTTGCCCGCCCCTGCGGGCTTCATCTCGACCAGGTTGCCCTTGCGCGCGCCGGTCAGTTTTTCGATCACGGCGCCGGAATACTCGTCATCCACGTCAATCGTCGCCTCTTCGATCGGCTCGTGACGCACGCCGTCGATCTCCTGGAACAGGACCTGCGGGCGCGAAATGCTAAGCTCGAACCCCTCGCGCCGCATGTTTTCGATCAGAACACCCATCTGCAATTCGCCGCGACCTGCGACTTCGAACGCATCTCCACCGGGCGTGTCCGTAATCTTGATGGCGACGTTTGATTCCGCCTCTTTCATCAATCGGTCACGGATGACGCGGGACTGCACCTTTTTGCCGTCACGGCCCGCCAAAGGCGAGTCGTTGATGCCGAAGGTCACGGTGATGGTGGGCGGATCAATCGGCTGTGCGGGCAGGGCGTCGGACACTGACGGGGCTACGATGGAGTCGGCCACCGTCGCCTTGGACATGCCCGCCAGCGTGACAATATCGCCCGCCTCTGCCACGTCGATGGGCTGCTGACCCAGTCCGCGGAAGGCGAGGATCTTGGTGCAGCGGAAATTCTCGATCAACGCGCCGTCACGGCTCAATGCCTTGACGGTTTCACCCGCCTTGAGCGTGCCGGATTCCACACGGCCCGTCAAAATGCGCCCGATAAATGGATCGGATCCGAGTGTCGTCGCCAACATGCGGAACGGTTCGTCCTTGGCCGCAATCTGCGCAGGCGCAGGCACGTGATCCACAATCAGGTCAAAGAGGGCAGTCAGGTCTTTGCGCGGCCCGTCCAGCTCCATGTCCGCCCAACCGGACCGGCCCGACGCATACATCGCCGGGAAATCCAGCTGGTCGTCATCCGCGCCCAGGTTGGCAAATAGGTCAAAGCATTCATCCAGCGCGCGGTCGGGTTCCGCGTCGGGTTTGTCGACCTTGTTCAGCACCACGATCGGGCGCAGGCCCAGCGCCAGCGCCTTGGAGGTCACGAACTTGGTCTGCGGCATCGGCCCTTCGGCGGCGTCCACCAGGAGCACGACTCCATCGACCATGGACAGGATCCGTTCGACCTCGCCGCCGAAATCGGCGTGGCCGGGCGTGTCCACGATGTTGATACGTGTGTCTTTCCACTCGACCGAAGTGGCCTTGGCCAGAATGGTGATCCCGCGCTCGCGCTCCAGATCATTGCTGTCCATGGCGCGTTCGGTCGTCGCCTGATTTTCACGGTAGGTGCCCGACTGCTTCAGCAGCTCGTCCACAAGCGTGGTTTTGCCGTGGTCGACGTGGGCGATAATGGCGATATTTCGCAGATCCATAGACGGGCCTCATGAGTTGTTGCCCGGCCCATATAGCGCTGCGACGCAGAAAGGAAGGTCTAGTGTGTCGCAGAATTGGAGAAGAGCTGGATCACGACGATTCCGCCAATGATCATGGCCAGTCCGAGCACCGCGGCCAAGTCCAGCGTTTGGCCAAAGACCGCGAAACCGATGAGTGCGATCAACACGATGCCAAGCCCGGACCAAAGCGCATATGCGATGCCTACGGGAATGTACTTGAGCGCAACGCCAAGAAAATAGAACGCAACCGCATAGGCCAGGACGACAAGGATGGTCGGACCGACCCGCGTAAATTGGTTGCTGGCCTGAAGGGCTGTTGTACCGATCGTTTCGGCGGCCACGGCCACGATCAGGTAGATGTAGTGCACGGGCATTATCGGTTCCTTTTCAGACGGGCAGGGCGGTGCTGTCCTTGATTTCTTCCATCACGAAGCTGGCGGCCACATCGGCAACAGGCACAAGGTGAATCAATTGTTGGTAGAGCGCATCATATCCCGCCATATCACGCACGCGGGCGCGGATCAGGTAATCCAGATCGCCCGTCATGCGATAGACGCTGAGGATACCGGGGATCTTGCGTGTGGCCGCGTTGAACAAGGCCTGCCAGTCGGGATCATGGCTTTGGGTGCGGATCTGCATGAACACCATCAGACCCAGTCCCACTGCGCCGGGATCAACGATCGCTACGCGCCCGCGGATCACGCCACGGTCTTCCAGCGACTTGATCCGCCGCCAGCAGGCGTTTCTGCTCAGACCGACGGTATCGCCCAGCGTGTCCAGCGATTGGCCCGCGTCGCGTTGCAGCGCGGACAAGATACGTGCGTCGATATGGTCAATATTCTCCATAGCGAGGCAATACATGGGATTTATTCCCGCTCAAAGCCCAAATGAGCGTGATAAATGGGAGTATTGCAACCTTGCCCTCGCATAGTTTGGTGGAAAGCCACTCAAGGAGCGTTCAAATGTTGCATCGCGTTTTTCTGTCCCATCCCCACAGCGTTGACGAGAGTTATGCGGAACATGCCGTGTTTGCCGGGGGATTTGCGCTGCGCCTTTTGCTCGCAAGTGGGGCCGCCCTGATACATGCGGTCATCCCGTGCCTGTTTGAGAAAACGGCAAGCCGCATGATCGCGGACATGTACGCGCGGACGCACAATCGCGGCGCGTGACAACGGCCCGTTTGGGGCGGGCCGTTGCAGATGCGTATTCAGCCCTTGAGGGCTGCGTTCAGATTTTCATCGATCTTTTCAAGGAACCCCATTGTGGTCAGCCAGCCCTGATCGGGCCCGACCAAAAGGGCGAGATCCTTGGTCATGTGGCCGCTTTCGACCGTGTCGACGATCACCTTTTCCAGCGTTTCGGCGAAGTTCTGGAGGGCTGCGTTGCCGTCCAGTTTGGCGCGGTGCTTGAGCCCCCCGGTCCACGCATAGATCGACGCGATGGAGTTGGTGGACGTCTGTTCACCCGCCTGATGCTGGCGGTAGTGGCGCGTGACGGTGCCGTGGGCCGCTTCGGCCTCCACAATCTTACCATCGGGGGTCATCAACTGGCTGGTCATCATGCCCAGGGACCCGAACCCTTGCGCCACGACGTCTGACTGCACGTCGCCGTCATAGTTCTTGCAGGCCCAGACAAATCCGCCGTTCCATTTGATGGCACAGGCGACCATGTCGTCGATCAGGCGGTGCTCGTACCAGATGCCTGCCGCCTCGAATTTATCTTTGAATTCAGCGTCATAGACTTCCTGAAAGACCTCGAGGAACCGCCCGTCATATTGTTTGAGGATCGTATTCTTGGTCGACAGATAGACCGGCCAGCCGAGGCTCAGACCATAGTTGAACGACGCACGCGCAAAGTCATAGATCGACGGGTCGATGTTATACATCGACATGAACACGCCCGCATCTTTGGCCTGATAGACCTCGTGCTCGATTTCGGTGCCATCTTCGCCCACGAATTTCATTGTCAACGTGCCCGCGCCGGGGAACTTCATGTCCGTCGCCTTGTACTGGTCGCCAAAGGCATGACGCCCGACCACAATGGGCTTGGTCCAACCGGGCACAAGCCGCGGCACGTTCTTGCAGATGATCGGCTGGCGGAAAATCACACCGCCCAGAATGTTGCGAATTGTACCGTTGGGGCTGCGCCACATCTTCTTAAGGCCAAATTCCTCGACCCGCGCTTCGTCCGGCGTGATGGTGGCGCATTTGACGGCCACGCCAACTTCCTTGGTTTTTTCCGCGGCGTCGATAGTGATCTGGTCTTCGGTCCGGTCGCGTTCTTCGATGCCCAGATCGTAATAGAGCAGGTCGATGTCGAGATAGGGCTCGATCAGCTTTTTCTTGATGAAATCCCACATGATGCGGGTCATTTCGTCCCCGTCCATTTCTACGATGGGGTTCTCTACCTTGATCTTGGTCATGGACCTTGTCCTTTGCAGCACTGGTTTGCCTTCGCGCTTAGCGCGTTACGCCCCGTTTGAAAAGTCTGTATACAACGGTATACTAAATTTTAAGGATCAACCCGCAGATGCAAAGAACCCGGCGATGCGTTTGCGGGCATAGTCCCACAATCCCGGCGCACCGCGCGCGATTTTCGTGCCAACGCGGGCGGCGATCATCTCTTCGGTGACGTTGTAGTCGGTCCAACTGCCGCCACCTGACGCAAGGTTCAACATCGGCGGTTGGAACCGGTCCAATGCCTTGGCAAACTGCGCCGTGGGGGACTCTGCGGCCTCGAATTCTTCCCAGATGGGGCGCAGCGACGTGGCGATGTCATCCGGCAACAGGCCAAAGATCCGGTCGGCCGCCGCCGCCTCCTGAGCGGCAACAGCGGCCGCATCCACATCGTCAAAGATCGGATTGTCGCCCGCGTCGATCTCGACCAGATCGTGCAGGATCAGCATCTTGATCACGCGGTCGATGTCGACGTCCGGCCCGGCCTGATCGGCCAGCACCAGCGCATAAAGGGTCAAATGCCACGAATGTTCCGCGCTGTTTTCCGCACGGCTACCATCGGCGAGGGTGGTGGCGCGGGTGATCGACTTCAGCTTGTCCGCCTCGTTCAGAAAGGCGATCTGCTGGTCCAGTCGCGTCACTCTTGGGCAGCGGCGGCGCGGTGCGCCTTGAGACGTTGCGCCAGGAACCGGCGGCCCGCGTCGTTGGCCATCCGCGTCCGGATCGCGGTCAAAAACGCCTCTTCGAGGGTTTGGGACGATGCGCCCAGTACATCGCCCACTTCCATGAACAACCGGTCGTTGCCCAGTTCGCCTTGCACGGCGAGACATTCCTCGGCCAGCTTGTTGGCCATTTCAATGACGACGGGGTCAGCCATCAGCGCGTCGTCTCGGTCAGGCGGCGTTTGACGTAATCGGTGGTGTGCCCGATCAACGTGTCCATATGCGGCTCTTCAAAGAAGTGGCCCGCACCCTCGATCTGCGTATGCGTGATCGTGATGCCTTTTTGCTCGTGCAGTTTGCCCACCAGAGATTCCGTGTCCGCGGGTGGGGCCACGCGGTCGGCGGTGCCGTTGATGATCAGGCCGCTGGACGGGCAGGGCGCGAGGAAGGAGAAGTCATACATGTTCGCCGGGGGCGACACGCTGATGAACCCGGTGATCTCGGGGCGGCGCATCAGCAGCTGCATCCCGATCCACGCGCCAAAGCTGAAACCCGCAACCCAGCAGTGCTTCGAGTTGTTGTTCATCGACTGCAGGTAATCGAGCGCCGAGGCAGCATCCGACAACTCGCCAATGCCCTGATCGTATTCACCCTGGCTGCGCCCCACACCTCGGAAATTGAACCGCAGCACGGTGAACCCCATGTTGTAGAAGGCATAGTGCAGAGCATGCACAACCTTGTGGTTCATCGTTCCACCGAACTGTGGATGTGGGTGCAGCACGATTGCAATGGGTGCGTCACGTTCTTTCTGGGGGTGATAGCGGCCTTCGAGGCGGCCTTCGGGTCCGGGAAAAATGACCTCGGGCATATGCGTGTCTGTCCTCGCGCGTCTTTTTGACGATCCGATTTCTTGACGAAAATAATCGGATACTTTAGAACGTTTCTAACTTGTGGGCAGGAAACACGTCCTGCGGTGGCAAAGCATGTATGGCGTCTGGACTGAGACGTCAATTGGGGGTGTGGTCATGAAGCTATCGACAAAAGGGCGCTATGCGATGGTGGCGCTTGCCGATATCGCGCTGCAACCCGGTGACATGCTTGTCAGTCTGGGGGATATTTCCACCCGTCAGGATATCTCGCTGCCCTATCTGGAACAGCTGTTCGTCAAGCTGCGGCGCGCCGAACTGGTCGTATCCGTGCGTGGACCTGGCGGGGGATACCGGTTGGCGCGACCGGCGTCGGAAATTCGTGTGGCGGATATTCTCGAGGCGGTCGATGAGAAGGTGGACGCAATGCACAAGGGTGCGGGCGCGTCGGGTGCCGCGTCCGGATCCAAGGCGCAGTCACTGACCAACCGGCTCTGGGAAGGATTGAGCGCGCATGTCTACGTGTTCTTGCACCAGACCCGCCTGTCAGATGTTGTAGGCAATGAATTGGCCCCTTGTCCGGCGGTGCCCAACCTGATGGCGGTGGTTGATGAGGCGTGACTGGGGGCCGGCCCCCAGACCCCCGGCATATTTCATGAACAATGAAGGATCGGTTCTATGAGCCGCGTGTATCTGGATCACAATGCGACGACACCGCTGCGCGCCGAGGCGCGGGATGCGATGCTGGCTGCGATGGACGTGGTGGGCAATCCGTCCTCTGTGCATGCCGAGGGGCGCGCAGCGAAGATGGTGGTGGAGCGGGCGCGGAGCCAGGTGGCGGGATTGGTTGGCTGTTTGCCTACACAAGTTGTGTTTACGGGCTCTGCGACTGAGGCCGCCGCATTGGCGGTGGCACAAAAGGATCGGCATGGGGGGCGATTTGCAGCCTTGCCGACCGAACACGACTGTTTCGGCGACTGGAGCGAGGGCGTGCCAGATGCGATGGACGGCCCGGCCCTCATGGCGATATCGGGCGCAAACAGCGAGACGGGGATCATGCAGGCCGACCGGCGGGTCGTAGCGGGGCCTTCGGTTGTGTGCGACGTCACCCAGATGGTCGGCAAGGTGCCTGTCGAATATGGCGACGGCACGCCGGCCTACATGGTCTTGTCGGGGCACAAGCTGGGTGGACCCAAGGGCGTGGGCGCATTGATCAATTTCACCGCCGATGATCCGCAAGCGATCCTGCGCGGGGGCGGTCAGGAGATGGGGCGTCGGTCTGGCACGGAGAACGTCATCGGCATCGCCGGATTTGGTGCCGCGGCTGAGGCTGCGCAGCAGGATGTGGAGGCCGGAAAATGGGGCCGCGTCGAGAAACTTAGAAATATTCTAGAAAGTGCTCTTGCTGCTGCGTCAAATACAACTATTTTTGTCGGGAAAGATGCGCCGCGTCTTCCCAACACATCCTGTTTCGCAACGCCCGACTGGAAGGGTGAAACGCAAGTGATGCAGATGGACTTGGCCGGGTTTGCCATTTCGGCAGGGTCGGCGTGCTCCAGCGGAAAGGTCAAGGCCAGCAAGGTCCTGACGGCGATGGGATTGGGGGATGTGGCGGCCAATGCGGTACGGGTGTCGCTGGGTCTTGAGACAACGGAAGAGGACGTTTTGCGTTTTGCCGAGGTTTGGGCGCAAAAGTTGAAAAAACACCAGGCGCGGGCGGCTTAGGCCGCGTAGCAGCGAGAGGAATGTCTGAAATGGACAATGTTGTGGAAGAAGTTCAGGTCAAGGACGGTGTTGACCAAGAGACGGTCGACGCGGTGCGCGAGGTTGGCGGCGCCTATAAATACGGCTGGGAAACCGACATCGAAATGGAATATGCCCCCAAGGGTCTGTCTCCTGACATCGTCAAGCTGATCTCGGAAAAGAACGAAGAACCTGAGTGGATGCTCGAGTGGCGTCTGGCCGCCTACGAGCGTTGGCTGCAAAAGGAAGAGCCGACTTGGGCGATGGTGGATTACCCCGAGATCGACTTTCAGGACCAGTATTACTATGCCCGCCCCAAATCGATGGAGGTCAAGCCCAAGTCACTGGATGATGTTGACCCCAAGCTGCTGGAAACCTATGCGAAACTCGGTATTCCGCTGAAAGAGCAGATGATCCTCGCCGGTGTCGAGGGCGCCGAAGACCTGACGGACGCGCCGCGCAAGGTGGCTGTCGATGCGGTCTTTGACAGCGTCAGCGTCGGCACGACGTTTCAGGCCGAACTGGCCAAGGCGGGCGTGATCTTCTGCTCGATTTCCGAGGCAATCAAGGAACATCCCGAGCTGGTCAAAAAGTACCTCGGCTCGGTCGTGCCTGTCTCTGACAACTACTACGCGACCCTCAACAGCGCCGTGTTCAGCGATGGCTCGTTTGTCTATGTGCCGCCCGGTGTGCGCTGCCCGATGGAACTGTCGACCTATTTCCGCATCAATGCCGAAAACACCGGCCAGTTCGAACGCACGCTGATCATTGCCGACAAAGGGTCTTACGTCTCCTACCTCGAAGGGTGCACGGCACCACAGCGCGACATCTCGCAATTGCATGCCGCCGTGGTCGAAATCATCATCGAAGAAGACGCCGAGGTGAAATACTCCACCGTCCAGAACTGGTATCCGGGCGATGAGAACGGCAAGGGCGGTATCTATAACTTCGTCACCAAACGCGCCGATTGCCGGGGCGACCGGGCCAAGGTGATGTGGACGCAGGTGGAAACCGGCTCTGCCGTGACATGGAAATACCCGTCCTGCATCCTGCGCGGTGATGACAGCCAGGGCGAATTCTATTCCATCGCCATCGCCAACAACATGCAGCAGGCCGACACCGGCACCAAGATGATCCATTTGGGCAAGAACACCAAGAGCCGGATCGTCTCCAAAGGCATCAGTGCGGGCAAGGCCCAGAATACCTATCGCGGCCTCGTGTCCATGCATCCCAAGGCCAAAGAGTCGCGCAACTATACGCAATGCGACAGCCTGCTCATTGGCGACAAATGCGGGGCGCACACGGTGCCGTATATTGAGGTCAAGAACAACTCATCCCGCGTCGAACACGAGGCCACGACATCCAAGGTCGACGACGATCAACTGTTCTACTGCCGCTCGCGCGGCATGGACGAGGAAGAGGCCGTCGCGCTGGTCGTCAACGGGTTCTGCAAGGACGTGCTTCAGGCGCTGCCGATGGAATTTGCCATGGAAGCACAACAACTTGTGGCAATCTCGCTCGAAGGGTCGGTAGGCTGATCCATGGCGGGTCTTGAGGACAACAGCATGGTGGGCCGCACCTTTGAGCATCGCAAGGCCGATGCTGTGGCGACGCCTGCGCGCAGCGCTCGGCCCAGCGTGGCGGGCCGCATGTTCCTCGCCGTGATCTGTGGTGCGTTCTTTGGCGGCGTGCTCAGTGTAATTGTGGCACCGGGCCTTTTGGTGGCCTTTGTGTTGTGTGGTGCAATGACCTTTGGCGCTGGCGCGGTTGCGTTGTTCTTGATCATGTCCGAAGAACTGGCCCCTGAAGGCAACGCGCGGACCGAGGAGGACGTGCGCGCGTCCCTTGCCGAGATCAAGGGGCGGGAGAAATGAAACACGCGCTGGACAGCGATCCCGACACCCGCAAGCCGATCAAGCGTCACACGGTCTCTGACCTTGATGGTACACAACAGGGTGGGCTGGCCTTTGTTGTTGCCATGCTCGGCGGGATGATTGTAGCGGCGATGCTCGCACCCGGCGCGCTCACGTCGTTTTGGGTCTGGTGCGCGCTCTTGCTCGCTGCGGCGGCGATTGCGCGGGGCGTTCAACAGGTGTTTGCACGTGACCTGCCAGAGGACGACACATGATCCTGACCACCACCTCAACCCTCGAAGGGTACACCATCACCGACTATCGGGGCATTGTCGTGGGCGAGGCGATCATGGGTGCCAATGTGGTGCGCGATTTCTTTGCCGGCATCACCGACATCATCGGGGGCCGGTCTGGTGCCTACGAATCCAAACTTCAGGATGCCCGCGACACCGCTATGGCCGAGCTGGAGCAACGCGCGGGTGCTTTGGGTGCAAATGCGGTTGTGGGCATAGATATCGACTACGAAGTGGTCGGTGACAGCATGCTGATGGTCAGCGTGTCCGGCACCGCCGTGGTTCTGGGCTGAAGCGATGCGGGACGTGCTTCTCTCCAAACGGTTGACGGATCTGGCCGCGGCGCTTGCGCCTGCGCGGCCCCTGTCGATTGTGGACGTGGGGGCCAACCCGCTGCACGATCCGCCCTATGCGCCGCTGGCGGAGGCTGGTCTGGCCCATCTGATCGGGTTCGAGCCGCAGGCCGAGGCATTTGCTGCCCTGACCGAGGACGCGCCAGAGCACGCCCAGTTCATCAACGCCGCCGTCGGCCCTGCGGGGACAGGCACACTGCACGTCTATCCGCGCCAATCTGGCCTCGCGTCCCTGTTCCAACTGCGCCAGCGCACCCTGCAATATCTGCGCCGGTTTCAGGCGCTGCCCGATCAGGCCACGCACCATCCCGTGACTTTGGACAGCCTCGACGCACTGGACGACGTGCCGGCCATCGACCTGCTGAAACTGGACGTGCAGGGGGCCGAATTGGACGTGATCCGGGGCGCGCGCGCCAAACTTGCGCAGGCCACTGCGGTGATTGTCGAACTGCGTTACTTCCCGCTCTATGAAAACGAGCCGACCTTTGCGGATGTACACAGCGAACTGACCGACCAGGGCTTTGCGATGCACAAGATGCTGGATCACAACCGCTTTGCCGTGGGCTCGCGTCACATCGACGCGCTGAACCGCCGCCGGGTGCGGTCGCAACTGATCGACGGGGATGCCGTATATATCCGAAACCTCGACGGGATCGACAACGCGGACACCGACGCGCTGATCACACTCGCGCTGCTTAGCGCGGGCGCATGGGCCAGCCACGACCTGACCCTGCGCTGCCTTGAAATTCTCGAAGACCGCGGCCGTGTTCCAGCACTGGCCGCCCAGACCTATATCGCTGACCTGCCGTCCGACTTGCGTCGGGCGGGGGCGGCCTGACGCTATGACAAAGGAAGAAAACTGATGCTGACGATCAAAGACCTGCACGTGAAACTGGAAGAAGAGGACAAGCAAATCCTCAAAGGCGTCGACCTGACCGTCGAAGCGGGCAAGGTGCACGCGATCATGGGCCCCAACGGGTCCGGCAAATCCACGCTGTCCTACGTGCTGTCCGGGCGCGACGGCTATGAAGTGACCGGCGGCGAAGCGCATCTGGGCGATGTGGACCTTCTGGAAATGGAACCCGAAGAGCGCGCGGCCGCGGGCCTGTTCCTGGCCTTCCAGTACCCGGTTGAGATCCCCGGCGTCGGCAACATGACGTTTCTGCGGACATCCGTGAACGCCCAGCGCAAGGCGCGCGGCGAAGAAGAAATGAGTGCCGCCGACTTCCTCAAGGTTGTGCGCGCACGCGCCAAGGAACTCAAGATCGATGCCGACATGCTCAAGCGCCCCGTGAACGTGGGTTTCTCCGGTGGTGAGAAAAAGCGTAACGAAATCCTGCAGATGGCCATGCTTGAGCCCAAGATGTGCATCCTCGACGAAACCGACTCCGGCCTTGATGTCGACGCAATGAAACTGGTGGCCGACGGTGTGAACGCGCTGCGCTCCGAGGGCCGTGGGTTCCTTGTGATCACGCACTACCAGCGTCTGCTTGACCACATCAAACCCGACGTCGTGCACATCATGGCCGATGGGCGCATCGTGAAAACCGGGGGCCCTGAACTGGCGCTCCAAGTTGAAAACAACGGCTACGCCGACATCCTGGCCGAGGTGGCGTAATGGGGGCGACTGCGGAAAAACTGGACCTGACAGAGGCGCGGATTGCGGGTCTGACCCTGCCGCAAGGCGGTTGGTCCGAAGCCACGCGCAAGGACGCTTTGGCGCGTCTGCGGGCGATGGGCCTGCCGGGGCGGCGCGACGAATACTGGAAGTTCACTCGTCCGGATCTTCTGACCCAGGCGTCGACGCCGACTGCGGCAGTATTTCATTCCGACGAAGCGCCGATCTTTGACGGCACCGACGCGCTGCGCATTGTCTTTGACGACGGTGTGTTTAACGCGGAGGCGTCGGATGCGCTGGCGCTGGAACATGTCAGCATTGAACGTCTGGCCGAGGCTACGGCGGACATCCACTGGGCCAAGGGTATGTACGGCGTGCTCGAGGCTGCGGGGCAAGTCCCGGTCGAACGGCCTTTGGCCGCTCTCAACACTGCGTTTGCCAGTGACGGCGTGCTGATCCATGTGACGGGCAAAGCACCCCGGCCCATCAACCTCGTGTACAACCACGGCGATGATGCCTCCGATGCAATCCTGCACCACGTGATCAAGCTGGACGCCGGCGCGGCCCTGACCATTCTTGAAAACGGTCCTGCCGCGGCGCGGTTCAACAAGGTGATGGAGGTTGATATCGCCGACCACGCGTCCTTCCACCACGTACGCGCGCAGGGGCGTGATCACGAACGGCTTGCGGCCACGCATATCTTTGCTCGGCTGGGCACCGAATCCACCTTCAAATCCTTTACCCTCACTGTGAACGGACGGCTTACGCGCAATGATTGCGTGATCGAGCTGACCGGCGATGATGCAATTGCGCATGTGGCTGGCGCCTGCGTCGGTGACGGCGATTTTCACCATGACGACACCGTGTTCATCACCCACGACGCTGTGGCGTGCGAAAGTCGTCAGGTGTTCAAGAAAGTGCTGCGCAATGGCGCGGTCGGTGTTTTTCAGGGCAAGATCCTTGTCAAGGAAGGTGCGCAAAAGACCGACGGCTACCAGATCAGCCAGTCGCTTCTGCTGGACGGGGACAGTCAGTTTCTGGCCAAGCCCGAGCTGGAAATCTATGCCGATGATGTCGCCTGTTCGCACGGATCGACCTCGGGGGCCATCGATGAAGAGGCGCTTTTCTACTTGCGCTCGCGCGGCGTTCCGGCAGCCATTGCCACCGACCTGCTGACGCTGGCCTTCCTTGCCGAAGCTGTGGAAGAGATCGAGGACGAGGGGCTGCGCGATGTGATGGTTGCCCGCCTCGAAGGGTGGTTGGAGCGTCACCGCAGCTGATATGGCCATTACCCGTAACATTGCAGCCACCTATCGCGGTCCGGGGCGTGTGATCCGGCGTCTTTTGACGCTGGGACCACGCGAGGACCGCGCGCTTGCCTATCTGATGGGGGCTTGTGTCCTGATCTTTGTGGCACAGCTGCCGCGCCTTGCGCGCGAGGCGCATCTGACCGGGCAGGATCTGGACATGCTGATGGGGGCGACGCTGATGGCGTGGATCTTCATCGCGCCGCTTCTGCTTTATTGCATCGCGCTTTTGGCGCGGCTGGTAGGCCGGGTTCTTGGCGGAAAGGGCACACCCTATGGTGCGCGGCTGGCGCTGTTCTGGGCCCTGCTGGCTTCCACGCCGGTCCTGTTGCTGCACGGGCTGGTCGCCGGTTTTATCGGGCCGGGCATCCAGATGCAGCTCGTGGGGCTTGCTTGGCTGGTTTTGTTTGTGTGGTTCTGGATCTCTGGGTCGCTGGCGCAGGAGCGCGCTGCATGAAACCGGTCATCGAGCTGGCGGTGGACACGCTGCGCGACCCACAAGCTACGGCGCAGCGGATCATGGCGTGGGAGCTGGACAGCAGGATCGTCTACATGGCGCTCTTTGCGGTGGCCGCGGTCAATGCAATCCTGACGTCGGCGCCCGTGGTGCTGCTGCCCGGATCAGTGGATGACGCTGCGCGGCAAGCGATGCCGATCCTGACGTTGATGGAACGCCCGTTCGTGCTGTTTGCGCTTGTCGCTGGTGGCTTGGTCGTCATGGTGCAGGCGTTGTACTGGGCCGGTCGCGCCATGGGCGGGCAGGGCAGCATGGTAGATATGCTGGTCCTGCTGGTTTGGTTACAGGGCTTGCGCGCCGCCGCACAGCTTGTTGTGTTCGTGCTCAGCCTTGCGGTGCCGATGCTGGCGGGGCTCTTTGCCCTGATTGTTGTCGTGGTGGCTTTCTGGCTCTTGTTGCACTTCATCAGTGCAGCACATCGCTTTGGATCCCTGTTTCAGGCCTTTGGTCTGTTCGTGTCGGTGATCGCGGGCCTGTTTTTGGGATTGATGCTGATTCTGACCCTGATGGGCGTGTCAGCCGGAGGACTTTAAGATGTACGATGTCGACGCGATCCGCGCGGATTTCCCGATCCTGAGCCGAGAGGTGAATGGCAAGCCGCTGGTCTATCTGGACAATGGCGCATCGGCGCAAAAACCGCAGGTGGTCATTGATGCAATCACCCGCGCCTATGCCGAAGAATACGCCAACGTGCACCGCGGGCTGCATTTCCTGTCGAACCTTGCGACCGAAAACTACGAAGGTGTCCGGGCCAAGATCGCGCGCTTTCTCAATGCGGGGTCCGAGGACGAGGTGATCTTCAACTCCGGCACCACCGAGGGCATCAATATGGTGGCCTATGGCTGGGCCATGCCGCGGCTCGAAGCGGGGGACGAGATTATCCTGTCGGTGATGGAGCATCACGCCAACATCGTGCCCTGGCATTTCCTGCGCGAACGGCAAGGTGTCGTGCTGAAATGGGTAGATGTCGACGCCACCGGCGCTCTGGACCCGCAAAAGGTGATCGACGCGATTGGGCCGCGGACCAAGCTGATCGCGGTGACGCATATGTCTAACGTTCTGGGCACGAAGGTGGATGTCAAATCGATCTGCGCCGCGGCGCATGAAAAGGGCGTGCCGGTGCTGGTCGATGGCAGCCAGGCAGCCGTGCACATGCCGGTCGATGTGCAGGATATCGGCGCGGATTTTTACGCGATCACCGGGCACAAGCTCTACGGTCCGTCAGGGTCGGGTGCGATCTATGTCAAAGCGGAGCGGATGGCAGAGATGCGGCCATTCATTGGTGGTGGCGACATGATCAAGGAAGTCGCCAAGGATGGCATCACCTACAATGACGGCCCGATGAAATTCGAAGCCGGAACGCCGGGCATCGTGCAGATGATCGGCTTGGGCGTTGCGCTGGATTACATGATGGGCCACGGGATGCAGGCCATTCAAGCGCACGAGGACCGTCTTCGGGACTATGCGGTCGAACGTCTTGGCGGGTTGAACTGGTTGCAGGTGCAAGGCACGACGGCGGACAAGGGCGCGATCTTTTCCTTCACGTTGGATGGGGCCGGTCACGCACACGACATCTCCACGATCCTCGACAAGAAGGGCGTCGCCGTGCGAGCAGGCCAGCATTGCACCGGACCCTTGATGGAGCATCTTGGTCTGAACGCCACGTGCCGCGCTTCATTCGGGATGTACAACACGACGGACGAGGTCGACGTGCTGATCGATGCGCTCGAACTGGCGCATGATCTTTTCGCCTAAGTCTCGGATTTAACACACCAAGCTGCCAAACTTTCGCCACACCCGCATGGCATATAGCGGTTTTGTGAGTGTCCGCGTTGGGTGAGCCATGAGTAGCAAGTGTCCGTTCCTCGAAGAGATGGAGCGTCAGGTGCGTTTGAACGAAGCGCGCTATGACGACGATGTCAGCACGCCCTTTGCCGGTGGCGCGGACCCGCTGAGCGTTGCGCGTACCGTCTTTGATCAGGACGGCGACATGCCCAACAGCGCGAACCTGTCGACGCTGTTCACCACGTGGGGTCAGTTTCTGGACCACGACATCGTCCTGACACCAGAAAGCGAGGATGCAGGTACGCTCGCCGTGTCGGGCATGCCGCATGACATCCACAGATCCGAATTCGAACTGGACGAGGATGGCGCCCGTGTGCCCGTAAACGCCGTTACCTGGCAAATCGACGGTAGCAATGTCTATGGCTCGACCGAGGATCGCGCCGCCCTTTTGCGCGCCTTTGAGGGTGGCAAGCTGAGCGTGACCGAAGACGCCAGTTCCGCCCGCGATCTGTTGCCGCAAGCCAGCGAAGACGCGGTGATGGCGGGGGATATCACATCAGCCAACCCGGTTTACCTGGCCGGGGATATCCGTGCCAACGAGAACCCTAACCTGTTGTCCATGCACACGCTCTTCGTGCGTGAGCACAACTATTGGGCCGAACGGCTGGCCGAACGTCATCCCCATTGGGACGACGAACAGCTCTATGACGGCGCGCGCCAGATCGTCGAATACGAGATGCAAAAGATCACCTACGAAGAATGGTTGCCGCATCTGATCGGGGATGCGGTGGATGATGATGCGTCCCATGATCCGGATGCCGACGGACAAATGTCGGTCGAGTTCTCCACCGCCGCTTTCCGGCTGGGCCACACGCTGGTCAGCGACCAGATCGACAGCATGGATGATGCCGGGGCCGATGATGGTTCTGCCGGGCTGATGGACAGTTTTTTTAACCACACCGGTGTGCAGGCCAATGGCATCGAAAGCCTGATCCGTGGACAGTTGGCGAACACCGCCCAGGAAGTCGACGCACAAGTTGTGGATGCGCTGAACTTCTTTCTCGAAACGCCGGACGGGGTGAGCGGGTTTTCATTGCCTGCGTTGAACATGGCGCGCGGTCTGGACCACGGCCTGCAAAGCTATGTGGACACGCGCGCGGCCCTCTTGGGGGATATCGACCCGTCGACGCTCGCCCCCGAAAATTTCAGCATTTTCACCTCTGATCCGGACACCCAGGCGCGTTTGGCGGCAGCGTTTGACGATGTGTTCCAGGTGGATCTCTGGACCGGTGGGCTGGCCGAAGACCCCGTGCCCGGCACGCAGATCGGCCCTCTCTTCACCGCCATCGTCGCGGATCAGTTCGACCGCACGCGCGCAGCAGACGAAACCTTTGGCCACCTCGATCCGGCCTTGGGCGCCGAGATCATCGCCGAAGTCGAAGCCAGCGGGTTTGCGGATATCATTGTCCGCAATACCGACGTGGACATGGTACAGGAGGATGTATTTGTCGCTGTCGAACGCGATGTGGAGGCCGCGGATGCGCCAGACACCAGCGATGCCGCGGATGACGTCACTCTGTCCGCCGTTGCAATCACGGATAGCGTCGAGACCGGCAAAGGTGCCGACACGGTTCTGATCGAAGGTGGGACAGATATCGACGGCGAAGTGCGCACGGGCGCGGGTGCTGATCGTATCATACAAACCAGCGGCAATGTCCGTGGCGACATCCATGCGGGTTCGGGGGATGACCATGTCGTCATTGCAGGCTCCGGTGAGGTGCAGGGCGACATGCGGGGTGGTACGGGGAACGACACGATTGCTCTCATGGACATGGCGCAGGTGGGCGGCGATGTACTTGGTGGAGCCGGTGACGACTTCCTGTGGATGGACGGACGGGCCTCTGTAAATGGTGGGGTGGATACCGGAGCAGGTGGCGACACGATTTCGATTGGCAGTCGCGCCAGCGTCCAAGGCACGGTAGATGCGGGTGCTGGCAATGACGCGCTGCGTCTCGTTGCCGGGGCCGCGATTGGTCATCTCGATGGCGGTTCCGGCCTTGATCGGCTGACGGTCGAGGGGCTGCACCGTATCGACTGGGACGGCGGCAGTTCGGCAAGCGGTTCCGGGCGCATCGTGTACCTGAACGCAGATGGCAGCGAAACCGGCCATTCCGTCACCTTCGAGAATATCGAAGGGGTCACCTGTTTCACGCCGGGCACGCGGATCATCGCACAGGCGGGCAAAGTCGACATCGCCTCGCTCAAGGTCGGGGATCTCGTCTGGACACTCGACCGTGGGCTGCAACCGGTCCGTTGGATCGGGCGCTCAACAGTTCCGGCAGAGGGCGCATTGGCCCCGATCTGCATCACGCGTGACACGCTGGGTAACGGGCGGGACCTATGGGTGTCGCCGCAGCACCGCATGTTGTTGGCCGACTGGCGCAGCCAGATCTATTGCGCCGAAGATGCCGTCTTGGCCCCGGCCAAGGGGTTGGTGAACAACGGCACGATCCGGTCCGTGCCCGGCGGCCTCGTGACCTATATCCACATCGCCTTTGACGCGCATGAGATTGTGTTCGCCGAAGGGATCGCATCGGAAAGCCTGCACACAGGCCCCGAAGCTCTGCGTACCATGGATCCGGCCACGCGGGCGGAGCTATTGGAGCTGTTCCCGGAACTGGCCGAGCAAAGTGCCGCGATCAAAACCGCGCGCCCGGTGGTGTCCGTCCGGGAAACCCGCGCGATGATGGGGCGGTTGTAATCTTCTCAGGCGACGTCAAGCTGACGCAGCAAGTCCGCTTTGCACTCGGCAATGAGCACAGGGTCACCGTCAATCGCGCTCAGCCACGCCATCTCGTCATGGCTGGGACGGCGGCGGAACCCCGGCGCTTCATCATGCAAGGAGGCTGTCTGGTTCGGTGAGAATTGCACCACGGTCCCAGGTGTCCCCTGCAAAGGGTCCACGAGGTTTGCGCTGCGAACAATGGACTGGATTCGGTCAAAATCCGCTTTGAACCGTTCGTAAAGAAACGTCGCGATGCGGTTCAGCAAAGCATCCACCGGGTATTCCCACAGTGAGATCGTCTCACCCGCAAGGCTTTCTGTCAGTTTGACCAGCAAACTGGTTTGCGCCGTGTCCACGACCGTCCGTGCGGCGCGTTTGGGCACAGTGACCTGCGCCAAGGCAAACAAATCTCGCGTCTCGAGCGCGCCGCCGCGATGCAGACCGCTTGCGTCAAAGGCGCGTTGGCAAAAATCAAGCGTCTCGTCCACGAGCTCATGCACCGCGCTCGCGTCTTCGCCGATGTCATCGGATGCGGCGCTGATAAATTGCGCGGCGTATTCGACTGGCAGAACTTCGGCAGCTGTTAGCACGTCAAGGATTTGGCGCCGCATACTGATGTCAACGAGGTCAGAAAGCTGGTCGACTTGACCAAGTTCGATGTGAGAGGCGTCAATACCGGCCGCAATGGCTGTCAATGATTGCTCATGGAAGGGTAGGGTGATGGCCCGGAATGCAGATTGAGAGGCATCGATACTATCGAGCCATAGTTTGATGCGGGGCTGATCTTTCGCTTCCGTCTGCAACACGATACTGGCGAGGTATTGCAATACTTCGGTTTCTGTCCCGCGCGCCAGTTCAGACGCCAAACGCCGGGGCCCGAAGGTTGGCATCCGAGCGGGATCCAAGGCGGCAAGCATACCGAAATAAGTGGGTGCACTCAGGAACTGATTGATACCTGCGGGCGCAAGATGTGCCGCATTGCTTTGATGCGTGTCGGCGATCAGGTGAGCCAACTCACTGTAGACGGCGGCTGTAAGCTCGTTCGCAAAGTCCAGGTCGTCAGGCTGCATCGGTTTGCCAGCGTCCGCAAAGGCCCGAACGAAATCCATGTTGCTAGCCGTTGTTATTGCAGGCTGCGCATCGAGGAACACGTCAAGCAAGGCGCCATCGTCGACATAGGGAAAGTCATCCTTGCCGTTCACGATCATCATCGCGCCCTTCTTGCCAATAGGATGCGATTGGGTCGCGGAGCGTTCGAAGATAAAGCGTGACGGTGGCCGTGTCGCAATGGCGATGCGATCCAGAAATGCGATGTGCTTGCTGTTCTCGTCGTTGCTGTCCGAAGGGGTTTGAAACACATGCTGGCGCGTGCCGTTGCGCACGCCACCAAACACAGCAATGTCCGCATTGTTGAGCGTCTCAAGGTCCATGCGACCGGATTTAAGAGCGGGCAGAACATGGTCAACGGCCGACAGCGTGTAAAAGCTGACTTGCGTTTCAGGCAGCAATTCGTCGTCCGCCGCGACTATCTCGACTTCGAGTGCGCCGTGCTCGCCGCTTTCGTCCTGAAAGATGCGCGCGCGCAACGTGCCGCCCTGACCTTCGCCGGACGAGTTCTGTGCAGGACCGATGGTCTGGCCGTGGCGCGTGCTCGCCAATACCGATGAAATCGTGCTTGTCGGCACTTTTTCGTCTGCATCCAGTATGTTGATCATCGGCGTGTCGTTTGCGTATTCGACGATCCAGTGCTTTCGATCTGCCTTATCGAAATTTGCATGTGCATCAAGCGTGATGCGCTCGATCAACTCGGTTGGGCGCGGACCACCAGAAGACTTGGCTGATTTGACGCCACTGACGGTGAGCATAACGGGCGCAATTCCGGCATCTTCGGGCAATGCAACGGCAAAGATCTCGAACCCGCCCTGACCAGACACACCAGGTATTCCGACGCCGATGGTGCGGAATTCTCCGTCCTGCAAATGTTCGACTGTGACGACGTCGATATCCTCGGGGGCGTCCACGTAAACCAGCAGACAGTTCGCCCTATCATCCCAGAGATATTCGTACAGAGCCATGGCACCAGCGTTCGTTGACAGATTGTCTAAATATTAAATAAACTTAGGATACACGTTTGGTTTTGACAATCTTGCGCCTTTTATAATTATGGTAAATTGCCCATACTCAAGGAACAAATTAAACATTGTTCAATAAGATCGCTCGGTTGCCATGAAGAAAGACAAGAAGTTACCGACGATTACCCTTCTGGGGCAAGCGGCGTCGGGCAAGACGAACCTTCTTACTGCATTTCTGAACCACAATCCGTCTTGGCTGGATCTCGAGGATGGCCCCGATTTTGTTCAGAATTTTTCTGTAAGCGAGATGTTTACCAGCGGGAGCGAAGAAGAGCGCGCGTTTGACTACCTTCGAACGCACTATGCATCTCTACTGGCCGGCAAGGAGTACCTTCTCGAGGGAACAAACGCCGCCCGTCGATACGGCATCAAGATGTCGTTCCATCAACCTGCGCAAGCAAAAGTACAGAAGTCCGGCTGGTTGGGCATTCCATCGCTGTCGTCCTCCGCGCCCGCGCGCGAGGAAGAACTGGAATTCAGTATCGTGGACGGGCGCGGCGCCGATGCGGCCCCGGTCGAGATGATCCAGTCAGATGACAAGGATGCGACGGCGCGAAGGCAAGAATACCGGGACGGAATGGACGATTCCAGCGGCTTTGTTCTGTTCATGCCGCTGATGTCTGATGATGAAGGGACAAAAGCGGCCATTTCGCAGCGGTTTCTGGGTGAAATTACGGAATCTCTACGCCGCAAACGCGAAAAGCTGGGCACGCTGCCCAAGCTTCAGCGTATCGCCCTGTGTTTCACCAAATGCGAACGCGCGTTTATGAACGATGGCGTCTATGCGGCTGAAAGCGCAACAGAGATGGCCCGTTACGATGGGTTTTTTCGTGGAAATGCAGTTCTGTCCACCTTCAGGTCGCTTCTCGCGTACAGCCTGAAGGACGACACGTTCGACATGCGCGTGTTTCCGGTGTCGACCTACGGTTTTGTGCGGAATTCGGGCAGCCCGAATTTCTATCCATGGTCAAAATCGCCCGGACTGTTGACGCGCGCCGTGGATCCGATTGACGACTATGCGGCGGAACCGATTGACGATTATGCGGCGGAACCGATTGACGTCTATGACGACATAGACTTGTCGAAATACAAGGACCACTTTCCGATCGCGCTGAAGGATGATCAGGCGCGGTCGTTGTGGCGCCCGTTCAATATCGCACCACCGCTGCTCTATGCGCTCACCGGGCGCATCACCGGTCCGGTGTCATTTTCCGCAGACCGCGCGTTGGCGCATATCTCGGACTGAGGGGCGCGCAAATGGAACAGTACAAGTACCATTTGGGCATCTACAGCAAACTTTTGCGCGGAAAAGGACCCGATGGTCCGATCAAGCCTGGCGTAGAGGCGCGACTGGTCGCTTCCACCGAAGACTTTCCCGAACGGTATCAGCAACTGTGCACGACCAGTCTGTTTTTTCCCGAGAACCCGCCCGTTACAAAGATCGACGCCCGGCGGATGAAGGGCGGCGCCTTTGTGTTCGCACCTGTGTACCTGAAGGGCGAGCACCTTAGCGTGTTTTCCCGGATCGAGGCGCGACCGGAACGCGGCAAGGGGCAGGGTGGTCGGCGTTTCACGCACTGCGCTGCGTTGATTGTCAAAGACAAGTGGGAACCGGCATTGATCCGGTGGGCCGCGCGCATGCTCTTTACCACGCAATATGGTGATCGGTGTTGGGGTTTGCCGGTTTCCGAAAAACAGGAGGACCGGAATAGACTGAATTGTCCGGACCTTCGCCGAGCTGATCTGCCGGCCGAAGGTTTCAAGGATCGCGGGTTGAAATCACTCGACGATATTGTCTCAATCTCCCGTGTGCGGTTGCCGTGCCCATCAGTCGAAGGTGACAGTGTTGAGGCGCCGGGACAGGTGGATGTGGCAGATTGGCTCGCGGATGAACTCGAGACGTCTGGGTTCTCCGATGGTGTGCGGGATGGGTCTGCATTTGCCACTCAGGGGCGGTTTTTGTCCTTTGCCAGCGGTGTCAGCGACGACATTACCGGGCCCGCGGGGGGTGGTTTCTTCATTTCGCTGGATACACGGGCAACCGAAGAGATTGCGCATGGGACGCCTCTTGGGTTTGACGACACGCGGCCTGTCTGGTTTCCGCCGCCGGTTCAATCCGACCTGGCGCCGATCATACCGGAGTGGCGGCATATCAAGACATTTGACCAGGCACTTCATGCACGGCGCCCCAACACATTGACAGCCGACAATTACTGGCCAGAACACCTGCCGGAAGAGTTCGCCAATTCAGTAGAGGTCGAAGGTGAGCAGGACGCATCGAATGCGTCGACGGTTCAGGCGTACGTGGAAGAAGACGATTTCGTAAAGGTGCCCATAACAGGCAAGATTGAAAAACCAAATACAGCACATGCCGAACCAGTTTCTGACAGCGATGACGGCGTCGACGAAATTGTGCTGGACCTCGAAGGGCACGACCTCGCCGAGGCCGGTTTCGGAGCGATGTACGGTATACAAAGCAGTGGCCGAAGTGCAGCGAGCCCGCCCGAAGCAGCGCAGGCGCTTTACAAACTCGACACGATCCAGTGGCCAACTTTGCTCAAGTATCGGGACTTGCCGCAAGGTGAAACGCCGCCGGTCAGTCGAGAAAAGCTGCGTGAGATCGCCCTAGGGTTTTTCCAATTGGACGCGCGGTTGCGCCTCATCATGGAACCACCCTTTGACCACTACCCGCGTAGTGACGTTGCAGATCGGATCATCGTCGGCAGCTTTCGGGACCTTTTGGAACTGATCATCGACTTTGCGGCGGCAGGACGGGATCCAAATCAATTGCGAGATGAACTGGACCGCATGTTCACCCATGACCCCTTGCCATATCTAGGCGTGTATACAGACAACGGCGGCAGCATGTACCGCACGATGTTCCGTAACTATATCGAAGAGGTTGGTGTCGATCGTCTCATCGGTGAAATCCACGACATTGCCCGCCGCGAGCGCAATCTGGCGAAATACCTGTCCAGCCGCGAAGGGCGAAACATTCAGCTGGACGTTCCCAATGACGAGTTAATCAACGAATTTTTCGTGTGGTTGAACGGGTTCGAAAGCTATCAGCAACGGGATGCAAAACTGCACAACCCACAGGCGATCTGGTGGGATTACGGCCTCGGCGAGTTTTTCTCTGAACTCTATGCCAGCACGGACGAGTTGTTTGGCAAAACGCACGATTGAACCCAACGGAACCTGTGCCGCGCCGCATGCATCAGCGGCGCGGTATGGTCGGTTCAGATAGGTTCCTGCGGGCGGCGGCGACCTCCTCGGGTGCGCGATGTCTCCGTTTCCGATTTGATCGGCGCATTGACCCGCTGTTCCGAGATTTCCATGCTACGCAGGTGCGACAGGTACTGACGCGCGCCTTTCAGCATCACCAATTGAGAGCTGTCGTTGATATCTGACACCTCGAATTCGGCGTAACCATCGCGGATCAATCTGTTGATGATAGGATCCAGCATGTCCAACTGTTGCCGGTCTTCGGGCAGGGGGGCAATCGCTTCCACACCAGGCCGCTCCGGTTGGGGCTTGCGCATCAGGTTGATCAGCTTGTCAATCGCGCGGACGCTTTCCGGCAGGCCCACATTCTTGCCTACAAGAGCGCACAGAAGAACGAGCAAGTCGACAATAGCTGCAAAGACAAAAGACAAGACCGCGTTGCCCTGTTGGTCCTTGAACAGAGCGACCGCTGCCTGATTGATCGGTTTTGCCGAGTCACCGCGACCCGTTTTCATACTGCCGATATAAGTGACAAGGTCATCGCGTTCGCTACGGTCGGGTTCGTATTGAACACATCCTTCCAGATGCGAAATCAGGGGGTCCAACGTGAACAATTCCTGACCTTCACGCTTTTCGGGTGCAGGTTGGGCGCTCAGACACTGTTCATCATATGCCCCAATATTTGACTGGACGGATTTGAGCGCATTGACGGTGGCGAGAACGGTACTGTTGGCGCAGGTGACGCCTGCTGTCGACTGCCCAACATTTGCATCCGTCAACTGCTGCTTGAGGGTCGAACATTGGTCTAGGAGCCCGGCATAAGCTTCGTAGTCCTGCCCTTCGAGGTTAGACTGAAGCCGGGTCAACGTTGCGGACTGCGTTTGGAAGTCGAAGTCGATCCCGTCTGACAGGTCTTCGATTTTCGTATCGATAAGTGCGATTTCGTCCTTGATCCCGTCAAGGCGGCTGTCGATTTCGTTGATACGCTGCTCGGCAACGCCGCCCTGTGCCGTGGCAGTCGCGTTTTGCAATTGCGGGCGCAACCTTTCCAGGCTGTTTTCTGTGCCAGACAAAAGTGTTTCTGCGGCGGTCAAGGCGGCGGAATTGGTCTGCTGGTTCGCTAGAATAGCTCGCGCGCGAGGGCCAACGCCGTCAGAGCTTTCAACCTCAAACTGCCTTTGTAAGGCGTCCCGCTCAATTTCCAGACGCTGTACTTCACGGCTTTGGGTGGCCAGTTGCGCCTCAAGCGCGTTCACCTCGCGACGCAAATCAGTCAGGCGCTGCGCCCCTGTTTGCGAGCTGACCGAAAACCGGCTGCGTTCATTGGTCAGCGTATCCCGCTCGTCTCGCAATTCCCGTTGCTGATCCCGCAGGCGCGCGCTCTCTACCCGTGAGTTCGCCTCGATTTGGGCCTGCGCGCCATTCGCGGCGTCGATCACGCTGCGCAGTTCTTCGATCCAGGTGCGGTATGTCGCGTTGTTGACAAGCTGGTCTTGGTGTTGGGTGTTCAAGCCGGTCACGAGGTTCTCCTGAATGCCGTTCAGGATGCGGCTGCGCTCGGTTTGTATGACGTTCGACCGTTCGACATCATCGCGCCCGCCGGTGCCCTGGAAAAAGCCGTAGAAGGAGAAATACCCCGAGAAGAAGGCGCACATGATCCAGATCGAGATGCGCCACAGATTGGCCTTGAAGCCGTCGCGGGCATATTCCGCGATGGACCAAGAGATCGCGAACAGGATGACCTGCACTCCAAAGGTCAGGATGAACGCCATGATCGCGCCGATGAACCCCTGCGGCATGAAATCATCAAGCCCCAGCCACGTCTCGTAGGCCGACACGATGGACAGCGCGATCGAGCCTGCGATGGTCCCCCACAGGATCAGGTTCGAGGTGGTAAAACGGGGGCCGGTGCGTTCTGCAATATCAGTCATGGAATAATATCTCTTGCTATGGGTCAGTCACCACGGCGTTTCTTGAGGCGCATGGAAAGGGTTGGGTCAAAGGTGCTGTCGAGCCTGTCGCTCCAGATGAGGCGGTGCTCGGTTTTCTTGGGCTGGGTTTCTTTCAGCTCTTGGAAACTGGCATCCAGCCGTTCAAGTCGCCAAGGCGGGACGGTCTTGCTGATATCCACGATGGCGCCCTTGTGTGTGGCGCGCATGCGCAGACCCTCGATGGACATGGTTTGATCCGGGTTGCCAGTGAACGCGGCGAACCACGCGCGCCACCAAAGTCCGCTGCCCTTGTCCAATCGCTTGAAACTGGGTGCCGCGTTGCCGCGGTTGATCTCCACCATCGAGCCTTTGGGGAAACGATGCGTTGTAAACAGGGCCCATAGTCCGCGCAGGAACACCCACGTCAAAAAGGCGTAAAGAAGGTTCAAGGCGCATGACAGACCGCCCTGTGGGATGAAGGCGATCGGATAAGCAAAGGGCACCGTGGCGCTGGCCTGCTGGATCGTGACGCCAGACACGGCATAACTGTAGTTCACCGTCACATCCCGCACGTCTGTGCCCGTCACGACATTTGCGCCCCAAAGCCAGCACAGGCACCAGAAACTAGTTTCCGGCTTGATCTCCAGCGCGTTGAAACCGGTGGCCGCCGGGTTCGGAAAGACGGGTTTGAGATCAACCAATCCGGCAAATGCGCCAGTGGAGGATACGTTGACCAATTCATCAATCCGCTCGGGGTCCGGTGGTGTCAGCAGTGACACCAATGAAAACTGTGCCGCGAATTGCCCACGCAGCAATTCGCCCGCTGGTGTTTTCAGGCCATCAATCTCTCCGGGCGTCAGGGGTTGCGTCACGTCGACCAATTCCATCCCAAGGCCTGGCGCTTCCAGCCTGGGTTTCGATTGGGTCTGAGCGGTTGTGCCGCTCCACTGGCCCGTCGGGTTGGCGAGGATGACCAGGGCGTCCATGCCTTCCGCAATCTCCTCGGGCGTTGCGTTCTCAGTGCGCCAGATGGTGAATTGCTGGGAACTGCCTGCGCCAAAGTCGATTGGGCCGTCCAGATCGACAGTCGCCCCGCTGGCATCACGGATTTCCATGCCCGGTGGGATCTTTGTTCCGGCAAAGTCAATTTGCCCGTCGATTTCGGCCTGTGCCTCGACCGCGAAGGTGCCAATGGGTGCGCCGCCCTGCACGTCCAGGGGCACGTTTATCTCGTCCGACGCACAGTTCGGGCAGGCGGCCGAGGGTGTGATCGCGGATACCGACACATTGGCGGAACTGTCTAGAACAGTTATCCGCAACGTTTCTGAACGCGGCGACAAAATACCTGCGGAGGCGCGGGAGGTGGCCGCGACATCGCCAGTTTGTTGCGGGCTCCAAGCGTACCGACCGGTGTCGGTGGCATCGTCCAGCGTCATGCTGGACGTAATCGGACCCTGTGCCATCGTCAACGTGAGGTTCATGCTGAGCGTGTTTGGCAGTGTTGCAAAGTCCACGGGGGTGGGCGTGTTCTCGCCATCTAGGATCTGTGACCGGAACTCATAGTCCTGCCCAACGAAAAGCCGATATGTCCCAGAAGCGGTCGGCTGTATCTCGCGGCCCGAAGAGTCGAAGATGCTCAGTTCATTCACCGCCCGTGTTTCGAAAAGCAGGAAAACATCCCGGTCCACGGGCGCATTGAAGGTCAGGTCGTAATCCCCGGCTGGCACTGCGCGTTGGAAATACAGGTGTTCGACGACGCCCCCCCGAGGCGCCGGATTGCCCAGTGCACCATCCGTGCCGGACATCTCTGTCGAAATGCGCCGCGTTTCGGTCGGCGTTTCGGTAAATGTTGTCGTTTGCAGCCGCGGCACTGCGCCACGCGGTCCGGTCGCAACGATGACGACTCGTGAAATTGACAAGGGGGTGCTCAGCGAAATCGTGTTGCCCTTGTAGGAAATAAAGCGCCCCTGGGCTTCTCGGTCCGTGTCAGACACCTCGGCAATGATATCCTGCAACGCTTCCCAAAGCTCGTCCGCGCTGGACACGTATTTGGACCCCGTTGCCGGGTCTCCGTTGAAGACCGAAGTCAACGTGTCCCGTACGCCTTGATCCTTGACGGTGGTCCGAAGGCTGCTGCCGCCTTGCCGGTCGATGAACAGGTATTGAACAGAAAGCGTGCCGCCACGGGCTGTGATCGCATCGCGCGTCGCCTCGAAGGCTTGGCGCATCCGGGGCACCATGGCGCCACCCTTGAACAGATCCCCGTTGTCGTACTCACCGTCCGACACCAGAACGAAAACGATCTCTTCGCCGGGCTGGGCTTCGGCTTCGATCCGGTGCAGCATCACCTCGATCGGGCCATAGGGCGTGGATGTATTGCTGTCGTACCTGAAGTGCCGTTCCAGTTCCCGCATCAGCGCCTGGTGATCGGCTGCGGACGTAACAGACACATCGCGAACGGCATTCGGAATGCGCCCGACCAGATTGTCGATGTCCGGCGCCGCCCCCGAGGCCATCGTTGCATCGACACCTGCGATGGTGCTGCCAAGCGTGTTGGCATATTCGTTGAAGTTCATGATCAACAGACGGTCGAACCCGGCGCGACCATCCATAGTCGCCGCCAGCAATCGTGCGCCAAATGAAGGAAGCTGATAGCGCTCCTGCATCGAACCACTTGTGTCAAACAGAATGGCAATTGTCTTGGCGTGCAGCGGCGCGCAGATAAACAGGACGGCAATCCATGCAGCACAAAGACAGTGCAAAAGGTATCTAGCGTTTCGTGTCACAGAGCGCCTCCACGACAGCACGGGCACCGGCAAAGTCGAGCAAGGTCGAAACTGATCCGCTGCCGAAATCATAGCCTGTCTCCTGGGGCTTCGATTTTGAGTTCTCACAATGGATCAGAAAATCGCGCCAGATACCAAAGATGCGATCCCGGTGAATATAGAACGACTGTGCCACGCCAAGATCGTGATCGCTGTCTTCGATCAACAAAAGGGACAACCCGGCCGCATGAGGCGCGGTTTCGACTTTGTTTTCCATTCTGGCGAGCGCCGAAAAATCTCGGGAAAATTGCTCGAAGCGATCAGCAAGCTCGGTTGGGACTGCAGTTGCATCGACCCGGTCCACGGGCAATCCGCTGTCGTTCAATGACGTCAAATGGCGTAAGCGGTCATAGGTGAAACTGTCGAGTGTGCCGGCTGTTGTCATGTCGACGCCCGAAGCTTCAGGGCAGATTACGGCCAGTCTGTGGGCATGGTTCGGGAACTGGACGGCGAGCACGTCCTGCAACGTCATTGCAAGTGTGAAGGCGATTTCTGGCGTGAACTGGCCTGTTGTCTGCGTTTTGCGAAAGGCTTGCCCGGGTCCACGACGCTTGCGGGTTTGCGCGCCGCCATTGGCATCCGTGCCTGCCAATATGCGCAGCAGTGTGCCGGACCGCATCTGTGCGTGGCTGAGTGCGGATGTTTCGATCCGCTCAGGTCGCAGGTTCTTTTCTCCGAACGGTTGCGCGACGGTGCCGAATTCATAAGCCCGGCGCGTCCGCGCGGCGCAATCGATGAAGCCCGTGATGATCTCGTAGGGCTGCTTGCTGCTCAGTTCTTCCGTGTAGCGTTCCACCGCGAAACTGCGACGCTCGGTGTCGGTGAATTGCAGGGCGTAGTCGCGCACAAACAGGGTCGGTTTGAGTGGATGGTCGTTCAACACCTGACAATAGACTGTTCGCGTATCCATGTTGATCTGTTGAACGCGCAGAATTTTCTGACCCAGCCAGATGCGTGTATTTTGCGCGTAGCTGAGCCCGTGATCGGCAAAGGGCAGATGGTGGTCTGCAAAGTCGAGAACCGACAGCGCAGGGACCGCCTCTTCGTCTTCGGCGGGCGGGCCCGACAGAACAAAGTTCTTGATCCTCAACCGACCTTCACCACCGGCTTGATCCGTCGCATCGGCGGGCCGAACGGCGACGACGCTTTGACCCGGTTTCAGCCGGAAGGCCGATCGAAAGAGCCGCTGCATACCGCCGCGTGACGTGTTCACGCGCAGTTGCCGGAGGGCGCGGTCAGGTCGGTCGAGGAAGGCGGCAACCTTGTTTTGGCTGAGCTTGAGCAATCCGTTGATCTGGTTCAGCCCGGCGGCTGCGGCTGTGGCTTTCGCTTCTGCGCGAAATGTCATTCGCACTTTGGTGGCAAGTTCACGCGGCCCCTGCCGCTGTTCCGGTGCAATTGATCCGTATTTGGTACGAAATTCGTCCAAGGCATCGCGTTTGTCTTTTGACGTCGCTTTTGATTTCAGCTCCGCCTGCAACCGTGCCGTCAGGAACGGCGCAACCGGATAATTGCCACGCGCGACGATTTTAATTGCTTCAAGAGCAACCGGTGTACTGCTCGTGATGCCGACGGCATCCGCAAGGTTTCCGGGATCGTCGACAATGGACACGGAATGCGGCACGCGTGCGGGCAAGAGAGTCGTTTGGGTTATCGCGCGCAGGTGCGAAATAAGCTCTGCGCTGTCGTTGTGCAGACGGTTCCGCGTCACCCGTTTCCAGTTCAAATCGGCATAGGTGGCAGAGGCGCCGTGCACGAACGGGTGAATATTGTGATCCGGGTCGTAGGTTTCGATGGCGGCGCGAAACCCGACCGGGAGTTTAGCGGTGTCGTCGAAGGTGGCGGTTCCATCCGTATTCACGATCAAAAGCCATTGCGGGATGCTGCGTTCGAACCGGTTGGTGCTGGCATGCTCAATGCTGTTGCCGCGGGTGATCGTAAAGTTTCCGATCCGTGTTTCCATGTCCTTCCGCGGTTCACTCTGGAATACACCAACCAGCTTGCTTGGCGGCGGAATCGCACCCTTGATGCGATCCAGCGCGATGTCGAGCACGCCGAAATCCGTCTCATGCAGATTGAGCGCCACGACACCGCCCAGCAAACGCAGTTCGTTTTCGTAGTTCTCGATATTGGACGCAAGCACTTCGAGAGAAAACTGGCTGACAAGCAGCACGTCGATCAAACCTTCGGGCCGCTCTCCGTCCTGGCCCAAACGCCATATCCGCGGTCGACTGCCATTTCGCGGGCCACTTCCCAGCAACTCGTAAAAGAGGCTTTCGGTCTGATCCAGATGCTCTTCGGGGCAGATGATCAGAACCGTGTGGCCACGGTCCAGCACCTGTTCGTTCACCGTCTTGGCGATTAGCGCGAAATGCCGGACGCCAAGAGTTTCCGAAATCATCAAACCTGTCCCGGCCTCCATTGCCTCGATACTATCATGCGGTACCGGAGTGCGTGTTTCGTCGGCGGGCAATTCGACGAATGTCTTGATTTCCTTGCCCAAGGCGCGTCTCAGACGGGTAACGGTGTCATGCAGGAACAGATCGACCGGCGCGGGCGCTTCGGGTTCGTGCGGTGTTTCCACAGCGGCATCCGACGCGGTCAAGAGAGCCCAACGCGCGAGGTCTAAAAGGAACAGCAGAGCTGGCAACCAGATGACGTCTCTGACGGAAACCACCGCACCATCGGGGCTGTCGACAAACAGCATGAGCGTTGGCCCGGCCATGGCGGCTATCAGGGTTAAAACCGATGTCTGAAACAGGATCGTCCGCTCGGGTACGCCCAGCCATGCCGAGCTGATCGCGCCTAGCCTAGGGTCATGTGCTTCGCCGCGGACGATGCGCCCAACAGTTCGAATGGCCCACGTCACACCGCCAACGCTCCATATCAGCGCGGCGATCACCGCACCGATCATGACGTTGAATTGCAACATGATTGTGAACGTTTCCTGTACGCCGCCGTCCGGCTGTGCAACATCCAGAACGGCCTGATACCGTGCATAAACCTGATCGCGCAGCAGTGCACCCTCGCAACTGCCGGTGACGGCTCCAAGCGCAGGAAAATTGTGATACCACGGGTAGTCCTGCGCCAGAAAGTTTTCGAGGGCGCGGTGACGGGCGATGACGTAGATCTGCAAGAGGATCCCAAGACCCATAAGAACCAGCGACAGCATAAAGCTGCGTTTGGAAAACAGGTGCAATCCCAGCAACGCAATCCCTAGCACTGCCACCAAGGCCAGTGCGTATCCACCGGCAGGCCCCTCGATGCCGACCCGGCAAGGATCGGCAAAATACCGTTCGGGCGTTTGCGCGCCCATGAGGTCATCCAAAAGAAAAACGTCAACGCCAAGGGCGGTCAGGAACAGAACGGCAAGCAGGATGCCTGCCAGCTTTCCGCCCACAAGTTCCGATGTCGGAAGGTCGTGATTGCTGGCACTGGTGTCACTCATCACCAACAACTCCCAGCTTCACCGAGATTGGCGCAAGGCTACTGGTGCTTGCCAGCGTGAACTCGGTTCCTCCGAAATGTCCGGGTTCGATAAGCAACGGGTGTGCAGACTCCAGCGGCAGATCCGCCACCAGGAGCGACGTTATCTTGTCCGACAGATCGCTTTTCTGGTTGAACGCCTGATCAAGGGCCTGATCCGTTTTGGGTGAAACCTCATAGGATGCAGCACTCAGCCGGGCTTGGCCGATGGCGAGCTTGTTGGCAAACCGCTCAGGCGACTCGTCACCGGGCCGAAATGCCGGTCGAAGGAACTGTTGGGTGGTGTTGAGCAAGGACAAGCGCCACCGATTGACGGCGATCCGCAACAGGCTGGCAAAGCACAATCGCAACTCTTTGTAGTGACGATCCATCGCATCGGTAACCAGATCTAGGGCGGCATTGCGCCGCGCGCGAAGCCGGAGGGCCAGAACGACGGCAAAGGCCAAGGATATGATGACGCTGAAGCCAAGAATGACCCCCATGGGCCCCAACATATTGCCAAAGGGAACAATTGCACCCGATCCCGCGATCGACCGAATGATCGGCACCAACAAGATTGGCAAGAGAGCGACGAAAGACACGATGCCGATGACCAACATGGTCGAGCGCCACCTCAAAAGCCGGTTTTCCGTGTCTAGAAGCCGCGCGACCGCCGTGGCGCGCGACGACGCCATGCTCGCCCAAATGGTTTCGTTCAATGCATCCTGTTTGGCAACAACGGCGCGCGCTTCTTTGATTTCCGAGGCGGCGGCAGCGCATCCGACATCCAGAACGTTGGCGCAATACGTATTCACGGTCTGCAGCGCTTCATTGTCGCTGGGAAGCGTTATGCGGTCCATCACCGCATGAAGCTCGATCCGTTTGTGCTCCAGATCAGCGCGCAAGCGATCGATCTCTGCGGACAGGGAATGCCCGTACATGTCACGCGCGTGGCTCAGCGCGGCATTGTATTCGGCGGCGCTGGTTTCAATATTTCGCGCCGCATTGGCGCTGTAAAACAACGTTCTCTTGGAGTTTGCCAATGTTGAAATACACCGGCTGATCTGTTCATCGGCATCGAGGTTCTGGTCAGTGACGTCGCGATTTGCTGCGTTTGCATTCTTGGCAGCCGTCACAACGGCGTTCAGCGCCGTGACTTCGTTATATGCCTCGGATGCGTCATCAGCCGCCTGCTGGTCTGTCTGCAAACCCGGCAGGAGCGCATTGAACTCTTTCTTGAGCGATTCAAATTCTTCGCGCCATGTTGAATTTTTCTTCTTGTTTTCCCGGTCCATCGCAGCGATCCGGAACACCAGCCCACGCCGCAACAGATCTGCCTTGGCCAACAAGGTCGCTTCGCTGTCGTTGCTGCGCACCCAGACAAGCTTGGACGTGTCCGCACCAAAGCCGCGCAGGGACTCTGTCGTCATGTTTTTCTGGACGGCATCGGTGTGGAACTGTCGCAGTATGTCGATCAGCACCCTTAACTTGGCAAATTGGCGGTCCAGCGTCTTGTCGGATGCCTCGCGGGCGCGACTTTCCGACAGGAAAAAGATATGACCCAGCCCCATGCGGTTCTGTTTCATGAACGCCATGACCTTTTCGCCGTTGCGCTCATCTGCCTTGTCTGCGCCTGCGTCCCGTACGATCAGGCTGAACCAGACCCGTGTCGAAATGCGACCGATCACGTTTGTCGGATCGTCGCGGTCGCCTTGGTTTTCCACCGCCTGCATGGCTCTCCGCAAGGCGAGGTAGCCGGACATCGCGCCTTGGGACACAGCCGGGTCATCCGCGTCCTTGGCGGTCGCAAGCGCTTCGAAATCGGCGCGATTGATCACAAGGGCAATCGACAGGTACTTGTCGCGGTTCTCAGCATCCGCAAGCCCGGCAACCGTCTCATCAATCTCTTCGAGCAATGTGTCCGGCTCGTTCGAATAATCCTCCGGAAAATTGCCGATCACCGTTTGGTAGTTTCGCGCGCTTGGTCCGCCATCGTCTCCGGGCAGGGGGACGACGTCAAAAATATCCACCCCAGTGTCCAACGGATACAGGTCCAGCCCGTGGCACCACAGCAAATCGCGAAAGGGCCAACCGTCGTCGCCGTTTATGACAATGGTCCTGGTGGAAATCTCACTCATCAAATTGGGTTATCCCACGCGCTATTGCGCAAAAACGTCATCGTAAGCCTGGGCAATCAAACGCTCGACGATCTGAATATGAACGGGCTCGAATTCCTCCTCACGCAGGAACGCCATCAAATCCTGACGCGCCTTGTCGACGCATTCCTGTTTGGCGATCCGGCGACCACGGTTGGTCATGCCGGTTTCCTGCGCATCCACGAGTTCGGAAATCAGACCAATCCACGCCTTGAAGCTGTCACGCACGGCCGCGTCACGGTCGTCCGCCGTGTCGTTACGGACCGTGGCAGGCATGGCCAGATGCATAAGGCCCTCGGGATCGGTGAGGCTCTTGAATGACGGATGTGCCTGCAACCCGGAATTGGACCCTGACTTGACCTTCTCCCAGAAGGCAACGGCCCCGCCGACATAGGGCATATTCGCCGCAAAGCTTTGGTACACGGTCCATGGATCATGGCTTTGTGCCAGCTCCTCGTCAAACGAGTTCGGCAGACCGAAACCGACGGTCGAGAATTGCGCGACCGGGACGCCGCCGTCACGGTATAGCTTGATGAGATCGTGAAGGCGGGCAATCGCATAGCCGCGCGCAACATCCACCTGCATCTTGCCTTCCAGTTCCCGGTGGATTTCCGGCAAGGCGCCGGGCATGTGCCAGCTTTTGTCGAGATGGGGCGTGATTTCCGCACCCGCACCCGAAGATCGCTTGGGATCAAGCATCCGGTCGACCAGTTCCTGATAGGCTTGGGACAGCCGCCCTTCGGTCTGGGCATGCACCGACGATGCATTGGCGCTGTCTGCCATGGCCAGCTTGGACAGATGCGGCAATTCCACATTCACCCGCAGGTTCACACAGATCAGCTCGTACCGGGAAAAGTTCGGTTCAACGATAGGACGATCGCCGTCCTGCGAATTGAACATCTCGCTAAACAACGCTTCATCGTTCAGCGCGTCTTCACAGGCGGGGTGCAACGTCCAGAACTTGATCGGTGTCCCGTCTGAATCAGGGCGCGACAGTGCCAGATAAGGCTGTGATTGTTTTGCCGCGCGGTCCACAATTGCCTTGAGCCGATCCTCAACAGACGCCGGGCGTGGTGGGTCCTCGTTACGCTCCTCTGCCAGCCGGATCGCTTCGGCATCTTCCACGGCGCATTGCGCCCGAATGGCATCGATGACCGTCATCTCGAATGCTGACCGGAAATCCGTATCCACGGTCTTTTGCCCGAACCCTTCAACAATTTCCCGCCGGAAAAGTGCGTTGATCTGACTGAAATCGCTTTGTTTCCGATCAACCCGGTCCGAACGGTGCTTGTCATATACGGAACGCACAAGCTGCATGTTCACGCCGTCATCAAGCTTGAGCCCCATGGCGTTCTGGCTCAGCTTTTGCCACGCATCTTCCTTGCAGGCGCGGTTGGCGTAGACATAGGCGTCGCCCGAAAATCCGGTGCTCGGATCATAGGGCTTGAGCTCTTTTTCGACATCGTTTTCGAGGGATAAGATGATGTCCTGAATTTCCGTGAACAACCCTTCGAACACGCGGATCAAGGCGGCAATCTCCGCATCGGCCTGATCCAGCATCTTTGCTTCGATACTGATGTCGACATAGTTTCGCATCGACGTCAGGGAGGCGTTGAAATACTCGACATAGTCCTGGGCAAAGGCCTTGCGCTTGCGTCCGGTCAGCTTGTTGAGAACCGATCCGCCTTCATCCGCCTTGGTCGCGTGGTCGCTTACGCGCGGCGCGCCTCGGGATGTGGGGCGGTTGTTGGTGGCAGAGATCTCTTCCTCTTCGCGGAACATGTTGGCGATGCGGAACAGCTTGAGGCGCTGCGCGCGCGGGTCGAGTTTCGCTCGGCGCTCCGCGATCTCCTTTTGCACCAGATAGAGGAACGCACGCACGCCGACAGGATGCGGCGCGTTTTCCACGATATAGCTTTGCACATGGTGCGCTGCCCACTCGCCGGGTCCGACGCCATCTGCCGTGATTTGCGTGTTGATGAAATAATCCTCTGGCCGCTTCTGCAATGCGGCGTCAACGACGCGGAAGTCGCTGTCGAGGTCTGCTTCTTGCCGACGCACGGTATCGACCAGGCTGTCGCTTTCCAGCAGCGCGCTTTCATCCATGGATGCACGCGACTTGACTTGCGCGGTGTCGCCCTCGCTCCAGAATTGCCGCGATATGTAGTCGGTCAACGCATCAAGGTAGGCAATGTGGCGTGGCTTGATCTTGCGCTCGCGCGTCATCTCGTCCTCGACCTCGGGGAAGAGGTAGTCATAATTCTCGCGGAAGAATGGGATTCTGGGTTCTTCCTGGGCCAGTTGCGACAGGCCGCGAATGAAGGACTCGGATTGTTTCGGTTCTTCGGCGGCTGTCTGACCTGCGGCCTGCTCGCGTTTAAAACGCGCGACCTGACTGCGATAGGCATTGTCGAGCCGCATCCAGTCGCCCTTGAGGTTCTCGATAACCAATTTGCGTCCAAGGAAACGCCGCATACTGTCGCGCGGATAGTTCACCGCGGACACGCCGATCCCGGAATACAGGTTCGTGCTGCCATTTGCGACTGCGCCGATCTGTTGGCGCACATCGTTGATCGTGACAGACCCATAGCTTGCGCCGAGTGGCGAGAACACCAAGAGGTAGCCGGACCGCGCCGCCATGCGCAGATACGCGTTGAGGTTGCGGCCCATCGATCCGCCTTCGGAGTTCTCGTAGTCCAGCAAGGTGACCGCCTCGAAGGGCGAATTGCCGTCCTTGAGGTCATGGCCGGGCAGGTATTCGAACGAAAAATTCGCCTTGCGTTGCGGCAGTTGCGCCCGAACGTTGATCGCGTTCAGTTCCTTGAGCGCGGCATAGCCATTGGCCAAAACGTTGGGCACCTGCGTGCGCGGCAACGCGCCACTGCGCGCATAGACATCGGGCAGTAGGAACACGCCGCGCACCGTCGCATGAACGGATCGGTTGCGGGCCGCCTGTTTCAACGCCAGTGCCACCTGAGTGAAGGATCCAGAGCCGGTCGCACCTGCGAGCGATCCCAGCATCAGCACGTGCACTGCGCCGCCGAACCGCTGATCATCATCATGCGTCGTCAGTGACCCGAGGATATCCTCCATGCGCGATAAAAGGTTGTCATTGACGAAACTGTCATGCAGCGCCATCCGGGTCAGGATCCTGATTTGGCCTGCACCCTCAATCAGAGATTTGCCCAGAACCACTTGGGACATTTCGGGATCATTTCGGCTGTAACACCAATCCGTCTCAATAGACGGATTACGTTCCAGAATTCGATACACGGTTTCCGGTTTTGAAAACTGATATTGCGAGCGATCAGTCAGGTTTTTCAATTTGCCCAGATCATTTGCATCCGTGTCCAAAACAAGAATGCGGATCCAGTTGCCCAATGACGCATCAGCAGCAAGCGCCTGCTCCATGATCTGTTCTGCGATGATGGATCCCGTGCCGCCAACGCCGACAAGCAGAGTTGGACGAAAATTGTTGTCAGTCGCCATAAAGAATCCCTCACTCCGATGCCCAACTCCCCTTGAGGAAGCAATATTGACGAAAATTTGACAAGTCCTGATCCCAAAAACTTTGGTTCCTGCCGCCGATCTTAGACAAGATTGGCAATCTCTTTGTTGCGCCGTTTGAAATCTTGCATGCTTAAACAGAACTTGGCACGGTGCAGAGAATCTATCTGGGTATAGCAATGTTGGTTTTATTGAGAGCGTCTTTGCGTGCAGTTTTTGTGGCGTGCGCCGTTCTTTGGTCTGCCAGTATTGCAGTTGCACAACCGCGAAACCTCGATTTACGGATTGTTTTTATCGACACCGGGCATTTCGCCGAGATCCAGCCGATCCAGGCCCGGCAGGACGCCATCAGCGCGATGGTCGACAGCCTTGCAAAAATCGAAAGCGAGGAACCTGCGCGGGAAACCGTGCTTCTTTATGAGCGGCGGTCCAGCGTCGAGGTATATCCGGGCGTGGACACCAGCCGCGATCTTTCCCGCCAGAGCGTTTTCAAGGACCTGCTTGATCAGGTGCGCACCGGGGCCGGGCAGGCAAGCGCCGGGTTCGAGTTGGTCGACCTGCGCGACCGGTTTCACGATGTGATCAATAACACCGGCATGGTGCAAGGCCGGGGCATTTGGCCCTTCAACAGGAAGCAACCCGTGCCCAAGCGGGTGGCTTTGCATGTCTTTGCCCAGGACTGGGTGACCGAAAACGAAGACTCCGCGGGTCGGGTGGTCGAAACGGAGCGGCCGGCCATTTGCGTACATGAGGGGCGCAATGCGCAGAAACTGCTCCCGGGCTATGTCGATCTGGAGTTCTTTTTTCTGCCTCCACTGGGTGGTCTGGCACCGACGGACGCGGGTATGTCGGCGTTGTCTACCGTGGTTACCGGCAGTCCGGATCGGCGTTCCAACGTTCTGACGCGTGGCGTCGCCATGCCGGAATGTCCCTTTGGCGACAGCATCGTGATGGTGCCATTTGGCAGCGCCGGTTTGAACGGCAGTACGGCGGTTTGCGACGTACCGGGGGCCTTGGCCCATCGCAGCCGCGTGACAGCATGCCGAAATCTGCCTCAGTTCGCCGGTGTTGCCAGCCATCTGGACACGACGCCGGTTCACCTTGTGGCCGATCCCAAGGCGCCCGCGCTACGCGATCTGCTTTTGTCCGGTCCGGCGCGTCTGCCCGGTATGGATGTGGTCGCCCATATTGGTTCATTCGCTCTGGCACCGGGCGCGACTCCGACGCCACACCGACAAGCGCCTGCGCGATATGCCGCGCGGCTGGAGCTGCAATCGCAGGCCGGGTGCAGGCCAGGCGGTGCTTTTGACATGAAGCTCAGCGATCCCTCTTCGCCACGGGACGCGCTGATTGTGTCTGTGTCGCGCCACTATTGCCAATCGGCGTCGCTGCCGCTCGCTGAACTGGATCTGCGCTGATGACCCGTTTCTGGAAAAGACTCCTTCCGTCCATGGCGCTCGCAACCATGGTTGCGAGCCCGCAAGCCATCGCAGCACAGAGCCAACGCTTGGACGCACGGGTCGTGATCCTCGACGCGTCCGGCAGCATGCGGCGCAACAGCTATCCTCAGAACGAAGGCAGCCGCTGGAACGAAGCGATGGCGCTCGCGGAGGAGTATTTTGACCAACTCGAAGACCTTGGTGATACCGTTCCAACCGAGGTTCTGATTTTCGGTGCGGAGACAAACTTTGTCGAGACGCTGCGCCGCGAGCAACGCAAGCCTGCCGCGCAACGCGAGTTCAACAATTCCGCCGAGTACCCGCAAACCGGCCCTCTGTGCAAAGACATCAAGTCGGTTACAGGTGGTTTTGCCGCTCCGACATCCGGGACGTTTGATAGACTCAAGTCTTACATATCCGGACTGCCCAATGGCACGCCCGGTGGCGGCATGACCCCGCAGGGCTCGGCGATCAACATGGCTTTGGAATCCATTATTGCCGAACACGGCAAGGGCGGACGCTATCAGATTGCCGCATTTTCTGACTTCGAAGACATCAACTGCGCGCCACCGGACCAAACCGTCTGCGAACAGATACTGCCCAACCTGAACTTTCTTGCGGATGCCGGGGGCAGTGTTGAAATCAGGATCCTGGAAATCCCCAGCTCCAATCTTGTTTTCGATGTCCTCGATTGTGTCCCGGCCAAGACGGACAGTCACGATCCGGGCGGCGATACGCCACAAAAAACGATCAAGGATTTTCTCGACACCGTGTCCGTCACGGCCAAGGTGACCAGCACGACGCCTGATCTTTTGAACGCAGGCACAATTGACCTGATCGGCATGACCTTCCAGGCCTATCCCGCAAATTCTCGCACGCTCGCTTCCGGAGGCCCGGCACAAAGCAGCCTGCCGCTATCGAAAGGCGTTTATGACTTTGTCCTGACGGATGGACAGAACACATGGCGGACGAAACGCGATGTACAGACCGACGCTGACATCGTGTTTTCCATCGAGGCGGGCCGAATAGAACTGACCGCGACGGCCAACGGGCAGCCGCTGAACCAGTTGGACGCGCTGGAGATCATCGATGCCAGTGGCCGCAACCTGTTGCCGGGAGGGGCGGCACAGCTGAACCGCGATTTTGTGCTGATGGCAGGCACTTATACCGTAAAAGGCAGCGCCCGCGGAGTGACGCAAACGGTCCCGGTCAACGTGCGCTTTGACGACACCACAACTGCGGCGCTGGACTTCTCTCGCGCGGCGGCGGGAACGACGCCCCGTTCGGTCGCTATCGAACTTGACGTGCGTCAGCCGACATTGGATTTGCTGCCCTACAGCCCGTCTGTCGTGCTCGTGGATTCCTCTGGCGTCACCAAACCACTCACCCAGCGACAAAGCGCGGTCAGTCTGGACCCCGGCAACTACGGTATCACGGTCGAAGGCGCGCGGCGGCATATCCTGTCCTTTGTCGTGCCCAGCGGTGTGCAGCCTGTGGATGTTCGCGTCGTGGTGACGCCCGGCTGGTTCGAGGCACAAGCACCTGTAGCGGGCGGCTCGTTCGAATTGCAGGATGCGTCGGGCAGGGCACTCGCCGCTCTGACCGGGGATGCCGTGCGCCAGTCGATTTCGGACGGGTCATATATCCTTGTGCACATTGGTCCAGACGGCCAACGCCGCGAGGCGCGCATGGAAATCACAACGGGCGACTTCACCGAGGTCCGTTTCTGAACTTGCCGCCAGGATACCGTGCGGATCATGCGTCGTTGCCGAAAACAAAGAAGAATGGCGGACCCTAGAGGATTCGAACCTCTGGCCTCTGCCTTCGGAGGGCAGCGCTCTATCCAGCTGAGCTAAGGGTCCACTGGGGCGCGGTATAGCTGTGCCATCCGCGCCCTGCAATTGGAAAACGCAAGGCGCGCGTCACCCGCGCCTCCGCTTGATCAGAGCGAGATACGGAACTGGGCGAACCCGTCCGGACCGTCACCTGCCGGTTCAATCTCGACCCCTTTGACATCGTCGATGTAATCGGCGGCCTTTGGCCCGGTTTCAAACAGCACCGACGTGCCGGGCAGGGGGGCAAAGGACCAATTGGCGTCGGCGCGCGGGCTGATCGTGCCTTGATCCACGATGTAGCGGACAATCACGTCGCGGTTGGTGTCTGGCGCCTCAAACACGATGCTGTCGCCCTTGGCCCCGGGGAAGTTGCCGCCGCCACCCGCACGGTAGTTGTTGGTGGCGATGATGAACTTGGCCGCAGGATCAAGCGGTGCCCCGTTGTGTTGCAGGTTCACGATCCGGTTGGCATCCGCATTGATCAGGTTGCCCTTGGGATCGAACTTGGACGGCTGGCTGAGGTCGATCTGGTAAGTTACCCCGTCCATCACATCAAAGTTGTAGGACGGGAAGTCGGGGTTGAGCAGCGGTTGATCCGTGCCGCCCGGTGCCACCTGATTGAACATGCCGGCAGAGCGTTCCAGCCAATCCTTGACCTCGGCCCCCGTGACCAGCACAGCGCGCGCGGTATTGGGGTAAAGGTAGAGGTCGGAGACGTTCTTGATCGCCACATCGCCTTTGGGCACGTCCGTGAAGTATTCAGGTCCGCCACGTCCGCCTGCCTTGAAGGGTGCGGCTGCAGATAAGATAGGAAGTCCTTCGTATTCAGTGCCTTGCATCATGTCCTTGATGTACCAGCTTTGGGCAATCGACACGATCTGGACCGATGGATCATCCGCAACCAGCGCGAAATAGCTGTGCAGGGGCGCGTCCGTCTTGCCCACCGCGCGGCGGACATAGGCCAGTGTTGCGTCGTGGTCTGCCTGAACCGAGGCCAGAACCGGGGCCTGGCTTTCGACCAGCGCTGTGATCGAACGGTCCTCGTTGCGTTTAGAGATTGGGCGTGCTTCGGACGTGTGCCCGGCGATGCGCCAGCTGCTGCCGTCGCGTTCCAGCATCAGGTCGATCAGCCCCAGATGCGAGCCCCAGAACCCGCCCATCGCCGCGGGTTTGCCGTGGATCGTACCGGCCGCCACATCAACGGCAGGCATGTCAGCATAGCTGGGCGAGGGGAAGACCTGGTGGTGGTGGCCTGTCAGCACCGCGTCGATCCCGTCGATCGCGGCCAGCGGGACAGAGGCGTTTTCCATCCCGTCGCTGTGATCTGCGGCCCCAATCCCGGAATGGCTGAGCGCGATGATGATGTCCGCACCTTGTTCTTTCATCAGTGGCACCAGTGCCTTGGCCGTGTCGACGATGTCGCGCGCCTGCACGTTGCCTTCAAGGTGGCGGCGGTCCCAGTTCATGATCTGCGGCGGGACAAAGCCGATCAGGCCGACCTTGATCGGGTGTGTGTTGCCGTCGCCGTCGGTGACTGTGCGTTCAAGGATGGTGAAGGGTGGGACAAGCGTTTTATCGGCTGTGGGCGTGCTGCCCTGCTGGGTGGCGACATTGGCGCACACCACGGGGAAATCGGCCCCCGCGAGGGACTTCATCAGGAAATCCAACCCGTAGTTGAATTCGTGGTTGCCCAAGGTGGCTGCATCAAAGCCGACGATGTTCATGGCGGTGATGATGGGGTGGCTGTCGCCCTCCTTCATGCCCCGTTCATAGGCGATGTAGTCGCCCATCGGGTTGCCCTGAAGGAAGTCGCCATTGTCGATCAGCATGGAATTGGTCGCCTCGGCCCGGATGCTTTCGATGATCGAGGCGGTGCGCGCCAGACCGACCGTGTCGCGCGGTTTGTCGGCGTAATAGTCATAGGGAAAGACGTGCACGTGCAGGTCCGTCGTTTCCATGATGCGCAGGTGGGCCTGATTGCTGGCGGCGCGGACACTAAAGGGATGCAGCGCTGCAAAGGTTGCGGTGGTCGCAAGGAACGTGCGGCGCGAGATGAAATGTGTCATGGAATCCCCCGAAGTAAGTGACATCTGCTTTCACGCTAACCGTGTGACATCGCGATGTCACAGCAAGATGTCATGCCCCGCGGATTTCCGCGACTTTTGGCGGTCGGTGAAACAGAAAAAGGCGCCTCTATGGGCGCCCTTCATGCTGGAACCTGTCAGGTGGGGTTCAGCCGCCCCAGCTGCGCACAACGCCGCAATCCATGTGGACAAAATTCGATCCGGAATATTTGCCGACGCCGCCACCGCGACAGGCTTGGGCCGCGCGGGCCATCTGGCTGACCGAACGGGTGGACAGGCGCAGATCAGCGGCCTGACCTTTCATGTGCAGGGAGTTTTTGGCGACACCGCGGCTGCGCGATCGCAGCATTGCGTTCGTCTTGGGACTGCGATAGCCCGACAGTAGCATATAGGGTTCGTCGACTTCCATCAGGTTGTGCGCGGCGGCCATGATGTCCACTGTCCGCAGGTCCATCGACTTGACATCGTTGGTGCGCCAGTCGCGCATGAAGTGGTTCACTTCCTTGACCGCGTCCTTGATGTAGTGCCCTTCGATCCAGTAGATCATGTCGATCCGCTCGCCGGTGCGCCCGGAATACATCCGCAGCCTGCGAATGTCGCCCGATCCGCGCAGAAAACCCGCAGCGTTGGAGTAGGTTGGCGCGGCGACGAGTGTGGTCGCTGCAAATGCACCAAGAAGTGCCCGGCGGGTCATACCCGTTGAGATTTCGTTCGTCATGTAGCTGCGTCGTCCCGTACGTCTGCCTTCCCGTGATGTTACACGGGCTTTGCCATCTCATCCCCAGATGCAACATTTCTATGGCATAGCTTGATTCGTTTACCAAGCGCTGAATCCAGTGCTGAGACGGTCGCAATAGATATAGGCAAATTTTTGCGCAAATTCTGCTCATTGTGGCCAATCTGCGCGGGATCGGTGCCTGCACGCATCAGCCCGCCGTTAGTTTGCCCGTTGATGGCAATGTGAATGGACAGGTTTGCGGCCGGTTTGAGATAAGGTCCCAAGCTGCTGACTGCTGACTGCTGAATTTTGAGAGGTGCGTAATGACTGTGGCAGGTTCCCGTTTCTGGACAATCGCTTTGAGCATGGTGTTGGCCCTGTTCCTTTTGGGGGCACCGAAACCGGCCACCGCTCAGGTCACGGCCTTCAAACAGGCGGTCGCAGAGGCCGCCGCGCGTGACGCGGATATCGCCGCGTTCTACAAGGCAAACGGGTATGACAGCGTCTGGACGGGCCGGTCGGGCCGCGAACGCCAGCGCCGCACGGCGTTGTTCCAAGCCTTGTCGCAGGCCGGCAACCACGGTCTGCCCGTCGCGCGCTATGACGCCGAAGGGCTCAAGGCCAAGCTGAAAGCGGCCCGCACGGCCCGCGACCGCGGCCTTGTCGAGGTCGAGATGAGCCGCACGTTCCTGCAATATTCCCGCGATCTGCAAACAGGGGTACTGGTGCCCAGCCGCGTCGACCGCGCCATCGTGCGACAGGTGCCATATCGCGACCGCACGTCCTATCTCGTGAACTTCGCCAAGTCCTCCCCCGGCGGGTTCTTCAAGGCGCTGGCCCCCAAGACCATGGAATACACCGCGCTGATGAAGGAAAAGCTGCGGATGGAACGCCTGCTGGCCAAAGGTGGCTGGGGCCCCAAGGTGCCTGCAAACGCGCTGAAACCCGGTCAGTCCGGAGCTTCCGTCGTGGCCATGCGCAACCGCTTGATCGCCATGGGTTTTCTTAAGCGCACCAACAGCCAAACCTATGACGCGGCGATGCAATCGGCGGTGCAGCAGTTCCAGCTGGCCCATGGGCTGGTTGCAGATGGTGCCGCAGGCCCGGCCACCATCACCGAGATGAACAAGAGCGTTCAGGCCCGCCTGCAATCGATCATCGTCGCGATGGAGCGTGAACGCTGGGTCAACCAGGAGCGGGGCAAACGCCACGTGCTGGTGAATATCCCCGACTTTACCGCCAAGATCATGGACAGTGGCAAGGTCACGTTCCAGACCCGGTCGGTTGTCGGTGCCAATCAGGACGACCGTCCGACGCCGGAGTTTTCCGACGTGATGGAATTCATGGTTATCAATCCAAGCTGGTACGTGCCACGCTCCATCGTGACCAAGGAATATCTGCCCGCCCTCCAACGCAACCGCAACGCTGTGCGCCACATCGAAATCACCGACAGCCGGGGCCGCGTGGTCAACCGGGGTGCCGTCAATTTCTCGCAATACACGGCCAAGACGTTCCCCTTCGCCATGCGCCAACCGCCCAGCAAGGGTAATGCGCTGGGTCTGGTAAAATTCATGTTCCCCAACGTGCACAACATCTATCTGCACGACACCCCGGCCAAGAACCTCTTTGGTCGCGAAGTCCGCGCCTATAGCCACGGCTGCGTCCGTCTGGCCGATCCGTTCGACTTTGCCTACGCACTGCTCGCAAAACAGGAAAGCAACCCCGAAAGTTACTTCCAGTCGGTGCTGGCCACGGGGCGCGAAACGCGCGTGGATTTGAAATCTCCGGTGCCGGTGCACATTATCTACCGCACGGCGTTCACCACGCCCAAGGGTCACACACAGTACCGCCGTGACGTCTACGGGCGCGATGCCAAGATCTGGAACGCGCTGAACAATGCAGGGGTGGCCCTGCGCGCCGTTCAGGGGTAAAGCCAGCCCCTGAGTTTGAAGGGGATGCCGATGCCGTACACAATTGCCGAGATCGCGACCGCCTTGGAAGCCGAGGCGGTCGGTGACACCGGCCTTGTCATCTCTGGCTTGGCCGAACCGGCGGCGGCGACTGCCGAGACACTGGCGCTTGCTGGCAATCCCAAATACGCTGAGGCGCTGGCCAACGGGTCGGCGCGCGCCGCAATGCTCTGGTCCGGCGCCGACTGGCAGTCCCTTGGGCTGGAGGCCGCGATCCTGCCAGTGCGCCCGCGCTTTGCCATGTCCAGCCTGACCGGCCTCATGGACCCCGGACAGGGTTTCGCGCCCGGAGTCCACGCGTCCGCTGTCATCGATCCCACGGCGGTGCTGGGCGCGAATGTCTATGTAGGCCCCAATGCAGTGGTGGGACCGGGCGCGGTGATTGGCGATGGCTGTATCCTCGGGCCACTGAGCTATGTGGGCAAGGACGCGGTGCTGGGGCCGAACTGCTACCTGCGCGAACATGTCAGCGTCGGGGCCCGTGTGCAGATCGGCGCGCGGTTCATCGCCCAGCCGGGCGCGCGCATCGGCGGCGACGGGTTTTCCTTTGTCACCCCGGAAAAGGGTGCCGTCGAAGAGGTGCGCGAAAGCCTCGGGGACCAGGGTGCCGCGACCGGGCAGCCATGGGTGCGCATCGCCAGCCTTGGCAGCGTGATCATCGGCGACGATGTCGACATCGGTGCCAATACCACCATCGACAGCGGCACAATCCGACCCACCCGCGTCGGTCACCGCGTCAAGATGGATAATTTTGTGCAGGTGGGCCACAACGTCGTCATCGGTGACGATAACCTCTTGTGCGGCAGCGTCGCCGTGGCCGGATCGACCGTGACCGGCAAATTTGTCGTGATGGCGGGGCAGGTCGGCGTGTCCGACAACCTGACCATCGGCAACAACGTAGTCCTGGGGGCCGCGTGCAAGGTGATGAGCTCGGTACGCGATGGCAAGGTGATGCTGGGCTATCCGGCGGTCGAGATGAAGGCCAGCCTCGAAAGCTACAAGAACATCCGCCGCCTCCCGCGGATCCTACGCGACGTCGCGGCGCTGAAGAAATCTGTTTTCAACTCTGATGGCAGTGACTAAATCACTGCTGAGACAGCAGCGTCAGACTTGGGGGAACGCGGGATGGACGTCAGCGACAAGGTCATCGAGATCGTGGCAGAGCAAGCGGTGCTTGAACCATCGGATGTCAGCCTTGACAGCACCTTGGAGGATCTCGGCATCGACAGCCTCGGCCTCGTCGAAAGCATCTTTGCCATCGAAGAAGAGTTCGACATCCAGATCCCCTTCAACGCCAACGAACCTGAGAAAAGCGATTTCGACATCACGAGCGTGCGTACGATCATCGCCGGCATCAACGCGCTGATCGCGGATCAAAAAACCTGATGCACCGCGTTGTCATCACGGGCGCGGGCACGGTCAATGCGCTTGGCCATGACGTGGCCAGCACGCTTGAGGCCATGCGCGAGGGCCACTGCGGTATTGGCGAACTTGATTTTCAGGACGTTGATCGCCTCTCCATCAAGATCGGTGGGCAGGTGCGCGGGTTCGAGGCCGAAGGACGTTATAACCGCCAGCAAATGAGCCTTTATGACCGCTTTACCCAGTTCACGCTGGCAGCGGCCAAAGAGGCAATAACCCAGTCGGGCATAACCTTTGCCGGGGAAACCGCCGCCAAAAGCGGTGTGGTTCTGGGCACAGCCGGGGGCGGGGTCAGCACCTGGGACGCGAACTACCGCTCGGTCTACGAAGAGGGCAAGAACCGGGTCCACCCCTTTGTCGTGCCCAAGCTGATGAACAACGCCGCCGCCAGCCATGTGAGCATGGAGTACAACCTCAAGGGGCCGTCCTTTACCGTCTCAACGGCCTGTGCGTCCTCCAACCACGCGATGGCGCAGGCCTTCCAGATGGTGCGGTCCGGAATGGCGCCTGCGATGCTGACGGGCGGGTCGGAATCGATGCTGTGCTTCGGCGGGGTCAAGGCGTGGGAAGGGTTGCGCGTGATGTCCAAGGACGCATGCCGCCCCTTCAGCGCCAACCGCAATGGCATGGTGCAGGGCGAGGGCGCGGGCGTCTTCGTTTTTGAGGACTACGAACGCGCCCGTGCCCGTGGCGCAGAGATCCTGTGTGAGGTCGTGGGCTTTGCCATGTCCTCGGACGCCGCCGACATCGTGATGCCGTCCAAGAACGGTGCTGCGCGTGCCATGGCCGGGGCGCTGGCCGATGCCGGGATCAACGCGGACGAGGTGGGCTATATCAACGCCCATGGCACCGGGACCGCCGCCAATGACAAGACCGAATGCGCCGCCGTCGCGGATGTATTCGGCCAACACGCTGACCGTCTGATGATCTCGTCCACCAAATCCATGCACGGCCACCTGATCGGCGGCACAGGAGCGGTGGAACTCATGGCCTGTATCATGGCTCTGCGCGACGGGGTTGTGGCGCCCACCATCGGGTACGAGGAACCCGACCCCGAGTGCGCGCTCGACGTCGTGCCGAACGAGGCACGCGATGCGAAGGTCGACGTGGCGCTGTCCAATGCGTTCGCCTTTGGCGGCATGAATGCGGTTCTGGCCCTGCGCAAAATCTGATAAAAAAGGCCGCCCTTCGTGAGAAGAGCGGCCCAATATCGCGGTGTCACTAAGTTCAGTTCTGCGTGACGGTCGTCTTGTCGAATGTCGCGGTAAAGCCCGACAGACCCATGGTCACTTCAACCTTTTGATCAGGTGCAAGGGCCGGCACAATCGTGACCTTCGCCGCGTTGCCACGGCGGAACGCGGCAACCTCGTCAGCGACAAGGCCGACACGGGAATAGCACCCGATAGGGTTGCAGAACGCATAAGGATACCGTCGTGCCGAACCGCCATCCACCTGCATGGTCAGCTGCTGGGGCAGGGAGGTTTCAAGCGGCACGATGATCGTCGCACCGGCCACCGCACGGCCCCCTTCGGGCAGGCGGAACACCGAAATCTCTGCCACTGGCGTTCCATCCGCATCGGACAACAGCTGGTACATCTGGCACGGATCGTTGCCATCTTCGGTCTTGATGCAGCGCAGATCCCAATCGCCATTTGTTTCTGCCGTATAGGTCTCTCCAACCTGGGGGATGCTGGCGTCTTCGCCGAGGCTCAGCTGATCCTCGATCAGCGATCCGGCGGGTGCCTCTTCGGCATCATCGGTGGACTGGGCCAACAGTTGGGTTGGCAGGACCAAAGCGAGGGTCAGGGCAATCAAAGAGGTACGCATATCAGTTCCGCTTTTGTTACAAGTTTTCGCGTTGCTAGCATGCTCCGGCGCTGGTGTCAGGCGCAAAGCGCAAAGATTTGATGCACCGCGCGTCCATGTCCGGCAGGCTTCTGCCCAAACGCAAAAAAGGAGACCGTAAGGTCCCCTTTTTCAAGTATTTTTCTCCCCGTCGGACTGGCCGACTTATTGACGGGACGTTACGAAAGGTGCGGCAAACCGTCAACCGGAAATCGTGCACTTGGCGCAGGTTGTTCGCATTCCCCCCGTGTCCGGGACAAAAAAAGGCCGCGCACAAGGCGCGGCCAGTCTGACAGGGAGGAAGTGTTCCGCGCCAGGAGGACATTTAGGCGGGAACGAAAAACACTATGGCACCCAATCGTTAACTTTGTATGGTCGCTGCGACATGGTGCGTGGACAAAAGGTTAACAGGATGACCGACAATATTTTCATCGGTGGCGGCGGCATCGAATATGCAGAGAAACAGGGCCTCACCCTGAAATATGCAAACCGCCACGGATTGATTGCCGGTGCCACCGGCACAGGCAAGACGGTGACGCTGCAAATCCTTGCCGAAGGGTTCTCCAATGCAGGCGTGCCGGTGTTCCTGTCGGATGTGAAGGGGGATCTCTCCGGCCTCGCCAAATCCGGCAGCCCGGATCACAAACTGCATGTGCCCTTTACCGAACGCGCGGCCAAGATCGGGTTCACGGACTATACCTACCATGCCTGTCCGGTCACCTTCTGGGACATGTTCGGCGCACAGGGCCATCCGGTCCGCACTACCGTGTCTGAAATGGGCCCGCTCCTCCTTGCGCAACTCCTGGAACTGACCGAAGCGCAAGAGGGCATCCTCAACATCGCCTTCCGTCTTGCGGACGAAGAGGGCATGCCGCTTCTCGATCTCAAGGATTTGCAGGCGCTTCTGGTCTGGGTCGGCGAGAACGCCAAGGATCTGAGCCTGCGCTATGGCAACGTCTCCACCCAGTCCATCGGCGCGATCCAGCGCCGCCTGCTGGTGCTCGAAAATCAGGGCGCCAGCCAGCTTTTCGGCGAACCTGCACTTGAGCTGTCGGACCTGATGCGCACGGACGCTGCGGGCAAGGGCATGATCAATATCCTCGCCTCCGACAAGTTGATGGCAGCGCCGAAGCTATATGCCACGTTCCTGCTCTGGCTCCTGTCGGAGCTGTTCGAAGAACTCCCCGAGGTAGGCGATCCGGACAAGCCCAAGCTGGTCTTCTTCTTTGACGAGGCGCACCTGCTCTTTGAGGACGCACCCAAGGCGCTGGTCGACAAGGTCGAACAGGTGGCGCGCCTGATCCGGTCCAAGGGGGTGGGGGTGTACTTCATCACCCAGAACCCGGCCGATGTACCCGAAGACATCCTTGGCCAGCTGGGCAACCGCTTCCAACACGCGCTGCGCGCCTTTACCGCCAAGGACCGCAAGGAATTGCGCATGGCGGCCGAAACCTACCGCGAGAATCCGCGGTTCGAGACCGAGGAGGCCATCCGCGAAGTCGGCGTGGGCGAGGCCGTCACCTCGATGTTGCAGAAAAAGGGCGTGCCGGGGATCGTCGAACGGACCCTGATCCGCCCGCCGTCGTCGCAACTGGGGCCGATCACCGATGCCGAACGTAAGGCGCATCTTCAAAGCTCCGACATGGCGGGCAAATACGATGCGCCCCTGGATCGCAAATCAGCGTTTGAAATCCTCAAGGCGCGGGCGGACAAGGCCGCAGCAGAGGCGGCGGCCTCCGAGGAAAAGGCCGAAGAGCTCGAACCGGTGCTGCGCGAGTTCAACGCGGGCCGCCGGTACTCGGGCACGCGGGTTACGCGATCCACGACCCGGTCGACGCGCAACTCCACCGGCTTTGGCGAGGCGATGACCAAGATGGTGGTCAAGGAACTGACCGGTGTCACGGGCCGCCGCATGGTGCGCGGTATCCTCGGCGGGCTGTTCAAGGGGCGCTAGCCGCACAAGGTGCGCCGTAAAGGCACACCCTACGGCGTCACGCGTAGGGTGCGCGGTCACCGCGCACCTTTAACGACCGATGCTATTTTTCCGGGATCAGACCACGGGGGCTGAACCGCAGCACAAGCAGCAACACCACGCCCATCGTCAACAGCCGCATATGGGCCGCGGACTCCAGCAGATGTTCACGCAGCCAGTACCCTTCGGCCATCCCGGCAGTGATCAGGTTCATCAACCCCAAGCCAAGGGGTTCCACCATCACCCACAGCCACCAGATCAGGAACCCGCCCAGCACTGAGCCGAGGTTGTTGCCCGATCCGCCCACGATCACCATCACCCAGACCAGAAACGTAAAGCGCAGCGGCTGATAGGAGCCGGGCGTCAACTGCCCGTCCAGCGTGGTCATCATGGCCCCCGCGATACCGCAGATGGCCGAGCCCAGCACAAAGATCTGCAAATGCCGCGCGGTCACGTCCTTGCCCATGGCCTCCGCCGCGAACTCGTTGTCGCGGATCGCGCGCATCATGCGGCCCCAGGGGCTGTGCAACGCGCGTTGCGCCAGCACAAAAAGCAGCACAAGAACCACCGCAAAAAGCCCGGCATAGATCAGCTTGACCCACAGCGTCGAGGCCGTCACGGGATCAAGGCCCAGTCCCGCCACCCGTTCGACAAAGCCCGGGTCATTTTGCAGATCGATCTCGTAAGGTGCGGGCCGGGGCAGGCCCACCACGTTCTTGACGCCGCGCGCCAGCCAGTCCTCGTTCTTGAGCACCGCAATGATGATCTCGGCGATCCCCAGCGTGGCGATGGCCAGATAATCTGACCGCAGCCCCAGCGCCGTCTTGCCAATGATCCAAGCGGCCCCCGCAGCCAGCAACCCGCCCACGGGCCAGGCCAGCAGGACGGGCAGGCCCAGACCTCCCAGGTACCCTTCGTTCGCGGGGTTCACCGCCTCGACAGCCTGCACACCGCCGTCGAACACGGCGCGATAGACAAAGAACCCGATGACGAGGATCGCAATCATGCCCACATTCCGCGCGCGCCCCTTGGGCAAGGCGCCATAGGCCAGGATCGCGCCCACGATGGTCGCCGCCCCCAGGATCAGCGACAGCACGACGCGCAGCCCACCGGCAGCCCACGCCTCGCCCACGGGCGGCATGGCGACCAGCACGGTCGCCAGTCCGCCCAATGCGACAAAGCCCATGATGCCCACGTTAAAAAGGCCCGCAAACCCCCATTGCAGGTTCACCCCCAACGCCATGATGGCCGAAATCAGGCCAAAGTTCAGAACAAACAGCGCCGAGTTCCAGCTTTGGACAAATCCGGTGCCGATGATCAGCACGGCAATGAACGCGAAATAAAGGATGTTCCGTGTGGTGTCGCTCATACCGATTTCCCCGCAAACAGGCCCGTGGGCTTGAACAACAGCACGATCAGCAGGATGACAAAGCTGACGGCAAACTTGTAATCCGTGCTCAGCAGCTGCGCCAATCCATCAGGCGCCAACGCCTCGGGCAGCACGTAGTTGGCCACTTTCTTCCACGCATAGGTGATCATCACCTCCGAAAACGCGATGGTGAAACCACCCGCAATGGCGCCCAATGGACTCCCGAGTCCGCCCACGATGGCAGAGGCAAAGATCGGCAGCAGCAGTTGGAAATAGACAAAGGGCTTGAACGACTTGTCGAGGCCGTAGAGCACCCCCGCCACTGTGGCGAGCGCGGCGACGATCAGCCAAGTGACCATCACCACCCGCTCGGGATTGATCCCCGACAGCAGCGCCAGATCCTCGTTGTCGGAATAGGCCCGCATGGACTTGCCCGTGCGCGTCCGGTTGAGGAAATAGAACAGGGCGGCCACGACAATCACGGCCGTAATCACGGTCAGGCCTTGCGTCGTCTTGATCGCCAGCCCTTCCTTCAACCCGGTCAGCGCCTTGAATTCACGCACCGAGATGATGAACCGTTCGCCGTCCGCAAACCGCTGGTCATTGGGCCCGATGATGAACCGCACCAGCCCGTTCATGATGAACATGACGCCCAAGGAGACCATGACAAAGATGATCGGCTTGGCCTTTTGCGTGCGGTAAAACCGGTAGATGCCCCGGTCCGTCGCAAGGATCAGCGCCGCGCAGACCGCAATGCCAAAGGGCAGCGCAAGCAGGGCGGTGGGCAGGGGCCCTGCGCTGATGCCAACGGCCTGAAAGGCCCATGTGATCAGGATGGTCGCCATGGTGCCAAAGGCCATCGTGTCGCCATGGGCAAAGTTCGAAAACCGCAGGATGCCGTAGATCAGCGTAACCCCAAGCGCGCCGAGAGCGAGTTGCGAGCCATAGGCGATGGCCGGGATCAGGACGAAGTTAGAGAGCGCTACTATGGCGTTGAGGAAGTCCATTATTCGATCACCTCGCAGGCACCCAATGTGGAGTACATGGCAAGCTCCCCATGAATTCTGTAGTTTTGAGTTCTCACGCTGCGACCATCAGCATAGACTGTGATGAACATGCCAGCCAAAGGACCGCCAATGTCCGGCATCACGAAATGCCGCGTTCCAGTCACCCCAGCGATTTCGATGGCGCCTGATGTAGTTTCTCTTTCAGCTTGAGCCGGACGGCTAGAAGACGAATAAGCTATTCCATTCGGCAATTCGGGCGCAGAGTCGCGATGATCCAAGCGCGCTTCATGCTCCCAATTACAGAGCAACTCGAACACCCTTGGAAGTGCTGTATCGCTCTGCGCCAAAACAGGTGACGCAGCCAGCAGATATGCAAAGACCATCCTCATCCCCCCAAAAAGCTCTTGCGCACTTCGGGATCGGCCAACAACTCCTTGCCCGTCCCCGTAAATGCGTTCCGCCCCTGCACAAGCACGTATCCCTTGTCGGCAATCTCCAGCGCCTGCCGCGCATTCTGTTCCACCATCAGGATCGGGATACCGGTGCGCGCCACCTCGATGATGCGGTCAAACAGCTCATCCATCACGATGGGGCTGACCCCGGCAGTGGGCTCGTCCAGCATCAGCACCTTGGGCTGGGTCATCAGCGCGCGGCCCACGGCCACCTGTTGGCGCTGCCCGCCCGACAACTCGCCTGCCGCCTGATTGCGCTTTTCCTTCAGGATCGGGAACAGGTCATACACCTGCGCCATCGTGTCCGAGAAATCGTCACGCCGGATGAACGCCCCCATCTCAAGGTTCTCTTCCACGGTCATCGAGGTGAAAATATTGGACGTCTGCGGCACAAACCCCATGCCGCGCGCCACCCGGTCCTGCGGCGACAGGTCCGTGATGTCCTCACCGTCCAGCCGCACAGACCCCTGGCGCACATCCAGCATCCCGAACACCGCCTTCATGGCCGTGGACTTGCCCGCCCCGTTGGGGCCGACAATCACGGCAATCTCACCGGGGTTCACCGCAACGGTACAGTCATGCAGGATGTCAGGCCCCGCGCCATAGCCGCCCGTCATCTTATCGCCAATCAGAAACGCCTCTGACGTTTTCATCGCCGCCTTGGTGCCGGGTGCCGCCTGCAATGTGCCTGCACCTCTGGGATTGGTGACCGAAGCATCCTTGTTGCCGCGGCTCTCTTGATAGGGATTACTCACAATCCATCCCCTGCGTCATCTTGCCAGTTAAACTCCGGGGGTGCGGGGGCAGAGCCCCCGCATCTGTCGGATTGGCGCAGCCAATTCGAAACACCTTCATGCGCCCACCTTGTCCTTGTTCTTGAGGCCCGTGCCCAGATAGGCCTCGATCACCTGCTCGTTGGCTTTGATTTCATCCAGCGTGCCTTCGGCCAAAACACGGCCCTCCGCCATGCAAATGACTGGGTCACAGATCTTGCCGATGAAATCCATGTCGTGCTCAATCACCACAAAGGTGTAGTTGCGCTCTTTGTTCAGGCGCAGGATCGCATCCCCGATGGTGTTGAGCAGCGTGCGGTTCACGCCCGCACCCACCTCGTCCAGAAACACGATCTTGGCGTCGACCATCATCGTGCGGCCCAGCTCCAGCAGCTTCTTCTGCCCACCCGACACTTGGCCCGCCTTGTGGTCGGCAAGATGTTCGATGGTCAGGAACTCCAGCACCTCGTCGGCCTTGGCCGCCAGCGCGCGCTCTTCATCGGCGATGCGCTTGCGCCCGAACCACGTGTTCCACAGTGTCTCGCCCGACTGCGCGCCGGGTACCATCATCAGGTTCTCGCGGCAGCTCATCGACGAAAACTCGTGCGCGATCTGGAAGGTGCGCAACAACCCCTTGTGAAACAGCGTATGTGGCGGCAGCCCGGTGATGTCCTCGCCGTCCATGGTCACGCGCCCCGATGTCGGTGGAAGAACGCCCGCGATTACATTGAAAAGAGTGGTTTTTCCTGCGCCGTTTGGCCCGATCAGACCAGTGATCGACCCCGGCGTGATCGACAGCGATGCGCCATCCACGGCGTGGAAGCCGCCGAAATGTTTGTGAATGTCGTCAACGACGATCATGTGTACCCCGTGCTGTCTTAAAAACAGTCTTCAAGATATTGAAACAGCCCGGGAAATTCCCGGGCTGCTTTGTGGTTTGTCGTGCCGCTCAGCGGTACTTGGCTGTGGTGATCTCACCGCCTTTGATGACGATCTGGCGATAGTTGCCCGCGGATTCACCGGGGCCGATCAGCTCGACAGCTGTCGCGCCGACATAGTCGACATCGCCGCCGTCCTTGATGATCTGCAACGCCTTGGCCAGCTCACCGGGGAAGATCTGCTCGCCCGGTGCGTTTGCGACATCCATGACATGCGCCTTGTAGTCGTTGCTGTCCTTGGACCCAGCGGCCTGCATCGCCAGCATGATCAATGCAGCCGCGTCATAGGATTCAGGCGTAAAGGGCGATGTGGCATCGAACGCGCCGCCGACCATGTCGGAGAACATCGCGGCACCTTCGGAGTTGGTGCCGGGGTGCTGGCCGGTGGAGCCTTCGATTTCGTCACCGAAGTTTTCCTGCAACTTGGCACCGATCATCCCGTCGGGGAAGTGGAACGTGTCGAACGCACCGGAATCCAGCGCCGCGCGCACGATGCCCGAACCGCCCTGGTCCACATAACCCGCCACAACCAGACGGTCGCCACCGGCAGAGGCCAGCGCGCCAACTTCGGCCGAATAGTCGGCCTTGCCGTCTTCGTGGGCCGCGTTGATGGTCACGGTGCCGCCCGCGGCCTCGAATGCCGCCTGGAAGCTGTCGGCCAGACCCTTGCCATAGTCGTTGTTGGTGTAGGTGACGGCGACTTCCTTGATGCCTTCTTCCATCAGCACCTGGGTCATCACGACACCCTGACGCGCATCGGACGGGGCGGTGCGGAAGAACAGGCCGTTGTCTTCGTTGTCATTGTGCGACAAGCCCGGCGAGGTGGCCGAGGGCGACACCATGACGACACCGTTGGCCACGGCCACGTTGTTCAGGATCGCGCCGGTCACGCCGGAGCAGTCGGCACCCATGATGCCGTCAACCTTGTCGGAGGTGACCAAACGCTCGGCGGCTGCGGTGGCCGCACCGGCATCGATGCAGGTCGAATCCGCGCGCACCGACGACACGGTCGCACCGTCCAGCAGCAGGCCGGAGTCGGTGACTTCCTTCATCGCCAGCTCAGCGCCATCCGCCATCGACGGCGTCAGCGATTCAATCGGGCCGGTAAAGCCCAGGATGATGCCGATCTTGACGTCTTTCGCGTGCCCATCCGCATAGGCTGATCCAGCCATCAGTGCCGTTGCGGCGGAGGCCATAAGTAGTTTTTTCATTATTTTATACTCCCTGTGGAATTTTTTCCTGAGCGGAGACTAAGCGGGGCATTTGAAAAAGAAAAGTGGAATAGTCGTGGCTGACACACGGGAATGTTGGTGGATTTGGTGGCCACGACATCTACGTTTCACGGCACCAAACCACGGGAGAGTCGCGATGCTGCGCTGGATTGTTTCATGCCTTGTTTGTGCACCTTTTGCCGCCTTTGCACTCGAGACCGAGGCAGTCCCCGTAACTGTCACCGCCGTGGCTCAGGGCTTGGATCAGCCATGGGGCGTGGCGCAAATGCCCAATGGGGATCTGCTTGTCACCGAACGGGACGGCGCGCTCAAACGTATCTCGGGCGGGGTTCTCAGCGATGTGGCTGGCACACCGCGTGTCGCCGCCGAAGGGCAGGGTGGTCTGCTGGACATCACATTGGCGCGCGATTTTGCAACGACCCGCACGATTTTCCTGACTTATGCCAAGCTGCAGGGGCGCGGGTCGGGCACCGCGCTTGCGGCGGCAGAGCTGAGTGCGGATGGCACTCGTCTGGTCAACCTGCGCGACCTCTTTGAAAGCGCGCCGGGCGGCCGTACGGGCCGGCATTTCGGCAGCCGCGTGGTCGAGGCGCCAGACGGCACGCTGATGGTGACCATCGGCGATCGGGGCGATCGCCCCTCGGCACAGGATCGCAGCCTACACAACGGGTCCATCGTGCGCGTCAACCGCGACGGCTCTGTGCCGCGCGACAACCCTTTCGTGGGCACCGCAGGCGTATTGCCGGAAATCTGGTCCTACGGGCATCGCAACCCGCAAGGTGCGGGCCTTGACGGTCGCGGCGTGCTGTGGACGGCCGAACACGGCGCGCGCGGTGGGGATGAGGTCAATCGCATCGAAAAGGGTGCCAACTTTGGCTGGCCGGTCATCTCTTACGGCGTGCATTATTCCGGGGCCAAGATCGGCGAAGGCACGTCCAGGCCGGGCATGGCCCAGCCAGCCCACTACTGGGATCCGTCCATCGCGCCCTCTGGTCTCATGGTCTATCAGGGCGACATGTTCCCCGAATGGCGCGGCGACATGTTCGTGGGATCGCTCAAGTTCAGCTATATCTCGCGGCTCGAACTATCGGGCAACACTGCGCGCGAAGTGGAGCAGATCGAGGGCGATGAAACCCTGCGCGTGCGCGACATTGTCGAGGCACCCGATGGCAGTATCCTGTTCATCTCCGTCGGCAACGGCGCCGTCTACCGGATTGCGCGCGGCGGGTGACCCGCCGCAGTTTTGCGGCGGGCCTGTCCGTCAAAAGATCAGCGTGTCGATCACAAGGTCTTCGAACCGTGCGCCGATATTTGCATGATCGATCACGTCAACGCGTTGAGTGTCCGACAGACGCAAGGTGACCGTGCCGTCGCCAGAAACCGACACCGCCTGATCGACCCAGGCCTGCGCCGACCCGAAGGTGCCAGCGACGTCAAATCCCGAGATATCAAGTCGGTCCGCATAGGCGCCATAGACATGCAGATCGGTGACTTGATCAACGCTGCGCGCCGCCTCGGGCACAAAGACGAATGTGTCCGCCCCGCGCCCCCCGGTCAACACGTTGCTCCCGATGCCGCCCGACAGAACATCCGCACCGCCGCCACCATCGAGCGTGTCGTTGCCTGCGCCACCTGACAGGGTGTCGGTGCTCCATTGCCCGTGCAGCGCATCCGCACCCGCACCACCGATCAACTGGTCCGCACCTGCGCCACCAAAGAGGACATCCGCCCCGGTGCCACCGTCCAGCGTGTCGTTGCCATTGCCGCCGCTCAGCGTGTCAAGGCCTGCATCACCCGCCATCAGGTCGTGGCCCTGCCGCCCGCTCAGGTTGTCATTGCCGCTGCCGCCGCTCAACGTATCATTGCCCTGACCGCCACCCAACGTGTCGGTGCCGGAGCCGCCAAACGCCGCGTCGTCGCCCAAGCCACCCAGCAGCAGATCATTGCCCGATCCACCATCCAGCACATCATTGTCCGCACGGCCATAAAGCGTGTCGGCACCCGCGCCGCCGTTCAGGGTGTCATGCCCCTTGGCGCCGCCCAGCGTGTCATTGCCCAGACCGCCGATCACGACATCATCCCCGTCGCTGGCCCAGATCCGATCATCGTCGTCGCCACCGTCGATGGTGTCGTTGCCCGCGCCGCCAAAAAGCTTGTCGCGGCCAGCGCCGCCGGACATCAGGTCATTGCCGTCCGCTCCATACAGGCGGTCGACGCCAGCACCGCCCGACAGAACGTCATCACCCGCGCCGCCATGCAGCAGGTCCGCACCGGCGCCGCCGTCCATCGTGTCGCGCCCGATGCCGCCATAGAGGCGATCAAGGCCAATGCCGCCGCTCAGGTCATCATCACCATGCGCTCCGACAAGCACGTCATTTGCGCCCCCGCCCAACAGAATGTCATTATCCGCGCCACCATACAGCCGGTCCGCGCCGTCGCCGCCCAGCAGCGTGTCGTTGTCACTGCCGCCAAAGAGCAGGTCATTGCCACCATTGCCCGACATGTGGTCATGGCCCGCGCCACCCCAAAGCCGGTCATCGATGCCGCCAGCACCTGTCCCATCGCCGCTGCCCGACACGTCGCCGCCGGTCATGGTGTCGTTGCCGATGCCGCCGTAAAGCGTGTCGCTGCCGCTGTCGCCGTGCAGCGTGTCGTCACCGGCACCGCCGCGCAGCGTGTCGCTGCCTGACGCGCCGTGCACGCTGTCATCGCCGCCCTGGCCATAGACGCGGTCGGCACTGTTGCCGCCTACGATGGTGTCGTTGCTGGCCTTGCCGAGGATGTGGTCGCGTCCGGCTCCTCCGGTGATCGTGTCGCTGTCTAGAGTTCCGTATATCCGTCTGGTCATCTGTCTTACTCTTTAGGTTGGGGGTGAAAAAACTGGTCAGGCCACCCGGATCGGGCGGTCCGGCACGATGTCTTGCCGAATGACGCGCTCGAGGTCTTCGGCCCTGGCATCCACCAGGATGCTCAACATGGATTCGAGGGTGAAATAGGCCCGCAGCACGCGAAAGATCAGGTACTCGGGCAGGGCGAGGATGCCGCGGGGCACGCCGTTCAGAAGCGAGGCGAGGACGGCCATGATGGCGGGCGCGCCTGTGGTGACGGCAATGATCGATTGCCACAGGATCGGGCTGTCCGGGTTGAAGGCCAGCCCCCATTCCAGCCCGCCAAAGATGATCAGCGGAACCAGCATCGCGCGCCGCGCCGAATTGATCAGCATATAGGGCAGGATCACCTTGCCGCGCAGCGTCTTGTTGGGCCCATAGATCAGGTCGCGGCAGCGCGAAGAGATGTGGTAGATCGAGCGGAACCAGCGCATGCGTTGCTCGCGCATGTGGCTGTAGGACGAGGGCACTTCGGAGATGTAGCGGATCTTGGGATCGACCACCGAGTGAAAGCCCAGCTCGCCGATGCGCAGAGAGATATCGGTATCCTCGCCATTCATCCCCTCGACGAACCCGCCCAGGTAACGCGGGTGATGCGTGCGGTAGACGACGAACATGCCGGGAATGCCCACCACGCCGTTCACGGCGCCCATCGCCACCGAATAGAACCCGTGCTTGACCAGCACCTCAAGGAGGCGCGCCCGGTCAAAGAGCGCGCCACCCGGCGGCACGGGCACGCCGCCCACGACGCCTACGGCCGGGTTGGTGAAATAGGGCATCGCGCGGCTGAAATTGTCCTCGCCCACCAGCGTGTCGGCATCGACACGCACCAGAAATTCCGTCTCGCAGGCATCAAGCCCCGCGTTCAGCGCGTTGGATTTGCCCGGCTTGGGCACGTTGATCACCCGCCCCTTGGCAGCCGTGCAGGCCGCCAGCGTTTCGCGGGCGATCTCCTCGGTGTCGTCGGTCGAGTTGTTGTTCATGATCAGGATGTGCACCTCGCCGCCGTAATGTGCGGCGGCACGGTCCATCGCGTTGATCGTGTCGCGAATGATGTAGCTTTCGTTGTGGGCGGGCACGATCACCGACACCGGCGGGTTAAAGCGGGGTGTGCGTGCGGTCAGCACGTCGTAGATCGCAAGCAGGTACAGCTGCCCGAAGAGCACGGGCAGGAACAGGAACACACCCGGTCCGATCCCGCCCAGCAGCGTCCATTGCCGCATCACCGCCACCACGTGCAGGTCCATACCCCCCACCCAGACCGCCACGCCCGCCGCGATGGCCAGCGTGACGCCCAACCGGACAAAGGCGCGCATCTGGCTGACGGGGATATGTTCGATCCGGATGCGCGCAGGCATGAACCCCCGTTCCAGCAATTTGAACGAATAGACGGCAAAGCCGAAGAGGCCCGAGGCAATGGCACTGAAGTGCAAGGAGAATGAGGTGCCGATCACATGGTGCGCCAGCGCGTTGGCCACATCGAAGGCAGCGCAGCCAAACAGAAACGTCAGCACCATGTCGAGCGCAAAGAGCGTGCGCACCAGCGCGTTGCCCGAACTGAAGGCTGCGAAGGCCACGAAGAACGAGGCCAGAAAGATGCGGATCGCGACCGCGTGACGGCCGGAATGGGCAGAGAACACATAGTCTCGGTTGGGAAAGATCCCCGCCATCATGTCCGTGTTGATCCACCACAGCTGGCCCGCGGCAAACACGGTGAACAGGGCCAGCATCTTTGGGGCCTGCCAGACGGACACCGGGCCCGCAAACCTCTTTGGCGCGCTGTCGACCGAGATGTAGTTGATCTGTTCGCGTTTGTCCTCTGCCTCGCTCATGACGCCACCTCGGTGAGAGAGATGGGTGTGGAGAAGACGACAAGCGCCAGGGTACCAAGGCCCGCGCGGTCGGCGCGATCCAGCGGAATAACGTCGATGCCAGCCTCGCCCCAGGTGACGACCCAGCCCGATTGCAACGTCGCGGCCAAAGGTGTCCCCGCGGGGACAACCAGAATATCGGCTGCATTCAGCGCCGCCTGCCATGCAGCTTCGGGCGGCAAAACATCGTCCAGCAACTGAACGGCGAGCGTTGCATCCGGTGCGGTCAGCGCGCCGGCTACGGCGATCTGTGTCACGTCCAATGCAGCCAAGGCCGCGCGCATGTCGGTGCTGTCATCGGCAAACGCCGTGTCTGAGGCCAGAAGCACAGTGCTCGGCAACAGCTCTGCGATGCGTTCAGGCCCTTCGTTACATGTGCCGTCGAAATGATCGGTCGTGGATAGGGTCACCTCGATCTCGTTGGACCGCTCCTGCACATCGCGGGGCAGGTCGATCTGTGTCGACAGCTGTGTATCGCCTGCCGCGACATGCGCCTGATGCACCAGCCGGTCGTTCAGCGTCACGCTCACCGTCCACATCGACGGAGCCATCAGGACACCGAGGGTCAGGTTCAGATCGAGCGCACGGGCATATGCGTCGCCCTGTGCAGCCGACAGCTCAAAGGTTTCGCGCCACACTGTCTGTTTGTGAAACCGACGCGTGCCGCCAGTGGCGCGGGTCCTGGCCAGGGGGCGGGGCCAGAGGGTTGGTTCGATGGCGGTGGGTGCCAAGGACGCAAGGGTTGCGTCAACGGCATCTGTCGCAAGCGTGTCGGACCCGCCGCCCGGCACAAAGACCGGGGCGATGCCGCGACGCTGGAACGCGACGGCCTGGCCCAGCAGGCGGGCCTGATCCGTTCCGCTCGCGCTATCCGACCACGCAATGCGCGCCGTTTGACCCCAGCTGCTGATACGGTCGCGCGGCGTTTGCAGCGGTTGATCGAGGGTCAGGAAAAGGGCGCTGGTCGTCTCGATTTCGACAATGGCGGCGATGCCGTCATCTGGACCACAGGGCACACTGGGGGAGGTGCCTTGCAGTGAAAAGGAGACGACCAGCTGGTGCCTTGCAAAATCCATCGGTGAAAGAGGAAGCTGCAAGGACCGCTCCGCCTCGCCTGGACGCAGCAACATCTCGCCCCGGCGGGTGTTGCGGATGGAGATGCGCAGCACCCCTTCCACACCGTTCAGGACTTGCGATGTTGCATCGATTTGGAGGTATCCAGACGTCGGGCGTGCATCCAAAGGAAGAGAGAAGGCAACGCTTTGATAGGCGGGCAAACCGGACAAAAGCACAGGATGGTTCGGCGTCGCACGCGCAAACGTGGCACTGTGTGTGCCGTCAGCCGCCGCGTCGTTGCGCTGTTCGAACACCAGTTGGGGACCCATGGTGATCTCACGCACATAGCGTTGGCCGTTTTCGAGGACGTTCATCGTAGACAGCAGGAGGGCGATGCCTGCGAGGAGAAATCCCATTAGCCCGATACCGATCATGCGCATTTTGTTCACCGATTGAGAGAAAGTTGGTCACGCAGGCCCGCACCGGATCCACCTCCAAGCAGATCCGGTGCGAGGTTTCCGTGTGACCTCAGGCCGCCTTGTGGGTTGCCGCAGTGACAACGCCGGGGCGTTGGTTGTCCGTCCACGTGGACACGCAGGGGATCATCTTGTGGATGCAGCGACGCGCATATTTGGCCGCGATTTGCTGTGTTTCATCCATCAGCCCTTCGGCCAGCGTGATCGGTTTCAGACCCAGCGACAGGAAGGTCTTGTTGGACACACGCAGATCGTTTTCCGCCGCTTCGTTGCGCGGGTTGTCGACATTGGCGATCTTGGCGCCGGATGCTTTGGCAACCAGTGCGGCCAACTCGCGGACTGTGTGGGTCTCGGTCATCTGGTTCAGGATTGCCACCTTGCCGTCACGGGCGGGCGGGTTTTCGACTGCCAGAGCGAGGCATTTCACGGTGTCCTGGATGTGGATGAACGCGCGGGTCTGGCCGCCTGTGCCATGCACGGTCAGAGGGTGGCCGACCACAGCCTGCATCAGGAAACGGTTGAGCACGGTGCCATAGTCGCCATCATAGTCGAACCGGTTGATCAGACGCTCGTCGAGCTTGGTTTCCTCGGTCTGTGTGCCCCAGACGATCCCCTGGTGCAGGTCCGTGATCCGCATCCGGTCGTTCTTGGCATAGAATTGGAACAACAGCTGATCCATCGACTTGGTCATGTGATAGACGCTGCCCGGATTGGTCGGGTAGAGGATGTCACGCTTGATGATCTGCTTGTCATCGGCGGGGATGTAGACGGGCAGGTAGCCTTCGGGGATCTCGAGCCCGTCATCGTCGTAACCGTAGACGCCCATGGTGCCCAGGTGAACGAAATGCGGGTCGAGGCCCAGTTCAACGGACGCGGCCAGCAGGTTGTGCGTGCCCGAGATGTTGTTGTCCACGGTGTAGCGTTTCTCGCCCACACCTTTCATCGAATAGGGTGCGGCCCGCTGTTCGCCAAAGTGGATGACTGTGTCGGGTTGCTTGGTCGCCATCAGGGCGCAGATCGCGTCAAAGTCGCGGGCCACGTCGATGTTTTCAAAACCGATGGTGCGGCCTGTCTGTTCTTTCCATGCAGCCAGACGGTCTTCCATGGATGCGATCGGCGTCAGGCTGTCTGCGCCCATCTTGGCGTCGATGTCGCGGCGCGACAGGTTGTCGACGATCGTGACGTTGTGGCCGAGGCCCGACAGGTGCAGTGCCGTGGGCCAGCCGCAGAACCCGTCTCCGCCAACCACGATGATTTCTTTTGTCTGTGTCATGTCTTTCTTCCTTTGCTTGAGGACCCCTCCAGGCGGTCCGTGTTGATGAACAAAGGTTTAAGACGCCCCGACCCTCAAAAGGGCGGCGCGGGGGGATAGGTTGGGGCGCATTGGAAGTGGTGATCTATCCCGAAGGATAGGGGGTCACGTCTTTGGGTGTGTTGCCAGGGCCTGATCAAAGGCATTGCGCGCCTGCGCGGCAATCTGTTCGAGCGCATCGGCGCGGGCCGACGAATCGTCGAGAGCGCCTGCGCGCGCTGTTTTTTCAAAATCCGCGAGGGGCGATTCGAGGCTCGATTGCCCTAGAAGGGCCGCCGCCCCCTTCATCTTGTGCGCGTGTTCGGCCAGCGTGTTGCCATCGTCTGTCGCGCGCGCCGCGGCAATGAACGCGGCCAGTTCGGCAAAGAAACTGTCGGCGATATCGCTGACCTTGGCGGTGCCAAGCGCGTCCATCAGTTCGGTCAGCGCGTCGGGCACGTTCAGCCCGTCATTGGACGGGAACGCCGCCGCCGTGATGTCCGCGAGGATGCTGTGCAGCGCATCGAGGCGAATGGGTTTCGTGTGGAACCGGTTCATCCCAACCCGTTCGGCGGCATCACGATATTCCTCGCGCCCATGCGCGGTAAGGCCCACGATATGCGTCAGCGCGTTGGGGCCGTCGCCTGCGCGCAGTTTCTGCGTGGCCTCGATCCCGTCCATAACGGGCATGCTGATGTCCATGAAGATCAGGTCAAAGGTCTCTGTCGCGGCCAGCTCCAGCCCTTCGGCGCCGTGCACGGCTTGCAGGACACTGTGCCCCATCCCCTCGAGCATGTCGCCCAGCACCTTGCGGTTGATGGCGTTGTCCTCGACCACCAGCACGGAACAGGCGCGGACCGGTTCGGCAGGCACCTCGGGCGGGACGGGTGCCTCGGGTGCGTCGGACTTGGGCCGCGTGACCGGCAGGGTCAGGGTAAAGGTGGACCCGCGCCCCCTTGCGCTGGTCAGTGCGATGTCGCCGCCCATTTCACGGGCGATGCGCCGCGAGATCGACAGGCCCAGACCATCCCCGCGCGTCTGCCGTCCCTCGCCATGGGCAAGCGCCACGAAGTCCTCGAATATCTGGTCCTGCTGATCGGGCGCGATGCCGGCGCCGGTGTCCAAGACCGCGATGCGCAGCGCAGTTTCGCCGGCCCCGTGAATGCCGCTGACATGGACAGAGACCCGGCCCGCGTCGGTGAACTTGATCGCATTGCCGATCAGGTTGGTGAGGATCTGGCGCAAGCGGTTGCTGTCGCTGTGGAAGGCCATTTTGACCGCGTCATCCATCTTGAGCGATAGCCCAAGCTGCTTTTCGCGCGCGAGCGGCCCGAACACATCCATCAGGCCCGCCATCAGGTCGGGCAAGTCGAAATCCTGTGGCGTCAGTTGCAAGGCGCCGGTCTCGATCCGGGTGATGTCGAGCGCCTCGTTGATGTGTTCCAGCAGGACCTCGCCCGAAGACGTGGCGATATCGGTGTAGCGCTTTTGCCGCGCATCAAGTGTCGTGGTCTTGAGCAAGTCGAGGACGCCCAAAATACCGTTGAGCGGGGTGCGCATCTCGTGGCTCATCACCGTGAGGAACTGGGATTTTGCCCTGTCCGTGCGCTGCGCCTTGTCGCGGGCATCGATGAGTTGTTGTTCGTTGATCTTGCGGGCGCTGATGTCACGGATATAGGCGATGAACGTCGTACGGCCGGCATCTTCGGCGGTTGTGATGTTCAGCTCGACCGGGAATTCCTCACCGCTTTTGCGCAAGGCGGCCAGTTCGACGCGCCCGGCATCGACCACGCGCGGCTTGCCCGTGGACAGATAGCGTTTCATGCCATTGTGATGGGCGTCGCGCATCCGGTGCGGGATAAAGGTGTCTTCCATTGTCAGGCCAAGGATCTCGTTGCGGGACCAGCCAAAGACCTGTTCAGCGGCGGCGTTGAAGCCGATGATCCGGCCTGCGTCGTCGGCCGTCACGATCGCGTCGAGGGATGCGCCGACGGTCGCTTCAAGTTGGCGCGATGAGGTCAACAATTCGGAATCGCGCCGTACCGCGCGCTGCAAAAGCCGGTCCAGCACGATCAGGAACGCAGCCATGGCGATCAGAAGGGCGATGGCGATGCCCCCCGTCCGCGACAGTTGCTGCGAGAACTCGGCCCGCCGTGCCTTGGATTGTTCAGCGCCCAGCCGCACACCTAGCAGCGCGATGCTGCGCACTTCGGGCCGGACTTCCCTGACCTTGTCGCGGATGATGCGGATGTCTTCGATGGCGAGCGGGCCGGGGCGGTCGACAATGTCGATCACCTCCGCTGCGAACTGATTGATCGGGGCGATCAGGGCCGGGGCGTCGTCGTTCTTACCAAAGATCTCGGCGGCCCGCCCGGAATTGATGATGGCCAGACGGCTGAGCGCGATGTCGATGCGCAACCCGATATCGTCAGCGGCGAGATCCTGATCGGACAGCTGATCAGACAGGGTGGCGTTGAGATTGGCAAACTCGGTGTCGAGTTGCGCAATGCTCCATTGTGTGTTGTCGCCTGCCGCCATCGACAGATCGCGCAGTTGCGACACCAGATTTGTCGCCATGATCCCCAACAGCAAAATCAGCAGGCCGAAGCCTGCCAAGATCGCCACGCGGTACCGGTTTGGTCCTGCCTTCACACGCGCCCCCTGTTTGCGCGTCACATTAGGCGGCATTGCCCGGTCAATCCACGACCTTCAAGCGGTTGAGCTGCCAAATACTCAGCGCATATATCGGCTCGCTTCGGTATTTGGGATCGCTATCATAGGGGAACACGACCCAGTAGGGCCCCTTGTCACGCACCGACATGGTTTCGCCATTCATGCGGGTGGCGACGATGGGGGCGGTGTCCTCGAGTGCGTCGATCGGCATCGAGACCGCATAGTCGTTCAGCGCAACCATTTCGACCGTGCTGCCATCGGCCTCGACATGATCGAGTAGCGCCTTGAGCGGCACGCCGGAGAACTCCACATCGCCATCCGTCCAGATGGTCGTTGTCGTGAACGTCACCTGGTCCATGGCGTCCAGCGCCTCGAGGCTCAACTCTGTCGGTTCGGTGTGTGATGGGGAAGCAGTCACCTGCAACCCCATCACGTTTTGCGCAAATGCGGGAAGTGTCCAGCACATGAGCATACCGAAGACAAACGCCCATGTCCGTGAGTGGTGATACTGAGCCATAACCGTTCCTTCGATTCAGGGTTTCAATTGTAGATAACCCGACCGGATCGCTTGCGCTTGGGGCATTGGCATAGTTACCTATACCAAAGTATAGGACCGCCTCTTTTTTGATGCGGTTTGTTGTTATGCGTTGTGCAAGATCAAGGACCGCCGCCATGCCCAATATTCTTCTTGCCGACGACCACGACCTGGTGCGGGACACCATCGCGGCCTATCTGGAGGCGAGTGGTGAATTCAAAGTGCTGACCGCCCCCAATCTGGACACGGCGCTGGAAAAGATGGGCGGGCTCGACGCGATTGACCTGCTGATCCTTGATTACAATATGCCGGGTATGAACGGGTTGGATGGTCTGGACCGGGCGCACAAGGCCTTTCCGGCGGTCAAGCTGGCGCTCATGTCGGGGGTCGCCAATCGCGAGGTCGCCAATGCGGCGATGACGCGCGGTGCCAATGGGTTCATTCCGAAATCGTTGACCGCGGCCTCGATGGTCAATGCCATTCGCTTTGTCCTGTCGGGCGAGCGGTACTTTCCCTTCGACTTTGCAGCACCCGAAGCGCCGACCGCCCGCGATGAGGCGTTTGCCGATCTGTCGGACCGCGAGATGCAGACGCTGGAGCAGCTGTGCATTGGCCTGTCCAACAAGGAAATCGCCCGCAACCTCGGGATTCAGGAGGTCACGGTCAAGCTGCACGTCAAGAACCTTCTGGCCAAGCTGGGCGTGTCGAACCGGACACAGGCCGCGTTGCTGGCCAAGGAACGGCAGCTCTTCTGATCAGGGTGCGTGTGTGTGTGCCGGCTCCGTATCGGGCGTGTCCAGCGTCGACCATGTGTCATCCACCGACGGCGGCGGGGGCATGTCGCAGGCCCGGCGATGAATGTTCACCTTGGCGATGAAATTGGCCGACACCGGCGCGGTCACGAACAGGAAGGCCATGATCAGCAGCTCGTGCAGGGACGTCTGCCCCAGCGTGAAGGAATGGATCATCGACGCCAGAAGCAACATACCGATGCCGACGGTGCCCACCTTGGTGGGTGCGTGCAGGCGCGTCATCGGGTCGTTGAACTTGAGCAGACCGATAACGCCCACGATGACAAAGCCCGACCCGATCAGCAGGCACAGGGCGGTTGCATAAAGTCCGATCACATCACCCGTCATTCGATGATATCCCCCCGCAGTACAAAGCGCGTCAGCGCAACAGTCGAGACAAAGCCCAGCATCGCAATGAGCAGCGAAACCTCGAAATAGATCTGCACACCCTGCCGGATGCCCAGCACGATGACCATGCCCAGCGCGTTGATCACCATGGTGTCCAGCGCGAGGATCCGGTCACCCATGCTGGGGCCCAGAATGAGACGGATCATGGAAAAGATCTGCCCGATCGCGAGGGCTGTAAAGGCCACGATGATGGCGATGTCCAGAAATTCGACAGCAGACGTCATGTGAAGATCTCCATCAGGCGCGCCTCGTAGCGGGTTTTGATCTCGTCCCGGATGGCGTCCGGGTCATCGGTGTGCAGCACATGGACCAGCAGGCAGTGCCCTTCGTCCGACAGATCGGCAGAGACCGTGCCGGGGGTCAGGGTGATGGTCCCGGCCAGCACGGTGATCGCTTCGGGCAGGCGCAGATCAAGCGGGATGTCGATCCACGCAGGCTTTAGTTTCGAATTGGGCACGGTCAACACGATCCACGCGACCTGGATATTGGCGACCATGATGTCCCACAACACGATCACCATGTAGCGCACCAGCTTGCCCATGCGCAGACCCGTCGGTGCATCGGGCCACCAGATCGCTGTGCCGCGCGGGATGATGATGCCGAGGATGAGGCCAAAGACAACCATGCCCGCCGAGACCTGATTTTGCAGCAGGATCCAGACCAGCGCCAAAAGCAGCGTCAAAAGGGGATGTGGCAGCAGCCAGTTATACAGGCGCATCATGTCAGTATCCCTCCTTCGGTGTGCTCAGCTTGCCCGGGGTGTCCACTACGGTCGAGATATACTCCTGCGGCGCAAAGAGCTGCTGGGACATGGTGGTTGTGTATCCGTGGACCTGTCCGGCAAAGACCGTGTGCGCAATCAGCAGTGACAGAAGCGCACCCACCGCCACATAGGACAGTGCGGCGGGTCGGGTCATCTCGGCCTCGGTCGCAGGCATGCTCTGGGCCTTCCAGAACACGATGCTGCCTGCGCGGGCAAAGCCCAGGATGCTGATCAGGCTGGAGCTGAGGACAATCACCCAGACCCAGACCATGCGGTCGCTGCCAAAGGCGGCGTCAAGCACCAGCAACTTGCCCAGAAAGCCCGACAGGGGCGGCAGGCCCGCCATGGCAATGGCGCCCGCAAAGAACAGTGCAGCGGTCAGAGCGGCCCCGGCCATGGCCGGTTGCGCAGTCAGGTCCAGATTGCCACGCCCCGTGCGCACCAGATCCGAGATCAGGAACAGCGCGGCACCTGCAAGCGTCGAGTGCACAATATAGTAGAGCGCCGCCGCGATCCCTTCGGGGGTAAACAGCGAGATCGCGACCATCACCATGCCCATGGAGCCAATCACCGAAAAGGCCACCAGCCGGTCCAGCTTGCGCGCGGCCAGCACGCCGGTCATCCCCAGCGCAAGGCTCACAAGTGCTGCGGGCAGCAACCAGGTGTCGTGCAGCCCGGCGGTTACTTCGACCTCGGGCGGGAAGACAAGGGTGTAGACACGGATGATCGCGTAGGCTCCCACCTTGGTCATGATCGCGAAGAGCGCGGCCACGGGGGCGGGTGCCTCGGCATAGCTGGAGGGCAGCCAGAAGTGCAGCGGCACAAGGGCGGCCTTGATCGCAAAGACCAGCAGAAGCAGGACGGCGGCCACGCGGATGCCCACCGTCTCGTCCGGGTCGATCAAGGCCACACGATTGGCGAGATCGGCCATGTTCAGCGTCCCGGTCTCGGCATAGATCGATCCCAGCGCAAACAGAAACAGGGTCGAGCCGATCAGGTTGAAGAGCACATATTGCACGCCCGCGCGCAGCCGGTCATTGCCGCCCGCGTGGATCATCAGCCCGTAGGACGCAATCAGCAGGACCTCGAAAAAGACGAAGAGGTTGAACAGGTCGCCGGTCAGGAACGCACCCATGATCCCCATCAGCTGGAACTGGAACAGCGCGTGGAAGTGCCGCCCGCGATTGTCCCAGCCCGATCCGATGGAATAGAGCAGAACGCAAAGCGCCAGAAGTGCCGTCAGCAGGACCATCATCGTCGACAGGCGGTCGCCCACCAGCACGATCCCGAACGGTGCGGCCCAGTCACCCAGTTGATAGAGCATGACCGTCCCGTCCGAGGTCTGCCATGCCAAACCGATGGAAATCGCGATCAGGGCCAGAACGCCCACGACGGAAAACACCCGCTGGATGCCGATGTGATAGCGCGCGGCCAGCACCACGGTAGGCGCCAGCAGGGCAGGCAGGATGACGGGGGCAATGATCCAGTGCATCATGTCCGGTCCTCCGATCCTGCGGGCTGGTCATCGACATGGTCGTCGTTGGAGCCCAGGAATGCGCCGAGACCGATCATCACCACCACCGCTGTCATGCCAAAGGAGATCACGATGGCTGTCAGCACCAGCGCCTGCGGCAGCGGATCGGCATAGACCGTCATGTCATCGCGCAGCACGGGCGGTGCCCCGACCGTCAGCCTGCCGGAGGCAAAGAGGAACACGTTCACCGCATAGGTCAGCAGCGAGATGCCGAGGATCACCGGAAAGGTCCGCAGCCGCAGCATGAGGTAGATGCCCGCGGCGGTCAGGATGCCGATGGCGGATGCAACAAGCAGTTCCATGTCACACACCCTCCTTTGCGGCGTCGTCGGGCGTGGTGTCTTCGTTTCGAGAAGGGTCAATATCCATTGGGTGATCAGGGTCGTCCGTATGAGCGCGGCGCGCCAGCCGCGAGAAGCTTTCGAGGGACAGCATCACGGCGCCCACGACGGCCAGGAACACGCCCACGTCAAAGAGGGCAGCGGTGGCCAGTTCAAACTCGTTGAACGGCGGGATGCGCACATAAGTAAAGTCAGAGGTCAGGAATGGTTTGCTGACGAACCACGACCCGATGCCGGTAAAGCCCGCCACCAGAACGCCCGCGCCGATCACCCCGTGGTAAGGGTACTTGAGGCGGGCAGAGGCCCAAGAGAAACCGCTGGCCATGTACTGCATCACCACGCCGATCGACACGATCAGGCCGGCGATAAACCCGCCGCCCGGTTCATTGTGGCCGCGCAGGAAGATGTAAAAGCCCACCATCAGCACGACCGGCATGATGACGCGGGTCAACACGACCATCATCATCGGGTGCATGTCACCCGCGCGTGGCTGATCCGGGATGCGGTTCAGCAGCCGCGCACGCACCGGCCCGTCCAGCAGGGTTTCGGTCAGGGCATAGATCAGGAGCGCAGCAATCCCCAGCACGATGATCTCGCCATAGGTGTCAAATCCACGGAAATCGACGAGGATCACGTTGACCACATTGGTGCCGCCACCGCCTTTGTAGGAATTGGCAAGGTGGAATTCAGAGATCGGTGTGTCGACCGCATCGCGCAGCAGGTAGTGGAACGCCAGAGCAAAGGTCGCAAGCCCGCCCGCAACGGCGGCCGTAACATCACGCACGCGCCGCAGGACAGAGCTTTCCACCGGGGTGCTGTTAGGCAGGAAGTTGAGCGCCAGCAGCAACAGGATGATCGTGACGACTTCGACCGTGAACTGGGTCATGGCAAGGTCCGGCGCGCTGAAGAACACAAATCCGATGGACACCATCAGTCCGACAATCCCGATCAGGATCAGCGCGAGGAACCGGTTGCGATGCAGGAACAGGAGCGCGACGGTCGCCGCCACCAGCAGCGCCCAGCCCACGACAGGCACCACGCCCGCAGGCTGGATCGCCCGCGTCGGTGCCCCCACGGTACCGGTTGTCCATGCGTAGAACCCGGCACCCACAATTGCCACGGTGCCCACGGCGGCATAGCGGGTGAACGACCCGTTGTGCAGCGGCAGGATGATGCGCTGCGCCAATGCGGCGGCGGCTTCGACGATGGCCTCAAAGATGGTCTTGGCTTCGGGCCGCGGTGTCGCATCCCACAGGCGCAGGGCAGGGTTGAAGATCGCCATCATCAACAGGCCACCAACGACCGCCGCGATGGACATGAACAGGGCCGGAACAAGCCCGTGCCAGATCTTGAAATAGGCCTTGGGCACCTCGGCCGCGTCACCCAGAACGGATGCCGTGACCAGTTTGACAAAGGGCTCGGCCAGGAACGGTGCCACACCGATCACCACGACAAGCGTGACAAGGAAGGCAGGCGGCAGCCACAGACCCGCGCCGGGATCGTGCGGCTTGGCCGGATAGTCATCGCGCACGGGCCCAAGGAACGTGTGACCGATCAGGCGGAAACAGTAGGCCGCGGAAAAGAGCGAACCGAAAGTCGCGAGCGCAGGCACCAGCCATGGGGAGCCGAAGAGCACCGTATGCGTGGCCTCCTCAAGCATCATTTCCTTGGACAGGAACCCGTTGAGCAGCGGTATGCCCGCCATGGACAGGGCTGCGAGGGTCGCGATGGTGAAGGTGATCGGCATCAGGCTGCGCAGGCCGCCCAGTCGGCGGATGTCGCGCGTATGTGCTTCGTGATCGACGATGCCTGCGGACATGAACAGCGCGGCCTTGAACGTCGCGTGGTTCAGGATGTGGAACATGGCCGCCATCGCGCCAAAGGCCGTGCCGGTGCCTAGCAGCATGGTGATCAGGCCCAGGTGACTGACGGTGGAAAACGCCAAAAGCGCCTTGAGGTCATGTTTAAAGAGCGCGATGACCGCGCCCAGTACCATGGTTACCAGACCCGCCGTGGTGACGATCACGAACCATTCCGGCGTGCCCGACAGAACGGGCCACATCCGCGCCATCAGGAAAATCCCCGCCTTCACCATCGTGGCCGAGTGCAAATAGGCGGACACCGGCGTCGGCGCGGCCATCGCATGGGGCAACCAGAAATGGAACGGGAACTGCGCGGATTTGGTGAAACATCCCAGCAGGATCAGGATTAGTGCGGGCAGGTACAGCGGATCGGCCTGAATCAGTTCGCGGTTTTGCAGGATGACGCTGAGGTCATAGCTGCCTGCGATCTGGCCAAGAATCAGCATCCCCCCGATCATCGCCAGCCCGCCCATGCCGGTCACGGTCAGTGCCATCCGCGCGCCTTGCCGCCCCTCGGGCAGGTGTTTCCAGTATCCGATCAGCAAGAAGGACGACAGCGACGTCAGTTCCCAGAACACCAGCAAAAGCAGGATGTTGTCGCTGAGCACGATGCCGACCATCGCCCCCTGGAACAGCAGCAGGTAGGTGAAAAATTCACCCATGTTGTCATTGCGGCTGAGGTAGTGGCGGGCATATGCGATGATCAAAAGCCCGATGCCGAGGATCAAGAGCGCAAAAAAGAAGCCCAGTCCATCGAGCATCAAGGTAAAGTTCAGGCCCAGCGTCGGCATCCAGTCGACCCGCGCCATCACCACGTCTCCGGCCAGAACAGCGGGCAGGTTCGTCAACAATCCGATGAAGGCGGCCAGCGACACTGTAAACGTCACGCCAGCACAGGCCGCACGCCCCGCTTGGTTCATCAACCCGGGCAACAATGCGCCCAGGAATGGCAAGGCAACGATGATGAAAAGGGACACGGACGCTCCTGATCCAGAAATTTTGGTGACATGCAAGAAACTGCATCAGAATGCGGCGAGTGCAAGGGCAATCGACCTTGTTTTGTCCAATATTGCGACGCTCGGTCGCGCCGGACTGTGTGTGGGCTGTTGAAACGCTTGGGCAGGGCGCGATGCCATGACCCAGCGCCGCAGACGCGTCCGTCTGGCGACACGGCAAATCCGACTTGCGCGGAAGTGGCGGAGAGACAGTCCGAAAAGCGTTTAACACATAGTCTTAAGTTATTGTATTTGTTGCAGAAAACTATTTTGGGTGCTGCAACTTGTGCAGCAAAAAGTGCAGCAAGAAGTGGTAAAGATGGTGGTCCAGCGAAATTCGGCTGACGCCAACCATGGCTTGGCATGCACCGCACTCTCAATGCTCGGCTCCAAACCAGCCTTTCAACTGTCGCGCAGCTAACGACTGCCCCGAGCCGATTGTGTTGAAAACTCTTGTTTTTGCGAAAACTGGCGAAAATCCTGCCCGTTCAGAGGCTGTCGAGGTTTGGGCCAGGGTGTCGACCAAAGCGCCGGTTTGGCGATGTGAAAGGCAGTCTGGCCTGCTCGGGGCAATTGGCGTCACTTCCGATGGCCGACACACAAAGAAATGAACGGCAAACTCGAAAAATGCGTCGTGAACCATTGTTGGTGCCGCTTTTTGAACAGACGCGCAAAGAGCACTGCGCATGCTCGGAGGCATACTTCTAGGCCCCTTAAGAGATGTTTGAGCGTCGAATCCCCGAATGGCTGCGACACGCGCCTGCACCATCTGTGCAGGGTTTCGCGACCTTGGCTGCGTTTGAGGCGGTTGCACGCGGCATCCTGATTTCCGTCTTTCCGATCGCGATGTACGACGCGCTTCAGGACGCGGCCCTGATCAGTTCAGTTTATTTCTTGATCGGGATCATCTCATTGCTGACTGGGCTTCTCGTTCCCTTTCTCAATCGCTGGATAGCGAGGCGGTGGATGTACGGCATCGGGGCGACGGGATTCATTGTCGGATCGGGCCTCGCAGCTCTGGGGTCCCCGGAGATGGTCGTTCTGGGGCTTGTTTTAAACTCGCTGGCCACTGTCGTCACCTTTGTGTGTTTCAACGCCTATGTGCTGGATTACATCTCCCGGATTGATCTCGGAAAATGCGAAACGCTGCGCATGTTCTATTCGGCCCTTGGATGGACCGTTGGCCCCATGCTGGGCGTACTTTTGTGGGAATGGTGGCGGCCCGCTCCATTCGTGATTTCCGGCGTGGCCGCTGCAACCATGCTGGGCGTGTTCATCTTTCTACGGCTGGGGAATGGCAAACTGATTACCCGGGCGCAGCATGCACCAGTTAATCCGTTGGCATTTCTGGGGCGTTTCTTACAACAACCCCGCCTGATCGCAGGTTGGCTATTTGCGGTGATCCGCTCCTGCGGGTGGTGGGCCTATGTTGTTTATCTGCCCATCTTCGCTGTTGAGAATGGCCTTGGAGAAACGCTGGGCGGGACGCTCTTGTCCATCACAAATGCTGGATTATTTTTGTCGCCGGTGATGCTGAGATGGATGCAGAAACACTCCGTGCGCAGCTCGGTTCAAACCGGCTTCATGGCTTTCGCATGTCTGTTCTGTACCGCCAGCTTGGTTTCAGCAGCCCCGTCTGCAACAGTATTTGTTCTCTTTGTCGGCAGTTTCTTTCTGATCCTTTTGGACATTTGTGCCGGATTGCCGTTCCTGATGGCCGTCAAACCATCGGAACGCACCGAAATGTCGGCAGTCTACTCATCCTATCGGGATGTGTCCGGCATCCTGACACCGGGTGTGGCCTGGCTGATCCTTTTGGTGGCACCGATATCCGGCATTTTTGCCGCCGCCGGAGCGGCAAGCCTGCTGGCCTGGGGCATTGCCGGGCGGCTGCATCCGCGTCTGGGCGAAAATCGTTTGAAGCCTGTTCCACCATTGCAAGTAGAGCGGCAGGTACCTTTTCCCGAGACCTGAGGCCAGTCTCCAGCTGACCCCTATTCGCCATAGCGGTGTATCGGCACAATGGCCTATGCGTTGGTCTGCCGCGCGTATTTGATAGCCAGTGCCAGAGTGACCGCACCCTTCGGCTTAAGATGTTGGGTTCAAGAGGAGCGTGGGCGGCTGAACGCTGATGTCGGAATGTGGACGACACCAAAATTACTTAACAAGGCGGGGGTTCTAGGAACTCTCATTCAGGTAAGTCTTCCAAGGTAGAGAAACCAAATGCAGGTCAGTGTTCGCGACAACAACGTCGATCAAGCACTCAGAGTTTTGAAAAAGAAGCTCCAGAGCGAAGGTGTTTTCCAGCAAATGAAGCTGAAGCAACATTTCGAAAAACCCTCTGAGAAAAAGGCCCGGGAAAAAGCTGAAGCAATCCGCCGTGCCCGCAAACTGGCGCGGAAAAAACTGGAACGCGAAACGTAACTCTACGTTCTTCTATCTACCGAAACTTAGGGCCGTGCGCCCAGACGGTTAAAGAATGTCGGGTGCCTCGTGACACAGGCGTCACTTGATGCAGATGAAAACTTGGGAAAATAGTGATAGACCCCTGCGTCCGGTTTGCCGCGATAATGTGCGCGCCCGGCATAACTTCCAGATCACCGCCATCATAGCTTCCGGGCTTGGAAAGCTGCGCGACCAATGTCAGTTTTCGTTTTTGTGCCATTGGGCCATCACCGATGTCGGAATGCCATGTAAAATGACCGCCATCCGTGGCATCGTAGCTGGCAACCTGTGGGCTCTCGGCAAATTCTCTGAGATCAAAGTCGAACCAGTTTCGGTTTGAGGTTCTCACAACGTCGATAAGTCGCTCCATGACCCACGCCATGCCGTCGATCTCATCCAGCCAAACGAGCTTGGCGCGGCGCAGATTATGATCCCGGTTCTGGCCGACAAGCAAAGCTTCTCTCGCTGGAGCTGATGCCATGGCGTTGACGATTGCGCTGCATTCGGCAGGCGTAAATCCATCGTCAATAGAATGTACGTTCACCTGCTAAGCCCCTTGTCCTGAATTGTACTCGACAATGCAGGTCATTTTGCACGCCATGCTTATCCATTTTCGACCAAAGCGCGGGAATACGACCTAAATCCAAAGCAGTACCCTGCTCTTTAAGTGGAAAGAGATTGCTGGCGGCTGATGAGGTGACGGCGGCCTGGAGCGGCTGCAGAGATCAATGGTCGGGCGCGTCCAACTCTGTACTAGGCCCTAAAATATTTACGACTAGTCTATTGTAGCCGACCTCAACGATAGCCATCTCAGTCGTATTGGCACTCAGGTGTGGCGAGTGCCAATGTGTCCCTACGCACGCCATCCACCCCCGTAAATCTTGAAAGGCAGCATATCTATGTTGTTTACCCCACTCCACGACCGCGTTCTGGTTCGTCGCATTGAAAGTGACGAAAAGACATCAGGCGGTCTGATCATTCCCGATACCGCCAAGGAAAAACCACAAGAAGGCGAAGTGGTATCTGTTGGCGCAGGTGCAAAGGACGATGCTGGCGCGCGTATCGCAATGGACGTCAAAGCTGGCGATAAGATTTTGTTCGGCAAGTGGTCCGGTACAGAGATCAAGATTGACGGTGAAGACCTCATGATCATGAAGGAGAGCGACATCTTGGGCATTATGGCCTGAACGACGCTGAACCCTCCCCCATTTTTCATTTAGGAATCCCGACATGTCTGCAAAAGACGTCAAATTCGGCACGGACTCCCGTAACCGCATGCTCAAAGGCATCAATACGCTCGCAAACGCCGTCAAGGTCACGCTTGGCCCCAAGGGCCGCAACGTGGTTCTCGACAAGTCCTATGGTGCGCCACGCATCACCAAGGACGGTGTTACGGTCGCCAAGGAAATCGAGCTTTCGGATGCGTTCGAGAACATGGGCGCACAGCTCGTCAAGGATGTTGCATCGCGCACCAACGATGAGGCAGGCGACGGCACAACAACCGCCACGGTTCTCGCTCAGGCCATTGTCAAAGAAGGCATGAAATCAGTCGCAGCGGGCATGAACCCGATGGACCTCAAACGCGGTATCGACAAAGCGGTCACCGCCGTTGCGGCGGAAGTAAAGGCAATGTCGCGGCCAGTGGGCGATACGGCCGAAATCGCCAAGGTCGGCACCATCTCGGCAAACGGTGAAGCTGCTATCGGTCAACAGATCGCGGACGCCATGGCCAAGGTCGGCAACGAAGGTGTCATCACTGTCGAAGAGAACAAAGGGCTGGAGACCGAGACCGAAGTGGTCGAAGGCATGCAGTTCGATCGTGGCTATCTCAGCCCGTATTTCGTCACGGATACCGCCAAGATGACGGCGACCCTGGAGGACTGCGTGATCCTCCTGCACGAGAAGAAGCTGACGTCTCTGTCCCCCATGGTGCCGCTGCTTGAGGCTGTCATGCAGGCGAACAAGCAGCTTTTGGTGATGGCCGAGGACATTGACGGCGAAGCACTCGCAACCCTTGTTGTGAACAAACTGCGCGGTGGTCTGAAAGTGGCCGGTGTCAAAGCGCCCGGTTTCGGGGATCGCCGCAAGGCGATGCTGGAAGATCTTGCCGTCCTGACAGGCGGACAGGTGATTTCCGAAGAACTGGGCATCAAGCTCGAAAACGTCACGATGGACATGCTTGGCGATGCCAAGAAGATTACAATCACCAAGGACACTACAACTGTGATCGACGGAGCAGGTGACAAAGAAGCTATCGCTTCGCGTGTCACCCAAATCCGTTCGCAGATCGAAGAGACCACCTCAGACTACGACAAGGAAAAACTGCAAGAGCGACTGGCCAAACTGGCGGGCGGCGTTGCGGTGATCAAAGTTGGTGGTGCGACCGAGATCGAAGTGAAAGAGCGCAAGGATCGGGTTGATGACGCCTTGAACGCAACACGTGCGGCTGTACAAGAAGGCGTCGTACCAGGCGGTGGCGTTGCACTTGTCCATGCAGGCAAGGTTCTGGAAGGTCTCAAAGGAGAAAACGCGGATCAGGATGCGGGTATCAAGATCATCCGCAAAGCTCTTCAGGCCCCGTTGCGCCAGATCGCTGAAAACGCCGGTGTCGATGGCTCAGTCGTTGCTGGAAAAGTACTTGAGAACACCAGCAAGACGTTTGGTTATGATGCACAACTGGACCAGTACGGCGACATGTTGAAGGCCGGTGTCATCGATCCGACCAAGGTCGTTCGGATTGCGTTGGAATATGCCGCATCGGTTGCAGGCCTGCTGGTCACCACCGAAGCGATGGTGGCGGACAAACCCGCCAAGCCGAACCGCCACGGCATACCCGACATGGAGGGTATGGAAGGCATGATGTAAATCGCGAACCACTGGCCCGCAGGCAAATGCCTGTGGGCCAACTTTTGTTCTTCAATGCACGCGCGGTTTTGAAGTCAATCCTGCTCAGGAACAGACCCAAGTCTCACTAAAAATGTAGGGTCTCCTACTTCGCCGCTACTGCTGTCTTCAACCACCATATAGGCATCGGCACCGACGCAATTTTCCGCGCGAAATTCCCGTTCTGCCCGCTCTTCAGCTTCACGGGGCGTAGAATACTGCAACTGCTTGTCGATTTTCAGGGGGCCTTGCTGCCCCCGCGCAGTCGTCTTGGCAATATATGTCTGGCAGATATAGTGAATCTTTGTGCCGGACTCTTCTGTTTCGCTCATTGGGTCTTCCAAATCTAAATTATAGGCGTTTTGGGACAAGTCTCGGACGCCGCCCGTGCCAAGGTGCGCAACTAAAGCAAGCTGAATACCTCAGACGGACGAAATCCGAAACGTTCCGGCTACTTTACCTTTTTGCCGCCAATTGCGAGCGCGGGTTTTCCAGCCAGAGAATTGGCCGTCGCAGAAACCTTTGGTTTCTCTTGCTTGGGTTTTTTGGCTTCTTTGTTGCCACGTTTGCTGTTGTTGCCTTTGGCCATGAGAGGTCCTTTCAAATGCAGCGATCCTGTGCCGGGATGGCAAGGGCTTCACTGCGCCGTACACCGCGCGCCGGAATTGCGGCGCAGGGCAGTAGATGCATCAGACGTGCGTCTGAATGGCCGCTTCTTCCACAGCCTCGTCCAGCACCTTTTGCTGGCCACGGGATATGGTAGTGACAGGGCTGCTGAACATCGCATTTGCAGCGACAAAGTCTTCGGCTGTGTCGATCTCCGTCCAGTCCAGGCCGCTGATATCAAGAGCATGGAACTGCGTACCTTTGTCGACCAATTGCGCGTAAGCCGCCTCGTAATACGCCTGAAGGTTTCCACGGCTCTCCATCATTTCTGAAAGCTCTGCGAACAGCAGTGCACCCGTACCGGCGCTGATCTTCTCAATGCCGATTGATTCACCCAACGCGCGCTTCGGATCGACGGACTTGCCAACTTCAAGGACCTGCATCTGTTCGTCTGCGATGACCTTAACTTCTTCGTCCTCAAGCGCGATGTTGCGGTCAATGCACAAGACGTTTGCGTGGTCGCTGTCCAAAAGCTGGCGCAGGATTTTGACATCAAACACGACGTCCGCATCGAATTTGACAAACTCAGCTGTGCCAATCGCTTTGGCCGCCAGCATCAGGGAGTAGCCTGTGTTCGTCTCGCGGTATCGGTCGTTGATCACATAGGTGACACGGATGCCGCGAAATGCCTTGTCTACAAATTTCTCAATCTCATCAGCCCGGTGACCCAGAACCAGAACGAATTGCGACATTCCGCAGCTCAGGCAATTGCGGATCATGCGTTCAAGGATGATCGATCCGCCCACAGTCAGCAGGCTTTTGGGGCAACTGTCGGTCAGTGGGCTGAGGCGCGAGCCAATGCCAGCGGCCAGAATGACGGCAACCGGTGCACGGTGTTTTTCGTATTTCATTATGCTTCAATCCTGAATGAGCCGCGTCGAAGCGGGCTATTTTTGCGTTGGAACCCTCAGATTTTCGTCGATGTTTTTTCCGCGAAGCCATGATTTGTAGAGGCCCAAGAACACCTGGCTTGCCGCAAACACCCAAAGCATCGGAATGAGTTGATCAAAGATCAGCGCCGCAGAGAGCATGAAGATGAAGACGCCTTCATCAAAGGCGAGCACCTTGCTTTGTTCTCGCCGGAACCAGACTAGATTTGCCTTTAGACCAAACCCTGGTCCTGAGGTGGTCTGTACCTGTTTCATTTGCGCGATCTGAGCAGGATAATCCGGGTTGCGTCCCGTTTCGATCTCCAGTGCCACGTATTTGGCGTATCCGCGCAAGCCATAGAACGCGATGCCGAGCAGCGACAGAAACACCGGCGTGACGCTGTTTGTCTGCGCAAATGCAGCAAAGCCTGCCGCCCCGAACCATAACGTGACCTGTACCTGATCCGTGATACGGTCGTAATAACTGCCGACGGGGGACGAAACCATTCTGTAGCGTGCCAACTGACCGTCCATGCAATCAAGGATATGGCTGACATGGATCAGGATGGCCGCCGCGATGAAATACGCGGTCCCTCCGATCAGAATTGCAACGGTTGCCGCGATGGCCACAAGGAACGACGCCGCTGTGATCCGGTTGGGCGTGATCCAAGCGATGTCGACAACGCCACAATTGGCAACGATGGCGATCGGTGCCGTGACAAAAGACGACCACCATTCGTCATCGCGGGTCTTGGTCGCCCACAGGCGTGTCAGCATATCGTTCATGACACTACCCGCACACGCGCGGGCACCGGCACTGGCACTGGCACAGGCAACAGGGCAGGGCGCGCGCGTCAGCCTGACCGGAGTGACAAGGTCTGCCGCATCCGCTTGAAGCGTCAGCAACACGTCCTTGAGGGTCGACAGGAAGTACAGGATGTCGCCATCCGCAAGCTCCCCGAAATTACCGACCTGAAAAACCTTGCCCGCAAAGCATCCCTTTCCTTCGTAGATGATGATGGACTTTTCACGCAGACGGGCACGCAGATCATGCACAGATACCGATGCTGGAATGTGCACCGTCGTCAGCATCGAACACATGTCCGCCTCATCAACCAAAAAGTCGAGATTGAGCCTGCGCATGCCGTTCCGCAGCAGATCAGCCCGCGCCTTGATGCGGGCATGTCGCTTAAGGACGCCCTCGCTCAGTATGTCCGTGAGCGCTTGGTTCAATGCAAAAAACAACGGTACGGCCGGTGTGTTTGGCGTCTGACTGTGGGTCTTGAGGAATGCGTAGAACGTTGCGAGATTCAGGTAAGTGGTCTTGGCTGCGTGGTGTTTGAGCCGTTTGAACTGTTTCTTGAGCCCCACGACAAAAGACAGGCCGGGATAGGAGCCCAAGGCCTTGGAGCTGGAACTGGACACAAAAGCGATATGACACGCCTCCATGTCGATCACCTCGGTGCCAACCGAGCTGACCCCATCCACCACAAAGAGTGCGCCGCTGGCTTTTGCCAGGGCCCCGATCTGCGCCGGCGGATTCAACATTCCCGAACAGGTCTGATGGTGGACCATGGCCACTAGGTTGATCTTATGTTTTGCAAGGTAAGTTGCGATTTCCGGTACATCGAAGGCGGTGCCCCAAGGCATTTCGATCAGATGGGCCTTCTTGTCATGGATCACCGATGTCTTGTGCAGTCGCCCGCCAAACTCTCCGTTCGACAGGATCAAAATGGCACCATCTCCGACCACCGAGGACAGTATCGCCTCATTCGCCGCTGTCCCGGAGCCGGTGATCACCACCGCGCGGTAGCGTCCTCTTTTTCTTATCTGAAAAAGGGAGAGTAATTTGTGCTCAATACCTGCAAGAAGGGCATCAAAATCAGTTTCCCGATGGCAGATATCCTCTTTGCAAATCGCGGTATGCAGGGTCTCGGCCACATTCACAGGGCCGGGGGTGAAAAGCAGATGTTTATCCAAATTCAGGCCATGCTCCAACGACGCTGCAACCCCTTGGTTGCAACGCCGGTACGCCCATGATGTGCCTCTGAGCGCGAACCGCGCAGAGACGTCGAGAGGGCACAAATCGAGTTCGAAAACACAGCCCGATCAGGGGGCGGTTGTTGTGTCGTCCGAAAATTGAACGGGTATGGAAAATTTGGGAAATCTGATCCTGTAAATGTAAGCGGACCAGAAGCGCGACAGGTGCTGCTTGGCAGCATCTTGGCAACGGTATCGTAGGGTCGAACAGAAATGGTCGTCAGCTATGCGGCCAATTTATCGTCATCTGACCAGCGTCGCCCGGGTGCAAATGCTTGGGTCAACGCTGGACGAGAAGGTGAGCGATCAAGATTGGCCGAAAAAATATTGTCTCACGGCGTATTAGCGATCCAGAAATAAAGCCGTAGGGCTAAAGCCGCGCAAAAGCAACACGTATCATGCGCACATGGATCGGATCACACATGCAACGCACCCACCCACGGCAGCTCCATCAGAAATGAGTTGTCCCCGATCCCCTATGGTGAGGTGATCGGCGGCGGCTTGCGTCGCTTGCCTGACAGCGCGTTTCCAGCGATGGCCGCAAGCAAAACTGCGCCTCCAGACAATGTGTTCAGCGTGGCCGTTTCGCCGATAAACAACCAGACCCATAGAGGACCAAGCAGAACTTCAGCCAGTGACAACAGCGCAAGTTCCGCAGCGGGAAGGCTGCGAGACCCCAGAGTATACAGGATCAACCCTGCGCCGACCTGAAACACCCCCATGCCCATTGCAATGCCGCCATCCCGGACCGACAACACCAGAGACAATTCCAAAAACAGACATATGCCGGATGTCACGATGATGCCGAATATTCCGGACAGAAAAACCGACGGCAGCATTTCACCTGATTTCCCCCACCGAAGCGCCACGGTGAAGACCGCAAACCCAAAGGCGGACCCCAAAGCCGCAAGACTGCCCGTCAAGGCAACGCCTCCGGATTTATCTGCGACCATGATCGCGATACCGGCAATGGCAACGGCGATCGCCACCCAGGTGGCAAGGCGTACAGGTTCACGCAGGACAATCCACCCCAGAACTGCCGCCATGAAGGGTGCTGTTGCAAACAAAAGCATGGCGTTTGCCACGGACGTCGACTGGATCGCGTATATCCCGCCGGAATAGGCAGCAACGAGCGACAGCCCCGCGATCACCGCTGGAAATCCCGTGCGGCGTATCTGGGCAAAGGGGCTTTCTCCGGACCGCATGCGAATGAACACGTACAGTAGAAGTGACAGGCTGACCGAACGGTAAAGCAATATCTGCCACACAACTGCGTCTTCGATCAGCCGTATTCCAAGCCCGACGGTCGACCAAAGCACGCCAGCGCCAAAGACAAACAGGACACCGAACCGGTGCCCGTCAGTGCCGAGTGACGATTGGTTCATGGCAGTCATTCAGGCTCCGTAAGACATTTCTGTCTCATTGCTAGCGATACGGCTGCCGCATTAGCCTTCCATTTGCGACACCGAAACTGTTCGTGGAACATAGATGCCAAGGAATGGCCTCAAACCAAGCATTTGCTGCCGACTGACCTACGGAACAGTACAAGAATGCCTACGGGTTTAGGCCGAGGCAACCGATGGAGAATTGAAAAGATTGTCCCTTTGCATCAGTGTTTTAACCGCTAGTTGTTTTTGCTTCGTGTGCAATCCAAGGTGAAGGTCTGCAAGGCGTGTGGAAGCAGCCTTCTGCGCAAACGCAGCGAATTCACCCTTCGTCCAGCCATGCGGGCTTTGACGCGGATCACGCCGAAGGTCCGCAACCCGCGCTTTCGTGACAAACTCCGAACCTTCCTCTAGCCTGGCGTAATGTCGAGCCAAGCGTGGACAGATACTGAAAATGATCTGATCGTCGCGGATTACTTCGCGATGCTGGCTGACGATGTGGCGGGCCGTCCCTACAACAAGGCTGCCCATCGGCGGCAGCTTCTACCGCGCCTGAACGACCGCTCGGACGGATCGGTCGAGTTCAAACATCAGAACATCAGTGCCGTTCTCAAGGGCCTCGGCAAGATTTGGATCACCGGGTACAAACCGGCCTTCAATTTCCAGACCAGCTTGATCGACGCCGTCGCACGATGGCTGGCTATTAACCCCGGCTGGACGCACCGCACCCTCTCTTCCCGGCCCGTTGATGGCATGGCCGAGGCGGCGCAACTCTGGGTCGGGCCTGCACCGACGTTGACCAACCAACCGCCGCCGGACGAGCTTGAGCAGATGCGCCACATCGCCAAGAAGTTCGACGTGGCCGCGCGGGATGAACGCAACCGCGCCCTTGGCAAGGCTGGAGAAGAGCGCGTCTTGAAACACGAGCGTAACACTCTGACTGCAGCAGGGCGGGAGGACTTGGCGCAACAAATCCGCTGGGTTTCCGAAGAAGAAGGGGATGGCGCGGGCTATGATATTGCCAGTTTCGATGCTGACGGACGGCAGCGTCTCATCGAGGTGAAGACCACAAACGGGTGGGAACGCACGCCGTTCCATGTCTCGCGCAATGAACTTGCAGTGGCAGATGAACGGCGCGAGGAATGGTGCTTGTTTCGCCTTTGGAACTTCGCACGAACGCCCAAGGGTTTTGAGTTGCGCCCACCGCTTGATGCGCATGTGTCGCTCACGGCGACCAGCTTTCAAGCTAGCTTTCACTGAATTGTTTTGGCGAGAGATGGCCTGAAAGCAGCGCATCAATGGAGCGCGAGATAAAAGGGGTGCCGCATTCGGCCCGCAACTGATTGTTGTGACTAACTTTATTCAGCCGCACCCCGGTACGCGATGCGGCAACGATACGGTTAACGCACTAACTTCGCGGGAATAATTCAGCGGCACATTTCCAATGGGCGTTTTTGGGCGGCGTCAAATTTAACGCTAAATTAAATATTTAGGTGCCATTAAGCGGCAAGGGTTGGAGGGTAGTCGTGCGATTTCTTCATCAACATCAGACACCGAGGCACGTGTTGCCGCACCTCTTTTATCTTGCGCTCCCATTGTTGGGCGCAAGATACCAACTCTTGATGCTCGGACTCGTCGCCTCGCCGAGGTGAATCAGATCCTTTTTGGCCGAGTTTGCCGTGACGTCACCCGCCTCGATCCGGTCGAGCCAGTGCCGGCGGAAGTCCAGCATGTCGTCGCGGGTGATGTTGGCGATTTCCTTGTCGCCGACGACCGCGACGAAGTTCTTCACCGCCTTCTTGCGCGGCGCTTCCCAACGGCGCAGCTGGTCCTCGCTCTTGCCGAGGGTCTTTTCCTTGGCGAGGCCCCAGGAGAGCTCCAGTGCCTTGGTGATCGACATCCGGGGTTCCGGGGCGGTGCCGAGAAGGGCCGCGGCCTCTACCGCATCGGGCTGGTTCGCAGGCGCAGGAATGGCCTCGACGCGCTCAATTACATCCTCGATCGGCAGCTTGGCCACAACCCCCGCATCCAGATACCGAAACCCACGCTCCCGGGCGAGGTCTCGCGCGGCTTCGTAGCGGGCCTCTGGATCTTCACTGTTCCCGGCCAGCCGCGCCTCCCAGGCCTCGATCATCTGGCTCCACGCCCGATCCGCCTTGCTGGGGGCGACTGTCTCCGAGTCGGTGTGCAGGCTGATCCAGACAGTTTCGCGCGGCTCGATACCCCGATACCGGCGCGGGACGCGGCGGCGGAGGTGGTAGAGACGGCCTCGTTTGGCAATGCTTATGGCGGAGAACCCACCGTTTGTGCAGCAAATCAAGCGGACTAAGGACCGACATAAGCGCGAAAACGCCGAATTACGTTCTACTATCAGTATGTTGGGAATGGTCGTCTAGAGCCGAAAATGGCGGAGAGACAGGGATTCGAACCCTGGGTGGGCTTGCACCCACAACGGTTTTCGAGACCGCCCCGTTCGACCACTCCGGCACCTCTCCGCGGGGGTCTGGTGCGCCCAATTAGAACCAACGCGGTCCGAGGGCAAGGCAGTTTTTGCGCAAACTGACGCACACGGGAAATTTGGTGGACCTGCGGGCCAAATTGCATACGGTACGAGGGACCTGCTGCGCGAATTGCACGTGGCCTGGGCTGACCGAAGGGATCATTATGCGCGTTTTACGTCTGTGTCTGTTGTCTGTGTGGTTCGTGGCGGCCCTGCCGGGACTTGTTCTGGCCGCGGACCGGACCAAGCTTGAGGAGTTCCTCGAAGTTACGGGATTTGACGTGGCCCTTGAGAGCATCCGCCTGACCGCCGGATCTGCGCCCCAGATCCTGGGCATGCAGGCCGAAACCTTTGGCACAGAGTGGGCGCGCCTGACCGAAGAGGTCTTTGCCACCGACATCATGCACGACATGGCGCTCGATATCCTCGAAGAGACGCTGGACGACGAGATGCTGACCCATGCGGCGGACTTCTATGCCTCGGATCTTGGCCAGCGGTTGGTTGTGGCAGAGAACGCATCGCACATGACCGAGGATGATGGCCTCAAGCTGGAAAGCGGCGCGGACATCGTGGCGGCACTGGAAGGTATCGACAGCCCGCGGCTTGACTATATCCGCCGGATGAACGCCGCCTCGGACAGTGCGGGAACCGCCGTTCGGGCCATTGTGGAGGTGCAGGTGCGGTTCATCATGGCCGCCGCCGGGGCGGGCGTGATCGAGTTGCACCGCGACGAGGACGGGCTGCGCGCGCTTTTCAAGGCCGACGAAGAGGCGATGACCGCCGAGATCGAGGCGGGTGCGCTGACCGGTGCGGCCTATACCTACCAATCCTTTTCCGATGCCGAGGTGCTGGCCTATGCCGAGGCGCTGGAACATCCGCGCATGCGCCATGTCTATGACCTGATGAACGCGGTGCAATACGAAGTGATGGCCAACCGGTTTGAGGCGTTGGCCACTGCGATGCAACGCCTGCAACCCAGTCAGGAACTGTGATGCGGGGGCTTGCACGGACCGCGGCTGGCCTCTGGGTCGCTTGCGCCAGCACCGTTGCCGCGGATGTGGATGCGATGGTGGATGCGCTTGGCGTGCCGCAACTCATCGCCATTTTCGCGAGCGAGGGCGCGCAATCCGGTGCGTTGATCGATCAGGGCATGCTGAACGGGCAGGGCGGCGATGTCTGGGCCGAGACCGTGCGCCGTCTGTATGACCCCGCGCGGATGGAGCAGGAAATGCGTGCCAGCATGGCGCGGGAAGTGGACCCGGATGTTGCGGCTCAGGCGCTGTTGTTCCTGCAAAGTGACATTGGCACCAAGGCAATCGACCTGGAGGTGCAGGCGCGCCAAGCCTTTACCAACCCGGATGTGGAGGCCGCCGCACGGGCCGCCCCGGCGGTACAGGCAGACGCGGTCACGGACTTTCTTGCCACACGCGACCTGATCGACCGGAACACCGATGTGGCCGTCGATGCCCGCATCGCTTTCTTCGAGGGGCTGATCGAGGGATCGGGGCGGGGTGAAATGCCGGACCTTGACGGTCTGCGCGCAGGCATTGCCACCGAAACCGAAGGGTGGCTGCGTGGCTATTACGCGCTGACGCAATCGGCAATGACTGCCGACGAAGTGGCGGTTCTGACAGCGTTCTGGGAAACGGATGTGGGTCAGGCGGTGGATGACGCGCTGTTTGTCGCCTTTGGCCAAAGCTATGTGACGCTGTCCTACGGGCTTGGGCAGGCCGCAGGACGGTTGATGCCGCAAAACGAACTCTAGCCGCTTTGGCCCTTGACTTGACCCGGTGATCTGCGGATAAGCCCGCATCTCTGGCCAGCACGACGCTGGCCGGTTTTGATTCAATGATGTCCCCGCGGGGACACGCTGTTCGAGGCGGTCGTGCGCAAGGCACGCTCACAAACACCGGGACCCCGGGGCCACAGGACGCGGTAGACAAAGGAACGACCATATGTTCGCGGTTCTGAAAACCGGCGGCAAACAGTACAAAGTTCAATCGGGCGACACGCTCCGCGTTGAAAAACTGGCCGCAAATGCAGGTGACAAAGTCCAATTCAACGAAGTTCTGATGATCGGTGGCGACAGCCCCGTTGTCGGATCCCCCGTTGTTGACGGTGCAGGCGTGCAAGCCGAAGTCATCGAACAGATCAAAGGCCCCAAGACGATCAACTTCGTCAAGCGCCGCCGGAAGCACAGCTCCAAGCGGACCAAGGGCCACCGCCAGCAACTGACGCTGGTGCGCGTGACCGACATCCTGGCCTCTGGCGCGGACAAGTCGGGCGTGATGGCTGCTGAAAACGGCGCAGGCTTTGGCGTGGCCGCCGTGGTTGCCGCTGCTGCTGCACCGAAGAAAGCCAAGAAAGCCGACGCTCCCAAGGCCGAAGCACCCGCCGAGGCCCCCAAGAAAGAGGCCAAGAAGGCAGCCCCCAAGAAGGCCGCAGCCGCCGCAGGCGCTGACGATCTCAAGGAACTGTCCGGTGTGGGCCCCGCGCTTGAGAAAAAGCTGCATGAAAACGGTGTCACCACGTTCGCACAAATCGCGGCATGGACGCCCGAGGATGTTGCTGATATGGACGAGAAACTGTCTTTCAAAGGCCGGATCGAGCGCGAAGGCTGGATCGCTCAGGCCCAGGAAAAGACCAAAGGTTAAGGAGAGAGACGCATGGCACATAAAAAAGCAGGCGGTTCATCCCGTAACGGTCGCGACTCCGCTGGCCGCCGTCTTGGCGTGAAGAAATATGGCGGCGAAGCTGTCATTCCCGGAAACATCATCGTGCGTCAGCGCGGCACCAAGTTTTGGCCAGCCGAAGGCGTTGGCATGGGCAAGGACCACACGATCTTTGCAACTGTCGACGGCGCTGTGACCTTCCACAAGGGTCTCAAGAACCGTACGTTCATTTCCGTGCTCCCAGTCGCGGAGGCCGCTGAATAAGCCGGACCCAAAAGGTTTTGAAAATCAGGGATCGGCGGACACCGCCGGTCCCTTTTTCTTTTTAAAGCGAGGGCACATCATGGCCCAACACGACAAACCCATTCTGACCGGCCCGCGCGTAACATTGCGCGACGCGCGCCCCGATGACGTTGACGCACGCTTTGCCCTCGGCAACACGCCGCAAATTCAGGCGATGTTCGGGGCTGACCCGAGCCAGGTCCGTGACATCACCCGCGAGGCGGCCGAGTTCTGGGTGCAGTCCCAGATCAACGAGGCCTATGCGTGGATCATCGAAGTCGGCGGCGCGCTGATCGGTGCGATCCGGTTGCATACGGTCAACCATGCAGACAAGCGGGCGCAGATTGCCATCGGCATTCTGGACCCCGACGCGCTGGGTCAGGGCCATGGCACGGAGGCGATGCAGCTTTTGTCGATGCATGCCTTTGACACGATGGGCCTGCACCGTCTGGGCTGCCGGGTGCTGGATTTCAATGCGCGCGCCATCGCGTCCTATGAAAAGGTCGGTTTCGCCGTCGAAGGGCGCGAGCGTGAAGCGGCCCTTATCGGCAACGCGTGGCATGATGACCTGATGATGGGGCTGCTTGACCGTGATCTGGTGCGGCTGGGATGAGCGTCGCGGTCGCCACATTCGCAGTCTTTGCCGCCAGTCAGGTGGGCACGCCCGGCCCGGCCAACATGGCCTTGCTGGCCACAGGCGCGCGTTATGGATTTCGCGCGGCCCTGCCATTCGTGGCGGGCGTGGCGCTTGGCAAGCAATTCGTGATCTGGCCCGTGGGCTTTGGGCTGATGGAGCTGGCAACACGGGCCCCTTGGGTGTTCGAAACGCTCAAATGGGTGTCGGCGGCCTATATCCTGTGGCTGGCGTGGAAGGTGGCAAACCTGCGTCTGGGCCCGTCGGATGCGGCCGCAAAGGCACCGGGCTTTGCCGCGGGCCTTATCGTGCACCCGCTCAACCCCAAGGCGTGGGCGATGATCGTCGCGGGCTTTACCGGCTTTGTCAGCCCCGGCACGGATCCTGTTATCGCGACCGCAACAATCGCCGCGGTATTGCTGGCGACACAGCTGGTTTTGCATCCGCTCTGGACACTTGCAGGCGATCGCATCGCGCGCACCCTCGCAGGAACGTCCGCGGAACCCTATCTGATGTACACCCTCGCAGGGCTGACCGTCGCGTCGGTGCTGTTTGTTCTGTTCGGAGGAGGAACATAACAATGGAGATGGAGAAGATCGTGACCCAACCCGTGATCGAAACCGAGCGGTTCGTGCTGCGTCCGCTGCGCAAATCGGACATGGGGCTGATCGACATGTATGCAAGCGACGCACGCGTGGCTCGCATGACGACATCGATCCCGCACCCGGTCCCGCCGGGCATGACGGAGGCCTATGTCACCCGCGCTATGGCGGACGAGCGTGACGAAGACGTTTGGGCGATGGATGGGCACAAGACCGGCGGCGCCGAGGTGATGGGGCTGATTTCGCTGGAACGGATGGACCGGAACCAGTCCGAGGTCGTCTATTGGGTGGCGCCGCCGTTCTGGAACACCGGCCTTGCCTCGGACGCGGTGCAGGCGCTGGTCGAGGCGAACCCGATGCAGCATGCCAATATGTTCGCATCGGTGTTTCAGGACAATCCGGCCTCGGCGCGGGTGTTGACCCATTGCGGGTTCGAATACCTGGGCGATGCGGAATCGTTCTGCGTTGCGCGTGACGCGGCCGTGCCGACCTGGACCTACAGTCGCAAACTCTGACCCCAGCACATCCGCCGGGGGGGAGGCGCGCGAAACGCCGTTCCCTTTGGCCGCGATCTGCACTAGGACGCACGCCATGAAGTTTCTTGATCTGGCCAAAGTCTACATCCGCTCCGGTTCGGGCGGGAACGGGTGCATCTCGTTCCGGCGCGAAAAGTATATTGAATACGGTGGGCCCGATGGCGGCGATGGCGGCAGCGGCGGGTCGGTCTGGGCCGAGGCGGTCGACGGGCTGAACACGCTGATCGATTTCCGCTACCAGCAGCACTTCTTTGCCAAGAACGGCGTGCCCGGCATGGGACGGCAGCGCACGGGCAAGGATGGCGACGACATTGTGCTGCGTGTCCCCGTGGGGACAGAGATCCTGGACGAGGATCAGGAAACGCTCATTGCCGACATGACAGAGCTGGGCCAGCGTGTCGAACTGGCGCGCGGGGGCAATGGTGGTTGGGGCAACCTGCACTTCAAATCCGCCACGAACCAGGCGCCGCGCCGCTCGAACCCCGGACAGGAGGGGGTGGAGCGCACGCTGTGGCTGCGTCTCAAACTGATTGCCGATGTGGGCCTGCTGGGCCTGCCCAATGCGGGCAAGTCGACCTTTCTGGCGACCACATCGAACGCGCGCCCCAAGATCGCCGATTACCCGTTCACCACACTGCACCCGAACCTGGGCGTTGTGGGGGTGGACAATGCGGAGTTCGTGGTGGCCGACATCCCCGGCCTGATCGAAGGCGCGTCCGAGGGGCGCGGCCTGGGCGATTTGTTTCTGGGCCATGTCGAACGCTGTGCGGTGCTGTTGCACCTGATCGACGGCACATCAGAGACGGTGGCCGAGGATTATGCGACCATCATCGGCGAGCTCGAAGCCTATGGCGGCGATCTGGCCGACAAGCCGCGCATCACCGTTCTGAACAAGATCGACGCCCTTGATGACGAGGAACGCGCCGAGGCGCGCGCCGCTTTGGAAGAGGCCGCGGGCGGCCCGGTGATGATGATGTCCAGTGTCGCGCGCGAGGGTGTCACGGACGTGCTGCGGGCTTTGCGCAGCCAGATCGACGATGACCGTTTGCGCCTGGCCCCTCAGGCCGAGGCAGAACCATGGCGTCCCTGACCGACGCCCGGCGTCTGGTCGTCAAGATCGGGTCGGCGCTGCTGGTGGATCGTGACACGGGCGCGTTGCGCGCCGATTGGCTGGACGGGCTGGCCCAGGATGTGGCGTGGCTGAAATCGGCGGGCGTGCAGGTTGTGCTGGTGTCCTCGGGCTCCATCGCGCTGGGGCGCGGCGTGCTGAACCTGCCCGCAACTGATCTGGCGCTTGAGCAATCGCAGGCAGCGGCGGCTGTAGGCCAGATCCGGCTTGCCCGCGCCTACGAAGAGGCAATGGCGCCTCATGGTATCACCACCGCGCAGGTCCTGATGACGCTCGAAGACAGCCGGGATCGGCGGCGCTATCTCAATTCCCGCGCAACGCTTGAGACACTCGTGTCCTTTGGCGCGCTGCCCATCGTGAACGAGAACGACACCGTTGCCACGGACGAGATCCGCTTTGGCGACAATGACCGGCTGGCCGCCCAGATCGCGGCGACCATCGGTGCCGACCAACTGGTGCTGCTGTCAGATGTGGATGGGTTCTATTCGGCGAACCCGGCGCAGGACGCGACGGCCACCCGCTATGATGTGATCGACCAGATCACGCCCGAGATCGAGGCGATGGCGGGCGATGCGGGGTCGGGCCTGTCCAAGGGCGGGATGAAGACCAAGATCATGGCGGCCAAGACGGCGACAGCGGCGGGATGTGCGATGGCGATCTGCCACGGTGCGGCGCATCGGCCGCTGCGCGCGCTGGACACGGGTGCGCCGGCCACATGGTTTACCGCCACGCTGGACCCGCAGGCCGCGCGCAAACGCTGGATCGCGGCGATGAAGCCGTGCGGCACGCTGGTTCTGGACGCCGGTGCAGCACGCGCCCTGTCGCGTGGCAACAGCCTGCTGCCCGCCGGGGTGCAGGCCGTATCCGGCGCGTTCGGGCGGGGCGAACCGGTGGCGATCACCGGCCCCGACGGTCAACAACTCGGCCTCGGGCTCAGCCGGTACACCGCCAAGGAAGCCCGCATTATCGCAGGCCATCAAAGCGGAGAGATCGAAGCGCTTTTGGGCTATCCGGGGCGCGCGGCATTGATCCACCGCGATGATATGGCGCTGTAACCCGGAATTGGATTAGGATCAGGGTCGCCGGACCCGACGCAACAAGGACGCGACAGATGAAAGACTTTGCCGACATTCCCAGCCTGATGGCAGAGATTGGAACACGCGCCAAGGCGGCCGCGGCGGAGCTGGCCTTTGCCAGTGCCGAACGCAAGCATGCGGCCCTGATCAGCGCGGCAGAGCATGTCTGGAACAGCCGCGAGACGATCATCGCGGCCAATGCGCGGGACCTTGAGTTCGGCCGCGAAAAGGGGTTGTCGGATGCGATGATGGACCGCCTCGCGCTGGACGAAAGCCGGATTCAGTCCATTGTGGACGGGCTGCGCGCCGTGGCCGAACAGGCCGACCCGGTGGGCGAGGTGCTGGCCGACTGGACCCAACCGACGGGCCTGCACATCCAGCGCGTGCGCACACCGCTGGGCGTCGTCGGTGTGATCTATGAGAGCCGCCCCAATGTCACGGCCGATGCCGGGGCCTTGTGCCTGAAGGCAGGCAATGCCGTGATCCTGCGCGGCGGGTCGGAGAGTTTTCATTCGTCCTCTGCCATCCACGCCGCGATGGTGGCGGGGTTGCGTGACGCGAACCTGCCAGAGGACGCGATCCAGCTGGTGCCGACGCGCGACCGCGCCGCGGTGTCCGAAATGCTGACCATGGTGGACACGATCGACGTGATCGTGCCGCGCGGTGGCAAGGGGCTGGTGGGGCTTGTGCAGCGCGAGGCGCGGGTGCCGGTCTTTGCCCATCTCGAAGGGATCGTGCACATCTATATCGACAAGGATGCGGACCCTGAAACCGTTCTGAAGGTCGTTCTGAATGCCAAAACGCGGCGCACTGGGATCTGCGGTGCGGCGGAGTGTCTGTTGATCCACGAGGATGTCGCCACCACGATTGGTCAGGGCGTTGTGCGCGCCTTGATGGATGCGGGTGTGACGGTCCATGCGGATGTGGCGCTGCAAACACTTGAGGGTGTCATCCGGGCCACGGACGCCGATTGGGGCAAGGAATATCTTGATATGGAGATCGCCGCGCGGGTTGTGCCGGATCTGGACGCGGCGATGGCCCATATCCGCACTTACGGGTCCAATCACACCGACTGCATCCTGACCGAGGACGCCGCCGCCGCCGCGCGGTTCATGCGCGAGTTGGACAGCGCCATTCTGATGCACAACGCATCGACCCAGTTTGCTGATGGCGGAGAGTTCGGGATGGGCGCGGAGATCGGTATTGCAACGGGCAAGATGCACGCGCGTGGCCCGGTGGGGGCTGCGCAGTTGACCAGCTTCAAGTACCTGGTGCGGGGGCAGGGGACGGTACGCGCCTAGAACAGGATGCGCATCCGCTCTGCCTCGATCTCGCCGGTGACGGTGCGTTCGGCATCGTTGGCCACGGCGGGCAGCAGTGCAAATTGCACATGCGCCGGAGCCAGGTCCTCCGGCTCTGTGCCGTCAAGCAGCGACCACAGCGTGTCGTCCGGGTTGGATTTCTGCGAATAGCCGGTGATCGTCCAAGCCCCGTTGTCGCAATTGACCTCGATCCGTCCGCCATAGGGCATGCTGGTTTCAAGGCACTGGATGGCGAGAAAGGCCATGCGGACCGCCCAACGCGGTTTTTCATCCAGGGGGCCGTAAGCCACCGTCAGGCGGCCACCTTTCATTGTGTCATTGAGGATCGACACGACCTCTGCCCGGCCCATGGCCTGATCGCTGGCCGCGCCATAGGCGATTCTGAAGAACCGGATCCGCGCGCTGGCGTTGCCGACACTTTCCGAGATCAGGTCAATCTCGGGGCCGTCGCGGTCATCGGACATGCCCAGAAGTTCGAGGCCGTTGTTGATCGCACCGATAGGCGATATCAGATCGTGACAAATGCGGCTGCCGATCAGGGCCGCCAGGTTTACATTAGTTTGGCCCATGGGCACCCCGCGCGCTGAACGAACCGGAAGGGTCGAATATGGAAGATCTAAACGCCATTCTGGCCCCCGGCATGTTGGTCCGCCATCCCGACCATTCGGAGTGGGGAATTGGTCAAGTACAAAGCAATGTCGGCGGCCGTGTCACTGTCAATTTCCCGGATACGGGAAAGATTGTCATCGATGGACGACGCATTGCACTGGTTCCGGTGTTTGATGCCTGATTATCCTTTCTGAAACCTTAACGCGATGCAACTGCTCACCATGCGGCGTTTCGCGGGGCTTTACCTTTGTGGGCATCGCCCGCTACACCCGCCGCGATGACACTGACCCACGATCCTGCCTTTCGCATCGCGTTGGCCAGCAGCGAAGAGATGCTGCGCGCGGCACAGGCGTTGCGCTACGAGGTCTTCGTGACCGAGCTGGGCGGCGATGGCGCGATGGTGGATCACGCGGCGCGCCTTGAGCGGGACCGGTTCGATCCGTTCTTTGATCACATGCTGCTTTACGACGACGCGATTGGCGCTGTCGTGGGCGTCTATCGGATGCTGCGCAGCAGCCAGGCTGCGGCGGCGGGCCAGTTCTATTCGGAGGATGAATATGATCTGACGCCGTTGCGCGCCACGGGGCGGCGGCTGCTGGAACTGGGGCGGTCCTGCGTGCGGGCCGAGTACCGGGGCGGGGCGGCCCTGTACCATCTGTGGAACGGGCTGGCGGATTATGTCGCGCGCCACGAGATCGAGGTCCTGTTTGGCGTTGCGTCCTTTCACGGCACCGACACACAGGCCTTGGCACAGCCCTTGTCACTGTTGCATCAGCGGCATTTAGCGGGCCCAGAGTTGCGCGTGGTGGCGCGGGCACCCCATGCGGTGTCGATGGATCTGCTGCCCGCGGGCCAGATCGACCGGAAGGCTGCGATGGTGAAGATCCCTGCCTTGATCAAGGCCTATCTGCGGCTGGGTGGCGTGGTGGGCGAGGGGGCGTTTGTGGATCATCGGTTCAATACCACAGATGTCTGCCTGATCATGGACACCAATGCGTTGTCGGCCCGGCAGCGGCGGATTTACGGGGCCGTCGCATGAGTGTCATCTGGGACGGTGCGCCGCCACCTGACGAGCCGCGGATCGGCCCTTTGGGGTGGGTGCGTATTGCGCTGCGGGGCCTCTTGATCCTTGTGACGATCCTGCTGGGCCTAACAGTGCTGTTGCCCTTGCGGCTGATCGAGCGGCCGTTTTTCGGGGCGGGTCGGCCGTTGAGCCCATGGGTGACGCAGGCCGTTTGCCGGGTGTCGCTCATGTGGATGGGGCTGTCTTATGGCCGGACGGGGCGGCCGATGACGATGCCGGGGGCGGTTGTCGCCAATCATTCAAGTTGGCTCGACATCTTTGTGCTGAACGCGTCGGATCGGGTGTACTTCGTGTCGAAATCCGAAGTGGCCGCGTGGCCGGGTATCGGGCTGCTGGCGCGCGTCACGGGCACGGTGTTCATCGCGCGCGACCGGCGCGAGGCCAAGGCGCAGACAGCTCTGTTCCGGCGCCGGATGGAGGACGGGCACCGGCTGCTGTTTTTCCCCGAAGGCACAAGCACCGATGGTCTGCGGGTTCTGCCGTTCAAGACAACGCTCTTCGAGGCGTTCTTTGCGCCCGGTCTGCGGGAGGGGATGTGGGTGCAGCCGGTATCGGTGACCTACCATGCACCGAAAGGGGCGCCTGTGCGCCTTTATGGCTGGTGGGGGGATATGGAGTTTGGGCCGCATTTGCTGGTGACGTTGGCGCAGCCGCGTCAGGGGCGTGTCGAGGTGGTTTATCATGCACCGATCCGCGTGGCCGAGATGCGCGACCGCAAGGCGCTGGCCGCTGCGGCGCAGACAGCGGTTCTGGCTGGGCATGGTCTGGCGGCTGTGCCGCACGAGAGCTGATTTTGACGTGATCCTGCGGCCACGGCCAAGGCCGTGACGCGATTCTACCGGCGGCGGCTGGACCCTGAGCCCGCCGGCATCCACGCCTGCGCGCTTTGCTTGGTTTGGGGATCGGGTCGCGTGTTCGGGGGCGCTGTGCATTTGGGGCTTGCCATTTGGCTGTGGGTGGCCTAATGCGCGCCCATCAATCCGCAGTCCGGGGCGGGCAGGTCGGGGGAGACATCCCCGCGTTGTCCACCGGTTGGTGCATCCGCACTGATACCCCGGGCAAGGCGAAAACCGGAAAAAGGATAAAGCACATGGCTCTTCCCGAGTTCTCCATGCGTCAGCTGCTCGAAGCAGGCGTTCACTTTGGTCACCAGACACAGCGTTGGAATCCCCGTATGGGCCCGTTCATTTACGGCGCGCGCAACGGCATCCACATCATGGACCTGACACAGACGGTTCCCATGCTGGACCAGGCCCTGCAGGCGGTGCGTGACACCGTTGCCAAGGGTGGGCGCGTTCTGTTCGTGGGCACCAAGCGTCAAGCGGCGCAACCCATCGCGGAAGCGGCGGAGAAATGCGCGCAATACTACATGAACCACCGCTGGCTGGGCGGCACACTGACCAACTGGCAGACCGTGTCCCAGTCGATAAACCGTCTGAAGTCGATTGACGAGCAGTCCGAGCGCGGGTTCGAAGGCCTGACGAAGAAAGAGCGTCTGGGCATGGAACGTGACCAGGGCAAGCTGCAAGCCAGCCTCGGCGGTATCCGCGAAATGGGCGGTCGTCCTGACCTGCTCTTCGTCATCGACGTCAAGAAAGAAGCGCTGGCCGTGGCCGAAGCCAACAAGCTGGGCATCCCGGTTGTGGCCGTGGTTGACACCAACTGCTCGCCCGACGGTGTGGACTACATCATCCCCGGCAACGACGACGCGGCCCGTGCCATCGCCCTGTATTGCGATCTGGCATCGCGCGCAGCCCTCGACGGCATGAGCGCCCAGCTGGGTGCGGCCGGTGTTGACCTCGGCGCCATGGAAGAGGCCCCCGTCGAAGAGGCCGTTGCCGAAGAGAGCACCGGCGTTGAAGTGGGTGCCGCATCCTCGGAAACGGTATCCAACGACGCGATGTCCAAGGACGCACCGCTGGATCTGGAATCCACGCAAGAGACTGTGGCCAAGGCCGACAGCTGATCGCTGTCACACATCTGACATATGCGGCGGGCGAAAGCCTGCCGCAACCACACCTATTTGAGGAGAGCCAAGAGATGGCAATCACAGCAGCATTGGTGAAAGAACTGCGCGACAGCACGGGCGCAGGCATGATGGACGCGAAAAAAGCGCTGACCGAGACGGATGGTGACATGGAAGCTGCCGTTGACTGGCTGCGCACCAAGGGCCTGGCGAAGGCCGCCAAGAAATCCGGTCGTACCGCAGCCGAGGGCCTCGTGGCCGTCGTTGTGGACGGTGGCACGGGCGTGGCTGTCGAAGTGAACTCCGAAACCGACTTTGTCGGCAAGAACGCCGAATTCCAGGAGATGGTGTCCGGCATCGCAAAGACGGCGCTGACCGTCGACGACGTCGACGCGCTGGTCGCGGCAGACATGGGTGGCAAGTCCGTTGGTGACGTCGTGACCGACAAGATTGCCACCATCGGTGAGAACATGAGCGTGCGCCGTATGGCCAAGCTGTCCGGTGACACGGTTGTGTCCTATGTCCACAACGCCGCAACCGCCGGCATGGGCAAGATCGGCGTTCTGGTGGCCATGAACGGTGGCGACGAAGCGTTTGGCAAGCAGGTTGCGATGCACATCGCCGCCGTGAACCCTGCCGCATTGGGCGAAGACGATCTGGACCCGGCCGTGGTCGAGAAAGAAAAGCAGGTCCAGATGGACATTGCCCGCGAAAGCGGCAAGCCCGAGCAGGTGATCGAGAAAATGATCATCGGCCGGATGAAGAAATTCATGTCCGAGATCACCCTGCTGAACCAGCAATTCGTTGTGAACCCTGACCTGACCGTCGAAGCGGCGGCCAAGGAAGCGGGCGCGACAATCACCGGGTTTGCGCGCCTCGAAGTGGGCGAAGGCATCGAAGTCGAAAAAGAAGACTTTGCTGCCGAGGTGGCCAAGGCGGTTCAGGGCTGAGCCTGACCGTTCCAACTGTCTAAGCAAGCGGCGCACCAGCGATGGGGCGCCGTTTTGCATTTGTGGTGGAGGGATGTTCTGTGATGCTGGACGTAGGCGAAGGGCACCGGATCCATATTGAGCAAGCCGGGCAGGGGCAGCCTGCGCTCGTGCTGCATGGGGGGCCGGGATCCGGGTGCACCGATGCGCATTACGACCTCTTTGATTTGTCTCGGTATCGGGTGACGTTGATGGACCAGCGTGGATGCGGGCGCAGCACACCTGCCGCCGCGCGTGACCTCGCGGCGTTGGACAGCAACACAACCCAGCACCTGATCCGCGATATCGAGGCCGCGCGCAGGCACTATGGTATTGAGAAATGGGTCGTGTTCGGAGGCTCTTGGGGATCAACCCTTGCCATGGCCTATGCGCAAGCGCATCCGGCGCGGGTGATTGCTCTGGTGCTTGCGGGCGTCGCGACGACCAGCGCGCGTGATCTCCGGTGGCTCTATGGCGATATCGGGAACATATTCCCCGAAGCCTTCCAAGCCTTTGCAGGCCATGTCCCGGATGTGGGCGGCGGCCCCGAACATACACCGGACCGGATCGCCGCCTATGCCGCGCGTCTGCGCGATAACGCCACGGCGCAGGCCGCCGCGGATGCGTGGTGCCAATGGGAGACGGCAATCTTCGGCGGGGATATTTCCGACCCGGGATCACGCTATGCCGATGCGGCCTTTCGCCTGGGATTTGCGCGTATCGTCACGCATTTTTTCACCCACGGTGCGTGGCTCGACGACGGCGTGCTGTTGCGTCAGGTCGAGCGGATGGCCCACATCCCCTGCACCATGATCCACAGCCGGTACGATCCGTCATGTCCCCTGCGAGGTGCATGGGAGTTGAACCGAGACTGGCCGGCCAGCACGTTGCACATCCTTGACGGGTCGGCGCATTCCGCGCTGGACCGCGACATGCGACGGGCGATCCGCGCGGCGACGGATACATATGCAGGTATCTGAAAGGGATTGGCGGGACCACGTTTGGGGTCGCAATCCCGCCATTTGTCGGCGTCCTTGGCCACGGGGATGAGACACGTGGACGCTTTCAAGAGTCCGGCCCACCCATGGATCAATACACAGGTGAGCCGGGTCCGGTTAGACCGGTCGGAACGGACTACCTCCGGTATTGCGAAGGGTCCGTCCCGTTGTTCCCTGGCTAAAGCCACCACTCACGGAACATCACTAGAATGACAAATTTACCCGCCGTTAAGAAGTGGGGGATTCCTTACCCGGTGGTCAAAAATTGCGAATGACGCGGGGTCGTTCGGTGTTTTATGTCGCCAACGCTGCATTTTCCGGCAATCATTTGGCCGCATCACTGCGGCCCGAGGTATGGTAACTATCTGTTTCTTAGTAATAAAAACGAGATTACGGCACGTGTAACAGCGGATGAGCTGGTCTGGCGTCGCCAATCGAACTGTTGAGCAAGACTTCGTTTCGATTTCGCCGTCTCTTCAACGCTGGCATGTAGCTGCCGCCTGTTTTTTGTGCAAATTGGCTGTTTTCAGAGCGAGGAATTTCGAGGATCGACAGTCACGAAAGTTCGAAATTGCAACCAAGGCGTCGCATGTTCGCATATTTCCGTGATCGCAAACGCTTGGGTTGTAAACGCCTCCGGCGTGCGGAGAATCATCAAATTCAGCTAGGCTTCGAGGATGAACATCTGGTTGGCAAAGGCCGCCTTGAGCACGGCTTGTGCCGTTGTTTCAACCGCAAGTGCCTCGCGCGCGAGCCGCAGATGTTTTTCCACCGTGGCCGAGGTCAACCCCATCAAAACGGCAATATCCTGCATAGTCTTGCCGTCGCCTACCCATTCCAACGCCTCACGCTGACGCTTGGTCAGCGATCTGTTGGGCGCTGTATAGGGCAGGGTGAGAATCTTGAGGTGGGCGACGTTGTTCATCAAATGGATATCACGGCCATGCTCGGCCCAGATGGCGTCGACCTCGTCTTGGGTCATGCCCTTGCGGGCTGTCAGGGCGATGGCACCTTTTGAGCGCGCGGAAACGGAGCGGAAGCTGATCGTGAAGCCCGCTGTCACGCCCATGGAATAGTTGAATTCCAGCACCCGCTGTTCGGCAGGTGTCAGCGTTTTGGTCGACTGCATTTGCGACAGGATACCCCAGCTGCACGCGCCCTCGTTGTTGAGCGCCCAGTTGACCATGGGAGCATGGACATAGTGCTGTTCCCCCATGAAAACGTCCGTGTAGGCCCGGTCGTGGTTGGTCAGGATGATGAAATCCTCTGGATCGCCCAGCGAATTGCCCGACCGATAGCGGGTAAAGCCGTAGATCAACCGGTCAAAGCCGAACTCCGCCATCTTGCGGCTGTGCGCTTCCCAAAGTTCTTCAATGGTTTGGCAATTGGACAGACGGTGCAGATAGCTTTTCACGATGTCCCCCCTAAATGACCGATCAGCGCATCAAGTGCCAAAATATATCCGCGCGCTCCGAACCCGCAGATCATGCCGACCGCGACAGGCGCGATGAAACTGGTGTGCCGAAAGGTCTCGCGGGCGTGGATGTTTGACAAGTGCAGTTCGACCACAGGCAATTCGACGCCGACAATTGCATCGTGCAGCGCGATGGAGGTGTGCGTGTAGGCGCCCGCATTCAGCACCACACCATCGTAGACGCCCTTGGCGTCTTGGATCGCATCGACAAGCGCGCCCTCGTGGTTGGACTGAAGGCAGGTCACTTGAATACCAAGTGTCTGGCCGTGGGCCGCACACATCGCCTCGACATCCGCGAGGGTGGTCTTGCCATAAATTTCGGGCTGGCGCGTCCCCAGCAAATTCAGGTTTGGCCCATTGAGAACAAGGACAGAAGTCATCGAAAATACCTTTGAGTTGCAACGGTGTTAGCGACTGAGTGGGTGGTCTGTCCAGTGTCAGGTTTGGGGCATTCAATCAAACACGGCGAGGCCAAGCCAATCTGCAACAAGCGCAGGGGTGTCCTGACCGTCGATATCGATGGTGAGGCGGGTTTCGCGCATCAGGGTTTTCGCGTCCCTTTTGTGCACGCCAGTGAGGGTAAAGCGCCCCCGCAATGAGCGACCGGCGCGCACCGGCGATAGGAACCGGATGCGATCAAACCCGTAATTGATCCCCATCGTCTGGCCCGGCAGCATCGGGAAACAGTCATAGGCAAATCGTGACGCGAGGCTGAGCGTGAGGAACCCATGCGCGATTGTGCCGCCCAGCGGCGTTTGCGCCGCACGGTCGGGGTCGGTGTGGATCCATTGGGTGTCCTGCGTGGTGTCCGCAAACCGGTCGATCATCGCCTGATCAACGAGGATCCAGCGCGATGTGCCTACCTCGGTGCCAATCTGTGTCTCCAACAGGGCGAGGGCTGCATCGATGCTCATTCGGGATCTGCCCCCACGCGTACCATGCGCTTGCCGGTGTTGTCGCCGGCGAGAAGGCCGATCAGGGCGGCAGGCGCGTTTTCGAGCCCGTCCACGATATCTTCGGTCACCTTGATCTGTCCCGCTGCGACCCACGCCCCCAACGCGCGCGTCGCCTTGGCATCGTCATGGGCAAAGTCCATCACGATGAAACCTTCCATGCGCAGACGCTTGACCACCACGACGCCCGGCAGGTTGCGCGGACCGGTCGGGGCGGTCGTGTCATATTGGCTGATTGCGCCGCAGCACACCACGCGTCCGCGTTCGTTCATCAATGCGAGAGTGGATTCGAGGATCGTCCCGCCGACATTGTCGAAATAGACATCTACACCATCAGGGCAGGCGGTCCTAAGAGCCTTGAACACGCCGCCCGCGCGGTAATCCACACAAGCGTCAAATCCGAGGGTGTCGGTGACGTAGGTGCATTTCTCAGGGCCCCCGGCAATGCCCACGACCCGGCATCCCAGCGCCTTGCCGATTTGCCCGACATAGCCGCCGACGGACCCGGCAGCCGCACTCACCACGATGGTTTCGCCCGCCAGTGGCCGTCCGACACTCAGCAAGCCATGGAAGGCCGTCTTGCCCGCGATGCCATAGACGCTCAGCAGGTGGCTGAGTGGCGCGACCTTGGGCAGCTTCTGGACCTTGTGCGCGGGGCGCGTGACGTGATCGGCCCAGACGCTTTCTGCTGCGACGATGTCTCCGAGGGACAGGCGGGGTGACTTGCTCTCGATCACCTCGCAGATCGCATAGGTGGGCATGGGATCGCCTGCCTGTACTGCGTCGCGATAGGTGGCGCCCTGCATCCACGACCGGTTCGCCGCATCAATGCTCATCAGGATGGTGCGCAACAGCACCTCGCCATCGCCGGGTACAGGCATTTCCACATCCTTCATGGCAAAGTGTTCGGGGCCAAGCGTGCCTTGGGGCAGGGTGGCCACAACGATCTGGCGGTTGGTCATTTCAATGGTCCTCGTGTAAGGGTGCGGGCATGACAAAAGAGTATCGACAGCCCGTTTATACACCGCCCGCGGGGGCGGCTGATCTGTTTCTGATCCGACACGGAGAAAGCGCGCCCGCGCGCCCTGGTGTCAGCTTTCCCATGAAAGACGGGCACGGAGATCCGCGTTTGCATCCTGTCGGAGAGAAGCAGGCTGTGGCCGTTGGTGAACGGTTGAAAACCGAAGCGTTTGCAGCGATTTACGTGACGAAGTTGACACGCACGCACCAGACGGCCGCACCCTTGGCCGCGCACCTTGGCTTGACCCCGGTCGAGAACCCGGATCTGCACGAGGTCCATCTGGGCGACTGGGATGGCGGCCTTTACCGGATCAAAGCCGCCGAGGGTGATCCGATCTATCGCCATGTGACCGAAACGCAGGACTGGGCCGCGATCCCCGGCGCCGAGACGCGGGATGCGTTTTTTGGACGTGTGCGCAAGGGGTTGCGCGACATAGCGCATGCGCACCCCGACGCATGTGTGGCCGTCTTTGTTCATGGGGGTGTGATTGGCGCAGCGCTCGCGATGGCCACGGGATCGGAGCCGTTCGCCTTTCTGGGCGCAGCCAATGGATCGATCAGCCGGCTGGTTGTGCACGGGGACCGCATGATCGTGCGCGGGTTCAATGAAACGCAGCACCTCGACACCCTCTAGTCCAACGTCAGGACCACCTTGCCCTGCACCTTTCGGTCTGAAATCAGCGCGAGCGCTTGGGCGGCTTCTTGCATCGGGAACCGGGCGGAGATGTGGGGTTTGACCTTTCCTTTTGCATATAAATCAAACAATTCCGAAACGTTCTGCATGTGACCTGCTGGGTCACGGTAGATCGAGGCGCCCCAGAACACACCCACGATCTGGCACGACTTCAGCAGCGCGAGGTTCAACGGGATGGATGGTATCCCTGCGGGGAAACCCACGACAAGAAAGCGGCCGTTCCAACCCATGGACCGGATCACCGGGTTGGCATAATCGCCGCCGACCGCATCATATGCGACATCGACACCATTCGGGCCCGCAGCGGTCTTGATCGCGGCACCCAGCGCCTTTTGCGCGTCGCGGTCCATGTCGCGGGGATAGATGATCGTGTCATCCGCGCCCAGCGATGTGCAGAACGCGGCCTTTTCTTCGGAGCTGACAGCGGCAATGACCCTCGCACCTGCGGCCTTGCCCAGCTCAATCGCGGCGGCACCAACGCCACCCGCCGCGCCAAGGATCAACAGCGTCTCGCCCGGCTGCAACAGCCCACGGTCCTTGAGCGCGTAGTGCGACGTGCCGTAGGTGAACAGAAAGCACGCGGCCTCGTCAAAGGGCATCGCGTCGGGGATTTTCACGCAGGACGTCGCAGGCGTGCAGATATGCGTGGTGAACCCGCCAAAGCCTGTCATGGCCAGTACCCGGTCGCCTTGGGCCAGCGTGGTGACACCGTCGCCCACCGCCTCGACCACGCCGGACACCTCGCCGCCGGGCGCGAAGGGACGTGGCGGTTTGATCTGGTACAGGTCCTCGATGATCAACGTGTCGGGAAAATTCACTCCGGCCGCACGCACCGCGATGCGCACTTCGCCCTTCTTTGGCGCAGGCGTGGGCAGGTCAGTCCATTCGAGGGTGTCGGGCCCGCCCGGGGCGGTGCTGAGCATGGCGTGCATATCGGGTCCTCCCACCCATGACGTTACGGCAGGGGTGCAATGCACCCGCCTTTGTCACATCCTGCAGTTGCGGGTACGGTGCTGTAAACCCGCACGCTGCGCGACATCGCGGTAAGGCCCGAGGAGGAGAGACAGATGGACCCCAAGACCTTGTTTTCGCTGGAGGGCAAAGTGGCCCTTGTCACGGGGGGTGCCACGGGCATCGGGCGGATGGCCGCGACGGGGCTGATGATGGCCGGGGCCCACGTGCTGATTGCCAGCCGCAAGGGAGATGCCTGCGAAGCGGTGGCCGCCGAGCTGAACGCGATGGACGCGCCCGGATCGGTCGAGGGGTTTGCCGGTGACATTGGCAGCGAGGCAGGCATCGACACGCTGGTGGCCGAGGTCAAGGCCCGCACGGGCGCTCTCCACATCCTGATGAACAATTCCGGCGTCACTTGGGGCGCGCCCATGGGCCAGTTTCCCCACGCCGCATGGGACAAGGTGATGAATGTGAACGTGGCCGCGATGTTTCACCTTACGCAATCGCTATTGCCGATGCTGATCGACACGTCCACGCCCGATGATCCCGCACGTGTGGTCAACGTGGGTTCCGTCATGGGCGAGGCACCGATGGGGGACGGCGCTTATTCCTACGCGGCATCCAAGGCGGCGGTGTTGCACATGACCAAGATCATGGCCAAGGAACTGGCCCCCCATCACGTGACGGTTAACGCGCTGGCACCGGGGCCGTTCGTGTCCAAAATGACCGCCTTTGCCACCGCAGACGAGGGGATGCGCGACAAGGTCGGTGCTGATGTTCCGCTGGGCCGTGTGGGTCGGGATGAGGATATCGCCGGGTGCATGCAGTTCCTCTGCGGGCGCGGTGGGGCCTACCTGACCGGCGCGGTTCTACCGGTATCCGGGGGCATTCAGGTCATGACCGGCCCCAACCTGTTCCGGGCGGCACTGGGCGGATGATCCGGTTCGACGATCAGGTGGCAATTGTCACCGGGGCAGGGGCCGGGCTGGGCCGCAGCCACGCGCTTGGGCTGGCCGCCCGCGGCGCGCGGGTCGTGGTAAACGACATGCATGTGGCCGATGATGTGGTGGCCGACATCGTCGCCGCTGGCGGCGAAGCGATGGCGGTCGCGGCTGATGTCTCCAATGCCGCCGATGTTCAGGCGATGATCGACACGGTCATGGCCCATTGGGGCCGTATCGACATTCTGATCAACAACGCAGGCATCCTGCGCGACAAGACATTTGCCAAGATGGAGATGGCGGATTTCGCCAAGGTGATCACGGTGCACCTCATGGGCACCGCACTCTGCTGTCATGCGGTCTGGCCGATCATGCGCGCGCAGCGCTATGGGCGGATCGTGCTCACCTCGTCGGGGTCCGGGCTCTACGGCAATTTCGGGCAATCCAACTATGCCGCTGCCAAGGCGGGCATGGTCGGCCTGATGAACACTCTGCACCTCGAAGGGGTGCGCGATGATATCCGCATCAACACCCTCGCCCCCACGGCGGCCACCGCCATGACCGAAGGGCTGCTGCCCGAGGCCGCCCTGGAGCTTTTGCAGCCCGAGACGATCACGCCCGGCGTTCTTTATCTGGTCAGCCGCGATGCGCCCCGCCGCACCATCCTCGCCGCGGGCGGCGGGTGTTTCGCTGTGACGCAGATCACCGAAACCCAAGGCGCACTGCTCACAGGCGACATCACACCCGAGGCGGTGGCAGACCAGTGGGCCAAAATCTCGGATCCCTCGGATGCCGAGGCGATGGAAAATGCCTTTGCCCAAACCCGAAAATACGCGCTGCGCGCGGCCCAGGCGAAAGGTGTGGCGCTTGACTGGTAGCGGACGATCCCCCTTCATCTTGCCAAATAAACTTCGGGGTCCGGGGCAGCGCCCCGGTCCATACCTCTCAATTCAAAAGGATACCTGATCATGCGCGACGCCGTCATCGTCTCCACCGCCCGCACCCCGATTGGCAAGGCCTATCGCGGTGCGTTCAACGCCACCACGCCGCAGGCATTGGCCGCCCATGCCATCGAACACGCCGTGTCGCGGGCCGGCATCGACGGGGCCGAGGTGAGCGACGTCGTGATGGGGGCGGCGCTGCAACAGGGGCACACGGCCAGCAACATCGCGCGTCAGGCGGCAATCCGCGCGGGCCTGCCGGTAACCGTCGCGGGGATGAGCCTTGACCGTCAATGTGCGTCCGGCATGATGGCCATCGCCACGGCGTCCAAACAGGTCGCGATGGACGGTATGGATGTGGTTGTGGCGGGCGGTGTCGAATCCGTCTCCATGGTGCAGACGCCGGAAATGCGCGCCCATGGCGATCCATGGCTCAAGGCGCACAAGCCAGAGATTTACATGACCATGCTGGAAACCGCGGAAACCGTCGCCGCGCGTTACGGCGTCAGCCGCGAGGATCAGGACCGCTATGCGGTGCAATCGCAAGCCCGCACCGCCGCCGCCCAAGAGGCCGGTCGGTTCGACGATGAAATCGTGCCCATGACCACAGTCATGAAGTTTCAGGACAAGGAAACCAAGGCGATCTCGGAACATGAGGTGACCCTGGCCAAGGACGAGGGCAACCGGCCCGGCACCAGCTACGAGACGGTTGCAGGTCTGAAGCCTGTGTTTTCGGGCGGCATCCATATCGATCAGGGTGGGTTCATCACGGCCGGGAACGCGTCGCAATTGTCCGACGGTGCTTCTGCGGCGGTGGTGATGGAAGCCTCCGTTGCCGCGCAAAAGGGACTGGCGCCGCTGGGCCGCTGTGTCGGTGTGATGGCTGCGGGTTGCGAGCCGGACGAAATGGGTATCGGACCGGTCTTTGCCGTTCCAAAACTGCTGGCGGCCCACGGGCTGGGTATGGATGATATTGGCCTGTGGGAATTGAACGAGGCCTTTGCGGTGCAGGTCCTCTATTGCCGCGACACGCTTGGGATCCCGGACGATCTGTTGAACGTCAACGGTGGCGCGATTTCCATTGGCCACCCCTACGGCATGTCGGGCGCGCGCATGGTTGGTCATGCGCTGATCGAGGGCAAACGCCGCGGTGCGCGCCATGTCGTGTGTACCATGTGCGTTGGCGGCGGCATGGGGGCCGCTGGCCTCTTCGAAGTGCTATAAGTCGTGAAGCTCCGAGCCATACACCGCGCTACGGCGCATCCGCGTGAAGGCCGAAACGATGCGACCTGACCACCATTTGCCGTCTGCATTGCAGGGTTTGCGCCTGCCGCTGATCGCGGCGCCGCTGTTCATCATCTCTGTCCCCGAGCTGGTGATCGCCCAGTGCAAGGCGGGCATCGTCGGGTCGTTCGCGGCGTTGAACGCGCGCGAGGCCGAGGGCGAACCGCCCTTGCTCGACGCGTGGCTGACGCAGATCACCGAAGAACTGGACAGGCACAATCAGGCCAATCCCGACACGCCCGCCGCACCGTTTGCGATCAACCAGATCGTGCACCGGTCCAATGCACGGCTGGAGCGCGACCTCGAGATTTGCGTCCGCCACAAGGTGCCGATCTGGATCACGTCGCTGGGCGCGCGGGTCGAGGTGAACGAGGCCGCGCACAGCTGCGGTGGCGTAGTGCTGCATGACGTGATCAACAATACGTTCGCCCGCAAGGCCATCGAAAAGGGCGCGGATGGTCTGGTTGCGGTCGCGGCGGGTGCGGGCGGGCATGCAGGGCAACAGTCGCCCTTTGCGCTTGTCCGCGAAATCCGCAGCTGGTTTGACGGCCCGCTGGCTCTGTCCGGCGCCATCGCCACAGGCGAGGCCGTGCTTGCCGCGCAGGCATTGGGGGCGGATTTCGGCTATGTCGGATCGCCGTTCATTGCGACCCGTGAGGCCAACGCGGTGCAAGGTTACAAGGACATGATCGTCGACAGCGGAGCCGAAGACATCGTCTATTCGTCACTTTTTACTGGTGTGTGGGGCAACTACCTACGCGGATCCGTGGCCGCCGCGGGCATGGATCCCGACAACCTGCCCACGGCGGACGCGTCTTCGATGAACTTTTCTGGCGGATCGTCCAAACCCAAGGCCTGGAAAACCATCTGGGGGTCGGGGCAGGGTATCGGTGCCGTTACGTCTGTCGAGCCTGCTGGCGTTCTGGTGGACCGCATCGCTGCCGAATATGATGCGGCCCGCAAGCGCATGGCAGCCGCAATCGGAGGATAGGATGGACACGCAAACGCTCGATATTCCTGCCGTCACGGCACACCTCCGGGACAAGTTGCCCGGATTTGATGGGGCGGTCACTGCGACCAAGTTTGCAGGCGGGCAATCCAACCCGACCTTTCTGCTGGACACGTCCGCCGGACGGTACGTGCTGCGCCGCAAACCGCCGGGGCAGCTGTTGAAATCCGCCCACGCCGTTGACCGTGAATTCCGCGTGCAAAGCGCGTTGGCCGGATCAGATGTGCCCGTCGCGCGGATGCATCTGCTATGCGAGGATGCGGATGTGATCGGGTCGGATTTCTATGTCATGGACCATGTGGCTGGCCGCAATTTCAATGAGCCGACCATGGACGGCGTCAGCAATGCTGACCGGTCGGCCGTCATCGGTGACATGAACCGGGTCCTTGCCGCACTGCACAGTGTGGACGTGGATGCGGTCGGCCTGGCAGATTTTGGTCCCCCAGGCCACTACCTCGAACGGCAGGTGGGCCGCTGGTCAAAACAGTATCGCGCTTCCGAAACCCAAGACATCCCCGCCATGAATCGGCTGATGGAACGGCTTGTGTCCGAGATGCCCGAGGATGACGGCCAGCGCACATTGGTGCACGGCGACTACCGGATCGACAACATGATCTTCCAGGCGGATGGCACCCGCTGTCTGGCCGTCCTCGATTGGGAACTGAGTACAATCGGCCACCCCTACGCCGACCTCGCATCGGTGATCATGCAATGGCAATTGCCCGCCGGAGCGCAGGGGCGCGGGTTGATGGGGGTGGACCGCGCCGCTCTGGGCTTGCCATCGGATGCGGAGTTTGTCGCGGAATATTGCAACAGGCGCGGGTTGGAGCGCATTGATCGCTTTGGTTTTTTCGTGGCGTTCTGCTTTTTTCGCATGGGCGCAATCATCCAAGGCGTGCTCAAGCGTGCACTGGATGGCAACGCGTCGAACCCGGAGCGGGCCAAGCAGCTGGGTGCTTTTGTACCCGTGTTTGCCAAGAATGGGATCGAGGCGCTCGAAACCGATATCTAACAATGGGATACGCGCCACAATTTATGTGACACATGAACTCTGAGTGCCGACCTGGCCCATTCCGCAACGCAGCGACCTAGACGCTTGACTTATCCCGTGCGTGTGCAACGCTGGACCTATACCGCTCGAAAATCTGGTCCGAAGAGGCCGCAAGGGCGGGTCGCGTTCTAGGGAGGAACACATGCTCAAATCCATCACGCTTGGCGTGGCAACCGCGTTGACCCTGTCGGTCAGTGCTTTGGCTGCCTCCGCCGATACCATCAAAATCGCCTTCATCGATCCGCTGTCAGGTCCGTTCGCGGGTACGGGCACGAATGGCCTGCACCAGTATGAATTCGCGGCCGAGGAACTGGTCAACAAACAGGGCGGCGTCCTTGACGGCGACATGTTCGAGATTGTCGCATTCGACAACAAGATCAGCCCCAAGGAGTCGCTGATCCAGCTGCAAGTCGCGATTGATCAGGGCATCCGCTACATCGCCCAAGGCAACAGTTCGGGCGTGGCCAACGCGCTGACCGAGGCGATCGACAAGCACAATCGCCGCAATCCGGATGACAAGGTCCTGTTCCTGAACTACTCCGCCGTCGATCCGGCGCTGACCAATGACAAGTGCAACTTCTGGCACTTCCGCTTTGACGCGAACGCCGACATCAAGATGGATGCGCTGACGGATGTGATCGCCGAAGATGATGGGATCAAGAAAGTATACATCATTGGGCAGGACTATTCCTTCGGCAAGGCCGTGGCTGCGGCGGCCGTGCGTTTCATCGGTGAAAAGCGCCCCGACATCGAAATCGTCGGCAACGAATTGCACCCCATTGGCAAGGTCAAGGATTTCACCCCCTACAGCCGCAAGATCGTGGCCTCGGAGGCCGACGCGATCATCACCGGAAACTGGGGTGCGGACATGCTGGGCTTGGGCAAGTCCGTGCTGGAAAACGGTTATGATGGTCCAATCTTCACCTATTACGCCGCCGCAGACGGCATCACCGCGGCCTTTGGCGAAACCGGCGAAGGCAGCTTGCGCCTTGTGGCCGAGGGGCAGATCAACCCGCCCGCCAATGACAGGGCCGCGGCCTATTACGAGGCGTTCAAGGCCAAGTATCCTGATGGCAATATCAGTCAGGCGCGCATCACCAACGTGATCGAGATGCTGGCCCGCGCCATCGATGAAGCGGGCAGTGCCACGGATGTGGTCAAGGTGGCATACGCCCTTGAAGACATGGAGCACGAAAGTCTCTGGGGTGGGTCGATCAAGATGCGTGCCATCGATCACCAGTTGATCCAGGACGTGCACATCCACGCCCACACCGATGATGGCATCACCTTCGACTACGACAATTCCGGCTACGGGATCAAAGTCGAGAACACGGTGACCATGGCCGCCATGGACTCCGAGACCAGCTGCAAGATGCGGCGCCCCTGATGCACAAGCGCCTTCCCCTTCCTTTCGCTTGAAATACCTCGGGGGAGGCGCGGCACGCGCCGGGGGCAGAGCCCCCCGGTGACGCAACAGACGTCTTTCGGACACACTGCCCCTTTCGGAGCCGATTTATGGATCTCATCCTTGTCAACCTGATCGACGGCCTTGTGACGGGGCTGTTGCTTTTCATGCTGTCGGCCGGGCTGACGCTGATCTTTTCGATGATGGGCGTGCTGAACTTTGCCCATGCCAGTTTCTACATGCTGGGCGCCTATTTCGCCTTCCAGATCAGCCTGGCACTCGGCTTCTGGATGGGGCTGCTGATCGCGCCGCTGGTGGTGGGCGTCATGGGGGCAGGTGTCGAACGGTACGGCCTGCGCCGGGTGCATCAGTACGGCCATGTGCCAGAGTTGATTTTCACCTTCGGGCTTGCCCTGCTGATCGAGGAACTGGTTCAGTTCATCTGGGGCAAGAACCAGATGCCCTACGAGGCGCCCGAGATCCTGCAATTCACGGCCTTTGCCATCGCGGGCAATTCGATCCCGGCCTACAAGATCTTCATGATTTTCATCTCGGTGGCAATCTTCATCGGCCTGCTCTGGGTGCTGACCCGCACCCGTGTGGGCATGATCATTCAGGCCGCGCTGACATATCCCAAAACCGTCGAGGCTCTGGGGCACAATGTGCCGTTGATCTTCATGGGCGTCTTTGGCGTAGGCACGGCCCTTGCCGGCGTTGCGGGCGTGATCGCCGGGCCAGTGCTGGGCACGTTTCCCGGCATGGCCTTCGTTCTCGGCTCCATTGTGTTCGTGACGATCGTCATCGGTGGTCTGGGCAGCCTCTGGGGCGCTTTGGTCGCATCACTGCTGATCGGGTGGATCACCACCTTCTCCAAAGCCTACAACCTGCGGATGGAGGATCTGTTGACTACCTTGGGCTTTACCAAGCCCGAACCGATCTGGGACAGCCCCTGGCGCGATTTGTGGAGCATCACAAGCCCGCAGATCGCGGATATCCTGCCTTACATCCTGATGGTCCTGATCCTGATTTTTCGCCCCTACGGCCTGTTCGGAAAGCGTGACGCATGACCGATCAGCTGACCACCGACCCAACCAAACCCGCCCAGCGTATGCGCGCGGGATCGATGGTGCTGCCGCTGACCCCGTGGGTCATTGCCGCCATTGCCCTGCTGATCCTGCCGTTCATCTTTACCGCCAACTCCGCCATCACCATCATGAACCAGATGGCGATCACGATCATCTTTGCGCTGGCTTACAACATGTTGCTGGGGCAGGGTGGCATGCTGTCTTTTGGGCACGCGGTCTATGCCGGGGTGGGCGGATTTGCCTGCATGCACATTATCAACAATGACGCGTTCTTTTCGAACCTGCCACTGCCGCTGTTGCCGATCTTTGGCGGGCTCTTTGGCATGGGTCTGGCGATGATCGTCGGCTCCTTTTCGACGCGCAAGGCGGGTACCGTCTTTGCCATGATCAGCCTCGGCGTGGGCGAATTGATCGCGGCTTGTTCAGTGATCATCGTCGCATTTTTCGGCGGAGAAGAGGGAATTTCCGGCGACCGCACCTATGGCCTGCCGTTTCTGGGGGTCGAATTCCTGCAACAGATCGAAGTCTATTACCTGATCGCGGTCTGGCTGATGGTGTCGGCGGCGCTGATGTATCTTTACTCGCGCACGCCACTGGGGCGCATGGCCAACGCTGTACGGGACAACCCCGAACGGGCCGAGTTCCTTGGCTATTCCGCGCGCTGGGTGCGGTTCTATTCCTTTGTGGCCAGCGGGTTCTTTGCAGGCATCGCAGGCGCGCTTTTCGCCATCAATTACGAGATCCTGACCGAAGAAAACCTCAACACAACCCAGTCGGGCATCATCCTGTTGGTGACCTTCCTTGGCGGCGTCGGGTTCTTCTTTGGCCCGATCCTTGGCGCGATTGTCTTTACGTTGGTGCAAACCGTGCTGAGCCTTCAGACTGAACTGTGGGGCTTCTACCTCGGCATCGTCTTTGTGGTGACAGTGATGTTCTTTCCCGGCGGTCTGGCGGGGTTGATCATGATGCACGTGCCCGCCAAGCGGCTTGGGAAACTGGGCAGATTGGGACTGCCATATCTCAAGACACTGGGCGCAGGCGCGCTGGGATGCCTGGGTGCTGCGGCATTGATCGAAATGGTGTTCCATGTGCGCCATGCCTCTGTCGGCGATCACGAGATCACCGTGTACTGGACGACATTCGACACCCATGGCGTTCTGCCATGGGTTCTTGCGATTGGTGCGACGGTCATCGGGTTCGGACTGGCGCGCGCAACGGCACCGGGGCTGGTGGCCGCCTGGAATGACGCCAACACACCGGATGGAGCCGCACGATGACGGCTGCGCTGCAACTTTCCGGGCTGCGCAAGTCCTTTGGCAAGACCGAGATCATCCGCGGCGTGGACCTGTCCATCGGGCGGGGGGAACGCCACGCCGTGATCGGTCCGAATGGTGCCGGCAAATCCACGCTGTTCAACCTGATCACGGGTCGTTTTCCGCAATCGGCGGGCACCATCACCCTGCACGGCGAGGATCTGGCCGGAAAGGCCCCGTTCGAGATCAACCGCATGGGCCTGTCGCGCAGCTTCCAGATCACCAACATCTTTCCCAAGATGACCGTGTTCGAGAACGTGCGCTGTTCGCTCCTGTGGTCGATGGGCTACCGTTACAACTTCTGGTCCATGGTGGGGCGCAGCCGCGCGCTGACCGAAGGGGCCGAACAGATCCTGGAACAGATCAACCTGACCGCCCGGCGCGATCTGCCCGCCGGTGTGCTCAGCTATGCCGAACAGCGCGCTTTGGAGATCGGTATCACCATCGCGGGCGGCGCGGACGTGATCATGCTGGATGAACCCACCGCGGGCATGAGCCATTCCGAAACAGACTATATCGTCGACCTCATCCGCAAGGTGACGACGGGCAAGACGCTGGTGATGGTCGAACATGACATGGGCGTGGTCTTTGGTCTGGCCGATCAAATCTCTGTCCTGGTCTACGGCGAGATCATTGCGACCGGCACGCCGGAGGCTGTGCGCGCCAACCCGAAGGTGCAAGAAGCCTACCTGGGTGCGGCATTGGAGGACCATTGAGATGCTGGAGGTCGCGGATCTGCACGCCTATTACGGCAAGTCCCATATTTTGCAGGGGGTCAACATCACCATTGGCGAGGGCGAGATCGTCGCCCTTCTGGGTCGCAATGGGGTGGGGCGCTCGACCACTTGCAAGGCCGTCATGGGCGAGGTGCCGCCGCACGGCTCGGTCAGGTTCAAAGGGCAGGAGATCGCGGGCAAAAAGGCGTTCGAAGTGGCCAATCTGGGTATCGGGTACGTGCCCGAGAACCGCGACATCTTTCCCGGCCTGACCACGCGGCAAAACCTGATCCTCGGCCTGAAGCCGGGACAAAAGGACGGTGCCGGGCGCTGGTCGATGCAGGACATGTTCGAGATGTTCGAAAACCTCGATGCGCGTGCGGATGTGGAGGCGTCTGTACTGTCGGGCGGGGAACAGCAGATGCTGACCATGTGCCGTACGCTGATGGGCGATCCGGATCTGGTGATGATCGACGAACCCACCGAAGGGCTCAGCCCGCAGATGGTGCAGCGCGTGGCGCAACTGCTGCAAGAGATCGCGCGGCGGGGCATTGCGACGCTGTTGGTGGAACAGAAACTGTCGATCGCGCTCGACATCGCGCACCGGGTCTATGTCATGGGCCACGGGCAGGTCGTTTTCGAGGGCACCCCGGCAGAGCTCAAGGCCCGCGATGACGTGCGCAAGGAATGGCTTGAGGTCTAGCGGATCAGAGCGCCGCGGCCTTGATATAGGCCGGCCTCTGCGACAATCGGTCGATATAGGCCGTGAGCTGCGGCAACTCTGACATTTCCACGCCAATGGTGCGCGCGGACATCACCGCCGATCCAGTCATGATATCCGCGGCAGTGAATTCGCCCGCGAGATACGCGCGATCCTCCAGCCCCGCCTCGACCGCGACCAGCATGTGCCCCAGCAGCTTTTTGGCACGTTTGGCGTGCACCTCCGATTGCCGTTCAGGCGGCAGGAAAAACGTCTCGACCATGTAGGAATTGACGGGCGGCATCAGCATCCCCTCGGCATAGTGCATCCATTGCAGGTAGGCCGGGAAATCGGGACTGTCCACGTCCGGGCGAAAGGCAGACCCGCCGTACCGGGAAATCAGGTACTCAAGGATCGCGCCGCTTTCCATGATACGCACATCGCCGTCTTCCAGCACCGGCACACGGCCCATGGGGTGGATGGCGCGGAACGCAGGGCTGCGCATCTGCGGATCACCCAAGGCATAAGATACGAGTTCGTAGGCGAGCCCCATTTCCTCCAGCATCCATGCGGCGCGGATCGCGCGGCTTTTGGGGGCAAAATGAAGCTTGAGCATGTGTCGTCCTCCGGTCTCCGCCGCAGCTTAAGGGCGCGTGAATTGACTTGGCAACAGGCGACGGGTCGGTATCGTGGGCAAAGATCCCGCGCACAGGAATTACCATGTCCCTCACCCTTGCACCTGACCGGCTGTCCCGCATCGGCACATGGGTCGACGCCTATATCGCGGAACGCAAATTCGCGGGTGCCTCCGTGCTGATCCATCAGGGTGGCAGGGAAGTGTTTTACCATGAGGCAGGACCGCGCGATCTGGAAAGCGGCGCGCCCTTTGCACGCGATACGGTCGCGCGCATTTATTCCATGACCAAGCCGATCACCTCCATGGTACTGATGATGCTGGTAGAGGAGGGGCGGTTGCACCTCGATGCTCCCGTGTCGCGGTTTCTGCCGGAATTTGCAGACCCCGTGGCACTGGTGCCAAATGCCGCGCATATCGATGATGTCGCACCCGTGCCGGTGCCCACGCTGCATCAGCTTTTGACGCACCGCTCTGGCCTCAGCTATCCGTTCAACCCCGGCCTCGTTCCATCTGCGATGGAAGCGGAAGATCTGCTGTTCAAACCGGGGGCGCACACGCTTGCCGATCAATGCCGCGCGCTGGCCCGGTTGCCACTGGCCTTTGTGCCGGGGGCGCGGTGGGAGTACTCGGTGGGCATTGACGTGATCGGGCGCGTGATCGAAGTCGTGACCGGTCAATCGCTGGGCGACGTGTTTCAAGCCCGTATCCTTGACCCGCTGGGTATGACCGAAACCGCGTTCTCCGTGCCCATATCGGCGCGGCATCGCTTCGCGGCGCTCTATACCCCGCTCGCCGGGGACGCGATGGCCCTGGGCGGCGGGCAGGCAAGCGACGATCCTTTGCGGCTGGTGGATACGCCAGAGGGGTCACCGTTCCTCAATGCGACGTGCCTTAGTGGTGGGGGCGGGCTTGTTGGCACAATCGATGACTACATGCGCTTTGCCGAATGTCTGCGGCGCGGCGGCGATGGGCTCGTCTCCCCGTCAACGGCGGTTTTCATGATGTCCAACCACCTGCCCGGAGACATCGCGAGCCTCGGGCCATCGAGCTTTGCCGAACAGCCGATGGACGGCATGGGCTTTGGCATCGGCGGAGCGGTCGTGCTTGACCCCGCGCGCAGCCGCGTGCCTTCCTCGGTCGGGGATTTCAGCTGGGGTGGTATGGCGTCCACCTTTTTCTGGATCGACCGGGTACACGACATCAGCGTCGTCTTTTTCACCCAGCTCAGCCCATCCTCCAGCTATCCCGCACGGGCCGAGCTCAAGGCGCTGGTACATGGTGCGTTGATGTGAGAGGCAAAGGTCAAAGAGGCCGGATCGGAACAGCACAATGACAGATGCACACCAGACATTGATGAACCTCCTCGCGGTCGAACGCCTTGAGGTCGACATGTTCCGCGGCACCGGGCAGGGGGGCGAGACGCCCACCCGCATCTTTGGCGGGCAGGTGATCGGACAGGCGCTGGCGGCGGCATACCAAACGGTCGAGGACCGCTTGTGTCACAGTCTGCACGCCTATTTCATCCGCCCCGGTGATCCTGAAATTCCGGTGATCTATCAGGTCGACCGTGCCCGCGACGGGGGCAGTTTCACAACCCGCCGCGTGGTGGCGATCCAGCATGGGCGGCAGATCCTGAACATGTCAGCCTCGTTCCACGTGCAGGAAGACGGCTGGCATCACCAGCATCCCATGCCCGACGTCGAGGGCCCCGAGGACCTGGCCGACCGGACGGCGCTGCGGCAAACCGTGGTGGACCGTATCCCGGAGAAATACCACACCGAATTCCTGCGCCCCCGTCCCATCGACATCCGCGAAGTGGCGCCGCGCGACTTCTTTACCCCCGAGCCTACGGATGATCGCAGCCACTTGTGGTTCCGTATGGCGGCCGCGCGGGGCATCAGCCCGCAATTGCAGCATTGCCTGTTGGCCTATGCCTCGGACCTCAACCTGCTGGGCACAGCGCTGCGCCCGCATGGGCAAACGTGGTTCACGGGGCGCGTGATGGCCGCCAGCCTCGATCACGCGATGTGGTTCCATGCGCCAGCCGAATTTTGCGACTGGCACCTCTATGCGATGGATAGTCCCTGGTCGGGCGGCGGGCGCGGGTTCAACCGGGGCATGATCTATGATCGCCACGGCCAGCTTGTTGCCTCGGTCGCGCAAGAGGGCCTGATCCGGCCCGTGACGCCCAAGCCAGAGGCCTAGCTGCCGTAGACGCGGTTGAGCTTGCGCATGCCCCCGATCCAGCGGTCGTAATCCGCGGTCTTGAGGCGCATGTAGTCCAGAACATTTGCGTGCGGCAGCACAAGGAAGGTTTCGGCCTTGATCGCGTCCACGCACGCGCGCGCGGCGTCGTCCGGCTCCAACATGCCATCGATGGCCGCGACGTGGTCTTCGAACCCTTCGGTCATGGCCGTCCGCACGGCCTGGGGGCACAGAACCGACACCTTGATCCCGTCATCGCCATGGGTCATTGCCAGCCACTCGGCAAGGCCCACCGCGGCATGTTTGGTCACACCATAGGGCGCCGATCCGATCTGGTTCAGCAGACCTGCGGCCGATGCAGTGTTTAACAGGTATCCCCCGCCGCGGGCGATCATCCGGGGCACAACGTGGCGAGCCGCCCAGACATGGGCCATCACGTTGATCTCCCACAGCCGCTGCCACGCATCATTGGGCGCATCAACGCCGCCTTCGACCAGAACGCCAGCGTTTGAACAAAAGAGGTCGATGGGGCCTATGGTATCCTCAACCTCTTTCACGAGGTCTGCGATCTGATCTTCATGCGACACATCAACCGCCTTGGGTATCCCATTGATTTCCTTAGCGGTAGACGCCGCGCCATCTGCATCAAGATCAGCACAGACCACATGTTTCGCCCCTTGGGCGGCAAAGGCCAGACACAGCGCGCGCCCGATCCCGCTGGCTGCCCCCGTCACCACGACTGTCTTGTCCCTGATCTCCATATGCGGCCTCCCTGGGGCATGTGCCACAACTTGAACACCGCCCGCCGCCCGGTGCAAGAAAATGCGATGCCGGACCGCAGATGCTCTTGCGTACGCCAAGCCTGCGGTGACAATGGCACGGAAGGCACCCGCATTCAGGAGACCCACATGAGCAACAGCGCCTATGACCCCGGGGCCGAAGGGGCGAAGATGCAGTTCGGGGATGCGATGTCTTATGGCGACTACTTGCATCTTGACCGGGTGTTGTCCGCCCAGCATCCGCAAAGTCGCGCGCATGATGAATTGCTGTTCATCATCCAGCACCAGACGAGCGAACTGTGGATGAAACTGGCCATTCACGAGATGAACGCCGCCCGCGATGCGCTGATCCGGGGAGACATGAGCCACATGTTCAAGATGCTCGCACGGGTCAGCCGGATATTTGAGCAGCTCAACAGCGCGTGGGATGTATTGCGCACAATGACGCCCGCGGATTACACAACATTTCGCGCGGCTCTTGGCCCGTCGTCGGGATTTCAGTCACACCAGTACCGCATGATCGAATACGTGCTGGGCAACCGCAATTCCAACATGATCAAGCCGCACGCCCATGTGCCCGAAGCAGTTGCCGCACTCGAGGCGGAACTGGCGCGGCCCAGCCTTTATGACGAGGTCGTGCGGCGGCTGTTCCATGATCTGGACGGGTCAGAGGGCACAGCACCTGCGCCGGTGCTGGATGCGCCGCACCCGCATGACCCGGAGATCCAGGCGCGCTGGAAAACCGTCTACGAAGACGTGGACAGGTATTGGACCCTTTATGAACTGGGCGAAAAGCTGGTCGATCTTGAGGACTATTTCCGCCGCTGGCGGTTCAATCACGTCACTACCGTGGAACGGATCATCGGCTTCAAACGCGGCACGGGTGGTACATCCGGCGTGCAATATCTGCGCCGCATGCTAGAGGTCGAACTGTTTCCTGAACTTTGGCACCTGCGCGGAGAGCTTTGACATGACCACATCCCTTCCCAAGCGGGCGCTATTCGATATCCCGGAGGACATCATCTATCTCGACGGCAACTCGTTGGGCCCGTTGCCGAAAGGGGCGGCCGCGCGTGCCAATCAGGTCATCACCGAGGAATGGGGCGGACAGTTGATCCGCGCCTGGAACAGCGCCGGGTGGATGGCATTGCCCACAAAGGTGGGCGACCGGATCGCGCATCTGATCGGCGCGCCCGACGGGTCCGTGGCCACGGGCGACACGTTGTCCATCAAGGTCTACCAGGCGCTGGCCGCAGCGCTCAAGATGCGCCCGGATCGGCGGGTGATCCTGTCCGATGACGGCAACTTTCCCACCGACCTTTACATGGCCGAAGGCCTGATCAAGACGATCGACAAGGGATATGAGCTGCGCACACCTGCGCCCGGCGATGTGCTGGCCGCGATAGATACGGATGTGGCTGTGGTGATGCTGACTCATGTGGATTACCGCACGGGCCGCTTGCACGATATGGAGACGATCACCCGCGCCGCACATGCCGCCGGTGCAGTGATAATCTGGGATCTGGCGCACAGCGCTGGCGCGCTTGCGCTGGACATCGCGGGCAGCAACGCGGAATTTGCCGTCGGCTGCACCTATAAATACCTGAACGGCGGGCCGGGTGCACCTGCGTTCATCTATGCGCGGCCCGATCTGACGCTTGATCTCGAACCGGCGCTGGCGGGCTGGCTGGGGCATGACGCGCCCTTTGCGATGGAGCGGCATTACCGTCCTGCAATGTCTGCCGAACGGCTGCGTGTGGGCACGCCGTCCGTGGTGCAACTGTCCATCCTGGACACGGCGCTGGACGTCTGGGACGGAGTGGACATGAACGACATTCGGGCCGCATCCATTGCGCTGTCGGATCTGTTCATCACAGAGGTAGAGGCGCGGTGCCCCGATCTCGCGCTTGCGTCGCCGCGGGATGCGCAGGCACGCGGGTCGCAAGTGTCGTTTGGCTTCGAACACGGGTATGCCGCGATGCAGGCGTTGATCGATCACGGTGTGATCGGTGATTTCCGCCAGCCCAACATCATGCGGTTCGGTTTCACGCCGCTCTATATCGACCGGGGCGACGTGGTCCGTGCCGCCGAAATTCTGGAAACCGTGATCCGCGACCGGCTGTGGGATGACCCCAAATACCAGACCATGTCGCGGGTGACCTGACCCTGTCAGAAGGTCACGTTCACCTTGATCGCCTGGCTGCGGTCCGAGGCGAGTTCAAAGGCCGATGTCGCATCGTCGATGCCGATCCGGTGCGTGATCAGCGGTTTCACATCCAACCTGCCGCAACGCATCATGTCGACGGCGGTTGTGAACTCCTCGTGAAAGCGGAACGACCCTTTGAGCTGTAGCTCTTTTGCGGTCATCGCCTGCATCGGCAGGGTCATGTCGCCACCCAGGCCAAGCTGCACGATGGTGGCCGCAGGGCGCAGGGCAGGAACCGCCGAGGCAAGCGCCGAGGCCACGCCGGAGCATTCGAACAGAACGTCAAAGTACCCCTTGTCCGCAGCATATGCGCCCAGCGGGTCAGTTTCGGTCGCGACATTGATCCCGCGATCCGCGCCCACTTGCCGTGCCTTGCGGAGCGTAAAGTCGGCAATGTCCGTCGCCACGATATCTACGGCCCCGGCGGCACGTGCAACCAGCACGGCAAGCAGACCGATAGGGCCGCACCCCGTTACCAACACGCGTTTGCCCATCAGATCGCCCGCATGGCGCGCGCCATGCAGAACCACGGACAAGGGTTCGGCCATCGCCGCCTCTCCGGCGGTCAGGTCGCCCGCATCGGCACATTGGGCAAGATCGGCAACAATGAATTCACGAAATGCGCCCTGAATGTGTGGGAATGGCATGGCTGAGCCGTAAAACCGCATGTTGAGACAGTGATTCTGTTGCCCCTTGGCGCAATAGGCGCAGTGCCCGCATGGTCGCGACGGCGACACAGCCACCAAGGCTCCAACCGACAGGCTATCGACGCCAGCGCCCAACGCATCCACGTGGCCCGCAACCTCGTGCCCGAGGATCATCGGTTCACGCAGCCGGATGGCACCAAAGCCGCCATGGTTGTAGTAGTGCAGGTCGGATCCGCATATCCCGCCAGCGGCCATCTTGACCCGCACCTGACCTGGCCCCGGTTCCGGCATCTCTCGGGTTTCGACGCGCAAATCCTTGGCTGCGTGGGCGACGATGACTTTCATTGTTGGGCCTTTCGGAACTGTAAGGGTGCGCAGGTTCACGCTGGGTCATGGCTTAGACTGGGCCGTGTCCTACCGAATGTCACCTTTTGATTGCCGGCGTTTCACATTCTGTACGATTCCACGATTGACAGCCGATGTTATCGGTATCATGTTATCGATACCATTCGGGTGCCGTCAATCCCGCACCCCTCAATTCTCGGAGTGTTTCATGTCCAGCCTCTTCTCCCTTACCGGCCGTCGCGCGCTGATCACCGGATCGTCCCAGGGCATCGGCTTTGCCCTTGCAAGCGGGCTGGCAGAAGCCGGGGCAGAAATCGTTCTGAACGGGCGGGATGCGGCCAAACTCGACGCGGCGGCTGCGGCACTGCGCGAAAAGGGCGCCAAAGTGTACACTTTGGCCTTTGATGCGACCGACCACGATGGCGTCCGTGCCGCCGTCGACGCGTTCGAGGCGGATACCGGCCCGATTGATATCCTGATCAACAACGCGGGCATGCAGCACCGCACCGAGTTGGAAAATTTCCCCGCCGACGCGTTCGAGCGACTGTTGCAGACCAATGTGGCAAGTGTCTTTCACGTCGGGCAAGCCGTGGCGCGGCACATGATTGGCCGCGGGGGCGGCAAGATCATCAATATTGCCAGCGTCCAGACCGCGCTGGCCCGACCGGGTATCGCGCCCTACACCGCAACCAAAGGTGCCGTGGCGAACCTGACCAAGGGGATGGCGACGGACTGGGCCAAACACGGGTTGCAATGCAACGCCATTGCGCCCGGATATTTCGATACGCCTTTGAACGCGGCCCTGGTCGCAGATCCGGAGTTCTCTGCCTGGCTCGAAAAACGTACGCCAGCAGGCCGCTGGGGGCAGGTCGAGGAACTGGTGGGCGCGGCGGTGTTCCTGTCTTCGGCAGCTTCAAGCTTTGTCAACGGCCATACGCTTTATGTGGATGGCGGCATTACGGCGTCCCTGTGATGCGGTGCTATGTCCTTATGGGGGTTTCGGGCTGCGGCAAGTCATCGGTGGGCACGGCCCTGTCGGCGATTTGCCAGATGGATTTCGTGGACGGGGACGATCTGCACCCGCGCGAAAACATCGCCAAGATGACCAGTGGCGCACCGCTTGATGACAATGACCGTGCACCCTGGCTTGCGGATGTGGGCCGTTGTCTTGCCAACCATGGCGGACCAATCGTGATCGGGTGTTCCGCACTCAAGGTCAAATACCGTGATTTGATCCGCGCGCAGGTCCCGGAACCTGTGCACTTCCTCCATCTGGACGCACCGCGCGACGTCTTGGCACGCCGGGTTGCGCTGCGTCCGGGGCATTTCATGCCGACCCAACTGCTCGACAGCCAATTCGACGCGTTGGAGCGGTTGCAGGACGATGAGTGGGGCGGTGAGATCGACATCTCGCGCCCGTACGGGGACGTGGTTGCGCAATCGGAAAACTATGTCAGGGAAACGATGATATGAGCGAAAAGATCGCATTGGTCGGCGCAGGCGCCATGGGCGGCGCCATCGGCGCGCGCCTGCTTGAGACCGGCAATTCCCTGAAAGTGTTCGATCTGGACGCGGACCGGGTGGCGGACATGGTCGCGCTTGGTGCTGTTGCCGCGCCCACCGCTGCTGATGCAGCACGAGATGTGGATTTCGTGATCACCAGCCTCAACGCCTCGCGCATCGTGGGCCTTGCCGCCTTTGGCAAGGACGGGATCGTCGAAGGCGCGGCCCCGGGCACGGTGATCATCGACATGTCCTCGATCGAACCCGATGCCACGCGGAAATTTGCGAAGATGGCTGCGGAACGCGGACTGGCATGGGTCGACAGCCCGCTGTCGGGCGGCGCGCCCAAGGCGCTCTTGGGAGAGCTCACGCTGATGGCCGGCGGTGCGCCCGAAGATGTCGACCGCGCGCATGTTGCGCTCAAACATGTGGCGTCGAACTATACGCATATGGGGCCATCCGGCGCGGGACAGACAACCAAGCTGATCAATCAGGTGCTGTGTGGTCTGGGCTTTCTTGCCGTGGCAGAAGCCACACAGCTGGCGCTGGATGCCGGGGTGGATGCGGAAAAGATCCCGCTGGCGCTTAAAGGAGGCAGGGCGGATTCTGCACTGTTGCAGGAATACCTCCCGCGCTTCGCCACCAAGGATTACCGGCGCACGGGCCGGATCGATAACATGGTCAAGGATCTGAACGCGGTCAACGATCTGGCCCGGCAAACGGGGACATCCATGCCCATGACCGCGCTCTGCGCCGAAATCCACCGCATGCTGACCGCTGCGGGACTGGGTGGCGAGGACCAGGCGGCCGTCATGGAATTTTTCAAAGGCGCTCAAGAGGAGATCACAGCATGATCACGCGTTTCGCACTGTTCGAAGGTTCGGTGAAACCGGGGCAGGAACCGGCCTTTCGTGCCGCGGTTCTGGACCGTCTGGTGCCCTTGTGGCGGCAGTTTCCGGGCAATTCCGATGTCCGCGTGATGTTCAGCGATGACCGCGATCCCGGCGCGCCGGAATTCCCGCTGATCCTTGCCATCAGCTATCCAGACGAGGCGGCGATGACCGCAGCGCTCGACAGCCCGTTTCGCGCCCAGTCGCGCGATGTGACGGGCGAGATCGTGGCGGAACATTTTGACGGTCGCATCCACCACCACGTGACCGAACGGCACGAATTCGTGGGCTGAGCGATGGGTAACGCGCGCATCACCATGCGGGATGTCGCACAGGCCGTGGGCATGTCGCCCATGACGGTCAGCCGCGCATTGCGCGACGACAACACCGTCAGCGCCCAGACGCGCGCGCGCGTGCGGCAGGTGGCGCAGGAACTGGGCTATGTCTATGACAGCACGGCGCAGGCGTTCCGCACCCAGAAAAGCGGGTTTGTCGCCGTAACCCTGCCATCGGTCAACAACGCCAACTTTGCAGAGACGTTTCGCGCGCTGAGCAACGGCTTGGGGCAGGCGGGGGTGCAACTGCTGTTGGGCAGCACGAATTACCGCGTTGACAAGGAAGAAGAATTGGCGCGCCAGTTGCTGACGCGCAATCCCGAGGCGCTGATCCTGACCGGGGGGCATCACACGGACGCGACGCGGCAGTTGATCCGGGGCAGGGGTCTGCCGGTGATCGAGATGTGGGACCTGCCCGCCGATCCGCTGGGTCACGTGGTGGGGTTCTCGAACGCGGATGCCATGGGCCATATCGTGGATCACCTTGTGCAGACGGGCCGGCGCAAGCTCGCCTTTGTCGGTGCGTCCGAAGGGGCGGACATGCGCGGGGTCGTGCGGCGCTCAGGTGCTGTGGACCGTGCGCGTCATCACGGATTGCCCGAGATCGATTTCATTGACGCAGGCCCCGCCCCGGTGTCGATGCGCCACGGCCATGCCGCAATCGAGGCCTTTGGTCGGGACATCGCGCGCTATGACGCGCTTGTATGCGTGTCGGATCCGGTGGCGTTCGGCTGTCTCAGCGCCCTGCAACGCCTGGGTCTGACCGTTCCGGACGATCTGGCGGTCACGGGCTTTGGTCATTTCGAGGTGGCCAAGATCTCGAACCCGCGGATCACGACCGTCAATGTGCGCGCCGAGGACATCGGACATCAGGTCGTGGCGCTTTTGCAGGATATTTTTGCCGGAGCAGTCGCCGATCAACGCAGTGTCGATGTCGGATCCGAACTCGTTATCGGCGAGACAAGCTAGGCCGAACGGTCGCGCACTGTAGATCCGGGGATCAACCGAAACCCGATGTCGACGCAAGCGGGCACGGGCTCGTCCGTGAGACGGCCCATCATCACTTCGGCGGCTTTCTGTCCCAGTTTCAGATGCGACACGTGGCAGGACGTCATGCGACGTTTCATCACCGAGGCAATCGGCAAATCCCCCCAGCCTGCGATGCCGATGTCGTCCGGCACCTTCAGCCCCTTGCCGGTACAATATTGCAGTCCGCCAAAGGCCATCGCGTCATTCTGATAGTAGATACACTCGACACCACGCGCCGCGGCCAGCAACTGTTCGGTCCCATAAAACCCGGGGTAGTAGGTGGCGGTGTCGTGCAGGCAGAGCTGCTTCACGACCTGTCCGCCTGCGCCCTCAACCGCCTTGCAAAACCCGTTCAGCCGCTCTGTTGCGGCGTTCGCCGTGTCGTGGGACGTGCCGACATAGCCAAGGTTGCGGTAGCCCAAGTTGGTCAGATATCGCCCCATGTCAAAGCCACAGTCAAAGTGGTTGATACCCACGCTCATGTCGAGCGGGCTGGAGTTCAGATCCCAGATCTCGACAACCGGAATTCCAGCGTTGCGCAGCATCTCGGTGGCGCGCGGAGAGTGGTAGCGCCCTGTCAGGATAAGCCCCGCAGGCTGCCAGGATAGGACAGTCCTGATCCAGTTCTCTTCCTCGTTCAATGTGTGCTGCGTAAGCCCCAGAACCGACTGGTATCCGAAGGTCCCGAGCTTGCGATCTATGCCCTCCAGAACCTGTGCAAACACCTCGTTACCGAGGTCCGGGATCGACACGCCGATGAAGGTGGAGCTTTGATCGCCCGCAAAAACCGTCGCCAAGCGATTCGGCAGGTAGCCTAGTGCGTCGACCTGCGCCATGACCTTGATGCGCGTTTGTTCGGAATACCCGCCCTCGTCGCGCAAAACACGGCTCGCAGTCATTTTGGACACGCCCGCCGCCCGAGCGACTTGTGACAGGCTTACCTTGTTGTTTTTATTCTGTTTATCCACGGTCTACGCCATCTTACGTTACGGGTAACTTATGCCTTGACAGTACATGCGATCTGACCCGATGCTAGCGTAACGTTACGGGTAACTCAACGGGGAGGTTGAGACGCGTAACAGGGAGGATATGCCATGCCAGACCTGCAGTCAGGTTTGTTCTTTGACAGCATCGACAAGCACTTTGGGGGCACATACGCGCTCAAGGATGTGTCGCTGACTGTGGGCCGCGGCGAGATCGTCGCACTGCTCGGAGAGAACGGCGCAGGCAAGTCCACATTGATCAAGGTTCTGGGCGGCATCCACACCCCGGACGCGGGCCGGGTTCTGATTGACGGTGTCCCTTATCAACACAAGACCGCAGGTTTTGGCGAACGGCAGAAGGTCGCGTTCATCCATCAGGATCTCGGGCTGATCGAATGGATGACAGTGGCCGAAAACATCAGCCTTGCGCTTGGGTTTTCGCGCAAGAATGGCCTGATCCGCTGGGACAATGTGGAACGGTTTGCGGCGGATGCGTTGGCCAAGGTGGATTGCGCATTCGATCCCACGACCCGCGTCGAGGACTTGTCGCGCACGGAAAAATCGCTTGTTGCCATTGCCCGCGCCTTGGCCGTCGACAGCGAATTCCTCGTGCTGGACGAACCGACTGCCTCCTTGCCCGCGGACGAGGTCGAACGGCTCTTTGCCGCGATCCGCCCGTTGCGGCAAAAGGGCGTGGGCATGATCTATGTCTCGCACCGGCTGGATGAGATTTTCCAGATCGCGGACCGGGTCGCGGTATTGCGTGATGGTGCCATGGTTGGGGTGCGCAGCATCGATCACACCACACCCGAAGAACTGGTGCAAAAGATCGTGGGGCGCAAGACGCGCGAAACGGTCAAGGCACCGGGCGATGCAGGTGCGCCTGTTTTGTCCTTGCGCGACTTCGAAGTGCCGGGGGTTCAGCCGCTGAACCTCGATCTGCAAAAGAATGAGGTTCTGGGCCTTGTCGGGCTGCGCGGGGCAGGGCACGAGGCAATCTCGCGCGCGCTGTTCGGGTTGGTTCCGTTCGAAGGGTCGGTGACACTGGCGGGCAACACCCCCGATCTGTCCTCGCCGCAAGCGGCACTTCATTCCGGCGTCGGCCTCGTGGCAAAGGACCGGACGGAGGAATCGGTGGCGATGAGCCTCAGCATCCGTGAGAACACGTTCCTGAACCCCGACGGCATTGGCCGCAAACTGTTCCACATCCTGTCGCCCAAGACCGAGGCGGATCAGGCGGCCATCATCGGTGCCGAACTGGGTCTGTCGCCCAATGATCCCAGCCTCGCCATCGAGGCCCTGTCGGGGGGCAACCAGCAAAAAGTGGTCATCGGCCGCTGGCTCGCCACCAAGCGCCAACTGCTGATCTGCGAAGATCCAACGGCCGGTGTCGATGTCGGGGCCAAGTCCGAGATCTATGCGCTGCTGAACCGCGCACTGGCAGACGGCGTCGCGATCCTGATTATGTCCACGGATTTTGAAGAAATCGCAACGATCTGTCACCGCGCCATCGTGTTTAGCCAGGGCGCGATTGTCGATGAGCTGACAGGCACGCGGCTGACCACAGAAAACCTGATCCAGTCGGCATCCGCCGGGAATATCAAGACAGAAGGGAGCGGTGCGAATGCAGTCGCTTGAATCCAGTGCACTCGAGCCGACCAAGGCCGAACTTAAAGGCTTGCCAATGAGCAGACGCGTGATGCGGTTCCTTCCTGTCTATGGGTTGGTGATCCTGACCGTGTTTCTGATCGGTCTGTTTTCTGTCCTCCTGCCCAACACATTTCCGACGATGCTGAACCTGCGGTCGATTATCTCGGACAAGGCGATCATCGCGCTTTTGTCGCTGGGGGCAATGATCCCGATGGCGGCGGGTCGGATCGACCTGACCGTCGGCTACGGGATCGTGCTGTGGCACATTCTGGCGATCAGCTTGCAGACGATGCTGGGTCTGCCGTGGCCGATTGCGGTTGCCATCGTGCTCTTGCTGGGCGCAGTCACCGGGTTTTTGAACGGCTTGCTGGTGGAAGTCGCCAAGATCGACAGCTTTATCGCCACACTTGGCACCGGCACGGTGCTGTACGCGCTGGCTCTGTGGCACACTGGCGGGCGGCAGATGGTCGGGCTTTTGCCGGATGGGTTTTACGCGCTCAACACCACCTTTGTCTTTGGCCTGCCCATCACCGCCTATTACCTGGTCGTCATCACGGTCGTGATGTGGATCGTTCTCGAATACACGCCGGTGGGCCGGTACCTCTATGCCATCGGAGCGAACCAGCGGGCCGCGCAGCTGAACGGTATTCCCACACGGAAATACGTGATCGGCGCCTTTGTCGCATCCGGAACAATGACGGCTTTGGCCGGCGTGCTGCTGGCCGCGAAACTGCGGATCGGGCAGGCGTCTGTTGGGCTCGAGTTCCTGCTGCCTGCTCTTGTTGGCGCATTCCTCGGTTCCACCACGATCAAGCCCGGACGGGTCAATGTGTGGGGCACTGTCGTGGGTGTCGTCATCCTCGCGGTCGGCATTTCAGGCATTCAACAATTCGGTGGCTCCTTCTGGGTCGAGCCGCTGTTCAACGGAGTTACCCTGCTGGTTGCCATCGGCATCGCAGGCTACGCGCAGCGCAAAAAAGGTGCAGACAAGCGCTGAGCAATCACGATTGCAAAGGGAGGATACTATGCAAAAACGTACATTTCTGGCCGGGTTGATCGCCACAACGATGATGACCGCGGTCCCGGCTTTGGCCGAATGGGACGGCCCCACAGCCGGACCTACGGCGGCCGAAGGCAAGTCCATCGTCGTCGTCGCGGGCGACCTGAAAAACGGCGGCATCCTGGGGGTGACCACGGGGGTCGAAGAAGCGGCTGAAAAGATCGGCTGGGACGTGCGCGTTCTGGACGGCGCCGGATCCATTCAGGGCCGTACGGCTGCGATTGGTCAGGCGCTGGCGCTGAAGGCCGACGGTATCATCATCAACGGCTTTGACGCTGTGGAACAGCAAGCCGCACTGGAAGGTGTGGTCGCTGCTGACGTGCCCATGGTTGCTTGGCATTCAGGGCCGAAGATCGGATGTGACGCGCCCGGCGGTATCTTTGCCAACGTGTCGACAGATGCGATGACAGTGTCCGAAGTGGCCGCCGAATGGGCCATCGAAGATGGTGGCACGGACATCGGCGTCGTCATTTTCACCGACAGCACCTACCAGATTGCCATCGACAAGGCCGACCGCCTGAAAGAAACGGTCGAAGCGGCGGGCGGCAAGGTTCTGGAATATGTGGACACACCCATTGCCGATACATCGACACGCATGGGGCCGCTGACAACGTCGCTGTTGCAGAAATACGGGGAAAGCTGGACGCATGCGCTGGCGATCAACGACCTCTATTTCGACTTTATGGGTCCATCTCTGGCCGCGGCCGGACTGGCACCCGATGCGGGACCTCAGGCGGGCTCTGCCGGGGATGGGTCAGAGGCCGCGTTCCAGCGCATCCGGTCGAATGGCTACCAGGCCATTACCGTGGCCGAGCCGCTGAACCTGCAAGGCTGGCAGCTTGTAGACGAGCTGAACCGCGCCATTCAGGGCGAGGCCTGTTCGGGCTATGTCACGTCGCCTGCGCTGGTCACACCCGAAGGGCTGGCCAAGATGGGCGACAGCAACGCGTTTGACCCCGACATTCCCTACCGCGACGCCTACGCGACGATCTGGGGCAAATAAGGGTTTCTCCCCGCAGGGTCCCGGAGTGAGTGACGGGGCCCTGCATTAATCGACCTATCGATCCGGCGCAAAGCGCCACCCATCCGAGTTGGCGGAGGATAACGCCATGGCACAGACACCGCTTGTCCAGATGACAGGCATCACCAAACGGTTCGGCGGCGTGACCGCCCTGCAGAATGTCGATCTTGCTGCCTATGGCGGAGAAGTCCTTGCCATCGTGGGCGACAACGGCGCCGGAAAATCGACCCTAATCAAGGTCCTGACGGGCGTTTATCAACCGACTGAGGGGGACATTTACCTCGATGGTGAAAGGATCGAATTTTCGAACCATGCTGACGCCGCACGGTCAGGTATCGACGCCGTCTATCAGACACTTGCGCTGGCTGATCACCTTGATCCCGCAGCCAACATGTTTCTGGGCAACGAGCTGACCAAGAAAGTGTTCGGCATCACTGTGCTCGACAACAAAAAGATGCGGTCCGAGACCGAGCGGGTGCTGATGGAACGCCTTGGCGTGCGCCTGAAATCACTGGATGCCCCCACCGACAGCCTGTCGGGCGGGCAGCGACAGGCCGTGGCCATTGCGCGCGCCGTATATCACGAAGGCCTGCGGGTGCTGGTGATGGATGAACCCACCGCCGCCTTGGGTCCGCAGGAAACAGCGCGCACCCTGAAACTGATCAAGGCGCTCAAGGCTCAGGGCCTCGCCGTGATCCTGATCAGCCACTCGCTGGATGACGTATTCGAAGTGGCCGACCGCGTTCACGTGCAGCGCCGGGGACAATGCGTTGGCGTGGTGCTGACCTCTGAAAGCTCGACCCAGGACGTGCTGGGCATGATCGTTGGCGCCAAGGAGGACGCAGCATGAACACCGCAGTTGACGCAGACTATAAGCCGCCGCTGAGCGAACGGCTTGAGCCGTACATGGCTGTCATCGCGCCGATGGCGATGATTGCCGCCATTTTCCTGTTCATGGCCGTGGCCTCGCCCGAACGGTTCTACCGGATCAGCAATCTTGAGCTGATCCTGCAGGACGCGGCCCTCTATATGCCGATGGCGATGGCGATGACCTTTGTGATCACCCAGCGCGGCATTGACCTGTCTGTCGGATCGGTTGCCGTTCTGTCGGCCATCATCATGGCGTTTCTGGTCAAGCAATTCGGATTCTCGATCTATGTCGGCATTCCGATTGCGCTGTCGATTGGCGCTCTTCTGGGCCTGATCAACGGTCTGATCATCACGCGCCTGAACGTACCTGATCTGATCGGAACGCTCGCGATGGATCTGGTTTACAAGGGCCTCGCGCTGCTCTTGGCCAAGGGTCTGGTGCTGGCGCGTTTTCCGGACGTGTTGACGGAAATGGGGCGCGGTCAAACGCCGTTCTTTATCCCCACGCCTGCCGTGATCGGGATTCTGACGATGATTGCGGGCTATTACATCCTGCAGCGCACGCATTTTGGCCGCTACACCGTCGCCATCGGGTCCAGCCCGGAATCGGCGGAACTGACCGGCATCGGTGTAAAACGTCACAAGGTCTATGCCTATGTGTTGTGTGGTGCCTGTGCAGCGCTGGCGGGTCTGATGCTGACCGGTAAACAAAACGCCATTCAAGCGACGATGGCCCCATTCTTTAACCTGCACGTCATTGCGGCGGTAGTTGTGGGGGGCACGTCGCTGTTTGGTGGGCGGGCATCCATTATCGGGTCGTTCTCGGGCGTCCTGCTGCTCGCCATGATGCTGAATGCACTGGTGACACTGCGGATCGAGTTCTTCTGGCAGCCGGTGGCGTCGGGCTTTGTGATCATCAGCTCTGTGGCGCTCTATGCCTGGATCCAGAAAAAGGATCGTGACGGCGGGGGCGGCTGGTTTGCCGACCTCAAAACGGCCGAAGGCCAGAAACTGGTGCGGTTTTCCGCACTCATAATTGGCGTGCTGATTGCCTTGCTCGCAATCGGTGGCGTCTTTGCCGGGGACACCGTGAACAGCGGGTAAACGGCCAAATGCGGGGTGGTCGGGCCGGGGGTGCAGCCCCAGCCCAACCGATGGCTCCGCTCTCATTGCAAAGGGAGGAACCAAGATGAGACTTTTAGCAACCACAGCCCTCGTGGCAACCGCCGTAACAGGCATGGCACTGGCGGATGGCCATGCAACCCTGCCACTGAAGGAACTGCCCGGTATCGAAGATCGCGATTACTGGGTGCCGCTTGAGGTAAATGCCGAGGGCAAGCTGGAGGCCATGCAAGCGGTCGTCGGCGGTGACGCCGTGAAATTCAGCGGCACGCAGGACGGGCCCATTCAGATCGCGCTGATCTATCCGTCGTCGGATACCTCGGATTTCTGGGCCCGCAACTATCTGGCCATGACCAAGCGTCTGGATCAGTTGGGCATCGAATACGAAACGACCGAATTCGCATCGCGTCAGGTCGAACACTCGTTGCAGACGACCTATGCAAACCAGGTGGTTCTGGACAAGGACATCTATGACTACGTCATCTTTGGCCCCTCGGAACTGGCCATTCAGGCTGACAACATCTCGAAACTGGCGGCGGAGACCGACGACCTGACCACATATGTTTGGGCGTTTCACACACCGCTCAAGGATCTTGAGCACCAGCCCGCCGCATGGTTCGACTTTTCGTCGGCCGCCGGTGCGTTGACCATGTGCGACTATATGATCGGTCGTCTGGGCGAAGGCGTCACAATGGCGATGAACCGGGGTATTCCGGGCATCACCGACAACCAGCGCTCGGGCGATTTCAAAGCCTGCGTCGAGGAAAAAGCAGGCTGGACCACCGTTTATGAACACTACGGTGAGTATCAACGCGAAGGCGGCTTTGCCGGCACATCGCTGATCCTGCAATCCTATCCGGAGGCCAAGATCATCCACAACGCCAACACCGCCATGGCGATGGGCAGCGTTGAGGCACAAGTGTCGGTCGGCAAAGAGAAGGAGATCTTCTCGACCGGTTGGGGCGGCACAGGGCTGGAACTGGATGCCATCCGCCGCGGCGAACTGGACGCCACACCCATGCGCATGGGTGATGACGTGGGCGCGGCAACAGCCGAAGCGATCAAGGCTGATCTTGAGGACCGCGCAGACGAGCTGCCCTTTGTCTTCCTAGGTCGGATCACGGTCGCCCATGACCAGATGAGCGCCGAGGAAATCGATGCGCTGGAGCAGGAAGCATTCCGCTTCTCGGGCGTTGGCGCGCTTGATCGCTGAACAATGCGGACGTCACCCTTGTATTGGGGGTGACGTCACCCTGCCTGTGCTATCTGACCGTCATGCCGCAGGCGGCCAACAACGTTTCGGCAAAATCACGGCGAAAGGTGCGGATTGCATCGAAATACGGCCCCTTGGCATGGTGGGCAAAGACCACCGACGCACCATCACCGTGATCAAGCCAGCCGACATACCACCCCTCGAACGCGCCTGAATACCGCCGCTCCCTGCCAGGTCCGGCACCGGTTTTTCCATGAAGCACGGATGCCCCCAGCGTTCCGGCGCGGGCCGCCATCGACAGGTCATCAATGTGGTGGCGTGCGACATCCAACCGACCCGTCAGCAGCCTTTCCAGAAACGCCACCTGTTCGGTCACTGACACCATGAGCGGACCGCCGAGCCAAAACGTATCGGATCCATTCGGGACGATGGCATTGCCATACTCCCAAGCCGTCAGAGTTGTGCGGTACTGCTCTGCCCCCACATCCTGCGCAACATCCTGAAAATACCACACCGCCGACCGCTGAAACGCGGTTTTCAGCGTCTGCCCCTGCTTCCATGCGTCCGGCCAGAACGCGGCCTCGGGGCGGCGCGCGCGATCCCAATCGCGCCAATCATCAATGCCTTTGGCAGTGTTTGTGCGCAGCGCGATCAGCGTGTTCGGTATCTTGAAGGTGGACCACGGCGCGTGCCGTGTTTCCAGGTCACTGCCTTCGAGAATGCAGGTTTGCCCAGTGCTGAGATCACGCGCCAGAAAACTGGACTGACGGGTGCCAATCTGGGCCGAAAAGGCGTCGCGTTGCAGAATCGTATCCGCAACAGATGCCGTGGTGCGCATGAACAGCAGGCCCAGAAAAACAGCGGAAACCAGAGCAAAGCGCAGCAATGAATTTCCCGACACCATGCTTGGCCCCCTGACTGAGCATCTGGCGTAAACTTAGGCGCGGGCAGCCGGTTGTGCAATTCGCCGCGCGTCGTCTCGTTGACGACCAAATGAATTTAGCGCCTTGACGCGCGCTGTGACCGGGCACAACCTGCGGCACATGTCCCAATCGCCTTCCAAGTCCTCTGGTCCAGTCACCATGCGCGACGTTGCCCGCGCTGCGGGCGTGTCACGCATGACGGTCAGCCGGGCTTTGAAGAAAGACAGCCCCATTTCGCAGGAAACCCGCGAGCGGATTCTGAAGGTCGTGCGCGACATGAACTATGTGCCCGACCACATGGCGGGCAGTCTTACAACCAAGCGGTCCGGGTTTGTCGCCGTCCTCGTGCCATCGCTGAACAACTTGCATTTTGCGGAAACCGTACAGGCGCTGACCGAAGAGCTGGAGCAGATTGGCCAGCAAATCCTGCTGGGCCATACGGATTACTCGATCGAGCGAGAGGAACAGCTTGTCGAAGACATGCTCAAGCGGCGACCCGAGGCGATCGTGCTGTCCTATGACGGGCATTCGGACCGCACTATCGCATTGCTGAGCGATGCGCATGTGCCTGTGGTTGAGCTTTGGGAACGCCCCGAGGACCCTATTGGCCACACAATCGGCTTTTCCAACCGACAAGCGGCGGCAGACATGACCCGCGCGCTGATCGCCAAGGGCTATCGCAACATCACCTTTCTGGGCGAGGCGGACGATGATTGGACGCGGGGGGCGGCACGGCGCAAGGGCTATATCGATGCGATGAAAGAGGCCGGCCTGCCCACCGACCGCGTTCTGAAAATCGGTAAACCGCCTTTGTCCATCGAAGACGGGGCCGCCGCCGCGGGGCGCCTGTTCGACAGCTTTCCCGACACCGATTGTGTATTTTGCGTATCCGACGCGCCGGCCTTTGGTGTTCTGTCGGTCATGGCGAAATTCGGCAAATCTGTTCCCGACGATATTGGCGTCGCGGGCTTTGGGAATTTCGAAGTGTCTCGCTTTGCCACGCCGTCGATCACCACGGTCTCCGTCGACCCCAAGATCATTGGAAAAGAGACCGGGCAATTGATCGGCGCATTGCTGTCGGAGACAGGCAAACCGAGTCGATCCCTCGTGTCCGTACCGGTTGAGTTAACCTTCCGTGACAGCACAAAATAGCTAAGCCGCTGGTTTTGCATGACTTTGGCTTTGGGTTTTTTCTTGTGTTACCGGTCACAATTGTTAATGTGACCGGTAACAAGATTGGAAAATGCTCATGCCAACCATCCGGCTCGAAAATCTGGTGAAACGATACGGCAACGTCGAAGTGTTGCACGGCATCGAACTCGAGATGGCCGACAACGAATTTACCGTGCTTGTCGGACCGTCCGGATGCGGCAAATCGACGACCCTGCGTATGATTGCAGGGCTGGAGGATGTGTCCGAGGGCGAGATCTATGTGGATGGAAAACCGGTCAGCCATCTGGAGCCCAAGGAACGCGATCTGGCGATGGTGTTCCAGGACTATGCGCTTTATCCGCATATGAACGTGGCACAGAACATCAGCTTTGCCCTGCGCCTCGCGAAACGCCCGAAATCCGAAATCAACGCCAAGGTCAGGGAAGTTGCCGATATGGTTGGCTTGACCGAATTCCTTGGTCGCAAGCCGGGTGCCTTGTCCGGTGGACAGCGGCAACGGGTCGCGATGGCGCGCGCGCTGGCCAAGGACAGCGGCATTTTCCTCTTCGACGAACCTCTGTCGAACCTTGATGCAAAGCTGCGTGGACAGATGCGCGCGGAATTGGCGCTGATGAGCCAGCGGGTGCAAAAGAACATGATCTACGTCACCCATGACCAGATCGAGGCGATGACGCTCGCAGACCGGATCGTCGTCATGCACGGCGGCCACATCCAGCAGCAGGGCACGCCCGAAGAGCTGTTCAAGCGGCCTGTGAACAAATTCGTCGCGGGCTTCATGGGCATGCCACCGATGAACTTTCTGGACGGGCAGATCGAAGAGCAGGGCGGCGAGATCTTTGTCACCGGAGACGGATTCAAGCTGAAGCTCGACGACGCCAAGGCAAACACCGCCCGCATGCATAGTGACCGCGCGGTGACGCTGGGCATCCGGCCCTCTGACCTCAACTTTGACAATGACGCCGACCCCGAGCGGGCGCTGACGCTGGATGTTCAGGTGTCCGAATATGTCGGCGCGCAATCGGTGCTGCTGTGCAAATGCGGCGGCGCGCAGGTGATGGTCGAAGTCAACTCGGAAAGCCCGGTGGCCTTGGGCCAACGGCTGACCTTTGGCGTCAACCCCCGCGGCATTCACCTGTTTGATCGCACCAGCGAGCGCGCACTTTAACACAATAAACGTTCTAGGGAGGAACACATGCTAAATGGATTGAAATCAACGGCCGTCGGTTTGACCACCGCGGCATTCATGGCGGGGGCCGCGTTTGCCAACCCGTACGAGGATTACGCGGGCACAACCGTGATCGTGAATTTCCCGGCCCACCCGCATTACAACGCGGTGATGAAGGTGCTGCCCGAGTTCACCAAGGAGACAGGCATCGAGGTCGAGGTCGACCAGCTGCCCTATCTCAAGATGCGCGAGCGTCAGACGCTCGAGCTGGCACAGGACGAAGGTGAATATGACCTGATCTCCTACGTGGTGTTTTCCAAGGCGGACTATGTGTTCGCCGACCAGCTGGAAAACCTGGCCAAGTACTTCATGAATCCGAAACTGTCGGACCCCAGCTATGACGCCGACGACCTGATTGACGGCTATGTCCAGAACATCGGCGTTGCAGGCGGCACCAAGGGTTATCTGCCCGGCCCAACCGGCTCGCTCTTTGGGATCCCGTTCGGGTCCGAGACATCCGTCCTGGCCTATCGCAAGGACATCTTTGACAAGCATGGCATCGCCGAGCCCGAAACATATGATCAGCTTCTGGATGCGGCCTGCAAGATCCCCGAGGTCGAGCCGGGCATGGGCGGCATGGCATCGCGTGCGGCCTCCGGTCACCAGGCAAGCCACGCGTTCCTGCTGCATCTCGCACCCCTTGGCGGTCGTGTCTTTGACGACCAGTGGAACCCGATCATCAACAACGCCGCAGGCGTCGAGGCGGCCAACGCGCTTAAAACAATCGTCGATTGTGGCCCCGAAGGCGCGATGAGCTTTGGCCCGTCCGAGGCCGCAAACGCATTTGCCAACGGCGATGCGGCGATGTTCATGGACTCGATTGCCTTTATGCCCGGCTTTGAAAACCCCGAGCGGTCCAAGGTCGTCGGCAAGGTCGGTTACGCCATGCACCCGATGGGTGTGCGTCGTGGCAGCCAGACAGGTGGGTTCGGCATCGCCATCCCCAAGAACGCCGAGAACAAGGAAGCGGCCTTCCTGCTGATGCAATGGCTGACCTCGAAAAAGGGTGACCTGATGGTGGCCATGGAAGGCGGCAACCCCTCGCGGTTCTCGACCTACCAGGATGCGGGCCTGAACGAGAAATTCCCGTTCTCCGCCACATTTGGTGAAGCGCTGAAATATGCTGACCCCGACTGGCGTCCGATCATCCCCGTCTGGGGCAAGATCAACGCGGATATCGGCACCACCATGTCCAAGGTCCTGACCGAAGACCTCGACATTCAGGAAGCCCTGGATGGTGTGGCCGAGCGCACGCGCGCCGTCATGGAAGATGCCGGCTATTACACCTGGCAGTAACGCCTTCCTCCTGCCGGGGTGCGCATCGCGCGCGCCTCGGCTCTTTTCTCCTCTCTGACCAAAGGCAAGACCCATGCGGACTGCGATGGCGAACCGACTGACGCCTTACATGTTCATGGCACCGGCCGTGATCATCATGGCCATCGCCCTGATGTACCCGTTGGGCTACATGATCTGGGGATCGTTCCGCGACTGGAACCCCAGCCAGACCATCGGCGAGGCCGAGTTTGTTGGCCTTAAGAACTATATCTTCCTGTGGTCGGACCCGAATTTTCACGAAAGCCTTGGCGTCACGCTACGCTTTGCCTTCTTTGTGGTGTCCATCGAGATGGTGATTGGCGTCGGCCTGGCCCTGCTCTTGGATCGCGACATTCGCGGCATTTCCGTGCTGCGCACCATGTTCATCCTGCCCATGATGATCGCCCCCGTCGTTGTGGGCCTCATGTGGCGTTACATGTACCACCCGACCGTGGGCACGTTTAACCGCTTTCTCGACAGTGTCGGATTGCCCCGCGTGGACTGGTTGGGCGATTACGCACTGATGAGTGTGATCATCGCCGACATCTGGCAGTGGACGCCGTTCATCTTCATCCTCGCGCTGGCGGCACTGCAATCGCTGCCGCGCTCCGCGCTTGAGGCCGCGCGGATTGACGGTGCAACCCCATGGCAGCAGATCGTCCATATCAAGCTGCCCCTGATGATGCCCGTCCTGATCGTGACCGCATTGTTGCGCTTGATCGACGCGTTCAAGGTGCTCGAGGTGATCCTCGTTATGACCGAAGGGGGGCCGGGCCTGTCGACCGAGATCCTTGCCCTGCGGATCAGCCGAACCGCCACGGAGTTCCGCGAGCTGGGCGTCGCTGCGGCCATGTCCAACTACCTACTGATCCTGCTGCTTCTGCTCACCGTGGCGATGTTCGCCTTTAACCGCTGGCAAGAGGCGCGCGCTGCCCGTCTGAATGCTGAAATTCAGGAGGAAAGCTGATGTCCTCGCAAAACACGCGCACGAACCCCGCCTTTTACGCTGTTATTGCCTTGCTGGTATTCATGTCGGTGGGCCCCGTCATCCTGATGTTCATGAACTCGTTCAAACTGGACGTGGACATTATTTCAGGCACCTCCGGGCTCATCTTTCTGCCCACCATCCAGAACTATGAAAAGGCGCTTTGCGATGTGCTCTGGTACGAGCCGGACCATATCGACTTCTGCTCGCTGAAATTTGGCGGGGCCTTTATCAACTCGCTGATCATCGCGCTGGTCTCAACCGTGCTGACGCTGGTGATCGGCTGCATGTCGGCCTATGCGCTGGTCCGGTTCCGGTTCATGGGGCGCGATACTGTATCCTTGACGACACTGATGGTGCGCATGGTGCCACCCGCAGTGCTGCTGGTGCCGGTCTTTGGCCTGTGGAACAATGAATTTTGCCTCGACCGCGATGGCCTAATCGGCGGCGCGATCCGTGATACGTTCGGGGGCAGGGGGGACGTGTGCCTGGCCGGGACCCATTCGGGCATCATCCTGATCTATGTCGCCATGAACCTGCCTTTCGTGATCTGGATCCTGCAAAGCTTTATCGTCCAGGTCCCCCGGTCACTCGAAGAAGCGGCCCGTGTCGACGGCGCAGGCCCGTTTCAGGTGTTCTTCAAGGTGGTGCTGCCCCTGATCAAACCCGGCCTTGCCGCGGCGGCGATCTTTACCTTCCGCATTGCCTGGAACGAATACCTTCTTGCCTCGGCGCTCAGCGACCGTGACACGAAAACCGTGCCGATCCTGATCGTGAACAACATGTCGGAATTCAACGTCGAATGGGGCGTGATCATGGCCACGGGCATGCTGCTGGCGATCCCGCCCATCATCTTCACCCTGCTGGCATCGCGCCAGATCATCACGGGCATGACCGCCGGAGCGGTCAAAGGCTGATGGACTGGTTGCTGGCCCCGATTGACCCAACCCGTGCACACGAGGTGGGTCTGGCCATTTCATGGCATGCGCGGCTCATGGTGCTGGGCTGGGGCATTCTGGCGCCGCTGGCAGTGATCATCGCACGGTTTTTCAAGGTGATGCCCGGGCAGGACTGGCCGCGGACGCTGGACAATCAGGTCTGGTGGCGCAGCCATTGGATCGGGCAGTCGATTGTTGTGGGTCTGTCCTGCATCGGCCTTGCCCTCGTCTTGCCAAGCGACCTGGCGGCGATGAGCCTGCACAACTGGCTGGGCTACGCAGTGCTGACGGGGGCCACACTGCAAATCCTGCTGGGGCTCTTTCGCGGCTCCAAGGGCGGGCCTACGGACACTGAATTGCGCGGTCACCACTATGACATGACCCCATGGCGCCGCATGTTCGAGGCGTCCCACAAGCTGATCGGCTATGGAACAATAGTGCTCGCCATGTGCACAATTGCGTTGGGGCTGTGGAAAGCCAACGGACCGGTCTGGATGTGGCTGGCTTTGGCGGTATGGTGGACCCTGCTGGTCATCGTGTTCGTCCAGTTGCAGCGGCGCGGGATGGCCATCGATACCTATCAGGCCATCTGGGGCACGGATCGCGCGCATCCGGGCAATCAGGGGCCCGCACCGGGTTGGGGCATGACACGCCTCGGGGACAAGACAGAAGGAGAGGGCGATGTACGGCGTCATCGAGGGGACGGGGTTCGAAGTCATTGAGCCGGAATTTGAGGCGTGCTTTGTTGGCCATGCGCGCGTCGAACGGTTGTGGACGGGCGCGCGCTGGTCCGAAGGGCCAGTGTGGTTTGCGGCCGGCCGCTACCTGCTTTGGTCGGACATCCCGAACAACCGCATCCTGCGGTTTGACGATACCGATGGCAGCGTCTCGACCTTTCGCCAGCCCTCCAACAACACCAACGGTCACACGGTCGACCGGCAGGGCAGGCTGGTGTCCTGTGAACACCTGACGCGCCGCGTGACGCGGACGGAGCTTGATGGCAGCATCACGGTTATTGCGGACCAGTATGAGGGCAAGCGGCTGAATTCGCCCAATGACGTGGTGGTCAAGTCGGATGGGTCGATCTGGTTCACCGATCCCAGTTACGGGATCCTCATGGACTACGAAGGCAACCGCGCTGACAGCGAGATTGGGGCCTGCCATGTCTACCGCGTGGATCCGTCGGGTGAAATTTCGATCGTGGCCGACGACTATTACAAACCCAACGGCCTTGCGTTTTCACCGGATGAGCAGTTCCTTTATATCGCCGACACGGGCATCACCCATGATGCGGAGGGCCCCAAACACATCCGTCGCCACAGCGTGAACGCCGACGGAACCCTCGGTGGTGGCGACGTGTTTGCAACATGTACCGAAGGGCTTTTCGACGGGTTCCGGCTGGACCGGGACGGCCGCATCTGGAGCTCCGCTGCGGATGGCGTGCATTGTCTGAACGCCGATGGCACGCTGATCGGCAAGGTGCACATCCCCGAACTGGTCGGGAATGTGTGTTTTGGCGGGGAAAAGCTGAACCGGCTGTTTATCGCCGGGACAACTTCGCTCTATTCAGTGTTCCTGAACGTCAACGGCGTCTCACCCCTGTAGGTGCTGATCCAGCCACGGCCCGTGATGCGCACCCTCCGCGTCGGTGCGTTCAAAGCTGTGCGCGCCGAAATAGTCGCGCTGCGCCTGAAGCATGTTGGCCGTCGTCCGCGCACTGATCAGCGTGTCGAAATAGTTCAGCGCGGCAGCGAGGGCAGGGACCGGCTGCCCGGCTGTCATGGCCACGACGGCCACCTTGCGCAGCCCTGCGATATTGTCCTCAAGGATCTTGTGGAAATAGGGGGCGAGAGCCAGGTTCTGATCCGGCGCGTCAGACAGTGCAGCCGCCATGTCATTCAACATCGCGGAGCGGATGATGCACCCCTCGCGCCAGACCTTCGCAATCTCGGCCATGGGCAGGGACCAACCATAGTCTGTGCTTGCCTTGCCCAACAGGTCAAAGCCCTGTGCATAGCACAGCACCTTGCCCGCAATCAGCGCCTGTTCCAGATCGCCAAGCGTCAGCGCATCCTCGGCAATCGTTCGGTCGGGCGTGCCAAAGGCCGCAGCACCCGCCAGCCGCAAATCACGTGCTGCGGACATGTTGCGCGCAACCACCGCCGCCTCGATCACCGGAACGGGGGTGCCCAGCATCTGGCTTTCTATCACCGTCCAGCGGCCAGTGCCTTTTTGCCCTGCGCGATCAAGGATCATGTCCAGCATGGGCGCGCCTGTTTCGGGATCCGTCGCCTCGGCAACCTTGCCCGAAATCTCGATCAGGTAACTTTGCAGCGGCCCTTCGTTCCATTTGTCAAAAATGCTGGCACAGGCCGCGGCATCCTTGCCCAGACCATCGCGCAACACGCCGTAAGCCTCGGCAATCAGCTGCATGTCCGCATATTCGATCCCGTTATGTACGGTTTTGACGAAATGCCCGGCGCCACCTGCGCCCATATACGTGGCGCAGGGGTGGTCTTCGTATTTGGCGGAAATCTTTTCGAGGATATGAGCGACGCGATCCCATGCCTCGCGGGTGCCACCCCCCATGATCGACGGGCCAAACCGGGCACCCTCGGCACCGCCAGAAACACCGATGCCCAGGTAGGGCACCCCGGCGTCCTCGGCATCCTTCGCGCGGCGTTGTGTGTCGTGGAAGTTCGCATTGCCCGCATCGATGATCATGTCATCTTCGTCCAGAAGCGGCCGCAGCTGTGCAATCTGGGCATCCACGGCATCACCCGCAGGGACCATCAAAACGATGTTACGCGGTTGTGCCAGACCTGCGACAAAATCCTCCAGTGTCGCGTGCCCGGTGATCCGCTCTCCCAGAGGGCCTGCCATGTCCATGAACTCGGGAATGCGTGCGGCCGTCCGATTGTGAACCGCCACCGAGAACCCGTTATCCGCAATGTTCAGCGCCAACATGGCACCCATAGTACCCAGACCGATCACGCCAATCTCTGCTTTGGACATCTGCTTTTCCTCTGTGTTCGAAGCTGATATGTTACCGATAACAAATCAGATCAGGGGAGGGAACCCATGTTCACTCAAAACACGATCCAGCTCACTCATGCCGCAACACTCGCGATGCTGACTGCGGCGGTACGCGGGGCCGAAAGCATGGATCAACCGCAATGCATCGTCATTGTTGATGCCAGTGGCGTCACATTGGGATCGATCCGAATGACCGGTGCGAAATATCTCAGCCTGAAAAGCGCCGAAGCCAAGGCGCGCACGGCCGCGTCCATCCGCGCGCCCAGCGACGCAATTCCTGAACATGTGGCGCCTGCAATCGCGGCAGCGACAGGCGGTGACGTGACGCATCTGGGTGGTGGGATGCCCATCGTAATTGACGGTGAATGTGTCGGCGGGATCGGGGTAGGCTCTGGTTCGTCAGACCAGGACATCGCCGTATGCGAGGCGGCGCTGGCAGCGTTGGCGCAATAAACCTCAGCGCACGTTCAATTGCCCTATAATCCACATTATGTAAAATTTTCAGACAGCCAAAACTGACATTACAGCATCAATTACAACATTCTACGGCGTCAACTTCACCCAAGCGAATAACCAGCGCCACGCACCGTTCGTACAGGATCACCGCCACCGTGTGACGTCAAGGCCTTGCGCAGTCGCCCGATGTGGACATCGACCGTCCGCGTGTCAACGTAGATGTCACGTCCCCAAACCCGGTCCAGCAACTGCTCGCGGCTCCAGACGCGACCGGGTTTTTCCATGAATGTGCTCAGCAGCCTGAACTCCGTCGGGCCAAGACGGATTTCGTCCGATCCGCGCGTGACGCGGTGGCTTTCTGAATCCAGAACGATGTCGTCAAATTCCAGTGTCTGCCCCACCGTCGACGGACGCACGCGCCGCAATTGACTGCGCACGCGCGCCATCAGTTCGATGACGGAATACGGTTTGACCACATAATCGTCTGCGCCTGTTTCCAGCCCGCGCACCTTGTCGACCTCTTCGGTCCGGGCCGACAGCATGATCACCGGGATGGACCGTGTCTCTGGCCGGATTTTCAACCGCCGACAAACCTCGATCCCGCTAAGGTTCGGCATCATCCAGTCCAGGACAATGATGTCCGGCAGGTCTTCATCCACCAGTAGCAACGCCTCTTCACCGTCTTGCGCACGGCTCACGGAAAACCCTTCGGCCTCAAGGTTGTAGGCCAGGACCTCGCGCTGTGCCGGTTCATCCTCGACGACAAGCACTCTGGGCTGATCGGCAGACATTCCCGTGATCTCCTCAGGCTTGCAACGACGTCTCGTCGGCTTTTTGCCGGATTTCGTCCGGCGTCGCGCCAGTGACCAGATACACGACCTGCTCCGCGATGGATGTGACGTGATCACCCATACGTTCGATGTTCTTGGCGATGAAATGCAGATGCATGCACGCGGTGATGTTGCGCGGATCTTCCATCATGAAGGTCAGGAACTCGCGGAACAGCGCGTTGTACATCTGGTCCACATCCGTGTCGCGATCAATCACGTCCTGCGCCAAGGCCGCATCCCGTGCGATATATGCATCCAGCGCATCCTTGAGCATCCGCTCCACTTCCTTGGCCATACGGCGCAGCGCACCCGCACTGTCATTCACCGGGGCCAACTGCGACAAGACGCTTGTCCGCTTGGCGATGTTTTTTGCATAATCGCCAATACGTTCCAGGTTGGCGCTCACCTTGATGATGGTCAGAACAAGGCGCAAATCAACCGCCGTCGGGGCACGCAGTGCGATCACGCGCGCGGCCTCTTCATTGATCAGCTCTTCGAGCGCGTCTATGGCCTTGTCCGCCTTGCGGACGGCTTCGGCACGCTCTTCGTCGCGGGTTTCGAGGCTGATGGCTGCTTCGAGGATGGCGTTTTCGACCAGCCCGCCCATTTTCATGATCTGCGCCTGGATTGCTTCCAGATCGCGGTCAAAGGCCGATGCGATGTGTTGGTCTTGCATGTCTCTGCTCCTCAGCCGATGCGGCCAGTGATGTAGCTTTCGGTGCGTGGATCGACGGGATTGGTAAAGATCTGGCCGGTTTCGCCAAACTCGACCAGATTGCCCAGATGGAAAAACGCGGTCTTTTGGCTGACCCGTGCGGCTTGCTGCATGGAGTGCGTGACGATCACCACCGAATAATTCTTGCGCAACTCGTCGATCAGCTCTTCGACCTGGGCGGTGGCAATCGGGTCAAGCGCCGAACAGGGTTCGTCCATCAACAGAACCTCAGGTTCCGTGGCCACGGCACGCGCAATGCACAGACGCTGCTGCTGACCGCCGGACAGGCCTGTGCCGGGTGCATGCAGCCGGTCCTTAACCTCGTTCCAGATGGCGCCACGACGCAGGGATTGTTCAACGATATCATCCAGATCCGCCTTGTTCTTGGCCAAGCCATGGATCCGGGGGCCGTAGGCCACATTGTCATAGATCGATTTCGGGAACGGGTTCGGTTTCTGAAACACCATGCCGACCTTGGCGCGCAACTGCACGGGATCGACCTTGGCGTCATAGATGTCATCGCCGTCGATACGGATGTCGCCTTCGACACGGCATACATCAATTGTGTCGTTCATCCTGTTGATACAGCGCAGAAAAGTCGACTTTCCACAGCCCGATGGGCCGATAAAGGCGGTCACTGTCTTGTCTTCGATATCGACGCTGACATCCTTGATGGCGTGGTTGGTGCCGTAGTACACCTGCACGTCCTTGGCCGCGATCTTGACCTCGTTGGTTTTCACGTCTCTCTCCACAATTCTCATGTCATTCATGGCGGTGCCCCTACCAGCGGCGTTCAAAGCGGCGCCGCAAGATCACGGCGATTGTGTTCATCGTGATCAGGAAGAGCAGCAGAATGATAATTCCGCCCCACGCTTTTTCATAGAAGCCCGGATCAGCACGGCTGGCCCAGGTGTAGATTTGCGCGGGCATGGCCGAGTTGGCGTCGGTAAAGCCCGCGATAAACCCTTCGGGATATTCCCGCGCGACAAACCCTACCATCCCGATCAGCAAGAGCGGCGCGGTTTCACCCAGCGCCTGCGCCAGACCGATGATCGTGCCGGTCAGGATGCCGGGCATCGCGAGCGGCAGCACGTGGTGGAACACCGACTGCATTTTCGACGCCCCTACCCCCAGTGCCGCATCCCGGATCGACGGCGGCACCGCGGCCAGCGACGCGCGGGTCGAGATGATGATCGTGGGCAGCGTCATCAGCGTCAGCACCAGGCCACCCACAAGCGGTGCCGATTGCGGCAGCCCGGCAAACTGGATGAAAACGGCAAGGCCGAGGATACCAAACACGATGGACGGCACAGCGGCCAGGTTTGAGATGTTCACCTCGATCAGGTCGGTGAACCGGTTTTTGGGCGCGAATTCCTCTAGGTAGATCGATGCCGCGACCCCGATGGGCAGCGACAGGAACAGCACCACAAGCATCATAAAGAACGACCCGATCACCGACGCGCCAAGGCCTGCGCCGCCGGGATTGTCCACGCCGCTGTCCTTGCCGGTGATGAAATTCCAGTTAAAGGCCGACTGGATGATCCCGGCCTCCTTCAGCGCATCGACCAGATCCAGATCGGTCAGTTGCAGAAACCGGCTGTCGACCAGGGTTTCGCGCGTCACCCGGCCGTTGAAATAGCCATCCACGCGAGACGAGGCGGCAAGCTCAAAGGCAACCGGCTTGCCGATATCGCCGGGGTTGTCCTTGAAGTGGGACCGGATTGTACCGCCAGTCTTGCCCACAATCCGCTCAATGGCCTTGGCGTCGAACGCGACGTCGAGCGCGCTCGCTTCCAACTGCGATTGCAACGCGGCGATAAAGAAATTCTCGTAGGCCTTGGTCTTGAGCATTTTGCTTTCGGCGTCGTCCACGTCCGCCTGGGACATGGTGAATTCGACGCTGACGATCGTGTGCGTGAACGCGGGAAGGCCCGATTTCAGGATCGATCCGAAGAGGAACAAAAGAAACAGAAGGCCCAGGCCGATGGCGGCCATTCCATAGGCGCGAAACCGTTTTTCGGCGGCGTTGCGCTTGCGTGTGCGTGCGTCGGTGACGGTCAGGCCCGACTTGGCCGGGCGTGCGGCGGGATCCATGCTTGCGTCAGTCATCAGTCATACTGCTCCCGGTACTTGCGCACGATATACAGCGCAAAGATGTTCAGCCCCAGCGTCAGGACAAAGAGGGTCATGCCAAGCGCAAAGGCGACCAGCGCCTCCGGCGATGCGAAATCGGCGTCCCCGGTCAGCTGGCTGACGATCTTGGCAGTGATGGTGGTCATGGCCTCAAAAGGGTTCAGGCTCAGCCGGGCCGCAGCCCCTGCCCCGAGGACCACGATCATGGTCTCCCCGATGGCGCGGCTTGCCGCCAGCAGGATCGCGCCCACGATGCCGGGCAGCGCCGCAGGCAGGATCACCTGGCGGATGGTTTCGGACTGCGTGGCACCCAAGCCGTAAGATCCGTCGCGCATCGCCTGCGGCACCGCGTTGATGATGTCATCGGACAGCGAGGACACGAATGGGATCAACATGATCCCCATGACCAGGCCCGCAGTCATCACCGCCGTTCCACCCGACATCCAGCCAACCGTTTCCTTGCCAAAGAGTGACACAAGGATCGGCCCGACCGTCAGCAGAGCGAACAGGCCGTAAACGATTGTCGGAATACCGGCGAGGATCTCGATCAGTGGCTTGGCGATGCTGCGCACACGCGGGCTGGCATATTCCGACAGGTAGATGGCAGAGAACAGGCCCACCGGCACGGCCACCAGCAGTGCGATCAGCGAGATGTAGAACGTGCCCCACAAGAGCGGCAGCACACCCAGATCCGACGCGCCGCCCCGGCCGGAAAAGCTGGGCGCCCAGCTGGTGCCGAAGAAGAAGTCCGACGCAGGATAGAGGCGGAAAAATTCGATTGTGTTGAACAACAGGGCAAAGACGATGCCGATGGTCGTCAGGATGGCGATGGACGCGGCCCCGATCAACAGCGCCAGAACACCGCGCTCGACCACGTTGCGCGCGCGGAACTGTGCGTTCGAGCGCGACCAGGCAAAAGCGGCACCGCCCAGGGCGATCAGCAACACCAGCACGGTCATCACCAGACTGCCGGTCGCATTCAGCCCACGGTAAAGCTGTGCCGCGGTCAGCACTTCGGCGCTGACGGCCGATCCAAGTGCTACGCCCACATCGCCCAGCATCTCCCGAATGTCCGTCGTGCCGACGTCCATCGTATCGGCCTCGGCGCGGCTGACCGCTCCTTGGGCAATGGCCGTCTCAAGGCCCTCGGCTACCCGGCGCACATCGCTCATCACCAGCCCGACGGAGCTGCCTTCGGCCACGATGCTGTCAGGCAATGTGCCCAGCACCTGGCCGTTTACGAAATAAGGCTGCGCCAGCAGCCAGATGATCAAAATCGCGCTGGCGGGCACAACAGCCCACATCCCTACGTAGGCCCCATAGTAACTTGGCAGGGAATGCAGATCGCGGGCGTCGCCATTCGCGCTTTGCAACGCACGGGACCGTCCCAGCACATAGCCGATGGCCGCGATGGCAAGAATAACGAGGATGAGCCAGGAAAGGGGCATGACGGCTCCGATGCAGCAAGGGTCAGTGTCACGTCCGGCAGATAGACGCATTCATTGGCATAGAAAAGGGGGCGGCAGTAACGCCGCCCCCCATTGGGTTACGGCGCCTTAGCTGCCGCCGCCCATTGTCGATTCGTTGGCAACCGCGTCCTGTGTCTGGGACAGCTCGGGATCGGACACCAGACCGTATTGCGCCAGCGGGCCGTCGGGGCCGGCAATCTCGTCGGCAACAAAGAAAGATGCGTATTCCTTCAGGCCGGGGATCACGCCGATATGCGCTTTCTTCACGTAGAAGAACAGCGGACGCGACACAGGGTATTCACCGGTCGAGATCGTCTCTGTCGACGGGGCAACGCCGCCCATGGTCGCGACCTTCAGCTTGTCTGTGTTGTTCTCGTAGAACGCCAGACCGAAGATGCCGATGCCGTTGGGGTTGGCGTCGATGCGCGCCAGCGTCTCGGTATAGTCGCCATCGATGTCCACGGACTTGCCGTCCTGGCGCACGTCGATGCAGGCGTCTTCGGCGTCATCTTCGGACATGCCGGCTTCCATCATGGCGGCCATCGCGCCGGTGTCTTCGCAGCCTTTCAGCAGCACCTTGTCTTCGAACACTTCGCGTGTGCCGTGCTTCGTGCCGGGAATGAATGCCACGATGTCAACGGCAGGCAGGTCGGCGTTGAAGTCGGCCCACTGGGCGTGCGGGTTGTCGACGATAGCACCGTCAACCAGAACCTTGGAACCCAGCGCGTTGAAGATGTCGGCAGGCTCGAAAGCGGTATAGGCCGGGCCGTCGATCTGGCTGGCGAAGACGATGCCGTCATAGCCTATGCGCACTTCGATGATGTCGGTGACACCCGCTTCGGCACAGGCTTTGATCTCTTTTTCGCGGATCTTGCGCGACGCGTTGGCGACGTCGATGGTGTTTTCGCCAACACCTTCACAGAAACGCTTCAGGCCCGACGATGACCCGCCCGATTCCACAACCGGTGCCGGAAAGTCAAAGTTGTCGCCAAAAGCTTCGGCCACGATCGAGGCATAGGGCAGAACGGTGGACGAACCGGCAACCTGCACCTGGTCGCGTGCCGCGGCAGCGGTGGCAGCAACGGCGGAAATGGCCAGAGCCGACGTCGTGAGTTTCACAAAGGACATGAATGTCTCCTGTTAGAACAGTGTCAATTGATCCCCCCAGCGGGGACCTCGCCGCCCGTCTAGGCAGGTCTCGCAATGCTTTTGTGACAGTTACGTAACAGTTTTACGACAGCGCCCGGGATGCCCCTACGTCGCTAGGGATTTTCCTGCACCGGCAGGATCACGGTAAAGGTAGCGCCCTCGCCCGGTACGCTTTCCACGCGCAACCGGCCCCGGTGGCGGTTGATGATATGCTTGACGATGGCAAGGCCAAGACCGGTGCCGCCCAGGGCCCGGCTGCGATGATCATCAGCGCGGTAGAACCGTTCGGTGATCCGCGGCAGGTGCACCGGATCGATGCCGGGCCCATAGTCGATGATCTGGACCCGCACACCCGGCGCGCGCAAGGCGGCTTCGTGCGGGCTGGGCATGATGCGCACGGTAATCCGCCCGCCAGCGCCGCCATATTTAATTGCGTTTTCAATAAGGTTGGTGAAGACCTGCTTGAGCTGATCGGCGTCGCCCATGAGCGTGACAGGCGTATCCCCGAACTCAGACTCCAGCGATACACCGGCCTCCGTGGCAAGGTTGCGCATCGTCCGCAGGGTCGAATCGAGAATGTCGTTCAAAACGACGCGCTCGGTCGGGCGCACCCTTTCGTCGCCCTCAACGCGGTTGAGCGACATCAGATCCCCCACCAGACGGTTCATGCGCTCTGCCTCGTCCTGCATGATGTCGAGGAACCGTTTGGCGGCGACAGCATCGTCACGGGCGGGGCCGCGCAGGGTTTCGATGAACCCCATCAACGCGGTCAGCGGCGTGCGCAACTCGTGGCTGACATTGGCCACGAAATCCCGCCGCATCTGCCCGGCCTGTTCGACGTGGGTGACGTCTTCGAACGACAAGAGCGCCACACCTGCGCCCCCTGCCCCCACACCCGCCGCCGCACGGCAGCTCACGCGAAAGGTCGTGTCCTGCGCGCCGTCATTGCCCAGATACCGCGTCGTGCGCGGGCGACCGTCCAGCAGCGTCGCCTCGATCGCATCCAGCAAGGCTGGCTGGCGAAGCATCGTGACATAGTTCCGTCTCAGCGCCTGCTGCCCGATCAGCGTCAGCGCCTCCGTATTGGCGGCGATGATCCGCTCGGTCCGGTCTATGGCCAGCGCGGGCAGTGGAATGGCCGACAGGACTGTGCCCAAAAGGTCGTCGCCCATGTCGGCGTCCCCCCGTTCTACCCGGTCGCGGCCTGAATGGCGGCAGTGAACACATCGCACAGCGCCTGCGGCTCTTCGAGGCCCACGGAAACGCGAAAGAACCCCTCGGACATGCCCAGTTCGGCGCGCTTTTCTGGCGTCAGCGCCCGGTGCGACGACGACGCAGGATGCGAGATCGTCGTGCCCACGTCCCCGAGTGTTGGGGCAAAGCTCAGGCCCTCTGCGCCTCGCGCCAGTGCGTTGGCCGCCTCGCGGCTGCCATTGATCTCGAAACTGACCATATTGCAGTACTGGCCCTTGAGAAGCGCCTGCGCTCGCAAATGATCTGGGTGGTCATGGCGAGATGGGTAAATGACCCGCTTGACCCCCTCCAATCCGGCCAGATGCGTGGCCAGCGTCTCGGCGGTGGATTGCGCCCTGTCAAAGCGCAGCGCAAAGCTCAGCATCCCACGTTCCGCCAACCAGCAGTCGAACGGGCTGGGCGTCATACCCGTCGTCACGGTAAACACCCGCAACCGGTCGTTCAGCGCTTCATCCCTTGCCGCGACATAGCCCAGCATGACATCCGAATGCCCTGCCAACAGCTTGGTCACCGAATGGATCACGATATCGGCCCCGTGATCGAATGCACGAAAACCGCGCGGCGTGGTGAACGTGTTGTCGACGACCAGCAGGACGCCGGTTTCGCGCGCCAGCGCAGACAGGCCGAGGATATCCGCCACTCGTAACGTGGGGTTGGACACGACCTCGACAAGGATCAGCTTGGTCTCGGGCCGGATGGCCGCCCGCACCGCGTCCACATCGCCGGGATCCACCATGGTGGTCTGCACGCCCAGACGCGGCAGATCCTCGGTCATCATGCGCAGTGACCGACCATAAAGCTGGTTGCCCCCGATGACATGATCGCCCGCCTGCGTCAGACCAAGCAACACGGCCGATACCGCCGCCATACCACTGGAGGTGACGACGCCCATATGCGGCGCACCTTCCATTCGGTCGATGGCTTGTGCCACCACGTCCGCATTCGGATGCCCCTCGCGGCTGTAGGTATAGCCATGCAGGTCGCCCTCGTACTGGGCGTCCAGCATATCGGGCGTGTCCGAGGCGTAGACAACCGAGGGGCTGAGAGGTGTGGCCACTGGGCGCGACGCGCTGTCGGGCAACGGATCGGGGCGCATGATCGACCCCTTGCTGTTCGAGATCATTCCAGAAATTCCGTGTGATAGGTCGCAGTGCTATAGGTGATGTCGACGCTCAGCCAGCAGGGGCGCGGCAGATGGGCCGCGATGCGCTGAACCAGATCGGCTTGCAATGCCGCCGTAAACGCGGCCCCACGGTGCGGCTTGGACAGCAGCGCAACGGACGCCTTGAGATGGCTGTGATGGAACACGGGCGCCGGAAAGGCCCGCCCCTTGGTCTCTCCTGCGCCCTCATCATGGGACAGGATGCAGTCTTCGACTTCGGCCAGAATGGCCTTGGCGTCTATGCCAAGGTCGTCGGAATAGCTCAGTTCACAATGCGGCATCAGCCATCCACCTCGACCATCGTGTCGCGAAAACGGCGCATGTTTTCCTGGTAATGCAACGCCGAGGCGCGCAGCCCCTGAATGGCCGCCTCATCGAGGCTGCGCACAACCTTGCCCGGCACCCCCATCACCAGCGACCCGTCCGGGATGTCTTTGCCCTCGGTGATCAACGCGCCCGCACCAATCAGGCAGTTCTTGCCGATCGTGGCCCCGTTCAGCACCGTGGCCCCCATCCCGATCAGGGAATTCTCGCCAATCGTGCAGCCGTGCAACATGACCTTGTGACCGATTGTACACCCTGCGCCGATCGTCAGCGGGAACCCCATATCAATGTGCATCACACAGTTTTCCTGCACATTCGTGCCGGCGCCGATGCGGATCTCTTCGTGATCCGCGCGGATCGTGCAGCCGAACCAGACAGAGGCTGCCTGTTCGACCACGACCTTGCCGATCAGGTTGGCATCGGGCGCGATCCACGTGTCTTTGGCGATCTGCGGGCGGTCGTCGCCCAAGGCGTAGAGTGTCATGTCTGTTCCTCGAATTCCGATTGCAACCGGCGCACATGCTCGGTCAGTTGCGGCTGCTGCAACCGGCGCAGCCGCGTGGCGGAAATGATGGTTTTCAGGCGTGCCTCGGTCTCGTCCAGATCGTCATTGACCAGCACGTAGTCATAGCTGCCCCAGTGGCTGATCTCGTCCCAACTCTTCTGCATGCGCCGCGAAATCGTCTCTGCTGTGTCCTGTCCTCGGCTTTCCAACCGGCGCCGCAGTTCCTTGATCGACGGCGGCAGGATAAAGATCGACAGCGTGTGCTGCCCCAAGCCTGAATTGGTGATCTGCTGTGCGCCCTGCCAGTCGATGTCAAAGAGCACATCGCGCCCCGCCTCGATGGCGGCCTGCACCGGCCCCTTGGGCGAGCCGTAGAAATTGCCGAACACATGCGCGTGTTCCAGCATCTCGTCCTCGGTTACCGCAGATTTGAAAGCGGCCTCGGAAATAAAGTTGTAGTGTTCGCCATCCGTTTCGCCGGGACGCGGCGCGCGGGTGGTGGCCGACACGGAAAAACTCAACGCGGGATCCCAGACGCGCAAACGCCCCGCCAGCGTGCTCTTGCCCGCGCCGGACGGAGAACTGAGGATGATGAGAAGCCCGCGACGGGTTTGCGTTTCAACCAAGGTGTTCATTCCACATTCTGTACCTGTTCGCGCATCTGGTCGATCAGCGCCTTGAGCGCCAGCCCGACCCGTGTCAGTTCTGCGTTCTGCGCCTTGGAACACAGGGTGTTGGCCTCGCGGTTGAACTCCTGCATCAGGAAATCCAGCTTGCGCCCCACAGGTCCACCATCTGTCAAAAGCGCGCGCGCGGCCTGCAAATGGGCGTGCAGCCTGTCGATCTCTTCGGTGACGTCCGCCTTGACTGCCAGAAGGGCCAGTTCCTGCGCCACCCGGTCCGGATCGGCCCCATCGGTGTTGTCCAGCACGCGGGCGAGGTTTCGTTTCAACGTCGTTGCCACCTCATCCTTGCGGGCCTCGGCCAGGGCGGCAGCCTCCTTGGTCAGCGCCTCGATCTCGTCCAACTGACCCAGCAGCACCGTCAGCAGGGCCGCGCCCTCCTCGCACCGCATCGCGTCAAAAGCGTCCAGCAACGCGGGCAGCTCGGACAGCAGCGCCTTGCGCAGCGGGGCCGGATCATCCTGCATGGTGGACTGCTCCATCACGCCGCGCATCATCGCGATGTCGCTGGCTCGTGCGGGCGCAAGCGACAGGCCCATCTCCATCGCCTCCGCCTCGATCGCCAGCAGGCTGGCCACGGCCGCCTTCATCTGGGCCGTGTTGAGCGCGGACACCGCCGCCGCATCGTCACGCGACACCCGCAGCGACAGGGTGATATTTCCACGCTTGGCGTGGGCGGCGACCTGGGGCCGCACGGCGGCCTCCAGCCCTTCGATCCAGTCGGGCATGCGCAACCGAAGGTCGAGCCCCTTGCCGTTCACGCTGCGGATATCCCAATTCCATCGGAACGGGTCAGCGCCACCGGTTGCAGCGGCAAATCCGGTCATCGACCTCAAGGCGGGGGAAACAGGGCGGTTGGTCATACCCCAGCGTTTAGGGTGTCCGGACAGGTCAGGCAAGTCAGACCCGCCACGCATCTCCAGCGCAGGTCGGTTAACCAAAGGTTAGGAAATGTCGTGGAACTCCGCGAGAATTTGATACGTTTTGTGCAAGTTAAATGAGTTTGTGGCGCAAATGCGCATACAGGATGAGTGAAAGACGCAAGCAATGGACAAATCAGACCTGAACCCGCACAATATTACCAATATGACAGAGTTTCGCGCAGAAGTCGGATATTCCGCCATTTCCCAGGTTGAGGCCTATTGGGAAGGGCTGCGTGGTGCGCGGCTGATGCCCAAGCGGTCCGAGATTGATCCACGCGGGATCGAATCCGCGCTGGAATACACTTTTGTTCTGGAGCGGATCGCGCCGGGCATGGCCCGCATCCGCATCGCAGGCAGCCATCTGAGCGACCTGATGGGCATGGAAGTGCGCGGCATGCCCCTGACGTCGCTGATCAGCCCGCCCTGCCGCCGTCAGATCAATGATGTGCTCGAAGACGTGTGCGAACGCCCCGCAGTGTGCGAATTGCGCATGAATGCCGAAACCAGTGCGACCAAGCCGCATCTGGACGCGCGCCTGATCCTGTTGCCGCTCAAGAGCGATCTGGGCGATGTCAGCCGCATCTTGGGTTGTCTGGTGGCCCAAGGCGACATCGGCCACACCCCGCGCCGCTTTGACGTTGTTGGCGCCAAGATCCGCCCGATCACAACATCTGCGGCCATGCCCCGCGAACCCATCGCGGAACCTGTCGAGAAACAGGTCGCTCCGCTGCGCGGCTTTGCCGAACCTGCGCCCGAGTTCAAGAGCCGCACACCCCGGCCCGATGTCCCCTACCTGCGGATCGTAACATCAGACGACTGAAACGCACCCAGAAACGCAAAACGCGCCAGGCAGAACCGCCCGGCGCGTTTTTTCGTGTCCGTGCCTTGATGCCTTAGCTCGCGGCACGCTCCGCGTTGCGTGTGTTTCGCAGATCCGACAGCTCTTCGGCCACGAGGAACGCCAGTTCCAGCGATTGCGACGCGTTCAGACGCGGATCACACGCGGTGTGATAGCGATCGCTCAGATCCTCTTCGGTCACCGCACGTACACCGCCGGTGCACTCGGTCACGTCCGACCCGGTCATCTCGAAATGCACACCTGCGGGTGTCGTGCCTTCTGCCGCATGCACGCCAAAGAATTCCCGCACCTCTCGCAGAACACTGTCAAAGGGCCGCGTCTTGTAGCCGGTGGACGACTTGATCGTGTTCCCGTGCATCGCATCGCACACCCAGGTGACTTCGGCGCCTTCTTCGCGGACCGTGTTGATCAGGCGCGGCAAATGCTCGCCCACGGCCCCTGCACCAAAACGCGCAATCAGTGTCAGGCGCCCGGCTTCGTTCTCGGGGTTCAGCTTGGCCATCAACAGTTTAAGGTCTTCGCTGGTCATCGAAGGGCCGCATTTCAGGCCGATGGGGTTCTGCACACCTCGGGCAAATTCCACATGCGCGCCGTCCGGCTGACGTGTCCGGTCGCCGATCCAGATCATGTGACCGGACCCGGCGAGCCACTTGCCGGTGGTGCTGTCGATGCGTGTCAGCGCCTCTTCGTATTCCAACAGCAGCGATTCATGGCTGGTGTAGAACTCTACGGTCGAGAATTCATGCGTCGTGTCGGAATCGATGCCCGCCGCCGACATGAAATCGATAGTGTCCTGAATGCGCGCCGCGATCTCACGGTATTTCTCGGCCCCGTTGCCATCGGCAAAGCCAAGCGTCCACGAATGCACCCGGTGCATGTCCGCGAAACCACCTGTCGAAAAAGCCCGCAACAGGTTCAGCGTCGCCGCCGCCTGCGTGTAGGCCTGCAACATCTTTTTGGGATCGGGAATGCGCGCCTCGGGGGTGAAATCGAGCTCGTTGATGATGTCACCGCGGTAGCTCGGCAATTCGACGCCGTTCACGGTCTCCGTGGGCGCCGAGCGCGGCTTGGCAAATTGCCCGGCCATCCGGCCCAGTTTGATCACCGGCACCTTGGCGCCGTACGTCAGCACCATCGCCATCTGCAACATCACCTTGAAGGTGTCGCGGATGCTGTCGGCGCTGAACTGGTCGAACGCCTCGGCACAGTCGCCACCTTGCAAAAGGAATGCATCGCCACGCGACGCCGCAGCCAGATGCGCCTTGAGCCTGCGCGCTTCACCGGCAAAAACCAGCGGAGGATATTTGGAAAGCTGCGCCTCAACCGCGTTCAAGGCCGCAGCGTCGGTATAATCGGGCATCTGGACCCGGGGCTTGGCGCGCCAGTCAGATTTTGTCCAATCGCTCATCTCGTTTCTCCGCAAAAATATGTTAGCGATCCCATGATCGCGGACCCTCTATACAAAAGGCACTGGTCGGTGACCATATCACAAATGCACCCTCTTGACGTATGTTCAGGTGCGTGATCATGGTCCCAGAGGCAAAACATTTCGTCGCGTCACCTGAGGCGGCTGACAAACCAGGATCCATGCCGCGATGTCCATTCAGCGCCCGGCGACACAGACCCGCCAAGAGGTCGACAAAACCAAACGTTTTGTGTTTGTCCTGCTCGATAATTTCACCATGCTGTGCTTTTCGGCCGCACTGGAAAGCCTGCGGATCGCCAACCGCATGGCGGGGCGCGAGATCTACAGCTGGAAGATCATCGGCGAGGGTGGCGACTATATCAACTGTTCGGCAGGCACCGGGTTCAAGCTCGACGGTGATCTCGATGACCTGTCGCGCGATGACGTCGTGATGGTCTGTGGCGGCATCGACGTACAAGTGGCCTCGACCAAGCGCCTTCTGGGATGGCTGCGCCGCGAGGCCCGCAAGGGCGTGCCGGTCGCGGGTCTGTGCACCGCCGCCTACACACTGGCCAAAGCCGGCCTACTCGACGGCAAGCGCGCGACGATCCATTGGGAAAACCAGGACAGCTTTACCGAAGAATTCCCGGATGTTGAGCTGACAAAATCCGTCTTTGTCGTCGATGACAAGCGCCTGACAACCGCCGGTGGCACATCCTCGATTGACCTGATGCTCAAACTGATTGCCGACGACACCGACGAACAACTGGCCAATGCCGTGGCCGACCAGCTGATCTATTCCTCGATCCGCACCGATCAGGACACCCAGCGGCTGTCGGTGCCCACGCGCATCGGCGTTCGGCACCCCAAGCTGAGCCAGGTCATCCAGATCATGGAACAGAATATCGAAGAGCCGATCAGCCCCTCGATCCTGGCCAAGGACGTGGGCATGTCGACGCGCCAGTTGGAACGCCTGTTCCGCCGCTATCTGAACCGCAGCCCCAAGCGGTACTATATGGAATTGCGCCTGCAAAAGGCGCGCAACCTGTTGATGCAGACGGACATGAGCGTGATCAACGTGGCGCTCGCCTGCGGGTTCGCGTCGCCGTCCCATTTCTCCAAGTGCTACCGGGCGCATTACGACACGACACCGTATCGCGAACGTGGCACCCACGCCGCGCGCCTGTCCATCTGAACGCCACCTGCCCTGAATTGGCCCCAGAGCGGTCTTTGCCCGGCCAGATTGCGACGATATCGGGCGGTCCATGACCCGATTTGCAACCCAAATGACCCCGCATATGCGCCTGTTCGAGCTTATTCGACAGGAGACGCTCGCGGCCGAACGTGCGGGCAAGCCCTCTGCATCTGCGGCCGGGGACGTCTTTGCACTGCTGAACCGGGCACGCCTGTCGCTCCGGCGGTAACTGCACCGACTTTCGGCAAACAGGGTCTTTTCACCCTGTCTCCATACGGAATCGTATTAACTTTCTTGAAACAATCGTAGATTCGCGTATCCTCAGTTCCCGTCGGGCTGCTCCGACATCTGCTCAAACCGATTTTTTGTTACTCTGTTCCAAGGTTGCTGTTGCCATGTCATTTCACGACCCTCAAAACCCGCGCCATCAACGTATTTTCGAATTATTACGCCAGACCGACGCCGCCGTTGATACCACGCAGACGTTGCAAACACGCCCGACCCGCAAGCTGGACGTGGATGAAATCAGTGCGGTGCAGAAAACCGCGCTAAAGTCGCTGGAGCGCTCAGGCGTCTCCGCGAAACCCGGTCGCTACCACAAATTTTTCTGAACTGTCCGCCCGCGACGCAGGCGGCTTGACGTTCGCGACCTTGTCGAACCGCTGCTTGAGCAGCTTTTGCAGGCTGCCCTCGGCACCGCCCGCCAGCACCTTGGCGACGAATGTGCCGCCTTCATCCAGCACGTCAAAGGCAAAATACGCCGCCGCCTCGCACAGCGAGATGATGCGCAAGTGGTCGGTCTGCTTGTGGCCCGAGGACGCCGCGGCCATGTCCGACATGACCACATCCGCCTTGCCGCCAAGCCATTCCTTGACCTTCAGGTCGGCGTCGTCCTCCATGAAATCCAACTGGTGCAATTCGCAGCCAGCAATCGGCTCCATCTCCTGAAGGTCGATGCCGAGGATCGTGCCCTTGGCCTTGCCGGATTTCTCGCCCAGCACGTTGCAGCGCTTGACCGCAACCTGGCACCAGCCGCCCGGTGCCGCACCCAGATCGACAATCCGCGCGCCGGGCACCAGAAACCGGAACTTGTCGTCCAGTTCGAGGATCTTGTAGGCCGCACGCCCCCTGTATCCTTCGGCTTGGGCGCGTTTGACATAGGGATCGTTCAACTGCCGCTGCAACCACCGCGTCGACGACAGCTTGCGCCCGCGCGCAGTCTTGACCTTGACCTTCAGGTCGCGCTGACCGCGGCCCGATGTGTTCTTTCCTGATGGGGTCTTGGCCATGCGGGGCCCTCGTTTTGCGAATGTGACGCCCTATCCTGCCGGGCGCGGTGGTTCAAGCGGATTGGTCGTCAAGCACGCCGTCGGCGCTCATCTGCGCATAAAGCAGCCCCTCGCGCAGGCCCCTGTCCGCAACTGACAGCCTGTCGGTGGGCCAGCACCGCATCAACGCCTGAAGGATCGCGGCACCCGACATGATCAATGCGTGCCGGTCTGACCCGATCCGCGGATCCGCACGCCGTCCCCCCGGCCCCATCGACAGATAGGACCGGATCACCGCGTCGATCTGGTCAGAGGACATGCGCAGCCCGTCCACCTTGGTCCGGTCATAGCGGCGCAGCCCCAGATGCGACGCTGCCACGGTCGTGACCGTGCCGGAGGTGCCGACGATCTGGAATCGCTCAGTCGGTTCTGTGGCGTGATATGGGGTGAAATCGGCGAGGTTTTCCTCGAAAAACCAGCTCATCAACGCGAACCGTGCGGCGTCGTCTTCGACATCGTTGAACTGTTCGCGCAAGGTCGCGACGCCGAGCGGAACACTGATCCAGTCGACAACCCGCGCCTCCGGCACATCGCTTACCGCGCGGATAAACCCGGAATGCAGCCGCATGATCGCCTGCGGGCGGTCCTTCTTGGCGACCGCCGACAGATCGATCCACACCAGCTCGGTTGATCCACCGCCAATGTCCACAACCAGCAGATTCTCTGTCTTGGGGCTGACCAGCGGCGCGCAGGAGATCACCGCAAGGCGCGCCTCCTCCTCCGGCTCGATGATATCAAGTTGCAGTCCGGTTTCGCGGCGCACCCGTTCGATGAACTCGCGCGCATTGACCGCACGCCGGCACGCCTCGGTCGCGACCAGGCGCATCCGCCGCACCTTGTGCCGCTTCAGCTTTTGTTGACAGATCCGCAGCGCCTGCACCGTGCGCGCCATGGACCCTCGCGACAGACGGCCGGACCGTTCCAGCCCTAGCCCCAGCTGCACCGATTTCGAGAAACTGTCGACAACGTGAAACCCCGCGCCTCGCGGCTCGGCGATCAACATACGACAACTGTTCGTGCCCAGATCCAGCGCGGCATAAAGCTCGGGCGATCCTGGGGCACGTGGCACGGGCTGGGACCCCAGCCTAGGGTCCCGCTTCTTGAGCGCGCCCGCACCTTGGGGACGCTTTGGCGCCATACTTTGCGCCTTTCATTACGAGTTGTCCCAAGGATATGGATTGCGACCGCACCGCGCAAGGGGATTGACCGCAATCGGCATATGTCCGGGGCGATCGCGGCAAATGCGATATCTTTTATGAATTATTTGACGTTTACCCATGCGCCGCTTTGCGCGAAGGGTGCTGCGTGGAGGTGCACCAGCGGGTGCCGCCGCGCTGACTGTCCACGCCGCACGTCGCAACAGTGGCCGGTTTTGTCGAAATTGGGCCGTGTGACGGTCGGTCCGTGCCGTATTCAAGATCAACTCAGATGGAGGAATCAGATGCCTGACGTCACGATCGTTTACTGGCGCGATATCCCGGCCCAGGTCATTGTGGGCAAGGGGCGTCGTGGGTCCAAGCGGCAGCTGGCCGAACGGTTCGAACAGGCCATCGACCGCGCCGCGATGAAGGTGAACGCCAAGGACGCGGATGCCTATCTGGCCGAGTGGCGCAAGGCCGATCCCTACCCGGTCGACGGAGAGCCCGACGCCGTGGCCGAGGCCGAGGCCGTCCGTTTGGAAACCGAATATGACACCGCGCGGATCAAGGCGCTGATCGACAACGAAGGCTGGGCCTGAGGCCCAATCAGAGGAGAAATCCCATGGCATTGCTGAACTTCAAGAAAGACGATGGCCCGGTTCCGGGCAGGCTCAGCCCCGAGGTTGAGGCGTTCCTGCAAGGCTATTCCATCGAAGTGATGCCGCGCACCGCCCAGAAGGTCGATGACTTCCGCGCGATCCTGCCCGCCGGCACCCGCGTCTACATCGCCCATATCGAGGGCACGCCGATAGCGGACATGGTGGCCACCGCCAAGCGTCTCAATGCCGAAGGTTTCCCGGTCATGCCGCATTTTCCCGCGCGCATCATCAAGGATGCGGCCACGCTTGCCGACTGGATTGCCCGCTATCAGGGCGAGGCTGACGTGGATCAGGCCCTGCTGTTGGCCGGGGGCGTGGACACGCCGCATGGCGACTTTCACAGCTCGATGCAACTGCTCGAAAGCGGGCTGTTCGACAAGGCCGGTTTCAAGAACCTGCACGTGGCGGGCCACCCCGAGGGCAACAAGGATATCGACCCCAACGGCGGCATGCAGAATGTCGAAGACGCGCTGCGCTGGAAACAGGATTTCTCGACCCGCACGGATGCGCAGATGGCCATCGCCACCCAGTTCGCCTTTGAGGCGGGGCCGATTATCACTTGGGCCAACAGCCTCAAGGCCGCGGGCATCGATCTGCCGATCCATATCGGCATCGCAGGCCCGGCCAAGCTGCAAACAATGATCAAATTCGCCATTGCCTGCGGCGTGGGTCCCTCGCTGCGCGTGCTGCAACGCCGGGCCAAGGACGTCACCAAGCTCTTGATGCCGTTCGAGCCCACCGAGGTCATCTCCGAACTGGCCGCCCACAAGGCCGCAAACCCCGATTTCAACATCACCCAGGTGCACTTCTTCCCGCTGGGCGGGATCAAGACCAATGCCAACTGGGCCATCGAGAACGGTGGCGCCGCTGCCGTTCCTGCCACCGCCTGAAGGACCCCAACATGGTACGCACCGTCGTCGAATCCAAAACCAAGACCGCGCTGATCGGTTTTGACCAACCGTTCTGCGTGATTGGCGAACGCATCAATCCCACGGGCCGCAAGGTCCTGAACGAAGAGCTGGAGCGCGGCGATTTTTCCCGCGTGCAGGCGGACGCCATCGCACAGGTCGCCGCCGGGGCCACGGTGCTCGACATCAACTCCGGCGCGGTGTTCTCCAACAAGATGGCCGAAGACCCGCGTTACGCCGACAACAACTTTGTCGAGCCTGAGCTGATGCGCCAACTGGTCGAAACCGTGCAGGCCGTGACTGACTGCCCGCTCTGCATCGACAGCTCGGTGCCCGGCGCGCTGGAAAACGGGCTGGCCGCTGCCGAAGGCCGTCCGCTCCTGAACTCCGTCACCGGCGAAGAGGAACGGCTCGAACTGGTGCTGCCGCTGGTCAAAAAATATAACGTGCCCGTGGTGGCCATTTCCAACGACGACACCGGCATTTCCGAAGACCCCGACGTCCGTTTTGCCGTCGCCAAGAAGATCGTGGAACGTGCCGCCGATTTCGGCATCCCCGCTCATGACATCGTCGTTGATCCGCTGGTCATGCCCATCGGCGCCATGGGTACTGCTGGATTGCAGGTCTTTACCCTTGTGCGCCGTCTGCGCGAGGAACTGGGCGTGAACACCACCTGCGGTGCGTCGAACATCTCTTTTGGCTTGCCCAACCGGCACGGCATCAACAACGCCTTCCTGCCCATGGCCATGGGCGTGGGAATGACGTCTGCGATCATGAACCCGGTCGCTCTGCCCGTCGGACCGACCAAGATCGCCGAGAAACGTGCCGAGATCGAAGCCGCGGGCATCGTGCTGCCCGAGGGCATGGACGACGAAACGCTGGTCACGCTGTTTGGCATGGGCTCAACCCTGCCCCGTGCGGGCAAGGAAATGGAGGCGATCCGCGCTGCGAACTTCCTGACCAACAACGATGAGGGTGGCGGTGAGTGGATCAAGTTCAACCGTGTCGCCCCCAAGGCAGGGCAGGAGAACCGGGGCCGCGCGGGCCGCACAGGTGGACGCCGCCGCCGCGCCTGACCCTTTTCAATTCTAGACATTTCCATTGCACCCGCGTCGCGAAATCGGCGCGGGTGCACCTGTTTTCCGAGGCCGTGCCGCCTGGAAACGCCGCCAATTGACCATGAACAGTAACGCGGTCTTAACGGACCGTCCGCTACACCGCCTGCACGTTTTGCAGATACGAGGTCAGGTTATGAGGAATTGCAGGTGCCACACCGGGCGGAGGGGTCATGCCTGACCGCTTGATGCTTCCCCCACGGCTTGATGCCGCAACGGTCACTGCGCTGACCGCCGAATTGAAGGATGCCGTGGTCAACGGCGTCGTGCGCCTCGATGCCTCCGAAGTAACCCATATGGGCGCTCTTGGGGTACAGGCGCTGATCAGCGCGGCGCGCGCCGTCACTGAGAACGGCGGCGTCTTTGAGTTCACGGCACTGAGCGACAAGGCCGGCGCTCACCTCGTTCACATGGGCCTGACACCCGAAATCATTGCGGAGGGCGCGTTATGAGCCTTGAAATCCTTGCGGTCGATGACAGCCGCACAATGCGCGACATGATCCGTCTTGCGTTGGAACCTGCCGGGTTTACCGTGCACACTGCCGATGACGGCATTCACGGGACCGAGGTGCTGGCCGATACTGCGCCGGACGTGATCATCACAGACATCAACATGCCACGCATGGACGGGTTCGGTTTTATCGACGCCGTGCGCGATCAGGCGGGACACAAGACGACGCCCATCCTGGTGCTCACAACCGAGGCCGCGCCCGAGCTGAAACTCCGCGCCCGCGCCGCCGGAGCCACAGGTTGGATCGTCAAACCGTTTGATCCGGCCAAGTTGGTCAAGGCCTTGCAAATGGTCGCCGGGTAGGAGCACCGCAATGTCGTCACCCGATCCAATGGCCGAAATCCGCGCCTCTTTCTTCATCGAATGCGAAGAGCTGTTGGAGGCAATGCAGGACGGTCTGCAGATGATGGATGACGGCACGGACGATTCCGAAACGATCCATGTCGTGTTCCGCGCCGTCCACTCGATCAAGGGGGGCGCTGGCGCCTTCGGGCTCGAAGCGCTGGTGCGCTTTGCCCACAAATACGAAACCGTGCTGGACGGGGTCCGCGCGGACCGGTTGAAAACAACGCCACAGTTGCTCAAACTGTTCTTTCGTGCCAGCGACCATCTCTCGGACCTCGTGCGCGCCTGCCGTGATGATACCCCCCTTCCCATCCAGAATGGCGAAGGGCTGCTCGAAGAACTCGAGTCGTTCATCGCGACCGAACCCAGTCTCGCCGAACCCGAGCCAGAGATCGATTTCCGCCCTGTCGGCCTGACGCTGGACCTTGACCTAGGAGAGACCGACGACGCACCCGCCGCATCCCCCGCCTACAAGATCGTGTTCACTCCGGACACGGAAATGTTCGAAAACGGCAATGACGCCTTCCCGATCCTGCGCGCCCTCTCCGATCTCGGCCCCTGCCAGATCACCTGCGACACCAACCGGGTGCCGCCACTGGATCAACTCGCGCCCGAAACCTCCTACCTCTCCTGGACCGTGATCCTCGAAACCGCGGCGGATGAGGCAGAGATCAACTCGGCATTCGAATTTGTCGATGGGCTTTGCACCTACTCCGTCGAGCAGACGGACGCACAGGCAGAACTGCCCATCCTGCCCGCGCTGGTCGACCTGCCCCCGGCGGCAGAGTTGGACCCGACCCCCGATCCGGATGTCACCACAAGCAACGCCAAACCCAAGGAAGAGGCCCGCACGCCGACTGTCGCGCCCAAGTCCGTGGTGCGCGTCGATCTCGAGCGGATCGAGCGGCTCGTCAATCTTGTGGGCGAACTGGTGATCAATCAGGCCATGCTCGCCCAAAGCCTGCAAAGCGCGGGCCTGTCTCCTCATTCCGATGCGATGAATGGCCTCGAAGAATTCCAGCGGCTGACCCGTGACATTCAGGACAGCGTGATGATGATCCGCGCACAACCCGTGAAGTCCCTGTTCCAGCGCATGTCCCGCATCGTCCGAGAGGCGTCTTCCGCTGTTGGCAAGGACGTGCGTCTCATCACCGAAGGCGAAACCACCGAGGTGGACAAAACCGTCATCGAACGGTTGGCCGATCCACTAACGCACATGATCCGCAACGCCGTGGACCATGGCCTCGAAAGCACTGCCGACCGGCTCGCCGCCGGCAAACCGGCAGAAGGCATCGTGCGCCTGCTCGCCGCGCATCGCTCCGGTCGGGTGATCATCGAAGTGTCCGATGATGGCGGCGGGATCGACCGCGCGCGGGTCCAACAGATCGCCATGGACAAAGGGTTGATCCCGAACGATGCCGTCCTGAGTGATACAGAGATCGACAACCTGTTGTTCATGCCCGGTTTTTCAACTGCGAGCACTGTGTCCGACCTGTCCGGTCGCGGTGTCGGCATGGATGTCGTGCGCACCGCTATCCAGGCCCTCGGCGGCCGGATTTCCATCACATCGACGCAAGGCGCAGGCACCACGTTCTCGATCTCCCTTCCCCTGACGCTGGCCGTGCTGGACGGCATGGTCGTCGAAGTTGCAGGCGAGACGCTTGTTCTTCCGCTGAACATGGTCGCCGAAACCCTGACGCTGACGCCTGAAACACTCGACACGATCCAACCCGGATTGCACGTGGTCCGCGTGCGCGACGGCTTTGTGCCGCTTTTTGATCTGGGTCACCTGCTCGGCTACCGCCAGCGTCAGGATGACTATACCGACAGTGTCGCACTCCTCATCACACACGAGGACGGAAGGTCCGGCGCACTCATCGTCGATGAAATCCAGGATCAGCGACAGGTGGTGATCAAGGGGCTCGATGACACGTTCTATCGCGCGCCCGGCATAGCGGCGGCAACGATCCTCGGCGATGGACAGATCGCCCTGATCCTCGACCCCACCGACATCATCGCGCAAACGCCGGATCAATCACAGGCCCTGCGCGCCAAATCCAGAATGGAAGCATGACATGTCAGACACGCATCACCAGGAAACGATAGAATTGCTGACCTTTCGGCTCGGGGATCAGGAATATTCGCTCGACATCATGTGCGTCCGCGAAATTCGCGGATGGACCAAGGCAACGCCGCTGCCTCACGCGCCCAGCTTCATGCGTGGCGTTATCAATCTGCGCGGCACCGTCCTGCCGGTCATGGATCTGTCCGAACGTTTGGGCCTGCCGCCGCGCTCCCACTCTGACCGAAACGTCATCATTGTTGTCATTCACGAGGAAACGATGACCGGGCTGCTGGTCGATGCGGTCTCGGACATCATCACGCTGCCGAAATCCGATTTGCAACCACCGCCGGAGGCCACGAGCCAAGGATCCTCTGCCGTGATCAAGTATCTCACGCTTGTGGACGAACGTATGACCCGCGTGCTGGACTTGCCGAATATCGTCGCGTTCGAGCAAAGCGACGCCGCCTGATGGACCCGACCAAGGCCAAGTCCGACCTGAATCCGGACGCCTTCAACGACCTGGCGAGGCTTGTTCATACTGCATGCGGGCTCAAGCTCGTGCCGGAAAAGATCATGATGGTGCAATCGCGGTTGCGCCACAGGTTACGTGCGCTCGACATGTCGAGCTTTGATGCCTATGTGCGCCTTCTCTGTTCTCCGGCGGGCATGGACGAGAAACAGCATATGATCTCGGCCTTGACGACGAATGTGTCGCATTTCTTCCGCGAGCCGCATCACTTCGACGTGCTGACGACCGCCATGCGTGACGAGTTCCGGCGCAGAATTTACAAAAAGGAGCGCATTCGCATCTGGTCGGCGGGCTGTTCGAACGGTCAGGAGCCCTATTCCATCGCCATGCACTTGCTCGGCGAAATTCCCGGCCTGGCGGATGCGGATTTCAGGATCCTTGCTACGGATGTCGACAAGAGGGTGATCCAGTTCGCGCGCCGGGGGCAATACGCATTGCAACAGGTCAGCGGCATACCGGAACAGCACCGCCGCGCATTCACACATATTGATACGGCCGACGGTCAATCCGTGACGATAGGCGCTGCCGTAAAGTCCCTGATTTCCTTTCAGGAACTGAACCTGATTTCCGATTGGCCGATGAGGCACCCGTTTGACGCCATCTTTTGCAGAAACGTGGTGATCTATTTTGACGCGGAAACGCAAAACCGGCTTTGGCCCAGATTTGCCAATGCGCTCCGGTCAGACGGCTTCTTCTTTCTTGGCCACTCCGAACGGGTTAACGCGCCCGACACATTTGGATTTTCTTCTATCGGACCAACCGCTTATCAACGTACCGGGCATTCCCTGCCCGGCTTTCAGAAACGGGGGCACTTGAATGGCACTGCGTGATCAAATCAGAATCATGGTCGTGGACGACATGTCGACCAGTCGTGGTATCATCACGCAAACGCTGGACAGCTTTGGCATCAGTCACATTTCGACCGCCGAAGATGGGGCAAACGCGCTCCAGATTCTTGCCCGCGCCCCGGTTCATCTGGTGATCTCGGATTACAACATGCCCAAAATGGACGGGTTAAAGTTGCTGCACAGCCTCCGTTCGGGCCCCAAGACCAAGTCGATTGGCTTCATTCTGATCACGGGTCGTGCAGAGCAGGAAATCATCGACTACGGGCGCAAATTGGGAATGAACAACTATCTCAAGAAACCGTTTGCGGCACAGGATCTGCGCAAATGCATCGAGAGCGTGGTTGGACCGCTGTGAGACAGCCCGAAGAGATCGAGCTGTCGGAAATCCGGCGCGTCCTGCGCAACATGGCGGACCATCTGTCCGAACTTGCCGGAGAGGTCACCGATGTCTCCGAGGTTGTCTCAGCGATGTTGACGATCGGATCATCCGCGCCGTCAGAAACCGACATACGCGAACTGCAAAAGATGGACCGGTTGGAACAATCACTTGATGACCTGGCGCGTCTGTCCCACGGTCTGGCAACAGATGGGTTGGGGCTTCAGGACATGCTGACATCGCTTCGGCTGTCGGCAACACAGCGCATCTTGCAAGACACCACCGCAGTACCGGACACGCAGGCCGGCCACGTCGAACTGTTTTGACAGCTTTCTCTGCCGGATTTTGTGACGTTTGCCGTATCGCTCGCGCCCCTAGAAGAGCTCCACACCATGCCCGGGCGCCGCAACTGGCGCCGTTTCAACGTCGACAACCCGCGTATCCGTCAGCTTTTGCATGACGCGGCCCGTCGCGGGCCAGAACCGGAGCGTGCGCGCATGCGTGCCCCCCAGAGATTGCGTCACAAGCGGGATACACTCTTGCGACAGGTAGCCAACGGTGAATTCCGCGTTCTGTGAACCGATGTCTGACAGCCCCTTGATCATACGAGCGCCTCCGAACGCCTTGGCGGACAATCGATCCTTCCGAGCACCCTGTTTGATCAGATCGTTGATCAGCATCTCCATAGCGTGGATGCCAGACAAGGTGCGCACGGTCGCCGCGGGTGATTTCGCCAGCAGCATGTGGTTCATACCGCCGACGCCCGCAACCGGATCCCACAGGCAACAGGATACGCAGGACCCCAATAGCGTCGAGATGTACACGTCGGGCACCGACGCCGTCGCGTATTCGCCTTGCGTGATGTGGATGCGCTGCTCGGTCACCGTCCCGCATCCTGACCCCTTGCGCGGTCCAACCGCGCAATGATGGCCGTCCCGATCTCTTCGATCGGCATTTCATCTTCGGACGCGTTCATCGCCAGCGCCGCACCCGGCATGCCATAGACCACGCAGCTGTCCTCGGATTGGCCCAGTGTGCGCGCGCCGTTTCGGCGCAAATCGAGCATCCCCTTGGCCCCGTCACGGCCGAGGCCCGTCAGCAGAACCGCCCCAACCTTGTCGGCCCATGGGACGGCAGAGGCAAACAGGATATCGACAGACGGACAAAACACGTTTTCATATCTGTTGGGCGTGAACTGCAGGTGCCACGCCCGACTGTGCCACGTCATGCAGGTCTGGTATCCGCTGGATGGTGCAATCCGAATATCCCCAGCAGAGAGCCGCATGCCGTCTTCGGCAAATGACACGTTTTGCGGCACGAGTCGGTCCAGGCGCCGTACAAAACTGCTCAGGAAGCTCTGGGGCATATGCTGCGCAATCACCACCGGCGGCCCGTTCGCGGGCAATTGCTGAACAAAGGTTTCGATGGCGGCCACGCCGCCCGTGGACGCACCGACAAGCACGAGGCTGTCGACCTGATCCAGCGCGGCGATGGGATCTTTGCGCCGATGGCGCCCTGACCGCTCGACAGTATCCACAAGCGTATCGCACAGATGCACCATGTCGGTTTTCGAAGCCATGACCGGCTTGGGCAAGCAGACTGAGGCCCCAAGCTCCAGGGCCCGTTCCTCAAACGCCTTGTTGGTGCTGAACCCCGCGGCGAACATCACCACGGGCATCGGGCGCAAGCGCATGAGATGGCCGAGGAAATCCAGCCCGTTCATATGCGGCATGTCGATGTCCAGGGTCAGGACATGCGGGTTCGTCGCCTTGATGATCGCGCGGGCCTCCTGTGCGGACGCAGCCGCACCGGCAAGTTCCAGCCGCGCATCCGTAGCGATGGCCGATGCCAGCCATCGCCGCATCGTACGCGAATCGTCAATGGCCACGACCTTGTATCTTTCATGCGCCTGCGCAACCGCGACCATGCCGACCTTACCCCACACGCCGCACGAGGTCAGGGGCCTGTCGGGTCTCGGTCTGTTCAAAGCGTTTGAGCGTCTGAGACAACGCGGCCGACTGCGCACGCAGGATGCGCCCGGTTTCTGACGCCCGCTCGAACATCGCGACATGAGCCTGCGTGGACTGATCGATATGCGCCAGCGTTTCGTTAACTTCGGCGATCGCAAGGGATTGATCGGCACTTGCATTCGCGATGTCGCCCATTTGCGCGTTGATCTGCTCCACCGACTGGGAAATTTCGCTAAGGGCGCGCCCGGTTTCTCGAAACAGTTCAACCCCGCGCGCGACGTGATTGTCACTGTTTTGTACCAGCGTATCAATCTGCGACGCCGCCGCGGCACTGCGCTGCGCCAGCGCTCGGACCTCCGATGCGACAACCGAAAAACCGCGCCCCGCCTCCCCGGCACGCGCCGCTTCCACGCCGGCGTTCAGCGCCAGCAAATTGGTCTGGAACGCGATGTCGTCGATCACGGACACGATATGTGTGATTTCACCGGCACTCGCCTGAATGGCGTGCATTGCAGCCTCGGCATCATCCAGAATGGAGATCTGCTGGCGGGCATTTCGGCTGGTTTCAGCCACCATTTCGCTGGACGAATGCACCTTGGCTGCGGCCGAGCGCACGTTCTGAGTCAGCTGATCCAATGTCATGGACGTCTGCTGCAGCGCCGCCGCCTGCGTTTCCCCTTGCGCAGCCAGCCCTTCGGCGGCCTCTGAAATATCATCACTCTGCGCCCGTATCGTGTCACTGCTTTGGGCGATGTCGCGCATCGCCAGCGCCAAGGACTGCGACGTCGCGTTGAAATCCAGCCGCACCTGCTCGTATTCGGGCGAAAACGGATCGGTGATCTGTGTGCTCAAGTCCCCGCGCGACAGCTGCGCCAATCCACCGCGCAGACTGTCGACAACCGCGCTCTGGTTTGCCTGCATCCGGTTGCGCTCATCAGCCGCGACACGCACCGCCTCTTCCGCCTCCGTGACGTCCGAACCCAGGAAAACAAGGCGCAACAGGTCGCCTTGGGGATTATGGAGTGGAGAAACACTGCCCCGCAAGATCCGCACGCCATCTCCGGCAACCACACGGATATGCCCCGACCAGGTCGCAGCTCCCAGAATGTTTTGCCACAATCCCGCGTCATCTGCATGCACCACCGCCTGCCAATCCAGACCCAGACAGTCCTGCCCGATCAATCCGGTCAGCTTTTCGTTGATGCGGATAATCCGCCCACCGGGATCGAAATCCAGCCGCACTTGATGATGATCGAGACTGCGCAACACCGCCTGATGGCGATGCGCGTCCGTCACGTCGGACATCTCCAGCACCCAGCCCGTCAATTGCCCGCCTGGACCGCAGATCGCATCAAGTCCAAGGGCGATCGAGACCGCCCCGATGACCGTTTCGCAATGTGTGCTTTCCGGTTGCCCTGTCTCCAGCGCCGCGCGCATCGTCTCCGGCAGCATGGAGCGAACCTCCGCGCCGTCGTCATTCATTCCTATGCGCCCGAGCAGGGCGCGAGCCGCCTGGTTCCGGTAATTTACAGCCCCGTCCCGCGTCAGCACCAGCATCGCCGCCGAACTTGCATCCATGGCGGCACTTTTGACGCGACTGTCGACCATCGCCGCTTCTCCGTCGCGCAACGCCTGCTGTACTCGGTCCAGGGTGCGCGCCATGTCGCCAATTTCGTCCCGGCGGGCCACCTCCGGCACAGGCCGGGCGTAATCCCCGTCGCGAATATACCGCATCGCCTGCCGCAGACGGTTCATCGGCTGTGCTATGCCGCGCGCGGTGAACACCCCTGCCAGAGCCATGACACACAGAACAATCGCAGCCTCCCCGATGATCGATTGCAGCACCAGAATGGCCGGCGCGATCAGGAAAGACATCGGTTCCCGCGTCACGATCTGCCACTGCGCCTCGTCCACTTCCAGCAGGTCCTGCGCCAGCACGTCATCTGTAGGCGCGTGGATATCGACAACGTCCGCCCCGCCGCCAAATGCGGCAATCACCAGATCATCGCGGCCCAGAACATAGGTCAGCCCCATGTCACTCAATCCCACCGAATGCCTCAGGATCTGTGCAATCGCGTTGCCATCGGTACGGTAGACAAGCGTGCCGATCGGATTGCCACCGCCATCGCGAATCGTGCTGGCAAAATGCGCCATCGGCGCTCCATCCTGGGACAGATGTTCAAAATCAAGGAACACGCTTGCAGTGCCTTGCGGACCGCCTGCGCGGACGACCGCGCGAGCCAAGACCGGGGACAAGCTTGTCTGTGCGAAATCCGGGCCCTTGAAAACGGAATAGTACACGGCACCATCGCGCCCGATCAGGAACACGTCTTCGTATTCCCGCTGGCGCGCCATGGATTGAAAGAAACCGTGATATTTTCGGTGATTGCGGGAGTAACCGGACCTGTCATCGGGATAGACGAGGGCATCCCGCTCCGCAGCGTCATGGGGGTTTTGGGTCACAAACACGTCGCGCAAATAGGCGGTTGGATCCCCTTCAAGCGTCGACCACGCCCCGTCAAAGGATCGCAGCGCGTTGACGACATTCGGGTTTTCCGCCTGAAAGGCAATGTCATCCAGCGTCCATTGGATCCATTCGGATACCTCGACAGCACGCGCCTGCGTCGTTGCCTCCAACCGGTCCAGTCCCTGGGCCACGAGGGCCGACTTGGCCACGCGGTAGGCCACGAAACCGGTCGCGATCATCGCAATGGCGGCCATTGCAAACATCAGCAATGGCAACTTCAAAGACAGTCGTGAGGCGCGGGGCCAGGTCAAACGCATCGCTCGGATCCACAAGTGAGTGGATGCACGATACGGGGTGAGGAATGAAGACGGCCTTAATGCCTGCGTAGGCCGGCGCGATCAGGCACCGGCCCTTTTCATCAGCTTGCGACGGCCTTCATGAACCTGTGCTTGATCACCACGGGGTCCATCGTGATCACGGGCA
>NZ_CANKXW010000001.1:247500-1128539 GCF_947487805.1 uncultured Tateyamaria sp. | reverse complement strand
GCAGTGGGTCGCGGGTGACGGCCTTGGGTTGCCCGTCCGCATCGCGGATCAGGTCGCGGTTGTCGTCATAGGCCAGCACCTTGTCCGCGATGAGGTAGCCAACAGGACCCGCGCCCACGCCTTTGCCGTTGCGGAAGAACTTGATCAGCATCGGCGCGCGGCCTCGACGATCTCGGCGAGCTGGCGTTCGATGGTCAGCAGGCGGCGGGCAACGGTCAATGCGTCAAGGTCAACGCGGCCCGCCAGCATCGCACGGTTCAGCCAGCGGGCGATCTGATTGAGGTTGCCGCCAATGCGTCCGACGGCCAGCACGAGCGCCGGATCAACGCGGGGGATGGGCTTGCGGCGGCGAGCCTCGGTTAGGCCAAGCGCCTCGCGCAGCAAGGTCGCGGCGGGCAGACCAGCGGCCTCAGCCTTTGCACGCAGCTCGGCCTTCTCTGCCGCTGTGCATCGAAAGACGAAGGTCTCGGTCAGCGGCTCTTTGGCGGGGGTTTTGCCCACGCCGGTGGGGTTCGAAGGGGAGGCGTGCCGCCCCTCGCAAGGTCCAGTGTCAGCAGCGCCAGCGTATGACATGGGTCGCCTTGCTGTTTGCTCTTCGGTGGGATCGGTGGGGCTCATGATCTGAGGCCTGCGGCTTGAATTTGGGCCTCGGAAACCATCTTCGACGCAAGCAACGCCGTGACTTGGGTGCCCGTGATATGTTTGCACATCGGACTGCGATCACTGATCCAGCAGGCGAGCCGGGCATGGTGGTCAGCCGCCAACGTCGCCGCCTTCACTCGGTTTTCTGCCTGCTTCTCGACATAGGCCTGCCACCGCCGCGACTGAAACCAGTTGTCGGAAAAGCAGACCTTGGAACGGGTGAAACCAGCGCTGTAGGTCGCGTAGGCTTGGACCGCCTGAAGCAAGTCCTCCGGTGCGATCCCGTCCTTCATGGCCTCTTCGATCTGGTCAAAGCAGGTCGCTTTGCCGCGAAGGCGATCCGGAGGATAAGCCGCCAAAATCTTCTCAGCCTCCGCCGCCTCGCGCCTGCGCGAAGGAGGTTCTTTCTTAGGTTCAATGGTAAGGTTCCTGTCCCGATTTGAGACTACCCCCGTCTCACCCTTGAGACTTCTCCTCCACTTTTTTGAGACGTTTCCCCCCGTCTCATTTTGAGACGCAACCTCATTTTGACCGCTGCCCCCACCCTTCGGACGCGAACTAGGACCAAGGCTGATATCGAGATGCAATTCATACTGGTTGGACCCGCGCCCGCCCTCGCCGTCCCCACGTGCATGGCGTGTGACAAGCCCGCATTGCTCCAACGTTGTCATATGCCGAAACAGCGTTGCGCGGCCCATCTCGCATTCGTCCGCCAAACGCTGGGCGCTTGGATTGCACTGGCCGGTTTCCTTGTTGTGGAAGTCTGCCAGTTGGATCAGCACGATCTTGGCAGCTGGCTTCAACCCTTTGACGTTCGCAGCCCAGATCAACGCCATGCCGCTCATGGCTTTAGGCCTGCCAAAACACGGGTATCAGGTTCACAACTTGTTCGACAAATGTCCTGATACTCTTTCGGTCCTAAAGCTTTGTTTTCGGGCCGAAATACACTGGATTTCAAATCCGTGTACACCGGTTCGATTCCGGTACTCGCCTCCATTTAATTTCAAGCTCTTAACCCCCTACTCTCCTTGCTCCGTCAGAGGTACTTGCAGATTGGCTCTCGCAGCGTCGGGTTTCGCACGTCATTCCGTCAAGGACGTCCGCGCTTTCTGCAAGCGAAACGGAGGCGGCGTGCCCAATCGCCACGGCTGCGTCCCGAAGCGCCTTCACCCGTGGTGATTTGCGATATGGCTGGGGCCAAGACCTGCCCCCAAGAACCGCGTGGCGGCTGTGCTGCCCGCCGCTTGGACGCGTAGTGTCGGGTCACTGGGCCAATCCACGGTCCCGTTTCCGAAACGGGTCATGGCACCACAATCCGTAGCCTAAGTTTGGGCCGTTCCATACCCACCGCCGCCGGGTGTCTTCAGAACAAAGACGTCCCCCGCGTTCATGTGCGCCACGTCATTGCCTGTTTTGACCTCGACCCGCCCATCAACACGGACCACCTCGTTTTCACCGCAAGCACCGGGGGCACCACCCGCGGCACCATGGGGGGCGGTGTCACGGTGGGAGCTTAAGGTTGTGACGGTCATCGGCTCGTTGAAGCGCAATTTACGCACGATCCCATCGCCACCATGAAACGCCCCCGCACCACCAGATCCGCGCCGGATCGCAAACTCCTCGACCCGGACGGGAAAACGGGTTTCCAGCACTTCCGGGTCGGTCATGCGGGTGTTCGTCATATGACTGTGCACCGCACTCGCACCATCAAAGCCGTCCCCTGCCCCGGTGCCGCCGCAAATCGTTTCATAGTTCTGGTAGATGTCATTTCCGTAGACAAAGTTGTTCATCGTGCCCTGACTGCCGGCGATCACGCCAAGCGCACCGTACAGCGCATCTGCAATTGCCTGGGACACTTCGGTATTGCCAGAAATCACAGCTGCCGGCGCATCCGGGTTGATCATCGATCCCGTGGGCACCGTGAGGTTCAGCGGCTTCATGCACCCTTCGTTCATCGGAATGTTAGATCCGACCAGGGTACGGAAAACATACAGGACCACGGCACGGCAGATCGACAGTGGCGCGTTGTAGTTCAGATCATCCTGCGGCGATGTTCCGGTAAAATCGATCTCCGCGGACCGGGTGTCCTTGTCGACGGTGATCTTCACCTTGATCTCGGCACCGCTGTCGAGGGGATAGGTGAACGCACAGTCGTGCAGGACATCCAGAACCCGGCGCACGCTTTCCTCTGCATTGTCCTGAACATGACCCATATAGGCATGCACCACATCGAGGCCGAACTGGCGTGTGATCTTTTGCAACTCGCTTGCACCCGTCGCGTTCGCGGCGATCTGGGCGGACAGATCGGCCATGTTCTGGTCCACGTTGCGGCAAGGGTATTTGGCAGAGGACAGCAGCGCGCGGGTTTGCTGTTCTTGCAGGACGCCCTGCTTGACCAGAAGGACGTTGTCGATCAACACGCCTTCTTCTTCGATATGGCGGCTGTCGGGCGGGGCCGAGCCGGGGGTCGTGCCACCAATATCGGCATGGTGCCCGCGTGACGCGACCGTGTAGATGATGTTTTCTCCTGAATCGTCGAACACGGGCGTTATGACCGTGACGTCCGGCAGGTGCGTGCCCCCATTGTAAGGGTTGTTCATCATAAAGACGTCGCCGGGGCGAATTTTGCCTGCGTTCTGGGCCAGAATGGACCGCACGGAGCCTGACATGGACCCAAGATGCACAGGCACGTGGGGGGCATTGGCCACCAGATCACCGTTTTGATCGAAGATGGCGCATGAAAAATCGAGCCGTTCCTTGATGTTCACCGAATAGGCCGTGTTGGCCAGGGTCGCCCCCATCTGCTCGGCGATGGACATGTAGAGATTGTTGAACACCTCGAGCATCACCGGATCAACGCGGGTTCCAATCGCCTCCGCGCGTTCCAGCGGGACGATGCGACGCAGGACCAAGTTTCCGCCCTGAACACATTCAGCCTGCCAACCCGGCTCGATGATGTTGGTCCCTGTCGGTTCGGTCAGGATCGCGGGGCCGGACACGGTTTCACCTGCGGCGAGGGTCGCGCGGTTGACAAGAGGCACGTCGGACCATGCGCCGTGTGCATACATGCGTGCTGTTTTTGCATCTTCGTCAACATGGACGGTATCGGGCAGAGTTACTGCCTCGCCGGTTGCGCCGATGGCTTCGGCAGTGAGCAGGTCGATGATAAGATCGGCATTCTCGGGGACAAATCCAAAGCGCGTCTTGTGGGCCGCGTTGAAGCTGTCTGTCATGTGTTCTGGCGTGCCAAAGGGGACCTCCAGTGTCTGATGCGCGCCGTCTGTCCGAATATGGGCCGAGAGGACGGTGGTGATGTCGGCATCCTCAATGCCTTGTGCCTGAACCTCTTTTTTTGCCGCCCGGGCGAGGTCGTCGAGCACGGATTGTGCGGGGCCGATGTCGTTGATTGATCCGGCAAACTGGTGTTCGTGGATGGATCGTACATCCGCCAGGCCCATCCCGAAGGCCGACAGAACACCCGCGAAGGGGTGGATGAAGATGCTCTCCATTCCTAGGGTGTCAGCCACGAGGCAGGCATGCTGCCCGCCTGCCCCACCAAAGCAATTCATTGTGTATTTGGTCACGTCATAGCCGCGCTGCACGCTGATCTGCTTGATCGCATTGGCCATGTTCTCGACGGCGATCCGCAAGAAGCCCTCGGCGATTTGCTCGATGGTTTTATCGGTGCCGATCTCGGCTTGAAGGTCCGTGAATTTGGCGCGCACGACATCCGCGTCCAATGGTTGGTCCGCATTGGGTCCAAAGACAGACGGGAACTGACCCGGTTGCAACTTGCCCAGCAAGACGTTGCAGTCCGTGACCGTCAGTGGCCCACCACGGCGGTAAGCCGCAGGACCGGGATTGGCGCCAGCGCTTTCGGGGCCCACCTGCATACGTCCGTCACGATAGGACAGGATGGACCCACCACCGGCTGCGACCGTATGGATGGACATCATAGGGGCGCGCATGCGCACACCGGCGACTTCTGTCTCGAACGACCGTTCAAACTCGCCCGCATAATGGCAAACGTCTGTTGACGTGCCGCCCATGTCGAACCCGATCAACTTGTCAAACCCGAGGTCTGCAGCGGTCCGCACCATACCGACAACGCCACCGGCCGGGCCCGACAGGATCGCGTCCTTGCCCTGGAAGCGTCCGGCGTCGGTCAGGCCACCGTTAGACTGCATGAACATCAGGCTGTCACAGCCGCCCTGACCTGCATTCAGGGCGGAGGCGACTTGATCGATATAGCGGCGCAGGATCGGGGAAAGATAGGCGTCCACAACGGTTGTGTCCCCGCGAGAGACAAGTTTTATCAGCGGGCTGGCCTCATGGCTGAGTGAGACCTGGGTAAAGCCCGACTGGCGCGCCATGTCGCCCAAACGCCGTTCGTGATCCGTATACTTATAGCCGTGCATCAGGGCGATCGCGACAGAGCGATACCCCTTGCCATAGGCGCGGGACAAAGCCTCACGCGCCTTGGTGGTGTTCAACGGCGAAATGATCGCGCCATCCGCAGCGACACGTTCATCAATCTCTATGACATCCTCATAGAGCAGTTCCGGCAGTTTGATATTCAGCGCGAAAAGGTCGGGACGGTTTTGGTAACCAATGCGCAAAAGATCACGCAACCCCTTGGTGATCAAGAGGACGGTCCGCTCGCCCTTGCGTTCCAGCAACGCATTTGTGGCGACAGTGGTGCCCATCTTGACCGCTGCGATCTGGCCGGAGGCAATGTCCGCGTCCGGCGCGACACCAAGCAGGGATTTGATCCCGTGGACGGCAGCGTCCGGGTAGACTTCAGGGTTCTCCGACAAGAGCTTGTGGGTTTTCAGCGTGCCGTCCGGCTTGCGGGCGACGATGTCGGTAAAGGTGCCGCCGCGATCAACCCAAAACTGCCATTTACCTGTCTGCGCGTGATCCACTTCACCCTCCGAGAATCAAATTGTTGTTGCTTTATGTTTATAACGCTGACAATTTGTCAACGTAATGGATTCGAATTATAACGGTCCATATTTTCAACGATGGGGAGCCTCCTTATGAAACACTTCGTCTTCGGTGCAGCCGCGCTTTTCTGCGCAACAGCGGCAGCTGCACAGAACTGGGACATGCCGACACCATATGGCGACAGTACCTTCCACACACAGAACATCGCGCAATTTGCCGATGACGTTCGCGCCGCCACGGATGGCGGTCTGGACATCACGCTTCATTCTGCCGGATCCCTCTTTCCCCATGCGGAAATCAAAGGCGCCATTCGCAACCGCTCTGTCCCGCTGGGCGAGTTCTTTCTGTCGCGTCTGTCCAACGAAGACCTTGCATATGGTGTCGACAGTCAACCCTTCGTCGCCACGAGCTATGAAGACGCCAAACGTCTTTGGGCCGCACAGGAACCGGTCATCACCGAGCTTCTGGCCGAACAGGGCCTGATGCCGCTATTTTCCGTCCCGTGGCCTGCCCAGGGTCTTTATACCAACGGCGAAATTGCCAAGGTCGACGATCTGAACGGCCTGCGTTTCCGCGCTTACAATGCGGCCCTCGAAGAATTTGCAACGCTGGCCGGGGCATCGCCGGTACAGATCGAGGCCTCAAACATCCCGCAAGCGTTTGCGACCGGACAGGTTGACGCGATGATCACCTCGCCTTCCACCGGCGTGAACTCGACCGCTTGGGATTTCGTGACCCATTACACGCCGATCAACGCATGGGTGCCAAAGAACATCGTGGTCATCAACAAGCGCATGTTCGACAGGCTGGATGCTGACACGCAGGCCGCCGTTCTCGCCGCAGCCGACACGGCCGAAACCCGGGGTTGGGAGATGTCCGCCGCCGAAGCCGAGAGCATGACGGCCGCACTCGCCGAAAACGGGATAACCGTCTACGAACCAAGCGCCGCTCTGATCGAGGGCCTGCAAGGTATCAGTGAAACGATGCTGGGCACATGGGATGCCGCGGCCTCCGACAGCGCCCGCGCGGTGCTGAACGCCTACAACAGCCAATAACCTCCCTGAACTGGCCGGTCATGCATCTGTGACCGGCCACTTTTCTACCAAAGGACGCCAGCGCAATGTCTCGCCGATTTCAAAAACTCTATGATCTGTGCGGCATGATCGCTGGGGGGCTGATCTTGTGCATCTGCCTGCTGATCTCGGCGCAGATTTGTCTGAACGCGTTTGGCCGGATCGCACCGGGTGTCTTGCCATCCACCATTCCATCCTACGCCGATTTCTCGGGGTTCATGCTGGCAGGCGCAACATTCCTTGCCATGGCGCACACGTTGCGCGCGGGCGGGCATATTCGGGTGAACCTCGTTGTTTCGCGGTTGCCGCAATCGGCGCAATTTGCCGCCGAAGTCTTTGTACTGGCAGTCGCGGCAGGACTGGTTGGTTATGCGGCCTATTTCATGGCCGACCTGGTCCGAGAAAGCGTGCACTATGGTGATGTGTCCAACGGCATCATCCCTGTCCCGCTGTGGATCCCACAAAGCGTGGCCACCTTTGGCATCGCCCTGTTGCTGGTCGCAATCCTCCATACCCTTTGTGAGTTGGTGTCGGCGCGAAAGCCGATCCTGTCCAGCCCCGGCGAGGTTTGATCGATGTCTGATCCGATGATTGGCCTGGTCCTTTTGGGGCTCTTGTTCTTTTTGCTGGCCAGCGGTGTCTGGGTGGCGATTTCGCTGTCTCTGGTCGGTTTGGCCGGTCTTGTCTTCTTTTCCAACGCGCCGTCGGGCCTCGTTCTGGCGGCGACCTTCTGGGGGCATTCCTACAGCTGGGCGCTGACCGCTCTGCCGCTTTTCATCTTGATGGGGGAAATCCTGCTCAGGTCACGGATGAGCGACGATATGTTCACCGGGCTTGTCCCATGGCTGAGCCGCGCGCCGGGGCGCCTGTTGCATGTGAACGTCTTTGGCTGCGCCATCTTTGCCGCCGTTTCCGGATCCTCGGCCGCGACGGCCGCAACGATCGGGCGCATGTCGGTGCCGGAGCTGACAAAACGTGGCTACCCGGAAAGCCTGATCCTCGGCACGCTGGCGGGGTCCGCGACGCTGGGGCTGCTGATCCCGCCTTCGATCATCCTGATCGTATACGGGGTCGCCACAGAGCAATCGATTGCCCGCCTGTTCATCGCTGCCATCATTCCCGGCATCATGCTGATGACGCTGTTTGCAGGCTATGTCGCGGTTCGGGCATGGATGAACCCTGCTCTGACCCCGGCAATAAACGAGACATTCACCCTGCGCGAAAAATTCCGTGCGTCGCGGCGGTTGATCCCCGTGGCGCTGCTGATCGGCGGCGTCATCGGATCCATCTATGGCGGGCTTGCATCCCCCACCGACGCGGCCGCTCTGGGTGTTGTCCTTGCAACCATCCTTGCGTGGACATCGGGGGCGTTCAGCTGGAAACTGTTTGGCGAGGCGGTGATGTCGGCGACACGCACGTCCTGCATGATCGCATTGATCCTGCTGGGGGCTGCGTTCCTGTCGGTGGCCATGGGCTTTACCGGGTTGCCGCGCAACCTCGCGTCGTGGATTTCTGACATGAACCTGTCGGTCGCCGCCCTGCTGGTCGCCCTGACGGTCTTCTTCATCATCCTCGGCTGCTTTCTGGACGGCATTTCGGTCATCGTTCTGACCACGTCCATCATCATGCCGATGGTGTCAGCCGTCGGGATCGACCCGATCTGGTTTGGCATCTACCTGGTGATCGTGGTCGAGATGAGCCAGATCACACCGCCCGTGGGCTTCAACCTGTTTGTCATTCAGGGTCTGACCGGGATCGACATCCTGCGGATCGCAAAAGCAGCGTTCCCGTTCTTTTTGCTACTTTTGCTTGGGGTCCTGCTGATCTGCCTGTTTCCACAGATCGTCACCTTTCTGCCAACCTACATCGCGCGCTAAAGCGACGCTGCGGCCCTGCTGGCCTGATCATACTGGCCAGACAGGGAGCGCAGGTTGGCGGCGATCTCGCGCATCTCGTCGCCGGTCATGTCCAGGCGGGACAAACCGTCCAGAAAACAACGCTCGCGCACCTCGCGGTACGCGTCGCACAGCGCCTCCCCGGTCGGGGACGTCCGGTAAAACACTTCCTTGCCTCGCTTTTCCGAGACAAGAAGCTCCATCTTCATCAGCTTGCGCAGGGCATAATTTACGGTGTGCGTGTCTTCGATATTCAACAGAAAACAGATGTCCGCCAACCGTTTATCACGGCCACGGTGGTTCGTGTTGTGCAGCACCAGAATTTCCAGCGGCGTCAGATCCGTGTTACCTGCCGCCGACATGCACCGCGTCATCCAACGGGAAAACGCGTTATAGGCAATGATCATCCCGTACTCTATTTCCGAGGCTTGCCAGTTGTCGCCGTCGGCCAAGTGACGTGATGAAACAATCCGGCGCTTGGGGATATCTTGCTCGTTCATGGTCGAATTTCCTCGGCGATTTCTTTGCGTTTAACATACATATTGCGACTGAACTGTTCAATTTGCTTACTGTATGCCGACACCGTCCGTCAGGTGGCGCGCTGCCGGCAGTTAAAACACGATTTAAAAAAGGGGCAGCGCCGCCGCCCCCCTTTCGCTGCGAACTACGCCCAGCCAAGCTGCGCTAGCGCGTGGCCGTCATTCCAGACCTTGGTCATGTGGGTGATCTTTCCGCCCGCAAACTCCATCGCGTAGACATAATCCGATGCCACAGTCGCGCCCGTCGGATCGACGGGGCCGCCGGGACCGGTTTGGGTGCCATGGAACACGGCAAAGGCCAGAACGGTGCCCCGGTCTTCGTCGCAGGCGAACCCTTTCAATTCATAGCGGCCGTCCGGGATGGGCGTTAGCAGGCCTTTCATCCATTCGGCATAGGCCGCCAGCGTGTGCGTGTCGGCCAGCGCCCCTGACTGACATGCGAAACCTGCATCCTCGCTGCAATAGGCGGCGCAGGCATCCCAGCCCTGTCCGGTCTCACAAGCTTCGAAGAAGGCGCGTGCTGTTTCTGTGATGGTCATGGTGTCAGCTCCTGTGCTGTGGCGCCGGGGACAATTCCCGCGGCGTCCTGCATCCAAATTAGGCAACGGCGTCGCGTCGCAATATCGTTCAAATGAACCAATTGATGCAGGAGCGATGTAGGGTATGGTCCCCCTACATTGGCCCGAGGATATTATGTCGGACACGGCGCAATCGATTGAAACACTGTCAAAACGAGAGGCCGAAGTGGCTGCCGCCTATGCCGACGGGGCCAGCTACAAGGTCATCGCGCGTGACCTTGGCATTTCCCCTACGACTGTCCGGTCTCACTTGCGCACCGTATATGGCAAGTTGAATGTGACGTCGAAAATCGCGTTGGCGCAGGTCCTGACCGATCCGGATGGCTCATCACCTGCGGAACAGGACACAACCGCCGTGGTGGCCGATCTGGCGCTTGAGCTGGACGAGGCCATGCGCCGGGAACGCGCGATGATGCGCGTTTTGCGGATCATCAACGAGAGCAGTCGCAACCTCGACGAGGTCATCGACGAGGTGCTGGAACAGGCGCTCGAAATCTGCGAAGCCGAGTTCGGTATCCTCATGGAACACCATGGTGACTTCGCATTCACCGAGATGCGCTCCAGCAATATCAGTGCACCCTTCGCGGAATGGCTTTCCGCGCAAGGGACCTTCAATCCCGGCCCCGACACCGCCGTCGGTCGTGCAGCCCGAACCCGTAAACCTGTCAGCGTGGTCGACGTCAACGCCGAAGACGTGGTCCATGACGCCAACCCACTACGATTTGCGACCGTGAAATACGGCCATGCGCGTTCGCTGGCCGCCATCCCGATGATGGCGGGTGGTCGGCTGATCGGGGTCTTCAGCGTGTACCGGACCCGTGTGCATCCATTCAATGACCGCGCTCTGGAATTGGCACAGGCCTTTGCGGATCAGGCGGCGATCGCAATCGAGAACTCGCTCCACATCACGGAAATGGAGGCACGCCTGGCCCGCGCCGCCGCGTCCCGCGAAATTCTGAACGCCATCGCCTCGTCCAGCGATGACGAAGGGCCGGTGTTCGATGCAATCCTCGGCAATGCGCGCAAACTCTGTGACGCCCCTTTTGCCGCTTTGATCCTCGGCCGCGCCACGGACGACACCCAGACCATGATCGCCCACCATGGCGCATTGCAAAGCACAGAGGACTATTATGGTCAGGGCCGCGTACCCATGGACCCCGAGAAATCCTTTGCCGCGCAAGCCATCGTCGAAAAACGGCCCGTCCATCTGCACAACATGATGGACACGGATCAATACCGGTCCGGCGTGCCCAACGTGGTCGAGCTGTGCGATGTGCAGGGCATTCGCACCAACCTGTTTGTGCCGCTCATTCGGGACGGGGTCGGCATCGGCTGTTTCATCATCTTCCGTCACGAGGTACGGCCCTATACGGACGAACAGATTGCACTGGTTGAGACCTTCGCAACCCAGGCCGTCATTGCCCTTGAAAACGTACGACAGTTTCGAAACCTGAGAAAACGTCTGGATCGGGAGGCCGCGACACGGGAAATCCTGCAAGCCATCAATCAGAACCGTGATGATGCGCAGCCTGTCTTTGACACGATTCTGCGCAACGCCATTGATCTGTGCGGGGCGAGCGCCGGCGCGCTGACGCTGGGCGCGCAGGGCGATACGCATCAGCGCATGGCCGTCTCACGGGGTGTCAGTCCCGCAACACTTGATCTCTACGCGCGCGGTGAAGTGACTATGGACCCGGCAATCTCCATGGCGGCCAAGGCGATCATCTCCGGTGAGGTTGTCCATGTGCCGGATATGGCCGACACCGATGGGTATCGCAGGGGTGTATCGCACTATACGTCCGTCGTGGACGACACGGGTATCCGCACCAACCTGTTTGTGCCCCTGATGACGCCCGATGGCGGCGAAGGTGTCCTCGTGCTGTTCCGCAAGGAGGTGAAGCCCTATACGCCAGACGAAATCGAGTTGGTGGAGACATTCGCCGCCCAGGCCGTTATCGCGATGGAGAATGTGCGCCAATTCAATGATCTACAGGCGCGCACCGCCGAGGTGCTGGAGCTCAACACATCGCTTGCCGTCAAGGTTGATGAACAGGTGGTCGAGATTGAGCGGATGGGGCGGTTGAAACGCTTTCTGCCCTCTGCGGTTGCCGACACGATCGTGTCGTCAGGGTCGGAACAGATGCTGCAAAGTCACCGCGCCCTCTTGGGGGTTCTGTTCTGCGACATTCGGGGGTTCACCGCGTTCTGCGAAACCGCAGAGCCCGAAGAGACCATCGAAGTGCTGCAAACCTATCACGAAGAGATGGGCAAGTTGATCAACCAGCATGGCGCCGGTGTCGACTTGCGAATGGGCGATGGGGTGATGGTGCTGTTCAATGACCCCATCCCCTGCGATGACCCAGCGGGCGACGCGGTGCGGCTGGCAATTGCAATGCGCGCGCGTATGGTCGAGTTGTGCGCGGCGTGGAAACGACTTGGCCATCGGCTTGGGTTCGGCGTTGGTGTCTCGCTTGGCTACGCCACCGTGGGGCTTGTGGGGTTCGAGGGCCGCTTTGACTACACCGCGTCCGGAACGGCGATCAACCTCGCGTCACGCCTGTGCGACGAGGCGGAAGATGGAGAGATCCTGCTCAGCACGCGCGCGGGCATCGCGGTTGAGGACGCGTATAGCGTCGAGAGCAAGGGAGACCTGACACTCAAGGGCATCCGCGAACCTGTCGAGGTGTTCAAGCTCGTCCACGATGTGTGACGGACCCGCACACTCTATTCAAAGACCAAGCTCAGCGCGGGCATAAAAGTCAAAAGCAATGTCACGATGGTCATCATGACGACAAAGGGAAATGTCCCAGCAAAAATGTCGCCCAGCGTGGTGTTGCGGTCTGCGATTGTCGCCTTCACCACATAAACTGTCAGCCCGAAAGGCGGAGTCAGCAGGCCGATTTCGACGGCAATGACAGTGACGATGCCAAACCAGATCAGGTCCCCGCCAAGTTCCGTCACGATTGGCAGGCACAGCGGCAGTAGGATCAACATGATCGATGTGCTGTCGAGGATCATGCCCATGATGATGACGAGCACGAGGTAGATCATCATGAATCCCATCAGACCGAGCCCCATTCCGGCAAAGAACTGGGTTGTTTCCTGCGGAATGGTCGAAAGCGTCAACATACGTGAATACATCGACGCCGCGATGATGAGCATCAGGATGGACACCGAGACCAGCCCTGTATCCACCAGCACCTGCCAGAACTTGCGCCATGTCAGGCTGCCCTTCACAAGCGCCACGAGTATCGCGGCAGCCGCCCCCGCCGCCCCCGCTTCGGTGGGCGTGAAAAAGCCCGAGTAGATTCCTCCCAGCACAATCACGACCAACGCCGCAATGGGCAGCAGTTTTTGCACCGCCGTGCCCCAAGTTTCGCCTTCAATCGCAATCGGTCGGTCCGATTGCATCACTGACCGGGGGCGCAGAACCGCCATCAGGTAAATCCCGAAGCCGAAGACAAAGGCAAGGATACCCCCCGGCACAATCGCCGCAAGGAACAGCGCGCCGACCGATTGCTCGGCCAGAACGCCATATATGATCAACAACAGGCTGGGCGGGATCAGCATCCCCAGCACCGAGGACCCGGCCACGACCCCCAAGGCAAAGCGGTTGTTATACCCGTTTGCCACCATCTGCGGCACCGCCACGCGCGAGAACACTGCGGCGGAGGCAATCGAGATCCCCGTGATGGACGCAAAGACCGCGTTTGCAGCCACTGTTGCAATGCCCAGGCCGCCCCGGATCCGTTGCAAAAGCCACGCGGCAACCCGGTAGGCATCGCGCCCGATATCCGCCGCATCAACGATCAGGCCCATCAGCACGAACAGCGGCACAACCCCGAACAGATAGCGGTTGATGGCCCCATCCGCAGCCAGAGCAAGCGACCGCATCGCAACCTTCGGATTGTCCCGGATCAGCCAGATCCCGAGAAAGCTGAGCAAGATCAGGACAACGGCAATATGTGCCCCGGAAAATATCAAAAGCAGCATGAAACCGATGGCAACGATGCCGATTTCGACCCGACCCAGATCCGCCCAGAAAATGCCGTAACCAATGACCAAGAGCGCGAGGAACGCGATCAGAAAGGGCCACCCCTTGGGCTTCAACACGACCGAATGCCGGATCCTCAACGGAGACACACGGCCCGAATTCACCATGTCCTTGACGTCGTTGAGCGCCTGAACCGCAAATGCCAGCGCTGTCAGCATCGCGCCAAGGAAAAGGCAGGCCTTGATCGGCCAGACCGGGGCGGTGAACACGCCCTGCGCGCCAAAAAACTCGCCTTCGACCCAGGCATCGACCAACTTGGGCCAGGTTCCCTGCGCGATCAGGGCAAAGACGGCGACCCCGGCAAGGTGAAACAGAACCCGCATGGCCGATGCTGCGAAGGGACGTTCGTCCTCGAGCCAGCCGGCAAGGATGTCGGTGCGGGTCATGCGCCCGGACATCAGAGCATGTGCAGCCTGAAGAAAAACGATCGCCACAATCGAATTGGCCACAATTTCGGCCACGCCCTGGACCGGTGCGTTAAAAACAGAGCGCCCGATGATGTCTGCGCAAATCAGAAGCATCAGGCAGAAAATCCAGATCGACGCCGCGCCGCTGACAAGTCCGGTAAGCGCGGAAACAGCGCTTACCGTTTGATGTGTTCCATGGCGAAACGATGCAGACGTCAACATGGCATGCCTCCCGGCGATCAAGTCACTTCGAGGCCCAATCCACGCGCGCATCCAGACCTGCGGCACGGACCTTGTCCATATATGCGGCCAGTACCGCCTCGGCCCCGTCGGACTGGTTTGCATCCACCCATTCTCCGGCGAGATTGGGCAGCGTTTCGGCCCATGTCGCGATGTCGGACGCAGGCAGTTCGGTCACGGTCGCGCCAACTTCCGGCAGTTTCGCAAGGAAGGTGTCATAGCGCGCCATCACCTCTCTGGCATGGGCAACCGTGTACTCTTCGCCAAGTTCGCTGAGAACCTGCCGGACATCGTCCGACAGATCCTCCCAGACATCCTTGTTGATCCCGAGGCCCCCGGTCATCTGCGCGCCCATACCAACCAGTGTGACATAGGGGGCGACCTCGTAGTGCTTGTTCGGAAAGGCCCCGGTCAGGATGATCACCATCCCGTCGGCCACACCGGTCTGGACCTGATTGTAATAGGTGGGCAGCGCCCCGTTCACCGGCACGGCACCCAGATGTTTGATCCAGTTCGCCGACGGACCCGGTGCGAGGATCTTGCGCCCTTTCAGATCGTCAATCGAGTTCACCGGAAAATTCGTCATCAGGTGATAGGTTTCGACCCCGCTCGCCCCCAGAAAGACCACGTTCTGGTCATCCCAAGCGGCCTGCAATTCAGGCACCTCGCGGTGCAAGTCGTTCATGATCTGAAGCGTTGTGACAAGGTCGTCCGACACGAATGGCGTGAAATAGGTCACGTTCTGCAAGGGCATCTTGGATCCCTCCCAAAGCGTCCCGACCCAGCCTGCATCGGTTAGGCCGTCGCCCACGGCCTCCAGCGTGTCCTTGAACCCATAGAGCGATCCGCCATAGGCTTCGGTCCAGGTGACGCGGTCCGATGATCCCATCGCCTCGAGGCGCGTGTTGGTTTCGGCAACAACCAATGTGGACAACTGCCCGACCCAAGGCAAAACCGTCGGATGGCTGGAAGCCATCGTCAGATCAAAGGTCTCTGCGCTGGCCGTGGTGGCCATCGCACCCAGCACCCAAGCTGCAATCGTGGTTTTCATTGTGTCCTCCCGTGACAGTTTCAATCAGGTGACCGCATGGCGGCCGGTTGAAAAATCGATTTCGACGGTGATGCGTCCTTCGTTCAGGAGCCAGGGCCGCACCCTGAAATCGCGCGCGCCCGAGGTATGCATCGGGTCGGTGGCGGCAATTTCTTTCGCGTGTTCAAGGCTGTCGGCGCGGATGATCACCATCCCTTCGCCATTCCATGTGTGTTCGTCATCCGCCCAGAACGGCCCTGCCCCCAGCATGATGCCGCGCTGTTCCAGGCTGACCTGAAACGCGAGGTGCGCCTCGATGTTCTCCATCACCGGCCCCATGCCGTTGGTGGGTGTCGTGAACACGACAAATAGCTGTTTTTGAAGCATGCCCCTGGAGGCGTTGAGGATGTCATCCTTTGTGATTTCGGGTCCCGACATTGGGGTTTCCTCTCAGATCGTTTCGCAAACGGTGTCAAAGTCGAGGCGCGGCAACCGGCGAAAAATCTTGGACGTATCAGCGTATCCGAGGTTCACCAGAAAGTTCGATTTCAGCGAGGTGCCGTGAAAGAACTCCTCGTCCACCTTGCCGTTGTCAAAACCCGACATGCCCCCCACATCCAGCCCCACAGCACGGGCGGCCAGCATGAAATATGCACCTTGCAGCGTGCCGTTCCGGAACGCGTTCACCTGCGCCGCGGTCGCGTTGTTCTTGAAAATATCCTGCGCGCCGGGGTTCGGCGGGAACACGTGCGGCAACTCTTCCCAGAAGTTCAGGTCATACGCGATGATTGCAGTGACCGGGGCGCTGCGCATCTTGGGTCGGTTGGCGTCGAACAGCGCAGGCTCCAGCCGATCCTTGGCCACGTCCGACCGCACAAAGATCACCCGCATGGGCTGTTGGTTCATCGACGTCGGGCCCATCTTGGCGATGTCATACAGCGCCCTCAACGTCTCTTCGCTTACGTCACGGTCCTGCCAGCCGTAATGCGTGCGGGCTTGTGTAAAAATCAGCTGGAGCGTTGCTTGGTCAGCGGTCAGGCCGCGCGATTGGAACGCGGCGGCGGCGCTGCGGGCTTCTTGGTCCAGGGCGTCTGTGTCTGTCATCTGGGTGTCCTTTCAAACGGGGCGCAGGCCAAGAATGCTGCGGGCCTGGGCAGGGGTTGCAACGGGGCGATCATGATCGGCACAAATCGCCGCCGCATTGCGCACAAGGGCCGCGTTCGATGGGGCCAATGTGTCCCGATCAAGCCGGATGTTGTCCTCGAGGCCCGTGCGCACATGCCCACCAGCGGCCACGGCCCAAGCGTTCAGCGTGGCTTGCGCGCGCCCAATGCCCGCTGCACACCACGGTGCGCCAGGGAACAGACGGCGTACCGTTTCGACATAGAAATCAAAGACATGACGGTCGGCCGGCATGGCGTTTTTGACCCCCATCACGAATTGCACATAAGGCGTGCCGGCAATGGCCCCGGATGCGTGCATCGCTGCCGCCTTCAGGATGTGGCTGAGGTCAAACGCTTCGATCTCGGGCTTGACCTCATGCGCTTGCATTTCCGCGGCCAGCCAGTCCACGAGGTCGGGCGGATTTTCGTAGACACGGGTGGGAAAGTTGTTCGATCCGACGCTGAGCGAGGCCATGTCTGGCCGAAGGTGCAACATGCCGCCCCGCTCCCGCCCTGCACCCGACCGGCCTCCGGTCGAAAACTGCACGATCATGCCCGGACAATGTGCCTCGATCCCCTCCTTGAGCCGCGCGAACTTGTCGGGGTCGCTGGAAGGGGTTTCGTCATCATTCCGGACGTGCGCATGGCAGATCGTGGCGCCTGCTTCGAAAGCCTCATGCGTGCTTTCGACTTGTTCGGACACAGTGATCGGAACCGCCGGGTTCATCGACTTTCTGGGCAACGATCCGGTGATCGCCACACATATGATACACGGCGTCGTCACGAGGTTGCGCCTTGCGGGGCAAGGATGAAATCGAATTCGACATCCCAGTAGAACGGCCCGTCAAACCCCATTTCCGCGATTTTCGCGGCATCCTCGACTTTGACGAATTCGGCGATCAGGCTTTCCTTCACCCCGAATACCGCATCATTGTTGATATAGATGTCATCGGGATCAAAGATGTGGGTCGTGACCTCGTCATAACCCTCCTTGGCGATAATGTAGTGCAGATGTGCCGGCCGGTACGGATGTCTGCCCAGCGCATAGAGCAATTCGCCCACCGGCCCGTCATCGGGAATGGAATAGTGTTGCGGGCGGACGGCCTTGAACCAATACGTGCCGTCCTCGCCGGTGCGAAAGACACCGCGCAGGTTGAAATCAGGCTGGATGCCCTTTTGCTGGACGTCGTAGAACCCTTCGTCGTTGGCCTGCCAGACATCGATCTTGACCCCTGCCAGCGGATTGCCATCCACATCCAGTACCCGGCCCCGGACAACCATGTCCTCACCCTTGCCGTCGAGGCAGATGTTTTCTCCCATCGGGTATTCCGGCGTGCCACCGACGTGGAACGGGCCCAGAACCGTGTTCTCGGACGCGCCGACGGGCCGCCGCGAATTGATGGCATCCACCAGCATCGAAACGCCGAGAACATCGGACAACAGGATGAATTCCTGCCGCCAGTCATCGCATTTGTGCCCCGTTGCCGTCAGGAACTGAATGGCCTGCATCCACTCGGCCTGCGTTGGCTCGATCTCCTTGATGGCGGCGTGCAGATGGTGGGTGATGCTGGCCATGACCTCCTGCAACCGCTTGTTCTTTGCATTCACATTCTGCCCGGTGACGACCTCGGCGGAGTCTTCTTCGGTAAAGTAGGCCCGTGGCAGGTTTGCGACGATATCGGCAATGTCGTGATCAGTGGTCATATGGTCCTCATTTTTCTGGCGCCGTTCCGGCCCACGCGTTCTGCAAGAGCGCACGGATACCGTCGGCAGTGATGTCGCGCGGATTCCAGTAAGGTTTGGACAGGGCAATCTCGGTGGCCCGGTCGAGATCGCGTTCCTGCAATCCCAGATCCTTCAGCGCCATTGGCGCGCCCATGTCCCTGGCAAAGGTCCACAGGGCGTGTCCAGGCGGGGATCCGTCCAGCACATCACTGACGGGGGTCAAAAGCGCGGGCACGGCCTGCGCGTTGAAGTCGACGGCATGGGGCAGGATGATGGCGTGCGTTTCGGCATGCGGCAGGTCAAACGTCCCGCCCAGCGTGTGGCAAAGCTTGTGATGCAGGGCCATGCCCACCTGCCCCAGAACCGCACCGCAGGCCCATGCGCCTTTCAGCGTGTCCTCCCGCGCAGCGAGGTTTTCAGGGTCCCGTAAAACCTGGGGCAGTGCCTCTGCAAAGGCGCGCAGCCCGTCAACCGCCAACGTGGTGGTCTGATCATCCCGGTCGCGCGCATAAAGCGCCTCGGCCGCGTGTGCCATCGCGTTCAACGCCGAAGTGACGGTCATTCCGACGGGAAGTGTCGCGACCAGTTCGGGGTCATAAAGGATGATCTCGGGCAGGACCTTGGGATCGGTGATCGTGGTTTTCAAACCATTCTCGGTCTGACCCAGAATGGGGGTCGCCTCACTGCCGGCATAGGTCGTCGGGATCACGATCTGCGGCAGATCGGTGCGCAGGGCGATGGCCTTGCCAAGACCCGTGGTTGACCCGCCACCAATCGCGACGACGCAATCCGCCCCGACATCGCGGGCATGTTGGATGGCTTCTTCGGTGACGCTCACCGGCGTGTGCATCGCCGCCCGTGAAAACACCCCGGCTGACAACCCGTTCAGGTCGGCGGCCGTATCCAAGGCCGACGAGGATTGTGGCGGCGTGGACAGGATGAGCGCCCGGGTGCATCCCAGCGCGCGCACTTCCTGCGCAAGCTGCTTGCGCACCCCCGCTCCGAACAGAACCCTTTGTCTGGTTGACGATGCCAACATGTCTCCCCCGTGCCCAAAAGCAGATTGCTCAAGGAAAGGTTAAGGGACTGACAGGGCGGGTAGGATCGAAAGTCAGAAAGACTGCATAACAAATTGATATGCTATTCCCGCAACAGGACGGATCAGGTCGGTGCCGCGTGCAGCCTCATCAAGTCGTTGAGGGACGACATCTCCGACGCCAGATATTGCAAAAGCCGTGAGCGCGCCGGAAAATCGGGCGCAGCCTTCGAGGTCAGGGCACACAGATGCCTGTCCGGATCACCGACCGGCAACGGCAGCGCCGCGAGCGAGTTCTGCCGGTTCAAACGATAGACCACCGAATAGGGCAGAATGGTCAGCGCATCGGATTCATATAGAAAGTTGAGGATCGACGTCAGCGATCCGCCTGAGAAACTCACCTTGAGGTCTTTGACGCCGATACTGTCCAGCACTGCCCGCAGGTCGTGATAGAGCGGGCTTTCCGGCGGCGGTGCAATCCATGGCTGATGCGCGACGGCCTCGGTGGTCAGGTTTGCGTGACGCACCAGCGGATGACCAATCCGGCAGGCGATCACATTGCGCCCCGGCAGCAGCGGGTTTGCGACCACCCCATCCGGGATCATCGACGATCGTATCGGCGCGATGCCCACATCCAGATCACCCGATGCAAGGCCATCCAGAACCTTTTGGACATATCCATACCCCTGTTCGATGGCGATGGCCGGGTATTCGGACTGAAATGCCGCCAGAACCGGGGACACCACACCATCCATGAAAATCGGGGATCCGGACACGCGCAGCGCACCGGCCTGACCGCGCTTGAACCGAGTGACGAATTCACTCGCGGACTTCCCCGTGTCGTTGATGGTCCGCCCGTATTGCGCAAGCTGAAGACAGAACTCGGTGGGCCGCAATGGCCGCTTCTGGCTTTCGAACAGGCGCACGCCCAGCCGTTTTTCCAATTCGGAAATTGACCGCGAGACGCTCGGCTGGGATTTCCCCAGCACCTGCGCCGCTTCGGTCGCGCCGCCATGATCGACGATCGCGGCAAGCAGTTCGAGATGTCGTGGGTCTATTTTCATGGTGTTTCCAAAGACCAGATTTGACTGACCACCCCGACCAGTCAAGGTGATCAGCCAATTAAACTAGCCGCGCAACCTGTGGTGCAGGATGATCGGCACGGCGAGGTCCTCCTCGTCACCGAGATGGCGGTTCAGAAACGCCTCAATGGCGGTCGCCTGATCCAGAACCGCGCCTGCCTCGTCCCGCGCCTGGCCTTCATCCAGTTCCGCGAGTTTGATCACGCGATTGGCCTGACGTGTGAAATCGTCAAGCACGACGTCCAGATCGGCGTGGTCCTGCTCCAACACTTCCAGACCGGCGGCAAACCGCGGGTCGGCGGCGCACAGCTCGGGAAAGTAACTGCGATCTTCCCAACCATGGTGGCCATGCAGATTGCCAACCAGCCGGCCGCCCAGAAAGGACAGCCGCGCGGCATAGTCGTCAAGCGCCATGTCCTTGTCGAGCAGCAGCTCTGTGTCCAGACGTACCCGTTCGGCGAGCATCCGGAACCCCTGATGCGCGGCCATCCAGTGCTGTGTCTTTTCGCGAAATCCCGGATGCGCCTCCCACGTATCTCGCGGATAGGTGTTCAACAGAAAGCGCATGTCTTCCGGCATGTCGGCCTCGCGAATGGAATATTGCGTATCGAGCATGGGATATCTCCTTTCCCCACCGATGTGGGGTGGCCGCACCTGCCCCGTCAGGTCGGGAAACACAGGGCAGTCATGCACGCCTTGCAGGGCACGCGACCGATCATGCACGCGGGGTTCAGGCGGTTTTACCGTCGGAGATCTTGAAAGACAGATCCTTGATGACATTGCCGCTCTCGCGCGAGGACAAGAGCAATCGCGCAGCCTCCCGGCCCATCTCGAAACGCGGGGTCTCGATGCTGGACAACGGAATGGGCGTCGCCTTTCCGATATCGATCCCGTTAAAGCCCAACAGCCCAAGCTCGCCCGGAACGTCGATGCCTGCCGCCAGCGCATGGAACAGCCCGCCCAGCGCGAGGTCGTCATTGGCGTAGAAGATGCAGTCGATCTCCGGGTGTTGCTGGCGCAGCGCTGCGGTGGTCTGCGCCCCGACCATGGCCGACGACCTGTCCTCGGAGATGAGCGAGGCAACAAGCGGACAGCCCAGCGCCTGCAACCGCGCCTCAAAGGCGCGCCTGCGCGCTTTGGACCGCTGCGGTTTCTCGCTCCATGCGCCGATATAGCCGATCTTGCGATAGCCCCGTCCATGCAGGTAATCCGCCGCCGCGATGGCCGCCGCACTGTGGGATATGCCCACCGCAGACCCGATCGGAGCGCCTTCGATATCCATGATCTGGACCACGGGAATGTCGAGTTGCGCGATCATGCCGGGGATTGGATCGAGGTGGTGCAGCCCTGTCAGAATGATGCCCATGGGCGACCACGACAACAATTCGCGAATGACCTTCAACTCGCGGTCCCTGTCATATTCGCTCAGGCCCAGCACCGCGTGCAGGCCCTGATCGTTCAGGATCGATTCGATACCGTCCAGTACTGATGGAAACACTTCGTTGCTCATCGACGGCAGAACGACGGCCACCAGATTGCTGCTCTGGTTCTTCAACGCGCCGGCCACCCGATTGGGCGTGTAGCTGAGCGAATTCGCTGCCGCCATGACCTTGTCGCGCAGCTTGTCCGAGATGTTGGGCGCATCGCGCATCACGCGCGACACGGATATCTCAGAGACACCCGCCAGCAGGGCCACATCCCGCAATGTTGACCGGGCGGGCTTGTCTCCCTTGATGTCTGATCTACCACTCATAGGGCTCGTATATTTCATCGACCTGACGCTGACAACGATAACAATTTCAATTGACAGCGTTACCAATTGAATGACAACGTTACCAATATTGACTTCACTGGGAGGAAATCATGAAGCTCACGACTGTATTCTCGACGGCCATCGCGGCCGCAATCTCTGCCTCGGCGGCCCTTGCCGACGGGTTTCCCGAACGTCCAATCAATCTGATCGCGCCTTTCAACGCAGGCGGCGGCACCGACCTGTTGCTGCGCGGTTTGGCCCCGCATTTCGCCGAAGCCATCGGGGCGAACGCCTTTGTCTCCAACATGGCGGGCGGGTCCGGCACGGTGGCCGCCTCTGCACTGCAAGGCCAGCGCCCTGACGGGTATCAACTGGCCTACATGTCGATCACCGTCTCGACGATCCAGCCACAGATCAAGGACGTGCCCTATGGTCTGGACAGCTGGACTCCGATCTGCTCGGTGGCCGCCTCCCCCACCCTGCTCTTTGTCTCCAATGACAGCCCCTTCCAGACCGCCGAAGACGTGGTCGCCGCCGTCAAGGCAGAGCCGGGCAAATACGTCTATGGCTCGTCCGGCCCGGGGGCGATGACCCACCTGACCACAGTTGCTGCCTTTGCCGGGCTTGGCATTCTGGATGATCTCAAACATCTGCCTTTCCAGGGCTCCGGCCCCGCGATCAAGGAACTGACTGCTGGCAACATCCAGTTCTTTGGCGACACCGAGGTGCTGATGCAGCGCGGCGATTTCCGGCCCCTGATGGTGTTCAACAGCCAACGGCTGGAAAACTATCCTGACGTACCCACCGCAACCGAAGTCGGCATCGAAGCGCCGCTAAACGAACTCTATCTCTGGGGCGGTCTCTTTGCGCCTGCGGGGCTTGAGCCCGAGGTGACGGCGAAACTGGAAGCGGCCTGTGAAACAGCCGTCGCCTCCGAAGGGTTCCAGACCTTTGCAGAGAACTCCGGCACGGTCATCAACTACCGCGGTGCCGAGGAATTCGACGCGTTCTACCGGGCGCAATACGAGTCCAACGGCGCGCTGATCGAAGCCGCCGGGCTCTGATCAAAGACCCGACTGTCACCCGCTGCTGCCTGCGCGCGGGTGACATCACACCCCATCAAAGGACTATCTCATGCAACGTCTCGCCAATGAACGGGTGATCGTTCAGCTGGGCCTGTTGATCGTGGCCGTGGCGCTCTATGCCTCGACTTTTCAGCAAAGCTTTAGTGCCTCCGATCTTGCCCAGTCGCCGATGTTCTTTCCGCGCATCATTCTGACGCTTTGGATCGGTCTGGCGGTCATCGCATTGGTCCAGACCATACGCGCGGACGAAACACAGCCCGTCATCGCCAGCTGGCCGCGCATTGCCATCGTGATCGTGGCCGCGCTGATCTATTGCAACATCATCGCCTCCGAAGGGTTCTTCCTGCCCTCCGTCGTCTTTGCCCTCGTCTGCCTGCCCGCCTTTGGCATTCGCAACCCGTTGCTTGTCGTGCCTTTTGCCATTCTCGTACCCGGCGCACTGGTTCTCCTGTTCAATCACACGCTTGGCATGCCCCTGCCCACCTCGCGTTTCACCTACCTGTTCTGAGGTCCCCAGATGCTGTCAGCCCTTCCCGACGCCATCGCCATCCTGCTCAGCTTCGAAGGGCTGCTGGTGCTTGTTCTCGGCACCGTCCTTGGCATCGTGCTGGGTGCCATGCCCGGCATCGGGTCCACCGTGGCGGTGGCGATCGTCCTGCCATTTACCCTGACGATGAGCCAGGCCCCCGCCATCATCCTGCTGCTCGCGGTCTATGCGGGGTCGGTCTATGGCGGCTCCATCGCCGCGATTCTGATCAACACCCCCGGCACCCCGCAATCGGCCGCCACCTGCCTGGACGGATATCCGATGGCACAGCGGGGCGACGCGGGCCTCGCCCTGGGCTGGGCCACTGTGGCGTCCGTGGTGGGCGGCCTTGTCTCCGCCGTCGTCCTGATCTTTGCCGCGCCGCAACTGGCGGCCTTTGCCCTGCAATTCGGACCGATTGAAACCTTTGCGCTGATCCTGCTGGGCATGACCTGCATCGTGTCCGTGTCGACAGGGTCTGTGGTCAAGGGGTTGATGGCCGGGATGATCGGTATCTTTCTGTCCACCGTCGGCGGCGACCCGATTCTGGGCGAGATGCGATTTACCTTTGGCAACTGGCAACTCTTTGCCGGGTTCAACCTGCTCGCGGTGGTGATTGGCGTCTTTGCCCTATCCGAGGTCTTTATCCGCGCCAGCGCTTCGGTCAACAAAGTGTCCGAGCTTGTCGCCTTCAACGGCGTTGTCTTGCCCAGTTGGCAGATGTGGAAAGGCCGTTTTGGCAACCTCGCCAAATCGGTCGCCATTGGCAATGTCATCGGCGTTCTGCCCGGCACGGGGGCGGCGACCGCGGCCTTCATCTCCTATGCCGAGGGGCGCCGGTCGTCCCCCAACCGCGATGGGTTCGGCAAGGGGGAGCCAGACGGCATCGTCTCGTCCGAGGCCGCCAATAACGCGGTGACCGGCGGCGCGCTTGTGCCCACCATGGCGCTTGGCATTCCGGGCGACGCGATCACGGCGGTGATGCTGGCCACCCTGACTCTGCACGGGATCACGCCGGGGCCGAGGCTCGTCGACGACAACCCGACGCTGATTGCCGCGATCTTTGCCGGGTTCTTCGTGATCAACCTGCTGCTGCTGCCGCTGGGGATGCTGCTGTCACGGGTCGCGGCCCCAATCCTGCGGGTGCGCGAGGCGTTCATGATGACCGCCATCGTCATCCTCTGCGCGGTTGGCATCTATTTTGTGCGCGGCAACCCGTTCGATCTTCTGGTGATGGGCGGCGCGGGATTCGTCGGGTTCCTGCTGCGCCGCCAAGGCGTGCCCATGGCGCCACTGGTCATCGGCATGGTGCTTGGCCCGACGCTCGAACTGACATTGCGACAGGGGCTGATCCTGACCGATGGCAGCTTTGTCGCCTTCTTCACCGGGCATCCCATCGCACTCGTGCTCGCAATCGCGGCGGTGCTCGCGCTCAGCCTTCCGCTCCTGCGGGCGCTCCTGGCGCGGAGAGCATCATGAGCGACCCCACGAACTGGGTGCTCATCGTGCCAATCCTCCTGATCGTCGGAGCGGTGGCCGGCACGCTGGCAGGCCTTCTGGGTGTCGGTGGCGGGATCGTGATCGTGCCGGTGCTCTATTGGCTGACCCAAGCGGGCATGCTCGACGTCGCGGCAGACGTGGCAATCCATTTCGCGGTGGCGACATCGCTTCTGACCATCATACCGACCTCGATTTCCTCGGCCCGCGCGCACCACAGGAAGGGATCCATCGATCTGGCGCTGTTTCGATCCTGGGCACCAATGATGGTGGTGGGTGCCTTGCTGGGCGGCCTCCTTGCCGCAAATGTGAACGCGTCGTTCCTGTCGGCCGTGTTCGGCATCATCGCCCTGATTGTCGTGGCGAACATGCTGAACCCCAAACCATTCACCCTCGCCCCTGAACCGCCGCGTTCCCTGCCCGCGCGCTCCGCCATCGCAGGACCGATCGGCGCGTTTTCGGCGATGATGGGTATTGGCGGCGGCACCCTGTCGGTGCCAACGCTGACCCTGCTGTCATTCCCCGTGCACCGCGCGGTTGGCACGGCTGCACTTTTCGGCCTGATGATCGCAGTGCCGGGCATCGTCGGCTATGCGCTGGCCGGACAGGACATACCCGGCCTCCTCGCCTATTCGCTGGGCTACATCAACATTCCCGCCGCCGTGGTGATCTCGGTCGCAACGTTCGTCTTCGCCCCGTTGGGCGTAAAGATCGCGCACCGTCTGGACGCACGCCGCCTGCGTATCGCCTTTGCCGTGTTTCTCGCCATCAGCGGTGTCAAAATGCTGTCGGAGGCCTTGGCGTGAACATCCAGGACGCCCCCCCGGTCGAAGGTCCGCTGGAAACCGCACGGCTGCGGGTCCATCACGCCCGCGCGCCCCACACCGACACCGCGGCACCGCGCGTGCTGTTCCTCGGCGGGTCGAACTTTGATCTGCGGTACAAACGCTCTGCCCTCACCTCGGCGGTGGCCAGCATTTGTGACCTGGCCACCTATGAACCCCGCGGCATCGGCCGAACCGAGCAACCGGGCGGCACATGGACCATGCAGGACTATGCGCGTGATGCGCTGGCGGTTCTGGACGCGTTGGGCTGGACGGACGCAATCGTGGTCGGCGAAAGCTTTGGCGGAATGACCGCGCTGCACCTCGCGGCACTGGCACCGGACCGCATTCGCAGGCTCGTCATCGCCTCCGCAACCGCCGGTGGCCCGGATCACCGATCCTTTGACATCTCGTCCTTTCTGGCGCTCTCGCGGCGGGATGCGGCGGTCGAGGCGCTGTGCCTGCAAGACAGCCGCAACCGCGCCATGCGCACCGACGCCCCTGACCACTTTGCCACCATTCTGGCTGCCCGCGTGGCCTTCGAAGAGGCCTTTACCGATCCGTCCATTGCAAGCGGTGGCTACGCCCGGCTTCTGGATGCGCGGCGCGGCCATGACTGCACCGCTTTGCTGTCGCAGATCACCCAACCCACCTGCATCCTCGCGGGGCGGTTTGACGAACAGGCCCGTCCACAAGCGCAATGCGCCCTCGCCGATGGCCTGCCGGACGCGCAATTCCACCTCTTCGATGCCGGACACGGCGTCCTGTTTTCCACGCCAGAGGCCACGGACACCGCGGTGCAGTTCATCCGCGTCGCGGCACCCGCACAAAGCTAACCTTTCGGAGAATTTACATGAGCAACGTCGCAATTTTCGGCCTTGGGGCGATGGGATACGGCATAGCCGCCTCAATCCAGCGGGCGGGCCACACCACGTGGGGCTTTGACGTCGTTGCCGCCCAAATGGACCGCTTTCGCAGCGAAGGCGGTGCCGCAGGCACCCCGACAGAGGTTGCCGCATCTCTGGACGCCGTGGCCGTTGTCGTGCTGAACGCGGCCCAGACCGAGGCGGTGATGTTCGGCGACGAGGGGATCGTGCCACAGCTGCGCAAGGGCGCGGTCGTGCTGGCCTGCGCCACCGTGCCCCCCGAATTCGCCCGCCAGATGGAGGCGCGCTGTGCCGCGCACGGCGTCCACTATCTGGATGCGCCAATCTCCGGTGGCGCCGCCAAGGCCGCCGCGGGCAAGCTGTCGATCATGGCCGCAGGCACGCCAGACGCCTTTGCCGCGGCAAAGCCAGTGCTTGATGCCACGGCCGAGACCGTCTTTGCGCTCGGTGATGAGGCAGGTCCCGGATCGGCGATGAAGGCCGTCAACCAGCTGCTCGCAGGCGTGCATATCGCCACCATGGCCGAGGCGTTGACCTTTGGCATGACCCAGGGCGTTGATCCAGCGCAGTTCGTCGACGTCATCAGCAAATGCGCAGGCTCCAGCTGGATGCTCGAAAACCGTGCGCCGCATATTGTTGAGGGCGACTACACCCCGCTCAGTTCGGTCAATATCTGGCCCAAGGATCTGGGCATCGTGCTGGACATCGCGAAACAGGCCAGCTTCTCCGCGCCGATCACCGCCGTGGCCCTGCAACAGTTCATCGCCGCCGCAGGCATGGGTCTGGGCGGCGAGGATGACGCCGCCGTGGCCAAGGTCTATGCCCGCAACGCAGGCCTGACCCTGCCCGGCGACGAGGACTGATCCGATGGCAACCGTGCTGGGCTGCATTGCCGACGATTTCACCGGCGCCACGGATCTCGCCGGGCTTCTTGCGCGCAGCGGCGCGCGGGTGTCGCTGCGGATCGGCGTTCCGACCAGCCCGCCAACAGACACCGCCCCGTTCGAGGTCATCGCATTGAAAAGCCGGACAGCCCCGCAGGCCGAGGCAATCGCGGACGCCCGCGCCGCGCTGGCTTGGTTACAAACGGCCGGTGCCGAACGGTTTTTCTGGAAATACTGCTCCACCTTCGACAGCACCGCCGAGGGCAATATCGGCCCCGTCGCCGAGGCGTTGATGGCCGATATCGGTACGGATCAGACCATCTACTGCCCCGCGTTTCCCGAAAACGGGCGATCCATCTACATGGGCAACCTCTTTGTCGGCGAACAGCCCCTGTCCGAAAGCCCGATGAAGGACCACCCCCTCACGCCGATGCGCGACAGCAACCTGATGCGTCTGCTGACCCCGCAGGTGAGGCGGGATGTGGGGCTGATCAACCAGCCTGTCGTGGCCCAAGGTACTGCGGCCGTGCGCGGGAGCCTTGATGCGCTGCGCACCCAGGGGACCGCGCATGTGATCATCGACGCGGTTGCCGACGCGGACCTCGAGACCATCGCGCGCGCTTGCCGCCACTTACCGCTTTTGACCGGCGGGTCCGCGATCGCGATGCCACTGCCTGAACTTTACGCCAGCGACGGATGGCTGTCTCTGGATCGCACCGAGACCGGTCACGCAGCCCCCCCTGCCCGCACGGTTGTGTTGTCGGGCAGTTGCTCGTCCATGACGCGTGCCCAGGTGGCAGCCTATATCGCCACCGGCGCGCCGCATTATCGACTGGACCCGCTGGCGCTGGCGCAGGACGGTCCGCGCGCTGTTCTGGAATGGTTGGCGCGGCAGGACTTGGACAAGGCGCCGTTGGTCTATGCCACTGCCGCACCTGCCAGCGTCAAGGCCGCGCAGGCCTGCCTGGGCACAGAAGCGGCGGGTCGTCTGGTCGAAGACACCCTTGCCACCTGCGCCACCACCGCACGCGATGCCGGTGCGCGCCGGATCATCGTGGCCGGGGGTGAGACATCCGGCGCGGTTACCAAGGCCCTGCGCGTAAACCGTCTGGATATAGGCCACGAAATCGCGCCCGGCGTGCCATGGACCTTTTGCACCAGCGCGGGCCATGACATCGCACTGGCGCTCAAATCCGGCAATTTCGGAACAGAGACGTTCTTTACCGACGCCTTACGCATCCTCGAAGCGACATAGCTCGCGCCATCAGGGCACCTGACCACACGGCATTTGGAAACTGCGCCCCGTATCGAGGCTGTAAAGCGTCGCTTCGGATCTGCCGACGCCGGTCACCTCGAAATTCGCACCATAAAGCCCGCCTTGAAAGATGAACCCAAGCGCCTGTTTGGCATTGTCGGGCGCATCGGGAATGATCTGCACCCGCTTGCCCCGGTACACATGCGCGCATGGCGAACGCACAGGCTTGGCGCGTGCAGCGGCCGCGGCGCGGCGTTGTGCGGCGGCTTGCGCCTGCGCGGCGGCCCGCCGGGCCTCTTCGGCCTTGCGCTGCGCCGCCTCCGCCTCGCGCTTCAGACGCGCCATCTCCGCTTCCATCTCGCGGCGCGCCTGCTCGGACCGTTCCAGATCATTCAGCGCCGTCAGACGCACCGCCGCTTGCAGCGAAATGTCGTCCTCCGGAAACCGGTCCAGCATTTCGGTATAGATCAGCTTCGCGCGTGCACGGTCATTGCCCGCGTCATAGCGTGCCGCCGCAATGAACATCTTTTTCGCCGTGTCCGCCGTCATCGCGGCGTTGAACCGGCAGACATCCACCGACCCCGACCGGCCCAGCGCCTGTTCCAGCTCACCCACCAGTGTGCAGTCCCCTGCCTCCATCGCGGTTGCAAACCGGGCCTCGTTTGCGCGGCGTTCCTGCGTGGCCCTGCATTCCGAAATACGGTTTTCATATCCCGCCACCCCGGAGGCCAGCGCCGACGCGCCGTCGCAGTCGAAGGCCGACAGGGCGGTTTCGATCTTTGCCCGTTGCGCAGTCTCGCGGGCATGTGCGTCGCAATCGGCCTGCGTGCGGTCCTGCCGATAGTCCGCATCGACCTGCGAAAACGCCACGCACGACCCCGCATCAAACAGCTGATCGGCCTCGGCCACGGCCCGGTCAAAGGCGCGCTGCTCGGCGCGGGCCGTCGCCTCGGCCTTTTTCCGTCGCGACGTCGCTGTGCCCAGTAATGCTGTGCGCGAGCGTTGATAGGACAGACGGTCCGCCCCACCGCGTGTGCGCATGTACAAATCCCCCGAATTGGCCGGACCAACAATGCGCCCGGACCGTCCGATGAATTTGACCAAAGGTGCCGCATCGCCAAAAAAGTTATAGGCCTGAAGCAGCTTGCGCTGGCCCGTGCTGGCATTGAGGACTTCAACCGACCTTGCCCCGGCAACCACAACCTCGTTCCGGCCGCTCAAAAAATCGAACGACACAACATCGGACCCATAGTCAAACGATGAAAACGAGGTCCATCGCCCTGCGTCCGCCCGGAAAAAATGCAGTTTCCGCGCCCCTTCCAACGCCACCAGCGACTTGCCCCCATCCACAAGCACCACCTGGGTCAGCGCGGACGCCACCCCCGGCAGGTCAAGCGACGCGGCGGTATTCCGCGCCAGATCAGCAGAAACCAGACCCCCGGCTTCCGTCAGGATCACAAGCGACTGGTCGGCCTGATTGACTACCACCTGTCTGGCGGGCCGCCCTCCGGTATCCACCTCAATACGGTCGCGTGTGGAACGGTCGACGACAAAGACATCTCCGCCGGGCGACATTACCGCGATCCGCTGCGCATCCACATAATGCACCGCCGGGTCCGGGATGCCGCGCAGCTGGAACACCGACCGTTCCCCGGTCTCAAGGTCCACTTGCGTGACCCGTCCGCCGGAATTGGCATAAAGCGCCTGCTTGCCATCGTCGCTCAGCGACACGGAAACAGCACTGGGAATGGCGTCATAGATCACCCGACCCGTCGGCGCATCCCAGATCAGCGCACTGCCATCGGCCTTCAACCCGAACAAGGTGCGCCTGGATCTGTCCACTACCAGCTGCGAAACTTGGCTGCTGTCGACCAGAGCGTCTTCGACAAACATGTCCTTCTGGCGCTGCAACTTGTCCTCAGCGACACGCTCGAACAGCCGCTTTTCCTGCAAAGGGGTCAGCGTGCCCGTCTTGGCAGCCGCGATAGACGCCTGAAAGGCCATGATGCCGCGCCGGGTCGCAGGGCCAAACACGCCGTCTGCCGTGCCCACGTCAAAGCCCAGCTTGTTCAACGACGTCTGTATCCGCTTGTTGCGGCTCCGCTTGTCGGCAGTCTCCGCCTCTTTCGCCGTGTTGGTCAGAATGTAACACGACCCGTGTTTCCGGCATTCCTGCAACGCGCGCCGGTCGGCCTCGGCCTGGGTCGCGTATCCCCCGGCCCAACCGCAGGCGCGCTTGTCCTTGCGTGTCGCAAATGACCGCTTGCTGCCCTGGCTCAGGTATTCACGATAAAGCCCCCGGCAATCCCCCTTCATCGGGTTGGCGACTGCCCGGTCCGGCGTTGCAACGATCCCGACCAGACACGCCAAAAGCGCCGCTTGGAACATTCTAAAAATATCTACACCCGGCATCGCAATGGATGCCCTTTTGCCAAATGCCTTAAACAACACCGTACCCCGCAAACCCGTTCCCGAACTTTACCCGGATTCCCGTGCCACACCACAGTTTTGACCAATGGCGCGCAGCGGTGCACCACCGCAACAGGCACGACTGGCCGGGATCTCCGGCAGGACTGGCACTATGCGCGCCCACAAACCGCGGCTAAGCTTTGGTGGCGGAGGAATGATGGAAACGACTGTACTGACGTTCGAAATGATGGTGGTCCTCGGGCTGCTGGGTTTGACGGTTTTCCTGTTTGTTTCCGAGATCATACGCATCGACCTTGCCGCGATCCTTGTCATGGTTGTCCTCGGTGTGCTCAGCACCCTGCCGGGGCTGGAAAGCCTGTCCAACAGGGCGGACCTCTTCTCCGGGTTTTCCTCCAACGCGGTCATCTCGATCATCGCGGTGATGATCATCGGCGCGGGGCTGGACAAAACCGGCCTCATGTCCAAGGTCGCAACGCTGATCCTCAAACGCGGCGGCACGACCGAGGCGCGGATCATCCCCATCGTTTCCGGCACGGTCGGCGTCATCAGCTCCTTCATGCAGAACGTGGGCGCGGCGGCCCTGTTCCTGCCAGTCATCTCGCGCATCTCGGCCCGGACGGAAATCCCGATGAGCCGGCTGGCCATGCCCATGGGGTTCTGCGCCATTCTGGGCGGCACGATCACGATGGTCGGGTCATCGCCCCTGATCCTGCTGAACGATCTGTTGATCTCGGCCAACCGGACCTTGCCATCGGACCAGCAGATGGACACGTTTGGCCTGTTCTCCGTCACCCCTATCGGGATCATGCTGGTGCTGACGGGCCTGCTCTATTTCGTGCTGCTGGGGCGCTGGATCCTGCCCGGTCAGCGCGGTCGCGGCGAAGACGCAGGCGCCGCCCGCTCCATGCAGGCCTATATCGAAAACACCTATGGGCTGCGCGCCGACATGTTCGAGGTGCACGTGCCCGAGGGGTCGATCCTGATCGGCCAGACACTGTCGGACATCATGGTGGCCCATCACCTCTATATCCTCGGCACGTCCTACAAGGGGCACAAGGTCATCGCACCCATGGCCGACACCGTGATCGAAGCGCCCGCACGGCTGGCCGTGCTGGGGCTGCGCCGGGTTTTGCAGGACGAGTTCGCGGATCCCTACGGGCTGGAGATCCTGCCTGCGCTCGAGGTGTTTGCCGATGATTTCGCCGCCACGGAATCCGGTGTGGCCGAGGTCGTGATCCCACCGGGATCCAGCGTGATCGGGCAGTGTCCGATCGATCTGCGCCTGCGCCAGACGCATGGCCTGTCCGTCCTCGCCATCCACCGCGGCGAGGAAACCATGAGCCACGTGGAAACCGAAGACCACGTGGCCACCCATATCGGCCGGGTGCTGCTGCAAGCGGGCGACACGCTGGTCGTCCATGTGCAATGGGAACGGCTGACGCGGCTGAAACGGGATCAGGACTATGTCGTGGTCACCTCCGACTTCCCGCAAGAGGAATTGCGCCCGCACAAGGTGAACTGGGCGCTTGGGTTCTTCCTGATGACGCTCTGCCTGATCCTGTTCACCGACCTTCTGCTGTCGCTGGCCCTGCTGGCCGGTGCGGTGGGCATGATCCTGTCCCGCGTGCTGTCGGTGGACGAGGCCTACGAGGCCGTCAGCTGGAGCACGGTGTTCCTGCTCGCCTCGCTCATCCCGCTGGGCATGGCGGTGCAAAATACCGGCACTGCCGCCTGGATCGCTGAACAGATCCTGTCGCTGCTGGATGGCTGGCCGCTGTGGTCGCTTCAGGCCGGGCTGGCCATTCTGGCGACCGTGTTCACGCTGGTGATGTCGAATGTGGGCGCAACCGTCCTGCTGGTCCCGCTGGCGATCTCTATTGCAATCTCCGCAGGCGGTGATCCGGCCGTCTTTGCCCTGACGGTGGCGATCTCGACGTCGAACTCCTTCCTGATCCCCACGCACCAGGTCAACGCGCTGATCATGGGGCCCGCGGGTTACCGCGTCGTGGATTTCGTCCGCTCAGGCGGTATCATGACGGTCTTGTTCCTGATCGTGTCCATGATCGGCTTGACCCTCTTCATCTAGCCGCCCAAACGTGGGCCGACCGATCCGTGCCCGCCGACTCCGACCAAAGGCCCCAACGTGACCCACAGCACCGACCCGTTTGCGCACCACCCCGAATTGCGCGACCGCATCACCCCGACACAAGCGTCTTTCTTCCGGGATTTCACCCTCGACAAGCTGGTGGACCACCACCCCGAGATGGCGCACATGCGCGGCTGGGCCCACAGCGACGCCACCCGAGAGGCCCTGCGCGCCGACGCCCTTGCAGACCACGAGGGCGACCTTTGGATCTTTGCCTATGGCTCGCTGATGTGGGACCCGGCGCTGGTGTTCCAGGAGGTCCGGCGCGTACACGCACCGGGCGTCGCCCGCCGCTTTATCCTCTGCGACGACAAAGGCGCGCGGGGCAGCAAGCAGGCGCCGGGACTGATGGCGGCGCTGGATCACGGGACGGGATGCGACGGTCTGGCCTACCGGATCGCCGCCGCTGACGTAACGGCGGAAACCCGGAACCTGTTTCGCCGCGAACTGATCGGCCCCGCCTATATTCCGGCCCACATCCCCGTGCTGGCCGGAGACGCGCAGATGACCGCGCTCACCTTTCTGGCCGACCCCACCTGCCCCGACATCCTCGGCGCGATCTCGCGCACGGATCAGATCCGCATGATCGCCACCGGCGCGGGCGTTCTGGGCAGCAGCCTCGACTACCTCAGGAACGTCACAACGCAATTGGCAGAGCTCGGCATCGACGATCCCGCCTGTACCGATCTGCTGCGCGCGGTCGAGGCCTATACCGCCCGCACAGGCCCCTAGAACGCGGGCTGCGTGGCACGGCGGCTCTGCAACAGGACCAGCCCGCCCAGCAGCAACAGCGCCGGGATAAAGAACAGCTCTTTCGGCATCCGGTCGTTTTCGATCTGGACCGCCGTGACCTGCACCGGCGTGTCACCGTAGAAATCATACTCGTTGCCAAGGCTCTCGAAGAATGGCGTGCCGGGGAACGGCTCGTCCATGGCCAGAACCTCACCATCGGGGATCACCGCAAGGCCCTGCGCATCAAGCGCCCCGTCCGCATCGCCGCTGATCGCAGGCAGAGTGATGGTCGTCGGCCTGATCTTGCCCGTGTCGAAATCCGGTCCCTCGACCAGAACGCGCACCTCATTGCCGGTCTCTGCGCTGGCCAGCAACTCGATAGCCGCAGGTCCGGACGCGGTCTGATACTTCTCGCTGACCTGATCCAGCAGGTAATCGGGCCGGAACAGCATGAACGCAATGACCAGCAGCGCCACGGTCTCCCACGTCTTGCTCTTGGCGATGAAATAGCCCTGCGTCGCCGCCGCAAACAGCATCATCGCAATGAGCGAGATAAAGAACACCAGCACCGCCTTGCCCAGACCCACATCGATCAGCAGCAGATCGGTGTTGAAGATGAACAGGAACGGCAATAGCGCCGTGCGGATGTCATAGGCAAAGCCCTGCACGCCCGTCTTGATCGGATCGCCCCGACTGATCGCCGCCGCCGCATAGGCGGCAAGGCCCACGGGCGGCGTATCATCCGCCAGAATGCCGAAATAGAACACGAAAAGGTGCACCGCGATCAGCGGAAAGATATAGCCCGCGGACGCGCCCACGGTCAGGATCACCGGCGCCATCAGCGACGACACCACGATATAGTTGGCCGTGGTCGGCAGGCCCATGCCAAGGATCAGCGACATGACCGCCACCAGGATCAGCAGGATCCAGATATTGCCGCCCGCGATCACCTCCACCACCTGCCCGATGACCTGATGCGCACCCGTCAGGCTGATCGTGCCGACGATCACACCGGCGGCACCGGTGGCAACGCCGATCCCGATCATGTTGCGCGCGCCCAGGATCAGCCCCTGGATGAAATCGCGCCACCCTTCGACGGTCGCGCCGCCAAAACCCTCGCCCCGGAACATCGCCTTGAGCGGTCGGTGCGTCAGCGCCACCACGATCATGAAGATCGTGGCCCAGAACGCCGACAGCGACGGCGACAGCCGGTCGAGGCTGTCGGTGCGCACCATCAGGTTCCACACAAGGATAAAGATCGGCAGCGCGAAATAGGCCCCGCCCAGCAACGTCGGCGTCAGCCGCGGCGCCTCGAGCGGACCATCGGGATCGTCCATCGCCACGTCTGGATAGCGCGACGCCATATAGACCAAGCCGAGGTACAGCAGCGCCACGATCACCACCGCACCATAGACGCTTTCGGCCATGAAATTGTCCAGCACGCTGCGCAGCCCGATCATGATGAACGTACACGCGCCGAGGAAGATAAAGCCCGACAGGAACAGGATCAGGATCAGCACGGGGCCGATATGACGCCCCGCTTTCTTGAGGCCCTGCATCTGCATCTTCAGCGCCTCAAGATGCACGATATAAAGGAGCGCGATGTAGGAAATCACCGCCGGCAGAAACGCGTGCTTGACCACGTCGATATAGGGGATGTTGACATATTCGACCATCAGGAACGCCGCCGCCCCCATGACGGGCGGTGTCAGCTGGCCATTGGTCGATGAGGCAACCTCGACCGCGCCCGCCTTTTCCGCCGGAAAGCCGATGCGCTTCATCAGCGGGATGGTGAACGTGCCTGTGGTCACCGTGTTGGAAATGGACGAGCCCGAGATCATGCCGGTCAGCATCGAGGACAGCACCGACGCCTTGGCCGGACCACCGCGCAGCGCGCCCAACATGGCCACCGCCACCTTGATGAACCAACTGCCCCCGCCAGCGCGGTCGAGCAGCGCGCCAAACAGGACAAAGAGAAAGATCATCGATGTCGATACACCCAAGGCCACGCCGAACACGCCCTCGGTCTGCATCCAGTAATGGCCCAGCGCCTTGGACAGCGACGCGCCGCCATAGTTGGTAATGTTGCGCGCCCATTCCGAATAGCCGCCAAAAAAGGCGAACGCGACAAAGATGCTGGCGATGATGACCAGCGGCAGGCCGAGCGACCGATAGACCGCGATCAGCAACACGACCATCCCGATGGAGGACATCACGATGTCCGACGTGCTCCACAATCCGGGACGGTCCGCGATCTCGAACCGGAACACGACAAGGTAAAGACAGGCAGCCACGCCCAGCGCCACCAGCACCCAGTCATAGGCTGGGATGCGGTCGCGTGGCGATGATCTGAACAGCGGAAAGGCCAGCGTTGCCAGCATGATGGCAAAGGCCAGGTGCACGAACCGGGCCTGCGCGACAATATTGGCAAAAAGCCCGATGCCCGTGGCCTGGGCTAAAACACCGGGCACCTTGGACGCGATATAAAGCTGGAACAGCGACCAGACGATGCAGGTCCCAATGATCAGGTTGGCCTGAAAGGCAGAGGACGGGTTGCGCGCGCCGGTGTCGGCCTCAGCGACAAGGTCGTCGGCGGTCTGGTCCACGGTGGGTTGCTGATCGGTCATGGTCTGGTCCCCGTTGCGCGGGCGTTTGGCACCCGTCTGCTGGCTGTGTCGTCATGGCAAAACGCCCGGGGAGATCCCCGGGCGCTGCATTGGTGTGGCTCAGTCGATCAGACCCAGCTCTTTGTACGCCTTCTCCGCACCGGGGTGCAGCGGGGCGGACAGACCGTCCTTGACCATCTGTTCGGGGTCAAGGTTGGCAAAGGCAGGGTGCAGCCCGCGGAAGTCGTCGATGTTCTCCATCACCGCCTTGGCCACGACATAAACCGTGTCCTCGGGCACGTCCGCCGATGTCACAAAGGTCGCTCCCACGCCGAATGTCGTGGTGTCACCGTCGGTACCCTTGTACATGCCGCCCGGAATGGTCGCCACGCGGTAGAACGGGTTGTCGGCCACCAGCTTGTCGATGGGCGCGCCCGTCACGGACACCAGTTGCGCGTCACATGTGGTGGTCGCTTCCTTGATGGCGGCGGCGGGGTGACCGATGGTGTAGATCATCGCGTCGATATTGCCGTCACACAGCTGCTTGGCCATTTCCGAGCCCTTGTACTCGGTCGCCAGCGCCAGATCACCCATGCCGATACCAAACGCATCCATCACGACTTCCATCGTCGCGCGCTGACCGGAACCGGGGTTGCCCACGTTGACGCGCTTGCCCTTGAGGTCCTCGAACCCGGTGATGCCGCTGTCGCCGCGCACGATCAGGGTAAAGGGCTCTGGGTGTACCGACATCACGGCACGGATGCCGGGGAATGCCGCATCGCCCTCGAATTTCGACGTGCCGTTATAGGCATGGTACTGCCAGTCGGACTGGGCCACGCCGAATTCCAGCTCGCCACCCTTGATGGTGTTGATGTTGTAGACCGACCCACCGGTCGATTCCACCGCACAGCGAATGCCGTGTTCCTTGCGCGACTTGTTCACCAGACGGCAGATGGCACCGCCCGTCGGATAATAGACGCCCGTGACGCCACCCGTCCCGATCGAGATAAACTCCTGCGCGGTCGCAATCGGCGCCGTCAGAAGTGCGCCGGCCATCACGGCCGCGCTGATTTTGAGTTTCTTCAACATCTGGATACTCTCCCATAAGGTGTGTGACCCGGCCGGTATGCTCCGACTGCGTGGGTCTGTCCGCCTAGACTGCCGATAGATTCCCGAACGTCAACCTTTGTCACCACATCGCCGACATCCGCCCCTTGGGCATCTTTGCCCCCACCATGTCATGAAACCACCGCGACACCTGACGCCCCACGGAACCCTCCGGTGACGCGCGGATGCAAGCGGTGATTTTGTTATGAAAACAAAAAGATAGATGGCCGTGACCGGCCCGGTTTTCGGGGTGAACGCGGCTTTGCCCCGTCGGCTGGCGGGCCGGTCTCAGGGTCCCGCGCTGTCCGCTGACCCGGCCGGTTCAATCATGGCGCACCGCGTAATGGGACAGGATGATATCCACGCTCGTTTCTGCAATGCGCTCCATTTCTTCGGGCGACACGATGTCGGCCCCGAAGATCACCGGCCAGAACGCCTTGGCCTTGATCAGCGCCACGAACTCTTCCGCCGCGGCTTGCGGGTCGGGCACGCGCAACTGTCCGTCCGCGTCCGCGGCGCGCAGCATGTCGGCAAACACGGTCGTCTTGCCCAGTTTGCCCTGCCCGGCCTGCGCCAGTGCCGGGTCGCGCAAAGTCTCGCTGATCAACATGCGCGACATTGCCATCGTATCGGGCGAGGTCAGGATGCGCCCCTCTGCCATGGCCAGCGCACGCAGCTGCGCGCGCACCGGCTCACCGGGCACAAAGGTGATGTCCAGCGTATCCGTCAACCGCGCCGACAGCGTCTCGACAATCGACAGGAACAGATTTTCCTTGCTTTCAAAGTGCTTGTAGACCGTCCGCTTGGACACGCCCGCCCGCGCCGACACCTGATCCATGCTGGCCGCAGCAAAGCCCTTGGCCTGAAATTCCCGCACGCCCGCCTCAAGGATCAGCGCACGTTTGGACATCGGTTCTGGCGGCGTCGTGGTCATGGCCCAGCTTTGAAACATTCAGGGGCCGCGGTCAAACCGTCTCGCAAATTGCGCCAATGTAAACTCACCAGTTTACAGATGGCGAAATCGCACTATCATGACGGGTATCGCGATGCTTTGCGCAGGCAACCCAGATGAGGGAGACCCAGAATGGCCATTTCACTGAAACTCAACGGCAAGACCCACGCGGTCGATGCCGACCCCGGCACCCCGCTCTTGTGGGTGATCCGCGATGAACTGAAGATGACGGGCACGAAATTCGGCTGCGGCGTGGCCTCCTGCGGGGCCTGCACCGTGCACCTGGACGGCGCGCCCGTGCGCTCCTGCCAGACCTATATCGAAGACGTCGAAGGCGCCGAGGTCACCACGATCGAAGCCATGGCCGAGGACCGCATCGGCGCGGCCGTGCAACAGGCATGGGTCGAACTGGATGTGGTGCAATGCGGCTACTGCCAGTCGGGCCAGATCATGTCCGCCGTGGGCCTGCTCAGCGAGAACCCCAAGCCTTCGGCGCAGGAGATCGACGATTATATGTGGGGCAACGCCTGCCGCTGCGCCACCTATCAACGTATCCGCGCGGGCATCCAACGCGCCGCTGACATTCTGGAGGCGTGACCATGACCCTCAACGCAACCCGACGCGGTTTTCTTCAGGGCGCTGCTGCCGCAGGCGCGATCCTTCTGGTGGGTGTGCGCCCGGACGGGGCCATCGCGGCCTCTGGCGATGCGCAAATGATGAACCCTTTCGTCAAGATCGGCGCCGATGGCAGCGTCACGGCGATTGTAAAGCATTTCGAAAAGGGGCAAGGCCCCGCCACCGGCCTCACCACCCTCATCGCCGAGGAAATGGGCCTGCGCATGGATCAGATCGGGTACGAATTCGCGCCCTCCGATGCGACGCTCTATAACAACACGCTCTTCGGCCCGTTCCAGGGCACGGGTGGCTCCACAGCCATGGCCAACTCCTACCTGCAATACCGCACCGCCGGGGCCGCCGCGCGCGAGATGCTGATCGCCGCTGCCGCCCAGGACTGGGGCGTGGAGGCAAGCGCGCTGACACTGGCTGAGGGCATGATCACCGGCGCAGGCAAATCCGCGCCTCTGGGTGATTTCGTCGCCACCGCCGCCAGCCTCGACGCGCCCGCGGAGCCCAAACTCAAGGACGTCTCCGAACTGCGCCTTATCGGCAACCCGGACGTCCGCCGCGTGGACAGCGCGATCAAGGGCAACGGCACCGCCATGTTCGCCATGGACGTCAACTTGCCCAACCAGATGGTCGCGATGATCGCCCGCCCCGAACAGCAGCGCGCCACCGTCGCGGGCTTTGACGACAGCGGCGCGCGCGGGATCAAAGGGTTCATCCGCGCTGCCACCCTGCCCAACAACGCAGGCGTCGTGGTCTATGCCGAACACACATGGGCCGCCATGCAGGCGCGCGACGCGCTGGTGGTCGATTGGGACACCTCCGCCGCCGAAACCCGCAGCTCGGACGAAATCGAGGCCGAAATCCGCGCCGCCCTCGAGGCCGAACCCACCTACAACGTGAACAAGGCCGACACCGCCGCCACCCATGACGCCATAGACGGCGCGGCACAGGTCGTTGAAAACACGTTCTACTTTCCCCTCCTGGCCCACGCCCCGATGGAGCCGCTCAACTGCACCATCGAACAAACCGACGATGGCGGCATCCTGCTGCATGACGGCTGCCAGTTCCCAACAGGGCCACACATGGCGCTCGCGGAAATCTTCGGACTGCCCATGGACAAGGTGCAGATCAACACAATGCTCGCGGGCGGCTCCTTTGGCCGCCGGGCCACCCCGACCGCCGATTATCAGGTCGAGGCGGCGCTGGCCTTTGTCCTCACCGACCGCACCCGGCCCGTGCACCTTGTCTGGTCGCGCGAGGATGACCTGCGATCGGGCTATTACCGCCCCGCCTTTGGCCACAAGGTCCGCGTGGGCCTAGACACGCAGGGCAGGATCGTCGGCTGGGACCACCGCATCGCGGGCCAGTCGATCATGAAAGGCACTGCGTTCGAGGCGTTCAGCGTCCAGGACGGCGTCGACCATTCCTCGGTCGAAGGCACCTATGACAGCCCCTACCGGATCCCCGGCGCGGCCTTTGGCCTGACCGACACCGAAAAGGCCACCAGCACCCTGTGGTGGCGGGCCGTGGGCCACACCCACACCGCCTATGTGATGGAGGTGATGATGGACATGGCCGCGCGCGCCGCAGGTCTCGACCCCGTGGACTTCCGCCTGACCTATCTGGCGGGCGACGGGGCCGATCAACAGCGCAAGGCGGGTGTCCTGCGCATGGCGGCGGAAAAGGCGGGCTGGGGCAACGCCCCCGCCGGGCACAGTCAGGGCATCGCCGTGCACAAGTCCTTCGGCTCCTACGTGGCCGAGGTCGTGGAAATCTCGGGCAACGCCACCGACGGCGTGCGGATCGAGAAAGTCACCTGCGCCGTCGATTGCGGCGTGGCCGTGAACCCCGACGTGATCAAGGCGCAGATGGAAGGCGGCATAGGCTACGGCATCGGCCACAACATGCGTGACCGGATCACGCTGACGGGCGGTGTCGTGGACCAGTTCAACTTTCCCGACTACGAACCCCTGCGCATCAGCGACATCGCCGCCATCGACGTCCACATCGTCAACAGCGCCGAAGCGCCCACAGGCGTGGGCGAACCGGGCACACCGCCTGCCGCCCCGGCACTGGCCAACGCCATCGCCGCGGCCAGCGATCTGCATGTCGCCAGCCTGCCCATGGCCGACAATGGCGTGTCCTTTGTCTGACACCTGAACACGGGGCCCCGGCGGAGGACACCGCCGGGGCCATCACGTCCCTTGCCCTTTGCCGGTCAATGCCCATGATAGCGCAAACCGCACCGCAGGAGACGACCATGCCCCACACCACCGCAGTCATCGGCCTTGGCTCGATGGGATATGGCATCGCCACGTCCTGCCTTGCCGCTGGCCACGTCACCCACGGCTTTGACGTGGCCGCCGCACAGGTGGACCGCTTCCGCGCAGACGGCGGCGCGCCGGGCACGCTGGCCGAGGTCGCGGGCACGCTTGATGCGGTGATCGTCGTGGTGCTGAACGCGGCCCAGACCGAAACTGTCCTTTTTGGTGCGGACGGCGTGGTGCCACGGCTGCAAAAGGGCGCGGTCGTCATGGCCTGCGCCACCGTGCCCCCGGATTTTGCCCGTGACATGGCGGCGCGCTGCGAGGCGCACGGCGTCCACTATCTGGACGCGCCGATCTCTGGCGGATCGGTCAAGGCCGCCCAGGGCGCACTGTCGATCATGGCCGCAGGCACCCCCGCCGCCTTTGACGCCGCCGCAGGCATCCTTGAGGCCACCGCCGAAACCGTGTTCCGGCTGGGCGATGTCGCAGGCCCCGGCTCCGCGATGAAGGCCGTCAACCAACTGCTCGCTGGTGTGCACATCGCCACCATGGCCGAGGCGTTAACCTTTGGCATGACCCAGGGCGTTGACCCTGCGCAGTTCGTCGAGGTCATCAGCAAATGCGCAGGCTCCAGCTGGATGCTCGAAAACCGCGCGCCGCATATCGTGGCCGGGGACTACACCCCCCACAGTTCGGTCAACATCTGGCCCAAGGATCTGGGTATCGTGCTGGACATCGCGAAATCCGCGCAGTTCAGCGCGCCGATCACCGCCGTGGCGCTGCAACAGTTCGTCGCCGCCGCCGGGATGGGACTGGGTGGCGAGGATGACGCCGCCGTAGCCAAGGTTTATGCCCGCAACGCAGGCCTGACCCTGCCCGGAGAGAACACATGAAATTTTCCGCCAATCTCGGATTTCTCTGGGCCGACCGCCCGTTGCCCGATGCGATCCACGCGGCCCACGCCGCCGGCTTTGACGCGGTGGAATGCCACTGGCCCTATGACACGCCCGCCGCGGATGTGCGTGCCGCCCTAGACGCCACCGGCCTGCCCATGCTGGGCCTGAACACGTCGCGCGGCGATGTGGCGGCGGGTGAAAACGGGCTGGCCGCCCTGCCCGACCGCGTGGCTGACGCGCGCGCCGCCATTGATCAGGCGATTGCCTATGCCGATGTTGTGGATGCGGGCGCGATCCACGTCATGTGCGGCTTTGCCAGTGGCGCGCAGGCGCATGCGACCTTTGTGGACAACCTGCGCCATGCCTGCGCGGCGACGTCTCGCAAGATCCTGATCGAGCCGCTGAACCGCCACGATGCGCCCGGCTATTTCCTGCAAACGACCGATCAGGCGCGCGCCCTGATCACCGAGGTGGGCGCGCCCAATCTCAAGCTGATGTTCGACTGCTACCACGTGGGCCGGACCGAGGGCGACATCCTCACCCGGCTCGATGACCTGCACGACCTGATCGGCCATATCCAGTTCGCCTCCGTGCCCGACCGGGGTGCGCCCGATCACGGAGAGTTGGACTACGCTACGATCTTTGCCCATCTGGCCGCCTGGCCCGCGCCGCTGGGTGCGGAATACAAACCCGGCGGCGACACCGACGCGACCCTGGGCTGGCTCAGCACCGCACGCGGCTGATCACCGCTGTTTGCGTAAGACACCGGCGGGCGGCAGGAGTTGCCCGTCGACCTGGGCCGCGTGGGCCGCATAGTTGAACCAGAACTCCTCGCCCCCCGCCGCGCGGCGGCGCACCCCTTCGGGCATCTCCACTGTCTCAAGCGCGGGGGCCAGTTCGCGGATCAGGCGCATATGCGCGTCATCATCGCCCCAGCCGCCTACATAGACCGTGCGCGCACCGCAGCGCACCGCCACCGGCGCGCCCTCTTCGGTCGTCATCACGACGTCGCTACCGCCCTCAAGCTGTTCAAGATAGCCGATGATCTGACCACCCCCCGCCACATCGAGCGGCATGTCAGGTCGCATCGACTGCACCCGCGACACGGCCAGATCACTGCCCGGCCACGCGGGCGGCAGAGGCGTGGGGATGCAGAAATGCGCATCCCGCGCGCCCGACCGCGGCCCCACGATCACCTGACCCTCCGCCGCCTCCAGCGCGGTTTTTAGATCTTCCGCCATGTGCATCAACCCCGGCGCCAGCACCAGATCATACCCGTCAAAATCGCGGCACGTCACCGGAACGATATCCACCGACAGCCCCAGCTTGCGGCACGCCCGGTACCAGTCAAATACCAGCCCGAAATAGCTCAGCCCCGCCCCGTGCGGCTGCACCGCCCAGGCCGCATCGGCATCGTAGTCGAACAGGATCGCAACAGGCGCCTGCGCCACCTCCACATCCGGCGACCCTGCCAGCTCTGCCATCACCTGCCGGGCCTCACCAAACGCCTCGGCCTCCGCGGAATCGGGGCGCAACAGGCCGGCATGCATCTGCTCCTGCGCAAACGGCGCCTGACGCCAGCGGAAATAGCACACCGCCTCCGCCCCATGGGCAAAGGCCTCCCACGTCCACAACCGCACCATACCCGGCAAGGGGGCCGGATTGTACGGCGCCCAGTTCACCGGGCCGGGCTGCTGCTCCATCACCCACCAACGGCCCTCACGCCCCACGGCACGATAGAGATCATGGTGAAAGGCCTGAAAATCCGGATCCCCCTGTCGCGCATAGGCACGCTGATGCGCGTCACCAGCCCCCGACCGGTCCTCCAGAAACCCCAGAGGATAGGAATCCCACGACGCGATATCCAGATCCGCACCCACCTTGAAGTGGTCGAAATCCGTGATCCGCCCCATGTAGTTGTGCGCAATCGGCGCATCCGAATGGGCCCGCAGAATATCCACCTGCGCCCGGTTGAACGCCACCACCTGATCGGACGCAAACCGCCGGAACGCATGGGCATGCGCCGGGTTCACCTCTGTTACGGTCAGGTTGGGCAGGCCAATCTGATCGAAATCGTCGTAATCCATCGACCAGAACACATTGCCCCAGGCCGCGTTCAGCGCCGCGATATCCCCGTCATTGCCCGCCCCCGGAAACTGCGCCCGCAGCCAGTCGCGGAACGCATCGCGCGCGGCATCGGAATAGCTCAGCACCGTGTCGTGACAGCTATACTCATTGTCCGTCTGCCACGCAGCGACGTGCCCGTTGCGCCCGTATCGCTTGGCCATCGCCGTCACGATCCGGCGGCACTCCTCCAGATATCCCGCATGGGAAAAACAGTAATGCCGTCGCGACCCGTAGCCGCGCACGCGCCCCTCTGCATCCACAGGCAACATGCCCGGATGCTTGGCCACGACCCAGGCAGGCGGCGTGGCCGTGGGCGTGCCCAGCACAACCTTGAGCCCCGCGGCCCCCAATGTCTCGATCGCGCGGTCCAACCAACCCCAGTCATAGGTGCCCTCCACCGGCTCCATCCGCTTCCACGCGAACTCACCAATGCGCACCCATGTCAGGCCCAGATCGGCCATCCGCGCGGCATCCTCGGCCCACTGCGCCTCTGGCCAGTGTTCGGGGTAATAACAAACGCCCAAGGTCCGCTTCATAGGATCACCTGATGTTCCCGCTGGCCCATCACGCCAGCCTCGATTTCAAAGGTCATGCCGCCTTGGCGCTCGTCCGCACCCTGCGCGGCAGAGGTGACAAACATCCGCGTGCCATCAAAGGCCGGACAGGTCGTCTGGCTCGCGGGCAAGGCAATGCTGCGCAGGAACGCGCCATCCGCACCATAACAGGCCACCCGCCCCACACCCCATTGCGCGTTCCACAGGTTTCCGCCCGCATCCACCACACAGCCATCCGGGTTCAACCCGTCAGCGCGCAGGTCAATGAACGCCTCCGGCGCGCCCGCAGGCCAGCCGTCAGCATCCAGCGCAACCCGCTGAATACGCTGCGAAAACGTGTCGGTGAAATAGGCCGTCCGCCCGTCAGCGGCAAAACAGATCGCGTTGGATATCGTGATCCGGTCAAAGAGCTGCCGCAACTCTCCGCGATAAAACCGATAGATCGCCCCGGCGTGCGGCTCTGCACCCACACCCATCGTCCCGATCCAGAAGCCACCTTGCGGATCGGCGCGCCCGTCATTGGACCGCGTGACCGCATTGTCCGCCTCCAGCCCGACAACCAGATCGCGCGCGCCGGTGGTAATATCAAACCGCCACAGCCCCGTGGCCGACGCCATCAACAGCGTGTCATGGTCGACCCATCCGGCGGCAGAGACATATTCGTCAAACTGCCACGCCTGCCGCGTCTCGCCCTTGGCAAAGAGCGTCTTTCCCAGAATATCAAACCAGAATAAGGCTTTGCGTTCAGGGTGCCAGATCGGCCCCTCGCCCAGCGCACAGCGCTGGTCGTCGAACACCGCCACCTGCGCGCCGGTCATTGGCCCGCGTCGTAGGCAGCGACCATGTCGGCGGCACGGCTCGCCACATCCGCCACGGACATCCCCGGTTTATAAAGCGCCGACCCGATGCCAAACCCGGTTATACCGGCGGCAAACCAGTCCGCGAAATTTGCAGGCCCCACACCGCCCACGGCATAGGTCTTGGTGCCCTTGGGCAAGACCGCGCCAATGGCTTTGAGGCCCTCGACACCCAAAAGGGACGCGGGAAACAGCTTCAGCCCATCCGCCCCCGCATGCAGCGCGGCAAAGCATTCGGTGGGCGTCATCACCCCCGGAAAGGACAGCATCCCCGCCTGTTTCGTGGCCACGATCACGCTGGCATTGGCATCGGGCGACACCACCATGTGCGCGCCCATCTCGTGCAGGCGTTCAACGTCGCACACATCCAGAACGGTGCCCGCGCCGATCATCGCGGCATCGCCATGGGCGTCCAGCATTTTGCCAATGCTGTCAAAGGGATCGGGCGAGTTCAGCGGCACTTCGATCCGGGTGATCCCGGCATCGACCAGCGCGTCTGCGACCGGGACGGCCTCATCCGGGGTGATGCCACGCAGGATGGCAATAATCTCTCGGCTCATGCGGCCTCTCCGTAAATCTGGGTGTAGGCGGCGGTCAGGCCTGCCAATGTCATTTCCTCGACGCCCGCCATGTGGGTCGGCACGCCCTGCGCCTCCAGCGCGGTGATATAGGCGCGGCTCAGCGCCTCGGCCCCGATCATCGCAACCTGCTGGCCCAGCCAATAGGGCCGCATCGCGGCCAGTTCGGCCCCGATCAACAACCCGGACAGACGCGCGCGTGCGGCATCGGGGTTGAGACCGGCCAGCAGCCCTTCGGCCCGCAGCGAAAAGAGCGACGCGGCCAGCGCCTCGGGCCGCGACAGCGCCTGATCAACGCCCGCGTCAAAGCTCGCCTTGTCCCAGCCGCCGCCCACCGAATGGCGCAGCACCGATTGCGTGGACAAGAGCGAGAACATCTCCCCCGTCATGGCCGTCCGAAAGCTGACGATTTCGCCCGCGCTGACATGCACCCACTTGGTATGGGTGCCCGGCAGGCAGATGACGCCGTCGAACTGCGGATAGGTGGCCAGATAGCCCGCAATCTGGGTCTCCTCGCCGCGCATGACGTCGGCGGGTCTGTCCTGTTTGACACCCGGCAGGATGCGCACGTTCAAATCCGTGTCAGGTACCTGCACGGCCTCTGCTGCACCCGGCGGGGTGCAAGGGGTGGTGGCATAAGGGGCCTCTTGCCAGCCCTGCCGCGATCCGACCATGCCGCAAGCCAGCACGGGCGCGGGCAGCACGTCACCGATCAGCGCCAGCAGCGCAGGCTGAAACCCGTCGCGATCCAGCCCGCCCATGCCGCGCCCTGATTGCCGACGGTCCAGCACGACGCCATCGCGGCCCATCAGCCACGCGCGCAGCTGCGTCGTGCCCCAGTCCACCGCGATCCACGCCACATCCGCCATCAGCCCGTCACCACCACGCCGCCGTCCACCACCATGGCCTGACCGGTCATCATCCGGCTGGCCTCAGAGGCCATGAACAGGGTCGTGCCCACGATGTCGCGCGGCTCAAGATGTTCTTTCAGACACTGCCGGTCCATATGCGCCTCCAGCCCCTCGGGCGTGGCCCACATGTCCAGCTGTTTCTGCGTCAGCACCCAGCCCGGCGCCAGCGCGTTCACCCGGATCTTGTCGGGCCCGAACTCGCGCGCGAGGCTGCGGCTCATGCCCGTGATGCCGCTGTTGGCCGCCGTATAGATCGGATAGCCCGCATTCCCCATCATGTAGCTCACGGACGAAAAGTTGATGATCGACCCGCCGCCCGCCGCACGCATGCCCGGCACAACCGCCTGACAGGCAAAGAAATAGGCCTTGAGGTTGATCGCAATCATCCAGTCCCAGAATTCGCTGTCCACATCCAGCGTCGCATGCCGCTTGTCATTGGCCGCGTTGTTCACCAGCACCGTGATCGGCCCATGCGCCTCCGCCGCCTGATCGATGCACGCCTTCAGCAGGTCGGTATCGGTGATGTCACACTGCATGAACAACGGCCGCACCCCGTGCTTGGCCTCCATCTCGTCGCAAAATTCCGTCGCATCCGACCGCCCGACAAAGGCCACCTTGGCGCCCTGCTCGATAAACCCCTCGGTCAGCGACGCGCCAATGCCTGAACCGCCCCCGGTGATGAACACCGAAGCCCCGGCAAGGTCGTGGAATGTGGCAATGTCTTTCATGGCTCAACTCTCTCTGGCAGGTCAGGCAAGGTCGCCCTTGATGACCCACATCCGTTCCGGAAAACTCCACGGCAATGTCAGGCCATGGTACATCAAATACGCCCCGCTCACCACGAACGGCCCGGTCTTGAGCGCATTTTGCCCGCGCGACAGCTGATCTACATCCTCGCGGTTGATCAACTCCACCCGGTACTTGGCCTCGGGGCTCAGCCGCGTCAGCCGCAGGGGCCGTGGCGCGATCTGATCGCTCGTCGCGGATTTGCCCGCGAAAACAACGAACTGCCCGCCGCCTTCCTCAAGATGCTGCTCGGCAAACACCGCCGGGTCCGCACTGTCGAGGCGCAGGATATCCGCGCGCGTCATCCAGTCGCGGTTGCCCTTCCACCACGCGGTCACGTCCGTCAGAACGCCCGCTTCCTCATCCGTCAACTCGCGCGGGTCCATCTCGAACCCCATGTGCCGCTGTGCGGCCACCCAGGCCCGGAACCGGATGTCCAGCGTGCGCCCCGAGGTGTGGCACGTGCGCGGGCCCACATGGGACCCGGTCACCGCCATCGGCAGGAAAATCGACGCATTGTGCTGAATGCGCAGCCGCTCGACCGCGTCATTGCTGTCGCTCAGCCACACACGCTGCGTCCGCTCCATGATGCCGAAATCGATCCGCCCGCCCCCCGAGGCACAGCTTTCAATCTCCACATGTGGAAACTCGCGCCGCAACCGGTCCAGCAACGTATAGGACCCCCGCGTTTGCGCCGCATCGGGCATCGGCAGCACGCGGTTGTGGTCCCACTTGATATACTCGATGTCGTGGCGGCTCAGGATGTCGCTGATGCGCGCAAACAGGAACGACTGCACCGCAGGCAGGGCCATGTTCAGCGCCATCTGCTGACGGCCCATGATCTGATCCTCGCCCCCCAGCGCCCAATCGGGATGCGCGCGGAAGATATCCGAGTTCGGATTGATCATCTCCGGCTCGAACCAGATGCCAAAGGTCATGCCCAGCGATTTGACGTGATCGATCAGCGGCGTCAGACCATCGGGATATTTCCTCGGATCAACCTCCCAATCCGACAACGCCTGCGTGTCGTCATCGCGGTTGCCAAACCATCCGTCATCCAGAACAAAGCGCTCCGCGCCCAGCTTGGCGGCACGTTCGGCAATGTCCTTCAACTCATTCAGATTGTGATCGAAATAGACCGCTTCCCAACAGTTGTAATGCACCGGGCGCGGCGCATCGGGCCGGGGGAAGGTGACAATCCGGTCGCGCAAATGGCGCTGGAACGCCACCGCACAGCCGTTCAGACCATCATCCGAAAACACGGCATAAAGCTTGCCCGTGGCAAAGGATGTCTGCGCCGATCCCTCGACCCGCGCCGCGTGCCCGAACTGGATCTGGCGGCGGCCATCGGGCAATTCCTCGGCGACCATACGGTGCCCACCGGACCAGCCATAATGGAACGCATAGGCGTGGCCCGACGCATTCGACGCGCCCCGAACCGGCACGATCAGGCCAGGGAAGTGTTCGTGCCCCGTCCGGCCCGTGCGGTTCTCGCGATATCGGATGCCCGGCGACCACGGCGTGCGGTTCATCTGGAATTCGCCACACCAGCGGCCCGCGAAATCGATCATCTCATCCGCCAGCTGCGGCGCCGGAAACACCGGGGCCGACAGCCAGTGCAGGTGCATGGGCCGGTCGGCCTCCACCTCGGCGCTGGCCTCGATGATATGGGTCGCAGGATCGATGGCGAACCGCGCGCGATAGGTCAGCGTCCGGTCCTGATCCAGATAGGTCAGCACCAGAACGCCGTCGCCCAGATCCGCCTGTTCCAGACAGAACTTGGGCAGGAACGGCGTGCCGTCCCCGTCACGGATGATCAGGCCGGGCTGTCCCGGAAAGGACCGCGTGGCCTCTGGACAGATGCTGAGTTCAGGATTCGCATCCAGCATTCCGCCCGTCACATCAAGGGTATAGGCCTCATAGAGGGTCGTCAGGTCTTCTTCGTCCGGCAGGCGGGGTCCCCAATAGACGACCTCCGCCAATCGGCCCCTGTCAGAGCCGAGAACCAAAGACTGACGCCCGTCATCGAGCCGCCAGCATCTTATCACTTAACAGCCCCCAGGGTCAGACCGGCAATAAAGTGCCGCTGCATAAGGAAGAAACAGGCCACCGGCGGGATCGCAGCCAGCAGCGAGGCTGCGGAGACGAGGTGCCAGTTGTTAACGAACTGTCCATTCAGCGCCCGCACACCGGCCGTGATCGGCTTGGCGCTTTCGCCTTGGGTCAGCACGTTGGCCCAGAAAAAGTCGTTCCACACGAAGGTAAAGATCAGCACCGCCAAGGCGGCAATCGCCGGACGCACCAGCGGCAGGACGACATACCAGAAGATCTTCCACTCCGCGATGCCCTCGATCCGCGCGCTTTCGATCAGGTCGAACGGCAAGGCCTTGATAAAGTTACGCATAAACAGGGTACAGAAGCCGGTCTGGAACGCCGCATGGAACAGGAACTGCCCCGCGATCGTGTCATAGAGACCGGTTTGCACGGACATGTCGCGCACCGGCACCATGAGGATCTGGAACGGGATGAAGTTGCCCGCCACGAACAGGAAGAACAGCGGCAGCGCCACCCGGAACTTGTAGATCGCCAGCGCGTATCCCGCGAGGCACGCAAGTGCTACGGAAATCATAACGGTGGGTACGGTGATCAGGACGGAGTTCCACATGTACTGCGCCGCAGCCGACTGGGTGAAGACGGCCGTATAGTTCTCGATGATCGCGAATTCCGACGGCCAGCCGAACACGTTGCCCGAGTTGATGTCCTTGGCCGACCGGATCGAGGTCAGCAGGATCGCGAGCAGCGGCAGCAGCCAGATGATCAGCGCAACGGGCAGGAACGCCTGGTAGGCTGCGCGCGCGGCGGGCGTGGATTTTTCAATAGGACGTGGAAACATCTTACCGGCCCCCCTTCTCGTCTTGATACATGCGCCACAGGAAGTAGCTGATGAAGAACAGCATGATGCCGAACAGAACCGTCGCCACGGACGAACCATAGCCATAGCGCTCGCCATATTCCGAGATCGCGACCTCGTACATGTAGTGCGACAGCACGTTGGTGGAGCCGAACGGTCCCCCCTGGGTCATGATGGCGATCATGTCGAACGACCGCAGCGCCCCGATCACCGTCACGACGACCGCGATGAAGGTTGCGGGCTTGAGTTGCGGCACCACCACGTACCACAGCATCTTCCACCCCTTCGCGCCATCCAGGCGCGCCGCTTCGATCTGGTCTGCGGCCACGTTGTTCAGTCCGGTGAGATACAGGATCATGCAATAGGCAATCTGCGGCCACAGGCCTGCGGCGATGATGCCATAGGTCGCCCATTCCGGGCTCGACAGGATGTCAGGCGCGGGGCGCGAACACACAAAGGTCACGTTGCCGAGGATGTTGGTGGTCTCTTCGCAGAAGATCGCCTTCCAGATCGTGCCGACCACGCCGAAGTCCGGGTTGTAGAACCAGCCAAAGATCAGACCCACAACGACCTGGGAGATGACGAAGGGAAAGAAGAACATCGACTTGTAGAACCGCATCCCCGTCACCGTCTGGTTCAGGAACAGCGCGATGAACAGGCCCAGTGGCACGGCCAGCATGTAGAGCACCAGCCACGCGATGTTATTGCGCAGGGACGTCCAGAAATTCGGGTCGTCCCACAGCTTGGCATAGTTGGCAAAGCCCACCCATGTCGCGGTGGAGTTGCCGTCGGCATCATAGAGACCGTTCCATTCGTAAAGGCTGAGCCAGAGCGATTCAAAGATCGGGATCACGACATAGATCGCAAAGAAGATCAGAGCGGGGATCAGAAAGATCCACGGCGCAATCGCCAGCTTGTTGCGCTTCATCCAACTGGGTTGGGGTCGGACGTCTGTTTGGGGCAAAACCGCATGGGCCATGAGCGCACTCCTGATGAGAGGATCGGGCTGTCCCCGCGGGGACAAAATTCAACCTTTTGAAAAGACAGATACTTTTGTATTTACAAAAGGTTAACGCGAGAAAGAGCGGTGGGGGTGGGCAGCGATGCCCACCCCCTCAAAGTCTTACTTGTAGACTTCTTCCTGAACGGTATCGAGACGCTCAAGAATGGCCATCTTCTTGGAGGGGTCCAGCATGAATTCCTGGAAGCCTTCCATGCCCGCCTTGGCCATCGCCGCGGGGGCGTCACGGTCAAAGAACTGGGCCAGACCTGTGGCGCTGTTCAACAGGGCGAAACCTTCCTGGATGAACTTGTCGTCCGAGATGTCCGCCTTGGAGTTGATGGGCAGCTGACCGATGGTCTTGTTCCACTGGGTCTGCACATCAGGGCGCGCGACGAAGGCCAGGAATTTCTTGGCATCTTCGACGTTCTTGGCGTTGGCAGGGATAAAGAAGGCGTCCGCAGGCGCTTCTTCGGCCGGTGCCACCGACGGATCAATTGTCGGGAATGGCATGAAGTCGATCTGGTCTTCGGTCAGACCGGCATTCTTGTAGCCGTCCACCGAGAAGTTGCCCATCACGTACATCGCCGCGTCACCGTTGGCGAAGGGTGCAATCGCATCCTGCCAGCTCATCGAGGCGTGGTTGTCGACAAAGCCACACTCGTTGATCAGCGTTTCCCAGTTGTCGAATGTCGCGACGATACGGGGATCGGTGTACTTGATTTCGCCAGCGGTCAGTGCGTTGTGCACGTCATAGCCGTTGGTGCGCAGGTTGATGTAGTCAAAGACGCCAGCCGCGGTCCACAGGAACTTGGTCCCGATGGTGAACGGTGTCACGCCGTTGGCCTTCATCTTGCCACAGGCCGCCAGCAACTCGTCCCATGTCTGGGGCTCTTCCAGCTCAAGCAGGTCAAAGATGTCTTTGCGGTAGTAGATGCCCCACTGGTAGTAGGAATAGGGCACGCCCCAGATCTTGCCATCGCGGCTCATGGTTGCCTTGATCGCGGCCAGATCTTCGTTGAAGCCGTTGTCGGCCCAGACGTCATCGACGGGCTGGAACAGGCCCGCATCGACGAAGGGTGCCATGCGGTTGCCGGGATACCAGCTGGTCACGTCAGGCGCGTCAGCGGTCAGGAAGTTGCGAATCGCTGTCTTGTGCGCTTCGCGGTCATTGATGTTGACGATCACGTTGATGTCGGGGTTCTCAGCTTGGAACTGAGCCACGGCATCTTCGAAGCCCTTTTTGGGGCCAGGGTTGAGGTCGTCAAAGTTGATGACCAGATCGCCAGCCATCGCCGCTCCGGCCATAGCCGACAGGGCAATCGCCGCTGTTGCGGTTTTCAATTTCAGGAACATGGTTTCCTCCCTTAGTTCCGTTTCTCCCGGTCCGGAGCTTGTAACATTGCCCCGGAAACGAAAAGTCAGATTTCTTTTGACTTACAGTCTCGCTTTGTGGATGTTCCACATAGTGAAACCGAATTCCAACTATTGGAACTATGCGGCGGAGCTGGCGGCAGGTCAACAGATTCATTTCAGGCAATGCGCTTTGAATGGGTCGGGCCCCGCAATCAGGTTTGGGAGGACCACATGAACACGGCAGCCCCCCGTTCGGGGGATGGAACCATCGGCAAGGCACTGGAGGTGCTGGACCTTGTTGCGCAAGCCGAACGGCCTGTGCGGTTCTCTGAACTGTTGACCATGTCCCACCATCCCAAGGCGACGCTGTATCGGCTGGTGCAGACGCTGACCAACCTCGGCATGTTGCGTTATGACGTGGACCGGCAGACCTATGCGCCCGGTTTGCGCCTTGTCAGCCTGGCCCATGCGGCGTGGCGGCAAAGTTCGCTGGCCCCGATCGCGCGGCCGCATATCGATGCGCTGAGCGAGACGCTGGGCGAGACCGTGCACCTCGCGCAGCTGGATGGCGGGCAGGTTCTTTATGTGGACAAGCGCAACGCCAAGGACCCGATCGAGATGTTCAGCCAGGCGGGCAAGGTCGGTCCGGGATATTGTACCGGCGTGGGCAAGGCGATGCTGGCCTTTCTGAGCGATGACGCGCTGGAGGTGGCGCTGTCGCAGCAGGCGTGGTTTGCGCACACGCCCCACACCCACACGACGCGCGAATCGCTTTGTGCCGATCTGGAGGTCGTGCGCCGAGAGGGCGTCGCCTATGACCGTGAAGAGCATGAGCCCGGTATTATTTGCGTGGCCGCGCCCATCCTGTCGGATGCCGGGCGGTCCATCGGCGCGCTGAGCGTCACGACATCCACCACCCGCAAGACACTGGATGATCTGTCCGGCCTTGCGCCATTTCTCAAATCCACAGCCCGCGACATCGCGGGTGCGGCTGCCAATTGGCAGTTTCCAAGCCATTAACGAGGGGGAGACCTAATGACTGGCGTCACATTGCAGAAAGCCATCAAACGGTATGGGGCCACACAGGTCATCCATGGCGTAGACCTGACCATTGATGACGGTGAGTTCTGTGTGTTTGTCGGCCCGTCGGGCTGCGGCAAGTCCACGCTGTTGCGTATGATCGCGGGTCTGGAGGAGACCAGCGACGGCCAGATCAACATTGGTGCGCGCGACGTCACGCACATGGACCCGGCCGAACGCGGCGTGGCGATGGTGTTTCAGACCTATGCCCTGTACCCGCACATGACGGTCGAGGAGAACATGGGGTTCGGCCTGAAAATGAACGGCGTGCCCAAGGACGAGATCAAGCGCAAGGTGGACGGTGCGTCCAAGATCCTGAAGCTGGACGATTACCTGAGCCGCAAGCCTGCGGCGTTGTCGGGTGGTCAGCGTCAGCGTGTGGCCATTGGCCGGTCGATTGTACGGGGGCCGGATGTGTTCCTGTTCGACGAGCCACTGTCGAATCTCGATGCCGAGTTGCGGGTGGACATGCGGGTCGAGATCGCGCGTCTGCACAAGGAGCTGGGCACGACGATGATCTATGTGACCCACGATCAGGTCGAGGCGATGACGCTGGCCGACAAGATCGTGGTGCTGCGCGCGGGCTATATCGAGCAGGTGGGTTCGCCCATGCATCTCTATCAGGATCCGGACAACAAGTTCGTGGCGGGCTTTATCGGTTCACCGGCGATGAATTTCGTGAGCGGTGTGGTCGAGGCGGGTGGCGTGCGTGTGCCGGGTCTGAACGACCGGCTGGTGGCGACGTCCGTGGCGTTGCCCGCGGCGGGGACGGCTGTCACCGTCGGGGTGCGGCCGCAGGACATGGAACTGACGGAAGGTGCGTCGCCGATCACGCTGGACATCCGCGAGCGTCTGGGCGGGGTCGCCTATGACTATCTCACCACGCCCACGGGCGAGCGGGTGATCGTGGAGTCCAAGGGCGATCTGGCCATGGAAGAGGGCACGCAAGTGACCGTGAGCTTTGACGATGACCGCGTCATGTTCTTTGACGCCGAGACCGAGCAGCGCATCCGCTGACCGCATTCGTTCCTGAAAATCGACGCCGCCGGCCCTGCTGGCGGCGTTTTTTTGCGCCTGTGGAGGACGTAAAATCCGTCTGTGGGTAAACGACAGAGTATTGCCCGGTATTGTGGGGTTTCAACGTATCTTTTGGGGATATCCTGGTCAAAAGAGTCCGAAATTCACGCGGACTTTTGTGATCAATGGCCAAATTGACCTGTGGATAATTTTAGGCAGAGATGTGCCCACACGCACAGGGTTATGAAGGTGACGCGTGCACGTCACCTGACAAGCCGTTCAACCGATTGGAAAAACCGTCGTTTCAAGTCTGCTGGCGCAGATACTCCATGATCGCGGGTCGGACGTTCATCTCGCCGCGGTGGCGCGCGTCGGCGATGACCTTGCGCACCTCGTCCAGATTTGACCGCCGCAACAGGGACTTGACCGGCCCGATTGACGCGGGGCGCATCGACAGGCTGCGCAGTCCGATGGCGGCAAAGCACAACGCCTCGACCGGGCGGCCCGCGTCCTCGCCGCAGAAGGACAGCGGCGTGTCGGTCTGCACACACCGTTCGACGATGCGTTCGATAAAGCTGAGGAAGGACACGTTCAGCGTATCATAGCGACGCCGCACGCGCTCGTTTTCGCGGTCCGCGGCAAAGAAGAACTGCTTGAGATCATTGCCCCCGATCGACAGGAACCCGACCTCTTCAAAGAACTTCTGCGGCGCAAAGGCGAGGCTGGGCGTTTCCAGCATCGCGCCCACCTTGAGCTCGGACGGCAACACGTGACCCAGCCGCGCCTCGCGGTCCATGGCCTTGTCGACCTCGGCCCGCGCGCGCGTGTATTCCTCGTACTGCGCCACAAAGGGGAACATGATCGTCAGCGGACGGCCGTTGGCGGCACGGATCAACGCCTGCAACTGCATGCGCATCACGCCGGGCTTGTCCAATCCCACACGGATCGCCCGCCAGCCCAGCGCCGGGTTGGGTTCGTCATTGGGCTTCATGTAGGGCAGCACCTTGTCGGAGCCGATGTCGAGCGTGCGAAAGATCACCGGCTTGCCACTGGCCGCGTCCAGAACGCGTGCATAAAGCGCCGACAGCTCTGACCGGCGCGGCATCTGGTTGCGCACGAGGAACTGCAATTCGGTCCGGAACAGGCCCACGCCTTCGGCCCCCGACCCCACCAGCGACGGCAGATCGGCCATCAGACCGGCATTCATGTGCAAGGCCACAACTGATCCACAGCGGGTTTCGGCAGGTTTGTCCCGGATCGAGGCATAGCGTTCGACCGCCGCCGCCTGCATCGCCATCTTGTCGCGAAAGGCCGTGACCACGGTGTCATCGGGGCGCAGGTGCACAATGCCCTGTTCGCCGTCGACCATGACGTGATCGCCATTGAGCGCCTCGAGCGTGGCGCGATCCACATGGACGATCAGCGGGATGGCCAGCGCGCGGGCCACGATGGCCGCGTGACTGCCGACGGAACCTGCCTCAAGAATGATGCCGCGAAGGCTGCGGCCATAGTCCAGCAATTCGGCAGGCCCGATATTGCGCGCCACAAGGATCGGGTCGGCAGGCATTTCGGCGCCCGTATCAGCGCCCTGCCCGGTCAGGATGCGCAAGAGGCGGTTCGACAGATCGTCAAGATCGCTCAGCCGTTCGCGCAGGTAGTTGTCAGTCGCCTGCCCCATGCGGGCACGCGCCAGAGATTGTTCCTTTTCCACCGCCGCCTCGGCGCTGAGACCGTTCGAGATGTCCTCTTGCATGCGCCGCATCCAGCCCTTGGAATTGGCAAACATCCGGTAGGCTTCGAGCACCTGCGCCTGTTCCTTGTCACCTGCGGCCAGTGCCAGCATCTTGTCGACGCCCACGCGCAGATCCTCGACCGCTTCGGTCAGGCGTTCCATTTCGCGGTGCGGGTCATCGGCAATCGGGTTGGTGACGACGACGCGGGGTTCGTGCAGCCAGATATGGCCCTCGGCCACCCCCTCTTGAGCCACCGTGCCGCGCAGCATCGAGGGCTGGCTGTGGCGCGCGCCCATGGCACTGCCCTCGCCCACAAAGGCGCCCAGTTCGGTCATCTCGGCCAGCACCATGGCGACCACTTCGAGGGCATAGACCTCGTCCGCGGAAAATTCGCGCGCCGCCTTGGACTGGACCACCAGCACGCCCAGCGCCTCGCCCAACCGCTGCACCGGCACGCCGAGAAAGCTGGAAAACACTTCTTCGCCGGTTTCGGGCATGAACCGGAAGCCCTTGGCGCTGGGGGCGTCGGCGGTGTTCACGACTTGCCTGCGCAGGGCCACGCGGCCCACGAGCCCCTCGCCCAGGCGCATCCGGGTGCGGTGCACGGCGTCCGCGTTCAACCCTTCGGTCGCGCAAAGTTCGAGCGTTTCCTCGTCGCGGAACAGGTAGATCGAGCAGACCTCGCAGCCGATGCTGTCCGCGATGAGATGGGTGATTTTGTCCAACCGCGCCTGGCCCGGGTCATCGCCTGCCATGGCGTCGCGCAAGCGTCCCAACAGCTTGCGGCTTTCGGTTTCAATGCGTTCGACCATATGCGCCGTGATCCCCCCGGGCGTGCCTGCGATCTCAGCTTAGATCACAGCACGGATCAAAGCGAAACGACAAAGCGCGCCATACGGCGGCGGATTTCCCCTCTTGCGGGAATTTTGGTCAGATGTGATGCGCGCCTCAGGCGGCCTTGTCCAACTCGAACGCGTCATGCAGCGCCTGCACGGCCAGTTCCATGTATTTGCGGTCGATCAGGACCGAGATCTTGATCTCGGAGGTGGTGATGACCTTGATGTTGATGCCTTCGGCGCTGAGGCACTGGAACATTTTGGCCGCGACGCCGGTATGGCTGCGCATGCCGATGCCAACAACGCTGACCTTGGCCACATCGGTGTCGGCCACGAGTTCGGCAAAGTTGATCACGCCGCCGGTCTTGGCCGCGTCCATGGCCTTGGTCGCCCGCGCCACCTGATCGGTGGGGCAGGAAAAGGTCATGTCGGTGCGCCCCTCTTCGGAGATGTTCTGGACGATCATGTCCACGTTCACCCCCGCCTCGCTGAGCGCGGTAAAGATGGTGGCGGCGATGCCGGGGCGGTCTGCCACGCTCAAGAGCGTCATCTTGGCCTCGTCGCGGGAAAAGGCCACACCGGCCACAACATTGCTTTCCATGATGTCCTCCTCGTCGCAGACCAGCGTGCCGGCCTCGTCGGATTGTTCTTCGAAACTGCTGAGCACGCGCAGTTTGACCTTGTAACGCATCGCCAGCTCGACCGAGCGGGTTTGCAGGACCTTGGCGCCGAGGCTGGCCAGTTCCAGCATTTCCTCGAATGCGATGCGGTCCAGTTTGCGCGCCTTTGGGCTTACCCGCGGATCGGTGGTATAGACACCATCCACATCCGTATAGATATCGCAGCGCTCGGCCCCGAAGGCCGCCGCAAAGGCCACCGCGGTGGTGTCAGAGCCGCCCCGGCCCAGCGTGGTGATCCGGCCCTCGGGGCTGATCCCCTGAAAGCCCGCGACCACGGCCACGCGCATGCCCTGCCCGAATTTGGCGTTGATGTTGTCGGTCGGGATCTCTTCGATCCGGGCGCTGGAATGGGCAGAATTCGTCCTGAGCGGCACCTGCCAGCCCTGCCAGGAGCGCGCAGGCACGTCCATCTCCTGCAAGGTCAGCGCCATCAGCCCCGCTGTCACGTTCTCCCCGCTCGACACGACCGCATCATATTCGCGCGCATCATATAGCGGCGAGGTCTCGTTCACCCAGCCCACCAGCTCATTGGTCTTGCCCGACATGGCCGACACGATGACGATCACGTCATAGCCCTTGGCCACTTCGACACCGACACGTTTCGCAGCCCGTCGGATGCGATCCAGGGTGGCCACCGAGGTGCCACCGAATTTCATTACGAGAACAGGCATCATCCGCCCCATTTTTCCGTCCGCACGCCCATAGCCCCCGCGCGCACCAGTTGCAAGATCAGCCGGCCCCCATCCGCAGGGCCAATCTCACAAGGGGCTGAAAAGCCGCTTGTGAAAAACATCGCGTCGCGCGGCAGCGCGTCCGTTCGACATAAGCCACCCGTGGTGTCAGTAGGGATGCGTGCGCCCGTCCCATGTCTCGAAACAGCCCGTCGTCTCGGGCCCAAGCGCGGCAAACCGGTCGATCAGACCACCCACCGCCTCATCCACCGTGATGTCGGCCGCGCTGCCGCCCATGTCCGTCTGTACCCAGCCGGGGTGATAGATGCCCACTGCCACCTCTCCGGCCAGATCCGCCGCGAGGTTCCGACCGAGGTTCAGCACCGCCGCCTTGGACGCGCGGTAAATATAGCTGCCGCCAGGGGCCCGCGTGTGCGACGCCATCTGCGACGAGATGATCGCGACCTTGGGCGCCTCTGCCGCCCGCAGGTTCGCCAAAAGCGACTGCACGGTCAGAAACACACCCGTCACATTGGCCGCGAAACTCTGCGCCCACAGATCGGGCGCATAGCCGGTCTCCAGATCCGCGCCCTTGTCGAGGTAAACGCCTGCATTGCACACCAACAGATCCACTGGCAGCCCGTCCAGTTTGGCGGCCATGGCCGTGTGATCGGCAGGCTGCGTGACGTCCAGGGTCACATCCGCACCGGAAGACCGCCCCGTGCCGATCACGGTGTGACCCGCATCCCTGTAATGCGCGGCCAGACCTGCGCCGATGCCACGTGTGGCACCCGTGATGACTATGTTCATGTGTTCAGTTCGCCTTGCGCGTTGGAATGAAGGGAAGCGGGGCCACCGGCACACCGTCCTCGATCAGGGCCTTGGCTTCGCGGGCATTGGCCTCGCCCCAGATGGGGCGGTCGGGCGCGTCGCCCAGATGCATGTCGCGCGCCTCGCGGGCAAAATTGCCGCCCACATAGGTCGCGTTCTTTTCGACCTCGGCGCGCATCTTGCGCAGCGCCGCCTCGACCTCGGCGGGATCGGCTGCGGCGCCCTCGGGCGGCACGTCCGCCGAGGCATCCTCGGCCGGGACCACCGGGGCCATGCGCGAGGTCGCCACGCGCGGGGCCATGACGGCCTTGTCGATCTGGTTGGATCCGCAGCTGGCACAGGACACATGACCCGCCGCACGCAGGCTGTCATAGGCACCTGCATTTGCAAACCAGCTGTCGAACTGGTGTCCGCTGTCACATTTGAGCGTGTACTTGATCATGGCCTGCCTAACATAAGCCCCAGAACCGGTGGCGCAATGGCGATTGCGCCCCTCGCCCGTTCCGTCAGGCCAACTGGCGCGGGTCAAAATCGCGCAGGATGCGCGCCAGTTCCGGCTCGTCCACCATGCTAGCGGCCTTCTTGCGGCTGACCCATTTGCGTTTGCGTTGGCCTGCTTCGGGGAACTCCCGTGCGAGGGTCTTGACCCGAACCGCATAGACCATGGCCACGCAGGGCAGATCGTCTTCGTCCTCGCCCAGCACCTTGTTGTAAGAATAGATCCCAAGAGGACGATCCTCGGCGCGACCGCGCACGCCCGCCTCTTCCCACGCTTCGGTTGCGGCACTTTCGGCGGGCGTCGCCCCGTCCATGGGCCAGCCCTTGGGCAGGATCCATCGTTGCGACCCGCGCGAGGTCACGAGCAACACCTGAACCTTGTCGTTCTTGATGCGATAGCACAGCGCGGCAAATTGCGTGCGGATATCTCGTTTATGGGCGCCCATGAAACTGAGCGGCAATTGTTTTATCATTGGGCGCTCACTGCACTGCCCCTCCTAATTGTGGATAACATAACCAAAACCGACGGGAATTACCAGAATCCTAATGATTTTCCCGTTTTTGTGACCCTGACGGGCTGGTTGGCGCGCCGACGGGGCGCGATTTTGGGCCTTGAGCCGCCCTGCCCCATGCCCAATAGTGCGCGGTGATGAAAACCTGCAACTGGATCAAAGGCTTGGCCCTTGCCCTGTGCGGTGCCTGCGCGGGCGGGCAGGCCGCGGCGGATCCGGTGCGCGTCTTTGCCGCCGCCAGCTTGCAAGGCCCGCTGGATCAAATTGCGGAGACGCATGGCGCGCAGGCGCGGATCAGCTATTCTGGCAGCGGCACGATCGCCCGACAGATCAGCCTCGGCGCGCCTGCGGATCTGGTGCTGCTTGCCAACACCGACTGGGCCGCGTGGCTTGTGGATCAGGGGCATGTGACCGGCCCTGCGGTGTCCGTTCTGTCGAACCGTCTGGTCGTCATCGCGCCCGCTGGCGCGCCGTCTCTGCCCCAGGCCGATGCACAGACGCTGGCGGCGCGACTGGGGACCGGGCGGCTGGCCATGGGGCAGCACATGTCGGTGCCCGCAGGCCAATATGCGCAGGCCTGGCTGACCCATATCGGCGCGTGGAAGGCCCTGCGCCCGCAACTAGCCGAGACGGAAAATGTGCGTGCCGCCCTTGCCCTTGTGGCGCGGGGCGAGGCACCGCTGGGCATTGTCTATGCCTCCGATGCAGCGGCCAGTGCGGCGGTCGATGTTGTCTGGACCATTCCGCCCGACACCCACCCCACGATCCTCTATCAGGCACTGGCCCTGACGCCTGCGGGTGCGGATCTGCTGGCCCATGTGCTGACCCGTGGGCACGTGTTTGTCGGTGCTGGTTTCGTGGCGGTGCGGTGATGCTGGACGCGGCCGGATGGGAGGCGTTGCGCCTGTCGCTGCTGGTGGGCGTGGTTGCCACCGCGCTGGCGCTGCCGCTGGCGATCTGGGTCGCGTGGCTTTTGGCGCGGGGGACGTTCTGGGGCAAATCCATGCTGAACGCTCTGGTGCATTTGCCGCTGGTGCTGCCGCCGGTGGTGACGGGGTACCTTTTGTTGATCGCCTTTGGCCGGACCGGCCCAATCGGGCGGTTTCTGGAGCAGACATTTGGCCTTGTGCTGGCATTCCGCTGGACCGGTGCGGTGTTGGCGGCGATGGTCATGGGCTTTCCGTTGATGGTGCGCGCCATCCGCCTCGCGATCGAGGCGGTGGATCCGCGCACCGAGGACGCCGCCCGCACGCTGGGCGCGCCCGGCTGGTCGGTATTTGCCACCATCACCCTGCCCCTGATCCTGCCGGGCATCCTTGCGGGGGGCGTCATGGGCTTTGCCAAGGCCATCGGGGAGTTCGGCGCGACCATCACCTTTGTCGCCAACATCCCCGGCGAGACACAGACGCTGCCCTCGGCGATCTATGCGCTGTTGCAGGTGCCGGGCGGAGAGCGCGCGGCGGTTGTCCTCGTGTTCTGGGCCTGCGCGCTGGCGTTGGGGGCGGTGGTGGTGTCGGAATGGCTGGCGCGGCGCGTGGCGCGCAGGATCGCGAGCGCATGAGCCTGTCCGTTGCTCTCCGCCACCGGTTTGGGGCCTTTGCCCTCGACGTGGCCTTTGAAGCGCCGCCGGGTGTCACCGCGCTTTTTGGGCGGTCGGGCGCGGGCAAGACCACGGTTGTGAATGCGGTGGCGGGGCTGGCGCGGCTGGACCAAGCGGAGGTCACGGTGGACGGTGCGGTGTTTGACGGGCCGGGCGTGCGGTTGCCTGCGCACAAGCGCCGGGTGGGATACGTGTTTCAGGACGCGCGGCTGTTTCCGCATCTGAGCGTGGCGCAGAACCTTGACTATGCCCGCCGCTTTGGCGCGCGGGGGGCGGCGCGGGCGCGGGTGATCGAGATGCTGGGCATCGGCGCACTGCTGGACCGGCGGCCCGGGACGCTGTCGGGCGGAGAGGCGCAGCGCGTGGCCCTTGGGCGGGCGCTGTTGTCGGATCCGCGCCTGCTGTTGATGGACGAGCCTCTGGCCGCACTTGATACGGCGCGCAAGGCCGAGATCCTGCCCTATCTCGACAGGCTCAAGGCCGAGACGGGCGTGCCGATCCTCTATGTCAGTCACGCGGTGGACGAGGTGGCGCGGCTGGCCGATCACATGGTGCTGCTGTCGGACGGGCGCGTGGTGCAGGCCGGGCCGCTGTTTGACGTGATGGGCGATCCGGCGGCGATGCCGCTGATCGGTGTGCGCGAGGCCGGTGCGGTGCTGCGCGCACAGGTGATGGCCCATGACGCCGACGGGCTGAGCACATTGCGGGTCGCGGCGGGCGATCTGCACCTGATGGGCGTGCAGGCCCCGGTGGGCGCGGAGGTGCGTCTGCGGGTGCTGGCGCAGGATGTCCTGCTGGCGCTGGAACATCCAACGGGGCTGAGCGCGCAGAACATTCTGCCCGCGACCATTGCCGAGATCCGCGCGGGCGACGGGCCGGGTGCGGCGGTTGTTCTAGATGTGGCGGGCGAGCGTCTATTGGCGCGGGTCACGGCGCGCGCGGTGGCGGCGATGGGCCTGCGCGGCGGTTTGCGGGTCTTTGCCGTGATCAAGGCCACATCCGTTGGCCAGACGGCGATCTCTGCGGCACCTAGCGCAGCGCCAGAACCTCGGCCCTGAGCCGGGCCACCATGTCGTCATGCGGGGTGTCCGCCGCAATCGCCAGACGCCGCAACCCGAAATGCACATGGGCGATGTCGGTGTAATAGCTGGTATAGGCATAGTTCGTCGCGGCCCCCGCGACGGCCCCCAGCACGGGCACGGTCTGTGACGCGAGCTTTTGGCCCAGCACGACCGCCAGCCGCGGCGCCACGCGGCTCAGCAGCGCCTGCATCGCCGCCCCGCTGAGCGCCATCCGCGCCGACAGAAAGGCCACGTCCGACCCGTCATCATGCTCCAGAGGCCCGGCGGCGGCAAAGACATGCACGCAGTCGAACCGCACCGACCGGGCCGTCGGATCAAACCCGTGTTCGACCGCGACCCCTTCGATCAAACGTAACAGAAGCGTCGTCGTGACCGGCAATTCGGCCAGTGCCGTGGGCAGCCCGCCAAATCCGCCCGCAGCCCCGAGGCCGGTGGTTACGGCACGGTTCAGCCACTCCGATTGGTCCGGGACCACGCGCCGCGAGGTGCTGGCCGCGGCCAACGCCTGTTCCAGCGCGCGCTGGGTGGCGTTGTTCAACTGGTCGCGCACAGACGCGGGCAACCGGTCGAGCAACCCGTCCGCCCCGGTGCCAAGCGTGTTGAGAAGCTGGATGCCCAAGCCCCCGGCCCCCTTGTAGCGGCGCGCGAGGCGGTCCAGTTCAGCGTCAAGGTCAAGCGGCGGGTCGGCCAGGATAATATCCGTCATGACCCCAATGTTGGGACGCGGCGCGCCGGTTTCAATGTGCGCGCGTGACCTCTCCGGCAATTCCGTCCCACGCGCCGGGCATAAGGGCCCGGCCCAGCACACGGTCGGGGTTGGTGGGGGGCGGCATGGTCACATCGCCCAGACGGGCAAAGCCAAAGCGGCTGTAATAGGGCGCGTCGCCCACCAGCATCACCCGCGCCCAGCCCGATCCGGCGGCCACGTCCAGCGAGGTTTCGATCAACTGCCCGCCCAACCCCTCGCCCTGCCGCGTCGGGTGCACGGCCACGGGGCCCAGCAGCAACGCCTGCACCGCGCCGATCTGCACCGGCCAATAGCGGATGGCCCCGGCAAGAATGCCATCCGGATCGCGCGCCACATGGCTGAGCCCGGCCACGGGCGGGACATCGTCACGCAACCGGTAGGACGACAGCGCTTCGCGTCCGGGTGCAAAACACAGGTCATAGAGCGCCTCGACCTCCCACCAGTCAGGGGCCGTTTCTTGGATGAGGGTGTACATCGGATCAGGTCGTGTGGCGGGCTTTGGCGGCGTCAGGGCTGGAACCCGCCCTAGCATGGGGTTAGGTCTTGCGCAAACGCCCTAGATCGGAGCCCCCATGTTCTACCGTCCTGCCGATGGCCACGGCCTGCCCCACAACCCGTTCAACGCCGTGGTCACCCCCCGCCCCATCGGCTGGATTTCGACCCGCAGCGCGGATGGCGCGGACAATCTGGCGCCCTATTCCTTTTTCAACGGGGTGGCCTATGTGCCGCCGCAGGTGATGTTCGCCTCGACCGGCACCAAGGACGACCGCGACGGCACCAAGGACAGCGTGGCCAATATCCGCGAGACCGGCGTGTTCTGCGTCAACGTGGTGGAATATGCGATGAAGGACGCGATGAACCAGACATCGGGGCCGTGGGAGGCCACGACCGATGAATTCGACCTGGCCCGCATCGAAAAGGCCCCCTGTTCCGAGATCGACTGTGCCCGTGTGGGTGCCGCACCTGCGTCGATGGAATGCCGGATGACCCAGATCGTGCAGATCGAAGGGGCGTCCAACTACGTGGTGTTCGGCGAGGTTGTCGGCGTGCACCTGCGTGACGACTGCATCGTGGACGGGATCTTTGATGTGCTGCGCTACAACCCGCTGACGCGGTTGGGTTACCGCGATTATTCGGTGGTGCGGGACAAGTTCGCATTGGCCCGCCCCGGAGAGTAGCGCGCCATGCGCGCCCTCTGATACATCTGCGCGGACTTCTTTTTCGCTGGCCAAGACCGGTTTCGGGCGGCAGACTGCGGGAAGAATTTCAAAATTAACTAATGTTGATGTTGTTTGAGGGGGGATCACTGATGCCACCACGTCCCAAGATTACTGTTTCCGAAGGTCTTTTTGCAAATCACACGCTGATCGATTTCCTGTTTGAGGTCGTGATGCTGCGCACCACCATCGATACGAGTTCACCGACAGGTGCGACGCTGACGACCACCGGCTTTGCACTGCCGGCACCGGTGGTGACCCTGACCGGGGTGGGGCTGACCTACCGGGCGGGATCTGATGGTCCGGTTTTGACAGGTGGCACGGTAACCGGGATCCTGTTCACCTACCGTGCGGGATATTTCGTGAATTTCGAAAACCTGTCCCTGTCCGGCGCGGACCTGTTCACGGCGGCCACTGCCGAAGAAACGGGAAGCGACGACAGCGCGCTGGAGACCCTTCTGTTCGGTCTGGACTGGGAATACGAGGGCAACTCGATCTCGGATTTCATCCGCAGCAGCGATGTCACCAATGACGGCCACTCGGCCGAGTTGACCGGCGACAACCGGATTTCCACGCATTACGGCTATGATTTTGTGGATGCGGGCGCGGGCAATGACACCGTGTTTGGTGGCGAACAGAACGACACGCTGATCGGCGGGTCGGGCAACGACTGGCTGAGCGGGGATTCAGGTGCCGACAGCATCGAAGGCGGACTTGGCAGTGACACGATCAAGGGCGGCGGTGGCAACGATGCGGCCCACGGGGGTGACGGCGATGATACGGTCGAGGGCAGCATCGGCAACGACTCGCTGACCGGCGGCGCGGGCAACGATCTGGTTGCAGGCGGCGCCGGCGCGGACGTTCTGGAGGGCGGCACTGGCAGTGACACGCTCAAGGGCGGCGGCGGAAATGACACCATGCGCGGCGACGCGGGCGCGGACAGCCTGCTGGGCGACAGTGGCAATGACAGCCTTTATGGCGGCGACGACAACGACATCCTGCGCGGTGGCGACGGTGCTGACGGGATCTATGGCGACGCGGGCAATGACACGCTTTATGCCAATCTGGGCAACGACACCCTTTTTGGCGGAACGGGCAATGACAGCCTGCTTGGCAGTGCCGATGCCGAGACGCTGAACGGCGGTGACGGGGATGACATCCTGCGCGGCGGAGGCAGCAGTGACCGGCTGCACGGAGGTGCGGGCGTGGACACGCTGATTGGCGGGGCAGGCAACGACACGCTGATCGGCGCCGCCGGCGAGGGCCGGCTTTATGGCGGGGCGGGCGACGATTCCATAATTGGCGGCGGCGTGTCCGACACCCTGTTCGGCAATGATGGCAATGACGTGATTTCAGCCTCTGGCGGCGATGACGTGGTGGTCGGTGGCGCAGGCAATGACACACTGACCGGCGGCACGGGCGCGGACGTATTCGTGTTTTCCGAAACTCTGGGTGGCAGTGACACCCTCACCGATTTCGATGTCGACGAGGACGTCATCCGCCTGTTGCTGAGCGTGGACAACGCCGTCTTTACCGAAGTCGGGTCGGACCTGCGCCTGACCTATGGCGCAGGCGAAGAAATCCTGATCGAGAACGTGGCCTTTGTCGACCTGCAACCGGGCAATCTGGTCGTGGTGGACCTGCTGGACGGCTAGCGACAAGCCGCCCGGTCAGTGACCGCCAAGGATCCCCGTGCGCACGCCATAGTTCACCGCGACGCCGTAATCCGGGTCGTCGTCGCTATCCACGACAAGGTGGCCCGCATTTGTCAGCAAACGGTGGCAATCACGGGTCAAGTGACGCAACTGGACCCGCTTGCCCACCGCCTCGTACTTGCCCGCAATCGCCTCGATCGCCTGCAAGGCCGACTGGTCCACAACCCGGCTGTCGGCGAAATCCACGATCACCTCGGACGGGTCATTGTCGATGTCGAACATCTCGACAAAGCCGGTGGCCGAGCCGAAAAACAGCGGGCCCTGTACCTGATACACACGCGCGCCTTCGGGTGTCTCATATGCCTTGGCGTGAATGCGGCGCGCGTTGTTCCACGCATAGGCCAGCGCGCTCACGATCACACCCACAACCACCGCCACGGCGAGGTCTTCCATCACCGTCACGACCGTCACCAGCACGATCACAAAGGCATCCGTCAACGGCACCTTGCGCAGGATCTTGAGGCTGTTCCACGCGAATGTGCCGATCACCACCATGAACATGACCCCCACGAGGGCGGCCAGCGGGATCAGCTCGATCACGCTCGACCCGACAAGGATGAACATCAGCAGGAACAGCGCCGCCGCAACACCTGCGATGCGCGTGCGCCCGCCTGATTTCACGTTGATCATCGATTGGCCGATCATGGCGCAGCCGCCCATGCCGCCAAAGAACCCGGTGGCCGTATTGGCCACACCTTGGGCGATACATTCCTGGCTTGCACCACCGCGCTGGCCGGTCAGATCACCGACAAGGTTCAGCGTCAAAAGGCTCTCGATCAGGCCAATGGCCGCAAGGATCACCGCATAAGGCAAGATGATCTGGAACGTCTCCCAATTCAGCGGCACGGCAGGAATGTGGAACGGCGGCAGCCCGCCTTCGATGCTGGCCAGATCGCCCACACGCGGCACGTCCAGCCCAAAGCCGATCACGATGGCCGCCACAATGCCGATGCCCGCCAGCGGTGCCGGGATGATCCGGGTCACGCGCGGGGCAAGCCAGATGATCGCCATGGTCAGGCCCACAAGCCCCAGCATCAGGTAAAGCGGCATGCCCGACAGCCAGTCACCGCCCGCCATGCCGTGCCCCGAGGCTTCGGCCGTGCCGGGCACCTTGAACTGCGTGAGCTGGGCGAGAAAAATCACGATGGCCAGCCCGTTCACAAAGCCCAGCATCACGGGATGCGGCACCAGCCGGATGAACTTGCCCCATTGCATCACACCGGCAAAAATCTGGATCAGCCCCATCAGCACCACGGTGGCAAAGAGGTATTCCACCCCGTGTTGCGCCACCAGCGCCACCATCACGACCGCCAAAGCACCTGTGGCCCCCGAGATCATACCCGGACGCCCGCCAAAGAGCGCAGTGATCAGCCCCACCATGAACGCCGCATAAAGCCCCACCAGCGGGTGCACGCCCGCCACAAAGGCAAAGGCCACCGCCTCGGGTACCAGCGCCAGCGCCACCGTCAGCCCCGACAGCAGGTCCGTCCGGATCTGCGCGGGGGTCAGTTTGGTGTCACCGGGCGCGATGGAGAAATCGCCAAACCGGGTTTTTCTGTTCAGATTGTCGAAAAAGGCCATAAAGGCTCCACCTGCATTGATGCCGCTTTGCGCGCCCTCTATCGCACGGGGCGCCGAATGACCATGGCTAGAGCGCCCGCCGCCGATCTGCGCGCCTACCGCGCCGAAAATGTCACCACGGATGGGGGAGCAGATCACATATCAGGGTTAACAATTGGACAACTTCCGCTAGGCTGACGCGCAGGCGCATCACCCTGGGGCAGTCATGGCGATCATTCGGACGTATGAAGAGGTTTTGGCCCTCAACCCTACAGGCGCCGAGCGCAAGCTGATCGAAGCGTGCAAAGCTGGCGAGTGGTGTGTTCTGGGAGACGGTACTTGCCCGGAAACGCTTGATCCGCAAGTGTCCATAAGGGCCGAAATTCTGCGTTTCCTTTTGCTGGGTGGCTGCGCCGACTGCCTGGTCGACGCGCAAGGTACAATGATGGAAGGCGGCGCAGTCACCGGAACTCTGGACGTCAACTTTGCACAGGTTCACGGAACGATGCAGTTGAGAAACTGCTACTTCGAAGAGGCAATCGAGTGCCTGCAGACGAGTATGTCGAGGCTGGATCTGAGCGGTAGCCGCCTGCACGGATTGCGGGCACAGAAAGCGCACATTGACGGAGGCGTATTCCTGCGCCGGATCAGATCCTCGCAAGAAATTGACCTGAACAGCGCAACGATCGACGGGCAACTCGGGTTTGAAGGCACGCAGATGGCGTGCGATGGTGCCTATGCGATCTCGGCCCCGGACGCGCGCATTGAAGGCGGCGTCTTTTTCCATCCGCGCACCGCGCTCGACCGGGAGGACATAGAAACACCGTTCCATTCCACAGGCGAAATCCGCCTGAACGGGGCCACCATGGGCGGGCTTTATGCGCAGCAATGCACCTTTGCCGCGACCTCGACCGGCCAATCGCTGTCGCTGGGCGGGGCGACGGTGAATGGCGCGGTGCGCCTTGATGGTTGCGACAGCACAGGTGAGATCCTGCTCGCCGGGTCGCGCATCTCGGGGCGGCTGACCTGCGAGCGGATCAAGCTGCGCAACGACAGCGGGCATGCGTTCAACGGGCAGGCCATGCGGGTGGAACACGCGTTCGTCTGGAAAAAGGTCGAGCACCGTTCCGGCGGCGTGAGCCTGAATGGCGCGCATGTGGCAGAGCTGGACGACCAGCCCGACAACTGGCCACCCTGCGACCAGCTGTTTCTGGACGGGTTCACCTATGACCGGATCAAGGGGACCGTGTCGACCTCGCCTGCGCGGATGGATTGGCTGCGGGATGGCAGCTATTTCGGGGTTGAGTTCCGCCCGCAGCCCTATTCGCAATACGCCAAGTTCCTGCGCGACACCGGCCATGATGAGGACGCGCGACGGGTATTGTACACCCGTGAGCGCAAGCGCCGGGCCAGCACCCGCGCGCAACTGAGCGCATCCGGCCACAGCCTCGCCATGCCGATCAACCTGTGGTCGCGGTTCTGGGATACGATGCTGCGTTTTGTGGTGGGTTATGGCCACTATCCGTTCCGTAGTGTGGCGGCGTTGGCCGTTCTGATCTGTTTCACGATCATCCCCGCCCATTTCGCGTGGGAGGAGGGCAGTTTCGCCCCCAATGCAGCGCCCATTCTGGTCTCGGATGGATGGAAAGACATCGCAGCCACGGAACCCAACCCTGCGGCCATTTGGTCGGGCGACGAAATCCCGGCGGACAGCACCTTTACCGCCGCCGCGTGGAAAGCCGCCGCACCCGGGCGCGATTGGGAGACGTTCAACCGCTATGCCTACGGATTTGACGTGGTGATCCCGATCATCGATTTCGGCCAGACGGATGCCTGGGCCCCGTCGACCACGCGCGACGTCTGGGGCTGGCACCTGTGGTGGGCGCGCTGGGTGCTGAGCGCCATGGGCTGGATCGTCACCGCGCTGGGGGCTGCGGCGATCACAGGCATCATTCGCCGCGAATGATCCCACCTGTTGCACATGATGGTGAACTTGCGCCCGGTGGGGGTGTACAGCCGCCGCCGCTGTTTGTACCCGTAGAGAACGGTGCGCGCCCGCGCATGCCGCATCCTGGTTCTGACGACATGGGGAGACCCCGATGACCCGCACAAAAATTGCCGTGATCGGCGGCTCCGGCATCTATGACATCGACGGGCTGGAGGGCGCGGACTGGGTGCAGGTCGACACGCCATGGGGCGCGCCGTCCGATCAGATCCTGACCGGCACGCTGGACGGTGTCGACATGGCGTTCCTGCCCCGCCACGGGCGCGGCCATGTACACAGCCCGACCACCGTGCCCTACCGCGCCAATATCGATGCGCTCAAACGGCTGGGCGTGACGGATGTGATTTCGGTTTCGGCCTGCGGCAGCTTTCGCGACGCCATGGCGCCGGGAGACTTCGTGGTGGTGGACCAGTTCATCGACCGGACGTTTGCGCGCGAGAAATCCTTTTTTGGCACCGGCTGTGTTGCGCATGTGAGCGTGGCGCACCCGACCTGCCCGCGCCTGTCGGCGGCTTGTGTCACCGCCGCGACGGACGCAGGCGTCACGGTGCATGACGGCGGCACCTATCTGGCGATGGAGGGGCCGCAGTTCTCGACCCTCGCCGAATCGAAGATGTACCGCGAAAGCTGGGGCGCGGATGTGATCGGTATGACCAACATGCCCGAGGCCAAACTCGCGCGAGAGGCCGAACTCTGCTATGCCTCGGTCGCGATGATCACGGATTACGACAGCTGGCACCCGGACCATGGCGAGGTGGACGTGACCCAGATTATCCAGACCCTCATGGGCAATGCCGACAAGGGGCGCGACATGGTGCGCCGCCTGCCCGCCCTGCTGGGGGCCGACCGCGCGCCCTGCCCGCATGGCTGCGACCGCGCGCTGGAATTTGCCATCATCACCGCACCCGAAGCCCGCGACGCGGCTCTGATGGCCAAACTGGACGCGGTGGCGGGCCGCGTGCTCTGACCTCTCCTCCAAGGATACCTTACCCATGCCTCTCGACCTCTGGCTGACCTTTGCCGCCGCCTCGACCGCCCTCCTCGTCCTGCCTGGGCCCACGCTGATGATGGTGCTGAGCTATGCGATGACCCAAGGGCGCCGCGTGGCCGTGGCCTCGGCCCTTGGCGTGGCGGCCGGTGACCTGATCGCCATGACCCTGTCGGTGATCGGCCTTGGCGCGCTCTTCCTGACCTCGGCACTGGCGTTCAGCGTGCTCAAATGGATCGGGGCCGCCTACCTGATCTATCTGGGGATCCGAATGCTGCGCAGCGCGACATCTGCCAGCCCCCCCTCCGCCCTGACGGACCGGCCCGCGGGCCAAACCCCCGGCAAGGTGTTTCGCGATCTGGCGACGGTCACGGCGCTGAACCCGAAGTCCAACACGTTCTTTGTGGCCTTCGTGCCGCAATTCATCCAGCCCGACGCCGCCTTTGCCCCGCAAGCCGCGATCCTGATTGCAACCTTCGTGACCATCGCCTGCCTCAACGCCCTGATCTTTGCGCTGGCCGCAAACGCCATGCGCACCCGCATCACGCGGCCTGCCGTGCAAATGTGGATGACCCGCGCAGGCGGGGCTACGCTGATCGGCATGGGCCTGCTTACCGCCACCCTCCGGAGATCCACATGAAACAGGTTCAGGACTATATCCGCACCATCGTCGACTTCCCGCACGAAGGGATCATGTTCCGCGACGTGACCACGCTCTTTGCCGACCCGCGCGGGTTCCGCATGGCGATTGACCAGATGCTGCACCCCTATGCGGGCCTCCAGATCGACAAGGTCGTGGGCCTTGAGGCGCGCGGTTTCATCCTTGGCGGTGCCATCGCGCACCAGCTGTCCGTGGGCTTCGTACCGATCCGCAAGAAAGGCAAACTGCCAGGTGCCACGATCAGCCAAGCTTACACGCTGGAATACGGCGAGGCGATTGTCGAATTGCACGACGACGCCATCACGGCAGGCGAAAAGATCCTGCTGGTTGATGACCTGCTGGCCACGGGCGGCACCGCAGAGGCGGGCATCAAGCTGGTGGAACGGCTGGGCGGCGAGATCCTGTCCTGTGCCTTTGTGATCGACCTGCCCGATCTGGGTGGGCGGGCCAAGCTCGAGGCGATGGGCATGGATGTCACGGCGCTTTGCGCCTTCGAGGGGCTCTAGGTCACTGCTCGGACAAAACGCATTGCCGCACGGGCGTGTCAAAATCCGTGACGCCTTCATCCGCGATTGCTTTGGTTGCCGCTGGCGGTGTCTCGGGTGAATAGGCCGGGCACCACGCCCCCTGATTGCGCACATATCCCCCATAGGGCAGCTGCGTACGCGCGCGGGACAAGGCAGCGTCCGCCGCGCCCTCGGATGCAAAGACAGCCACCGTGCGTTTCCATGACCGGATCAAGCGAAGCTCGACCGAGTATGTGCTGGCGGGGATGCCTGCGTTGGTCAGGGCCTTTTTCACCGCGTTGATCTGATCGACCGCTGCGGCATAGGTCTGGTCGGCACCCGTGACCAGGAGCCACCGGTCTTTCCATGCTTCAGGTTCAGTGGGCGGGTCGGCTTGTTCGGGTTGCGACGTGCACACACATGGTCCATCGCCCGCAGAGGGCTGTACGCAAATACCCTTTGTCGCGTCCACCGCACATTGCGCCAAAGCTGTTGGCGCAGGTGTCGGGACATCAGGGCTTTGGCGCTCCACCAGACCGCCATCGCTTTCGCAGGGTGTATTGAGATAGACAGAAATTTCCTTGAGCCGTGCCAGCTCGCAGGTGAGTTTCCTGGCTGTATCTTTTTCGATCGCCGGGAACAGGCGCGCCCATTCGCGCACACGCGAGATCATCGTGTCCGCCTTACCTGAATCGATGCGCTGCACCGACCGGGCTTGCGATGCCTGGCCGGACACTTCGAACCCGCTGAACCCGACCTTGGAAAAGTTCGAACACAGGGCAAACAGCCGGAGCTTGCCCCAGAAATCCGTTGGCAGCATTTCCTGCCGGGCCTCGTCCATCAACTGATACACTGCACGTTCCGTCCGCACGCTTTCGATACTGATGGCGTCGGCGCCATCGGGTACATCGATGGTGCGCGTGTGCTGGAAGCAGGCAAAGCTGTGTTTGAGTTTCTGCGTGGTCTTGTAATCGGGGTCCAGGACATACCGGCTTTGATCCACCAGAATAAGGATCAGGGCGACGGCCGCGAGCGAGCCCAGGATTTTGGCAAAGAACCCGACAAGGTCGAACACTGGCGCATCCGGTGCGGTCGATCGTTTGGGTTTGACCCGGGATTTCAAAGGGGCATCCGTTCGCAAATGGGCGTTTCATCTATGGCGGGAAGGTTGGCCCAATATCGCGCGCAAGCCAACAGGTTTTGTTGACCTGCGCGTTGCGGCTTCAGCCGCGCAGCACGGCACCGGGGTTCATGATGCCCAGCGGATCAAGGGCCGCCTTGATGCTCCGCATCGCCGCCAGTTTCGCCGGATCGGCATAGCGTTCCAGATCCCCGACCTTGAGCCGCCCCACACCGTGTTCGGCACTTACCGACCCGTCCATCTCGTGCACCAGATCATGGACGATGCGCTTGATCTCGTCCCGTTCGGCCATGTGATCGGCGCGCGTTTTTCCGGGCATTGGAAAGACGTTGTAATGTAGATTACCGTCGCCCACATGCCCAAAGCAATTGATGCGGAACGTGCCCAGCGTGGCAATCCGGCGGCCCCCTTCGGCGATGAAATCGGCCAGCGCGCCGAGGGGCACCGAGATGTCATGGGAACTGATGGAACCGACCCGGCGGTTGGCCTCGGGGATGGTCTCTCGGATGGCCCAGAAGGCCGCGCGCTGTGCCTCGTTCTGCGCGATCATGCCGTCCTCCATCAACCCGGCTTCGACCCCGGCGGCAAAGAGCGCCTCGAGCGCGTCCGACGGCGATGCCGCAGCGGAAAGGCCCAGTTCCACCAGCACGCACCAGTCCGGCGTCTGGTCCCACGGGTTGCGGATCTCGGGCACGGTTTCGGCGAGGAAATCAAAGCCCTGCCGGCCGATCAGTTCAAAGGCGCTGACCCCCTCGCCCACCTGATCGCGCGCCAATGACAACAGCGACAGCGCCGCGGCGGGCGAGGCCACCTGAAAGAGCGCCGTGCCCACGGATGCAGGCCGCGCAAAAAGCTTGAGCGACGCCGCCGTGATCACGCCCAGCGTGCCCTCGGCCCCGATCAACAGATGGCGCAGATCATAGCCCGTATTGTCCTTGCGCAGCCGCCGCAGCCCGTGCAGCACCTCGCCGGAGGGCAGCACCGCCTCAATCCCCAGACACAGATCCCGCGCATTGCCATAGCGCAGCACGCCCGTGCCACCTGCGTTGGTCGAAAGATTCCCGCCGATGCGCGCGGACCCTTCGGCGGCCAGCGACAGCGGGAACAGGCGGCCCGCCGCCTCTGCCGCGGCCTGCACATCCGCCAGAATGGCGCCCGCCTCGGCCACCATCACATTTTCCTCTGGATGGACCGCGCGGATCGCCGTCATCCGCGACAGCGACAAGACCAGCGGCACCGGTCCGTCGGGTGCCACCTGCCCGCCCACCAGCCCGGTGCCACCGCCATAGGGCACCACCGGCACACGCGCCGACGCCGCCGCGCGCACCAGCGCGGCCACCTCTTCCGTGCTGCGCGGATAGGCGATCAGCCCCGCCTGCCCGGCATAGCGGCCACGCGGTTCCTCAAGATGGTGGGTTTGCGGCGCGTCAAAGCGGTCCGCAGGCAGGGTGGCGCGCAACGCATCTGCACGCGCGGGGGTCAGGGAATTCAACACGGGGAAGCCGTCACATCCTTTGGAACATTTGCCCCTTTTGCCACCAAACCGCGCCGCACAGCAATGGCCAGTCAGTCGTCCCCATTGTCGATCAGGTACCGGGGCCGCAGCACCATGATCGTCGGACGGCCCGGCAAGCGGTCCAGCGACACATCCAGCGACGGCCCCTGCACATCGACAATGGCAAAGTCGTCGCGCATACCTGTCAGGAACAGGTCCAGCGTGTATTCCCCGAACCAGTGCATCGGGATCACGATGGACGACCGCAGCCGTTGCAGGATGCGGATCATCGTCGGCAGATCGACCGTTGATCCGCCATCCACCGCCGCCATCACCACATCCAGCCGTCCGATGGCTGCGTATTGCTCGGCATTGGGTTCGTGGTGCAGGTGCCCCAGATGGCCGATGCAGAGGCCCGCAACCTCGAAGATAAAGATGGAATTGCCGTTTTTCTCGGTGCCCGACCACTGCGACCGGATGTCGGTGGACACATTGCGCACCAGCACCTCGCCCAGTTCGAGCCGGTGATCGATGCCCTCGCCGAACTCACCCCAGCCGGGCAGCACGTGCGGGATGGCCGGGTCCGGATTGGCCGTCCAGTGGGTGCCATGGGCATGGTTCATCGTCACCACGTCAGGGATCATGTCCGACCCGCCGAGAAACCCGGTAAAATCCGTTACCATGTTGAGCCCGCCCGCCGTGCTCAGAAGAAAGGACGCATGTGCCACGTAGTGGATGCGCACCGTCTCGTCCGGCACGGTGACGTCAAAGCTGGCCCGGTGCACGTACTGCGCGCCGTCGATATCCGCGGCAAGGGCAATGCAGTGGCTGGGCGTTCGGGACTGCGCCGCGGCGGTCAGCGGCGCCGCGATCAGGGCAAGGCAGGCAAAGAACATTCGCATGCAAGAGATGATAGCACGCGCCCGCAAAAATCCAGAAACACGAAACCGCGAATTCAGCCCGCGTCGGTGCGCCCGCGCCGATCCATGCGCAATGCTGCATAAAGAACGTGCGTCCGCCAGCGGCCATCAATCTGCAAATAGCTCTGCGCAACGCCTTCGTACTTGAACCCGCAGGTCTCCAGCAGCCCGCGCGAGGCCACGTTTTCCGGCAGGCAGGCCGCTTCGATCCGGCTGAGGTCCAGCCGCGTAAAGGCGAAATGCACAACCGACAGGATCGCCTCGCGCATATAGCCCTGACGCGCGTAGGCCTCGCCCGTCCAATAGCCGAGCGTACCCGCCTGTGCGGGCCCGCGCCGGATGTTGTCCAGCGTGATCGCCCCCATCAGCGCCTCGTCCTTGCGGCGGATCAGGAACAGAGGCAGCGCCGACCCCGAGCCCACGGAGCGCTGCGCCCAGTAGACACGGTTGGTAAAGGCCTTGCGCGTCAGGTGATCGGTGGCCCAGCTCGGCTCCCACGGGGTGAGATGATCCATGCTGGCGCTGCGCAGGGCGGCCCAGTCGCGAAAATCCGAATGCGTCGGCGGGCGCAGGGTCATGCGCTCGGTTTCGATCCGCAATTTCCGTTTGGCCAAGAGCATCAGGCGGCGCGGTGCTCCTGCAAGGCGTCACGGCTGGGCGCGTGGTCGATGGGGCCGTAAAGCGCCATCGCCATGGGTGCCGCACCCGCGATATGTTCGGCAAAGGCCTGCACGTCAGCGACGGTGACCGCGTCGATCATCGCCACGGTTTCCTCCAGCGGCGGCACGCGGTCCCAGATCTGGACCAGCCGCGCCAGACGTTCGGCCCGGTTCGACGGGCTTTCGAGCCCCATAAGCAGCCCTGCCTTCATCTGGACGCGGGCGCGTTCGACCTCGGCCTCGGACATGTCAGAGGCCGCGCGCTTCATCTCGTCCACGGTGATGTGGGCCAGATCCGCGATCTGGTCGGCGGCGGTGCCCGCATAGATCGTCGTCATGCCGGTGTCGGCATAGGCCCCGGCCTGGGCAAAGATCGTATAGCACAGGCCGCGGCTTTCGCGGATTTCCTGGAACAGGCGGCTGGACATGCCGCCGCCCAGCGCGCTGGCATAGATCTGCGCGGTATAGATGTCGGGATCGCGGTAGCCGGGCGATTCAAAGGCCAGCGCGAAATGCGCCTGCTCCAGCGCCTTGACCTGACGCGTCTCGCCGCCCGCGAAGCGCGCCACATCGGCCACAAGTTGCGGGCGCGGGGCGAGATCGCCAAACAGCTCTTCGGCCAGGCGCACGATGGCGTCGTGATCCACCGCACCGGCCGCCGACAGGATTATCTGGTGCGGGCCGTAATGCTGATTGATGAACCGCGACAGGTCCTCGCGCCCAAAGGCCGAGACCCGTTCGGAGGGGCCAAGGATGGTCCGCCCGAGGGGCTGTTCAGGATAGGCCTGTTCCTGCAACCAGTCAAAGATCACATCGTCCGGCGTATCGAGCGCCTGCCCGATCTCTTGCAGGATCACGCCGCGTTCGGTTTCGATCTCGCTGGGGTCAAAGACCGGGTTCAGCAGGATATCGGCCAGCACGTCCAGCGCCAGCGGCACATCGTTCTGCAACACCCGGGCGTAATAGGCCGTCACCTCGCGGCTGGTATAGGCGTTGATATAGCCGCCCACGTCCTCGATCGCCTCGGCAATCTCGAGCGCGCTGCGCCGTTGCGTTCCCTTGAACGCCATATGTTCGAGGAAATGCGCGATGCCGTTCTGGTCGGCCATCTCGTGGCGGGCACCGGCCCCCACCCAGATCCCGATCGAGGCAGAGGCAAGCCCCGGCATGTTTTCGGTCACGATACGGAAGCCGTTGCTCAGTTGATGTGTGCGTGTGGTCAATTCGGTCTCACTGGGCGCGGTGCGCGATGATGTGGGCCTTGAGGGCGTCGAGGTCGTTGGGCACCCGTGTCAGGCGTTCGGGCCGTTCATACAGGTCCGCCATGCGCGGGGGAAGGGGCGGATGCACGCCCGTGGCCGCCTCGACCGCAGCCGGGAATTTCGCCGGATGCGCGGTGGCCAGCGTGACCATCGGCGTGCCTGCGACGCGCTGCTCTTCGGCGACATGCACGCCCACGGCAGAGTGCGGGCACAGCAGTTCGGTGGTCGCGGCCAAGGTCGCGGCGATCTGGGCGCTGGTGTCGTCTTCGGACACGCGGCCCGAGGCATAGTGTTCCTGCAAGGCCTGCATCGCGCCCTGGCTGACGTCAAAGCCGCCCGATTTCAATTCGTCCATCAGCTGCGCAACCGCGCCGCCGTCACGCCCGTAGGCATCAAAGAGCGCACGTTCGAAATTCGAGCTGACCTGGATGTCCATCGACGGGCTGATCGAGGGGATCGTGTCGCCTTTGTGATACCCCTGCCCCGCCAGACAGCGGTGCAGAATGTCGTTCTGGTTGGTGGCCACGACCAGACGGTCGATGGGCAGGCCCATACGCTTGGCGATGTACCCCGCAAAGATGTCGCCGAAATTCCCCGTGGGCACGGTAAAGCTGACCTGCCGCGCAGGCGCACCAAGCGCCACGGCGGAGGAGAAATAGTAGACAACCTGCGCCAGCACGCGCGCCCAGTTGATCGAGTTCACGCCCGCCAGCCCAACGCCGTCGCGGAAGTCGAAGTCGTTGAACATGTCCTTGAGCCGCGCCTGGCAGTCGTCAAAGTCGCCATCCAGCGCCAGCGCATGTACGTTGTCCTCGACCGGGGTGGTCATCTGGCGGCGCTGCACTTCGCTGACGCGGCCATGGGGATAGAGGATGAACACATCCACGTTGCTCAGCCCCCGGAACGCCTCGATCGCGGCAGAGCCGGTGTCGCCGGACGTCGCGCCCACGATGGTCACACGGTCGCCACGACGGGCCAGCGCGGTCTGGAACAGCTGGCCAATCAGCTGCATTGCAAAGTCTTTGAAGGCGAGCGTCGGTCCGTGGAACAGCTCAAGCAGGAAATGCCCCTGATCCAACTGCACCATCGGCGCGCGGGCGGCGTGGCCGAACCCGGCATAGGCGCGGTCGATACAGCCGCGGAATTCGTCGTCCGTGAACGTGTCGCCGACAAAGGGGCGCATTACCGTATAGGCGATCTGCTCATAGGATTGGCCCTCCATCGCGGCGATGTCGGCGGCGTCAATCTGCGGGATCGTCTCGGGCACATAAAGCCCCCCGTCCCGCGCGAGCCCGGTCAGCATCGTGTCTTCGAAGGTCAGCACCGGGGCCTGTCCCCGCGTGGATACATAGCGCATGTGTCGTCTTTCTCAGCGCGGGCTGCGGCGATGGCGCAGCAGGAAATATGCGGTCATGGCCCCCCAGATGGCGGCCAGCGAAAACCATGTGATGGCGTATTGCAGGTGATCGTTGGAAATACCAGCCGTGTCTACGGGCCAAGGCGTCACGCCAAGGTCCATTTCCGGCGCATCGCGCAGCACGACCATGATCGGCGCGGTCGACAGGGTGTCGGCCATGGCAGGCACATCGCGGGCAAACCACAGGTTGCCGTCGATATCGGGGGCGGGCGTGTAGCTGTCGGCCTCGTTCGGGGCGTCAAGGTTGCCGGTCAGCGTGACGGGCGTTTGCGGGACCGGGTCCACCGCGCGGGCGGCAGGCGCCCAGCCGGTGTCGACGAGGATGCGGCCATAGCCCTCGGCCTCGAAGGGACGGATGATGCGGTGCACGGCACCGGTCGTCTTGCGCGAGGCCAGCATGCGGATATGGCCCGTGCCGAACTGCCCGGTGATCTCGACCGGGGCATAGCGGGTGAACGCGGGCGTGGTGGCCGCCTTCAGGCTGATGGGGGCGGCGCTGATCTCGGTTTCGATGCGCGCCAGCAGGTCCTGTTTCCAGGCCAGCCGCTGCACCTGCCAGTTGCCAAGGGACAACAGCGTCGCCACCCCGGCCACGCCGACGATCAGAAGAAACCAAAGCCGCATCGCGCCCTCACCCTGTGCAAAAGAAAAAGCGCGCAGGCCAGGCCCGCGCGCTTTGAAGCCTTGAGAGATCCTGCGCGATCAGTGCGCGCCGGGCATTTGTGCCACGCCCCAGATGTAGACGGCAAAGAAGAGGAACAGCCAGACAACGTCCACAAAGTGCCAGTACCAGGCAGCGGCCTCGAACCCGATGTGTTTCTCGGCAGAGAAGTGCCCCTTCATCGCGCGCAGCAGGCAGACGAACAGGAAGATCGTGCCGATGATCACATGCGCGCCGTGGAACCCGGTCGCCATGAAGAAGGCGGAGAAGAACGTGTCATTGCCGAACTCCCAGCCCTTGTAGAGCAGATAGGAATATTCATAGCCCTGAAGGATCGTAAAGAACACGCCCAGCACAACCGCAATGGCCAGACCGTTGATCACGTCCTTGCGCTCACCGCCGTGCACCAGCGCGTGGTGCGCCCATGTTACGGCACAGCCCGACAGCAGCAGGATCAGCGTGTTGATCAGCGGCAGGTGGAAGGCATCCACGTGGTAGATCTCGGGGCGGACATATGTCGTGCCGACATATTCGCTCATCGGGTAGATGCCGTCTTTGAAGAAGGCCCAGAACCACGCGGCAAAGAACATGACCTCGGACATGATGAACAGGATGAAGCCATAGCGCAGGCCGATGCGCACGACCGGCGTGTGATCGCCGATCCGGCTTTCGCTGACGACGTCAGCCCACCAGCCGAACATCACGTAAAGCACCGCGACAAAGCCCATCAGGAACATCCAAGGGCCGCTTAGCTCGACGGTTTTGAACAGGATGGTCATGCCACCGGACATCCACGCAACGGCGCCGAACAGCATGAAAAAGCCAGCAAGCGCACCCAGCAGGGGCCAAGTCGATGGCGCAAGAATGTGGTAGTCGTGATTTTTTGCGTGGGCCATGGTCCGTCCCTCAGTTCAGGTTAGTGTCTGTTGCCTGCTCTAACGAAGCATATCCTTCGGGCAAGTCAATTTGGTAAAAAGTGTAGCTGAGCGTGATCGTGTGCACGTATTGCGCATCGCGATCCGTCACGATTTCAGGGTCGACATAGAAGGTCACGGGCATCTGGACACGCTCGCCCGGTGCCAGCACCTGCTCTTCAAAGCAGAAGCAGTCGATTTTGGAGAAGAAGCCGCCCGCCTCGTAGGGGGCCACGTTGTAGCTGGCCGATCCGGCGACCGGTTTGTCGGTCGGGTTGTAGGCCTCGTAAAAGGCCAGCCCGGTTTCGCCGATGCGCAACTCCATCTCGCGGACCGTGGGCGTGAATTGCCACGGCATGTTGCGTTCGAGGGACGCATCAAAGCGGACTTTGATGGTCTGGTCCAGGATGTCGTCGCTGGCCACTTCGCTGACGCCGGTGGTGCCGCCAAAGCCGGTGACGCGGCAGAACCAGTCGTAGAAGGGCACCGACGCCCACGCGAGGCCGCCCATGACGACAACCAAACCCACGGTCTGGGCCACTGTTTTCTGCGGTCCGCTCAATCTTGTCATTGTGTGGCCTCCGCCCGTGGCAATTCGAAATCACCGCTGGTGATCTTGACGAATGTCAGCGCCAGAACCAGCACGACGAAACCGGCCAGCATAAGGCCCACGCCCACATTGCGGCCCTTGCGGCGCTGGTGCAGTTCGTGTTCGGCTTTGATCGTCATGCCCAGATCCCCCATGCTGCGGGCAGAACCGCCTCTGCCAGGATCGCACCGAAGTGCAGGAACAGGTACCACAGCGACAGGCGGAAGAAGGATTTTTCCACCTTGTAGTCATCCGCCTCGGCCTGCGCCTCATCGCGCCGCCAGATGTCATAGGCGCCCTTGAGGAACAGCGCGTTCAGGATCAGCGCGGCGGCAAGATAGACGGGCCCGCCAATCGCGGTGAACGCCGTGCCGACGGCCAAAGCGACCAGCAGGACGGTGTAGACCAGAATGTGCACGCGGGTGGACTTGCGCCCATGCGTCACGGTCAGCATCGGCACGCCCGCATCGTCGTAATCCGACTTCATGAACAGGGCCAACGCCCAGAAATGCGGCGGAGTCCACATGAAGATCAGCGCGAACATCAGCCACGGCTCGATCGACATTGTGCCCGTTGCGACCACCCAGCCAATGACGGGCGGAAAGGCACCGGCGGCACCCCCGATCACGATGTTCTGCGGCGTGGCGCGCTTGAGCCACATGGAATAGATCACGATGTAGAAAAAGATGGTGAAGGCGAGCAATGCGGCCGCCATCAGGTTTGCCGCAAGGCCCAGCATCATCACGGACATGCCCGACAGGGCAAAACCAAGCACCTTGGCCTCGTCCGGAGTGACCTTGCCCGCAGGGATCGGCCGCTTGGCCGTGCGGCGCATGACGCCATCGATATCCGCGTCCCACCACATGTTCAACGCGCCGGACGCACCCGCACCGATGGCGATGAACAGGATAGAGGCAAAGCCGATCACCGGGTGCACCGATACCGGGGCCGCCAGCAAGCCGACCAACGCCGTGAACACAACCAATTGCATCACGCGCGGCTTCATCAAGGCGAAATAATCGCCCAGGCTCGCCTCGGCCTCGTGGGTCTGGTTCTGATAGCTGACGTCGGTCATGTGCACTGTTGTCCGTTATCGCGGGCGTCAGGCGGGGTCGCCCCCGCCCTCAAAGGGTTCAGTTGGAGGCGACCTGAAGGGTGCGCGGTGTGCCCGCGAACTCTTCACGCGCGCCCGCCAGCCATTCGGCATAGGCCTCTTCGCTGACCACTTTGACGGTGATCGGCATGTAGGCGTGGGCGATGCCGCACAGCTCGGAACACTGACCAAAGTAGATGCCCTCCTTCTCCGCCTCGAACCACAGTTCGGCCAGGCGGCCCGGCACGGCATCCTGTTTCACGCCGAAAGCAGGGATGGTCCAGGCGTGGATCACGTCCGCGCCGGTGACCTGGATCACGACGGTCTTGTTGACGGGGATCACGACGGCATTGTCGGTGGCCAGCAGGAAATCTTCACGACTGTAGCCTGCCGCGACGAGCGCCTCTTCGGTTTCCGGCGTCAGGGCGTTGTTGCCGCCCGTGGCCGGGGCACCGATCATGTAGCTGTCGAATGCGAACCCTTCGTCGACATATTCATAGCCCCAGAACCACTGATAGCCGGTCGCTTTGATGGTCACGTCCGCCTCCGGGATCTCCTGCTGGTGGAACAGCGTCGGCAGTGAGAAGGCACCGATGAAGACCAGGATGACAATCGGAATCACCGTCCAGGCAATTTCGATGGGCGTGTGGTGGGTAAAGCTGGCAGGCTCGGGGTTCCGTTTGGCGTTGTAACGGATCACCACCCAGGCCAGCAGCGCCACGACAAACAGCGTGATCAGCGTGATGATGACGAGGATCATGCCATCCAGCCATTGCAGGCGGCGCGCCACTTCGGTGGCGGCAGGTTGAAAGCCGATGCCGGCGTCGATGGGACGGCCAATCACTTCCAAACCGTCCTGTGCCCAGGCAGGCGCTGCGCCAAAGGCGCCGAGCACGCCCGAAATCGAGAGAAACTTTTTCATCTGGTCGTCCTGATCTTGTTGGATCGATCTTGCATTGTCGCGGAGGGCCAATGCACGCACTGCATCCCCGCCCGTTGTATTGTCGCGACTTACAATCATATCTTGCTTCCAAGATAAAGAGTTTACAGGCGCGTCAAACGGACGCTTCACCCCGCCCCCCGTCAGGAGAATGCGATGACCGACACCCCCTTTGCCCCGCTGGACACCGATGTGGACCGCGCCGCGGCCCTCGACATCCTGCGCGCCGCCACCGCCGGGGCGGATGACGGCGAATTGTTTTTCGAACGGCGCACGTCCGAGGCACTGGTTTATGACGATGGGCGGCTCAAGACAGCCAGCTATGATGCGGCACAGGGGTTTGGCCTGCGCGCGGTGCGCGGCGAGGTCGCAGGCTACGCCCATTCCACCGAGATCTCTGAGGCCGCGCTGCGCCGTGCGTCCGAGACCGCGCGCCTTGCGGTGGGGGACGGTGGCGGGACGCTGGCGGATGCGCCGCAGCCGACGAACCGGCGGCTCTACACGGCTGACAATCCGATTGCCGGTGCGTCATTTCCGGTAAAACTCGACACGCTCAAGGAGATCGACGCCTTTGTCCGCGACCTTGATTCGCGGGTCGTGCAGGTGTCGGCCTCGCTGGCCGCGTCCCTGCAAGAGGTCGAGATCCTGCGCCCGGACGGGCACAGCGTGCGTGACACCCGCCCCATGACCCGCCTGAACGTATCGGTCATCGTCGAACAGAACGGCCGCCGCGAAAGCGGGTCCGCGGGTGGCGGAGGGCGCGTTGGGCTTGATGGTCTGCTCCTGCCCGCCGACTGGCAGGCCAAGGCGCGCGAGGCGCTGCGCGTGGCGGTCGTGAACCTTGATGCGGTGCCGGCACCAGCGGGTGTGATGGACGTGGTGCTAGGCCCCGGATGGCCAGGTATCCTGCTGCACGAGGCGATTGGCCACGGGCTCGAGGGCGATTTCAACCGCAAGGGCAGCTCGGCCTTTGCCGGGTTGATGGGCCAGCAGATCGCAGCCCCCGGCGTGACCGTGCTGGACGATGGCACCCTGCCCGACCGGCGCGGATCGATCACCGTCGATGATGAAGGCACACCGTCAGCAAAAAACGTCCTGATCGAGGACGGTGTGCTGGTGGGTTACATGCAGGACCGCCAGAATGCGCGCCTGATGGGCGTGCCCGCCACCGGGAACGGACGGCGGCAGAGCTATGCCCATGCGCCGATGCCGCGCATGACCAACACCTACATGCTGGGCGGTGACACAGCACCAGGCGATATCGTGGCGGATCTGCGTGACGGGATCTATGCGGTGGGCTTTGGCGGCGGGCAGGTCGACATCACCAATGGCAAATTCGTGTTCAGCTGCACCGAGGCCTACCGTGTCGAGAACGGCAAGGTGGGTGCGCCGGTCAAAGGCGCCACGCTGATCGGCGACGGGGCAACGGCGCTGAAACATATCCGCGCGATCGGCAACGACATGGCGTTGGACCCCGGCATGGGCAATTGCGGAAAGGCCGGGCAATGGGTGCCCGTCGGTGTCGGCCAGCCGACACTGATGATCGGCGGACTTACCGTGGGCGGATCGGCCGCCTGATTCTGGAGCCGATTCTGCGCCGCTGTCCCTGTTGGCGGTGCAAACCTCGCTATAAATGAGGAGGCGCGGCCCGCCGGGCGTGTTTCGCTTTTGTTCCAATTCGATAAAATCGAACGAATTTTTCCTTGAGAAATCAACCATGACGGGCATTAAATCGAATTTGCGCGTCAGCGTTCATGCGTTGTTAACCTTGCCAAACCTACAACATTCCCAGCAACGGACGGAGCCGCGGATGACTGACAAGGATACCCATCCTTCTTCCACTCACCCCCCACTCCCACCCACCTCGGAAGATGACCAGTTCTTGCGTCTTCGTCTGTTGCGATCCCGCCGGGTCGGCATTTCAACGTATAAACGACTGCTGATTGAACACGGCACCGCGCAAAACGCGCTGGCCGCGCTACCTGAGGTAGCGCGCGCCGCCGGCGTTGCGCGCTATGAAATCTGCCCCGAGGGCGTCATCCATGCAGAGCTGAAAGCCGCCCGCCTCGCGGGTGCCACGCTTGTCGCGCAAGGCACGCCCGCCTACCCTGCGGCGCTTGACGCGCTGCCCGATGCGCCGCCTTTCCTGTGGGTGCTGGGCGATCCGGCCATCCTGCAACGACCGATAATTGCGATGGTCGGCGCCCGCAACGCATCCTCCCTCGGCACCCGTATGGCGCGTCGTCTGGCCCATGATCTGGGGGCCGCAGGCTATGTCGTGGTATCGGGCCTTGCCCGCGGTGTTGATGCCGCCGCCCATCTCGCGGCGCTTGAGACCGGCACCGTCGCCGTGCAGGCGGGCGGGGTCGACACGATCTATCCGGCCGAAAACGCGGAACTGGCGGAAAATATCGCCAAGCAGGGCGCCCGGCTCAGCGAACAGCCTATGGGCCTGCAACCGATGGCGCGGCACTTTCCCGCGCGCAACCGCATCATCTCCGGCCTTGCCCAGGCCACCGTCGTGGTCGAGGCTGCGGCCAAGTCAGGCAGCCTGATCACCGCACGCGACGCGCTGGATCTGGGTCGCGACGTACTGGCCGTGCCGGGGCACCCGATGGATGCGCGTGCGTCTGGCTGCAACATGTTGATCCGTGACGGTGCCACGCTGGTGCGCAGTGCCCATGACGTGCTTGAGGCGCTGGCCCCCATTGCGCCGCGCGCGCCCGAACTGCCGCTCGAGCCTGCGCCGCAACCGGCCCGCGATTTGCGCACGATGGCGCAGCTGCACCAACAGATCCTGTCGCGGCTTGGCCCGTCCCCCGTGGCCGAAGACCAGCTTATCCGTGACCTCGGCGCACCCACCGCCAAAGTCGCGCCCGTGCTGGTGGAACTGGAGCTTGACGGCGCGATCGATCGGGCCCCGGGTGGCCTGCTGACCCGCGCCAGTTAGGCGCACCCTGTCCGCGCCAGTTGACATTCCGGGCTTGCACCCCACATCTTGCGCCGCCATAGAGCACGCACATTTCCCGTTCGAGGTACGCCCCTTAAATGCCTGTCGTCGTTGTCGAATCCCCAGCTAAAGCCAAGACAATCAACAAATATCTGGGCGACGAATATACCGTTCTGGCCAGTTATGGTCACGTCCGGGATCTGCCGCCCAAGGACGGATCAGTCGATCCCGAGAACGAATTCGACATGCTTTGGGAAGTCGCCAGCGACAGCAAAAAGCACGTCAAGGCCATCGCCGACGCCCTCAAGGAAGACAACGCGCTGATCCTCGCAACCGACCCCGACCGCGAGGGCGAGGCGATCAGCTGGCACCTGCAAGAGGCGCTGACCAAGCGCAAGTCGATCAAGAAGGACACGCCAGTCAGCCGCGTCACCTTCAACGCCATCACCAAGGCCGCCGTGACCGAAGCCATGGCGAATGCCCGCCAGGTCGACATGCCACTGGTCGAGGCCTATCTGGCGCGCCGTGCGCTGGATTACCTTGTCGGGTTCAACCTGTCGCCCGTGCTTTGGCGCAAGCTGCCGGGTGCGAAATCCGCCGGGCGGGTGCAATCCGTATGTCTGCGCATCCTGACCGAACGCGAGATGGAGATCGAAGCGTTCCGCAATCGCGAGTACTGGTCGGTCAAGGCCCTGCTGGCGTCCCCGCGGGGACAGGAATACGAGGCGCGGCTGGTCAACCTTGCCGGAAAGAAGCTCGAGAAATACGACCTCGAGAACCAGACACAGGCAGAGATGGCCCAGCAGGCCATCACCAGCCGCGATCTGAAGGTCCAGTCGGTTGAGGCGAAACCGGCGTCGCGCAACCCATCTGCCCCGTTCATGACTTCGACCCTGCAACAGGAAGCCAGCCGCAAGTTCGGCATGGGCGCACGCCAGACCATGTCGAGCGCGCAGCGTCTCTATGAGGCGGGCTATATTACTTATATGCGGACCGATGGGATCGACATGGCGCCCGAGGCCGTGACCATGGCACGTGACGCGATCAAGGACCGCTATGGCGCCGAATACGTGCCGGCCCAGCCGCGCATGTACAAGAACAAGGCCAAGAACGCCCAAGAGGCACACGAGTGCATCCGCCCCACGGACATGGCGCGCGATGCCGCCAGCCTGAAGATCACGGATGACGATCAGCGCAAGCTTTATGATCTGATCTGGAAACGGACGCTGGCCTGCCAGATGGAGGGCGCGCGCCTCGAACGGACCACGGTCGAGATCGGCAGCGACGATGGCCAGGTGGGCCTGCGCGCCACCGGTCAGGTTGTGCTTTTCGATGGCTTTCTGCGGGTCTACGAGGAAGGCCGCGATGACGATGTGGTGGACGATGACGACAAGCGCCTGCCGCAGTTGAGCCAGGGCGATGCCGCCGACAAGCGCTCGGTCACGCCCGAGCAGCACTTCACGCAGCCGCCCCCCCGCTATACCGAGGCCACGCTGGTCAAGCGGATGGAAGAACTGGGCATCGGGCGCCCCTCGACCTATGCCAGCATCGTGACGACGATCCAGGACCGCGGCTATGTACGCAAGGACCGCAACCGCCTGATCCCCGAGGACAAGGGGCGGTTGGTGATCGCGTTTCTGGAGAATTATTTCCGCAAATACGTAGGGTACAATTTTACCGCCAGCCTCGAAGAAGAGCTGGATGACGTGAGCGCGGGCGACCGCGACTACAAGGACGTGCTGGGCCGGTTCTGGCAGGATTTCAGCGCGGCCATCGCCGAGACGTCCGAATTGCGCATTACGGAAGTGCTGGAAAAGATCAACGAGGTGCTGGAGCCGCACCTGTTCCCGGCCAACGAAGACGGCACCGATCCGCGTCTCTGCCCCAATTGCGGCGCGGGCCGGCTGTCGATGCGCACGGCCCGGTCGGGCGGTGCGTTCATCGGATGTTCAAACTATCCCGAGTGCCGCTATACCCGCGCCTTTGGCCCGCCCGGCGCGGAGGATGACAGCGGCATTCCCCCAGAGGGCAAGTTGCTGGGCGAGGACGAAGGCGACAAGATCTATGCCTTCAAGGGCCGGTTCGGGCCCTATGTCCAGCGCGGCGAAGTGACGGATGACAACAAGAAACCACCGCGCCAGTCCATCCCCAAGGAGTGGCCACCCACCGAAGTGGATCTGGAACAGGCCGTGCGACTGTTGTCCCTGCCGCGCCAGATCGGCCCCCACCCCGAGGACGGGATCATGGTTTGGTCGAATATCGGGCGCTACGGGCCTTATCTGAAACACGCGGAATCGACGTCGGATCGCGGCGGCACCAATGCCAATCTGGAAAGCATCGAGGAGGTGTTTACCGTGGGCATGAACCGCGCGGTTCAGTTGCTCGCTGAAAAGGTGGCGAGCCGTGGTGGCCGCGGCGTAGCGGCCAAACCGCTGCACGAACTTGGCGAGCACCCCGATGAGGGCGGGCCAGTCAATGTGATGAAGGGCAAGTACGGGCCCTATGTGAAGTGGGGCAAGGTCAACGCCACGATCCCCAAGGGCACCGAACCCGAGGCGGTGACCATGGAGATGGCCGTGCAGCTGATCGCCGAGAAAGCGCCGAAAAAGAAAACGACGCGCAAGAAGGCACCGGCCAAGAAACCCGCTGCCAAGAAAAAGGCCGCTAAGTCGAAGTCCGAGTAGCGGCCGCACCGTCCGTCTCGAGCGCCTCGACGCGGCCCGCGACCTGCCCGAGCAGGTCCAGCAGGTTGTCCTGATCACCGCCTGACAGAGCGGACAGAAACAGCTCCATGTTGCGGATGTCTTGGCTGTGGATTGCCTCGGCGATCTGGCGGCCCTGCGTCGTGAGCGTCAGATCATAGGCGCGGCGGTCGGTTTTGTTCTGCGTGCGCGCGACATAGCCACGCTTGACCAGCCGCGCGATCACGCTGCTGGCCGTGGTCGCGGCCACCCCCAACCCGTCCGCCATATCTGACGCCCGCAGGCTAGGCGCCGTGCGCAACATGGAAAGCGTGTGGAAATCCAAGGGGTTGAACTTGATCACATGCTGATGTTCCGGCCCGGTCCGTTCGCTGACCAGCATCACGCGCATCAGCACGTGAACGTATTCCAGCAATTTGCACGCCTTGGTCATAACAGTTTTTCGCCAAACGCACTTGAAGTGGCAAGGGGCAATCCCATTTACTACGATACTCGCACCAATTACTGCGAACTTCGCAACAAAAGGAGTTTTTGTCATGTCCGTCCGTTCAGCTTTCGTTGCCGCCCTGCTTGTTGTGCCTTTGGCCGGAGCCGCCGCCGCAGGCACCGGGATCAGCCCGCCGATCCCCTATCTGACCTATGCCTCGCAAACCTCCGACATCCCTGCCCCGCCGGAACTGGCGGCGCAGAAGAGTTACTTGACCAATACGGAGACGGCGACGTTCACCGGAACGGTCGCAGGGTTCCGCGCCTTTCTGGATGCCAACCCGATCACCGATTTTGTCGTGGCCACGGATGCGATCCCTGCGATCGAGGGCATCACCTATCTGTCGGGGACATGGCCCGAGGTCGGCGCGTTGCGGCGTGTGGACCTGGCCGGCGGGCACAGTGTGCACGAACGCGTCCTGACAAACACGGACGACACGTTTGCCTACCAGATCTGGAACATCACCGCGCCTTCGGGGCGCGCGATCAGCCATATCATGGGGCAGTTCCACTATGACCAGAGCGGCGACGAGGTCACGGTGACGTGGGACTATAACATCAAGCCCAGTATCTTTGTCGCGCGCCCTGCCATTCGCGGATTTCTGCGCGACGATTTCGGCCCGTTCATGGAGGCCGGTCTGACCGGTGTTGTCGCCGCCTATCAGCAGTGATGCCCCTTGGAACAGCCCGCGTTTGCCGGGCTGTTTGACCCGCATCATGGGCCAGTTTGCACTATATCCCCAAAGCGCTGTTAGACAGGCGTTAACTGGCGTCGGCGCGGGCGCTTGCGTTGACTTTGCACCCGGTTGGCGTCACATATTTTACCAGAAGTGAGATTACCTGTTCGCAGGTTGCTTGAGGGTGCGCATGAAAAAGATCTATGGGTCCGCCGCTGAGGCGCTGGACGGTTTGCTGTTTGACGGAATGTTTATTGCTGCGGGTGGCTTTGGCCTGTGTGGTATCCCCGAACTGTTGCTGGACGCGATCAAGGACGCGGGCACAAAGGACCTGACCTTTGCGTCTAACAATGCGGGCGTGGATGATTTCGGCATTGGCATCCTGTTGCAGACCCGTCAGGTCAAGAAGATGATCTCGTCCTATGTCGGTGAGAATGCCGAGTTCATGCGTCAGTACCTGTCGGGCGAGCTTGAACTGGAGTTCAACCCGCAGGGCACGCTGGCAGAACGGATGCGTGCGGGCGGCTGCGGCATCCCTGGCTTTTACACCAAGACGGGCGTTGGCACGGTCATTGCCGACGGCAAGGAGCACAAGGAATTCAACGGCGAGACGTATATCATGGAAGAAGGCATCTTTGCCGATCTGTCCATTGTCAAGGCGTGGAAGGCCGACGAGACCGGCAACCTGATTTTCCGCAAGACTGCGCGAAATTTCAACCCGCCTGCGGCGATGTGTGGTAAGGTCTGTGTTGTCGAAGTCGAAGAAATCGTTCCAACCGGCAGCCTGGACCCCGACCACATCCACCTGCCCGGTATCTATGTCCATCGCCTGATCAAGGGCGAACATGAAAAGCGCATCGAACAGAGAACAACCCGCGCCGCGTAAGGAGCCAGGCCATGCCTGACACCATCGAACAACTGCTGGACGACGACAAAAGCTTTGAGGGGTTCTCTCGGGCGCAGATCGCGATGATCGTCACGAACCCGCATCTGGATGACAATCCGATTGTCTACGTGAACCAGGCGTTCACGCGGTCCACCGGCTATGCCCGGTCGGCGTCCATCGGGCGAAATTGTCGGTTCCTGCAAGGCGAAGGCACAAAGAAATCCGATGTGGACAAGTTGCGCGCCGGTATCGAAGCCGAAGAGAGCGTGAGCGTCGACATCCTGAACTACCGCGCCAATGGCGAGCCGTTCGTGAATCGGCTGATCGTGGCACCGGTGGCGGACGACAGCGGCCACACCCGGTATTTCGTGGGCATTCAGAAAGAGCTGCGCCACGGCGAGATGTCGACCAGCACCGAAGAGGTGCATTCGCAACTGATCGAGATCCAGAATCGTGTGGCCTCGGACCTGTCGATGATCATCGGCATGATCCGCCAGCAGACCGGCGCGACATCCGTGCCGGAAGATTTTGCCGCACTGAGCCGCCGGATCGAGACGCTGCAACTGCTTTATGAGGAAATGAAGCTGTCGGATCAGCAGTCCAACCGAGACAGCATCCAGATGGGCAGCTACCTGTCACGCCTTGCTGCGGCCATTGCCCATGTTGAAGGGCGCTCGGGTATCCGCCTGTCGCTTCAGGTCGAACCGCTCGAAGTGCCGATCGAGACCGCGACGCGTGTGGGTCTGGTCCTGTCGGAACTTTTGACAAACGCGTTCCAACATGCGTTCGACCGCATCGAAAACGGGCTGGTCGAGGTTCGGATGAGCCGCCTGAGCGCGGGCGGTTTGCGCCTGATCGTGTCGGATGACGGCGTTGGCGTGCCGCAGGACATGGATTGGCCCGATCCGCGCACCATGGGTGGCCGCATCGTGTCCGGGTTGATCGAGGGGCTGGAAGGCACCTTGCATCTGGGCCGGGGTGCCGCTGGCAGTTTTATCACCATCGACGTGCCTGCGGGCGCGACACTTGTAGACGAATAAGGAAGACCGATGCCTTGGGATCGCAATCAAATGGCCGCGCGGGCCGCACAGGAACTCGAAGACGGCTGGTACGTGAACCTCGGCATCGGGATTCCGACGCTGGTGTCGAACTATATCCCCGAGGGGATCGAGGTGACGCTGCAATCCGAAAACGGCATGTTGGGCATGGGTCCGTTTCCGGTTGAGGGCACCGAAGACGCCGATCTGATCAATGCCGGCAAGCAGACTATTACCGAATTGCCGCAGACAGCCTATTTCGACAGCGCGCAAAGCTTTGGCATGATCCGTGGCGGCAAGATCGCGATGGCGATCCTCGGCGCGATGGAAGTGGCCGAGAACGGTGATCTGGCGAACTGGATGATCCCGGGCAAGCTGGTCAAGGGCATGGGCGGCGCGATGGATCTGGTCGCCGGTGTGGGCCGGGTGGTCGTGGTCATGGACCACACCAACAAGCACGGCGACAGCAAGGTGCTCAAGGAATGCACCCTGCCGCTGACCGGTCAGGGCGTCGTGGATCGCATCATCACCAATCTGGGTGTTCTGGACGTGGTTGAGGGCGGTCTCAAGATCGTCGAAACCGCCGATGGCGTGACCGAAGACGAATTGCGCGCGGCCACGCAGGCAACGCTGGTTTAACCTCATGCCCGGCTTCGACATCTCGCGCGAGGACGGGGACACCAAGGGGCGCTATGTGCTGACCTCCGACGGGGTCGAGGCAGAACTGACCTATTCCATCTTGTCACCCCGGACCCGCATCGCGGATCACACCGGGGTGCCCGACGCGCTGCGTGGCACGGGCGCCGGTCTGGCACTGGTCACGCGTCTGGTCGAGGATGCGCGCGCCGAAGGCTGGAAGATTGTGCCGCTCTGCCCCTTTGTGAATGCACAGCGCAGGCGCCATCCGGAATGGGCGGACGCATTCAACGTCTGATCGCCGCGCATCAGTTCAGGGCAGCGAACACGCATCCATCCGTCACCAGCTGCGGCGGCGTGATGCACAGGCCGCGCGCCAGTTGGAACGTGGCTAGCACCTTGGGCACATAATCACGCGTTTCGGCAAAAGGTGGCACGCCCTGATGTTTGCGCACCGCGCCCTCGCCCGCGTTATAGCCTGCCAGAACCATCACCGGGTCCCGGTCAAAACTGTTCATCAGCCAATCGAGATATTTCACCCCGCCCGCGATGTTCTGCGCGGGCTCAAAGCTGTCCGTCACACCAAAACGGGTCGCGGTGTCGGGGATCAACTGCATCAACCCCTGCGCCCCTGCCCCGCTTTGCGCATCGACCCGGCCACCGGATTCCACCATGATGACCGCCAACACAAGTGCGGGCGAGACGTCCGTGCCGATGGTTGCCTTGAGAATGTCGATGCCATGGGCCTTGGCCAGCGTTTGCATCTGTTGCAACCTTGGGACGGCCACCGGCGTTTCGGCCCGCGCCAGCGCCCGCATTGCCAGATCCAGCCGCCCCGGCCCTGCATCCGCCAGTTCCGGCGAGACATCCGACCAAAACCAATCATACCGCGTGCCGGGTGCTGCGGCCGTCGTCTCGGCTGCTGGCGCGGCCGGAGCGGTGGCGGGCGCTGCGGGATCAATCTGCACGGTGATGCGTTTGCTTGTGCCTGCCTTGGGGGGTTTGACACGCTTGGCCGAAAAATCCTTGAACGGGGGCGGATCCTGCGCCGCGACCGGGCCCACACATATACATGCGGCCAGAAAACCGGCCAGACAAAGGGATTTCATAAGACTGCTCGTTTTTGGCTGCGGTTCTGTGACTGCTGATCCTTGGACTATCGCAAAAAACCGGTCTCAAATCCAGTATTGCCCCCTCAAACATGGCATTTTCGCCTTATTTAACCCTGCGTTTACCAGGATTTCATCGGATGAAGAAAAAGTTAGGATTTATTAACATGCAAAATCAGTAACTTAGATACTTCGGCGGTAAAAAAGCGGATCGGACGTGAAAAGCCCAATTTGCCGCCAAATTCGTGCCCCAATCAGACGGCTATATAGCGTCATACCAAGTCGGACACGGGCCAAAGAGAGAGAGCGGCCCACACTACGGACGACAAGGTTGAAACGCAAAATCTACTGATCCTTTGGAGGGACACTACCATGATGAAATTTATCAAAAACTTCCGCAAAGACGAAAACGGCGCCGTGACTGTTGACTGGGTTGTGCTGACAGCCGCTGTTGTTGGTCTGGCCGTTGCAGCTTACACCTCGATCGAAACAGGTTCCAAAGAGCTGACAGCCGACACAGACAAGTTCCTGCAGGCTCAAGACCCCAACTAAGTTGGTCTGACTTGACAGTGTAACAACGCTTGAGGGCCGCGACCGATCCCGGACGCGGCCCTTTGTTCTGAACAGCAATCGTCACGAGACATTTGAGTAGAGGTTGAAGATGAAAGAGTATTTGAACAAATTGTTGCGCGACGATGATGGTGCTGTCACCGTTGATTGGGTTGTGCTGACCGCAGCAGTTGTGGGCCTTGCCGTGGCCCTGGTTGTGGCGCTGACCAACGGATCCGCTGGCGTCTCTGCCGGTGTCGAATCCTTCATGAAGAACTGGTCCTTCTGATACGGACAGGGTTCATAAGACACGTGTGACAACGCGAACACCCCGGTCCTGCCGGGGTTTTGGCATTTGCGGGCTCTGCGCGGGCGCCGTTGCCCCGGTACGACCCCACCCGCTCCCTGAATTCGCCACAATCTGCGGTCACAAGGATCGCGAGAGGCTCCCACCCTTCCGGTGCAAGGGCCCAACAAAGAGGTGCTGAAATGCGTATGGTATTTGGATTGGTTTTACTTGCCGGGATCGCCCTGGCCGGTGGTGCCGTTTACATGGCGAAAAACTACATTGGGCAGTATCAGACGGCGCTGGCAAAGGAACGTGCGCAGCGCGAAAAGATTGTGCCGACGATCCCGGTCTACGTTGCTGATCGTCTGCTGAAATACGGCGAAGAGCTGACGATGGAAGATGTCCGCACCGTGGACTGGCCTGAAAACGCCATTCCCGAGGGCGCCTTTACCGAAGACAATCCCCTCTTTGCCGAAGGTGTGACAGACCCGCGTGTTGTTCTGCGTACCATGGAAAAGGACGAGGCCGTGCTGCTGGTCAAGGTGACCGCGCCCGGCGAGGAAGCGGGCCTGACGTCGCGTCTTGAACGCGGCATGCGCGCCTTTGCGATCAAGGTTGATGTCGCCACCGGCGTGTCGGGCTTCCTGCGTCCCGGTGACCGCGTGGACGTCTATTGGACTGGTCGTGTGGACCAGTCACTGAGCCAGGACCGCGGCGAAGTGACCAAGCTGATCCAGCCCGGTATCAAGCTGATCGCCATCGACCAGAATGCCGCCGGTGATCTGGATGGAACGCGCATTGCGCAGACCGTCACCGTGGCCGTGCAACCCGCGCAAGTGGCTGCCTTGGCGCAGGCGCAGTCGACGGGCCGTCTGTCCCTGGCCCTGGTGGGTGCCGAGGATGACACGATTGCCGGATCCATCGAGGTTGACCAACGCTCGCTTCTGGGCATCGAACGCGAAGAGATCAAAGCCGAAGTGCAAAAGGAACAAATCTGTTCCATCCGCACACGGCGCGGTGCCGAGGTGGTCGAAATCCCGATCCCCTGCACCAACTGATCCCTGCAATTCAACGGCTTACCCCGGCGTCACCCCCCAAGGTGGCGCCGGTTTCGTCGTGACCTGTTGCTGGTTATCCACATAAACGAATCGCCTGAAGTCATTGATTCTTGCAAAAAAATCGAAACTGCCCCACAGTGGTGACAATTGCGGGCACGTAGACCCGCCCCCGAGGCGTGATCAAAAAGGCAGGTCACATGAACATTGATGGTATTTTCAAAGCAGCCCTGCTTGGGTTGTCTCTTGCCGTAAGCCCGCTCGCGTTGACCTCTGCCGAGGCAAACAACCTGCGCGTGGTGAGAAAGGCAACCGAATCGACGCTCAGCGTTCCGATGAACCGCGCGGTCGTTGTCGAAAGCGATACGCCCTTTGCGGAACTCAGCATCGCAAACCCGGCCATTGCAGACATCTCGTCGCTGAGTGACCGGACGATCTATGTTCTGGGCAAGTCGCCGGGGTTGACAACACTGACCCTGCTGGATGCGAACGGACGTTTGATTACGAACGTCAACGTACGCGTTGCAGCGGACATTTCCGAATTCAAGGAACGTCTGCGCCAGATCCTGCCCGGCGAAAAGATCGAAGTCCGCACCGCCAATGACGGCATTGTGCTGTCGGGGGTTGTCTCTTCTGCGGCACGGTTGCAACGCGCCCTGGATCTGGCCGAACGCTACGCCGAAGGGCGGGTGTCCAACCTGATGAGCGTCGGCGGCGTGCAGCAGGTCATGCTCAAGGTGCGGTTTGCCGAAATGAACCGCACGGTGTCCAAGTCCCTCAGCTCTTCGCTGTCCTTGAATGGCTCGATCTTCTCGGGAGATGTGGGCGTGAACGGCGGTACCGGCACCACGAACGCATCCGGCAGCGTCGCAAACAGCCTGAGCGGCAACGTCCCGGCGACCAATGAGAACACCGGCGCCATCCTTTTTGGCTTCAGCGCGGGCAACACGCAAGTGGGCCTTCTGTTGGAAGCCCTTGAAACCAAAGGCGTTGTTCGCACCTTGGCCGAACCCAACCTCGTTGCCCTGTCCGGGCAAGAGGCCAAGTTCCTCGCAGGCGGTGAATATCCCGTCCCGGTCAGCCAGGACAACGGCGTCATCACCATCGAATTCAAGCCATTCGGGATCGAACTCAACTTTATCCCCCGCGTGGTGGACAAGGACCTGATCAACCTCGAACTCGAAGCGGCCGTGTCGGCGATCGATCCGACCAACGGGTTTGCCGTGAATGGTTTTGAGATCGACGCCTTCTCGCGGCGCGAGACCTCGACCACCGTGGAAATGCGCGACGGCGAGAGCTTTGCGATTGCGGGCCTGCTTGAAGACAACTTTGACGACAATTCCAGCCAGTTGCCTTGGTTGGGTGACGTGCCTGTACTGGGCGCCCTGTTCCGTTCCGCGTCTTACCAACGGAATCAGACCGAACTGGTGATCATCATCACCGCACATCTGGTGTCGCCGGTGCGCGGCGACGTGCTGGCGCTGCCCACCGACCGTATCAAGCCACCGACCGAAAAGGATTTGTTCCTGTACGGTCGAACAGCCGCCGGAACGCGCGCGCCCAGAACCGGGGCTGCGGGCGAGGTTGCCAAACAGGACTTCTCCGGCTCATATGGTTACGTGTTGGATTAAGGACAGGGTCATGAAACCGATCATCTCAGTCGCATTGGCAAGCAGCATCGCGCTTGGCGCGTGCGCGCCGTCCAGCGACCCGGTCTACACCCAATTCTACCGCGAGGCTGGATCGCTGGTAGACACCGGCCAATTCGGCAACGCGACGGCCAACAACACGCTGATCCTGACGGGCGAGCGGCAATATACCTTTGATCTTGCGAACCGCTTTGCATCCGAGGTGATCACGACGGTCAATTTCGCATTCAATTCGTCGACGCTGGACGCCGGGGCGCGCGACGCCCTGAACCAGCAGGCGCAGTGGATCCGTCAGTTCCCCGAAATCCGTTTCCGGGTCTATGGTCACACCGATGCGGTGGGGTCCAACACCTACAACAAGCGTCTGGGCCTCGCACGCGCGCAGGCGGTTGTGCACTATCTGACGACACGTGGCATCAGCCGGTCGCGGCTCGAAGCCGTCGCGTCCTTTGGCGAAACCCAACCCTTGATCGTTACCCAAGGCCGCGAGCGGCGCAACCGGCGCACGGTCACAGAGGTGAGCGGTTTCGTGAAATCGCACCCCACCGTTCTCGACGGCAAATATGCCCAGATCATCTATCGCGACTATGTGGCATCGGCACGGGCCGAAACGCAATTGTCCGGCATCACCGGCGCCGATCTGCGGACAGAACAGTAAAAACCGAATAAAATCTGAAGGATAGGGCGTGCAGACAATTGTGTCTGCGCGCCCTATACCGTTCACAGATACCCAACAATTGGAGTTTTTTGGCCCAAATCTCGCCTGAATTCGCTGCGACAACGGACGGTGAGGATACGTACGCCCGGACGTCTATGACCGGGTTTGGGGATCACAGTCGCACAGATGGCCAATGCCACGCCTGACTGGATGCCCTTGAATAAAGGACGAGTGGGTAATGAGCAGCGTAATGCCACAACCAGAAACCGCACCCATCCTGGCGTGCACAGTCAGCCGGGATGTACAGAACTTCGATCTGTTGATCGAGGATATGGAACAGGCCCTTGGCGAGGCTTGGGGTGATCTGGGTTTTGCCGAAGCGCTCGCGTTCTTCAGCCAGCCAGAGGCCGCAGCGATGGAATTCGTCGCACTTGCGCTCGATGACGAGGACGAAGACAACCTTGTTCTGATGGGTGAAATCATCACCCAAGCGAAGTCGCGCGAGATCAAGGTGATCCTGATCGCCGAGGACGTGACCCCGGCCGCCCTGCACCAGCTTTTGCGCCAGGGGGCCGACGAATTTGTGCCCTACCCGCTGCCCGAAGGCGAATTGCAACAGGCGATCGACCGTCTGCGCGCGGCATCCCATCCGCAACCCGCAGCGCCCGAGCAAACCGCACAGCTCAAATCCGGGTCCGACAAGCAGGGCGCGGTTTTCGTCAGCCACGGCATTGCCGGTGGCACCGGTGCCACGACGCTGGCTGTGAACCTGGCGTGGGAACTGGCGCTCTTGAGTGAAACGGAGACACCAAGCGTTTGCCTGCTGGATCTGGATCTGCAATTTGGCTCGGCCTCGACCTACCTGGACCTGCCGCGCCGTGAGGCTGTGTTCGAGATGCTGTCCGATACCGAAAGCATGGATGACGACAGTTTCGGCCAATCCCTGCTGACCTTTGAGGACAAGCTGCAGGTGTTGACCGCGCCGTCGGACATGATCCCGTTGGATCTGGTCACGCCCGAGGATATCGGCCGCGTGATCGACATGGCGCGGGCGCATTTCGACTATGTGGTCATCGACATGCCATCGACGCTGGTGCAGTGGACCGAAACCGTTCTGAACGCATCGCATATCTACTTCACCACGCTCGAGCTGGACATGCGGTCGGCGCAGAACACCGTGCGGTTCAAACGCGCGCTGCAATCCGAAGAATTGCCCATCGACAAGCTCCGCTATGTGCTGAACCGCGCGCCAAAGTTCACCGATCTGGGGGGCAAGGCGCGCGTCAAACGGCTGGCAGAAAGCCTTGATATCGCGATTGAAATTCAGCTTCCCGACGGAGGCAAGCCGATCACGCAAGGGGCCGATCATGGCCTGCCGCTGGCCACGTCGGCCGCCAAGAACCCGCTGCGCCGCGAAATCGCGAAGCTTGCAGCCTCCATTCACGAACTCAATGCGGATCAGGCCAAAGCGGCCTGATCTGACAACCCGGGGGACCCTCGATGTTTTCGAAGTACAAAAAAGCAGCACCAGCGCCACAAGCCACTCCGAAGGCGGCCAAGGTCACGGAACTGCCCAAGGCGGACGCCGCGCCCAAGATTGCGCGCAAAGCCAACCCTTCGGCCGCGTCCGTCGCCCCGCTGGACAAGGAACGCAAGAAAAAGGAGCGCATGGGCGAGATCAAGCTCGAGCTGCACCGCGCCCTTCTGGACAACCTGAACCTGTCCGCGTTGGAAACGGCCTCGGAAAAGGACCTGCGCCAGGAAATCAGCGCGATTGCCAGCGAGGTGCTCGAAGAAAAGAACATCATCCTCAACCGTGAGGACCGGCTGACCCTGAACCAGGAACTGTTCGATGAGGTCACCGGTCTTGGCCCGCTGGAAACCCTTCTCAAGGACGAGTCGGTCAACGATATTCTGGTGAACGGCCCGCAACAGATCTTTGTGGAACGGGCGGGCAAGCTGCAGCTGACCGACATTACCTTCAAGGACGAACGCCACCTTCTGCGGATCATCGACAAGATCGTGAGCGCCGTGGGCCGGCGCGTCGACGAATCGAACCCCTACGTGGACGCCCGTTTGCAGGACGGGTCGCGTTTCAACGCCATGGTGCCGCCGATTGCGGTGGACGGGTCGCTCGTTTCGATCCGGAAATTCAAAAAGGACAAACTGGGCATCGATGACCTGGTGCAGTTCGGCGCCTTTACCGAAGAAATGGCCGCATATCTGCAGGCCGCTGTGGCCACACGCCTCAACGTGATCGTGTCGGGCGGTACAGGCTCGGGTAAAACGACCACGCTCAACGCTCTGTCGTCCTTTATCGACAACGCCGAACGCATCCTGACCATCGAGGACACCGCGGAACTCCAGCTGCAACAGACCCATGTGGGCCGGATGGAAAGCCGCCCGCCCAACGTCGAGGGCAAGGGCGAAGTCTCCCCCCGCGACTGTCTGAAAAACGCCCTGCGGATGCGCCCTGACCGGATCATCGTGGGCGAGACCCGCGGCGAGGAGGTGATCGACATGCTTCAGGCCATGAACACCGGCCACGACGGATCCATGACCACGATCCACGCCAACTCGGCGCGCGACGGGGTCAGCCGTCTGGAAAACATGATTGCGATGGCCGGCATCGAGATGCCGCTCAAAGCCGTCCGCAGCCAGATTTCCTCGGCTGTGAACCTGATCGTACAGGCCAGCCGCCTGCAAGACGGCTCGCGCCGCATGACATCGATCACCGAAATCACCGGCATGGAAGGCGACGTGATCTCCATGCAGGAAATCTTTCGGTTCCAGCGGGTTGGCCTGACCCCCGAGAACAAGATCATCGGCCACTTCACCGCGACGGGCGTGCGGTCGCACTACTCCGAACGCTTCCGGATGTGGGGCTATGACCTGCCCGCGTCCATCTATGAACCCATCGCGGCCGAGTAAGGACACCAAGAAATGTCCGACCACATTCGTTATCCAAGGACCTGAACCATGAGCGCAGAACCAATCATTTACGGCCTGATCTTCGTGGGCGTCCTCGTTCTCGTCGAAGGTCTCTACCTCGTGGCCTTCGGCAAATCGATCAGCCTCAACAGTCGCGTCAACCGCCGCCTCGAGATGCTGAACAAATCCGGCGGCCGCCGCGAAGAGGTGCTGGACCAGCTCCGCAAGGAGATGCAGCAGCACATGGGCGCGCGGTCGATCCCGCTTTATTCCCTGCTCGCGGACCGGGCACAAAAGGCCGCCATCGCCTTTACCCCGCAACAGTTGATCTTGGTCATGGCAGGCCTCAGCGTCGTAGCCTTCGTCGGCCTCAGCGTGGGCACCGAAACGGATACGCCCGTGCGGATCCTGTTGTCGGTGGGCATCGGCATCGGTGCGGTGTTCTTCTGGGTGTCGTCCAAGGCCAGCAAGCGCCTTTCCATGATCGAGGAACAGTTGCCCGACGCGGTGGAACTGATGGTGCGCAGCCTGCGCGTCGGTCACCCCTTTACGTCGACCATCCAGGTTGTGTCCAAGGAGGTCGCTGACCCCCTGGCTTCGGAATTTGGACTGATCGCGGACGAAAGCGCCTTTGGCCGCGATGTGGGCGAAAGCCTCAAGGACATGGCCGAACGTCTCGATATGCAGGATTTGCGCTTTCTCGCCGTTGCGGTGACGATCCAGCAGCAGTCGGGTGGTAACCTGGCCGAGATCCTCGCGGGTCTGGCCAAGGTGATCCGCGCGCGGTTCCGCCTGTTCCGCCGGGTCAAGGCGATTACGGCCGAGGCAAAGTGGTCGGGCAAGTTCCTGTCCGCCTTCCCTTTGGTGGCATTGGTCGTGATCAACGTCGGCGACCCGCATTACTATGACGAAGTGCGCGACCACGCGTATTTCATCCCTGCCTGTTTCGTCGTCGGTATCTTTCTGTGTGTGAACCTGTGGGTCATGCGCGTGCTGACCAACATCAAAGTGTAAGGAGGCTGACATGGACGCCCTGCTGCAACCCATAACAGACATCCTCGGCCCGCTTGGTCCCATCATTCTTGCGGGTGTTCTGGGGGTGATGATGGTGGTCATCGTGGTCATCATGATAATGCGCCAACCCGAAGACCCGCTGACCAAGCTCAAGCGCTCCACCCACGGGAACGTGTCGGGCGCACCGCAAAAAGAGCGTCTGCGCCAAGGCGCGCGCAACGAACAGCTCGAGCGGTTTTCGAAGTTTCTCGAACCGGAGGACGTGGCCGAACTCAGCAAACGGCAACTGATGCTGCGCCAGGCGGGCTACCAGTCCCGTGATGCGGTGCGGATGTTCCATGCGGCCCAGTTCATTCTGGGTGTGCTTGGCCTGATTGCCGGCGTAATCTACACCAACTTTGTTGTTGGCACCGACAACATGGATACGCAAAAGATCATCATGTGGACCCTCGGGCCGGGCGGTGCGGGCTACTACATTCCGCAATACTGGATCACCAAGCGGGTCGAAAAGCGCAAGGAAGAGATCACCCAGGGCTTCCCGGATGCGCTCGACATGCTGCTGGTCTGCGTCGAGGCCGGGCAGTCGCTGGATCAGGCGATCACCCGTGTGGCCAACGAGCTGACCGCGTCCTTTCCCGCGCTGGCCGACGAATTCATGGTCGTCAGCTATGAAATGAAGGCCGGCAAGGACAAGACTACCGTGCTGAACGACATGGGCGAACGCTGTGGTGTGCAGGATGTGGCGTCTTTCGTGACCGTGCTGGTGCAATCGGCAAGCTTTGGTACCTCCATCGCCGAAGCCCTGCGGGTCTATGCAGGCGAGATGCGCGACAAGCGCGTGATGCGTGCCGAAGAGGCCGCCAACAAGCTGCCGACCAAGATGACGCTGGCCACCATGATGCTGACCGTGCCACCCCTGCTGATCATCCTTGTGGGTCCGTCCGTGCACGGCATCACGCAATTGGGCAACATGAGCGGCGGCAACTAGGCGCGGCCCTAGCAGGACGGGCCCCGTTGATATAAGACAGGCGCATCGCACACCATTCCAGGTGCGCGTTGCGTTTCGTTCTGAATTGGTCGCAAAGACAGCAGATGATCACAGGCATGCGGGGCGGTATCGCCCTTTTCTTCGCAGTTTTCGTCGCGGCATGCGGGCCGCCGGGTATCGACACGTCACAGACCGGGCCCTTTGCTCCCGGTGTTGATCTGCGCGCCACCGGCGTCGACGGGGTCGAGGTCGGCCACCGGCTGATTGCGGCAGGAGAGTTTGAACTGGCCATCAAATCCTTCAACCGCGCCGCACTGGACCGGGGTGGGTTCGATGCCGAGATCCTGTCGGGCCTCGGCACGGCCAATCTGGGATTGGGTCGGCTGGGACAGGCCGAACGTCTCTTGCGCCGCGCCACCACCGAATACGATCCCTACCCCGAGGACCTCAACAACCTCGGCGTTGTGCTGATGGAACAGGGCGAAACCGGCGAGGCCGTCCAGACCTTGCGCCGGGCCTTTGCCCTTGATGACGGAGAAAGCACACTTATCCGCGATAATTTACGCTTGGCACTCGCAAAATCTGAAAATTCTGCTACCGTGGAACCCAATGAGAGCCAGTACAAGCTGGTCCGACGAGGCAGCAGTGATTTCTTGATACGGTCTGCCGGATAAAAGACACGCGATATGCGTGCAAATATTGAGGTGCGCCGCAAGGCGCGTTTGGATGCGACCGGGCAGCAAAAAGCACGGCGTGAACGAGCAGGAAAAGGACGCAAATATGCGCCACACCGTTTTTTTGGCCGTCTCCTTGGCGGGCGCCCTCGCCGTGTCGGCCTGTGGTGAACAAAAAGCCGCAGATGACACCGTCGAACGCGCCTTTCAGGACGTGAACGTCGTCGATGAAAGCGATCTGAACGACGTGATGCTGACTGTGGCCGATCCGAACGAGGCCGTCAGCTATTTCCAGCGCACTGCGGCCGAAAGCCCCGACCGCATCGACGTCCAGCGCGGGCTGGCCACCAGCCTCGTGCGCGCGAAACGCTATACCGAGGCCGCCCCGGCCTATGCCCGCGTGGTCAAGCTGGAAGGGTCCACCAATGATGACCGGGTCGATTATGCGGATGCGCTGTTGCGGTCTGGAGACTGGGCGCGCGCGGAACAGGAACTGGACAAGGTGCCCCCCACCTTCGAGACGTTCAAACGTTACCGGCTCGAGGCGCTGATCGCCGACAGCAACAAGGAATGGAAAAAGGCCGACAGTTTCTATGAAACCGCGGCGGGTCTGACCACCCGCCCCTCGGGCGTTCTGAACAACTGGGGTTATTCCAAGCTCACGCGCGGCGACTACCAAGAGGCCGAGCGCCTGTTTGGCGACGCCATCCGACAGGATCCGTCTCTTTTCACGGCCAAGAACAACCTGATCCTCGCCCGTGGGGCGCAGCGCAACTATCAACTGCCCGTCGTTCCCATGGACCAGACCGAGCGCGCGCAGCTGCTGCACACGCTGGGCCTGACGGCGGTGAAACAAGGCGACGTGCAGACCGGCAAGGCGCTGTTGCGCGAGGCGATTGAAACGCATCCCCAACATTTCGAAGCCGCGGTGCGTTCGCTGCGCGCACTCGAAAACGCCGGGTGATCTGATGGCGCTCTCTGCGCAGATTGCGCTGTGGTTTCTGCCGTTTCTGGTGCCACTCTGTCTCTACGTCGCCTACACTGATCTGGCGTCCATGCGGATCACGAACTGGACCGTGCTGGCCATGGTGACCGTGTTCGTCGTGCTGGGCCCGTTCCTGATGCCCCTGCCCGTCTTTGGCTGGCAAATGGCACAACTTGGCATCGTGCTGGTGGTCTGCATGATCCTGAACGCCGCCGGTGCAATGGGCGCAGGCGACGCCAAATTCCTCGCCGCGGCGGCTCCTTACGTGGCCTTGGGTGACGTACGCCTGCTGATGGCGCTTTTTGCCGCCGTACTGCTCGCCTCTTATGCCGCGCACCGCATCGCAAAACACAGCCCCCTGCGCCGCATGGCCCCGAACTGGGACAGCTGGAGCCAGGACGCCAAGAAATTCCCGATGGGCTTTGCCCTGGGGCCAACGCTGGCGATTTACCTCGTTTTGGCGACAGTGCACGGGTCTTGACCCGTTTGGGTCATATTTTGGACCCAATACCCTGCTACTTCTGAACTCAAGCACAAGCAGCAGCAGGCCGTTTTCCCATGAATATGCAAGTCGCAGACGTGATTGCGCCTCCCGCGCCCAAGCGGATCCAGGACATGAAATTGCCCGTGGTGATGATGCGGGACATCCTGCTCAAGACCATGTTCCGCAAGAATCTCGACATGGTGTCGGATCTCAGCGAGGCCATGTGCCTGCCTATCCCAGTGGTGCAGGAACTGATCGACATGTGCCGCGACCAGCGCCTGATGGAGGCGACGGGCACGCTGAATGCCAACAATGGAAATGAAATGGGCTATCAGCTGACCGATGGCGGCAAGGCGCGCGCGCTTGATGCGCTGGCGCAGTCGGAATATTTCGGCGCCATGCCCGTGCCGCTGGATGTTTACCGCGAGCAGGTCAAACGCCAGTCGATCCGCAACATCATGGTGACGCGCCAGCAATTGACCGGTGCCATGGGGCACCTCGTGCTGCCCGATGACCTGCTGGACCAGCTTGGCCCCGCCGTCTCGGCGGGCCGCTCCATCCTGATGTACGGCCCCCCCGGCAACGGCAAATCCTCGATCTCCAACGGCATCCGGGACGCGCTGGGGGATCAGGTCTATGTGCCGCGGGCCATCGAATATGCGGGTCAGGTTATCACCGTCTATGACCCGATCGTGCACATCCTTGCCCCCGATGCGGGCCAGGATCCGAATTCCCTGCGCCGCCGCACGCCCTATGACCTGCGCTATGTGAAATGCGAACGGCCCACGGTGATCACGGGGGGCGAGCTGTCGCTGGACATGCTGGACCTCGTCTACAACCCCACCGCGCGGACCTATCAGGCGCCGCTGCAACTGAAATCCACCGGCGGTATCTTTATCGTCGACGACCTTGGCCGTCAGGCCGAACCGCCGCAGGCGCTGGTCAACCGCTGGATCGTGCCGCTCGAGGAATCCAAAGACATCCTCGCCCTGCAATCAGGCGAGAAATTCGAAGTGCCCTTTGACACGCTGGTCGTCTTCTCGACCAACTTCCACCCCAACGAGATCTTTGACCAGGCCGCCCTGCGCCGGATCTTCTTCAAGATCAAGATCGACGGGCCGAACCAGGCGAACTTCCTCAAGATCTTTGCCATGGTCGCCAAGAAGAAGGGGATGGCCCTGAACGAAGAGGCGCTGATCCACCTGCTCAAGGTCAAATACCCGACTATCGACAACATCTACGCCAACTATCAGCCGAATTTCCTTGTCGATCAGATGGTTGCGATCTGCAATTTCGAGGGCATCCCCCTGCAAATGCGCCCCGACCTGATCGACCGCGCCTGGGCCAATATGTTCGTCAAGGACGAACTGATCGTCAAATGATCGGGCTTGCGGGATGCGGCCGCATGGGGCGTCCCATGCTTGATGCCTTGCGTGACGGCGGCACCAATGCCATCGGGTTCGATGTGGTGGACAAGGATGTGGATCACATCACGACCAACATTATGGCCTTTGCGCCCCGGCTGGAAACCCTGTTTTCCGTGGTCCGGGACGAGGCGGAAACCAACGCGCTGCTCTTTGACACCCAGAACCTGATGGGCACCGCGCCCAACCTGCGCCGCATCTTTATCTGCTCGACCCTGTCGCCGCGCTATGTGCAGGGCCTGCGCGAACGGGTGCCGGATCACATCACCCTCATTGACGCGCCGATGTCCGGCGCACAGGTGGCCGCGGAAAACCGCACCCTGTCCTTCATGATGGGCGGCGTGCAGGATGACATCGACGAGGCGCTGCCCCTGCTCGCCTGCATGGGCAAGTATTTCCACCACATGGGCCCCTTTGGCACCGGTATGCAGGCCAAGGTGCTCAACAATCTGCTCGCCGCCTCTCACACCGCGATGACGCGTTTGGTGCTGGACTGGGCCGGGGCCTCCGGGCTCGACACCGAACGGCTCTTGACGCTGATCGGCACATCCTCGGGACAGAACTGGCTCGCCTCCGGCTTCGACACGATCGAATTCGCGCGCGACGGTTACGCCCCCGACAATTCCATCGGCATTCTGGTCAAGGATGTCGCCGCGGCCCTCGACGCGGCCCCTGACGGCATGGACACCGCCCTGCCCAAACAAGTTCAGGCCACGATCCGCGCCCTCAAACCGCACCGCTAGGCACTGGCGCCGCGCGTGCCGAAAGATGCAGGCGCCCACTTCCCCCCGGCGCGCCAGCCGCTACATTGACGCGCATGACGCCGCTCCCCCCGATGTTTACCGACTGGTTCGCCGCCAAGGGCTGGACGATCCACCCGCACCAGCAACAGATGCTGGACCGTGCGGACGACCCGGCCCTCCTGCTGATCGCACCCACCGGAGGGGGCAAGACGCTGGCGGGGTTCCTGCCGACACTGGCCGAACTGGCCCAAGGCGATCACGAGGGCTTGCACACGCTCTACATCTCGCCCCTCAAGGCGCTCGCTGCCGACATCAAGCGCAACCTGCGCACGCCGGTCGAAGAGATGGGCCTCGACATCCGGATCGAGGACCGCACCGGCGACACCTCGGCCACGCAAAAGAAACGCCAACGCGCCGACCCGCCGCATATCCTGCTCACCACACCGGAAAGCCTCGCCCTGCTCACCAGTTACGAGGACGCGCCACGCATGTTCGCGGGCCTCAAACGGGTGATCATCGATGAAATCCACGCTCTGGCCGAAAGCAAACGGGGCGACCAGATGTTCCTCGCCCTCAGCCGGTTGCAGGGCCTGCGGCCCGGCCTCAAACGCGTGGGCCTGTCTGCCACGGTCGAGGATCCCGCCGCCATCGCGCACCTGCTGGCCCGGCACCCCGACCCCTGCGATATCCTGCACGCCGATCCCGGCCCCGCCCCCGACATCCAGATGCTGGTGACCGAAGAGGCCCCGCCATGGTCCGGCTCGGGCGGCAAATACGCGATCCCGGCGGTGCTGGAGCAGGTCAGGAAACACAAAACCACGCTCATCTTTCACAACACACGCGCTCAGGCCGAGCTCTATTTCCACAACATCTGGCTCGCCAATGACGAAGGGCTGCCCATCGGCATTCATCACGGATCGCTCGACCGCCAACAGCGCGAAAAGGTCGAACAAGCCATGGTTGACGGCCAACTCAAGGCCATCGTCTGCACCGGAACGCTCGATCTTGGCATCGACTGGGGCGACGTGGACCTGATCATTCAGGTCGGTGCGCCCAAGAACGTCAAACGGCTGGTGCAACGGATCGGCCGCGCCAACCACCGCTACAATGCGCCATCCAAGGCTTTGCTGGTCCCCGCCAACCGGTTCGAGGTGGTGGAATGCGTGGCCGCCCTCGATGCGGTCAAGGCGGGCGCGCTGGACGGCGACCCACGCGGCCCCGGCCCGCGCGACGTGCTCTGCCAGCACATTCTGATCGTCGCCTGCGCTGGCCCCTTCTGCGCCGATGCGCTTTATAACGAGGTGACCAGCACAGGTGCCTACAGCACCCTCACCCGCCCCGATTTCGACGCCTGCCTCGATTTCTGCGCCACAGGTGGCTACGCCTTGCGCGCCTATGACCAATGGAAACGCCTGCAACAACGTCCTGACGGCCACTGGCAACTCCGCGACCCGCGCAGCACGCAACGTATCCGCATGAACATCGGCACGATTCAGGACACCGACACACTCAAGGTGCGCTTCAAGGGCCGCGGCGGCAAACCTCTGGGCGAGATCGAAGAAGGTTTTGCCGCCACCCTCACCCCCGGTGACACGTTCCTGATCGGCGGCCAGATCGTGCGCTATGATTCATTGCGCGAAATGACCGTCCAGGTGACCCGCGACGCCGCCAAGAAACCCAAAATCGCCACCTTCCTCGGCACGAAATTCGCCACCTCAACGCAACTCAGCCACCGCATCATCGAGATGTTCCAGCAAGACACATGGCCCGCCCTGCCACCACACACCGCCGAATGGCTCAGTTTGCAACGCAAGGTCAGCCGCCTGCCCGAACCGGGCCGCCTGCTCATAGAAAGTTTCCCACACGACAACCGTATCCACACCGCCGTCTACGGATTTGCCGGGCGCAACGCGATGCAGACACTGGGCCTTCTCCTGACCAAGCGGATGGAGGAAACCGGTCTCAACCCGCTGGGTTTCCTCGCGACGGACTACGCCACCCTGATCTGGGGCCTCGACAAGATCACCGATCCCGCCCCCCTCTTCGACATCGACGCCCTGCGCGATGGCCTGGACACCTGGCTTGCGGGCAACGCCGTGATGAAACGCACCTTCCGCGCCTCGGCCACCATCGCGGGCCTCATTGAACGCAATCTGCCGTCGAACCGCAAAACCGGACGCCAGGCCACGTTCAGCTCCGACATCCTTTACGACACCCTCGCCAAATACGACCCCGATCACCTGATGTTGCAAATCACCCGCCAAGAGGCCATGCGCGGCCTCGTCGACTTTGGCCGGATCGAGGAAATGTGCGCCCGCATCGGCACCCGTATCGACCTCATCGAACACGACCGCATCACCCCTCTCGCGGCCCCCCTGATGCTCGAAGTGGGCCGCGTGCCCATCAAAGGACTGGCCGAGGAAAAGCTCCTCGCCGAAGAGGCCGAACGCCTGATGACCACAGCCGGACTGCCCCCCGAACCCAAACGCAAGGACTGGCGCGTCCCGTTCTAAAGCTCTTTCATCTTGCCAAAGAAACTCCGGGGTTTGGGGCAGAGCCCCAATCCACGGCAGCCTTGAAGCAAACACATCGTACATATATGAACAAAGTATGAACACGTGCGATCTCTCACTGGCCGGTGCAGCGCTTAAAGCGCTTGGCTCCGGCGCACTCTTTTGGCCCGACCAAAACCTGCTCTGCGTCTCCGACCTGCATCTGGGCAAGGCCGAACGCATCGCCCGCCGGTCCGGGCTGCAACTGCCCCCTTACGAGACACGCGACACCCTCACCCGCCTTGCCTCCGATCTGGAGACCACCGACGCACGCACAGTCGTCTGTCTTGGCGACAGCTTTGACGATCTCTCCGCCGCCCGCAGCCTGCCCGAAGACGAACGCCTCTGGATCACACGCCTGCAAGCCGGTCGCCGCTGGGTCTGGATCGAAGGCAACCACGATCCCGGCCCTCTCGAATTTGGTGGCACCCATCTGGCCGAACTGCCCATCGGGTCCGTCACCTTCCGCCACATCGCAAAACCGGGTGCCAGCGGCGAAGTTTCGGGCCACTACCACCCCAAAGCCACGTTGCCAACGCGTGGTCGCGCAATCACGCGCCCCGCCTTCCTGATCGACAGCGACCGGTTGGTGATGCCCGCCTATGGCACCTATACCGGCGGTTTGCGTAGCCATGACAGCACCCTGTCGCGCCTCATGCGCCCCGACGCCTCTGCCATCATGACCGGCGCGCGCCCCGTGCAGGTGCCCATGCCGCGCGGTGGACCATGACCAACCGGATCGCCGCCAGCTTTGCCCGGCAAAGCATGATGACAACTTTCGGGGCCACGCTGGACGCAGTCGAACCGGGGCTGGTTACGATCTCCGCCCCGATCCTGCCCGGTTGCCGCCAGCAACAGGGCTTTGCCCATGCCGCGCTGACCTTTGGTTTGGGCGACAGTGCCGCGGGCTACGCCGCGCTCACCACCCTGCCGGACGATCAGGAAGTCGTCACCGCAGAGATCAAGATCAACCTCACCGCCCCTGCCACAGGCGACCGCCTCATAGCAAAAGGCCGGGTCATCAAACCCGGCCGTCGCCTTATCGTGGTCACATCCGAGGTGTTCGCCGTCACGGATGGCCGCGAAACCCTCGTCGCAGTGCTGCAAGGCACCATGGTGCCGGTCAGAGCCTAGGCCGTGAGGCCTTCGGGCGCCTCCAGCCCATGCGCGCGGCAACAAGCGGTGATCGTGTTGGCCAGCAAGCAGGCAATGGTCATTGGCCCCACACCACCCGGCACAGGCGTCACGGCCTTGGCGACGGTCACGGCCTGCGCGAAATTCACATCGCCCAGCAGCTTGGTCTTGCCGGGTTTCTCAGGATGCGGAACGCGGGTGATGCCCACATCGATGACCGTGGCACCCGGCTTGATCCAGTCGGCCTCGACCATCTCGGCGCGACCAACAGCCGCCACCAGAATATCCGCACGGGCGCACACCTCGGCCAGATCCTTGGTGCGCGAATGCGCAATCGTCACGGTGCAGTTCTCGCGCAGCAACAGCTGCCCCATCGGCTTGCCAAAGAGGTTCGAGCGGCCAATCACCACCGCCTCCATCCCCGACATATTGCCCAACTGATCGCGCAGCAGCATCAAACACCCCAAGGGCGTGCACGACACCAGACCGGTCTCGCCACTGGCCAAAAGGCCCGCATTCACGACACTCAAACCATCCACATCTTTCGACGGATCGATCCGCGCCACCACGGCACGTTCGTCCAGATGATCCGGCACCGGGAACTGGCACAGGATGCCATGCACGGTCGGGTCCGCATTCAACTGATCAATCAGCGCAAACAGATCCGCCTCGGACACGTCTGCCGGCAACTTGTGCTCGAACGACGCCATGCCGACCTCGACGGTCTGCTTGTGCTTGGCCGCGACATAAACCTCGCTCGCGGGGTTCTCGCCCACCAGAATGACCGCCAGACCGGGCGTGATCCCGTGGTCCTCCTTCAGCCGTGTGACATGGGCTGCCACATCGCTGCGTACCTTGGCCGCAAAGGCCTTGCCATCAATGGTCGTCGCGGTCATCGCCGTTCCTTCTCAGTTCATCGCGTGAAAGTCACCTCATGCGCCCATGTCTCGCCGTCACTGATCACCAGCGTGTCGAATTCCATGAACTGCAAAAGGTCGAAAAACGTCGCCACGAACTGGAGGTTCTGCTGGCGGAAAAACTCGTTGTTGCGCATGTTCGACGTCATCTGCGCCAGCACCGCACGGGCCCGGAACAGGGTCGAAAACACGTCGTCATCAAGGGCAATGACCGTCAGGTGCCGCGCGTCATCCCCCTTGGCAAAGAACACGAAACGCGGGCTTTCGGGGGCGGCCAGCTGCGCCACGGTCAGGTTGGTCACGAACTCCACGCGAACACCTTTGCTGGATTGCGGCGCTTCGCGGATCACGCGGGTAAACGTTTCGGTCGATGTGATCTCGGGGTAATAATACCCTTCATACCGATCACTCGCCGCGGCGGGCGTTACGGTCACAGCCATCAGGCTGAGGATCAGGGCGAACAGTCTGGTCATGGTCTTTCCTCCTTCGGTCACTGCACAACAGGCTGGACGGTCAGAGGCCCCCGGGTCAATCGCATTACACCGCTCTACCCACATCGTGAGTGCACGGAAACATCACGCAGGCGTAGGGTGCGCGCTTGGCGCGCACCGCACGTCTCTGCTTCAGAACAGTCCTTCGATCTGGCCTGCGTCGTTCAGCATGATGTTTTCAGCAGACGGCACACGCGGCAGGCCCGGCATGGTCATGATCTCACCACAGACCGCGACGATGAATCCGGCACCAGCCGACAGGCGCACTTCGCGCACCGGCACCGAATGGCCCGTGGGCGCACCGCGCAGGTTCGGATCGGTCGAGAACGAGTACTGCGTTTTTGCCATACAGACCGGCAGATGGCCGTATCCCTGTTCTTCCCACAGCTTCAGCTGATCGCGGATCTTCTGATCCATCAAGGCCTCGTCCGCACGGTAAATGCGCTTGGCGATGGTCTGGATCTTTTCGGCCAGCGGCATCTCGTCGGGATAGATCGGCGCAAAGTTTGCGGTGTCCGCATCGGCCAGTTCGGCCACCTTGGTCGCAAGATCCGCGGATCCTTCGGACCCCAGCTCCCAGTGGCGCGACAGGATGGCTTCGGCACCTTGTGCGGCGACGAAATCCTTGACCGCCTGCACTTCGGCGTCAGTGTCCGTAACAAAGTGGTTGATCGCAACCACAACCGGCACGCCAAAGGATTTGAGGTTCTCGATGTGACGACCCAGGTTCGGGCACCCGGCCTTGACTGCATCCACGTTCTCTGCGCCCAGATCCGCCTTGGCCACGCCGCCGTTCATCTTCATCGCACGCACCGTGGCCACACAGACCACCACCGACGGGGCTAGCCCCGCCTTGCGGCACTTGATGTTCATGAACTTCTCAGCACCCAGATCGGCACCAAACCCGGCTTCGGTCACAACATAGTCGGCCAGTTTCAACGCTGTCGTCGTCGCGATGACCGAGTTACAGCCATGCGCGATGTTGGCAAACGGGCCGCCATGCACAAAGGCCGGGTTGTTTTCCAGCGTCTGCACCAGGTTCGGCTGCATCGCGTCCTTGAGCAGGACGGTCATCGCGCCATCGGCCTTGATGTCGCGCGCAAAGACCGGCGAACGGTCGCGGCGATAGGCCACGATCATGTCACCCAGACGCTTTTGCAGGTCCTTGAGATCCTTGGCCAGACACAGGATCGCCATGACCTCGGACGCCACGGTGATGTCGAAGCCCGCCTCGCGTGGGAAGCCATTGGCGACCCCGCCCAGGCTGGCCGTGATCTGGCGCAGCGCGCGGTCGTTCATGTCGACCACACGGCGCCACACCACGCGGCGCGTGTCGATCTCGAGGGCATTGCCCCAATAGATGTGGTTGTCGATCATGGCGGACAGCAGCGAGTGCGCCGATGTGATGGCGTGGAAGTCCCCGGTAAAGTGCAGGTTCATTTCTTCCATCGGCACGATCTGTGCATAACCGCCACCAGCAGCCCCGCCCTTCATGCCAAAGTTCGGGCCAAGCGATGCCTCGCGGATACAGACGCAGGCGTTCTTGCCGATGCGGTTCAGACCGTCGCCAAGACCCACGGTCGTCGTGGTCTTGCCCTCGCCCGCAGGCGTGGGGTTGATCGCGGTGACAAGGATCAGTTTGCCGTTTTCGCGGTCCTGCACGCCGTTGATGAACGACTGGCTGACCTTGGCCTTGTCGTGGCCGTAGGGCAGCAGATCATCGCTGGAAATCCCCAGCTTGGCGCCGATCTCCTGGATCGGTTTCTTGTTCGCCTCGCGTGCGATTTCGATGTCGGATTTATAGGCCATGGTGCTCCCCGCCGTGTGAATTGGGTCCGTCTGTCGTGGCCTGCATACAGGCGCATGCCTAGGGGGCATGCGTGCAATTCCGACATTTCAACGCGATGTTGCGCCGCGCAGACGTGCGCAAGTTTCATTTCGGAAACGGCTAGGGCGCTGCGGCAACAAGGTTTCGTGCTTTCAACTGCTCTTCGAGTCGCGCGTTTGTCGCCATCAGCTTGGCCCGCGTGTTGCCCGCAAATGCGAACTCCAGATGCGCGCCCAAATCCGGATTGCGCTTGACCAGACGCCGCAGCACGTCCGAGCGCAGCACAAAGATGCGTGATGGCCGGTTGGTGGACACGCTCGCGCTGGCGGGCGCGCTCTGCATACAGCCCATCTCTCCGATCAGGCCGCCCGCCCCCACATCCGCGATGAACTGACCGCCCAGATCGATATCGACACCACCTTGCGCGATATAGCTCAGCTGCTGCACCGGCTCGCCCTGCACGGTCAGCGGCGCACCGGGCTCCAGATCCTGCCACACGCCTGCCCGCATCAACGTGCGCGCGTCGATCCGGCGGATGGTCGGGAAATGCGCATCGATCAGCGCCTGTTCCTCATCCGTGAACCGCAACCCGCTGGTCAGGATCCACACCCGCACCATGCCCACCATCGACAGGGTGATCCAGCTGATCTGGATGATCGCCGAAAACAGGTTCCAGCCCGTGGCCAGCGACACCAGAACAAGCGACGCTGCCGTAAGGTTCATCAGTGCGTAGGTGTAACTGCTACCCTTGAGCAGGCCCAGTTGCAGCAACGCATAGCTTCCAAGATAAAACGCAACGCCAAAATACCCGGCGATTTGATATGGATCGATCAAGGCAAAAATCCGCAATAAAACTATTGCCGCGAACGTTGCCCGATGGGGGCGGATCAAATCAAGTCCGTGCAGGCCTCGGCCAAATGCTTCTCTGCGGTATCTGCCGCGCCTGTGGTCTGCGCGCCTCAGCCCGCGCGCGCCGCCTCCAGGTGGCTCCAGACCTGCTGATCCGGAACATGCAGCGTCAGCACGTCACCCACCGCCAGCCGTCCGCCATATTCGACCCAGCCCGTCACACCGCGCCGGTCCTTCGCGGCAGGCTTGTAGAGCTTGCCAAAGCCCTTGGCCTCGCGCTCGATCTCCTTGCCCGGAAAGATGCAGGGGCGGTTCTCCATGTCGATCGCGATCCCCGCTCCGCTGGGTGCCATCAGGCGCGAGGATGGCGGCACCTTGGTGAACTCGGGGATACCCTCGATCACCATCGACGCACCGACCCAAGCCGGATCAATCGCATCAAGACCCATGGCCTCCGCCGTTAGCGCCAATTCTTCCGCACTCAGGATCGACAATTGCCGCACGTTCCGGATCGGTGTGCCCTCGGGGTATTGCGTCGCGACCCGCACACAGGCCGGGCGCGTCGCCCCTCCGTGCGCTTCGCCCGGAAACCCGTCAAGCGTCGCCTCCACCGCGTCCACCGACACGGCGCGCAGGCTCTCCTGTCGGTCGGCCACACAGCCCAACCAGGTGATACGGGCCTGAAATAACGTGGGTTTGAGCGCGGGCATCGGTGGTCTCCTTCTGGTCTGCCCATGTGCTAGCAGCGCAATGCGCGCAACGCCAATGACGTTTCCTTACCCCCGCCCCACATTTCGTGATCTGTCAGGCAAAAAGCCGCCCGCGCAGCCGTCGCAGACCCCATTTGGCGATGATGGGCACCGCAAAGATCGCGCACCAGAACAGAACGCGGCCCGTGTACCAATCCAGCAGATACCAGTGCCACAGCGCCAACGCCCCCGCCGGATAGACCCACAGATGCAGCCGCTTCCACCCCCGTCCCATCGCCCGGACCGCACGCGCGTTGGACGTCGCAGCCAAAGCACCGAGGATGATCAGGCTGGCCCACCCAGTCTGATAGGCCAGCAGGCGCAGGTCGAACACCACCGCGCCCAACCCACCAACAGCACGCAGGTAATGAAACAGGTGCACCCCGGCATAGAGCGCCGACGCAATGCCCAGATGCCTGCGCCGCGGCAGCAACCAACGGCCCAGCGTCTGCCCACGCCCAATGCGATTGATCGCCAACAGAACGGGCGTCACCGCCAGCGCCGCGATCAGCAGGCGGATGCTCCAGACGCCGCTGTCATACATCAGCGCCGGGTAATAGGCGGCGGTATCGACCACGCCCCAGAACGCATAGCGCCCGGGCCACAGCAACAGGGCATAGAACAATGTCAGCGACCGCAGGGGAAAGGTAAGGAACTGCATGGTTCCTATCTGCCGCACCGACCCCGCTGCCACAACCCCGCTGGCACAGACGTGAACACCCCGGACGCAAAAGGCCCGCCATCATGGGCGGGCCTTTCAGAGTTGGTTATGGCGTCGGATCAGCCGGTGGGTTCAGGCTCCATCCCGCCATCGCCCGAGGGGCCGGATTTCTTCTTGGCCTTGGGGATCGCGGTCAGGCTGGGTTTCTTGTCCTCAACCTTGGACCCGCCATCCTCGTCATCGGGGCTTTGCGGCGGCTCGCCGTTCATCACCCGCGCGATCTCTTCGCCGGTCAGCGTTTCGTATTCCAACAGGCCCTGGGCCAGACGCTCGAACTGTTCCTCGTTCTCCTGAATGATCTTCAGCGCCCACTCATAGCCGTCCTGAATGAACCGCTGCACCTCTTGCTCCACCAACTCCTTGGTGTTGGCCGAGACCGAGAAACCACCGGTGTTGCCCTGATAGCCCTGCGCCGCTTCGGAATAGTCGATATTGCCGACCTTGTCCGACATGCCCCATTGCAGCACCATCGCACGGGCCAGCGCGCTGGCCTGCTGGATGTCGCCCGCCGGGCCGTTCGACACGGAATCGGGTCCGTATTTGTGGATCTCCGCCGCCTTGCCCGCCATGGTCATGGCCAGACGCTGGTGGCATTCATCCTTGAACATGTTCAGCCGGTCCATCTCGGGCAGGCTCATCACCATGCCCAATGCACCGCCACGCGGAATGATTGTCGCCTTGTAGACAGGGTCACATTTGGGCAGCAGATGCCCCACCAACGCGTGCCCTGCCTCGTGATAGGCGGTCATTTCCTTCTGCTCGGCCGTCATGACCATGCTGCGGCGCTCGGGCCCCATCATGACCTTGTCCTTGGCGCTCTCGAAATCCAGCATCGTCACAAACCGCCGCCCGATCCGTGCCGCCATCAACGCCGCTTCGTTCACAAGGTTGGCCAGATCGGCGCCAGAAAAACCGGGCGTGCCGCGCGCAATGATGCGCAGATCAACGTCCGGGCCCAGCGGTGTCTTGCGCGCATGCACGCCCAATATCTTCTCGCGGCCCTTAATGTCCGGGTTGCCCACGGTGACCTGACGGTCAAAACGACCGGGGCGCAACAGCGCGGGGTCAAGAACGTCCTTACGGTTGGTGGCGGCGATGATGATCACACCTTCGTTCGCCTCAAAACCGTCCATCTCAACCAGCAGCTGGTTCAACGTCTGTTCGCGCTCGTCGTTGCCGCCGCCATAGCCGGCACCCCGGTGGCGACCTACGGCGTCAATCTCGTCGATGAACACGATGCAGGGCGCGTTTTTCTTGGCCTGCTCGAACATGTCGCGCACACGGGATGCACCCACGCCCACGAACATCTCGACAAAGTCAGAGCCCGAGATGGTAAAGAACGGCACACCCGCTTCACCGGCCACGGCCCGCGCCAGCAGCGTCTTACCCGTACCCGGAGGGCCCACCAACAGCGCGCCCTTGGGGATCTTGCCGCCGAGGCGCGAGAATTTCTGCGGGTTGCGCAGGAATTCCACGATCTCGTCCAGCTCGTCCTTGGCTTCGTCGATGCCCGCCACGTCGTCGAACGTCACGCGCCCATGCTTTTCGGTCAGCATCTTGGCCTTGGACTTGCCAAAGCCCATGGCGCCGCCTTTGCCGCCGCCCTGCATGCGGTTCATGAAATAGACCCAAACACCGATCAGCAGCAGGAAGGGCAAGAGCGACACGATGAATGTCTGGAAGCCCGATTGCTGTTGTTGCTCCGCACGCACTGGGATGTCGTTGGCGATCAACAGGTCTGTGACCTCGGCATCCTCGGGCTTGATCGTGACGAAATCCTCGGTCCCGCGGCGGAACCGGACCTGTTCGCCGTCCAGCGTCACATTGCTGACCGATCCGTCTTCGACGGCGTCCACAAACTCGGAATAGCTGATCTCACGGCTTTGCAGCGTGTTGCCCGACCCGCCAAACAGGTTGAACAAGGCCAAGATCAGCAGGAACAGAACCACCCAAAAGGCAATATTACGTGCGTTTCCCAAGGAAAATCTCCTGATACGTGCCACCGACGGGCGGAGGCCCGAGGCGTTTACTCTAAGATAGAGATGCTTACCGTTTGTTCAATGCGATAAAAGTGCGGCGAAAAAGGCATCTTGCCCCTGTTCCAACTCCGCCGACCATTCGGCGTCCGCCCCGGCGATGGGGGCGGCGATCAGTTGGTCGTCGTACCACACCGACGGAGAGGCCGCCAAAACGGCCCGCGGTATGCCCGTGTCGCGCCACCCCTCGACGCCTGAAAGCGCCTCGTAGCCCAGTGCGCGCACCTCCAGGTCGGGGTCGTCTTCGGGGCCGCTGATGACCCATCGTTCGTCCCACAGGTCCCCCACTTCGCAGGTGACATCCTTGATCGCCTCCAACTCGCGCGCGATCCAGACGACGTTGTTTTCCACGATGATCTGGCAGCCATCCAGCGTCGCGCCCTTGCCTGCACGTATCGCGCCAAGCGTACGGGCCACCGCCTCACGTCGCGGCGGATAGGCTGCGTTCGACGTCCACGACAGCGCGTGCAGCAGCAGGCGGCGGCCGATCTCTTCGGGCTGCATCCGGAACCGCCGCAGATCAAACGCAACCGTCCCGCGGATCAGCTGCGCGACCTCGCGCGCGGCCAGAAATGTCTGCCAATCCAGCGCCTCGCGCGCCTTGCTCATGTTGTGCGCCACCTGCACCAGCGTCTCGGTCTGCACGCCCAATGTACCCAGAATGGTCAGCGCGTCGCGCACGCGCACCCGCTCGAAATCGCGGTTCTCGTTGCTGGGGTCCTCGCACCAGTCGAGCCGTGCGGCCCGCAGGAAACTGCGCAGGGCCGACCGCTCGATCCGCAGAAACGGGCGCACCCAGGTGATGCCGTGCCGCACCCGGCGCGGCACCATCGCGCTCAACCCGTCCACGCCAGCCCCGCGCGCCAGCCGCATCAGGAACGTCTCTGCCTGGTCATCCGCCGTGTGGCCCAGCAGGATATGCGAGATGTCATGCGCATAGGCCCAGTCGGCCATCAGCTCGTACCGGGCGTCCCGCGCCTGCGCTTGCAAGTTGCCTTCGCCAGCCCAGCCCTTCCAGAACTCCACGTGATGCGGCAGGTCCCACTTGGCACAAAGGTCCGTGACAAGGGCGATCTCTTCCTTGGCACTCTCGCGCAGGCCATGATCCACCGTGATGACATGCAGTTCAGCCCCGGTGCGGCGCACATATTCGACCATCACCGCCAGCAAAGCCACCGAATCGCCGCCTCCCGACACCGCAACGGCCAGACGGTCAGGCACCTGCCCGGTCAGCTGTTCTTCGATCGCGGCAATCAGCGGCGCGATCATGCCTCAGCCGCAGCCGATATTGCGCATCGCATCCTGCGCGCTTGCCACCGCGTCAGCGCCCGGAAACCGCACGCCAACCTCGCTCAGCGTCACGCAGGCCTCGTTGGTCTGGCCCAACCGGCCCAGGGCCGCACCCAGACGGAACAACGCCTCCGCCGCCTCCGGCCCCTGCTGGTTCAGCGTGAACGCGGCCAGATAGGCCCGCGCGCCCTCGCGCACATCGCCCAATCCCTCCAACGCCTCGCCGCGCCCCAACTCTGCCGCTACCTGGAGCGGTCCGCCGGGATAGGTCTGATTAAAGGCCGCAAACTGGTCTGCGGCGGCGCGAAAGTCACGGGCCGCGAGCGCCTCCTGCGCCCGCTTGAAATCGGCCTCTTCCTGCGTGGCCAGCTGGGTCTGGGGCTGCGGCGCGGGCGCAACCGCCGGCACATCCGGCGTTGTACCACCGCCAAGGGTCGGCGTGTCGCCCAACGCCCCGATGTCACAGCCCGCCTCAAGCTCGCAAAGCCGGAACTCCAGATCGCCCACACGGTTGGTGCCATCGGTCACCACGCGCCCGATGCGAAACTCCAGTTCCTCGGTCTTGCCGGTCAGGCGCTGCAACTCGATCTCAATGGCGTTCACACGGTCCAGCATGGACCCCGACCCTTGGGTCGTGGTCGCAGCACCGGTCGTCGACAGCTCGCGCTTGAGCTTTTGCAGCTCGACATAAAGAACGGTCAGCTCCTGCCGTATATCGGCCAGCGTTCCGTCCTGCGCCATGGCGGCACGCGGCCCCATCAGGGCCAGTGCCATGACGACACCCACAATCACTCGCACCATCTTCACTCCCCCGGTCCTTGTGACCTAGCCGGTCAACCCACCTGCCAGCACCGTCACCGCGCGGCGGTTCTTGGCGTAACAGGCCTCTTCACTGCACACCTCGATCGGGCGCTCCTTGCCATAGCTGACAACCTGCATCCGCCCGCCGGGCACGCCCTTGCTTTGCAGATAGGCGCGGGCCGCATCGGCCCGGCGTGCGCCCAGCGCGAGGTTGTATTCCCGCGTGCCCTGCTCGTCCGCGTGACCCTCGATCACGGCGGTGAAATCCGTGTTGGTCAGCAGCCATGCCGCCTGACCGTCCAGAACGCGTTGGCCTTCGGGCGTCAGCGTGGACTGGTCCACCGCGAACAGAACCCGGTCACCCACCGCCTGCTGGAAATAGGCCACGGATGTGGGATCCGACGCGCTGCCGGGCACGATGCCCGCATTCGCGCCACCCAGCGCATCGGCCCCGGTGCCCGCGCCCGCATCCGATCCAAACCGGCTGGGGTTGGTACAGGCCGCAACGGACAGCGCCGCGCAGAATATCAAAATCGGTGTCTTCAGTTTCATGTGCTCGTGCCTCTCGCTTCGCGAATTCCGCCAGTTCTTCTGGTCGTTAACCTATTTGTACCACGTCTGCCCCGCCAAGGAAACGCGCGCCTATCGTTGCAACGGCCCCCACGACGGGTCCGACCCGCCGTCGGGCGTGCGCACCGGGCGCAGGTTGCGGCCCGTGATGTCCACCGAATACAGCGTCGACCGCCCCGCGGCCCCCTGTGTTTCACGCGCGAACATGATCACCCGGCCATTGGGCGACCATGTCGGCCCCTCATCGAGGAACGACGCGGTCAGCAGCCGTTCTTCGGATCCGTCCGTGCGCATCACGCCGATATGGAAACGGCCCTTGGACTGTTTGGTAAAGGCGATCAGGTCGCCGCGCGGCGACCATACGGGCGTGCCATAACGGCCCTCCCCGAACGAGATCCGCCGCGCCTCGCCACCGCCGCTGGGCATGACATACAGCTGCTGCGTGCCCGACCGGTCGCTTTCAAACACGATCTGTGCCCCATCGGGGCTATAGCTGGGCGCGGTCTCGATGGCCGGGCCGCTGGTCAGGCGCCGTGCTGCACCGCTGGCAATGTCCATGGCATATATGTCAGTGTTGCTGCCCTGGCTGAGCGAATAGACCACCGTCCGCCCATCGGGCGAAAACCGCGGGGCAAAGCTCATCACGCCCTGCTGGCTTTCCAGCACCCGCCGCTGCACGCTGCCCACGTCCAGCACGTAGATGCGCGGAAATCCCGTCTCATAACTGGTATAGAGCACCCGGTCGCCCGTGGCCGAGAACCGCGGGGCCAGCACGATCGCTTCGGAGCCGGTCAGGTACTGCACATTCGCGCCGTCATAGTCCATGACGGCCAGCCGCTTGCGCCGCTGCGCCTTGGGGCCACTTTCGCTGACGAACACGACGCGGCTGTCGAAATAACCGCCCTCGCCGGTGATCCGGGAATAGACGACATCGGCCACTTTGTGCGCGATGCGCCGCCACCCGTCCGTGGTGCCTGCAAATTGCAGCCCGTCGCCCAGCTCCGCGCCCGAAAACACGTCATGCAGTCGGAACTTGACCGTGACCTGATTGCCCGAGACCGTCACCGCCCCGGTGACCAGGGCCTGTGCGTTGATCGCCTTCCAGTCGGCATATTGGACCGGCGCGCCGAAATCGGTGATCTGACTGATAAACGCGCTGGCGGGCAGCTCGCGGAACAGGCCCGTGCCCACCAGATCGGCGGCGATAACACGGCTCAGCTGCTGGCCCATTTCGGCACTGCCCGGCGTTTCGGCCACCAGATCGGGGATCGCAACGGGCAAGGGTTCGATCACCCCTTCGGTGATTTCGATCCGCAGCGGCCCGTTCTGGGCGGTGACCGCGGCGGGCATCTGGATCAGTGCGACCGTCAGGGCGACCACCATGCAAACTATGCGACACATCATTTGATACGCATCCTTTCGGGATTGAACGTCATCTCGATTTCTTTCCATTGGCCGTATTTTTCAACGGGCAAGCCATACCCGTCCCGCGTACAGCGGATAATCGCCCGGCGCGCGGCCTCGAATGCCTGTCTGGCCGCCTGTTCGGATCCTCCCGAACTGGACAGCATCCGGATCGAGGCGATGACCGGCTTGGCGTCCTGTGTCATGTCGACGGCCACCACCACAGTGGTCAAAAGCGCCGCCGAAGACAGCGAGCCCACGTTCCAGCAACTGGATACCGCTACGCGCAGCGCATCCTTTTCCCCCGCCGACAGCGGCGGACCCTGCGGCACATCCGTCTCGCCACCCCCCTCCAGCGCCTGACGCACCGCGTCGTCCACGTCCGCCGTGGGCGCGGGCGCGGGCGCAGCGGCGGTTTCGGTGGGGGGCGCAGGCGCGCTGGGGCGGCGGGCGGGTGGGCGCAGCGATGCGGTGGGCGCGCCGCTGGGCTCTTCGGCCTCGGTCACGATCTCGGTCGTGGCCTCCTCGGGCGCCGTCGCGTCCTGCTCCTCGACCGGGGCTGGCGTGTCCGCCTCCGCGTCCGGTGTCACCGCGTCCTGCTGCACATCGGCGGGTGCGGCCTCGGGCGTGGGCGGGGCGACGGGCTCGGGCGCCACACGTTCGGCGGCACGCGGCACCGGGCGCGGCGCGATCTCGGGCGCCAGCACCGCCTGCTCCTGCGGCGCGGGCTGCACGGGCGCGTCATCCGCCACCTCGGGCTCGGGCTCGGGCAAGGGCGGTTCGGGCAAAGGGTCGGGATCCGGCGCGGGGCTGGGCGCAGGCGGCTGCACCTCCACGACCTCATCCGGCACGGGCGTCTCGATCGGGTCGGGCGTCACATCGGGCTGCACAGGCAGCGCCGCATTGGTCGCCGCATCCGGCGTCGGCCCATTGGTCAACAACGCCTCGAACGCATCCGTCGAGATCACCGACACCTCGGTCACCTCAAAGGGCAGCGGTTCGGACTGGAACGTCCCGCCAAACAGGATCCAGCCGATCAGACCCGCATGGCCGATCCCCGATATGACCTGCCCCGTGTTCAAGGCTACTGCCCCTCACCGTCCAGCGTGGGGCCACCGATATCCGTGACCAACCCGATATTGGAAAAACCCCCGGCGTTCAGCGCCCCCATGACCTCCATCACCGCGCTATAGGGCACCGCCCCATCCGCACGCAGGAACACGCGGTCGCTGTCACGCTCGGCCGCAATGCCGCGCAACCGCGCCACCAACTCGTCCCGCGCCACATCCGTGGTCTGGATCTGCACCGCACCGGCGGCAGTCACCGTCACGGTCAGCGGCTCCTCCTGATCGGTGGGCAAAGCACCCGCAGCCGTCTTGGGCAACTCCACCGGCACCCCTACGGTCAACAGCGGCGCCGCCACCATGAAGATGATCAGCAACACCAGCATCACGTCGACAAAGGGCGTCACGTTGATCTCGGACATCGGACGCGTGCGCGCCCCGCCGCGCCTGCGCCGCTTGCCCCCACCGTCCTTCTGGACCACACCCGCGCCCATGGCTCAGCCGTCCAGCTGACGGCTCAGGATCGTCGCAAACTCGTCGGCAAAGGCCTCATAGCCCGCCACGATGCGATCACTGTCCGCACTCAGCTTGTTGTAGAAAATCACCGCCGGGATCGCGGCCAGCAGCCCCAAGCCCGTCGCCAGCAACGCCTCGGCAATGCCCGGCGCCACAACGGCAAGGTTCGTGTTCTGCTGCTCTGCGATCTCGATAAAGGCGTTCATGATCCCGATCACCGTACCAAAAAGGCCGATGAACGGCGCAGACGACCCGACAGTCGCCAAAACGGTCAACCCGCCCTGCAACGTCTCCGCCTGCTTGGTAATCGCCACGTCCATGCTGCGGTCGATCCGGCTGGTGGCTCCGGCAATCAACCCGCCATCCTCGCGGTGCGACCGCTGCCACTCGATCATACCGGCGGCAAATACCTTCTCCGCCGCCCCCTTGGGCTCGGGCCCGATCTGTTCGAACAAGCCGTCCAGCGGCTCACCGGACCAGAACGCGCGATCAAACCGCTCCGCCTCGACCCGCGCGCGACGGTAAAGGATCAGTTTCTGAATGATGATGCCCCACGCCCAGAAGCTTGCGACGATCAGCATGATCATCACCAGTTTCACGGTCAGCGTTGCACGTGCGAAAAGCCCCCACAGTGAGAAATCAATCTCCTGCGCCAGGGCGAGGGTCTCTGCTTCCATCCGCCTGCTCTCTGCTCTCGGGTCGGTTTTTCCGTCCCTTATTGTGTGTCAGCATAGGCCACGGCAAAGGGGAAAGCTATCACTTCGACGTCAGATCGGCCTTATTTTATGCCCATTGCGCGGATTTCCGCAGGAAGCCGCGTGGGTTTTCCGGCCGTGGTCATGGCCACGGCGACCACATGCGCGCGGAAAATCACCACGCCGTCCCGCTGCACCTCCTGATCAAAGGTCCAGCGTACCGGGCTGGCCGCCCTGTGGGTGGTCACCACCTCCAGCCGATCCCCCAACCGGGCCGACCCGATGTAATCCGCCTCGACCCGCGTGACGGCGAACACGATGCCGTTTGCCCGCATGGCGTTCTGGTCCACGCCCACCTCTTCGACAATCTCGGACCGCGCGCGTTCGATATAGCGCAGGTAGTTGGCGTAATAGACGATGCCCGCCATGTCGGTGTCTTCGTAATAGACGGTCAGGGCAAAGCGGTGCGGGGTCATGTGCGCTCCTTTGGACGGCTGCCCTGTTGTTACCCGGCCCGCCCTGCCCCCGCAATGCCGCGCCTATCCGAATGCGTCCTGACCTATACTTTCGAGCCGTCGCGCGGCCCGGACCCTTCACCTTACAAAGGGGTCGTCAGGTGCGTGGAGGTACGGTGATGATGAAACTGGTTTTATGGCTCATGGCGTTGGCCTTTGCGGTATGTTTGCCGGCGATGTTGCAGGCGGACACCGCCAGGCTGCGCTATGACACGGCAATGGATCTCGCCGCGACAGATCCCGCAGCGGCATTCCGCATGATTGAGGCACTGGCACAGCAGGGCGATGCGCGCGCCATGGACCGGCTGGGCCATTTCCATGTGGCTGGCATCGGCACTGCTCCTGACCTGCACGCGGCCATCACCCAGTTTCGCCGGGCGGTGGCCCATGGGCGGACGCGGTCTCAGTTGCCGCTGGGCGCAAACCTGCTGCGGGCGGGCGACGCAGACGGCGCGCGCGCGGCCCTGCAGGCGGCGACAACGGCTGACATCCCCGGCGCTGCCGCAACATTGGCATGGGCACATGCAACTCACGCGTTTGGCGCAACCTCTGATGCGGGCGCGGGCTTGGCCACGCTGACCACACTGGCCCATGGCGGCGACCGGATCGCGCAACTGCGGCTGGTCGCTCTGGTGGCCAAGACCGGCGCTGAGGTGGCGGGCCTGGATGCCGTGCTGACAGCACTGGATGCGCGCGCCATGACGGGGGACATGCGCGCGGCCGAGACCCTGCTGGTGTATCTGCGCAAACGCGGCCATCCGCGGCACGATCTGGCACAGCGGCAACGCCTTCTGGCATTGCCCGGCCTGCGGACCAAGGCTGCGGTCGAAGAAGGGCTTCATATTGCCGCCCGCACACACGGCAGCCGCTTCTGGACAGTGTCCGAAGATATCGTGAACGATGCGCCCGCTGATCTCTATGCGCGTGGCCTTCTGACCACGTACAAGATCAACAAGAACGCCTATGTCCGGCTGCTGCAAAAGGATCTGCGCGCACTGGGATATGCGCCGGGCCGGGCCAGCGGCTACCTGACGTCCAAAACGATCAACGCATTTACCGAGTTCTGTCGCGACAGGGGCATCAGCTCCGCCTGCCGCCGCGGCCCGCTGAATTGGGTGGCGCTCCAAGCCGCAACACGCGCGCTCGCCCAATCGCGCGTCCCGTCAGAGGGCGCGTAGTCTCCACCGCCCAAGTGCGGCGAGACACCTGCCGCGCGGTGCCCTACGGGATGCCGCGCGGCTATTCGCGGTAAAGCTTGTGACAGGCCGTGCAGGTCTGGCCCAACGGCCCCATGCCCGCCTGCACATCCGCCAGCGTCTCGATAGAGCCCGCCAGCGCCTGCGCGACGCGCTGCATCTCGATGGATTTCGCGGTGAAGTCGGCGTAGTTGTCCCAGATCGCGGGCAGCGCTTCGGATTTGGGATCCGTCTCGGGCGCCTCGAAGAGATCCACGGACCGCGCCGCGTGATCGGCGATGTTGGCCGCCGCCGCGCGCGCCAGCTGCCGGTCAAAGTCGCGTTGCCCCTTGGCCATGGTGCCAAGTGTTTTCACGTTCTCACTGATGTCGCTCATCGCGTTCATACGCGCCATCACGGCAGGGTTCGACACACCCTGATGGGCCACCGCGACCGTCGCGGTCAGGGCAAGAGCGGTTGTCAAAAGGCGAAGCGTTTGCATGGTGGCATCCTTGCGGTTTGTCCGTTCCTGTCCCTGTCCCCGCGGGGACAGCCATGTTTTTTGCGCTCTGTCCCCGCGGGGACAGGTCACTGCGCGGGCGTGATCCGGGCGCTCAGACGCAGCGCGTGGCTCGCATCCTCCGCCGCCACCGGCATCACCGGATCATAGGCCGCGCGGATCAGCGCCGCAATGTCAGGGCGCAACACGGTTGTGTCACCGGCCACCGCCAAGGGCGAACGATCCCGGAACGCCAGATCGGACCACAAGAGCACCGACTGCACCACCTGGCTGAGCGCGAGTGTGTCCGCCGACACAGCCGCCAGCGCGTCATCCATCCGCAGGAACACGAAACACGCCTTGATCGCGCCGTGTTCGTCAAAGCGGAAGATGCGGTACTGGTTGGCATCCGCCGCCTGCAACCGCGCAACGAGCGGACCAAGGTCCGGGATCATGCGGTCGAGGCTCGGCACCTCTGGCAATTCGGCCCAGTCCTTGAAGAAGAACCACATGAAGTTCGCGCCCAGTTCGGTGTCCGTCTCGGCGGTGTCGTGGCCCGCCAGTTGGCACACGGCATCAATCGCGCCCTTGATCACACCCAGCGTATCATCCGTGACGCCGAACACCACCGGCGCGATGGGGCGGCCCCAGCGGGCAAAGACGTAGTCTCCGCTCTCGCGGCGAAAGAGGGCTTCGATCTCGTCCGTTCGCATGGTTCACTCTTATTCAAACAAATCGCCTGACGGGCGCGGCGCCTCGAGCCCGAGATGCCGCCAGGCCCGTTGCGCCAGCATCCGGCCACGGGGCGTGCGCTGGATCAGACCCTGCTGCAACAGATAGGGTTCGATCACCTCTTCGAGCGCGTCGCGGCTCTCGCTCAGGGCCGCGCTCAGCGTCTCGACGCCCACCGGACCGCCGCCGTAATGATCGGCCATCAGTTGGAGGTAACGCCGATCCGCACCGTCCAGACCCAGATGATCGACGCCCAGACGCGTCAGCGCAGCATCGGCAAGCGCTTGGGTCACACGCCCGTCGCCCTCGACCACGGCAAAATCCACCACGCGGCGCAAGAGCCGCCCGGCAATCCGTGGGGTGCCGCGGGCACGTTTGGCGATCTCGCGCGCGCCGCCTTCGTCCGCGGGCGCGCCCAGCTTGCGGGCGTTGCGTTCGACAATCGTAAAGAGTTCATCCTCGGTATAGAACTGCAACCGGGTGGGGATGCCAAAACGGTCGCGCAGTGGCGTCGTCAAAAGCCCCATCCGCGTCGTCGCCCCCACCAGAGTAAAGGGCTGCAATTCAATGCGGACGGTGCGCGCGGCGGGGCCTTCGCCGATCACCAGATCGAGTTCGAAATCCTCGAGCGCGGGATAGAGCACCTCTTCGACGGCCGGGTTGAGGCGGTGGATTTCGTCGATGAACAGCACATCGCGTGCCTCGAGATTTGTCAGGATGGCGGCCAGATCCCCGGCCTTGGCCAGCACGGGGCCGGAGGTCATGCGGAACCCCACGCCCAGCTCGCGCGCCATGATCTGCGCCAGCGTCGTCTTGCCCAGACCTGGGGGGCCGTGGAACAGCGTGTGGTCCATCGCCTCGCCACGCTGTTTCGCCGACTGGATAAAGACGCGCAGGTTGGCCCGTGCCTCGGCCTGGCCTACGAAATCGTCGAGGACCTGTGGCCGCAGCGCGCGGTCCACGTCCTCGGCCTGCGCCTCGGGGCGCAAGGTGGGATCAGAAGAGCCTTGGGTCATCCCGTGTTCCTTTGCAAGGCGCAGATGCCGCGCCCTGTTTCCCTAGCCCGAGGGTGCCAGGAGTTTCAATGCCGCGCGGATCAGTCCGGGCGTGTCCGCATCAGGTGCGTCGCCCGCGGCCTGCGCCACGGCGGCGGCAGCGTCGGAGGGGCCGTAACCCAGATTGCCCAGCGCCGACAGCGCATCGGCCTGAGCGGTGGATACTGGCGCGGCCACGGCGACCGGTTCGATGACCTGTGCGTCGCCCTCGGCCTCGGCCGTGCCGAGCGCCTGCGCCACGGTGCCGCCCATGGCCATGACCGTCGGTGCCTTGTCCTTGAGATCCAGAACGATGCGCTGCGCGATTTTGGGGCCGATGCCCTTGGCCGCCTTGACCGCGTTCCAGTCGCCCAGCGCAATCGCGCGGCTGACCCCATCGGTGCCCAGCGTGCCGAGGATCGCAAGCGACGCCTTGGCCCCCACGCCTTGCACCGACATCAAAAGGCGATGCCATTCCTTTTCCGCCAGCGTGGGAAAGCCGAAAAGCTGCATCAGATCTTCGCGCACCACCAGATCGGTAAAGAGCGCACAGACCTGACCCGCGCCGGGCAAGGCCGCGAGCGTGCGGTCGGAGCAATAAACGATATAACCCACGCCGCGCACGTCGATCAGGATGTGGTCGCTGGCGCGGTAATCGATGCGGCCTGTCAGCTTGCCGATCATATGCTGGCCTGTGCTTCGGCCTTGGCGATGGCGGCGGCGAGGCCCTTGGCAGGCGCCTGCGCCGTGGGCACGGCGCGGGCGCCGTGATGGGCGTGGCAAATGGCGATGGCCAGTGCGTCGGCGGCGTCCGAGCCTTCGATCTCGACCCCCGGCAGTTGCAGGGCGACCATATGCGCCACCTGCCGTTTGTCCGCGTGGCCCACGCCGACCACCGTTTTCTTGACGGCGTTGGGTGCGTATTCCCCGATACTGAGGCCCGCGCGGGCCGGCACCAGCATGGCGATGCCGCGTGCCTGCCCCAGTTTGAGCGTGCCGGAGCCGTCGGCGTTCACGAATGTCTGTTCCACGGCGGCCGTATCGGGGCCATGGGCGCGGACCACCGCGCTGAGCTGTTCGAAGAGGCTGAGCAGGCGTTGGGCCAGATCGTCGCCCGCAGAATGACAGATGCCGTTGGCCACGTGGCGCAGGCGGGGGCCGTCCATGTCGATGATTCCCCAGCCGGTATGGCGCAGGCCCGGATCAATTCCCAAAATTCGCATGTTTCGTGCCCTTGTCCTGCTCGCTCTGACGGCTTTGGACCACCAGTAGCACGAAACGCGAACATCCGCCAAGGGTTAACAGCTCGGCCCATTTGCGACACGGGGTTATCCGGGACCGACGCGGCCGCGGCGAGAGGGGTCAAATTCGTCATTTCCATGTCGGAAATCGACATGTTTCGATTCCGGATTTCTGTATGTTTTACGGTAGGTTAACTGCGATCAGACGCTATGCAATAAACGCATGGCACCTATGATTTTTCTATCCTTGTCTCATGTTCACACTGTGCCTAAATGCGCAGCACAACGCCGAATGGTTCGGCGTCGACACATCGATAAAAGGACTGCTGCAATGGCTGCTTTCGACACCACCCGCCCCGCATATGGCGCTGCACCTGTTGCAGGCCAATTCAAAGGCTTTGTTGCCAATCTGGTCGCCCAAGTTGTGGCCTGGAACGATGCCCGCGTGACCCGCAACGCACTCTCGTCGCTGACGGACCGTGAACTGGACGATATCGGTCTGGTTCGTGGCGACATCGAAGACGTGGCCTCCGGCCACTGAACGATCCGGGTTCTCCCCTTCGGACCGCGCCCCTGAAACGGGGCAAAGCCGCGAAACCAGATGGGTTTCGCGGCTTTTTCATTTGGAGGGTCGTACCGAGAGAGAATGTCAGGTCAGCGGTTCGAGAAAGCCCGCAATGAACTGAGTGATGACATCCAATTGCATCACGTAGGCGCCGCCCTGTTCGATCTGCGTGCCCTGCTGAAGCTTGGCCACGCGTTCGTTGTAGGTAATTTCGCCCAGTGACGCGAGCATGAACGCCTTGAAGATGAAAAAGCCGAGGATCAGCGCCGCCAGTCCCTTGACCGGGAAGAAACGGCGCGCCTTGCCGCGCTTTGCCTTGACGACAATCAATCCGTCGCCGCGAACCTGAGTGGTATAGCCTTGCGCCATCGCCGCATGCTTGCGGCCAACCGCGCCTAGGCGTTTGTGAAAATGTGCTTGGGTTTCAACAGCCATGGCAGCCTCGTTACATCAAACCGGCCCCCACCAGTTTCGAGGATCAAGGTGCGCCCCAATTGTGGCAAAATCTGGGCAAATGCGTCAAATGCCCCTAAAAACCGCGCTTAATTATGGCTTTTTTTGTAGGGTCAGGGTGGTCCATTCACCAATCTCTGCGCGCAAGGTCAGATTGTTTCCAAGCTGAGCATAAACACCGGCCACTTCGTCGGCCTGTTCGTTGAGAATACCGGACAGAATCGCATAGCCCCCCGGCTCGAGGCGATCGGTGAGGTCGGGTGCCAGGGCAATCAAGGGGCCTTTGAGGATATTGGCAAAGATCAGGTTAAAGGGGCCTGCAAGCTCTGGGTGGTCGAACCCTGCGGCCTCGACCACGCGGACCTGACCGGTCATGTCATTGGCGGAGAGGTTGGCCAGGGCCACCTCGACGGCCTGTTGGTCGATGTCGCTGGCGATCACGTCGTTCGGCCAGAGCGTCGCGGCCCCCATCGCCAGAACGGCGGTGCCGCAGCCGATGTCGGCGACGCGCGCCGCCGTGAAACCGTCATTGGCCAACGTATCGAGCGCGCGCAAACACCCCAGCGTCGTGCCGTGGTGGCCGGTGCCAAAGGCCATCGCCGCCTCGATCAGCAGGGGTGTCTTGCCTGCGGGCACCTTGTCCGCGTCGTGGCTGCCGTAGACAAAGAAGCGCCCGGCCTCGACCGGGGCCAGTTCGCGCCGCACATGGGCCACCCAATCGGTTTCGGGCAGTTCGGACACGGTGAACGGCTTGGCCGCCATGGCGGTCGTCAGCAGCAAGAGCGCGGTATCGTCGGGCTGGTCGGTGAAATAGGCGCCGACCTCCCAAAGACCCGATCCATCCTCGACCTCGAAGACGCCGACGCCTGTGGGCTCGGGGTCCATGTGCTCGAGAGCGGCACCCAGCGCGTCGGCCTGCGCCTTGCCTTGCAGGGTGGTGAGGGCGGTCCAGGTGGGCATCAGCGGCTCCGATATCTGTCAGGGTTGGGCCACGGGCGTGGCGTGGGCGGTGCGGCGGCCACATCGGGCCCCAGGCGCGCCACATAGCGCCAGCCCCACAGTGCTGCAAGCCCGCCCATGATCACGCCCGCCGCCGCCTGCCCATAGATGACGCCGGTCGCGCCAAAGCTGGCGGCGAGCAATGCGGCGGCGGGCCAACTGAGCACGCCGTCCTTGATCCAGCCGAGCAGGGTGGACCGGCCGGGCTTGCCAAGGTTGTTGAACGCAGCATTGGCAACAAAAAGTGCGCCGACAAAGATAAACCCGCCCGCGCCAACAGTGGTAAAGGCGCGCAGCACATCCGCCCCCTGCCCCGTCAGGCCAAAGGCCTGGATCACCACCGGCGTCACGGCCCAGAGCACGGCCCAGACAACCACCGTGTAGATACCGCAAAAGATCAACGCGTCGCGGTAGGTGCTGCGCAGGCGGTCATACTGGCCCGCGCCAAGGTTCTGGCCAAATATGCCCCCGATGGAACCCGAGAGCGCAAAGACACCGCCAAAGGCCAGCACGGTCAGCCGCCCCACCACGGCCCAGGCCGCGACGGCATCATCGCCAAAGGGCGCCATCACGATGGTCAGCAGGTAATTGCCCGAGGGTGTCGCCAGCTGGGTCGCAATTGCGGGCAGTGCGACGGCCATATAGGGCCGCAAGGTCCGAGCCGCCGCGCCCCAACCTGGCCGCGCGATCAGATCCAGCTGAACGCTTGCGAAATAGAGCGCCAGGCCCATCAGGCAGAACCGGAACAGCACCAGCCCCAGCGCCGCCCCATCAAGCCCCATGCCCCACCACAGGATGAATATCGGGTCGACCACCATCAAAAGCACGCCCGAGAAGAACGTCACATACATCGCCTTGGCCCCGTACCCGTCCGCACGCAGCGTGCCGGACGCGATCAGGGCGACCGCCATGGGGATCAGCGAGAACACCGTCTGGCCCAGATAGCGCGCGGCAAGGCGGGCCGTGTCGCCTTCGGCCCCCGCCAGCGCCACAAGATCGTGGCGCAGGGCAAAGATGATGCAGGCCACGGCCCCTTGCACCGCCGCCGCGATGGCCAGTGCGGCTCCGGCTTGCGTGCGGGCACCCGCCCGGTCGTCCTCGCCGATGCGGCGCGACACGAGGGCGGTGGCGGCGATCATCAGACCCACGCCAGAGGAGACCGAGAAGAACTGGATCGCGTAGGCAAAGCCGATGGCGGCCACCAGCTGCGGCTGGCCCAGTTGGGAAATCCACAGCAGGTTGGCGGCATCGACAAGAAAGACGAACATGATGCCGAACGCGCCTGTCGCGGTCATGCGCACCACGTGGCCCATGGTGGATCCGGTCAGGAAGCGGCCCGGTGCCATGTCATTCGGCGGGTGCGGGCAGCGGTCCGGCCAGCCGGGTTTCGTATCCGGGCACCGGGTGGCGCGGGATCAGCAGCGCCAGCATGAGCGATGTGGCCGCCATGCCCGCCGCCAGCAGGAAAACCGCCCCCGGCGACACCAGCCACAAAAGGCCCAGCGGCACAGGCAGCGCAACGGCGGCGATGTGGTTGATCGTGAATGCGACGGCTGCCGTCGGCGCGATGTCCTGCGGGTCGGCGATTTTCTGGAAATAGGTTTTCAGTGCAAGTGCCAGGCCAAAGAACACGTGGTCGATCACGTAAAGTGCCGCCGCCACCATCAGGCCCCAGCCAAGGAAATAGACGCCACCATAGGCAAGAAACACCAGCACCAGCCCGGTATATTCAAAGACCAGCGCCCGTTGTTCGCCAAACCGCGCCACGATGCGCCCCAAAAGCGGGGCGACGATGATGTTGACCATCAGGTTGATGAGATAGAGCGCGGTCAGCTCGTGCACCTCAAACCCGAATTTCTCGACCATCATGAAGCCTGCAAAGACCATGAAGATCTGGCGCCGCGCGCCCGACATGAATTGCAGCGCGTAATAGAGCCAGTAGCGCCGGCGCAGCACGAAGGTCTTGAGTTGGGCAGTGGGCGATTCGAATTGCGGATAGGCCAGCATGGCAAAGGCGGCAAGCGCCGCGGTAATGCCGCCACCCACCATGTAGACGGTGTTGTAGGTCAGGCCCAGCGGTTCCCATAAAACCATGATCACGAAATAGACGAGGAAGGTGGCCGTCGACCCGGCCGCCATCAGCCAGCCCAGCATTTGCGGCGCGCGGTCCTTGGGCAGCCATTGCAGTTGCAGCGACTGGTTGACCGTTTCGTAATAGTGAAAGCCGATCGAGCTGATGAAGGTCAGCGCGAGGATGCCGCCCATCTGCGGGAATTGGGCGGTCAGTGCGGTGGCGATCCCCAGCATGATCAGGGACACAAGGCCCAGCACCTGCTCCCGCATGAACATGATGACCACGATCACGCCGATGGCGAGAAAGCCGGGGATTTCACGGATCGCGTGCAAAAGGCCGATGTCGCGGCCGTCGAAATTTGCGGCCTCGACCACGAAGTTGTTCAGGAGCGCCAGCCACACCGAGAACCCGATGGGCATCGCGAATGCCATCAGAAAGAGCAGCGCCGTGGGGCGCCGCCAGCGCGGCAATGCACGCGCGTCGTCGAGGGTGATTGGTTGGGCCATATCGCCGCTTTACGCCCTTTTGCGGAACTTGGCGAGAGGCGGGCCGCGCGCAGGTCTCTGGCGGTTGGTGCACAGTCGGTCGGGGCTGGAAAAAACGGCGCGTCCTGCCGGATTAGGCCGAAGGTTTATTTCACTTGGGCGCGTGATCCTGCATGTATGTGCGGTGCTTCGCGTGGGCTGGTCTCGCCCGCGCAATCAAGATTACTCAGAACAGACCGCGCCATGCGGCACTTGGAATTGACATGAACCCCATTGGCGTGACGCTGATCATCGCGACGACCCTCTTTCCGGCCTATCAACTTTTCACCCTGCCCGGCGTGACCGACCAGGTGGCGCTGTTTTCGCAATATCTCGGGCTTGCCGCGCTGATCCTGATGGCGTGGGGGCAGATCCTGTCGACGCGGTTGGCGGGGGTCGAAGCGGTGTTTGGAGGGCTCGACCGGGTCTATGTGCTGCACAAATGGGCGGGGATCGTGGCGATGGCGGCCATTCTGGTACACGACACGGTCGACGCCGAGATGCGCGGGCTGGGGACAGAGACGGCCCTGACCGAACTGGCCGAGACGCTGGGCGAAATCAGCCTCTATGGCCTGTTGATCCTCGTCGTTCTGTCGGTCGCGACCTTTGTTCCCTATCACCTGTGGAAGTGGACGCACAAAGCCATGGGTGCGCTGTTCATCGCGGGGGCCTTCCACTTTGTCTTTATCATGAAACCATTCGCAATGTCGGATCCTGCCGGGCTTTATACCGGGGTGTTCTGTGCGGCGGGGATCCTCGCCTATGTCTGGATGCTGTTGCCGGAACGGATGCGCCCGGCGCGCCGCTATGCCGTTGCGGCCCTCGACACCACCGGCGATGCGCTGGCCGTGACGCTGACACCCAAGTGGCGTCCGATCCGCGCCGAGGCCGGACAGTTCGGCATCCTCAGCTTTGCCGGGTCCGGTCAGGCCGAGCCGCATCCGTTCAGCTTTTCCGGCATAGGGGCGGATGGCAGCCTGCGGGTGACGGTCAAGCCTCTGGGGGATTTTACCACACGCCTGCCCCGCGTGCTTGAGGTCGGGCAGGACGTGCGCGTGCAAGGCCCGTTCGGGCGGTTCCGGCTGACGGGCAAGCGGGCCCAGGTCTGGGTTGCGGGCGGCATCGGCGTGACACCGTTCCTTGCCTGGGCCGAGGCACTGGCCGCGGATGCGCCGGATGTGCACATGTTCTATTGCGTCAAATCACGGCCCGCCGCCCCGCATCTGGCCGAAATCGAGGGTATTGCCGCCGCCAAACCGAACCTGCACCTGCACATCGTGGCCTCTGGAGAAGGTCAGCGGTTGTCGGCGCAGAGCATCGCGGACAAGGTTGGCGCGGATGCGCTGGCGGCCTGCAAGGTGTCGTTCTGCGGACCCACCAGCCTGCGCCGCAGCTTGCAAACCTCGCTGCCCCGCTATGGCGTTTCGGCCCGGCAGTTCCATTATGAAGAGTTCGAGTTCCGCACCGGTGTCGGGCTCAAACGGTTGGCGGCATGGGTTCTGGAGCGTCGCCGCGACCGGCCTGCGCGCGCTTAGCACAAGGTTCGGGTTGCGGGCGGCCGTGCAGATCGCGACACTGCGCCCATGAGACAGCATGATGTAGAGACGCAATTCGGCGCCCTGACAGTCACCGAAGAGGATGGCGCCATCGTACGCCTGTCTTGGGGCATGTCGGGATGCGCGGACCGGTCCGACACGCTGGACGCGGCGGTGGCGCAGCTGCGCGCCTATGATTCCGGGGATCTTGAGGCGTTTGACCTGCCCCTGCGGGTGCGGGGATCGCAACTGCAACGCGACGTGTGCGAGGCCATGTCGGCAATTCCGTTCGGGGCCACCATCACCTATGGCGACATCGCCAAGGTGCTGGGCGTGCCTGCGCAGGCGGTCGGGCAGGCCTGCGGTGGCAATCCGATCCCAATCATCATTCCCTGCCACCGGGTGATGGGTGCCAAGGGGCTGACCGGGTTTTCAGGTGCGGGCGGGGTCGAGACCAAGGTGGCCCTGCTGCGCCACGAAGGCGGGTTCCTGATCTAGCGCTGCGGGATCAGTTGCTGGGCGATCCCGGCAAAGACCAGATAGACGGATGTGAGCACAAGCCCCCAGTGCGCCCAGCTTTCGGGGTGGAAATCGACCCAAGCGGCCCACCCGGCAAAGAAGGTCCAGGCCAGCGCCATCGGCAGCGTCAACCAGCGCCAGCGTTCGGTGCGCACCGGGTGCACGAATTTCAGCGGCAGGAACATGCCCACGGCCAGCACCGTGACCAGCGCCAGCGACACCCAGAAATTCGGCTCGAGCGCAAAGATCACCAGCACCACCATGTTCCAGCAGCCGGGAAAGCCCGAAAACGAGTTGTCCTTGGTCTTCATCCTTGTGTCGGCGAAATACATGGCCGAGGCGAAGGTGATCAGGATGATCGCGACCCACCCTGTCCAACCCGCCATCAGCCCCGAGGCAAACAGCGCAAAGGCCGGGATGAACACGTAAGTCAGGTAGTCGATGATCAGATCAAGCAGAACGCCATCGAACTCGGGCGCATAGGTCTTGACGTCATATTTCCGCGCCAGCGGCCCGTCGATCCCGTCCACCGCAAATGCCACCACGAGCCACAGAAACATCAGGTCCCACTTGGCCTCGACGGCGGCCAGCATGGCCAACATGGCAAACACGGCGCCTGTGGCCGTCAAAAGGTGAACGCTCAGGGCGCGGAATTGCTGTGTCATGGCCCCGTCATGTACCAGCCCCCGCCCGGTTGCAAATGCAAAACCGCGCTGACGGGGCCAGCGCGGTCCGGGTTTGGGCCACAAGGGCGTGCGGTCTTATTGACCCAAACGCACCTCTTCGAGCGGATAGCCCAGGTGATCCTGTGCCTCCCAACCGACATGGCAATCATGGCAGAAGCTTTGTTTGACCTTCATCACCTTGCCGTTGGGTTGCAACCCGGCATAGAGCCAGCCGGCGGTATCGGGGGCCTCGTCCAGGCCGACCTTGGTCATGATGAACAGCGGTCCGGGGCGCGCGGCCTTTTTCTTGATCGAGACGGTGATCGATTCCTTGGCCAGCACGGAGCCCACGGGCATCTCGAACCCTTCTTCTTCGAACTTGAGGTACTGTTCGGCGGCGATGTCGTTGGCATAGGTGTTCAGCAGGCGGTTGCCGTGCGGACCGGCAACGGCGGGGCGGCTGGCTGTCGGTGCCCAGCTGCGATAGTTCGCGCCGATTTCGTCACCTTCCTTGGCATAGCCGGTCGCCATTTTTTCCTGAAGGCAATCGTAAAGCACGTTGATCTGCGCCTCATCGAGGTCAAAGGCGTCTTCGACGGTGATGGCGGTGCAGTCCTGGGCGCTGGCGGCACCTGCGGCAACGGTCAGTGCAGCGGCGAGCGCGAATTTGCGGATCATTTTGGGGGTCCCCTCCCGAAAGTGGCGTTATAGGTGTGCGGCGGTATGCCGTGCCGCACCTTGGCACAGCGCGGGTGCGATTCCGCATCACCTTTCATGCACAATTCCGTGAAAATGCGCGGCGTTTGCGTCAGGCCTTGGGGTGGGCGCGGGCGTAGACGTCCATCAGGCGCACGGTGTCGACGGCCGTGTAGGCTTGGGTCGTGGACAGGGACGCGTGGCCCAGAAGTTCCTGGATCGCGCGCAGGTCGCCGCCTGCGTTCAGCAGGTGGGTGGCAAAGCTGTGGCGCATGGCGTGGGGGGTGGCGGAAGCGGGCAGGCCCAGTTGCATCCGGCCCTGCGCCATCACCTTCTGGATCGCGCGCGGGGCCAGCGCCCCGCCCCGGATCGCGCGGAAGAGCGGCCCATCGCCAGGCAGGTCATAGGGACAGGCGGCCACATAGGCATCCACCGCGTCGCGGGCCGCATCGATGACCGGCACGATACGTTCCTTGCCGCCCTTGCCGGTGATGCGCAGCACCTGCGGCAGCGGGGCCTGGCCCCCGGTCAGCGACAGCGCCTCGGATATCCGCAGCCCGCAGCCCCAAAGCAGCGTCAGCACGGCGGTGTCGCGCATCCCGACCCACGGCTTGTCCGATTGCAGCGGCGTAATTTCGAGCAGGTCACGCGCCGCATCCTCGGCCAGCGGGCGCGGCAGTTTCTTGGTGAACTTGGGCGACCGGGTGCTGAGCACGGCGGTGGGTTCGAACCCCTCGCGGCTGGCCAGCCACTTGTAGAACGCCTTGACCGCGGACAGCTTGCGCGCCAGCGACCGTGCGCCAACGCCCCCGGACCGGGTGCGCGCCATCCACGCGCGCATGTCCTGTGTGCTGATCTTGGCCAGCGCGCCCAAACCCTGGGTCTGGCCGGAATGCAGGGTCATGAACGCAAGGAATTCTGAGATGTCGCGGCCATAGGCAAGCGTCGTGTTCTCGGCCGCGCCCTTGATGCTGCGTTGATGTGCGAGAAAGGTTTCCAACGCGTCGCGCGCAGCGGGCGAAATCATGGTGCTGTTGGGCGTCTCGGTCATGGCATCCCCCGTTGCGGGAACATCGGACGGCCCGGCGCAGTCATCCCAGCCAGCGCCGCATCGCCCGTTCGAACACACCGGTGAAAAAGGCCAGCAGGTCGGTACCCTGTTGCGGCCCGAACATGTGCGGATCCTCGGCCCCCATCACCAAAAGGCCCGGCAAACGCTTGTCGCCAAAGTCGAGCTTGAGGCACGCCTCGGACCGGATCCAGTTGCCATCATCGCCGTAAACCGCCGGGTCCGCATCCTGCACCTGCCGCAGGGTGACCTGCCGCACGGTGCCGCCGCGCCCATAGGTCAGGTAGCTGTCGATAAAGCCCGGCTCGGCCACGTTGAGCACATCGCCCAGCCGCTGAACCGCGGGGTCCTGATCGTTCTGCACCGATTCAAGCACCAGCTTGACCACATCCACGCGCAGGATCTCGGCCACTTCGCCGCCCAGATCGCGCAGAAACCCCTCGAATTCCAGCGGGTCGAGCATGCGCAGGATGGCGCGGTGCACCTGATTGGTGCCGGCCAGATTCTCGTAGGCCGCAGCAATCACCGAGCGGTGCGTGTCCTCGAGACGATCAAGCCGCGCCTCGAGCCGTTCCATGGCAAGGCCACGCAGATCGACGATATTGCCGCCCATGGCCCGTTCATTGGCCGCAATCAGGGCGTGCATCAGATCCTTGTCGTCAAGAATGACATCGGGTCGGGAAATAATCGCCTCTCGCAAGGCGTCGTCAATTTTCGGCTGGCTGCTCATACCGTACTCAAATCTTATTTTGCGATTTGGTAGCACACCGGGTTGGGAAAATCTGCCCCGAAGTTGCATAAATTTCACCCGATTCCCGCAGGCTGTTGCGCAATCGCGTCAACCATGGGGAAGCGGGCCTGTCTTCTCCCCGTGAAAGGAGGCGATGGCGCTGGCATATCAGCGCCATGACACAGACCGTCAAAGCCATCACTCACGAACTGGGGACCCAAATTTTCCCTCTGGGCCCCGATGCTTTGCGCGAGCTGCTAAGGCGGGCCAGAACCTCCTGATTTTACAGAATGTTCTGGCCTGTCTTAGCCCAATCCTTCATGAACTGCTCAAGGCCTGCATTGGTCAGCGGATGGCTGGCCAGCTTCTTGATCACGTCCGGGGGCGAGGTGATGACGTCGGCACCGATCTTGGCACAATCCTGGATGTGGTTGACCGACCGGATGGAGGCCGCGAGGATCTCGGTTTCAAAGCCGAAATTGTCGTAAATCGTGCGGATATCCTCGATCAGCTCAAGCCCGTCGATGTGGATATCGTCCAGACGCCCGATGAAGGGCGAGATGAACGTGGCCCCGGCCTTGGCCGCCAGAAGCGCCTGGTTGGCGGAGAAGCACAACGTGACATTGACCATGTGACCGTCGCCCGACAGCACCTTGCAGGCCTTCAGGCCGTCCCATGTCAGCGGCAGTTTGACGGTGATGTTCTCGGCGATCTCGGCCAGCTTGCGCCCTTCGGCGATCATCGCGTCCGCCTCGAGTGCCACAACCTCGGCGCTGACCGGGCCATCGACCAGATCACAGATTTCCTTGGTCACTTCGAGGATGTTGCGGCCCGATTTCAGGATCAGCGACGGGTTCGTGGTGACACCGTCAACCATGCCCAGATCGTTCAGCTCTGCGATGGCGTCGATTTCGGCTGAGTCTACGAAGAATTTCATATGCGGCCCCCTTGATGGCTTGGCGTTTGCTGATGCAGCGTTTACCTCAAGAGGCGTGAAGTCGGAACCCCTCATATGTTGGCGCTAACATGACGCCGTCCTTTTTTGACGAAGGCGCGCTGGTCGCGGTGCTGACCACGCAGCCGCTGGATCGGGCGCTGGACTACAAGGCACCGGAGGGGGGGTGTCATTTGGGCGCTTTTGTCGAGGTGCCGCTGGGGCCGCGCAAGGTGCTGGGCGTCGTGTGGGGGGCTGGCACGGGCGATTACGACTATGCCAAGGTGCGGTCGGTCATGCGGGTGCTGGACGTGGCACCGATGCGGGACGAGATGCGCACCTTTCTGGAAAAGGCCGCCGCCTACACGCTGACGCCGATGCCTGCGATGCTGCGGCTGGCCACGCGCGCGCCGGGGTTGGGTGATCCGCCGTCGATGCGCAAGGTGTACAGGCGCGGCCCGTCAGAGCCGGACCGGATGACCGACGCGCGCCGCAGGGTGCTGGAGTTTCTGGCCGAATATGGCGATCTGGCCTTTACCCTCAAGGAATTGGCGGACCTGTCGGGTGTGACATCGTCGGTCATCAAGGGACTGGTCAAGCAAGGGGCTGTCGCCGAAGAGGACAGCCCCCGCGACCTGCCCTTTGCGCCGATGGATCCGGGCCGCCCCGGCAAGGCGCTGACCGAGGATCAGGCGCGGGCGGCCGGGCATATCTCCGCTGCGGTCAAGGTCGGGACGTATGGCACCACATTGCTGCGCGGTGTGACCGGGTCGGGCAAGACCGAGGTATATCTGGAGGCGGTCGCCGCCTGTCTTGCGGCTGGGCGGCAGGCGCTGGTGCTGTTGCCCGAGATTGCGCTTACAGCTGAGTTTCTGAAGCGGGTCGAGGAGCGGTTCGGCGCGCGGCCCGCCGAGTGGCATTCGGGTGCGACCATGACCGAGCGGCGGCGCATCTGGCGCATGGTCGGTCAAGGCAATGCGCAGTTGGTGATCGGGGCGCGGTCGGCGCTGTTCCTGCCCTATCAGAACCTCGGGCTGATCGTCGTGGATGAGGAGCACGACACCTCTTACAAGCAGGAGGACGGTGTCCTTTACAATGCGCGCGATATGGCGGTGCTGCGCGCGTCGCTCTTGGGTGCGCAGGTCGTGCTGGCCTCGGCCACGCCGTCGCTGGAATCCTGGGCCAACGCGGAGAGCGGCAAGTACACGCGGCTGGATCTGGAGGCGCGGTTTGGCCCGGCGGTGATGCCCACGATGCAGACAATTGACATGCGGACCGAGACGTTGCCGTCCAACCGCTGGGTGTCGGACACGCTGAAGCGCGCGGTGGATCAGCGGCTGGAGAACGGCGAACAGGCGATGCTCTTCCTGAACCGGCGCGGCTATGCCCCGATCACGTTGTGCCGGGCCTGCGGGCATCAGGTGGGCTGTGATCAATGTGATGCGCGGATGGTCGAGCACCGGTTTCTCAAGCGGCTGATGTGCCACCAGTGTGGGGAGACGAAGCCCATGCCCACCACATGCCCGTCCTGCGAGGCGGAGGACCGCATGGCCCCGGTGGGTCCCGGTGTCGAACGGCTGGGTGAAGAGGCCGTTGCGCTCTTTCCGGATGCGCGGGTGGCGGTGCTGAGTTCAGACATGTACGGGTCGGCACGGGCCTTGAAGGCCGAGATCGAGGGGATTGCCGCCGGAGCGGCGGATGTGATCATCGGTACGCAGCTGGTGGCCAAGGGGCACAATTTTCCGAACCTCACCCTTGTGGGCGTGATCGATGCGGATCTGGGCCTGCAAGGGTCGGACCTGCGCGCGGCGGAACGGACGTTTCAGTTGATGCGGCAGGTGGCGGGCCGTGCGGGGCGGGCCGAGAAGCCGGGCACCGCGATGATGCAGACATTCCAGCCCGAGCACCCCGTCATTCGCGCCATTCTGGCAGGCGACGAGGAAGGGTTCTGGCGCGCCGAGGCCGCCGAGCGGGAGGCCGCGGGTGTGCCGCCCTATGGGCGCATGGCCGGGATTATCCTGAGCGGGCCGGATGTGGCGCAGGTCTTTGATGCCGCCAACGCGCTGGCGCGCAATGCGGCCCCGCTGACGCGGGTGGGCGCGCAGGTTTATGGCCCCGCCCCCGCCCCGATTGCGCGGATCCGCGGCCGCCACCGCGTGCGCCTTTTGGTGAAGGCGGGCAAGGGGGTGGCGTTGCAGGGGGCTATTGCCCAATGGGTCGGGCAGGTGCACCTCAAGGGGGATCTGCGGCTGGCCGTGGATATCGACCCGCAGAGCTTCTATTGATCCCAAGGACCGCTGCGCGGACGCGATGTTTCAGGGGGGCTCTGCCCCCGGCCTGCGGCCTCCCCCGGGATATTTTTGGCCAAGAGAAAGAGCAAGGCGCCACACTGGGCGGCGCCTCTGGTTGCTTTGGACTTTTTGGGTGTCCGTAAGGCGGAGGTGCCCTCCGCCTAGCCGAGCGCCGTGTTGCACCGGCCACACACACCGGGATGCGCGTGGCTCCCGACATCCGGCAGCACTTTCCAGCACCGGGCGCATTTTTCACCTGCCGCCTTTTCGAACACAACGGCGACGCCGGGGGTTTCTGGCAGGCGGAACGCCTCGGACGGGGCCGGATCGGTGGTCACGTCGATCTGCGAGGTGATGCAGATGTCGGCAAAGGGCAGCGCCTGAAGGGCTCCGGCAAGGTCCGCGTCCTCCACATGCACCACCGGCGCGGCCTCTAGCGAGGCGCCAATCACCTTGTCGGTGCGCTGGATCTCGAGCGCGGCGGTGACGGCACGCCGTGCCGCACGGATGCCCGCCCATTTCGCCGCCAGCGCATCGTCGCGCCACGCGGCGGGTGTGTCGGGGATATCGGTCAGATGAACGGAGCTGTCCTCGCCGGGATACCGCTCCAGCCAGACCTCTTCCATCGTGAAGACGAGGATCGGGGCCAGCCATGTCGTCAGGCGGTGGTAAAGCAGGTCGAGCACCGTGCGCGCCGCGCGCCGTTCGACCGTATCGCCATCGCAATAGAGCGCGTCCTTGCGAATGTCGAAATAGAAGGCCGACAGGTCCACGGTGGCGAATGTGAATACCGCCGAGAACACGCGCTGGAAGTCGAACTTGCCATAGCCGTCGCGCACGATCTCATCCAGTTCCGCCATGCGGTGCAGCACCCAACGCTCCAACTCGGGCATATCCGCGGGTGCGGTCCGATCCGACTCGGAGAAATCGGAGAGCGAGCCCAGCATATAGCGCATCGTGTTGCGCAAACGGCGGTAGCTGTCGGCCACGCCCTTGAGGATCTCCGGCCCGATCCGCTGGTCGGCGGTATAGTCCGTCTGTGCCACCCAGAGTCGCAGGATATCCGCGCCATATTGCTTGACCACGGCCTCGGGCACGATGGTGTTGCCGATGGATTTGGACATCTTGAGGCCCTTTTCATCGAGCGTCATCCCATGCGTGACCACGTTCCGATAAGGCGCGTGGCCCGTGGTCCCCACCGATTGCAAGAGCGAAGAGTGGAACCAGCCGCGGTGCTGGTCGGTGCCTTCCATATAGACATCCGCCGTGCCGTCGTCGGACCCGTCCGTGCGGTCGCGCAGGACAAAGGCGTGGGTGGACCCGCTGTCAAACCACACGTCCAGAATGTCGGTGACCTGCTCATAGTCGTCGGGGTTCACGATACCCTCGAGGAACCGCTGCTTGGCGCCGTCATCGTACCACGCGTCCGCGCCTTCGGCCTCGAAGGCAGAGGTGATGCGGCGGTTGACCTGCGGGTTGCGCAGCAGGAAATCGTCATCCGTGGGCAGCGCGCCCTTCTTGGTGAAACAGGTCAGTGGCACGCCCCAGGCGCGCTGGCGCGACAGCACCCAGTCGGGGCGGCTTTCCATCATCGAATGCAGGCGGTTGCGTCCCGACCGCGGCACCCAGTTGACATTGTCGATCTCGGTCAGCGCACGCTCGCGGATGGTCCTGCCATGCGTGTCCTGCCCGTCGCCCACCGGGCGATCGATGGCCGCGAACCACTGCGGCGTGTTGCGATAGATCACCGGCGCCTTGGAGCGCCAGGAATGCGGATAGGAGTGCTTGATCTTGCCGCGCGCGAGCAGCCCGCCCACTTCGGCCAGCTTGTCGATGACGGCGGCGTTGGCGTTGCCTTCCTTGCCGTTGGGTTTCAGGATCGCCTTGCCGCCAAAGAACGGCAGATCGTCGCGGAACCGCCCATCGGGGTTCACGTTGTAGGTGATGACCTGCTCCAGCATGCCAAGCTCGCGATAAAGCTCGTATTCCTCCATCCCGTGGGACGGGGCGCAGTGCACGAACCCGGTGCCTTCGGTGTCTGTCACAAAGTCGGCGGCGCGGAAGTCGCGCAGGTCATCCCATGCTCCGTCCGCCCCTTCTGCCCCTTTCAGCGGGTGCTCAAGCGCCACATGGCGAAGTTCATCGTGAGTGACGTCACATAAACGACGGTACATCGACTCGTCTAGCCGAGCACGGCTCAGCACGTCTGCGGCCAGTTTGTCGGCCAAGACATAGCGGTCCCCTATGCGGGCCCAGCACTCCTCGGGCTGCCCGATGACTTCGTAGAGGCCATAGGAAATGTCCGGGCCATAGACGACCGCCTTGTTCGACGGCATGGTCCAAGGTGTTGTGGTCCAGATCACCACATACGCACCTCTCAACCTAGAAGCACGCTCATCAACATCGGCCTTGTCATGGCCACTGGCACCACTCCGTTTCACCCGGAACTTCACCCAGATCGTAAAACTGTCCTTGTCGTGGTACTCCACCTCGGCCTCGGCCAGCGCGGTCTGCTCAACCGGCGACCACATCACAGGTTTGGAGCCCTGATAAAGCGTGCCGTTCATCAGGAACTTCATGAATTCCTCGGCGATCACGCGCTCGGCATGGAAATCCATGGTCAGGTAGGGCTGGTCCCAATTGCCAGTGATGCCCAGACGCTTGAATTCCTCGCGCTGGATGTCGACCCAACCGGCGGCAAAGTCGCGGCACTCGGCGCGGAACTCGTTGATCGGCACCTGATCCTTGTCGCGGCCCTTCTTGCGGTACTGCTCTTCGATCTTCCACTCGATGGGCAGGCCATGGCAGTCCCAGCCGGGGATGTAACGCGCATCCCGGCCCATCATCTGGTGGCTGCGCACGATCATGTCCTTGATCGTCTTGTTCAGTGCGTGGCCGATATGCAGGTGGCCGTTGGCATAAGGAGGACCGTCGTGCAGAGTGAAGGGCGCGCGCGCCTTTTCCTGTCCGGTCCCCTGCCGGGCGAGGTCTGCCTTTTCCCGCAGGCGGTCATATACCCCGATCCGCGCCCAGCGCGCCAGCCAGTCAGGCTCGCGCTTGGGCAGGCCCGCACGCATGGGAAAATCGGTCTTGGGCAGGTTCAGGGTATGTTTGTAGTCGGGGGCGTCGTTTACGGACTCGGGGCACATGGGTGGCGTCCTTCATGGAACGGTCGTAGGGAAAATGGCGTGAAGCGGTGCGAGTGTCCTCAAGCACCTTTACCCGGCGGCTCAGTGGTCGATCAGAGCGCCGGGGATATAATTCGCAGAATGATGAATGAACACATCATGCGCGCCTTATAGGCAAGGGGGATACAGACGCACAAGTCCCCCTGGGCGCCTGCGCCCGCCATTTTGCGCCGGGGGGAGTCCGAAGGACGGGGGCCACGCCCCCTGAAACATCGTGTCGCCCGTCAGGGCGGCCTTTGGGTCACGACGGTTTGTCCCATGGCGGTGCCCACCAATTCGGGTACTGTGGCGGCAACCACGGATCAACATCGGACACCCCATGAAAATCGCAATTGCAGGCGCCGGGATCGGCGGCCTCGCCGCCGCCATCCTGCTGCGCAAGAGCGGCGCAAAGGTCACCCTGATCGACCAGTTCGCCACCCCCGCCCCGGTAGGCTCCGGGCTGGTGATCCAGCCCGTGGGACAGGCGGTGCTGGGGGCCTGCGGCGTGGCGGACCGGGTCACGGCGACGGGCAACAAGGTGCACCGTATGCTGGGACACGAGGCTCGCAGTGGGCGGCGCGTGCTGGACGTCTGGTACGACCGTGCGCATGGCACCCGCACAGGCCTCGCAGTGCACCGCAATGCGGTCTTTTCCGCCCTCTGGGACGCGGCCCTCGCCAGCGGCGTGGACCTGCGCCTCGGCGCGCGCGTGATGCGCGGCGAACACGGCTGGCTCGAGACCGCCGACGGCACCCGCATGGACGGCTTTGACCTGATCATCGACGCGCTTGGCGCCAAATCCCCCCTGTCTCCGCTGCGCGCCCGCCCCCTGCCCTACGGCGCGCTCTGGGCCAATGTCGCCTGGCCGGACGACACGGCCCTGCCCGTGGATCAGCTGCGCCAGACCTACCGCAAAGCCAACCGCATGGTCGGCGTTCTGCCCATCGGCACACCGCCCGGTGCGGATGGGCCCATGGCCGCGATCTTCTGGTCCCTGCCCCGCGACGGCCATGACGCGTGGCGCGCCGCAGGCCTGACCGCGTGGCAGGATGAGGCAACGGCCCTCTGGCCCGAATTTGCCCCCTTTGCCCGGCAGATCACCGACCCCAACCAGCTGACCATGGCGCGCTATGCCCACGGCACGCTCGAAATTCCGCACGGACGCGGCATCGCCCATATCGGGGATGCCGCCCACCGCGCCAGCCCGCAACTGGGCCAGGGGGCGAACATGGCGCTGCTCGACGCCTACGCGCTGGCCCGTGCGCTCGACCGCCATGGCCCGGCACAGGCACTGGACGCCTATGCCCGCGCCCGCCGCTGGCACGTGCGCGCTTATCAAGGGATGAGCTGGGCCTTTACCCCGCAATACCAGTCCGACAGCACATGGCTGCCGGTGCTGCGCGACCGCGTGCTGTTCCCGCTATCCATGGTGCCGCCGGTGCCGCGCATCCTGTCGCGGCTGGTCTGCGGCACCCTGCTGCCTGCATTCCCCAAGGGCGATCCGCTGCGCTAGCCGCGCGCCTGCGCCCAGCGGTTCAGCCAGGCCAAACCGGCCAGCGACAGGCCCAGCACCACCAGCGACAGCACCCGCGTCAGCCCATCAAGACCCGAAATGTCGATCAGGAACACCTTGGCCACCGCCAGCCCGATCACCACCAGACCCGCCCGGCGCAGCCCGACCGCACCCCGCGCCAGCGACTGGTAGAACAGGGCCGCGCCAACGATCAGCAACGCCACGGTATAGCTATACAGCTCCGGTTGCAGGAACCCGGTGTCAAGCGGCATGCCTGCCGCCCCCTGCCACAGGTGGCGCAGCGCGGCAAAGGCCCAATAGGCCAGAACCGCAACGCCCGCGCCCATCAGGCCCAGCCGCAGGATGCCCGGCCGCAACCGCCATGCACCAGCCACCAGCAAGGCCCCCGGCAACGCATAGGCCACGGCCAATGTGTTGAGCAACGCAGGCCCCGCCACGGGCCGCCCCCAATCCGCAACGAGCGGCGACAACACGGTCAACCCGACCGCCAACGCCAGCGCCCCGATCAGGCCAAAGACACAAGCCAGCGCGCCCCGCACCCAGGCCATCACCCCGCCCAGCCTTTGCAGGCGCACCAGTTGCACCAGCATCAGGCCCAGCCAGATCACCGCATAAAGCCCAAAACCCCAATGCGAGAAACTGCCGTCGACGCCGAGCGCCGCCTCAAGCGCGCGGAACAGCAGGATGGACGCCAAAAGCCCGGCGAGCGACCACGCCGCCGTGCCCAGAACCACCTCTGCCGCCGGGCGGGGCCGCATGCCCACCGCCCACAAGGCCGCACCGAACGCCGCCAGCGCACCGCCATAGGCCACGATCACCGACGCCAGCGGTGCATCCAACGCCCAGGACAGGCCCGGATCGGCCACCAGCCGCGTGCCCACCGCCGCCACACCTGCCAGGATGAACACCTGCATCAGCTCCAGATCGAACCGTCGGTCAAGGAGTGCTGCCACCAGCACCGTAACCGCCAGCGCCAGTGTCAGCGCAGCCGCCGTCAGGATCAGCGCAAAGGCAAAGCTGATCGCCGACAGCGCCGACAGCACAAAGAGCGCCACGCGGTTGCGCTCTGCCCCGTCAATGCGGGCAAAGCGCAGGGCAAGGCCCACCATCACCGCAGCAATCCCCATGGCGTGCAAAGCCCAGGGGTAGGCGCCGATCGTCTCTGCCGGAGTCCAGGACAGCTCGAGCGCCAGTGCGAGCACGGGCGCAAACAGGGCGGCCCCCAGCGTCCAGCCAAGTGACGCGCCTGGACGCATCGCGCGGCCAGCGCTCAGCAGGCTCAGCCCGATGCCCAGCGCACAGAGGAGCGTGACGGCGATGGGTGCCGCCGCCTCGACCGTTTCGGCGTAAGTCGCGGCATAGGCCGATGCGACCGGCCCGCGCGTCTGCCCCTCGATAAGAACGGTCGCGATGAGCGACACCGCCGGGACCGCGGCCAAGTCCTGCAACGCCCGCGCCCGTACGGACCAGAGCGTCAGCGCGACGGTCATCAGGGTCAGCCCTGCAACCGCGGCCCAGAATGCCTCTGCACCCGCATCGGCGGTCCAGACCAGCCCGACCGAGGACAAAGTGACTGCCCCCGCCGCCAGCAGTGTCGGAAATTCGGGCCAGATCCACAGTCGGGCCACCAGCGCGCGTGACACCATTGTTCCGGCGTGATCGGGGATCAGCCCGCGCGCCGGGATCAACACCGCCAAAGCGACCAGAACGACCGCATAGGCTTGCGCGCCCAGCGTCATCGCCACGCCACCCGCCTGCGCCGTGATCCACCCCGCCCCATATCCCAGAACCAGCGACAGCACCGACACCCAGGCCCAGCGGCGCACCGTATCGATGCCCAGCCCCAGCGCGGTGATGACCGCGAAATACACAAATACCCACGGCGTCGCAGGCACGTCCGAGCCGACCACAAAGGGCGCGGCCACAGCGCCCAGCACACCGACCGTGACAAGAAGCGGCCCGTGCAGCCAACCCAAGCCGACGCCCAAGAGGCCCACCAGCGCCAGCCCGCCAAAGGCCACGCCGGCCCCCACCAGACCATAGAGCAGATGCGCCGCCGCAATCCCGCCAAAGAGCGACACCAGCCCCGCGCCGGAAAACACCGACGGCAGATAGGCGGTCACCTGATCGGGCGCATCGCCGAACCGGCGGCGGATATAGTCGCCCGCCCCGATCAGGGCCGCACCAAAACCCAGCGCGGCAATCACGCGTGCGGTCGGCGGAAAGAGGTCGTTTTCGACCCCGTATTGCACCAGAAACAAACCCGCCAGCGCCAGCGACACCGCCGAGACGGCATAAAACCAGTTGCCCATCAGCCAGGTGACAAGCCCCGTCGCGGCCACGCGGACCTGACTTGGCGCGGGCGCAGGATGCGGCGGCGCAGCAGGCCGCTCCACCCACGGATTGTCCACGGGTTCCGGCTTGGCCGGTGACGGTTGGGGGGGTGGCGCGTCAGCCTGCTCGGCCGCAGGCCGTGCTGCGGCAAGGGTCGCTTCGAGCCGTGCGACCCGGTCGCGCAGGCGGCCATGGGAGACCAGCAGATAGATCACCGCGACCGGGATCCCGAGCACAACCAGCCCGACCAACACAGCAAGTGCCTGCATGCGACCACTCCTTTATTGGCTGATCACATATGCGTTGGGGATGCGTGATGTTAGTGCGGGTATTCCTGACCCGGCCCGTGACGGAGCGTCAGTCCTGCGCGATATGCGCCCAGACAGCGGACATGACAACCGACCCCTCTCCCACCGCGCTGGCCACGCGCTTGACCGAGCCTGCGCGCACGTCGCCCACGGCAAAGATGCCCGCACGGGACGTCTCGTAGGCGTCACGCCCGCCCACATCCGGGCCGGTCCTGACGAACCCGCGCGGGTCCAGATCGACAAGGCCCGACAGCCATTCGGTGTTCGGCGCGGCCCCCACCATGACAAAAAGCGCCTTGGTGTTCAGCTGCCAGTCCTGCCCGCCGGTGCGGTCGCGCACCGTGATGCCGGTCAGCGTATCGTCCCCGTGCAACTGCTTGACCTGCGTGCACAGGTGGATGGTGATGCGCGGGTGCCGCTCCAGCCGCTGCAAGAGGTAATCCGACATGGACGCGGCCAGCCCGTCGCCGCGCACCAGCACGTGGACGTGTTTCGAACTGCGCGCAAGGAACATTGCCGCCTGTCCGGCCGAATTGCCGCCGCCGATGATCGCGACCTCCGTGTCGCGGCAATAGCGCGCCTCGATATCGGTGGCGGCATAGTACACCCCCGACCCTTCCAACGCCTCAAGGTTCTCGAGCGGCAGGCGCCGGTACTGCACGCCCGTGGCAACGATCAGCGCCTTGGCGGACACCCAGTCACCCGAATCGAGCTTGATGTGAAAGAGCTTCTTTTCGCATTGGGTCAGTTCCTGCGCGCGCACCGGCACCGCGAACCGCGTGCCGAACTTCATCGCCTGCACCTCGCCCCGGCCCACCAGATCCCCGCCCGAGATGCCGGTGGGAAAACCCATGTAGTTCTCGATCCGGCTGGAGGTGCCCGCCTGCCCGCCCACGGCCAGATCCTCGAGCACAACGGCGCACAGCCCCTCGGCCCCGGCATAGACGCCCGCAGCCACACCCGCAGGCCCGCCGCCCACGATGGCGACGTCATAGACGTCCTCCTTGCGCAGCGCCATATCAAGGCCCAGCGTCTGGGCCACCGCGCGCGGCGTCGGCGGGTCGATCACTTGGTGCTTGGCAAAGACCACGGCCGGGTGCGCGCGGTCGATCCGGCATTGCGCGGCCAGGTCGTTGCCTTCGGAACTGTCGATCTCCACCTCGACAAAGGGGATGCGGTTGCGCGCGGCAAAGCTGGCGATGCGGCGCACATCGCGGTCGACCTCACCGCCGATCAGGGTCAGCCCACCTTCGGAATTTTCCAGCATCCGCCGCCGCCGCGCGGCAAAGACGGTGATGATGATATCAGACATCTCGGGGATATCGGACATCAGTTTCAACATCTCATCACGGCGCACACATAAAAGCTGGCTGTCCTCGACGGCCCGTCCGCCCATGAAGGCCCGCCCGCCGGTCAGAAAGGCCAGTTCGCCAAAGAACTGCCCTGGCCCAAGTGTCGCCTCGCCATACCGCGCGCCGGTTGCGGCGTTCATGGCCTCGGTCTCGCCGCTCAGCAGATAGTGGAACGTGTCGATCCGTTCGCCCGCTTTCTGGAACCAGTCGCCCTTGGCCACGTCGATGACCGTGCCGACCTTGCGCATCGCGGTCACGTGTTCGGGCGACAGCGGCGTACGCACCATGGTTGTCAGGTCGGCGGCAAATGTTTCCATGGGTCTACTCGCGATCAGGGCTGCTTCGGGATTGAAATAGCCCTCCGAGCGCCTGTGTCACCAGTCGTCTAACCTTGGGGCGCGCATCCTTTTCATAGGCGAGCGGTCGGCAGACCTCCATCGCGGCCACGCCGACCCGTGCGGTCAGCGCGCCATTGACCAGCCCTTCGCCAAATCGGCGGGACAACTTGCCAAGGATCGTGCCGCCCAGAACCGGCTCCAACAGGTCATCGCCCACCGCCACGGCGCCCGTGGCCACGAGGTGGGTCATCACCGCACGGGTCAGACGCCAACTGCCCACAAGGCCCCCGCGCCCGCCGTAGATTTCGGCAATGCGGCGGATCATCCGCAGGTTCGCGGTCAGCGCCGCGACCACATCGGCCAGCGCCAGCGGCACCAGCGCGGTGACGGTGGCGACCTGACGGGCTGCGGCCTCGACCTCGCGTTCGGCGGCCTGGTCCAGTGGGCGGATCAGCGTGTCATCGGCCAGCGCCAACAGCCCGGCGGCATCCATCTGGTCACCGCGCAGCTCTGCCAGGCGGTCGCGCGCCCATGTCGTGTCCGCACGCCCGCGATATAGCGCGTCGAGCCGGTCCACCACGCGGCGCGCCGCACCCAGATCGGCACTGGCCTGCGCCTGTGCCGCGTCGTGGCGCAGACCGTCGATGCGGGTGAGCCGCCGCAACGCCGCCAGTTCGCGCAAGGCAATCCCCAGCAGGACCGCGACAAAGGCCCCGGTCAGCCCGACAAGCACCCAGCCCACGACCGGCGCCCGCGCAATCCACGCGGTCAGGAAATCCCAGGCGGCGGTGGTCAGCACCGCCGTCAGCAGCGCACCCGCCACCCACCAGAACATGCGTGCCAGCCGCGACGGCCTGCGCGCCATCACCCGCGCCGCCATCTGCACCGCGGCCCCGGTCGGCGCACCCATGTCGACATCCGGCACGGGCGGCGCATCGGCCACGGCGGGCGGTGTGCGCGTGTCGTCGATCTCGATCAGTACCGGTCCCCTGGCCATCAGGCGGTCTCCTTTGTCCAGACAAAGCGGATGTCGGGCAACCCTTCGTCATTGTTGGCCCCATCGGTGCGTTCGGCGGCAGCAAAGCCATGTGCGGCGTAAAAGGCCTGCGCGCCCACGTTGGCCTGAAAGGTCCAGAGCCACAGCGCATCGGATCGCGCCAACAGTGGGCGCAGCAAGGCCGCCCCCACGCCCTGACGGCGCATGGATCGGTCCACATAGAGCGCATGCAGGATCGCACCGTCACAGGCCACGAAACCCACAACCGATCCGGCGCGCTCGGCCACATCCACCCATTCGCGGTCAATCATCTGCCCGGCAAATCCGATGTCCTCGGCGCGGCTGTGTAGCTGCGGCATCCACTCGGTCTCTTCCACGAACCCAGACAGGATGGCACCCACAGCGCCCGCATCCGTGCTGCGCGCGGCGCGGATCACCAGCGGGTCCGCACTCACAGGCGGTCACCGAACAGGAACTGTGCCGCGCGGTCCATACGCATATGCGGCGGACCATCGCCGGGGCGCAGGGTCAGCGGCGCGGGCGCAAAGCGCATCACCTGATAATCCTCGTCCAGCCACGCCTCGGCCCCCGCCTGCGCGGGCCGCAGGATGTGCGCGGGATCCTCGGGCAGCGCACCGGGATAGAACGCGGCCTGTTTGCCGCTGTCCAGCAACGTGCCGCGCACCACGTCCAGCGGCGCGCCTTCGTGCTGCACCGTGTCCTCGGTCGTGGCCCGCAATGCGGCCAGCGCCAGCGCCTGCGTCTGCGCCCCGGCAAAGCGCGCGCGGTCGCGGGCCTCGCGGGTCAGCGCCTCCATGATCGCGGTCAGGCGCGGGTGCTGGGCGTGGTGCAGGTGGTCGGCCTTGGTCGCGGCAAAGAGGATGCGTTCGACCCGCTTGCCCCGGAACAGCTGTGACAGGAACGCGTTGCGCCCGGGGCGGAAGGCCGACAGGATCTCGGCCATCGCCGCGCGCATGTCCTCGACCGCGGCAGGGCCCGAATGGATCGCCCCCAGCGCATCGACCAGCACGACCTGCCGGTCGATCCGGGCAAAGTGGTCGCGAAAGAACGGGCGCACCACGCGCGCCTTGTAGGCCTCGAACCGGCGCGCCATTTCGCGGCGCAGCGACCGGCGCGGCGCCTCACCTGGCGGCAGCGGCGCAAAGGTCAGCACCGGAGAGCCCGCCAGATCACCCGGCAGCAGGAACCGCCCTGGCGTGCAATCGTAAAACCCCGCCGCCCGCGCCGCATGGAGGTAGTCGGTAAAGGTCGCCGCCAGCATCTTGGCCTGCACCTCGTCAAGCCGTGCGGCCCCGTCCACATCGCCCAGTGCCGCGCGAAACGCCACCGCACTGTCGCGGCCCTGCAACCGCTCCAGCGTGCCGCGCGACCAGTCGTCAAAGCTTTGGTCCAGCAGCGCCAGATCCAGCAGCCATTCGCCGGGATAGTCGATGATGTCGAGGTGGATGGTGCGCGGCCCCTGCAATCCGGCCAGCAACCCGTTGGGCTTGACCTTGAGCGACACGCGCAGCTCGCTGACCGCGCGGGTGCTGTCAGGCCAATGCGGAGGCCGTCCGGTCAGCGCACCGATATGGGCCTCGAAGTCGAACCGCGGCACGGTGTCGTCGGGCTGCGGTTGCAGAAAGGCCGCGTGGATGCGCCCCTCGCTCGCCGCCAGCAGGTGCGGCATCCGCCCCCGGTCCAGCAAGTTGGCCACCAGCGAGGTGATGAACACCGTCTTGCCGGACCGGGCCAGCCCCGTCACGCCAAGGCGGATCGTCGGCTCTCCCAGCAGGTCGGCACCGGTGTCATAAAGGCCCTGGGCCACATCCAGCACCCCGTCGGCAAGTGTTGTCAGAACCACGCGGCCCACCTTTCGTACTCGTGCAGCGCAACATAGGGGGCCGAACCCCCGCCCGCCAGAGGGAGGAACGCTTTGCCGTTCCCCGCGCCCTCGTCAGACGGTGGCGGGATTGCACGGGCCCTGCCGCTGCGCTAGGTCACCGCCATGGCACGCTACGCGCTCAAGGTCGAATATCACGGGGGCCCCTTCGTGGGCTGGCAACGCCAGCGCGAACAGCGCTCGGTGCAGGGCGCCATCGAGGCCGCACTGGCCCGGCTTGAGCCGCGCGACCACACCATCGCCGCCGCGGGGCGCACCGATACGGGCGTGCACGGGCTGGGCCAAGTGGCCCATTGCGACATGGACAGGGACTGGGATCCGTTCCGCCTGTCAGAGGCGTTGAACTATCATCTGCGGCCGCATCCCGTTGCCATCCTCGCCTGCGTGCGCGTGGACGACGACTGGCACGCGCGGTTCTCGGCGCTGGAGCGGCGGTACCTGTTCCGCATCCTGATGCGGCGCGCGCCTGCCACGCATCTTGACGGGCTGGTGTGGCGGGTGAACCAGTCGCTGGACATCGATGCCATGCAGGAGGGCGCAAATCACCTGCTGGGCAACCACGACTTTACCACCTTCCGGTCGTCGATCTGTCAGGCGCAGAGCCCGGTCAAGACGCTCGACCGGCTGGACGTTCGCGCGGTAACCGGCGTGCACGGGCCGGAGGTGCAGTTCGACGTGCGCGCGCGGTCCTTTCTGCACAATCAGGTGCGCAGCTTTGTAGGCACACTCGAACGCGTGGGCGCAGGGTCATGGCGGCCCGACGATGTGCGCGCAGCACTTGCGGCCCGGGACCGCGCCGCCTGCGGGCCGGTGTCCCCGCCGGGCGGGCTCTACCTGGCCGGGGTCGGATACGATCCCGACCCGTTTGCCGCCGCTTAATCCAGTTCCATCAGCCCCGCACCCGCACCGCCCGCGCGGGATGCGGCACTGTCGGGCACATAAGTCCGCGCTGCGAGATCGTGCAGCGCGTCGGCCAATCGCTGGCTGACAGCGATGCGGACGGGCCGTGCGCGCGTGCTGGGTTCCACCAGCGAAAGCATGGCCCGGACCGTGTCGCCCGCGACCGACACCTCGGACCGGCACGGCAAGCCATTGAGCCAACTGACCAGCAAGGCCCGCCGCCCGGCATCGCCCTCGCGGGTGGACGCCGTGCCTGCGGGGCTGATCGACGCGGCCTCGACCAGCCGTTCGACCGCGTGGGCGAGCGCAACAATCGTATCCGGCGCCTCGAGCGCGCGCAGCACCGGGGCCTCGTCGCCCTCATCGGCGAGATGGCGGGCCAGCATCGCACCAAAGGCCAGCGCCTGCGCAGGCGGCACCTGCGCCCCGCTTGCCGCCTTGACGCCCAACGCCTGCAATTCCGTCCAAGACCAATCCATCATCCCAATACCGGCAACCACCAGTCCTCGTTTTCCGGCGACAGCTCGTCCCCGAGAGGCGCGCCCTGCGCCAGCGTGATCCGGGTCCACAAATCCGACTTGGGGTCGAATTTGGTCGCTCCGAAGAAGCTGAGCTTGCAGCGCAGCATATCAATGGGGCGACACGTCGCAGCAATCAGGCTGTCGCGGATTTCGGCATAAGGATAGCGGCGCAGCACCGCGACGCGGTTGACCGCGTGGGCATGTTCGGGATGCAGGGCCAGGAAATCCGACACCCGGCCGGGCGCATCCGGCAAATCGCAGTGCAGTGCGGCCACCCGGCGGGCGATGTCCAGCGGTGTCTCCAGCTCGGCCCCCGGCTCTTGAAACCGGTCGCCCAGACGCGGCTCCAGCTTGGCCATGCTGACATACCAGAACCGGCGGCAGAGGGCCGGGTCGGCATGGTCCTGCTCCAGCGCCCAGGCCCAGTCCCGCGCGATGGCGGTGCGCAGATCGTCCGTGTCCTCGAACGGCGCGACCAGTGGGCCAAACGGATCGGCCATGCACTCGGTCAACCCGTCCACGGCCTCGGGCACCGCTTCGATCAGCAGCGCGGCCAGCAGTTCCTGCAACGCCGGTGTCTCGCCTTGTGCCGCCTGCCACAGCCGGTCAAGCGGGTCGGTGCCGGAGAGGTCATCGAACCGCGGCGCAAAGCGCGCCCAGTCTGCCTCCAGCGTCCGCAGGAGGCTGTCGTCCTCCGGGCCGGGCACATGCCACTCGGCCAGATGTGCCGCTGCACGTCGCGCCAGGCCAGCCACGTGCGCCTGCGCCTCGGGCGCCAGGTCGGGGACCGCGCGTGCGCGGCCCAGTGCGGTTTCCCGCGCCAGCATCCAGTTATTCAGAAGAACAGGATGCGTCACCAGAAACGGGGCCATGCCGAGCCCCGTTGCGTTGCCAATCCCCAGATGCCGCGCCAGCGCGCGGTCCAGTGCTCCACCACCCACATGCTGCACCAGATCCAAGGTGAAGTGCCGGATCATGTAGACGGCCAGCATCTCGACCGCGAACGGCCCCGAGAGACCGGGACGATCCTGCACAAGGTGACGGTCTGCGATGCCGAACTTGCCGTTGCCGTAAACGGCCGTCGTGCGCATCAGGTAGCCGATGTCGCGGATCATCGCGCGGTCAGGCTGCGTGCCTGCGCGCAGTGCAGCCACGATGTTGTCCCACATGCGCACCGACTTGTTGGCCCGGCTCAGCACCAGATCACGGGGGCCAAAGCGGCCCGCCTCCTGCAAGGGGGCCTGCGCGGCAATGCGGTCGATATCGTCAGCCCCCGGCACCCCGTCAAAGAGGACAAAGGCCGCGTCCCACGCGGTGGCGATCACGCGGTCGCTGCGCGCCTCGCCGGGCAGGTCATTGGAGATGGCGACAAGGGAGTAGACATGCCCGCCCAGCGTCACGGAATAGACCGCGCGCCCGAACCCGGCTTCGCACATCTGCCAATGGGTGCGGGTGATCCGCGCCTTTTCGGCACAGAGCCTACGGACCAGCGATCGCAGAAAACTGATCCGCGTGGGCATCATCACACCCATGCGCGCCAATCGCATCACCTCTTGCGGGTTACGCAATTCCACCGGTTCGGGAACGATGTCCTTCATCTCGCACCACAGTTATTGATCACAGGCGTCACTTAGCAGCGCAAAGCCTGCGCGGTGCAAGTGTTTTCCGCCGCTGTCGCCCTTTGGGCTTACATCGGACGTTGGGTGTATTTCCTGAGCTCGGCGCGCGCGACCTGCCTGCGGTGCACTGCGTCGGGCCCATCGGCCAGCCGCAGCGTGCGTTGGTGGGTCCAGGCGTTGGCGAGCGGCGTGTCCTGACTGATCCCCTGACCGCCATGCATCTGCACCGCCTCGTCGATGACCTTGAGAGACACGCGCGGAGCCACCACCTTGATCTGGCTGATCCATGGGGCTGCGGCGCGCGCATCGCCCTGATCCATCATCCACGCAGCCTTTAGGCAGAGCAGGCGCGCCATTTCGATCTCCATCCGGCATTCAGCGATGATGTCATAGTTGGCACCCAGCTGCGCCAGCGGCTTGCCGAACGCCTCTTTGGACAGCGAGCGTTTGCACATCAGTTCCAGCGCCGCTTCGGCCTGCCCGATGGCGCGCATGCAGTGGTGGATGCGGCCCGGCCCAAGGCGGCCTTGCGAAATCTCAAAGCCGCGCCCCTCGCCCAGCAGGATATTTTCCGCAGGCACCCGCACATTCGTGAACCGGATGTGCATGTGTCCGTGCGGAGCGTCGTCATGGCCATAGACCAGCATGGGACGCAGGATTTCGATGCCCTCTGTCCCCGCGGGGACAACGATCATGGACTGGCGCTTGTGCTTGGGGTTTTCATCGCCACCGGTCTTGACCATGACGATGTATACCTTGCAGCGCGGATCGCCCGCGCCGCTGGCCCAGTACTTCTCACCATTCAGTACATATTCATCCCCGTCGCGCACGCAGGACATCGAAATGTTGGTCGCATCCGAAGACGCCACATCCGGTTCGGTCATCAGGTACGCCGAGCGGATTTTTCCTTCGAGCAGGGGCGCGAGCCAGTCAGATTTCATCTGGTCGGTGCCGTAGCGTTCGAACACCTCCATGTTGCCAGTGTCCGGGGCCGAGCAGTTGAACACCTCCGCCCCCAGCGGCGTCTTGCCCATCTCTTCGGCGAAGTGCGCATATTCGACCGTGGACAGGCCAAAGCCCTTGTCGCTGTCTGTCAGCCAGAAATTCCACAGTCCCGCCGCCTTGGCCTTGGCCTTGAGCGTTTCGAGAATCTCGGTCTGGCGGTCGGTGTATTGCCAGCGGTCGCCCTTGCCGACTTCGGCGGCGTATTCGTCCTCCATGGGCATGATCTCGTCGCGGATCATCGCCGCCACACGGTCCAGCAGATCGCGGTTTTCGGGGCGCAGCGTGAATGTCATGTCCATGGTCTTTGTCCTCCCTGTTGCGGCCAAGGTGGCCGGAATGCCCGCGCATGTCCACAGGCGACCCTGCGGTACGCAAGCGGGTCCAAGACGGGGGGTGTTCTGATCGGCTGGGATTCCGCCTATACTTGGCCCCGGGTCACGGCGCGGAGGCCGGTGGCAAGACCCGTATGAGGGCTGCGTGGAAAAAACGTTGACCCATCAACCAATTTACCCATGCTGGGGGCATGAACAGTATGAATGACGACACCCCGCCGCTGAACCTGCGTGCCTTCCTGACCTTTCGGTTGGCGCGGTTGCAGGCGCAGATCAACAGTCAGGCCCAACACATCCTCCGCACGCATTCGGATGTCGGCCAGACGGAATGGCGGGTTTTGCTGTTGGTGGCCGATACCGGTCAGTGCACCATGGCCACCGTGGTGCGGGATGGACAGATCGATAAGGCGCAGGTGTCGCGGGCGGTCAAGGCGCTGGTCAGGAAGGCCTATATCGCCAGCGAAATCGACCCCGACGACCACCGCCAGAGCCTCCTGTCTCTTACCCCGGAAGGACAGGCGGTCTATGACCGCGTTGTGCCGCTCATGCGCGCACGCCAGCGGCACATGACAGACGCCCTGACCGCGGACGAAATCGCCACGATGTTCAGCGTCATCGACCGGTTGGAAAACGCAAGCCAGCGCCGCGATTTCTGACTGGGTGGCGTCCGGCGCGGACAGCGCGGCGGCCATGGGGCTGGCATGGTCGCCCCCCCGCCACCGGCTGACCACGCCCGAGATCATATGCGGGGATGGCGCGCCGGACAAACCCGATGCGGTTCCGACCTTGCTTACAAACGCCCGTTTTTTCATCGCTTTCCGCCCCGCAATGAGGCGCCGCAAGCAACCCGGTTGCGGGCCGGGTCAGAATGTGCAGGCTGGTACGTATGGCCAAGCAACCCACCTACTTTGATGAGATGACAGGCTTTGGCGCGGATCCCCGCGCCCCTTACGAAGCCTACTGCAACTGGTTCAAATCCGAAGACAATGCGCGATTGCTCGCCAAGTCCGAAGAGGCCGAGGCGCTGTTTCGCCTGATCGGGGTGACGTTCAACGTTTACGGCGATCCGGACGCCACCGAACGTCTGATCCCCTTTGATCTGGTGCCGCGCATCATCGCCGCGCGCGAATGGGCCCGCGTGGCCAAGGGGATCGAACAGCGGGTGCGCGCGCTGAACGCGTTTCTGCATGACATCTACCACCGGCAGGAAATCGTGCGCGCGGGCCGCCTGCCCGCCGAGATGATCGCGCGCAATGACGCGTTCCTGCCGCAGATGATCGGGGTGACGCCGCCGGGCGACATCTACACCCATATCGTGGGCACCGATCTTGTGCGCACGGGCGATGACGAATTCTATGTGCTTGAGGACAATGCCCGCACCCCGTCCGGTGTCAGCTATATGCTGGAGAACCGCGAGACGATGCTTCACATGTTCCCGGAGCTGTTTTCCAAGGTCAAGGTCCAGCCCGTCAGCCAGTACCCGAGGTCGCTGCGCCGGTCGCTGTCGGCCTGCGCGCCTGACGCCTGCAACGGCCGCCCGACGCTGGCCGTCCTGACCCCCGGCATCCACAACTCGGCCTATTACGAACACGCATTTCTTGCAGATCAGATGAGCGCGGAACTGGTCGAGGGCCATGACCTTCGCGTCATCGACGGGCGGGTGGCGATGCGCACAACGCGTGGCTACAAGCCCATCGATGTGCTCTATCGCCGGGTCGATGACGAATATCTCGACCCGATGAATTTCAACCCAGACAGCATGCTGGGGGTGCCGGGGATCATGGACGTGTACCGCGCGGGCGGCATTACCATCGCCAATGCACCGGGCACAGGCATCGCCGACGACAAGGCGATCTACAGCTACATGCCCGACATCGTCGAATTCTACACCGGGGAAAAGGCGATCCTGCAAAACGTGCCGACGCACCGCTGTTCGGACCCTGAGGCGTTGAAATACGTGCTCGACAACCTTGCCGAACTGGTCGTCAAGGAGGTGCATGGATCGGGCGGTTACGGCATGCTGGTGGGGCCTGCGGCGTCGAAAAATGAAATCAGTGCCTTCCGTGCCAAGCTGGAGGCGAACCCCGGCAACTATATCGCGCAGCCAACGCTGGCGCTGTCCACCGTGCCGATCCTGACGGATGCGGGCCTGGCCCCGCGCCACGTGGACCTGCGCCCCTTTGTGCTGGTGTCGCCCGACCGGATCGAGATCACGCCCGGTGGTCTGACCCGCGTGGCGCTGACCGAAGGATCGCTGGTCGTCAATTCGAGCCAGGGCGGAGGCACCAAGGACACCTGGGTGCTGGAGGAGGAGTAACGCGATGCTGGGCAAAACCGCAGGCGGCCTTTTCTGGATGTTCCGCTATCTTGAACGGGCGGAAAACACCGCGCGCATGATCGATGCGGGTTTGCGCATCTCGCTGACCCGGTCGAGTGCGGCCGAAAGCGAATGGACCGCGATCCTGTCTTCGACGGGCGTGAAATCTGCCTATGAGGCCGTGCACGGCGCGCCCGACGGCCCCAAGATCATCGATTTCCTGCTGCGCGATCCGCGCAACCCCGGCAGCGTCATGGCGGGGATCGAGACCGCGCGCACCAATGCGCGTGTCGTGCGCACCGCCCTGACCCGCGAGGTCTGGGAGGCGGTCAACGAATGCTACATGGTGCTGAAAAAGCTGCTGGCCGAACCGATTGCCGACCGTGACCTGCCGCGGGTGCTGCAAGTCATTCGCCAGCGCAGTGCCTTTGTGCGCGGGGCCTCGCACGGGTCGATGGTGCGCAATGACATCTACAACTTCTGCCGGATCGGCACGTTTTTCGAACGCGCCGACAACACTGCGCGGATCCTCGACCAGAAATACTATATCCTGCTGCCGTCCGTACGGCTGGTGGGCAGTGCGTCGGACAATGTCCAGTGGGACACGATCCTGCGCGCCACGTCCACGACCCGCGCCTATCAGACCCTGCACGAGGGCGAATCCGACCCCCGCGCCATCGCGCAATTCCTGATCCTGGATCGCCGTCTGCCCCGCAGCCTTGCCTTTTGCTATGGCAAGATTGGCGAGAATTTAGGGTATATTGAGAAAGAGTATGATACGCGTCAGACCAGCCACGCGCTGGCCGACAGCCTGTGCAACAAATTCAAGGCCCATGACATGAACGCAATCTTTGACTATGGCCTGCACGAATTCATCTCGGATTTCCTGCGCGACAGTGCCAGCCTGGGCCGCCAGATCGAAATCGACTACCGGTTCAGCGAATAGATCATGCGCCTGCACGTCGAACACCGCACACATTACACCTACAACGCACCCGTATTCTACGGGCTGCAACAGGTGCGCCTGCGCCCGAAATCACGTCCGGGCCAGCTGGTCGAGGCGTGGGAGATCGAGGTGATTGGCGGGCAGGTCGAGGTCACCTTCGAGGATGAGCACGCCAATTCCGTTGAACTGGTCAGCTTTACCCCCGGCCAGAGCGAGATCGAGATCATCTGCCGCGGCACCGTCGATGTCGAGGATCAGGCGGGCGTTGTGGGCATGCAGGGGGGATTTGTGCCCCTGTGGCTGTTCCGGCGCAGCACCGACCTGACGCGGCTGGGGCCCGGTGTCTCGGCGCTTGTCGACAGCGCGCCGCGTGCCGACACCGATCTGGACGCGCTGCATGCGCTGTCAGCGCATATCCTGTCGATGGTGCCCTATTCCACGGATCAGGCCGCGTCGAACCTGTCGGCAGAGGATGTGATGACGTCTGGCCATGGGGTCTGTCAGGACCATGCGCATGTCTTTATCACCGCCGCGCGCGCTATGGGATATCCGGCGCGGTATGTGTCGGGCTATCTGATGATGGACGACCGCGTCGATCAGGATGCCAGCCACGCCTGGGCCGAGGCGCATATTCCCGGTCTGGGCTGGGTCGGCTTTGACGTCTCGAACGGGATTTCACCCGATGCGCGCTATATCCGCGTGGCGACGGGCCTTGACTACCGCGGGGCCGCGCCGATTTCGGGCATGCGCTTTGGTCAGGCGGGCGAGGCGATGTCTGTGTCCTTGCAGGTGCAGCAACAATAGCGCACATTTGGACGACTCGGGCAAAAGGCACACAAGATTATGACATACTGCGTTGGAATGCGGTTGGACGCAGGGCTGATTTTCATGTCGGACACGCGCACAAATGCGGGTGTCGACAACATCTCGACCGTAAAGAAAATGCACAGCTGGGAAATCCCCGGCGACCGCAGCATCGTGATCATGACCGCAGGCAACCTGGCTACGACGCAATCGGTGATCAGCCTGCTGGACGAACGCACCAAGGCGCCCGAAGACCGCAAGCCGTCGATCCTCGAGGCACCGTCGATGTTCCAGATCGCCCGCGAGGTGGGGCGCACCCTCAAGGAGGTCATCGCCGCCAACGCCACCACAGGCATGGAGGCGGACGGCGCATTCGGGGCCACCATGATCGTGGGCGGCCAGATCGCCGGATCGCCGCCGCGCCTGTTCCTGATCTATCCCGAAGGCAATTTCATCGAAGCTTCGGAGGACACCCCGTTTTTCCAGATTGGCGAGACCAAGTACGGCAAACCCATCCTCGTGCGCGCGCTGCACGCCGACATGTCCTTTGAACAGGCGCTGAAGCTTTTGATGGTCAGCTTTGATTCCACGATCAAATCGAACCTCAGCGTCGGGTTGCCGCTGGATTACATAGCCTATGCCGCCGACAGCCTCCGCATCGGCTACGCGGGCCGGGTCGCGCAGGACGACGCCTATTACCAGGCGGTGTCGAACGGGTGGGGCGAGGCGCTGACGCTGGCCTTTGACCAGTTGCCGGAATTCACCTTCGACTGATCAGTGCATCTCGGGCGGGAGGTAGTCGCGGATGGAACTGGCCTTGCGGCTGAACTGACCATCAATCTCGCGCAATTCGGCCGAAAGCATAAAGGGGCTGTGGGCCATCACATCCGCCGTATAGGCGCGCGCGGCATCGAACACGGCGTCGAGGGCCAGCGTTTTGGCCTGGCCGTCGCGGCCATGGGCCAGCCGCAGGGTGATGTCGATGAACCCGTGCCCCGGATCGGCATCGGCGATGATCACGTGGCTGGCGGCAAAGGCGCGCACACGGATGCCTGCGGGCGGGAACACCCCGGTCGCCGCGGCGGCGTCCTTGAGGGCCGTGCACAGGCCGCTCATGTCCAGTTTCGCATCCAGATTGGCGGAGTATTCGAGGATGATGTGCGGCATGGTGGGAACTGTCCGCGATTGATCTAGCGCGCGCAAGCCAGAACTGCGTCGATGTCCAGATGCTGCTCCAGATGATCGGCCAGCGCATCCAGCGTCTGTTCGACCGTGTCGGCATAGGACGTGTTCCCGACCGTCGCCCCCATCTGCGCCAGCCAGTGCCGCCGGAACGCATCATCGCGGAACATGCCGTGCAGGTAGCTGCCGACCACGCGCCCGTCGGCGCGCGCCGCACCGTCCGGTTTGCCCGACAGATCCGCAAAGGGGCGCGCGCAATCGGGGCCCGTCGTCACCCCCTTGTGCATTTCATAGCCCTGGATGGCGCATCCGCTGGCCACATGGGTCGCCGCCACTTCGGTCAGGCGCTTGTCGCCCGTCATCACCGTGCTGACATCCAGGAGCCCCAGGCCCTCGGCCCGGCCCGGCAACCCTTCGATCCCTTCGGGGTCATCGACCGCGTCGCCCAGCATCTGATAGCCGCCGCAAATGCCCAGCACATGGCCGCCGCGCCGCACATGGGCGCGGATGTCCTCGTCCCAGCCTTGGGCGCGCAGGAATGCAAGGTCGCCGCGCGTCGATTTGCTGCCGGGCAGGATCACCACATCCGTATCGCCCGGCAGGGGCTGACCGGCGTGCAGCATGGTCAACCGCACGCCCGGCTCTTGCGCCAACGGGTCCATGTCGTCGAAATTCGAGATCCGCGACAGTTTGAGACACACCACGTGCAGCCCGTCCGAGCGTTCGGGCGTGCTGATATCAAGCGCGTCCTCGGCCGGCAGTTTCCATGCGTCGCCAAACCACGGCACCACGCCAAACCCGCGCCAGCCTGTGTGCTGTGCGATCATCGCGTACCCGTCGTCAAACAGGCGCGGATCCCCCCGGAACCGGTTGATGACAAAGCCAGCGATCATCGCCGCGTCGCTTGCGTCAATCACCGCCTGCGTGCCGACGATTTGCGCGATGACCCCGCCCCGATCGATGTCTCCCGCCAGGATGACGGGGCAGTCGGCCGCGCGGGCAAAGCCCATATTGGCGATGTCACCGGGGCGCAGGTTGACCTCTGCGGGGCTGCCCGCCCCTTCGACCAGCACCAGATCATGCTGTGTTTTCAGGCGGTTGAAACTGTCCAGTACCGGCGCCATCAGCGATGGCTTCATCGCCGGATAGTCGCGCGCCTTGACAGTGGCGATGCGCTTGCCCTGCACCACGACCTGGCTGCCCACATCCGTTTCGGGTTTCAGCAGGACGGGGTTCATGTCCGTATGTGGCGCGAGACCGCACGCCATGGCCTGCAAGGCCTGCGCGCGCCCGATCTCGCCACCATTGGCGGTGACGGCGGCATTGTTGGACATGTTCTGCGGCTTGAACGGTGCCACCGACAGACCGCGCTTCACCGCTGCGCGGCACAGCCCCGCCACCAGCATCGACTTGCCCACGTTGGAGCCTGTGCCCTGGATCATCAGCGCTTTGGTCATGCGCGCCCTCTGCGACGCAGAAACACATAGGCCGCCGCCGCGCAAAGCGCCAATTCGAGCGTAAAGGTCCAGTGAAATACAAAGGACAGCACCCAGTGGTCCTGTGTGGCGGGCACGGTCACGATGGGGCCGGACACCGACAGCGGCCCGAACCCCCAGCTGATCGCGCCTGCGACCGTGTCGAGCAGCATGTGCAGCATCGTGCCGATGCCGACCCCGATCAACACCCGCGAGGTGAACAGAAACCCGAGGATCAGCACACCGAGCCACAGGGTCGGATCATGGGTCAGGTAGGTGTGGTGATGCACCGCCCCGTGATCCACAAAGAAGAACCGCAGCATGTCGAGGTCCGGCAACACCGCGCCGGCAAGCACGCTCCAGAACACGACGCGGTCGCGGTCAAACGGCGCGTCAAGCGCGCAGGCGGCGAGGTATCCGGCGGGCAAATGACCGATGATCATGCGGCCTGTCCGATGCTGCCATGGGCCTGCCTATGCCGTTCCCTGTTCGCCTGAGACATGGCCGCTCAGAACTCCACGCCCTTCTGGGCCTTCACGCCCAGATCCTTGAACGGGTGTTTTATCAGCGTCATCTCGGTCACCAGATCCGCCGCCTCGATCAGCTCCGGCTTGGCGTTGCGGCCCGTAAGGACCACGTGGGTCATTGCGGGTTTCTCGTTCATCAGGAAATCGACCACCTCGTCGATATCCAGATAGTCATAGCGCAGCGCGATGTTGATCTCGTCCAGAAGCACGAACTGAATGTCCGGGTCCAGGATCTGTTCCTTGGCGATGCGCCAGCCGTTCCGGGCCGCTGCGATGTCGCGTTCGCGGTCCTGGGTTTCCCAGGTAAAGCCCTCACCCGAGACGAAAAACCGGCATTCATCCGCAAACCTTTCGCGCAGGAACGTCTTTTCGCCCGTGTCCCAGTTGCCCTTGATGAACTGTACGACCGCACAGGGCATGCCGTGCGAGATGCAGCGCATGATCATTCCGAACCCGGACGACGACTTGCCCTTGCCCGGCCCGGTATGGACCATGATCAGACCTTTCTCCTCGGTCTTGGTCTCCATCATCTTGTCGCGGGCGGCCTTGATTTTTTTCATCTTGGCGTTGTGGCGGGCGGTGATGTCGTCCATGGGCGGCCTCCGGGCGGTTTGGTTCGGGACCGTGTTTGGCATGGCTGGATTGCAACTGCCAGAGGTCAAAATGCGCAAACCGTGCCAAGGCCGATTTCGCGGGGTGGCGCATCCTACCTGTGTTCCACTCGATTTATGGCAGCCATGGCCGCGCCGCGTTAGCGATGTACTTGCGTTGACATAGCGCCGCCCCGGGCCGCGGTTCGGCGCTGGCACGGCGGCCTACGGCCCTGATTCCGTGCCGGAGCGTTGCACAACCCCGCTTGACTCGGGCCCTGCCCCCGCGCACTAGGGATGTGCTGGTGCCCGGGGACACTCGGGTGAAAAGGGAATGCAGACGGTGCCGCAACGCACCAAAACGCAGCCGCCCCCGCGACCGTGACCGGAGAGGTCGCCCGACGCCACTGCCCCACCGGGTCGGGAAGGCAGGGCCGCCATCGAGGGAAACCTCGACATCCGCAAGCCGGGAGACCTGCCAGCAAGAGAAGTTTGACGAAACCGGACGGGGTGTTTCCGGGTGTCGGGTCAGATTGGCACGCGTGCCGCCCGCCATCCCAGCCGCCGCCCAAGACTTGGGAACCGAGATGAGCGATTTACCCCCCGTAGAGCTGTTGGTCTGCGTCAAGTGCCGCCGCGAGATGGACATCCCCGAGGGCGGCACCCGCCCCGGCGAGGCGCTGCATGCCGAACTTGCGGACCGCACCATGCCCGAGGGTGTGACGCTGAAAGCCGTGGAATGCCTGTCCAACTGCTCATCGGGGTGTTCCGTCGCCGTGCGCGGCGGCGCCCAGCGCTGGACCTATGTCTATGGCAACCTGATGGAGGACCGCGACGCCGATATGGTCGTTGACGGCATCGCCAAATATGCCGCCACCGCCGACGGGCTCGTCCCATGGCGCGAACGCCCCGAACACTTCCGCAAAAATTGCATCGCCCGCATCCCGCCACAGGAGTTCTGAGATGGCCAACCTCAACAAAGTACCCGTTACCGTCATCACCGGATTTCTCGGTTCCGGCAAGACGACCCTCGTGCGTCACCTGATGCAGAACCCGCAAGGCAAGCGCCTTGCCGTCGTTGTCAACGAGTTTGGTGATGTGGGTGTCGATGGCGAGATCCTGAAATCTTGCGCGATCCCTGATTGCCCCGCAGAGAACATCATGGAACTGGCCAATGGCTGCATCTGCTGCACCGTGGCGGATGACTTCATCCCGACGATCGAGGCGCTCATGGCGCTGGACCCGCAGCCCGAGCACATCCTGATCGAGACATCCGGCCTTGCCCTGCCAAAACCCCTGCTCAAGGCGTTCGACTGGCCGGATATCCGCAGCCGCATCACTGTGGATGGCGTGATTGCGCTCGCCGATGCCGAGGCGGTCGCCGCGGGCCGTTTCGCGCCAGATGTCGCCGCCGTCGATGCCCAGCGCGAGGCCGATGACAGCCTCGACCACGAGACACCCCTTTCGGAGGTCTTCGAGGACCAGATCAGCTGCGCCGACATCATCCTGCTGACCAAACCCGACCTGGCCGGTCCCGACGGCGTCGCCAAGGCGAAGGCGATCATCGCCGCCGAAGCCCCTCGCCCCCTGCCCGTCGTCGAAGTGGCCGAAGGCGTTGTGGACCCTCGCGTTTTGCTTGGGCTTGAGGCTGCGGCCGAAGACGACATGGACGCGCGCCCCAGCCACCACGATGGGCACGACGATCACGAGCACGACGATTTCGAGAGCGTCATCATCGACATCCCCGAGGTCACCGACCCCGCCGAACTGGTCGCCCGGATCGAGGCGATGGCCAAGGCCCAGAACATCCTGCGTGTCAAAGGCTACGCCGCCGTCACGGGCAAGCCGATGCGCCTGCTGGTACAGGCCGTCGGCGCGCGCGTGCGGCACCAGTTCGACCGCCCGTGGGGGCCGAATGAGGCACGTCAGGGTCGTTTGGTCGTGATTGCCGAACATGACGACGTGAACGAAACAGCGATCCGCGCCGCTTTGACCGACGCTCTGGCAGCCGCCGAGTAAAGAAAGTCACCCATGCACGTCGTTTTCCGCGAAAGCCACGGGCTCGAAGAGACCGAGACGCCGACAGATCTGGGGCAGACGCCCGCGGATCTGGTGGTGCTGTCGTTCTCTGACAGTGACCTTGGGGCCTTTGCGGCGGGCTGGCACCGGGGTGGGGGTGCGGTGGGCAAATTGCCCACCCTACGCGTCGCCAATCTGGTGGGCCTCAAACATCCGCTGTCGGTCGACACATATGTCGAACAGACGCTCGAGGGGGCCAAGGGCATCCTGATCCGCCTGATCGGCGGCGTGCCTTACTGGTCCTACGGGTTGCAACAGGTTGAGGCGCTGTGCCGGGCCAAGGGCATCGCGCTGGCTGTCTTGCCCGCCGATGGCCGCGCCGACCCCCGGCTGGACGAGGTGTCCACCCTTCCGGTCTCCACGCTGCGCCGTCTTGCGCATCTCTGCGACACCGGCGGCGCAGTTGCGGCACAGGCGGCATTGGCGCAGATGGCCCTGGCCTCGGGCCTGTACGCAGGACCGGTGCGCGGGTCCAAATCGCTCCCGTCCGTGGGCGCATGGACCCCGGAGGATGGCGTCGCCTGCCCGCTGGTTCTGGGCGCGGATACGCGCCCTCTGGTCGTCGTTACCTTCTACCGTGCCTATCTGGCCGCCGCCGACCTGTCGCCGATCGAGGCGCTTTTTGCAGCGCTCCGCGCGCGCGGGTTCCGGGTGCTGGCGCTCTTTGCGCCGTCGCTCAAGGCAGCGGAGGCCGCAGCGTGGATGGCCCGCCAGATCGCGCATCTGCGCCCCGCGGCCATCGTCAATGCCACCGCCTTTTCCGGGATCGGCGCGAATGGTGCCTCGCCGCTTGATGCGGGCGACGTTCCAGTGTTCCAGATCGCGCTGGCCACCTCCACGCGCGAGGCATGGGCCGAAGCCGAACGCGGTCTGTCACCAACGGATCTGGCCATGCACGTGGTCTTGCCAGAGGTCGATGGCCGCCTCTTTGCCGGAGTCGCGTCATTCAAGGAACCACAACCGCGCGATGAGGCGCTGCAATTTGCCCGCTATGCCCACAAGGCAGACGCCCAGTGCATCGAAAGGGTGGCGGATCGGGTCAAGGCGTGGGTCGATCTGGCCGCGACGCCCCCGGCAGAACGGACGCTGGCGCTGGTGCTCAGCACCTATCCGGGCAAGGACTGGAACATGGCCCATGCGGTCGGTCTGGATGCGCTTGCCTCGACGGAGGCAATCCTGTCGGATCTGTGCGAAGCGGGCCATGACACTGATCTCACCCCCGTTACGGACGCGCTGGCGACCACAACCGTCACATGGCCGCTGGCCGCATACAAAGCCGCCCTTGCCCGCCTGCCCCAGTCCTTGCGCGACGATCTTGAGGCCGCTTGGGGCAAGCCAGACGGAGACACCGATGCGGGCCATTTCCACTTTGCCGCCACGCGGCGCGGCAAGGTCCTGATCGCACTGCAACCCGAACGCGGGAACCCAACGCAGCGCGACGACGACTATCACGATCTGTCGCGGGTGCCGCGCCACGCCTATGTCGCGTTCTACCTCTGGCTGCAAACCCAGACGCACGCACTGATCCATATCGGCGCGCATGGCACGCTGGAATGGCTGCCCGGCAAATCCGTGGCCCTGTCCGACACCTGCTGGCCCGAGGTGCTGACCGGAACGATGCCGGTGATCTATCCCTTTATTGTCAACGATCCGGGTGAGGCCGCGCAGGCCAAGCGGCGCATCGGCGCCGTCACCCTTGGCCACCTGCCCCCCCCGATGAAGGCAAGCGCCACGCCGGACCGGTTCCTGCGGCTTGAAACCCTGCTCGATGAGTTCTCCAACGCCGACGGGCTGGACCCGAAACGCCGCGACCGGTTGCAGGACGACATCCGCGCCGAGGCGCAGGCCATTGGGGTCGAGCAGGATCTGGGCCTCGAAAGCGCGTCCTGTAGTGCCGAGGCGATCACGCGGATTGACCGCTTTGTCTGTGACATCAAGGAAAGCCAGTTTGGCGACGGCCTGCATGTCTGGGGCAGAGGTGCGCCCTACGGCGACGGGATATCGGCGCAGACCGAGCGCACGGCGTTGATCGATGCGTTGAACGGCAAGCGGATTGCCGGGGGGCCGTCCGGGTCCCCCTATCGCGGGCGGCGGGATGTTTTGCCCACGGGGCGGAACCTCTTCACGACCGATCCGCGCGGCGTGCCGACGCGGGCGGCCCATGCGCAAGGCGTGAAGCTGGCCGAAGAGCTGGTGCGCCGCCATTTGCAGGAAGAGGGCGATTGGCCCCGCGGTCTGATCGTGGATCTTTGGGGGTCAGCCACCATGCGCACGGCGGGCGAAGAGTTTGCCATGGCGCTGCATCTGTTGGGCGTAAAACCTGTCTGGGACAAGGGGTCCGAGCGGGTGTCGGGGATAGAGGTCCTGCCCATCACCGATCTGGATCGTCCGCGCATCGACGTGACCCTGCGGGTGTCGGGCCTCTTCCGCGATGTCTTTCCCACGCTCTCCGCGCTGTTCTCGCAGGCGGTGCGGGCGCTGGCGGCGCGCGATGAGGCGCCCGACTGGAACCCGTATGCCGGGCACGCCGTTACCCCGCGTGTCTATGGCCCTGCGCCCGGCAACTTTGGCCTTGGCATGGGCGCGGATATCGAGACCTTCACCGACGACGCGCGTGTGGCGGCGGGCAACGCCTGGCTCTCGGCGAGCGCCTATGCGCTCGATGGCACAAGCGCCACGCGCGACGACCATGGCATCCGCGCCCGCGTTGCCGCCGCCGACAGCTTCGTCCACCTTCAGGACTTGCCCGAGACGGATGTGCTCCTTGCCTCCGACTATGCTGCGCACGAGGCGGGGTTTGCCGCCGCGCAAGCCGTCACAGGTGGGCAAGCCGCGCTATATCACCTCGACAGCACGCAGCCCGACCGCCCGCGCGCCCGCACCCTGCCCGAAGAGATTGCCCGCGTGGTGCAGGCCCGTGCAACACAGCCCGACTGGCTGCGTGGCATGATGCGCCACGGTTTTCGTGGCGGCGCCGAGATTGCGGCCACACTGGATCACATGGCGGCCTTTGCGCATCTGGCGGGCGTGGTCGGCCCGCACCTCTTTGACGCCTATCACGACGCGACGTTGGGAGATCCGGAGGTCGCGGCCTTTCTCAGGGATGCCAACCCCGGCGCGTTCCAGGCCATGCAGGACCAGTTTGCGGCCCTCGATGCCGCAGGCCTCTGGCACACGCGGCGCAATTCGATCCGGGCCGCGTTGGAGGCCGCGCAATGACTGTCAAGGGCTGGTGCCCCGGCGCGTGGCGCCCGATGATGTCCGGCGACGGGCTGATCGTGCGCATACGCCCCCGTCTGGGGCGACTGGACCGCGCGCAGGCACTGGGCCTTTGCGCCCTGTCGCAGGAGCTGGGCAATAGCGTCATCGACCTGACCAGCCGTGCCAACCTGCAAATGCGGGGGCTCGATGCAGATCACCACGGCAAGGCGCTTGAGGCGCTCTTTGATCTGTGCCTGCTGGACGCCACGGCCGAGGACGAGGCGCGCCGCAACATCGTGGTGACGCCTGACTGGACCGAGGGCGACCTGACCCACCGGTTGCACAGCGCCCTGATCGCGGCCCTGCCGGACCTGCCCGCGCTACCGGCCAAGATGGGTATTGCAGTGGACACAGGGGCCCGGCGGAGGCTGGGCGGTACCTCTGCCGATATGCGGCTGGAGCGTGGCGCGGCGGGCGGTCTGATCCTGCGCGCCGACGGGGCCGATACCGGCATCACGGTGCCCGAGGACGGCGCGGCGCAGGCCGTGGTGGCGCTGGCCCAATGGTTCGTGGACACCGGGGGCGCAAGCGCGGGCCGTATGGCGCGCCATCTGGCGCAGCACCCGCTGCCCGACGCATGGCAAGGCTGCGCGCCTGCCCCCACGGCGCAGCCCGTGACGCCCGGCAACGGCACCTTTGGCGCGCCCTTCGGCAGCATCGACGCCCGCGCCCTCGCCGCGCTGATCACAGACAGCGCGGCAACTGCCCTACGGGTCACGCCGTGGCGTCTGTTCACCCTCGAAAACGCCCGTGCCTGCAATCCGCACGGGTTCGTCACGGACGCCCGCGACCCTCTCTTGCAGGTGCATGCCTGCCCCGGCGCATCGGCCTGCGCGTCGGCCACGGTCGACACCCGCGCGCTGGCGCGACGGATCGCACGGCCCGGCCTGCATGTGTCGGGCTGTGCCAAGGGCTGCGCCCACCCCCGTGTTGCCGCGACAACGCTGGTGGGCCGTGACGGCGCGTATGACCTTGTGGAAAACGGGCATCCGTGGGATGCCCCCCGCCAGCGCGGGCTTGCACCCGATGACCTCCTGACCCCGGCGAGCTGACCATGCCTTATGAATACCAAACCGATGGCGCAGCCATCTATCTGCAATCCTTTGCCACCATCCGGGCCGAGGCGAACCTGACCCGGTTCGACCCTGACGAGGAACAGGTGGCCGTGCGGATGATCCACGCGGCTGGCATGGTGGGGCTGGAAGAGCACGTGCATTTCTCGCCCGGATTCGTCGCCGCCGCCCGCAGCGCGCTGGAAAACGGCGCGCCGATCCTGTGTGACGCCCGCATGGTCAGCGAGGGCATCACCCGCCCGCGCATGCCCGCCGACAATGCCGTGATCTGCACCCTGCACGACGACGGCGTGCGCGATCTGGCCGCACAGATGGGCAACACCCGTTCTGCCGCCGCCCTTGAGCTGTGGCGCCCGCATCTGGCGGGGGCGGTTGTGGCCATCGGCAACGCGCCCACGGCCCTTTTCCACCTGCTCAACATGCTCGAAGACCCCGATTGCCCCCGCCCCGCGGCCATCATCGGCTGCCCCGTGGGCTTTGTCGGCGCGGTAGAGAGCAAGGACGCGCTCTGGGCCGATCAGCCCGTGCCCTGCTGCATCGTGCAGGGGCGTCTGGGCGGCAGTGCGATCACCGTCGCCGCCGTCAACGCCATCGCGAGCCGCAAGGAGTGAGCGCGGGCACCGTATACGGCGTGGGCCTCGGCCCCGGCGCGCAGGACCTGCTGAGCGTGCGGGCAGACCGGCTGGTGCGCAATGCCCGTCACGTGGCGTTCTTTCGCAAGGCCGGGCGCGCAGGGCAGGCGCGGCAGATCGTCAACGGGATGCTGCACGCGGACGCGGTCGAATTCCCGATGGAATACCCGATCACCACGGAAATCCCGCTGACCGATCCGCGCTATAACGAAATGCTCAGCGCGTTCTACACCGATTGCACCGCCCACGTGCGCGCCCTTGCCCAAGACGGCGAAGACGTCATCGTGCTCTGCGAGGGCGATCCGTTTTTCTACGGCTCTTTCATGCACCTCTATACCCGCCTTCAGGGCGACGTTGCGGTCGAGGTTGTGCCCGCAATCACGGGCATGTCCGGCGCGTGGACGGCAACGGGCGCGCCGATCACGTGGGGCGACGACATCCTGACGGTGCTGATGGGCACGCTGGATGCGGATACGCTGGTACGCGGGATGAAACAGGCCGACGCGCTGGTGGTGATGAAGATCGGGCGCAATATCGACAAGGTCCGCGACGCCCTGAAACGCGCGGGCAAATACGACGATGCGTATCTGGTGGAATACGCCACGATGGCGGGCCAGACCGTGCAGAGACTGGCCGAGGCCGAGGGCAAGGTCACGCCCTATTTCTCGATCATCGTCGTGCACGGACAGGGCCGCCGCCCGTGACCGGCTGGGTGCGCATTGCGGGCCTTGGCCCCGGCGATGATGCGCTCATCACGCCCGAGGTGACGGACATCCTGACGCAGGCCACTGATATCGTTGGGTATATCCCGTATGTCGCTCGGATTGCGGACCGGCCCGGCCTGACCCTGCACGCCAGCGACAACCGGGTGGAGATCGACCGGTCGCGCCACGCGCTCGAGATGGCAAGCGACGGGCGCAAGGTCGTTGTGGTGTCCTCGGGCGATCCCGGCGTGTTTGCCATGGCTGCCGCGGTGTTCGAGGCGGTCGAGGCTGGCCCCGACCACTGGCGCGGGTTGGATATCTCCGTCTTGCCGGGGATCACGGCCATGCTCGCCGCCTCCGCGCGCTGCGGGGCGCCGCTGGGGCATGATTTCTGCGCCATCAACCTCAGCGACAACCTGAAACCCTGGGATCTGATCGAAAAGCGCCTGCGCCTCGCCGCCGAGGGCGACTTTGCCATGGCGTTTTACAACCCCCGGTCCAAATCCCGCCCCGAGGGGTTCGTGCGCACGCTCAAAGTGCTCAAGGACGCCTGCGGCGATGACCGTCCTGTGATCTTTGCCCGCAACGTGACCCGCCCGGACGAAGAGATCCGCATCGTGCCGCTGTCGCAGACGACGCCGGACATGGCCGACATGCGCACGATGGTCATTGTCGGTTCCTCGCGGACCCGCATCATCCCCCGCGACGGCGCGCCCATCGTCTATACGCCACGGTCGACGCCCGCATGATCCAGCCACGCCATCACCTCGGCCACGCTGTTGGCCTCGGCCCGCGCGGGGATGTCGGGTCGGTCGATCATCAGCACGGGCAGGCCCAGCGCGCGCGCGGCGGTGATCTTGGCATAGGCCCCGGTGCCGCCTGCGTTCTTGGACACAACCAGATCAATCCGGTGCTTTTGCATCAACATGGCATCATCGGCGGCGGTGAACGGGCCTCGCGACACCAGCACGTGGTGATCGGGAAAGGGCGGCGGATCCTTGGGCGGATCGACAAGGCGCAGCAGATAGAAATGCTGCGGATTGGGTGCAAAGTCATCAAGATGCATGCGCCCCACGGCAAGCATCACGCGCTGCGCCGGTTGATCAAGGGCTGCGACGGCCCCGGCGATGTCGGGCACATGGGTCCAGTCGTCGCCCTGCGTGGCCGTCCACGCGGCACGGGTCAGCGCGATCAGCGGCACGCCCGCTTGCGCGCAGGCGGCAATGGCATTCCGGCTCATCTGCGCGGCAAAGGGATGCGTGGCGTCGATCACATGGGTAATGCCTTCGGCCTGCAAATGGTCCACGAGGCCCGAGATACCGCCGAACCCACCAATTCGTTGCGGCAATGGCTGGCGCTTGGGGCGGTCCACGCGCCCGGCAAAGCTGACCGTGCCGGTCAGGCCCCTTTCGGCGGCGGCATTGGCAAAGGCGGTGGCCTCGGTGGTGCCCCCGAGGATCAGGAGGTTGGCGCGCATGTCTGACCTTCCGTGGTTGACCATCATCGGCATCGGCGAGGACGGGGTTGCCGGTCTCGGCGCGGCAAGTCAAGCGGCACTGGACGCAGCCCAGATCGTCATGGCCCCGCCCCGCCATCTGGCGCGTGTCCCCGCGGGGACAGCGCAGCGTATCGAATGGCCCGTGCCCTATGCCGAGGGGCTGGAGGTGCTGGACAGCCTGCGCGGACGCCGCGTTGTGGTGCTGGCCTCAGGCGATCCGTTCTGGTTTGGCGCAGGTGCGGTTCTGGCCCGACGCTACAGCGCACAGGAATGGACAGCGCATCCGGGGGCTTCCTGCTTTGGCCTTGTGGCAGCGCGCCTTGGCTGGGCGCTGGAACGCACGGTCTGTCTGGGCCTGCACGCGGCCCCGATGGCGCGCCTGAAACGCCACCTTGCCCCCGGCGTGCAGATCATCGCGACACTCAGGGACGGCGATGCCGTGCCCGCACTCGCCGCCTACCTGACCGAACAGGGATTTGGCGACAGCGCGCTGCATGTGCTGGAACATCTTGGCGGACCGCAGGAACGGATCACCCGCGCGACGGCTCACACTGTCGGTGGCGCCTTTGCCCATCCGGTTTGCGTGGCGATTGACGTGGCCGGTCAGGGCGCTGTGCTGAGCGTCGCCACCGGGCAACGCGACGATGCCTTTGACAGTGACGGGCAGATCACCAAACGACCCGTGCGGGCGATCACCCTGTCGACCCTCGCGCCCAAGCCCCACGAACACCTGTGGGACATCGGGGGCGGGTCCGGCTCAATCGCGCTGGAATGGCTGCTGGCCCATCCCACAACCCGCGCCACGACCATTGAACCACGTGCGGACCGGGTGGCGCGGATTCGGCAGAATGCAGATGCCCTTGGGATGGCGCATCGTCTGAGTGTGGTGCACGGATCAGCACCCGATGCGCTGACGGGGTTGGAACCTGCCAACGCGATCTTTGTCGGGGGTGGATTGTCGGACGCGGTTCTCGAGGCTGTGACCGCCCTGCCCGCGCGCCTCGTAGTCAATGCCGTGACGCTCGAAGGCGAGGCACTGCTGGCGCACTGGCACGCCCGTCTCGGAGGGGATCTGATGCGCATCGCATTGTCCTCGACCGCGCCTTTGGGTCCCAAACGCGGATGGACCTCGGCCTACCCGGTTGTACAATGGAGCATCACACCATGATTGTCGCAGGATTTGGCTTTACCAGTCACGCCACCACCGAAAGCCTGGAACAGGCCCTTGCTGCCACCGGCTATGACGGCCCGATCCACATGCTGGCCTGCCCGCATGACAAGGCTCTGTCGGACGTCATATCCGGGGTCGCACGGCCGCGGGGCGTCCTGATCAACGCGGTCTATCCCAAGAAACTGCAAGCCGCCCTGACCCAAACCCAATCCGCAATCAGCCGCCTGTTGCGGCGCACAGGCTCGGTGGCCGAAGCCGCCGCCCTTGCCGCCGCAGGCCCCGGCGCGACGCTGATCGTTTCCCGCAAGATATCAAACGACCGCATGGCCACCTGCGCCATCGCCAAAGGACCAGACGCATGACCGTTCATTTTATCGGCGCAGGCCCCGGCGCGCCTGACCTGCTGACCCTGCGGGGCCGCGACCTGATCGCCGCCTGCCCTGTGTGCCTTTATGCCGGATCGCTGGTGCCCGAGGCGATCCTCGGCCACTGCCCGCCGGATGCGCGGGTCGTGAACACCGCCGCCATGGACCTTGACGACATCATGGCCGAAATCGCGGCCGCCGAGGCCAAGGGACAGGACGTTGCCCGCCTGCATTCCGGTGATCTGTCGGTGTGGTCCGCGATGGGCGAACAGTTGCGCAGGCTCAAGGCCGCGGGCATCGGCTTTACCGTGACACCGGGTGTGCCGTCCTTCAGTGCGGCGGCCGCCGCACTGGGCGCCGAGCTGACCCTGCCCGGTATTGCACAATCCGTGGTGCTGACCCGCACGCCGGGGCGGGCGTCCTCCATGCCGTCGGGCGAAACGCTGACCAATTTCGCAGCAACCGGTGCGACGCTGGCCATCCACCTGTCGATCGGCAATCTGGATCAGGTGGTCGCGGATCTGACCCCGGCCTATGGCGCAGACTGCCCCGTCGCGGTCGTCTACCGGGCCAGCTGGCCCGATCAACAGATCATCCACGCCACGCTGGACACCTTGCGGGACGCGATGGACGCAGGGATCAGCCGCACGGCGCTGATCCTCGTGGGGCGTGTGCTGGGGGCCGAAGGGTTCGACGAAAGCTGCCTCTACGCGCCGGACTATGACCGCCGGTACCGCCCCATGAGCGCCGACAGCCCATGGGCCAGCTGGAGCCACGGCGATGACTGATCCGCGAGGCAACCCGCCCGGCCTGATGATCTCGGCGCCCGCGTCGGGCACGGGCAAGACAACCGTGATGCTGGGCCTTCTGCGCGCGCTGCGCGATGACGGGCTGGTGGTTCAACCCTACAAAAGCGGGCCGGACTATATCGACCCCGCCTTTCACCTCGCGGCCGCGGGGCGGGCATCGTTCAACTTTGATACATGGGCGATGGACGCGGGCCTGCTGGACGGGATCGCGGCGCAGCGCGCGGGCGCGGACATCTGCGTGGCCGAAGGGTCCATGGGCCTCTTTGACGGGGTCGCGACACGCGGGCAGTCGGGGTTCGGTTCCAGCGCGGAAACCGCGCTCGCCATGGGCTGGCCGGTGGTGCTGGTCATCGACGTGGGCGGACAGGCGCAATCGGCGGCAGCGACGGCACTGGGGTTCAAGAGCTACAATCCCGATCTGCCCTTTGCCGGTGTGATCCTGAACCGCGTGGCGAGCCCCCGTCACGAACGGCTGACGCGCGTCGGGATGGAGCAGGCGGGCATACCCGTGCTCGGCTGCCTGCCCCGGCGCGGCGATCTGAAATTGCCCGAGCGGCATCTGGGCCTCATTCAGGCGGTGGAACATCCCGACCTCGAGGCCGCGATTGCAGGCTATGCCGAGTTCCTGCGCGACAATGTCGATCTGGACGCCATCCGCGCTGCGGCACTGGCCGGAGCGCCCCGCGCGTCCCACCCCCTGCCCCCGCCGCCTGCACAGCGGATCGCACTGGCGCGGGATGCGGCGTTTTCCTTTACCTATCCGCATCTTGTGACCGGCTGGCGCGATGCTGGGGCGGAGATCCTGCACTTTTCTCCGCTGGCGGATGAGGCGCCTGCGCCGGATGCCGATCTGGTCTGGTTGCCCGGCGGCTACCCGGAACTGCACGCTGGCACCCTGGCTGCCGCCACAACCTTCAAAGACGGCCTGCGCACCCATGCCGAAACCAGGCCCGTGCACGGCGAGTGCGGCGGTTACATGGCGCTTGGGGCAAGCCTGACGGACAAGGACGGGGTGCGCCACGAGATGGCCGGGCTGCTGGGGCTCGAAACCTCATACGAAAAGCGCAAGTTCAACCTTGGCTACAGACGGGCGGTACTGTCCCACCCGATCCCCGGCTATGCCGCGGGCGCGGCCCTGCGGGGACACGAATTCCACTATTCCTCGATCCTCGACCAGCCGGACGCGCCGCTGGCGCAGGTGTTCGATGCCGATGGCAATCCAGCCGCCCAAAGCGGGTCGTGGCGTGGCAATGTGACTGGCACGTTCTTTCACCTCATAACCGGAGAGGCATCATGACCGGTTTCGTGAGCTTTGTAGGATCAGGTCCCGGCGATCCCGAGTTGCTGACGCTGAAGGCGGTGGACCGGTTGAAACGGGCGGATGCTGTGCTGTTTGATGACCTGAGCGCGGGGCCAATCCTGAGCCACGCACGCGCCGGGGCCGATCTGGTGGGGGTGGGCAAACGGGCGGGCCGCCCGTCGCCCAAGCAGCACCATGTCAGCCAGTTGCTTGTCGACTACGCGCAGGAAGGCCAGCGGATCGTGCGCCTGAAATCCGGCGATGGCGGCACGTTCGGACGTCTGGAAGAGGAAACCGACGCGCTCAAGGCCGCTGGGATCGGGTACGAGATCATCCCCGGTGTGCCGTCGGCCTGCGCGGCAGCGGCAGCGGCAGGCATCCCCCTGACCCGACGGCTGACCGCGCGGCGGGTGCAATTCATCACCGGCCACGATGTGCGTGGCGCGCTGCCCGAAGATCTGAACATGACGGCCCTTGCGGATCCGAACGCAACCACCGTCGTTTTCATGGGCCAGCGCACATTTCCTGCGCTGGCGACCATGCTGATCGCCGCCGGGCTGCCTGCCGACACGCCCGCGCTTTTGGCCGAAGGCGTGTCTACGGAGGCTCAGGCCCTGCACAGGCTGACGGTGTCCAGCCTGGCCGCGCGGCTTCGGGATGCCGTCAGCGATGCGCCTGCATTGATCCTGTATGGCGCATTGGCCGACGGCTGAGTTGCATATTTTTGGAACAATGAAGCCAAGCGCACTGCCGACCCCTTCATTGTTCTGCAAATATGCATGGCAACGGTGGCCATTCCGCGCCGTCAAATGCCGCATCCGGGCTTGTTCGGATATGGAATCAATGTAAACGTGGCCCGTGATGGTGCCCCCGCGAGGGGGTTTAAAAGGGAACCGGGTGAAAGTCCCGGACTGCCCCCGCAACTGTGACCGGCGAGCGGCCCGGCATGTACCACTGGCGCATCTGCGCTGGGAAGGTCCGGCCCCGCAGCGACCCGGCAGTCAGGAGACCTGCCATCGGGAACGAAACATGCCGGGGCACCGGCCACTAATGCCGCCGGGGTGGTGGTGAGGAGAGACAGACATGCATATCGAACCGGGCGTCGTGGACGGCGCAAAGATGGTTTTCGCCTATGGAACCGCTGCTGCTGCGGCGGGTTATTCGCTGAAACTGGCCGCCAATGACCTGAAATTCGCCAACATTCCCGCTTTTGCGATCCGTGCGGGTCTGGCCACGGTCGGCACGTTCGCCTTTTTCGAGGTCCTGCCGCATTTCTCAGCCGGCATCTCCGAGGTGCATTTCATTCTTGCGACAACGTTGTTCCTGTTGCTGGGCGCCGGTGCAGCGGCTGCGGGGCTGACCATGGGTTTGCTGATCCAGGGATTGCTCTTTGCGCCGACCGATCTGCCGATGTTTGCGGTGAACATGACCACCCTTCTGGTGCCGCTGTTCGTGTTGAACGCGCTGGCCAGGAAGATCGTACCCGAGGCGCGCGCCTATGTGGATCTGGATTACGCGCAGGTGCTGAAGATGTCCGCCGTCTATCAGGGCGGCGTGATCGCCTGGGTGGCGTTCTGGGCAATCTACGGTCAGGGTTTCGGTGCCGAGAACATCCAGTCGGTTCTGGCTTTTGGCGCGGCCTATGCGCTGGTGATCGTGATTGAACCCGTTGCGGATCTGGCGGTACTGGCCGCGGCAAAGGGTCTGCGCGGTGCCAAGGCGGCGGGCGTGTTCACGCCTCGTCTGTTCAACGCGGCCTGAGGCTCACACAGATTCATCAGAGGAAGGGCCGCCCAGCGCGGCCCTTTTTTGCGACATGATCCAACTTTCCCTCATTGGCATCGGCACGGGCAATCCCGATCATCTGACCGGAGAGGCGCGGCGCGCGATGGCCGAAGCCGACCTGTTCCTTGTGCCGCATAAGGGGCCGGGCAAGTCCGATCTGGCCGATCTGCGTACGCAGATTATTGCGCAGGTGCGCCCAGATGCGACCGTGGCCCTGTTCGACATGCCGGTACGGGATGATACGCTGCCCTATATCGCGCGCGTGGATGCCTGGCATGACGAGATTGCGCGCATCTGGACGGGTACGATCGCCAAATTCCCGGAGGCGCGCCGCGTTGCCCTGCTCGTCTGGGGGGATCCGTCGCTTTATGACAGCACGTTGCGCATTGCCGCACGTCTGAACCCTCAGCCCGCATTGCGCGTGGTGGCCGGGATCACGTCCGTGCAGGCCCTGACGGCAGCCCATGCCATACCTTTGAACGGCTTGAACGCGCCCGTAACGATATCGACGGGCCGGCGATTGGCAGATGAAGGCTGGCCTGCGGGATGCGAGACGCTGGTGGTGATGCTGGACGGGAATTGTACGTTCCAGACCCTGGATGGCGACGGGTACGACATTTGGTGGGGCGCCTATCTGGGCATGCCCGAACAGATCCTTGAGGCCGGCCGCTTGGGTGATGTCGCGGCGCGCATCTGCAAGACCCGTGCGCGGGCACGGGCAGAGCACGGCTGGATCATGGACACCTACCTTTTGCGCCGCAGGTCCTGACCGCAGCGCGGCCCGCAGTGAACTGCTGAAAAATTGGGCGGAATGACCGGCAAAATGCGGCGGACGAACGCGGGGGCTGGTCCTGCGCGGCGGGGAATGCTCATATCGGGCCAAGACGAAGGCTGCTGCCCTGACCATGACTGCACATATGCCCATCCCCGCCCCGACGGGCGCGCAGCCGCGCGCCATCGGATCCGTGCGGCTGTCGACCAAGCCCCTCGGCACACGCAGCGTGATCGGCGATCTCTATCAGCAGGGCGCGGCCAAGGTTGTGTTTCCACGTGCCAATCTGGGGCTGACAGGTGTGCTGTTGAACACGTCGGGCGGGGTCACGGGGGGTGATCGGTTTAACTATGCCGCTGCGGCGCAAAGCGGCACGCATCTGACCCTGACCACCCAGGCTTGCGAACGCGCCTATCGGGCGCAGCCGAGCGAGACGGGGTATGTGACGACATCGCTGAATGTGGCGCCGGAGGCGACGCTGTGGTGGTTGCCGCAGGAGACTCTGGTATTTGATGGCTGTGCCTTTGACCGTCGTCTGACCTGTGATGTGGCGCCGGGAGGCCGGGCCCTGCTGGTCGAGGCGCTTTGCCTCGGGCGGATTGCGATGGGCGAAGACCGTGTTCAGGGCCGCATGCGCGACAGGATTACGGTGACGCGGAATGGCGCGCCCCTGGTGCAGGACGCATGGTGCCTTGACGGAGACATGAGCGCGCAGATGGGCGGCACCGCTGTCGGGATGGGGGCCACGTCGATGGTGAGCGTGACCTGTGTCGGCCCGGATGCGGCCCTGCATTTGACTGCTGTGCGGGGGTTGCTGCCGGAGAGTGGCGGCGCCAGCCTGTTGGCGGAGGACGTGCTGGTGATGCGTCTGTTGGCGCCGTCAGGCTATGCCCTGCGGCGCGACCTGCTGCCCATTCTTGACCACCTGACAGATGGCAACCTGCCCTTGTGCTGGAGACTTTGACTCATGCAACTGACCCCGAGAGAAAAAGACAAATTGCTGATCGCGATGGCTGCGGAGGTGGCCCGCAAGCGGCTGGCACGCGGCGTCAAGCTGAACCACCCGGAGGCGATTGCGCTGATCACCGATGCGGTTGTCGAAGGCGCGCGGGACGGCCATTCGGTGGCACATATGATGGAGGCCGGGGCGCAGGTGATCACGCGTGATCAATGCATGGAAGGCGTGCCGGAGATGATCCACGACGTGCAGGTCGAGGCGACCTTTCCCGATGGCACCAAGCTGGTGACCGTGCACAATCCAATTCGATGATGGACATGCATATTTGTGGAACAATGAAACAGGAGGTGGCACGATGATCCCAGGTGAAGTGATCCCCGCAGAGGGAGACATCGAGCTGAACACCGGCGCGTTGGCGATCACGCTGCATGTGGCCAATACCGGTGACCGGCCCGTACAGATCGGCAGCCACTATCATTTTGGCGAGGCCAACAGCGCGCTGGAATTTGATCGCGCGGCGGCACGTGGCATGCGGCTGGATATCGCGGCGGGCACTGCGGTGCGGTTTGAGCCGGGGCAGGCCCGGGACGTGACGCTGATCCCCATCGGGGGTGGGCGCCGGGTCTTTGGGTTCAATCAGCAGGTTATGGGCGACCTTTGAGCAGGGCAAACCCAATGGGAGGACAAGACGATGTGTGACGTATGTGTGATGAATGCGGTCAAGGACCGGATGCTGTCGCGACGCGATTTTTTCCAGACGGCGGCGCTGGCGGGCGCGGCGGCGGCTGTCGGTGTAACGGCGGCACCGCCCGCGATGGCGGCGGGCCACGGGTCGGTCGTGGACATGACGCACAAGCTGAGCCCTGATTTTCCGACATTTTTCGGCGTGCCCGGCATTTCGATGGAGCAGCAGTTCAACTTTGCCGATCACGGGTTCAACCTGTTCAACCTGTCAATCAATGAGCACACGGCGACCCATATCGACGCGCCGCTGCACTTCTCGGCGGATGGGACATCGGTGGACGAGATCCCGGTGAGCGATCTGGTGATCCCGCTGTGTGTGGTCGACATCGCGGCCCGTGCGGCCGAGAACCCGGACGCGCAGGTGACACCCGAGGATTTGAAGGCGTGGATCGCGGCCAATGGCGACATTCCGGACAAGGCGTGCATCGCAATGCATTCCGGCTGGGCGGCCAAGTCTGGCGACGCGGCGGCCTATGTGGGCAATGACGACGCGGACGTGAAACACTTTCCCGGCTTCCATCCGGAGGCGACGCAGATGTTGCTGGAAGAGACCACGGCGGCGGCCATGGCGGTGGACACGCTGTCGCTGGATCACGGGCCGTCGGCGGATTTTGCCACGCATTACGCCTGGTTGCCTGCGGGGCGTTACGGGATCGAGAACCTCGCCGGTCTGGACAATGTGCCTGCCGCCGGTGCCACGCTGGTCGTCGGCGCGCCGACGCATCCGGGCGGCACAGGTGGTCCGGCCCGCATCTTTGCGATGGTCTGAGTGGCGACTGCTCCGCTCATAAGTGACGACGCGGCCAGCGCAGAGATGCTGGCCGTGATCGGCATCGCGATGCGGACCAATGGTTTGGTGACAGCCAAGCAGGTGCCGGTGGATGAGGTGTTTGAGGCATGACCGCACAAATCAACATGAGCCACGACTATGAAGCGTCCGCAAAAGATGTCTGGGCAATCGCAACGGATTTCGCAGCCCTGGCCGAGGTTTGCCGTCCTTTGATCCGCTTTACCGGGTTGCCGGAGGGCCGATGCGCGCCTGGACAGCGCGTCACTGTAGGCGTGCGGTTGTTCGGTGTGCTGCCCCCGCAGGACTACACGATGGAGGTTGTCGAGCAGGATGATAATGCGATGACCCTTAGGTCTTCTGAACATGGTGCCGGTGTCAGAAGCTGGCGGCATCACCTGTCCGTGGAGTCAACTGCAACGGGGTCGCGGTTGCTTGACACAATTGACATTGATGCGGGCCCGATGACGCCGCTTGTGGCGTGGTGGGGTCGGAAACTTTATGCCCATCGGCACAAGGGTCGGCTGCGCCTGCTGGCCGAACGCGCCTCGAATTGATCCAAGGAACCGCTTATGCCCACATCCATCTCCCGCCGCGATTATGCTGCCATGTTTGGCCCCACTGTGGGCGACAAGGTGCGCCTCGCTGACACCGACCTGATCATCGAGGTCGAACGTGACCTGACCGCCGAAGCGGCGGGGGCCGCAAGCACTGGGGGCAGTGGCGACAATGCCATGCTTTATGGCGAAGAGGTCAAGTTCGGCGGCGGCAAGGTGATCCGCGACGGGATGGGGCAGTCACAGGTCACGCGGGCCGAAGGGGCGGTCGATACCGTCATCACCAATGCGCTGATCGTGGATTGGACGGGCATCTATAAGGCGGACGTTGGCCTGAAGGACGGGCGCATCGCGGCCATTGGCAAGGCAGGAAACCCGGACACGCAACCGGGCGTGAACATCATTATCGGGCCGGGCACAGAGGCCATCGCGGGCGAGGGCAAGATCCTGACGGCGGGTGGGTTCGACAGCCACATCCACTTTATCTGTCCGCAACAGATCGAGGATGCGCTGCATTCCGGCCTGACCACGATGCTGGGTGGGGGCACGGGGCCTGCGCACGGCACGCTGGCCACTACCGTCACGCCGGGGCCTTGGCATCTGGGGCGGATGATGCAGGCGGCGGATGCGTTTCCGATGAACCTGGCCTTTGCGGGCAAGGGCAATGCGTCTCTACCCGCCGCCTTGGAAGAACAGATCAAGGCCGGGGCCTGTGCGATGAAGCTGCACGAGGATTGGGGCACGACGCCCGGTGCGATTGATTGCTGCCTGTCTGTGGCGGACGACATGGACGTGCAGGTGATGATCCACACGGACACGCTGAACGAAAGCGGTTTTGTCGAGAATACGGTGGCCGCGATGAAGGGCCGGACCATCCACGCCTTTCACACCGAGGGCGCGGGTGGCGGGCACGCACCCGACATTATCAAGATCTGCGGCGAAGAGCATGTATTGCCTTCGTCGACGAACCCGACGCGCCCGTTCACGGTCAATACGCTCGAAGAACACCTCGACATGCTGATGGTATGCCACCACCTCGACAAGTCGATCCCGGAGGATGTGGCCTTTGCCGAGAGCCGTATCCGGCGTGAGACGATCGCCGCCGAGGATATCCTGCACGACATGGGTGCGTTTTCGATCATCGCGTCGGACAGTCAGGCGATGGGTCGTGTGGGCGAGGTGCTGATCCGCACCTGGCAGACCGCCGACAAGATGAAGAAACAGCGCGGCCCCCTGCCCGAGGAAACTGGTGACAACGACAACATGCGTGTGCGCCGGTACATTGCGAAATACACGATCAACCCGGCGATTGCGCACGGGATCAGCCACGAGATCGGCAGCATCGAGGTGGGCAAGCGGGCCGACCTGTGCCTGTGGAACACCGCATTTTTTGGGGTCAAGCCCGAGATGGTCCTGTTGGGAGGCACCATCGCCTGTGCGCAGATGGGCGACCCGAATGCGTCGATCCCGACGCCGCAGCCTGTCTATACCCGTCCCATGTTCGGGGCCTACGGTCGGTCGGTGGAACGGTCGGCGGTGACCTTTGTGTCGGCCGCAGCGCAGGCCGAGGGGATCGGTGCGTCACTGGGGCTGGCCAAGGACACGGTGGCGGTTCAGAACACCCGCAATATCGGCAAGAAGGACCTCAAGCTGAATACCGCCACGCCGCATGTGGAGGTGCATCCCGAGACCTACGAAGTGCGCGCGGATGGCGAATTGCTGACCTGCACACCCGCCGAGGTGTTGCCGATGGCGCAGCGCTATTTCCTGTTTTGATGGACCTGTCCGTGGCTGAGATATCCCCAGACCAAGCGCACCAGTGTTATGGAGTTGTGCGTGGCCGAAAGACCGCCGCCGCAACGGGCCTCGAAATCTAGGTCGCCAACCGCATCCGCCCGGCCCTAAGGCCGGACAGCCCCCGACCGCCTCCCCCGGGCGGGGGTTTCCCCCACCCGGCGGCCGGGGCCCGCCCTTTTTCGAGTAACATGCAGACAGCTCAAACCTATCACGCCCACACCCATGGCACCCCTGCCGATCATATCCTGCTGACCTACGAGGACCGGTTTTTGCGCCGCAAGGTGCTGACGCTCGCGTCCGGTGCGCAATTGCTTGTGGACCTGCCACAGACCACGTCCCTGGATCATGGCGGAGCGCTGATCACCACTGACAAGGCAGAGGTTGAAATCATTGCAGCACCCGAGCCATTGCTTGAGGTCACCGGCGACAGCCTGCACCGGATCGCGTGGCATATCGGTAACCGGCACACACCTTGCCAGATCGAGGACACGCGACTGCTGATCCAGCGGGACCATGTGATGGCGGACATGTTGTCCAGGATCGGCGCGACAACGCGCGACGTGGTGGAGCCGTTTACCCCCGAAGGCGGCGCTTATGGCCACGGGCGCACCCATGGGCATGACCATTCCCACGCGCATACATGACCCATGCGCTGACCCTCATGCAGTGGCTGTCGCCCGCGTTTCCCGTGGGGGCCTTTGCCTATTCGCACGGGCTGGAACAGGTGATTGCGGACGGCACTGTGCACGATGCGGACGGTCTGCATGACTGGTTGGCGGATATTGTGGGGTGCGGGTCAGGATTTGCCGATGCGGTTCTGCTGACGGCGGCGCATGGCGCGGACGATACGGCCCATGTCGACGCCACTGCGCGCGCCTTTGCCGCCAGTGCGGAGAGGCTGAAGGAAACCGACCTGCAAGGGGCGGCTTTTTGCGACACGGCCCGCGCGGTCTGGGGCCTTGATCTGGTGGCCCTGACCTATCCCGTTGCCGTGGGCGCCGCGGCACGCGCCATGGCGATCCCGCTTGATCAGACGCTGCCGCTCTATCTTCAGGCATTTGCGTCGAACCTGGTGTCGGTGGCGCAACGCGCCCTGCCCCTGGGCCAGACCGACGGTCAAACCGTCATCGCGCGGCTGACCCCAGTCATCGCCACGACCGCCGCCACCGCTGCAATGACGCCGCTGGACGACCTGACCGCGACCAGTTTCGCAGCCGATATCGCATCCATGCGCCACGAAACCCTGCAACCAAGGATCTTTCGCACATGACACAACTGAACGGACCCCTGCGGATTGGCATCGGCGGCCCGGTCGGGGCGGGCAAGACCACCCTGACCGCCGCCCTTGCCGCCGCCCTCAAGGACCAGCACTCCATCGGGGTGATCACAAACGACATCTATACCCAAGAGGACGCCGAAGAGCTGATGCGGCGGCAGATCCTGCCACAGGATCGCATCATCGGCGTCGAAACCGGCGGCTGCCCGCACACCGCCATTCGTGAGGACGCGTCGATCAACCTCGCCGCCGTGGCCGAGATGCGACAGCGCCACCCGGAGGTCGAGGCAATCCTGATCGAATCCGGTGGGGACAACCTCTCGGCGACCTTCTCGCCAGAGCTGGCGGACATTACGCTCTATGTCATCGACACCGCCGCGGGTGAGGAAATCCCACGCAAGGGCGGGCCCGCGATCACGAAATCCGACCTGCTGATCATCAACAAGACCGACCTTGCCCCTCATGTGGGCGCGTCACTGGAAGTGATGGAACGGGATGCGGCCCGGATGCGGGGCGCGCGCCCCTTTGTCTTTGCGGCGTTGCGCCACGGCAGGGGCGTCGAGGAGATCATCACCCATATTCGCGCGCTGTCGGGGCTGGGCATGGCGACTGTCTAACGACACGCGTCGCTGAAAGGCCAGTTGGTTCGTACACGGGCCGACACATGCGGCTCGGTCCGTGTTCCCTGTGTGCAGACACACAGGGAGGCCCGCATGTCACACCCCCGCACCCGGTCCGGTGGCCGCGCGCACCGACGCGCGCTGCGCAGTGCACCCAACGTTGCGATGTTGCCCGGTCTGGCAAACACCCTGCCTTGGTGCGAGATCATGGACGGGTCGCAGGTTGAACGGATCGATGCGGCCTCGATGGACATCCTCGAGAACGTCGGTGTCGTGTTTCGCGACGACATTGCGCTGGCAGATTGGAAAGCGGCCGGGGCCAAGGTGGACGGAGATACTGTGTTTCTGGACCGGGGGTTGGTGCGCGACCTGATCGCCACGATCCCTTCGGATTTCACCTACCACGCCCGCGACCCTAAAAAGAACGTGCGCTTGGGCGGGCGGCACAGCATCTTTGTCCCCATGACCGGTGCGCCGTTCCTGCGCGATCTGGACGACGTGCGGCGCAATCCGACGCTGGATGATCTGGCGATGTTTCACAAGCTGAGCCACATGATGCCCGCCCTGCATTCATCGGCGCACCACATCGTCGAACCCTATGACCACCCCATCAGTCACCGGCATCTGCGCATCACCTATTCGTCGATGAAGTATTCCGACAAAACGTTCATGGGCATGACCACCAGCCCCAAGAACGCCGAGGATGTGATGGACATGTGCGCCATCCTGTTCGGCGACGATTTCATGGAAGATCACCCTGTGACCACCGGCAATTGCAACGGCAATTCCCCCCTTGTCTGGGACGAGACGATGCTGGGCGCGATGCGCGCTTTCAGCAGGCGCAATCAGCCGGTATTGTGCTCTCCGTTTGTGCTGGGCGGGGCGAATACGCCTGCCTCGGTCGCGGCGTCCGTCGCGCAGCTGAATGCCGAGGCGTTGTCGGCGCTGGCCTATACCCAGGTGATCCGGCGCGGTGCGCCCGCGATTTACGGTCACTACCTGTCGACCGTGTCGATGAAATCCGGCGCGCCCATGGCCGGAACGCCCGAGATTTCCATGATGAACTTCATGATCGGTCAGATGGCGCGCCATTACGGCGTCCCGTGGCGCACGTCGAACACGCTGGGCGGGGCCAAGACCTTTGACGCGCAGGCCGGATATGAAAGTGCCACGACCCTGTCGGCGGTGATGCATGCGGGGGCCAATTACATCTGGCATTCCGCAGGCTGGAACGAGGCGGGCATGCACTGTTCCACGGCCAAGTTCATCGTGGATGCGGAACAATGTGCCATGGCCTACCGGATGGCGCAGGGCGTGCAATGGGACGACTTTGACGCAGCACTGGCGGCGGTGCCGGATGTGGGCCCCGGCGGGCACTACCTCGGCCATCCGCATACGCAGGACAATTTCCAATCGGCGTTTTTCATGCCCGAACTGTTCGACAACAACTCCATCGAACAGTGGCAGGCCGAGGGCGGCAAGGAGATCACCGAGCGCGCCCTGATCCATGCGCGGTCCTTGCTCGGCACCTATGAGGAACCGGCGCTGGATCCCGCCAAGGACGAGGCGTTGCGCGACTATATCGCCCGGCGCGAGCGCGAGATCCCGGCAGCGGACGCGCTGAACCAGGATCACTAGCCGCCTATTCCGCGCCTGCCTGCCATTCCTTCCAACGCAGATAGGCGTTTGCGCCGAGGGCCGCGAAAGGCTGCGGCGGCAGGCGTTTGAGATCGGCCTCGGCGTCGAAATATTCCGTGATTGCGGACGTCTGGCCCAGCGCCCGTTCGGCCGCGGCAATGCCGGTCAGCGTGCCCCGCGCGGTGCCCAAACCGTTCTGAACACAGGCACTGTAAAGACCCGGCGCAATCTCGCGCGCATGGGCCACCCCGTTGAGACTGAGGCACAGGTGTCCGCCCCAGGAATAGGCCTGTTTCACCCCGTTTAGCGCCGGAAATCTTTGGTCAAATTTTGCGCGGTGCTGGCGGGCGGCGCGGCGCATGTCGCGTGGTGTCGGCACCAGTCCAGGGCGCACGACGGCAGCGGTGCGGGTCACGATGTGGTGCCCGCCCTGGCCCGCATCGATGCGGCGCATGGTCGTGCCCATTGGGTCCGACGGCGTGACACCCCAGCGATCCGCGCCACCCATGGCTGCGCGCGCCTCTGGCCCCAAGGGTTCGGTCATCGAGGCAAAGAGGAACAGTTGAACGAGACGCCCCCGCGCGATGCCAAAGCTTTCAAGATGCCCGTTGACGGCGGTGATAACCCGCGGCGCGGTCACGCGGCCCTTGGGCGTTTTCAACACCCAGGCCGCACCCGCCTGACTGACCGACAGAACCGGCGTGTTTTCAAAGATCTGTGCGACGCGGTTGATCCCCTGCGCCAGCCCGCGCACGTATCCTGCGGGCTGTAACATCACGGTGCCGGGGGTATAAAGGCCAGACCGGTAGTGGCGCGAGCCGGTCAGTTCCTGCATCGCTTGCGCGTCCAGCCATTCGCTGGGTTCCGCAAGGTCCGCCAAGTGTTTGGCATAGCTGCGGTTATGCGCGTCCCCCTTGGCCGTGGCCGCCCCGTTCACCTTGCCCGCCGGATCAAAGAAATCCGGTGGAATGTCGTATTCCGCCACCGCGTCGCGGGCAAAGTCGATGGCCTGCCGATTGAGGCGCGTGAGCGTGGTGTCGTCGCCTGCGCCCGCATAATCGTCGGAGGCAAGATCATGGGGCAGATCGATCATGAAGCCCGAGTTGCGGCCCGAAGCCCCTTCGGCGATCCGGCCCGCCTCGAGCAGAACCACGCGCAGGCTTGGGTCAAGTTGCATTACCCGGCGCGCGGCAGAGAGGCCCGCGAACCCGCCGCCGATGACCGCGATATCTGCCGTCAGCGCCTGATCCAGCCGATCAAACCGTGGCCCCGGCCCGAGGATGTCCGCCCAGGCCGCCGGTCCGCGATGGGACGGCAGCCGCCGCGCGACAAAGCTCACTCGACCGCCTCTTCGTCGTCGTCGGTGAGGTCGAGCCAGATGGTTTTCAGCTGTGTGTATTGATCATGGGCGTGCACCCCGTTGTCCCGTCCGCCAAAGCCCGACATCTTCATGCCGCCAAAGGGCGTGGAAATATCGCCCTCGCCATAACTGTTGACGGTGACCGTGCCCGCGCGCAGCATCCGTGCCCCGCGCAGCGCGCGTTTGGCATTGGCAGTAAAAAGCGACGCGCACAGACCGTAAGCCGTGTCATTGGCGACCGCGATCGCCTCGTCAAAGGACTGCACGGTGATCACCGACAACACAGGGCCAAAGATTTCGTCCCGTGCCAATGGGTTGTCGGACGAAGTTGCCACAACGGTTGGAGAGACAAAGGGTTTATCCACAGATCCGCCCACAAGGATATCCCCAGCCTTGTCCACATACCCACAGACCTTGTCGAAATGCGCGCCACTGACCAGCGCGCCCTGACGCGTCTCGGGATCGAGCGGATTGCCCACGGGGAGGCGGCGCATATGCGCCTCGATCCGTGTCAGCAGGTCGTCGCGCACATCCGCATGTACGATCAGGCGCGAAATCGCAGAGCAGTTTTCGCCCATATTCCAGAACGCACCGTTCACCACATGCTGCGCAACGCGGTCGAGGTTTTCTGCGTCGTCCATCACCACGCAGGGGTTCTTGCCGCCCATCTCCAGAACGACCTCTTTGGCATTGGAGTCAGCGGCATAGCGCAGGAACTTCATCCCGGTTTCAGTGCTGCCGGTAAAGCTGACCATGTCGATGTCCATGTGCCGCCCGATGGGTTCGCCAACATCCCCGCCCAACCCCGGCACGACGTTGAGAACCCCGCGCGGCACGCCCGCCTCCATCGCCAGTTCGGCCATGCGCAACGCGGTCAGCGTTGTTTCCTCGGCTGGTTTCAGCACGATCGAGCACCCCGCGGCGAGTGCCGGGCCGATCTTCCAGGCCATCATCAGAAGCGGGAAGTTCCAAGGCAAAACCAGCCCGACCACGCCAACCGGTTCGCGGACCACCAGCGCGATGTGCTCCTCGGACGCAGGCGCGACGGAATCGTAAATCTTGTCAATGGCTTCAGCGTGCCACTTGATGCAGTGGATCGCCTCGGGGATATCCACGGTTTCGCAATCATAAATGGTCTTGCCACTGTCGATGCTTTCCAACACGGCCAGTTCACGGGCGTTGCGGGTCATCAGCTTGCACAACCGGATCAGCACATCCTTACGGTCGGACGGGTGCATCCGCGACCAGCGCCCGTCATCAAAGGCGGTGCGTGCATGGGTGACGGCCACATCCACATCCTCGGGCCCGCAGGCGGCCACTTGGGCGATCACGTCACCGGTGGCCGGGTTCACACTGTCAAAGGTCTTGCCAGAGATCGCTGGCCGGAACCCACCGTCGATGAATGCGGTTGTAGCGGGGCTGAGGTCAGCCGCGATGGCGCGGTATTCCTGAGTGGTCAGCACGGTGTCAGCCCTCCTGTTCGATGGCGGCGATGGTGGTTTTCAGCACGCGGATCACCTGTTCCAGCGCGCGTTTGTCGTCTTTGTTCAAGGCCTTGAGCGGCGGTCTTATTGCGCCGGTGTCGATGCCCTGGCAGGTCACGCCGTACTTGATCGACTGCACGAACTTGCCCCCCTGTTCCAGCACCCGCATCAGCGGCATCATGGCGGACATGATGCGGCGGCCCTTGTCGAAATTGCCCTCGACCGCGCACGCGCGCCACAGGGCGAGATGTTCGTCCGGCAGGAAATTCGAGCCGCCGCAGACCCAGCTGCGCGCGCCCCACGCAAAGAACTCGAGCGCCTGGTCGTCCATGCCGCAGGACATCTGGATATGTGGGTAATCGCGCGCCAGCAGGTGCACGCGATTGATATCGCCGGAGCTTTCCTTGATGGCGCAGACGTTGCGGCTGCGACCGACGCGGTCGAGGAACTCTTCGCCCATGTTGACACCCATCCGGCCCGGATAGTTGTAGAGCATGATGGGCAAGTCCGCCGCCTTGTCGATGGCCAGTGTATTGAGCGCATTTTCCCGGTCCGTCGGCACGGCATAGGGGGGAGTGGCCACGAGCAGCGCGTCCGCGCCCATCTCCTTGCCGCCCAGCGCGAGGGCCATGCTGTCGGCGGGCAGCATCGCACCGGTGCCCATGATAACTGGCACGCGGCCCGCCACGATCCGCACCGTCTCGCGTGCGACGGCCAGGCGTTCGTCCACAGTCATGGCATAGTTCTCGCCCGTCGATCCGCCCGTGATGATCCCGTGCACGCCGGCTCCGATCAGATGATCAAGAACGGCCTGCAACGCCCCGAAATCATGGGTATAATCGGCGTTGAACGGGGTCACGACGGGCGTGTAGATCCCGTTGAATTCCATCTTCGGTGTCATCCGGCACTCCTTGCGGTGGTGCCCAGCGGCACATCGAGCGCACCGGGCATGACATATTTCTCAATCTCGTCGCGCGACAGCTGCCAATGGGCGATGGCAAGATCGCCCGCCGCCTGGGCGTCACGCGCAACAATTGCGTCGATGATGGCCTCATGTTGCGTGCGGGCCGTGTCGATGTTGCGCTGTTGGGTGGCGTCTTGGGGCGCGTAAAAGGTTATCGAGATGCGGGCATGATCAAGCAGCAGCCGATTGAAACTGGGGCTGAGATAGAGGTTGTCCGACATATCGCCTGTCACACGGTGAAACTGGATATTTGCCAGCGCACGCTTGGCCGCATCTCCATCGTCAAGCGCCGTGCAGAACGCGGCCTGTGCCGCGCGCAGCGTGTCGATCTGGTCGGCACTGCGGTGGGTCGCGGCCAGTTGCAGGATCGCGCTGTAGATCATCGGGGCCGCGATAAAGAACGCGCGCAAGGAGGTTTGCGACATCTCTGACACCTGCGCCCCACGGTTCTGGCGCAGCGTGACATAGCCCTCGCCCGCCAGCTGGCGCAGCACCTCGCGCATCGGGGTGCGGGACAGGCCGAATTCGGCGCACAGGCGCGTTTCGTCCAGATCGGCACCGGGGCGCAGGTCCAGGGTCAGGATGTTTGAGACGAGTGTCGCGTAGACGCGATCCTTGGGTGAAGAATCAGCTTGCATACATATTGTATACAAACCAAATACCGACGGTGCGAGTCCGTTCTTCCCGCGCGACTAGACGAAATCGATGAACCGGTTCATTGGCATTTCGCGGATGCGTTGGCCGGTCGCGGCAAAGATCGCATTGGACAAGGCCGCCGCCGCAGGGGGCACCATCGGTTCCCCGACCCCACGGACCTGGTCGCCGTTTTCCAGCCCGCGCACCATTATGTTCGGCGCTTGATACATCCGCATCCCTTCTGCGTCGTAATAATTCACCTGCTCGACCTGGCCGTCGGCATAGGTAATTTCCGAGTTGATCGCGTGACCCAGCGCCCAGACCACACCGCCCTGCACGTTGTTTTCGAAATTGACCGGATCGACGACCCGACCCACATCCAGCGCGGCCCAGACATTGTCGATGCGGATGCCATCTGTCGTCTGGGTCACCTCGATGACTTCGGCCGCGGGCACGCCAAAGGACATGCAGAAGGCGACACCGCGGCCCACGCCCGGCGCGGGTGGCGCACCCCAGTTCGACATCTCTGCCACGGCCTCCAGCGTTTTGCGCGAGGGGTCATGCCAGCACAGGCGCAAGCGTTCCTCCATCGGGTCCGCGCCCGCGGCGTGGATCAATTCATCAAGGAATACGTCGTGGAAGAACCCATTCGTAGATGCCCCGACCGACCGCCAGGAACTGATAGGTGCGAGTTCGGGTGCGCGGTAACCGGTCACGCGGCAATTGGGGATGCGCATTGGCTGGTCCCAAGCGCCTGCGACGATCTGCATGTCGGGGCCAGGCACGGGCAGGCCCTGGCGGCCCATCTGGCTTGCGATGATCGAGGGCATGGCGATGCCCAGGTCCATCGTCTCGACCCGACCGTCGCGGACCGTTCCGCGCCCGCGCGCCATGGCGATCTGGCGGGTGTCGTCATGGGTCATGTCCTCTTCGCGGCTGTAGGTCAGCTTGACCGGCGTGCCGGGCAGTTGCGCGGCAATCTCGGCGGCCTCGCGCACGACGCGGTCTTCGAGGCGGTGCCCGAAGCTGCCGCCCATCATCTGCACGTGGACAAAGACCTGATCGGGGTCCCTGTTGACGATGCGCGCCACGTTGGTCTGCACAAAGCGGGGAATCTGTGTGCCGGTCCAGACATCGACGCGGTCGGGCGTGACCTGCACGGTGGCCGAGATCGGCTCGAGCGGGGCGTGGGCCAGATAGGGAGCGCGGTAGGTGGCGGAGACAACGGGACCTTTGGCCAATGCCGCATCGACGTCGCCGTCATCGCGCCTGCGACTGTCGCGGGCGCTTTCGTCAAAGCTGTTTTCCAGCGCGGCCCAATGTGCGTCCATCTCTGGCGGATAGGGCGCGTCGCCCCAGGTGATGTCGATGGCATTCACGGCCTGAATCGCGCGCCACGTGTTGTCGGCCACAACCGCGACGCCGCCCGTGATGGGCAGAACGGCCCTGACCCCGCGCATGGTTTCCGCCGCTGTCGCGTCAAAGTCCAACATCGCCCCCCCGCGCCGCGGGTTCGTGCGCACCGTTGCGTGCACCATGCCGTCCAGTTCGAGGTCGATGCCATAGGCTTGGGTGCCGGTTGATTTCGCGACCATGTCCAGCCGTGTTACAGCACGGCCGACAAGCCGCCATTGCGACGGATCCCGCAGGGTGACATCCGTGACCGGGTCAATGTCCGCGGCCACGGGCGCTAGGGTCGTATAGGGCAAAGCCTGCCCATCGGGCAGCAGCACGGCGCCGTCCTGTGTGCGCAGGTCGCCGACGGGGATACCTGTTTGTCGTGCGGCCGCTGCCTTGAGTGTCTCGCGCGCCACAGCCCCGGCCATGCGCAGTTTTTCGAAACTGTCGGGCACCGTGGTCGAGCCGCCGGTGATTTGCAGGCCCAGAAGTTTGATCATCACATCCATGAAGCCGCGAGCCGAGTTAGCGACCAGCCCGTCATCCGTGGCCGCGAAGGGTGCCGCGTCATTGGCCAGCGCAGTGTTGTAATAGGCCGGGCCGGGCAAGCCGGGGTCCGCGGTGATCTGGTCGAGGGTGACATCCAGTTCTTCGGCGATCAGGGCGGCTTGCACCGAATAGGCCCCCTGCCCGCTGTCCGCACGTGGCGTGATCAGGGTGATCCCGCCCGCATCAATGCGCACATAGGGCGTGATCGCAGCACTTTCGGGGCCAATCTGGTCCAGCAGCGGGTTCGGGACCGGGCGGCGGTAGGCGTAGGCCCCAAAGGCGACGCCACCTGCAACGGCGACCGATCCGATCAGAAAGCTGCGGCGGGCGATGGTTCCTACGCGGCTCATTCCCTGGCCTCCGCGATTGCCGCGGCGGCGGTCTTGATCGCGGCGCGGATGCGGGGATAGGTGCCGCAGCGGCACAGGTTGCCAGACATGGCGGTGTCGATGTCGTCATCCGTGGGCGCAGGATTTTCCGCCAGCAGGGCGGCGGCCTGCATCATCTGGCCCGCCTGACAGTACCCGCATTGCGCAACCTGATGCGACAGCCACGCGGCCTGAACCGCGTGCAGGTTTTCAGGGTTGCCCAGCCCTTCGATCGTGGTGACCGGGTCCCAGACATCCGCGGCAGCGGTCTGGCAGGACCGGACGGCCTCTCCGTCGATGTGCACCGTGCACGCCCCGCATTGGGAGACCCCGCACCCGTATTTGACGCCCTTGATTTTCAGCTCGTCCCGCAGCACCCACAACAGGGGCATGTCCGGTTCGACATCGACTTCGTGGTCACGGCCATTGACGTTCAGCTTCATTTTGCCCTCGGTTGACTGCCTCGGCTGACAGATAACACCCGGAAACAAAGTCAAAAGTCGCGGATCGCGCCAATGGACATGAAAATCGCGCCACGCCTACGAAGTGACGTCAGGTCGTGCGTATCGGACATAGGCAAAGTGGCGTGCGTCGGGCGACCAGTTGGGAACATTGATCGATCCCTGCCCACCGTAAAAGGCCGCGACCGTTCGCGCGGCTCCACCGGATTGGGGCATCAGGTTCAGCGAGACCTCCTGCCCGCGGGGGTGGCCCAGCACGTCTTTGGGATACGCCAGGTACAGCACATGTTGCCCGTCAGGGGACGGATGCGGAAACCAGTTTACCAGGGCGTCGTCGGTAATCTGTTGCAGATCGCGCCCGTCGGTCCGGATGCGCCAGATGTCCGGCGTCTGCCCGTGGTGGTCGGAGTTGAACCAGATCCACTGCCCATCCGCGGCGTAATCAGGGCCGTCGCGATGCCCGGGCCCGCCGGTCAGCCGCGTCTCGGCCCCGCCCGCGAGTGGACAGGTGCAGATGTGGAACACGCCATTCCGGCGCGCTGTATAGGTGATCGTCGCGCCATCTGGCGACCAGCCGTGGAAATAAGACGGGACCAGATCCGTGATGCGGCGCGGTGTGCCGCCGGTAATAGGCAGCGCATAGATACAGGAAGTGCCGCGTGCGGGGCTTTCGCTGACCAGCAGCGTCGTGCCGTCCGGCGAAATCCCGTGATCGTTATTCAGGTGGGTCAACGGCCCGGTGTCGATAGGCTGCACCCGCCCCGTGCCCAGATCAAAGCGGAACACCCGGCCCGACCCGTTAAGCACCAAAAAGGTCCCGCAGGGGGACCAGTTCGGCGCCTCGATCAGATCGGGCGTTTCGTACACGACCTCTTCGTCGCCTGTCACCACGTCATGCAGGACGACAAAGCTTTGCGGTGTCAAAATTCGACAACCGCGCGGATCGATTTGCCCTCGTGCATCAGATCAAAGCCGTGATTAATCTCGTCGAGGGTCAGTTTGTGGGTGATCATCGGGTCAATCTCGATCTTGCCGTCCATGTACCAGTCCACGATCTTGGGCACGTCAGTGCGGCCCTTGGCCCCGCCAAAGGCCGTGCCGCGCCAGACGCGGCCTGTGACCAGCTGGAAGGGACGGGTCGAGATTTCGGCGCCTGCGGGTGCCACGCCGATGATGATGCTCTCGCCCCAGCCTTTGTGCGCGGCCTCGAGCGCCGTGCGCATGACGTCGACGTTGCCCGTCGCATCAAAGGTATAGTCGGCCCCGCCCCCGGTCAGTTCGACCAGATGAGCCACCATGTCGCCGTCGACTTTCGAAGGGTTCACGAAATCGGTCATGCCGAAATGCTCGGCCATCTCGACCTTGCCGTCATTGAGGTCGACACCGACGATCTGGTCGCAGCCTGCCAGTTTCAGCCCCTGAATGACGTTGAGACCGATGCCGCCGAGACCGAACACGATGCACCGGCTGCCGATTTCGACCTTGGCCGTGTTGATCACCGCCCCGATGCCGGTGGTCACGCCACAACCGATGTAGCAGATCTTGTCGAACGGCGCGTCCTTGCGGACCTTGGCCAGAGCGATTTCCGGAACCACCGTGTGATTGGCAAAGGTCGAACAGCCCATGTAGTGGTGAATGGGCGTGCCATCGAGCATGGAGAACCGGGTAGAGCCATCGGGCAAGAGCCCCTGCCCTTGGGTCGCGCGCACCTTCTGGCACAGGTTCGTCTTGGGGTTCAGGCAGTATTCGCATTCGCGACATTCCGGCGTGTAAAGCGGGATGACGTGGTCCCCGACTTCGAGCGTCGTGACGCCCTCGCCAACCTCGATCACGACGCCCGCGCCTTCATGGCCCAGAATAGCCGGAAAGATCCCCTCGGGATCCGCACCCGACCGGGTAAACTCATCCGTATGGCACAATCCGGTCGCCTTGATCTCGACCAGAACCTCTCCCTTGCGGGGGCCATCCAGATTGACCTCCATGATTTCGAGCGGTTTGCCAGCCTCGACGGCTACGGCGGCGCGGGTTTTCATCATGCCATTGTCTCCCTGTTCCTTTGTCCGCATCAAGGGCAATGCGCGCCGCATGTGTCAATGGTTTGCAGCCTTGCCGTGGAAAAATATGGACCAGAAATTCCCTTTTGAAATCGTCGACTCAGATTGAAGTTCCGCGGTTTCGCCACCAATCATGGGTAGAAAACCCACCTGCACGCGGACGCGTGCTTCATACGACTTGACCTGCCGGCTCACACCTCATGCGGGAACTGTTCGTCAATTTGATACAATTTGACGTCTTTTCGTCTGCACGTTGCACGTCACGCGACAGTGAACTGCAAGTCATGAAATAATGACTTGCCAGGTGTGCCTGCCCCTACGACACTTTCGTCATTAACCAAGAATATTACGATTTTTGTCACGCCTAAAAACTGGGGGAAACGGTTTGCGTGGTTTTGAACAAGCGATTTCAGCGCTGAAACGCGTTCTGTTTGCCGGCGTATTTTCTGCCGTTGCAGCGCAAGGCGTCGCGCAATCCGCAGATCTGAACGCGCCATTGGAGACGGTGGTTTTCGGAGAGAATGACACGCTACGCGGCATCGTGGGAGATTTCCTGAATGATCCCGATCTGTGGCCTTATGTACTTGAGTTGAACGCAATCTCATCTCCGGCGGCCGTCGTGCCAGGTACTGCACTCCAACTGCCGGTGAAGCAGGTCCGCGCGGCAGATGCGGCCTTGGCCGAGGCACTGGCCGCCATCCAGGCCGCCAACGCGGAAGGCGCGCAGGTGTTCGCGCCGCAGGAAATCGGCGAAGCACTGGAGAATCGCGAAGCGGCTGTGGGGCGGCGCGAGGTCGGCGCATGGGTCGAGGTCGTCGACCTGTCGGACATTGCCACATTGCTGGCGATGGAGGCGCTCGATATCTCGATCGCGCAGCGGGACCGGTCCGCCGAGGCGGTCGTGTCGGATGTGCAAGGCGATGTCGAAGGGCGCGCGCCGCAGGAACCCCGCTGGAGCGGGCGTGGCCTGAACGATGTGCTGGTCGAATTCGAACGCGTACGCACCCTGTCCGACAGTACCACACAGGTCACATTCCGGGACCTCAGCCGATTGCGGCTGAACGCCAATTCAAACGCCACGATCCAGCGAATGCGTTCAGACCCGTTGACCGGAACCGAAGTGACCAAGGTGAGCCTCGTGAACGGGGATTTTTATGCGTTGCTCAACCAATTGTCGGAAAAGACCGCCTTTGAGGTCGATGTACCCGGCGTGGAGACGACAACCAATTCCGGCGATTTCTGGATCAAGAACGATTCCAGCGGCGCGCGTTTCGTCAACTACGACACGCCCGCGCTCGAGATCAAGGACGGCAACGAGACTATCCAGGTCAATGAAAACGAGGGGCTGGTGTTGACTGCGTCCGGCGCGGAGCGCGCCGCGGTGCTGGACGCACCATCGCTGGTTTCACCCGATTTGGGCGCGATCCTTTATGACGGGTTTGCACCGCTGGGCTGGTCGGCATTTGCCGACGCCGAGGCCTATTGGGTCGAAGTCGCGCTGGATCCCGGCTTTAACCAGATGCAGGTGTCCGAATGGGGCGTGCGCGGGACCACCTTTGACACCGAGGCCCTGCCGCCGCGCACCTATCACTGGCGTGTCGCCGCGCTGGACCGTCTGGGTCTGCCCGGACAATGGAGCGTGCCGCAATCTTTCACCCTGCGCGTGGACAAGACGCCGCCGTTCCTGACCTTGCTTGCCCCCGGTGACGGGGAGATCGTGACAGAACCGCGGATCGAGATTTTCGGGGCCTCCGAACCCGATGCGGTGGTCGAGTTGAATGGCACGCCCGTGCCGCTGGGTTCTGATGGCAGCTTTATCCTCGATACAGCTTTGACGCCTGGGCCCAACATCCTGACCTTGCGGGCAATTGATCCCGCGGGCAACGAAAGTGCGACCGCGCAGACAGTCGTGTACCGCCCCGCTGCACAGATCGACGTCAGCCTGTCCCCTGCTCTGCCCCGTGTTGGCCCTGCTCTGGCGACGCGGTCTGCCGAACTGTCGGTCTTCGCGGCCTCGAATGCGGCACAGGGGGCGGACGTACTGGTGCAAAGTGGTGGCACAGAGATCCTGCGGACCGTGGTTGCTGCTGCCGGCGCGATCAGTTTTTCGGTTCCCGCCGAGGAAACGCCGCGCGGCTACACGATTGCGGTGCTCGGGCCCACGGGCCTGATCGAAGGGCGGCTCGACTTTGAGGCCGTTCGTGACCGGACAGCGCCCGAAACCGCCTTGGATAGTCCGCCGCCCAAGGCCACGGATCAGGACGAGATTGAGCTGATCGGCAGCGCCGGTGATGCGACCGAATTGACGATCAACGGGGTGGATGTGCCGATGGACGCGGGGCGCTTTGCCTTTTCGCTCAGCCTCGCACCGGGCTTGAACCTGTTTGACCTCGTGGCGACGGATGCCGTGGGCAATGTCAGCGCCTCGCGCTTACAGACGCTCTACGACATTGATCCGCCCGAAGTGCAATCGGTCAATGTCGGTCGGCCAAATGGCGCAGGCGGCCCGATCGAAATCACGGTCGTGGCCAGCGATGCCAGCGGGCTGCGGCAGGCGGCATCCTACTTGCTGCAGGTGGGCGACGCCGAACGCGAAGGGTTCCTGCGCTGCGATGCGACGTCTGGCGTGTGCCGGGCGGCCCTGCCGCCGGAGCCGGGCGCGCTGCAACTGATCGAAGTGGTGATTGAAGATTACGCCGGGAACGCTGCGTTCCGGTGACTGGGTGGGACGGTGCCGCATCTGCGCGGCGCCGAACCTTGGAGGACGAAGAATGATGGGGATTGCGATGCGCAGTATTGGGCGTGTTTTGGCCATGATGTTGATGGTGACGGCCTTGCCTGCGGCGGCCCAGTCCGTCGATGAGGGCTTGATCGTCGTCTATGGCGCCCAGGCGCAGACCCGCGAGGGTGACGTGGATCGGCGCGAGCAGATCTTCTTTTCCATCCCGTCTGACACGTCGGGGCGTGTGTTCGTGCGCCTGTTTGACCCCGAGATCTTCGGTCAGGATGATTTCACCTATGGCGGGCCGCGCGATTCGGTCACCACCTTCCGTGTTTTTGGCGCCGATGGTGCGTTTTCAGCAGCCGACCGGCCGGAGATGGTCGAAGACCGCGCGCGTGCCGACCGTGCGCGCCCTGATTTCCCCGTAACAGGCCCCGGCCGCGTCGTGCTTGAACGCGCATATGACAGTGACCGCAATACCGATGGGCGCTGGGTCACGCTGGGCGCCGTCCGCGCCCGGCAGGGCGAGCAACTAGGCGGGCGGTCTTATTTCCGCATCGATGTTGAGGGCACACGCGGCAATGACGGCAACGGGTTCTCTGTAAATGTCAGCCGCGCCCGTGACCGGGATCGCGCGCCTGATGGTCTGCAACTGTTTTCCTATCAGCCGACGATCCGCTGGACCCGCGCAGGCACCGCGACCCGCGTGGGTTTTGAAGGCACCCAGGGGCCCTATTCGGTCCAGAGCTTCGATGCCGCAAATGGCGACATCGCGATCGTCACCGACTACGAGGACCTGCGCGTGCAGGTCTCGGGTCAGGATTTCTGGACCGTCGACAGCGTCGACACCAGCGAGGACAACCTCGCGCTTAGCCTTGCCGAAGGGTTCGAGACGCCCAATGATGTGACCGTCGCCGTGTTTGATGGCACAGGCGCGCCCGTTGCGCTGAACATGCCGCCGCGCCGCACGCTGGATCCCGCGCGCCCCACTGCCGTTGGCACGGGCCGCCCGCTTGCCAATTGCCAGTCAGTCGCCTTTGACGGCAGCCGGTCGATCGGCCGCGATCCGTTATCCTATGTCTGGGAATTCGGCGACGGCAACAGCGCCGCCGAGCCGGTGATCGCACATCTTTATGACCAGCCCGGTCGCTACACCGCCATTCTTAAGGTGCTCGAAGAGGGCGGCCGCCCCGGTGCGGGTGCCTCTGTCGAGGTGCCGGTGCATGTGCGCGCGGCCCCCGTCGCCCAGCCGGGTGCAGCCATTGTCGTGGCCCCGGGCGAGGTGATCCCCTTTGACGGCACCGCGTCGCAGCCCTCGGACAGCCCGATCACCCGCTATGTCTGGTCCTTTGGCGATGGCGAACAGGTCGAAGGTCCCTTGGCGCAAAAGCAATATGCCCAACCCGGTGCCTACCGCGTGGTCCTGCGCGTCAGCGATGACAGCCTGCATCCGTGTAACTTTGGGGTGGCAACACGCGACATCACGGTGAACTTCTCCCCCGTGGCCGAGGCCGGCACGGATCAGACCGCCAAGGTGGGTCAGACCGTATCGCTCAACGGATCGGCCAGCTATGACGTGGACGGCAATGTCGGCGCCTATGTTTGGGACATGGGCGACGGCACCACGCTGAACGGTGTCGCCGTACAGCACCAATACGCCGAACCGGGCCGCTATACCGTTGCACTGACTGTCACGGATGACAGTGGTGTCGCCAATGCGCAGGCCTCCGACACGCTGGTCATTGGCGTCAACTCGCCCCCAGAACCGGCCATTGTCATCCCCGACCGCCCCGCATCCGTGGGCGAGGCCGCACTGCTTGACGGGTCGGGTAGCACCGACGCCGATGGGGTGATCCTGTCCTATCTGTGGGAATTCGGTGACGGCGCAATGGGCGAAGGGGAGGCTGTCAGCTATGCGTGGACCGCGCCCGGCGTCTATACCGTCGCCCTGACCGTGACAGACAACAGCGGCACGGCGTCCGCCACGCAGCGCACCACGCGGCAGATCGTGATCGACGCAGCGCCTGTGGCCAATGCGGGCCCCGATCAATACGTGACCGCGTCCGAAGTGCAATTCGATGGCACCGGGTCGGTCGACCCCGATGGCACGATCTCGGCCTATGAATGGCGGTTCGGCGATGGTGGCACGGCCACCGGTCCGCGCCCTGTGCACGCCTTTGCGCGTCCCGGCATCTACGAGGTTGCGCTTGTTGTGCGTGACGCCAGCGGCGCGCCGCTCAATTCCAACCGCGACACGATGCTGGTGACGGTCAACGCCACACCTATCGCCGATGCTGGCCCGCCGCAGGTCGTGGCCCCGGACGAGGAATTCGTGCTCAGCGCGCGGTCCTCGCTCGACCCCGATGGCGCGATCAGCGCATATGAATGGCAGTTGCCCAGCGGAGCGACCATGGACCAGGAACGGATCGGCTACGCCATTTCCGAGCCGGGCACCTACCGTATCGGTCTGTCGGTCTTTGACAGCTTTACCGGTGGTGCGGCCCGTGACGACGACGATGTCCTGATCACTGTAAATGCGGCCCCCGTGGCCGAGGCGGGTGCAAACCTGCTGGTCGCGCCGGGTGATCCGGTTGTGCTGGATGCCAGCCAGAGCTTTGACATCGACGGCCAGATCGTCAGCTACCTTTGGGAATTCGACGACGGGTTCCCCGCCCAGACCACACCGCAGGTCACGCGCAGCTATGACACGCCGGGCACATGGTCCGTGCAGCTGGTTGTCACGGATCAGGCGGGCGTGGCCAATTCCACCGATGCCGACGACATGACGGTGCGCGTGAACGCCGCCCCCGTGGCCGAAGCAGGGCCAAACATCGAAACCGACGTGTTGCAGGTGACGGTGGACGCGTCCGCCTCTGCCGACGCGGATGGCGACGCGCTGGTCTATACTTGGGACATGGGTGATGGCTCCGCGCCGCGCATGGGCCGCACGGTCACGCATGTGTATCCCCGGTCCGGCAAATTCCCGGTCACGCTGCGCGTGAACGACGGCACCGGCCTCAGCAACGCGACGGCCATTGATGCGACCACCGTTGTCGTCAATGCGCGCCCCCTCGCGGATGCAGGTGGCAACCGGGATGTGTGCTCGGGCGAGTCCATTCTGTTTGACGCCTCCGACAGTGTCGATCCGGATGGCGGTCTGTTGCTCTATTCCTGGGACTTCGGGGATGGCAGTACCTCTGACCTGATCAACCCAACCAAGATCTATGAAAATCCCGGCGCCTACCCTGTGACCCTGCGCGTGCGTAACGGCAAGGGCACCGAATGGGGCAGCGACGTGGACCGCATTGCCGTTCTGGTGCGCGAAGGCCCGATTGCCAACGCAGGCGAGGACCTCGTGGTCTATACCAACCAGCCCGTCCGCTTTGACGGCTCGGGATCCACGGATGCGGATGGCGCGGTCAACGCGTTCAGCTGGACCATGGGCGACGGCGGCACGGCCAGCGGTGAACGGCCCGAATACCGGTTCAAGAACCCCGGCAATTATCCCGTGACCCTGACCATTCAGGGCGAGGCCGTGGGTGATTGCAGCCCGCTCGACACCGACACCGCAAATGTGCAGGTCCTGCCAGCCCCGGAACAGGTGATTGTCGCAGAGGACCGCGCCGCAGCTGGCCTGCCCGCCACTTTCGTGGCGCAGGTCACCGATCTGGACGGGGCAACCGTGACGGCGCAGGAATGGACATTCTCCGATGGCGGCACGGCGACGGGGGACAGCGTCGACTACGTCTTTGCCGAACCGGGCATCTACTTTGCCAACCTCGTGACACGTCTCGAAGGGTTGAGCTCGGGTCTCGACAAGGTGGAAACCCGGCGCAAGGTGATCGTGAACGAAGCGCCGATGGCGGGCCTTGATGGCCCTGACCGGATTGCGGTTGGCGCCGCGGCGGTGTTCGATGCCTCTGCGTCCGTCGATGCGGACGGTGCGCTTACCGGGTTCGCATGGGACTTTGGCGACGGGACCACCGCCAGCGGTGTGGCCGTGGCACATGCCTATAACACGCCGGGCACCTACACCTTGCGTCTGACGGTGATGGACGACGCGGGCGTCGGCAACTCTGCTGTGACGGTCGAACGGATGATTACCGTCAACCCGGCCCCGTCCGTGGGACTGGAGGTCACGCAACAGATTTGCACCGGCATTGCCACGCCGTGGTCCGTATCGGTGGACGAAACCACCAGCGTCTCCTGGCGCTTTGGTGACGGTACGACGGCCACGGGGGCCTCGGTCTCCCACAGCTTTGGCGCGCCGGGTCTCTATCCTGTTACGGTGTCGCTGGATGACGGCAAGGGGTTGCTCAACAGCCGTCGCAGCGAAGAAGTCTATGTGCGGGTGAACGCGACACCCACCGCGATTGCGGGACCGGACCAGATCGTCAATCCCGGCGAGGCGGTGCAGTTTGACGCCTCGGCGTCCGGTGATCTCGATGGCGCGCTGATCGACTATGTCTGGACCTTCAGTGACGGCGTGACCCTCAACGGCGCGCAGGTCGAGCGTAGCTTTGACGCCAGTGGCCCGGTCACGGTGGAACTTTCGGCCCGCGATGACAGCGGATCGGCCTGCGCCACCGACACCGATACGCTGCGCGTGCTGGTCAACTCCAGCCCATCGGTCGATGCGGGCCCGGACCGCGATGTACCGGTGGGGGCCGCCCATGACGTGGTGGTCTTTGATGCAAGCGACGCAGTGGACGCGGATGGCCATGGGCTGAGCATTCAGTGGGACTTTGGCGACGGGACAACCGCGTCGGGGGCCATCGTGCGCCACGCATATTCCGCGCCGGGATCCTATACGGTGACGGTCACGGCCAGCGACACGACGGGCCTGTCCAGCGGCTCAAGTGTCGACACCGCAACAGTCAATGCACGCGCGCGGGGGAACTGAAAAGGTCTGCAATACCGCCATATCGTTGGCCCTCTGAATCGGCTAAGGTCCGCCCATGTGGTTCCCCTTGCGTCTCAAATTCTTCCTGTTTGCAACGCTGCTTGCCGTGGCGCCGCTGGCGATCGTGGGCCAGAACCTCGAACGCCTCAGCCGGGATGAGCTGAAGTCGGCCGCGAACGAGGATCTGACGACGGTGGCCGCGCAATTGCAGGGGCAGTTCGACACGACCTATCAAGGGCGCTGGCTGTCACCCCTGATGGTGATCCGCAACGGGATCGACAGCGACGATCTGGATGTGCCGCAAAAGGTGTCGCTGCTGACGCTGGGCCTGCAAGAGTTGCCGGACGTGGTGTCGATGCAGCTGGCCGTCGCGGGCAGCAACCTGCCCATCATGGCAACCGATCAGGCGTTTTCGCAGCGGTTGGAGGATGCCGGTCTTGATCCTGTGCAGGTGCTGACAGTGTCCTCGGACCTGATCACCAACATTGCCGAAACCGGACAGTTCGGCCGCCCGCTGATTTCCCGGCTCGAAGAGACCGGCAACTGGATCGCAACGCTCGCGCTGCCTCTCAACACCAAGATCGCGGGGCGGCAGGTGACGCTGACCGCGCGGATCGAACTGTCATCTCTGTCGCGGCTGGTGCAGCAGCACCCGTTTGCACAACGTGGCGACATCACCGTAATCGACCAGGCCGGGCGCACGGTGCTGGGGCCGGACCCTGAACTGATCCTCGAACGCGAAATCGTTCAATCGGCACTGCCGCTGATCGTGGCCGGTGCACGGGCCAATGCGCTCCAGACCTATACCCGCCCCGACGGGACCGACGTGTTGGGGGCCTATGCCTTTCCCGACTGGTTTCCATGGGCTGTCATCACCGAACTGACCGAGGAAAGCGCCTATGCGGTGGTGAATGCCATCACGCGGCAGATCCTGATCATCGGCTCGATTGGCTTTGCGCTGGCGAGTGTCGGCGCGCTGATCTTTGCCCGCCGCCTGACCGGTCCGATCCTGCGTATCGGCGAGGCTGTGGAAAAGGTGGGCACCGGTGACTTCGCCGCGCGGGTCACAAATGTCAAATCGCGCGACGAACTGGGCCAGCTGTCGACGCGGGTGAACAGGATGATCGCCGAACTGGGCGAACGGCTGGAGCTGATGAAGTTCGTCAGCCACGGCACCATGTCAGCCATCCAAAGCTCCGGTGAGGGGATGGAGAGGGGCGGCGTCCGCAAGAAGGTGTCAGTGATCTTTACCGATATCCGGGGCTATACCGAGTTTTCCGAAAGGGTTGCCCCGGAGGTGGTGATCGAGGCGCTCAACGAATATTTCGAGGCGCAGAACAAGATCGTGGTGCAGCACGAAGGCGATGTCGACAAGTTCATCGGCGACGCCCTTGTTGCCGTGTTTGAAGGGGAGAACATGGAACGGCGCGCCATTTGCTGTTCTGTTCAGATCATCGATGCCATGCAGGCCCTGCTGGAGAAATTCCCCGATTACAACCTACACGTAGGCATCGGCGTGGCCTCGGGCGAGGTTGTCATGGGCGCGATGGGGGCGGCCAGCCGGATGGACTATACCGTGCTGGGTTCGACTGTGAACCTGTCCGCGCGGCTGTGTTCCAAAGCCGATCCCGGTCAGGTGCTGATCGATCGTGCTACGCGGGAGGCAGGCGAAGGTTTGGATGATGTGGTTTTCGAAACGCTCGATCCGATCCCGTTGAAAGGCTATGCCGACCCGGTGCCGAATTTCGCAGCACTCAGCGCGCAACGTGCCGCAGCCGAATGATCAGGGCAGCACCGCCAACACCATGAGCAGATAGGTCCACTGATGCAGCGCCTGGTCGACGCCGAAGGCACGCCAGTACCCTGCCTGATGCGGTCCGTGACCCGTACGGTCCGACCACCGACCTTTGCCGAAATCGATGTGGAAATGCACAACCCATTCCGCCACGGCCACGACCAGTGCCAACGGCACGGGCACACCCACCACGACCATCGCAACCAGTGATCCAACAGCATGCAATCCCGCGTGCTGCACCCTGCCAAAGTGCAGATACCGCCCCCTATCCCGGAGCATCCGGGGCGTTTGCAAGTAGAAGTCCGCAAACAGATGCTTGGTTTGCAACAGAAACAGCAACACGATTACGAATGTAACAGGATCGGCCAAGGAAGGTCCTCTGCGCTGGCGATTACCTGCATCCTAGGCGGGCAAATCGAATGCCGCAATGCGTCTGATGCACCATCCGGCCCAAACGATTCAGCGCGGGCCATTGATTTCAAGCGAAACGCCTTGGTAGATTGCACCGGACGCCGGTGTATCGCGGGCAACAAAAAATTGGAAGATCCCAATCGAACGCAGCCTCTTTGCCTTCATCTGGAAATATTCGAAACGCGATCAGCTGATCTTGCTGGTTGTGACGCTGTCACTGTTCCCACTTTTGTACCTGACGCTGGAACTGCCCAAGCAGATCATCAATGACGCCATCGGCTCCGGATCATCGACGATTTCCGCATATGGGTTCGAGTTTGACCAGATCACCTACCTGATGATCCTGTGCGGCGCTTTTCTTGTGGCGGTGCTGCTGCACGGTCTGATGAAGATGCGGATCAACACCATGAAAGGTGTGCTGGCCGAGCGCCTCCTGAGGCGGTTTCGCTATACGCTGATCGCGCGCATCCTGCGCTTTCCGCAGCCCTATTTTGAACGTACGAGCCAGGGCGAGTTGGTCAGCATGGTGACCGCCGAAAGCGAGCCAATGGGTGGGCTGATGGGCGATGCGGTGGCCCAGCCGGTGTTGCAAGCGGGACAGATGCTGACAATCCTGGGCTTCTTGTTCTTTCAGTCCATCGCCTTCGGGTTCGCGGCCATCGCTCTGATCCCCTTGCAGGCATGGCTGATCCCGAAATTACAACGCCAGATCAACCAGTTGAACAAGAAACGCGTGGTACAGGTCCGCGCACTTGCCGCAGAGATCGGCGAAGGGGCAGCGGGGGCAGGCACGTTGCGGGTCAACGGAGGCTGGCGCTACCGGATGGCGATGATCGGAGACCGGCTGGGCCAGCTCTTTGCGATCCGTTTCCAGATCTACCAAAAGAAATTCTTCATGAAGTTCCTCAATAACTTCATCACGCAGCTAACGCCGTTCTTCTTCTTTTCCATCGGTGGCTATCTGGTCATTCAGGGTGATGTGACCATTGGTGCGCTGGTGGCGGCGCTGGCGGCCTACAAGGATCTGTCCAGCCCATGGAAAGAGTTGCTGGCCTACTACAACCAGACCGCTGACATGTCGCTGCGCTGGGACACCATTACCGAACGATTTGCGCCGGAGGGCATGATCGACGACGATCTGTTTTATGGCCCAGTCGACACCATCCCCGAATTGAAGGGCCCCGTGGCACTGGATCAGGTCACGGTGCGCGATGGCGATGGCAACCCCGTACTCGAAGACATCACGGTCACCTTCCCGGCCGGCAGCACCGTAGGGATCACTGCCCCCAATGACGAGGACCGCCGCGCGCTGGCCGAGGTGCTGACACGCGAGACACTGTCCACATCCGGCACCGTCACATTGGCGGGCGAGGACATTCGCAGCTTGCACCAAGCAACAATCGCCCGACGCATCGGCCACGCCAATTCACGTCCCATCCTGTTCAAGGGCAGCTATGGCCAGAACGTGATGATGCCGATGCGCGTGGCACCTGTGGCCCCCGGCGAGGACAACGACTTTTTCCGCGAGGCCGTGCGCGCGGGCAATTCGGCGGACATGCTCAAGGCCCATTGGCTGGATCCAGGCATTGCCGGGGTGGAGGACCGCGATGCGCTGCGGCGCTGGTGGTACACGTTGATCGAACGGTCCGGCAGTGGCGAGGTGCTGACCCGCCGCACCATGGACCAGACCTATGACGCCGAGGCCCATCCCGAGTTGACCGCGGCGCTGGTCTCGGTGCGTCCCAAAGTGGCCGCCGCCATCGGGGATGCTGGCCTGTCGCGCTTTGTGCACGGTTTCGATCCAGAGGCCTACAACCCCGCCCTGCCGGTCGCGGAAAACCTGCTGTTTGCCACCCCGCGCGAGAAAATCACGCCTGAGATCATCGAGGCCAAGCTGGAGTTCCTGCGCCTGCTGCATGACCTCAAACTGGCGTCGAACCTCGAGACGCTGGCGCGCAACATCATCGAAATGCTGCGCCAGATCTTTGGCGCAACGGGCACGGATCACCCCCTTTTCCGCAAGGTGGGCCTTGAGGTCGAAGTCTACGAGGCCGCGTTGGATCTGGTGAACCGCAAACCCGCGGGCAGCGAGATTTCCGACGGCGAACTGGCCTTGTTGCTGAGCGTCCCGACCAGTGTGACCGCCGAACAGGTCGGGCCGTCGTTCCCGGACGAGGTCAAGGCGCGCGTTCTGGACATGCGCCGCGATCACGCGGAGATGCTGCGCGCGCAGATGGACCCGCTGTTTGTGCCGATCGTGCCGGATCAATATGTGCACGGGCTGACAGTTCTGGAAAACGCGCTCTATGGCAAAGTGTCCGACAGCGCGGGCACCCGCGGCGAAGAGTTGCGCCGCGTGGTGGGTCAGGTCCTGGCCGATGAGGGCATCAGCCAGCTGGTGCTGGAACTGGTCTTTGACGTGCCGATCGCCTTGGGTGGTGCCAACCTGCCCGCGCTCTTTGCAGAGCCGCTGTCGATCAGCCGCGCCACGATCAAACGCCCCGACATCCTCATCCTCGACAAGGCGATGGCCAGCTATGACGCCGAGGTACAGGACGCGCTGGTGGCGAACCTGCGCGCGCTCTTGCCGGATGCGGTGTTGATTTTCCTGGCCGAAAGCTTTGAAAACGAGGACATTTTCGACATGCATGTCGAGGTGCAACAGGGCCGTCTGGTGGGGGCAGAAGGCGCGCGCGCCGAGGCCGACAGCGAGGTCGGCGCGGACCTTGCCCGCAAGCTGGAGGCACTGAGCAGCGCGCCGCTCTTTTCAGGTCTCAAACGCAAACAGCTGCGCCTTCTGGCCTTTGGCGCGCGTTGGTACAAGGCCGCCCCCGGTGAATACGTGTTCCACAAAAACGACGACCCCAAGGACGGCGCCTACATGATCCTTGACGGTGAGGCCGACCTGCTGCTGCCCGTCGAAGGTCAGGACGACACGCTGATCGCCACCGTTGGTGCCGGTGCGCTGGTGGGTGAATTGGGCCTGATCCGCAGCGAACCGCGCGCACTCGATATGCGTGCCAAGTCCGAGCTGTCCTGCCTGCGCATCGGTGAGGAAGAGTTCATTTCCGTGGTTGAGAACGACGCCGCGACGGCGTTCCGGCTGCTTCAGGTGGTCGCGGGTTACGTCAAGACCTGAGCCGATTTACGCCGTCACGCGGGCGTTATCCACAGAACACAGATAACTGCTGGAACCTTTGGCAAAGTTTTGGCATTCGTGTACAGAGCCGTGCGCTGCGCGCGGCGGAGTGCTGCCGATGTCAAACCCCTTCTGCCGCGTATTGGCAGCCGCTTTTTCCGTGATCTGGCTGGCCGGGCAAGGGCTGGCGTTGACGCTGGACGTGCAGGCTCCAGACCCGCTGCAGGATGACATTCGCGCGGCATCGCTGACCGCAACGCTTGCCGATACCGAAGCCGAAGAAGCCCCCCTGCCTATCGACATCCTGAGTGCGGCACAGGCCGATTACGGCCGGATCATCGCCCTGCTTTATGATCAGGGGTACTTCGGGCCCCAGATCAGCATCACGCTGGATGGTCGAGAGGCTGCGTCCATCGCGCCGATTGCGGCACCGCGGGCCGTGTCGAACGTAGTCGTGACCGTCAACCCCGGCAAGGTGTTTACCTTTGGCGATCTGTCGATAACGCCGAAAGCACCAGAAACGGAACCCACATCGGGCTTTGCCCGCGGCGAGACGGCGCGCGTGTCCGTCCTGCGCGACGCGACGCGCGCCGAGATCGAAGGGTGGCGTCAGGCGGGGCATGCCAAGGCCGCCGTGGCAGGTCAGCGCATCACCGCCCGCCATCCCGACGGCACGCTGAACGCCGCCGTGACGCTGGAGCCCGGCCCCCGCCTACGGTTGGGTCGCCTGACCATTACGGGCGAAAGTGCGGTGCGCGAACGGCGCATCCGCCAAATCGCCGGGTGGCCCTCGGGCGAGGTGTTTGACCCCGATACGCTGGACAAGGTCGAAACCCGCCTGCGCCGCACTGGAACCTTTGCGTCGGCCGCGCTGACCGAGGCCGAAACGGCCAATCCGGATGGCACTCTGGATGTGACGGCCACGATCACGGACCAACTGCCCCGCCGCTACAGTTTTGGCGCGGAATACGGAACGCTCGATGGGTTCAGCGCCAGCGCTCTCTGGCTGCACCGCAACATTTTTGGTGGTGCCGAACGGTTGCAGATCGAAGGCGAGATCAAGGGCGTCGGCGGCGATACGGAAGGGGTGGATTTCAGGCTGGGTGCGAAATTGTCCCGCCCCGCCACATGGCGCACCGATCTCGAAGCGTTCATCCGCGCCGAGATCGAACAACGCGACGATCCCAACCTGTTTGCCCGCACCGGTGTGCTCGAGTTCGGAACGCTTTATTTCGCCTCCGAAGACCGGGAATACAGTTACGGCGTTGGCCTGCGTCGGTCCAAGACGCGTGATGATCTTGGCGAGCGGGATTATACCATTCTGACCTTTCCGTTCACCTTTACATTTGACCGGCGCAATGACCCGCTGAATGCAACGGCAGGATACTATGCACAGGCCGCCGTGACCCCGTTCTTCAACATCGACGGCACAGAAAATGGCGTCGTGACCACGCTGGATCTGCGCACCTATCGGCAAGTGAGTGACCGCGTGACACTGGCCTTTCGCGGCCTGCTGGGATCGGTCGCGGGTCCGGACCTAGACGTGGCTCCGGCCGACTACCTGTTCTTTTCGGGGGGCAGTGGCACGGTACGCGGCCAGGATTACCAATCGCTTGGCGTGGATCTGACGCCCACGACGACAATTGGAGGCCGGTCTTTCCTTGGCCTGTCGGGCGAGGTGCGCGTGCAAACCTCGCGTGAGGCGCTATCGCTCGTTGCCTTTTACGATGCGGGCTATATCGGCGCAGAAAGCTTTATCGATGGCTCGGGCGAATGGCATACCGGCTACGGCGCAGGCATCCGGTACGACACTGGTATTGGCCCGATCCGCTTTGACATGGCGCTGCCCGGCTCAGGCCCCGGCGACAGTTCCGGCCTCGAAATCTACATCGGGATTGGACAGGCGTTTTGATGTTCCGGGTTCTCGCTACTCTGCTTTGCCTCCTCTGGCCCCTCGCGCTCACCGCGCAAGAGGCGGATGAAGATCGCGGGTTCCTGATCGGACTGCTCGAACGGTCGCTGGGTGGCGACGGGCGCACGGTTCGGATCAACGGATTTTCCGGTGTCCTCTCCAGCACGGCGCGCATCGATCAGATCACCGTGGCAGACACGGACGGCATATGGCTGACGCTGAACCAGGTCGAGATCGGCTGGAACCGCAGTGCACTTTTGCGCGGCGCGATCGAGATTGCAGACCTCAAGGCCGCGCAGATCGACCTGCCGCGCCTGCCCCTGCCCACCCCAAGCGACGTGCCCTCGCCCGAGGCCGCCCCCTTTTCCCTGCCGGACCTGCCCGCATCGCTGCGCATCGAACAAATGGCGATTGACGCCATATCATTGGGCGCGCCCGTTCTGGGAGAGGCGGCAACCTTTTCGCTGGCAGGCTCTGCCTCGCTCGCCGGGGGGGCCGGGGACGCGCAGATCGTGGCACAGCGGATCGATGGTCCCCAAGCGCGGTTTGACGTAACCGCCAGCTATGCCAACGACACCCGCGCCCTCTCGATTGATCTGGGACTGGTGGAAAGCGCGAATGGTTTGATCTCCGACCTTCTGAATATCCCGGGCCGACCCAGCGTTGATCTGACCATCAAGGGCGACGGGCTACTTAGCGATTTTGCCGCATGGCTGGATCTCCGGACTGACGGCGCACCGCGGCTGTCGGGCACGCTTGATCTGCAATCCGAAGAGGCCGGGCCAATGGCCTTTGACGTGGATTTGAGTGGAGACGTGACGGCCCTGTTCCTGCCGGAATATGCAGCGTTCTTTGGCCCTGACGTGTCGCTGGTGGCAAATGGCAACCAGACGACTGATGGCGCGCTGACGCTGGATGGCTTTGCGCTCGACACGCGCGCCATGCAGATGTCGGGACGCGCGGCACTGGGTCCCGATGGCTGGCCCACTCTGCTCGATATAAGCGGCACTCTTGCGGATACAGCTGGCACGCCCGTTTTGTTGCCCTTTGGCGCGGATGCCACGCGGATCGACGGCGCGCGGCTCACCGTGGCCTTTGACGCGTCAGACGGCGATGCGATCACCGCGGATATCGATCTGGACGGCCTTGATACATCGGGATTGCAGGCGCAGGATCTGGCACTCGGACTGGACGGAACACTCACGGGATCAACGGCGGGCGTTGGCGCGCTGGCGCTTGGGATCGCTCTGACAGCGGACGGATTACAGTTCGAAGATCCGGGCCTGGCCGATGCAGTGGGGCGCGCCGTGTCGGGACGGCTGGCCGTGGACTATACCGAGGGCACACCGCTGCAACTGCGGGACCTGGCGCTGACAGGGGCCGAATGGGAGCTGCGGGGCGATGTCGGGATCGACGGCTTTGCGGATGACTTTGCAACAAATTTCGATATCGCCGTGAACACGCCCAACCTGGCTGCGTTTGCCGCACTGGTCGGCCTGAACCTGAGCGGCGCGGGCGAAGTGTCGGCCACCGGTACCGCCGCTCTGGGCGGGTTCTTTGACGTAACAGTCTCTGGCCAGACGCGCGATCTGGCCATCGGCGTTGAGCAAGCCGATACTCTGCTGGCTGGGCCAACCGACTTGACCCTGGCCGCGCGCCGGGATGAGACAGGCACCTTCCTCGACCGGCTGGTCCTGCAAAACGCAGCCCTGAGCGCGGATGCCACGGCACAGTTGCAGACCGGCGCATCCACCGCACGCTTTGCCTTCCGCCTCGAAGATGTGGGACAGATCACGGAGGCGCTGTCCGGTCCGCTGACGGTCAACGGACAGGCCGAACAAACAGGTGAGGTCTGGGATCTGGCAGGAAATGTGGCAGGTCCCTTCGACGCCACGGCGCGCACCACCGCACAGGTGGCCCCAGATCGGATCACAATTGACCTGAACGCCGATGTGCCCGACCTCGCGCCTGTGGTCCCGCAACTGGCCGGTGCCGCGAATGTCACCGTGTCTGCGGTGCAAGAGGATGGTGTCTGGGCCTTTTCCACTTCCCTGTCCGGCCCGCATCAGGCGACCGCAGACGTCGCGGGCACCTATGATGAGACGTTGACCGCACGCTACCTCGTGGAAATCCCGGATCTGGCCCCACTTGCACCCGGCGTTGATGGCCCGCTGGGCCTGGATGGCACGGTTGTCCAAAGCGCATCGGACTGGCAATTCAACACCAAGGTGACTGGCCCCTTTGCCAGCGCGGGCACCGTATCGGGCCGCTTTGTCGACGCGCGGCTGAGCACGGAATTTGAACTAGTTCTGCCCAATATCGCCCGCGTTGTGCCCGGCCTTACCGGCGCGCTGGACCTCAGCGGCACGTTGGATCAAACCGATCAGGGCTGGGCCATCGACACCCGCGCCGCGGGTCCCTATGCGAGCACGGCCACAGTCACCGGCACGTATTCCTCGGACGACACACAGGCGCGCTATACCCTCGACATCCCCAACGTTGCGCCGCTGGCACCGGGCATCAACGGTGCGCTGGCGCTTTCGGGCAGCGTACGTCAGTTGCAAAGCGGATGGGCGCTGACAGCGGATGCGCGCGGGCCTTACGCGAGTACCGCGACTGTCACAGGCACCTATGCGCCCGATGCGCTTGCCGCACGTTATGCAGTGCGCGTGCCGAATATTGGCGCGTTGGTGCCGCAGATCTCTGGCGCCGCCGCCGTCACCGGGACGGCAACGCAAGTGCCCCGCGGCTTTGATATCGCGGCCACGCTGGATGGTCCGGCGGGCACGCGCGCGCAGGTCTCCGGGCTGGTGGGCAGTGACGGCCAGCTGGCGCTGGACGCCACGGGGTCCGCACAGCTTGGCCTGATCAACCCAATACTTGAGCCGCGCAATATCGCAGGTATCGCCAATTTCGACCTGACCATCGACGGCCCCCCCGCGCTTGGGTCGGTTGCGGGCCGGATCACGACGCAAGGCACGCGCCTTGCCGCGCCCAATCTGCCGCTGTCCTTCAACGATATCTCAGGCAACGTGGCGCTTGCGGATGGTCAGGCGACGCTGGCGCTGAATGCGGGCGTGACCGAGGGCGGGGTGATCCGCATCTCCGGGCCCATGACGCTCAGCGGCGCCTTTCCGGCACAGATCGACGTGGCACTTGATCAAGTGGCCGTGGTGGATCCGGCGCTGTATACCAGCACGGTGAACGGTCAAGTGTCGCTGCGTGGTCCGCTGACCGGCGGCGCGCGCATTGCCGGCACAATCAATGTCGGTGAGACGACGGTACGCGTTCCGGAAAGCGGGATTTCGACCTTTGGCGCAATCCCCGAGATCACACATATCGGCGCCACGCGGCCGGTGATGCGCACCCGGGAACGTGCCGGTCTGACCCAACCTTCCGAAAACAGCAGCGGCTCTGGCCCCGCCTATCCGCTCGACATCACGATCAACGCGCCCTCGCGCATCTTTGTCCGTGGGCGCGGCCTCGACGCAGAGCTTGGCGGCAGCCTCAGGCTGACGGGAACCAGTTCGGATACGTTTTCCACCGGGCAATTCGACCTGATCCGCGGGCGGCTCGACATTCTGGCAAAGAGGTTCGAGCTGGACGAAGGCCGGGTACAGTTGCAAGGGCGTTTTGACCCCTACCTGCGCTTTGTGGTCGCCACGACCACGTCGACGGGCACTGCCCGCATCATCCTCGAAGGGCCTGCGGACGACCCCGAGGTCACCTTCGAATCCACACCGGAATCGCCGCAGGATCAGGTGCTTGCCCAGATCTTCTTTGGCCGCGACATCTCGCAACTATCCGCCTTTCAGGCGTTGCAACTGGCCTCCGCCGTGGCCTCGCTGGCCGGGAGCGGTGGCGAGGGGATCGTGTCGCAACTGCGAGGATCCTTTGACCTAGACGATCTCGACGTGACAACGGACGAAGAAGGCAACGCCGCCGTGCGCGCGGGCAAGTATATCTCAGACAATGTCTATACGGATGTGACCGTGGGCGGATCGGATGGGGCAGAGGTGTCGCTGAACATCGATCTGACGCCCAACGTGACCGTGCGCGGCACCGTTGGCGCGGACAGCAACACCGGCATCGGGATATTCATCGAAAAAGACTACTGACGCGGCGCTTTGTTCGGCGGGAATTTTCATGCAAATGGAAATTGTATCCAACTGGATACAATGATAAACAAGCCGCATGTCAGACACCGAAAAATCTCAGGGCGAAACCGCTTACGACCGCTTGCTGACCGCCATTCGCAGCGGTGAATTCGCCCCGGGCGACAGGCTGCGCGAAACCGATGTGGCCACCCGACTTGGCCTGTCCCGCACGCCTGTCCGCGAGGCGCTCCGCAAGCTTGAGGCGGACGGGATCGTCGAACACCGTCCCCGGCTGGGCGCAGTTATCCGCAAGCTCAGCCACAGCGAACTGGTCGAGCTTTACGAGATGCGGATCGTTCTCGAACGTACAGCGGCGCAAATGGCGACCAAACATGCCGCACAGGCCGAAATCGACACGCTGCGTGCACTCAACATGCGGATTGGCAAATCGGAACCGGCAAAGGCCGCCGCACTCAATCAGGACTTCCATCGCGGCATCTATCTGGCGACCCGCAACCGGTTCCTGCGCGACAGCGCGCGTGCGCTCAACAATGCGTTGATGCTGATGGGGCCAACCACGCTGGACGATGCAGAGCGTGTGGCCGTAGTGGTGTCGCAGCATACCGACATCCTCGATGCGATCGAGGCGCGCGCCCCCGTGGCCGCAGGTGACGCCGCCGAGGCCCATTTGCAGACTTCGCTGCGCCATCGCCTGCGCGGGCTGGGCCGGTGATACGTGTCGCCCTGACCTTTGCCATCGCGCTGATTGGCGTGGCGGTGTTTCATGCAACAGGCATGCCGCTGCCATGGCTGCTGGGTCCGATCTTTGCCTGCCTGTTCTGTGCACTGGCGGGCGTGCGGATGCAGGGCATCAAACCAGTGAACGAGGCGATGCGCACCGTACTGGGCGTCGCTGTCGGCGCAACCTTCACCCCGGTGTTGCTCGCATCGATGGTGGGCATGTGGCCCACTCTGCTGATGATCCCGCTGATGGTGCTGACCATCGGCCTGATCGGCGTGCCCTATTTCCAGCGGCTCTGGGGGTATGACTTTGCCACCAGCTACTATTCGACGATGCCCGGCGGGTTGCAGGACATGCTGGTCTTTGGCGAAGAGGCAGGCGGCAATCCTCGCGCGCTGTCGCTGATCCATGCCACCCGTGTGCTGGTCATCGTGGTGGCCCTGCCATTCATCCTGCAAGGGCTGTGGGACGCAGACCTGAGCAACCCGCCCGGCGCGCCGGCGTCCAGTATTCCACCTATGCAATTGGCGCTCATGGTGGCCTGTGCGCTGATCGGCTGGCAAGGGGCCAAGGCCATCGGCATGTTTGGCGCCTCGATCCTCGGGCCGCTCATCGCGGCTGCGGCGCTGGCGCTGGTGGGCGGGCTGCACCATCGCCCCCCGGCCGAGGCGATCTGGGCCGCACAATTCTTTATCGGGATGACGGTCGGGGTGAAATATACCGGGATCACCATGGCCGAGGTGCGCCGCGATTTGGCGGCGGGCCTTGGGTTTTGCGGCATCCTGATCGTGCTGACGCTGATCTTTGTTGAACTGGTCTATGGCACCGGCCTCGCCCCGGGGATGGAGGCGCTTTTGGCCTTTGCCCCCGGTGGGCAGGCCGAGCTGACCGTGCTGGCGCTGATCGTGGGGGCGGATGTCGCCTTTGTCATCGCGCATCACGTGTTGCGCATTTTCGTCGTCATCCTGGGCGCGCCGCTTTTCGCGCGATTGTTCAACCGACCTCCGGGTTGATCACGTGAATGGGCGCGCCTTCGGCATAGGCGTTGACCTGATCGAAAATGTCCGAGAATTGCAGGTCGAATTCGTCCTCGGTGACATAGCCGATATGCGGGGTGGCCAGCACGTTGGGGTGGGTCGCCAGAATATCCGTGCCGTCGGTCATCGGTTCGGTATCGAACACATCGACTGCGGCGCACAGGCTGCCCTTGGCAATCTCGGCCTCAAGCACGCCGGGCGCAATCAGTCCGGACCGCGATGTGTTGACCAACAGTGCACGCGGGGTCATCGCGGCAAGGTCCTCGGCGGTGATGATGCCGCGCGTTTCCGGCTTCAGCCGGACATGCAGGCTGACGATGTCGCTGGTGGAAAAGAACGCCGCCCGGCTGGCGGCCAGGGTCGCCCCATCCACTGCGGCCCGCGCCCGGCCCGCCTCTGACGCCCACCACTGGACATTAAGGCCAAGCGCCGCCGCATATGTCGCCACAGCCCCCGCGATCCGGCCATAGCCATAGAGCCCGAGCGTCCGCCCCCGCAACGTACGCCCAACGCCCATCTGCCAGTCCCCTGCCCGCAGCGATGCCGCTTGTTGCGGTATCTGACGGTAGTGGGCGAGGATTAGGGCCAGTGTCATCTCGGCCGCCGCATAGGACGGCGCATCGGCATGCATGTTGGAACACAGCATGACGCCATTGCGGGTACAGGCGGCGACGTCCACATGCGGGTACACACTGCGCTGACTGATCAGCCTGAGGTTAGGCAAACGGTCCAAAAGGTCCGCACCGATCCGCGTGCGTTCGCGAAAAAGGACAAGGCAGTCGGCATCCGCCACCCGCTCGGCAAGCGCAGCGGGGTCAGGTTCGTGATCTGTCCAGACGGTGACATCGTGCCCCGCCAACTTGGCAAAACACGGCAGCCCGCGCAGGGTGTCGAACCAGTCGTCAAGGATATGGACCTTCATCTGCTTTCAATCCGGCTGTCCGGTGTGGGCATCCGCGGTGTCGGGACAAAGATCGATGCATCAAGCTGAGACAGCGCATCCGTCACCCGTGTCCGTTCGGCCAGCAGGTGATTGAACTGGGCATCGCAGCCCGAGATTGGCGTAGGATAAGCGGAAATCTCCGCGCTCAGCAGTTGGCGCGCGGCCCGCAATTCTGCACGCGCCGCAATCACGCACTCGGCATAGGTTTCTTCCATCATCGGCCGCTCCTCCAGAATGTATACCATTGTATACCGAATCCGAGCGGCCAGATCAATCCCGCATGATCCGTGCCGCGATGTCGACCATCAATCCGTGCTCTTGCTCCGGTGTCAGATCGAAATCGTTCTTGCCATCGATCTCCAGAAACGCATGCCCGTGCACGAACATGTGCAGCATGTGGGCGCGGCGCGCAATTTCCAGTTCAGGGGTGCCCTGCGGCAGGATCAGACGGACTTCGCGGCGCACGATCTCGGCACATGCGTCGCCGCGTTCCTTGATCTCCTGATCCCCTTCGTGACTGTCCGTGAGGCCGAACATCAGACGGAAAACACCCGGCTCTGTGCGGGCGAAATTTGCATAGCACATGCCCAGTGCAATGATCGGACCCAGCGGCGCGCCCCGTGCGCCAAGCGCGGCCTCATCCATCTGATCCCGCATCCGGTCGATTCCCGCCAAGGCGACGTGGCGCACAATCTCATTTCGGTCATTGAAGTGCTTGTACGGCGCCGCCGAGCTGACACCAGCCCTGCGCGCAGCCTCTGAGATGGAGAAACCGTCAGCGCCCTTTTCCTCAACCAAAATACGAACAGTTTCAATAAGATGCGCCCGCAGATCACCATGGTGATATTGGCCGCGCGTCGTAGAATTTTCCGCCTGCTCCAACTTTTTTCACCTTTTTCTTGCCCGCGCACTTGTCAAAGTAAGTGGCTATTACATATCTCTCTGACAACAAGTAAGCACCACTCACTTTATGTCAAGGAGCGGATGAATGCCCCAGGATCGGACCAAGGATACACCCAAACCCCCGCTATGGAAGCGCGCTTTGCGTCGGGGCGTCACACTCACGGGCACCGCATCTGTCCTGGCCTTGGCAGCGGCGGCGGTGTGGATGGGCACATCCACACTCGCCACCCGTGCCGCCGCAGTCGAGGCACCCGCCGCCGCGCCGATCCGCAGCGTGTCCGCCCTGCAGATTGCACCGCAAGACACCATGACGGTCACCCGCCAATTTCACGGCCAGCTCGAGGCCGCCCAGACCGTTTCCCTCGGGTTCGAGCAGAGCGGTCGCCTGAACATCCTGACCGTGGATGAAGGCGACCGCGTTCGAAAGGGCGACGTCATTGCCCGCCTCGACACCCGCATCCTGACTGCCGAGCGCACCCGCCTGCTGGCATCGCGCGACGCACTCGAAGCGCAGGCAGAGCTGTCGCGCCGCACAACCGAACGGCAGACCGCGCTGCGCGCCCGTGGGCATGTCTCGGACCAGGCGGTCGACAACGTGGCTCTGAACCTCGCCGCCGCCGAGGCGCAGATTGCCGAAGTCGATGCCGCGCTGGTGCGGATCGATGTGGAACTGAGCCAAACGGAACTGACCGCGCCCTTTGACGGGATCATCGGCGCGCGCCTGGCCGACACCGGCGCGATCATGTCGCCCGGTCAGCCGGTGGTCGACATACGGCAGGACGCGGCGCCCGTGTTCCGCGTCGGGCTGGACCCGAAACTGGCGGCGCTCGTGTCGGACAGTCCCGCAACGATTGACATGGACGGCATCACCTTCCCTGCCCGCTTTGTCGGGTTCCGCCCGGATCTGGACGCGCAAACGCGCACCCGCACGGCTCTGTTCGAAGTGGACACTGCGACCGCGCCCTACCTTTCCTCCGGCACGCTGACACTGCAAACGCAGCGGGCGCAACAGGGCTACGAAATACCGCTGCGCGCCCTGCGCGACGGGGTGCGCGGCCTGTGGACGATCCTGGTGCTGATTCCAGATGCGGATGGGCTGGCACAGGTCAAAGCCGCCGCGGTCGAGGTTCTGCGCATCGAGGGCGACCGCGCCTTTGTCCGTGGCACATTGACCGGTGACGCACTGATCGTTCCCGACGGCACGCACCGCCTTGTCCCCGGTGACCGGGTCCGACTGGCGGAGGCTGGGTGATGGAAACGCTGACCTTTCGCCAACCCCGCCTTGTCGCGCTTGCGCTGCTGGTGATCATCGCCGCCGGGTTGTCGTCTCTGCTGGCCATCGGCCGGCAAGAGGACCCAACGATCACCAACCTCTTCGGTACGGTCACCACGGTCGTGCCGGGCGCGGATCCGGCCCGGATCGAGGCACTGGTGACCCAACCGATCGAGGACGCGCTGCGCGAAGTGGCCGAGGTCGACGTGATCGAAAGCACTTCTGCTACGGGCATCTCTATCGTTTCGGTCGAACTGGGCGTGACCGTGCCCAACGACCGCATCGAAGGGGTCTGGGCCGAGATCCGCGATGACCTGTCAGAGCTAGCCCCGACCCTGCCCGCCGACGCCCAGGAGCCGGAATTCGACACCGACGGCGGCAGCGCCTTTGCCGCCATTGCCGCCTTTTCGGCCGATGCAAACGTCCCACCGACCATTCTGGGCCGCTATGCACGCGATTTGGCCCAGGACATGCGAAACATCCCCGGCACCGAACTTGTTGAGGTGTTTGGTGCGCCCGAGGATGAGGTGCTGGTGACACTCGACCCCGTCGCCACCGCCGCCCTCGGCCTGACCGCCCGCGATATCTCCCGCGCGATTGCTCAGGCTGATGCAAAAGGCCCTGCCGGACGCGTGCGCCCGGCGGGGTCCGACCTGCTGATTTCCGTTGCAGGCGAAGTCGAGGCACTGGACCGACTGGCCGAGATTGTCATCCGCCGCTCGGACGACGGCGCGGTGACATATTTGGATCAGGTGGCCGACATCACCCGTGGCCCGCGCATGCCGCAATCGGAACTGGCGATCTACAATGGCAAGCCCGCTGTGCTGCTCGGGGCCAAGCTGGAAAGCGGGTTGCAGGTGGATGTCTGGGCCGGGTTTGTCCGCGACGAGATCGCATCCTACCGCGACACCCTCCCCGTCGGCCTCTCGCTCGACCTGACCTTTGATCAGTCGCGCTATACTGCGGACCGTCTGACCGAGGTGGGCATGAACATGGCCATCGGAGTCAGCCTCGTCGTGGGCGTTCTCCTTCTGACTCTTGGCCTGCGGTCGGCGATGATCGTGGCGCTGATCCTGCCCGTGGTGACCCTCGCCACGCTGTTCACCATGAATTTCATCGGACTGGCCATCCATCAGATGAGCGTGACAGGTCTGATCGTGGCGCTCGGACTGCTGGTTGATGCGGGCATCGTGATGACGGACGAGGTTGGCCAACGTCTGGAAAAGGGCCTGAGCCGGGTCAAAGCCGCCGGGCAATCCGTCAAGCGGCTCTTCGCGCCGCTTCTGGCCTCCACGGTGACGACGGCGCTGTCCTTCACACCGCTGATCCTACTGCCGGGGCCAGCGGGTGATTTCGTAGGCTCCATCGCGATCGCGGTGGTCATCATGCTGGGCTGGTCTTTCGTGGTCGCTGTCACACTGACGCCCGCGATTGCAGCCCACCTGCTGCCTGCGGGCGGCAAACGGGGCGGCATTTCGGGCGGGGCCCTGGCCCGCGCCTTTGCCGCCTCGCTGCGCTGGTCGGTGCGCAACCCTGTCCGCTCCATCGCGCTGGCGCTGGTCCTTCCCGTCACGGGGTTCCTGTCAATGCCGACCCTCACGGCGCAGTTCTTCCCCGGCGTAGACCGCGATCAGTTCTATATCGAGGTCGACCTGGCCCCCGGCGCAGGTATTGCCGACACGCAGGATGTGGTGGACCGGCTGAATGCACGCCTCGGCGCGGATGACCGGATTGAGCAGGTCATGTGGGTAGTGGGCCGCTCGGCCCCTGCGTTCTACTACAACATCGTGGGAGCCCGCGACAACGCGCCGGGCCACGCGCAGGCCCTGCTGACCACACAATCGCCCGCCGCAACCGAAGAGGTCCTGCGCGATTTGCAACGCACGCTGGCCCTTGTCGCGCCCGAGGCCGAGATCCTCGTCCGCGGCCTTGTACAAGGCCCGCCGGTGAATGCGCCCGTTGAGATCCGCCTTGTGGGCAATGACCTGACCGCGCTGCGCGAGACCGGTGACGAAATCCGCCGCATCATCACAGAGGTCGATCCCGTCCTTGTCACCCGCAGCACCATCGGAGGCGGCGCGCCCAAGGCCGTGGTCACCGTGAACGAGGCGCAGGCACAGCTGCTGGGCCTCGATCTCGGCCAGATCTCCGGCCAGTTGCAAGCCGCACTCGAAGGGGTCACGGGCGGGTCCATGGTCGAGGGCGACGAAGAGCTGCCCATCCGGGTCCGTCTGGGGGATGAAACGCGCGGATCGATGCAAGCCATCCGCGACCTGCCAATCCTGCGCCCCGACGCGCAGGCGCTGACCGATCAGGGCCGCTGGCCCGCCCTGCCGCTCTCGGCCGTGTCCACCATCGCGCTGGAACCCGCCGCAGGCAGCATCACCCGCCGCAACGGCGAACGTGTGAACACGGTCCAGGCGTTCATCCTGCGCGACGTCCTGCCCGAAGAGGCGCTGGTCGATGTCCAGGCCGCGCTTGATGCGCAGGGCTTTGCCGTGCCCACGGGCATGCGACTCGAACTCGGCGGCGACAGCGACGCACGGGCCGACACCCTGTCGGACCTGCTCGCCTCGCTGGGCCTGATCGTGACGCTGTCCATCGCAGCCATCGCGCTGACCTTCAACAGCTTCCGGCTGACGGGCGTGGTGCTGGTCGTGTCGGCCCTGTCGGCGGGTCTGTCGCTGCTGGCGCTGGCCGTGTTCCAATACCCGTTTGGCATCAACGCCATCATCGGGGTGATCGGGTCCATCGGCGTGTCGATCAACGCCGCCATCATCATACTGACTGGCCTGCAAGAGGACGACGCCGCAGCCTCGGGCGACCGCGACGCCATGGTCGATGTTGTCATGGGGTCAAGCCGCCACATCGTGTCGACGACGATCACCACCTTCGGCGGTTTCCTGCCACTGATCCTTGCCGGGGGTGGGTTCTGGCCCCCCTTTGCGATGTCGGTCGCAGGCGGTGTGCTGCTGTCTACCGTGGTCAGCTTCTACTTTACCCCACCGGTCTTTTCGCTGATCCACCGTGTGCGCCGCGCACCTGCGCAAACCACGCACCGCCCTGCGCCCAAGCCTGTGCCACTGGTGCTGCGCGCGCCTTACGGTCAGGCCGCCGAATAATCACTTGCCCCCAAAATATGCGCCGCCCGCCTTGGCCGGGCGGCGCAGTCATCTACCTCCTTGCCAATCCGCGCAGACTGTCCAACACTCGCGCATAGATTGATAACGGGGAGACCATCATGAAAATGAGATCACTGATTGCCACCGCTGTGCTGCTGTCCAGCACGTCGCTGGTCAGCGCCGAGACGCTGAAATGGGCCCGCGCCGGCGATTCGCTGACGCTGGATCCACACGCCCAGAACGAAGGCCCCACAAGCACGCTGGCGCACCAGATCATGGAACCGCTGGTCATGCGCGACCACTCCGGCGCGCTTGTGCCCGCGCTGGCGACCGAATGGGCGCCCTCGACAGACAATCCGAACGTCTGGACGTTCACCCTGCGCGAAGGGGTGACCTACCACGACGGATCCGCCTTTAATGCCGAGGACGTCGTGTTCTCGCTCAACCGTGCGATGACGCCCGACAGCGATTACAAGGAACTGCTGGCATCGGTCAAAGAAGTCCGCGCCGTCGGCGATTACACCATCGAGATCGAGACCGATGGTCCGAACCCGATCATGCCCAACAACCTGACCAACATGTTCATCATGGACAAAGGTTGGGCCGAGGCAAATGGCGCGGTCAAGGTTCAGGACTACGAAGGGGGCGAGGACACATTCGCCGCCAAGAATGCCAATGGTACCGGCCCCTACAAGCTGGTCAGCCGCGAACCGGACGTGAAAACCGTGCTCGAGGCCTATGACGGCTATTGGGGCGCGGACGAGTTCCCGCTGGCCTATACGACCATCGAATACACGCCGATCCAGAACGCAGCCACCCGCGTCGCGGCGCTCCTGTCGGGCGAGGTCGACTTTATCCAGGACGTGCCGGTTCAGGACCTTGAGCGTGTGGCCTCGACCGACGGTCTGGACGTACGCACGGCACCGCAGAACCGGGTGATCTTCTTTGGTCTGAACGCAGGTGACGCCGATCTGGCCAATGACAATGTCGAGGGCAAGAACCCGCTGGCGGATGTCCGTGTGCGCCGCGCGATGTCCATGGCGATCAACCGTGACGCGATCAAGCAGATCGTGATGCGCGGCCAAAGCCAACCGGCAGGCATGATCGCCCCACCTTTCGTCAACGGCTGGGACGAAACCATGGATGCCTCATCCAAGACTGACATCGAAGGCGCCAAGGCCCTGATGGAAGAGGCAGGCTATGGCGACGGCTTCTCGATTCAGCTCGACTGCCCCAATGACCGCTACATCAACGACGAAGCGATCTGTCAGGCGTCCGTCGGAATGCTCGCCCAAATCGGCATCACCGTGAACCTCGATGCCAAGCCCAAGGCCCAGCACTTCCCGCTGCTCAGCAATCTGGAAACGGATTTCTACATGCTGGGCTGGGGTGTGCCGACCTACGATTCCGAGTACATCTTTAACTTCCTCGTACATGGCCGTACGGACAAGTATGGCTCCTGGAACGCCACGCGCTTTACCAACGACGGACTCAACGAAAAGATCGTGAGCCTCGCAGGCAACACCGATCTTGAGGCCCGCAACGCGGACATCGCGTCGATTTGGGAAGCGGTTCAGGAAGAGGCGATCTACATCCCGCTGCACCACCAAGTGCTGAACTGGGGGATGAAATCCAGCGTCGGCACCGTTGTCGAGGCCGAGGACTCGCCCAAGATCAAATATTTCGAGATCAACTAAACGTGATGGGGGCCGCACGTCGGCCCCCATTTGCCCCCGTATGCGCGCCGGGCGGTCTATCCTACAGTTCTACCATACCGACACCAACCCAAGGACCGCACAGATGATACGCGCCTTTTTGTTGGCCAGCACCGTTCTGGCCGCCCCTGCCTTTGCCGAAGAATTCCGCTGGGCCGAAACCACCGATCCCCAGACCATGGACCCGCACGCGGTAAACTCCGCTCCGGTTCTGGGCTTTCTCAACAACGTCTACGAAGGCCTCGTGCGCCGCGGCAAGGACATGGCGATCGAGCCTGCGCTGGCCACGGGTTGGGAACCCATCGGCGACGGCGAAGGTTGGCGGTTCACGCTGCGCCAGGGCGTGACGTTCCATGGCGGCGAGGCCTTCAACGCCGATGACGTGGTGTTCTCCTACCAACGCGCCAGCGACGAGGCGTCGGACACCCGCAGCTGGTTCGCGCCCGTCTCCGAGGTGGTCAAGGTCGACGACTACACCGTCGACATCATGACATCCGCGCCCAACCCGATCTTTCCCGACAGCATCGCCAACTGGATGATGATGGACAGCGGCTGGGCCGAGGCCAACGGCACCGCCCTGCCCGACAAGGAAAACGGCAACTACGCCACGCTGAACACCAACGGCACCGGCGCGTTCATGGTCACCGCGCGCGAACCGGGCCTGCGCACCGTGCTGGAACCCCATGCGGGCTGGTGGGGTGAGGCGACTCACAACATCACCCGCGCCGAACTGACCCCGATCCAGAACCCGGCGACCGCCGTGGCCGCCCTGCTGTCCGGTGACGTTGACCTGATCAACCCCGTGCCGATCCAGGACGCGGCGCGTCTGGCCGGCAATGACGCGGTCAAGGTGATCCAGGGCATCGAGGCGCGCGTGATCATGCTTGGCTTCCCACACGAAGCGGACGCGCTGAAATATTCGGCCGAGACCACCGACGCCAACCCCTTTGCCGACGCCCGCGTGCGCCGCGCCGTGGCGCAGGCGGTGAATGTGCCCGCGATCCTGCAAACCATCATGCGCGGCAATGCCGAACCCGCCAGCCAATTGGTCAGCCCTGCGATGCGCGGCTACTCCGCCGCTCTGTCCGACCGCCCGGCCTATGACCCCGACGCGGCCAAGGCCCTGCTGGCCGAGGCAGGCTATGCCGACGGGTTCTCGTTCGGTCTCAAATGCCCCAACGACCGCTACCTGAACGACGAAGCCGTCTGTCAGGCGGTCACCGGCATGCTGGCGCAGGTGGGCATCACTGCCGTGCTCGACGCGATGCCGGTCCAGAACTACTGGCCCGAACTGCGCGCCGACAACTACGACATGTACCTGCTGGGCTGGTCGCCGGGCACCTTCGACGCTGAACACCCTATTCGCTTCCTCGCTTCCACCCCCAATGCCGAGAAAAAGCTGGGCTCGTGGAACTTTGGCGGGTTCTCCAACGCCCGTGTGGATGAATTGCTGCCCATGATCCAATCCGAGATCGACGACAGCAAACGCCAGGCGATGCTGGATGAAGTCACAGGCATCCTGCAGGACGAAGTGGCCTATGTGCCGATGTATGTCCAACCGCTGGTCTGGGGCGCGAAATCCAACGTGGACCTGACCCAACGCCCGGACAACTTCTTTATCCTGCGCTGGGTCACCGTGAACTGATCAACACCGTGGGCCTGAAAGACGGCCCACGGACCGCGTTCCATGCTAGACTGCCGCAAACGCAGCGCGGGATTTCACGGCCATGGAACGCAACTACCTTTCGATCAACACAGACATCTGGAACGAGGACGCCCCCAATTGGGTCGGCGTCGCCCACCGCCTGTGGGGCCTTGAGACGCCCGAGTGGGGCACCTGGGGCAACTCCGAAACCACCGTCGCCATGCTGCCCGCAGACATGCAGGGGATGGACGCCGTCGAATTGGGCTGCGGCACGGGCTACGTGTCGTGGTGGATGCACAAACGCGGCGCGCGGGTAACAGCCATCGACATCTCGGCCGAGCAACTGGCAACCGCACGAAAACTCGCCACCGATCACGACGCCCCAATTACGTTCATCCATGGCAACGCCGAAGCCACCGGCCTGCCGGACGCCAGCTTTGACTTTGCCATCTCGGAATACGGCGCGTCCATCTGGTGCCCGCCCGACACATGGCTGCGCGAGGCATGGCGCCTGCTGCGCCCCGGTGGGCGGCTGGAGTTTCTAGGCAATCACCCCCTGTCGCTGATCTGCGCACCGCTCGACGGATCGCCAGCTGACAACGCACTGCACCGCCCCTATCGCAACATGTGGGGCGCCGACTGGACCGAGGTAGAGTTTGAACCCACAGGCGTGTGCTTCAACCTGACCACATCCGGCTGGATGGACCTCTTTGCCGAGATCGGATTTGCGGTCACAAGGTATCAGGAACTCTATGCGCCGGAACATGCGGGTGGCACCCGCGCGGCCATTCCCGCCGACTGGGCCAAAGAGTACCCGGTCGAACATGTCTGGCACCTGCAAAAGCCAGAATAACGGCAGCGCCCGCATTGGGGCACAACACGCGCCGCTTTCCGCTTGACCCCACTGCCCGCGCGTTATCTGCTGGGCAAATGCTCGCCTATGTCATCCAACGTGTTGCGCAATCCGCCCTGGTTCTGCTGGTCGTGGGCCTTGTCGCCTTTTCCATGTTCCGCTTTGTCGGCGATCCCATCGACAACATGCTGGGACAGGAACGCACCCAGGCCGACATCGAACGCCTGCGCGTGGTGTTGGGTCTCGATCAACCCTTTGTCGTGCAGTACTACAAATTCCTCGAAGGCGCGGTGCAGGGCAATTTCGGCGTCAGCTACCGCCAGGGCCGCCCCGTCTCCGACATCCTGATCGAACGCGCGCCCGCCACGCTGGAACTCGCCGCGGTCAGCGGTTTTCTCGCCATTTCCATCGGCATCGGGCTGGGCGTGTTCACCGCCATCCGGCGCAACGGAATCGGCGCAAATGTCATCATGTCAGCCTCCCTCATAGGGGTGTCCCTGCCCACCTTCCTGATCGGGATATTGCTCATCTACCTGTTCTCGGTCGAACTGGGCTGGCTGCCCAGTTTCGGACGGGGTGAGACCGTCGACATAGGGGCCTGGTCCACCGGATTTCTGACCGCCTCGGGGCTCAAGGCCCTGATCCTGCCCTCCATCACGCTCGGCCTCTACCAGATGACGCTGATCATGCGCCTTGTCCGGTCCGAAATGCTCGAAGTGCTGCGTCAGGACTATATCCGCTTTGCCCGCGCCCGCGGCCTGCGCGAACGGGCGGTCAACTTCCGCCATGCGCTGAAAAACACGCTGGTGCCGGTGATCACCGTGACGGGCCTGCAACTGGGCTCGATCATCGCCTTTGCGATCATCACCGAAACGGTGTTTCAGTGGCCCGGCGTGGGCCTTCTGTTCATCAACGCGATCCAGTTTGTCGATATCCCCGTCATGGCAGCTTACCTCATGCTGATCTCGGTCATGTTCGTCGGCATCAACCTGATCGTTGACCTGCTCTATTTCGCCATCGACCCGCGCCTGCGCGTGGACCGGACCGGGGGCCACTAAGATGACCGACATCACCCCGCCCAAGGACCCGTCCCGCCTGTCGCTCGCGCTGCAATCGGACTTTGTCTACCAGTTCAAACGCTCGCCCGTCGCGGTGGTCAGCTTTGCCATAACGCTGATCCTCGTGCTGGGGGCCGTCTTTGCCCCACTGATCGCACCCTACAACCCGTTTGATCCGGCCTCGCTGAACCTGATGAACGGGTTCTCGCGGCCCATGACGCCCAATGCCTTCACCGGCGACAGCTTCTGGCTCGGCACCGATGACCAGGGGCGCGACGTGTTCTCCACCATCCTCTACGGGATGCGGATTTCGCTCTTTGTGGGGGCGGCGGCCGTGGCCTTTGCGATGGTGCTGGGCATCACGCTGGGCCTGCTGGCAGGCTATGTGGGTGGCTGGACCGAAACGATCATCATGCGCATCGCCGATGTGCAGCTGACCTTCCCCTCGATCCTCGTGGCGATGCTGATCTTTGGCGTGGCCAAGGGCGTGACCCCGGTGGAATACCGCGACCAAATGGCGATCTGGGTGCTGATCATCGCCATTGGCCTGTCGGACTGGGTCCAGTTCGCCCGCGTCGTGCGCGGCGCGACACTGGTGGAAAAGAACAAGGAATACGTGGCCGCCGCCAAACTGATTGGCCGCACGGGGCCTGCCATCATGGTGCGCCACATCCTGCCCAACGTGCTGTCGCCAGTGCTGGTGATCGCCACCATCTCACTGGCCCTCGCCATCATCGCCGAAGCCACACTCAGCTTCCTCGGCGTCGGCGCGCCCCCCACACAACCCTCGCTGGGCACCCTGATCCGCATCGGCCAAGGGTTCCTGTTCTCCGGCGAATGGTGGATCCTCCTGTTCCCCGCCGTGACGCTGCTGGCCCTCGCGCTCAGCGTCAACCTGCTGGGCGACTGGCTGCGCGACGCGTTGAACCCGAGGTTGCGGTGATGAGACCCAAGGCACTATTGCTGATCGCAACACTGGTTCACCCGTCTGCACTTGCTGCGCAGCAACCCATCCCCGAATGGGATCCGCGTGGCGCTGTTTGGTGCACCTATGTCATCACAGCCATGCTTGGCAAAGTCCAAGAGACCTGCCTACCCGACCACGCCACAGCCAAGGCATCGCTGGCGGACAGCTTGGCCAAGCATCGCGCGTTTGTTCGGCGCAACACAAGCGAGACAAAAGCATCCTTGGCGGCGTTCGAGGCGCAGCAAACCGACTTGCAGGGCACCAGTTGCCAGACACTCGAAACTGAAGGCTGGTTGCGCATGGTCGAAGACATCGAAAGCGACCCGATGTCCTATCGCGCCGAGATAGACGAGATTCTCTCGGTGGACCGCAAGCCTCTTTGGAACCCGTGCCTATGACCACCCCCACCCTCTCCATCCGCGACCTCACCGTCGACATCCCCACCCGCCACGGCGTGCTGCGGCCCGTCAATGGTGTGTCCTACGATATCGCGCCCGGTGAAATCCTGGGCGTGGTGGGCGAATCCGGGGCGGGCAAGTCCATGGCGGGCAATGCGGTGATCGGCCTGCTCAATCCGCCCGCCCATATCGCCTCCGGGGAAATCCACCTCAACGGCACCCGCATCGACCACCTCAAGGGCGACGCCATGCGCAGGCTGAGGGGCAAGGACATCGGCATGGTCTTTCAGGACCCTCTGACCTCGCTCAACCCGCTCTTAAAGATCGGCGACCAGTTGACCGAAACCATGCTCGCCCACCTCGACATCTCGGCCCAGGACGCGCGCAAACGCGCCATCGCAGCACTCGAAGAGGTCGGCATCCCCGGTGCCGCCCAGCGCGTCGACAGCTACCCGCACGAGTTCTCCGGCGGGATGCGGCAGCGCGTGGTGATTGCGCTCGCTCTGTGCGCCGAACCCAGCCTCATCATCGCGGATGAGCCGACCACCGCGCTCGACGTGTCCGTGCAGGCGCAAATCATCGCCCTGCTGAAAAAACTCTGCCGCGAACGCGGCACCGCCGTCATGCTGATCACCCACGACATGGGCGTGATCGCCGAGGCCGCCGACCGCGTAGCCGTCATGTATGCAGGCCAACTGGCCGAACTTGGCCCCGTGCGCGAGGTGCTGGCCGCCCCCGTACACCCCTATACCGACGGGCTGATGGGCTCGACCCCGCTGGCCTCGCGCGGCAAGGACCGGCTGCACCAGATCCCCGGCGCGATGCCGCGGCTGGACGCGCTGCCCACGGGCTGCGCCTTTCACCCCCGCTGCCCACGTGCGCAGGACGACTGCACGCAAGACCCCGGCCCACGGATCGCCGATGGCGCAGGGCGCGCCGCCTGTTTCCACCCTATCACGCGCGAGGCCGTCGCCTGATGCCCCTCGTCAATATCCGCAACCTCACCCGCATCTTCGACGTCTCCAAACCCTGGCTGAACCGGGTCATCGAACGCCGCCCCAAGGCGCTGCTGACCGCTGTGTCGGACGTGTCGTTCGAGATCGAGGAAAAGACCGTTTATGCCCTCGTCGGCGAATCCGGGTCGGGCAAATCGACCATCGGCAAGATGCTGGTGGGCCTGCTTCCCCCCTCCGAAGGGGCCGTGGAAATCCGCGACATCGACCTTGCCCGCGAAACCGACGCGGCCAAGATCGACAGCATCCGCTCGGATATCCAGATGATCTTTCAGGACCCCTACGCCTCGCTCAACCCGCGCTGGCGGGTGCGCGATATCATCGCCGAACCTGTGGCCGCGCGCGGCGATGACACCAAGGGGCTGGCCGAAAAGCTGCTGGAACAGGTGGGCCTCGCCGCCCGCGACGCAGGCAAGTTCCCGCACGAATTCTCCGGCGGCCAACGCCAAAGGATCTGCATCGCCCGCGCGCTGGCCTCGGAACCCAAGCTGATCGTCTGCGACGAACCCACCAGCGCGCTCGACGTCAGCGTGCAGGCGCAGGTGCTCAACCTGATGAGCGACCTCAAGGACGAATTTGGCCTCACATACCTCTTCATCAGCCACGACCTGACCGTGGTGCAGCACATGGCCGACCGTATCGGCGTATTGTACTTGGGCCGCTTGGTCGAAGAGGCGGACCCCGACACGCTCTTTGATGCGCCCAAACACCCCTATACGCAGATGCTGCTGGCCGCGGCGCCGAAACTCGACGGGTTCGGGCGCGAAATCGCACCGCCCACCGGCGAAATCCCCGACCCGATCAACCCGCCGCCCGGCTGCGCCTACAACCCGCGCTGCCCGCTGGCGCAGGACATCTGCCGCACCAAACGGCCCGAGCTGCGCACCGTCGGCAATGCCCGCGTGGCCTGCCACATGGTCGACTGACCGCGCCTATACCTCGTAGGCGGGCAAACCGATGGCATTGGCCCCGTGAGGTGCCCCGAAATCATCAAACAGCGCCCGCAGATCCAGCGTGCTTTCCCGCTCGATACTGTCGAAATGCGCCGCCAGCCAGCGATCCGCATGGGACCGGCCCAGATCGCGCAGGTGCACCAGAAACGCCCATTCGGAATTCAGCTTGGACGACGCATCCAGCGCCAGCATGTCGTCGCACCCGTCGATCAGGTGCATGTGCATCCGCCGGTACTGCTGGTCCGACAGAGCGCCATCTTCGATCAGCGGGTGGATCAGATCGATCGTCCGCAGATCCCGCAAAAGCGAGGCATTGAACGTGATCTCGTTCACGCGGTTCTGGATGTCGCGCGCCCGCCGTGGGGTGCCGGGCCGCCGCAGGGGGTTGATCTGCACGATCACGATATCCGGCGACGGCGAATGGTCGATGAAAGGAAACAGCACCGGGTTGCCCATGAACCCGCCGTCCCAATAGGGCACGCCGTCGATCTCGACCGCCTTGAACATCGACGGCAAACAGGCCGAGGCCATCACCACATCAAGGCTCACCTCCTCGCGGTGGAATACCCGCGCGCGGCCCGTCTCCACATTGGTGGCCGAAATGAACAGGCCCATATCGGCGCAATTGGCGACCTTGTCGAAATCGATGAACCCTTCCACCACATCGCGCAGCGGGTTCAGGCCAAGCGGGTTCAGATCATAGGGCGACGCCATGCGGCTCATCATGTCCATCATCGCATAACCGGGATTAAGGTCGAGCGACCACGATCCCATCATCTTTTCAAACGGTGTGCGCTGGATCGGGCTGGCCTGCCCCGCGACACTGACCGCGCGCCAGAAATCCTCCAGCGCCTGCCGCGCGCCCTGCGCCCCGGCATCGTACATGCCTTGGGTCGCGACCACCGCGTTCATGGCCCCGGCGGACGTGCCGCTGATCCCCTCGATCCACAGCCGGTCTTCCTCGAACATCCGGTCCAGCACACCCCAGGTGAACGCGCCATGTGACCCGCCACCCTGAAGCGCAAGGTTCACCGACTTCTCGTGCCGCTTGGCGCGGCCCTCTGCCTTGGACATGTGCTGATCTCCCTGCGCGGGCCGGACCGTGATGGCCCGGCCGCCACAGGCTACGCGCGATGCGGCACCGCAGCAATGGCTACATCGGGATGATCGACGCAGGGCCCACATCCAGCCGATGTATATGCGGTGCCAGCACCGTGTCGAAATGCGCGCGCACCAACGGGTCATGCCCCGGCACGATCAGTTGCGGGCTGCTCGCCAATCGGCGCAGCGTGGCAAACCCGTCCAGCATGTCCTGCAAGTCGACCACGATCGGAAATGGCTTTTGCGCGGCAAAATTCTCGTAGAAATGCGCGGCATCCGAGGCCAGCACCATCCACCCCGCCAACGTGCGCACCCGCACCGCCTGCAACCCGCGCGAATGGCCGCCAATGCAGTGCACCGTCACGCCTTCGGCAATCTCTGCTGCGCCCTGGTGAAACGTGACCTTGCCGGAATAGAGCCGCTTGATCGCCTCGCAGACATGGCCTGCCGTGAATGGCATCCGCAGCGTGTCATGGCACATGCACGGCCCCGTGGCATAGGCCATCTCGGCTGCCTGCAAATGCAGCTGCGCGTTGGGAAACAGGTGCAGCCCGCCCGCGTGATCGTAGTGCAGGTGGGTCACGATGATCTCGGTCACGTCTTCGGGCGCCAGCCCAAAGGGGCGCAACGCCTCCGCCGGGTCAAGCCGGATGGGCCGATCCCGCGCCGCGGCCTCATCTGCATCATAGCCGGTGTCGACCAGAATCACCCGCCCCTGCCCGCGGATCAGCCACATGAAATAATCCATCGCATGGGGCGCGTCGTGGTTGTCGTCAAAGATGAAACTGTCGGCGCGCGTCCGCGCGTTCCGGTCCGCGTATTTGATCGCATAGACCTCCCAGGCGTCGCTGCTCATCTGTCGACCCGCTCAAAGGTGCGCAGGGTCTTGTCGGCCACCAGATCGGCAATGCGCGGCCCCGTGGCGATGTAATGCGGCATGGTTTGGTGCGCCTCGAATGCCGCCAGATCATCATAAAGTTCGTACAGGAACACAGTGTCAGGCAACGCGGGGTCAGTGCAGACGTCAAACTGCTGGCACCCCGGTTCATTGGCCAGCGAGGCACGCGCATTGGCCAGAATGTGGGGCATGAAATCGTCAAGCTTGCCCGGTTTGATATCAAAGGTGACCGTGACGGCATAAGGCATGGTGCGGTGTCTTTCTTTGGGCGCGTAAGCGCGTTTGGGAATTTACATGTGCATTCTTTAATGTATACGTTATCGCATACCGGATGGCGAGAGCTTTCCTTTTCCAAGGCCAAGAACGGAGCCGCGCCCATGAAAACCACATTTGAAATCGCAGTGTTCGATGGCGACGGGATCGGCCCCGAGATCATGGCCCCAACGGTCGACATTTTGCAAACGCTGGCCGGGCCGAGCGACTATGACCTGCGCTTTGTCGATGCGCCTGCGGGGGCGGCGCACTATGCGCGCACGGGTGAAAGCTTTCCAAAGGCGTCCATGGACACCGCCCGCCGGGCGGATGCGATCCTGCTGTCGGCCATGGGCCTGCCGGACGTACGCTATCCCGACGGGACCGAGATCTCGCCCCAGATCGACCTGCGCAAGGCGCTGACGCTCTTTGCCGGGGTGCGCCCCGTCACCATCCGGCCCGGTCAGCCGACGCCACTGGCCACCGACGAGCCCATCGATTTCGTCCTGATCCGCGAAAGCACCGAGGGGCTGTTCCACACCCAGGGCCGCGGCGAGGTCACGGCGGACGAGGCGCGCGAAACGCTGCTGATCACCCGCGCCATTTCCGAGCCACTGTTCAAATTCGCCTTTGACCTTGCCAAATCGCGCAAGGCCGCTGGGCGGGGTCCGGGCAAGGTCACCTGCGTGGACAAGGCCAACGTGTTTCGCGCCTTCGCCTTTTTCCGCGAGATGTTCGACGCCGAGGCCGCCAAACACCCCGACATCACCGCCGATCACGCCTATGTCGATGCCACCGCGCTGTGGATGGTGGAACGGCCGTGGTCCTTTGACGTGATGGTCACCGAAAACATGTTCGGCGACATCCTGTCGGATCTGGGCGCCGGGCTGATGGGGGGCTTGGGCCTCGCACCTTCGGCAGATATCGGGCACGACCACGCGGTGTTCCAACCCTGCCATGGCTCGGCCCCCGACATCGCGGGCCAGGGCGTGGCCAACCCGATGGCGATGATCCTGTCGGCGGCCATGATGCTCGAATGGCTGGGCGGGCGGCACGACCGGCCCGACATGGCCGCCGACGGCGCGCGCCTGCGCGACGCGGTGGACACGGTCATCGCCGCCGGCACCACCCGCAGCCGCGATCTGGGCGGCACCGCAGGCACGGTGCAGGTCGCCACGGCCGTCAAGGACGCGCTGGCATGACCGTGCGCGTCGCCTGTCTGGGCGCGGGCTATTTCAGCCAGTTCCACTATGGCGCGTGGGCCCGCATACCGTACGCAGAGGTCGTGGCCGCCTGCGATCACGATCTGGCCCGCGCGCAAGCCACCGGCCTGCCCGCCTTTGACAACCTGCCCGGGATGCTGGCCCAGACCACGCCCGACCTTCTGGACATCATCCTGCCGCCCCCCGCCCATGCGGCAGCCATCCGCACGGCCCTGACCGCAGGCGTCCGCTGGATCATCTGCCAGAAACCGTTCTGCACCGACCTGGCCGAGGCCCGCGCCATAGTGGCCGAAGCCGAGGCTGCGGGCGCCACCATCGTGGTGCACGAAAACTTCCGGTTCCAGCCATGGTACCGCACAATCAAGGCCGCGCTGGACGCACGCCGCATCGGCACGGTGCTCAACGCGACCTTCCGCCTGCGGCCCGGCGACGGCCAGGGGCCCGACGCCTATCTCGACCGCCAACCCTATTTCCAGCAAATGCCCCGCTTTCTCATCCACGAAACGGCGGTGCACTGGGTGGACACGTTCCAGTACCTCTTTGGCCCCGCTACCCATGTCTATGCCGATCTGCGCCGCATCAACCCGGTGATTTCGGGCGAGGATGCGGGCCACGTCCTCTTTGACCACGCCAGCGGCGTGCGCGCGCTTTTTGACGGCAACAGGCACCTCGACCACGTGGCCGACAACCTGCGCCGCACCATGGGCGAGGCACAGATCGAAGGGACCGAGGGCGTGATCACGCTGTCGGGCGACGGATCAGTCGCCCTGCGCCGCTTTGGCGCGACCGAGGCAGAGACGCTGCGCGGCCCCGACAGGTGGCAGGGATTTGGCGGCGACTGCGTGCACGCCCTGCAAGAGCACGTTATTGACGCGGTTGAAGGGCGCGGCGGGGTCGAGAACACCGCCCGCGACTATCTGCGGGTGATCGAGATCAAGGACGCCATCTATGCCTCTGCCGAGACGGGGCAAAAGCTGGCGCTGGAGGACGGGTGATGGGTGCCATGACAAATGTGGACCGGGCCGTATCAGCCCTGCGCCAGATGATCTTTACCGGCGAACTGACACCCGGCTCGGACCACCTCGAAACCGAACTGGCGGAAAAACTGGGCATGTCCCGCACGCCCATCCGCGAGGCTGCCCTGATGCTACAGGCACAGGGGCTGGTCGAGATGCGGCCCCGGCGCGGTATCCGGATAAGCCCCGTCTCGGCGCAGGACATGGCCGACATCTACGACATCCTGACCGAGCTCGAGAGCTTGGCCGCGAAACGCGCCGCACAGGCAGGATACTCCGCCACCGATCTTGAAACGCTGGCGGCAGCCATTGCCGACATGGACACAGCACTGGGCGCGGACGATCTGCGCGCCTGGGCCGACGCCGACGACAGGTTTCACCGCGAACTGGTACGGCTGGGCCGCAATGCCCGGCTGAGCATGATCGTCTCCGTCATGCGTGACCAGGTGCGCCGCGCGCGGGCGACGACCCTCTTTATCAGGCCCCGCCCCTCGCAATCGAACGCCGACCACCGCGCGGTGTTTCGGGCCATCGCGGACGGCGACGCGGCCACCGCACATGACACGCACCACTCGCACCGGCGCGCCGCGCGGGACATGCTGGTCGCACTGCTGGAAAAGCACCAGTTCCACGGGCTCTGATCAGCCCCGGTGCAGGGCCGTCAGATCATCCGCACCGCGGCGCAGCGCCGGCAAATAGTCCTTGAGCTGCGCAAGTGAGCGCCGCTGCATCGGCGCGTGGGCCGACAGGGTCGCCAGCAACTTGCCGTTTCCGTCCCAGATCGGCACGGCTACGGCGGTCATGCCGGACATGAATTCCTCGTTATCCGTCGAATACCCGCGCGTGCGCGTCAGCTCCAGCTCCTCGCGGATCGCGTCAATCCCGGTCAGCGTTGCCTCGGTGCGCTGCTCCAATGGCCGCGCCGTCAGGATCGAATTCAGAACATGCGGCCTTAGCGTCGACAGGTACATCTTGCCCGACGCAGTGCAGTGGAACGGCACCTGCGTGCCAATGGGCAACTGGATGCGCAGCGGCCACTCGGTCTCCACCCTGTCAAGATAGGTCATCCCCTCGCGGTCCGGTGTGGCCAGGTTGCAGGTCTCGCCGATCTCTTCGGCCACGCCGCGCAGGATGGTCAGACGCGCGGTGCGCAGATGTTCGGACGACATGGTGGACACGGCAAGGGCCCGCAATCGCGGGCCCGGGCCATAGCTGCGGCCATCCAGATCACGCTGCAAAAACCCCTCGGCTTCGGCTGTTTGCAACAGCCTGTGCACGGTTGGTTTCGGCAGACCCAGCGCATCGATCAGATCCGTGGGCTTGACCGCCACCCCGCGCTTGGCCACCTCCTCCATCACCATCAGCAGTCGCAGATTGGTGGGGATCTGGTGTTCCTTACGGGAGCGGTGATCGTCCGGCATAGCCTCTCGCCTTAGTTGGGCAGCAACATCAGTGCCAGGTTAGGTGTCAGCGCCACGAGTACCCAAACAGCAATGAGTGACGCAAGATACATCGTCGAATACCGCAGCAGCCGGAAGTATGGAACACCCGTCACCCCGGACGCCACGTAAAGGTTCAGACCATATGGCGGCGTGATGAAGCCAATGGAAGCCCCAACGAGGAACACAACCGAGAAGTGGATCGGATCGATGCCCACACTCGCCGCAATCGGCGCAAGAATAGGCGCAAGGATGATCGTCACCGGCAGCGATTCCAGGATCATGCCCGCCACAAAGACGATGGCCATCGATGTGAACAGAACGGGGAAGTAGCCCCCCATGCTGCGCAACAGATCACCAATCACCTCGGACGCGCCCAGCGCACCCAGCACCTGCTGCATCACGATGGACACGGCAATCAGGGGCGTCAGAATGCCCGCAATCTGGGCCGACCGCATGACGACATTCGGCACATCGCGCAGGCGGAACCCTTCGACCACAACCATCGCGGCAAAGGGTTTTTCATCCACGGCCGTGTTCTGATCCGTCCCCATCAGCTTGTTCAGCGGATAGCTGATCACGCCCACGATGATCCCAAAGCCCACGGTCACACCCGCCGCTTCGGTCGGAGAGAACTTGCCGGTGTAGATGCCCCAAAGCACCAGACCGATGGCAAAGAAGCCCAACCATGCGCCCACAGCCGTCTTGAAGACCCGGAACGGCGATAGTTTGATCAGGAAACCCCACTTGTTGACGGTCGACACGACAAAGCACATGGCCATCATCGCCAGAACCATCAGCGAGCCGGGGATGATGCCCGCGATGAACAGGTCCGAAATCGGCAAGTTCATCAGGAAGCCGTAGACGATAAAGATGATCGACGGCGGGATGATGATCCCGACCGTACCGCCCGCAGCCGCTGTGGCCGCCGAAAAGCGTTCGTCGTATCCGCCCTTGGTCATTTCAGGGTGCAGCATCGACCCGATGGTGGCCGTCGTGGCCGAGTTCGAGCCCGAGATCGCGGCAAAGAGACCGCAGGCCCCGATGGCCGCCATCGCCAGACCGCCCCGCAACCAGCCAAGGCAGGCATAGGCGAAATCGGACAGGCGTTTGGCAATCCCCGACTTGTTGATCAGGTCCCCGGTCAGAATGAACAGCGGCATCGCCAGCAGGGCAAAGCCGTCCTTGAACACGTTCAGCAATTCGTTGCCCGCGTTATCCAGGGTCAGGCCGATCACGAGGCTACAGCCCACGGACCAGTAAAAGATGACCAGCAACACGGGCGTGCCCAGCATAAACAGCACGGTCACCGCCAGTGATATCAGTGTAATCCAGCTTCCATCGGTCATCACGCGTCTCCCCCGATCACGGCTTGTTCGATCAGTGTCTCATTGTTGCGGAACTTGCGCAGATCGATGATCGCATTGCTCAGAACCCGTCCGGCCATCAGCACGAAACAGATCGGCATGGTCACGATGAACCACCAACGCATGATGTCGTCGGTGCCCAGCACGATGGCGAAGTTGTCATAGGTGTTGACGGTGATACGCGACATCGTGGTCACGCAGATGATGCAGAAGATGAACCACAGGACGTTGTCCATCACCAGGCACCAGTACTGGGCCTTGTGGCTCATCTTGGAGCGGAATTCGCTAAAGCTGAGGTGGGTGCGCAGCTTGACGTTATACGAACACCCGTACCACGACATGATCATAAAGATCAGCGGGGGGATCGTTGTCGACCACGGCACCTGAGAGGAGAACACGAAACGCTGGATCACGCCGACAAAGATGATCGTGGCGATCAGGATATAGGCCGTAACCGCAATCGTACGCTCCAGATGTTTGTCCAGCCATGGGGCGACCTTGTACAGGTAATAAATGAAAATCGCGCCGATCACGGTGATCGGCCCGAACACCAGCCACGCCGCATCCGATCTGTATGCTTGAACAACTTTAAAGTTGATGTCTCCGCTCACCGTCGCTGTGACGATGGTGGACATATCCGCCCAGATTGACATCTGGCGCCCCTCCCTATGATTCTTGTTTGTCAAATATGACGCGTTTTCGCGTTCTGATGACAAAAAAGCCGACCCCTGTTGCGGGGTCGGCTCCTGTTGCTCAATCGCGGATTAAGCTTTCCACCAGCGGCGGGGCTCGACGTTCTCAGGCAACGTGTTCGCGTCGATCGTGCGGACCTCGTCGTAGATTTCCTGATAGGTGTCTGCGCCACCCTGCCAGCCGTTGATGCGCTCGCGCCATTCTTCCCACAGCTGTGGTTGGTACTCGGGCGAACACATTTCCTCGGCCTTCTTGATTTCGGCGTCGGACAGGAACGCATTGCGCACGTTGTTTTGCGCAAAGATCGTGTTCGGCAGCTGCGGGTCGGACTGACCAACCGTTTTGACCAGTGCGGCTTCGTTTGCGGCCTGCACGTGTGTCTGCGCCCAGTAGGACGATTCCATCACAGCGTCTTGCAGTTCGCCGCTCAGACCGTCGAACACGGATGCGTTCATGGCTGTGTGCTCTGTACCGCAGAAGAAGTTCAGGTGAACCGACTGGGACACAACAGGCGACATGTTGGCATATGCCACGGCCGAGGCCCATGTTTCCGCACCGTCGATCAGGCCCTGCTTCAGACCATCCAGCGTTTCTTCCCAAGCGACCGGAACCGGGTTCAGGTTCAGGGCGGTCATGGCGATCCGGCCCAACTGGGTGCCGGTGACGCGGTTTTTCGTGCCGAAAAGCTGCTCGACCGACGTGACCGTTTCCTTGTCTTCCCATGCCAGACCCAGCTGGATGCCGCGCAGTTCTGCGTGGCTGAACAGGAATTTCAGGCCGTGACGACGCTCATAGGGCTCGCGCAGCAGCGCCTGAGACTTGGGCGAGTACAGGAAGTGGTATTGGTCCGCACGGTTACGGAACATGTACGCATAGTCCAGCACGTTCAGATACGGTGCACCACCGGCGGAGTTCTGTGTCGAAGCCGCATAGATATCAACGATACCTTGCTGGGCTTTCTCAACGCAGGACACCTGACCACAGATCTGGTTGTCGCCGATGAATTCGACGCGGATTTCGCCGTCTGTCCGGCTTTCCAGGTCACGGGCAAATTCCAGTGCGCCAGCGCGCTCAATCAGCAGGTTGCGTGCGTTAAAGCCCGCAGCGCCGAACTTCAGCGTGTGCTTGGCTTCCTTGGCAAAGCGCTTTTCGTAGGTCGATTCTGCCGCCGATGCCAGGTTCGCAAGGCTCATCGCCCCACCAAAACCACTCGCCGCCAAAAGCGTGGAGCTCATGCCGTAACGGCCTGCCACCCTGAACAAATCCCGGCGGGAAATGCCGTTGATTTTGTCACTAATTCCCATGCTATCCTCCCTGATGCATATTATTGAGACGTTTTATCTCAGAAAAGGCTAGCGCACGCGAGACAATCTGCCTAGTCTTTTTTTCACTTAATGCGAGGGAGGATGCGTGGTGGACGCCGATTATATCGTTATAGGGGCCGGTTCTGCGGGCTGTGTCATTGCGAATCGGCTGAGTGCTGATCCAACAAAGACCGTCGTTCTCCTCGAAGCGGGCGGGCGAGATCTGAACCCATGGATCCACATTCCGGTGGGCTATTTCAAGACAATCCACAACCCGAGCGTCGACTGGTGTTACAAAACAGAACCCGATCCCGGCCTGAACGGACGGTCGATCGAGTGGCCGCGTGGCAAGGTTCTGGGCGGGTCGTCCTCGCTCAACGGGCTGCTTTATGTGCGCGGACAGCCACAGGATTACGACCGCTGGGCGCAAATGGGCAACCGCGGCTGGGCCTGGGACGACGTGCTGCCCCTGTTCAAACGATCCGAGAAAAACGAACGTGGCGCGGATGAGTTTCACGGCGATCAGGGCAACCTGTCCGTCTCCAACATGCGGATCCAGCGCCCGATCACCGACGCATGGGTCGCGGCGGCCCAGGCGGCGGGCTACAAGTTCAACCCAGACTACAACGGTGCCGAACAGGAGGGCGTAGGGTTCTTCCAGCTGACCGCGCGCAACGGGCGGCGCTGCTCGTCGGCGGTAGCCTTCCTGAACCCGGTCAAGGACCGCAGCAACCTGCACATCATCACCCATGCGCAGGTCGAAAAGATCGAAATCACCGACAAACGCGCCACCGGTGTGACCTACAAGGATCGCGGCGGCGCCTGGCACACCGTCACCGCCCGCGAGGAAATCGTCCTGTCCGGCGGCGCAATCAACTCGCCACAGCTATTGATGTTGTCGGGCATCGGCGAGGCCGCGCATCTGCAGGAACACGGCATCGACGTCGTGGCCGACCTGCCCGGCGTGGGCAAGAACATGCAGGACCACCTACAGGCCCGCCTTGTCTACAAATGCAACGAACCCACCCTGAACGATGAGGTCTCGAGCCTCTTTGGGCAGGCCAAGATCGGGCTAAAATACCTGATGTTCCGCGCAGGCCCGATGACCATGGCCGCCAGCCTCGCCACCGGGTTCATGAAAACCCGCGACGATCTGGAAACGCCGGACATCCAGTTCCACGTCCAGCCCCTGTCGGCCGAGAACCCCGGCAAGGGCGCCGACCCGTTTTCCGCCTTCACCATGTCAGTGTGCCAGCTGCGCCCCGAATCCAAGGGCGAGATTCGCCTGTCCAGCAAGGATGGCCGCGCCTATCCCAAGATCATCCCGAACTATCTCAGCACAGAAACCGATTGCCGCACCATCGTCGATGGGGTGAACATCGCCCGCAAGATCGCGCGCCACGCGCCGCTGACCTCCAAGATCTCCGAGGAATACCGCCCGCACGCGGACCTGCCCATGGACGACTACGACGCCACGCTCGACTGGGCGCGCAACAACACGGCCTCGATCTACCACCCCACCGGCACCTGCAAGATGGGGTCCGACAAGATGGCCGTGGTCGATGATCAGCTGCGCGTGCACGGCATTGCGGGCCTGCGGGTCGCGGATTGTTCGATCATGCCCGAGATCGTCAGCGGCAATACCAACGCGCCCGCGATCATGATTGGCGAAAAGGCCTCCGACCTGATCCGCGGCACGGCCTAACCGCTGCGCCACCGGGCCTGCGGCTCGTGCAGGGTTTGCAGGCTGTCCACCGGATCGCCCTGCAAACGCCCGATCAGCAGCCGCGCCAGTTCCGCGCCTGTCGCCACCAGATCCTCAGCCACTGTGTCGATGGTCGGGTAAAGCGTCGGCAGGATCTGCGTCGTCTGGCGGCAGATCAGAGCGTAGTCCTCGCCCTGCACAAGACCCGCATCCGACATGCCCCCCATCAGGGCCAGCGTCGCCAGTTCGTTGTTGCTGATCACCGCGTCAAACGGCTCGGCCCGCGACGCCAGCGCATAACCGAACCCGCGCGCCGTTTCGGTGGACACCAGAATACCCGTCTCCGTCGCCACTTCCCCGGTCATCCCATGCCGCCCCAGCGTCCGGTGAAACGCGCTCGCAATCTTGGAAAAGTTCGTGGTCGCGTCATCCTCGGCCACCAGCACGAACCGCCGCCGCCCCGTTTCAAGCAACCGCTCCACCGCCATCTCAACGAACCGCTCGGCATGGAAGTCATGGAACGCATGGCGCGCATAGAATTCCGTCCGCCCGTGGGACACAAACGGGAAATCCGCGTCGATCAGCATCTGCACCCGCGGATCCCGCGCGCTGGTATGGGTCAGGATGATCCCGTCCGCCGTCCGGTTCTGCAACACATAGCGCACCGATTCCTCGGGCGTGGCCCCTTGCAGGTCCGGGATGACGTTCAGGTGGTATTTCGACCCCGACAGATGTAAGCCGATGCCCTCGATCAACTGGCGGGTATAGTCGATCGTGTTCTTGGCCGGCGACAGCACCAGCGTCAGAACATTGGTCTGCCCGGTCCGCAACCGCACCCCCGCCCGGTTCGGCACATAGCCCACTTCGGCGGCAGCCTTGGCGATCTTGTCACGGGTCTCGGGCTTCAGACGACTGCCATCGCGCAGCGACAACGACACCGTCGACAGGCTCAGGCCCGTCAACTCCGATATCGTTTTCAGCGTCGGCGGCTTGTTCGACTTGCCTGCCATGAGACGGGGTGCCCCGCATAAGGATTTGAAAATTTGTACAGTGATATTGGTACAGCCCTGACCAGACAAGGCAATTCCGAATCGTGTTGCAACGATGCAAAAAACTGTGCACGCCTCTCGCTGCAACGCGGCAAGGCAATGGATTTAATTGAGTTTTTGTCAAATTAGATTCGCAAAAAAATTTGTTGCAACGATGCAATAAAGCGCGCATGCTGACCGGCATCCGACCCAACCTGCTTGGTTGGATCCGCGAAAAACGACAAGTTTCCTAAAGGGAGGAGAAACTTATGACACCGACCAAAGGCCTCACAGGCCGTCTGTTGCTGGGGTCCGCGCTTGGCCTTGTGCTGGGTGCAAGTGCCGCCATGGCCGACAATATCCGGTTCTGGACAACCGAGGAACAGCCCGAGCGTCTGGCCAAGCAGCAAGCCATGGCCGAAGAGTTCGCCAAGGCGACCGGCAACACCGTCGAAGTGATCCCCGTTTCGGAAAACGATCTGGGCACACGCGCCACCGCCGCCTTTGCCGCCGGTGACCTGCCCGACGTGATCTATCACACACTGCAATACGCCCTGCCCTGGGCCGAAGCCGGCATTCTCGACACCGAGGCCGCGACCGAAGTGGTGGAAAACCTGGGCCGCGACACCTTTGCCGCCGGTCCTCTGGCGATGGCCGACTATGACGGCGACGTGGCCTCCGTGCCCGTGGACGGCTGGACGCAGATGATCGTCTACCGTGCCGACCTGTTCGAGGAAAAGGGCCTCGCCGCCCCCAACACATACGCCAACGTACAGGCCGCACTTGACGCCCTGCACAACCCGCCAGAGATGTACGGTTTCGTCGCGGCAACCAAGGTCGACGAGAACTTCATGTCTCAGGTTCTGGAACACGTGTTCCTGTCCAACGGCGTCTCCCCTGTGGGTCCCGACGGGTTCCAGCCGCTGGATGTGGCCGCAACCACCGAAGTGCTGGATTTCTACAAATCCATCGCCAAAGCCTCTCCCCCGGGCGAGCTGTTCTGGAAGCAATCGCGCGAGATCTATTTCGCCGGTGACGCCGCCATGATCATCTGGTCGCCCTTCATCCTTGATGAACTGGCCGGTCTGCGCGACAGCGCTGCGCCCACCATCAACGATGATCCAACCACCCGCGAACTGGCGGCCAAGACGGGCATCGTGACCAACTTTGCCGGGCCCTCGAACCCCGATGGCGCGGCCTGGGGTGATGTCCGCTATTTCGGCATCACATCGGATGCGGACACAGAAACGGCGCAGGCCTTTGTCGAATATTCGATGAATGACGGCTACATGCAGACGCTGTCCATCGCGGCCGAGGGCAAGTTCCCCGTGCGCACAGGCACTGCGGACGAGCCGGGCAAATTCTCGGCCGGTTGGTCGGAAATCCCTGTGGGTGTGGACCGCAAGGCCCCGATGAAAGACCTCTATTCCGCAGAAATGCTGGACGAGATCGTCGGTGGTCTGAAAGTGGCCCAGCGCTGGGGCGTGGCCGAGGGACAGCTGTCGCTGGCCTCCAAGATGATCAACAGCCAGGCCATCAACCGCATCGTGCGTCAGTATATCGACGACGAGATTGATGCCGCCGCAGCCGTGGCTGCGATGAACGACGAGCTGTCGTCGATCAACTAAGCCCTGACGGGCATTCAGGGGGCGGGTGCGCCTGCCCCCTCACCCTTTCATCCTCACATAATCGGAACATCCGATGACGGCCTCGACACCACCGACCACCCGCGGCGCTCTTGAGCGACGCGAGGCGCGGCTCGCATGGAGCTTGCTTTTCCCCACGATCGCCATCGTGAGCCTCGTGATCATCCTGCCGCTGTTGTCCATCTTCTGGATCAGCTTCAAGCCTGTGGGCCTTGCCGATCTGCGCCCCGTGGCGCCCGTGATCCGCGAAAGCCTGCGCAGCAGTGGCGATGATTTCCGCATCGAATACCGGGTGCGCAATTCGTCTCAGCAGAAAGAAGTGCGTGGGCTGACCCTGACCGACACCATCCCCGCCGGGGTGACACTGGGCGCGCTGCCGCAGGTCTGCGCGCTGACCGGTGACACGCTGTTTTGTGATTTCGGCGACGTGCCCGGCGGCTTCAACGAACGCGTGCGTATCCCTGTGACGCTGGACGGCGATCCGGAGGTGCTTGAGGACATCGTCGAGGGGTCGGAACCGACCGCGACCGGATCGGGCGACAACATCCTGACCAATGCCGAGTTCACGCTCGACAACTTTGCCCGCATCTTTGACAGCAAGGAGTTCTTGTCGGTGCTCTGGGCCACGGTGTTCTACACGGTGGTGGGCACCATCGGGGCGCTGGTCATCGGGCTCTTTGCCGCACTTCTCCTGAACAAGGAGTTTGCGGGCAAGGGTGTGTTGCGCGGTCTTTACCTCTTTCCCTACGTGTCGCCGATCATCGCGGTGGCGTTCACCTGGGTCACGCTGTTTGATCCGTTTTCCGGCTCGCTCAACGCGCTGCTCATCCAGATGGGTGTGGTGGAAGCGCCGATCAATTTCTTTGGCCAGCGACCTCTGGCGTTGATCATGGTAACGGTGTTCGAGATCTGGCGCTATTTCCCGCTGTCCTTCCTGTTCATCCTTGCGCGGATGCAGTCGATTGACACCGACATGTACGAGGCCGCCGATATGGACGGGGCCTCGCCCTTCCAGAAGTTCTGGTATCTGTCGCTGCCGATGCTGCTGGGCATCCTGTCGGTGCTGTTCCTGTTGCGGTTCATCTGGACCTTCAACAAGTTCGACGACATTTTCCTGCTGACCGGGGGCAATGCAGGCACGCGGACGCTGACCGTGAACGTGTACGAGCAGGCCTTTGCGATCTCCAACATTGGTGCGGGGGCGGCGGTGGCGGTGGTGGTCTTTGCCACGCTGCTCGTTTTCTCGGTGTTTTTCTTCAAATACATCAGCCAGGAGGAGGGCCTGTGATGGGTGCCGCAAAACAAGTTTGCGTCTCGCCTGCGGCGGGCGGGCTGCAGGGGCGCTGCCCCTGCGAGGGGGCCGACCCCTGCCTGGGGCGCTGCCCCTCTTGGCCTGACGGCCAATTCACCCCGAGGTATTTGACGCGAAAGGAAGTGTCATGAGTGTCCTGCGCAATGGGGCCGTGACGGCCGGTGTGATCGGGCTTTTGTGGGCCTTTGTGATTGCGGTCACTGTGGCGGTGACCTTGTCTTTTGCCTCTGGGCTCGGGTTTCGGCCCGGTGCGTTGGGCTGTGTGATCCTGGGCGTGGGCGGCGGTCTGGCGTTGATTTATCTGCGCGCCGTGCCGTTTTTGCTGGCAGGGTTCGTGGCGGTGTCGGTGGTGTTGATGTTCACGCCGCTGTCGCCGATGCAATTCACCGAAGGTGTGCCGCTGGGCTGGCAGTTGTTGTCTGTTGTGGCGTTTGGGGTGTTCACCCTGTGGCCCATGCGCGTGATGCTGGTCGAGGCGCATCCCGGTGACCTGACGCGCCATGCGTTCGAGGATGCCGTGATCCGGTTTCTGACCGGCTTTGGCTATATCGTGTTCACCGCCGCCGTGCTGATCCCGTTTTACGTGATGGTGATGACCAGCCTGAAATCTCAACAGGCGCTGTTGAAGAACCCGCTCGATTTCTCGATTGATCTGAGCCGGGGGCTGGATCTCTTTCGCAGCTATTTCGAGCTGTTTGGGCAGTTCAACTTTGGCAGCTACCTCTGGACCAGCTTTTATGTGTCGGTGCTGACCGTATTGATCACGCTCGCCTTTTCGGTGCCGGGGGCCTATGCGGTCGCGCGGTTGCGGTTCAAGGGGCGGGCGGCGTTTTCGCGGTCGATCCTGTTGATCTACATGGTGCCGATGATCGTGCTGGCGCTGCCCATCTACATCGCCTTTTCGATGACGGGGCTGCGCAACACCATTCCGGGGCTGTTGATGATCTATCCGGTCACAACGATCCCCGTGGCCCTTTATATGCTTCAGGGGTATTTCCGCGGCCTGCCGGGCGAGGTCGAGGAGGCGGGGCTGATGGACGGCCTCAGCCGCCTGCAAGTGATCTGGAAGATCACCTTGCCCCTGTCTCTGCCTGCGATGGTGTCGGTATCGCTTTATGTCTTCATGATTGCGTGGAACGAATTCCTGCTCGCCTTCATGCTGCTGGACGATCCGTCCAAGTTCACGCTGACGCGCGGTGTCGCAATGCTGAACTCTTCTGAAATTCCGCGCCAGCACCTGATGGCCGGTGCCGTGATCGCCACCGTGCCGATCATGGCCCTGTTCCTCGGGCTTGAGCGTTTCATGACGAAAGGGCTGACCGCCGGGTCGGTAAAAGGATGATGCGAGATATGACATCCACAGACATGCGCACGATCGATGCGCGCAGGAAAGTGCGCGACGAAGAGGCGCGCGCCATTTTGCAGCGCAACGACAAGGGGGCCTATACGATCCCGACCTCGGGGCTTTATCCCTATCAGTGGAATTGGGACAGCGCCTTTGCCGCCATCGGTTTTGCCGAGTTCGATCTGGACCGCGCGTGGCGCGAGCTGGAGACGCTGATGTCGGGCCAGTGGGAGAACGGCATGGTGCCGCATATCCTGTTCCACGTGCCCGATGACGGATACTTCCCGAACCATGATGTATGGCAGGGCACCGGGCCGATCCCGTCTTCGGGCATCAGCCAGCCGCCCGTCGCGGCGACCATGGCGCGCATGGTGCTGGCCAAGGATCCGGATTTTGGTGCTGCGCGCATGGCGGGGATCTATGACGGGTTGGTGCGCTGGCACCGCTGGTTCATGGACTGGCGGCTGGACCGTGGTGCGGTGTGCATCACCCATCCCTGGGAAGCAGGGCGTGACAATGCGCCGGACTGGGATGCGGCAATGGCTGCGATCACGCCCGAGGGCGTGGGCGAATACACCCGGCGCGACACCACCCATGTGGACGGGTCGATGCGGCCCACGAAATACGACTATGACCGGTACATCTGGCTGGTCCAGCGCGGGGCGCGGCTGGGCTGGGACGAGGCGGCGATGTTGGAGAACACGCCGTTCCGCGTGGCCGATCCGACCATGACCTTCACCCTGCTGCGCGCCACGCGCGACCTTGCGGCGCTGGGGCGTGACATGGGCCGGGATGTGAGCGAGCTGGAGCAGTGGATCGAGACGCTCGAGGCGGGCGCGCAGACCCTGTGGAACCCCGACATCGGCTGTTTCGATGGCCGCGATGCGGTGGGTGGCACCTGGGCCAATGCGGTGACCAACGCGTCTTTCCTGTGCTGGTATGCGGGCATCGACCACCCTGACATGCGCACCCGTCTGGATGAGGTAATGGCGCAGGCCAAATACGGCGTGCCGTCGCTGACGCTGACCGATCCGCGCTTTGACGGCAAGCGGTACTGGCGCGGGCCGGTCTGGGGCGTGATGAACATGATGATTGGCACCGGGCTGACCGAGATGGGCCTGCCCCAGGGCGAGGTTGTGCGTCGCACCACGGCGGACCTGATCGCCGATCACGGCTTTGCAGAATACTTTGACCCCCGCGACGGTGCACCAGCCGGGGGCAGTTCGTTCACCTGGACCGCCGCGATCTGGCTGGGCTGGGCACACAAGACGGAAGGAGCCTGATCATGGGCGCGATCACACTCAACGCAGTCGAGAAATGGTATGGCGAGGTGCAGGTCATCAAGGGCGTCGACCTTGCCATACACGACGGCGAATTCGTGGTGTTTGTCGGGCCGTCGGGCTGCGGCAAGTCAACCTTGCTGCGGATGATCGGCGGGTTGGAGGATATCAGCCGCGGGTCGCTCGACATCGACGGGACGGATGTGACCGACCAGCCGCCCAGCAAACGCGGGCTGTCGATGGTGTTCCAGTCCTATGCGCTTTATCCGCACATGTCGGTGCGCGACAACATGGGGTTCTCGCTGAAAACGGCGGGCGCGCCGAAATCCGAGATCACGGCCAAGGTGGATGCGGCGGCGGACACGCTCAAGCTGGACCAGTATCTCGACCGGCGTCCCAAGGACCTGTCAGGCGGTCAGCGCCAGCGCGTGGCCATTGGCCGGTCGATTGTGCGGGACCCCACAGCGTTCCTCTTTGACGAACCCCTGTCGAACCTGGATGCCGCACTGCGGGTGGAAATGCGGCACGAGATCTCCAAGCTGCACCAGTCGCTGTCGGCCACAATGATCTACGTGACCCACGACCAGGTCGAAGCAATGACGCTGGCCGACCGGATCGTCGTGCTGGACGCGGGCCGCATCATCCAGGTGGGCACCCCGCGCGAGCTCTACAATCATCCGGGCAACGTGTTCGTGGCGCAGTTCATCGGCAGCCCCAAGATGAACGTCTTTGCTGCATCGGCCTCCGGCGACACCTACACGGTGCCGGGCGGACGGACCGGGCCCTACCGGGCCTCGGCACAAGGCGCCACGCAGATGGGCATCCGCCCCGAACACATCACCGCAGGGGCGGCGGGCACTGGCCAGTGCGACGGGCGCATCGATGTGGTCGAATACCTCGGTGCGGACACATTTGTTCTGTTCGACTGTGGCGCGGCGGGCCAGATCAACGTCCGAATCTCCGGCGATGCAGACGTCAAGGTGGGCGATACGATGGGGCTCAGCTTCGATCCCGACCGCACCCACTTCTTTGATGCGGATGGCAACACGATCCAACCCTGACCCTGCCTTGCCTGCGTAGGATTTGCATATTTGAAGAACAATGAACGCAAAGGCGCGCCTGATCCTTCATTGTTCCAAAAATATGCACTGTTGGACGGTCTGGTTTTCCCATGACGGAGCCGTCACCGCCCGTCAGTCGTCCCAGGCGATGTCGAACTTGGTCACCACGGCCTGCACCTGGGGCTCTGTCAGGCCCTGGGGGGACATGCCTCGCGTCATCAGGGTCAGGCGCGCGGTGTCTTCCAACTCTTCGATGGCATTGCAGGCGGCCTCGACGTCTTTGGCGGCCACAACGGGGCCGTGATTGGCCAGCATCACCGCCGACCGCTTGCCGGCCAGCCCGCGCACTGCCGCCCCCATCGCCGGATCGCCGGGTACAAAAAACGGTAACAGCTGGACCTTGCCCAGCTTCATGATGCCGTAGGGCGTGAGCGGCGGCAGGAAATTCGCCGCATCCTCCACCGGCAGCATCGACAGCGCGACCGAGTGGCAGCTGTGCAGGTGAACCACAGCGCCCGCCGTGCTGCGCGTGTCGTAAAACGCACTGTGCAACGGCATCTCCTTGGTGGGCGCATCGCCCGCCACATGCTGACCGCGCGCGTCAAACCGGCTCAACCGCCCGGGATCGAGCCGCCCGAAACTCGTGCCCGTGGGCGACACCAGCAGCCCGCCATCTTCGGTCCGGGCGGAGATATTGCCCGTGCTGCCATGGGTCAGGCCACGGTCGAACAGCGACCTGGCCAGCAGGCACATCTGTTCACGCAATGCGGTTTCCGTGCTCATCCGCGCAACACCCCGTCCGCCTTTTCAAAGAAATCCTCGGCCCCGAAATTCCCCGATTTCAGCGCCACCACCAGGTCCGGCCCCGCCCGCAGCGCAGGCACGCCGGGGTCGATCTCTGGCCCGATCTCAAGCGTGCCCAGATCCAGCGCCTCGACCACCGCGCCGGATGTCTCGCCCCCGGCCGTGATGATCCGCGTCACATCGCCCGCGCGCACCAGACGCGCCACCTCGGCAAAGACCCCTTCGAGCGCCGCCGCCGACCGTTCGCGGCCATATTGCTCTTGTACCGCCCGCACATCGTTGGGATCCGCCGAGCTGTAGGCCAGCGGCAGGCCGTCCTGATCCAGCAACCATGTCGCGATGTCTTGCGCGGACAGACGCCCCTCGATCACATCCGCCGCGACGATCTCGCGTGCCGGGTGCCGGGCGGCGTGCCGCGCCACCTGCGCCCGCGTGGCCACCGAACAGGACCCGGACAGCGCCACCGCGCGCCCCCCCTGACCCTGCCACGGGACATCACCCGCCACACAGCCGAAATTTGCGGGCAGGCCAAGCGCCACACCCGATCCCCCGGTGATCAACGGCAGATCCCGCGCCGCGGCCCCGATGGCGCGCAAATCCTCGTCGCGGATCGCATCCACGACGATGTGACGATGGCCCTTACCATGTTCCGCCTCCAGCGCCGTCGCAATCGCCGCGGCCCCGCCAAAGACCGGCCCCGGCCCCACATGGCCCACGCTGTAGCGTGTCTGCGGCGCCAGCCAGCGGCGCAGGTCGGGGTCGGTCATCGGCGTCAACGGATGGTTCTGCATCCCGCTTTCGTTCAACAGCACGTCATTCACAAACAGATGCCCCTGATAGACCGACCGCCCCGTGCCGGGAAAGGCAGGGCAGACGATGACCTTGTGCGCCTCCAGCGCCTCGGCCAGCGCATCCGCCACGGGGCCGATATTGCCCTCTGCGGTGCTGTCAAAGGTCGAGCAATATTTGAAAAAGAACTGCGTGCATCCCTGCGCCTGCAACCACCGCAACGCGGCCAGCGATTTCTCGACCGCCTCAGTGACCGGCACCGACCGGGTCTTGAGCGCCACAACACCCGCCTCGACGGATGGGTCCGCATCGCCCGCTGGCACGCCCGTGTACTGCGTGGCGCGCATCCCCGCCTTGGCCAGCGTATTGGCCAGATCGCTGGACCCGGTGAAATCGTCGCCGATACAACCCAGTTTCATATACCGTCATCTCCTTGAATCTGGGCACAGAAAAACACCGACCCGACCCCGGACACAAGGCGCTGCGCGAATTTCGTTATTTCAGGCCCAGCAAACCACCCGGCTGCCCCGGGCCCTGCCACGCCAGATGCAGCATGTGCCAGGCCAGCACCAGATTGCTGGACAACACCGGCACGCCCAGCCGCGCCTGCAACGGGCCAATCACATCCAGCGTCCGCAGGTTCGTGCAGGACAGAAATACCGCGTCCACTTGCACGCCCTGCATCATGTCCAGCGTCGCCGCGGTGATGGAGGCCGCGTCGATCCCCGCCACCGCTGCCTCGTTGGCCTCGTCAAAGCTGCCGAAGGTCGGCGTGTCGATGCCTGCCGCCGCCAGCACATCGCGCAGCCGGTCCGACACCGACGCCACATAGGGCGACAGGATGGCGATCCGGCGCGCCTGAGCGGCAGCACAGGCCGCGATCAGGGCCGTAACCGGGTCGGTCACATGCGCCGTCTCGGCCCCTTTGCGCACCTGATCCGCCACCGCTGCGGCCCCGATCTGCGCCGTGGCCGAGGTACAGCCATAGCCGATCACGTCAAATCCATGGCCATCGGGAAACAGCGCGGCAGAGGCGCTCAGGTGTCCTTCCATCTCTGCCAAGCTGTCGGGGGTGACTTCCAGACCGGACGGCACGCGCGACACAAGCACGCTGACATCGGCGGGCATCAGGCGGCGAAAGTCATCCTCCATCGTGCGGTCGGCCTGAAGGGCGATCAGCCCCAGTTTGGGCCTCTCCTCCGGCGCGCGGGTGTAGGCATAGGCCATGTCAGATCACCGGCAATTCGCTGGGCGCCGGGACCGACAGATAGGCCGCACCATCATCGGTGATCACGATGTTTTCCTCGTGCACCATGGTGCGGCCGGGGGCCAGTTCCAGCCCCGGCTCCAGCGTCAGCACCATGCCCGGCTCCAGCACCGTCTCGTCGGCAGGGATCAGCGACGGCCATTCGGTCAACTGCATGCCCAGCCCATGCCCATAGCGCCCGGCGTCCGACCCGCCCGCGCCGTCGGTCAGCACCTTGTCCATGGCGTGAAACAGGTCGCAGGCGCGGATGCCGGGGCGCGCGATCTCAAGAGAGCTGTCGCTGGCGTCGATCAGCCGTGCATAAGCCTCGGCGGTCTGGCCGTCGGGCGGGCCAACGGACCAGTTGCGGTCATAATCGCTGAAATACCCGTCGCGCACCACGCCGGTGTCCAGCATCAGGACATCGCCCGCCGCCAGCGGCACGTCCGTCGCGGGCGCGATGATATCGCCATAGCCCCCCGGCCCCGCGCCGCCCGCCACATAGGACACCCAATCGGCCCCCTCGGTCAGGCACAGCAGTTGGAACCGGCGAAAGATCTGTGACAGCGGCACGCCTTCCGCCGCGATCTCCGGCACGCGGGCAAAGGCCGCATCGGCAATGGCGCAGGCGATCTGGATCCTGTCGATCTCGGCCTCCGACTTGATCATCCGCAACCGGCGCATCACGCCCGCATCACCCCCAAACGTCCGGTCGGGCAGCGCCGCGTGCAGCGCGTGCCAGCTGTCGAGCGGCAGGCGCAAATGCGTCTCGGGGCCACTTGGTACACCGATCACGCCCCCCGCAGGCACCAGATCGGCCAGCGTCGCGGCCACCAGCGACACACCGTCGTCCTCGTAATCCGGGCTGCGCCACGTGCGGATATCGTCCAGCCACGTGGCCCCCATCAGCGGCGCACCGATGGACGGGATCACCGCCACCGGCTTGCCGCGCGCAGGCACGATCAGGAACCATGGCCGCGTGGGGCTTTCCCAGAACCGCGTCAGGAACCCGGTGAAATAGCGCACCTCCGGCTCTGTCGTCAGCATCAGCGCATCCAGCCCCGCCGCCGCCATCAGACCCTGCGCCCGCGCCAGCCGCGCCTCGTATTCGGCAACCTCGAATGTCATGCCTCGGGCCCCTCCGACAGGATCACCAGCACCCGCGCATCGCCGGGCAGGTCCGGCCCCGCCAGCGCCCCGGCCAGCCCCGCCGCCCCGGACGGCGTGCTGTCAAACCCATGATCCGCCGCCGCCTGCGCGCCTGCAAACCCCTCGTCCTCGGTGATGGTCATGAACGCATCCGCATCCCGCGCCAACCCGCGCAATGCAATCAGCGACGGCACCTTGCAGTCCAGCCGCCCCATCGCCGACACCGGCCCCGGTGCCTCCACCGCGCGGCCCGCCTGCACCGACGCCATCAGCGCAGGCGCCGCGGCAGGCTCCACCACGGTGATATGCACATCCGCCCCCCAGGTGCCCCGCGCCATCGCCGCCGCGGCACCCGCCAGACCACCAACACCTGCCTGCAAGAACAGATGCGTGGGCGGGGCGTCCATCTGGTCAAACACCTCTGCCATCAACGCGTTATACCCCTCCATCAACCGATGCGGTCGCACGAAATACCCGTCCCACGAACTGTCCGACAACAGCACGGCACCGCGCGCCTCCGCCTCTGCCATGGCGGCCTCCATGCTCGCCTCGTAATCGGCACCCGCACGCACCACCTCTGCGCCAATCCCGCGCAACCGGTCGGCAAAGGCCTCCGGCACCGTCTCGGCCAGGAATATCACCGCACGCGCGCCAAAGGCCGCCGCCCCCGCCGCCACCGACAACCCGTGATTGCCTGCACTCGCCGTCACATAGGTCTGGCCCCGCGCCGTGCCATCCTCTGCGTCACAGGCAATCACATAGGCCGCGCCCAGCGCCTTGAAACTGCCCAGTTCCATACGTCCCCGTTCGTCCTTGATATGGACCTCCGCCACACCCAGACCCCGCGCCAGACCCGGCACAGCAACCAGGGGCGTGACCCCCGCCACAGGGCACCGGCCCAGCAACGCCCGCGGTGCCGCCGCATCCTCGGATGGATACGGCACGGCATCCATGCCGCCCAACCCCTCACCTCGATACGGGTTCTCGATACGCTCCATTGTGCCCCTTTCCTCTCTGGCCCGACCCGCACCTTGCGCCGACACGCCCCACCGCACAAGCCAAACGCCGTTACGGCACTTGCCCGCAAAACCTTGCAGCCCCCACGCCCCATGGATAAGTTTGCGCAAACAAGCCTAAAGGGGCGCGCCTTGTCTTTCACTCCCGCCATCACCGGCACCGGCGTCTTTACGCCCGACCTGTCGATCTCCAACGCCGAACTGGTCGAGGCCTTCAACGCCTACGCGGACAAGTTCAACGCCGAACATGCCGACGCCATTGCGCGCGGCGAGGTCGAGGCCAAACCCCACTCCTCCGAAGAGTTCATCCTCAAGGCCTCCGGCATCGAACGCCGCTACGTAATGGACAAGGCGGGCGTTTTGAATCCGGACGTCATGCACCCGCTCCTGCGCCAACGCGGCGATGACGAGCCGTCGATCATGGCCGAAATGGCCGTGGATGCCGCGCAAAAGGCGCTCAAGGCCGCGGGCAAGACAGCCGCCGATGTGGGCGCCGTGATCTGTGCCGCCTCCAACCTCGAACGCGCCTACCCCGCCGTCGCCATCGAAATCCAGGACCTGCTGGGCGTGCAGGGCTTTGCCTTTGACATGAACGTCGCCTGTTCCTCTGCCACCTTCGGCATTCAGGCCGCCGCCGACATGGTGCGCTCCGGCTCGATCCGCTCGGCGCTGGTGGTGAACCCGGAAATCTGCTCGGCCCACCTCGAATGGCGCGACCGCGACTGCCACTTCATCTTTGGTGACGTGGCCACCGCCACTCTGATCGAACGCGCCGAAGACGCCGCAGGCCCCTGTTTCGAAATCAAGTCCACCCGCTGTGCCACCGAATTTTCCAACAACATCCGCAACAACAACGGCTACCTGCGCCGCTCGCGCCCCGATGGCCTTGCCGACCGGCGCGACATGCAGTTCATGCAGAACGGCCGCAAGGTGTTCAAGGAAGTGCTGCCCATGGTCAGTCAGCACATCGCGGGCCACATGGCCGACGAAGGGCTGGGCGCGGACCAGCTCAAACGCCTGTGGCTGCACCAGGCCAACAAGTCGATGAACGATTTCATCGGCAAAAAGGTCCTCGGCCGCGACCCCGGCCCCGGGGAACAGCCCAACATCCTGCAGGATTATGCAAATACGTCCTCGGCCGGGTCGATCATCGCGTTTTCACAGAACTCGGATGACCTGGCACCGGGCGATACAGGCATCATCTGCTCGTTCGGCGCTGGTTACTCGGTTGGCTCGGTGATTGTCGAACGCCGCGGCTGAGGCGCGCCGCGCGCCGCGTCCGGTTCCACGATATCGGTGTTGATCTCGCAAGCGGCGCGCCGCAACCGCTCCAGCGGATCGCCCCGGTCCGGGGTCTGCGCCAACACGCCCGCCATCTGCGCATAGGCCGCATCAAAAAGTTCGCGCCCCCGCTTCCAGCTCATAAAGCTCATACCCTGCAAAACCGAGATATTCAGCAGCACGTCACTGCCGAAATCAATCTGTCGCAACAGCTTGCGCGCATTGACCACCATCGCCCGCTGCAACACCGCAAAAGCGCTGGGATAGCGCGGCGCACCCTTCTTTGGCCCCCGAAGCAGCGCGCCCAGCGCCTCCACCCGGTTGGGCAGGTCCTCGTATTTCGCCCGCACCGTCCACGGCTTGCCCGGCATGAAATTCAGCACGATGTTTGGCCCCGGTTTCAGATCCCGCATGGCGGTCAACGGGACATTGTCGATCAGCCCCCCATCAATCAGGACCTCTCCGTCGCCGCGCACGAAAGGCGGGAACACCCCCGGTATCGCCGTCGACGCCCGCACCGCCTGCCACAGCGGACCGGTGCGGATGACGGTCACGTCGTTATGGGTCAGGTTCGTGGCAATGGAAAAGAAGTTGACCGGCAGATCCTCGACATCAAAGGCCCCGTAATGCCGCTTGAACGCCTCATCCAGCCGGTGGTGATCCAACAGCGAATACCGTGGCACCGTCAGCCGGGACATGGCCTTGGACTTGATAAAGATATCTTCGCATTGCGCCATGATGTCATCCGGGTGCAGCCCGATGGCCAGCGCCCCGCCCATCGCCGCCCCGACACTGGTTCCGCCCACGAAATCATAGGCATAGCCGTTCTCAAGCAGGGACTTCACCACGCCCAGATGCGCGGTCCCGAATGCACCGCCCCCACACATGACAAGCCCCACCGCCTCGCCCCGGATGAACCGGCCCAGCCGCGCGAAATCCGCCGCACTGTCCAGCGCGACATGGTGATGCAACCCCACGGGCCTCCCCTCCAGCCACCGTGCCGTGCCCGCGGTACTGTCGGTGCTCCGGTCACGGTGCAGCACCAGCTGCACATGCGCCGACAGCGTCGCATCAAACACACCGCGCTCGAACACCGACGGCGCATCGCCCGGCCCAAAAGTGGCCCCTTTCGGCATCACCAGCATCACCATGTCGCAATTGTTTGCCGTGACCTGCGCCCAGACGGGATACGCCTCCGTATCCACGCAGAGCAGCACCAGCTTGCCATGGGCCGCCTCCTGCGCATCCAGCCACCGCGCCAGCGCCACCCGGTCGCCCACCACCTCCTCCGGACAGCCCGCAGGCTCCAGCACCCGCCATGACGGCTCCCCGTCAAAGGCCGCCCTCACACCGTCCACAAATCCCGGATCCAGCGGCAGGTCCGCCGCCGGAAAAACAGCACAGACCTGGCCCGCCTGCGGCCGCAAAACCGGGCTCGCCGCCACCGTCCGCGACAACCGCTGCGACACCGCCGCAAGAATACCATTGGCCAGCGCAGGGGTCCGCGCGGCCAGCGCATCATAGGCCCCGCGCGTCAGGCACATCACCGAACTGTCCCGCGCCGCAACCACGGTTGCCGTCCGCACGCCACCGGCAAAAAACGCAAGCTCTCCAATGGGTTCGCCCATGCCGATCTCTGCAATCGCACGGCCCGCCGCCAACACGGTAAACCGTCCCCGCAACACGATATACAAACTGTCCGCCGCGGCCCCCTCGTGGATCAACGCCGCCCCGCGCGGCACCATGCGGTACTCGGACATGGCCGCCATCTGCTCCAGCACATCAGGCGCCAGAACACTGAACCCATCGATACCATGCAACAGAGCAATCAGCTCGGTATGCCCAACCTCGTCCACCAAGAAACAGCCGCCCCCTCACACTGGGTAAAACTCTACCAACCGATCACGTCGAAACAACCCACAATGACCCACGCAAAACGTGGCGCCCCGGCCAAGGGTCGGCGGGTGGGCGCCTTTTTCCGCCACGCGGAAAAACAGTCCCACCCGACGGCTAGATATCCTTCAACGACACCCGTACATGCACATCCTCGACGCTCTCGCAGCGCTCCGAATAGCGGTCCACCAGATACGCCGACCGCCCGCGCACCATCCAGGTGAACTTGACCAGCTCCTCCATCACGTCCACGACACGGGCATAAAACGGCCCTGCCGGCAAACGCCCGTCCTGAAACTCCAGCCACGCCTTGGCAATGCTTGACTGGTTGGGGATCGTCACCATCCGCATCCACCGGCCAGGGATGCGCATCTGGTTCACCGCATTGAAACTCTGTGACCCGCCCGACACCTGCATCACCGCCAGCGTCTTTCCCTGCGTGGGCCGGATGCCCCCCTTCAACGACAAAGGCAACCAGTCGATCTGGCTCTTCATAAGACCGGTCATCGCCCCGTGACGCTCCGGGCTCGACCACACCATGCCCTCGGCCCAGACCGCCAGCTCCCGCAACTCCACGACCTTCGGATGGGTCCCGTCATCGCCATCCACCTGCGGCAGGCCCGCCGGATCGAACATCCGCGTCTCACAGCCCAGATGACGCAGTACGCGCGCCGCTTCCTCCGCGGCACGGCGCGAATAACTCTCCGCCCGCAACGACCCGTACAACAGCAGAATACGCGGCGGATGGCCCGGATCATCCGGCGCCCGCAGCACCTCCACATCAATCGCCGGCAAGGCCGCCGCGACCAGTGCAGGCAATCCATCGTCCCCGCGGGATGGCTCAGCCACTCTCTTCTTCCAGATGCAGCTTCATGTCGATCAACACCTGCTGCAACAGCGTCGTCTCCTTCAGCAGACGCTTGGCCTCGTTGACGGTGATGATCCCGTCCTCGATGGATTGCTGATACTCGCTCATCAACATGGCAAACCGCTGGCTCAGCGCGATCACGTCGCTGTTCACCCCGCCAGAGCGTTCGGAATTGGGCCGCCGGTCGTCATGGCTCAGCGAAATGCCCTGCAACTCGGCCAGCGCGCTGGTGACATGCGGATAATCCGCCACCTTCTCCAATGCGACCACCGCATCGATGGGCATGAACCGGTCGGCATGTTCGGGATTGTCGGAATAATACCGCCCCAGCGTCGCCTTCGATTTGCCCGTCGCGGCACAGGCGGGCTCGATGCCCACATCCTTCACCAGCGCCTCGGTGTGCTTCTTCAAATAGCTGCCTTCTCCGGCCATGCGCCCATCCCTCATTACCCCGTCCGACGATTCAACCAAAAGTGTGGGGAACCTGACAGGTCTTTTCCCATTAATTGCAGACGATTGAAATGTCATTCCTTTAATCGTCCCATCGGTTTTCGGGACGTAACGAGTACCCGGTGCCCCCAGCATCGGGTCCGGGTGGGGCCCACCAACAACCTTTGTCGTGTGGGGGCGGCAGGCTGGCGCAAGCCAGCAGCAGGTTTGGTGGGTCTGTCGGAGGTTACGAGTAACAGGTCGGGCGCCATCCCCAAAAGAGCTTTGCCGCTCGATTGCCCGGCCTAAGTGCCCTTGGTGCCGAAGCGGCCCGGTGGTCTTCAAGACGTGCAACCCAATGCACGCGAGGTCACCGGTCCCGCCCGCACTGCCCCCCCTGTTTCACACGTCCCGACCCTTGTTCCGGCACGGGCTGCGCAGTATGCAGCCCGCCATGGCGAAGCTTTACTTTCACTACTCCACCATGAACGCGGGCAAATCGACCGTTTTGCTGCAAGCCGCGCACAACTACCGCGAACGCGGCATGGCGCCCTATCTGCTGACCGCGCGATTCGATGATCGCGCAGGTGCGGGGCGCATCGCTTCGCGCATCGGGATCGAGGCCGAGGCCGACACGTTTGATACCCGCGATGACCTCTTTGCCCGGCTTGAGGCCCGGCTGGCGCAGGGCCCGGTGGCCTGTGTCTTTGTCGACGAGGCGCAGTTCCTGACCGAAGACCAGGTCTGGCAACTGGCCCGCGCCGTCGATGATCTGAACGTGCCCGTCATGTGCTATGGCCTGCGTGTGGATTTTCAGGGCAAGCTCTTTCCCGGCTCCGCCACCCTGCTGGCCCTTGCCGATGAAATGCGCGAGGTCCGCACGATCTGCCATTGCGGGAAAAAGGCGACGATGGTGATCCGTCAGGACAGCAGCGGCCAGGCCGTCACCGATGGTGCGCAGGTGCAGATTGGCGGCAATGAAACCTATGTTTCGCTCTGCCGCCGCCACTGGCGCGCGGCCACCGCCACCTGACCCCCGCGCCCGGTCGGGCGTCATCTTGCCGGATGTCTGGTTAACGGCGGACTAGCGAGGCGTGCGCTGCGCACGGCATTGATCCTGTTGGAAAAATGCGCAGGCATTGCCAAATCGCAAAGCCCGCGCACGCCCTGTCCCCGCGGGGACAGCGCCCCGTTTCAGACCGCGTTCGGCACCCGATCGCCTGCACAGAACGCGGCAATATTGTCCACCGCCATCAGCCCCATCGCCGTCCGCACCTCCAGCGCCGCGGTGCCCAGATGCGGCAAGAGCGTCACCCGGTCCAGCGCCCGCAGTGCCTCGGGCACCTCCGGTTCACGCTCATAAACATCCAGCCCCGCGCCCCCGATCTGCCCCGTCTCCAGCGCGGTGATCAGCGCGGCCTCGTCCACCACGTCGCCGCGCGCGATGTTGATCAGGTGCGCGTGCGGCTGCATCGCGGCAAATGTCGCGGCGCCGATCATGTGGCGCGTCTCCGCCCCGCCCGGCACGGCCACCACGACAAAGTCGACCCGGCCCGCCAGTTCCTCCAGCGTCTCCGCCCGCGCGGCCGGAAAGTCGAGCGTCTTGGCCGACCGGTTGGCATAGTGCACCTCCATCCCGAACCCGAAATGACAGCGCCGCGCAATCGCCTGCCCGATCCGTCCCATGCCGACGATGCCCACGCGCTTGCCGGACATGTGCAGGCCCAGCATCTGCGTCGGGTGCCAGCCCGCCCAGTCGCCCGCGCGCACCAGCCGTTCGCCCTCGGCGGCCCGGCGGGCCGACATCAGCATCAGCATCACCCCGATATCCGCCGTCGCATCCGTCACTGCACCGGGCGTATTGCTCACCGTCACCCCCGCGGCCTGCGCCGCGGCCACATCGATATGGTTGAACCCCACGCCAAAGTTCGCCAGCAACCGGCACCGGGGCGCCGCCACATCGGCAAAGACCTGGGCCGAGAACTGATCCCCAAGCGTCGGCAGGACGATGTCGAAATTGGTCAGTGCCGCGCGCAACTCGTCGGGTTCAAGCGGCATCGTGTTCTCGCGAACAACCACGTCGTCGCAGAGCTTGCGCGCCGCCGCGACAACCTCATCCGGCAAAGGCCGCGTGATCCAGATCCGAGTCAATGCAACCGCCCCCCCTCGGGCACATCATGGTCGGGGCGCGCCAGCACGATCGCCCCGTCCGCATCAGGAAAGCCCAGCACCAGCACCTCGGACATGAACGGCCCGATCTGGCGCGGCGGAAAGTTTACGACCGCCATTACCTGCTGCCCCACCAGCGTGGCAGGATCGTAGTGCACCGTCACTTGGGCCGAGGTCTTCTTTTCCCCCAGTTCAGGCCCGAAATCGATCCACATCTTGATCGCGGGCTTGCGCGCCTCGGGAAAGGGTTCGGCCCGCACCACACGCCCGACCCGCACGTCCACCTTCAAAAAATCGTCAAAGTCGATCTCAGCCACGGGCAAGCTCCTTCGATCTGTCCGTCGCCGCCGCAACCGCTCGCGGCATCAGCGCGGGAAAGCCCTGCGCCGCGTCCATCAGCACCTCAAGCGCGGCCTGCGTTGTCCCGTTGGGGCTGGTCACATTGACCCGCAGCTGTGCGGGGTCCTCACTGGCCCGCATGGCCAGCGCGCCCGCACCCGCGACCGTCGCCTTGGCCAGCTGCATCGCCAGCGGCGCGGGCAAGCCCTGTGCCTCGCCCGCCGCAGCCAGCGTCTCGATCAGATGGAAGACATAGGCCGGGCCCGACCCGCTGACCCCGGTGACGGCATCCATCTGGTGCTCGCCCTCCAGCGTCACAACATCGCCCACGGCGGACAGCAACGCCTCTGCCATGCCCAGCGCGGATTGACCGGCGGCATTGGCACAGATCGCGGTGATCCCCTGCCCGATGGCCGCGGGCGTGTTGGGCATGGCGCGCACGATGGGCGTGGCCGCACCAAAGGCCGCCTCGAACGCCGCCAGCGGCGTGCCCGCCGCAACAGAGACAAAGACCGTGTCGCCCCCGCCCAGTGCGGCAAGCGTCGGCAGGGCATCGCCCATCATCTGCGGCTTGACCGCGATCAGCACGACGGCAGGCGCCTCTGGCACGCCTGCATTCACATGCACGCCCAGCGACTGCACCCAATCGGATGGGTGCGGATCCAGAACCCAGACACTGTCCTCGGGCAGACCACGTTCCAGCCACCCGGCCAGCATCGCCGACCCCATCTTGCCGCAGCCCAGAAGCACAAGGCCCCGCGCCGCGATCTCTGTGTCTTTCATGGATACCCCCCGTCTTATCAGGGGCTCAGGTTACGCCCGGCCATAGGCCTCTGCAATGGCAACCTGCATGGCATCCGCCGGAGTGCGATCCCCCCAGATCAGCAGCTGCAAGGCGGGATAATACCGCTCCGCGCTCATCACGGCGGCACCGATCATGGTGTCGATCTGCTCGGGGCTGGCCATCTGGCCACCGCTGAGCACAAGACCATAGCGATAGACCATCAGCTTCTGCTCTTCCCAATAGGTGAACGACCCCGCCCAGCATTGATCATTCACGTGGTTGAGCAACTCGTACAGCCCCGCCAGCTTCTCTTCGGGCGGCTCCATCTCGAAGGTGCAGACCATGCGCAATGTCTCGTCATAGCCGGACCAGGCCAGCGTGAGCGAATACGTCCGCCACTGCCCTTCCACCGCCATCGCGATCTGATCATCCGCAATGCGGTCGAAATCCCACTCGTGATGCTCCGCCAGATGTTCGACGATATCAATCGGGTGAATTTCATCTTCCAGGAACTGCTCGGAAAGGGCCATGTCGCCACCTCTTATTCGCTGTAGCGATTGGGGCTGGCAGCGCCCCAAGCGCTAGGTGCCTGCTCTGAGATCTCGGGGCGATCCCCCGTGCCTCTACCAGATATGGTGACCGTGCCGCCGCCATCTGGCAACCCTTTATTTGGGGATAACCTCAATAAGTTGGGGAGAACTCTGAACTAACACCAAAATAGAGGCATGCCGCTGGCACGGCGTGCGCGCGCACCCGGCCACAAAAAAACGCCCGGTCCGAACACCGGGCGATCATCATCCGCTTGCAGAATATGGAATGGCGCGGCAGCGCCGCCGTTTGGTTACTTTTCCAGCGCTTCGATCCGGGCCTTGAGCGCCTCGTTCTCTTCGCGCGCCTTCTGCGCCATTGCGCGCACCGCGTCGAATTCCTCGCGGGTGACAAAATCGCGGTCCGCGAGCCAGCGGTCCATCATCGACTTCATCGCCGTTTCCGCCTCTTCGCGCGCGCCCTGTGCCACGCCCATCGCGTTGGTCATCAACTGCGAAATGTCGTCAAAAATCTTGCCGCGTGCCTGCATGGTGTCGTCTCCCGTTCAAACGCACCCTCTATATGGGGTGCATCCGCCCCCCAAGCAAGGTTGACCTTGGCCTAACACAGGGGCATTCAGACGCAGATGAACGCCATGATCCCCTTTCCCGACATCTCGCCCGAGATCTTTACCATCACCGCCTTTGGCATGGAATTTGCCCTGCGCTGGTATGCGCTGGCCTATATCGTGGGGATCATCATCGGCTGGCGGCTGGTGGTGATGACGGTCAAGGCACCACGTCTGTGGCCCGGCCAGACGCCTGTGATGACGCCCGCGCAGATCGAGGACATGCTGACCTGGATCATTCTGGGCGTGCTGCTGGGCGGGCGGCTGGGTTACGTGCTGTTCTACCAGCCCGGTGCCTATCTGGACGATCCGCTGTCGATCATCGCGATCTGGGAGGGGGGCATGGCCTTTCACGGCGGCGCGCTGGGGGTGATCCTGGCCGCGTGGCTTTATACGCGGCGGCACGGGATCAACCGGCTGAGTGCCGCGGATGCCATCGCGCTGGGTGTGCCGCCGGGCCTATTGCTGGGGCGGTTTGCAAATTTCATCAACGCAGAGCTGTGGGGGCGTCCGACGGACATGCCCTGGGGCGTGGCCTTTCCGGGCCGCGCGGCGCAGTTCTGTCCCGAAGTGGCGGGCGTTTGTGCGCGCCATCCCTCGCAGCTTTACGAGGCATTCCTCGAGGGGTTCGTCCTGCTGGTGCTGTTGTTGTGGATGGTGTGGCGGCGCGGGGCCTACAAGCGGCCCGGTCTGGTCTGCGGCACCTTTCTGGCGGGGTACGGTCTGGCGCGGTTCGCGGTGGAATTCGTGCGCCAGCCGGATGCGCAGTTCGTGTCAGAGGGCAATCCGCTGGGGCTGGCCTGGCAGATGGGCGGCTATGGCCTGACCATGGGACAGATCCTGTCGTTGCCGATGATCCTGATTGGCGCGTGGCTGATCCTACGGGCCCGCGCCCGGCCGCCGCTGGCATGAGCCTTGGCGCGGATCTGGCGCAGCGGATTGCCGCGGCGGGCCCGATCACCGTGGCCGATTTCATGGAGACGGCGCTGCTGCACCCGACCAAGGGCTATTACACGACCCGCGATCCTCTGGGTGCTGCGGGGGATTTCACCACCGCCCCCGAGATCAGCCAGATGTTCGGAGAGCTCATGGGCCTGAGCCTCGCGCAGGCCTGGCTGGATCAGGGGGCGCCGCCCGATTTTGTGCTGGCGGAGCTGGGCCCCGGTCGGGGGACGCTTATGGCCGATGCGCTGCGGGCGGCGGGCCGGGTGCCCGGCTTTGCCGAGGCCGCGCGCGTGGTGCTGGTCGAGGTGTCGCCTGCCCTGCGCGCGCGCCAGAAGGACGCGCTGGCGGGCATGGACGTGGCTTGGGTGGATCACGTGGATGCGTTGCCCGCTGGGCCGCTGTTCCTGCTGGCCAATGAATTCTTTGATGCGCTGCCTGTGCGGCAGTTCCAGCGCGCAGGCGCGGGCTGGCGCGAGCGCTGTGTGGGGCTGGAAGGTGACAGGTTGCGCTTTGGCTGGTCGCCCGTTGGCCCGCAGGCCACGCTGGCGCACCGGTTGGAGGACACCGCCGAGGGCGACATCGTGGAGACCTGCGCACTGGCCGCAGGCGTCGTGGCCCGTATTGGCGCGCAGATCGCGGCAGAGGGCGGCGCGGCGGTGATCATCGATTATGGCGACTGGCGCAGCCAGGGCGACACGTTGCAGGCGCTGCGCGCTCACAGCCCGGTGGATCCGCTGGCCGCCCCGGGCAGTGCAGACCTGACCGCGCATGTGGATTTCGAGGCACTTGCCCGCGCCTCGGCCCCGGCCGCGCACAGTCGTCTGACCCCGCAGGGCGTGTTCCTCGAACGGCTGGGCATCACCGACCGCGCCCGCGCGCTTGCCGCAAATCTGGCCGGAGCAGCGCTTGACAGCCATATCGCCGCACATCGGCGGTTGACGCATCCCGAGGAAATGGGAAACCTGTTCAAGGTGCTGGGGATCTATCCCCCCGCCGCTGCCCCGCCGCCCGGATTGTTGCCATGACCCTTGAAATCCTCACCGCAGACAGCCTTGGCCCTGTGCGCCACGGCTTTTTCACCCGCAAGGGCGGGGCGTCGTCGGGGATTTTCGCAGGGTTGAACTGTGGCACGGGCAGTTCGGACCAGACCGAGATCGTGGCCATAAACCGCGCCCGCGCGGCGGACGCGATGGGCGTGGGCCCACAGATGCTGGCCGCGGTGCATCAGGTGCATTCCCCGGACGTCATCCACATGGAGGCGCCGCAGGACCCCAAGCCAAAGGCCGACGCGCTGGTCACGGCCACGCCCGGCGTGGCGTTGTCGGTTCTGACCGCAGATTGCCAGCCGGTGCTGTTCAGCGCCCCGGAAGCGGGTGTGATCGGTGCGGCCCATGCGGGCTGGAAAGGGGCGCAGGCCGGTGTGCTGGAGGCGACGGTGGATGCGATGGTCGCGCTGGGGGCCGCGCGGTCGGACATATCCGCGGTGATCGGCCCGTCGATCAGCCAGCGCGCCTATGAGGTCGGGCCGGAGTTCTTTGACATCTTTCTGGACGAAGACCCCGAGAACACGCGGTTCTTTGCGGGCGGTGACGGCGACCGGATGCATTTCGACCTGCCGGGATACGGGTTGGCGCGGCTGCGCGCGGCGGGCGTGGGATCGGCGGAGTGGACCCGGCACTGCACCTATTACGACCCCGACCGGTTCTATTCCTACCGCAGGTCGGTCCACGCCAAGGACCCCGATTACGGGCGGCTGATTTCGGCCATCGTGCTGTGATCCGGGCGCAAATGCGGCGGCGCGCGGCGTGGTTTTGCCTCATTCGGCCGTGACGGCGGCGGGCCGCGCCGCCGGACCCTTTTGAAAACTTGGGGTTTGGGCCGCGCCACAGTTCGCGGCAGACCGCGCCAATTTTCTGAAAAGTTTCTGCACCTGCGCCGCAAACCTGCCGGATTGGCCCGCCAATATGTCCATGAGCCGGGCAAAAGACCCGGTACAGAGATCGAGCACAGGACCAAACATATGAAGACCACCCGCTTTGTCACTTCTGTCGTCAAGACAGCACAAGAGCAGACCCCCCAGATGCCATGGGCACGCGGCACACGCCGGGCGGCGTTCATCGCCAAGCGCAAGGGCGCGCTGGAGCTGCGCAAGACGGCCTGAGCCGACCCTCGTAGAATCAAATTGTGGCGCACAGCCTATGCGTGCGTGGACAATTCCGGAAAAAGGCGCGCCATTGGTGCGCTTTTTGACGTTAATGTCCGGTGAATTTTGACAATTTGAAGGAATTCACCAAATTATCCACCATCACTTTGACACATGGACACATTCCATCTGTCGTCGCTGGTGGGGGCCGGCACAGATGTGACCAGATTTATGAGGTTACATATGACTCGTCCCATCGCCCTGCGCGTGCCCCGCGCTGACGCAACCCTGCGTGCCAGCCGCACACCCTATGACCGGTTTGCGTCCCCGATGACCCAATCCAACACGGCCGCGCTGCGCAGTTTCGAGGTCGCCGCGATCCGCGCCGATGGCAGCCGCAGCATCGCGACGTTCAAGGCGCCCGCCCTGCCGCTGTTCGAATCCGCCTTTTCCGCCTTTGCGCGCGGCGTGGTGCTGTCGAGCCCCGAGGGCAGTGTCGCCATCGAGGACCTGCAACCCGGTGACTGGCTGAACACCACCGCGGGTGATCCGGCGCAGGTGCTGTGGATCGGGTCGTCGAATTTCGTGCCTGCGGATGCGGGGCGGCGGATGCCGCTGATCCGGATCATGGCAGATAGTTTCGGGCAATCGCGGCCTGCGTCCTTTGTGACGGTGGGACCGGGCGCGCGCCTGTTGCAGACGCCTGCGCATCTGCGCGGCACCACGGGCGGTGCGCCGCTGTTGACGCCGGCCAGTGCCTTTGTCGACGGGGTCAACGTGATCGAGGTTGTGCCCCCCACCCCGGTGCGCCTGTTCCATATCTGCCTGTCGCGCCATGCGGCCATCGATGTGGGCGGAATCGCGATGGAGACGTTCCATCCCGGCATGGCGGCGACCCGTCAGGTGACCCACGCCCAGCGCGACCTGTTCCTGTCGATGTTCCCGCATATCGCCCACGTGACGGATTTCGGGCCGCTGGCGCATCCGCGCGCGCCCGAAGAGGATATTGCGCAGGCGGGGTGATCCCGCCACGCGCCCGGTGTCAGCTGCCGGGTGTCAGGCGGATTTGGCCAGCCGGTCCTCGAGCACGTCAAAGGGCACGCCGGGCGCGTCCTTGGCCTGCCGGATCACCAGCGACGTCTTGACGCTGGCCACATTGGGCGTGGTCAGCAGTTCGCCGGTCAGAAAGCTCTGGAAGCTTGAGAGGTCGGGGGCCACGCATTTGAGGATGAAGTCCACCTCACCATTCAGCATGTGGCATTCGCGCACGAGCGGCCATTCGCGGCAGCGGTCCTCGAAGGCACTGAGGTCTGCCTCGGCCTGACTGCCGAGGCCCACATTGGCGAACACCTGTACCTCAAAGCCCAATTCGTGGCTGTCCACGTCGGCGTGGTAGCCGCGGATATAGCCATTTTCCTCGAGCGTGCGCACGCGGCGCAGGCAGGGTGGTGCCGAGATGCCCACCCGTTTGGCCAGTTCAACATTGGTCATGCGGCCATCGGCCTGCAATTCCGCCAGAATCTTGCGATCAATGGGATCGAGTCGCGTGCTTGCCATAAGCGCCCCTTTATTTTGCGGTTGTTATAACAGCCCCGGCGTTATGCGCAATATTGTTTCGCAATTGCGCAATATTGTGAAATCCGAATGCTTGCATTCTGTGCAACCCGGCTGCCCAATATCAGGGTTCAAACCGGCGCGGGCTGCGTCTATATCGGGTGGACTGCTCAATCAAGCTGCATCGGGGGTGCGACATGGCCGACACAAAACGGACAAAGGTTTTGATCATCGGATCGGGTCCTGCGGGATATACTGCGGGCGTTTATGCGAGCCGTGCGATGCTGGACCCAATTCTGGTGCAGGGCATTGAGCCCGGCGGTCAGCTGACCACCACCACGGAAGTCGAGAACTGGCCCGGTGACACCGAGGTGCAGGGGCCGGACCTGATGGTGCGGATGCAGGACCACGCCAAGGCGATGGGCTGTGAGATCATCGGCGACATCATCACGTCGGTGGATTTCTCGCGCCGTCCGTTCGTGGCGCAGTCCGACAGCGGCACGGAATATGTGGCGGATGCGATAATCCTGGCGACGGGCGCGCGCGCCAAGTGGCTGGGCCTGCCGTCGGAAGAGAAGTTCAAAGGATTTGGCGTCAGCGCCTGTGCGACCTGTGACGGGTTTTTCTATCGCGGACAGGAGATCGTGGTGATCGGTGGCGGCAACACGGCCGTCGAAGAGGCGCTTTTCCTGACCAATTTCGCGTCCAAGGTGACGCTGGTGCACCGCCGCGACGAGTTGCGTGCGGAGAAGATCCTGCAGGACCGGTTGATGAAGAACCCCAAGATCGAGCCGCTGTGGTTCCACCAGCTTGAGGAAGTGTATGGCACCGACAGCCCGTTGGGTGTCGAGGGCATCAAGGTCAAGCATGTGGAGACCGGCGAGATCACCGACATCCCCGCCAAGGGTGTGTTTGTCGCCATCGGCCACGCGCCTGCCAACGAGTTGGTCAAGGACGTGCTGGAGACGCATATGGGCGGCTATGTCGTGACCAAGCCCGACAGCACCGAAACCTCCATTCCGGGCGTCTTTGCCGCGGGCGACCTGACCGATCACAAGTACCGGCAGGCGGTGACGTCGGCGGGCATGGGCTGTATGGCAGCACTTGAGGCGGAGCGGTTTCTGGCCGAGGTCGAGGACGCCGCGGATCTGGCCGCCGAGTGAGGCGGAGCCCCTATTGGCTTGACCGGGGGCGCGCGCGCGGCCACGAATGAAGCGTGGCAAGGGAAGGTCAGGCATGACACATGTGTTGTGGCGCGGCAGTTGGGCGGCCCGGGTGCGGATTGCATCGGGGCTGATCCTGATGGGCTATGTGACGCTGCATCTTCTCAACATCGCCACCGTTCTGATTTCGCCCACGGCGTTTGACGTGTTTCAGGATGCGCGGCTGTGGCTGACGCGGTCGCTGCCCGGTACGGTGGTGATCGGGGCCGCGCTGCTGGCGCATATGGTGCTGTCGCTGTCCAAGGTCGTCACGGGTCGGACGCTGCGGATGCCGGTGCGGGACTGGGTGCAGATCGGGCTTGGCGTGCTGATCCCGCTGCTGCTGGTGGATCACATGATCTATACCCGTGGCGCGTACGAGATGCTGGGCGTGGACACGATGCTGGGCTATGTGACGCGGCTGATCTGGGGCACGCAGGATGGCTGGGGCCAGGCGGTTCTGCTGCTGGTGACGTGGGTGCACGGGTGCATCGGGCTGCATATGTGGCTGCGGCTGACCGACTGGTGGCGACGCTGGCTGCCGGTGATGTTCGGGCTTGCCGTTCTGGTGCCGACACTGTCGCTGATGGGATTTGTGGTGTTCGCGCGGGTGATTGACGGGCTGTTGAGCGATGCGCGGGCCGAGGCGGCGGCCCATGCGGCGTGGAACTGGCCCGATGCCGCCGGGTTTGCGCGGCTGGACATGGCCGCCACCAACACGAGCTATGTGGTCTATGCGGTGCTGGGGGCGGCGGCGGCGGGGTTTGCGCTGCGGCGCATCGTGGCGGCCATCGCCAAGCCGATCCGCGTGCATTATGTCGACGGGCCGTCAGTGCGGGCACCGCGCAACCAGACCATTCTGGAGACATCGCAGGCCAGCGGCGTGCCCCACACCGCCCTGTGCGGGGGCCGGGGCCGCTGCACGACCTGCCGGGTGATCATTGAGGACGGGCTGGAGGATCTGCCCCCGGCGTCGGAGGCCGAGCGCCGCAGCCTCGCCGCCGTGGGCGCGCCGCCCAATGCGCGGCTCGCGTGCCAGGTACGGCCCACCGCGCCGGTGACCGTGTTCCGCGTCTTTGACCGCGACGGCAAGAAGGGGCGTGCCCATGCGAGCCAGGGCAAGGAGGCGCGGCTGGCCGTCCTGTTTCTGGACATGCGCGGGTTTACCGCGCGCACCGACGGGCAGCTGCCCTATGACGTGGTGTTCCTGCTGAACCGGTTCTTTGACCAGATCGTGCCGCCCATTGTCGCGGCACGCGGCACGGTGGACAAGTATATGGGCGACGGGCTGATGGCGGTGTTCGAGACCGACAGCGCCGACAGTTCGGCCCGTGCCGCCATCGAGGCGGTGCAGGGCATCGGGGCCGCGCTTGACCGGTTCAACGCCACATTGGCCAGCGAAGGCGGCGCGCCGGTGTCGATTGGCATTGGTGTGCATCTGGGCACTGTGGTGCTGGGCGAGATCGGCGCGGCGGGTCAGGCCCCGCGCACCCTGATCGGGGACACGGTGAATTTCGCCTCGCGGCTGGAAAGCGAGACCAAGGCGATGGGCGTGCAGGCGCTGTTGTCCATCGACACGCTGGAGGCCGCGGGCATGGCCGCGCCCGAGGGGGGCCTTGTCGCGCTGAGCCTGCGGGGGCGCGAGGCGCCGTTGGAGGCCCTGCCCCTGACGCTGGCGGCGGACGCCGCAGGTCTGCGCGCACATGTCTGATCCGGCCCCATTCGGGACCGTTGCGTTTTAACCACGATGTTCAAAATCGTCGCAGGGATAAAGTTTGTTCTTTCGTGAACATACTTTTTCTGACATGTGTTCACGCATGAACGCAACTGAGTCTCATCCAGCGCCAAGCGTCGCCGTCAAGGCAAGCCCGGACCATGAGGACCAGCTGTTCCGCCTGTTGCGCCAGCTTGATCTGGCCCCGCAGGCGTCGCAGCGGTCGACGGCCCAGGCCATCGGCGTGTCGCTGGGCCGCCTGAACGCGCTGCTGCGCGATGCCACGGCGGCGGGATATGTCAAGGTTGGCGGGCATGACGGCCCCGACAAGCGCCAGCGCTACTCCTATGCGCTGACCACACGTGGTGCCGCCGAGAAAAACCGGCTGACCGACAGTTTCCTGACCCGGAAATTTGCGGAATACGATGCCCTTTATTCCGAACTGACCGGAACGACTTCCGGTTTCAACCCTTTGAAATACAGGACCAAATTTATGGAAAACAACCTCGCGCCGATCCCGGAGCTGTATGTCTCTTATGACAGCGCCCAAAAGCTGAAGGTCGAAGCCGCCGATCTGGTGAGCTGGGACCTGACACCGCGCCAGATCTGTGACCTCGAGCTGCTGATGAACGGCGGGTTCAACCCGCTCAAGGGGTTCCTGTCTGAGGCCGATTACAACAGTGTCGTCGACACGATGCGCACTGTGGACGGCGCGCTGTGGCCGATGCCCATCACGCTGGACGTGAACGGGAAATTTGCGGACAGCCTCGAGATCGGTCAGGACATCGCCCTGCGCGATCAGGAAGGTGTGATCCTCGCCACCATGACCGTCACGGACCGCTGGGCCCCCAACAAGGCGCACGAGGCCGAGAAGGTGTTTGGCGCCGATGACAGCGCGCACCCTGCCGTCAACTACCTGCACAACACCGCGGGCGACATCTATCTGGGTGGCCCGGTGACCGGCATCCAGCAGCCTGTGCACTATGATTTCCGCGCCCGTCGCGACACGCCCAACGAATTGCGCGCTTATTTCCGCAAGATGGGCTGGCGCAAGGTTGTGGCGTTCCAGACCCGGAACCCGCTGCACCGTGCCCACCAGGAGCTGACCTTCCGCGCGGCACGCGAGGCACAGGCCAACCTGCTGATCCACCCCGTTGTGGGTTTGACCAAGCCCGGCGACGTTGATCACTTTACCCGCGTGCGCTGCTATGAGGCGGTTCTGGACAAGTATCCGGCGGCCACCACGTCCATGTCGCTTTTGAATCTGGCGATGCGGATGGCCGGCCCCCGCGAGGCGGTCTGGCACGGTCTGATCCGCAAGAACCACGGCTGTACCCATTTCATCGTCGGCCGTGACCACGCGGGCCCCGGTTCGAACAGCCAGGGCGAAGATTTCTATGGCCCCTATGATGCGCAGGACCTGTTCCGCGAGCATCAGGAAGAAATGGGCATCGAGATGGTCGACTTCAAACACATGGTTTGGGTGTCGGAGCGTGCGCAATACGAAGCCATCGACGAGATCAAGGACAAGGATGACATCACCATCCTGAACATCTCGGGCACCGAGCTGCGCCGTCGTCTGGCCGAAGGTCTGGAGATCCCCGAGTGGTTCTCGTTCCCCGAGGTGGTCAAGGAACTGCGCCGCACCAAGCCGCCGCGCAACAAGCAGGGTTTCACCGTGTTCTTTACCGGGTTCTCCGGGTCGGGCAAGTCCACCATCGCGAACGCGTTGATGGTCAAGCTGATGGAGATGGGTGGCCGTCCCGTGACGCTGCTGGATGGGGACATCGTGCGGAAAAACCTCTCGTCAGAGCTGGGTTTCTCGAAAGAGCACCGTGACCTGAACATCCGCCGCATCGGCTATGTGGCATCCGAGATCACCAAGAACGGTGGGATCGCGATCTGTGCGCCCATCGCGCCCTATGCCTCGACCCGCCGGGCCGTGCGCGAGGACATCGAAGCCTTTGGTGCCTTTGTCGAGGTGCACGTGGCCACGTCGATCGAAGAGTGCGAGCGTCGCGACCGCAAGGGTCTCTACAAGCTGGCGCGTGAGGGCAAGATCAAGGAATTCACAGGGATTTCGGACCCTTACGACGTGCCTGCCAACCCCGAGCTGAGCGTTGAGACAGAGAATGTGGATGTGGACAACTGTGCGCACCAGGTTCTGCTGAAGCTGGAGAGCATGGGCCTGATTTCGGCGCAATAAGCGACCGATTGGCAAGATTTGAAAGGCGCGCCTCTCACCAGGCGCGCCTTTTTCGCGTTCAGAGGTGGAGCGTGCCGGACATCAGCACATGCGCCTTCCCCGCGACCACCACGCCGGTGATGGCGTCGCGGGGGCCCAGCACCTCGACCTGTGCCTGACCGGGGCGGCCAAGATCGTGGCCCTGTTCGGTGGTGAAGGCGGGGCTGTCGATCAGCCCTTCGGACCAGAGATAGGCGGCCATGGCCCCGGTGGCGGAGCCGGTGAACGGGTCCTCTGGCGGGCTGGGCGGGGCCATCAGCAGGCGCGAGAAGGTGTGGCCGGTGGCGGTGGCGCCGTCGAGGGTGACCCAGAACGGCTCCATCACATCTGTGCCGTGCACGCCCAGCGCGTCCAGATAGGCGCGGAAGGCGGTCATATCGAAGCGCAGGGCGCGCAATGTCGCCTGATCGCGCAGGACGGTGATGCAGAACGGCAGGCCGGTGGAGACGACGCGGGGCGGGTGCAGGATGTCGGAGGCCGCGATGCCACCCACGGCGGCCACAAGTTCAGGTGCGGGTTGCGCGCCAAAGGTCGGGGCGACTTGCGTCATGCGCACGGCCATGCCGTCCGCTATCACCTGCACCACCCCTGCCCCAGTTTCGAGTGTGAGGGGGCCGTCGCCGATCAGGCCCCGGTGCCGCAGGGCCGCGACGGAGGCCACGGTAGGGTGACCCGCAAAGGGGATTTCGCGGCTGGCCAGGAAATAGCGGACGCGCACATCCGCCACATCAGAGGGGCCGAGGAAGGTGCATTCGACAAGGGAGGTTTCGCGCACGAAGGCCATGCAGGTCGCGTCGTCCAGCGTCGCACCACCATGCACCACCGCGCAACCATTGCCGCCAAAGGCGCGGTCCGAGAACGCGTCCACCCAATCCACATCATATTGCATCAGCGATCCTCGCGCCCAAACCGTCGGGCGGCACCATAGTCACGGCGCAGGGTTTCGAACAAGGCCGCATAGGCGGCTGGGGATTGGTCGAACGTGGCCTGGAACGCCTGCGCCTGATCCATGCCCCGGCCCAATGCACGGAAATAGTCAAAGAGCGCGGCCATTCCGTGCCGTTGCGCCAGCAGATAGGCGGCAAAGCGGGCAACGCCGTAAGCCTCGCTGTCGCGCACGGTGCCATGGGCGGACAGTTGATCCAGCGTCAGGCGGCTGCGGCGCGCAGCGGTTTGCAGATCAAAGAGCGCAGGCCCGTCGGCCAGTATCCGGTCGCTGTCGAACTGCCATTCCACCAGTTCCGCGACACCCTCGACCATCCAGTGAGGGCCGAGCGCCCAAGCTCCATCGACCTTTTGCGCAGGGTCGTCGGCGGCCAACGCATATTGGACCTGATGGGTGTATTCATGGGCCATCACCTTGGCCAGGCGGGCGGTGTCTTCGGGCGACCAGCCCCCTTGGGCGATGGTGTCGGACCAGCAGAACATCACATAGGCCCGGTTGGCCGCGCCGCCGACCCCGCGTTCGGGGCAAAAGCGGGTGGTGTCCACGGGTTTGGCGCGGCCCGGTCGCTGTTGGGCAGCGTTCACGCGGGCGATGGCCGGATCGAACGTCGCCGGGTCGGCAGAGCCGATGACGGCCACGGCAGTGGCGAGTTCGATGTCGTGACTGTCCCGGAAATAGGCGCGCACGCGGTCCAGCGTGGCGCGCAACAGATCCGCATCGGCAGGCGCTTCGGTCAGGATCAGGGGGTCCTGTTCGCTTGGCCAGAAGGCGCGCATGTCGGGGTTTGTGCGGCCGATCTCGCGGCACCAGCTGGTGGCGGTCCGGCGGCGCAGGTCCGGCAGGCCGGGGACCTGGTCCACCTGTGCCGCCGCCGCCCGCACTGACGGGCGCATGGTGCCGTCGGCAGGCCCCGGATAATGGCCAAGGGCGGCCAGTTGGTTTTGCAGACAGGCCACACCATCCTGCGCGGCCAAAGGCCCGGCCCATACCGCGAGGGCAAGGGCCAGGGCACACCGCATCAGTGCAGCGGTTGCGGGGCGTAGTCGTTCTGGACCGCGAGGGCGAAGGCCATCTTGCGATCCGCCACCAGCGCCAGTTGCTGGCCTTCGGCGTCGTGTACGGCAAAGAGCAGTTCCAGCCCCTCGGCCTGATCGCGCACCTCGCGCGGCAGGTCGGTCACGAGGACCGGTTTGACATATACCATTCGGCCCACATCGGCGTTCAAATCAAAGGGTGTATGCATGACTTATCCTTTCCGTATGTTGATCGTCTGGACGACGGTTTCGGGTTGTGCGCGGGTCAGATCCACGTGCAGCAGGCCGTTTTCCATCACGGCCTCGCCCACCTCGACCCCGTCGGCCAGCACAAAGCTGCGCTGGAACTGGCGGGCGGCGATGCCGCGGTGCAGGAACACGCGTCCCTCGCTGTCATCGGCCTGACGGCCCCGGATCACCAGTTGGCGGTCCTCGACCGTGATCGACAGGTCCTGTTCGCCAAAGCCGGCCACGGCCAGCGTGATGCGGTAAGAGCAGTCGGAGGTCTGTTCGATGTTGAACGGCGGGTAGCCTTCACTGCTTTTGGCGGTACGCTCAAGCAGCCGTTCGAGTTGTTCAAATCCCAGCATGTGGGGATAGGAAGCCAAAGTCATTTTCGTCATGCGACACGTCCTCAGGTATATCAAGCGACAGTCAGGTCCCGCCCCTGAAACGGCAGCGGATGCGGTAAATATGGGCAGAAACCATGTCCGGAACAAGGTCTAGGCGTGAGGGATGGTGATGATTATATTAAGGATTGCCCAACTGCCTGGATTCGCACCATGAACGCACCGTCCGACATCTCGATGAAAACCGATGACGTGCTGCGCATCGAGCTTGAGGTGTTTCGCAGCGAGCACCGCGATCTGGACGAGGCGATCCGGGCGTTGCAGGAAAAGGGCACGGCGGATCAGCTGACGGTGCAGCGGCTGAAGAAGAAAAAGCTGCGGCTCAAGGACAAGATCGCGGTCATTGAAGACCGTCTGACCCCCGATATCATCGCCTGATACCGGCCATTGCGCCGGGGGGCGATCTGGCTATAGTGCGCGCTTTCTGATTTGCCGGGGCCTTTGAACATGACCGAACCCAAGCCTGTTGTGGGCATTATCATGGGCAGCCAGTCCGACTGGCCCACCATGCGCGAGGCCGCAGAGATGCTGGATGCGCTGGAGGTGCCATACGAGACGCGGATCGTGTCGGCGCACCGGACCCCGGACCGGTTGTGGGACTATGGCAAGGGGGCCGTTGGCCGGGGCCTCAAGGTGATTATCGCAGGTGCTGGTGGGGCCGCGCATTTGCCGGGCATGATGGCGTCCAAGACGCGGGTGCCGGTGATTGGCGTTCCCGTACAGACCAAGGCGCTGTCGGGTGTCGACAGCCTCTATTCCATATTGCAGATGCCGCGCGGCTTTCCGGTGGCGACCATGGCGATTGGTGCGGCAGGTGCTGCCAATGCCGGACTGATGGCAGCGGGCATTCTGGCGGTGTCTGACGCGGATCTGGGCGCGCGGCTGGATGCGTGGCGCGACGCGCTGTCGGCGTCGATTCCGGAGGTGCCGCAGGATGACTGAGCCCCTCGCCCCCGGTGCGACCATTGGCATTCTGGGCGGTGGCCAGCTGGGCCGCATGCTGTCTGTCGCGGCCAGCCGCCTTGGGTTTCGCAGCCACGTGTTTGATCCCGGCGCCCTGCCCCCGGCGGGCGATGTGGCGCATCTGGTGACCACCGCCGCCTATGAGGACAACGACGCGCTTTATGCCTTTGCCAGCACGGTCGATGTCATCACCTACGAGTTCGAGAACATCCCCACGCTGACGCTGGACGCGCTGGAGGATCACGCGCCGATCCGTCCGGGCCGCGAGGCGCTGCGGGTCAGTCAGGACCGGCTGGTGGAAAAGGAGTTTCTGGTCGGGCTGGGGCTGAAGACCGCGCCTTATGCAGATGTGCCGGACATGGCCGCGCTGGCCACGGCCCTGGGCCAGATCGGCGCGCCTGCGATCCTCAAGACGCGGCGTTTCGGCTATGACGGCAAGGGGCAGGCCCGGATCATGGATCCCGGCGACGCGCAGGCCGCGCTGGACGATATGCAGGGCGCGCCCGCGATCCTCGAAGGGTTTGTGGAGTTCAGCCACGAGGTGTCGGTGATTGCGGCGCGTGGGCTGGACGGGGCCGTGGCCTGTTTCGATCCCGGCGAAAATGTGCACCGCGACGGCATCCTGCACTCGACCACGGTGCCTGCGCGCCTGTCGGCCAGCCAGCGTACGGATGCGGTGTTGTTGGCGGCCAACATCCTGAATGCGCTCGACTATGTGGGGGTTCTGGGCGTCGAGCTGTTTGTGACGCCCGCCGGGCTGGTCGTGAACGAGATCGCGCCGCGCGTTCACAATTCGGGCCACTGGACGCAGAACGGCTGTGTCGTGGATCAGTTCGAGCAGCACATCCGCGCCATTGCCGGTTGGCCTTTGGGTGATGGCAAGCGCCATGCGGATGTGGTGATGGAGAACCTGATTGGCGACGACATGGACCGGGTGCCTGCGCTGGCCACCGACCCGGCCACAGCGCTGCATCTTTATGGCAAGGCCGAAGCCCGTGCGGGCCGCAAGATGGGCCATGTGAACCGGATCACCGGCTAGGCCGCGACGAACCGTTCGGCCACGTCGCCGGACATGAAGCTGACGCGCCCGCCGCTGATCGTGGCGGCGACGCGGTCGGCGTCATCCAGCACCACGAGATCGGCGCGCAATCCCGGCGCGAGCGTGCCACGGTCGGTCAGGCCCAGCACCGCCGCAGGCCCCGAAGACACCAGCGCCCACGCACCTGCCAGATCCAGCAACCCGCTGCGCGCCAGCATCAGGGCGGCACGGCGCGGCGACGGGTAGTGGTAGTCGGAGGCCAGCGCATCGCAGAGCCCCATGGCCACCAGATCGAGCGCGGATACGTTGCCCTTGTGCGACCCGCCGCGCACGAGGTTGGGCGCGCCCAGCACGACACCTGCGCCTTGTGCCTGTGCGGCCTCGGCCGCCTCGTGCGTTTCGGGGAATTCGGCCACTTGCGCGCCGCGCGCGTGCCAGACCGCGCGGCCCTCGGCGGTGGCGTCATCGTGGCTGCCCATGCGCACGCCCATGGCCCCCAGCCTGTCGCAGAGCGGGCCCAGCAACGGTTGCGCCTGCACCGCGTTGGCGTGCAGGTCGAGCAACATGGCAAAGTGGGCCTCGGGGTTGCGCCCGGCCTTGAGCGCCTGCCCCGTCAGGCGGGGCGGTTTGCGCCCTTGGGCCAGCCGGTCATGGGGCAGATGGTCGTTGAAGACGACGTATTCGACGCCCCATGCCGCCACCCGTTCGGGCAAAGTGTCATAGAGCTCTGTCAGGCTGATCTCGAACCGAAGTTGCGGGCGCAGGTCGGTCACCACATCCGCATCCCGCAGCGCGCCAAACACCTTGTCGGCAAAGTCGAGGCCGCGCAGCCCCCCCTCCCAACTGACGAACTGGGCCAGCACACCGGTGGTGATGCCGTTGGCGGCCAGTTCCGCCTCGACAGCCGCGAGGCCTTGGGCCGTGTCCTTCATCGCGCCGCGGCGCGGGGCCATGTGCCGTTCGAACCCGTCGCCGTGCACGTCGATGATGCCGGGCAGCACGCGGTAGCCGGTCAGGTCCACGGCGCGGCCCATCGGGTCGGCGGTGATCACGCCCCCGGCCATCGACAGCGGCGCGTGGGACAGGCCCTGCGGGTGCAGCACCTCGGCCCCCGTCAGATCAATCGCGAGCATTGCCGCCCCCCACGAAACAGGACCCTGCAGGGCAGCCCAGCTGATCCAGCACCTCATCGACCCAGCCGCGGCTGTGGTCGAAGACGCCCAGTTCCAGAAAGGTCAGCACCTGCGTCATCACGTTGGGATTGTTCATCATGAAGGTGTGGGTGACCGGCAGCACCATGTGGTCGGCCATCCCTTCGACATGGGTGGAGGCCACCGACACCTTGCCATCGTCCGGGCCGGGCAGCAGGGACGAAAAATAGGGGTTGAGCGATTGATCGCCCGCAATCACGCCCACCGAATAGTCCACGGGCGGCAGGGCGCGGGGCACGCTGTCGGCACCGGTGCCCATCTGCACCCCCGCCGGCCCGTTGAGCCAGCCAAAGGCCTCGAGATCGCCCAGCGTGTCGACAACCTCGCTGCCCTGATTGGGCGGGCCCATCATCACCACGTGGCCCAGACGCGCGGGCCGGGGGTGGTTGGCCAGCCAATACCGCACGAGGATGCCACCCATCGAGTGGGTCACGAAGTGGACGCGCGTGTCACCGCATTGCGCCATAGCCTGCGGCACCACCGCCGCGGCCAGCGTTTGCACCGTTTCGGAGGTGGAGGGGTAGCCGGGGCGCACAACCTCGTAGCCTTCGAGCCGCAGCGCCTGTTCCATGACCACCAGCGATGCCTCGGTCCGGGCCAGCCCGTGCAGCAGCACGACGCAGTCGGCGCGCGCGGCATCGGCGGTCAGGATTGCAAAAAGAAGCGCAAGCAGTCTCATGCTGCTTGAGATAGTCGCATCCGACGCCCTATGGAATGGGGACGCCCCGTCGCAAAGGAAAGATTCCCGCCATGCGCCCCAAATCCCCCCGCCTTGCCGTGCGTGCCATCATTGTCGAGGATGGGCGGCTGTTGGTGGTCAACGCCTGGCACACGGCCAAGAGCGCGTTGATGTGTGCGCCGGGCGGCGGTGTGGAGGTGGGCAGCAGCCTGCCCGACAATCTGGCCCGCGAGGTGCACGAGGAGACCGGCTTGACGGTGACGGTGGGCGCGCCCTGTCTGGTCAACGAGTACCACGATGCGCCCAGCCAGTTTCATCAGGTCGAGGTGTTCTTTCGCTGCACCATCGTGCCCGGCACCCTGCGCCCCGAGGTCTGGCATGACAGCGAGGCGGTGGTGACGGAGCGGCGTTGGCTGACCCGCGCAGAGCTGGCGCAGACGCCGCACAAGCCCGACAGTCTGGGGGCGGTTGCCTTTGACGGCGACGCGATCAGCTATGATCCGCTGGAGCCTTTGGCGCGGTGATGGCCAGCGCGATGCCGCCCAGCACTAGCACGGCGGCGGCGATGATCGTGAGGCTGATGGCCTCGCCCAAGAGCGCCGCGCCCATGGCAATCGCGATGATCGGCACCGACAGCTGGATCACGGCCGCGGTCTGGCCCGCGAATTGCGGCAGCACGTGGTACCAGAGCGCATAGCCCAGCCCCGAGGTGATGGCCCCCGCCAGAATGGCCAGCGCGATGCCCGAGGGTGCGGCGTGCAGCCCTGCCCCCGCCACCAGCACCAACAAGAGCGGCAGGGCCACCACGAAATTCGCAGCCGTCGCGGCCAGCGGGTCCGTCGTGCCGCGCCCTGCGAGCGTATAGGCGGCCCAACCCAGCCCCGCGATCACCATCAGAATGGCCCCGCTCAGGTCGCCCGCCGCCCCGTCCTTGGGCCAGAGCGCCAGCAGAAGCCCCGCAAAGGCCACGCCCGCCCCGCCCAGTTGCCGCGTTGTGGGTGCGGCCCCGCGCAGGGCAGTCCATGCAAACATCGCGATCTGCACGGTGCCAAACAGGATTAGCGCGCCGATGCCCGCGTCGAGCGTCACATAGGCCAGCGAAAACCCGATCATGTAGGCCGCCAGACTGACCGCCCCGATCACCCGCCCGCGCACGAGGATGGGCAAGCCGCCACCGCGCACCGTCAGGATCATGCACAGCGCGATGGCCCCCGCCAGCACCCGGATGATGGCAAAGCTCGACGGATCAATCGCCCCGCTGTCCACCGCCACACGGTTCAGGATCGAATTGGAGGCAAAGGCCACCATGGTCAGGCAGGTCAGGAGGATCAGGCGCATGGGCGCGGGTTACGCGGATTGCCCTGCGCCGTCCAGTCACAGATGTGGCAGGTGGACTGCGGGGCGCGGCGTTGCAGCCTTTAGGGTTGAACTTGTGTACCTTGGAGCGGTTCGCAGCGAAGGTCGGCTTTGAGCCCAACCTGTGAGTTCCAATTTTTCGCTGCGCGCGCTCGCAGCAAGAAAATCGCCGCAACGGCATCGCTTCCTACGCCGCCGCGCAGCGAGAAGAACTGCCATTCGTTCGGGATGCATTGAGGCTCAAGGCAGCAATCTACAGGTTGTGGTCCTACTTGCCGTTGATGATGAGCCGTGCCGTCGACAGAACGGTGGCTGGCGATTGCATGGCGGCCTTCGGACTTAACTCCGTGCCTTGGAACTCTTCGCAACCGACTTCCAAAACGAGATCCAAGCGGGCGAATCTATGAGCAGAAACAAATTGCTCAAATTGCCTTCGCAACGGGCCGTTCAACGCCTCTTGTAGTATCAGCACATCAGCGCGGTGCTGATGAAAGGGCGCGGAGGGAGGATCGGAGGACAAACCATGCCAAGAGTCCAACTACCCGCCGTCACCCCGAAACGCAGAGCCTGGAATAAAGGCCGGATCATCGGACAGAAACGACCGCTGCTGCCAAAACAGGTCTGGGCAATCCGCGCGCGGCTCGAACTTGCTGGCAACCTGCGTGACCTTGCGTTGTTCAACGTCGCGATTGACAGCAAGTTGCGCGGGTGCGACCTCGTCAAACTACTTGTAGCCGATTTGGTGAAAGACGGCCGCGTTCGCGAACGGGCCTCGGTCGTTCAGAGTAAAACCAGGAGGCCGGTCCGGTTCGAGCTTTCCGACAGCACAAGAGACACGGTCATCGCATGGACAAGATCGCCCGAGATGATCGGGTGCCGGTACATGTTCCCTAGCCGGTTCCATGACCGCCAGCACATCTCGACGCGTCAATATGGTCGGATCGTTCGCGGTTGGGTGTCGTCAATTGGCCTAGAGCCCAGCGGCTCTGGCACACATTCACTGCGGAGGACGAAAGTCGCTGAGATTTACCGCAAGACCGGCAATCTCCGAGCTGTTCAGCTTCTGCTAGGACACACGAAGGTCGACAGCACTGTTCGGTATCTGGGCGTTGAACTCGATGACGCTCTGAGCATTGCAGAAAGCATAGATATCTGAGCGGCGTCTACGCACTCAAGTCTGCCGATTTTCCGCCGATTGCTCTGCCGCATTAGATGCATTGTCTTGATGCAAGCGGGGCGGCCAATGGCCGCCCCAAATTCTCGCAATAGTTTAGCCCAGCGTCGGCATTGCGAACTCCGGACCGCTTCGCACACCCGTCGGCCATCGGGTCGTGATTGCCTTCATTCGCGTGTAGAACCGCACGCCTTCCATGCCGTGCATGTGGTGATCGCCGAAGAGCGATTGCTTCCAGCCGCCGAAGGAGTGAAACGCCACCGGAACGGGCAGCGGGACGTTCACACCGACCATACCAACCTCGATCTCGTGCGAGAACGCGCGGGCCGCGTCACCGTCGCGTGTGAAAATAGCGACGCCGTTGGCGTATTCATGCGCCTGCACTAGTTCAACGGCCCCGGCGTAGGTATTCCGCCGAACCACCGAGAGGACTGGCCCGAAAATCTCGTCCTTCCAGACGCTCATGTCCGGCGTCACGTGATCGAGGAGGGTCGGGCCGACAAAATACCCGTTCTCATGGCCCTGCGGAGGGATAAAGCGACGCCCGTCCAAAACAACTTTGGCTCCCGCAGCCTCTCCCTGACCGATGTAGTCGACAATTCTCTTACGAGCCGCCTCGGACACAACTGGCCCCATCTCTGCCGAACGGTCTGTAGCTGGACCAACCCGGAGCTTCTCCATCATCGGAACCAGTCGCTCGACGAGCGCATCGGCGACCGCATCGGTCACCGGGACCGCAACCGAAATCGCCATGCACCGTTCGCCTGCCGAGCCGAAGGCTGCGCCCATCAATGCGTTCGCGGCCTGATCAAGATCGGCATCGGGCAGGATCACCATATGGTTCTTTGCTCCTCCAAGCGCCTGGACGCGCTTGCCGTTCGCAGTCCCCTTGGCGTGGATGTACTTCGCGATCGGAGTGGAGCCGACGAAGCTGACGGCCTTCACGTCAGGATGCTCAAGGAGTGCGTCGACGGCCTCCTTGTCACCTTGGACGACGTTGAAAACGCCATCGGGAAGGCCTGCCTCAGAGAGCCATTCGGCGAGCAACAGCGACGCAGAGGGCACCCGTTCTGACGGCTTCAGCACAAAGGTATTGCCGCAGGCAAGCGCCACCGGAAACATCCACATCGGCACCATCGCCGGGAAGTTGAACGGCGTGATTCCGGCAACGACGCCCAAGGGCTGGCGCAGGGAGTAGCTGTCAACAGCGGTGCCGACATTCTCGGAGACCTCGCCCTTCAGAAGGTGCGGTGCGCCGGTTGCGAACTCCACCACTTCGATACCACGTGTCACTTCGCCAAGCGCGTCGTCGTGGGTCTTGCCGTGCTCGGAAGAAATGACTTCCGCGAGGGTTTCGGCACGCTCCCAGAGGATCGATTTGAAACGATCGAGGATGCGTGCGCGACGCAGTGGCGACATGCGGGCCCATTCGGGCCAGGCGGTTCTTGCCTTCAGAACCGCGGCGCTGACTTCTGCCGCGGTCGCAAGCGCCACAGTCTTCGTTTGCTGACCCGTTGCCGGATCGAAGACTGGCGCGGTGCGATCAGACCCGTGAGAAACGGCAGTGTTGCCAGTGAATTGCGGAATCTCGTTCATGTTCGTATCTCCTTGGATACCCCTGTTTCTCTAATTCTTTTTCGTATATAAACACCCAACATTGGGTAACTGTTATGCGAAAATATACATAATGAACTGGGACGATCTGAGATACTTTCTCGCCGTGGCAAGAGAAGGTCAGATGCTTGGCGCATCGCGTCGCCTTGGCGTCAGTCAAGCCCTGCTCAGTCGCCATCTTGCAAGGCTCGAAGAAGACGTGGGCGCGCGCCTTTTTGATCGCAGTACACGCGGCTGCACATTGACGGACGCCGGTTCCGATTTGCTTCAGACCGCTGAAAGGATCGAAGCCGAACTGCTTTCGGGCACGTCAAACCTGGAACGCGCGGGGGCGGTTAGCGGCACGTTGCGGATCGGTGCGCCAGACGGGTTCGGCAGCGCCTTTCTCGCTCCTAGGCTCGGAAAATTGCGGCAGCGCCATCCGGACTTGCGGCTGCAACTTGTTCCGGTTGCCCGTACGATCTCGCTGTCCGAGCGCGAGGCGGATGTGGCCATTATGATCGGCCGCCCTGCGAAAGGACGCCTCAGGGTCCGGAAACTCACGGAGTATACGCTCGGTCTCTACGCGGCGCAGTCCTACATCGATCGTCATGGGCGCCCGCGCTCAAAGGATGAACTGCGCGCCCACCCGCTCGTCGGGTATGTCGACGATCTGATCTACAGCTCCGATCTGACCTATACCCGCGATATCTTGCGCGACTGGAAGAGCGATATAGAGATCGCCACCGCTGTCGGTCAGTTCCACGCCGTTCGCGCCGGAAGCGGCATCGGCGTGTTGCACGACTTCATGGCCCATAAAGACAACGACCTTGTGCCGCTTCTGCCCGAAATCTCGATCCGGCGGGAGTACTGGCTGGTCTGGCACGAGAACCTGCAAGGATCGCCGAGATTGCAGGCATTCAATGACTGGATCGACGCCGAGGTTCGGCGCGATCGGACGATCTTCATACGGCAGTCTCAGCCAGGAACATAGACGCGCGCGGCCTCGGGATCGACCGTGTCAAAGGGCAGACCCGCCAGTTCAGACCAGAGATCTTCGACGACACTTTCGTTTGCCCACCCCAAGGTCTGGCGCACGCGGTCCGGTTTGCTGACGCCAACAACCGTGGTCCCGATCTGCGGCTGGCGCATCGAAAACTGAAGCGCTACTGCGCCGGGGGCAACGTCGTATGCCGCGCATGCCCCTTCGATCCGCTTGACCGGGGCCAATGCAGCGTCGTCCACCTCTTGATAGGTAATGCGCTTGACCTTGTCGCTGCCCTTGGCGAAGACGCCGCCTGCATAGGGCGCAGCGTTGAAGACGGTCATGCCCTTCTCAACGGCACGACTGAAAACCCCGTGCGCCGAGCGGTTGAGAAGCGTGTATCGGTTGTGGACCAGAACGAGGTCGAACGGCCAGTTTTCAACAAGCGGCGCCAAAATATCTGTCCGGCCCATCGCGATGCCCGCGGCCTGAACAAGACCCTCGTCTTTCAGCTTGAAAAGTGTGTCGAGAGCCCCGCCCCTCCGGGTGATCTCGTCGAGATCGCGGGCGTGCTCGGGGTCGTGTAAATGCAGAATCTGAAATCGGTCGATTCCTAGGGCTTGCAGGCTCTCTTCTGCGGACTGGCGCACCCGATCGCCGTCAAAACGCCCGGTCTCCATGTCACGATCGAGCTTGGTCGAGATGACAAACCCGTCGGGGATACCGCCGCGCTCGCGAATGACCTTGCCAATCCGTTTCTCGGCGCGTCCAAACCCGTAGTTCCGTGAGGTGTCGATCAGGTTGACCGGCCCGTCAAAGATTTCGCGGATGGTGGCGTTGGCCGTCTCGTCATCGACGCCGTAACCGTAGGTGTCGGGCATCCCGCCGAGGGCTGCTGTGCCGAAGCCGATGGGCGTTACGGAAAGCCCGGTGTTTCCGATGGGTCGCTTGTCCATGTCATCCTCCGGCAAAAAACAGGTGCCGCCCGTTGCCGGACGGCACCATTTCGACCCGATCAGGTCCGTGTCTTGACGCCACCCGAACGGCGGCTGGCAACGGTGGTCAGGATCGCGGCGATGATGATGACCGCGCCCGTCGAGGCCTGGACGTAGAAGCTTGGCACCTGTGCCAGGGTCAGCAGGTTGTTGATCACGCCGATCAGCAGCACACCGGAGACAACACCGACAATCGTTCCGCGCCCACCGCCGAGGCTGACGCCACCAATCACTGCTGCGGCGAAGGCCGAGAAGATGATGCCCTGGCCTTGCGTTGTGACCGCCGAGTCGAGACGACCCGTCAGAAGGATACCGGCGAGACCAGCGAGCAGACCGGCGAAGAAGAAGGCCGACCAGATCATGCGATCCACATTGATGCCCGCCGCCCGCGCTGCGTCTTCGTTGCCGCCGATGGCGTAGAGCGCCCGGCCGTAGCGGTGATACTTGAGCACCAGCCCCACAACCGTGGCCACGGTCAGGAAGACGAAGACCGCCATCGGAATCCCAGCAAACTGGGCCGAACCGAGCCATGTCAGCGACTCACCCGGCGAGTAGATCGAGCGCCCGTTCGAGATAATGAGAATACCGCCGCGCAACAGGACCAGCAGGCCGAGTGTCGAGATGAAGGGGTTGAGCCCGACCTTCACCACAAGCAACCCGTTGAAAAGCCCGATCAGACCGGCGCAGCCAAGCGCCACGATCAAACCCATCCATTGCGGCAGTTCGACCCCGAAACCGCCCGCCGCAGCAGGCACGAGCATCACGGCAGCCAGCATCGGAGCAAAACCTACGACGCCTTCAAGGGAGAGATCCAGGCGTCCGATCAACAGGACAAACGTCAGCCCGATGGTCGTCAGACCCAGCACGCTGACCTGCTCGAGGATGTTGATGATGTTGATGAAGGACAGGAAACGCGGCGCGATGAATGCGCCCACTATGATCAGGAGCAGCAGGACCGGATACATCGTCCAGCCGCCCGCCACGAAACCATGTCCGAAACGCGCCAGCGCCGATTGTCCGTCTGCAGCCATCTTCTTCCCCCCGTGCCCCTCGGGCACTCCAATTTCCATGGTCATGTTGCGCCCTCCATATGCAATATCAGGTCTTCCATGCGGTAGTCTCCGACCATTTCGTCGACGATCCGGTCTTCGAACACGATCACCACACGGTTTGCGAGTTGCGAGATTTCGTCCTCTTCATCCGAGACGACGATCACCCCGAGCCCCTTGCTCGCGAGATCGCGCAAGAGGGCATAAAGCTGTTCCTTGGCGCCCACGTCGACGCCGCGCGTCGGACTTAGGGCCACGATGATCTGCGGGTCGCGACACAGCGCGCGCGCAAAGACCACCTTCTGCTGATTGCCGCCGCTCAGCTGGCTGACGGCCTGATCGAGCGAAGAGGCAATGACATCGGTCTGCCGGGTCAGGCGGCTGACGAGGCTGTCCTCCTTCGCTTTCGAAATGAACCCAAAGTTGCCTGACAAGACTTCGAGACCGCCAAGCGCCACGTTTTCGCGAACGCCGAGGATGCCGACATAGCCGCTGGCATGACGATCGGTCGGCACGTAGCCGATGGTCGGCAAAGCGCCATTCGGCCCGCTGACCTGTCCGCGAGCAGGCGCTTGTTGACCGGCCAGCACCATCGCGAGGTCTTCCTTGCCGCTTCCGACAGGGCCTGCCAGCGCAATGATCTCGCCCGGACGCACATCGATGTCGATCTTCGGGCTGTCGGGCTTCAATTGAACCTGTCGCGCCGACAGGAGCGGGGCCGCGTCGCCGAAGGTGTGATCCTCACGTGCGCTGCGGGTCGTTTTCTCGCCCATCATCAGGTTGGCGAGCGTTTCCGTATCGAGCCCCTCGACCGAGGCGCGCGATTTCACAACCTGGCCATCCCGCAGGATCGTCACCGTGTCCGCAATCTCGAAAATCTCGTCGAGGTGATGCGAGATATAAACGAAGGACACACCGGCAGTTTTCAGCAACTTGACCTGATCGAACAACACCCGCTTTTCGGCATTGCTGAGGGCCGCCGTAGGCTCATCGAGAATGATCACCGGGACACCCCGGCTGAGCGCCTTCATGATTTCCAGAAGCTGACGCTGTCCTGCACCCAGTTCCCCGGCGAGATCGCTCGGAGCAATATCCATGTTCCAGTCGCGCATGAGCTTCTCGGTCTTCTCGATCATGCGCGTGTAGCTGACCATGCCCCAGCGATTGCGGACCAGGTCGTTCTCGAGGAAGAGATTCTCGGCCACCGACAGCAGGTCGAACATCTGCGGCGTCTGCTGCACATGGGCGATGTCGCCCCGGATGCGCGCCGCGTAGCTGCTGCCGTCGGCATTGAATTCTGTGGAGGCGATGCGGATCGTGCCTGTGTCGGCGGGCGTGTAGCCGCTCATCGCTGACACTAGGGTACTCTTCCCGGCACCGTTGCGTCCGAGGAGGGCGTGGATCTCGCCCTCCTCCAGGGTGAAGTCGACATCGCGAAGCGCGCGCGTGGAGCCGAAGGTCTTGGAGATGCCGCGCATCTCAACGATGGGTCTGATCTGTTCCATGGCCTTCGCCTCCCTGCGCGTTGCTTACATGCCGATCTTGTTGGCCCAGAGATCGTCCGAGTCGACGTTGTCAGACGTCACCAGCGTCGCATTAAGCTGGTACTGCGGACCGACAGGCGTCTCTACGACACGACCGTCATCCTTCTGGCCGATCTCGATGGTGCCACCGCCCATGACCAGTTCGATCAACTCGGCCGTCTTTGTCGCGTAGGCGCTCAGCGGCTGCGAGACGGTGGCGTCGAGGGCACCTTCGCGGATCAGCTGCAGGCCCTGGGGCGTGCCGTCGATTGCGATGCGGATGACGCTTTCAGGATCGCCAACCTCGGCACCGCGACCAGCACGCTTCAACTGCGCGTTCACCGCCGTTGCCATCAGTTCGGACGCCATGAACACACCATCCAGATCAGGGTTCTGTGTCAGCACGTTCTGGGTCGCATCGGCGGCCATGTCCGCGGTCCATTCGGTCGGACGCTGAATGATGGTGACGTCCGGCGCCAGCTCAGCCAACTTGTCGGCAAAGCCGTTCGAGCGGTCGAGGCCGTTCGGTGTGGTCAGCCCGCCCTGCAGTTCCAGGACAGTGCAGGATTTTGCGGCCCAGCAGGCGTCGTTCTGAAGACGGCGTGCCATCTCCTCGGCGCCCTGCGCACCGGCGTTGACATTGTCGGCGCGGACCGTTGCGGTCACCTGGCCGCCAGCCGGGCTATCGTCGATCGAGAAGACAAGCGCACCGGCGTCGTTGGCCCGCTTGACCGCCGGAACGATACCGGCCGCGTCGATGGGTGCGAAGACAACAACATTGGCGCCGTTCGCGATGAGGTTCTGCAGTGCATCCACCTGAGCGGCGATATCGCCGTTCGGATCAGGCGCGCCGACAAGCTCGAAGCCCTTGGCATCGAATGCAGCCTTGGAGAGATCCAGCATGAGTGTCTGGAAGTCGTCCTTCAGGAATTTCGGTGTGAAGCCGACCCGGACGTCGTCCGCGAAGGCGGTTCCTGCGGCGAGTGTGATGGCGCCTGCAAGTGCGGTGGTCGTGAAGTAGTTCATGGTCTTTCTCCTCCATTGTGGTTGCCCCGGCACTCCCGAACCAAGGCGGGTCTATCAGCCGTCGCTTTGCAAAGCTTGTTGCGACTTGACGGTATTGTCAACAAAAATTGCAAGAATATTTATTTCGCAACTTACGTTGAAATCTTTGCTCCCGGCAATCATGCCGAGAATCGAATTTCATGTGCATTTACAACTAGTTCTGGGTCCAGATGACCGTCGAAAAAGTCGAGAATGTTTTGCGCCGAGACAACCGCCATGCGCTCAGCACATTCCGCAGTCATGCTCGCGGAATGCGGCGTCAGCGTTGCGGTCGCACAGGTCGTCAAGCGGTTCGCAATCGTCGGCGGTTCGTCGACGAAGACATCCAGCCCCGCGCCGAAAATCCGTCCTTCCGACAAGGCATCGGCGAGCGCGGCCTCTTCGATACTGCCGCCGCGCGCCGTGTTGACGATGACAGCCGTGGACTTCATCAGGCCAAGCTCGCGCCGACCGATCAGCGGCTGATCCGTGCGCGGCACGTGGACCGAAACGAGATCTGCCGTTGCCAGCGCAGTGTCTAGATCGTCGACAACGGACACGCCGAGCGGCGCTGCCTGGGACATGTATGGATCGTAGGCGATGACCTCGATGTCGAAACCGCGCGCCATCCGCGAGAGATGCCGCCCGATCCGCCCGAGACCAATGATCAGAAGCGTCTTCCCTGAGACCTCTCGCGCCGAAAGGCTGTTGCGAAACCCCCAATCGCCGCCCGGACGGGTCGCACCGTCGTAGCTGATCAGCCGCCGGCTGGCCGACAGCAACAGAAGCATCGCGTGCTCGGCGACCGTTTGAGCATTCACATCGCCCACAATCGCCAGAGGGATACCGCGGGAATTCAGCGCCCCGACATCGACCGCATCGAAGCCGACGCCATGGCGCGACACCATGGCGAGCTTTCGGCTCTTGGCGATGGCCGCTGCTTCGAACGGCTGCGTTCTGAGAAGCACGGCCGTCGCGTCGGCGAGATAGGGCTCCATCGACGCTTCGCTGATTTCCTCGATATAGTCGATTTCGAAATCACTGCGTGCTTGCAGAAGCGCGAGACCGCTGTCGTGCAGTTTTCCGGCAACAAGAACACGTGCCATCTCAATACCCCGCTTGTTCAAGTTCTTCGGGCTCCGACGCCTGATCGTCGGCCATCGCCCGCGCCTGTTTGACAGTGCGCGAAGCCTCAGCGGCCAGCAGCCTGACGTCATTCGACAAGGTCACCATGTCGAAGCCCCAGTTCATCGCCGTGGCGGCGTAGTCCGGCGTCCCACAATGCAACGCGGCGCGGATACCTGCCGCCTTGGCCGCGTCGCGGATCCGGTGGATCGCCGCAATCATCTCGGGCTCTTTGCGATCAAACCCCGGCGGCAAGGCGCCGTCCGACAGGCCCAGCGTCAGATCGGCAGGGCCGATATAGACACCGTCGAGGCCAGGCGTTCTGACGATCTCGTCGAGGTTCGCCATCGCCTCTGCGGTCTCGATCATCGCGAAAGCCAGCATCTCCCCATTGGCCTCATCAGCGTATCCCTCCCCGGCGGAGAAATTCGCCCGCGTCGGGCCGAAGCTACGAGTGCCAAGCGGCGGGTAACGCATGTAGCTGACCAGCCGCTCCGCATCAGCGCGGGTGTTAACCATCGGACAGATGATCCCGTAGGCCCCTGCATCCAGCGCCTTCATGATCGCGCCCGGATCGAGCCAGGGAACCCGCGCCATCGGCACTACGCCCGACGCTCGCATCGCCTGCAGCATCCCGAGCGCCCCTTCGTAGCTGACCGCCCCGTGCTGCATGTCAATTGTGACACTGTCATAGCCTTGCGCAGCCATGATCTCAGCCACGAAGGGTGAATTGATCGAGAGCCAACCATTGATGGTCGCTTGTCCGGCGTCCCAGGTCGTCTTGAGTTTATTCTTGATCATGCCGGCTACCCTCAAAAAACCGATTGCGTGAGTTTGGTGTCGAGATATTCGGCGATGCCCTCTGAGCCGCCTTCCCGACCCATGCCCGAGAACTTGGTGCCGCCGAACGGCGCTTCAGCCGCCGCCAAAGCAAAGCTGTTTATCCCAACCATCCCCGCCTTGAGCGCCGCCGAAACGCGTCGCGCTCGTGCTGCATCCTTGGTGAAGGCGTAGGCAGAAAGCCCCATGTCGCAGGCGTTTGTGCGGGCGAGCGCTTCGTCTTCGTCTTCAAAGGAGGTGATCGCGGCAATCGGACCGAAGTTCTCTTCATCCATGACGGCCATGTCATCGCGCACATTTTTCAGAACCGTCGGCTGGAAGAAGAAGCCCTTGTCCCCGACGGCCTTGCCACCAGTCACGATTTCCGCTCCGCCAGCCACGGCACCCGCGACTGCGAAGGCGATCTCGTCGCGGCGCTTCTTGTTGATGAGCGGACCCATCGCATTCGCTGGATCTAGCCCATCGCCCAACTTCAGCGCCGCTGCGCGTTTCGCAAAACCGTCGACAAAGGCGTCATGCAGCGACGCATGGACGAAAAACCGATCCGGCGTCACACAGACTTGGCCCGCATTGGCGAACTTCGTCGCGACCGCGACATCCAGCGTCGCCTCAAGATCGCAATCCTCGAAAACGATCAGCGGCGCATTGCCACCAAGCTCCATCGACACCTTTTTCATCGTGTCGGCGGCATCTCGGACCATTTGTTGTCCGACATGGGTCGAACCGGTCAGAGACACTTTCCGCACCACCTTTGACGCCATCAAAGGCCCGTAGGTTTTCGACGTCGGACCGACAACGAGGGCGACCGACCCCTCGGGCAATTCCCCGGCCCGCACGCAATCCACGAGCACCATCGCAACGCCAGGCGTTTGCGATGATGGTCTGCAAATGACCGGGCAGCCTGCAGCGAGTGCGGGGGCAACTTTTCGCGCAACCAAGGCAGCCGGGAAGTTCCAGGCTGTGAATGCGGCGACAATGCCGACAGGCTCTTGCGTGACGTGAAATTCGCCGCCCGGCACACGTGACGGCACGATCCGCCCGCTCAAACGCCGCGCCTCTTCGGCGTACCAACGGAACTGATCGACCGCGAGCGCCCACTCCCGGCGCGATTGCGCAATCGGCTTGCCGGTCTCAACCGAGATCATGGTCGCCGCTTCGTCTTCCCGGCGCTTCATTTCGTCGGCGATACGATGAAGTCGATCCGCGCGCTCCCAACCGCCCAGGGAGGATAGCGCCGGAAGCGCGCGTTCGGCAGCGGCAATCGCCGCTTCAGTGTCTTCGATGGTCGCCGGGCGGTAGGCCCCGACGGGGCGTTCGGTGACCGGGCTGATCACCGGTGTGTCGCCATCTGTTCCGCCGATCCAGGAACCCGCGATGAAATTGCCAAAGGGTTCGTAGAGTGACATCACGCGATCTCCGAAACTTGCACCAGCCGACCTTCGGCAAGTGACTTGTAGGCCGCCTCGGCCAGGATCAGCGCCTGCCGCCCATCCTCGAAACCGACTTCTGGTGCGGTGCCGTTCTCGACCGCGTCGACGAAGTAGTCGATCTGGGCGTTGAAGGCCTCGCTGTACCGTTCGAGGAAGAAGAACTGGTAAGGCGCGGAGACTTCGGTCGTGGTCGCCGAATAGGTCCGCATCTCGTGCGGTTTCCGGTTGTCGGAAAGCGCCATGCCTTTTGAGCCCATTAGCTCGACGCGCTGATCATAGCCATAAACGGCTGTGCGCGAGTTGTTGATGTGACACTGCTTGCCGCCCTCGGTGCGCATGATGATCATGGCACTGTCGATCTCGTTCAGTTCTGCGCCAAGCTCCGGATCGATCAGCGCACCCCCGACGGCAAAGACCTCCTTCACGGGGTCGTCCCCCAGCATGAAACGCGCCAGGTCGAAGTCGTGGATCGTCATGTCGCGAAGAAGACCGCCCGCGGCCTCCAGGTAAGCACGCGGCGGAATGGCCGGATCTCGCGAGGTGATGATCACCTGATGCAAATCGCCAATCGCGCCATCCCGCATCGCGTCGCGCGCGGCCCGGTGGCCGGGGTCGAAGCGCCGGTTGAAGCCGAGCTGGATCGGAACGCTGGTCCCGGCGATCTTCTCGGCGCAGGCGTTGACGCGGCCGAGGTCGAGATCGATCGGCTTCTCGCAGATCGCGGCTTTGCCGGAGGCGACAGCCATCTCGATGTAATCTGCATGTGTGGGCGTCGCTGTTGCGATCAGGACGGCATCGACATCTTTCGACGCAAAGACATCCTCTGCCGTTGCCGCGATCTTTGCCCCCTCGCGTAAAGCTACAGCCTCGGCGGCGGGCGCGTGGACATCATAGACCATGGCGAGCTCGGTCCGCGCATGCCGCGCGACATTCGCCGCGTGCATCTGCCCGATTCTCCCGCATCCAAGGACCGCAATTCGCAACATTTATCAACCTCCCGAAGTGTTCTGCAATTTTTGTAGCAGCATCGCAATAAATGTTGCAAGAGATTTTTTTCGCAATTATACGTTTTTCAAACGATACCGAAATTTGGGAGGTTCAGATGACAGAAACAGTCCATCTTACTATGGGTCAGGCGCTTGTACGCTACTTGTGCAATCAGTTCACAGAGATCGACGGAGAGCGCGTTCCGCTCTTTGCCGGCGTCTTTGGAATCTTCGGGCACGGGAATGTCACCTGCATTTCCGAAGCGCTCGAACAGGTGCAGGACACCCTGCCGACCTGGCGCGGTCAGAACGAACAAAGCATGGCTTTGGCCGCGATCGGCTATGCAAAAGCCAAGCAGCGCCGCCAGATCATGGTGTCACTCTCTTCGGTTGGCCCTGGGGCCACCAACATGATTTCCGCGGCGGGCGTTGCACATGCCAACCGGCTTCCGGTGCTTCTGCTGGCCGGCGATACATATGTAAATCGTCTGCCCGATCCGGTTCTGCAGCAGGTCGAACACTTCGGAGACCCGTCGATCACCGTCAACGACGGCTTCAAAGCGGTATCGCGGTACTGGGACCGGATCGTTCACCCTGCACAAATCCTGCAATCCCTGCCGAACGCGATCAGGACGATGCTCGACCCGGCGGATTGCGGACCCGCTTTCATAGGTCTGCCCCAGGACATCCAGGAAGTCGCTTATGACTACCCGGTCGCTTTCTTTGCCGAGAAGACCTGGTCGATCCCACGCCCGCGCCCCGCGCGGCACGAGGTCGCAAAGGCCGCCGAACTGCTAAAAACCGCCAAGAAGCCCTTTATCATTTCGGGTGGCGGCGTGCGCTACTCGGGCGCCGGTGAAACATTGGCCGAGTTTGCAACTAAACGCGGCGTTCCCTTTACCGAGACCATCGCGGGCAAGGGCGCGGTCGTGCATGACCACCCGGCCTATGTCGGCGCGATGGGCATCGAGGGTACCGAGGCGGCCCGCGAACTGGCGGAGGCGGCCGACGTCGTCATCGCTATCGGAACCCGGATGCAGGACTTCACGACCGGCTCGTGGACGACCTTCTCCAAGGACGCGAAGTTCATCAACATCAACGCGGCCCGCTTCGACGCCTCCAAGCATTTCGCGCAGCCTTTGGTGGGAGACGCGCTCGAATCGCTCGCTGAACTCGACGACGCCCTTGGAGACTGGAAAGCCGACCCGGCCCAGATGCAAATGGCACAGCAGCTTTACGCGGATTGGAACGCCTTCCTCGATGCCGAACAGGCGCCATCCAACGCACCTGTGCCGTCCTATGCGCAGGTGATCGGCGTTGTGAACAAGGCGGCCCGCGAGGTTGATACGATGGTCACGGCGGCAGGAGGACTGCCCGGCGAGACAGCCAAGAACTGGCGCGTAAAAGCCCCCAACACTTATGATCTCGAGTTCGGGTTCTCCTGCATGGGCTATGAAATCGCCGGCGGCTGGGGCCACGCAATGGCCAAGACCGACAAGGATGGCAATCAGACGGGGGTTCCCATCGTTATGGTGGGCGACGGCTCCTACATGATGATGAACTCGGACATCTATTCGACTGTCCTGACGGGCCACAAGATGATTATCGTGGTGTGCGACAACGGCGGCTTCGGCGTCATCAATCGCCTGCAGACCGGCATGGGGGTTCCGGGGTTCAACAACCTGCTGAAAGACGCGCGTATCAAAAATCGCGAAGAACCGCTCCACGTCGACTTCGCGGCGCATGCCAAAGCCATGGGAGCGGAGGCGCGGCACTGCGACGGCCTCGCCGACCTCGAAGCTGCAATGGAATGGGCGCAGACCACCGACCGAACAACCGTTCTGGTGATCGAGTCCGACGCCCATGCGTGGACCGACGGAGGCGCCGATTGGTACGTCGGCGTGCCTGAGATCAACGAACGCGAAAGCATCCGTGAGGCCCGCGCCAGACAAGAGACTTTCCGCGCCAAGCAAAGGGAGGGCGTCTGATGCCATCTGCGAAACTTGGCATCGCGCCCATCGCGTGGTGGAACGACGATCTGGAAGAACTGTCAGACGACGTGAGCCTCGACGAGTGCCTGCGACAAGCGGCCGAGGCCGGACTGACCGGCATGGAAACCGGGCGCCGCTTTCCCATGAACATGGACGAGCTTGGCCCGATCCTTGACCGGCACGGCATCTCGGTCTGCGGCGGCTGGTTCTCCGGCCTGTTGCTTGACGGAGATATCGAAGCCGAGAAAGACCGCATCGCCGAACAGCATGCGTTCTTCAAAGCGGCTGGTGCTCCCTGCATCGTCTATGGCGAAACCGCGCGGTCCGTTCAGGGCGAGCGCCAGACACCTCTCGCCCAGAAACCCGTCATCTCGGAACCCGAGATGGCCGCCTACGGTCGCAAGATCAGCGATTTCGCCGACTGGTGTGCAACCGAAGGCATGCCGATCGCCTATCATCATCACATGGCCGCGGTCGTCGAAACCGAGGCTGAGCTTGATCTGCTGATGAAGCATTCCAGCGTGCCTCTGCTGTTTGATGCCGGGCACATGGCGTTCGCCGGCGGCGACAACTTTCGCGTGATCGACAACCACCACGCCCGCATCACCCATGTCCACACGAAGGACATCCGACAAACCGTCATTGATAGCCTCGACCGCACAAGCGAGAGCTTCCTCGATGCCGTCATCAAGGGCGCCTTCACGGTCCCCGGCGATGGCTCGCTGGATTTCGAAGCCATCGTGAAGGCGCTGGCTGACAAAGGCTACGAGGGCTGGTTCGTCATCGAGGCGGAACAGGACCCGAAAGCCAATCCCCCGCTTGATATGGCCATCAAGGGCCGTGCGGAATTAAAGCGCGTCATGGACGCAGCAGGATACGAGGTAACGAAATGAATCGCATCGATGGAAAAATCGCCGTTGTGACGGGCGGTACGCAAGGATTGGGCGCAGCCATCGCCCGCCGCCTCGCAGAGGCCGGGGCCGCAGGCATCGTGACCTGCGGGCGCGGCGTCGAGAAAGGAGAGGCCGTCGCCGCGGCCATTCAGGCGGACACCGGCTGCAAGGTCGTCTTCCAGAAGGCCGACCTTGGAAACGTCGCGGACTGCAAGGCGGTGACGGCGCGGGCGGATGCCGAGTTCGGGCGGATCGACATTCTGGTCAATGCGGCAGGCATCACGGATCGCGGCGACATCCTGCGGACAGACGAGGCGCTCTTCGACAAGATGTTCGCGGTCAACACACGCGGCCCGTTCTTCCTGATGCAAGGCGCGATCGAGATCATGATCCGCGAGGGCATCGAGGGCGCAATCGTCAATATCGGCTCCACGTCAGCACTCGCCGGTCAGCCGTTCATTTCGACCTATTGCGCATCAAAGGAGGCATTGGCGACGTTCACACGCAACACCGCTTTCGCGGTCATGCGCAACCGCATCCGCGTCAACCAGCTCAACATCGGCTGGATGGCCTCCGATGGCGAGGATAAGACCCAGCGGGAATATCACGGCGCCGATGAGAACTGGCTTGAAAAGGTCGCGGCCGAGCAACCCTTCGGCCGCCTCCTGGCGCCCGAGGAAGTCGCCAAGGCAGTGAACTATCTGGCGTCCGAAGATGCGGGCATGATGACCGGGTCGGTCATCAACTTCGACCAGTCGGTCTGGGGCGGCTATCAGTTTGCGCCGCCGACGCCCGAGCGGGCGATGTCGCTGGAAGCTCAATACGGCTGACAATTACAAGACCGTCGGGCACCCCCCGATGGTCTTTCCCGAACCGCGTCAGGGCGCGCTGACAACCGGAATGAGCGGCGCCTTGGGGGCAGTGCCATCTGCCTGCCGCGCCGCCAATCCCAGCATCAAAGCCTGCGCAAGACAAATGGGCGCGGCCAGTGAGCGCGAAAAGGCCTGCTCTCGCTCCGGCACCTCGAAGAGCACGTCGGCAGACTTTGCCAGCGGCGAAAGTGTCGAATCCGAGATCGCAATGATCGGAATGCCACGCGCAGCCACTTCTTCCGCCGTGTTCACAACTTCCTTGGCATAAAACCGAAACGACACCGCCAGAAGCACGTCGCTCTCGCCGATGACTTTGCCCATATGCGTCGCCAAACCGCCGGCGGCATCAATCAGAACCGCGCGCCGTCCCAGCATGGTCAGAATGTAGCGCAACAGGACCACAACCGGTTCCGACCGAAGCTGCCCGATGAGATAGACGCAATCGGCGGCCTCGAGAAGATCGATGGCGCGATCCAGATCCTTCTCGTCGATGTCGGACACAAGCTGTTCGAGCGACGCCAGATCGTTTGCGACGAGATCGAGAAGATGTCCTCTCACCCCACTGTCGCCAGCCTCGGCCAATCGCGCCTTCATCTGCTCGGCGCGCGTTTCAAACCCCGGCGCGGCGGTATTCAGGCGCTGGCGGAAGATGCCCTGCAACTCTTTGAACCCCTTATACCCGAAATGCTGCGCAAAACGGACGAAGCTTGACGGATGCACACCTTGCTTCTCGGCAATGGAGTTCACCGAGTTCATTGCCACGTCGTTTGGATTCTGGGTCAGATAGACGGCAATCTGTTGATTGGTCTTGCTCAGATCGTCGTACTGCGCGTGGATCTCCGTGATGAGGGCTTCGAAGCTCCCGGGTTGTTTCGTATCTGTGGCCTGCATTCGTTCCATCTCCACGCCGTAAGTGCTGTAATTGCAACAAATGTATTGTGCAATTTTTGTTGCAGTACAGCAAGTGCTCGTTCAGAATTCTCTGCGGACTGAAGTCAAAAAATCGAGACTGTGGAGCAGTCGGTTAATTCCGACGGGAGCCACAGTGCGGTAGAAGGTCAGATCTGAGGCGGTGTCAGGGTCGTCAATTCGAATGACCGGTTTGGCGCTTGGGCCACAACACGAAGCCGATCCCGCGGCGCCTGCAAACAAATGCTGCGCAAGCAATAGCTGCAACTGCACAAGGCCGGTTTGTCCCGCACACCCGAAACCCCTTCAAAGTATCATTCCGATCCAATTCAGCCCGTTTGCCAGCGCAAACCATCCCGACCTTTTGCGGCCGATTTCTGCGCTAACGACGCTGATGGGGGCAGATTTCGTGACAAAGGCCCCACGAGGGGGCCTTTGCTTTTGGGTCTGACGCGTCCCCTGTCGGGACCATTTTGCGGGCAAAACAATCCTGCCGGGGGGCCAGACTTCGCGAAAGCGAAGTCTACTTACATCATGCCGCCCATGCCGCCCATGTCGGGCATTGCGGGCGCGCCGCCGCCGTCTTTGGCGGGTTTGTCGGCAACCATCGCTTCGGTGGTGATCAGCAGGGCTGCGACCGATGCGGCGTCTTGCAGAGCTGTACGCACCACTTTTGCCGGGTCAATCACGCCGAAGGAGAACATGTCGCCATATTCTTCGGTCTGCGCGTTGAAGCCAAACGTGACGTCGTCGCTTTCGCGGATCTTGCCCGCAACCACGGCACCGTCCACACCGGCGTTCTCTGCGATCTGACGCAGGGGCGCTTCGATGGCCTTGCGCACGATCGAGATACCGACGTTCTGGTCGTTGTTGGCGCCTGTCAGACCTTCGAGGCCCTTGGCAGCTTGCACCAGAGCGACACCGCCGCCCACGACAACACCTTCTTGAACAGCTGCACGTGTCGCGTTCAGAGCATCGTCCACACGGTCCTTGCGCTCTTTCACTTCGACTTCGGTCATGCCGCCGACGCGGATCACGGCAACACCGCCAGCCAGTTTGGCCACGCGCTCTTGCAGTTTCTCACGGTCGTAGTCGGAGGTGGTTTCCTCGATCTGGCCACGGATCTGTGTGACACGGGCTTCGATCTCGTCCTTGGAGCCCGCACCGTCGATGACGGTGGTTTCGTCCTTGGTGATCTGAACGCGCTTGGCGGTGCCCAGCATGTCCATGGTCACGGATTCCAGCTTCATGCCCAGCTCTTCGGAGATCACCTGACCGCCGGTCAGAATGCCGATGTCCTGCAGCATGGCCTTGCGGCGATCGCCGAAACCGGGTGCTTTGACGGCTGCGATTTTCAGGCCGCCGCGCAGTTTGTTGACAACCAGAGTTGCCAGCGCTTCGCCTTCGACATCTTCAGCGATGATCAGCAGGGGTTTCTGCGACTGGATCACTTGCTCCAGCAGCGGCACCATGGGTTGCAGCGACGACAGTTTCTTTTCGTGCAGCAGGATCATGCAGTCTTCGAGCTCGGCGGTCATCTTGTCCGCGTTGGTCACGAAGTAGGGGCTCAGGTAGCCACGGTCGAATTGCATACCTTCGACGACGTCGGTCTCTGTTTCCAGACCCTTGTTTTCCTCGACGGTGATGACACCCTCGTTGCCGACCTTCTGCATCGCGTCCGCGATCTGCTGGCCGATGTCGGATTCGCCGTTGGCCGAGATGGTGCCGACCTGGGCAACTTCGTCGCTGTCGGACACAGGGCGGGCGGCCGCCTTGATCGCGTCGACGACCTTGGCTGTCGCCAGATCGATACCGCGCTTGAGGTCCATCGGGTTCATGCCTGCGGCAACCGATTTCATGCCTTCCTTGACGATGGCCTGGGCCAGAACAGTTGCGGTTGTCGTGCCGTCGCCTGCTTCGTCATTGGTGCGGGAAGCAACTTCCTTCACCATTTGTGCGCCCATGTTCTCGAACTTGTCTTCCAGTTCGATTTCCTTGGCAACCGACACACCGTCCTTGGTGATGCGGGGCGCGCCGAAGGATTTGTCCAGAACCACGTTACGGCCTTTGGGGCCCAGCGTGACTTTGACGGCGTCTGCGAGGATGTTCACGCCGGACAGCATCCGGTTGCGGGCATCCGTGTCGAATTTGACGTCCTTAGCCATGATATTTCTCCTTTGAGAATGTCGTAGTCGTAGGGTGCGCAGTCACTGCGCACCATGCGTCAGGGCTCGATTACTCGATGATCCCCATGATGTCGGATTCTTTCATCATCAGCAGCTCTTCGCCGTCGATGGTGACCTCGGTGCCGGACCATTTGCCGAACAGCACCTTGTCGCCGGTTTTCACACCCATCTCGATCAGCTCTCCGCTGTCTTTGCGGGCGCCGGGGCCTGCGGCCACGATTTCGCCTTCGCTGGGCTTTTCCTTGGCGCTATCGGGGATGATCAGTCCGCCAGCGGTTTTCTCTTCGCTTTCCGTGCGGCGTACCAGCACGCGGTCATGAAGCGGTTTCAATGCCATCTTTGCAGCTCCTTAAGGCTCAAAGTTTCTCCCTCGGGGCCGGTTTCGACCCCGTTAGCACTCAGTAGGCCTGAGTGATAACGACGGGTAGTTAGGCAGAGCCGGGACCCGAGTCAACGCCCGCGCGCGCCCGGACATCGAAAATTCTCGCAAAATTTTGCGCATCGGCCGCATAAACCTTTGGCCTACACGCTGCGGCATCCGTCGCAAGGCCGATTCCGGTGCCTGCGCTGGCCCCACATCTCCATCCCAGCCGCAACGGTGCGGCGTAACATGACCACACAGGAGAAACCCATGACAACTTTCGTAAAATCCGCCGCCCTGACCGCCCTGCTGGTGCCTGCCGCCGCCCTTGCCGGTCTCGATGTCGGTGCCAGTGTCGGCACGACCGAAGCCGATATCCGCGCGGCACTTACCGAGATGGGCTATACCGTGCAGGAGATCGAGGTCGAAGACGATGAGATCGAGGCCGAGGCAACCCTCGAGGGCGTGGCCTATGAAATCGAAATCGCGGCCAGCACCGGCCTGATCACCGAGATCGAGCTGGAGGATGACGAAGACGACGCAGACGACTAAGCTGCGCAGATCACACGGCCGCCCGGCCCCGTTCGGGCGGCCTTTGCACTACATGGAAGACCACATGCCGACACGTCGCACCATCCTCTGGGCTCTGTTCACGCTTCAGGCGCTGTGTTGCGCCTATTTCCTGGCCGACATCTTTTTCGATCTGGTTCTGCCGGCGCAGACAAATACGCTGGCCGACAGCGACGCGATCGAGGCCATCGTGACCATCGCACTGTTTTTCGGGCTGGCTTTTACCGGGTCGGAACTGCGCCGGATGATGCGGCGCGAGGACCGCATCAATGACCAGCTCAAGGTCGCTTCGGGGGCCTTTGCCGATCTGCTGGAAGTCCGGTTTGACGAATGGGGCCTGACAGAGGCCGAGCGGGCCGTCGCGGTTCTTGCCCTCAAGGGATATTCCGTGGCCGAGATGGCCGAACTGCGCACCACGGCGCAGGGCACGATCAAGGCGCAGTGCGCCGCGCTCTATCGCAAGGCCGACGTGTCGGGGCGGCTGCAATTGCTGAGCCTGTTTCTCGATGACCTGATGGCCGACACGCTGATGCCTGCCTAGCCGCCCAGCACATCGCCCGACGCGGCGACGGCCTCTGCACCTTTGGGAGACAGGCCGTAGACGCCCTTGTCGACCTTTTCGAACCAGCCATAGTGGTCGTCGCGCATCATCGTGGTGGCGCGGGCCACACCGGTTTCGCGGGCCACATCCGCGCCTTTGCTCGCGCCCACTTCGAACAGGTACATCGCCAGTTTCAACGCGTCCTGACGGTAGGCGGTGATCAGCCCCACGCGGGTCTGGCCGCCATCGTTGGGATCCCCCACTCGGCCCGCGAATTCCTTGAGCAACTGCCCCTGACGCTTGGTGTTCTTGCGCGGCGCATAAGGCCCCGGATCGCAATGCACCTGCACCAGCCCGTCCGACCCGCGCACCGTCATCAGACCGATCCCGAGGCGGCGGCACAGGCGGGTCATGTCCTTGACCGACTTGAGGAACCGCTTTCCCTTGCCGCGCGCGACGGCCATGTAGACGTCATCCGTCACCGACAGGCGCGCCACGCATTGATGCACAAGCGTCAGGGAAAACCCCAGCTTCAACTCGACGATCACCGGCGGCTCGGCCCCGCGCAGGGCCACAACATCGGCGGCGCCGACCTCGGACTTCACCACATATCCCTGCCCTTCGAGAAAGGCTTTGACGGGCGGGTAAAGATCGGTTTCGCGCTCGGCCACGTCGGTCTTCTCTGGTCTGTTGCGGGCCGCGCAAGGAAACCCCACGCGCGGCCCGCTGGCAAGGGACTAGCGCCCCCCGGTGCGCCCCGGAAAGCGCGGTGGCCGCCCGCCACGCACTTGGGTACGCAGGTGCTGGCGGTCCGGTTGCGTCACGGCGGGTCGTGTTGCACCCGGCTTGGCGGGGGTAGACACAACTCGGGTGTCGCCGCGCGTGCGGCGTTTGCTGGTTTTTCTGGGCATATGGTGCCTCGTGGGTCTGAAATCTTGGAACATGCAGCGCAATGCGCCACGGATCACATCACCCGCGCGGGGCGGGTCAGGCGGACTTGTCCATTGTCAGATCACTCCTCTCTGAAGGGCGCGCATCAGGGGCGCGGGAACGGGCGTGCGGTCAGGCCAGTTTGTCCATGTGCAGGGCACTCCTTTTCAGATGGCGGCAACGGTATCTGGCCGGGCCGCCATGCGTCAAGCGCATACCGCGACATTTGGACAGGAACACCCCCCGTGACACGGCCACACACCTTGTTATAAGGGCGCAAATTTCATACCCGCCCGAAGGACGCATTCACATGACAACGCTTGTATTTGGCCACAAATCCCCCGACACCGATTCCACCGGATCGCCGATCATCTGGTCGTGGTACCTCAACGAGATCAAGGGCGTCGAAGCCGAGCCCGTGCTGCTGGGTGAGCCGAACACCGAGGCGGCGTTTGTGCTGCAAAAATGGGACCTGCCCAAGCCGCGCATCATCAATGCCGTGGACGCCGACCAGCCGGTCGTGATCGTGGACACCAACAACCCCGCCGAATTGCCCGACGCCATCAACGATGCCGACATCACGGCCATCATCGACCACCACAAGCTGGTGGGCGGCCTTGAGACCAAAGGCCCCATCGACATCCGCATCGAGCCGCTGGCCTGCACCGCCACCATCATGTGGAAGATGATCGGCAAGGACATGGCGCAGATGCCCACGGGCGTGAAAGGCGCGATGCTGTCCTGCATCCTGTCTGACACGCTGGAATTCCGGTCGCCCACCACGACACAGGAAGACACCGCGATTGCCCATGATCTGGCCAAGGATCTGGGCGTCGACATTTCGGCCTACGCGTCCGAGATGTTCGAGGCGAAATCCGACGTATCGGCGTTTTCCGATGCGGAACTGCTGCGCATGGACAGCAAGGAATATGCTGTGGACGGCACGCAGTTCCGCGTCTCCGTTCTGGAAACCACCGCGCCCAAGCTGGTGCTGGACCGCAAGGACAGCCTGATGGCGTCCATGGTTGATGTGGCGAAAGAGGACGGCGCGGACGAGGTTCTGCTGTTTGTCGTCGACATCCTGAACGAAGAGGCCACCATGCTGATCCCCAATGACCGGGTGAAAGGCGTGGCCGAGAAAAGCTTTGACGCGACCGTGACCGGCGACACCGTGGTCCTGCCCGGCATCATGAGCCGCAAGAAACAGATCATCCCGAACCTGAAGGTCTGAGGATGTGGGCGGGGCACGTCCCTGCCCTAGATCAACATGCGGCGCGTGGCGTCGCGCTGCGGGCGGGCCATCGGTCCGCCTGACTTTTTTGAACCGGAGTGACAGATGACCCAGATCGTTTCCTCGCTTGCCGAGATTTCCGACCGCTATGACGCGCTGTTCGTCGACCTGTGGGGGTGCGTGCACAACGGTGTGCATGCCCTACCCGAGGCGGTCGCTGCCTTGCAGGCCTATCGTGCAAAGGGCGGCAAGGTCGTGTTGGTCACCAATTCGCCCCGCCCCCGCGCTGGCGTGACCAAGCAGCTGGTGCATTTCGGCGTGCCGGATGACGCGTGGGACACCATTGCGACCTCGGGCGACAGTGCGCGCGCGGCGATGTTCCGTGGCGTGGTCGGCTCGCGGGTCTATTTCATAGGGCAGCCGGGGGAAGAGAAGTTCTTTGAGCCCATCGGCGTGATCAAGGAACCCATCGACGTCGAGATGGTGCCGCTGGAACAGGCGGAGGGCATCGTGTGCACCGGTCCGCGCGATCCCATGGCTGACCCGGATACGATGCGGCCCGAGTTCCTGATGGCCAAGCAGCTGGGTCTGAAACTGCTCTGCGCCAACCCCGACATCGTGGTGGACCGGGGCGAGGTGCGCGAGTGGTGCGCCGGCGCTCTGGCACAGCTTTATACCGAGATGGGGGGCGAAAGCCTCTATTTCGGGAAACCGCACCCACCGATCTACGATCTGGCGCGGCGGCGGTTGTTCGAACTGGGCGTGGACGTGCCCGACAGTGGCATCCTGGCCATCGGTGACGGGGTGCTGACGGACATCGCGGGTGCGATGGGCGAGGACATTGATTCCCTGTTCATCTCGGGCGGGTTGGCCGCGGAGGAGACAAAAACGTCGCACCAGCCGGATGCGGATGCGCTAAACGCTTATTTGCAAAAGGAAATGAGCGCGCCGACCTTTACGATAGGGCATTTGCGCTGACATTCTTTTCGCTTGATTTTCTGCGCGCGCAAAGTAATAACCTTGCGTGACAACCGCGATTGCGGTCAGAAAGTTACCGGAGCCTGACATGTTGGACAATCTGCCCCGCGGCACAATCTGCATCGAAGATATCGAGATGGGCATGACCCGCCACCTGCGCAAACAGGTGACGGACCGCGATATCGAGATGTTTGCCGAGGTGTCCACGGACCACAATCCGGTGCATATGGATGACGACTATGCGCGCGACACGATCTTTGCCGGGCGCATCGCGCATGGGATGCTGACCGCTGGTCTGATCTCTGCCGTGATCGGGGAGCAGCTGCCGGGTCATGGCACCGTCTATATGGGTCAGTCGCTGAAGTTTCTGGCTCCGGTGCGCCCCGGCGACATGGTCTATGCCGAGGTCAAGGTAATCGACATCGACTTTGCCAAGCGGCGCGTGCGTCTGGATTGCCATTGTTCGGTGGACGGCAAAAAGGTTCTGATCGGCGAAGCCACGGTGCTGGCACCCTCGCGCAAGTTCGACTGAAACCCCCCGCCGGTCGGTGGGAAACTGCATCTTGCCCTCGCCTGTGCGCGGGACTAGGCAAGGGCCATGAAGATCATTCGCGACTATCAGTTTGTGGACCCAAGTGATCGCGGCGCGAGCGTGGCGATCGGGAATTTCGACGGTGTGCATGTGGGCCACCGGACGGTGATCGACCTGGCACAGGCCGCAGCACCCGATGCCCCGCTGGGCGTGCTGACGTTCGAGCCGCATCCGCGCGAGTATTTCGCCCCCGACGCCCCGCCTTTTCGCCTGATGAGCCAGGCCGCGCGCGCCAGCCGGTTGGACAAGATCGGCATCCGCTATCTCTTTGAATTGCCTTTCCATTCTGGCCTTGCGGGCCTCAGCCCCGAAGAGTTTGCGCGCGACGTGATTTGTGACGGTCTTGGGTTGGCGCATGTGGTCGTTGGGGCGGATTTCTGCTTTGGCAAAAAACGCGCGGGCACGGCGCAGGATCTGGTGCGATTTGGCGAACAGATGGGGTTTGGTGTCACGGTGGCACCATTGCTGGCGCGGGGCGACAAGACGGTGTCGTCCACAGCCATCCGCACCGCATTGACCGAAGCACGGCCACGGGACGCCGCCGACATGCTGGGCCATTGGCACCGGATCGAAGGGCCGGTGATCGGCGGCGAACAACGGGGTCGCACGCTGGGCTATCCAACCGCGAACATGTCCATCGAAGGGCTGCATCCGCCAGCTTTTGGCGTTTATGCCGTTCTTTTCAATGTGTTGGACGGGCCACACAAGGGCGCGTATCACGGCGTGGCGTCGATGGGCGTACGCCCGATGTTCGGGGAAAACCTGCCCAATCTGGAAACCTATGTCTTTGATTTCTCTGGCGATCTTTATGGCGCGCCGGTGTCCGTGGCGTTGGTCGAGCATCTGCGAGGCGAGGAGAAGTTCGACAGCCTTGAAGCGCTGATTACCCAGATGGATGCCGACAGCGCGCAGGCCCGCGCAATTCTGGCCGCCCTATGAGCGATCCGATCCCCCGCGACGGGCTAAGCCCCCGGTTTTGGGAGAAAAAGCCGATCTCCAAACTGTCCCGCAAGGAGTGGGAGGCGCTGTGCGACGGGTGTGGCAAGTGTTGCCTGAACAAGTTGGAAGACGAGGACAGCGGCGAGGTGGCGCTGACCCGAGTGGCGTGCCGTCTGTTGGACGATGACACCTGTTTGTGCGCGCATTACGACACCCGCCACCAGTTTGTACCGGATTGCATCGTGCTGAAGCCGTCGAATATCGAGGACCACCTCTATTGGATGCCGCAGACCTGTGCCTATCGGCTGGTGTATCACCGTCAGCCGCTCTTTGACTGGCATCCGCTGATCTCCGGCACGCCGGACAGTGTGCATGCTGCGGGCGTGTCGATGCGCGGGCGGACGGTGAGCGAATTCGATGTGGCCGATGACGATTGGGAAGATCACATCATCGATGAGCCGACCTGAGCGGTCGGTCCGTTAACCGGGCCTTTGCGTGCATGCGACGGGCCGGAACCGGGCACGCAGGGCGCGTAACCGAGCAGTTTGCAGCCTGAACTGTACAGTTTGCGCGCCGCACGCGGAGCAGGTTTCGCAGCCATTTCGGTAAAATGTACAGTTTCGGGGCCAGACTGCACATTTCGGCCAATGCATTGATAAATCGTAAATAAAAGTGGTTAACGCGGGTCGATATGCCGCAGTGTTCAAGCCCTGCCCAGCAGGTCCAGCCAAACGGCGGCCACTGCGTCCGGATGGGTGATGGGCCCCATATGTCCCACATCAGGCAGCGTGATGTTCGTGGCGTTGGGCAAACGCCGCGCAATCGCGTTGTTCACGGGTGCGGCCATTTTGGACCGGGCCCCTGCGATCAGCAGCGCGGGCATGGTGGCGGCATCAAAGCGACCCGGACAAAGCAGGCCCGCGCTGTCGTCCACCAGAAACGGCGCGGAGTGCGTGACGAAATGGATGCGGTCGGCCATGTACTGTCGGGTCAGGGCGGGGATGTCATCCCAGGCCGGGCCCTCGGCCCATGTCGCGTTGAAGGCCCGCGCGGCGGCCTCGGTATTGCCCGCTGCGATGGCCGCGTCAAAGGTGGCCGTGTCCTGTTTGTAGCGGGGCAGAAACGTCGGGTCGTCGGCGATTGCAGGCGCGAAATAGACCGGCTCGTACATCGCCACGCTGCGCACGCGGTGGGGATGTTCGATGGCCAGCCGCAGGGCGACGGTCGCGCCAAAGCTGTGGCCGATGAGGTCGATGGGATCGGGGCCGATGTCACCCAGCACCGACAGGGCCATATCGGTGGCCGTGTCGTGCATGATCCCCTGCCCGTCCCAATCGCCGGACTTGCCGTGACATGGCAGATCGAAGGCGTGCAGGGTGAGGTGGTCGCCCATGTGCTGCGCCAGCCCGCGCCACGCGCCGGAATGGGCGAGCGAGCAGTGGATGGCCAGCACAGGCCGCGCGCCGGACCCGAAGGTCCGGCGGTGGATGTGTGGGATCACAGTTTGCCAGAGAGGTGCAGGTCGAGGTCTTCGATCTTGTCCTGACCCCAGAACCGCTGATCCCCGTCAACGATGTAGAAGGGCGCGCCAAAGGCCCCCTTGTCGATCGCCTCTTCGAGGTTGGCGGCATAGGTTTCCGCACCACTCAGCAGGCCGCTGTCGGCAAGGCTGGGATCGAACCCCGCGGCTTCGAGGCAGGATTTGACCACATCGTCCTGCGCGATGTCCTTATCCTCGGCCCAGACGGCGCGCAGCACACCCTGAACCAGCGCACCCAGATCCCCGCCGCCTGCGTTTTGCGCTGCGATGATGGCGTAGGACGAAGGTGCCGCGTTTGTGGGCCAGTGGGCGGGTTTCAGGTTGAACGGCATCTCGTATTTCTTGGCCTGCCGCACCAGTTCCTGCGCACGGTATTCGACGCGGTTGATATGCCGATCCTTGGGCGGTGTGCCGCCCGTGCGCGAGAACAGGGCCATGATGTCGAGCGGTTTGTAGGTGACGGTCGCGCCGTGCCGTTTGGCGACCTCTTCGAACCGGTTCCCGGCCAGGTAGGTGTAGGGGGACAGTGTCGCAAAGTAATAATCGATATGGGCCATTTAATCTCTCCGGTTCGGGGTCTTTGGTTTGGCGGGACGGTACGCGCGTGTTAAGCGGTGTCAACATCACGAATCTGTCACATTCGATGCTGCCCGGGGAAAACACATGCCGACAATCGAAGAACCGAAGCTGATTTCGGGCAATGCCAACCTGCCGTTGGCCAAGGCCATTGCACGGCGCATGTCGCTGCACCGTGGGGTCAATGTGGGGTTGGTCGATGCCCGTGTGGAACGGTTCAATGACGGCGAGATTTTCGTCGAAGTGTTCGAGAATGTGCGCGGCGAGGATATGTTCATCATCCAGCCGACGTCGAACCCGGCCAATGACAACCTGATGGAACTGCTGATCATGTGTGACGCGCTGCGTCGGTCGTCGGCGGCGCGCATCACGGCGGTGATCCCCTATTTCGGCTATGCCCGTCAGGATCGCCGGACCAAGGCGCGCACGCCCATTTCGTCCAAGCTGGTGGCCAACATGCTGGTGGGTGCGGGCATCGAGCGGGTGCTGACGATGGACCTGCACGCAGCCCAGATCCAGGGGTTCTTTGATATCCCCGTGGACAACCTCTATGCCTCGCCGATCTTTGCGCTGGACATCAAGACGCAGTTCGCGGGCCGCATGGACGAGTTGATGATCGTGTCGCCTGATGTGGGCGGTGTGGCGCGGGCGCGCGAGTTGGCCAAACGGCTGAACGCGCCCTTGTCGATTGTGGACAAGCGTCGTGAGAAACCCGGCGAGATTGCCGAGATGACCGTGATTGGCGACGTGAAGGACAAGGTGTGCCTGATTATCGACGACATGGTCGATACTGCGGGCACGCTGTGCAAGGCCGCCGAAGTGCTGGTCGAGAACGGCGCCAAGGAAGTGCATTCCTACATCTCGCATGGCGTGATGTCGGGCCCGGCGGTGGAACGTGTGACCAATTCGGTGATGAAGTCGCTGGTCATCACCGACAGCATCCAGCCCACTGATCCGGTCAAATCCGCACCGAACATTCGCATCGTGCCTACGGCTCCTGTGTTTGCGCAGGCGATCCTGAACATCTGGCACGGCACGTCCGTGTCGTCCCTGTTCGAGGCCGAGACGCTGTCGCCGATCTATGACGGGATGTATGCCGCCGAGTGACGCCTACACGGCGTGGGGCAGCAGGGCGTTGACCTCATCCCGGTAGGGCGTGGCCCCGGCGGGCAGGTCCGGCACGATCACCGCATCCTTGTACCGCAACTGTTTGCGCAGCACCGGGATCAGCCGCCCGAAGGCCGCCGCCAGCGATGGGTCGGGCGCGGGCAGGTCGTGTTTGACGATCTCGTGCAGCGCCGGCAGGTGGTAGTAGGGCACCATCGTGAACATGTGATGTTCGACGTGGTAGTTCATGTTCAGATAGATAAAGCGGCTGACCGGGTTCATCAGCACGGTGCGGGTGTTGAGCCGGTGGTCGGACACGTTTTCCGCCATGCCCAGATGTTGCAGCACGCCCGTCATCACCCGGTGCCACGCGCCGTAGAACGCAGGCAGCCCGATCACCATCAGCGGCAGGATCGACCCCATCCAGAGCGCCAGCAACAGCGTTGCGCCGTGCAGGGCCAGATGAATGCGGGCCACGCGGGTGATGCGCGCGCGGTCGCCCTCGCGGACATAGGTTTCCTCGCCCGGATGCAGCCGGCCCCGCGCGTGCAGGACCATGCGCCGGATCATGTGCCAGCCATCGACCAGTCCGAACACGTTCAGCATCAGCAGCCCCAGATCCGGCGGGCGCATCGCCTGAATTTCCGGGTCGCGCCCCACGACGATGGTGTCGGTGTGGTGGCGCACGTGGCTGTGCCGCCAGACGTAAGGATTGCGGAACAGCATGAAACTGGCGATGTGATAGACGGCGTTGTTCATCCACTCGGTCTTGAACGCCGTGCGGTGGCCGCATTCGTGCCAGCGCGCATCCGCGCCCGAGCCGTACATGACCCCGTAGACGAACCAGAACGGTGCGGACCACCACGACGGCCAGAGCGCGATGCCAATTGCGGCGCAGACCGCCATGATCCCCAGCCACAGCAGCGCATCGCGCCCCGCAATCGCGTCGGATTTCTGCATCAGCGCCCGCATGGCGTCCTTGTCGACCTGCGGGCGGAACCAGTTGGGCGTTTGCAGCGCGGGCGTGCTGTCGGTGAGGGAATAGCGCGTGTCCATACCCCGGACGCTAGAAAACACGGCAGGCCCGGTCAATCATTTCGCGCAGGTTCCGAACGGGCTGGACACCTTTGGCGGCTTGGCGGAATATCACGGCAACCACATGGGGAGACATCGCATGAAGACCTTTCTGACCGCCACCATCCTGAGCCTCGCCGCCACCGGCGCCTTTGCGGCAGGCCACTGCGCTGCGGGCAAGACGCTGACCGACGGGACGCTGACCATCGCAACGGGCAACCCGGCCTATTACCCTTGGGTGCTGAACGACGCGCCCGAAGCGGGCGAAGGGTTCGAGGCCGCCGTGGCCTATGCGCTGGCCGAAGAGATGGGATTTGCCGCCGACGCGGTGACATGGGTGCGCACGTCCTTTGACGAGGCGATCCAGCCCGGCGCCAAGAATTTCGACCTGAACATGCAGCAATATTCCATCACCGCAGAGCGCGACAAGGTGGTCGACTTCTCGGCCCCCTACTACACCGCGCCGCAAGCGGTGATGACCACGACGCCCGTGGTCGAAGGCGGGGCGACCGCCACGATGGAGAGCCTCAAGGGCCTGAAATGGGGTGTGGTTGCGTCGACCACCGCCCTGCCCGTGGTGATGGAACAGATCCAGCCGAGCCAGAGCCCGCTGGTCTATGACGACAATGCCAACATCACCGCTGCGATGAAGGCGGGCCAGATTGATGCCGCCCTGTTCGACCTGCCCACGGCGCTGTTCACGGCCGCGGTGCTGATGGACAATGGCGTGGTGCTGGGCCAGTTCGACCCCGCAGCCGCAGAGAACCCGGACCAGTTCGGCATGTTGATGCCCGAGGGCTCCGCACTGAAGGCCTGCGTTGACGAGGCACTGGCGGCGATGACCGAGAACGGCACGCTGGCGGCCATCGAGGCGCAGTGGCTGCAAGAGGCAACCGGGGTTCCGCTGATCAAGTGACACGGCGCGCGGCTTACGAGGCGCGGCAGAAACGCCGCGCCAACATGATCGCAGGGGTCAGCACCGCCATTGTGCTGGCCCTTGTTGTGTTGCTGGTCCCGCTTGCTCCGGGGTGGGAGGCGGTGCGGTCGTCGTTCTTTAACGGCGAGGTGTTTGTGCGGGTGTTTCCGGACCTCTTGCGTGCCTTTGTGTTGGATGTCGCCATCTTTGCGTGGTCGGTGCCGTTGATCTTTGCGCTGGGGCTGGCGATTGCGCTGGCGCGGGGCAACACGAACCCCGCCCTGTTCCCGTTGCGCATCTTTGGCGCGGTCTATGTCGATCTTTTCCGCGGCATTCCTGTGGTCCTGCTGGTCTATCTGGTGGGGTTCGGCATCCCCGGTCTGGGCCTGCCGCGCCCGTGGAATTCGCCCTATATCTGGGGCACTGTCGCGCTGGTCCTGACCTATTCGGCCTATGTGGCCGAGGTCTTGCGGTCGGGCATCGAAAGCATCCATGCCAGCCAGCGCAACGCCGCGATTTGCCTGGGGCTGAGCGAGCGGGACACGATGCGTTATGTTATCCTGCCCCAGGCCATTCGCCGCGTGGTGCCTGCGAACATGAACATGCTGGTGGCGTTGCAAAAGGATGTGGCGCTGTTGTCCTTTATCGGCCCTGTCGAGATTTTGCGGCAGGCGGGCATTTTCAAATCCCTGCTGGCGAATTTCACGCCCTATGTGGCGGCGGCGGTGATCTTCCTGTGCATCACCGTGCCCGCGACGCGCTATGCCGATTACCTGATGAACCGGGACCGCGATGCCAGATCCTAGATTATCCCTGCGCGGTGTGACCAAGAGCTTTGGCGAGGTGCAGGTGCTGCGCGGCATCGACATGGACATCGCACCGGGCGAGATGGTGTGCCTGATCGGGGCGTCCGGGTCGGGCAAATCCACGCTTTTGCGCTGCATGAACGGGCTGGAGCCGGTGGATGACGGCGCGGTTTTGCTGGATGGCGTGGACATCGCCGAGCCGGGCTTTGACCTTGGCCCCATACGCCAGCGCATTGGCATCGTGTTCCAGTCGTTCAACCTGTTCCCGCACATGACCGCCTATGACAACGTGGCGCTTGCCCCCCGCCGGGTGCTGGGCGAAGACGCGCGCGCGCGGATCGAGGCGCTGTTTGCGCGGTTTGGTCTGGCGGATCATATGGCGAAATACCCCGACCAGTTGTCGGGCGGGCAGCAGCAACGGGTGGCGGTGATCCGGGCGCTGGCGATGCGGCCTCAGACCATGCTGCTGGACGAGATCACGTCCGCCCTCGACCCCGAGTTGGTGGGCGAGGTGCTGGATGTGCTGCGCCAGTTGCGCGATGACGGCATGACGATGGTGCTGGCCACGCACGAGATGGCATTCGCACGTGAGGTAGCCGACCGCGTGGTGTTCATGGATCAGGGTGTCGTCGCCGAGGAAGGCACGCCGGAGCGGATATTCTCCGCCCCTGCGCGCGACCGGACGCGCCAGTTTCTGGCCAGCGTCCTGCGCTAAGGTGGTTCAGTCGTCGCGGCCGGGCTCGGTCGGGTCGCTGGAAAAGATCGCAATTTTGTTGCCCTGCGGGTCGCGCAGATAGCTGACATAGAAATGTGCGCCGTAAGAGGCACGGAACCCCGGCGCCCCTTCGTCCGATCCGCCCGCGGCCAGAGCCGCGGCATGGAGGTCCCTGACCTGTTGCTGGCTGCGCGCCTCAAAGGCCACCATGGATCCATTGCCCGCAGAGGCAGGGCGGCCGTCGAAGGTTGGCTTGACGTAGAACTCGGGCAGGACGGAAGGCTGGCCCTCTGGCACAGGCAGCGCATAGCTCAATCCTTCGGGCCCGGTGTCGAGCCCATAGCCCAAGGCGGGCAGAAACGCGTCGTAGAACCGCTGCGCAAGGTCGAGATCATCGACGCCGACAGTGACATAGGAAATCATGATGTCCGTCCTGTTCTTGCATAGGGCGCCGGTCGCGCACGACCTGACCCTAGTACAGGTCCCAATCGTCAGCCTGGCGCAATTCACCCATGGCCATCCATGCCAGGCGCACCCGCGCCACGCGCGTATCGCCCCAGGTCCGGAATACGAGATCGAACCCGTCCCGTGTGATCGTCTCGGCAGAGACATCCGCGCGCAAGGCAGACCCTGTATCCACATCCCACATGGAGATCGAGACATGCACATGCGGATCTGCGCGGAAAGGTTCGGAAAAGGCGATGCGCCGCCTGCGTTCGCGTTGCCCACGACCTGTCCACATCTCGCCCCCGTCTTCGAAGTCGGAGAACAGAACCGTATCGCCCTGGTCGATACCTATCAAATGGTTACGCAGTCGTTTCATTGGGTCGTCTTCTTGGCCGTCACAGGGTGGTAACACGTCAGAACGGCAAAATAAGGTCCAAAAAGTGAAAAAGGCCCTGCAAAATGCAGAGCCTTGTCCAAAATCATGTTTCGTCCGGTGTGGATCAGAGATTGGGCTGCTTGGAGCTGAGCCCGATTTCGGATCCGACGGCGACCATGTCAGCCAAAAGCTTGGCCGCATCGTCAACCAGGCCCGCGTCGGTCTGTGCGGCGGCCTTGGCACGGTCATAGCTGTCCTGCGCCTCGTCCATCATGCTGTCGAGATCACCTTGGGTGATGTCGGCGCGCGCGACGGCACGCTCGGCCAGCACGGAGACGCCGGACAGGCCAATCTCTGCAAAGCCGCCTGTGACGACAAACTCATGGGTCGTGCCACCGGCGTCGACCTTGAGCACACCGGGGCGCAGCGTGGTGATCGTGGGGGCATGGTCGGCCATCACGGTCATGTCGCCATCGGCACCGGGGATCTGGACAGATGTGGCCTCCATCGACGCAAGGCTGCGCTCGGGCGATACCAAATCAAATTGCATGTCTGCCTCCTATTTGGGTGGTGGGCAGATTGCCCACCCTACCCTTGGGCGTTGTCGTAGGGTGGGCAATTTGCCCACCACACGTCTTAGGCTGCGTCGGCGGCCATTTTCTCGGCCTTGGCTTTCACCTCATCGATGCCGCCAACCATGTAGAAGGCGCCTTCGGGCAGGTGGTCATATTCGCCAGCAACAACAGCCTTGAAGGACGCAATCGTGTCCTCAAGCGGCACCTGCACGCCGTCAGAGCCCGTGAACACCTTGGCCACGTCGAAGGGCTGGGACAGGAAACGCTGGATTTTCCGGGCACGTGCCACGGTCAGCTTGTCCTCTTCAGACAGTTCGTCCATGCCCAGAATGGCGATGATGTCTTGCAGCGACTTGTAGCGTTGCAGGATCTGCTGCACGTCCGAGGCCACCTTGTAGTGCTCTTCCCCCACAATCTGCGGGTCCATCAGGCGCGAGGAGCTGTCGAGCGGGTCCACAGCGGGGTAAATACCGAGCTCGGAGATCGCACGGGACAGAACGGTTGTCGCGTCCAAGTGGGCGAATGTTGTCGCAGGCGCGGGGTCGGTGAGGTCGTCCGCAGGCACGTACACGGCCTGGATCGAGGTGATCGAACCGGATTTGGTCGAGGTGATCCGTTCCTGCATCGCGCCCATGTCGGTGGCCAGCGTCGGCTGGTAGCCCACCGCCGAAGGAATACGACCCAGAAGGGCCGACACTTCGGAACCCGCTTGGGTAAAGCGGAAGATATTGTCGACGAAGAACAGAACGTCCGTACCAGAAGCATCGCGGAACTGCTCGGCCAGTGTGAGACCGGTCAGGGCCACACGGGCACGCGCTCCGGGAGGTTCGTTCATCTGACCGTAAACCAGGGCCACTTGGGACTCTTCGAGGTTGTCGGGCTTGATCACGTTGGATTCGATCATCTCGTGATAGAGGTCGTTGCCCTCACGGGTCCGTTCCCCCACACCGGCGAACACGGAATAGCCCGAGTGCACTTTGGCGATGTTGTTGATCAGTTCCATGATCAGAACGGTCTTGCCCACACCGGCACCGCCGAAGAGGCCGATTTTACCGCCCTTCGAGTAAGGAGCCAGCAGGTCAACCACCTTGATGCCGGTCACGAGGATCTCGGACTCGGTCGCCTGTTCGGAGAAGGCAGGGGCGTCCGCGTGGATCGGGCGGCGTTCCTCGGCCTCAACCGGGCCGCCTTCGTCAACGGGCTCGCCGACGACGTTCAGGATACGGCCCAGTGTTTTGGGACCAACGGGGACCATGATCGGGCCGTCTGTGTCCACAACTTCCTGACCGCGGACCAGCCCTTCGGAGCTGTCCATCGCGATGGTGCGGACGGTGTTTTCGCCCAGGTGCTGCGCCACTTCCAACACCAGCTTGTTGCCGTTGTTGTCGGTGGTCAGAGCGTTCAGAATTTCCGGCAGGTGGTCATCGAACTGCACGTCGACGACGGCCCCGATCACCTGTGTAATTTTGCCTTTAGCATTTGCCATGTTTCGTCTCCGGTTCTCTTACAGCGCTTCCGCGCCGGAAATAATTTCGATCAGCTCGTTCGTGATCACAGCCTGACGCGAACGGTTGTACTGAATGGTCAGTTGGTCGATCATGTCGCCCGCGTTGCGGGTGGCGTTGTCCATCGCGGACATCCGGGCACCTTGCTCGGATGCACCATTTTCCAGCAGGGCCGAAAAGATGGATGTGGCCACGGCCCGCGGCAGAAGGTCGGCCAGGATGGCCTCTTCATCCGGCTCGTAGTCATAGAGCGTCTCACCCGCTTCGAACCCTTCGGGGATCGCGAACGGGATGATCTGTTGGGCTGTCGGGATCTGCGTCACGACGTTCTGGAAACGCGCAAAGAAGATCGTCGCCACGTCGAATTCGCCCGCATCAAAGCGGCCCAGCACGTCCTTGGCCACGCCCTGCGCATCCGCGTAGGACATGCGTTTGACGTCGGACATGTCCACGTGACCGACGAACAGATCGCCAAAGTCGCGCTTGAGCTGGTCACGGCCCTTCTTGCCGACGGTCAGGATCTTGACCGTCTTGCCCGCGCCTTGCAGTTCCAGCGCCTTTGCGCGCGCCAGCTTGGCGATGTTGGTGTTGAAACCACCGCACAGGCCGCGTTCGGACGTCATCACAACCAGCAGATGCACCTGATCCGACCCCGTGCCCGACAAGAGCTTGGGCGCGCTGTCAGAGCCAGCCGCCGCCGAAGCCAGCCCCGCCATCACGGCAGTGAACCGTTCGGCATAGGGACGCGACATTTCGGCAGCTTCCTGTGCCCGCCGCAGTTTTGCGGCGGCCACCATTTGCATGGCCTTGGTGATCTTGCGGGTCGACTTGACCGACTCGATCCTGTTTTTCAGGTCCTTGAGATTTGGCATTGCCCGATCTCCTTATGCGAAGGTCGAAGCGAACTCGTCGAGGACCGCCTTCATCTTGTCGACGTTCTCGCCGCCCTTGAACTTGGGGTCTTCGTCCGCGATCCACTTGAGGAAATCGGCTTTTTGCGACCGCAGGAAGCTCAACAGACCCGCTTCGAACTCACCCACGCGGCTGACGGGGATGTTGTCGAGGTAGCCGTTGGTGCCTGCAAAGATGGTGCAGACGATTTCGGCGTTGGTCAGTGGCGAATATTGCGCTTGCTTCATCAGCTCGGTCAGGCGTGCACCACGGTTCAGCAGCTGCTGTGTGGCTGCATCCAGATCAGAGCCGAACTGGGCGAAGGCCGCCATTTCGCGGTACTGGGCGAGCGACAGTTTCACGGGGCCAGCAACGGACGACATCGCGTCTGTCTGGGCCGAAGAGCCAACGCGGCTTACCGACAGACCTGTGTTCACGGCGGGACGGATGCCCTGGTAGAACAGTTCGGTCTCAAGGAAGATCTGGCCGTCGGTGATCGAGATCACGTTGGTCGGAATAAAGGCCGACACGTCGCCGCCCTGGGTTTCGATGATCGGCAGGGCCGTCAGCGAACCCGCACCGTTGTCTTCGTTCAGCTTGGCCGAACGTTCCAGCAGGCGGGAGTGGAGATAGAAAACGTCGCCGGGATAGGCTTCACGTCCGGGCGGACGACGCAGCAGCAGGGACATCTGGCGATAGGACACGGCCTGTTTGGACAGGTCATCATAGATGATCAGCGCGTGGCGGCCATTGTCGCGGAAGTGTTCCGCCATGGAGGTCGCGGCATAGGGTGCCAAGAACTGCATGGGCGCCGGGTCCGACGCGGTCGCGGCCACAACGATCGAGTATTCGATCGCACCGGATTCTTCGAGCTTTTTCACCAGCTGCGCCACGGTCGAACGCTTTTGGCCAACGGCCACGTAGACGCAGTAGAGCTTCTTGCTCTCGTCGTCGCCTGCGGCATCGTTGTAGGATTTCTGGTTCAGGATCGCGTCCAGAGCAACGGCGGTCTTGCCGGTCTGACGGTCACCAATGATCAGTTCGCGCTGGCCACGGCCAATCGGGATCATCGCGTCGACGGCCTTGAGGCCGGTCGCCATCGGCTCGTGCACCGATTTACGCGGGATGATGCCTGGCGCTTTGACGTCCGCAACCGAACGCTTTGTCGCGCCGATGGGGCCTTTGCCGTCCAGCGGGTTGCCCAGACCGTCCACAACGCGGCCAAGCAGTTCGTCGCCCACGGGCACGTCCACGATGGAGTTGGTGCGCTTGACTGTGTCACCTTCTTTGATGTCACGGTCAGAACCGAAGATAACCACACCGACGTTGTCGGTTTCGAGGTTCAAGGCCATGCCCTGAATGCCACCGGGGAATTCGACCATCTCACCGGCTTGGACATTGTCGAGGCCGTAGACGCGGGCAATACCGTCGCCCACGGACAAAACGCGGCCCACTTCGGCCACTTCTGCTTCCTGACCAAAGTTCTTGATCTGGTCTTTCAGGATCGCAGAAATCTCTGCTGCTTGGATACCCATTTATCCGACCTCTTTCATTGCATTCTGGAGGGAAGCGAGCTTGGAGCGGATCGACGTGTCGATCATCTTCGAGCCCACTTTTACGATCAAACCGCCGATGAGGCTTTCATCGACGGAAGCATTGATGGTGACGTCCTTGCCCATGCGGGCCTTAAGCGTCTTGGCGAGCTTGTCGCTCTGTGTCTTGGTCAGCGCCTTGGCGGATGTGACGTCTGCGGTCACTTCGCCCTTGTCCTCGGCGATGATGTCGCGCAGCGCCTGCACCATGTGCGGCACCACGAACAGGCGGCGTTTGTCCGCCATCAGCGCGAGTGTGTTTGTCATCAGCGTGCTCAGGCCCGCCTTCTTGGCGATGGCTGTGATCGCGGCACCCTGCTCGTCACGGCTGTAGACCGGCGAATTGATAAGCGCGTTGAAATCGGCGCTGTCGGCCATGGCGGCGCTCAGCGTTTCAATATCGCCTTCGAGGCTCTTGATGGCCTTGCCGTCTTTGGCAAGCTCGTAGACAGCCGTGGCATAGCGCGCGGCAATGCCTGTGGAGATCGAAGCTGGTTCGGACACGTCCACCCTTTCGATGTCTGGCCCCGGTTGCCGCACTGCCGTGTGGTGCCGGGGGCGTTGGTTCGCCTTGATGAGGCTCAAGGCGGCAAAATCAGGGGGGATGTAGCAGAGGGTTTGTCACCCCGCAACATGTGTTCGTGAACGGGTGTTCAGGGGGTTTTTGAACGTTTTCAGAAGGTTAACAAAAGTGCGACCCTTTGGCCCGCCCAAAACGGGCGAAAACTGTCACAAAACGCGACCCTTTGGGTGCGATTCCTGTGCATTTCCCGCCGAAATCCGTCGGGCGGTGTGTCGTGCAGAATATCCGCCCGGCTGTCCGGTCAACTTGACTCTGACCCGCGTCAGTCGCACGCTGGTGGTGTTTGGTACCATCTGGGGGACACATTATGGGTCCGGTTGCACTGCTCGCTCTGCTGTCAGGCGCATTGTTCATGACCGCCGCGGACGGGTCAGATCCTGAGCCCGTCGAAGACCCCGGCATGGAGAAGGATCCCGTTCTGCCGGGTCCCGATCCGCAGGATCCGGGCGACGACATCGGCGCCACATTTGACGCCACCGCAGAGGGGATCACGATTGATGTGGGCGACGACGAGACCGGTCGCCTTGCCTCGATCATCTATGTCGATACCGAGGATGACCCCGACAACTTTATCCAGACCCACGAGGCGCGGTTCTATCTGGTGCCAGAGGATACGGACTGGTCCGCCGCCAGTTGGGAAACGCAGAACGACATTCCGGGCGCGTCCTCGACCAATTTCGAGCTGGACGATTTCGAGGAGACCTTTGGGCTTGAACTGCTGGGCACGGTTCCGCTGGGCACCGAGGGGTTTTCGGTCTTTCCCGAACAGGGCAAGATGGCGGACCGTTTGCCGGACGTTACAGCCAATCGCGACCTTGAGGTCTATTACCTCGAGGCCAATACGGACGGCGATGATCTGATCACCTTCCTGCCCGAGGATTTCGTGGTCACGCAGAACGGCGTGCCGGAGGTCGAAGTTGACGCGAACACAACCGGCACCGCCGGGTCGGACTGGTTCACGACGGGGGCGGACGGCATCGCAGTGGATGGCGCGGGCGGCGATGATGTTCTCTATGGGCCCAATGCGAATGTCTCGCTGGATGGTGGCGACGGGGACGACCTGATCCGGGCGACCGGCGCGGACGTGGTAGTTGAGGGTGGCGCGGGCAATGACAGCCTTGATGCGGCGTCCGGCACGGTGACGGGCGGTGCGGGCGATGACAGCATCAGCCTGCATGAAGGCACAGCGCGCGGCGGCGCGGGTGATGACAGCATGGTCAGCTATACAGATGCGGCTGCCGACCTCTTTGGCGAGGAAGGCGACGACCGGTTCACCATATTCGGCGAAGGGTCGCGGGCCTTTGGCGGAGCGGGCGATGATTTCATCGGGGTGAATGCCGGTGCGGCCGCATTTGGCGAGGCCGGGAATGATCACCTGCAAGTGGAATCGGGCGCGACGGCAGAGGGTGGCGCGGGCGATGACCTCTTTACCGTCTGGAACCAGTTCCGCGACGAAGATGGCCCGGCCACTGTCACTGGTGGCGACGGCGCGGATACATTTGATGCCCGCGTGTGGAATGCCGTGAACGGCACGGCGGACGACATTTATATGGAAGTGACCGATTTCGATCCCGCAGAGGACGTTCTGGCGGTGGGTGTCTTCCAGACCACCGGGGTCGAGGTCGACACGGTCGTGGTAAGCGAAGCCGCCGATGGCAGCTTTTCCGACGTGACGGTGACCTATACCGCGCGTGCGGGTCAGGATCCGGGCATTGCCGTCATCCGCCTGTCGGGCACCACGGGGATGACCGCCGATCAGGTGGTGGTGCTGGCATAATGGGGCTCCGGGCGGCGATGGCGCTTGTCCTCTGCGGATCAGCAGCGCAAGCGCAGTCTGCGCCGGATATCGCGGCGCCGCTTTTCTACCTGACGCACGGGATCAATTGCGTGCCGAAGGCAGGCAAGGTCGTCACCGGGCAGGACACGGTGGACGGCGAGATCATACAATACGAATCCAAAGGGTTGCCGATCCTGATCCAGACCACCCGGGTCCCGGCCAAGGTCGGCATCTCGATGATGACCGCCTTTGGCGTGCACCCGGACACCCCGCCCGGCGTGCTGACAGCCACAGTGACCCACCCGCCCATGGGTGCGCAGAACACGACGCACCAGACGTGGCAGATCGATATCAAGGGCGGGGACCAGAAGGCCATGGGCTACCTGCTCGAAGATACGTTCGAAGAGGTCACCGGCCCGTGGGTCTTTACGCTGCATCTGGAGGGCGCGGCGGTGATGCGCTCCGTCTTTTCCCTCGTGCCGCCCGACGATGCGCCCGAGGTGATGGACCGCTGTTTCCCGGATGTTGTGCCCGGATCCTAGAACCGACCGGCGATGGGCGCAGTCACGCCTTGCGGCACAGCCTCGCGGCGCGCTTTGGCGCGGTTGACCTTGCCCTTGGGCGGATAGACCAGCTTGGACGCCTCGACCATGAACGCGCCCCCTGCGAGCATCCCCGGCATCATGCGGCCCACACGTTCGAACATCTTGGCCGATTTCATCCAGACCCGTTTGCCCGACGGCATCTGATAAAGCGCGCCCATATGGCGTTCCGGCAGGAACTGGTGTTTGCGCAACTGCGTCTCAAGCTGCCCCGCCGAATAGGGCCGCCCAAAGCCAAAAGGCGTGCGGTCGCGGCGGCTCCAGAGGCCCGCACGGTTGGGCACAATAAAGAGCGCCTTGCCGCCGGGGCCCAGCACACGCCACGCTTCTTCCAACAGATCATAGGCGCGTTCGGACGTCTCGAGCCCGTGCAGCACCACCAGCTTGTCCACGTGCCCGGTTTCGATGGGCCACAGCGTTTCCTCGATCAGGACGGACACATTGGCCTGATCCGCGGGCCACGGCATCACCCCCTGCGGGCCGGGCATCAGCGCCATCACGCGCCGCGCATCCGCGAGATAGGGTCGCAGCAGTGGCACGGCAAAGCCGAACCCCGCGACCGTCTGGCCCTTGGCCTCGGGCCAGATCTCCAGCATGCGCCGCCGGAGCGACGCCTGCGCCGCCCGTCCCAGCGCGCTGCGATAGTAGAAGTTGCGCAAATCCTGCACGTCCAGATGCATTGCCTTGGTCCACAGCCCTTGCCCTGACGACGCACCCGCGCCACCTTTGGTATGATCCTAGCCGAAGAAAGCGCAATTGCCATGCCCCTCGACATCCGCACGATCCCCTGCCTTGACGACAACTATGCCTATCTGGCCCACGATCCGGAAACAGGCGCCACCGCGTTGATCGACATCCCCGAGGCAGCGCCGATCCTGAAGGCGCTGAAGGATCTGGGCTGGACCCTGTCGGACATCCTGATCACGCATCACCATTATGATCACATCGACGGGCTGGCAGACGTGCTGCGCCAGCATCCCGCCCGCGTGATCGGGGCCGCGGCGGATGCGCACAGGTTGCCCGCGCTGGACGTCAAGGTGGCCGAAGGCGACACGGTGCAGGTGGGATCAGAAAGCGGCACCGTGATCGACGTGTCAGGGCACACGGTGGGGCACGTGGCCTTTTACTTTGCCGGATCGGCGGCGGTGTTCACCGCCGACAGCCTGATGGCACTGGGATGCGGGCGCGTGTTCGAAGGCAGCAAACCGCAGATGCACGAGAGCCTGCAAAAGCTGGCCGCCCTGCCCGGCGAAACGGTGGTCTATTCGGGCCACGAATACACCGCCGCAAATGCGCAATTCGCCCTGACCATTGATCCGGACAACGCAGCCCTTATATCGCGGGTCCGGGAGGTGACGGAAAAACGCGCATCGCACCTGCCCACCGTCCCCTCGCTGCTGTCCGAAGAGCTTGCGACCAACCCGTTTCTGCGCGCCCACGATCCCGCGATCCAGGCCCATTTGGGCATGACCGGGGCAAACGCCGTCGACGTGTTCACCGAAATCCGCACCCGGAAGGACAACTTCTGAGACAGCGGGGACCGGTCACGCCCAAAACGCCAACAAAAAACAGCGCACACGCCAGTTTGTGAGCCGATGTGCAAAGAAAAGCCTTGAAGCTGCGCGTTGTTCAACCAAACTTAAACACATGAGGCCATGGTTGGTTCGGGGCCTCGATATTCCTTGATGCCCCACCCGACCCCGAGCGATAAGGAGCACTGCCGTGCCTTCATTCTCGACCACACTTGAAAAAGCCATTCATCAGGCTCTTGCGCTGGCCAACGATCGCCGGCACGAATTCGCAACGCTCGAGCATCTGTTGCTGGCGCTGGTGGATGAACCCGACGCGCGCCGCGTCATGCAGGCCTGTTCGGTCGACATCGACGAATTGCGCGGCACACTGAACGAATTTGTCGACGATGACCTGTCGAACCTTGTCACCGACATCGATGGATCGGAGGCCGTGCCCACGGCCGCGTTCCAGCGCGTGATCCAACGCGCGGCGATCCATGTGCAATCGTCTGGCCGTACGGAAGTGACGGGCGCCAATGTTCTGGTCGCAATTTTTGCCGAACGCGAGTCGAACGCCGCCTATTTCCTGCAAGAGCAGGACATGACGCGCTATGATGCGGTGAACTTCATCGCCCACGGCGTGGCCAAGGACCCGGCCTTTGGTGAAAGCCGCCCGGTATCCGGCGCACCCGAAGCCGAAGAGGAGGCGCAGGGCGTCACCGAAGGCGAAAAGAAGGAAAGCGCGCTGGCCAAATACTGCGTCGACCTGAACGAAAAGTCGCGTGAGGGCGACATTGATCCGCTGATCGGCCGCTCGGACGAGGTGGAGCGCTGCATTCAGGTGCTGTGCCGCCGTCGCAAGAACAACCCCCTTTTGGTCGGCGACCCCGGCGTGGGCAAAACGGCCATTGCCGAAGGGCTTGCGCGCAAGATCGTCGCTGGCGAAACACCCGAAGTGCTGTCCGGAACGACCATCTACTCGCTCGATATGGGTGCGCTGCTGGCGGGCACACGCTATCGCGGTGATTTCGAGGAACGCCTGAAGGCGGTTGTCACCGAGCTTGAAGAGCACAAGGACGCCGTCCTGTTCATCGATGAGATCCACACCGTCATCGGTGCAGGTGCCACATCAGGTGGTGCCATGGACGCTTCCAACCTGCTGAAACCTGCGCTTCAGGGCGGCAAGCTGCGCACCATGGGATCGACCACCTACAAAGAGTTCCGTCAGCATTTCGAGAAGGACCGCGCGCTGTCGCGTCGTTTCCAGAAGATCGACGTGAACGAGCCGTCGGTGGAAGATGCCACCAAGATCCTCAAGGGCCTCAAACCCTATTTCGAGGATCACCACGGGGTCAAATACACCTCGGACGCAATCAAGACATCTGTTGAGCTTGCCAGCCGGTACATCAACGACCGCAAGCTGCCTGACAGCGCCATCGACGTGATCGATGAGGCGGGTGCCGCCCAGCATCTGGTCGCCGCCGCCAAACGCCGCAAGACCATTGGCACCAAGGAGATCGAGAATGTCGTGGCCAAGATCGCCCGCATTCCACCGAAAAACGTGTCCAAGGACGATGCGGAGACCCTCAAGGATCTCGAAGCATCCCTGAAACGCGTGGTCTTTGGTCAGGACGACGCCATTGTCGCCCTGTCCTCCGCGATCAAGCTGGCACGGGCAGGCTTGCGCGAGCCGGAAAAACCCATCGGCAACTACCTGTTCGCGGGGCCGACAGGTGTGGGCAAGACCGAGGTCGCCAAACAGCTGGCAGACACGCTGGGTGTGGAAATGCTGCGCTTTGACATGTCGGAATACATGGAGAAACACGCGGTCTCCCGCCTGATCGGCGCGCCTCCGGGCTATGTCGGCTTTGACCAGGGTGGCATGCTGACCGACGGTGTCGACCAGCACCCGCACTGTGTGCTCCTGCTCGACGAGATGGAGAAGGCGCATCCGGACGTTTACAACATCCTGTTGCAGGTGATGGACCACGGCAAGCTGACCGACCACAATGGCCGGACGGTGGATTTCCGCAACGTGATCCTGATCATGACGTCGAATGCCGGTGCATCCGATATGGCCAAGGCCGCCATCGGGTTTGGCCGCGACCGCCGCGAGGGCGAGGACACCGCCGCAATCGAGCGGACGTTCACGCCCGAGTTCCGCAACCGTCTGGATGCCGTGATCAGCTTTGCACCCTTGGGCAAGGATACCATCCTGTCCGTGGTCGAAAAGTTCGTGCTGCAACTCGAGGCACAGCTGATGGATCGCAACGTGACCATCGAACTGACGCGTCCTGCCGCCGAATGGCTGGCCGACAAGGGCTATGACGACAAGATGGGCGCACGCCCTCTGGGCCGCGTCATCCAGGAGTACATCAAGAAGCCGCTGGCCGAAGAACTGCTGTTCGGCAAGTTGATGAAAGGCGGCGTGGTCAAGGTCGGCGTCAAGAACGGCGCGCTCGACCTCAAGCTTGAGGGGCCGGACAATCCGCGCCTGTCGGGTGACAAGCCACCGCTTCTGACCGCGGACTGATGCGCGCAGCAGCACTGCTTGCCGCGTTTACAACCCTCGCCGCCGGTCCACTGGCGGCGAGGGATATCATTTTAAATCCACCGATTGACTGCGATCTGGGCAGTGAGTGCTTTGTCCAGCAATATGTCGACCACGATCCGTCCAATCAGGCGATGGATTTCCGCTGTTCCAGCTTGAGTTACGACACCCATCAGGGCACCGATTTCGCGTTACGGTCGCTGGATCAGATGCGCCGCGGCGTGGACGTGATCGCAGCGGCACCCGGCACGGTGCGTGCGACGCGGGACGGTATGGAAGATGCCCTTTTTACCCCCTCCCGCGCGTCACAGATCAGCGGCAGGGAATGTGGAAATGGCGTTGTCGTGGATCACGGCGGTGGTTGGACAACCCAGTATTGCCACATGAAGCGGGGCTCGATCGCCGTGAAGCAGGGCGAACGGGTGCGTAAGTCCACGCCGCTTGGTCAGGTTGGCCTGTCCGGTCGGACGCAGTTCCCACATGTCCACCTGACTGTCCGCAAGGACGGAAAAGTCGTGGATCCGTTCGATCCGGACAACAAGATCAGTTGCGGCGCGCCGAGCGGCACGACGCTTTGGCAGACCGAACTGCCCTATCGCCCCGGCGGAATCCTGACCGTCGGATTCTCCGACCGCGTGCCCAAGTTTGATCAGGTGAAACAGGGCACCGCCGCAGAGACGACCCTGCCCACCGATGCGCCTGCGCTCGTCGTGTTCGGCTATGCCTTTGGTGGCAAGAAAGGCGACCGCGTGCGTTTGGTCATCGATGCCCCGAACGGGCCGATGATGGACGAGACCGTGATCCTCGACAAAAATCAGGCGCAGTTCTTTCGTGCCGTGGGCAAGAAACGCACCGCCCTTTGGACACCGGGCACCTATCGCGGAACTGTCACGTTGATGCGTGGCAATCGCGAAATCAACTTCGAAACCGGCAGTGTTGTTGTCCGCTAAGCCTATTTCTCGGTAAATTTCAACTCGATCCGCCGGTTCTGGGCACGGGCCGCCGCGGTGTCCTCCGGGTTGATCGGCTGGTACTGGCCAAAGCCATTGGCCGACAGACGATCCGGCGGAATCCCGAGGAAATTCACCATATATTTCACAACCGACAAAGCTCGCGCCTGGCTGAGTTCCCAGTTGTCAGCGAACTCACCCGTACCGGACAGCGGCACGTTGTCCGTGTGGCCATCGACGCGGATCACCCAATCAATCTCGGCCGGAATGTCATCGGCGATGTTGCGCAGAATGCCCGCGATCTTGGCGATCTCGCCCTCGCCTTCTCCCGACAGGTCGGCGCCACCGGGCGGGAACAGCACTTCGGACGAGAACACGAACCGGTCGCCCACGATACGCACCCCGTCCTGTCCGCCTAGCACGTCGCGGAGCCTGCCGAAGAACTCGGAGCGATACCGCTCCAGATCCTGCGCTTCGGCGGCCAATGCCGCGCGTTCTGCCTCAAGACGTTTGCGCTCAGCTTCCTCCAGCTCGCGGCGGCGGCGTTCTTCGGCGGCGACACGGGCCAGAGCGGTGTTCAGTTCCGAGCCCAGCGATTGCAGTTGCACGTCCCGTGCGGCATCGCGCGCGACCGCGTCGTCGAGCAAGGCTTGCAATTGCCCCAGTTGTTCGCGCAGGGCCGCAACCTGCTGGTTCAGCAATTCGGTTTGACGCTGGGCCTGCAACGTCGCGGCCTCTTCGGCGCTCAGCGCATCGCGCGCGGCGGCCAGCAGGGCGGCGCGCTGATCGGCCTTGGATGTCTGGTCTGCCAGCGCTGCATCCGCGGCGGTTTTTTGCGCCAGCGCATCCGCTAGGGCGGCGCGCAGCTCCGACGTGTCGCTGCCGAGGTTTTCCAGCTCGGCCTCGGCGGCAAGCCGTGCGGCCAGGGCTGCGGCCAACTGGTCGCGGACCTCCCTGTTACTGCTGCCCGCAGCCTCGGCATCGGCGAGGGCTGCGTCACGGGCGGCGATGGCAGTGGCCAGTTGCACACGCAGATCATCCAGATCGCCGATTTGCGCGGTCAGCTGGCTTTCTGCTGCCACCTTGGCGGCAACAGCCGCCGCCAGCCGGTCCCGCACATCGTCCAGTTCCAGCGCGGAGGCGGCGATGCGCGCCTCAAGCGTGGTCAGCCGCGCCTCGAGCCGTGCGGCGGCCTCGGCGGACAGCTCTTGCGCGGCTTTGGCATCGGCCAGTTGCGCCTGCGTTTCGGCCAACGCCGCCTCGCGCGCGGCGAGCGTCGTCTGCGTTTCGTTGAGTTCGGTCTGAAGCGACGCCGTTGTCGCCGTGCGCCCATCCAATGCCGCTTCGGCAGCGTTCAGCCGGGCCTCGAGCGTCGCCACATCCGCGGACCGTTCGTCCAATTGCCCCAGGGCGCGCGCCAGTTGCGCCTCAAGATCGGCGGCCGCCGCTGCCCCGCCCTCGGCATTCAGCAAGGCTGCGGCCAATTGCGCCTCGAGGCTCGAGCGTTCGCCCGCCAGCGCGGTGTTCTCCGCCTTTGACGCATCCAGCGCCGAAAGGGCCGAGGCCAGCTCGCTTTGCAAGGCGTCGATCCGCGCTTCGGCGGCGGTTTGGCTGCCTTGCGAATTTTCGAGGCGGACCAGTGCGGCGGCGAGTTGCTCTTCGAGCCCGCGCTGGTCGTCCGACAGCGCATCATTCTGCTCCCGCGCCAGCGCCAGTGCAGCCATGACCGTGGCCAGCTCTGCATTCACCTCATCCTCTGCGGCGCGCGCGGCGGCCAGCAGGGTCAGCGTGTCCTCCGCCTCCTGCCGCTGCGCCTCAAGCGCGAGGGTCATCGCGGTGAGCTCGGCATCCGCATTCTCCAGCCGTTCGCGCAGCGCTTGGGCAGCGGCGGCTTCGGCCAGGCGGGCGGCTTCTTCGGCTGTCAGCGCTTGCTGGGCGGCATCCAGATCAGCCTGAAGGGCCGCCGCCTGATCCGCGCTGTCGGCGTTACGGCTGCGCAGATCCGCAATCAAGGCCTGCAACGCTTCTGTCCGTGCGGCGGCAAGGCGCGCAGCCTCGGATTGGGCATCAACTTCCGTCCGGGCTTGCGCCAGCGCAAGGTTCAACGCCTCTTGCTCGGACAAAAGACGCGCCTGCTCCGTCTCAAGCCCCGCGACATTGGACAGGGCGGTGTCGCGTTCGGAAATCAGCGCGGCAACTTGCGCCTCGAAACTCGTGATCCGGGTTTGCGCTGCGTTCAGCGCTGCGGAGGCCGCATCACGCTCGCCTGTAAGTGCGGCTATCTGGGCTGCTTGCAGTGCGACTTGTGATTGGGCGTCGTTCAAGGTCGCATTCAGTGATGACAGGCGTGCATCCAACTGGCTGGCGCGGCGTTCTTCGAGGCCCAGCGCCTGCGCCAGTGCCGCCACCTCGGTGGCCAACTGGTCAAGCTCGGTTTCCTGCCCGCTAATGGTTTCGCGCAGCACGAACTGGACGACCATGAAAATAGTCAGCACGAACATCAGGACCAGCAACAGCCCCGTCATCGCATCCACAAAGCCGGGCCAGATCGATGCCTGAAACCGGGCCCCGGTGCGGCGCGACAGAGCCATGGTTAGCCGTCCCCTTCAGTTTGGGTGTTGCGCGGGCCGCGGTTCCCGTTGTTGCCCTGCCGCCGGTTCTGGCCGCGCGGTTGGCTGAGTGCGGTGGCCAGCGCAGAGATATCCGTGCGCAACTCGGCCATGGTTTCCTGGCGGCCTGCGCTGATCTCTTCGAGGATGCGCAGCATTTGCACGTCGATGGAGCGCAGCCGCATCCGACTTTCTGCGTCGATTCCGTCGCCGGTGCCCTGCCGTTCGATCACCTGGATCAGACGTTCCTGCCCTTCGGCGACCTGCGCCAATGCGTCACCGCCGGCGTCGCGGGCCTGCATCTGCGTGGTCATGCGGTCGACCGCATCGGCCAGTTTGCCCAGCTTTTCATCGACCATCGACCGGCTGATATCGGACTGGGTGAACATGGTTTGCAGGCTTTCCATCTGCTCTGCCAGATGGTCGATCACGCCCGCCATGGCGTTCTGGTCGCTGCTGCCGTCGCCTTCGGAACTCAGGCCCACGCGGGTGATCGAGCTGAGCCACTCTTCGAGCTCGCGGTAAAACCGGTTTTGCCCGTGCCCGGCAAACAGTTCGAGCAAACCGACGATCAGCGATCCCGCAAGCCCCAGCAGCGACGAGGCAAAGGCCACGCCCATTCCGCCCAGCTGCGCCTCGAGCCCGGTCATCAGACGGTTGAACACCTCAACCCCGCCTTCGCCGTCTTGGGGTGCAAGGCTGCGGATGGTGTCCACGACGGCCGGAACGGTTGTAGCCAGGCCATAGAACGTTCCCAAAAGGCCAAGGAAAATCAGCATGTTGACGATGTATCGCGTGATTTCGCGCACCTCATCAATGCGGGTCGCAACGGAATCCAGGATCGACCGTGTGGACGACGCGCTCAGCTGCATGCGCGCGCCGCGCGACCGCAAGAGCGAGGCAAGCGACGCCAGAAGCTGGGGTGCCTTGTCGCTGGCCGACGGGCCGTTGGCGGCAAAGCCTTCGATCCAGCGCACAGACACGATCAGCTGGTAGACCATCCAGAAACACGCCACCACGCCGATCACAAAGACGAACATGATGAACCCGTTCAGGTAGGGGTTCGCCTGGAACACCGGCAAGACGCGCGGCAGCGCCAGAACGGCACCGACGCCCGACAGGACGAGAACGATCAGCATCAGGGCAATTTGCCTGAAGGGCTGCGAGAAATACGGCTGTGCCTCGGGTGTGGTCTGCGCCATGGGCTGGCTCCTGACCCCTATTCTGCTCTGCTTTCCGCGTAATCTATCGGGTTTTAGGCAAAAGCGCCAAGCATTTATGCCAAAATCGCTGCAACGCGGCGTGAGAGCCAATCGAGGTCGGGATCCGCGACACCCAGCGCCGCCAGATGTTGCGCGGTGTTGAACAGATAGTCGCTGTTTGGACCGCGCCCGCCAGTGGCGTGGGCAATGATCTGCGCCTGTTCTTCCAGCGGCAGGCCGCCGCAATACTGCACGTGATCGGGGTCAATCACATAAGTGACCGCAGTGACCTCGCGCCCGTCCGCCAGCGTGAGGGCCAGCATCTTCTCCAGATAGGCTGAGGAGATCAGTTCGCGTTCGCGCAGGTAGGCCAGCGTTGCGTCCTCGGTGCCCGGTGCGACGCGCAAGGCCACGCCCGCACAATGCGCGCCGGGTGCGGCATCCAGCGCGAGGACAAGGCCCGGTTCCGCCTCTGAGCCGCGGTGGTGGATGGAGCGCATGCAGAACGACCGCGCCCAACCGGGCAAGGTGGCCATCATTTCCTCGGCCACGTCAAAGCCGGGGTTCCACAAAAGGCTGCCATATCCGAATACCCACATGCTCATTGCCACTGGTCCTCTTTGTATTCAGTGGGGTAGACCCGATTCCACAACAGAGGGAAAGAGGGCCGATGCGCAAAATCCTGTGGGTGATCTTGCTGGCGGGGCTGGCATGGTGTGGATGGTGGTTCGCGGCCTCGTCGGGCATGCGGGGCGCTGTGGCTGCGTGGTTCGACGCGCGCAGCGCCGAAGGCTGGCAGGCGGAGGTCGGCACCATAGAGGGTGGCGGCTTTCCGATGACCCTGTCCGCCGGGTTGCGCGACATTGCCGTGGCCGACCCTGCCGCGGGCGTTGCGGTCGAGACTGCGGCGCTCGACATCACGGCACCCGCGTGGTGGCCCGGCGACGTGACGGTCACACTGGACGAGGGGCCGATCCTGCTGGCCTCGCCTTTAGGGCGGTCGACATTGACCATGCAGGACGGCGTCATGGCGCTGGCGCTTCACCCCGGTACAGCGCTCGAGTTGGAGCAGCTGGGCTGGACCGCCGGGCCGTGGCAGGTGCGCGACGGGGCGGCGACGCAGATGTCGGCCGAGAGCCTCACCTTGACGATGACACAGACCGATGGTGCGACCTATGACCTCGTGGCCTTTGCCGATGCGTTTGCGCCGGGCGATGCGATACGCGCAGCACTACGCCTGCCCGACAGCATTCCACAGGCGTTCGAAAGCCTGCGCATGCAGGCGACGGTGGGCTTTGACACCCCGTGGGACCGGCGCGCGCTGGATCAGGCGCGGCCACAGCCGCGCGTCATTGATCTGCATCTGGCAGAGGCCATTTGGGGCGACGTGGTGCTGAACCTGTCCGCCGATCTGACCGTGGATGTCGCTGGCGTGCCCGACGGCACCGTCACCTTGCAGGCAGAGAACTGGCTCAAGATGCTGGATCTGGCCCAGGCCGCCGGCATCCTGCCGCCGCAATTCCGCGGGCAGGCCGAGGGGCTGTTGGGCATGCTGGCCGGTGCCTCGGGCAACGAAGAGACGCTGGATGTCGAATTGACCCTCAGCGGCGGCGCGGTGCGCTTGGGCTTTATCCCGCTGGGCCCAGCCCCGCGGCTGATCATCCGCTAGGGTCAGCGGCAGTAGGACCCGTTGCGGTAGCGCGCGGTGTCAAAGTGGAAGTGATCGCGGTGAAACCGGTCCGAATTGGGGCCGAGAACAGTGCCAAAGGGCCCACACGCCGCCTTGTGCATGGATTTCAGCGCGCGCCCGTGGCGCGAGTTCCAGTCGTTCAGGACCGTCAGCCGCGTGCCGTCCTTCATGGTGAAGGCCGAGATGTCGATGGCCCGCCCCTTGCCATGCTCCGAGATCCGCGCGCCGGGCTGATTGTTCCGTGTCCGGCAGGCGTAATGCGCGGCCACCCTGTAAGAGGCCAGCCCACCGCCAACGCGGCGCAGCGCAGGTTTCGCCCCTTTGTTCGTCCACGTTTTCAAGGCTTTGGCCGTGTTGCAATCCATCAGCGCCGGTTGGCTGAGCGTCACGCCGGACACCGACCGCAGTCGTACCGCATCGGCGATCCCGCAACCGGGGATGCGGCCCGGCACGGCCCCCACCGCATCGCCCTGAAGGTCCGGATCACCGCAGACTTGCCCCTTGCGTCGTTCTGCACGGCGGGTCATGGCGCGCTGGACAATCGATGGTGGGCGGATGCTGGGGCGCAGGGTGCTGGTGGCCGTGGGCAGTGCTGCGGCAACCTTGACCTGTTCGAGACTGGGCACCGGCACGCCGACATTGCGCGCATCCGTGCCCGCACGCGCCACGGGCCGCTTGGACACATCTGGTGCTGCGGAAGCGGCACTTGCCACCAGCAAACAGACCAGCGCCAGCCGTTTCATCGCACGCCACCGCGCCCAAAGTCGGGCGCATCCGTGTCTTGCCCGGCCTCGATGATGCCCCGCCGGATGGCGCGGGTGCGGGTGAAATAGTCGTGCAGATGGTCGCCGTCGCCGGTGCGGATCGCGCGCTGCAGGGCAAACAGCTCTTCGGTAAAGCGGCCAAGGATTTCCAGCGTGGCATCCTTGTTGGTCAGGAACACGTCGCGCCACATGGTCGGGTCGGATGCGGCAATGCGGGTAAAGTCGCGAAAACCCGCGGCCGAGAATTTGACAACTTCGCTGTCCGTCACGCGGCCCAGGTCATCGGCCACACCGACCATCGTGTAGGCGATCAGGTGCGGCGCATGGCTGGTTACGGCACAGACCAGATCGTGGCGCTCCGGCTCCATCTCTTCGACATTCGAGCCCAGCGCCTCCCAATAGCTGCGCAGCCTGGCCACCGCTGCCGGGTCGCTGCCCTCTGTGGGGACCAGCAGGCACCACCGGTTGTCAAAAAGCTCGGCAAAGCCGGATTCGGGGCCCGAATGCTCGGTCCCCGCCATGGGGTGTCCAGGTACGAAATGCACGCCCTCGGGCAGGTGCGGGCCAACCGCGTCGATCACCGCGCGCTTGACCGAGCCTACGTCCGTTACGGTCGCGCCGGGTGCCAGATGCGGTGCCATTTCGGCGGCAATCGCGCCCATGGCACCGACCGGCACGCAGAGCACAATCAGATCGGCCCCCTCGACCGCTTCGGCCACGCTGTCACAGACACGGTCGCACAGGCCAATCCGCCGCGCGGTGTCCCGCGTCTCTTGCGTCCGGGCAAAGCCGGTAACTTCGCCCGCCACATTCGCCCGTTTCATCGCCCAGAACATGGAGGACGCGATCAGACCCAGCCCGATCAGGGCCACACGGTTGTACATCATGCTGCGGCCTCTTCGCGCCAGCGGGTCAGGGCCGCGATCACGCGCCCTGTCTGATCCGCATCACCCACGGTGATCCGCAGCCCTTCGGGAAAGCCATAGCCACCCACCCGCCGGATCAGGATTCCGTCCGCGTTCAACGCCGCCTCCGCCGCATCTGCGTCGGCAACCGACGCGGCCCGCGCCAACACGAAATTGGTGTCACTGTCATCGCAGGCCAGCCCAAGCTGTCGCAACGCGCCGGTCAGCCGCGCGCGCTGTGTGGCGTTCCGCGTAGCGCAGTCATCGACCCATGCGGTGTCGCGCACTGCTGCCTCTGCTGCGGCAAGTGCCACGGTCGACAGGTTGAACGGCTGGCGGATACGGGTCATCACATCGATCAGCGCCCGTGGGCCATAGCCCCATCCGACGCGCAGACCGCCAAGGCCGTAGATCTTGGAAAATGTGCGTGTCATCAGCACATTGGGGCGGGTCTCGGCCAGCGCCAGGCCGCCATCGTACCCATCCGCATATTCCGTATAGGCCCCGTCGATCACCAGGATCACATGCATGGGCAGGCCATCGGCCAGGCGCACCACCTCGCTGTCGGGCAAGCGCGTGCCTGTGGGATTGCCCGGATTGGTCAGCAACACGATCCGCGTCGCCTGTGTCACCGCACCAAGGATCGCGTCCACGTCCACGACCCTGTCCGCCTCTGGCACACAGACGGGCGTGGCCCCCGCCATCCGCGCCAGGATCGGGTACATGGAAAACCCGTGCGCGGTGTGGATGATCTCGTCCCCCGGACCTGAAAACGCCTGTGTCACGAACTGCAACACCTCGTCCGATCCGACTCCACAGATCACCCGGTCCGCCGCGACGCCCCAAACCTCGGAAATGGCGGTGCGCAGGTCGGCGTGATCCGTCGATGGATAGAGGTGCATGCCCCCCGCCGCTTCGGCCAGCGCCGTCATCGCGGCAGGCACAGGCCCCGCCGGATTCTCGTTCGAGCTGAGCTTGAGCACGTTGTCCACGCCCGCCAGATGCGACGCACCGCCCTGATACAAGGCGATGTCCATGATGCCGGGTTGCGGTGTGATGCGGGTCATTGGGGCTCTCCTTCCCGTGTCGCGCCCGTTTTAGGGGGCCGACCCGACGGTGACCAGTGACAAAAATGCACCCGACCGCGCACAGGCGACAGGCCGCAAAGGCAAACGCCGGAGACCGGACGGACCGATCCCCGGCGGGGTGTGAGTGGTGACTCGATTGATCTTGCGAGAAACGGCGCCGACATCGTGCGTTGCACGGGCCAAAATCAGCTCATGCGCGCGATGCCTTTTTCGGGGACGTTGCGGGCGCTTTGCGGCGCCGCGCGTGATGTCTTTGGGACTCCAAATTCACTTAACCAATGGGTAAGCCTACCACAGGTTGCATTTTTGCCTAGCCGATTCGTGGCCTTTTGCCCTTCACCCCTTCGCCGGTCGCCACAGCGGCCCCACGGCGATCACCAGTACAAGCACGTTGAACAGGGCGTTTGATGTCGTTCCGGACGCGATGGAGCCTGCACTGTCCAGCACAAACCACGCCAGAAGGCCCGTCAGGACCGCGCGCCGCACACCCTCGGGTGCCGCGTCATAGACCCACAAACGCAGGCACCAGATCATCACACCCCAGCCAAACAGAAACCCGCCCGTCAGCGCAGACAGGAACCGCGTGCCATAGGCATCGTAGTCGGGCGATCCGTTCAACGGCCAACTCAACAGGTCCAGCGACCAGCGTGCAGGCTCTGCCGTGGCCGCCATCGTGCCAAGGAAAAAGACCGGCCCGAAGGACCCGACAACCACCGCAGTGATTGCCAGCCAGGACTTGTGAAACTCTTTGGTCATGTGCCCTGTCTCCTTGCGTGGCGTGTCGATGACTTAGATCGGGACCGATGCGCCCATCAATTACCTCACAGGTAATGGTCGTGCGGGCACTGGGGCGCTAGGCTCGGGGCATGACAGATTTTCCCGGAACCCTGCGTACGTGGCGCAAGGCGCGCAGGCTGAGCCAGCTGGACCTTGCCGGAGAGGCCGACGTATCGGCGCGCCACATCTCCTTTCTGGAAAGCGGGCGCGCGCGGCCCAGCCGCGAGATGATCGCGCGGCTCAGCGATGCGCTGACCCTGCCACTGGATGCGCGCAACCAGATGCTGACCCATGCGGGATTTGCCGCACGCTATCCCGGACGCGCCTGGGACGCGGCCGACATGGCCCCCATCCGCGCCGCGGTCGATCACATGTTGCAGGCGCATGCGCCGTTACCGGCCATGGCCGTCGATCGGCTCTGGACCGTGCTCGAGATGAACGCGCCCGGCCGCAAATTGTTTGCCATGCTGGGCCTTGAACCCGGCGCGTCGATGCTGGATCTGATGATGTCCGACACGCTGCCCGCGATGGTCGAAAACTGGCCAGAGGTTGCACATCATGCCTGCCAGCGCCTGCGCACCGAAAGCGCCGCACAGGGCGGGATCGCGGCCCTCGACCGAACAGCGGATCATCTTGGCCGGGTGCCGATCCGCCACGATCCGCCGCGCAGCCCCGTCGTGCCGACCATTTTTCGCGTGGGCGACATGCGGTTGTCCCTGTTTGCGACCATTGCGCAATTCGGCACACCCGAAGATGTCGCCCTGGAGGACCTCAAGGTCGAGCTGTACTTCCCGGCGGATGCCGCGAGCGCCGCCTTGCTGGACAGTCTGGCCTAGGCCGGGCGCGGTGTCGCGGTCGTGTCTTGCCGCGCCACGCGGGCCAGGGCATCGCGTGCAATCAGAATGTGAAATGGCATGATCGCGGCCAGATAGATCCGTCCGCCGACATTGTGCGGATGTACCCAGGTGGCAAGGGAAACAACTCCATCCTCGGACCGCACGGCCACGCGGAAATCAAGGTGCTTGTCGTCAAACCCGGCGATCAATTCCTGCGCCGTCTCGGTTTCCACCGGGAACGGACCCAGCTTGTCCTGCGCCTGCGGTCCGTCCTGCGACAGGCCAAACGGCGCCGTGATCACCGAACGCAAGGCCACCAATGCCTGCGCCCATGCCGGAAAAGTGGTGATGATCTCGGCCGCTGCGCGCGGCGTAGCAGTGGAAGCCACGCTGTAGCAGTCCAGAAAATCGCCGCGCCCCATCCGGGCATGCAGGGCACTGGCTGTGGCCAATCGGGTGGCGGTCACGCGGGGGGCACGGATCATGGCACATCTCCTTGGATCAGATCCCCCTCAGCCTAGACCGCGCGAAATCTCAGGCCTGCGTGACATCGCGCCACAATCCCGCGCCCCATTGCCGCAGAGGCAGCCACAACGAAAAAGGCCGCCTCCCGGAGGAAGCGGCCTGATCCTTGGCATGTGCGGGGCGATGCCCGCGCAGCGCTTAGTTCTTGGCGTAGAATTCGACCACGAGGTTCGGTTCCATCATCACCGGATAGGGCACGTCGCCCAATGTCGGTGTGCGCACGAATGTCGCGGTCAGCTTGGAGTGATCCACATCCATGTAGTCGGGAACATCACGCTCGGGCAGCTGCGTGGCCTCCAGAACGACGGCCAGTTGCTTGGACCGGTCACGGACCTCGATCACGTCACCCTCTTTCACACGGTAGGAGGGGATGTTGACCTTTTTGCCGTTCACACGGACGTGGCCGTGGTTCACGAACTGACGGGCGGCGAACACGGTCGGAACGAATTTGGCACGGTACACGACAGCGTCCAGACGGCGTTCAAGCAGACCGATCAGGTTTTCACCGGTGTCGCCTTTGACACGTTCGGCTTCGGCATAGATGCGGCGGAACTGCTTTTCCGTCAGGTCGCCGTAGTAGCCTTTCAGCTTCTGCTTGGCGCGCAGCTGAATGCCGAAATCCGACAGCTTGCCCTTGCGGCGCTGACCGTGCTGGCCGGGGCCATATTCGCGGCGGTTGACGGGGGATTTGGGGCGACCCCAAATGTTTTCGCCCATACGGCGATCGATCTTGTACTTGGCAGACGTGCGTTTTGTCACGGCTGATCTCCTTCGGTTCAGGTTTCCAAAGGGCGTTGTCCTCTCCCCGGATTTTGCCGGGACGACAGGGATCTTCTTGCGAAGGCCACCAACACCAATGAAGCCGCGCTTATACGCGCCGATGCGTCAGAGTCAACGCCCCGCCATCGCCGCACATTCCGCATGACGAAAACACGGGGTGATATGGTCGTTGACCAACCCCGTCGCCTCCATGAACGCATAGACAATCGTGGGCCCGACAAATTTGAAACCCCGCGCCCGCAGGTCCTTGGACACCTGTTCGCTCAGCGCGGTCTTGGGCGGAACCTCGGCACGGCTGGCGAAATTGGTTTGAAGCGGGGTACCGTCCACGTAATTCCATAAAAATCGATCGAACCCTTCGTGAACATTAACCTCGAGATAGGCGCGCGCATTGGTGATGGTCGCCTCGATCTTGCCGCGGTGGCGAATGATGCCCGGGTCCCCCAGCAGACGCTGCACATCAGCCTCGCCCCACGTGGCAATGACCGCCGGATCAAAATCCGCAAAAGCTGCGCGGAAATTGTCTCGTTTGCGCAGAATTGTGATCCAACTCAGCCCCGCCTGAAACCCGTCAAGGATCAGCTTCTCCCACAGCGTGCGCGCATCATATTCCGGCACGCCCCATTCGGTGTCGTGATAGGCCACGTATACCGGATCCTGCCCTTCCCAACCGCACCGCTGACACATGCAATCCCCTCCGCCTTTGGTTAACAGATAAAATTAGAACAAAATGCAAACATTAAGGATGTTTTTACGGTCCAACCGCCATTGTGGCCAGACATTTCGACGAGGGGGCGGCTGCTGCCAATGGCCAAATTCAAACCAATCGACATGCCTGCGGGTGCGGACAATCCGCTGAACGCCGCGGTCATGAACCGCGATCGCGACACCTTGGAAATGGTGGCCCAAGCGGTCAAGCACCAGCAGACGCTGCTCGCCTTCCAACCGGTTGTGATCGCTCAGGACAAGGGCCGCGTCGGATTTTACGAGGGGTTGATCCGCGTCATGGACGACACCGGCCGGATCATCCCGGCCAAGGATTTCATGCCCGTTGTCGAACGTACGGAACTGGGCCGTGAGATCGACGTGGTCGCGCTGAACATGGGGCTGAAGACGTTGCATCAGAACCCGTCGGTGCGCCTGTCGATCAACATGTCGGCCCGCTCCATCGGTTATCAGAAATGGATGCAGACCCTGAACCGCTGGCTGAAAAAGGATGAAACCCTTGGCGAACGGCTGATCCTTGAGATCACCGAAGGGTCCGCAATGGACCAACCCGAGCTGGTAGTCGATTTCATGGACCGTCTCAGCGCGCGGGGCATCTGTTTTGCGCTGGATGATTTCGGCGCAGGCTATACAGCACTGCGCTATTTCAAGGAATTCTTCTTTGACGTGCTCAAGATCGACATGCAGTTCTGCAACGGCATCGCCGATGACCCCGACACCCAGGTGCTGACCCGCGCCATGATCCAGATCGGCCACCACTTTGACATGCTGGTTGTGGGCGAGGGCGTGGAACGCGCGGAGGATGTCGAGGTCCTGATGCAACTGGGCGTCGATTGCCTGCAAGGCTACTATTTTCAGGCTCCGCAAGTCCGGCCAAACTGGATGTTCGGCGAACCGCGCAAGGCGGGTATGCGCGCCTGAGACACCCTGTCCGTTTGCGACTACGGCGCGAATCCGGTATCGGGACGGCAATGGCGGGGCAATCTGGGGCCCGCACAACGTGCAGACGGACGTGCATGTCTCGGATCATCCTCGCATAACTGCCAGAGGATTTGCCCCAATGACAAACATCGTGATCGCTTCCGCCGCCCGCACTGCCGTTGGCAGTTTCGGGGGCGCGTTCGCCAATACGCCCGCCCATGATCTGGGCGCCACCATGCTCGAAGCCATCGTGGAGCGCGCGGGCATCGACAAGTCCGAGGTGTCCGAGACGATCCTCGGTCAGGTCCTGACCGCCGCCCAAGGCCAGAACCCCGCCCGTCAGGCGCATATCAACGCCGGTCTGCCCAAGGAAAGCGCGGCGTGGGGCATCAACCAGGTGTGCGGTTCGGGCCTGCGCGCTGTCGCACTCGCCGCACAGCATATCCAGCTGGGCGACGCCGACATCGTGGCCGCCGGTGGCCAGGAGAACATGACCCTCTCGCCCCATGCCGCCGCCCTGCGCGCCGGTCACAAGATGGGAGACCTGAAATATATCGACACCATGATCCGCGACGGTCTGTGGGATGCGTTCAACGGCTACCATATGGGCCAGACGGCAGAGAATGTCGCCGATCAGTGGCAGATCACCCGCGACGCGCAGGACGAATTCGCCGTGGCCAGCCAGAACAAGGCCGAAGCGGCGCAGAAGGCGGGCAAGTTCGCCGACGAAATCACGCCCTTCACGGTCAAGACCCGCAAAGGTGACATCGTGGTGGACGCGGATGAGTACATCCGTCACGGCGCCACCATGGAAGCGATGCAGAAACTGCGCCCCGCCTTCACCAAGGACGGCTCTGTCACGGCCGCCAACGCATCGGGCCTCAATGACGGTGCCGCCGGGGCCCTGCTGATGACGGCCGAAAACGCGGAAAAGCGCGGAATCGAGCCGCTGGCCCGCATCGCAAGCTACGCAACCGCGGGCCTCGATCCTTCGATCATGGGCGTGGGCCCGATCTATGCCAGCCGCAAGGCCCTCGAAAAAGCGGGTTGGAGCGTCGATGACCTCGACCTCGTCGAAGCGAACGAAGCCTTCGCCGCCCAGGCCTGCGCGGTAAACAAGGACATGGGCTGGGATCCTGCGATCGTGAACGTGAACGGCGGCGCGATTGCCATCGGTCACCCCATCGGTGCCTCCGGCGCCCGCGTCCTGAACACCCTGCTCTTCGAAATGAAGCGCCGCGACGCCAAAAAGGGCCTCGCCACATTGTGCATCGGCGGCGGCATGGGCGTGGCCATGTGCCTCGAACGCCCCTGATCCGGTGTAGGGTGCGCCTTCACGGCGCACCTTCCCTCAATTTTTCCAACTTCGCCCAAACGTAACGGCAATGCGCAATAAAGTTGCGCAGCCCAAGCATTTGAGCGAAACATATTGAAAGACATAAAAGGAGTCTCAACAATGTCCCGTGTAGCACTTGTCACCGGCGGATCGCGCGGTATCGGCGCAGCCATTTCCACCGCCCTCAAGGACGCAGGCTATTCCGTCGCCGCGACCTATGCCGGCAATGACGAGGCCGCCGCCGCCTTCACTGACGAAACCGGCATCAAGACGTACAAGTGGAACGTCGCCGATTACGACGAATCTGCTGCCGGGATCGCCCAGGTCGAAGCAGACCTTGGCCCGATCGATGTCGTCGTGGCCAACGCGGGCATCACCCGTGACGCCCCCTTCCACCGCATGACGCCGGAACAGTGGCACCAGGTCGTGGACACCAACCTGACCGGCGTGTTCAACACGGTGCACCCGATCTGGCCCGGCATGCGCGAGCGCAAATTTGGCCGCGTTATCGTGATTTCGTCCATCAACGGGCAAAAGGGCCAGTTCGCCCAGGTGAACTATGCCGCCACCAAGGCCGGTGACCTCGGCATCGTCAAATCGCTGGCGCAGGAAGGTGCGCGCGCAGGCATCACTGCCAATGCGATCTGCCCGGGCTATATCGGCACCGACATGGTCATGGCCGTCCCGGAGAAAGTCCGCGAGTCGATCATCGCTCAGATCCCCGCCGGCCGCTTGGGCGAGCCCGAGGAAATCGCGCGCTGCGTCGTCTTCCTCGCCTCAGACGACTCTGGCTTTATCAACGGTTCGACAATTTCGGCCAATGGCGCGCAATTCTTTGTCTGACGCCGCCGTTCAGGTATAAACCAAATGAAAAAGGGCCGGTGCAGCGATGCACCGGCCCTTTCCTTATCCCGTAAGATGGCGCGCGCCCATCAGCGGGAAGTCTTACCCCCGAAAAGCCAGCTCCAGGCTTCGGCCAAGGCGGCACCGCGCTGAGCGTGGGCCTTTTCCATGGCGTTACGGATGGCGGGTGTGGCGGATGTCTCAAACATTCTTGTGTCTCCTGTGTCGCGGTGTCGCTTCGATTGGGTTGAATATGTGGGATTTGATCCCTCCCGACAAACGAGACTTTTCACGGCTTCACTTAAGGTGTACTTAACTGACCATGCCGGACCGCCTGCCCCCTCTGACCGCCTTGCGCGCCTTTGACGCCGCCGCCCGCCACATGTCCTTTGCCAAGGCGGCAGAGGAATTGCACGTGACACCGGCCGCGCTCAGCTTTCAGATCAAATCGCTCGAAGAGTATTTGGGCACGCAAGTTTTCCGCCGCCTGAACCGTGCGGTCGAGCTAACCGAGGCGGGCAAGGCACTTGCCCCCGGCATCTCCGACGGGTTCCAATCCTTTGCCGCCGCATGGCGATCCGCCTTGAGAACACAGGATAATCAAACACTTACGGTAACCGCAGGCCCAGCATTCACCGCAAAATGGTTGGCGCCACGGCTCTATGACTTCGCGCAGGCTCATCCCGAGGTCGAGCTGCGCTTTTCCGCCTCGCTCAAGATGGTCGATCTGGGCCGCGATCCGATCGACGTGGCGATCCGCTTTGGCTATGGCACGGATGAGGGGCTCTATTCGGTGCCGTTGGCCATGGAATGGGTCTGTCCGGTCATGACGCCGGAGCTTGCAGCGCGCTTCCCGACCCCGGAAAGCCTCAAGGACGCGCCGCTGATTTTTGACGACAGCATCAGTTTTCTCAACCCGCGCAGCGATTGGGAGGTCTGGTTTCGCGCCATGGGCATCCCCTTTGCGCCCAGCCATGGTCCGCGGTTCAGCCAGGCGGACCACGCGGTCGACGCAGCACTGGCTGGTGTGGGCGTCGTGCTGGGCCGCCGCGCGCTGGTGGTCAAGGATATCGACGACGGCCGTTTGGTGGCGCCGTTCCCGACGGCGCTCGACACCGGCGTACGCTTCCGTTTCCTGTGCGCCCAAGGGTCGGAAACCCGCCCGCAGATTGCGGCCTTTCGCGACTGGATCATCGCGGAAATTGACAAGACTTCTCATGTCACCGACGCACTGACCCGCGTACCATCCTCGGAGTATCAAGCGCCATGACACGATCCACCGCGACCCTGACAGGTTTCGTCGCCGTCATTCTGTGGGGTGTTCTGGCCCTGTTGACCGTCGGATCCGCACCGACCCCTCCATTTTTGCTGAATGCGTTGTGTTTTGCCATCGGCGGCGCGCTTGGGCTGGTCTGGACGGCGGCCAATGGGGGCTTGGGGCAACTGCGCGCTGTGCCACTGTATGTCTATGCGTTGGGGACGCTTGGCCTTTTTGGCTATCACGCGCTCTACTTTTCAGCCCTGCGTCTGGCCCCCGCGGCCGAGGCAAGCCTGATCGCCTATCTCTGGCCTTTGCTGATCGTTCTCTTTTCCGGGTTGCTGCCGGGCGAGCGGCTGCGGGGCGGCCATGTGCTGGGTGCGGTCGTCGGGTTTGCCGGGGCCGCGCTTATTGTCAGCGGCGGCGCACAGGGGTTTCAGACAGACGCCCTGCCCGGCTATGCGCTTGCACTGGCCTGCGCGCTGACATGGTCCACCTATTCCGTCATGTCCCGACGTTTTGGCAGCGTGCCCACCGCCTCAGTTGCGGTGTTTTGTGTTGCAAGCGCCGTTCTGTCCATCCCGTTGCACCTGATCACGGAACAAACCGTCTGGCCGCAGGGCAGCCTTGGTTGGGCCAGCGCAATCGGATTGGGTCTGGGGCCTGTGGGATTGGCGTTTTATGTCTGGGATATCGGCGTCAAACGCGGCGATATCCAGATCCTTGGCACCGCATCTTATGCGGCGCCGTTGTTGTCCACGATTGTCCTGGTTCTTGCTGGCGTGGCGGCGCCCAGCTGGACGCTGGTAGCCGCGGCGATTCTCATCACCGCAGGTGCGCTTCTGGCCGCCCGTGCGAGCCTCGGGAAACCCGTGTCGTAGCGTCGAACCTCAGCCCGACAGACGCGTGATTTCTTCTTTCAGTTTGAGCTTTTGCTTTTTCATGGCCGCCACCTGGACGTGATCCGTTGCAGGGGATCGTTGGGCCATATCGACCTGTTCACTCAGGCTCTGGTGCTTCTTTTTCAACTCTTCGAGATGGGCAGTGATGCTCATGCGGGTCCTCCTTGCTGATAAAGTGCACGTGCAGCCAAGCACAAGATATGCGCCAAGTCACGCCGCACGCGCAGCATGTGGATAACAAAAGCATCCCAACCTTAATGAGTGGTTAAAGGGGCAGCGCCGCACCGTTGCGCAAAACGGCTTGGATTTCAGGGGTATAGCTGTCGCCATCGCGCTCGTGCCGCGCACCGCTGTGTAAAATGATCGGAGAATGCAGGCGAAAATCCGCGCGACCGTCCTTGCGTGCCCGGAAAATCACCAGTTCTGCCGGTTTTCCGACCCGAGGACAGATCGGCCAGATTTCGGGCGAGCCCAGACGCCCATGCGCACCGCCCAGCATATCCGGCACCCGTTCGGCCCGGTGGATCATGTGCAGGAACCCCTTGTGCCGCAACCGTCGCGCCGCCGCATCAATCCAGGCCTCCACGTGCGTGTCATAGCCGCGTCCGGCCTCTCGGCCCTGATCGGACGCGCTGTGCCCTGCTGCGCGGTCGAAAAAGGGCGGGTTGGCGATGACGTGATCAAAGCTCCGGCTGCGAATGTCGTGCGGCAAGGCGCGAATGTCCGCCACCGCCGTCTCAAGCCCGTTACGTTCGGCGAGCGCCGCGTACTCCGCCTGCCGTTCCACGCCCAACAGCGACAGGCCCGGCACGCGCGCGCCCAGACACAGCGCCGCCGCCCCCGCACCGCAGCCCAGATCCAAGACAGATTGCCCCGCCCGCGCCGGGATGCTGGCGGCCAGCAGAACCGGATCGACCCCCGCGCGATAGCCCGCGCGCGGCTGCCACAGGTGCAACCGCCCGCCCAGAAAGGCATCGTGGGTCAGGTCATCGTCCGAGGTCGATTTCATTGTCCTGCATCACCCGCAGTGCCGCGTCATATTCATCCGCCCGCACCATCAGCCGACGCGGGAAAATTCCGATGCCGCCTTCGAGGATGCTCATATTTACGTCCATCTGAAAGCAGGCTATATCCTCGCCCTCGAGAAGGGCCGTGGCAAAGGCGATGATCGTCGGGTCGGTGCTGCGCAAAAGTTCCTTCATATCATGGATGTAGGGGCATCCCGTCGCAAATGTCGAGGGGGTGCATTGGGGCAAGGTATGGACGCATCTGACATCGCAAAACCGCATGACCGTCTGGCGGCATGGCTGGCGGATGATCTGGACGCTGTAAATCGGCTGATTCAGGACCGTATGGCGTCCAAACATGCGCCCCGCATTCCGGAGGTCACGCGCCATCTGGTCGACGCGGGCGGCAAGCGTCTGCGGCCCATGCTGACGCTCGCAACGGCACACATGTGCGGCAATACCAGCCCCTATCACGTGCATCTCGCCGCGACGGTCGAGTTCATTCACACCGCGACCCTGCTGCATGACGACGTGGTGGACGAAAGCGGCCAGCGCCGTGGCCGACCGACCGCAAACCTGCTTTGGGACAACAAATCCTCTGTGCTGGTGGGCGATTACCTCTTTTCCCGCAGTTTCCAGCTGATGACCGAAACGGGCAACATGCGCGTCTTGCGCATCCTGTCCGACGCCTCCGCCACCATTGCAGAGGGCGAAGTGCTGCAAATGACCGCCGCGCAGGATCTGGCCACCGACGAGGCGGTCTACCTGCAAGTGGTGCGCGGCAAGACCGCCGCCCTGTTTTCCGCCGCCACCGAAGTGGGTGGCGTAATCGCGGGTGCGGATGATGCAACCGTGCAGGCACTCTTTGACTATGGCGACGCGCTCGGCGTGTCGTTTCAGATTGTCGATGACCTCCTGGACTACCAAGGCATGTCAGCGGCCACGGGCAAGAACGTGGGCGATGATTTCCGCGAACGCAAACTGACGCTGCCAGTGATCAAGGCGGTGGCACAGGCCGATGCCGAGGAACGCGCGTTCTGGTCACGCACCATCGAAAAGGGCAAGCAGGAGGACGGCGACCTCGATCACGCGCTGGACCTGCTGCACAAGCACGGCGCGCTGGAAGCGACAAAGGATGACGCAATGGCCTGGGCCGCCAAGGCCAAGGATGCCCTGACCCGTTTGCCTGACCATGACCTGAAACAGATGCTGATCGATTTGGCCGATTACGTGGTCGAACGGATCAACTGAGGCACAGCACGCCTGCCACCGTTCAAGCGCCCCGCCTGCACCCACCAACCGGGGTGCGCGGTGCGGATTGCGTCTGCGGCATCCGTCGCCATGTGCATCCGGTCAAACAGGCCAAAACAGGTGGCCCCCGACCCTGACATCCGGGCCAGTTTGCAGGGCCCGCTGCGTTCCAAGGCCGCCAGAACGTCACCGATCTGGGAACAATCCTGAATGGCCGCGTCTTGCAAATCGTTACGCTGCGCCCGCATCCACGCCAGCGCCGCATCCCGGTCATCAAACGGCGCAGGCCATGGCTCCAGCGCCGGATTGTCCTTGATCTCCAACCGCTTGAACACGGCAGGCGTGGACACCTGCACGCGCGGATTGACCAGCACGACGGGATAGGCATGTAGGTCCGGCACGGGCGTAATCTGCTCTCCGATGCCCTGCACACGGGCCGGGTCGCTGAGCACACACATGGGCACATCGGCCCCGATATCCAGCAAATCCTGCGCGTCCTGCGGTGTCGGATCACGCGGCACATCCCGCCCCTCAACCGCCGCGCGCAGCATCAGCAAGCCGCGATAGGTCGCCGCCGCATCCGCCGACCCGCCGCCGATTCCCGACGCCATGGGCAGGTGTTTCTCCAACTGCATCGACAGGGGCCGATCCGGCGCCCAGAATTTCGCCGCCGCATGCCACATGATGTTGCTGTCGCTTTGCAATTCCGGCGCCGCTTCGGGGCCAGTGACCTCAAACGCCGTCTCTCGCCAGTCCGCGTGCAGGGTGATCCGGTCCCCGATATCTGCAAACCCCACCAGACTGTCGAGCAAGTGGTACCCGTCCGCCCGTTGGCCGGTCACATGCAGGGTCAGGTTGATCTTGGCCGGGGCAAAGACCTCAACCGTCGTCATTGGCCACCTTCAACGGCGCGGCACCTTCCTCTTCCAGAACCTGATCCAGACCGACCTCCAGCTTGCGGCGCATGCGGTCCGGGTCCGCCTCGGCATCGGCATCATCGGGGTCGACAAAGGACAGCGCCCGCATCCACTGAAACTGCGCCTCGCGGGTGCGGCCCACGGCCCAATACACGTCGCCCAGATGGTCATTGACCACCGGATCCACCGGCATCAGTTCCACCGCGCGCTCCATATGGCCCACCGCCTCGTCGTAGCGGCCCAGCCGGTAGAGAACCCAGCCAAGACTGTCGACGATATAGCCCGAATCCGGGCTGGCCGCGACGGCCTCCTCGATCATGGCCAGCGCCTCGTCCAGCTTGATCTGTTTCTCGACCAGCGAATAGCCGAGATAGTTCAACACCTGCGGCTGACCGGGGTTCAGCTCCAGCGCCCGCCGGAAATCCGCCTCGGCCCGCGGCCATTCCTTGAGCCGCTCGAGCGAGATCGCACGCGCATAGTGCAGGAACCACGCGCCGCGTTCTTCTTCCCCGGTCAGATCGATGGCGATGTCGTAGGCAGCGACCGCCTCTTCGAACCGATCCTGCTGGCGCAGCACGTCGCCCAGGGTCGAATGCACGATGGGCAGATCCCCGAACCGCTTGGCCAACTGCTCCAGCACTTCGATCGCGGCGTCTTGCTTGCCCGACTGGCGCAGAGCGGCCGCACGCCCCAGTTCGGCGGCGTGAAAGGCCGGATGATCGTCCGGCACCTGCTTATAGGCCGCAGTGGCCAGGTCAAACTGCTCCATCTCTTCGAGCAGATCGGCATTGAGCAACAGCGCGTCCACGTGATCGGGGCGCAGATGTCGGGCGACCCGGCCATAGATCAGGGTGTAGTCCGGCCCCGCCTCCTGCCGCAGCGCGCCCGCGAGGGAATAGAACACCTCCGCCAGCCCGTCGCGGGCCGAGGTGATATGGGTAAACGTCAACACCTCGCCCGCCTCAAGCGCCAGAACCATGGCGCTCAGCTCAGGATCAGACGAGGATCCAAAGGCCGCGCGCAGCGACGCAATCGCGTCCTCGTTCCGGCCAAGTTGCGACAGCACCTCGGCTCGCGCCATGGCACCCCGCCGTGTCTGTTGCAGCGGCCCCGCCTCGTCCACAAACAGCGCCTCGGCGGCCTCGAAATCACCCAAGCCCGCCAGCGCCATCCCCTTGTGATAGAGCGCAAAGCCGCGCACGCCACGTTCGCTGGCAATCTCGTCAAACCGCGCCAGCCCCTCATCCTCAAGGCCCGCGCCAATCTCTGCCCATGCGGTCAGCAACCCGTCCACCAATGGCCCAATGCCCAGTGTTTCCACATCGCGGGCGAGAAAGGTATCATATTCCTCGCGGGCCAGCAGATCGGCAATCACCGTCATATGCGCCGACTGGCTGCGCAGCCCCCGCGATTCCATCAGTTTGGCAATAGGCAGTGCCCGGTCGATGCGCCCCACCCCAAGATGCGAGGTCACCGTGGCCTCCATCAAACCCGCCCGCTCGGGCGCGCGCGACAGCGCTTGCGTGTAATACCTTGCCGCGGCTTCGAAATCGCTGTGCCGCGCGGCCTGACGGCCCGCGAGGTAAGGGCCTGCGATGGACTGCGCCACACCCGATTGCGCAGTGAGCGTGACAAGAGCGGCCAATGCGGTGGTGCTGAGAATGGATCGGATCATTGCCAAAATACTGCCTCTCAAACTGGAGTTTCGACAACGCTAACATGTCTGGCGCGGGGTGCAACGCGACCTCGCGAAATGGTCATCATATCCGCACTTTTGCGCTTGTTTGCCGCGCCAGAATGCAAAAGGCCGGGCACTGTGGCCCGGCCTTGCAACCCCCTTGGGATCACATGTTGGGATAGTTCGGCCCATCGCCCCCCTGCGGCGTCGTCCAGGTGATGTTCTGGCTCGGGTCCTTGATGTCGCAGGTCTTGCAATGCACGCAGTTCTGGAAGTTGATGACAAAGCGCGTGTCCTTGCCCTCTTCCTCCACGAACTCGTAGACCCCCGCCGGGCAATAGCGCGCCGACGGCCCGGCATATTTGGCCAGATTGACCTCAACCGGCACGGCATCATCGGCCAGGCGCAGGTGCGCAGGCTGGCTTTCCTCGTGATTGGTAAAGCTGAACGACACGTTGGTCAGCCGGTCAAAGGACAGCGTCCCGTCGGGCTTGGGATAGTCGATCGGCTTGTGCGCGCTGGCCGCCTCGGTCGCGTCCGCGTCCGATTTGCCATGACCGACGGTGCCGAACAGGGAAAAGCCCATCGTGTTGGTCCACATGTCCAGCCCACCCAGCATCAGGCTGGCCGTCAGACCGTATTTCGACCACAGCGGCTTGACGTTGCGCACTTTTTTCAGGTCCTGACCGATGGCGCCCTGACGCACTTCGGCCTCATACCCCGACAGCTCGTCACCCGACCGGTCGTTCTTGATGGCGCGGAATGCGGCCTCTGCCGCGGCCTTGCCCGACAGCATCGCGTTGTGGTTGCCTTTGATACGCGGCACGTTGACCATGCCCACCGAACAACCCAGGAGCGCCACGCCCGGCGCCACCATCTTGGGCATGGACTGGTATCCACCTTCGGAGATTGCCCGCGCACCATATGCCACGCGCTTGCCGCCCTTCAGCAGCTCGGCCACCATCGGGTGATGCTTGAACCGTTGGAATTCCATGTAGGGGAACAGGTGCGGGTTCTTGTAATTCAGGTGCACGACAAAGCCGACATAGACCTGATTGTTCTCCAGGTGATAGATGAACGATCCCCCACCGGCATTCTTGCCCAAGGGCCAGCCCATCGTGTGCGTCACGGATCCTTCGCGGTGCTTGGCCGGGTCGATCTCCCAGATCTCCTTCATGCCAAGCCCGTATTTCTGCGGCTCCTTGCCCGCCGACAGGTTGTACTTGGCGATCACCTCCTTGGACAGCGACCCACGCACGCCTTCGGACAGGAACACGTACTTGCCATGCAGCTCCATCCCCGGCTCGGTGTTTTCGCCGATGGATCCGTCCGCCTCAAGGCCAAAGACACCGGCCACCACGCCCTTCACTTCGCCCTTGTCGCCGTAAACCAGCTCGGAACAGGCCATGCCGGGGAAAATCTCGACACCCATTTCCTCGGCCTGCTCGGCCATCCAGCGGCAGACATTGCCCATCGACACGATGTAATTGCCATGATTGTTCATCAGCGGCGGCATCGGGAAATTGGGGATACGGATCTGGCCCGCCTCGCCCAGCATATAGAAATTGTCGTCCTTGACCGGCACGTTCAGCGGCGCGCCCTTTTCCTTCCAGTCCGGGACCAACGCATCCAGCCCGCTGGGATCCAGCACCGCACCCGACAGGATATGTGCGCCCACTTCCGACCCCTTCTCGAGGACAACGACGTTCAGGTCGGCGTCCAGCTGTTTCAGGCGAATGGCCGCCGACAGGCCCGCAGGGCCCGCCCCCACGATCACCACGTCATATTCCATCGCTTCGCGTTCAATCTCGGCCATCGTGCCTGCTCCCTTTTCACTCCAGCGCCACCGCGCAAATTTCTCTGTCGCTAGCGCACAGATCGTCCTTGCGCAACGTGGTGCAATGCCCCCGTGAAAAAATCCAGAAAAAATTCACGAAACGACGGCACGTTATGAATTTTGCTGCCCGTTTTCTGGCCGCACCGGCCTGTTGCCCATCAAATACCGCGGCCCCGTACCATGACGTGCCGCATCATCCGCCGGGTTGTAGAGGGCACAGGCCTCAAGGCTCAGACACCCGCACCCGATGCAGCCGTCCAGCGTGTCGCGCAACTTTTCCAACTGTGCGATCCGCAGGTTCAGATCATCGCGAAACGACGCACTGATCCGCGCCCAGTCGGCCTTGGACGGCGCGCGGTGCCGCGGCAGCCGGTCCAGTTCCACCCGGATCTGCGCCAGCGTAAAGCCGAATTGCTGCGCCACCATCACGAAACTCAACCGCCGGATATCAGCGCGCTGGAACCGCCTGCGCCCCGCCGAGTTGCGCCACGGCGCCACCAAGCCTTCGTCCTCGTAATACCGGATCGCCGACACGGCCAGCCCGGTGCGCGCCGCCAGATCCCCGATGCTCAACCCCTCGGACACCGCCATGAAAAAAACCCCTTGACCTCAAGTTAACTTGAGGTGGGACACTACCCCCAGACGCCAACAAAAGGAAAGCAAGATGACCGCACGGCTCGAACATACCAACTACACCGTCACCGACCCCGACGCGACCGCGCGCTGGATGTGCGACCTCTTCGGATGGCACGTCCGCTGGACGGGCGGCTCGCGCGATGTGGGCTACTCCGTCCATGTCGGCACCGACAGCCACTACCTTGCCCTTTACGTGCCCAAGGACGGTGGCCTGCGCGCGCGCGAGGACAACTACACCACCACCGGCGGGCTCAACCATATCGCCGTGGTCGTCGATGACATCGCGGCCATGCGCGACCGGGTTGTCGCCACCGGGTTCGAACCGGGCGAACACTATGACTACGAACCCGGCCAACGGTTTTATTTCCACGACCATGACGGCATCGAATACGAGGTCGTGCAATACGACTGACCCCTTCCTTTCGCACCAAATACCTCGGGGGAGGCCGCAGGCCGGGGGCAGCGCCCCCTTGCAAATCCACTTGCATTCCCCCGCCCCATTGGGTCAGGTATCGTCCATCGCATGTACCGGCGGCTCCCATTGCGGGGCCGCCGCTCGCAATTAGGACGACGCAGATGGAAAAGATCCCAATGACCCGCGCCGGTGCGACCGCACTGGAAACGGAATTGAAACATCTCAAGACCGAAGAACGCCCCGCCATCATCAAGGCGATTGCCGAGGCGCGCGAACATGGCGACCTGTCCGAAAACGCCGAATACCACTCGGCCAAGGAAAAACAGTCCTTCATCGAAGGCCGGATCAAGGAACTCGAAGGCGTGATTTCGCTGGCGGACGTGATCGACCCCTCCAAGATGTCCGGCGCCATCAAGTTCGGCGCGACGGTCACGCTGGTGGACGAGGACACGGACGAGGAAAAGACCTACCAGATCGTGGGCGAATACGAGGCCAACATCGAAAAGGGCCTTTTGAACATCAAATCGCCCATCGCACGGGCGCTGATCGGCAAAGAAGAGGGCGACAGCGTCGAGGTGCGGACACCCGGCGGTGAAAAGTCCTATGAAGTGCTGAAAATCGTCTATAGCTGAGGCCATGGCCGACAAATCCGCATCACAGTCACGCCCGACACCGCTCGGGATCTATGACAAGCCCAGACAGGGCGGTGTCACCGGGATCGAGGTGGCGGCACTTGTGCTGTCGGCCCTGTGGCTCGTTGGTGCGGCGGGCTATTTCCTGCTGTCGGATGCGGACACAACCGGCACCGGCGAAGGGTTGCGGTTTCTGATCACCATGCTGGCGGTGTTCATGCCCGTCGCAATGATCTGGGTCGCGGCCACTGCCGCGCGCTCCTCCCGCGTGATGCGCGAAGAAAGCCAGCGGCTGCAAGCCGCCATCGATGCCATCCGTCAGGCCTATATCGCCCAGAACCAAGGCCGCAACATCTCGGACGAACCTTCGGTCGCGCGCAAGCTGGATGAAATCGCTGCCGCGACCCGCAACACGGAAACCGCGCTGGCGACCTTCCACACCAGCCGCCGCGAAGGTGACCAGCCGCACCGCCCCAAGGCATCCGCCGAAACGGTGCCCGATGACCAACCGACACTGGCGCTTGGCACTACGGCCGAGGACATTACCCCGCCGCTTGCGACGGAGGATTTCATCCGCGCGCTGAATTTCCCCGAAACCGCCGAGGACGAGGCGGGCTTTGCCGCGCTGCGCAAGGCCATGCGCGACCGCGAGACCGCGCAATTGATCCAGGCCGCACAGGACATTCTGACCCTGCTCAGCCAGGACGGCATCTACATGGACGACCTGCGCCCCGACCGCGCGCGCCCCGAAATCTGGCGCCAGTTTGCCGAAGGGGCGCGGGGCCGTCCCGTGGCCGCACTCGGCGGCGTGCGGGATCGGTCGTCGCTGGCGCTGACCGCCGGGCGCATGAAGCAGGATCCGATCTTTCGCGATGCGGCCCACCACTTCCTGCGCCGCTTCGACAACACGGTGTCCGGCTTTACCCAAACTGCGTCCGACGCGGACATCTCCGCACTCAGCGACACGCGCACAGCGCGGGCCTTCATGCTCTTGGGCCGCGTTGCCGGGACCTTCGACTAGGCGCGTTGCCCGCTCCGGCGCAGCAGACCCCGTTCACCGGCAATCTCGTAAAGGCGCTGCGCGATGTCCTCCGCCAACAGAACGGCGTTGGGATGGTCGTTGGTGATGATGCTTTGCGGCATCGCGGAAAACTGGGCCTCCGCCGGGGATTGCACCAGCATCACGCCGCCCGCATCGAACACCGCCTGCGCGCCGCGGGTGCCGTCCTTCATCACGCCGGACAGCACAACCGCGATGATGCCCGCACCATATTGCGCCGCCGCCGTCTCGAACAGCACATCGACCGACGGCTGATAGAGCATCCCCGGCTGCGTCTCGCTGATCTGAAGGTTGCGCCCGTCGATCCGGCTCTGCTTGCCGCCTGGACAGACGTAGACCGTACCGGGATGCAGCGTCGCGCGATCGGACACCGCCTGCACCGGTAAAGCACTCGACCGGGCCAGCACCTGCGCCAACTTGCTGTGTTCACTGGAATGCACCGCCACCACCACGGGCGCATCAATGCCGGGTCGCAACATGTCGAGGATCTCGGTCATTGGTTTCAGCCCACCCGCAGATGCGCCGATGACGATGATATGCTCGCGGTCCGGGGATTGGGTCATGCGGAACCCTACGCTGGAACCGGCGACAGTGTCACGCGCCGAACCCGCCCCAGGGAATAAACCGGACCAGATCGCCCACGCTGACCTCGCCTGCGGCATCGGGCAGCTCCACCAGACCCTCGGCCCAGCTCAGCCCGCTGATGCGCCCCGACCCTTCGGAGGCAAACGCCTCGACCCTGCCATCACGGATACGGGCACGCAGATATTCGCGACGCCCCGCTTTCTTGCGTTTCGTGAACGCGGCGGGCACGGCGAACCCCTGCGGCGCGCGCCACGCCGCCCCGGCCAGAACCGACAGCGCAGGCGCGCCAAAGATGAGGGTACACACCATCGCCGCCACCGGATTGCCCGGCAGCCCGAACACAGGCACGCCCTGCCACAACCCAAGCGCCAGCGGCCGCCCCGGTTTGATCGCCACGCGCCACATCTGCATCGTGCCGGTATCGTTCAGCAGCGCGGAGACGTGGTCATGGTCGCCCGCCGACGCGCCGCCGCTGGTCAGGATCGCGTCCACTTCCCCCACGGCACGATCCAGCACGGCGGCAAGTGCCGCCCGGTCGTCGCATACATGGCCCAGATCGACGGCCACATGGCCCAGCTGCGCAATCAGCGCCCTGAGCATGGGGCGGTTGGCGTCAAAGATCTGGCCGGGCCGCGCCTCGGCCCCCGGCTGCACCAACTCGTCCCCGGTCGACAGGACGCCCACCCGCAGGCTGTGCCGCACCGCCACCCTGCCCACGCCCACGGCGGAGAGCAGCGCAAGATCGGCAGGCGTCAGCCGTCGGCCAGCGGGGGCCACCACCGCGCCCGCCACGACATCCTCGCCCGCGGCACGGGTATTTGCACCTTGTTTCAAAGGCCCCTCGAACCGGACTTGCCCGGCCTCGACCGTCACATCCTCTTGCAAAATCACGGTATCCACACCGGGTGGCAGTGCCGCACCGGTGAGGATGCGCACAGCTGTCCCCGCGGGGACAGATTGATCCGGGACCGCGCCCGCAGGCATGTCAGCGTCCAAAAGCGGCAATTCATGAGGCCCGTCACCCCGCCCCCCGGCAAAGCCGTAGCCATCCACCGCCGTGTTGGCCAAGGGCGGATGCGCGCGCGTGGCCATCACATCGCGCGCAACAATGCGGCCCAGCGCGTCCGGCACCGCGACGTCCTCCTGTCCCACGACTGCGCGCAGCCGCGACCGCAGCATGTCCAGCGCCTCGTCCACCGGTGTCCAGTGCACACCGGGCGGCAGGGCAAAGCAGTCGTTCCTAAGCGGCGGCATCGCGCAACCTTTCCTCGTGTCCGATCCCGAAAATCCACCCCTCGGGCGTGGGCGGCACGTCCAGAACGGCTGCAAGGTCCGCGCCCGGCATCTGCGCCATCATGGCCGCCACGCTGTGCACCTGCCATGCGTCCTTGATCCACCCCTCGGGTGCGGCACCAACCGTCAGCGACGGCCAGATTTCCACGAAGGCAACGGGGCGGTCCAGCGCCTCGAACGGCCACACGGCCACATGCGGGGCAAATCGCGCGCGCAGCCGCGCCAGCACAGGCAGGCCCATCATCGCCTGCCCGCCCACCGATCCCACGCCCGCCATCTGCCAGAGCGTGAATGCACCGGGCGCACGATGCTCCGCCACACGGCGGTCAACAAAGGGGTTGACGTAGCCCGCCTTGGTCCGGGGCAGGCCCGGCACATCCCGTTTTAGCCCATTGCCCCAGAACGGACCCCGGCCACCCTGCGTCAGGTTGATGGCCCCGGCCACGTCAAAGCGGTTGTTGGCCGTGGGCGCATCCTCGATCCGGTCGGCGAACCAGTGCCAGAGCGCGAAGGGATCCGTGGTTCCGGTCAGCGCAGCCCCGAACCCCGACGGGTAGCCAAAGGGAAAATCGAACCCCACCAGCACACGACGACCTGTCGTACAGGCGTCGTCCAACAGATCCGCCAACCAAGCCTCCGCCATCTGGCGGTGACGCAGATAGACCGGCGCGACGACGCCATCGCGGGTGGCCACGCAGGCCCAGATCGCATCCGCACGCGGCTTGACCGGTCCCTGATTGCCGCCCGACCAGTCCACCATCACGAAGGTGTCGAACCCGGTCACAGCCCCACCTGCCCTAGAATGAAATCTGCGATGGCGGACGTGTCGTCCAGATCGAACACCGGGCGATCAAGGCGGAGCGCGGTATCGCTGGCCACGGCGCGGATCGTCGGATCATCGGGCGCGATCAGCGGATTTCCCGTCGCGGCCCTGTGCGCCTCGACCTTGGGATGGCCGTCGCGTTTGTAACCCTCGACCAGAACCAGATCGACGGGTGCAAGCTTGGCCAACAAAGCGTCAAGCGTCGGTTCGTCCTCGGCGCGCAACTCGTGCATCAGCGCAAAGCGGTTACGCGAGGCCAGCAGCACCTCGGTGGCACCGGCGGCGCGGTGGCGAAAGCTGTCCTTGCCGGGATGATCGACGTCAAAGCTGTGATGCGCGTGTTTGACCGTCGACACAGTCAGGCCACGCCCGGTGATGTCGGTGACGAGCCGTTCCATCAAGCCCGTCTTGCCCGCGTTCTTCCAGCCCACGACACCGAACAGCCTCACAGCATCTCCTCCGCCCGGCGCAGATCATCCGGCGTGTTCACGTTGAAAAACGCAGCCTCGTCCGGGAACATCGCGTCGCGCGCGCCGTGCTGGTCCGTCCATTGCACGACCTTGCGCACGCCCTGCGCCAGCGCAGCACGCAGATCGTCGCGCAGTGCAACAGGCCAGAGCCCAAACGTCGGGTGCCGCGCTCGCCCGCGCGCAGGATCGGGCGTTGCGGCCAGGGCCAGCGGATGCGCCATCCCCTCGGCGGCAAGGTGCAGGCGCGGCACCAGATCACAGGGGAAAAACGGCGTGTCGGCGGCCACGGACACCACCGTATCGGCCCCGCGCTCCGCCGCCCAGTCGAGCCCCGCCAGCACCCCCGCCAGGGGCCCGGCAAAGCCCTTGATGCTGTCGGCCACGACATCCATGCCCAGCGCGGCAAAGCGCGCGGGATCCCCGTTCGCGTTCAGCGCCATGTCCGCCACCTGTGGCGACAGCCGGTCGATCACATGGCCCAGCAGGGTCTGTCCGCCCAAATGCCGCAACCCCTTGTCACCGCCCCCCATACGCGTGGCCTGCCCCCCGGCCAGAATGATGCCCACGGGCGGGGTCACGACCGCGCGCCTTTGCGGCCCGACCGGGCGCTTTCATCCGGGACCTGTGCCGGGTCAACGTCGCGGATCAGGCGGTCCTCCCCGCTCAGACAGACAAAGCGTTGTCCGCGCATCCGGCCAATCAACGTAAGACCAACCTCGCGCGCGATCTCGACGCCCCAGGCGGTAAAGCCCGAGCGCGACGCCAACACCGGTATGCCCATGAGCGCCGTCTTGATCACCATCTCCGAGGTCAGCCGCCCGGTCGTATAGAGGATCTTGTCCCCGGCGGGCACATCCTCGGCCATCATCCACCCGGCGATCTTGTCGACCGCGTTGTGCCGTCCGACATCCTCCATGTAAACCAAGGGCTTGTCCTGCTGGCACAGGACCGTGCCGTGGATCGCCCCGGCCTCGAGATAGAGCGACGGCGTCCGGTTGATCCGCGCCGCCAACGCATAAAGCCACGATGTCCGCACCGCGCTACCGGGCAGCTGAACACCCTCCAACCCCTCCATCATGTCACCAAACACGGTGCCCACGGCGCAACCGCTGGTGCGGGTCTTCTTTTTCAGCTTGGCCTCGTGATCGGTGGGACGCGCCGTGCGCACCACCACCGTTTCCAGTTCCTCGTCGTAGTCTACACCGGTCACCATGTCCTGAGGCCCCAGCATGCCCTGATTGCGCAGGAACCCCATCGCCAGGTAATCGGGATAATCGCCGATGGTCATGGCTGTCACGATCTCCTGACTGTTGAGAAAGATAGTCAGGGGCCGTTCCTCCACCACCGACAGATCGACGCGCGTGCCAGTATGATCAAACCCGTCCACCGACCGCGTCAAACGCCGCGCCGCAGGGTCCGGGGCAATGACATAACCCTCCAGATTTTCAACTTGTGCCAATTGCATCCCCGCAAAGTCGCCACTACGTCTTGTCGCAACCAATCTAAGGCGCGCGCATGCAGTCCACCACCACCAAATCCGCCTTTTGGGCCGGTGTTCGCGACGGCGCGCCGTTCATGGCCGTGGCCGGGCCCTTTGCGATGCTCTTCGGTGTGCTTGCGACCGAGGCGGGCCTGAGCATCTTCGAAGTCATGAGCTTTTCCATCGTGGTGATCGCCGGAGCCGCGCAGTTCACCGCGCTGCAGCTGATGCAGGACAATGCGCCCACGGTGATCGTGCTGATCTCCGCCCTCGCGGTGAACCTGCGCGTGGCGATGTATTCGGCGGCGCTCACGCCCTATCTAGGCGCGGCACCGCTCTGGCAACGGATCTTTGCCGCCTACCTGCTGGTCGATCAAAGCTATGCGCTCAGCCATGCCAAGTTCGACGCGGATCCGGACCTGACCGTGCCGCAACGCATGGCCTATTTCTTTGGCACCTGCCTGCTGGTGATGATCGTGTGGTTTGGATGCAGCTATGCCGGGGCCGCGCTCGGCACGGCCCTGCCCGCCGACCTGCCGCTCGACTTTGCGCTGCCGATTGCGTTCCTGTCGATGGTGGCGCCGATGATGCGCACGCTGCCCCACCTGATTGCCGCCGCGGTGGCCATCGTGGTCAGCCTGCTGGCGGTCTCGATCCCCTACTCATTGGGCCTGATCGTGGCGGGCGCGCTGGGCATGATGGCGGGCGCGCAGGCCGAACTGTGGCTCAAGGGGCGCAGGGCATGATCGACACGGCAACCCTGTGGCTGGTGATCATCGGCCTTGGCGCGGGCAGTTTCCTGCTGCGCTTCACCTTCCTGGGCTTTGTCGGGGACCGCCCCCTGCCGGACTGGCTGCTGCGCCACCTGCGCTATACGGCCGTGGCCATCCTGCCCGCACTGGTGGCCCCGTTGGTGGTGTTCTCCGGTGAAAACGGCAGCACGGATCCCACGCGCATCGCCGCCGCCATCGTCACGCTCGCCGTGGGGATCTGGACGAAAAACGTCTTCGCCGCCATCGGCGCCGGCGCGCTGACCCTCATTGTCCTTGTCTATGGGATAGGCTGACGGGACGGTGGGCGGGGCGTCTTTGCCGGAACGGCAAAGAGCGTCCGCACGGCGTCACTCCGGGATCACGATCCCAGCGACCCCGTCGACAATCGTGCCCTCGTCATCCTCGAAATACTTCTCTTCGACCACACCGGGAAAGGACGCCATCTGTTCCATCAGGTTGGTCGGGAAAAACGTCACATCGATACTCTCGAAACCGGGGATTTGCTGCATCAGGGATGTCGTCGCATTGGTGCAGAACGCGCGCGGCACGGCACCGTTGGTTGTCACCAGTTGCAAGGCAATCGCGGCCTGCTCAGGCGTCAGCTCGACGGTCTGGGACACCACGTGATAGGTGCTGCGCGCATGGGCACTCTTGTAGCCCTTCAGCACCGCAGGCGTCACACCATAGAGCACATCTTCCTGCTCGGGCACGCGCGCGTTCTCGAATGACCCCGCGGGGTCAAAGATCACCCGCTGGCTGCCATTGATCATCAGCGCCGAATGCGCACCCTTGCCATTGCGGTTGCTGACCATGGTCATCAGGGTCATCGTGTTCGGCCCCGGCGCGCGATAGGCCGAGGCCGCCACGCGCTCGTCCGACGCGTAGGGGATCGTCGGCGCTTCGGCGCAGGCCCCGAGGGCCGCCACAACGGCCAAAACTGCAAATATACGCATGCCCGACTTCCCTTGACCGACCGCAATCACATCAGCATCAGGTGATAAAGATCGCCATGCCGATGATCAAAACAATGATCGCCACGACCGACCACGTGGTCCACTGGACAAACCCGTCAAAGGTCTTTTCCTGGTCCTTGGTGTCCATCTCGCCATGCTTGTGCTCTGACATGTCCGCTTCCTTCTCTATTGGCTTGTCCGCGCTTTAGCGCATCCGCCGCACCCTGTCACTGCGTCTTTGGCGCACATTGTCAAACGGCCCGCATAGGCGCGCAACCGCCCCCACCACGCTCAGGTCTCTTCGAGATCCTGCGCCAGACGAAAGCCGATCCGGTTGGGTTCGGCCTGCTCTACCGACTTGGGCAAGGCGCGCAGCATCACGTTCAACTGGCTGACATGTTGCACCAGCTGTGTCTTGGCCCCGGTCGGGTCGCTGCCGTAGAACGTGATGATGTCCGGATCGAAATAGCCCATGCCCTCAATGCGCATCACGCCGACGTCGCCCCCGGCAAAGCCCATCGCGGCCTCGTGTTCATTGTCGAGGCTTTCCTCGAAATTCTTGAGATACATGATAATCCGCTCATAGGCCCATTGCGCCGGGCTCTTCTTGGCCGCAGGCGTTTTCTGCACGCCCTTGGGCACGGGTTGGTCAGCGGCGTTGCGGGCGTTAGGATCGGAATGGACCTCGTGACGGCGGGGCAAGGCCTCGGCCTCGGCGGCTTCGGCGGTTGTCTTGACTTCGTCACTCATGGTTCAGTCCTTGCGCTGGTACACCCACGCGCCATCGTCCCGTTTGGTCCGGCTGGCGCGCCCCTCCTGGTAAAGGTGCGACAGATGCGCGATGGCTTCAACCAGGGCCAGGCCATATTCGCCATCACCGATCTTGCGCTTAAACAGCGGCACAAAGCATTCGGCCGCCGATTTCGGCGTGTCGATATAATCGATCAGCCGCGCCAGCGCGCCGTGGTGATTGTCGATCAGTTGCCGCATCCGCGTGGGCAGACCGGTGAACGGCAGCTTGTGCCCGCCCAGAACAAGGTGATCGTCGCGCGCCAGCGGGGCCAGACGTTCGCAGGCCTCGAGCCAGTCGCCAATCGGATCGGCCATGGGTTCGGTCGCATAGACGCCGATATTCGGGCTGATCGAAGGCAGGATCTGGTCGCCCGAGATCACCAGATTGTCATCGCGGCTCCAAAAGGTCGCGTGTTCCGGCGCGTGGCCGTTGCCGATGTGGATGTCCCACGTCCGCCCGCCCATGCGAATCATGTCGCCCTGTTTGATGCGGGTGTAGCCCAGCGGCATGGTCGCCACGATATCCCCGAAGTTGAAGGGACGTTCGTTGGCGCGCTGGTCCAGAATGGCCGGGTCCATGCCTGCGCTGCGGTAAAATTCCAGCGTTTCGGCCACGGGCCGGTCCTGTACGTCCAGCGTCAGCATCCGCGCAAAGAGCCATGCCGTCCGCGTCGTGATCAGTTCGGCACCAAAGTCGCGTTGCAGCCACCCGGCCAGCCCCACATGGTCGGGGTGGTGGTGTGTAACGACCACACGCGCGATGGGTTTGCCCCCCAGCGGGCCATCCATCAGCGCCTGCCAGATGCCGCGCGTCTTGTTCGAGGCAAAGCCGGTGTCAATCACCGTCCAACTGTCGCCGTCATCCAGCGCATAGACGTTGACGTGGTCCAGCTTCATCGGCAGCGGCAGGCGGCACCAGAGCACGCCGGGTGCCACCTCTGTGGCGCTCCCGTGTTCGGGCGCGTCGGCCCACGGATATCTCAGCCCCGCAGGCGCGCCGTCGGCCACGCCTCAGGCCGCCAGTTCGTCGACAGACAGCGCATAGAGATCCCCAGCACCGGCCTGTGCATGGGCCAGAAGCCCCACATGTTCCGGCAACAGCCGCTGGATATAGAACCGCGCCAGTTTCTCGCGCGCGCCACCCGCATCGGCCACCGCCGCCTTGAGGTGGACGTGGCCACCCAGCACACGCGCGAAGGCCTTGAGGTACGGCACGGCACCGGCAAAACGGTCCTGCAGGTCACCTTGCGCGTTCAGCCAGTCGGTCGCCTCGCGCAGTGATTCCGACGCCTGCCAGACCGCATCGGCTAGGTCCGGGAATTGTGCCTTGGCGCCTTCGGCGTGCTCTTCGATTTCGTCCAGCAGACGGTTAGCCGCCTCTCCGCCGTCCATCATCTTGCGCGCCACAAGGTCCATGGCCTGAATGCCGTTGGTGCCTTCATAGATCGCGGTGACACGGACATCGCGGCTGAATTGCGCAGCACCCGTCTCCTCGACAAAGCCCATGCCGCCGTGGATCTGCACGCCCTGATGGGCGACATCCATGCCAACCTCTGTGCCAAAGGCCTTGGCGATAGGTGTCAGGAAGGCCGCGCGTGCCTTCCATTCGGCATCACCGGTGGCGGTGGTCATGTCGATGGCCACGGCACAGGACAGCGCAATGGCGCGGGCGGCAAAAATATCGGCCTTCATCGCCATCAGCATGCGCCGCACGTCGGCGTGGTCGACAATGGTGCCTGTCTCGCCCTTGGTCTTGCCCTGTTTGCGGTCCAGCGCATAGCCCAACGCGTGCTGATAGGCCCCTTCGGCGGCCCCGACACCCTGCCCGCCCACACCGAGACGGGCGTTGTTCATCATGGTGAACATGGCCGCCATGCCGCCACCCTCGGGCCCGACCATCCAGCCGGTGGCCCCGTCATATTGCATCACACAAGTGGGCGAGCCGTGCAGGCCCATCTTGTGTTCGAGGCTGACCACCTTGAGGCTGTTGGCCACACCGGGATTGCCGGCCTCGTCCGGGATATTGCGCGGCACGAGGAACAGGGAAATACCCTTGGTCCCCGCGGGGGCACCCGGCAGGCGCGCCAGCACGAGGTGGCAGACATTTTCGGTAAAGTCGTTGTCGCCCCAGGAAATATAGATCTTTTGCCCGGTGACACTGTAGGTGCCATCGCCGTTGTCTTCGGCCTTGGAGGTCAGCGCGCCCACGTCCGATCCGGCCTGCGGTTCGGTCAGGTTCATCGTACCCGCCCATTCACCCGAGATCAGCTTGGGCAGGTACAGCGTCTTGATGTCGTCGCTGGCGTGGTGTTCCAGCGCCTCGATCTGGCCCTGGGTCATCAGCGGGGCGAGTTGCAGCGACAGGCAGGCCGCCGACATCATCTCGTTCACCGCCGTGGTCACCGTCATCGGCAGCCCCATGCCGCCATATTCCGGATCCGCCGCAATGCCGACCCAGCCGCCTTCGGCGATTGCCTTGTAGCCCTCGGCATAGCCGGGCGACGTGCGCACCACCCCGTTTTCCAGCCGCGCCGGGTGCAGATCACCGGGCCGTTGCAGCGGGGCCATGATGTCCTCGCACAGCTTGCCCGCCTCGGTCAGGATCGCCGTGGTCACGTCACCGGTCGCTTCGGCAAAGCGGTCCGTTTCGACCACCTGGGACAGACCCACGACGTGATCGAACAGGAATGTATAGTCGTCAACGGGGGCACGGTATGGCATGGTTCAGGCTCCGAGAATGTCTTGGCAAGCGCAAAAGCTGCGCGTAAATGACCGTCTTTGAAATCATAAATGCGTTTGCGCGGAGCCTACCGCAACTTGAACGCCGCGTCACGGGATCAGACAGGACCGATATGCCCAAAATCTCGACCAAACGGCTGCCTGCGGATGCGGGCGGCGTCGCGGATGCGGCCCGCGCCCTGCGGGAGGGCCGTTTGGTCGCCTTCCCGACCGAGACGGTTTACGGGCTGGGCGGGGACGCGTGTGACGGCACGGCCGTGGCCGGGATCTATGAAGCCAAGGGCAGACCAAGTTTCAACCCGCTCATCGTACATGTCGCCGACAGGGAGATGGCCGCGCGCTACGGCATCTTTTCGGATCAGATGGCAGCGCTGGCGGCGGCGTTCTGGCCCGGTCCGCTGACCCTTGTCGTGCCTCTGGCGCCGGATCACGGGCTGTCGACGCTTGTAACCGCAGGGCTGGACACCGTGGCGCTGCGGGTGCCCGCGAATGCGTTGGCGCAGGATCTGCTGCGCGCCTTTGGCGGGCCGGTTGCGGCACCTTCGGCCAACCCGTCAGGGCGGATCAGCCCCACGACTGCGGATCACGTGCTGGCGGGGCTTGATGGGCGGATAGCGGCGGTGCTGGATGGTGGGCCCTGTTCGGTGGGCCTTGAATCGACTATTCTGGGCGGTGTGCCAATGGCCTTGCTGCGCCCCGGCGGGTTGGCCACCGAAGAGATCGAGGCCGTGACCGGCCCGCTGGCCACAGCGGGCTCGGACATCACTGCCCCCGGCCAGCTGGCGTCACATTACGCGCCGCGCGCGGCCCTGCGCCTGAATGCGAACCATGCCCATCCGGGCGAGCAGATGCTGGGGTTTGGGCCGATGCAGTCGGATCTGAACCTGTCGGTAACCGGTGATCTGGTCGAGGCGGCGGCGCATCTGTTTGACCACCTGCACCGGCTGGACGCCAAGGGCCAACCGATTGCCGTGGCACCCATTCCGAACTGCGGGTTGGGGCGCGCGATCAATGACCGGCTGCGCCGCGCCGCAGCCCCGCGCGACTGACCCGCACCTCAGGCCCGCCCGGCGGCCCCCGACAGCCCAAGCGGGTCAATGCCCAGAGACTGCACCGCGGCCATCCATTTGTCCTCGTCCGCGGTACCAAAGACCAGTTTCGGGTCCGACGCCACGGTCAGCCAGCCGTTTTGCGCGATTTCCCCTTCGAGCTGGCCGGGGCCCCACCCGGCATAGCCCAACATGACGATGGACCGGTCCGGACCCTCGCCCGCCGCGAGGTCTTCGAGCACGTCGAGCGTGGCCGTCATCCCGAACCCGTCGCACACGGCCAGCGTTTGCAGGCGCGAGGTATAGTCCGTGCTGTGCAGCACGAAGCCGCGCGCGGTTTCCACCGGGCCGCCAAAATAGACCGGGCGTTCGCGGTAATGCGGGGCGGCTTTGATCTCGAGCTGGTCGAAGAGGTCGCCACAGCCCATGTCCTGAGCCGGTTTGTTGACGATCAGGCCCATCGCTCCTTCGGCGGAATGGGCACACAGGAACACCACGGACCGGTCAAAGCGCGGATCCCCCATGCCCGGCATCGCCACCAGCAGGGTGCCCGTCAGATCCAGCGAGAGGGGTTCAGCCATTTACCATCCTGTTCGGAAGCGCCGTTCGCCGGCAGCATGCCGCGCTTGCAGCATGGGACGCAAGGGGCCAGCGCGCCGCAGGCAGGGGGCCGCGCACCGGAACGTGACTTGGAATTTACCCACCTTTTCGCCATCTAGGGCGCATGACAGTGCGATTTTCCCTTTTGGCTGCCGGTGCAATCTGTGCCGCTGCGGCATCGGCCAGTGCCCAATCTGGCTTTGACGACGTTGTGCAGGCGCAGGTTCTGCAAGGGTGGGACCTGCCTGACGGACGCCGGGTGGCGGCCTTGCACCTGACGCTTGCGCCGGGGTGGAAAACCTATTGGCGCGCGCCGGGCGATGCGGGCATTCCCCCAAGCTTTGACTGGCGCAGGGCACGCAATCTGGGCAATGTCGCGCTCAGCTGGCCCACGCCGGACGTCTATGTGCAATATGGTCTGCGGTCGATTGGATATACCGGAGAGTTGGTGATCCCGATGCATGTAACCCCGGCCAAACCCGGCAAGCCGGTGCGCCTGCGCGCGACGATGTCGCTGGGGGTCTGTGCGGATGTGTGCCTGCCGCATGAAATCCAGATCGACACGGTGCTGGATGCCCCCGACAGCAGCCCGACACCGGCGATCGTCGCGGCGCTGGCCGACACACCCTATTCCGCCGATGAGGCAGGTGTGCGCGCAGCCACCTGCGCGCTGCGGCCCACAGAGAACGGGATGCGGATCGAGGCGCGGGTGACGCTGCCCTCTACGGGCGGGCGCGAGGTGGCGGTGATCGAACCCGGCGTGCCCGGCGTCTGGGTCAGCGAAGCGGTCACCCAGCGCAGCGGCGATACACTCACCGCCGTGAGCGAGATGGTGCACCAGAGCGGGAGCGCCTTTGGCGTGGACCGGTCAAATGTGCGGATCACCATTCTGGGCGGCGACTATGCCGTCGATGTTCAAGGGTGCAGCGCGGGCTAGGTCGCCGCGCGCCAGCGCGTGATCTGGAATAGCACCGCGGCCAGCACGTAAGCCATCAGACCCACCGCCAGCACGCCGCCCGAGAACAGGGCAAGTGCGGCAGGCATTGCAGCCAAGTCCGCGACCTGCGGCACCCGATCCACGATCTGCGGCAGTATCGCACCACGCAGCATCGCGTGTCCCAACGTCGCGGCAAACCATGCCAGCACGACAACCCACAGCAGGGCAAAGCCCCAGCGCACCGTGGCCGCTGGCGACATCACGCCGCGACGCATCGCACGCACCTGTCGGCCCACATCGTGCTGGACCGCGACCAGAGCAGGCACCACCAGCAACACGAGGATCATGCCAAAGCCCAGCCCGTAGACCAGCGTGATGATCGTGGGCTTGAGGAACTGGGCCTGCTGCGAGGTTTCATAGAGGAGCGGCGCCATGCCCAGCACGGTTGTCAGGGTGGTCAGGATCACGGGCCGCAACCGGTCCGCCGCCCCGTCGATGATCGACGGGAACAGCCCGCGATCCTTGGCATAGCCATCGATTGTGGTCACCAGCACGATGGAATCGTTGATGATGATCCCCGTCATCCCCAAGAGCCCCACGACCGTGAACATGCTGAGCGGAACATCCCACAGCGCGTGGCCATAGATCGTACCCACAAGGCCAAAGGGGATGATCGCCATCACGACCATTGGCCGGGTCCAGCTGGAAAACACCCACGAAAGGACAAGGTAAATCCCCGTGAGACACAGGATCAGCCCGGTCAACGCGTCGCTGAGAAATGCGTTTTCCTGTTCGCTGAGGCCCGCCTGGCGATATTCGACCTGACGCTCGGCGGCGATGGTGGGCAGGATGTCTTGGGCCAGGGCCTCGTTGATCTCGGTTGCGCGGACGGCATCGTCTTCGGAAATGTCACCGGTGACCGAGATCAGGCGGATCCCGTTTTCGCGCCGGACGGTGGAAAACCCGGTGCGCCGGTCGACGCTGACGATATCGGCCAGCGGGACATAGTCGCCCTGCGGCGTGCGCATCTGTGTCCGGTCGAGGAAATCCGCAGTCAACTCGCCCTTGGGCAGTTCCACCCGGATCTCGGCGCTGCGCGGCCCGTCGGGATAGGTCGCCGCCTCGATCCCGTTGAGGCGGTCGCGCAGGGCACGGCCCAGCGTATCGATGGTGAAGCCCAGCGCCTGTCCCTGCGGGGTCAGATCGAGGATCAACTCTTCCTTGTCGTAGGCCAGATTGTCCTCCACCGCGCTCACCTCGGGATATTGCAGCAGCGCGCGCTTGAGGTCTTCGGACGCGGCCTTGAGCGTGTCGGTGTCGTTGCCGTAGAACTCGACATCCAGCGCATCGCCCCCCGGTCCCGACCGCCAGCCGCGGAAGCTGACCGTTTCGACCAGCGGGTGGTGCACGACGGCGTCCTGAAGTGCTGCCACAAAGGCAAAGGACGAATAGGGGCGCAGATCGGCGTCGATCAGTTCGATGGAGATACCGCCCAGCAGATCATTGTCCTTGCTGTCCGTGCCCGCCAGCCCCCGGCCCGCGTTCCCGCCAATTTCGGCAATCACATAGTCGATGGGATTGCGGCCGTGTTCGGCCTCGTATTCCTTGCCCAGCGCCTCGGTCGCGCGCTGCATCTCGCGCATCATGGCCAGGGTGTCATCGCGCGTGGCGCCCTCGACCATTGCGAAATTGCCAGTCACCGATCCGCGTTCGGGCGCGTTGAAGAACCGCCATTGCACGTCGCCGGTGATGAACAGCGACACCTGGCTTGCCAGCACCACGCACACCCCGGCGAGCACCGCGTAGCGTGCCGCAATCACCCCGGCCATGAACGGCCGGAAAAGCCGTTCGCGCGCCCATTCAAAGCCTGCGTTCACGATCAGCGACGGGGTATCGAGCCCTTCTTTGCCCATGGTCGCGACCCACGTGCCCTTGCGGGCGCGTGGCGTGATCAGGAACAGCGCCGCCAGCACGGCAGGCCCCGCGATCAGGTAGGGTGCTGCCGCGCGCCAATCGGTCAGCGCCTCGGGCCAGAGGACATAGCTGATCGCGCCCGAGAGGACCGCGGCCAGGGCCGCGAGGCTGAGCACGGCGATCAGCAGTTTGGAACGGCGGAACCTGCGCCCTTCGGATGCGCTAAGTGCGTGTCCCATGTGGTGCGGCAGGATCAGGAAGCATTCGATCAGCGATGCGATCAGCACCACGATGACGGTAAAGGGGATGTCGGCGATCAGGTCGCCAAACCGCCCACCAACGGCGATCAGGCCGAAAAAAGCGATCACGGTCGTCAGCGTGGCGGCGAAGACCGGCATCGCCATGCGGCGAGCGGCGTTTTCGGCAGCGACCAGCGGTGGTTCGCCATAGATCCGGTATCGGTGGTCGGCATGTTCGCCGACGACAATGGCATCGTCCACGACGATCCCCAGCGTGATGATCAGACCAAAGAGCGAGATCATGTTGATGGTCAGACCACCAACATACATCAGCGCAATCGCGGCCATGAGCGCCACGGGAATGCCCGCCGCCACCCAGAAGGCCGTGCGCCAGTTCAGAAACAGGAACAGCAGTGCCACCACGAGGGCCAGACCGATGCGCGCATTGTCCACCAACAGGTCGAGCCGCCCGGAGATCGCCTCGGCCCGGGTGCGGATCAGTTCGACAGTGACCGCTGGCGGCAGGGTGGATTTGAGTGCAGCGGCGACCTCTTCGACCTGGGCCTGCACCGCAATGGCGTCGCCGCGGTTCGACCGGTCCACGCGGATCGATACGGCGGGGTTTTCGCCCACGAAATAGCTGCGGTCCCGATTGGATCCGAGCCGGGCGATCGTCGCCACATCGCGGATACGCAGTTTCGAGCCGTCGGGGTTGGAGCGCAGGACAATCCCGCCGATTTCATCGGGGCTGCGTTTCTGGGTGCCGGTGCGCACGCGGGCATTGGCCCCTGTCACGTCGCCTGCGGGATCGGTATCGACCTCCGAGGCAATCGCGGCAGCGATCTCGGCCATGGTCACGTCATGGGCAATCAGTTGCAGCGATGGCACTTCAACCATGGTTTGAGGGGCCGCGACGCCGCGGATCGTGGTGCGCGTGACCCCTTGGGCAAAGAGGCGCACGACAAGTTCATCAGCGAAAAGGCCCAGCTGCTGCGGATCGACCGGGCCGGTGATCACCACGTCGGTTACCCGGTCGCGCCATGCGCCGCGGCGTACGGTCGGCTCGTCCGCGTCATCGGGCAGCGTGGTGACCGTATCCACGGCGGTTTGCACGTCATCTGCCGCGCGGCCCATGTCCCATCCGGGTTCGAATTCGAGCGTGATGGTCCCCACCCCTTCGCGCGAGTTGGCCGAGGAGGATGCGACCCCTTCGACCACCAGCAGCACAGGTTCCAGCACCTGTACGATGGCCGCGTCGACGTCTTCGGCCCCTGCTCCGTCCCAGCGTGCGGTGACAGTCACGTTGTCGACGATCACATCGGGAAAGAATTGCGCCCGCATGTTGGGAATGGCCGCAGCACCCGCCACCAGCATCACGAGGAGCAGCAGGTTGGCGACAGTGCGGTGGCGCACGAAGTAGGACAGGATGCCGCCCGCCGCCTTTGGGATATCGCGCGCCATGGCCTAGCCCCCCATCCGGCTTTCGATCCGGGCCACCATCTGGGCGGGCACGCGGTCCTCGCTGAGCCGAGCAAGGACGCGGGCCTTCGCCTCGGCGGGCATGCGCTGGTTGCCTTCGACAAAGGCGACGAGGCGGGCGCGGCGTTCTTCGGACAGCTCGAGCATTTCGGGCTCTGGCGGCGCTTCGCCCGGCGCGCGCGGACGCAAGGGCCGGACGGAAATGCCCGCGCCCAGCAGGGGCGAGCGGGCCTCGACCACGTCACGGCCCGCCAGATCGCGGCTGCGCACGAGGATGTCATCGCCCTGGCGTCGCAAAAGGCGGACCTGAATGGCCTCCAGCCGATTGTCCTCACCCAGCACCAGAACCGTGTCATTGGCGTCGATGGCCGAGGCGGGCAGCCGCACCACGTTTTCAAGCGGCGGCTCCTGCACGGACACGGTGACGAAATCACCGGGGATGAACCCGCGCGCCGTCTCGAGACGGGCAAAGACAAGGCGTCCGGTCTGTTGTTCGCCGGCGGCGGCACTGGCCCGGCTGATGACGCCGGTGGCCCGCAGATCGACCCCGGACACATCGAGCGTGGCGGTCACCGACGCGGGCAACAAGGCGCCATCCGCATCCAGAAGGCGCGCATATTGCGCGGTGGAGACGCGAAACGCGACCTCCAGCGATGTTGGGTCAATCAGGACGGCAAGCTTTTCGTTGGTCGTGGCCAGACGCCCGGCCACCACGTCCGTTTCACTCAGTGTGCCGTCGAAGGGCGCAGTCAGCGTGGTGTCATCCAGCGTGCGCTGTGCCTCGCTCAGGGCGATGCGGGCGCGGGCGAGCCGGGTGATCGATTGGTCAATGCGCGCCTCGGCACTGGTTACAGCCTGACGGCGGGACAGAACCGATTGCCGCGCAGAGGCCGCGGCCAGTTCGGCAACCTCCACCGCTGCCGCGGTGCCAACGCCCCGCTGGGCGAGGTCAACCTGCCGCTCATAGGCGCGCTGTTGCAGGTTCGCCTGATCCTGCGCCGCCGTTTCCTCGTCCCGGGCAAGGGCCACGGCCCGTTCGGCGTCTCGCACCTCTGCTTCTGCATCCAGCAGATCGGCCTCGGCCCGCTCAAACGCGGCTTGCGCGTCCGCCGGATCGATCCTGAGCAGAACTTGGCCCGCTGTCACCGCGCCGCCATCCTCGAACCCCGGCGCAAGCTCGATGATCCGCCCCGATGCAGCCGCGCGCAGCTCAAGCCGGCGGCGACTGTCGATTTCGCCAAAGGCCTCGAGCACGGGCGTTTCGGTGCCGGGTTCGGCGCGCACGACTCCGACGGCAAAGACACGCTCGCGCGCGGGCGGCGCTTTGGACTCGCGGGCCAAGCGCTCTTGAACAGCGCCGCCCACCAGTTGCGCGGCATAGGCCATCAGCCCCAGGGTCAGCGCCGCCAGCACCAGACCGATCAGGCTTTGCCTCAAAAATCGCATATTTTCACGCCTTTACCCGCAAACAACAGTGCACAGTATAAATTAGAACGGCTGCCACGAATACCAAGCAACAAAGCTGTTACGCGCGCACCGGCTATTTCCGTCGCTGATGTTCGTCCAAACGGGGTAAAATTTCGACAAAGTTGCAGGGACGGTGCCGGAAATCGAGCTGGCGGCCCAGGATTTCATCCCACGCGTCCTTGCACGCCCCCGGACTGCCGGGCAGTGCAAAGAGGTAGGTGCCGTTGCAGACACCACCCGTTGCACGGCTTTGCACGGCGCTGGTGCCGATCTTTTGCATTGATACGATGGTAAACACCGTCCCGAAAGCATCGATTTCCTTTTCGTAAACGTCGCGATGCGCCTCGACCGTGACATCGCGCCCCGTCAGGCCGGTGCCGCCGGTGGAGATGACCACGTCAATCGCCGGATCATCGCACCAAGTGCGCAGCTGATCCGCGATCTGCGCGCGTTCGTCGGGCAGCAGCCGCCTGTCCGCAAGCAGGTGCCCGGCCGCGGTCAGGCGGCCCACCAGCACATCGCCCGACCTGTCCTGCGCCAGATCGCGGCTGTCGCTGACGGTCAGCACCGCGATGCGGACGGGAATGAACTCCAGCGTGTCGTCGATCCGGCTCATGCGCGCTCCAGCAAGGCAAGGCGGACAGCGAGGCCCGCGAAAACGGTTGCGGTGATCCAGTCGAGCACCCGGCTGCCGCGGGCCATCCGTTGCCCGATCCCGCCGGCAAAAACGCCGACGGCTCCGTTGATGACAAAGCCCCCAAGGCTGAGGATCGCGCCGAACACAAGGAATTGCGCCAGTACGGGCCCGGCCTCGGGCACAACGAATTGCGGCACGAAGGCCAGAACAAAGAGGATGACCTTGGGGTTCGACAGGTTGACTATCAGCCCCGTTCGGAACGCATGGGCCGCGCGCACGGGCGGCCTGTCCACGTTCGGCCGCGCGTGCAGGGTTTGGACCGCCAGCCACAGCAGATAGGCCACACCAGCCCAGCGGATCACCTCAAAGGCCAGTGGCACGGTCGCAACCAGCGCACCCAGCCCGAGCCCTGCCAGAAACGTGTGTATGAACGCCCCGAGCGCAATACCGCCACTGGCCGCCATGGCCGCGCGCGGACCCGACCGCATGCCCTGCCCAAGGCAGAACGCCATGTCCGCCCCCGGCGTCAGGTTCAACGCCAGCCCCGCGGGGACAAAAGCCAAAAGCATCACCGAATCAACCATCGCGCAACCGTTTCTGCACGCTGAGCAGATCCGCCCAGGCCTCGCGCTTGGCCGCAGGGTTGCGCAGCAGGTAGGCGGGGTGGAACAACGGCAACGCATCCACATCATGGGCCCGCGTCCAGTCACCACGCAGCCGCGTGATCCCCCGCTTGCCCAACAGTGCCTGACAGGCGTGATTGCCCATGATCATCAACACGTCCGGCGCCGCCAGCGCGATATGGCGCCGCAAGAACGGCTGCATCATGGCAACCTCTTCGGGCTTGGGATCGCGGTTCTGCGGCGGGCGCCAGGGCAGCACGTTGGTGATGTACACGCTGTCCGCACGGCTCAGGCCAATCGCGGCCAGCATCCTGTCCAAGAGCTGCCCCGCCCGCCCGACAAATGGTTTGCCTTCCATGTCCTCGTCACGGCCCGGGGCCTCGCCCACGATCATGACGCGGGCGCCCGGCACCCCGTCGGCAAAGACCAGATTGCGCGCCCCGCGTTTCAACTCGCAATGCTCAAATGCCGCCAAGGCCGCACGCAACCCATCCAGATCCTGCGCCGCCCCGGCGGCCGCGCGGGCGGCAGCCACGGCATCATCCGCCGCATCGCGCGCTGACGCGACAGGCGCTGGCGCATCTTGAGCCTTGGCAGACACAACAGGCTTCGTCAGCGACGCAGGCACTGCATAGCGGTCAATCGGCGCATCCGCGATGCACGTGTCCACGCCCAGCTCGATCTGCCAGGCAAGGGCCGCGAGGGCGCTATGATACTCTGCCGATTCCATGGCGCAATCCTACGCGGGGTCGTCCCGAACCGGAATGCCCATTCATTGTTCCCCAAATATGCATTTCCAACGCCTTGCCGCCAACGCCCACCGGCGCATATAAGCGCGCAGGCCACGCCAAGGGACTGCCATGACCTTTACCCATCGCCACCTTCTGGGCATCGAACACCTGCGCGCCGAAGAAATCGTGACCATCCTCGATCTGGCAGAGGAATACGTGACCCTCAACCGGGCCGCGGAAAAGCATGGCGAGGCGCTGGCCGGGCTGACCCAGATCAACATGTTCTTCGAAAACTCGACCCGCACGCAGGCGAGTTTCGAGCTGGCGGGAAAACGGCTGGGTGCAGACGTGATGAACATGGCGATGCAGGCCTCGTCCATCACCAAGGGCGAGACGCTGATCGACACCGCCATGACACTGAACGCGATGCATCCCGACCTGCTGGTCGTGCGCCACCCGCATTCGGGGGCAGTGGACCTGCTGGCGCAAAAGGTGAACTGCGCCGTGCTGAATGCAGGCGACGGGCGGCACGAGCACCCGACGCAGGCGCTGCTGGATGCGCTAACGATCCGGCGCGCCAAGGGGCGGCTACATCGCCTGAACGTCGCCATTTGCGGCGATATCGCGCACAGCCGCGTGGCCCGGTCCAACATCATTCTGCTGGGCAAGATGGAAAACCGCATCCGCCTGATCGGCCCGCCGACGCTGATGCCCGCGGGCATCGCGGAATTCGGCTGCGAGGTCTATGACGACATGGAACAGGGCTTGCAGGATGTGGACGTGGTCATGATGCTGCGCCTGCAACGCGAGCGGATGGATGGCGGGTTTATCCCGTCCGAACGTGAATATTACCACCGTTATGGCCTTGATGCGGAAAAGCTGGCCCACGCCAAGCCCGATGCGATTGTCATGCATCCCGGCCCGATGAACCGCGGGGTCGAGATTGACGGCACCCTGGCCGATGACATCAACCGCAGCGTCATTCAGGATCAGGTGGAAATGGGCGTCGCGGTGCGTATGGCGTCGATGGATCTGTTGGCGCGCAACCAACGTGCCTTGCGGGGGGCTGCATGAGCGAGGCGGATGCCGATCTGATGCCGGGCGAGACCGTGCTTTACAGCTGGACGATCTCGGCGCGCACATTCCTGATCCGCACCGGTGCCATCCTGCTCTTTTGGATCGTGGTCGGTCAGGTGGCCAGCCTGGCGCAGTTGCACACAACGTCGCTGCTGGCCCTGCCCGTGGCGGCACTCTTTGGTCTGTTCTATATGTGGGTGTTCGGAGAGCTGGACGTCTGGCCGCGCAACCGCAATACCAACTGGCACCTGACGGACCGGGCCATCCATATTGTTCCGGGCGACGATCTGCCGTCGCGCCTGCCCTTGACGGACATCCGGGGTGTAAGCCGCTGGCCGATCTGGTCACTGGTGATCCGGTTCAATGCAGGCACCGCCACGGTCCTGCCCATTCCCCCCGATCCCCAATCCTTGCGCGCCCGCATCCTCGCCGCCCGCGCCCATGCCCTGCCGGAGGCACATGCATGACACCAACTCTGCATATCCCCGCCAATGAACATGGTGTCATTCGGGTCTTTGCGCTGTCCATGACCGACCCGGAGGCCAAGGCGATCAAGGACGATCCCGCCGCATTGATCGGCGTTCTGGGTGTACCCGTGGACGCCTCGCATGTCGAAATCTTCCCACTTTCCGACCTCGAAGGGGTTGGACTGCCCGGGTATCTGATGGATGGGCACGCGGTGCCGGAGGCGCAGATTGCGCCGGACCGGATCAAGCTGGACAAACTGGGTGGCTGGGTGCTGGTGCTCTACTCCCGCGCTTTTGACGGGGCCGAGGTGACACTGACGCCCAGCCCTGCCTTGACGCTGATCGGCACCTACGGCACACCGGGCACCAACTGGCAATCCACCGAAACGCTGAGTGCCGAGGCCGCCAAACCCTATAGCGCGCCACCCGAGACGGTGAAAAAGCGCCCCTCGGACGCGGCCATGTCCGGGCGCATCGCCATGGTGGTTCTGATTGGACTTGCCCTGTTCACGTGGCTCTTCATATGGATCGCCGGATGACTGACACCCTGTTCACAAATGCCAAGCTGATCGATCCGGAGGCGGGCACCGTCACCACCGGCGCCGTCGCCGTCACGGGCGGGCGCATCAGCGCGGTCATCACCGATGGTGCCGAACTGCCGGACGCGCGCGAAACGGTGGATTGCAACCGCAAGCACCTTGGGCCCGGCCTGATCGACATTGGCGTCAAGGTTTGCGAGCCGGGCGAGCGCCACAAGGAAAGCTTTGGCTCTGCCGGGCTGGCGGCTGCGGCGGGCGGTGTCACGACGATGGTGACGCGGCCCGATACCGATCCGGCCATCGACAATCCCGAGACGCTTGAATTCGTGATCCGCCGCGCCCGCGAGGCCGCACCTGTCAACGTGTTGCCCATGGCCGCGCTGACCAAGGGGCGGCAGGGGCGCGAGATGACCGAGATCGGGTTCCTTCTGGATGCAGGGGCCGTGGCCTTCACCGATTGCGACCATGTGATCACCGACAGCAAGGTGTTTGCCCGCGCGCTCACCTATGCGCGGTCCCTGGGTGCGCTCGTGCTGGGCCATCCGCAGGAACCCGTGCTGAGCGCGGGTGCGGCGGCCACATCGGGTAAGTTCGCATCACTGCGCGGCCTGCCCGCGGTGTCACCCATGGCCGAACGCATGGGCCTTGATCGCGACATCGCCATGGTCGAGATGACCGGCGCGCGCTATCACGCCGACCAGATCACCGCGCAGCGCGCCCTGCCCCCGTTGGAACGCGCCAAGGCCAACGGGTTCGACATCACTGCGGGCACATCAATCCACCACCTGACGCTGAATGCGCTGGACGTGGCGGATTACCGAACGTTCTTCAAGATCAAGCCGCCCTTGCGTGACGAAGAGGACCGGCTGGCCATCGCCGAGGCCGTGCGGTCGGGCCTGATCGACATCATCAGCTCCATGCACACGCCGCAGGACGAGGAGAGCAAACGCCTGCCCTTTGAGGCGGCGGCCTCCGGTGCGGTCGCACTTGAGACACTGTTGCCGGCGGCCATGCGCCTCTTTCATGCCGATCAGGTAGACCTGCCTACGCTGTGGCGGGCCATGTCGCTGAACCCCGCGCGCCGCCTGGGCCTTGATGCCGGTCGCATGGCCGTTGGCGCACCGGCGGATCTGGTTCTTTTTGATGCACACGCCCCGTTTGTGATGGATCGCGGTACGTTGCATTCGAAATCGCGCAACACGCCCTTTGACGGCGCGCGCATGCAGGGTAAGGTTCTTCAGACATTTGTCGCTGGCCATTCTATTTACAAAAGATCCTAGATGCCCATTCTTGAAAGCAGTTTTGCAACGCTCGCCCTGTGGGCGGTGATCGGATACGGCCTCGGCTCCATCCCTTTTGGCATGGTCCTGGCGCGCATGATGAACCTTGGCAACCTGCGTGACATCGGATCAGGCAATATCGGGGCCACCAATGTCCTGCGTACCGGCAACAAGACGGCCGCCGCGCTGACGCTGTTGTTGGATGCGGCCAAGGGGGCCGCGGCGCTGCTGCTGGCGCGCGCGGTCACTGGCGCGGAGGATGCGGCCCAATTGGCGGGATTGGCGGCGATGCTGGGGCATTGTTACCCCGCGTGGCTGGCGTTCAAGGGCGGAAAGGGGGTGGCGACATTCCTGGGCCTGCTGCTCGCCTTGCACTGGCCCGTGGGTGTTGGGGCCTGCGTGGCGTGGCTAGTGGGTGCGGCACTGACCCGAATCTCGTCCATGGGCGCACTGGTGGCCGCCGCTTCATCCACGTTCCTGTTGGTGTTTCTGGGCAAGCCTGACGCGCTGTTTCTTGGGGTCATACTGACCTTGCTGATCTTTTGGCGGCATCGCGCGAACATCGCCCGTATCCGCGCGGGCACGGAACCCAAGATCGGCAAGAAATCCGCGTGAGTTTCGCCACACGACTGGCGGCCCTGCCCGAAGGCACGTTCACCGGCACGGCCCATGGGCGCCGCTATGTCGTCACCAAATCCAGCTTTTCCGGCGGCAAATCCGTCAAACTGGTGGCCGAAGAGCTGGGCGGCACGGATTACATCAGCCTGAACTGGTACGAACTGAAAACCGGCGGTGCCCTCAGGCCCTGCGAAATGCCCGAGACCAAAGTGCGCGCCTTTGTGGACGCGCTGGACGTCACCGCCTAATGTGGCGGCATGACAGACATCAACCTCCCTCTCATCCTCGCGGCGGCGTTACTGGCCGGGGCCAGCCCCGGCCCGGCCACGTTGACCATCGCGGGCACTTCGATGGCATCGGGACGTCGCGCAGGACTTGCCGTGGCGTCGGGGGTGACCACGGGCTCTTTCATGTGGTCGGTGTCGGCGGCGTTCGGGTTAGGCGCAATCATGTTGGCCAATGCGTGGCTCTTTGAAATCGTGCGCTATGCCGGGGCCGCCTATCTGGGCTGGCTCGCCATCAAGTCCGCCCGCGCCGCATGGCTTGGCGCGGCACTCAAGGTGCCACCCGTCAGCCAGCGGTCGATCCGGGGACACTATGCCAAGGGGCTGGGGCTGCACCTGACCAACCCCAAGGCCATCCTGTTCTTTGGCGCGCTCTACTCTGTCGGGGTGCCGCCGGGCGCATCGATCAGCGCGCTGTTGACCGTGATCCTGTCGGTCGGAGCCCTGAGTTTTACCGTGTTCCATGGCTATGCGTTCGTGTTTTCCTCTGCCCCGATGATGCGGGCGTATACCCGGGCGAAACGTCTGTTCGAGGCGGCATTCGCGCTGTTTTTCGGGGCTGCCGCATTGCGTATCCTGACCGCGCGGCTGGCGTAGACGCATATCGAAGCGCTTGAAATTTCTCAAAATTTTCGACCGTACTTGTGTCACATAGAGGACGCGTGATGACACAGTGCGGATATCGAAGCGGTCTGGATCTGGATCACGGCAGGCAGAACTGGGACGGTACCGGGCCGCGCCCGCTGTCTTGGCGTGCGTGGTATCCCTGTCCCGATACTCCGATGGCACCATCCAGCGACGCGTTCTTTGATCCCGGATCGGTCGCGACGGGTGCCCAACTTGACGGGGCGACCCCGCTGCCCGTGGTTCTGATCTCGCACGGGACCGGCGGATCGGCGGACAGCCTAGGTTGGATCGCACGGGCGCTCGTTTCTCGCGGGCACGTGGTCATCGGGGTCAACCACCACGGCAACACGGGCAGCGACGTGCGCGCCGAGGGGTTCTTGTGCTGGTGGGAGCGGGCCACCGATCTTTCGGTCCTGTTGTCACACCTGTCAGAGACCGGGCCATTTGCGGGCCACCTGGATCTGCAGAACGTGACGGCCATCGGGTTTTCTCTTGGGTCGCATACGGCGCTTTGCCTCGCCGGAGCCAGAACGTCCCTGAAACACTTTGAACGCTGGCGCAGTTCCGAGGCCCCGGGCATGTCAGGTCCGCGGGAGTTTCCTGACCTTGTGCAGGCAATACCCGGATTGCTCGACGCCAATCCCGTATTCCGGACCTCATGGGATCAGCATGGCGCCGATTTTAGCGACCCGCGAATCGGGCGGGTCATTGCCTTGGCTCCGCCCCCGCCTGTCCAAGGGTTCACGGCAGCATCCTTGCGCAATGTCTCTTTGCCCGTTCTGCTCGTCACCTGCCAGAACGACACCGAGGCTCCGACGACCCATGGCGCTGATTGGCTGACGACCTGCAATCCAGGTTTTGTGCATTGTGACATCGGCACGGATGCAGGCCATTATTCGTTTCTCGACTTGCCTGCGGATCCGGATCTGCTCCAGCGCGACGAAATTTTCCTCGAAGCGGATGGGGTGAACCGGCGCGACATTCATCAAAGGATCTTGCGGCTGATCCTTGGCGCGATGGGGTGACCAGCACGATCAATGCTTGACTTTGCCGATACGCCTGTTATTTCTGGAATTACAGAAATTTCAAGCAGAGTCGAAATGATGCACCTGACGCCCGCCATGCAAGACTTTATCCTCCACTGGGGGGAGATGGGCCAGAAATGGGGCACCAACCGCTCGGTCGCGCAGATACATGCCCTTTTGCACATCTCGCCGGAACCGCTGAGCGCGGATGAGATCTGTGACCTGCTGAACCTTGCGCGGTCGAACGTGTCGACCGGCCTCAAGGAATTGCAAAGCCTCGGGTTGGTGCACAGTTCACGCAAACTGGGGGACCGGCGGGATCATTTTCATTCGATCCGGGATATGTTCGATCTGGTGCACACGGTGGTCGAAAGCCGTCGCGCCCGCGAGTATGCGCCCACGCTGAAGGCCTTGCAGACCGTGCAGAAGGAAGCCGCGATGGATGCCACGCCTGAGGCGGTCAGAGCACGTATCGCGGACACGTTGGAAACGATGCAGATGTTCGATGACTGGTACGCAGAGGTGAACCGCCTGCCCCGGTCCGTACAGATGGCACTGGTGAAGATGGGGGCCCGGATCGCCCGGTTCCTACCCAAGGCCAAATCGCCCGATTAAAAATTTGCCCCGGAGTTTCTCCTATGACAGAAATATTGAAAATATCTGAAAGAATTGGAAAAGGCCCGCGCTACGCCATCGATCCGGTGGCTTTTGTGGCGGCCCTGTTCGGAGCGCCTGTCCTTGTGGCCCTTTTGGGCTTCTGGGTACTGGGCCTGCCTGTATTTGCATTGATCCTTGGCGGACCCGTCTACGTGATTCTCGGCACGCCACTGCTGCTGATCCACCTGCATCGGCATCCGGGCACAGCAAACGGGACCGGCCAACTGGCCTTGATGACCGCGATCATCGGCTGCGCCTTGGTGGCTTCGTTCCTTTTTGCTGCCGGCGAATTGGATGGCTTGCCCGTTTTGGCAATTGCGAGCGTATTCGTTGCCGGATTTGCCCTGATCTGGGGCAAGACCTTTGGCATGCTCTACAACCGCTGGCGCAGCGATCTGTCGCGCCGGCCCCTTCCCCCACTTTTTGCAAACTGAAAGGAGCACACCATGCTGACCATCAGCCTTATCTACTTCAACCTCGCCTTGGGCGCTGTCGCGGCGCTGGCCGTCATGATCCTGCGCATCGCAGCACTCGCGGAACATTGCGACGGGAACGGCGCGCGGGCCCATGCCGCGGGCATCACCATTGCGACCGGCTTTGCCGCGATTGGTGCCGGTGGTGTCATCCTGATCGGCGCGGGCCTATTTGCCCTGCCAGATACACCTTATGCCGCGCTGATGCTGGCACTTGGGTTTGCCGCGCTTTGCCTCGGTCTTGGGTTCACCCACGCCGTCGGCACCTTGCGAGCGGTGCTGGCTCCACCGCTTGAGCCGCATCGCGCAAAGCAGGAACCGCAAGCCAGCGGTGCGCAGTGAATGCGCACCCTACGGGCCTTGCTTCACGAATGTAAGGTGCGCGTTCATCGCGCACCTTTTGTCAATAGGAATAGTCCGCAAACACCCGCGTCACATCCCCATCCCAATCGCCGTGATAGCGTTCAATCAGTTCGTCCGCCGGCACTTTGCCGCTCTCGACACTCTCCTGAAGCGCATTCAGGAAATGGGTTTCATCGGGGATCAACCCCCCGGCACCGGGCCGCGCCCGCGCCTTGAGACCTGCATGGGAAATCGCCACTGCTTCGCGCGCCAGATCGTGCATGCGCACACCGTTCACTTCGGCTTGCAACCCGTCGACCGAGGCCGCCACGCGCAGGCCTTCGCGCGTTTCGGCATCCAGCCCTTTGACCAGATCCCACGCCGCATCCAGCGCCGTTTGATCATAGGTCAGGCCCACCCAGAATGCAGGCAGAGCACACAGACGCCGCCAAGGGCCGCCATCGGCACCGCGCATTTCGATGAATTTCTTGACCCGCGCCTCGGGGAAGGCCGTGGTCAGATGGTCGGCCCAGTCGCTGAGCGTCGGTGTTTCACCAGGCAGCGCAGGCAGCTTGCCCTTGAGGAAATCGCGGAACGACATGCCCAGCGCGTCGATGTATTTTCCGTCGCGATAGACAAAGTACATTGGCACATCGAGCGCATATTGCACCCATGCCTCGAACCCGAATCCGTCCTCGAAGATGAACGGGATCATACCCGTGCGGGCCGGATCCAGATCGCGCCACACGCGGCTGCGCCAGCTTTTGTGGCCGTTCAGACCGCCCTCGAAGAACGGGGAATTGGCAAAGAGGGCTACGGCAACAGGCTGCAACGCCACGGCCACGCGCATCTTTTGCACCATGTCCGCCTCAGTACTGAAATCGAGGTTCACCTGAACCGTGCAGGTCCGGCGCATCATGGTGCGGCCCATCGTGCCGACCTTGCCCATATAGGCGTCCATCAACTTGTAGCGCCCTTTGGGCATCAGGGGCATTTCCTCATGGCTCCAATGCGGGGCCGCGCCCAGGCCGATAAAGCCCACGCCTATCTCGTTGGCGATGTCCATGACCTCGCGCAGGTGGCTGTTCACCTCGTCGCAGGTTTCGTGGATCGTCTCCAGTGGTGCCCCTGACAGCTCAAGCGCGCCGCCAGGTTCGAGCGAGATATTCGCGCCGCCCTTTTCAAGGCCCGTCAGCTTGCCGCCTTCGCGCAGTTCGAGCCAGCCGTGGCGGTCGCGAAGGGCGCCCAGCACCGCTTCGATGGAGCGCGTCCCCTCGAATGGCAGGGGCTTGAGCGAGTCCCGACAGTAGCCGAATTTCTCGTGTTCTGTGCCAATGCGCCAATCCGCCTTGGGCTTGCAGCCGTCAGCCAGATACTGGGCCAACTGGTCGTGATGTTCGATCGGCCCACCGCCGGACTGAGGAATGGACATGAGGGGCGCTCCGCGGTTGTTCGTGAGGCAAAGGGATGGGGCGAATTCCCCGGGGTGTCAATGCAGGGCCTCGGTGCGCAGGGTCACGGGATTGTGCGCGCGGATGCAGAGATCAGGCACGGCCCTGTGGTTGCATGTCCGCCAGGGTCGGCGCGCCGCGTTCCCAGATCACAACCGGCGTTTGGGGGGCCGCGCGCATTTGGGCCAGCATATGTTCTGTCTTCAGCCCCGGCAGTGCGGCAAATGCGTCAAAGAGCGCATCGGCCCCGTCAGCATCCACAGGGATCATCAGCGGCGGGTGATCGGGCTGTTGCAAGTGCCAGTGCGCGGGGCGCTGTCCGCCATCAAGGGTCAGCCGCGCCAGTTCTCGCATCGCGATGGTGCCGCCCGTGAGCGGGCCAAAATAGGTCACCTGCCCTTCGTCCACCTGCACCGTGCCAAGGCCCCCGCCCGCGCCGCGGAACCGGCCGCGTTGCAGGCCGACCATGATCAACGCGCCGGCCCCGACCAGCAGCACCGGCGCGATCCAGCCCAAAAGGCCGCGCGGCCCCGCAAGCCACCACAAGGCCAGAACGGCAAGCGCCACGCCCACCAACACTTCGCGCCAGCGCCACATGGCGGCGCTGGCTTCGGGTCTGACAAAGCTCATCCGGTGTCTCCGATCCATGTGGGCGTGGCGAGGAGAGCCACGCGGTATTGGCCGATCAGACGGTAACCCAGCGCCTCATAGGCGTGGGCGGCGGCGTCATTGTTGGCAAAGAGTACGGATTGCATGGCCCCGTCGCGTTCGGCGCAGCGGCGCAGCAGACCGGCCACAGCCCGCCGGGCAAAGCCCTGGCCGCGCAGATCATCAGGCGTGAAAACGCCGCCTATCTGTACGATGTCCGCCGCGCGCGCGTTCACTGCGGCCATGGCCACGGGCGCGCCTTCCTCTTCGAGCAGGACGATATGCTCGGCGTTCACAGCGGCGGCGGCCCGCGCGCGCCCCGACTCAGTGGGGTCGTCAGACGCGGGCGCGAACCCTGTATCCGTCTCATATGCGGTGAACCAACGTTCCAGCATCGGAACATCCGCCGCAGTCGGAGCGCGGACATTGGCGGGCATCTGCGGCAGGTCGGCCAGATGGATATGATAGAGCGGCTCGTCCGCTAGCAATCGCCATGGGCCATCGCCCAGACCACAGGCCCGCAGGCAGGCCTGAACTTGATCGGGGACGCCGGTCATGCCTTGCACCGTCTTTCCGTGCAGGACATTCGCGAACGCAGCCCAGTCTTCGGGCGACGCCGCCGGGGCTTGCGCCATCAGGTACCCGCTGTTGGTGCTGGCAAACACGCCTGTCAGCGCGCCATCTTGCTCACTCAAATAAAAAGCGGTGCCATGCGGGTTGTCTGTGTCATCCGTCCCAAATCGAGCCAAGTTAGACCGCAGGAACATCGAGGTGGGACCATGCCCGGACAGGAACGCGTCGATGGTTGCCGCATCGGCCATCCGGGCCCGATGCAAAGCGGTCACGTCCAGTCTCCCAAACGCTGCTGCCACAGGGTCAATGCCGCGACCGCCGCCGTATCAGCGCGCAGGATACGCGGGCCAAGCTGCACGGGATGCGCCGTGTCCATCGCGCGCAGACGCGCGCGTTCGGCATCGGAAAAGCCGCCCTCAGGCCCGATCAAGATGGCCCATGGTCCGGGCAATTCCGGCAATGTGCCACCGTTGGATTCATCTGCCAAAGCTTCGTCACAGAACATGATCTGCCGGTCGCCCAGATCAGCCAACACACGGTCAAGGCGGAGCATGTCCGCCACCTCCGGCACATAGGTGCCACCGCATTGCTCCGCGGCCTCGACCGCGTGCGCCTGTAACCGGGCCTGTTGCACACGGCCGGCATTGGTGAATGCCGTCTGGACCGGAACGATACGCCGCGCCCCCATCTCCGTGGCCTTTTCCACGATGAAATCCGTCCTCGCCTTTTTGATTGGAGCAAAAAGCAGCCACAGATCAGGTGGCATCTGCACGGGCCGCGTCTGGGCGCTGCACGTTAGCACGCCACCACGTTTGCCCGCCTCGGCAACTTCGGCCAGCCATTCGCCATTCTCCCCGTCAAAAAGCAGCACCTGCGCCCCGACGCTCAGCCGCATGACCCCGAAAAGGTAATGGGCCTGTTCCCGCGACAGCACGACGGATTGCCCTGGGCCCAAAGGGTGCTCTACATAAAGGCGGATTTTCGCATCACTCATGGGCCCTACATATGACCAACCCGACCTCATCACCAGATGGTCACGTCGCTGACGCGGTAAAAGGCAACTGGGTGGACACGCTGGCGCCTGCCGCCACGCGGCCTTTCCTCAGGCTCAGCCGGGCGGACAGGCCGATTGGGACGTGGCTGCTGCTGCTGCCGTGCCTCTGGGGCCTGACCCTTGCCATGCTCCACGATCAGTCGCCCCGGTGGGAGGACGCGTGGATCGCCATCGGGTGCGCGGCAGGGGCGTGGTTGATGCGCGGTGCGGGATGCACGTGGAACGACATCACCGACCGCGATTTTGACGGTCAGGTCGAACGCACCCGGTCCCGGCCAATCCCGTCGGGACAAGTCAGCGTACGGGGTGCTGTTTTGTGGATGTGCGTGCAGGCCCTGATCGCCTTTGGCATCCTTTTGACCTTCAATACCAATGCAATCCTGCTGGGCGTCCTCGCGCTGGTGCCCGTAGCCGTCTATCCCTTTGCCAAGCGTTTTACATGGTGGCCACAGGTCTTTCTGGGGCTTGCCTTCAACTGGGGCGCGCTGCTGGCCTGGACCGCGCATACAGGGCAATTGGAGGCACCGGCGGTCGTGCTGTATCTTGCCGGGATCGCGTGGACCCTGTTTTACGACACGATCTATGCGCATCAGGACACCGAGGATGACGCCCTGATCGGGATTAAGTCCACCGCGCGCCTGTTTGGCACGAACACCGCCCCGTGGTTGCGCCGCTTCCTGATGGCGACCGTTGGCCTGATCGGGATCGCGGTCATCTTTTCCGCTATCGACGACGCATCCGTGCTGGCCATGGTGCTGGCGCTGGGTGGACCGTGGGCCATGGGCTGGCACATGGCCTGGCAATTGCGCGGCCTCGACATCGAAGACCCCGCGAAATGCCTGCAACTCTTCCGCGCCAATCGGGACACCGGCATGATTCCGCTGGTGTTTTTTTGCGCCGCCCTGCTCGTTTGATTGAAACGCAGCGCCAAGCGGCTTAGACCGTTGGCGACCGACACCAAGCAAAGGCCCGTTCATGCGCCTGTCTTCTCTTTTCGTGATCATCGGCACCTTTGCCGTTGCGGCCCTGTTGTCGCTGGTGGCCGCCAACCTGTCCGTGAAGCTGATTGAGGAAACGTCCGAAATCGGTGTGCGCGACGCGCTGGACGATCGCGGCATGACATGGGCAGAGGTGCAGGCCGACGGATTGCAGGTCACATTGGCGGGCACAGCGCCGACCGAAGCGGTGCGTTTTGCCGCCCTGTCCACCGCGGGCACGATCGTTGATGCGGCGCGGGTGATTGACGACATGCAGGTCGAGGCCGCCGCTGCCATCGCGCCCCCAAGGTTTTCCGCCGAGATCCTGCGCAATGATGCGGGGTTGTCGATTATCGGACTGATCCCCGCCTCGACCAACCGTGACGATGTGCTCGATCGCATCCGTGCAATCAGCGGCGACCTGCCTGTGACTGACCTGATCGAGGTGGCGGATTATCCTGCCCCGAACGGCTGGTCCGACGCGCTGGGCTTTTCGCTGACCGCCATGGAACGGCTGCCGCGAGCCAAAGTGTCTGTCGAAGCGGGGCGGGTGTCCATCACTGCCATTACCGACAGCGCCGAGGAAAAGGCCAGGCTGGAGGCACAGCTGAACCGAGCCACTCCACCGGGCTTGCGCGTGGCCCTGGATGTGGCCGCCCCCCGGCCCGTGATCACCCCATTCACCTTGCGGTTGGTCAAGGACGAGGAAGGTACCCGATTTGACGCCTGTTCAGCCGATACGGACACCAGCCGTACACGCATTGTGAATGCCGCCTTCGCCGCGGGGTTGACCGGGCCCGGGCAATGCACGGTGGGCATGGGTGTGCCCAGCCCGAATTGGGGATTGGCGGTGGAACAGGCTATCGGCGCCCTAGCCGATCTGGGCGCGGGCTCTGTCACCTTTTCGGATGCAGACGTGACGCTGGTGGCTGCCGAAGGCACGCCGCAAACCGACTTTGACCGCGTGGTGGGCGAGCTGGAAAATGCCCTTCCGGAGGTCTTTGCCCTCTACGCCAAGCTTCCCGAAACCGTGGATCCCAATCAGGGGCCGCCGGAATTTGTCGCCACGCTCAGCCCCGAAGGCCTGGTGCAGCTGCGGGGCCGTATCAGCAATGAAAACCTGCGAAACGTGGCCGACAGCTATGCCAAGGCCGCGTTCGGATCGTCCAATGTCTACGTTGCGACCCGTGTGGTCGATGATCTGCCAAATTCATGGCCGGTCCGCGTTCTCACCGGGCTCGAGGCGCTGGCGCAACTGTCCAACGGCGCGGTGACGGTAACACCCGATACGCTGACCGTCTCGGGCAACACCGGCAACCCGCAGGCCAGCACCACCATCGCGTCCCTTCTGGCGACCAAGCTGGGCGAAGCAGAAGACTTCGACATCCGTGTCGTCTACCAGGAAAAGCTGGACCCGGTCGCGGCCCTGCCGACGCCTGATGAATGCGAGGCGGAAATCTCCGGCATCCTGTCCAATGCCAAGATCACCTTTGAACCCAGCAGCGCCACCATCGACGCATCGGCGCTGGGCACGATGGACGACATCGCCGACGTGTTGCGCCAGTGTGGTGACATCCGCCTCGAAATCCAAGGCCACACCGACAGCCAGGGCCGCGAAGAAATGAACCTCAACCTCAGCCAGGCACGCGCCCAGTCGGTCCTGAACGAATTACGCGCACGTCGGGTGCTGACCTCGACCTATTCCGCAAAGGGCTATGGCGAAACCGCACCAATCGCGGATAACGACACCGAAGACGGCCGCGAAGCCAACCGTCGCATTGAATTCAAGGTCATTCGACCGACATCCTCTGCGCCCGAGGTCGAAACAACGCTGGAAACCATCGCCGGAACAGGCGATACAGAGGCATCCACGGACGAAGACACGACAGGAACACCCGATGAGCAGAACTGAGTTTGTCATTGCGACAGCCATCATTCTCTTCATCGCTTTCTGTCTGGGATGGTTCGCCAACTGGCTCATTCATCGCTTTACCCGTGTGGCTGCCGGTGACGTTGCCGAACTGGACCGGATGAGCCAGGAGCTGCATGAGGCCGAGGAAACCCGCGATCAGGCGATCACCTACCTGCAACAGCGCGAGGCGGAACTGACCAATCAGTTGAGCCAGACCGAAGCAGAACTACGCGCCGCAATGGACGGATTGCGCGACGCCCGCCACGAGGCCGAGGAGCTGCGCGCCTGGATCGACCGCCAGCAAGCTAGCTGACCACGGCGTCCGGCACTAACTTTTCCATTTGAAAAGAAACGAATGACACCCACCCGATGAGGGCCCGGCCCCCATCGTATCAGGATCGCGTCGCCGCAGGCGTCCTTTGGATCACGTTTGCCACCGGTCCAACGCGTCTTCGTCTGTCTCTTTGGCCGCCACCCATGCCGAACCCGCCTGCGTGATCTCGCGCTTCCAGAACGGTGCGCGGGACTTCAGGAAATCCATCAGGAATTCCGCGGCCTCGAACGCATCCTTGCGGTGGCGCGCCGCGGTCGCGACCATCATGATCGTCTCGCCAGGTGCCAAGCGCCCGTGGCGGTGGACCACCAGCGCGTCCTCCAACGACCACCGCACCTTTGCCTCTTCGGCGATCTCGGCAAGGGCCGCTTCCGTCATCCCTGGATAGTGTTCGATGTCCATCGCGATCAGACCGCCTTCGACGTCGCGCACGATGCCGGTAAATGTCACGACCGCACCTGATGCGCGTTGCGCTTCGGCGAACGCCGTTGTCTCTGCGCCCAAGTCAAAAGGCGCGGATTGCACCTCAATACGCATCCCCTAACCTCCGGTCATGGGTGGAAAAAATGCGATCTCGCGCGCATCGCCAATCGGCGCATCAAAGTCGACAAGCGTCTGATCAACCGCAACCCGCAGGGCCGAGATATCCGCAAAAGCCGCCGCATAGCGGTCTTCGCGCGCGCGCAGTTCCTGCACGAGGTCCATGACCGTCGCGGCTTCGGTCTCCACAACTTCGCGCGGCAAACCAATCCGTTCACGCACCCATGCGAAATACAACACATCCATGGTGTTCAACCTTTCAAATAGGGCATCGCCTTGCGGAAATAATCCCAGCCGGTCACCAGTGTGAGGCCCGCCGCAAGCCACAGCAGCCAAAGCCCGATCCGGCCCGACCAATCGGCGCCCGCGAGCTTCCAACCGAGGCCTTGGAGGTCCGGCGCATCACCGTTCAGGATCGCAACGACCATCTCGTCATCCATTCCCCAGATGGACATGCCGAAGTAATGCTCGAACACGCCCTGCGAGAACAGGACCGCAATGGCCACCATCTGGAGCGTCGTCTTCCATTTCGCCAATTGCGTGACCTTCAGCGTTCCAGCCGTGTCACCCAGAAACTCGCGCAGTCCTGACACGAACACTTCGCGAAACAGGATCATCGTCGCAGGCAGCACCAGCCAGGGCGACCACGAGGAAAATCCGATGATCACCATCAGCGCAATCACCACCATTGCCTTGTCCGCGATCGGGTCGAGCATGGTGCCCAGTTTTGTCTGTTGTCCCCAGGCGCGCGCCAGATACCCATCGAACCAGTCGGTGATCGCGGCACCAACAAACAGTACGACCGCGAGTATGTCCGCATAGGGACGCGTGAAATACAGAAACATCACCGCCACGAGCGGCGCTGCAATCAAGCGCATGGTGGTCAGTATGTTCGGTATGTTCCAGATCATGTCACACCTCTACCTTGTCCTGACCGGCGCAGAAAGGGGGCGCAGCCCATCCCGCGTCACTGATCGTGAAAGAAGTCATAGACCTTCTGCGCCAACCCTTCGGACACCCCGTCCACGGCCTTGAGATCCGCCAGATTTGCGCGGCTGACCGCCTTGGCAGACCCGAAATGCGCCAGAAGCGCACGTTTGCGCGCGGCCCCTACGCCCGGAATGTCATCAAGCGGGTTCTTCATGTTGGACTTGGCGCGTTTGGCTCGGTGTGTGCCGATGGCAAATCGGTGTGCTTCGTCCCGCATCCGCTGCACGAAATACAGCACCGGATCGTTGTGACGCAGCGCAAAAGGGCGTTGGCCGACACGGTGGAATTCTTCCTTGCCCGCGTCACGATCAATGCCCTTGGCCACACCGACCATGGGAATATCCTCGACCCCGTGTTCCGCCATGATCTGCGCCACAGCGCTTACCTGTCCCGCACCACCGTCGATCAGCAACAGATCGGGCCACATGCCTTTTTGGCGATCCGGATCCTCGGTCAGCAGGCGTTTGAAACGGCGATGCAGCACTTCTTTCATCATTCCGAAATCGTCGCCGGGGGTCAGGTCGTCGCCGCGAATATTGAATTTGCGATAGCTGTTCTTCACAAAGCCTTCGGGGCCGGCAACGATCATGGCACCCACGGCATTCGTGCCCTGAATGTGACTATTGTCATAAACCTCGATCCGGGCGGGCGGTTCGGCCAGATCAAACGCCTCGGCGAGACCGCGCAGCAGTTTGGCCTGCGTCGCACTTTCCGCCATCTTCCGCGCAAGGCTCTCGCGCGCGTTGCGCAGGGCGCTGTCCACCAGCTCTGCCTTTTCGCCGCGTTTCGGCACCAGCAATTCGACCTTGCGGCCCAGCTTGCCGCTCAGGGCTTCGGACATCAGGTCCGGGTTCTCAATCTCATTGGACAGGATCAACTGCCGGGGTGGCTCCTTGGTGTCGTAGAACTGACCCAGAAAGGCCTCTAGCACCTCCGCGGCGTCCACATCCACGCCAACACGGGGATAAAAGTCGCGATTGCCCCAGTTCTGGCCTGCGCGGATAAAGAACACCTGCACGCAAGCCTGCCCCTGTTCCATATGCAGCGCGACGATATCCGCCTCGGTCACGCCGCGCGGGTTGATTCCCTGCGCCGTCTGTACCTGCGTCATCGCGCGGATCCGGTCGCGCAAAGCCGCCGCGCGCTCGAATTCCATCGCTTCCGACGCGTCCTGCATCTGGCTGGCGAGCTTTGCCTGAATGTCGGTGGATTTCCCGGACAGGAACCGCTCGGAATCCTTCACCGACTGGGCATAATCTTCCTCCGAAATCAGACCGACGCACGGGCCTGAACACCGTTTGATCTGGTACAAAAGGCAAGGCCGCGTCCGGCTGTCGAAGACAGAGTCGGTGCAGTTGCGCAGCAGGAAGACCTTTTGCAGCTGGTTCAGGGTCCGGTTCACCGCACCTGCGCTGGCGAAGGGACCATAATAGGCACCCTTTTGCGTTTTGGCGCCGCGATGTTTCTTGATCTGCGGATAAGCGTGGTCGCCGGTCACAAGGATATTTGGAAACGACTTGTCATCGCGCAGCAGCACATTGAACTTGGGTTTGAGTTGCTTGATCAGGTTCTGCTCGAGCAGCAGCGCCTCTGTCTCTGTCCGAGTGGTCAGAAACATCATCGACGCGGTCATGGAAATCATCCGCGCGATGCGACCCGAGTGCCCCGATGGCCGCGCATAGTTCGACACGCGCGCGCGCAAGTTGCGGGCCTTCCCGACATAGAGAACGCGACTTTCCCTATCCAGCATCCGGTACACGCCCGGCGAGCTGTCCAGCGTTTTCAAATAACCTTGAATGACCTCGTGCCCGACAGGCGCATTCGGATCAATTTCGGTTGGATTTGATTCGGTTTCGTCTGGCATTTGATTCGTCGTTTGGCTGCACTGATTCCGGATAGTGTTCAAGCAATCTTGCATCCACGAAACATGTGGATAAGTCTAAGGACAAGTTCTGGGGCGATGCAAAAAATCGTTATTTTTTCGACCCTTCCCATGTGTGCCCAATTTTTAGGCGCTACATTAAGTCACTATTTTTGCTATATATTTTATTGAACCGCGTGCAAGTGACTGAAAATAAAGGCCTTTTGGTAACGGTTTTGTAACAGACATTAACGCGGTGCAAAACTCACGTAGGGTAAGCTACTCGACGCCCACAACGTCAGGTGTTTCCCATCCCAGATGTTGCCCGCCATCAGTGCAAAGAAGCTGCCCAGTGACAGCTGGGGAGTCGAGAAAATAGCCCAGTGCGCCGACGATATCGGAGGGGTTGGATCCGCGTTGCAGTACGGTTGCAGCCCGCTGTTTGGCAAAGTGTTCCGCGCTTTGGCGTCCACCTTGCAACGTCGGCCCCGGCCCGATTGCATTGACGCGGATCGCCGGTGTCAGCGCGCGCGCGCTTGTTTGCGTCAGCGCCCACAGCCCCATCTTGGCCAGCGTATAGGTCATGAATTCCGGCGTCAGCTTACGCACGCGTTGGTCCACCATGTTGACGATCAGCCCTGAGGCGACAGGCTCGTCCATATCGTCAAGCGCCGGGGCCAGACCCTGATCCGCCATCGCCTGGGTCAGAACGAATGGCGCGCGCAGGTTGGAACCGAAATGTCTGTCCCATGTCTCCCGCGTTGCGGTCTCAACCGTGTCATACTCAAAGATCGACGCGTTGTTGATCAAACAGGTGATCGGCCCGCCCAGGGCATCGACCGCACGACCAAACAGTGTTTGCGTCTCGGCCTCATCGACAAGGTTGGCTTGAAGCGGGACGCCCTTTTGTCCCTTCGCTTCGATCATCGATTGTGTTTCACGGGCCCCTGCATCCGAACTGGCGTAGTGCACAGCGACGTCATACCCGCGCCCGGCCAAATACACCGCCATTGCCCGCCCCAAACGGTGCCCGGCTCCTGTTACAAGCGCACGCGTCATCGCACTCTCCCTCGTTGATTGATCTTAGCTTAGTACAATTGCCAGATAGGCCACATACAGCCCGGTCAAGGCAATGCCCCAACCCCGCGTGATGTCCCGGCGCATGTAGACGAAGGGGACAAGCAGGACAGACGCCGCCAGCATCACCCACAGGTCAAATTGCAGGAACGCCTGATCGACCGGGATGGGTCCCACGAGGCTGGCAACGCCAATGATAGCCAGTAGGTTGTACATGTTCGACCCGATCACATTGCCCAATGCCACGTCCGCCTGGCGGCGCAGCGCGGCCATGACGGTTGTTGCCAGCTCCGGCAAGGACGTGCCCACAGCCACCAATGTCAGGCCGATCACCGTGTCGCTGACGCCATAGGTCTTGGCAATGATCGTTGCATTGTCGACCAGGAGGTTCGCGCCCAGCGGCAGCCCGATCAGACCCAACACCAGAAAGACACCGATGCGCCACCACGGCAGGTCCGGGTCAACACCTTCGATCTCCTCTTCGCTTGCCGTCCCGGCCGCGCAGGCGGCGCGGTGGCCCTTGGCCTCCATCGCCTGATCGAAAAGGACGAGGGCCAGCGCCCCGAGCAATACAAGCGCCGCGATCCAGTCGAACACGCCACGAAAGGCCAGCGCGATGAACAGGACCGATGCCGCGATCATGTAGTTATAGCTTTTCTTGGTGTCGCATTCGGACGTGTGCATCGTGGCCAGAAGAGCCGGGATGCCGAGGACCAAAAGGATGTTGGCCGTGTTCGAGCCCACGACGTTGCCGATGGCGATACCGGGCGCGTCGTCCAGAACGGCCTGAATAGCGATCAGCAATTCGGGCGCCGAGGTGCCGAAGGCCACAATGGTCAGACTGACAATCAGCGCAGGCACGCCCAGACGCAGCGACAGGTTCACCGCACCCTTCACCAGGGAATCACCTGCCAGCAGCAGGATCACAAGACCCAGACCGCTCAGCAGCCATGGCATCAACGCGCTCATCCCTTCTTGCCCCCGCCGCAAGCGCATGGGCCTTTGCCAATACGGTAGCGTCCGCAGGAACATTTGGACTGTGTCAGGCGCTTGCCGCCGATCCAGTGCAATTTGCCGAACATGGCCAGCACGCCCATAAAGACCAGAAACAGAACAACGATCTTTGACAGCATGCGTTAAAGTCCAAACTGGGCATAGGCTGCCCGTTCTTCGATGGAACTGATTGTGTCGTCAACCATTTGTGCGCCCAATCGAGAGAAAAACGGACGTCGCACGCCGTAGCGGCGAAGCTTGACCCTGCCGCCAAATCGATCCTTGAGGAACGGTTTGAGGTGCCCGATCCCGTCGATCAGGCCAAGCTCTTGCGCTTTCTGTGCCAGCCAAACCTCGCCCGTGAACAGATCCTGTTCAGTGGTCAGCTTGCCCGCGCGTCGCGTTGACACGTGGTCGATGAAATTGCGGTGGATGTCGTCCAGTAGCCCCTTGAGCCGCGCAACGTCTTCGGGCTTTTCCGGGCGGAACGGGTCCAGCATCGATTTGGACTGACCAGCGGTATAGACGCGCCGTTCAACCCCCTGTTTCGCAAGAAACTCATGCGCACCAAACCCGGCCGAGATCACGCCGATGGATCCTACAACGGATGAAGGATCAGCATAGATTTCGTCTGCCGCCACAGCGAGCCAGTACCCGCCAGATGCCGCCACATCCTCGACGAAGGCGAGAACGGGAATGTCTTTTTCCTCGGCCAACCGCCGGATGCGTGCACCGATCAGCGACGACTGCACGGGGCTGCCGCCGGGGGAATTGATTTCCAGGGCGACCGCTACGGGTTTTCCGCGCGCAAACGCCTTTTCGATGACCGGGGCAAGCGCGCGGTCATTCAGCGTGCCGCGCGACCCGCCGACTATGACCCCCTGCAGCCGGATAACGGCAACAGTCGGGTCGGATTTCATGAAGGGGATCCAGCGTTTCATTACAGCCCATGTAGATTGCACCCCCGACCCAAACAAGCCCGCGGCGCAAACGAGTTATCTGCCGCTGCGTTATTGCCGAATGCGCCAGCCAGTTTTGAAGATCCACCAGACCGCCCCGAGACACAGCGCGGTGAACCCGGCAATCGCAAACAGCGACGTCGCGACCGGCACGTCGGACAGGCCAAAGAATGCCCAGCGAAAGCCCGAGATCAGGTAAACAACCGGATTGAACATCGAAATCGTCTGCCAGACCGGTGGCAGCATCGAGATCGAGTAGAAAGATCCGCCCAGAAACACCAGTGGCGTCACGATCAGCAGCGGGACCAGTTGCAACTGTTCGAAGCTGCCCGCCCATATACCGATGATGAACCCGAACAATGCAAAGCTGACGCAGGTCAGCACGAGGAACAGTACCATGGCTACGGGATGCGCGATCTGGATTTCGACAAAGAAAAACGACGTGATCAGGATGATAATCCCAATAAACAGTGCCTTTGTCGCCGCAGCACCGACATAGCCCATGACGATTTCCAGAAAATTGATCGGCGCGGACAGCAATTCGTAGATTGTGCCGATAAATTTCGGGAAATAGATCCCGAAGGACGCGTTCGAGATGCTTTGCGTCATCACCGTCAGCATGATCAGTCCGGGCACGATGAACGCGCCATAGCTGACCCCATCCACCTCCTCGATCCGGCTGCCGATGGCGGCACCGAACACCACGAAATAGAGCGAGGTGGACAGAACAGGCGACACGAGCGACTGTGCAATGGTCCGGAAAAACCGCGCCAATTCGAACACATAAATGGAGCTGATCGCTGACCAGTTCATGACGTACCCTCCCGATCCTTTTGCACCAGTGACACAAAGATATCCTCAAGGCTGGATTGCCGGGTCACCACGTCCCGCAATTGCAGACCCGCCGCGGATACGTCCGACAGCAGCTTGGTGATGCCTGTACGCTCGGCCCGGGTGTCGTAGCTGTAGACAAGCGTCCAGCCGTCGTCGCCCAGGCTCACGTCATAGGCGGCGAGGCTTTCCGGCACTTCATCCAGTTGCGCGGTCAGTTGGACGTCCAACTGCTTTTTGCCCATGCGCGCCATCAGGCTGTCCTTGTCTTCGACCAGCAGGATTTCCCCACCGCTGATGACACCGACCCGGTCGGCGATGGCCTCGGCCTCTTCGATATAATGCGTGGTGAGGATCGTGGTTACGCCATCGGCGCGCAACTGGTCGACGATGTCCCACATATCCTTGCGCAGTTCGACATCGACCCCGGCCGTGGGTTCGTCGAGGAACAGCACACGCGGCTCGTGCGCCAATGCCTTGGCGATCAGAACGCGGCGTTTCATCCCACCGGAAAGCTCCCGGATCTGATTGTCGCGCTTATCCCACAGAGACAGACGCCGCAGTATGTCCTCGACCACCGTGTCCTTGCGACCCTTGCCAAACAGCCCACGCGAGAAACGCACGGTGTTGATCACCCGCTCAAACGGTTCAAGTGCGATGTCCTGTGGTACGAGGCCAATAAGGCTGCGGGCCTGCCGGTAGTCCGTCAGGATGTCGTGGCCTGCAACGGTCACACTGCCCGAGGTCGGGCGCGTGATGCCGCAAATCGTTGAAATCAGTGTCGTCTTGCCCGCCCCGTTCGGGCCAAGCAGGGCGATAATCTCACCTTCGTTGATGTCCAGCGACACGCCTTTGAGCGCCTCGAAACCGCCATCATAGGCTTTGCGCAGGTCCTTGATGCTGAGAATGGGTGGCATGGGGTCTCCGGATTATTCGCGCGCACAGGTAGCCCGACAGCCGCGGCATCGCCAGCGCGCACGCGCACATTGCCATGTGCAGCTGTCAGTCTTTGCCAGTAAGGCGGCCCAGCCAACCCTTTTTGGCACCTTCGCCCTCGGGGGTGTCGTCGGCCGGTTCTGCCGGTCCCTCGAGCGTCTCCTGAAGGTTGGAAAAGAACTGGTCCGCCATCTTCTTGGCAAAGCCGTCGATGATCCGGCTGCCCAGTTGCGCCAGCTTGCCGCCCACCTTGGCCTCGACATCATAGCTGAGTTCAGTGCCACCGTCGGTAGCGGCCATGCGGACTTCGGCGCCGCCTTTGGCAAAACCGGCCGCGCCGCCCTTGCCTTCGCCCGTGATGGTAAGGCTCTGGTTCTCGACCATGTCCGACAGGGTCACCTGCCCTTTGAACGTCGCCTTGACCGGGCCCACCTTCTGGGTGACCGAGGCCTCGAACCCATCCTGCGGATTGCCTGTCACTTCGGTCGCTCCCGGCACACAAGCCTTGAGCACATCGGGGTTCAAAAGGGCGGCATAAACCTCTGCCGGGCTGGCAGCGATCTGGCGTGTATCGGACATCTGCATGAGAGCGTTCCCTTGGGTCTTGGCGTCGCCCCGTCTTACATCAGCCGAAGCATCTGCGCCACGCAGGAAATGTCGTGACACGCCAGAGCGACGTGATAGGGCTGAGGCATGACACAAACACGGCAAAATATCGCGGGGCTTGGCATCCTGTTTGTCCTGATCGGCGTGTTCTGCATTTCCATCAATGATCTGCTGATCAAGCAGCTGTCGGGGGGATACCCACTGCACCAGATCGTGTTTGCGCGGTCGGCTCTGGGCATTCTGGTCACGCTGATCATCGTACAGTTCGAGGGGGGGTGGGGCATCCTGCGCACACGGCACCCGTGGGCGCATGCCCTGCGCGGGTTGTTGATCGTGATCGCGAACATGACGTTCTTTCTGGCGCTTGCCGTCCTGCCGCTAGCGGATGCGACGGCGCTGTTCTTTGCTGCACCCCTGTTCATCACGCTGTTGTCGATCCCGATCCTCGGCGAAAAGGTGGGCCCCCTGCGACTGACGGCGGTGGCGGTGGGGTTTGCGGGCGTCATCATCATGCAGCGCCCCTGGGCCGACGCCAGCACGCTGGAGGTCAGCCGCCTTGTCCTGATGCTGCCGGTCTTGTCGGCGCTGACCTATGCGCTGAACCAGCTGATGACCCGCAAATTGGGCGTAGAGAGCAAAGCCAGCGCGATGGCCGTCTATATCCAGGGCACATTCATCATTGTGTCGCTGCTTTTCTTTGCGGTCGCGGGCGATGGACGTTTCGCCGACGGCGCGACCAACGGATCGGTGGTCTTTTTGTTGCGCGCATGGGTCTGGCCTGCGGATTCAGATCTTTGGGTATTCATCGGGCTGGGCGTCAATTCCGCTGTGATCGGGTATTGCCTCAGCCAAGCCTACAGGCTGGCGGACGCAGCGACGATCGCGCCGTTCGAATATATCGGGCTGCCGCTGGCCGTGGTCTGGGGATTTGTCGTGTTTGGTGATCTGCCCGTCATCGAGGTCTGGATCGGCATTGCGCTGATCCTTGGCGCGGGCCTGTTCGTGTTCCTGCGCGAACGGCAAAAGGCACGGACGGCCCACCGCCGCCCTATTCGCGGCCGGAACGGCTAAGCGGTCAGACGTCGACCTGGATCACGACCTTGCCGGTGGCCTTGCGCGTGCGCAACAGGTCCAGCCCTTCGTTGGCCTGCGCCAGCCGCAGGACATGGCTGACATGGGGCTTGAGCTTGCCTTCGGCATACCAGTCAAACAGGATGGCAAAGCTGTCGGTCAGTACGCGCGGGTTCACGCGGGTGTAGCCGCCCCAGTAAAAGCCCAGAACGGACAGGTTCTTGACCAGCAGATAGTTGGCAGCAATCTGCGGCACCGTGCCCGAGGCAAAACCTAGCGGCAAAAGGCGTGCTTCTGGGTTGCAGGCGCGCAAGGCTGCGTCGAACAAATCACCGCCCACCGGATCATAGACCACGTCCGCACCGCCCAGCGCCTTGACGTCGGCCTTGAGATCGCAGGTTTCACTGTCCAGCAAGTGATCGGCCCCGGCCTTGGCCGCGATCTTGAGCTTGTCAGCGCCGCGTGCGCAGGCGATCACCTCCGCCCCCATCAGCTTGCCCAGTTCAACCGCTGTCAGCCCCACACCGCCTGACGCACCGAGGACCAGCAACCGCTCACCCGGTTTCAGATGCGCCTTGTAATCCAGCGCCACATGGCTGGTGCCATAGGCCACGAGAAAGGCGGCGGCGTCGATTTCGGTCATGGCGTCCGGGATCGGCACACAGATGTCAGCTGGCAGCGCCGCATATTCACCCAGGCCGCCGAACCCCGCATAGGCTGCAACGCGCTGGCCCACGCTCAGATGCGCCACGCCGTCGCCAAGCGCTTCAATCGTGCCACACATCTCCATGCCGATGGTAGCGGGCAGCGCGGGTTTTTCCTGATAGGTGCCCTTGACGATCAGCGTGTCACCAAAGTTCAACCCGCAGGTGTGGACCCGGATCAGAACCTCGCCCGGTTGGGGGCTGGGTGTATCAATGTCGCGCAGCTCCAAAGGTTGGCCGAGAGCGGTGACTTGCATGGCGCGCATGATGTGATCCTTCTGTGGTTGGGAACCCGGTGCTAATGCACGACGCCATATCCGATTTGGACTGGCCGGAACAGCGCGCCGTTGCGGCGCAAAATGCCGCGCTTGCCGACCGTACAAATGGATCTCTGTTCACCCAAGGCGAACAGTCCAATCTGGATAACAAAGGTTATCCGGAACACCGGCCCTCCCTACCTTTCGCTGCAACACTGCGGGCGCGCCCGCTTGAACACTCAGCGAAAGGAACGTGACATGCACCGAAGAACAGCACTCAAGGCGACGGCAGCTGCCGCATTGGCCACACTGGTGGCACAATCGGCCGCGGCACAGGACTTGGACGCCACCAGCCAGGCGTCCTTTGACACGGTGATGGCGTTCATGGGGGCCATGGGGAGTGGCGACATGGACAGCATGGCCGCCCTGATGGCCGATGACATGGTCTGGCACAACGAAGGCGATCCCGCCTTGCCCTGGATTGGGGAAACCCGCGGCAAGCAGGAGATTTTCAAGTTTCTTGGCATCTTCTCCGAGAACTTCCAGACCACGCTTTGGGAAAACACGGATGCCTTCGCGTCCGGCGATACGGTGGCCGTTTTCGGCCGCATGAACGGCATCACGACGAAATCCGGTCAGGAAATCGGTCCTTTCACCTTTGCCCTGCGCGCCAAGGTCAAAGAAGGGCAAGTCGTCCTCTGGAATTGGTTCGAAGACAGCTTTGCCGTCAGCCAAGCCTATCACGGGCGTTGATCGAGCACAGGCACGCACACCACGCACGCAACACCAGACAAGGACCCGTCCATGACACACGCATTGAACCGCCGCCAGTTGATCAAAGGCGCCGCATTGACGGCCGGCGCCATTGCGTTGATCCGGGGCGGACTGACCCCCACGCCCGCCGCTGCTCAAGGAGAGATGCCCGCAGGGACGGTCGTGTCCTTCGCCAAGGCTGGCGTGACGTTTCACACCTATGTGTCACCCGCGCAGACGGTAAACGTGACCAGTCATGTGATCGAGTTGGGCGACCAACTGCTGGTCGTTGACGCGACAATGCTGCCGCCGACCGCGGCAGAGGTCGCGGCCCTGATCGCCTCGACCGGCAAACCGGTGCACACTGCCTATGTCAGCCACGAACATCCCGACCACTGGGGCGGCGTATCGACACTGGCAGACCTCGCGTTCAGAACGCTGCCCGGCATCCGCGAGGGCCTGCGGGCAGAGGCGACCAGGGGCGATTTCCCGACGCCCACGTCTCTTTTGACCGGCACTGATCTGGAGCTGGGCACAACGGAGATTGGCGGGGTCGCGGTCGAGTTTCGTGCCTATGACAACGCCGAAGCACCGCAGACAATCGTTGCCGTGTTGCCCGAACAGAAGGTCGCGGTGGTGCAGGACCTTGTCTATAACGGCGTCTATTTCGCGCCCGGCGTGGATCGGCAAAACTGGATTGCCACGCTCAAAACGTTGCGGGACGATCCCTCTTTCGAGACCCTGCTCGTCGGGCACGGATTGCCGACAAGCCGCGGCGAACTGGACACCGCAATCGCATATCTCGAAGTGTTTGACGCGGCATGGAACGCTGGCGACACGCCCGATGCGGTCAAGCAGGTGATGATGGACGCATATCCCGGATATGACGGCGCGTTTCTGCTGAGTCTGATCGAGCCCTACTGGGACAAGTGACGCAATTTGCGGCCCGGACCCTTCGGGTCGCACCGCATCACATCAAAGACAGGAGACCGCCATGGGTCAGGGACTGGAGAATGTCCGCCGTATCTATCTGGAAGGTATCGCGGGCGGCAACGCGCGTGAGGCGGTGCACGCCTATACCGGTCATCGCTACACGCAACACTCGACCGGCGTGGGCGATGGTGCCAAAGGTTTCCTTGCCTTCTTTGAACCCTTCGTGGCCCGCAACCCCAAGCGGGAGATCGAAATCGTCCGCATCTTTGAAGACGGCCCATGGGTGTTCTGTAGCGCATATCAGTCGCTCAATGACGGCGCGGCCAAGTGGGTCACCATGGACATGTTCTACACCGATGCCGATGGGTTGATCCTTGAGCATTGGGATACCATTGCCCCATACGTGGCCGAATCTGTGTCGGGCGAGGACATGGTTGGCGGCGCGCGCAACGTGGATCTTGGCGCTGATACCCGGGCAAACAAGGCGTTGGTTCTGGAATACACCAAACAAGTACGCCAAGGCGGCAACCTGGCAAAACTGGACAAGTTCGTGGCAAAAGACCTGGTGCAACACAGTGCCGCGATCGCCAGCGGTCGCGATGGATTGGACGTGTGGTTGCGGTCCGAGACGTGCGGCGCATACGAGATGCTGTTCCGCCTGATTGGGCAAGGGGATTTGGTCGCGACCTACGGCAAACGCCACGCCTGCGGAAAGTATATCGCGGTCTTCGATCTCTACCGTGTGGCAGGCGGCCGGATTGTTGAGCATTGGATGAACGAAGAAGAGATCGCGCCGCGGGCGGATTGGGGCAATTCGGGCAAGTTTTGACGCCTGAAAAGGGTCGTCGGCCTGCCGTGCATGTTCGGAAATTCCGAGCTATGGTCGGCAAATATGTCGGCAGAGGCGACAAATGATCAACAAGCTCCGCAGTATCGCGATTTTTTCGACCGTGGTTGACCAGGGCACATTCCGGGCGGCGGCGACACATCTCGGGCTGGCCCCGTCACGGGTCAGCGAGGTGGTGTCGGAGCTTGAAAAAGACCTAGGGGTCACGTTGCTCTACCGCTCCACCCGCCAGTTGTCGCTGACGCACGAAGGGCAACAATTGCATGCGCGGGCGCTGGAAATGCTGCGCGCCGCAGAGGACGGACTGGATGCCGTCAGCCAGACCTCTTCAGAACCCGCAGGCGCGTTGCGTGTCACTGCACCCGCCTACACCACGCAAACTGCACTGATGGACACGATTGCAGGCTTTGCCAAACGCTATCCGAAGATTGATCTGAGCTTTGATTTTTCTGACAAACCGCGCGAGTTGATCCGCGACGGGTTTGATGTCGGTATTCGCGCCGGGTGGTTGAAAGACAGCGAACTTCTGACGCGCAATATCGGCCATGCGGACCGTCTGGTTGTGGCACACCCCGATTACATTGCGGCGCGCGGCTTGCCGGAACACCCCAGCGATCTGGAAAGATGGGATTGGGTAAGGTTTTCGCTGCGCCCCGCCACCACGGAAATGACATCGAAGACGGGCGAAGTCGCCACGGTGCTTGGCCAGTCCAGTTTTGCCGTCAATTCGGCGGATGCGCTGTATGAATTTGCAACGCGCGGGTTGGGGGTAACGGTCATCCCCGAAAACATGGCGCATCGCGGTATTGAGCGCGGCGACCTCCAACACCTATTGCCGGAGTGGACCGTCAAGCCTCTCGGTTTGCATGCCGTCTGGCCGAACCGCACCGAACGGCAGAGCGTGACACAGTTGTTCGTGCGGTACTTGGCAGAGCACGGTGAACACTGATCTGCCTTGACCGGGACCAGAGGTGGGTGCCGGTTACGACCGCTCGATTACAATTCGGCCAGACAGTTTTCGATCACAGGCGTTTGACCGCTATCCGCACCAACCCTATTGATCCAGAGGAAATACCTTATAGATATAGTCAGAAATATGATGGCCATCACGCTGCCATCCACGCCGGAATGGACCACGAATGCCCGCTTCGATCTTGGCACTGTATCACGACGCTGCGACGCAACCGTGTCCATCGAATGATGTTACGGAACACCGCGCCCTGCTCAATCAGTTGCGTGTGACCGGCCTGCGGTGCCGGGTTGCCGCACATACGGACCTGATTGAGGCTTGCGCGCTCCTGACACTTGAGGGGGAAGAGGCGCAACGGACCTATTTGGGAACACTGGTCAAATGTCTGCCGGATGCCTTGGGTCGCAGGTGCATTTGGCACACGCCCGGCACTCAGGAACTGTCGTTTGACGAAGCATGGTTCGTGCAGTGCATCACATCCATTCGAAAGAACGACACAGACAGCATCGAATTCCTGCTGCGTTCGCGTATTGTCGCCGCGGATCGGCGTTATATCGGCTTTCTTTTGGCGCAGATCAGCGACCAGACCGCTAAGTTAGAATAATTCTAAAAAACTGTTGGCATTTCGCGCTGGCATCCTATTTTATGGATGCAAGCCAGCAAGCCTTACGCCAGCTCGCCGAAACCGCACAAACTTCGAGGTGAGTACATGACTCAGACAGCCGCCGCGTTGACCACGGACGCACGCACCGCAATTGGCGACGCATTGAACCAATCCGTCGCGGAAACCGCAGTGACCACCATGCTGGCGCAGAATTTCCATTGGAACGTCAAGGGTATGGCCTTTGGCCCCTTGCATGACCTGTTCCAGAAAATCTACGAAGACCATTTTATCGCCCAAGACGATCTGGCCGAACGCATTCGGGCGCTCGACATCCATGCCGAAGGCACGCTGGCAGGTATGCTCAAACGGTCGAAAGTCCGCGAACATGACGGACACGCCACAGATCAGGAGATGATCAAGGCCATGCAGGATGCGCAGGAGACGCTTGCCGCGACGCTGGCAGGATGTGGCGCGTTGGCCGCGGAACATGGTGACACACTGACCGAAGACCTGTGCATCGCGCGCGGGCAGGAGCACGAGAAATTCGCCTGGTTCCTGCGCGCGCATCTTGCGGGCTGATCAAGGCCTGAGTTGTTTACGGAAATCGCGGTCAGAGGATCTGCTCGGCCGCGATTTTCCGTTTGGCGAGTTTCTTGCGATAGGCCCGGTCCCAGTGGGCGTACTTACCCATGCGCGCCTGTTGCGCAGTCAGCATCTGTACAAAGGCGGCGCGATGACTGTCTTTTTTCAGCCCCTTGAACAATGATTTTTGCGCCTTGCTCATGGAACAGCCAATGCAATGGCCTTCGCGCTTGAACTTGCACACATCGATGCAGGGGCTGGGGGTCTTTGGCACGGCTGGTTCCTTTGTCGGCCTTTGAACTGGTATGCCACCCGCAAGATTTCAACAGATCGGCAAGCGGTGCGACGATTTAGTGAAGCGGCGTGCGCGGTCGGTCGCCCGCCTCATCTGCAACCGGGGTCGCGACATCAGAGATATGGCGGGTGGCGACACCCACCTGAGCGGCCATCAGAGCAACACGTTCCGCATGGGCCGGCAGCACAACCAATGCAGCCACCATGGCCGCATCGTGAATGTCACCCGCACTTGCCGCCCGGACGATATGCAGAAAGACTGCCTCATCCGCACCGAGGCACGCGCACTCAACATGATGGCGCACAAGTGTCCGGCGTGCATAGGTCGACAGGGTGGCGATAAGGTCCTCGAACACATGAATATGTGCGCCTGCCGTACCGCGTGGCAGGGTCAGTGCAAATCGGTTCCAGACTTGTGCCCGCCCGTCCGGCCCCTGACACCAGAGACGCAAATCGTGGATCAGCGCCTGTTCCCATGCTGCCAGCATCGATAGGTCGCCAACCGCAACGCCACCGTTGTTTTTCAGGTGCATCGTCATTTCGTCAGGATCAGTTTGCCAGCGCGCGTGATGCGCAACAGATAGGTTTGCCCATCGAGGATCAACCGCGCCTGATCTCCGCCCTGAACGATGTCGCGGACATCATAGGCAGGCAGTTCGACCGGCGCTGCAACGGTAGAGGGCAGAGGTGAAATCCCCTCGCCGTTCGTCATCGATCGCCCCATGCCGGGCCGCGATGTTGCATAGGTCTGTGTCATCTTTGCCTCCGGGGGTGTGGGGTCCGGGCTGGCCCATGTGGGTTGGCTGGGAAGACAATGAAATCGTGGCGATGTCCTCGTTCCGGACGGGCGGCTCCGGCCGCCCGTCCGAGTGGTCGGCTTACTTCCAGCCGACGTCGTTGAAGATCTGCTGGGCCAATGGCACGTTCTTGGCCACCGCGCTCAGGTTCACCGCATCGGGGCGGAACAGACCAAGTGCCGCAACAGACGGGCTGAGTGCCACACCCGGCACAGCCGGGTATTCATCGTTGCCGGCTGAGAAATACTGCTGCGCCTGATCGGAGGCGAGGTATTCCAGGAACAGGACCGCGTTGTCCTTGTTCGGCGCATGGGCCGCCACACCGCCACCCGACAGGTTCATATGTGCTCCTTCGGCGTTTTGCGCGGGGAACACCCAGCCGATGTTTTCGCGTGCGTCGGCAGGCAGGCCACTGACATCACGCCGGATCGCACGGGCAAAATAGTAGGTGTTGGAAATCGAGATGTCACATTCCCCCGACACCAATCCGCGAAGCTGATCCGTGTCGCCACCCTGCGGGTCACGGGCAAAGTTGTCGACAACACCCTGTGCCCACGCTTTGGCGGCCTCGGCACCGTGGTTTTCAATCACCGCGGCCAACAGGGTCTGGGAATAGACGTTGGTCGACGACCGGTGACACACCATACCCTTGTAGGCGGGATCCGCCAGATCGACATAGGACTGGGGTGGCGTTTCAACGTCTGCCTTGTCGTAGAAGATAATGCGCGCACGCTGGCTAAACCCGAACCACTGGTTGTCGCTGTCCTGAAGGCCATCGGGCACCCGCGTTTCCAGCACGTCACTGTTGATGGATTGCAAAACGCCCGCATCTTTGGCCCGTTCCAGGCGCGACGTATCGACCGTCAGCAGGATGTCCGCCGGAGAGTTCGCACCCTCGGCCTGCATCCGCGCGATCAGTTCGTCCGCTTTGCCTTCGATGCGGTTGATGGTGATGCCGGTCGCATCCGTGAAATCGGAATAGAGCCGCTCATCAGTGTCATAATGGCGCGAGGAATAGAGGTTAAGCTCGCCCTCAGCTGTGGCGGCGACGGGACCGAAGGCCACCAATGCAGTGGTCATGGAAGCAGTCAGGATTGAGACAGAACGTGACATCGTCACTCCTTGAGAGTTGTTTACTAAAACACTCAGATAACATTTTCACTGGAGCGTCAACCTTTCTGATTGTTTTTGTCAGGAAATATTTTGGCGTGGCCGTTCCGATTGGATTCATACAAGTCACCCCCGGACTGCCCCCCCTGACACCGACCCGCCAAAGGGCGTGCCCGCGCGACATCCTTCACGTGATTGCGAAGGTCACCTGCCAGATAAGCCTTTGGGGTCCGCGTGCGGCCTGTATAGGGTCGGCGCGACCAGAGATGCGGTGCGTCACGCGACCTGCACCGACACCAAAAGACAGGACTACGCGATGTTGGGCTTCTTTCTTGTTTGCGCGCTTGCCGCCACGTTCACGATGGTGGCCCATCGTCTCGCGTCGACCGTGGTGACCCCACCGATGATCTTTCTCGGACTTGGCGCGATCCTGTCGGTCGCGGGATTGATCGAAGTGGATCTGGCCGAAACACTGTTGCACCCGGTGGCGGAAATCACGCTGGTTGTCTTGCTGTTTCTCGATGCGTCGCAGATCGATTTGCGGGCCCTGCGGCACCAACATGTGTGGCCCATGCGGATGCTGTTGATCGGGCTGCCACTGGCGCTGGTTTTTGGCACCGTTGCAGGGGCACTGATCCTGCCCGGCTGGCCTCTGGTGGCGGTGGCTCTCGCCGCGGCCATACTTGCACCGACCGATGCGGCGTTGGGTCAGGCGGTTGTGTCGAACCCGGCTGTTCCGGATCGCGCGCGCCGGGCGCTGACCGTGGAAAGCGGGCTGAACGATGGTCTGGCCCTGCCTGCGGTCCTCTTTTTTGCCAGCATGATCGCGGCCTCGGAGGCGACCGGCGCCACCAATTGGCTCGCTTTTGCAACTGCCCAGATCCTGCTGGGTCCCATCGCCGGGGCCGCCGTGGGTGCTGCGGGCGGGTGCGTGCTACTGCTGGCCAAAAAGCATAACACGACGTCAGAACCCTACGAGGGTGTCGGCGCGCTTGCGCTGGCCGGGGCCGCGTATCTTGGCGCGACGCTGATAGGCGGCAACGGGTTCATCTCTGCATTTGTCGCAGGCCTTGCCTTTGGCGCGGTGGTCAAGGGCGCTTGTGCCTTTGTCTACGAATTCACGGAAAGCGAGGGGCAGCTTCTTGCATGGTCTGCGTTCCTGTTGTTGGGCGCCGCCATCGTGCCCGAAGCAATTGCACATCTCAGCTGGCCGATGTTCGCGCTGATCATGGTCAGCCTGTTTGTCATACGCCCACTTGCCATCTGGGTGTCGCTTATCGGCACAGACGCGTCTTTGCGTACGCGCATCTTCTTTGGCTGGTTTGGCCCGCGCGGCCTGGCCACGGCGTTGTTCGCGCTGCTTGTGGTTGATCAGATCGTTCATGACTTTGCCGAACCGATCCTGCATCTGGCGGTAAATGCCGTCTGGATCAGCGCCTTGTTGCACGGGCTGACTGCAGCGCCTGCCGCCCGATGGTACGGATCACGCGAAGCAGGCATGGCCCCTATTGATGCGTCGGCCAAACCTCTGGTGACCAAGATCGGCGCGCAAAACGATTAGGACGAAACTGCAGCCAAGCGCATGGGCGGTATAGTCTGCGATTGTGCCTCGGTATGTGACCAGCGCAGGAACAACATCGCCTCGCCCGTGATCTCGTGGGCGACCAGCGCGCTTTCCAGATCCGCCAGCGGACAGGTGACAACAATCTGCCCCTTGCGCTGCGCCTTGGCAACGATCTGCACCTCGAACGGCATGCCGGGGTGATCCGTTTCCAACCGCGTTCTGATCTGCGCTGCCGCACCAACGGCCATGTAGAGGGCAACGCAGGTGCCGGGCCGTATGTCCTTGATCGGGCTCGGGACGGTATAGCCGTCGCGCAAGTGGCCGGTTGTCAGAACGAGCGTGTCGATGTTGCCCCTGTCGGTCAGGCTGTGGCCGACGCTCGCGGCGGCGGCACAGGCGGCGGTCACGCCCGGCACGACCTCAACCGAGATATCGGCAGCGCGCAGCGCGTCCAGTTCTTCGGTGCTGCGCCCGAAGACACCCGGGTCCCCGCATTTCAACCGCACCACGCGCTGGCCCCGCTGCGCCGCTGCGACCAGCGATCGGGTGATCTTTTCCTGTGGCCAGCTATGGCAGCCGGGTGCCTTACCGACATAGATCCGCTCGGCGTCGCGCCGCGCCAATTCGAGAATTTCGGGATCAAGCAGGCGGTCATAGTAAATCACATCGGCCTCTTGCAGCCGTTGAACGCCGCGCAGGGTGATCAGGTCCTTTGCCCCCGGCCCTGCCCCGACCAAGGCAACGCTGCCGCCAGTGGCGGTGCCGATTTCGCCTGTATCAATCGCCGCTTTGATCAAACGCGCCGCCTCGCGTTCGGCACCTGTCGCAAACATCTGCCGCGGGCTGTCGTTGAACACCCATCGCCACAGATCGCGGCGGGTGCGCGGCCCAAGGCGCGCCGCAGCCATATGCCGCAACCGTCCCGCCAACGCGGCCAGGTCACCAAGGCGCGGCTCCAGCATCTCTTCGACCTTGGTCTTGATCTGACGTGCCAGAACAGGTGCAGTTCCTTCGGTGCCGATGGCCACGACCACAGGATCGCGGTCTACAATCGATGGCGTGATGGCATCGCAGAGCGCGGGCTGATCCACCACATTCACAATCGCGCCCGCCTCCTTGGCAAGCGCATGCAGCGCCATATCCGCACCGGGACACCCCGTCGCCACAAAGACCAGTGCACTACCGGAACACGCCGCAGGCGTCACCGGACCCATCAAATGCGCCACGCGCCCCTTCTGGACCAAATCGACCAATTCGGGATCAAGCGTTGGCGTCCAGATCTCGATCTGCGCCTCGGTTTTGAGGATCAGCCGCGCCTTTTGCGCCGCTTGTTCTCCGCCACCGATGATCATCACCCGGCGGCCGGCCATTTGCAGGAACATGGGAAAGGTTTTCATGCGGACAGGCTTTCTGTTTGATGTCTTTGTTCCCACAGCTGCCGAGCCATAATTTCGGCGTCCGTCAGGGTTGGTGCGGCCTTGAGCGCCCACAGGGCAACCGCCGCCGTGCCCTTGATCGTCGCAATCGCAAACGGATCGCTGTCCGCGCCGAACCAAAGGGCGCGCAGGTCAACTGGCGCGCCCGGCTCGTGCAAACGGCGCGTGTCATGGGCAATGGGCTCAGCGGGTTCCTGAATATGTGCGCCGTCGCGTAGACCGAACACAGTGATTGTCTTGGACGGGTGACGTTCGAATTCTCCGCCGCCCCCCTTGATGATGCACAGTGCCTGTTGTCCCAACATCTGGGCCGCCTGCGCTTGCAGACTTCGATACGATGGATGAAACACGCCTTGCACGCTCAACGCCGCGCCAGAGGGGTTCCACATGCGCAGGACCGTATTGATGCACGAGCGGAGCCCGAACGTGTCCCGCAGGTTCAACAGAGCAAAGGCGGCCGGGCTCAGGTCTTCGAGCGCGGTATAGGTCACATTTGGCCCGGCCAGTTCCACGGCCTCGCGCACGGACGCTGCCGTGGATTGGTGCGAATTCCAGCCGTGCATCGACACCCGGTATCCCGCCCGCCCCACCAGCCGCGCGGCGAGCAGGAACAGAGGCGCACCCCGGCTGCGGCCCGCGGCGTATGACGGCCAGTCGATATCCGCGCGCGGCAGGTGCCCGTCGACATGACCGCGCAGGGCAGCGGTGAACCCGGCAATCTCCTCCGGTGTCTCGCCACGCAACCGCAGAACCATAAGCAACGCGCCCACCGCCTCCGGGGCCGCATCACCTTTCAGGATCAGGGTCATGGCCTCTTGCGCTTCGGCCATGGTCAGAGATCGCGCGCGCCCTTTGCCGCGCGCCACGATCTGGACAAAGGGTGCGAGCGTCATTCGGCGGCCATGGGCAGAGCGGCACCGGCCAAGAGCGCTGTGAGTTCGGGCTTGCAGGACCCGCAATTGGTGCCCGCGCACGTCACCTCGCCCAGCGCGGCGACACTGTTTGCGCCCTTGGCAGCGGCGGCCAACAACGTATTACGGCCTACGTTGAAACAGGCGCAGACGATGGGGCCTGCATCAGGCTGATCAGACGCAGCATGTCCTGCGAGCGCCGCGAGCGGTGGCGTCTGCGTGCCGATCAGGCCGACAGTGGCGTTGCGCGACAGGACCACGGGCTGGTGTGCCGCAAAAAAGAGTGCCGTGATCACGCCATCCTCGACAAAGGCCACACGCGCCGTGCCTGTCGCCCGATCCGTTTGCAGGCAGGCATCACCTGCAACACCGCCGCAGAGCGCACGCGCTTCGGCCTCCCAATCGGAGGGCAGTCTGCTGCCCGCCACTTCGGCTTGCCAGCCTGTTTGCGTGCGGGAAACGGCAGAATATGGCGTCTGTGGCTGCGGCGCAGATCGCGATGCGAGGTATCCATACCATTTCGCATGGAATATCTCGGCCTCTGCCGGGGTGGATTTCAAAGCGGGCTGGCCGGACACCGGATCCGTCACCGGCGCCGTGACCGCGTTGACCGCGCCCAATGTCGTCCGCTGCCGGGTCCAGTGCATCGGCGCAAAGAGGTGTCCCTCGGCCACACGCGGCGTGATCAGCGCCCGCAAGATCGCCCGACCGAAACTGCTTTGGACACGCAGCAACGCACCGGGACCTGCGCCAAGTGCGGCCGCATCCGCCGGGTGGATTTCGACGTAAGGTTCCGCCAGATGCGGCCCTAGGCGCGGCGATTTGCCGGTGCGCGTCATCGTGTGCCACTGGTCACGGTTGCGACCCGTGTTCAGCAAAAAACGTGGTTGCGACAAGATCGGCGGTGTCACGGCAACCATGCGCGCCTTTCCGTCCGGGTGATAGAAAGCCCCGTCTGCAAAGAACCGTCGGCCATCGCGAGGCCATTGGGTCGGGATCAACGCGGCATAATCGGCGTCGGCAAAGATGCTCAGATCAAGATCGCGGGGGAATTTCGAGACCGCCGCATCCAGAGCGACGTATTCGGCGAATACATCCGCCGGCGTGTCATAGGCAAATGCATCCCCAAACCCCATCCGTGCGGCGACATCGCTGATGATGCGCCAATCGGGACGCGCGGCGCCGGGCGCGGGCAGGAACGCGCGCTGTCGCGACACCCGGCGCTCCGAATTTGTGACGGTGCCGTTCTTTTCGCCCCAGCCAACGGCGGGTAAAAGGACATGGGCCAAATCGTTCGTGTCGGTGCGTTCCATGATGTCGGAAGTGACAACGAAAGGGACGTTCGCAATGGCCGCCGCGACACCATCCGCGTCCGGCAGGGACACGGCGGGGTTCGTTGACATGACCCACAGCGCCTTGATCTGCCCATTGGCGCAGGCTTCGAACAGGTCCACGGCTTTCAGGCCGGGCTGCGTGCAGATCGTCGGGCTTTCCCAGAAATCCTGCACCGCGTCTCGGTGATCCGCGTTGCCCAGTTCCAGATGGTTGGCCAGCATATTGGCCAGACCACCCACCTCGCGCCCGCCCATCGCGTTGGGTTGTCCCGTCACCGAAAACGGCCCCATGCCCGGTTTGCCGATACGGCCCGTTGCCAGATGGCAATTCAGGATGGCGTTGACCTTGTCGGTGCCGCACGCAGACTGATTCACGCCTTGGGAATAGACGGTCACGACCCTCTCGGTGCTGGACCAAAGGGCATAGAACGCTGCAAGGTCCTGTCCCGACAGGCCGGTGTCAGCCGTGTCCGTCGCGCGGGCGGCGGCGACGGCCTCTGCCATCCCGTTGACATGTTGGGCGACAAATGCCTCGTCGACCACCTGCGCTTCGACCAAATGCGCGAGCAAACCGTTAAACAGTGCGCTGTCACCATCGGGCGCAATTTGCAGGTGCATGTCGGCAATGTCGGTCGTCGCCGTGTGGCGCGGATCGACATTGATGATCCGCATTTTGGGCCGCTTGTCCTTGGCCGCTGCGATCCGCTGGTAAAGCACGGGGTGGCACCACGCGAGGTTGGAGCCCACAAGGACGATCAGGTCCGCCTCTTCGAGATCTTCATAGGTGCCGGGCACGGTATCAGTGCCAAAGGCGCGCTTGTGCCCAGCCACTGACGACGCCATGCACAGCCGAGAATTCGTATCGATATTGGCCGAACCGATGAACCCTTTCATCAGCTTGTTGGCGACGTAGTAATCCTCGGTCAGCAGCTGGCCGGAGGCATAAAAGGCCACGCTGTCCGGCCCATGTTCCGCGATGGCCGCACTGAATTTCTGTGCCACGAGATCAAGCGCGCTGTCCCAATCGGCGGTCTTGCCATGCACTTTGGGATGCAGAAGCCGCCCCTCAAGGTCAATCGTCTCGCCCAGCGCGGCCCCCTTGGAGCAGAGCCGCCCATAGTTTGCCGGATGATCCGGATCGCCCTTGATCGTACCATCCGCACCCGCCAGCACCCCGCAGCCAACGCCGCAATAGGGGCATGTGGTCCGGGTCAGGCTCATGCGGCGGCCCGTGCGCGCAGCAATGCGCGATCCAGCAGGATTCGCCCGTCTGAAACCCGCGCGGGATAGGTCGCAACCTGCCCCTCATCCGCGCCTTGTGCCGCGCCTGTTTCCAGTGAGATCACCCAGTTGTGCAGCGGGCAGGTCACGGATTTGCCGTGTACGATCCCCTCGGCCAGTGGGCCGGCCTTGTGCGGACAGGCATTGTCGAGCGCAAAAACCTCGTCCTCTGCTGTGCGGAACACGGCAACGCAGCCCATCGCGGTCTTGACCATGCGCGCACCACGGCGCGGTACGTCTTCCAGCGGTGCGATGTCGATCCAATCGGTCATTCTGCGGCCTCCAACGTCAGATTGGCCAAGGGCTGATAGCGGTCCGCCTTGGTCTGGGCGTGTTCCGCCCACGGATCCTTGCGATAAATCGTCTGGCTCAGTTCGAACCGGTCGACCAGCGCGTCACGCTCGGTCTCGATGCGGTCCTTGATCCAGTCGAGCCCGACCTTGCCCATCCATTTGTAGATGCGATCAAGGTACTTGGCGTTTTCACGATAAAGCTGCGTGACCGCCTTGATCACACCGATGGCCTCTTGTTCGGTGGCGACCTGCACCAGCAGTTCGGTTTCGCGGACATCCATGCCCGCAGCACCGCCGATGCTGACCTGATACCCGCTGTCGACGCAGATCACGCCGATATCCTTGCACGTCGCTTCGGCACAGTTGCGCGGGCATCCCGACACGGCCAGCTTGAGCTTGTGCGGGGTCCATGACCCCCACAGCTCTTTCTCCAGCTTGATGCCAAGGCCTGTGCTGTCTTGCGTGCCAAACCGGCAGTGATCCGTACCGACGCAGGTTTTCACCGTGCGCAACCCTTTGGAGTAGGCGTGCCCAGACACCATGCCAGCGGCGTTCAGATCGGCCCAGATGTCAGGCAGATCCTCGCCCTTGACCCCCAGCAGGTCGATCCGCTGTCCACCCGTGACCTTGACGGTGCGCACCATGTACTTGTCCGCCGCATCCGCGATGGCCCGCAATTCGTCCGGCGTCGTGATCCCGCCCCACATGCGCGGCACCACGCTGAACGTGCCATCCTTCTGGATGTTGGCGTGCTTGCGTTCGTTGATGAACCGGCTTTGCGGATCGTCCTTGTATTCCAGCGGCCAGTCGGCCAGCAGGTAAAAGTTCAATGCCGGGCGGCACACATGACACCCGCACGAGGTTTTCCAGCCGCATTCCTGCCAGACGGCGGGCATCGATGTCAGCTTTTGCGACTTGATCATCCGCCGCACATCTTCGTGGGTCATGTCGGTGCAGCCGCAGACTGACGCCGCCGTCGGCATGACAAAGTCATCGCCAAGGCTGACGGCCAGAACCTGTTCGACCAGCCCGGTGCAGGTGCCGCAGGACCCCGATGCCTTGGTGGTTGCCCGCACAGCGCCCAGATCAGCAGCGCCCGCCGCGATCGCGTCTTCGATTTCACCTTTGCAGATTCCGTTGCAGCCGCAGATCTCCGCGTCACGCGGTAAGGCTGCAACAGCTGCTAAAGGGTCCAGGGGGGTCCCCCCTTGATAGGCCGGTCCGAAGATCAGCGTTTCGCGCATCTCGGCAATATCCGTCTTGTCTCGGATCAGGCCAAAGAACCAGTTGCTGTCGGCCGTGTCGCCATACATCACCGCCCCCTTGACCACATTGTTCTCGATCACGAGGCGTCGGTAGACACCGCGCGCGGGATCGCGGAAAACGATGTCCTCGCGCCCCTCGCCATCGGCAAAGTCACCCGCGCTGAACAGATCACACCCCGTGACCTTGAGCTTGGTCGAAAGCTCCTTTTGGACAAAGCGTGCCTCGGCGCCCATCAGCGTCTGCGCCGCGACCTTCGCCTGGTCGTAGAGCGGCGCCACAAGGCCAAAGATCGCGCCGTCGTGTTCAACGCATTCCCCAACGGCCAACACGTCCGGATCGGACGTCACCATCTGATCGTCGACATGGATACCCTTGCCCACAGCCAACCCACTAGCTTGGGCCAGTCCGACGTTAGGACGGATCCCCACAGCCATCACGAGCAGATCGCAGGGCAATTCAGTACCGTCATCCAAGAGCAGCGCCCGCACGTGCCCGTCCTCGCCAAGGATCTCCTTGGAGTTGGCCGAGCATTTGACCGTAATCCCCTTGTCAACGAGCGCCTTGCGCAGCAGATAGCCCGCCGCCTCGTCCAGCTGACGTTCCATAAGGTGGCCCATGATGTGCACCACCGTGACGTCCACACCGCGCGCCGCCATGCCTGCCGCGGCCTCAAGACCCAAGAGGCCCCCACCTATGACGACGCACTTGTTGTCGGGACCCAGATCCATCATGCGCTGCGTGTCTTCGAGATCGCGGTAGGCGATGACACCCTCCAGGTCATGACCGGGCAGCGGGATCATGAACGGGTTCGACCCGGTGCCAAAGATCAGCTTGTCATAGGCCAGGACATCACCGTTGTCGGCTTTGACCGTCTTGGCCACGCGGTCGATTTCCGCGATCCTTTCCCCGAAGCGGCAGGTCACACCGTTGGCTTCGTACCACGCGGCGTCATGGGTTACGATTTCGTCATAGGTTTTTTCCCCTGACAGGACGGGCGACAGCATGATGCGGTTGTAGTTGCCGCGCGGCTCTGCGTTGAAAAGGGTGACGTTCACGTCGGCGCTAGCGTCAAAGAGATGCTCAAGCACCCGTCCCGACGCCATGCCCGCGCCAATCACGATGATGTTCTGCGTCATTGCGCTGTCTCCATGTCAGGGTAAGCAGCCGCGATCATGACACCGGACAGGGTGCCATAGGCCGTTTCCCACGCACCCTTGGTTTCGGGCGTGAAATCGTCGCCGAGCCCCTTTTCCAACGTATCAAGCAGGGCGGCGCCCACGCTGGCGTAGTGGCCAGGCTCGACGCCATAGTCGATGTGCTGGACCGCCAACTGCTGCGCGACCGGCACGATCTTGTCGAGGTCGCGCAATCCGTTCACAACTACGCCCAGCGTTGCCATCAGCTTTGCGCCCTGCTCGGTCATGTCGCCCTTGAACAGCGGCTTGACGTCGGGTGCGATTTCAAAAAGGCGGTCATAGAAGATTTCCGCCGCGGCGTCCTTGATCGGGACGACCTTGGCGAAACTGTTCTGCACCGCTGTGATGTCTTCGGGTGTCATGGCGGTTACTCCGCTGCGATGGCTTTGGGTTTTGACTTGGGCGTGGCGCCCTTCTCGTATTCCTCGAGGAAATCGAGCACTTCCTGCCGGTAGGCGTAGTAATCGGGATGTTCGAGCAGCGCCTTTCGGGTGCGCGGGCGCGGCAGGTCGACATCCGTGATCTTGCCGATTGTCGCCTGTGGCCCGTTGGTCATCATCACCACGCGGTCGGCCAGCAGGATCGCCTCGTCCACATCGTGGGTCACGCAAATGGCTGTGACCTTGGTGCGCGACCAGACCTCCATCAGGACTTCTTGCAGCTCCCAACGCGTCAGGCTGTCGAGCATCCCGAACGGTTCATCGAGCAGCAGCAGTTTCGGCGAAAGTGCAAAGGCGCGGGCAATGCCGACACGCTGCTTCATGCCGTTGGACAGGCTCGCTGCGCCCTTGTCCATGCTGTCCGCCAGACCGACGCGTTCGAGGTAGTATTCGACCACGTCCTGCCGCTCGGCCTGACTGGCCTTGGGATAGACCTTGTCGACACCGATGGCGACGTTCTCCTTGGCGGTAAGCCACGGGAACAGGTTGGGCGATTGGAAGACAACCGCGCGCTCGGGGTCTGCGCCCTCGACGTTCCAGCCATCCAGCCGGATCGCCCCTTTGGAAATCGGATTCAGCCCTGCGGCCATGGTCAACACCGTCGACTTGCCGCAACCCGAGTGTCCAATCAGCGAGATGAACTCGCCCTTGTTGATCTTGAGATCGAAGTTTTCGACCACAGTGAGCGGACCCTTGGGCGTCGGGTACACCTTGTCGAGTTGCGAGAAGTTCAGGAACTTCTCTTCGATGGATCCTTCCTGAGCGCGCGCAACAGCCGTCGGCACACCGTGGATCGGCGTGACATTGGGCAAGATGCGGGATCCTTCGACCTTGGCCGCGATGCCTACGTCCATCAGGTAGTTGGTAACCTGCCCGCGCAGGGCCTTGAACGTCGCATCATTGTTCATTGCGATGCGATCACGCGGGCGTTGGATATCGACCTTGAACTCGTCGCCCAGCGTGCCGTCGGGGTTCAGGGCGATGATACGGTCGGCGAGGATAATGGCCTCGTCCACATCGTTGGTGATCAGAACGCAGGTTTTCTTGTCCGCGTCCCAGATCCCCTCGATCTCGTCCGCCAGATTGGCGCGTGTCAGTGCATCAAGCGCCGACAGCGGTTCATCCAGCAGCAGCATCTCCGGATCCATCGCCAGCGCACGGGCCACGTTCACCCGTTGCCGCATCCCCCCCGACAGTTCCGCAGGACGCCGACTGGCGGCATGTGACAGGCCCACCATGCTGACATAGTGATCAACCTTGGCGGCGCGCTCTGCTTTGGACAAGTCGGGGAACATCGTGTCCACCGCCAGCGCCACGTTGCCGTTGACCGTCAACCAGGGCATCAGAGAATAGCTCTGGAAAATCACGCCGCGTTCGCGCCCCGGCTCTGTCACCGGCGCACCTTTGAAGGTGACCGCGCCCTTGGTGGGCATTTCCAGACCGGCCATCAGGTTGATCAGCGTCGTTTTGCCGGTCCCTGAAAAGCCGAGGATCACCAGAAACTCACCTTCGGCAACGCTCAGGTCGATGTCCCGCAAAACCGGCGTGTCGCCATAGCTTTTCGAGACGTTCTTGAATTCGAGAAAGCTCATCTGGATCACCGGTTGTTTGTGAAGGTGAACATGGATTGCAGCGCGTACATCACCCGGTCGAGCAGGAAGCCGATGATGCCGATAGTGAACACCGCGACCATGATGCGGGCCAGAGATTGCGAGCTGCCGTTCTGGAATTCATCCCAGACGAATTTGCCGAGGCCGGGGTTCTGCGCCAGCATCTCCGCCGCGATCAGCACCATCCAGCCCACGCCCAGCGACAGGCGCAGACCGGTAAAGATCAATGGCAAGGCAGAGGGCAGGACAAGCTTGGTGATCTTTGTATAGGTGTTCATCTTCAGCACGCGGCTGACACTGACGAGGTCCTTGTCGATCGAGCTCACGCCAAGTGCGGTGTTGATCAGCGTGGGCCACAGCGAACACAGCGTGACAGTGATGGCAGAGACAAGGAAAGACTTGGAAAACAGCCCGTCATTGGTGGCGTAAACCGCCGAAACGATCATCGTGACGATGGGCAGCCACGCCAGCGGCGAGACCGGTTTGAAAATCTGGATCAACGGGTTCAGTGCCGCATTGGCCGTGGCCGACAGCCCTGCTGCGATCCCCAGTGGAATGGCCACGATGGAGGCGATCAGAAAGCCGAAGAATACAGTTTTGATGGAGGTCCAGATCTGGTCGTAATAAGTGGGCTTGCCGGTATAGACACGGTTGCGCACCGCATCGGGCCTGCCGTCGGCGATGGCCTTGGCATTGCGCGTGTCCTGACGTTCGTAGAACGCGGCTTCGCGCTCTTTCTCGCGGATGTAATCCGCATGCAATGTGCCGACCTGTTCCCAGACCTGCACCGGTCCGGGCACCGCGCCCAGCGACGTCTGCACTTTGGGCGCGAGAGTGCCCCAGGCCACGAGGAACACGAGGATCGACAGCAAGGGCACGCCCAGCTGACGCCAGATTTCCTTGCCTTGTGCCTTGGGGGCGTCGCCAGCGGCCGCGCGCAAAACGGGCGTCATCCATCCCAATCCCAGCACCTGGAACCAGGCATCTGCCTTGTTGATACGGGCAAAGCGCCGCGCGCGGCGGGCTTCGATGTCGAGTGTATTCGGATCAATCGCGGTCATGTCAGATGTCCAATAGATGCTGCCAATGTCGGGAAAAGAGACAGGGCACCGCGCATGAGCGGTGCCCTGTTCTGCGATCAGCCGTCGACGCCGTCGCCAACCACCGTCTGGCCGGATTTCAGGCCGATGGGCAGGCTGTCGATATAGGCGTTGGGCGTGCGGCCGTCATAGGCAATGCCGTCGATGATGTCGGCCGCCGGTGTCGGTGCCTTGAACCCATCGCTGTCCCAAGGGAAGTCTGCCTCGTTCGCCATGCCGTCATCCACCAGCATACGGGCTGCACTCAGATAGATGTCGGGCCGGTACACGTCCGCGGCCACGTCAAAGAACCACTGGTCGGTCTTTGTCTCGTCGATCTGGCCCCAGCGGCGCATCTGCGTCAGGTACCAGATCGCGTCGGAATAGTAGGGATAGGTGGCGTTGTAACGGAAGAACACGTTGAAGTCGGGCGCGGGACGGACATCCCCCTTTTCAAACTCGAAGAACCCGGTCATCGAATTTGCGATCACCTCGGCGTCGGCACCCACATATTCGGGGCGCGACAGCATCTGAACGGCCTCTTCGCGGTTGGCGTTGTCGTTCTCGTCCAGCCAGATGGCCGCACGGATCAGTGCCTTGGTCAGGGCGAGTGTGGTGTTCGGGTTTTCCTCGGCGAACTCTGCCGTGATGCCAAACACTTTCTCGGGGTTGTTCTTCCACATGTCATAGTCGGTGATGACCGGCACGCCGATGCCCTTGAACACCGCCTGTTGGTTCCATGGCTCGCCCACGGCGTAGCCATAGATCGTGCCAGCTTCCATGGTGGCGGGCATCTGCGGCGGGGGTGTCACGGACAAAAGGACATCCGCACCGATCTGACCCGATATATCCTGCGGGCTGTAGTATCCCGGCTGCAGGCCACCCGCCGCCAGCCAGTAACGGATTTCGTAGTTGTGGGTCGACACCGGGAACACCATGCCCATGTTGAAAGGCTGGCCCTGGTCCTTGTACTCTTCGACCACCGGCACCAACGCCTCGGCGCTGATCGGGTGCTGCGGACGGCCATCGTCCATCAACGGCACATTGGGGCGCATCTGGTCCCAGATCTCGTTCGACACGGTGATCGCGTTACCGTTCAGGTCCATGGAGAAGGGCGTGATGATGTGCGCCTCGGTGCCATACCCGATCGTGGCCGCAAGGGGTTGGCCCGCCAACATATGCGCGCCGTCCAACTCGCCCGAGATTACACCGTCCAGCAACACTTTCCAGTTGGCTTGCGCCTCGAGGGTGACGAACAGACCTTCGTCTTCGAAAAACCCAAGCTCATAGGCCACAGCCAGCGGCGCCATGTCCGTCAGCTTGATAAAACCAAGCGTCAGGTCTTCTTTCTCCAGCTCGAGAAACTCGGCCGAGGCCGTTGTTCCCAGGAATGTCGTTGTCGCCAGGATGGCCGCCAATGTGTATTTCATCTGTTTTTCCTTTTTCTGTCCCGGATCGGGGAAAACAAAAAAGCCGCACGTAGGGGTCACGGGGGAGGAGGTCCGTGATCCATACGAGCGGCTTTGCTCTTGGGAGGTGCACGACCGTCAGTGGTACGTGCATATTGTTGGGCAGCGTTGCCCCTTGCACTTAACCTGCCCCTGCGACGGGCAGAGGTCCAAGACAAATTCGGGTTCACTGTGCAATTTTTGCTGCGATGCAGAATATGCACATTTCTTCAGCGGTTTTCTGAGGAGAAGTCGAATGTTCTGCCGTCAAAAAATGCATCCGGCGCAAGAATCATATGCCCACGGGTAGAGGCCACGTCGGTTTCCACGCGCAATGCGCCCTCTTCCTTTTCCGATGCGCCCGGCATATCCGCGCCGATTCCCGACAGGTTCCTGCGATAGAGATCCGACCGGAAACAGGCCTTGGCCTTTTCCATGCCGCCCACGTCCGCACCAAGCTGGTCGGCGATCCACGCCGCCTGGCTGCGCCACGGAAAGGAAGCCGCGTGATTATGGAATTGCAAGAACCTCGGCACGACGGCGGGCGACGCCGTTGGCGATGGCGACAGGTGCCCGGTCAATGCGGGGTCGATCAGATAGGGCGACAGGCTCAGATGTTCACTGCGCCCGAGGATTTCGACGGCGAGCGGCTTGTTCCTTGGCGTATCAAGCCATGCCGCCGCCTGATATATTGCGCGCATCAAGCGGCGCACGATATCTTCGTTTGCTTCAACCCAGTCGTGCCGGGCGGCCAGCACCTTTTCAGGGGCGAACTGCCAGACATCGCGCCCGGTCATCATCAATTCCGCGACACTCTGGTGCACGGCCAGACTGCCCCAAGGTTCTCCGACCCAGAACGCATCGACGAATCCATCGGCCACGGCGTCCGCCATCCGCGGCGGCGGCACGGTAATTTCCTCGATGGCCAAACCCGGCGCAGCTGAGGTCCAGTAGGACAAAAGCAGGCGGTGCATCGAATAGTGGAACGGCACGCCAATGCGCAGCGGTGCACCACCACGCGCAGCCAAGGCGGCCAGCAAGGCGTCGGCATCACCAAACAAAACCGGACCCAGTTCCGCGCGCAGGGCGTTGGACACGCCAAACACCGTGCCGTTGACCGACAGCACCATCAGCGTATCGATCCGCGCCGGCATGCCGCCCAACCCCATGGACATGGCCACAGGCATCGGCGACAGCATCTGTGCGGCATCCAAATGGCCCGCCGCCAGCAGATCGCGCAGGGCCGACCATGACGGCTGCCGCAACAGGTTAAGCGACAGCCCCTCTTCGGCGGCAAAGCCCAGTTCCTTTGCGATCACCAACGGCGCGCAATCGACAAGCGGGACATAGCCACAGTTCAGAACGGTATCACTCATGACAGCAACTCCGCAGCTGTGACGAGGGCCTGGGCCACGTCGATAACCTTCTTGTTCTGGCCCATGGCAGTCTTGCGCAGCAGGTTATAGGCATCATCCTCGGACATGCCGCGCTGGCGCATCAGGATCCCCTTGGCGCGATCAATTGTCTTGCGGTCTTCGAGCGCCTGTTTTGCGGCGTCCAGTTCCGACTGCATCTGGCGCATGATCTTGAACCGGGCGATGGCCGTTTGCAGAACGGCCTTGATCCGCTCCATTTTCAAGCCATCCACCACATAGGCGCTGACACCGGCGTTCAATGCGGCCTGCGTCAGGTCGTCATCCGTCTGGTCCACGAACAGCGCAACCGCGCGTTTCGTCGTCTCGGTGGCATACGAGATATGTTCCAGCGTGTCGCGATCCGGGTTTGCCAGATCGATCAGGACGATATCGGGGGCAAAATCCTTGACCGTGCGGTCCAGCGCCGAAATCTGCGCCAAAGCTTTGACGTCGGACCAACCTGCCTCGCTCAGGGCATCGACGATCTCGCGCACCCGCTCGGGATTTGGTTCGACAACGAGGATGCGCAGGTTCTGGATCATGTGGCCGACATTCGGCCCGCCCCGCGGCACGTCAACGGCGCGCCTGGCGATTGCCTCCCTGCCCTGACTGGACCCGCACAGAAATCAAGCACATCGACCTGAATTGCCCATCTTTTTCGCAGTCAGCACCTTGGCGCTTCCTAGTCCCGCCCTCCAGACAGGTCGCGCAGGATGGGACAATCGGGTCGGTCGTCGCCGCGACATGCGTCCACCAAGTGAGACAAGGTATCTCGCATGTCACGCAACTGGGCAATTTTCACATCGATTTCCGCCAGATGAGCCTCGGCCACTGTTTTGACCTGTGCACTCTCTCGGGAGCCATCCTCGTAAAGGCCCAGCAGGGTCCGGCACGCCTCGATCGAGAACCCGAGGGTGCGGGCACGCCCCAGGAACGCGAGTTTGTGCAGATCGGCTTCACGGAACGATCGATAGCCGTTGTCGCTGCGCAGCGGGCGCACCAGACCGATATCTTCGTAGTACCTGATAGTCTTGGCAGGCAGGCCTGAGCGTTCCGAAACTTCTCCGATGTTCATTTTCTGCGTCCTATTCTGCCGGTTCCGCCATCGCCTGCGACGACAAATCCCGCGTTGCGGTGTCCTCGGACAATGCCACCGAGATGCGGCGCAGGCGCAAAGCGTTGCCAAGAACCGACACCGAGGAGAGCGCCATGGCTGCCGCTGCAAAAACGGGAGACAACAGGATGCCAAAGGCCGGGTACAGCACACCGGCGGCGACGGGGATCAGTGCCACGTTGTAACCAAAGGCCCACATCAGGTTTTGGCGGATGTTCGCCATGGTCTGTCGCGACACGGCGCTGGCATTGACCACGCCGCGCAAATCACCGGACATGAGAACCACATCAGCGGATTCAATGGCCACATCGGTGCCCGTGCCGATGGCGATGCCCACATCCGCGTGGGCAAGCGCGGGTGCATCATTGATCCCGTCGCCGACAAAGGCGACCTTGCGGCCTGCACCGCGCAGATCGTCGATGGCTGCAACCTTTCCCTCCGGCAACACCCCGGCGATCACTTGGTCGATCCCGATGTCACGGGCAATCGCATCAGCCGTTGCCTGCTTGTCCCCGGTGATCATGGCAACCTCAAACCCGCGGGCGCGCAGGGCTGCGATTGCCGCGGCACTGGTGGGTTTGACCGGATCCGCAACCGCAATGACCGCGGCAAGCTGCCCGTCAATCGCAGCGAAAAGAGCGGTGCGTCCACGCCCGGCCAAGTCCTGTTCGTGGTGGGCGAGCGACATTGTGTCCACGCCTTCGCGGGCCATGAACCTGTCGGCGCCAACGATGACACGCTGCCCTTCCACCGTTGCTGCGGCCCCAAAGCCCGTGAGTGTCTCAAAGCCCGTGGCGACTGGCAATTCGAGACCTTGCAACTGCGCCGCCTGAACGATCGCTGCGGCGATGGGATGCTCTGATTGCGCTTCGACCGCCGCAATGCGCGTCAGAATATGTGTCCGGTCCATCCCTTCAGCGACGATCAGGTCGGTTAGCGCCGGCTTGCCTTCGGTCACCGTGCCGGTTTTGTCGAGCGCGACGACGTCGATCTCGGACAAGGCCTGCAATGCCTCGCCCTTGCGAAACAGAACACCCATCTCAGCCGCGCGACCGGTTCCGACCATGATCGATGTGGGCGTGGCCAATCCCATCGCACAGGGGCACGCAATGATCAGAACCGACACCCCGGCGACCAGCGCCAAGGTCAGCGCGGGTTGAGGTCCGAACACGAGCCAGAGCAGGACCGTCAAAGTGGCGAGCACCATCACTGCGGGGACAAACCAGAGGGTGACGCGATCCACCAGTCCTTGAATGGGCAGTTTTGCCCCCTGCGCGGCCTCAACCATGCGGATGATCTGCGCCAATGTGGTATCGGCACCGACCCGCTCTGCCCGTATGGTCAGGCTGCCCGTGCCGTTGACGGTTCCCGCGGTGACCTCTGCGCCCGCAGATTTCGCGACCGGCACAGGTTCACCCGTGATCATGCTCTCGTCCACATGGCTGGCCCCATCGGCGATCCGCCCATCGACGGGCAGTCGTTCGCCCGGACGTACCAGCACCGTATCGCCCACCATGACCGCGTCAGCAGGGATATCAGATGTCGCGCCATCGCGCAGGACCCGCACGGTCGGCACCTGCAAGCTCATCAACGCCTGAATGGCGGCGCCTGTCCGCCCCTTGGCCCGTGCCTCCAACCAGCGTCCCACGAGGATCAGGACGACAATGACCGCCGCCGCCTCGAAATACACTGCCCGGACCCCGTCGGGTAGCAATGTAGGCAGGAAGGTCGCGACAACCGAAAAACTCCATGCTGCACCGGTGCCGACCGCAACGAGGCTGTTCATGTCCGGCGCGCCGCGCAGCAACGCCGCGCCCCCTTTTATAAAGAACCCCCGACCGGGTCCGAACAGGACAATCGACGCCAGAACGCACTGGATCACCCATGACGTCTGGATTCCGATCCAGTTGGCGATGGCCATGTGGAAGGCGGGGACCAGATGCGCGCCCATTTCCAGCACAAAAACCGGCAATGTCAGGACGGCGGCAAGAATGACCCGCCTAAGCAGGTGCTCCGCCTCTTTAGACTTGCGATCCACCCGAGACTGCGTAGACCCGCCTTCGACAACACGGGCCGGATAGCCGCCATTTGCAGCCGCAGACACCAGCTCTGACACCGACGTGGCACCGTCAAGATAAGTGACCATCGCGGTTTCAGCGGCAAGGTTGACCGAAACGGCGGTCACGCCCGGCACTGCACTCAGCACCCGTTCGACGCGCCCCACGCAAGAGGCACAGGACATCGACGCCACGGACAACGTAACTGTGCCGGTGCGCGCAGGATAGCCCAGAGCATCAAGCGCATCCGCCACATCTGTCAGCCGTGATGCGTCAGGCAAGGCAAGGTTCGCGGTTTCCGCCGCCAGGTTGACCGAGACATCGGTGGCAGTTTGGACGTTTTGCAAAGCTTTTTCGACCCGCGCCACGCAGGACGCACAGCTCATGCCGTCAATAGCGACTGTATATTGGTGGTACTCGTTCATGATCCAGCCCCTGACTTGTCTGTCGCATCCTCAGATAAGGCCTCCAGTTACTGGAAGCTCAATAGGTGCGCCATGAAAACTTTGCACAGTTGCTGTTCCGGGCATTGCGGATCAGATGGCGGGCGCGCGGTATAGGGTTGGCATCGCCAGTTTTCGATTGCCGGGGCAGCGTGCCCATATGGACAACCAAAGCCAGCTCTAAGCGGGAAACTCCGGCACGCGGCCGGACGGGTCCGAAGGCCGGCCGTCAATTTTTTGAAAAGACCACCCGCGAGAAATCGTTTCAGCACTTTGTGGCGTCCCCAAAATGGACAGGCCATTACGCACGGGCCAGACATTTTCTGTGCGCCACGTACAGCCATGTACATCGGGTTCATTCACCGGATGCGGCCGATACGAAATGGCGCACCACGGGCCCCGATGCCCGTGTGTCAAAGGCGCGCAGTTCTGATTGCAAGTCCGCGTCGTCTCTCGTCACACGTTCATGTTGCTCAAGGTGCTCGGACCAGCTTGGCAGGTGAAATGTTTCGACCCATGTGCCGGGCGTTTCGACACTTTCATGCACGAACCAGCGTGTTGCGCCATCTCTGTACCTTTCCCTTGCAAAAGTGTGCAGTTTTTCAAGGAATGCGTCGCGTTGGGCCTCGGCCACCTGGTATTCGACCGTAACCATTGCCTTTTGATGCGTCGCCTGCCCCGGGTTCAGGCTTGGCGCTTCCGGCCAGACCGACGCGGGCGCAAGGTCCGACGTCTCGCCCTTGCCCACCTTGAATTTGCGGGTCACGACGATGCCGAGGCCAAGGCCAACCGTTGCGATCAGCAAAGCCACCTGAACCGATGACGCGTTGGCCACCTGCCCCCATATGATGGATCCCGTCGCCATCGAGCCAAAAAACACCATCAGGAAAACGGCGAGGCCCCGCGCCCGGACCCAATCAGGCAGCGCCATCTGTGCAGATACATTGAATGAGGTCAAAACCGCGATCCACGACAACCCGCCCAGAAAGGCGGCGAGCATCAAGGCGTTTGGTGTCGCCGAAACCGCCATCGCGCAAAGTGCGATCATGGTGCCCACGGTCCCGGCACGGACGGTCGTGTCAGACGAGATCTTCTTTGCAAGGCGAGGCAAGAGCAACGCGCCTGTCACAGCGCCCGTCCCGATCAATGCCATCAGGATACCGTAAAGTTCCGAACCGCCCCCCTCTGCCTGCCTTGCGATCAATGGCAACAGCGACCAATAAGCCGAGGCAAAGATGAAGAAGGCCATTGACCTGTAAGCCGTTTCCTTCAGTGCATCGTTGTAGCGCACGTGGCGCAAACCGGTTGCCATATCGCCAAGAATTGGCCCGTGATAGCGCGACTTGTCTGCAACCGGCGGCTTCCACAAAACGAGCGCCAGAATGATGACAAGGTGGCTGGCCGCGTTCAGGGCGAAAGGCGCAGCCAAACCCACACTGGCAATCAAGAGCCCGGCCAATGCGGGGCCGATGGCCCGGCTGATATTGATCCCCATCGAATTCAGCGCGATGGCAGGCTTGAGTTTCTCACGCGGCACCAGTTGCGGGACAACCGCCTGCCAGGCAGGTGCCATGAACGCAGCGCCAGTTCCCATGGCAAAAGTGAACAAGATCAGCAAAACCGGCGTCATCGCCTCCTGCCACACGATCACTGTCAGCAGGACGGCAACGCAGGTCGCGATGATATTGATCGTGATCAGCATGCGACGCTTGTCCAACCTGTCTGCCAGAGTTCCTGCAAAAAGAGCAAAAAGGAAGACCGGCAGCGTGGTTGCCGCCTGAACAAGCGTCACGACAGCGGGGCTTGGATTGAGAGTGGTCATCAACCACCCTGCACCGACATCATGCATCCAGGTGCCGACATTCGAAATCAGCGTTGCGGTCCACAGCAGCGCAAAGGCAACATGACCAAACGGCGAAAATGCCCCCGCAGGAGCGGTCGTCACATTCGCGTCTTCAGGTGTGTTCGGCATGTTTGTTCGCTCTCCGGATATTTGGGAAATTCAGGGATCGGCGGCAACGCGCGTGGATGCTGTTGCCGATCTGCATTCGTGCGTGCATTGGATTTATCAGCTGTTGAGTACCTCGAGGACCCGGTCCGGGGTGAACGGCATGTGACGCAGGCGCTTGCCGGTCAGGGCGTGAAATGCGTTGGCAATTGCGGGGGGTACGAAGGGCAGGCCCAGTTCACCAACGCCGGTCGGATGTGCGTTCACTTGCGCCATGTAGACATCAATCGGAGGCACCTGGTGTGCACGGGTGATTTCGTAGTCCCAGTAGTTGTTCTGGACGACTTCGCCTGCCTCGATGTCGATCCGTTCTGTCAAGGCGCAGGAGATTCCGAACACGGCGGCCCCTTCGATCTGATTGTGGGCATTGTCCGGCGACACGATCAATCCAGCGTCTGCGGCCACCCAGATATGTTTCAGACTAATTTCACCGCTATTCCGGTCAAGCGCGATTTCGACGACACCCGCGGCCATTGATGAATGGTAACCGGCAAAGGCAAGCCCCATGGCGCGATCGCCACGATTGCGCCAGTCTGACATCTCGGCCACCTTGCCCAACAGATGACGGCCACGCAGGTTATCCTCAACCAGATCCAGACGGAAATCCAAAGGATCGCGACCGGCCGCCTCGGCCAATTCGTCCATAAAGGCTTCGGCGGCAAACCCTGTATATGCCGCGCCGATACCGCGATAGGGCGACAGCCGCGCCTGGCGTTCGGTGATCACGTGATCGGCCAGAAAGTCCGGGATCGAATAGAACTTGCTCTCCGCCCCCCGCATCGAAATGACATCGTTCGGTTTTACCGCGTTCCAGCGCCCGGGATTGAAGAATCCGATGACAGTCGGTGTGGCCACCCGGTGATGGAAGCCTTGCAGCATTCCATCCGTTGACACACCACCCGACATCCGTTGCACCGCCAGCGGCCGGAACACGCCGTTCTTGACGTCATCCTCGCGCGTCCAGATCACCTTGACCGGCCTGCCCACCGATTTCGAACACAGCAGCGCGTCGCGGACATAGTCCTGGACAAAGGCAGTACGTCGACCGAAACCACCGCCCATTGTCATCATGTTCAGCCGGACGCGATCCCGGGTCGTTTCCAATACGTCCATGACCGTGTTCGTTGTCCAGGATTGGGTCTGCGTGCCGGCCCAGACCTCGGCGCCTTTGCCGTCTGCGTCGACATGCGCGACAGCTGCCATGGGTTCGATCTGGGCGTGATACGCATAGTCCGACAGGTAGGTTTGGGTCAGCCGCGTGTCTGCGCCCGAAATCGCCGCCGACGCATCACCTTTTTTTGCCCAGACCGCTGGTGTCTCCGAAGGAGACTCGGCCTCGGCGGCGTAGAGGGCCATCGTGGCCTCGCTGCCATGGGCGCGAAATGGCGACGTTTCCGACCATGTGATATCCAATGTTCCCCGCGCCAACAGCGCACTCCAATAGGTTTCCGCAACCACCGCAACCGCATCGGGCAGTGCCACAATGTCCAGCACACCGGGCATCGCCCGTGCCTCGTCATCTTGCACCGCAACGGGTCGTTCCCCTTCGACCGGTGCACGCTGGATGCAGGCATAGGCCATATCGGGCAGGGTCACATCAATGGCGTACACCGCCTTGCCGGTGCTCTTTGCGGGAACGTCTCGACGCGGAATGTCATGCCCGATAATCCGAAAGGCATCGACGGGTTTCAGCGGGACGTCATCAGCACCGGGAATTTGGATCCCTTCGGCACCCGCAGCGGCCAAATCGCCATAGCTGATGCGTGTGCCATCCTGCGTCACCACGGCGCTGGGTGCGGTCATCAGAGTTTTCTTGTCAACGCCGATCTCGCGCGCCGCGATCTGCAACAGGACGTCGCGCGCCTGTGCGCCAGCCTTGCGCATCGGGTCGAAATACCCCTCAACCCCGGTGCTGCCCGCCGTATAGAGAACGCCACCGAACGCCGGATTGCCAAAGGTGCGGTCGTCTTCGTTCAACTGCTCGATGACGACATCGCCCCAGTCCGCATCCAGCTCTTCGGCCAGAATTTGGGGAAGTGTTGAGTAGCTGCTTTGTCCCATTTCGGTGGACGGGAAAATGATCGAAATCTTGCCATCGGCGCGGATCGTCATCCAGGGGTTCACCTTCAACATTTCCGAACCGGCAGCCTGCGCGTCGACGGACAAAAGTCCACCTGCGCCGACGACAAAGGAAAGCCCCGCAGACGCTTTCAAGAATCCGCGCCGACACAGCGTCGCATGTGTGCTTCGGTGGGCCATGTCACACCTCCCGCGCGGCGCGTTCGACCGCTTTGAAAATCCGGTTGTAGGTTCCACAGCGGCACAGGTTCGCGCTCATGTAATCGACAATCTCTGCGCGCGACGGGTTGGAAATTTCCGACAACAATGCCGCCGCCCGCATGATCTGGCCGGACTGGCAATAACCACATTGCGGCACCTGTTCGTCAATCCAGGCTTTCTGAAGCGGGTGTGTTCCGTCCGACGACAGGCCTTCTATCGTCGTGACCGTAGCACCCTCGACATCGCCCACGGTCAGCTGACAGGCAAAACTCGCTTCGCCATTCACATGAACGGTGCACGCGCCGCACATGGCCGCGCCGCAGCCATATTTCGTACCCTTCAGGCCGACGCCGTCGCGTATAACAAGCAAAAGCAATTCTTCGGGCGGATTGTCCACCTCTACGGGTTGGCCATTCAACGTGAACTTCGTCATCTTCGGATTCTCCTGTGCGGTACGGTTTCTAGGTCAATTGACAAGTTGATGGGCAAAGGCCGCTTGATTTCTCGTCAGAACAGGCACCGCGCACTACAAGGGGAAATGTCGATGCCTTGAAATCGAGAGGCGCCGGCAGCGAAGCCAAGGGTCCGCTGAAACTGTGATGCGCACCCGTCACCACTGAATGACATCGCTGAGCGCGTCCCGGTGTTTCTCAGCATAGGCCCGCAGAAATGGACACAACGGAACAATTCGTTGCTTCTTTCTCCGCGCGTCCGCGATCAAGTGCAGGGCAAGCGCCTTGGCTGCACCGCTCCCACGCAGGGCCACAGGAACAAAAGTGTGGTCAGCGATGACAAGCTGCGGCGTCGCTTTGGAGATCGTCAGTTCGGCCTCTTCCGGAACCCCTTTGATCACGGTCGAAAATCGGCCCTTGGTATCACTTTCCACATAGCGAATTTCGATCTCGCTTGCCATTTTGAGCTCCAATCAAGCCATGAAACAGGAACAGCCCAATGCGCCCCAGAACGCTTTTGGGTCTCGCACGGGAATTGGGTTGGCCCATGCGATCTGGTGGTTGTGGCCGTGCATCCCGCATCCCGACGCACACCCGTCTGCACAGGCCCGCATCTGCATCGGGGCCGGGGCTTGGGGCACATCCCGCATGGCAGGTGTCGCGAATGTCGCGGTGCTGCCCCAGTCAGGGCTGGCGGGCGGCATTGGCGGCGACAGGTCGGCATAGTCGCCTGTGCCATGGACAACCCTGCCATCCACCATGGTCAGAACCGAAGTGATGCTGCGGATCTTGTCCTCTGGCACGGTCATCAAGTCGTCAGAGAGCACGGCCAGATCCGCATACATGCCTTCGGCCAATGTGCCTTTCACATCTGCTTCACCCGAGAACCAGGCCGAGCCTGTCGTCCATATCGACACCGCCTCTTCGCGGGTCAGCAGGTTGTCATCGCCATAAAGCCGCAGACCGCCCATGGTCTTGCCGGTGGTCAGCCAGTACATCGCCATCCAAGGATCATAGCTGGCAACGCGTGTCGCATCAGTGCCGCCTCCCACGGGCAGGCCGGTTTTCAGCATATCGCGCACGGGTGGCGTGGCCTTGGCAGCATCCGCTCCGTAACGATCTACAAAGTACTCACCCTGAAAAGCCATGCGATGCTGCGTAGCAATCCCGCCACCGAGCGCTTTGATCCGGTCGATATTTTTCTGGCTGATGGTTTCCGCGTGGTCGATGATGAAACGGGTCTTGAAAGGCGTTCGACCATTGACGCGCTCGAACACGTTCAGGAACCGATCAATCGTCTCGTCATATGTCGCGTGGATACGGAACGGCCATTCGCGATCCGCAAGCAGTTCCACGATCTTTTCCAACTCCGCTTCCATGACCGGTGCCAAATCAGGGCGCGGCTCAAGAAAATTCTCGAAATCGGCCGCCGACCACGTCAGGTTCTCCCCTGCCCCATTCATCCGCAGCATGGTGTCGCCGGCCCCCGGTTCGGTGATCTCGACCCACTTCTCGTAATCGCTCAGCTCTGATCCTGCGTTCTGCGCAAAGAGGTTGTACGCTATGCGCACGGTAAGATGGCCCTCTTCGTTCAGCTGTGAGACGACGTCGTAGTCCTCGGGGTAATTCTGCCCGCCGCCACCGGCATCGATCACGGATGTCACGCCAAGGCGGTTCAGCTCACGCATGAAATGACGCGTAGAGTTGATCTGTTCCTCCGGAGGCAGTTTCGGGCCTTGCGCCAGGGTCGAATAGAGGATCAGCGCCGATGGCTTTGCCACCAGCATGCCCGTGGGATTGCCGTTGGTGTCCCGTTCGATCTCTCCTCCGGGTGGGTTCGGCGTGTCCCTGGTCATCCCGATCGCTTTCAGCGCAGCGCGGTTCAGCAGGGCCGATCCATAAAGATGCAGAATGAAGACTGGCGTGTCGGGGGCTGCGTCATTTATTTCCGCCAGCGTTGGCATGCGGCATTCGGCGAACTGGAATTCGCTCCATCCGCCGACGACACGCACCCATTGCGGCGCAGGGGTTACGGCAGCTTGTTTGCGCAACATCGCAAGCGCGTCGGAAACCGATGGCACGTTCTCCCAACGCAACTCGATGTTGAAGCTCAGACCGCCGCGGATCAGGTGTGTGTGGCTGTCATTCAGACCTGGAATCACGCGACGGCCGCCAAGATCGATGACCCGCGTATCGGTGGTTTTCAGCATTTGTATTTCTTGATCGGATCCGGCCCGCAGAACTTTGCCATCCGCGATTGCGATGGCCGTCGCATCCGGTGCTTTGGGGTCCAACGTGGTAATTTTTCCGTTGAAGAGAATTGTGGCAGGCGTGGCCATGGTGTGGGTCCTTTTTAAGAAAACAGAGGTGCTCAATGCCCACATGGCAGGCGGCGAAATGGTCTGTCGCCCGCTCGGTTCAGCAAGGCAAAAACTCGGACCGAGCGAGCGTTGCATGGCTGATCAGCCAACTTCGGAAGCGTGCTCTCCCAAGGCCCATTTCGAGAACCTCACCTGAATGCCGTAGGGGGTATGGGTCTTGAGGATGTCCATGACGCCGTCGTAGGTATTGCCACGCGCCCAGTCCTGCTGCAGCTCAAAGACGAATTGCAGAGCGTTCATAGGCACCGCTCCAGCCTGTACCAATCGGTCCATCGCGCGCTCATGGGCTTCGGGCGTGACATCGCCACACGCATCGGCAGGGATATAGACTTCATAGCCCTCGCGCAGCAGATCAAGCGTCGGGAACATCACACATGCTTCTGTCCAAAGGCCGGCGAGGACGATTTTCTTGCGTCCGGTGGCCGCGATGGCCTTGCGGAAATTTTCATCCACCCAAGAGTTGATCGAGGTGCGGTCGATAATTTCGAGACCGGGGTACAGGTCCGTCACCTCCGGCATAAAGGGACCGGAAAAGCTGTCCTTCGCCACGGTTGAGATTACTGTCGGCAAGCCAAAGAGTTTGGCGCCCTTGGCAAGGATCTGCACGTTGTGCATCACCGAAAGGCGATCATGGCTTTCGACACCTTGGAACATCGCGGGTTGAAAATCGATCAGCACAAGAGCCGCATTTTCCGGCGTAATCATTTCTTGTTTTGACATGAGGGTATCTCCGTTAATTTGTAGTTGGTCGTTAGAGGGTTTCTGTCGTGTCTGGCGCTGCGGACGTATCCGCCTCGGTCACGGCAAAGGACTTGAGGTGGAGTGCATGTGCGACGACATCAGAGTGGCCCCGGAGCCATTGGACAGCCGCCTCTCCGGCCAGCATTCCAAGAAGGCCAAGCAGGGCTATGATGGGCGGCGCCGGGCTGCGCACGGCGATCAGCCCGTAGATGACGCCGATGCCAATGCCAGCGGCCAGCGACATCAGGTAGGGTGTCCAACTCATTTTTGGGTGTCCTTTCTTGTGAGCGGCATTTCGAAGAGGAGCGCTTCGCCTTGTGAGATCCACGACAGCCCGATCGCATCGGAGGGTGGAATTTGAAGACCATCGCCAGCGCTGAGGTTTTCGCCATCCGCACGGGCCATCCCGTCAACCAGATGCAGAAATCTCAGGGCTTCCGGGTTCTCTGGGAGCGCATAGGTGTCGCCGTCTTCGAACAGCAAACGCGTGATTGAACTCCTGGACCGAAGGGGCACAAGCCCCCCCTTAGGCGCGGCCAAGACGGCTTGCCCTGCCTCGGGAACAGACGCTTGGGCATAGGTTGGCTGACCGCCGGGAACGTCAGGGATCAACCATATCTGCAAGAAACGGGCTGGATGCGCACGGGAAGCATTGAACTCCGAATGGCGCACACCGTCACCTGCGGACATCAGTTGGATCTCACCCTTACCAATGCGAGAGTGATTTCCTTGATCGTCCTTGTGCTCAAGCGCGCCGCTCAAAACGAAGGTCAGGATATCCATGTCGCTATGATCATGCGGCGCAAAGCCTGACCCCGGCGCGATGGTATCTTCGTTCAGGACACGCAGGTTCCCGAAACCCATTCTTGTCGGGTCATTGAACGACCCGAAGGAAAAGGTGTGAAAGCTGTTCAACCACCCGGTTGTCGTGCGGCCTCGGGTCGCTTTTTCATGCAGTTTGATCATTCTGATCCGTTCCAGCCAGAGCATGTCTGTTGGGGCAGGAGATGACCTCAAGTCTCACATCGACAAACGATAAGTTCTCTTCTAATGATATAGAAAATCTAAACCATAGAGATCCCCTCCATGGCTCGCAGCCGTCTTCCGTCACCAAAGGCATTGGTCGCCTTCGAAGCCGCTGCGAGGCTGCTGTCGTTCAAACAGGCCGCAAATGAACTCGCCGTCACGCCCGGGGCAATAAGCCAGCAAATTCGAACGCTTGAAGAAACTCTGGGTACGGCCTTGTTCACCCGCAAAGCACGTTCTGTCACTCTTACGCCGAGCGGTGAAGTGTTGAGCAAGAGCGTCTCGGAAAGCTTTCAGAGAATTCAGGATACGCTCGGCGCAATCTCTGCTCGAGCCGAAACGCGGCTTTGCATAAACACCAACGCGTCGATCGTCGCAAAATTCCTGCTTCCGCGCATCAGCACCTTCTCGGACAGGTTCCCGAATATTGACGTCGATATCGATACCCAGATCGGCCTCCATTCAATGGACGCGGACGGGCCTGACGTATTTATCCGAACGACCCAAACACCACCGCCCCAATCGCATCATGTGCTTTTGCACAAAGAGCTGCTCTTGCCGGTCGCGAGCCCGGACTTCATCAAAAGACACGACCTGAATGCACCGCAGGACGCGGCTCGAGTGCCTCTTCTGAAGGACATGAGCCTTGAAAAGTTCGACGGCACACCCGATTGGCGCGACTGGTTCAAAAAGGCCGGATTGACGCGTGCGCTGCCGTCCGAGCGGGTCCGTTTCGCAAACAGCGGCGCCGACTTTCTCGTGGACATGGCGATTTCCGGTGACGGGTTGCTTCTTGGGCGCTCGTCGCTGGTTTACTCGGCACTGTCCGCGGGACAACTGACTTGCCCGTTCGGGCCAATCCTGCCGACGCAGGTTGGCATCTACGCCATGTGTCGGCAGGAAAAGAGGAGCAACCCAAGGGTGCGCGCCTTTATTGGTTGGGTAAAGGAAGAAGCGGCGCTGCTTTCGACGATCAACGCCTTGCACAGCGCCTTTCGATGACCTGCTAGGTATTCAGGAACTCCGCAAGGGCCTGAATTTCCGATTGCCGCAATTCGTGCCCGCCTTCATGAGCCTCAAGCGTAACCTGAGCTTTCTGGTTTTCCAGCCAATCGACCAACCTGGTCGTCAGTTTCCATGGCGTAATCGGATCGTGTTTGCCGGCTGTTACAAGAATTCGCTTGCCGACCAGACCAGAAACCTGACCCGGATCCCATGTGATCAAAGGATGCAGCAAAGCCGACTTGTCAAACAGATCCGGACGGGCCATCAGGACAGAGGCGAGTATGTTGGCACCGTTGGAATAGCCAAAGCCGAAAATCGGCACGTTCGGGTGCAGCGACTTGTGAGCCTCCACATACTCGACCATCTTGATCGTCCGTGCGGCAAGGTCCTCCATATCGTAAACGCCCTCTCCGGTCCTGCGAAAGAACCGCGCGGCGCCCATCTCGGACACGTCTCCTCTGGGTGACACGACGCCACCGCCCGGCACCAATTGCCGGGCGAGACCGAAGAATTGATGCTCGTCTCCGCCCGTCCCGTGAAAGGCGAAAACAAGCGGACGACCAATATCAGGTTCGACCGACATTGCATGATAGTGAGTGGTGGCCATGATCCAGCTTTCTCAGGTGGTCAAAGGTGGGAGCAATTGTTCAATCTGGGCGCGGTGGGCCTCGTACCGCGACGGCAGTTTGAGCGCCTCACCAAGGTGCGCAGTGTCTTCGTCCCGGTCGAAACCCGGTTCATTGGTGGCAATCTCGAACAGGATCCCCCCCGGTGTCCGGAAGTAGATCGCCCAGAAATAGTCCCGATCAATGACTGGCGTGACTTGATAGCCGGTATCCATCAGCGCCTCGCGCACCCGCAACTGCGCGGCACGATCATCGACGGCAAACGCAATGTGATGAACCGATCCAGCACCCTGATCGGCGACAGGGGCTGCAGACGCAAGTTGCTCCACATCAATTGTGTCCGCGGCGTTCCCGCCTTCTATCAAGTATCGCGAGATATCGCCTTGAGTCTCAGCCTTTTGGTACCCCATAAAGGTCAGAAGTTCCCCGGTTGCAGCAGCGTCACGGACACGAAAGCGCGCACCATTGAAGCCCAGAATTCCAACGTCTTGGGTCATTCCGGCGCCCGTCCAAGCCTCTCGATTGCGCGCTTCACTTTCGACAAGCGCAAAACTGTCTCCGTCGGGACCTGCAAAGTGCAAGCGGCTTTCACCGAACGTCGTCTCTGCCTCCAGACCGGGTACGCCTTTCGATACGAGGTGATCCGTCCAGAACTTCAGGCTTCCCTTGGGAACGGCAAATTCCGTGATGCCGACTTCGCCTGCTCCGCGACGGCCCCTTGGCATGTTGCCAAACGGAAAGTAGGTCATCACCGAGCCCGGCGTGCCGATCTCGTCACCGTAGTAGAGATGATAGACCTCGGGGGCGTCAAAATTCACGGTCTTCTTCACCCGACGCAAACCCAAAGTGTCAGTAAAGAAACGGTTATTCTTGTTCGCATCAGCCGCCATCGACGTGACATGGTGGAGACCTTTGATGTCTCTGATCATCGTGAAACCCTCATCTTCGCGTTGTTGACCGACAAGTAAGCGAAGTTGCTATTCACTAAAATAGAAACAATTATTCATTTACTATTGCTGTGAGCGAAATAATTATAACGGGATGACAGATCTGAAATCGATCCGCGTCTTCCTTGAGGTTGCCGCAAAACTCAATTTTTCTGCCGCTGCACGGGCGCTGCAGATGACCCCTGCATCCGTTACGCGGATTGTCTCCAAGCTTGAGGACGACATGGGCCAACAGCTGTTTATCCGCACCACGCGTCAGGTCTCCATGACCACCGCGGGAGCAATTGCGGCAACCCGTTACCGCCCAATTGTCGAGGAGCTGGATAGAACAACCCGGGACATCACCAAGGCAACCAGGCCGGACATGGGCCGCCTGAGGATCAACGCGCCGATGTCTTTGGGCGCGCGTGTTATGCCACAACTGGTGGAGAGTTTTCGCCTCGCTTATCCCGGGATCGAGTTGGAAGTTTTCCTGACGGATACGCTCGTCGATATCATCGAGGGGGAATGTGATCTTGCCGTACGTGTGTCCGAACCTCCGACGGACAAATCAACGATCTGGCGCAAGATCTGCCAGGTTCCGCGCCACGTGATTGCGGCACCGTCGCTGTTTCAACGTATACCCAAACCAATGATACCCGATGATCTGAAGCCGGATACGCTGCTCGGGTACAGCGATCAGGGTCGTTCGGAAACATGGAAGCTGCGAAAGGGCGGTCAAAAGCGCGATGTAAAAACCTCTAGCAAGATGATCTCCAATAGCGGGGACTTCCTGTACTCAATCGCCGTAAGCGGTGGAGGCATATGTGTTCTGCCGGACTTCATTGTCAGGCCAGGGCTCGAATCCGGAGACGTCGAAAAGCTGTTGCCGGATTGGGAGGTGTCACCACTTTGGCTTACCTTGTTCTACCCACCATATGACCAGTTTCCGCCCTTGGTTGCGACGTTCACGGATTTCTTCGAAGCGTATATGCGCGAATACAAGGGCATGATATTTTAACTTCGCGGCGAGGATGCAGACCGAACAGCGACAGCATTATCGTCAGGCAGTTTCTCCGAGAAATACTTCTGGGTTCATCCTCCTTTAAAGTGAACCGTCCGCAGAAATCCCTAAAGGGCCAGGACGGAGGTCAGGACACGGGTCAACTCGGCCTCGGGCTCGGATGCCATAACATCGTGTCGCCAGCACACATGTTGGTCTGGCCTTGTCAGGACACACCCGGCATCTCCAATTTCGCGCGCGCGGGCCCAGTCTCCGGTGTGATCGACATATTCCTGTCTTGGGCCGATCACATGTGTCTTGATTGTGACGCCGAGGGTCTCGCCGACGGCCGCGGCGGCATCTGCCCACGCGGTGCCGCCCAAGCCCGTAAACAGAGTAAACACACCGCTCCCCGCCAGATCCAGGGTGGAATGCTTGCCGCCATCGCGATCAAACAGCCAGACATGCGGGATACGCGCGCCCGGCCAGGTCGTTGGCTGGTAATGCAAATCTGCATCCAGTTTGAATGCAGGCTCGACTTGCCCGTCGGTGACAGTTGCATTGGACTTGTAGCGTTGGTTCATTTCGACACCATGCGCGTCGAACTCATATTTCTTGAACGCAATCGCCTCCCGGATCGCCGCACGCTGCCTTTCCGCCTCGGGCGTTGAATTGCAGCGGCCTTCGAGGTTCGCTTGCATCGTGTCCGGGTCATTACTCTCGGTCAGGCCAAGAGCTTCGAAAATCGGTCCGAATTCACCGATGGATTGATTGGCCCGCGTGACGATCTGTTTTGCTACCGGCGCCCGTTCGGTGGAGTAGGTCTCGAGCAGAGCCTCGCCCGCCTGCCCTTTCAGAACTGCGGCGATTTTCCAGGCAAGGTTAAAGGCATCCTGGATCGAGGTGTTCGACCCCAATCCATTGGAGGGCGGATGGCGATGAATGGCATCGCCCATACAGAACACCCGGTCTTTCTGCAGATGTGTGGCGTAAAAATTGTTTACCGTCCAAGTTGACCAACTGGTGATGTCGACGTCCAGATCGGGATCGCCCACCAGATCGCGCACAACCTTTTCGGCAAAGGCAGTATCGACATCCGGTGCGGGCTGGTTGATGTCATAGCCCCACACGATCAGCCATTCGTTCCACGGCCGCACCATGCGGACCAAACCCATTCCAATTCCGCCCACATCCGCACCGGGCTGCACCACCCAGTAGAGAACCGACGGACGGTGTGCCACGTATTTGGTCAGGTCAGCCTTGAACAAGATATTCATCGAGCCGCCAATCCCCATTTGACCTTCGAAAGGAAGACCCAAATGCTCGGCCACCAGAGAATTACCGCCATCGGCACCCACCAGATACTTTGACCGTACAGTAAATTCCTTACCCGTGAGGCGGTCGAGACATGTGGTTGTGACGCCATCGGCATCCTGTTGGTGGCGGAGGTACTCTGTGCTCATACGGGCCTGGGTTCCACGCTGGCAGGCGGTCTTGAACAGCAAGGGCTCCATGAAGGTCTGCGGCAAGTCGTTCATGAACGTGGGTGAGGACAGCAGATGCTCGGCCTTGGACAACGGATGTGTGCCCCAGCTTTTGAGGCGGCCGATTTCTTCGCCAACAAGGCTTTCGCAAAAAACGTTTTCGCCCATCAGATCCTGATCGGAGGCGAACAAGTACGCTTCGTTTTCAACATCGGGGCCCAGGTCGCGCAACACCTCCATCGTGCGCTGGTTGGTGATATGCGCGCGCGGCGTGTTTGCCAGCCAGCGATAGCGGTTGATCACCATGTTCTCGACCCCGTAGGTCGACAGCAGCGCCGCGGTTGCCGAACCGGCAGGCCCGGTCCCGATGATCAGCACGTCCGTTGTAATATCCGTCATGGTGTGTCCTCCGATCTGTTAAGTTGGCCGCCCTGGAGGCGACGCCGAATTGGAAATAGGTGCAGGCCCGTTTTCTCCGACAGAAGGCCCCAAAGGCCCCGCGGCGCAACGAGCATCACGATAATGGCAAGAACGCCCAGTGTCATAAGGTACCAGCTGCCGTAGTCTGCCAGCAGCGACTGCAGCGCGAAAAAGATCAGAACACCGATGATGGGGCCTTCGATTGTGCCAATTCCGCCGATCACTACGATGAAGATCACGTAGGCGGTCCAGTCGGTGACACTGAACGCGGCGTCGGGGCTGATCCGCGCCTTTTGCAGGTAGATCAGTGCGCCGGTCACCCCGGTGCCAAAGGCCGAGGTCAGAAAGACAATCCACTTCATCCGGGCCGCATCAACGCCAACCGATCTCGCCGCGTCGACATTGTCGCGGACCGCCGCCAACGCCAGACCACGCCGCGTCCTCAACAGCCAATAGATGCCGCCGATGGTCGCCAGTGCCAGAACAAGGGAAATCCAGTAGGCCAATATGTCCCGCGCCGCGGCAGACCGCACGCCAAGGCTGGCTTCGATCAACTCGACAAACCACATGTCCCGCGTCGCATCCCGCGGCAGTGACGTGCCCGTTCCGCCGCCCAGTGACTTCCACTGTGCCACAATCAGACGCACGACCTCGGCGATAACCCAGGTGCCGATCGCGAAATACGCGCCATTGAGGCGAAAGGCGAAGAAGGCCGTCGGCACAGCGACCGCCAGTGCAGCCCCCCCGGCAAGCGGAACGGCCAAAACAGGGTCGAGCCCGCCCAGGATCACCAGAGCAAACAGAGCATAGGCCCCTGCGCCGACAAAGGCCTGCTGGCCCACGCTGACCAGGCCGCCATATCCGGCAAGCAGGTTCCAGAACTGTGCCAAGGTCAGCATCGTCAGGATAAAGAACATGTCCCGGATGGTTCCGCGCCCCGCAAAAAACGGCAGCGCGAACAACAGCAGGATCAGGATGCCGCCAGCAACGGTGGCAATGCGGGATGCGGGGGTCTGGGTTGTTACAAAATAGGTCATCAGTCATGCGCCCTTGGAAAAAGACCACGAGGCCGGACCAGCAACACCAGCAAGAATGCAATGTGGCCCGAAAGAATCTGCCATTCTGGGTTGATCGCGGCACCGACAGTCTGGGCCACACCGATGATGATGCCACCAGCCAGTGTCCCCCAGAGCGAACCTAGTCCGCCGATAATCACCGCTTCGAACGCATAGATGAGGCGCGCAGGCCCGACATTGGGGTCGAAATTTGCCCGTAGGCCAAGATAGAGCGCCGCGATTGTAACAATGACGAGGGCAATACCAGTTGCAGCCGCAAAGATATTCGCAGGCTTGATGCCCATCAGACTGGCGGTCGTGGCGTCGTCTGACGTGGCGCGAAAGGCGCGGCCAAGCTCCGTGCGATAAAACAGCTGGTTCAGCCCAATGATCACGAGAACGGCCGACCCGAAAGTGAGCAACGGCATTACCCCAAGAGAAATGGGTCCTGCCTGGAACGAGGCCGTGGTCATCGCATTGGTGGGCAAGCGCTGGCTGTCGGCAGAGAACCCTTCGAGCAGCGCGTTCTGCAAGGCGATGGACAGGCCGAAGGTGACCAGAAGCGGCGGAAGGATGTCGTCACCCAACGTGCGGTTCAGCAGGAATTTCTGCAAGCACCACCCAATGCAAAACATCAGCGGCATCGCGACGGCGGCAGCCAGAAACGGTGGCAGACCCAACAGGGTCACAAGGAGCAAGATCAGGTAGGCTCCCATCACGATCAGGTCGCCGTGTGCAAGGTTGACCAGCCGCATAATCCCGAAAACAAGACTAAGGCCTGCCGCAAAGAGCGCGTAGAGCCCTCCCAAAAGAACCCCCTGAGCAATCGTATCAACCCAGATCATTTGCTTGCTCCGAAATAGGCGTCATGGATGGCGTCGCGGTTCAGGCTCTCGGGGCGGCCGGTCAGCGTGACGCGTCCCTCCATCATGCAGTAGACACGGTCGGCCACGGCCAGCGCCTGCGCGATGTCTTGTTCCACGACGATCAGGCTGGCGCCCGATTTCTTGATTTTGGGAACCGCTCTGTAGATGTCCTTGATGACGACAGGTGCGAGGCCGAGACTTATCTCGTCACACAACAGCACACGGGGGTTGCTCATCAGGGCCCTACCAATGGCCACCATCTGTTGCTGCCCACCCGAAAGAGCGGTCCCGGGATTGTGCCGTCGATCGCCCAGGATGGGAAACAGATCGTAAATCGCATCAAGGGTCCAGTAACCGCCGCCCTTACGCCCGTAGGCACCGATCAACAGGTTTTCCTCGACTGATAGTGACGGAAACAGCTTGCGCCCCTCCGGCACCATGGCGACACCCTGTGTCACGATCTCTTCGGCCGGTAGCGTCCCGACATCGACCCCGTCAAAGCGTACTGCACCGGCGGCGTTTTTCAGTACCCCGGCGATGGATCGCATCAAGGTGGTTTTGCCGGCGCCATTTGCCCCGATTATGGCGATGGTCTCGTGTTCGGACACTTCGATATCCACACCAAAGAGGGCTTGAAAATCTCCATAGTGGGCGGTCAGTGCGATTGTCTGCAACAAGGCCATCAGACGTCAATCCCCAGATATATCTCGCGTACCTCCTTGCTGGCCATGATCTCATCCGGGTCTCCAATCCCGATGATCCGGCCAAAGTCCAAGACCAGCAAGCGTTCGACCACTGACGTGAGGGCATGCAGAACGTGCTCGATCCAGATGATGGTCACGCCACGGGCATGAATGTCCTTGATGGTGCCGACAAGAGCCCGGCATTCGCCCTCGGTCAGGCCGCCAGCGATCTCGTCGAGCAAGAGAAGATCAGGATGCGTCGCCATGGCGCGCGCCAGTTCCAGTCGCTTGCGTTCTAACAACGATAACTGCCCAGCAGGGACATTGGCGCGTCGGATCAACTCTGTGCGTTCCAGAACCTCCGCGCAATCTGCCTGAACGGCGCTTTCGCGGAGGTTCCGGCCATGGGTGGCCGCAACCAGAAGGTTCTCGTACACCGTTAGTTTTGCGAAAGGCTGCGGAATCTGAAAGGAGCGCCCGACACCTGACAGGCACCGATCCATTGCCGGTACGCGGGTCACATCACGGCCCTGGAAAAAGACACGGCCTGCATCCGCGCGCAAGTTTCCGGTGATGAGATTGAACAGCGTCGATTTTCCCGCGCCATTCGGCCCGATAACCCCCAGCGCCTGCCCTTTGGGCACGTCAAAGGTGACGTCGTCAGTGACCTTGAGCGCGCCAAAGCTCTTGCTGATACCGTCAAGCGAAAGAATGTTCATTCCGAGGCTCCCTGTGACCCAGTGGGGTCACTGCTGATCAGCTGATCGCTTCCATCGTTCCGCCGGTCGGAATGTCGGGATGGTCGGTGTTGTCCACGACAACCAGGTCATACCCCCCACTGTCCTTCAGTCGCCACTGACCTCCAACCAATGGCGTCTTTGCGACGTTGGTTGCCGCAAAGGGCGGCAAACCGGCGCCGTCAAAGGCGAGACGCCCCACGATTGAATTCAGCTGGGTCGCAGCGATGGCGGACGTCACCTCATCGGGATCACGGCTGTCTTCGACGCGCCCCATGACGTCGGCGGCCATCTCAAACAGCGCATGCACAAAGCCGATGGGTTGGGTCCATTGCTTGCCAGTTGCCGCCGAATAGCCTTTCGCCAGATCGCTGGCGGAGGTGCCGGTCAGTGAAGACGCGAAGGGATGGTTCGGCGTCCACCAAACCTCGGAACTGAGGTTGTGCCCCTGATCTCCGAGCGCCTCGACCGCCTGAGGGAAAAGGATCGCCTTGCCGATGCTGGCGGCTTTTGGGGCGAACCCCTGCTGTTTTGCCTGCGTCCAGAAGGTTGTGAAATCGGGTGGGATTGGAACGCCAGTGACGATCTCGCAATTGGCCTGTTTGAACGCATTGATCTGCGCACTGAAATCGTCTGTGAGGTTCTGGTACCGCCCAGGGTCGGTCAGGCCATAACCCTGATCCGCCAAGGGCTTAGGAAAGCCTACACTTGGATCTCCCCAGGCATTGCCATCGCCATCATTCGGAAACAACCCACCCACCTGCTTGTTCGTGTCAAGTTGGTTCCACATTGCGGTAAACACGCTGATGACATCCTCGAGGCCCCAGAAAAAGTGAAAGCTGAAATCAAAAGGCTGCCAGGAACCGGGATCGCCTGGGTTGCCCTGTTGCCCGATAAAATACGGTTGCCAGGGCGCCACAGTGGAAATCACCGGGATTTCTTCGGCCTCACAGGTCGTTGCGACGGGGTTTGTCGTCTCTGGTGTGGAGGCGACCAGCATCAGATCGATTTCGTCATCAATGATCAGCTCCTTGGCGACCTCGGCAGCACGGTTGGGGTTGGACTGGCTGTCCTTGACCACCACCTCGAAGTTTCCGCCTGCGTCGGAGTTCAGAAAACCCTCGATGATGAATTGGTCGGCTTCGGAAAATGCCGCCAATGAGCCAGATTGCGGGCTGACATACCCGATGCGGATCTTGGCACCTTGAGCCAAGGCAGGAGCGGCAAGTCCGGCACCGGCCAACGTCAACCCCGTTGCGGCGGTCGTTTTGAGTAATTTACGGCGTGTGATCATGGTCTTGTCCTCCCTGATCTGTATCGATTTTCGATTCTGTGTCGTTTTCCCGTGATGCTTCTGCTGCCGAGGTAACCGGACACAGCGGCCCATACCGTCGGGATCATTCATTGGGGTGCGGGGATTTTGTTCGCCCCGATCGGGCCGTTTTTTTCAAACGCCCGGTGCCGTGTCGGCGCACCGTTGCGCACGCAAACTGCGCAGGTTTTGCAATTTATATCATTTGCCATCAGCCACCTCCCACAGACGGACAGGTCCTGTTTAACCGTGCAAATTCGATCAGTTGATCGAATTCCAAACAGTCAATATAACATCAAGTTATGAAAATTGATCCAAATCACCTGCAACTGCTGTCAGCTATCGTTGATGCCGGCGGCCTCAGTGATGGCGCTCGGACTGTCGGCAAATCTCAGCCCAGCGTTTCGCGAACGATCATGATGATGGAAGCGCGGCTGGGTTCTCGGCTTTTCGAGAAGGGAAAGCGCCCTTTGCGACCAACGGAACTGTGCCTGTCACTGGCACAACAGGGACGGATCATCTCGGAGGCCGCGCAAAACGCCGAAATTGCAGCCGATCTCTACAACCGTGGCAAATCGGGCACTGCAAGGCTCGCAGGGACGCCTATTTTCATGGACGGTGTCATCGCCAGCATGATCGCATCCTTTCAAACCACATTTCCCGAGGTCGCCATTCACCAATCCTACGGGTACCTTGCCGATCTCTGCGAGCAACTGAACGTTGGCAACATCGATGTCGCGATCTGCCCGGTGCGACGCGACAGTGTGCCACAAGGATTGAAGTTCAAACCCATCCTCACCGGCAGGAACGTAATTGCCTGCGCGCCCTCGCATCCACTGGCACGCAAAACTTCATTGAAATTGACTGAAATCGCAAATTTTCCCTGGATCGCTCCACCTGCCGAAAGCCCGCTTTACGAAGACCTGCTGCTGGCTCTCAGATCCATTGGGATCAAGGACTTCAAAGTCAGTTTCACCGGTGGGTCGTTGGCGTCATTGATCAGCATTCTGGGCGGGTCTGACGCGCTGACAGTGTTGCCATATTCGGTTGTGTTTATGCAAAGTCACAACAAGGCATTGGTGTCCTTACCGATCAAGATCGAACATCCCGATCGAGAACTTGGCCTACTGTGGCGGGGTGACCGACACCCGCGACCCGCCGTGAAACGGTTCAGCGAATACATTGAAACCGAATTTTCAGAGCTCGGACAGAACATCAACCTAAGAGGTCGGGACGCGGTTTGGCGGGCTTGACCAAGTGGATACGATCCGAGACTTCGAAATCGGACGGAACGACAAATTGCGGATACGTGTCATCAGGTAGACAATCACATGCGACATAGGTCAGGAGGACCTTTTCAGCGGGCCGATCTGCGCATTGAAGTCCAAACTCTGCGCACAGCTCTTTTTCAGAAAGGCCTTTCTTGCCCGCCCGACGCAGGCTTGGTCGGAGTGTTTGGCCGTTCGGGCGACGCTCAAGCTTGTGTGTAACTGATTTAGCTGTTGACGGAGCATCTCTGTCCGTTCCGAGCTGCGCAGGCCGGATCTAAGCCGACCGAATGGTTTTGCCGACGTTCGGAAGGCTGCGGTTGTTAAACGGTCAAAGCCATTCGATGGGGACGTATCGCCGCTGCCCTGCAGAATGAAGGCCGAAGTAGAAATCGACAGATGGCCGCGCGTGAGAACCGTCGCAGTGGTCCATTTCCGATGGCGCGATCTTTGCCAAGAACGGCGATGCCCATCGCTTCAACACGTGCAGCGCTGCCGTCGAACAACCCCCTGTCCTTGCGAGGTTTGGGTTTGCGGGTATCGCGGATTGCGAGCAGCCGCTTGGTCGATTTCGGTGTCTTCACTCAGTTATTCGTGCAGGCCACCGGCGATGTTCATACCGCGTCCGATCGGATAAAGCACAGCGCCGCGATCAGCAGTCGACAGCCACCCCGGAGAGGGGGCCATTCCTTAGATGCAGGTTGCCGGCAGGGAGAGCCTGTGCGCGATTGCAGCATTCGGATCGTTGAGAATTGGCAAGGTGTTGATGACATCATTCAGAACGCACCCGCTGTTCTCGCCATCGTGTGTGCCGTGGATGACTGACATGACCCTGTACGCCTTTGGTTACCGCACGCGGCTGTTGACCGTCTTGCATCAAGACAGGCGCGCGGGCGCCCCTGACCGGACGGCCAACTCTGTCCACCGTCCTAAGATCGGATTTCATGTTTCTTCCCTTATTGGTGAAATGTCGTCTGGCAGAGAGTTTGAGCGGATGCATCGGAGCAACATGCCCAGTCGACGAGAACGCACGGGCCCTTGAGCGATTGAAAGTTCCGTTGCATTTCCAACGGTTTCCGCCGCTGCATGCGTTCCGCACACGAAGGGATCGAGAGACCCTGCATCCGATGTGCCCGCTCGTGCCCAAGTCATCGGTCCGACGCAGCGGTAGCGTCCCACTTGCCAGCATGCACTGCTGTTTCGGTGCGGCGTGATCATGAGACTTGGCGGGGCCGGGCTGTGGGCAGCGAGGATCGGTTCCAGCGACACATCCTCGTGACTTGTCAAGATCTCATACCCCCGGTAGGTATTTGGCATGTTTCGCTTGGTTCCCTTAATCCTCCTTATCGTCACATTGGCAGGTGCCTCCGCTGCATCTGTGATGCATGGCATCAACGAGGAATCGAACCATGGCAACCACCACGCTGAAACCACGCTGGGCGATGTGGTGGCAGATGCGGAGCGGGCGCTTGCAGATTGTTGTGACGCCGCGGGCGGCATGGGATCCTTGTCCTGTTTTGCAGATTTCGTGGCCGCCGCTGCGATGGCGCTCATTGATCCGCCGGTCGCGACAAACAACAGTCCGGCACATGCTGGTTCCAATTTTCCGGACCGGGCTCTGGCCGTTCCAACTGGCCCTCCGAAAGTCTGAACGGCAACGGGCGCATGTCCGCATCCCATTCAACTTTCACGCCAAAAGGACCGACTGACATGATCACACGTCGTCATTTCAACGCTTTAACTGCCACATCTTTGATTGCTGCTGGCCTCCCGGCCCAAGCGGGCAGCCCGATGCACGTTCTCACATCGCCGAGTTGCGGTTGCTGTCATGCGTGGGCGGACCTTGCCCGCGCACGGGGCTACGCTGTCACTGTTGAGGAACTGACCGATCCCGAAGCTCAGAAATTAGCACGCGGCATCCCGCGCGCGCTGGCATCCTGTCACACCATTGAAACCGAAGGTTACATCTTTGAAGGGCATGTGCCGTTCGACGCTTTGGAGGCTGTGCTGCGGGATCGGCCAGCGATCACCGGGCTTGCGGTTCCGGGCATGCCTATGGGTTCCCCCGGCATGGGCGACGATCCGACGGCCCGGTACGATGTGATCGCGTTTGGTGGAGAAGCTGGAGCCGGAAAGGTGTTCTACCGCTCGGGCACTGCAGAGCCGTTCGACACGTGATGGCAGGTCGCCTGACCCTGTTGGTGACCGGCGGACTTGTGTTCGCCGGTTTTGCAGCCTTCACCCTGATGACCGCGTCTTCTGAACCGATCGATCTCTTGACACCTGATGACACCGCTGTGGTCACCCTTGGACGTAACATCTACGCGGACCAATGTGCTGCCTGCCACGGTGCGCAGCTTGAGGGGCAATCCAACTGGCGCACGCCCGGAGAAGATGGTTTGCTCCCCGCACCGCCACATGATGCGACCGGGCATACCTGGCATCACGATGACGAAACGTTGTTCACCCTGACCAAGTATGGGCTGGCTGGCCTTATGGAGAACCCGCCGGCGTCCGGGATGCCCGCCTATGAAGGTGTTCTTCGCGATGAGGAGATCATCGCTGTGCTATCCTTCATCAAATCGACATGGCCCGAAGATCTTCGTGCATATCACGATGATCTAAATGCGCTGTCCGAATAGAGGAATATTCAGATGATCAAACAAACTCTTCTGGGCTTGGCCGTCACGGTTATCCCAATGTTGGCGGCGGCGCATTCAAAGTCCGAAGCAACGACACCTGCCAACGGTGCAACGGTCTCGGATGTGTCCGAGCTGTCAATGCGGTTCGATGATCCGATGCGTATCATCTCCGTCACGTTGATCTCGCCAGACGGCAACATCGACATTGAACGCGAAACCGGCATGGACCCGGCAACAGAATTCCGGGCGATGCCGGTCGAAGCACTTGAGCCCGGAAGCTACCGTTTCGACTGGCGTGGTATGGCGTCGGACGGCCACCCGATGCAGGGCAGCTTCTCCTTCACGGTCGCTGAGTGACCGGACTCGCGCCTATCGACGGTCTTGTCGTTTTGGCCATCCTGGCCAAAGCAATTGACTATGGCGCGGCCTTGCTCGCAATAGGGGGCGTTTTATTTTCGATCATATTTTCTCAGCGTGCAGAAGCATCCGTACTGCGCCTTGCGCGGCAACTGGCTGTCGGCGCGGCGCTGGTTGGACTTGCTGTGCTGGCTGTACGGTTCGGCATCAGGGCGGCCCGGATATCCGGGATGGGTTTGGACGGCGCGATAGACCCGATGATGCTTGGTTTCGTTTGGGAGAGCCCGCTTGGCACGGCCGCAATTTGGCGTGGAATGGGTGAACTCGCGATTTTGACGGTCTTGATCCCGCGTATCGGGCGATGGATTGCTCTCGCAGGCAGTCTTGCTGTTGCGATTTCCTTTGCCCAGGTGGGACATTCGCTGGGCGCCCCCAGAGCGCCGCTTGCCATTCTGTTGGCCCTGCATCTGTTGGCCGCTGCGTTCTGGGTTGGTGCCCTGCTTCCTTTGCACAGAGCGGCTCGCACTCCTGCGGGCGGGGATCTACTGCATTACTTCGGCAATGCGGCTGCTTTCGGCGTTGCCGTTTTGATTGTCGCGGGGGTCGCTCTTGCATGGCTGCTCGCGGGGTCGGCAGCAGCCCTTTGGGGAACAGCCTACGGAGCGGCTCTGTTGGCCAAAGTAGGACTCGTCTCGGCCCTGCTTGGCCTTGCGGCACTGAACAAGGTAAGGCTTGTTCCGGCATTCCGGGTTGGTTCACCCAGCGCGACGACTGCGCTCAGACGGTCGATCTCAATAGAGATGTTGGCGGTTGTCCTGATCCTGTTGGCAACGGCCACCCTCACGACAGTGACAACACCCCCCGTAAACCTGTGACGGCCTAGCCGCGCGCCTTGTCGAGAAGTTCGAGCAATTCGGTGAATTTGGCCCGCTGATCCTCTCTGTCACCCGATGCGAGCGCATCTTCGATACAATGCGCGGCGTGATCGTCGATCACCAGCTTTTCAACGCCCTTCAACGCCGCGCGCACCGCAGCAATTTGCGTCAGAACATCGACGCAATAGCGATCCTCTTCGACCATTCGAGCGATCCCTCGGACCTGCCCCTCCAGGCGCTTGAGACGTTTCAATGTGGCATCACGGTTTTCGTGCATGGGTCTCTTTTCGCATGGCGACCGAGGCAAAGTCGAGTGTGGCGGGGAACCAAGTTACCCACCCTTGAGTATATACCCTATGGGGGTATATAGATCTCACGATGCCCCGCACAACTGCCGCCGCATTGGCACAAGGAAGGTGATTGGAGAGACCGATGGCAAAAGATACGCGCGATGTTTCGAATGTGGATACAAATCCTGTTGATGCAGCGGTCGGCAAGACGGCCGTGCTTTACCGGATGGCCTTGCCGGACCACCTGTGCCCATCCGGGCAAAAGGCGCGTTGGCTTCTCGAACGTCAGGGCTTTGACATCGATGATCGGCTGTTCCGGACCCGTGCAGAAGTTGATGCCTTCAAGGCTGAGCATCACGTCAAGACAACGCCGCAAGTCTGGATCGAGGGACACCGCATCGGGGGCTACTCTGACCTTCGGGAACAACTGACGGGCTGGGATCCCAAAGCGACCACCTATCGGCCCGTCCTGTATCTGTTCGCCGTGGCTGCATTGACGGCGATTGCGCTGTCCGTCGGCTTCCTCGGCACTATCACGTGGCAGACACTTGGCTGGTTCATCTCGGTCTCGATGATCCTGCTGGGTATGCAGAAACTGCGCGATGTCGAAAGCTTTTCGACAATGTTCCTGAATTACGACCTGCTTGCACGGAAATGGGTGCCGTACGCCTATATCTATCCATTCGCGGAAACGGGTGCGGGAATCTTGATGACTGGCATGATCCTGACATGGGTATCCGCACCCATTGCCCTGATCATTGCGAGCATCGGTGCGATCAGCGTGTTCAAGGCCGTCTGTATCGACAAGCGTGAACTCAAATGTGCCTGCGTTGGCGGAAATTCCAACGTACCGCTCGGTTTCATAAGCCTGACCGAGAATCTGATGATGATCGGAATGGCGGTTGTCATGCTTTGGTCGATCCTCTGAGCCAGATGTTTCCACCGGATTGGCTTGCGTCTGCCGCTGCAGATGGCCGTCGACGAAGCGGCGCGGCAGATGACTGAGCGTTCCCAGGATTTGGCGGCGTCCTGGCATGTGATTTTAGGTCCGAGCCGGGCACGTCAGTGGAGTAGAAGAGTGCCCCGACGAATACCATGGGCACCACTGTGGATGGTATCGCATCACATCTGGAGCGCATCAAAGGTTAGCGAACCCGCTGTATTTTCGGTTTAATTCCCGCTTGTCCGTCCCGCATCTTGAGGCATCCAGTGCCAGCCTGATTTCCGCAGTGACCCGGCTTAGGGCGTTGCTGCGTCAAGCCGGCGAACCGCATCTCTGCCCACGTCGATTATGCGCGTGGCGTCAGCATCGGATTGAGCCAACCGCGCAAGAGTTATCGTTCCAATCAAAAGGGCCAAGGTTGCGATGCCGTCATCGTCGCCCGGCTTCTCTGCTCCGCCCAGCATGGACGAAATCCGCCCGATTGCATCAGCTGCTTCCGACCGCACACCTTCGCCAAACCGGGTCACCTCTGCGCCATTGGCGGCGAACGGGCAGCCCTGACCGGCGTTTTGAACATGCGCGAGTGAGAGGTATTTCGCGATAAAATCCGCGCGCTTCTGGCGCTCAGTCTTGCCTCGTGTCTTGTTCAGTAGTTCATTGGCTGACCTCTCGAACGCCGCAGCGACAAGCGCCTCTTTTGAAGAGAAGTGGCGGTAGAAGCCGCCCTGCGTAAGCCCCGCAGCCTGCATCACGTCCGACACGCTGGTCGCACCGATACCGTCGCTTCGAAACAGGTGCGCCGCCGCATCTATGATCCGCTCATGGCTCTTGCGCTTGTCGGCTTCCGACATTCTCGGCATCCGCTGCCTCCTGGGGATTGACAATATAGAGGTTGCATAACATCTATAATTTTAGAGTACAAACGTAATCTAAAATCCGGATGGAGTTACAGCGATGCCAAAGCATCGAAAGATCGGCCCGCAAGACCGCCCGTTGCCAGCAACGACCAAGAGACCAACAGGGCGGCACGGCATCATCCGCCGATCGCCGGCGGCCGGACGCACCATCAATACCTGTTCAAACCTCGAATTCGGACAGCCGAATTTGCCCACCACAACCTGAGAGAAGTGACATGACAGACTTTCTGATTTTCTATGTGCGCACCTTTGCCGTCGCACTGCCCTTGATTGCTTTCGCCATAATGATGATCGGCGTAAGCCGGGCCAACCTGACCGCACAGCAAACCGGCATAACCGTCATCGTAGCGGCATTTCTGTTCGGGCTCTGGTTTGCGATCGTGGTGCCGCCTTCGGAATCCAATGTTCTGAATGTACCGCCAACCCTTCAGGACCCGCCGATTGTGCTCGCCTTCCTGTTTGGCGGTGCCCTGATTGTCTGGGGGCTTGCCTGGCTCACTCCACTGGGGCGCCGCATTTCGATGGCCACGCCCCTCGCGGCCATCGCCGCGTTTCAAATCCCCCGTATCATGGGCGGCGTCTTTCTGATCGGGTGGCTCGGTGGCAGCATCCCAGCCGAATTTGCGTTGCCTGCCGGGCTGGGTGACATTTGGGCTGGTATCGCGGGATGGCAGGCCAGCAAGGCCTTGGCAAACGGCGCTCCAAACGCAAGGAGACTTCTGGTGCGCGCCAATATCATCGGCATTCTGGACTTTGTCTTTGCCGTTGCCCTCGGCATCATGACATCGGAAGGGTTTGCACATCTGCTGTCCCATGACGCGCCGAACATCGTCAACGATCACCCACTGGCGCTGTTCCCGGCTTTCTTTGTCCCGATCTTTCTCGGGTTCCACTTCATTTCTATCAGCAAACTCCGTGCAGAGCGCCGGTGCTCAACGGCGACTGCGGCATCACACGCCGCTTGACCCGCAGCGGACCTACCACCGGCCGGGTGACGCAATTGTGGGCCCTCGCACACAATTGCCAGCCGGTGGGGAGGTCACGTCAACCTGAGAAATGAAGGGGCTTGAAATGCCGTCCGGCCGCAGATCTCGAAACCTCTACCAGCGCAAGCTGGCGGCAACGACGTCGACCATTTTTCTTTTGGCCGGGATTGCCGCCGTCGGGCAATTTGCATCCAACATATATACGCCATCCTTGCCCAGCGTGGCCCTTGATCTCGGGGTGTCTCAGGGCGCAAGCCAGGCCACGCTTGCCGTATTCCTCGGCGCATTTGCCATTACGCAGCTTGTTGTTGGACCTCTGTCAGACCAGTTCGGACGAAAACCGATCCTACTGATTGGGTTGGCCGTTTTCCTGGTCGGAACCATGCTGTGCAGCACAGCGGTCGATTTTTCGGACCTGTTGTTTGGCCGGATCGTGCAGGGATCCGGTTCAGCCGCAGGAATTGTGGTGTCTCGGGCCATGACGCGCGACAGCTTCGAAGGGGTCGAACTGGCCCGTGTTCTTGCAGCCGTGACAATCGCTTTTGCCCTTGTTCCGGGGTTCACGCCGCTGATTGGCGGTTTTGTTGAACAGATGCTCGGCTGGCGGGCCACCTTCTGGATCACCGGTGCTCTCGGGCTGCTTCTGGCCTTGATCGTGATCAGAACGTTGCCCGAAACCCTCGCATCACATCGCCGGGTGTCACCCCTCATGGAAGTCGCAGAATATGGCGCGATCCTGCGCGACCCGGTTTTCGGGCCGAACGCGCTCGCGGTCGCCTGCGCCTTTGCATCCATGTCAGCCTTCTTTTCTGGCGCGCCAGCCGTCCTGATTGGGACCTTGGGTGTGTCCCCGATCGAGTTCGGTCTCTATCCGCCCGTGGCCGTCTCAGGCTTTGTGATCGGTGGGGTCATCACAAGGCGCATGGCGGCACGCGTTGCCGCCCGGGCGATGTCCGTGCTCGGGGCGCGCATCATGTTGGCGGGTGCCGTCTTGCTCTTTCTGCCACCTGCTTTTGGGCTGTTGAACAAATTCCTGATCAACGGTGCGATGGTGGTGCATGTGACGGGGCTTGGGATACTGTTACCGGCATCCATCGCAGCCGCTTTGCAACGGTTTCCGAAAAAGGCCGGTGCGGCTGCGGCCTTGCAGGGTTTCCTGCAAATGTCGGGGGGTGCTCTTGGAGCGGCCAGCGCTGCCGCATTGATGAGCGCTCTGGCGGAGCTGTCTTTCCCGACAGTCATGCTTTTGGCAGCGACGCTCGCCTGGCTGACAGCATCACGGCTTGTTCCGGAACCCTAGGCCATGGGCAGACCAAGTCGACCGCGCAGACGAAGCCATATCGTTGAGGTCTGCGCGGGCCCTCGCACCTGAGTCATCGGCGCCCAAGCAGTTCATCGGGTAACGTTTCCAGAAACCGTTCAAACGGTCTTTGCGACCCGGTCCCCCGCGACAAGACCAAGCTGCCATGCAAGAGAACAACAACCCGTTCTGCCCTTGCCCGCGCCTCCGCCGCGTCAAACCCCTGCCCCTCAACAAGACTGGCAAATGCATCAATCAGCGCATGGAAGATCCTTTTGATCGCCTCGGCAAAGGGACTGTCGTGATCGCTGGCAGAACTGAGCATATTCAGAATGCAGGCCTGTTTGCCGCTGGAATAAAGCGCGTCCAGTTTCCGGGTCATTGCCTCAAGCCTCAGGTCGACCGGACCATCGCCCTTCAGCGGCTCAAAGAGGTTTTCCGCCAGCCAGATTTCCGTAGCACCGAGAACCTCCCGCGCCATCTGCTCCTTTCCACCGGGAAATCTATGGTAAAGGCTTGCGCGCTGCAGGCCAGTCTCCTGCGACAGGGAGGACAGGGTCGCCCCCTCATACCCGGTGTCACGAAATACACGCGACAGGGCCTCAATCAGGTCTTCCTCAGCGATGCTCGACTTTCGTCCCAAATGCAGATCCTCCAGATCACCATCATGTTACCGAACGAACGGTAAATTATAGTTGCGAGCAAATTTGCCGCGACCTATCCAATAGTTGAACGTTCGTTCGGCAAACACAAGACACAACAGGAACTCCCCATGTCCAAAACTGCAATCGTCATCTACTCGGATCCGCAAGCAAACTCCGAAGAAGCCCTTGGTCGCGTTTTCAACGCGATGTTTCTGGCCTACGAGCTGAAGGAAAAAGAGCAAGATGTCGCCCTCATCTTTCAGGGCACCGGCGTGCGCTGGGTCGCGGAACTGGTCAACCCGGACCACCCGGCAAATCCGCTTTATAATGCGATCGCGGACAAGGTGGCCGGTGCCTGCCTGGGATGCGCCGATGTCTTTGGCGCGACCGAGGACGTAAATGCGACCGGCGTTGCCCTGGTCGGTGACAAGGCGATCCCAGGCACGTCCGGCGTGATCGACCTGTCCCGCTACCTCGATGAAGGATATCGGCTCGTCACTTTCTAGGCGCGACGCGCTCCAGTGCATCGCCGCTCGGGCGGTGCACCCACTAACCGGAACCAAGGGGTATGCTTGCGATGTTTCATCCTGGTGAATTGGCGATCCAGCGCGCAACCGGCGTACGCGATATCGCTGCGGCAAACTCGAAACTGATCTGGTCGTCGATCCCCGACCACGTCGCCCCTTTCGTGGCGGCGCAATCATATTGCGTTGTCGGCGGGGTGTCCGCGGTTGGCGACGTGTGGGCGGATTTCCTTGTAGCAACCACCGGCTTTACGACTGTCGGCGCCAACGGCGCATCGGTCACATTGTCCCTTGGCTCTGACAAACTGGGCGCGCGGCATCTGGATCTGAATGCAGGAAGTCACCTTGGCTTGCTGTTCATTGATCTTGCGACGCGCAAACGGTTGCGGGTCAACGGCCGCATTGCCGGAGTGACGGGGCAAAAACTCACGCTGACCGTCGACCAAGCCTATCCCAACTGCCCCAAGTACATTCAGGCGAGGCACTTGACGACAACAGGTACGCCCGGCGACCCACATAGTGACGAGGCCGGTGCAAACCTGCCCGATCATGTCTTAACTTGGATCACGAATGCCGACATGTTTTTCGTGGCCAGCACCTCCACCGACGGATCGGCAGATGTCTCGCATCGCGGCGGCAAACCCGGCTTTGTCCACGCACGAGGTCAGACACTTTTCATCCCCGACTATCCCGGAAATTCAATGTTCAGCACGCTGGGGAATTTCCTGCTGAATCCAAGCGCGGGCCTCGTCTTTGTCGATTTCGAAACAAGTCGTCGTCTTCAGCTGACCGGGGATATCGAACTGGAATTCGACGCCCGTGGCGCATTGCCTGCCTCGGTCGACACAGGCCGATGGTGGAAGTTCCGCGCAAAGAAATACGTAATCTCACCCATGCGGTCACAGGTTTCAGCCAAATTTATCAGCGCGTCGCCGTTCAATCCCTCCGTCGCCGCGGCTTCCACACATTCAATTTCTCCCACGGCGCAGGACGCAGGCTGAACGCATTGCTCCGTGCAGATGCCGGGTTGAGCCTACTGCTGCCCCACAGGGCGCGATACCTCAAGAAAGGGTAACCTGATGACCAAACCTGAAGCGCAAAAAGCGAAAGGGCGTTGCCTGTGTGGCGCAGTCTCGTTCGAAGTCGCCAATGCTTTCGAAAAGCTGTTCTTGTGCAGTTGCGATCACTGCCGTCAAATTACAGGATCAGCGTTTGCATCCAATCTGTTCGTCGACGCCCGAGAGTTTGACTGGCTTGCAGGCACGGAAGAGATTGTCCGGTTTCAGGTCACGGGACGGGACATTTCCAAGTCGTTTTGCCGGATATGTGGGTCCGGCGTTCCGTGGCCCAATGGTGATGGCACAAAAATGATTGTGCCTGCCGGTGCGCTCAGCGGTCCTGTTAATACTGCTGAGCGGATGAGAATTTTCGCGTCTGAGCAACCAGAGTGGGCATCGGGTCTGGAGCACATTCCCACATATGCGACGTTCCCGAAAACTGAGGGCTGATGAACTCTGGATCAACGTCTCGTCGAAAGCCAGTTCGAGGACACCAATCGGTGACACCCGGAGCGACCCGACACCGGCTCATGACCAGTGTTTGCCGACGCCCGCGTGTCACGGTCCCGTTGCTGCACCCAGCGGCCCCTCGAAAAGCGCCGTGTCGGCGCGAGCCCCATCGATCATTGCGTCAAAAACGGCCCTGACCCGTCGATTGCGGCGCATGTCATTGTGACAAACGATCCAGAGGTCTCCCACCGGATTGTCGAGCACATCACCGACACGGCGCAGGCCCGGCCAGACTTCTCCCAGGATCATCGGCAGTGCGGCGGCGTGTTCACCCTGGGCGCACATAGCCGCGCGCAAGACCAACGAGCTTGCAAAGAATTGGGCACCATCGGCGGCATTGGGGTCAAAAGCGGTCGAGCCAAAATGCGCGGCGAGGCGAGGATCGCCCGCGTGACCGATATAAGTGTCCGGCGGATGATCCTCATCATGGTGGCTCGCGTCCGCCACATAAGTCGCCCATCGGATCGTGGCGAGCTTGCGACCGAACAAGGCATTCGAGCAGAGACGTTTGGGCCGGATCGCGACGTCCGCTTCGTGTCGCGACAAATCCAGCATCCTGTCGCTGCTCACAACCTGAACTTTCAATTTCGGGTGATCCCGCCCCAAAGCCGTCACATGACGCGCGACAAAGAATGACGACAACACCTCGCTTGTCGTGATCTTGACGGATCCCGACAACGTCTGGCTTTCACCGGAAAGATAACGCGCAACGCCGGCGGTCTCCTGCTCCATTTTCTCGGCGGCGTTCACGATGGCCGCACCCTCTTCTGTCGGGGTGTACCGTCCACCGTCCCGTTGAAATATCGGCATGTTGAGTTTGCTCTCAATGGCGGCAAGGCGACGGAATATGGTCGATGACGTCACCTTCAAATGATCTGCCGTTTCAGAAACCCTCCCGAAACGCGCGATATGCAGCAAAAGGTAGTAGTCGTCCCAATCAAGCATCTGCATTCTCACTTTTGCGATTCAGAGTCGCAAAGCTGTTCGTATACTCGCAGCAATGCAAGAGGTATTCGATCCGCCTGAAACAACAGGATAGATCAAAATGTCAAAAATCCTTATTGCGGGCGGTGGGTTTGCTGGGCTCTGGGCCGCCATGTCCGCTGCGGCAACGCGGCACCGCCAAAACGCGCACGACATCGGCATCACGCTGGTGTCCAAAGACACGCATCTGTGCGTCCGCCCACGTCTTTACGAAGGGGCGCGTCCCGAGATGTTGGTCCCATTGCAGCCCCTGCTGGACGCCATCGACGTCACCTTCGAACACAGCCGGATAGCCGCAGTGTCGTCCACCGCATTGCGGACCGAAACAGGTGTCATGATGGACCATGACCGGATGATCCTCGCCATGGGCAGCCATGTGGCGATGCCCCCCGTCCCCGGTGGCGCGGAACATGGCTTTGTCGTGGATGCGTACAAAGAGACCGCTCATCTTGACGCGCATTTGTCGAAGCTAAACACAAATATTCCCGGGGCACCTGCACTTATTGTCGTTGGGGCAAGTTTCAGCGGCCTTGAAATAGCAACGTCCTTGCGCGATCGCTTGGGGCCCGACGCAACGATCTACCTCATTGATCAGCAAGACGTCGCGGGCCAATCGCTTGGCGCCAGCCTGACCCAGGAAATCAAATCCGCGCTCGACAGGGCGAACATCCAATTCATAGGCGGCGAGATCTTGACCCAAGTCACCGCGGATCAGGTCGTCCTGCGTTCCGGCAGGGAAATTGATGCGCAAGCCACCATATTCGCAACCGGCCTGCGCCCTTCGCCCCTGGTCAAGGGCATGGGCCGTCCGGCCAGCGATGGGCGTCTGCAACTTGACCGGAACTTGAAGGTGATCGGCGAGATCGGCATGTTTGGCGCGGGCGATATCGGGATTGCCGCGGCGGACGATACACACAAGACCCTGATGTCGTGCCAACATGCGATGCCCATGGGGGTGGTTGCCGGCCAGAACGCTGTGCTTGATCTGCTGGGACACGACTTGCGCGACTTTGCTCAGCCTGACTATGCCACATGTCTCAGCCTCGGCATGTCAAACGCCGTGTTCACCCAAGGTTGGGACAGAACCATCGCGATGAAGGGCACCGACGGCGCCGCGATGAAAGCGCAGATCAACGAAAAATGGATCTATCCGCCCACACCCGATGTTGGACGCGACGCCATCTTTGACGCGATTTTACCGTCGCAGTCATGAGACCGGAACACACACCGCGTCATCCACCAATCAATTTCCAAGAGGTCTGACATGGCTAACACAAAAACAGTTCTCATCACAGGCGCAAGCCGCGGCATTGGGCGTCTTGCGGCGCTGACGCTGGCTGCAAACGGACACAAGGTATATGCCGGAATGCGCGACATCGTCGGGCGCAACCAAAAGGCGGCAGCCGACTTGCGGGCACAGGCAATGGCGGATGGGCTCGACCTCTCCCCGCTCGAGCTGGACGTCAGCGACGAGCAGGCCTGCCAAACGGCGATCGACACGATCGAAGTGCAAGGCCCTCTTGATGTGCTGGTCAACAATGCCGGGGTAATGCCCGTCGGTTTGACCGAAGCATTCACGATGGAGCAGACCGTCGATGTCTTCGACGTGAACCTCTATGGCATCATGCGTCTGACGCGGGCCGCGTTGCCGAACATGCGCGCCAGAAAATCCGGCTTGGTGATCAACCTCAGCTCTTCCGCCGGTCGGTTCGGGATGCCCTATTTCGGTATCTACTGCGCCAGCAAGTGGGCCGTGGAAGCCTATACCGAAGCGCTGCACCACGAGCTCGAGACCTTTGGCGTCGACTGTGTCCTGATCGAACCAAGCGGACACGGTACCGATCTGGTGGGTACGGCACCCGCCCCCCAGGACACAGAACGGCTGGACGCGTATGGCGATCTTGCAGCAGGTCGCGAGCGCCTTTTAGCCATGTTCGAACATATGTTCGAAACCGATCTGAACGGGACGGATGCCAACAATGTCGCAACGTCGATCAGCAAGGTGATCGAAATGACAGGCGGGCGGCCAATGCGCGTGCAAGTTGGGCACGACATGGGGGTGAGCGCAGTCAACGACGCAGTCGCCCCGATACAGGCCAAGCTGATCGACATGCTGAAACCGGTCTATCGCGGTGAGGTGCCAGATACCTGATCGCGGCACCCGGGCTCGACACCTCACGTGAACCTTGCGACTAACTGTCTGGCCTTTCTTCAGGCGGCCACGTCTGCCGAACTGCGTCCAGTGCCCCAGCGCTGGGCGGATTCCGCGACGCGGCGGCCAAGATACTCGGCGGTTTTGAGGTCAGAGCCAGCTGGCGCAACTTCGGGCGGCACGTCCGCATCCGCCTGCGACATCGCACCGAGAAACCCGCCAAGCCGGTTCAGATCATCGGGCGAGCCGGTGCTGGTGTTGTTTCCCGGTGGCAAGCCCAGTCCGACCCAGACCATGCCGTGTTGCATCGTAAAGTGATTTATCTGTTGGAGCGTGGCCAGTTTGTCGCCGCTCATGCCGGCGGAGTTTGTGAACCCCGCGGCAAGTTTGTCGCGCCAACGACCTTCAAGCCACCGCCCCGAGGTTTCGTCCAGAAATGCTTTGAACTGCGATGACGCGCTGCCGAAATAGGTGGGTGAACCAAAAATAATCGCATCGGCCGCGTCAATCACGTCCCAGTTGCGTTCGCGTTCTTCGACCGGGATCAGGGCGACCTCTGCACCGGGCACGGCGCATGCGCCACTCCGCACCGCTTCGGCCTGAACAGCCGTGTGGCCGTATCCACTGTGGTAGACGATTGCTATTTTTACCATTGCTTTCTCCAATATGGGCCGCGTCGATCCGACGGGCCAGATCGCGCCTGAAGGGGACACCACGGGTCTGGCGTTGGATTTCCATCCAAGCGCCCCAAGGGGTGTCTGGCTTGGATCTAGCCACGGAGAGCATCAATTGATAATATTGAGTTTTCATGCTTATGATCGAAAATTGCGATCGAATGGGGCCGCCGATGACTTTGGACCAACTTGTTGCTCTAGACGCAATTGTTGCCTCCGGCACCTTTCGCGGGGCAGCAGATCGACTGCACAAAGCGCAGTCCGCCATTAGCCATCAGATCAAGAAACTTGAGGATGAACTCGGGTTCGAACTTTTCCTGCGCGATGCCTACAGGCCCAGACTGTCGCCCGAAGGCGAGGTCTTTTTCCGCGAAGCAACGCGGGTTCTTGAACAGGTGCACGGGCTCAAGGCCGTTGCTGCCGGTCTCAGGAGTGAGCAGGAACCCGTGATTTCTGTGGTGATTACCGCCACGATGTCTCTCGACCCGATCCTCTCGATCCTTGGCAACGTCGGAACCGCCTTTCCGGGCACGCATCTGAGGCTGGTGACCGAGATGATGGGCGGTCCGCTCGCGCGGCTGATGGAAGGAAGTGCTGACCTGATCATTGCCGGGCTGGAGGGCGTGCCGATTGACGAAGTCGCAACTCTTCCGGTCGGCTCGATCACGATCCGCCCCGTCGCCAGCCCGGATTTCCCCGCCGCTCAGCGACCGGGGGTCAAGTCGCGTCGTGAAATGCAAAGCTATACACAGGTCATCGTATCAGGCACGGGTGGCAAGGACTTCGACCAGAGCAGAGACCTCTTGTCAGGCGGACAACGGTGGACCGTATCGGACTTTGAAGCCAAGAAGTCGATTATCAAGGCAGGGCTTGGCTGGGGCGGTGTTCCGGACCATTTGATGCGCGACGACCTCAAATCAGGTGCTCTTGTTCCCCTTGCAATCGAAGGCTACCCGCCACGGCACACAGAGATATTCGCGATCAGACGCCGCGATCGCCCGATGGGAACGGTCATGTCCAGCCTTTGGAGCAGCTTGGCAGAAAAATCAGTCTAGCACGCTTCATTCAGTCATGCCGCCAGCTCGCGTCCGATGAACCGGACCGAAACGCGACCAAGGCCGCGGCCTTGCTGGCCTCCGCGATCCGCGCCGCAATCGGTGCCGATCCCGTTGCCCGCGCGACAATAAGGGCGCCGATCAGCGACGTCAAAAAGGACCAGGCCTTCTGCTGTTTCTCAATTTCTGTAAGCGGTTCGGGAATACCCTTTGCGACTTCCTCCGCGATCTTCTGCATCAGATCGGTGTATTCCTGCTGTATGTCCGGCGCGGCCCGCACGACGTCGGGCGACAGACCCGCCATGGCGCAACCGTTCTCGATGTCCGCCCTATGCGCCTCTCCGAGGTAATAGTCCGCGAAGGCCTCTGGCCAGTCCGCACTGAAATCCTCGCGGAACTTGGGCAAGGCGGTCAGGACGTCTCTTAAACCGGCCAGCAAAGCGGACTGAAAGGCTCCATCCTTTGACTTCAGGTGCGCGTAGAATGCGCCGGACGTAACACCTGCTTCCTCAGCGATCGAATCCACGCCAACGCCCGCATAACCGGCCCTGCGGAAGTTCCGCCCCGCTGACGCAACCAGAGTCGCCCGCGTTCTCTCAGCTTTCTTCATCTGCTCTTCATCTCCAGATTAAAATATAACGAACGCTATTTTTTTATTGACGGCGCTCACCTGCCTCAATATCAAAATATAGCGACCGATATATTTTAACCTGCCGCAAGTAGCAAGGCTTTGGTCGGGGCAGGCAATTCGAAAGGAACAAAACACACCGCATGATCCCTCATGCGAACGGTGAAGGTTGCGCCATCAAGGCGCGGCCCAGGACAGCCGCCATTCATGCCTTCGTCCCGGCACGCGTACCCGACAGGGCAAGTCGCGGCCTGAACTTTTCTTACGACCACCAAGCAAACTTCCGGAAAGGAAATGACTATGAAAATCACCTCGATAGCGGGGGCCGCTCTGGCTCTTGCATTGTCCTCGACAGCCGCGCTTGCAGCCAGTTGCATCGACATTGGCGGCGTCGCCATTCCCAATTTCTACCCCGAAGGCGAAGGGCAGCCGATCATCATCTCGGCGACCCTTACGGGAACCATCGAACATGCCAGCGGTAAAATCCTCGCCACGCGGGAGACTGACACAGGTCTGGAGATGGACATGGAGCACTATTTCGGGCGCGGCGATGGCGGCGGCTTTCAGACCCGCGATCTCGGCGTTCTGACGGCAGTGCCGGGCAAGCCTGGGCGTTTCATGATCGAGATCACCTACGACCTCGATCCCTCCGTCACGCGCGGCACCCTGCATGGCTACTCCGGTCAATTCCAGAGCTACGGCCTAGTTGACTTGCGCAACAATGACAACCTCGTCGGTTTGGTGCGCTACAGCGGCGAGATTTGCCGCTGACCTCCATGATCAAGGGAGGCGTGCGGTGCGCGCCTCCTGCTTACCTCTTCGGAACGCACACGATCATCAAAGATATCCCAAATCCGGACATCACGTCGCGCGCGATACGCCGCTCAATGCTTCGCGTGTCCGAGCTGGGCGCCTCCAACTCATTTTACCGCGATGGCCGTGGGACGTCAGAGCGGCGCCGCAGCACACCTCCCAAAAGGGCGGCTCACATCGGTGTTCATGAGCCAAGGGTCCGCTGGGATGGCCGTATAGCCGACATGGCACTGCGACACCGCAACTTTTGGTAAGTACACCGGTCTCGGTCATGTCGCTCTGGCTGTGCGCGACACCCATGGCGCGTGCAATAGACTGATGAACATCGGGGCCGCAATGATACGCAGTCTAGGGCGAATGTTCATCGCGCATGCGGATTCCGGAAAGCAACAAGGACATCGCTTTGCTGTCGAATCCGGACGGCTACGAGATTGAATTGGTCAGGCAGGAAAGGTGGATTTGTTCCGCTTCATCACCGGCACGTGCGCACAACCCTCGATGATCTTCTTTTTAGATCACAAATATGAAAACTCGATATTAGGACTCGACGGTAAGGATAGGTAGATCAGGGTGAGACATCACAACGGAGTGTCCAATGAAGACCCTGTCGAAAAATCCCACTTGCACTGCCCCCGCCCTCTTCAAGCGCCGCTGCCGCAGCGCTCGTTTGTTGGCGCAACCCCCTTTCGGCCCGGAGGAACACTGAGATGACCGGATCGAACGACACCGAAGTCCGAGAGCTCATGACGCTCTACTTCGATGGGCTTTACCATTCGAGCAGCGACACGCTCCGCTCTGTTTTCCACACCGACCTCACCTACGTGAACGGTACGGCCGACACTTACGAGCACATGGGGCTCGAAGACTATATGGCGCGCATCGATGCGCGTACACCGCCAGCGACCCGCGGTGACCTCCGAGAGGAATTCATCGAAAGGATCGAGATCAAAGGAGATCGCATCGGCATCGTCGAAGCGCGCATGACGATGCTGGGCCGCAACTATCAAGATCTGCTGACAATCATCAAAACGGATGATGGATGGCGCGTACTCACAAAGGTTTTCTCATTTGTCGAAAGAAAGGACTGACGCAATGCCATATGTAAACATCAAGGTCACGCAGGAGGGCGGCCCCAACGGCACCGGGCCGTCGACGGACGAAAAGCAACGGCTTGTCGCCGGTGTGACGGACCTGCTCTTCAAGGTGCTCGGCAAGAACCCGGCCACAACCTTTGTCGTCATCGACGAAATTCCATTGGAAAACTGGGGCATGGACGGTCGTCAGGTCAGCACAATTCGGGCCGAGCGCGCCTGATCGCAAGCAACCTCATCTGCAGCTATTTCTGACCCGACCGCGGTGCCGCGCCATCTCGAATCCCAACGGCGCGGCACAAGGTACGGGGTCACGCGAGTGGCGTCAGAAAGTCGATTGTTTTCGAGAAGAATTAACAGGTTGCTGAAAAACTCGATGTGATCCGCTGGTGTCCGCGTTTTCGATTGGGTTGGGTTTGTTTTTCTGAGCGTTCGGTAACTTCCTGTGGTTATGCAGCGAATAACCTCGGCAGTCTTGCGAGATTGCAGACTGCAATCGTCCTGGTGAACAGGGCGCGGACCTTTTCGATGCCGCGATGGGCGGTCTGGGTCATGCCGCCAACCGTCTTGATCCAGCCGAAGCGTTCTTCAATCTTTTTGCGGGCCTTATGGGAAAGGCTTAGCCGGGATGCCGGGTGGACCGCCCGTCTTCGGCGGAATTTCGGGCCTTCTGTGCGATGTGCGGGGTGACGCAGGCCTGCCACAGTTCCGCGACGAAACCGGCGCTGTCGTATCCGTTGTCAGCGCCCAAGGTAAGTTGCCGCGCTGATCCTTGTGAATGCCGGTGGATCATTTCGAAAGCGGCTTTTCTCTCCGAATGCCCTCTGCATGGGTCAGGTCGGCCTGGACGATGGTTGCGTTTCGGTTTTCCATCAAAGTATGCCCCATGAAGCAAAACACCGCGCCGGTGCCGGGTGCCTTCTTGTAAAGCCGCGCGTCCGGGCCGGTAACCGAGGTGGCGTTCGAGCGCTTCTCGCCATGGAATTCGACCTCTGCGTTTAGGTCCTGGCGGAGCATGGCCGTCATCCACGGGGTTTCGGGCTGATCGGGCGTTGCAGGTGTCTCGTCGGTCGCCGGTAGCAGCGGGCCTCCGGCATCTTCTTTGCCCGGCGGCGGAGAACACTCGCTTGGTTGGAAGCTCGTCATCGTAGTCCTGGCTTTGATCAACGTGCCATTGACCGAGAAATGATCATCCGACAGGAGCGGCGCGACCTCCGGCTGCGCGCGGGTCACGGCCATGACCTTGCGCAACATGTCTACTTTCTGTCGGAGGCTACCCGGACCAATCAACCATTACAGCTAAAGCGGCCTTTTGCGCTTGCGGCGAACTGCGATCCATGTGGCCCAGACGGCAAAGCCTGCTTGAGTTAGAGAACGGCAAGTTTTAGCCGTCCCAATTGGTCAGTCCCACTTGCTTGCCCCTTTTGCGCGATTGTCAGTATCTCGCCTCTTCATTCGAGGGTCTAAGACACGCGGTGGCGAATCCCTACTTGATGACTGTCCGTGCTTGGCTGATTGGGAGCGCATTTTCCCCAACGAAAAGGCACGATCGCGATCAAAGAAGAAACTTATGTTCGTTTTCGCAAGTTGCTTGAGTGGCGGACCGAGGAGGATTCGAACCCCCGACCCCCTGATTCGTAGTCAGGTACTCTATCCAGCTGAGCTATCGGTCCACTGGCGGGCGGTTTAGTCCTGTGTTCCGGGCAATGCAAGAGGGTAATCGGGGAAAACGGGATCCACCGTCAAATACCGTCGCCTTTCGGCAGCCGGATGGAAAACACTGTGCCGCCCGGCCCTGTCCGGTCGAGTTCCAGCGCACCGCCGTGGCCCTTGATCAACTCCTGTGCGATGGCGAGGCCTAGGCCGGTGCCACCCTTGCTCACGCCACCTTGGAACGGTTGGAACAGATGTTCCTGCGCTTTTTTCGGCAGTCCGGGGCCAGTGTCGGTGATCTCGATCCACCACGTGCTGTCATCCTCGTAGGCGGAGACGTTGATCTCTCCGGGTTGGCCGCTGGCGATGATGGCCTGGCGGGCATTGCGGACAAGGTTCGAGATCACGCGGAAAAGCTGTTCGCTGTCGGCCCGCAGGGTGAACAGCGGCGGAATGGTTTCGCTGAGCGACAGGTCATGGTCACCCACGGCAAGCCGTTCGCTGTCCAGCACATCGGCGACAAGGTCATCGAGCGTCAACATGGTGAGGGTCGGGCTGGGTTCCTCGGCCTTGCCGAAGGCAAGCGTGCTTTCGCACAGATGCACCGCACGGGTGATCGAGCCCACGAGCTTGGGCGCCATGCGGCGCACCAGCGGGTCTTCGGAGGCCTCGATCCGATCGGTGAACAGCTGTGCAGACGTCAGGATGTTGCGCAGATCGTGGCTGATCTTGGAGACGGCAGAGCCAAGCTGCGCCAGGCGGTCCTTTTGGCGCAGGGCCGAGATCAGCTCTGTTTGCAGGCTGCGCAGCGCCTCTTCGGCCTCGCGCAGTTCGGTGACACCTGCGTTGGGGGTGATGATGCGGCGCACGTCCTCGGGGGCGGCGGCGTAGTGTTGCATGTGACCGACCACACCGCGGATCGGTTTGACGATGATCGCGCGCACCGCAAAAAAGAGCAGCATGGCCGTAAAGATGGAGATGACCGCGGACAGCACGAGAATGCGGACGCCGTAATCCAGCATGGCGGCCCGCATTGGCGCGGTTTCCATCGTGATCTCGATCAAGAGACCCGCCTCTCGCACAGGCGCGCCGATGACACGGATCACCTTGTTTTCAGGCTCTACCAGCCGCATCATCGCATCACGGATCAGCACCATCGCTGTGCCGTCGCGCAGATCAAAGGTCGCGTCGATGGGGCGTGGCATCGGGGTAGCCAGCATCAGCTGGCGCACCTCGTCCCGGCGTAGTACCACGTTGAACACCCCGGCGTTTTCCAGCAGCTCTTCTTCGAGTTCGCTGTCGATCATGTCATCGGCCAGCAGCGCCAGCGACGCGATCTGAGACCGCTCCAGCCGGGTCAGCAGGTATTCCTCCCGGAACCGGGCGATGGAGGGCACAAAGATCAGCACTTCGGCCAGCATCACGAAGATGGTTGTGAGGATCAGGAAACGACCGGAGAGGGAATTCAACATGCCGCTATCTGGTCAGGGAATGAGCCGTTGCACAAGCCCGACAACCCGTTTGACCAGATCACTTTCGAACAGGCGCGGGCTGAAATAGGCCCCGGCGGCGCGTTTGTTGACCTCACCGATGGTTGGGTAAGGCGCGACCATCGCGGCGACCTGGCTCATCTTCATGTTGTTGGCCAGCACCAGTGCCCACAGGTTGATCAACTCGCCCGCCTGATGGCCCGCAATCGTGGCGCCCACGGGGCGTCCCTTGACCACCATCACCTTGATCAGGCCTTTGGTCTTGCGTTCGGCGATGGCCCGGTCGTTGTGTACGTAGTGAAACCGCACGACCTCTAGCTTGTCCCCGTGGGTGTCGCGCGCCTGCGCCTCGGTCAGGCCTACCTGCGCCAGTTCGGGGTCGGTGTAGGTGGCCCACGGGATGTGGCTGGTCTTGGCCTTGGAAGGCAGCGCAAAGAGCATCGAACGGATGATCACCCCCGCATGGTAGCCTGCAACGTGGGTGAATTGCAGCCCGCCCGCCACATCGCCAATGGCATAGACACGGCGGTTGGTGGTTTTCAGACTGTCATCGACCTTGATGCCCGTACGGGTGGTTTCAATCCCCGCGGCCTCGAGGCCCAGATCGGCCGTATTGGTCTTGCGCCCCACGGCCACCAGCAGGTGTGTACCGTGCACGCTCTGCCCATCTTCGGTATGCACTGTGACAGCGCCCGCCTTGCCCTCGATACGGGAGGCTTGTGCGCCTTCGATGATCTCGATGCCTTCGGCGCGCAGGTTGTCCAGAACGATGGCGGCCGCCTCCGGATCGTCCTTGCCCAGCGCGGTGTCGCCTTCGATCACCGTCACCTTGGATCCCAGACGCACATGGGCCTGCGCCATCTCCATGCCGATGGGACCGCCGCCGATGATCAGAAGGTGTTCGGGCCGTTCGCGCAGTTCCCACAGGGTTTCGTTGGTCAGATAGGGCACGTCGTTGATGCCCTCGATCGGCGGCACCAGCGGGCTGGAGCCGGTTGCGATAACGATCCGGCGCGCGGTGATCACTGTGTCACCTGCCTGTACTTCGCGGTCCGAGATGAACGTGCCGAATTCGCGGATCACCTCGACGCCCAGCCCCTCGAAACGGTCCTGGCTATCCACAGGCTCGATCTGGGAAATGACACCCTGCACGTGGTCCTTTGCCCCGGCATAGTCGATCTGCGGCACCGCATCGGCCACGCCATAGACAGAACTGTGCGCCTGTGCGTGCGCGGCCTTACCGCTTGCGATCAGCGCCTTGGACGGCACACAACCGTAATTCAGGCAATCGCCGCCCATCTTGTGCCCCTCGAGCAGGGTGACCCGCGCGCCCATCTGGACAGCACCGGCCGCTACGGACAACCCGCCCGACCCGGCGCCAATGACCAGGATGTCAGTCTTGATACGTTTCATGGATGTCAGAGACCTTTTTTGCCGCGTACGGCCTTGAGAACGATGGGCAGCGCCGCGAGGGCACATAGACCAAGGATGGGCAGGAGGATCGCCGGTTCAAATATGATTCCCAGATCTGGTGTTTCACCGCGGTCAAATACCTCGCCCAGGCCTGCGCCCACGGAGGTATAGACCACCGCGCCCGGGATGATGCCCAAAAACGTGGAAATCACGTAGCGGCCCAGTGGCACGCCGACCAGCGCAGGCACGAGGTTGGCCACAAAGAATGGCACCGCCGGCACAAGCCGCATCAGGAACAGCATCGACCACTGGTTTTCATCGATGCCTTCCTTGATCTTCTTGATGGCGCCCTGGCTTGTGTCCATCTTCGCCGCAAGGCGCGCGCCGAGGCCCCAACGAGCGGCAAGAAAGATGCCCACCGCCCCCAGCGTGGCGCCGATCACGTTGAACAAGGCGCCCGGGAAGGTGGCAAAGAGGAACCCGCCCGTCAGCGTCATGATCGACGCACCGGGCAGCGAAAAGGCGACAACCGCCATATAGGCCAACACGAACACGACCGCTGTCGCGACATAGTTACTGTCGCGGAAGGCAAGCAGCGCCTCGCGGTTGTCGGCCAGGGTTTGGAAATTGAGATAATCGCGCAGCGTAAAAGCGCCGATGGCCGCGACAAGGGCGATACAGATCAACGGCAGGTGCCGGATCAGACCGGGTTTGCGGGGGTGGCTCGTATCGGACATGCCTGTTCCTTCTTTGTCATCTGCCATCATGTCACCCTGTGCTGGGTGTGTTGTGCCCTAAATGCACGCCGTTGGGGTGACGAAACAGGCCCGCTCACGGTCCCTTGAACACCAGCCCCCGATTTCGTGAGAACTGCGGCGTCTGGGCACCCTGACTGAAACATATCAACGCAAGATCAACGCGATTTGTTGCACAACGCCCACTTTTCGACCTTCCGGGGTTTGACTTGCCCCCCCTGCCCCTTTAGAGGACGGGCTTCGAATACTGCCTTGTCCCGAATCCGCGGGCAACAGGCCAATGATACCGGAGCCACTGCGATGAAACGCACTTACCAACCTTCGAACCTCGTGCGCAAACGGCGTCACGGTTTCCGTGCACGCATGGCGACCAAAGCCGGCCGCAAGATCCTCAACGCCCGTCGCGCCCGCGGCCGGAAGTCGTTGAGCGCATAAAGCGCCCGATCGGTTTGCAAAATTGACCCCGCCGGAGGCACCGATGATTTGCGACAGCGCAGATCAGGGCACGCCACCGGCGGGTGTTTTGCGTTTTGAGGTTCTGAAAAAGCGCGCTGACTTTCTACGCGCCTCGCGGGCGCGGCGTGTGGCGATGCCGGGATTCATCCTGCAAGCCCGCGCAGGGAACGGGCTGGATCACGTGCGTGTCGGGTTCACCTGTTCCAAGAAGGTTGGCAATGCGGTGGCGCGCAATCGGGCCAAGCGGCGGCTGCGCGAAATCGCGCGTCTGGTGCTGCCCCAACACGGCACGGCCGGGACGGATTACGTTCTGGTGGGCCGAGCCGAAGTGACCGCGTCCCGCCCCTTTGACACCATGCTAGCCGATCTGCGCGACGCGCTGGGACGGATGTCATGACGCCTCTGGCGTTTATGGTGTCCCTGCCAGTCCGTGCCTACCGTTTGATCTTTTCGCCCTGGGTCGGGTTCAACTGCCGCTATCAGCCGACATGCAGCGCCTATGCGATGGAAGCGCTGGAGAAACACGGAGCGATCAGGGGGTCGTGGCTGGCCGCGCGGCGCATAGGCCGGTGCCATCCGTGGGGCGGCGATGGCTATGATCCGGTGCCGCAGGACCGCGATGATCCACCCGCCTGACCCCTTTTGGTTCAGGACGCCCATGCTATAAGCGCGCAAACCGGTTTAAGGGGCGCATTGATGCTTGACCACAGCGACGACATTCACCCGCTTTTCTCTGGCGCGCCTGGCACGACCGAGTTCAAGAAACTGCGCAAGCGCATCGTGCGGGCCACGCGCGAGGCCGTCGAACAGTACGGCATGGTCAATGCGGACGGGCCACGGCAGAAATGGCTCGTCTGCCTGTCGGGCGGCAAGGACAGCTATACCCTTTTGGCGGTGCTTTACGAGCTTCAGTGGCGCGGTCTCTTGCCGGTCGACCTGCTGGCTTGCAATCTGGATCAGGGACAACCGGGGTTCCCGGCGACGGTCCTGCCCGCGTTTCTGGAAAAGATGCAGGTGCCGCACCGGATCGAATTTCAGGACACCTATTCCATTGTTGTGGACAAGGTGCCGCAGGGGCGGACGTTCTGTGCGCTGTGTTCACGTCTGAGACGCGGAAACCTTTACCGTGTCGCGCGCGAGGAAGGGTGTAGCGCCGTAGTACTGGGCCATCACCGCGACGACATCCTCGAAACCTTCTTTATGAACCTGTTCCACGGGGGGCGTCTGGCGACCATGCCGCCGAAACTGGTCAACGAAGAGGGGGATCTGTTCGTCTATCGCCCCTTGGCCCACGTGGCCGAGGCCGATTGCGAAAAATTTGCGCGCGCCATGAACTATCCCATCATTCCCTGCGATCTGTGCGGCAGTCAGGACGGGTTGCAGCGCCAGCAGGTCAAACAAATCCTCGATGGGTGGGAGGCCAACAGCCCCGGCCGCAGGCAGGTCATGTTCCGGGCGCTGATGAATGCGCGCCCGTCGCACCTGCTGGATCCCAAACTGTTCGATTTCGCAGGTCTGGCCCTGAATTCCGAACAAATTGAAGCAAATTCCAGCGACATTCCCGACCTGCGTTAAAGACCGGCTTACCAAGGGCTTCTACCACTGACGGGCACGCCATGACCGGGCGCGCCTCACGTGAAGGGAAGTTTCATGCGCATTCGCCTGCCTAGGACATTTTCGGCCTTTAAATCACGGCTGGCGACGGCGTTCACCGGACCTCAGATGCTGGCGTTCATTCCTGCCTTCACATTAGCGGGGTTCTGGCTTGGCGGCGAGGCGACGCTGGTTCTGATCGCGGTCCTCGTGCCGCTCACGTGGTTGATGCTGGGCGGTGCTGGCTTGCGCGGGTCGCGCGCACCGGGTGGGGATCAGGGCAAGGGGCTTGTCGGATCGGACATGTTTACCGCGCACGCCGACGGGTTGCGCGAGGAGTTGTCGGGATCTGCCTTGACCAGCGCGATACTGGCCGTGGAACTGGACGAATTTGCGGTGTTGACAGACAGGTATGAGCCCGGCGCGGTTGACCGTGTCCTGAAGGCGATCGGCAGTCGGATCATGACCGCCGCGCGCGATCAGGACACGATCAGCCAGATTGGCGATGCCCGGTTCGGCATCTGCCTCGAGCCGGTGCGCCACCTCGACCTTGAGAGTTGTATCCAGTTGAGCGGGCGCATTCAGCAAGCGATCGAAGAACCGATCTCGATCGATGGCACGTCTATCTACATGACGGCGAGCGTCGGGTTTTGCCTGCTGGGCCGTGCCCCGCGAGAGACCGGACGCGACTGGATCAACGGCAGTATCGCCGCCTTGCACGAAGCGCAAAGGCGCGGCCCGTCCTCGGTGCGCGCCTACTCCACCGAATTACACTCGCGGCTGCGCACCCGCGCCAGCTTGCGCGACGAAGTGGCCGCCGCGTTGGAACGCGGACAAATCCAGCCGTGGTTCCAACCCCAGATTTCCACAGATACAGGCAGAGTGTCCGGCTTTGAGGCACTGGCCCGATGGATCCACCCGGATCGCGGCGCAATATCACCGGCCGAATTTCTGCCTGCAATCGAAGACGCCGGTCTGTTGGAACGGTTGGCCGAAGTGATGATCTATCATGCGTTCACTGCGCTCAAGGCATGGGACGCAGCCGGGTTGCACGTGCCGCAAGTGGGCGTAAACTTCAGCGGATCGGAACTGGGCAACCCCCGTCTTGTCGACAAGCTGCGTTGGGAACTGGACCGGTTCGATCTGACCCCGGACCGGCTTGCGGTGGAGATCCTGGAAACCGTGGTGACCGGATCAGCGGACGATTCCACGACGCGCAACATCAAGAAATTGACCGAGCTTGGCTGCCGGATCGATCTGGACGATTTTGGCACGGGCCATGCCTCCATCGCGGCCATCCGCCGGTTCGGCGTTGGCCGGATCAAGATCGACCGTTCCTTTGTAATGAAATCGGATCGTGATCCTGAGCAGCAGCGCATGATCAGCGCGGTTCTCACGATGGCCGAACGACTGGGCATCGAAACACTGGGCGAGGGTGTGGAAACCGCGGGCGAGCATGCACTGCTGGCACAATTGGGCTGCGACTATGTGCAAGGGTTCGGCATTGCGCGGCCGATGCCCTTTGAAAAAACGCTCGACTGGGTGCGCACGCACGAGGCCAAACTGAAAGACACCCCTACCATCCCAAGCCGACGTGCGAACTGAGACGACTTCTGGCGCGCCCTGAGATGGACCGAATGCCGCATGGCAAGAAACCGGTGCCCGGACTGCCTCGCCGCCTCGGCAAAGAACCTTGTGATACGGGCGATTCCGCTTGACCTTTGTGCCCGCACTCTGTTGAACCCGTGCGAACGTTTCAGACAGCAGGTGGCAGTCCCCAATGGACGATCAGAACAAGAACCTCATTCTTGCAACGGCACTCAGTTTCCTCGTGATCCTTGTGTGGTTTGTCCTGTTCCCGCCACCAGAACCGGATACGCCGCTGGTCGACACTGCCAACCAATCCGAATTGAACGCGCCCGCCGCCGCATCCGGCGCGGAAGCCACAGTGCCAACTGCAGCCGACGCATCGACCGCTGCCACCAACACAACCACCGAGGCGTCCACAGAAGCCGCCGAAGCGGCCCGTGTTCCGCTGGACACCCCGCGCCTGACGGGCTCTGTTTCGCTGCTGGGTGGCCGGATCGATGACCTGTCCCTCAAGGACTACAAGAATACTCTGGACCCGGACTCCGGCATTGTGCGGATGCTGACACCCGTGGGGCAAGTCGGTGCCTACTATGCCCTCTACGGCTGGGCCGCAGGCGCGGGCCTGACACCCGACGCGGTCCCGGGACCCAACACCATCTGGCAGGCCGACCCAGACGCAACGCTGACGCCCGAAACGCCCGTTACACTGACATGGGACAATGGCGCGGGCCTTTCCTTCGAGCGGATGATTTCAATCGACGCCGATTACATGTTCACGGTCACCCAATCGGTCACGAACACGGGCACGTCCCAGGTTGCGCTTGCCCCCTATAGCGTGCTGGCCCGCCACGGGTTGCCTGCGGATACGACGAATATCTGGGTGGTGCACGAAGGCGCAGTACAGTTTGCCCAGGGCGAATACCTGGAAACAGACTGGAATGATTTCGACAGCTATGCCGAGCGCGACACCGAAGCGGGTCAGGAGGCACGCTGGGCCGGGTTCACAGACCATTACTGGCAAACCGTCCTGATTGCGCCGCAAGACGACACGACCCGCGTCGAGACCTTTTACGACGCAAACCGCGACATCTATCAGACCACGGCCAAGCAGAATACCAAGACCCTGGCCGCAGGTAGCACCGTCTCGGTCACGAGCCAGGTCTTTGCCGGCGCAAAGGAATGGGAAACCATCCAAAACTACCAATCCGGCGGGATCGAGAAATTCATCGACTCCATCGACTGGGGCTGGTTCTTCTTCCTGACCAAGCCGATCTTCTGGCTGCTGCACGAGCTGAACGCACTGGTGGGCAACATGGGCTGGGCAATCATCGGCCTCACGCTGATCATCAAGGCGGTCCTGTTTCCACTGGCCTACAAATCCTACGTCTCCATGGCCAAGATGAAAGAGCTGCAACCACAGATGGAAAAGCTCAAGGAGAGCGCGGGCGACGACAAGCAAAAGCTGCAACAGGGCATGATGGAGCTCTATAAGAAGGAAAAGGTGAACCCTGCCGCAGGCTGCCTGCCGATCCTTCTGCAAATTCCAATCTTCTTTTCGCTCTACAAGGTGATATTTGTCACCATCGAACTGCGCCACGCGCCCTGGTTCGGCCCGTTCCGGGACCTCAGCGCGCCCGATCCTACATCGATCATGAACCTCTTTGGTCTGCTGCCGTTCGAAGGGCCCGAGCCCGGTTCGATCCTCGCCCTGATCTTCATCGGTATCCTGCCGCTCCTGCTGGGCATCTCCATGTGGCTGCAGCAAAAGCTGAACCCGGCCCCCACGGACCCGACGCAGCAGATGATCTTTGCCTGGATGCCATGGGTGTTCATGTTCATGCTTGGCAGCTTTGCCAGCGGACTGGTTGTGTACTGGATCGCGAACAACGTCATCACCTTCACCCAGCAATACCTGATCATGCGCAGCCAAGGCTATAAACCCGACTTGTTGGGCAACATCAAAGGCAGCTTCAAGAAAAGCCGCGCGGAAGACGTCAAGAAGTGACCGCAACTCTCGCCCATATCTGGCGGCACCCGCTCAAGGGTCTGGGCAGCGAAGCGTTGGAACAGGTTCGGCTGGACCCGGCTGAGGCCGTCGTCGGGGATCGCGTCTGGGCACTGCTGAATGCGGCTGCGGACGACATCGACGCATGGCAGCCCCGCCGCAACTTCCTCCAAGTGGCGTCCGGGCCGCGACTTGCCTCGATCGGGGCGGTCAGCATCGGCGACGGAATTGTCTTGACGCATCCCGACCGTGATCCGCTTGAGTTTCGGCCAGACAGCGCGCCCGATGCCTTGGGTGCTTGGATCGATGATCTGTGGCCCCAGGAACGCCCCGGTCCCGCGCGCCTGGTAAAGGCGCCGGAACAAGGCATGACGGATGTTCCCTACGCCTCCGTGTCTGTGGGCAATCTGGCCTCCCTGCGCGCCCTCAGCGGCCGGGCGGCGTTTGACATCGACATGCGCCGCTTCCGCATCAACCTGTGGCTGGACGGACTTGCCCCATTCGAGGAAATCGACCTGCTGGAACGCGACCTGACCCTCGGCACGGCAACGCTCAGCCCGGTGGAACCGATTGAACGCTGCCGCGCACCGGACGCCAACCCGCGCACCGGCGCGCGGGACATCAACATGCTGCGTCTGCTCGAAGACGGCTGGAGCACGCGTAACTTCGGCGTGTATTTCAAAGTCAAAACCGCAGGCGTGGTCACAATCGGCGACACACTCTCATGACGGTTCTACCCTTTCCCATCGCCGAAACGCCCGACCCGCAAACCGTCGAACGCGGCAGGCTGCTCTTTGCGGGTGAAACCGAGTTCGTCAAAGGCGTCGTGGCCATGTCCGGCCTGCCACCTGCCGACCGGATGGAAGTGTGCTTTGCGGGGCGCTCCAATGTGGGCAAGTCGTCCCTGATCAACGCCCTTACTGGCCGCAAGGGACTGGCCCGCGCCTCCAACACGCCGGGTCGGACGCAAGAGATAAACTATTTCACCGCCGGTGAGAGCCACTACCTTGTTGACCTGCCCGGCTATGGCTATGCCAATGCACCGCTGCCCGTTGTCGCCAAATGGCAAAAACTTCTGAAACAATACCTGTCGGGCCGTCAAACCTTGCGCCGCGCGTTTGTGCTGATCGACGCGCGCCACGGCGTCAAAAAGGTCGACGAGGAAATCCTCAGCCTGCTCGACAGCGCTGCCGTCACTTTCCAATGCGTGTTGACCAAAACCGACAAGGTCAAAGCCCGCGACCGCGACACCGTCTTGGCGCAAACCCGCAACGCCCTGTCGAAACACCCCGCCGCATTCCCCGAATTGATCCTGACATCAAGCGAAAAGGGTGACGGCATCGAAACCCTGCGCGCCACGATCGCCACGCTGGAATAGCAGGACAACCGCGCAGGTACGTCCCCTCCCCATGGGGGAGGGCCAGGGTGGGGGCAGGACATGGCTTGCGCGACAGCGCGCAATTCTGGATAAGCGGCGAAACCCTTCGAGGCCCCTCAGAAAGATGCAGACCAGAGACATGAACCGCGATTGGATCGCCACCGCCCGCACCCTGTCGCAGGCTCTGCCCTACATGCAGCGCTATGCAGGGGCCACCGTCGTCATCAAGCTGGGCGGCCATGCCATGGGCTCGGACGAGGCGATGGCCAGTTTTGCAAATGATGTGGTCCTGATGCGCCAAGTCGGGGTGAACCCGGTCGTCGTGCATGGCGGCGGTCCGATGATTAACGATATGCTGGATCGGCTAAACATTCAGTCCGACTTTGTGAACGGCAAGCGCGTCACCGACACCGCGACCATGAACGTCGTGGAAATGGTCCTGTCCGGCGTCGTGAACAAACGCATCGTACAAGCCATCAATCGTGCAGGGGGCCGGGCCGTGGGCTTGTCTGGCAAGGATGCCAACTTGATGATTTGTGACCAGACGGATCCTGCCCTCGGGCTGGTCGGCACGCCGTCGCAACTGGATCCCAAGATCCTGCACACCCTGTTCAACACCGCCATGATCCCCGTCATCGCCCCTCTGGGTGCTGGGCTCAATGGCGAGACATTCAACATCAACGGCGACACGGCCGCGGGCGCAATTGCCGGTGCGCTCAAGGCGGACCGCTTGCTCTTGCTCACGGATGTCTCGGGCGTCAAGAACGAGGATGGCGAGGTTGTGACCGAAATCACCGCCGACCAGATTCGCGACATGACGCGCGACGGCACGATTGCCGGTGGCATGATCCCCAAGACCGAGACCGCGCTGGACGCCATTGCCAGTGGCGTGCGCGCGGTCGTCATTCTGGACGGGCGTGCGCCCAATGCCTGCCTGCTTGAACTTTTCACCGATCACGGTGCCGGGTCCATCATCCGCCCACGGTGACGCAAACGTGTCTATCCACCGCATTGCACCGGGCGCAGCGGGCGGTAGGTTTGGATCATGGAAAACGAAACTCTCATTCGCTTTAGCGTCTTTCTGGGCCTTTTCGCGCTCTTTGCGCTGGCCGAAACGCTGTTGCCCCGCCGTAGCCGCAGTCAAAGCCGTGCCAGACGCTGGCTGACCAATTGGGGCATCACCGTTGCCAACACGATCTTCATCCGCGCGATGGCTTTTGTATTGCCCGTGCTGGCCGTGGGGGCCGCGATTGATGCGCAGGCGCAGGGCTGGGGGTTGCTCAACGCGCTGACGCTCCCGTCCTGGATCGAAATAGTGGCCGCTATCCTGATCCTCGATTTCATCATCTGGGCACAGCACCTGATCACCCACAAGGTGCCTCTGTTGTGGCGTCTTCACCGAGTCCACCACGCGGATGTCGATATGGACGTTACCACGGCGATCCGCTTTCATCCGGTCGAGATTGGCCTGTCCATGCTGATTAAGATCGGAGCAGTGTACCTGCTTGGCCCCGCTGCCATCGCGGTCATCCTGTTCGAAATCATCCTGAACGGCACGGCCATGTTCAACCACGCCAACATCCGCCTGCCCCTGTGGCTCGATGCCATTGTACGGCGAGTTCTGGTGACGCCCGACATGCACCGCGTGCACCATTCGGTGCATCGGCACGAACATGACAGCAATTACGGCTTTGCCCTGTCGATCTGGGACCGGATGTTCGGCACCTATATCGCCCAGCCGGAGGCCGGGCATGACGAGATGCAGGTCGGGCTTGAGTGGCAGGATGACCGGCCTGCACGGCTTGGCTGGTCACTTGCCCTGCCTTTCGCCCGCAAATGAAGCTTGACGCGATTGACGCGGCGGTGCGCGCCCATGGATTGTTCATGATGGGCCATGACGGCGCGCGGGTGTTGATAGGCACGGACGCGCAGTGGTGGGATGTGTTCTGTGATAGTCCAGAAGCCTCCGACGGCGCGCCTGACCCGGTCGACAGATGGTCCAAACGCGTCTTGGGTGCGCTTGCCGCCGATGCCGGTGCGCGGGCGGTCTTTCCCTCAGACGGCCCACCCTATGCACCGTTCATTGCGTGGGCGCTGGCGACGGGTCGGTTCTGGCAAAGCCCGACCGGCATGATGATCCACGATACCGCAGGGTTGATGATTTCCATCCGCGGCGCGCTGGAATTTGCAACACCCTTTGCTGCGGGCCCGGATCTGCGATCCCCTTGCAGCGACTGCGGGGACCGTCCTTGCATCACCGCCTGCCCGGTCGCCGCACTCAGCGAAACCGCGGCCTACGATGTCCCCGCATGCAAGGCATTCCTTGACACCGCTGCGGGCGTTGATTGCATGGGCGCGGGATGCCTTGTCCGGCGCGCATGCCCCGTCAGCCAGGCCTTTGACCGTCCCGCAGCGCAGTCCGCCTTCCACATGGCAGCCTTCCACAAATGACACGCACTCTCGTTCTGATGCGCCACGCAAAGTCCAGTTGGGATGACCCAATACTGCCGGACCGCGACCGCCCCCTGAATGACCGTGGACGCAGGTCCGCACAGGCGATGGCGCAATGGCTCCGGTCCAAGGGCATCATCCCGGATGCGGCGACGGTTTCCGCTGCCAAACGAACGGCAGAGACATTTCATCAGATTGGCTTGAAATGCCCGGTGCAGTTCACACAACGCCTGTACCATGCGGGGCCTGACGTCATGATGGATGTCCTACGGGGTCAGACGGGCGCTACCGTGCTGATGATCGGGCATAATCCGGGGATCGCCGAATTTGCGCACCGGCTGGTCGAAACGCCGCCGCCGCACGCACGATTTGCGGATTACCCGACCTGCGCCACCTGCATCATCCGCTTTGATACCGGTGCCTGGAACGACATCGGCTGGCACGAGGGCCAGCCGATGGATTTCGCGATACCACGCGAGGTGATGTAGGGTGCGCATTGACTGCGCACCTTTGGTCAGTGACCGAGGATCTGACTCAGGAACAACTGGGTCCGCGGGCTTTGCGGGTTGTTGAAGAACTCTTCCGGCTCGTTCTGTTCGACGATCTGGCCTTCATCCATAAAGATCACGCGGTTGGCCACCTGACGGGCAAAGCCCATCTCGTGCGTTACGCAGAGCATGGTCATGCCCTCTTCGGCCAGCTCGACCATTGTGTCGAGCACTTCCTTGATCATTTCGGGGTCCAGAGCCGAGGTCGGTTCGTCAAAAAGCATGATCCGTGGGCGCATGCAAAGCGAACGGGCAATCGCCACACGCTGCTGCTGACCACCGGACAACTGACCGGGATACTTGTCGGCCTGATCCGGGATTTTCACTTTCTCAAGGAAATGCATCGCGATCTCTTCAGCTTCCTTCTTGGGCGTCTTGCGCACCCAGATCGGGGCCAGTGTGCAGTTCTCAAGGATCGACAGGTGCGGGAACAGGTTGAAGTGCTGGAAGCACATTCCGACCTCTGACCGGATCTTGTCGATGTTCTTGACGTCCGAGGACAGCAGCGTGCCGTCCACGGTGATCGACCCCTGCTGATGCTCTTCCAGAGCATTGATGCAGCGGATCAGCGTGGATTTTCCGGACCCGGAGGGGCCCGCGATCACGATACGCTCGCCCTGATAAACGGTCAGGTCGATGTCGCGCAGCACGTGAAAGGACCCGTACCACTTGTTCATCTTGTCGATGGAAATCGCGACTTCTGTCGAGATGTTTTGTTCAACTTGCGTGTTCATGTCAGCCACTCCTTATCAGCGGTGATCAGTCGCGAGCTGGCGTTCCAGCCACTGCGAGTATTGAGAGATGCCGTAGCAGACGACAAAGAAGAGAAGTGCGGCAAAGCCCAGAAGCTCCCAGTACACCCCGTTCCATTCGGTCGAGGCGAGGATGGGACCCCGGATCATGCCCAGCAGGTCAAACATCGAGATGACCGACACCAGCGTTGTGTCCTTGAACAGCCCTACCGCCACGTTCACGATCCCGGGAATGGAGATCTTGAGCGCTTGGGGCAGGATGATCAAACGCATCGCTTGCGGGTAATCAAGGCCGAGGCTGTCTGCGGCTTCGTATTGGCCACGTGGCAGGGCGGCGAGGCCACCCCGGATCACCTCGGCGATATAGGCCGCCGAGAACATCGTGATCATGATCACCACCCGCAGGAAAAGGTCAGTCGTCGTGCCGGGCGGGAAGAAGTAAGCCAGCATCACCGACGCCACGAACAGCAGCGTGATCAGCGGCACGCCGCGGATGAATTCGATGAAGATCACGCAAATCCACTTGATCAACGGCATGTCCGACTGACGGCCCAGCGCCAGCGCGATGCCCAGCGGCACCGACAGCGACACACAGGCCACCCCCAGCATCATGTTGAGCATAAAGCCCCCAAGATCCCGACTTGGCACGGCTTGCAACATTGCACCTTCGTTTGCGTTGTCGGGGACCAGCATGCCCCCAATGATCCACACGACAAAGGCCGCGGCGATCCCGCCAAAGAAACCGGCCGCAAAGCTGCCCGACACCAGTCGCTGGTACACGAGGTAGCCCACGACGGTCCCGACCAGCGCAAGGATCGGCGTCAGGATGGTGCCGCCCCAGATCAGGTAGTAGGCAAGAAAAGGGAAGATCGCCGTGAACAACAGCAGTTTGCGCGGCAGCTTGTAGAATAGGACCGGTGCGGCCGCTGCAAAGAACAGCAGGAACGTCAGCGCGGGACGCCAGTACTGGTCCGCTGGGTATTTGAACCCGAACAGCAGCTGGTTCCAACGCTCGGTTAGGACCGAAAAACAGCCCGCCGATACGCCGTCGAGCACTTCGCGACATTCCGCGAGGCTGGACGTGCCCCAGACCCCGTTCAGTATCCATGGCAGCGTATTGCCGAGAATGAGGTAGATCACATAAAGCGCAACGATGGTGAGAACCGAATAGAACGGGGTCGAGAACAGATTGTCCTTGGCCCATTTGACCGGTCCCGCGGCGTTGGCAGGCGGAGGCGATGGCGGCACCTGTTCGGTGCGCACAAAGGCAGCGTGTGTATTCGACATCTCAGCGCTCCTTCAGCTTAACGGAGTTGTTGTAGACGTTCATGATGGCCGAAATGGACAGCGAGATCGTCAAATAGAACAGCATCAGCAGCAGAACACATTCGATGGCGCGGCCCGTCTGGTTCAGGGTGATCCCGCCCAGTGTGGCCGTCACGTCGGCATAGCCCACGGCGATGGCCAGGGACGAGTTCTTGGTAATGTTGAGATATTGCGAGATGAGCGGTGGAATGATAACCCGCAGCGCCTGTGGCAGCACGACCAGGTTCATGATCCGGCCCGGACGCAGACCAAGGGCACCTGCTGCTTCGGACTGACCTTTGGAGATCGCCTGGATGCCAGCGCGCACGTTTTCCGCGATAAAGGCACCGGTATAGATCGACAGGGCAAACCACAATGCAATCAGCGGCCCGCCAACCTTGATCCCACCGGAAAAGTTGAAGCCCTTCAATGCGGGATAGTCCAGCCCGATGGGCATGCCCATGATGAAGTAGACCAGCAGCGTCGGAACGAACAGGATCGCGAGGCTTGGCCAACCCATCGGCAGCAGGCGACCCGTGGCATAGAGCAGGTTGGTCGCATAGCGCCGGTAGGCAAAGACACCGATGACCGACAGGATGAAGGTGGCCACAACCACAAGCGACCCCGGACCCCAGACTGGTGCAGGAATGTAGACGCCGCGGTTGGTAAAGGCGACGGCGTTCAACACCATGCTGGCTGCCGGATCGTCGCCACGGAAGGCCCTTGGCCCCGGCAGGACGGCGATCATGATCGTGAAGATGATGATGATCCAGATCAGGACCGGGATGTTCCGGAAGATTTCCACGTAGAAAGACATCAGCTTGCTGACGAGCCAGTTGTTCGACAACCGCAGAACCCCGGCAATGACGCCAAACACGGTGGCCGTGACACAAGCGAGGAATGCCACCAGAAGGGTGTTCAGAATACCAACCAGTGCCGCCCGGGCGTTGGTCGATTGGCTCGTGTATTCAACGAGTGTCTGGTTGATGTCATAGCCCGCAGGCGAGCCCAGAAACTGATATGAAATATTCAGACCCGCTGCCGCCAGGTTGCTGAACAGGTTGCTCATCAAGAAGGCGATCGACGAAATCAGGACGATCAGGGCAATGAATTGAAAAGTGTAAGAGCGATAGCGCGTGTCGTTCAAAAGCATCGACAGGCGGAACGACTCCTGTGGAGGGTCGGTCATCGTGGTCATGGAGATGGTCCCCGTGGTTCCGGTCGTTTGTTTTCCGTGTTGTGCACACGGTGGCCGGGTTTTCGTTTGTTGGCTGCACTTTGGGCATCGGCGCCGCTGTTTTCAGCGATCAGCACCCCAGATGCGCGAGGGGCGCAGGTTTGACCCTGCGCCCCTCGGCTTGGTATCTTAGCGGAAGGGCGGCGAGTAGATCAGGCCGCCATCGGTCCACTGAGCGTTCAGGCCACGGGCCAGACCGATCGGAGTGGATTCACCGATGTTCTTCTCGAAGATCTCACCGTAGTTGCCGCCAGCGGAGATGGCTTTCATCGCCCAGTCAGCGTCAACGCCCAGCATTTCGCCCAGCGTACCTTCGGTGCCCAGCAGACGGTTGATCTCCGGGTTGTTGGTGCCTGCGGCCATCTCGGAGATGTTCGCGGATGTGACACCCAGTTCTTCGGCTGTGATCAGCGCGTTCAGAGTCCAGCGGACCACGTCACCCCATTCGTTGTCGCCGTGGCGAACAAGCGGGCCCAGAGGCTCTTTGGAGATGATTTCGGGCAGCAGAACGTGATCGCCAGGTGCTTCGAATGTGGCGCGAGTTGCGGCCAGACCCGAGGCGTCCGTTGTGTACACGTCGCATGCGCCAGCAAGGTACTGCTGTTGCGCTTCGGCGTTTGTTTCGATCGGAACAGGCTCATAGCTGATGTTGTTCGAGCGGAAGAAGTCCGCCAGGTTCAGCTCTGTTGTTGTGCCGGTCTGGATGCAGACGGTCGCGCCGTCCAGATCTTTGGCCGAGGACACGCCCAGTTCCTTGGGAACCATGAAGCCCTGACCGTCATAGTAGTTCACGCCAACGAAGGTGAACTTGAGGTCCACGTCGCGGCTGAAGGTCCATGTGGTGTTACGGGCCAGCATGTCGATTTCGCCCGAGGCCAGCGCGGTAAAGCGTGTCTTGCCTGTGGTGGGGACGAATTCAACAGCCGATGCGTCGCCCAGTACAGCCGCTGCAACAGCGCGGCAGACCGAAACGTCAAAGCCATTCCATTCACCGTTGGCGTCGGGCGCGGCAAAGCCGACCAGACCGGTTGTCACGCCGCAGTTCAGTTTGCCGCGTGCTTTCACGTCATCAAGCGTGCCAGCAGCCGCTACACCGGCCGCCAGGCCGGCGACGGTCAGCGCGCCAAAGAATACGGATTTTTTCATTGTTACCTCTTCCTGATTTTCCACCATGTTTTGGCGGTTCGATCAACGCAGCCTGAGTGTTCATGCCGCGCTGAAGGCGATCCCAGTGGGGTTTATCCCCAACCAGTGGGCCGTACTGTGGCCGGATTCATCGCAAAACGTCAAGGGTGGCTTCACCAAAAACGATGCATAATTATGCAGTTTGAATGGTTGTTCTCACAACGGTTTGGAAGCGTCAAAAAATGCTTTTGCGTGCAAAAATGAAGCTTTCTTGATCTGTTCCACCTCTTGGGCTTCTTCGTCGTCGCCCCATTGCTCGATTTGCCAGTGTTCATCGACGCGCGATGCTGCCCAAATCATGTGCGCGGGGTGCAGGTCTTGGGCGGCAGCGAAACCCAGAACCAGGGATCCCGACAGGCTGACAAGGTCATGAAAGGCCGCCAATTCGAAATTTGTGAACCCATGCACCCGGTTTGCCAAAGTTGTGAGCGCACCTGCGTCTTGTGATTCGTGCATGATGCCGGTGCGCGGATGCAGCCGCGCGTCCAGCTTGTCCGCGGCCCATTCAAGGTACGGATCCCAAGTCTCTGATTGCCGCTTCACTAGACCTTCGGGGCTGTCGGCACGGTAACACAGCAAGTCCGCATCCCCGTACGCTGCGATCATGTCGGCGACTTCGGCGTGCTGGATGCTGACCTTGTCGATGGCCGCGTTCGCACTGCGGGTAAAGGGCATGGAGAGCGGATTTACCACGTCATCCTGCGCGTTCCATTCCGCCGCAATGGCGTGCGCCAAAGTCAGGGTCGGCAAAGCAAGGGGCACCTTGGCCGGTGTCTTGACCAGTCGCCCGTCCAGCGCCACGTGCCATCCCATGTCGGTCTCGACCGCAGCTGCCTCGGACCAGAACCGTTTTTGTTTCCACTCACTCATGTCATCTGCCCCAAATTTCAAAGAGCGTCGCATCAAGATCGGCAAAATTGCCCAGAACGGCCCGCGCAGATGTCAGGCTCTGCGCCGGATGATATCCCCAACCCACGCCGACAAAGGGTACGCGCGCCGCATCCGCCATTTGCATGTCGAACGTCGTGTCGCCAATCATCACCGTCTGGTCCGCTTCGACCCCCGCCTCGTTCATCGCCGTAATCAGCATGGACGGGTGCGGTTTGGACGGGTGGAAATCCGCGACTTGACGGGTGACGAAGTAGCGCGCGAGGTCATGGGCCTCAAGCAGCGCATCGAGCCCGCGTTTGGATTTGCCGGTGGCCACGCCAAGAAGAACTTCCGGGATCGCGTGCAGCCGTTCGATGGCCGCGCGCGCGCCGGGATAAAGCGGTGAGCCGTATCCCGCGCCGTCACGCTGGCGGCGGTCGGCATAGGCTTGCTTGTAGCGTGTCACCAGCAGGTCATTGTCGGCATCCGGGGCCAGGACATGCATCGCCTGTGGCAAGGACAGCCCGACAATGCCCAGCACGTCCGTGCGGGCGGGCGCGGCAAGGCCCGCCGCGGCAAAGGCGTCGCCCATGCTGCCGACGATGTCGGCCTGGCTGTCGACCAGCGTGCCGTCGACGTCAAACACGACCAGACGCATCAGATGTTCTCGAACGGGTCTTCGGAGGCCAGATCCTCGGTCCAGCCAAGGGTGTTCCATGTGGACGCCATGTGATCCGGCAGGGGGGCGGTCACGGTGATGACGCGGCGCGTTTCGGGCTGTTCAAAGCGCATCATGCGAGCGTGCAGGTGAAGCTTGTTCGAGATAATGCCGCCCACCTTGGCGCCCCACCCGTCCCCGAGGTTTTCCTGACCCGAGCCACCATATTTGCCGTCGCCCGCGATGGGATGCCCGATCTCGGCCATGTGCGCGCGCAGCTGGTGGGTGCGGCCTGTGATCGGCTCCATCGCGACCCATGCGGCGCGGCTGGCCACGCGGTAAAGCGTGGCATAGAGCGTCTGCGCCCGTTTGGCCCCAGGTGTGCCGTCGACGTCGCGCGGGTGCACGGCGATCATCTTTTCGCCCTCGCCGCCGCGGCCCCGGCCCGGAGCCTTGACCAGCCCGTATTTGATTTCGCCCAGATAAGGCGTTGGGACACCGGCCACGAGCGCCCAGTAGATCTTGCGCGTGTCGTGATGGCGCATCGCGGCCGTCAGGGACTTGGCCGCCAGACGTGTGCGTGCCAGTAGCAAGACGCCGGACGTGTCCTTGTCCAGCCGGTGCACGAGACGGGGTTTTTCATCCAGATCAAAAATCAGCGCCTCGGCCAAGCCGTCGACGTGTTTGGTCTGGCCCGATCCACCCTGCGTCGGCAGACCGGAGGGCTTGTTGATCGCGATGACCTGATCGTCCTTGTAGATCACGCAATCGCGGATCATCTGCGCGTCCTTGTCGGACACCCGCGTTTTCTGGATCACGGGCGCGGGTCGGTCGGGCAATGGCGGGATGCGCACCTGTTGCCCCTCTTCGACGCGGGTCGAGGATTTCACGCGGCCGCCATCGACACGGCATTCGCCCTTGCGGCACATCTTTTCGATCATGCCTTGGCTGACCTGCGGAAAACGCCGCTTCATCCAGCGGTCGAGGCGCTGGTCCCCCTCGCCCTCTTCGACGGTGACAGTTTGAACGCCGCTCATGCGAATACTCCGCGTGCAAGGATGAGACCCAGCGCCAATGCGCCCACCGACAGCCCGACCGACAGCAGGATATAGAGACCCGCCTGGCCCATTTGGCCGCGTTCGATCAGGGTCATGGTTTCGAGGCTGAAGGCGCTGAACGTGGTGAACCCGCCCAAGAGGCCCGTCATCACGAAAGGCGACATATGCGTCAGCCCGCGCTGTGCGGCGGCCACCACAAACACCCCCATCAGGAACGACCCGATGACGTTGACGGTGATGATGGCCAGCGGGAAATCAGATGGCCCAAGCGCGCGCAGCACCGCCACGCCCGCGAGCCAGCGCAAAGACGCGCCGATTGCCCCGCCAAGGGCCACAAGGGAAAGGGTTGAGATCATGCGCGGTCTGTCGTCGGTTGGGCGCAAAGAGTCAAGGTCGCGCCCGTGCCGGGCCTAGCTGTTCCGCTTGGTCCGCAGGCGCGCAAAATAGTCGAGCCGCTTTTTCAGATCCCGTTCAAAGCCGCGTTCGACAGGTTGGTAGAGGTCAGGCCGGTCCATCCCGTCGGGAAAGTAGTTGGCGCCGGAAAACCCGTCCTCGGCATCGTGGTCATAGGCGTAGTCCTTGCCGTAGCCCTGATCCTTCATCAATGCGGTGGGCGCGTTCAGGATGTGTTTGGGCGGCGGGTGCGATCCGGTCTGTTTGGCGGCGCGGCGCGCGCCCTTGTAGGCGTTGTAAGCCGCGTTCGATTTGGGCGCGAGGGCGAGGTAGACCAGCGCCTGCGCCAGTGCCAGTTCGCCCTCGGGGCTGCCGAGGCGTTCGTAGGTTTCCCAGGATTGCAGGCACACCGCCTGCGCCTGCGGATCGGCGAGGCCGATGTCCTCGACCGCCATGCGGGTGATCCGACGAGCGAGGTAGCGCGGGTCCTCGCCCCCCTCGAGCATCCGTGCAAACCAGTAGAGTGAGGCGTCAGGGTCCGACCCGCGCACCGATTTGTGCAGCGCCGAGATCAGGTTGTAATGCGCATCGCCCGATTTGTCGTATTGCGCAGCACGGCGCATCAACCGTGTGGCCAGAGCCTCCCGGTCCAGCGCACTGTCCACCGTCCACGCGGCCACCTGTTCGATCAGGTTGAGCAGCGCGCGCCCATCCCCGTCCGCCATCTCCAGCAGCGCGGCCCGCGCACCGGGATCAAGCGGCAATGGTTTGTCCAGTTCCTGCTCGGCCCGTTGCGCCAGCAATTCGAGGTCATCCAGATCAAGCCGCTCGAGCACCAGCACCTGCGCCCGGCTGAGCACAGCGGCGTTCAGCTCAAAGCTTGGGTTTTCGGTCGTGGCCCCGACCAGCAGGATTGTCCCGTCTTCCATATGCGGCAGGAACCCGTCCTGCTGCGCCTTGTTGAAACGGTGGATCTCGTCCACGAACAGCAGCGTGCCCTGCCCGTTCTGGCGCCGGATCCTGGCGCCCTCGAACACTTTTTTCAGATCCGGCACGCCGGTAAAGATGGCGCTGATCTGGACAAAGTGCAGATCAGTTTCATGGGCCAGCAGGCGCGCGATGGTCGTCTTGCCCACACCCGGAGGGCCCCAGAAAACAAGGCTGCTCAACGCGCCTGAGGACAGCATCACTGACAGCGGCGCATCCGGCCCCAACACCTGACGCTGCCCGATGACCTCAGACAGCTTTTGCGGGCGCAAGCGGTCGGCCAAGGGGCGCGGGCCCGTGTCTACCGCAGCCATGTCGGAGGCAAAGAGATCCGCCACCTCAGAACCGCAACACGACGCGGCCGCCACCGCGCAACGCCCGTACCGTGGTGCCACGCCGCGCCTCGCGCAGCGCGTCGACAGCATCCTGAGGTGTGACGATATCGCGCCGGTCGATGCGTTGCAGGATGTCGCCCACCCGCAGGCCCACGCGCCGTCCCACCGATCCCAGATCGGTCACAACGACACCCTGCGCGCCCAGCGGCAGGCCCATCTCGGCAATCACAGCCGGGTTGATGCGCGACACCGAAAGCCCCGGCAGGTTCGCCGTCTCCGGCAAGGTGATGGCCCCGCGCGGCGGGTCTTCTGGCGGCGGGATCAGCCGCACCGTCACCGTCTCTTCTGTGCCGCCACGCAGGCGCGTCATCTGTGCGGTGTCCGCGCTGCTGGCCACGCTCATCCGGTAGAGCATCTCGCCCGGACTGCCCACGGTCGCGCCGTCGACATCCAGCACAACGTCGCCAACCTGGAACCCCGCATCGACCAACGGGCTGGCCGGATGCAAGCCCGCCAGCATGATGCCACCGGGACGGTCACGGCCCAGCGTCTCGGCCAGATCGGCATCTACCGCCTGCCCTGTGGCCCCGGCCCAGGGGCGAACAAATCGGTCATTGCCCTCGCGCGCTTGTCGCACAAAGGCCGCAACCAGATCGGCGGGAATGGCAAAGCCAATGCCGTTCGATCCACCCGACCGGCTGAGAATACGCGTGTTGATGCCCAACAGCCGCCCGCCCATATCCACAAGCGCGCCGCCGGAATTGCCCGGATTGATTGGCGCATCAGTCTGGATGAAATAGCCCGCGCCGCGCCCGCCGGACCCACCAGACCGCGCGAGCCCCGACACAATGCCCGACGACACAGTCTGACCCACACCAAAAGGGTTGCCGATGGCCAGCGTCAATTCCCCCACCTCGACCGTCTCACTGTCGCGCAATGGCAAGAACGGCAGGCTCTTCGCGCCCTCAATCTGAAGAATGGCCAGATCGCTCTCTCGATCACCGAGCAGCACGCGCGCCTCATACTCCCGCCCATCGTTCAATACGATGCGAATGTCCGTGGCCTGACCAACCACGTGATAGTTCGACACGACAATGCCATCCGCGCTCAGGATCACGCCCGACCCAAGCGAGTTCTGAACCCGTGGCTGCGGCGTGCCGAACCCTTCAAAGAAACGCTCAAAAAACGGATCGTCCGAAAACGGCGTGCGGCTGCGCGCCTGGGTGACGAGCTTCACATAGATGTTGACGACCGCAGGGGCGGTTTCGCGCACAAGCGGCGCAAAACTCAGGGTAATCTCGGACGCGCTTGTCGGCACGCGGGTCTCGGCCACAGCCCCCAAGGGCAACAGACAGATCAGAAAGGCAAAGAGGTGCTTCATTGTTCCAAAAATATGCAAATCCCACGTCCGCAATTCAAGCGCATCCACCCGCTATAACGCAAAAACCCCCGCCGCATGGGCGAGGGTTTTCGATCCAACCGCAGGACGGGTTGGCTTATTCTTCGGCTGCGTCCTCGGCAGCGACGCGGGCCTTGTCAGCCGCACCTTTGGCATCGCGGTCACGGTCCACAAATTCGATGATCGCCATGGGCGCCATGTCGCCATAACGGAAACCGGCCTTGAGCACGCGCACATACCCCCCCTGACGTTCGGCGTAGCGGGGGCCGAGAATGTCAAAGAGCTTGGCAACGTACTGCTCTTCCTTCAGCTTGGACGCGGCCTGACGGCGGGCGTGCAGATCACCGCGCTTGGCGAGCGTGATCAGCTTTTCCACGATGGGGCGCAGTTCCTTGGCTTTGGGCAAGGTTGTCTTGATTTGCTCATGTTCGATGAGCGAGCCTGCCATGTTCGCGAACAGCGCCTTGCGGTGCTCATGTGTTCGGTTCAGGCGGCGGTAACCACGTGCGTGACGCATTTTCTAGTCTCCAATCTGGTGCCCTCTACGGGCGGTTTTGCTTTGTCCGGCCTTTGATGCGTGTCTCAGGCTCTCCTTGGGGTGTCGCCACCCGGTCGTGATGTAAGGTGGGCACTACTGCCCACCCTACGGCTCAAAAGTTGTCTTCGAACTTCTTGGCCAGATCTTCGATGTTGTCCGGCGGCCAGTCCTCGACGTCCATGCCAAGGTGCAGACCCATGCCCGACAGCACTTCCTTGATCTCGTTCAAGGATTTGCGGCCAAAGTTCGGCGTGCGCAGCATTTCGGCTTCGGTCTTCTGGATCAGATCGCCGATATAAACGATGTTGTCGTTCTTCAGGCAGTTGGCCGAACGCACCGACAGTTCCAGCTCGTCCACTTTCTTCAGCAGAAGCGGGTTGAACTCGAGACCATCGTCGTCGTCCTGACGCGATGCGGATTCAGGTTCATCGAAGTTGACGAAGATGCCCAACTGGTCCTGCAGGATGCGCGCGGCAAAGGCCACAGCGTCGTCCGGCGTGATGGAGCCATCAGTTTCGACCTTCATGGTCAGCTTGTCATAGTCCAGCACCTGGCCCTCGCGGGTGGGCTGCACGTCATAGCTGACCTTCTTGACCGGCGAATAGATCGCGTCGATCGGGATCAGGCCGATGGGGGCGTCTTCGGGCTTGTTTTTGTCCGCCGACACATAGCCTTTGCCGGTGTTGACCGTAAGTTCCATGTAGACGTCCGCACCATCGTCGAGGTGGCAGATGACCAGATCGCGGTTCAGGATCTCGATGCCTGCAGACTCAGAGATGTCACCCGCTGTCACAACGCCCGGACCCTTGGCGGAAATCGACAGACGCTTGGGTCCTTCGACCTCCATGCGCAGCGACACCTGCTTGAGGTTCAGGATCACGTCGGTCACGTCCTCACGGACACCGGCGATGGACGAAAATTCGTGCAGCACGTTGTCGATCTGCACGGATGTGATCGCGGCACCCTGCAGCGACGACATCAGTACGCGACGCAGTGCGTTGCCCATGGTCAGACCAAAGCCGCGCTCCAGCGGTTCGGCGATGACAGTGGCCTGGCGCGCGGGTTCATTGCCCGGCTTGACGTCAAGCTGTTGCGGCTTGATCAGTTCTGCCCAGTTCTTGTGGATCATGCGTCCCTCCATTCCTGTCTGCGTGCCATGTCCCAACATGCAGACGCCCGAGGTTTCAAAAAGCGGATTGGGGCCGTGCGCAAACGCAGGCCCCAAAGGTGTTCAAGTGTCACTTAGACGCGGCGACGCTTGGGCGGCCGGCAGCCGTTGTGGGCAATCGGTGTCACGTCACGGATCGACGTGATGTTGAACCCAACTGCGGCCAGCGCGCGCAGTGCGCTCTCGCGGCCAGACCCGGGCCCCTGCACTTCGACTTCTAGCGTTTTCACGCCGTGGTCCTGTGCTTTCTTGCCGGCGTCTTCTGCTGCCATCTGGGCGGCATAAGGTGTCGACTTGCGCGAGCCCTTGAAGCCCATGGTGCCAGCGGACGACCAGCTGATCGCGTTGCCTTGCACATCCGAGATCAAGATCTTGGTGTTGTTGAACGAAGAGTTCACATGCGCCACGCCTGCGGCGATGTTCTTGGAGACCTTTTTCTTGGCTCCACGGCGGGTATCACGTGCCATTGGTGCGTCTCCTTATTTCTTCTTGCCGGCAATGGCCTTTGCGGGGCCTTTGCGGGTGCGAGCGTTTGTGTGTGTACGCTGACCGCGAACGGGCAGGTTACGACGGTGCCGCAGGCCGCGGTAGCAGCCCAGGTCCATCAGACGCTTGATGTTCATCTGCGTCTCACGGCGCAGGTCACCTTCGACGGTAAAGTTCTCGTCGATGTGCTCGCGGATCTTCAGCACTTCGGCGTCCGACAATTCGTTGACACGGCGTGTCGCGTCGATACCGACGGCTTCGCAGATGGCTTTGGCGGATGTGTTGCCGATACCCGTGATATAGGTCAGGGCGATCGGAACGCGTTTGGCTGTGGGGATGTTGACCCCTGCAATACGTGCCACGTGGGCTTTCCTTCTCGTTGCGAGCCCGTAGTTCCGGGCCCTTTTTTCACAACATAAGGCCCAAGGATTTTGCCCCCGGGCCTGCCGCTGATCAGGTGATCCGACGGGACGCGTTCCCGTCTTTGATTCTCGTTAGAGATGGCGTGAGATAGGCCTTGATCGATGGGGCGTCAACCCCGCCTTCTCAATCACACGGCTTTCAGTTCTACCGCATTGAGAAGTCGACGGATAACAGCTGCCCAAAACACAAGGTAGGCCAACCCGAGTGTGACTATGGACAAGATAAGCCAGATCAATGCGTGCCCAAGGATGTCGCCAAAACTGAACTCGACACTCACCCTCGAAATCACGTTTCCGTCGCGATCCAGAACATAAGTTCGGTTCATCGGCGCTTTGAGGAAGTAGTAGGGTAAGACAAATGCAGCCAACCCGAACGTCACGACCGTCAGGATCAGCCATACAATAATCATGCCCAAGGCCTCACCGAGTGAGAAATCGCACCTGAACTTGTGACCCAACATAAAAGCGTCTCCCTTTTAGATGGAGGCTGATGCGTATCAGCGTCCAATGCAACCGTAAGGATTAGCTCTTAAGAACACCCACGATTGCCGCCTTCACATCCGCGATCTCTCCCAGCCCATCAACCTTCGTCAACTGGCCCTTGGCATAGTAGTAGCCGATCAGCGGAGAGGTCTTTTTGTAGTATTCCATCAGACGGGTTTTGAGGCTCTCTTCGTTGTCATCCGCCCGGCGCTTGAACTGGTTTTCGGCGCTGCAATTAGTGCACTTGCCATCGGCGGGGATCGGCTTGGTGTTGTCGTTGTAGACCTCACCACAGGCCCCGCAGGTCGAGCGGGCCACGATGCGGGCGACCAGCGCCTCGTCATCGACTTCCATCTCGATCACGGCGTCGAGACTCTCGCCCTTTTCGGCCAGCAGATCGTTCAGCGCGTCGGCCTGGGCCAGCGTGCGGGGGAAGCCGTCAAAGATGAAGCCGTTCGCCTTGACCGTCTCAAGCTGTTCGCGGATCAGGCCGATGACGATCTCGTCCGTGACCAGCGCGCCACGGGCCATGACGTCAGCCACGATCTGGCCCATCTCGGTGCCGCTGTCCTTGGCCGCACGCAGCATGTCGCCGGTCGACAACTGCACCATGCCGCGTTCTTCCACGAGGAAACGCGCCTGCGTTCCCTTGCCCGCACCCGGCGGGCCCAAGAGGATAATGTTCATCTGCTGTCCCCTCCCCGTACCGCCTTAGCGGCGCACGGGGCTCCGTTTGCGGCGGCCTTTTGACCCTTTACCGCGCAGTTGCGATTTCTCGATCAGGCCCTCGTACTGGTGGGCAAGCAGGTGGCTTTGCACTTGCTGGATCGTGTCCATGGTCACCGATACCACAATCAGGACGGACGTACCGCCAAAATAAAACGGGATGGCAAACTGGCCGCGCAGGATTTCCGGCAACAGGCAAACAGCCGCCAGATAGGCCGAGCCCAGAACCAGCACGCGGTTGACCACATATTCGAGGTACTCGGACGTCTTCTTGCCGGGACGGATACCGGGAACAAAGCCGTTCTGGTTCTTGAGGTTGTCGGCCACGTCATCGGGTTTAAAGCTGACGTTGAACGTGTAGAAGTATGCAAAAAACACGATCATCGCGACGAAGAACAGCAAATAGAGGGGCTGACCCGGGCCAAAGTTGGCCAAGAGCCACGACATCACCGGGTTGGTCGAGTTGCCCGAGAAGGTCGATATCGTGACCGGCAGCAGGAGCAGCGACGACGCAAAGATCGCGGGGATCACGCCTGCGGGGTTGACCTTGACCGGCAGGTGGGAAGAGCCACCGTCATAGACCTTCATGCCCACCTGACGGCGCGGGTACTGGATATGGATCTTGCGCAGGGCGCGTTCCATGAACACTACGAACATGATGGTCGCGATCACCATGACCAGCACGCCGATGATCACCGCGGGGCTGATCGCGCCGGACCGACCGGAGGCAAAGAACTGCGCAATGGCGGCGGGGACTTCGGCGATGATGCCGACAAAGATGATCAGCGAGATGCCGTTGCCAATGCCGCGTGCAGTGATCTGTTCACCCAGCCACATCAGGAACATGGTGCCACCGACCAGTGTGATCAGGCAGGCCATGCGGAATTCAAAGCCGGGATTGGTCACCAGATCACCGGACTCCAGCGAGACCGCAAGGCCGTAGGCTTGCAAGGTCGCCAGCGCCACGGTGCCATAGCGGGTGTACTGGTTGATCTTCTTGCGACCCTGTTCGCCCTCTTTCTTCAACTGTTCAAGCTGCGGCACCATCGAGGTCAGCAGTTGCACGATGATCGAGGCCGAGATGTAGGGCATGATCCCGAGGGCAAAGATGCCCATACGACCCAATGCACCACCTGTGAACATGGACACCATGCCACCGATCCCCTGCCCCGCGCTTTCCATGAACTCGCGCAGCGCGGCACCGTCGATGCCGGGCACGGGGATAAATGTGCCCAGACGATAGACGATCAGCAGCCCAAGCGTGAACAGGATGCGGTTTCTAAGGTCGGTGGCCTTGCCAAGAGCGCTCCAGCTCGTGTTGGCGGCCATATTCTCGACGGCTGATACCATTGGGTGGTGTCCTTTGGTAAAACGCCGCCCGGGCCGTTTTCCGGCGGGCGGCGTGGGGAAAACTTTGACCTATGTAAGCGGCATACGCGCCGCTCACAAGGCGTCAAACAGGCTTACTCGGCGGCCGCCGTGGCAACGGCCAGCGTGCCACCCGCTTTTTCCACGGCATCCACGGCGGATTTCGAAGCACCGGTCACCTGAAGATCAACTTTGCTTGTGATCTCACCCTTGGCCAGAACCCGCACACCATCCAGTTTGCGACGCACCAGACCCGACGCCACCAGAGCGTCTTCGGTGATTGCAGCCTTGGCGTCGATCTTGCCCGCGTCGATGAACTTCTGGATCAGGCCCAGGTTCACAACGGCATAGGATTTGCGGTTGGGTTTGTTGAACCCGCGCTTGGGCAGACGTTGGTAGAGCGGCATTTGCCCGCCTTCGTACCCGTTGATGGCCACACCCGAACGGGATTTCTGACCCTTGATACCACGGCCACCCATTTTGCCGGTGCCGGAACCCGGACCGCGGCCAACGCGTTTACGGGGTTTGGTTGCGCCAGGATTGTCGCGCAGTTCGTGCAGTTTCATATCGCTTCTCCTTGCCGGATGTGGCCCCCGAAGCGTGATGGGCCAACCACGGCGTTTCTTGATTTTGATTCTGGGCGCATCAGCGCCACCGGGGGCGTATAGACCCCACGCCCGCCCCAATCAACCCCCCGCGCGGGCACGCCAGCACGGTAAGGAATTCCAGACTCCGTTTCCCGCACGCAAACCCCATATTGAACCTATAGAAAGCACGACCGCGGGCACCTCATTTCAGCCCGCAGCACATTTCAAGACTGCCGCGTTCTCGCGGCACCGTATTTTTCGGAGTAACGAATTGCTTGAAGCCCTTTTTCAAGGCGGTGATGCTTTGCGTACGGCCGGCATCATCTCAGCGCTCCTGAGCTGCTTTGCCTTTCTGCCCTATATTCGGGACACGCTGACCGGGCAGACACAACCGCAACGCGCCTGCTGGCTGATCTGGTCGCTGCTTGGCTCGATCGCTCTTGGCTCGCAGATATACGAGGGGGCGTCCGCCTCGCTCTGGTTTGCCGCCATCCAGGTCGGTGGTACGATTGTGGTATTCCTGCTTTCCATCGCGCGTGGGTCGGGGCATTTCCTCAAGCCCGGAGACGGGTATGTGCTGGCGGCGGCCGCAGTCGGAATGGGTCTGTGGATGATCACCGAAACAGCCGTCTATGCACTGGCGATAACGATCACGATTTCGATGCTTGGCGGTGCTGTCACAATCCGCAAAGCGTATCTTGCTCCTCGGTCCGAGACGATGTCGATGTGGGTGTGTTCGTGCATCGCGGCAACGTTCGCGGTGCTGTCGGTCGGGACGCTGAATTGGGTACTGCTGGCCTATCCGATCTACCTGCTATGTCTGAACGGGGGCATCGTGGTGTCGATCATCATGGGGCGCACGCGGCCCGCCTTGCAGCATACGGACACGTCCATGATACCGCGCCAGGGTTGAATTTTCCCGATGTACGGTCAAAATCTGGTGAAAAAATCCGAGTACGGCACAATAGAAGGCTGGGCGTAGCCAAAAATCGCGTATAAGCGATATCAAACAAACGCCCGAAAATCGGGCATTCGCGCAGTGGGTTGACACCCTTGGAGACAAGCGTCTTGCTACAGGATCTTTTTCAGAACCCGGTGGTCTTGCAGCGTGCGGGTGTCGCGTCTGCCGCGCTGAGCATCTACGCGTTCTGGCCCTATATTCGCGACATCCTCCTGAACCGTACGCGCCCGGACCGGGCCTCGTGGTTGATCTGGGCCTTGCTGAGCGCCGTGTCTTTCCTGTCCCAGGCCTATGAGGGCGCGGACGGGTCGCTGGGCTTTGCCGCGACGCAAGCCGCAGGGACGGTCATCATCTGTGCACTGACATTCTGGAAGAGCGATGGCCTGCGGTTCCGCAAGGAAGACAGCCAGGTTCTGACGGCCACGGCTGTCGGCATATGGCTTTGGGCCGAGATGGAGACTGCCGCCTATTCGTTGATGGTGACAATTGGCATGTCGTGCCTTGGTGGCGCGCTTACGGCGAAAAAGGCGTTTGACGACCCGGATTCTGAAACAATGTCGACCTGGGTGGCATTCTTTGTTGCGTCCTTGCTGGCGGTGGTGGCCATTGGGCGGATCGATTGGGTTCTGCTGGCGTATCCGGTCTATGTCATGGTTCTGTCCGGCGGCATCATAGTCGCGATGGTTCTCGGGCGCATGCGTGCGCAACAGCCGGATCTACCGTCCATACCTCCGGTTCCCGCCCCGGCACCGGACCCCGGCTACAGCAGGCAGCAGCTGACAATGTCGATCATGTCGCTTGAACGGGCGGGTTCGTCCAACGGGTCGGCGCAAAAGGGTTCGTGATCGCGCGCTCGAGCATCTCAAGCCGGTCTTGCCCGTAGAACGCTTCGGCCCCAAGCACATATGTTGGCGATCCCATAACGTTGAGCGTCAGCGCATCCTGCGCGTTCTTTTCATATCTTGCGGCAATCTCCTGTCCACGAGCCCGATCCATCAACGTCTCCGCGTCATGGCCCAGTGCTGTGGCAATTGATCTGAGCGTGGACGCATCCGACAAATCCGCGTCGTCACGCCAATGCGCCTCGAGGATGGCATGGGCCAGCGCGTCCACATGCGGCCCGCGGTCTCCGAGGGCAAGGATCATCCAACTGGCCAAGTTGTAATCTGCATCGTGATGGGTCGGGCGAAAGGGTACAATCGGGACATCCCGCCACTCTGCCCAGCGTTCGATCTCTCGGCCAAAGAAATAATCGACGTGGGCTTGGGTCCGTTGCGCAAACGGCAGACTCCCCTGCGCTTCGACCACCGGTGACAGCGGAATGGGCCGATGCACCAGTGTCAGCCCGTGGTCTGCACAGATCCGCATAAGACGTCGGGACCCAAGATAGGCAAAGGCGGAATGCGCGGAGTAGAAATAGGTAAGCTCGGTCATGACGTGCAGGCTAGGTGTCACAAGTGGGTCAGGCAATCCGTGTTCGGTTGATTTATGCGCAATCGCAATGGCAAAGTTCCGACCATGAAAGCCCTGCGCACATTTATGGCATCTGCCGCCGTTGTGGCGATGTTGCCCACGACGTCCCTGGCCACTGGATGCGCGCGCGACGCGATGCTGGTTTTCGACGGATCGGCGTCGATGGACGAGCTCAGCTTTGACATCTCCCGCAAGACCCGCCTCGTTGACGCGCGGGCTGCGCTACGCGACGCCTTGCCCGATATCACACCGTTCCGCCGGGTCGGGCTGCTGACCTATGGACCGGGTGGCGCGGCCGACAGCTGTGCCAATATCAACCTGCGCTTTGGACCGCGAACGGACGCAGGCGCGGACATCATCGCGCAAATCGACAGCTTGCAGCCCAAGGGGTTGACCGCGCTTGCCGCCTCTGTCCGCGCGGCAAGCGAGGCGCTGCAACATCGCGACAAACCCGGCATTGTCGTGCTGGTCACCGATGGCAACGAAACATGCGGCGGGCGCCCCTGCGCGCTGGGGACTGCACTGGCTGAAGAAGCCCGCGACCTGACTGTCCACGTCATCGGATTTCAGGTGGTCGTCGATTTTTTCAGCTGGGACAATCCCGAACAACAGGATGTCGGTGCTGGCAACACCGTCGCCAAATGCCTCGCTGATCGAACGGGGGGGATATACGTCTCGACCGAGACGGTGGATGAATTGGCCGATGCGCTGCGTGTCACGCTCGGGTGCGCTCTCATCGGGGCTGCGCCAAAGCAAAACGCCCCGCAGTTTCCCGCGAGGCGTTTGTAACCATCGGCAGGGCGGGTTTTCACCCCGCCGCGCCCTCAGTCTTTTTCTTCAATGATCTCGACCATGTGAGGGATCGAGTTGATCATGCCGCGTACCGAAGGTGTATCCTCCAGCTCGCGTGTCTTGTGCATCTTGTTCAGGCCCAGACCGATCAGCGTCGCGCGTTGTTTCGCGGGACGACGGATGGGGGAGCCGATCTGTTTGACGACGATTGTCTTTGCCATCTGACTTAAGCCTCCTCAGCCACTTGAGCGGATTCGTTTGGTGCGTCGTCCCGCTTGGGCAGGATGTCAGCGACTTTCTTGCCGCGACGTTGCGCGACACCACGGGGCGACTGCTCTTTCTTGAGGCCGTCGATGGTGGCACGGATCATGTTGTACGGGTTCTGCGAACCGATGGACTTGGACACAACGTCCTTCACTCCCAGCATTTCGAACACGGCACGCATCGGACCACCAGCGATGATCCCGGTCCCCTCAGGGGCTGTGCGCATGACGACCTTACCGGCGCCGTGGCGACCTTCCATGTCGTGGTGCAGGGTGCGGCCTTCGCGCAGTTGCACGCGGATCATTTGACGTTTGGCCTGCTCGGTGGCTTTGCGAATGGCCTCGGGGACCTCTTTCGCCTTGCCTTTGCCGAAACCGACGCGGCCCTTCTGGTCGCCTACGACAACCAGAGCGGCGAAGCCAAAGCGCTTACCACCCTTGACGGTCTTGGAGACGCGGTTGATCGCGACCAGGCGGTCTGCGAATTCGGGGGCCTCGTCGCGGTCGCGGCGGTTGCCCCGGCGGTTATTGTCACGTTCTGCCATGAGAACATCCTTTGAATAGGTGGCTTGCGCCAGTTTGCTCAATCCTGGTGGGCACATGCCCCCGGATCATCGGGGTGGCGCGAACGCCACCCTCAGGGTCTTAGATCTTGAGACCGCCTTCACGCGCGGCGTCGGCAACTGCCTTCACCTTGCCATGAAAGAGGAAACCACCGCGGTCGAAATACGCTTCTTCCACGCCTGCCTTCTTGGCACGCTCGGCAATCGCTGCACCCACTTTGGTGGCCGCTTCGATGTTGTTCTTGCCGACGACGCCCAAATCTTTCTCGAGCGTCGATGCCGCGGCCAGTGTCACGCCGTTCACATCGTCGATCAGCTGAACGCTGATGTTCTTGTTGGAACGGTGAACGCTCAGGCGCGGACGCCCTGCGTTGACCTTGCGAAGTTTGTTCCGGACGCGCAGGCGGCGCTTGAGGAACAGGGTCCGTTTGCTGTTTGCCATCTGTCTGGTCCTTACTTCTTCTTGCCTTCCTTACGGAAGATGAATTCGCCCTTATAGCGGATGCCTTTGCCCTTGTAGGGCTCGGGCTTGCGCCACTCGCGGATGTTGGCCGCAACTTGACCAACCAGCTGTTGATCGATGCCTTCGACAACGATTTCGGTCTGTTTGGGGGCGGTCACGGTGACACCCTCGGGGGCTGTGTAATCCACGTCGTGCGACAGGCCGAGGTTCAGCTTGAGCGTATTGCCCTGCATCGTGGCCCGGTAACCCACACCCTGGATCTCCAGCTCTTTCTTGAACCCTTCGGTCACGCCGACAACGCAGTTCTGCACCTGCGTGCGGGACATGCCCCACTGCTGGCGCGCGCGCTTGGACTTGCCGCGGGGCTCGATTGAAACGACATTGTCTTCGACCTTGAGGGTCACGTCGTCGGTGGCCGTAAAGCTGCGGGTCCCCTTAGGGCCCTTCACTTCGATCGTCTGCCCGGAGACGGATGCGGATACACCCGAAGGCAGATCGACCGGTTTCTTACCAATACGAGACATCTGCTGTTCTCCTTAGAAGATCGTGCAAAGCACTTCGCCGCCAACATTGGCCGCACGTGCGTTTGCATCCGACATCACACCCTTGGAGGTGGAGACAATCGACACGCCCAGACCCTGACGGACCTGAGGAATGTCACCGACACCCATATACACGCGACGGCCAGGCTTGGACACGCGCTTGAGTTCACGAATAACGGGCTCGCCCTCATAGTACTTGAGGCTGATCTCGATGGCCGGGTGGCCATCGTCACCGGTGATTTCTTCGAAACCACGGATGTAGCCTTCGTCCGCCAGCACTTCGAGCACGCGCACACGCAGTTTCGACGCAGGCGTCGATACCACGGATTTGCCGCGCATTTGGCTGTTGCGGATGCGGGTGAGCATATCTGCGATAGGATCGTTCATGAGTATCTCTCCCTTACCAGCTGGATTTCACGAGGCCGGGGATCTGACCTGCGGAGCCAAGCTCCCGCAGAGCGATCCGGCTGATCTTCAGCTTGCGGTAATACGCATGCGGACGACCTGTCAGCTGGCAACGGTTGTGGAGACGCGTGGCGCTGCTGTTGCGGGGCAGTTTTGCCAGCTTCAGCGACGCGCGGAAACGCTCTTCCATCGGTTTGCTTTCATCGCTGATGATTGCTTTGAGCTCCGCACGCTTGGCGGCGTACTTCTTCACCAGCTTTTCGCGCTTCACTTCGCGCGCGATCATGGATTTTTTAGCCATATCTTTTTCCTCTGCGCTTACGAGTTGAAGGGCATGTTGAAATGCTTCAGCAAGGCTTTTGCTTCGGCATCATTGTCGGCGGTCGTGGTGATCACGATGTCCATCCCCCAGGTCTCATCAACCTTGTCGAAGTCGATCTCGGGGAAAACGATGTGCTCTTTCATACCCATGGCATAGTTACCACGGCCATCAAACGATGTGCCGGGAACGCCGCGGAAGTCGCGAACGCGGGGCAGAGCGATGGTGATCAGACGGTCCAGGAATTCATACATGCGATCGCCGCGCAGCGTCACCTTGGCACCCAGCGGCATGTCTTCGCGAACGCGGAAACCGGCGATGGATTTCTTGGCCTTGGTGGTCAGGGCCTTCTGGCCGGCGATGGCCGTCAGATCTTCCTGTGCCGATTTGGCTTTCTTGCTGTCACGCACGGCTTCGGCACCACAGCCGATGTTCAGAACGATCTTGTCCAGACGCGGGATCTGCATGTCGTTCTTGTAGCCGAACTCTTCCTTCATCGCGGCGCGGATGGTGTCCACGTACTGCGTTTTCAGACGGGGGGTGTAGTTTGCAGTGTCGAGCATCAGATCACGTCCCCTGTTGTCTTGGCAAAGCGGACTTTCTTGTCGCCGTCCATTTTGAAACCAACGCGCGTGGGTTTGCCATTTGCATCCAGCAGCGCGATGTTGCTCAGATCAACCGGCATCGCTTTGGGGATGCGGCCGCCCTGGCTTTGCTGGGTCTGACGGGTGGCGCGGATGGCGATGTTGATGCCATCGACCACTGCCTTGTTCGACTTGGGATCAACGGAAGAGATTGTACCCTCTTTGCCCTTGTCCTTGCCGGTCAGCACGACGACCTTGTCGCCTTTTTTCAGTTTCGCAGCCATCTTAGAGCACCTCCGGCGCCAGCGAGATGATTTTCATGAAGTTCTTGCCACGCAATTCGCGCACAACCGGGCCAAAGATACGTGTACCCACGGGCTCGTTATTGTTGTTCAGGATGACGGCGGCGTTGCGGTCGAAACGGATGGCGGTGCCATCGTCACGACGAACTTCTTTGGCGGTGCGTACGACGACGGCCTTGCGGACGTCACCTTTCTTTACGCGACCACGTGGGATGGCTTCCTTGACCGAGACGACAATGATGTCGCCGACGGATGCGTACTTACGCTTGGAACCACCCAGAACCTTGATGCACTGCACACGGCGCGCGCCGCTGTTGTCAGCAACATCCAGGTTGGTTTGCATCTGGATCATTTGGTTTCTCCCGACCTTTGGGGGGCGATGCGTGCCAGATCCCCAGGGTTTCGATTAATGCGCGAAAGCGCCGGCGGCTTACGCCTCCAGCACTTCCCAGCGTTTTGTCTTCGATTTCGGTGCGCATTCAATGATGCGAACGGCGTCACCAACCTTGAAGGCATTCTTTTCATCGTGCGCCCGGTATTTCTTGGACTTACGAATGGTCTTCTTCAGAACCGGATGCGTAAAGCGGCGCTCGACGGACACGGTGACTGTTTGTGCGTTTGCGTCGGAGGTCACGACGCCAGACAGGATACGCTTGGGCATTTCGTGCTCTCCTTATTCGGCCGCTTTGGCGGCTTGTTCGTTGAGGATCGTCTTGACACGCGCAGCATCACGACGGACCGAGCGCAGACGCGCCGGGTTCTCAAGTTGACCTGTGGCCTGCTGGAAACGCAGGTTGAAGGCTTCTTTCTTCAGATTGGCCAGCTCATCACGCAGCTGGTCCGGGGTTTTATCCCGAAGTTCCTGGGCGTTCATCGCCTTTTTCCTTTCAACATCACGAGGGTGCCGCCAAAGACGTGACACCGATTCCCGTGGAGTGGGTGAATAGAGGGGCCGTATATGGGCGCACCGCGCTTATGGCAACCCCTTTGCCACAAAGAAAAACGTGGGTGCGACGGGTCTGCGCCCGGGTGCATGATGACCCACAACATCTGGATACGCATCCCGTTAATTTCATGTCGCAAACGGGGGCTCGGTCGACTACATCCAATCTCATGAGTACCATCACATCGCTATTCGCCACCCGCCTCTACCACGCGCCCCTGTCCGAGTTCGCCCCCAAGGTTGATCCGGACGCTCTGGAGCAACACTGTTATGCTATCGCCGAGGATGACGAAGCTGGCCATGACTGGTGCGAGGCGCAAGGCTATCCCGGCTACACGTCCTATGCGTCGCTTGACGACCTGCCCTGGCGCTTCCCGATCTTCGCCGATCTGGTCAAGGCACTCGACGCCCACGTCGCCGCCTTTGCACACGACTTGGCCTTTGACCTCGGCGACAAGGCGCTGAAGCTGGACAGCATCTGGATCAACATCCTGCCCGAGGGCGGCATCCACACAGGCCATATCCATCCGCACTCGGTGATCTCCGGCACGACCTACGTGGCGATGCCCGAAGGGACTTCGGCGCTGAAGCTCGAAGATCCCCGCCTGCCTATGATGATGGCCTCTCCCGGGCGAACGAACGATGCACCCGAAGAATTGCGCCAGTTCTTTTATGCCAAGCCGTCCGTGGGGGATGTGCTGCTATGGGAAAGCTGGCTGCGCCACGAGGTCCCGATGAACATGGCCGAGGACGAGCGGGTGTCGGTGAGCTTTAACTACGGTTGGGATTAGAGCCGTAGGGTGTGAATTCGCTGCTCAGCGTACCCATCCGACCGATGCCCCGAGCCGCGCCATTGAATGGCCACGGTCTGTCGATCCAACACTGGTTCTGCAGCACTTTATGGCAGCCAAACACATCTTTCGGTCGAGCGACGCGCAGACATCACCCAATCGACAGGCCCGGGGGTGGCCTGTCGATGGCGCGGCGGCCTGCGGCCTTGATTCCGCGCCTATGCACTTTGCACCACCTCAGAAGCGAGTCAGCGCCCGACCGACCTGGAGGGCATCTGAACTAAGAGATCCCTCACCGACAAGCGCAGCACAACCGTTCAGAACAGGCATCGACATAGCGCCCGCCCTCCGGGGGGAGGTCGGACGGGCGCTGGCCGGGCTGGTTGCCCAGCTGGGCAAAATTCAATCGCTGCTTTTACGAGATGTTGGCAATGCTTTGAGCAAAGCAGTCAAGCTTTGGCCTCGGCGACTGCGCAAAACGACGGCCAAGGCCACGACCGCCAGCAGCAAGGCACCTAATCCGCTGCCCGACATAAAGAACAGGTTCAACTCTGCTTCTCTAAGGGTAGTCCAGAACTCCATGCCCATTCCTCGCTATAGAATGATGTTTGAGCTCCTGGCTCCGCTTGTAGTCAGTTCCCGACCGCCGCGACAAGATGATTTCGATTTATCTACAGTTTTGAAGTATTTTTCTACAATTCGAACAGGTGCGGAAAAACAACAACCCCCGACGCTCTCACGCCGGGGGCTCTTAATCTCTACCGGGTGCCGCTCTCGTGCATTTGCCTATGGCAAATACCCTGCCGCGCACGGATTGCGCCCCGATGGGGCGCAATCAGCTTACCAGTCCTCGCGAACGACCACGCGTGTCTTGATCGGCAACTTCATCGCCGCCAGACGCAAAGCTTCGCGCGCGATGTCGTCATTCACGCCGTCGATCTCGAACATCACGCGGCCGGGTTTGACCTTGGCCGCCCACCGGTCGACCGAGCCCTTACCTTTACCCATCCGCACTTCGATCGGTTTGGCGGTCACTGGAACATCGGGGAAGATCCGGATCCAGACCCGGCCCTGACGTTTCATGTGACGCGTCATCGCACGACGCGCGGCTTCGATCTGACGGGCCGTGACCCGCTCTGGTTCCAGAGCCTTCAGGCCGTAGGTGCCAAAGTTCAGGTCGGACCCGCCCTTTGCCTTGCCCTTGATCGAGCCCTTAAACTGCTTACGGAACTTGGTACGCTTTGGTTGAAGCATCTAAATGCCCTCCTTTAGCGACGGCCACCAGCGCCACGGGGCGCAGGACCATCCTGGAGTTCTTGTGCTTTACGGTCACGCGCCTGGGGGTCGTGCTCCATGATTTCACCTTTGAAGATCCAAGTCTTGATCCCGATGATACCATAGGCAGTCGTCGCCTCGACGTGTGCGTAATCGATGTCGGCCCGCAGGGTGTGCAGGGGCACGCGGCCCTCGCGATACCACTCGGTCCGCGCGATCTCGGCACCGCCAAGGCGGCCCGCGACGTTCACACGGATGCCCAGGGCACCCATACGCATGGCGTTCTGCACGGCACGTTTCATGGCGCGGCGGAAAGACACCCGGCGCTCCAGCTGTTGTGCAATGCTTTCACCCACCAGGGCTGCGTCCAGCTCGGGCTTGCGCACTTCAACGATGTTGAGGTGCAGCTCGCTGTCGGTCAGCTTGGCCAGCTTCTTGCGCAGACCTTCGATGTCTGCACCTTTCTTGCCGATGATGACACCAGGGCGCGCTGTGTGGATCGTGACGCGGCACTTTTTGTGCGGACGTTCGATGATCACACGGGCAACACCGGCCTGATGACACTCTTTCTTGATGAACTCACGGATTTTCAGGTCTTCCAGCAGAAGATCTCCGTAGTCCTTCGTGTCGGCATACCAGCGGCTGTCCCAGGTGCGGTTCACCTGAAGGCGCATGCCAATCGGATTGACTTTATTTCCCATCAGGCTTGCTCCTCGACTTGACGCACTTTGATCGTGATTTCAGCGAACGGCTTCATGATCTTGCCGAAGCGGCCGCGCGCCCGGGGGCGCCCACGTTTCATGGTCAGGTTCTTGCCAACCCAGGCTTCTGCGACGATCAGCTCGTCCACATCCAGGTTGTGGTTGTTTTCAGCATTGGCGATGGCCGATTGCAGGCACTTCTTGACGTCCTGCGCGATCCGCTTTTTCGAGAAGGTGAGGTCCGTCAGGGCCTTGTCCACCTTCTTGCCACGGATCATCTGGGCGACCAGGTTCAGCTTTTGCGGAGAGGTACGCAGCATGCGTGTCTTCGCCATCGCTTCATTGTCCGCCACGCGGCGTGGATTCTTATCCTTGCTCATTTGCGTTTCGCCTTCTTGTCAGCGGCGTGACCGTAATAGGTCCGCGTGGGCGAATATTCACCGAACTTCTGGCCGATCATCTCTTCGGACACGTTCACGGGAATATGCTTCTGGCCGTTATATACACCAAAGGTCAGACCCACGAACTGGGGCAGAATGGTGGAGCGACGGGACCAGATCTTGATGACTTCGTTGCGTCCCGACTCGCGCGACGCTTCCGCTTTCTTCAGCACATAGCTGTCGACAAACGGGCCTTTCCAAACAGAGCGAGACATATTAGCGCCCTTTCTTCTTGGCGTGACGCGAGCGGATGATCAGCTTTTGCGACGCTTTGTTCTTGTTGCGGGTGCGGGCACCCTTTGTGGGCTTGCCCCATGGGGACACAGGGTGGCGACCACCCGATGTCCGGCCTTCACCACCACCGTGCGGGTGATCGATCGGGTTCATAACGACACCACGAACACTTGGGCGGATGCCCTTGTGACGCATGCGGCCCGCTTTACCGTAGTTCTGGTTGGAGTTGTCGGGGTTGGACACGGCACCAACGGTGGCCATGCATTCCTGACGGACCAAACGCAGTTCGCCCGAAGACAGGCGGATCTGGGCGTAGCCACCATCGCGGCCCACAAACTGGGCGTAGGTGCCGGCGGCACGCGCGATCTGACCACCCTTGCCGGGCTTCAGTTCGATGTTGTGAATGATCGTCCCGATGGGCATGCCGCTGAAGGGCATCGCGTTACCGGGCTTGATGTCGGCCTTGGCCGACGAAATGATGCTGTCCCCGACGGCCAGACGCTGCGGTGCCAGCACGTATGCCTGCTCGCCGTCGGCGTATTTGACCAGCGCGATGAACGCGGTGCGGTTGGGGTCATATTCGATGCGTTCGACGGTTGCCGCCACATCCATTTTGTTCCGACGAAAATCGACGATCCGATAGAGACGCTTTGCCCCGCCGCCTTTGCGGCGCATCGTGATCCGTCCGGTGTTGTTCCGTCCGCCATTCTTGGTCAACCCTTCGGTGAGGGACTTGACCGGGCGGCCTTTCCAAAGCTCCGAACGGTCGATCAGTACCAGCCCACGCTGGCCCGGCGTCGTCGGCTTATACGACTTGAGTGCCATGATTGCTGTCTTCCGTTTTGCTGTCTCGCGACCCACGGGCCGCTCTGGTTATAGGCCCCCGTAGGTGCCCGACTTGAAGTGTTCTTTCGAACAAAGACAAAGCCCCGGACGAATCCGGGGCAGTGCCGATGGGTGCGTGTATAAAGGCAGGGCGGTGGGGTCAAGTGTATCGAGGCAAAACTCCTTCGCCAGCGAGCGCTTCAATCCGTGCAACACAAGCCGGGAGCGCGCCTGACCGTGGTTTGGCGCTGCAACGCTGGAACGGAGTGCTTAATGGCAGCCAAGCACATCCCCAGATATCAGCGGGCAGCGGACGGTTAGCATAGCGCCAGACCGCCGGAACGGTCAGGCGCTCGCCCGGCGCCTTTGGCTTGGTTCCGGGCGGGTTATCAACGATACAAATTTATCGGCATCCAGAATATTTCAATACATCATCTGGTAGAACCACATGATCTCCGCGGTTCGCAAACTGCCATGCACGATAATAGAAGAATCGTTTAAGCATCGGTATCAGCAACAAAGGAGGCGTAACGTCACTAGCCCCATAGCCCGGAGCTGTGTTTACACCGTCCAAAGTATAGATGACCCCAAGATACACTTCCTTGCAATTGTCCTGCTTTGCAGCACCGACCATACTGCATTCGTCCAGTGATACATGCGGCAAACTATAACCCAGAGAATACCGAATAAGCCCCGATATCTGCATGCCTGTATGGGTATGCTTGATCAAAAAGGGCTGCATCGTACTACTTTGATGCGCAGGAGCACTTTTCGAAAGTGTTGCAAAAACAAGTTCAAATTCGCCCGTTTCGTAAATGCGCCGATCAAGTGGACACATTTGTTCGCCTTCAGCGAAGCTGTAGCTGACAGAGAATAAATACCCGAAGAGCGCGAACAAAAACAGCTTGATCCCCATAACTCTGCCTACGCTACTCAAAGAAAAAACCCCGGCCGCTAACGCAGCCGAGGTTCGAAAAATTTCAGACGCACGAGGTCACCCTCGGCCCCAATCAAAGACCGGTGCTCACGTCGATCGTGTTGCCTTCTTCAAGCGTCACATACGCCTTTTTGACGTCCTTGCGCTTGCCCAACTGACCACGGAAGCGCTTGACTTTGCCCTTCGTGATGGTCGTGTTCACAGCCTTCACCTTCACACCAAACAACGCCTCAACGGCCTCTTTGATCATGGGCTTGTTGCTATCCATCGCCACTTCGAACACAATCGCATTGGCCTCAGAGGCCATCGTTGCTTTCTCGGTGATGATCGGCTTGCGGATCACGTCGTAATGTTCTGCCTTGGCACTCATTTCAAGCGAGCCTCCAGTGCTTCGACACCCGCCTTCGTGATCACCAATGTGTCACGCTTGAGGATGTCATATACGTTTGCACCCATCGTCGGCAGGATATCCAGACCTTCGATGTTGCGCGATGCTTTCAGGAAATCTTCGTTCACCGAAGCCCCGTCAATCACCAGCGCACGCTTCCAGCCCAGGTCCTTGACCTGTTTGGCCAGAGCGGCGGTTTTACCTGCCGAAGTCGCGTCCTCGATGATCACCAGCTCGCCTGCCTTGGCCTTGGCCGACAGCGCGTGCTTGAGACCCAGCTTGCGGAACTTCTTGGGCAGGTCGTGGCCGTGCGAACGCGGCGTCGGACCCTTGTAGATGCCACCCTTGCGGAAGATCGGCGCGTTGCGGTCACCGTGGCGTGCGCCGCCGGTGCCCTTCTGGCGATAGATCTTCTTGGTCGAGTAGCTGGTTTCCGAGCGCGTCTTGACCTTGTGCGTGCCCTGCTGCGCGTTGTTACGCTGCCAGCGGACCATCCGGTGCAGGATGTCAGCGCGGGGCTCAAGACCAAAGAGGTCTTCGCTCAGCTCGACAGAACCAGCAGTTCCGCCGTCCAGTTTGATCACGTCAAGTTTCATTCTTCACCACCTTCCACGGGGGCTTCTTCAGCCGGGGCCGCAGCCGATTTCAGAGCGGCCGGGAACGGCACGCCATCGGGCAGTTTCTTTTTCACGGCGTCTTTGACAGTGACCCAGCCACCTTTGGAGCCGGGCACAGCGCCCTTGATCATGATCAGGCCGCGATCTGCGTCCGTTTTCACAACTTCAAGGTTCTGCGTTGTCACGCGGGCGGCGCCCATGTGACCTGCCATTTTCTTGCCTTTGAAGACCTTGCCGGGGTCCTGACATTGACCGGTAGACCCGTGCGAACGGTGCGAAATCGACACACCGTGCGAGGCCCGCAGACCGCCAAAGTTGTGGCGTTTCATGGCACCGGCAAAACCTTTACCAATCGAGGTGCCGCTGACGTCCACTTTCTGACCTTCCAAAAAGTGTTCGGCCGAGATTTCCTCGCCTACGTTGATCAGGTTGTCTTCAGTCACGCGGAATTCGACCAGCTTGCGCTTGGGCTCAACCTTTTGTGCGGCGAAGTGGCCGCGCATGGCTTGGCTCACGCGCTTCACCTTGGGGCTACCTGCGCCCAAAGTGACGGCGGTGTATCCGTCTTTGTCCGATGTCCGGTTGCCGACAACCTGCAGGCCGTCCAATTGAAGAACGGTCACAGGGATCTGCTTGCCGTCTTCCATGAACAGCCGGGTCATGCCGACTTTCTTTGCGAGAATTCCAGAGCGCATATCCATACCCTCCTTACGATTGCAGCTTGATCTCGACGTCCACACCAGCGGCCAGGTCGAGCTTCATCAGCGCGTCCACGGTCTGGGGGGTCGGATCAACGATGTCGAGCAGACGCTTGTGCGTGCGGATCTCGAACTGGTCACGGGATTTCTTGTCGACGTGCGGGCCGCGCAGAACAGTGAATTTTTCAATCTTGTTCGGCAGCGGAATGGGGCCGCGCACGGAGGCACCTGTCCGCTTGGCAGTGTTGACGATTTCCTGCGTGGACGCATCCAGCACACGGTAGTCAAACGCCTTCAGACGAATGCGAATATTTTGGCTTTGGACTGCCATTTTCGTATTCCCTTATTCGGGCTTTGAACGGAGAGGAGGAGCGCCGCTCATCGACACCCCTCGTCGCGTCTTGTTTTTGGTGGGTGCCCCGACAGGGCACCCAGAGCGTTTCGGCGTATTCCCGGCTTACTCGGTGATTTTCGACACGACGCCGGCGCCGACGGTGCGGCCGCCTTCGCGGATCGCAAAGCGCAGGCCGTTTTCCATCGCGATCGGGGCGATCAGCTCAACGCCAAACGACACGTTGTCACCCGGCATCACCATCTCCGTGCCCTCGGCCAGAACAACCGTGCCCGTCACGTCCGTCGTCCGGAAGTAGAACTGCGGACGGTAGTTGGCGAAGAACGGCGTGTGACGGCCACCCTCTTCCTTGGTCAGGATGTAGGCCTCGGCCTCGAACTTGGTGTGGGGCGTCACCGAACCCGGCTTGCACAGAACCTGGCCACGCTCAACCGCTTCACGGTCGATGCCGCGCAGCAGCGCGCCGATGTTGTCGCCCGCTTCACCGCGGTCCAGCAGCTTGCGGAACATTTCAACGCCCGTGCAGGTCGTTTTCTGCGTGTCCTTGATGCCGACGATTTCGATCTCGTCGCCCACGTTGATCACGCCACGCTCGACACGGCCAGTCACAACCGTACCGCGACCGGAGATCGAGAACACGTCTTCGACAGGCATCAGGAAGGGCTGGTCCACGGCGCGCTCGGGCGTCGGGATCCATTCGTCCACGGCCGCCATCAGCTTGCGGATCGCTTCTTCGCCGATCTCGGGGTTGTTGCCTTCCATCGCCGCCAGGGCCGAACCGGGGATGACGGGGATATCGTCGCCGGGGTACTCATAGGAGTCCAGCAGCTCGCGGATTTCCATCTCGACCAGCTCCAGCAGCTCTTCGTCGTCGACCTGGTCCACCTTGTTCATGAACACGACCATCGTGGGGATGCCCACCTGGCGGCCCAGCAGGATGTGCTCGCGGGTCTGGGGCATCGGGCCGTCAGCCGCGTTCACAACCAGGATCGCGCCGTCCATCTGCGCGGCACCGGTGATCATGTTCTTGACGTAGTCGGCGTGGCCGGGGCAGTCGACGTGGGCGTAGTGGCGCGCTTCGGTCTCGTATTCCACGTGCGCAGTCGAAATGGTGATCCCGCGGGCCTTCTCTTCGGGCGCGCCGTCGATCTGGTCATAGGCCTGGAAGTCGCCAAAATACTTCGTGATCGCCGCCGTCAGCGTCGTCTTGCCGTGGTCAACGTGACCAATCGTGCCAATGTTAACGTGCGGTTTCGTACGCTCAAACTTTTCCTTTGCCATTGCAAAGCTCCTTCTTTGTCTCGTGTCGCGGTGGGCAGATTGCCCACCCTACGGGGTTGGTAGGGTGGGCAATCTGCCCACCGCTGGAATTACGCAAATTTCGCCTGGATCTCGTCGCTGATGTTCTGGGGCACGGCTTCGTAGTGGTCGAACTGCATGGTGAAGTTCGCACGACCCGACGACATCGACCGCAAGGTGTTGATGTAGCCGAACATGTTGGCCAGCGGCACGAAGGCGTCGATCGCGATGGCATTGCCGCGCGTATCCTGACCCTGCACCTGACCGCGACGCGATGTGAGGTCGCCGATGATGCCACCGGTGTACTCTTCGGGCGTCACAACTTCGACCTTCATGATCGGTTCCAGCATCTTGGCGCCAGCTTTCTTCATGCCTTCGCGCATGCCCATGCGGGCCGCGATTTCAAAGGCCAGAACGCTGGAGTCAACGTCGTGGAACTTGCCATCGATCAAGGCAACCTTGAAGTCGATCACGGGGAAGCCAGCAAGCGGACCGGAGTCCATGACTGACTGAATACCCTTTTCAACACCGGGGATGTATTCCTTGGGAACGGCACCACCAACGATGCGGCTCTCGAAAGAGTAACCTTCGCCCGGCTCTGTCGGAGAGATGATCATCTTCACTTCGGCAAACTGACCAGATCCACCCGACTGTTTCTTGTGGGTATAGGTGTGTTCGACTTCGTGACCGATGGTTTCGCGATAAGCCACCTGTGGGGCACCGATGTTCGCTTCAACCTTGAACTCGCGCTTGAGGCGATCAACCAGGATGTCGAGGTGAAGTTCACCCATACCTTTCATAATGGTCTGACCGGATTCCAGGTCAGTTTCCACGCGGAAGGACGGATCTTCGGCGGCCAGACGGGCCAGACCCTGAGACATTTTCTCTTGGTCGGCTTTTGTCTTGGGCTCAACCGCGATCTCGATCACCGGATCGGGAAAGTTCATCGTTTCCAGAACGACAGGGTCGTTCACGGCGGACAATGTGTCACCCGTTGTGGTGTCTTTCAGACCCGCCAGCGCGATAATGTCGCCCGCGAATGCTTCCGTGATTTCCTCACGGTCGTTCGAGTGCATCATCATCATCCGACCAACGCGCTCTTTCTTGCCTTTGGTCGCGTTGAGCAGCGTCGCGCCCTTCTCCAAAGTGCCCGAGTAGATGCGAGTAAAGGTCAGAGAGCCAACGAAGGGGTCGTTCATGATTTTGAACGCCAGACCGGCAAAGGCCATGTCGTCGTCAGCACGGCGTGCGATGTCCCGTGTCTCTGTCTCGTCACCGGGTTTGAAGCCCATGTAGTCGACAACGTCCAGCGGGCTGGGCAGATAGTCGATCACGGCGTTCAGCAGCGGCTGCACACCCTTGTTCTTGAAGGCAGAACCACACAGAACGGGGATGAATTTGATCGCTAGAGTGCCGGCACGGATCAGCTTGCGCAGGGTTTCCTCGTCAGGCTCGTTGCCTTCGAGGTATTCCATCATCGCATCGTCGTCCATTTCGACGGCGGTCTCGACCAGCTTGGCACGCCACTCGTCTGCGGTGTCCTTCAGGCTGTCGCGGATGGGACGTTTTTCCCATGTCGCACCAAGGTCTTCACCGGCCCAGACCCACTCTTCCATGGTGACCAGGTCGATCATGCCTTCCAGCTCGGTCTCAGCACCGATCGGGATCTGGATCGGCGCAGGCGTGGCGCCCGTGCGGTCCTTGATCATGTGCACGCAGTTAAAGAAGTCCGCGCCGATCTTGTCCATCTTGTTGACGAAGACGATGCGCGGCACCTTGTAGCGGTCAGCCTGACGCCACACGGTTTCGGTCTGCGGCTCAACACCGGCGTTGGCGTCCAGAACGGCAACGGCGCCGTCGAGAACAGCCAGCGAACGCTCGACTTCAATGGTGAAGTCCACGTGGCCGGGCGTGTCGATGATGTTCATCCGGTGCTTGGGCGTGTCGGCGGTGGTGCCGTCCTCGGTGCGCTCCCAGAACGTGGTGGTCGCAGCCGACGTGATCGTGATGCCACGCTCCTGCTCTTGCTCCATCCAATCCATGGTGGCCGCACCATCGTGCACCTCACCGATGTTGTGGGACTTGCCTGTGTAATACAGAATGCGTTCCGAACATGTGGTCTTGCCGGCATCAATGTGCGCCATGATGCCAAAGTTGCGGTAGCGGTCGAGCGGATATTCGCGTGCCATGGGGCTGCTTCCTCAGGGTGTCTGGATTACCAACGGTAATGGCTGAACGCTTTGTTGGCGTCGGCCATCTTGTGTGTGTCTTCGCGCTTCTTCACGGCAGTGCCGCGGGACTGAACCGCATCAAGCAGCTCGCCGGCGAGGCGTTCTTCCATCGTGTTTTCGTTGCGGCCGCGGCTGGCGGTGATCAACCAGCGGATGGCCAGCGCTTCGCGGCGCTCGGGACGAACTTCAACAGGCACCTGGTAGGTGGCACCACCGACGCGGCGCGAACGCACTTCGACGGAGGGTTTGATGTTGTCCAGCGCTTCGTGGAACACTTCTACGGGGGCGCGTTTGATCTTGGACTCAACCCGGTCGAACGCGTTGTAGACGATGCGCTCGGCGGTCGATTTCTTGCCATCGACCATCAGGTTGTTCATGAACTTGGTCAGAACCTTATCGCCATACTTGGCGTCGGGCAGGACTTCGCGTTTCTCGGCGGCGTGACGACGTGACATCGGCTGCTCTCCTTATTTGGGGCGCTTGGCGCCGTATTTCGAACGACGTTGCTTACGATCTTTGACGCCCTGAGTATCCAGAACACCGCGCAGGATGTGGTAGCGCACACCGGGAAGGTCTTTGACACGACCGCCGCGGATCAGAACAACAGAGTGTTCCTGCAGGTTGTGGCTTTCACCGGGAATGTAGCTGATGACCTCGAAACCATTGGTCAGGCGCACCTTGGCAACCTTCCGCATGGCCGAGTTCGGCTTCTTCGGTGTCGTTGTATATACGCGTGTGCACACGCCGCGCTTTTGGGGGTTCCCCTCAAGGTGCAGCGACTTGGAGCGTTTTACTTTGGGCTGCCGCGGTTTGCGGATCAGCTGTTGGATCGTTGGCATTGCAGGTTCTTTCCCCGTCTCATCAACACATGTGTCATGCGGGGCGGCCCCGCGGTTTCAATTCCTCACTCCCGTGCGTCCACGAAAGCGCAAAAACCGCAATCGCTCCCGTCAGGGGCGACGCGGTGGGTTTCCAGAGGATCGGGCCAATGCAAAGGCCGGATCGTGTCCACTTCGGTTCTGATTTCGGTCTCCGGTACAAACTCCGGTCCCGAGATAGCGGGCGTATAGGGGGAGTCGGAGGTGCTGTCAACAGCACGCGTGGCTTGCACAGCACGCCACGGGTGATGCATGGTCCGCGTGAGAAGAGGCAGGTTTTTAAAGGCGTTTTGACATGCAGGTGATCGGCCTTTGCCGCTTTTCCTACCCGGCCATCGGTGGATTTCAGGTCGACTTTGACGACTTTCAGAAAAAACTGGATTACCTCTATGCGCCCGAGCGCATGGAGGAACGGTTTGCGACCTTTGAAACGCTCATGCTGCCCCCCCTCAAGGCGCAAACTGACCCTCTGTTCACCCTCGTGGTGGTCGTCGGCGAAAGCCTGCCGGGGCATTATCGCGACAGGCTGGAAGCGGCCTTGGACGACGTCCCGCAAGCCATCGTGCAGGAACACCCCCCCGCGCAGCATCGCCCGATCATGAAACAAGTGATCAACTCGGTCCGCTTTGATGATGGTCTGCCCTGCTTGCAGTTCCGGATGGATGACGACGATGCGGTGTCGGTAGATTTCGTTGAACGGCTACGGTCCGTCGCTCAGGACATCGCCCCTCTGGCCAAGCGAGAGAAGCTTGTCGCAATTGATTTCAACCGGGGCTTCATCGTCAAGGCCGGAGCGCACGGGGTTGATGCGATCGAGACCACGGCCCCCTTTCAAACGGCCGGCCTCGCCCTGATGGTACAGCCGGGCATGCGGCAGACAATCATGAATTTTGCGCATCACAAGCTGGGCGAGCGGATGACCTGCGTCACGCTGACCGACACGCCACCCATGCTGCTGCGGGGCCACAACGCATTCAACGACTCGCGTCAGGGCCCGTCGGCGCGCCCCCATAAACTCGCACCGATGGACAAGGCGGGTGAAACGATGCTGCAAGAGCGGTTCAACATCAGTGCGGACACTATCCGCGGCGCATTCTCAGCGTTGTGACAACGCCCATTCGCGGTAGAGTGTAAAGAGCCCCGTCGCGACGACGATACCCGCGCCCAACAGTGTCAGACCACTGGGCCAGTCGCCAAAGACGACAAAGCCGAGGATCAGCGCAAAGACCAAACCCATGTAGCGGAAGGGTGCGACAAATCCGATCTCGCCCACGCGCATGACCTGCACCGAAAACCAATAGGCCCCAACGATCAGAAACGCGGCCCCGACGATCAACCCCGCAAGGCGCGGTGAAAGAGCCACCCAAGGTTCGGACAGCGAATAAAGGCCAAAGAACGTCGTCATGCTCAGCGCGGCAATCAGGGTGACCGACAGGGTCGGGACATCGGCGCTGAGGCCACGCGTCGCGAGATCCCGCGCAGTGACGCAGGCCACGGCACACAAGCCATAGACGGACCAGATCGAAAACCCGTCGGCACCGGGGCGGACGATCAGCAACATGCCCCCGAAGCCGATGGCAATTGCGATCATCCGTCGCCACCCCAGCGGTTCGCCGAACACTACAGCAGCGCTGACCGCCACGGTCAGTGGCAGCACCTGCAGAATGGCCGTCACATTGGCGATAGGCATGTTCAACAAGGCGGAGATAAAGAAATAGGCAGCCCCGATTTCGGCCGCGGAACGTACCCCGACCCGGATCCAGTCAGGCCGGGACAGGCGCAGCCGGATCCGTCCCAACCACCGCGCAAACACAACGATCAACAAAACGGAGAGCGCGCCCCGCAACATCAGCATTTGCCCTAGCGGAACAGCACCATCGGTCAGCTTGATCAGTACATCATTAAAGGTAAAGCAGGCCATTGATGCCATCATCAACAGCGCACCAAAGGTGTTGGGAGACATGGCTTGGCCTTTTCGCGACTTCACCGATCACGCTACGCCCGACAACCCGATGACGCCAGCCACAATGGCATGCAGCTCGCAGTTCACCGGGTCAGAACGCCTCGGGCCGGGCCTCGCGCGCCATATGATCCAGAACGGCATTTACGAATTTCGGCTCCTTGCCCTCGGGAAAGAACGCGCGCGCCACCTCGACATATTCGACAATGACAACCTTGGGCGGCGTACCGCTGTCGCGAAATTCCGCACCGGCGGCGCGGAACAGGGCGCGCAGGGTCGGATCGATGCGTGCGATGGGCCATTTGGCAACCAATGCACGGTCCGTCATCTGGTCAATCGGCGCCTGATAGTTGACCGCATCATCCATGACACGGGCAAAGTGGTCCGGATCGCCCTCGGTCATCTCGTCGCCCTCATAGGATGCACCGAACCGGTGGTCCATGAATTCGACCTTGATCTGATCGACCGTTTGCGCCGTCTGCTCCATCTGGAACAGCGCCTGCACGGCATAAAGCCGCGCCGCCGAGCGCATCTTGCGTTTCTGGTTGCCCGAGAGGGTCGTCATGCGATGCTGGGTCCTGTGTTTTCGGCCAGCTGATATTCGGAGGCGGGTTTGAAACCAACCCCCTTGCTGGAGCGGCCCCACTTACGGCTGAGTGCGATCAGGTGCAAGGCCGCAGCCGCCGCACCACCCCCTTTATTCTGCATGGCCGGATCCGCGCGCACCTCGGCCTGTCCGGTGTTTTCCACCGTCAGAATGCCGTTGCCGATACACAGCCCCTGAAGGCCCAGCAACTGAAGGGCGCGCGAACTGTCGTTGCACACCGTTTCATAATGCGTTGTCTCTCCGCGAATGACACAGCCCAGCGCAACATAGCCGTCAAAGTTCGACATCCGCTCCGCGATCCCGATGGCAGTGGGTATTTCCAAAGCACCCGGCATTTCCACCAGATCCCATGTGGCACCTGCCGCCTCGATCTCCGCCTTGGCACCGGCCACCAGGTTGTCAGCGATTTGCTTGTAGTAGGGTGACACAACAATCAGCAGTTTGACCGGCGTGTCAAAGCTGGGACGGTCCAGCACGTGATGTTCAATGGAAGCCATCAGTTCTCTCCGAGGATGGGGCGGGTGCCGACGATCTCAAGCCCGTATGCGTCGATGCCCATATAGGTGGTGCGTGGGCTGTCCGTCAGAAGGATCAACCGGGTCAGGCCCATATTCGACAGCATTTGCGCGCCCAGCCCGGTGTTTTTTACTATGCGCGGCCCTGCGTCCTCGTCCGTGAATAGCGACTTGCGCGGCTCTCGGAACAAACACACAACGCCGCGCCCTTCCGCGGCAATCAGCTCCATCGCACGCGGCAATTCACCCACCGGCTTGTCGCTCAGCCCGAGGATATCTGTCACCTCTGCCAACGCATGTGTCCGGACGAGCACCGGCTCATCCGTTGTCAGATCGCCTTTGGACAATGTGACATGTTCGATCCCATAGGTCTGATCCGTAAAGATGCGCATATCCCATGCGCCGCCATGCTGCGACGATACCGTCCGCCGGTCTGTTTCCACCACCAAGTTATCATGCCGTCTGCGATAGGAAATCAGATCAGAAATCGTGCCGATCTTGAGGTCATGGGCACGGGCGTATTGCACGAGGTCGGGCAAGCGCGCCATCGACCCGTCCTCGTTCATGATCTCGCAGATGACCGAGCTGGGATAGTGCCCGGCAAGCCGCGCAACGTCGCACCCCGCCTCTGTGTGACCTGCACGCACCAACACGCCGCCCTTGCGCGCGCGCAACGGGAACACATGGCCGGGCGTCGCCAGATCAGCGGCCGTCGCCTGTGGGTTTACAAGCGTTGAAATCGTCAAGGCGCGGTCCGCCGCCGAAATGCCGGTGGACACGCCCTCCCGCGCCTCGACGGATACGGTAAACGCGGTCTCATGCCGCGACGAATTGTGCGTGGCCATCATCGGCAGGCCCAGCGCATCGATCCGTTCGGCCGGCAACGTGACACAGATCAACCCTCGCCCATGGGTCGCCATGTAGTTGACGGCTGCCGCGTCGGCGAAATTCGCAGGGATCACCAGATCCCCTTCGTTCTCGCGATCCTCATGATCCACGAGGATGAACATGCGTCCGACGCGCGCCTCTTCGATGATCTCCTCGATCGGAGAAATCGCAGCCGCAAGGTCAGTCTCGACCGGACCTGGGGTTTCAAAGCTCATGGATCACCTTCGCAAAAATCGTGCCTGCGACATAGAGGATCGCGCGGCCCAATACCAGTGGCGCACCTCGCACAAACCCTGTGCCCTGCAGGCTGTCAACAAACTCTTCCCGTCACGGAATGCGAGCACACCCAAACCCATGCGCCAAGCATCGCGTCAGGCCGCAAGGCCTGTCCGTTGGATCACACCTGCTCGGCCAGTCGCGCGACGTAGCGGGCAAGCGTGTCAATCTCGAGGTTCACGGCGTCTCCCACAGCCACGTCACCCCACGTGGTCACCTCCTTGGTGTGCGGGATGAAATTGATGCCGAAAACGGCCCCCTGCACCTCGTTCACGGTCAGTGATGTCCCGTTCAAAGCCACCGATCCCTTGGGTGCGATGAATCGCGCCAGATCATCCGGGGCGCGCAACTGAACCCGTGTACTGCCGCCTTCATCCGTGACCGACACGACTTCGGCCACCCCGTCCACATGGCCCGACACGATATGCCCACCCAACTCGTCCCCGACCCGCAGGGCCCTTTCAAGATTGACACGGCTGCCCTCGACCCAATTGGAAATATTGGTTTTCGAGACCGTCTCTGCGCTGATCTGCACATCATACCAATCGGGGCCAAGATCGATCACTGTCAAACACACGCCGTCCGAGGCGATCGACGCCCCCATGTCGATACCCGACGTGTCATAGCTCGTCCGGATCCGCGCGCGCAGGTCGCCTTCTTGCTTGAGGTCGGACACGGTGCCGATATCGGTAATGATGCCAGTGAACATGAGGTCATCCTTTGCTGCCGCGTCCGAGGTAGCGATGCCACACCGCAAGGGCAAGAGGGTCGCGCATTGCGGATTTTTCCCACTTGAGCCATAAATCTGCCCCAGTCAGGTGTTCATCTTAGGTAAACCAATGCCCCGTATCAGGAACCAGATGACACTTCACGCGCCGAAATCCAGGGTTTTCCTGTTCCTTCAGGGCCCCCACGGACCGTTTTTCCACCGATTGGGCGCGATGCTGCGGCGGGCCGGTGCGACCGTGTGGCGCGTTGGCTTCAACGCAGGCGACCGCGCTTTCTGGTTCCACCCGCGCAGCTATATACCCTATCGCGGCAAGGTCGCTGACTGGTCCGATACTTTCGTCGATCTGATTACATCCAGGGGCGTGACCGATATCGTGCTTTACGGCGACGTGCGCCCGATCCACGCCCAGGCCGTGGCAGAAGCCAAGCGGCGCGGCATCACGGTCCACGTCTTCGAAGAAGGCTACATGCGCCCTTACTGGGTGACATATGAGCGGGGCGGCACCAACGGGAATTCGCGCCTCATGGACATGAGCGTTGAACAGATGCAGGCCGCCCTCGCCATGTCGGACATGGAGGCACCGCTGCCGCCGGGGCACTGGGGCGACATGCGCCAACACGTGTTCTACGGCGCTCTTTATCACTGGTTTGTCCTGTTCCGAAATGGTGACTACCGCAATTTCCAACCGCATCGGGCGCTGTCCGTCGCGCACGAATTCAAGCTGTACCTGCAACGTCTTCTGCTGATGCCGTTTCACATGCTGGACCGCATGCAGGCGACGCTGCGCATCCGCTATGGCGGCTTCCCCTACCATCTCGCGCTTCTGCAGCTGGAACACGACAGCAGCTTTCAGCAGCATTCGCCTTTCGACAGCATGACCGAATTCCTCGAATTGGTGATCCGCGGATTTGCCGAAGGGGCGCCGGGACATCATCACATGGTCATCAAGGCGCACCCGCTGGAAGACGGCCGGTCGCCGATTCGCCGTACCATCCGCGAATTGACGCGGACGCATGGGCTCAAGGGCCGGGTTCACTACGTGCGCGGCGGCAAGCTTGCGCAACTTCTGAACGACGCACGCAGCGCCGTTACCGTCAATTCCACCGCAGCCCAACAAGTGCTCTGGCGCGGTATTCCGCTCAAGGTTTTTGGACGGGCGGTGTTTGCCAAACCGGAATTCGTGAGCGACCAGCCCCTGCCGGAATTCTTTTCCGGCGCGTCCCGACCGGACAACCGCGCTTACAAAGACTACCGCCGCTACTTGCTTGAAACCAGCCAGCTGCCGGGTGGCTTCTATTCAGCGCGCGGCCGCCGCCAATTGCTGCGCCAGGTCGTCGACATGATGCTGTCGCCCGAAGACCCCTATGACGCGCTCGCCTCCGGCACCGCGGCCCCACGGCAACAGTTGCGGTTGGTGAACTGACGACCACTACCCCTATGGCTAGATTTTATCGTCCGGCTACGGTAACTTGACACCAAATCAGCGCCGGAAAACCGGTGCAAAAAATAAAAATGGTGCGGGACAACCTGCGCCTTGAGGCAGAACAAGAACAGGTCGAGGAGACCGTAGCAGTGATTTTCAAATCATTCAGCTTGGCGCGCGTAAGCGCGGTTTTGGCCGTTGCAGGCATCCTGTCATCCTGTGGATTGCCGCAGGTCGGACCCAGCAAACGCGAAATCTTCTCTGGCTCGGTCCAGCAGGACGGCGACGCATTCATCGTATCCGTGAATGACCGCGTCACACGTGCCACGGCTGTAACCCCCGCCCTTGGCTTCAGCGAGGAATTCATCAACGCCGGTGTGATCGGTTCGGACACGATCCGTCCCGGCGACGTTCTGGGCCTGACGATCTGGGAGAACGTCGACGACGGGCTGCTCGCGGGCGAGGCGCAAAACTCCACAATTCTCGAAGAGGTGCAGGTCGATGGGGCCGGGTTCATCTTTGTTCCCTATGCCGGGCGCATCCGTGCCGCGGGCAATACACCCGACGCGATCCGCCGCATCATCACCGCCAAACTCGAAGACCAGACACCCGATCCGCAGGTGCAGGTGCGCCGTGTGGCCGGCGACGGGTCCACCGTGTCGCTGATTGGATCGGTTGGCGGTCAGGGCGTCTATGCCATTGAACGCCCAACCCGGACACTCTCCACCATGCTGGCACGGGCGGGCGGTGTCACCATCGAACCGGAAATTGCCCAGATCACTGTCATTCGCGGCACGATGCGCAGCAGGATCTGGTTCCAGGACCTCTATGATCACCCGGAACTGGACATCGCCCTGCGTGGTGGCGACCGGATTCTCGTCGAAGAAGACACGCGCGCATTCACCGCTCTCGGTGCAACCGGTGGGCAAGCGCGCGTGCCATTCGAAAGTCAGACGCTGAGCGCGTTGGAAGCCATCGCCCAAGTGGGTGGCCTGCAATCGGCAACTGCCGATCCCACGGGGATCTTTGTGTTCCGGAATGAACCTGCCGAGGTGGCAAATGTCGTATTGGGTCGGGACGATCTGATTGGAGCGCAGCGGCTTGTATATATTCTCGACCTGACGCAACCCAACGGCATGTTTCAGGCACGTGATTTCGTCATTCGCGATGCCGACACGATATATGTGACCGAAGCACCGTACACCCAGTTCACCAAGATCATCAGCGCCCTCACCGGCCCACTGGGATCGGTCAACACGTTGTCCAGCCTCGCAGGCAACTGACCTCGGGTGCAGTGCCGTGACCGAACGATTTGACACTGCCGCCGGGCCTGAAGAGGTCCGGCGGCTTTTCGTGTACAACGGCGGGTTCCTGACCCAGCGCCGCTTGCGCCGCATTCTGACGCTGGCCGGGTACCGCATATCCGTGGGCAAACCGGGCCCCGACGATCTGGTCGGTATATGGGGCAATTCCCCCACTGCACATCGCGGAATTGCCGCTGCTGACCGCTACGACGCGCCACTTGTCACGGTCGAGGACGCGCTGCTGCGTTCGGTCTTTCCCGGTCGTGCAGGTAACCCACCACTGGGCCTGATGATTGACCACAAAGGCGCGCATTTTGATCCACGGCAGCCTTCCGACCTTGAAGACTTGCTTGCGAGCCACCCGCTTGACCACACCGCCCTTCTCAACCGGGCACGTGGTGCCATTGCGCGTATCAAAGAGGCACATCTGTCAAAATACACGGGCTTTGACATCGATGCCCCTGTGCCTGCACCTGGCTATGTTCTTGTGATTGACCAAACCCGCGACGACGCTTCGGTCTTGGCGTCTGGTGCGGATCGGAATCGGTTCCTTGAGATGCTGTTTGTCGCACAGGACGAAAACCCCGGCGCACCAATCCTGATCAAGACCCATCCCGAGACGGTTCAAGGCTTTCGATCGGGGTATTTCTCCGACGCGGACATCAGCGACCGGGTCCAACTGTGCGACACCGCGGTCAGCCCATGGGCGCTGCTTGAAGGTGCCATCGGAGTTTACACCGTGTCCTCCGGCCTCGGGTTCGAGGCGATCATGGCCGGGCACAAACCCCGCACTTTCGGACAGCCATTTTATGCAGGCTGGGGGCTGACGCAGGATGAGTTTCCGGTACAGCGGCGGCAACGAACACTTACGCGCACGCAGCTTTTTGCGGCCGCGATGATCCTGTACCCGAAATGGTACGATCCTTACCGCGACCAGCTCTGCGCGCTTGAGACCGCCATCGAGACGTTGGCTGCCCAGACGCGGGCCTGGCGCGAGGACCACATGGGATGGGTCGCCAGCGGCATGCGCATGTGGAAGCGCCGCCCACTGCAGAAAGCGTTCGGTCACCACGCACCCATGCTGTTCGAAGACAATCCTGCCAAGGCACGCGCGGCAGGTCGGCCATGGATGGTCTGGGCCGGTAAAGCAGACGTTGGGCATCAGGACGCGGTCCGTGTAGAGGATGGATTTCTGCGGTCTCGTGGGCTGGGTGCGGAACTGGTACCGCCCCTGTCATTGGTGACGGACGATCTGGGCATTTACTATGATCCGTCGGGACCCAGCCGGTTGGAGCATATGATCCGCGCGCGCCGAACGATGCGCCCCGACCAGATTGCGCGCGCCGAAGCGTTGGCAAGTGCTCTGACGCGGAACGCGCTCAGCAAATATAATCTGGGTGGCAGTGTGCCAAACCTGCCGGACGGCCCCCGTGTCCTCGTCGTGGGTCAGGTCGAAGATGACGCGTCCATCAAACTCGGAGCGGGCCAGATCGCGACCAATCTGGCGCTGTTACAGGCGGCGCGGGCGGCCAACCCGGACGCGACGGTGATTTACAAACCCCACCCGGATGTCGAGGCCGGGTTGCGCACCGGCCGTATCGACGCCACAGGCCTCGTCGATGTGGTGGCTGACACTGCGGATATCACGGCCCTGCTGGAGAAGGTCGACACCCTGTGGACCATGACGTCCCTGACAGGGTTCGAGGCGTTGTTGCGCGGCGTGCATGTGGTCACGACCGGCGCTCCGTTTTACGCAGGCTGGGGGCTGACCCGCGACCTCGGCGAGGTTCCGCCCCGCCGCCGCGAGGACGTGCCCTTGCTTGGTCTCGTCCACGCAACGCTGATCGATTATCCGCGCTATTTCGACCCGGTGACCGGCCTTGCCTGTCCGGTCGAAGTGGTCGTGGAAAGGCTTTCCAAAGGGACGGTGCCGCATCCCGGCGCGCTCAACCGATTGCTGTCGAAACTGCAAGGTGCGTTGGCCAGTCGCGCGCACCTGTGGCGCTAGCGCTCCCGCGTCCAGCAATGATACAGATCCGGCCCGACCGGACGCGTCTCGAGCAGCGAAAACCGCGCGGCGTCACCCAACTTGCCCAGACCCAACGCACCAATATTGGGGAGCCCTTCGGCACCGATCGTGACACCGGCGGTAAATCCGACAAGTTGGTCGACGAGGTCCGCCTCGATCAGTGAAGCGGCCAGCGCACTGCCGCCTTCACAGAACACGCGCGTCAGCCCATGGGAGGCCAGGTTGCGCAACACATCCAGCGGATCCAGGTGCCCACCCTGCGCCGCACAAGGCAGCAGCACGGCACCCAGTTCCCGCCATGTGTCTTGCAGCATCTGATCGGCGTCGCGCCCATGACACAGGATGACCGGCACCTCGCGCGCGGTGCGTGCCAGACTGCTCATCAGCGGCACATCCAGACGCCGCGACACGATCACGCGGGCGGGTTGGGACACGTCGCCAATTCCCCGGACCGTCAGCGACGGATCATCCTGTCGGGCCGTCCCGCCGCCTACCATCACCGCATCATGACGCGCGCGCATCAGATGTACCATCTTGCGCGCGTCAGGCCCCGTGATCCATTGGCTTTCGCCTGTGCCCGTGGCGATACGCCCGTCAAAACTGCTTGCCAGTTTCATTGTCACGAAGGGGCGGCCCAGCTCTGTTCGCAGAAAGAACCCTGCGTGGTCGGCTTGCGCCACTTCGGCGCATACACCCACGTCGACCGTAATGCCCGCCGCGCGCAGAATTTCCAGGCCCGCCCCACTCACCCGCGGATCACTGTCCTGCGTCGCCACGACGACGCGCGCGACCTTTGCCGCGACCAAAGCGTCGGCGCAGGGTGGCGTCTGCCCGTGATGGGCGCAGGGTTCGAGCGTGACATAGGCGGTAGCACCGTACGCTGCCTGCCCCGCTTGCAAGAGCGCCTGGGTCTCTGCATGGGGTCGCCCGCCAGGCTGTGTCCAACCACGACCGACAACGCGCCCGTCCTTGACGATCACGCAGCCGACGGCCGGATTAGGAGCGGTACGGCCCTGGCCCCGACGTCCGATGGTCAGGGCCAGCCGCATGAAACGGATGTCCGTTTCGGATGTCACTCTTCGCTGGGAGTGTCGGGACGCAGTTCTTGCACGAACTTGTCAAAGTCGTCCGCCGCCTGGAAATTCTTGTACACGCTCGCAAAGCGGACATAGGCCACCGTGTCGATACGGTGCAGCGCCTCCATCACGATCTCGCCGATCTGTTTGGACTGGATGTCCGTTTCGCCCATGGATTCAAGGCGACGCACAATCCCGGAGATCATCTGATCAATGCGTTCGGGATCGATGGGGCGTTTTTGCATGGAGATGCGGATCGATCGTTCCAGCTTGTCGCGGTCGAAATCTTCGCGTTTGCCGTTGGACTTGATGACGACCAGATCGCGCAACTGCACGCGTTCATATGTCGTGAACCGGCCACCGCAAGCCGGGCAAAACCGCCTGCGCCGGATCGACACGTGGTCTTCTGCTGGACGGCTGTCTTTTACCTGAGTGTCGATATTGCCGCAAAACGGACAGCGCATCGCGCATCCCCCTTCGTTCTTTCTGCCTGTATGGGGGTTGTCCCCCTATTCCGCGAAACTATAGGGGGTTGTCTAGGTTTTGGGTAGAGGGGAAATGACACCGCAAGATAAGCGGTGACATTTCATTGTCACCTGCGGACAAGCGTATCATTGCCGGTACGTAGTCTCAGGTTGGGCGTCTGGGAACACAGCGCATAGGCGTGCGCCATGCTGAAGGTCAGACCGGCGCGGCGCACGCTCAGCGACACTCCGGAAAATGCATCACTGCCGGGCGCAGTGGTAAAAACGACACCACGACGGCCCGGCGTGGACTGCGACGCCCCGCGGGGACGTTCGACCGAGATGTCACCCCCACGTTGCCCAAGGACCTTGCGGGCATAAAGCCCCGCCGCGCACCACATTTGCGTATTGCCCGCGCCATCTGCTTCGATGATTTCAAAGGAATTTCCGTCGATCTGCACCGCTGGCAGCGTAAAGCGCTGCCGTCGTTCAAAGTCCTGAGCAGGTGCAAGTGTCGGCGCGGTCACGGCGACGGCCAGGCTGGTGTAAAGAACAGATTTGAGCATGTTTTTTCTCCTCTACAGATCAGATAAGCATCCGAAGCCACCAGGTGAAATGACATCTCCGAAACGGCGTACATCCGGTAAGAGACTGAAAACATTGGCCTGAAGCGATTTAAGCACACCATTTCCGAGCGCCACTTCACGCAGACCCACATGAACGTGCGTCCAACGAATATTTCAGCGCCCGACGATTTCGACCCTCAAACGTGGCGTTTCTCGACACAAGGCGTAGGCGTGCGCCATGCTGAATACCTTGCCCGTGCGGCGAATGCCCTGGGACAAAGAGGAAAACGCACCATCGACCGGCTGTGTAGAGAAGACGACACTTTTCCTGCCCGGCACCGCAACGGACGCGCTGCGCCCTTGTTGGATGTAGATGGACCCGCCTCGCTGGCCCAGAACCTCGCGCGTATACAGCCCGGCCGCACACCACATCGCTGTTCCACCGGCCCCGTCGTTTTCGATCGCTTCAAACGTGTTTGCGTCAATCGGAACGATCGGAATCTCAATCCTGTCCCGTTCAATGAATTGCTGGGCATGACTCTGCACAGGGAAACACGTCAGAACGGCAAGGCCTGCTGCAAGAATGGGACGTATCATGGGTAAGCTCCTTTGATCTGGATCTAGGGTACACGCCGGAAAACCCAAATGAAGATGTGTCGGCCCATCAGCCTAAATGTGCCACGATCGAACGCGCCTTGGGCGCGTCGCGATGCTCAAAAAGGTAGATGCCCTGCCAGGTCCCCAACGCCAATCGCCCAGCGCGAACCGGAATCGACAGGCTCACAGGCAAAATGGAGGCCTTGATGTGCGCGGGCATATCGTCCGGCCCTTCGTAGGTGTGGGTCAAATAGGACATCGATGGATCGGTGGTCGGGGGCACCAGACGGGCAAAGAACGCGGCCAGATCGGTTTGCACCTCGGGGTCGGCGTTTTCCTGAACGACCAGAGAACACGACGTATGTTGAACAAACAGGGTCAGAAGGCCATCGCCGTCAGCCCAAGCCGCGACATCGCTGGTAAACTCGTACAGCCCCTGACCCGTGGTATTCACAACAAATGTGGTCTGCATCATGACCCCGAACCCTCAACCAAAGATACGGTCGCCTTGCTCATCAATCATTTGCTTGGCTTTCGCGATCGACGCAGCGGCAGCCTCATCCTGGTCTGCCATGGTATCCGCACGGACCAGGTTGTGCGTATGCACCTGACCGCCGATCTCCTTTTCGATGCGCGCGCCGATCCGGTACTGCGTGCCCTCGCGCTGGGGCGTCGGAGTGATGGCAAAGCCGTCATATGCCTCTGACTTCTGCGTTTCGGTGGCGCCACCACCAAACAGCTTTTTGAGAAAGGACATTCCTGACCTCGTATCTTGCAAAGAAAAGGCCACGCACGGTTGTTCCGCACGTGGCCTGTGTTGTCTTAACCGCGAGCGCCCATCACTGATCGAGGAAGGACCGCAATTTGCGAGACCGGCTTGGGTGCTTGAGCTTGCGCAGCGCCTTGGCTTCGATCTGGCGGATCCGTTCGCGCGTCACGCTGAACTGCTGGCCCACCTCTTCAAGGGTGTGGTCAGTGTTCATCCCGATGCCAAACCGCATCCGCAGCACACGCTCCTCGCGCGGGGTGAGCGAGGCCAGCACCCGTGTCGTGGTTTCCTTGAGGTTTTCCTGAATGGCGCTGTCAAGCGGCAGCACGGCATTCTTGTCCTCGATGAAATCGCCAAGCTGGCTGTCTTCCTCGTCACCAATCGGTGTCTCGAGGCTGATCGGTTCCTTGGCGATCTTCATCACCTTGCGCACTTTCTCAAGCGGCATCTGAAGCTTTTCAGCAAGTTCCTCGGGCGTGGGCTCGCGACCGATCTCGTGCAACATCTGCCGGCCCGTACGGACCAGTTTGTTGATCGTTTCGATCATGTGCACGGGGATACGGATCGTGCGCGCCTGGTCCGCGATGGACCGGGTAATCGCCTGCCGGATCCACCATGTGGCATAGGTAGAGAACTTGTAACCACGACGGTATTCGAACTTGTCCACGGCCTTCATCAGGCCAATGTTCCCCTCCTGGATCAAGTCCAGGAATTGCAGGCCGCGGTTGGTGTATTTCTTGGCGATGGAGATGACGAGACGCAAGTTGGCCTCTACCATTTCCTTCTTGGCCTGACGGGCTTCCTTCTCGCCCTTCTGGACCTGTTGGACGATGCGGCGGAATTCAGAGATGTCGAGGCCGACATATTGCCCGACCTGTGCCATGTCGCTGCGCAGTTCCTCGACTTTTTCGGCCGAGCGTTCGATAAACATCTGCCAGCCACGGCCAGACTTGCCGCCCATCTCTTCGAGCCAACCGGGATCCAGCTCGCGACCGCGATAGGCGTCGACAAACTCCTTGCGGTTGATCCGCGCCTGGTCGGCCAGTTTCACAATCGCGCTGTCGATCTGCATGATCCGGCGGTTGATGCCATAAAGCTGGTCGATCAACGCCTCGATCCGGTTGTTGTGCAGGTGCAATTCGTTGACCAGCAGAACAATCTCGGCGCGCAGTTTCTGATAGGTCTCTTCGTCGCCTTTGCTGAAAGACCCGTCTTCGTTCAGCGTGGCGGAAATCCGGCTGTCCTGCATTTCGGACAACAATGAATAGTCGTGCGCAATGACCTCGAGTGCCTCAAGCACCTGCGGCTTAAGCGCGGCCTCCATCGCGGCAAGCGACATGTTGGCCTGATCGTCTTCGTCGTCGTCATCATCCTTGGCAATCGGGTTGCCGTCCGCATCAAGTTCCGGACCCGTATCGGCCTTTTGCTCGGAGGAGGTATTCGCTTCGACAACCGGCTCGGACACTTCCTCGCCGTCTTCGCCCATCTGGTTGCCGAATGTCGCCTCAAGGTCGATCACGTCGCGCAGCAGGATCTCTTCGCTCAGAAGTTCATCGCGCCAGATGGTGATGGCCTGAAAGGTCAGAGGGCTTTCGCAAAGCCCGGCGATCATCGTATTGCGGCCAGCCTCAATCCGTTTGGCGATGGCAATCTCGCCCTCGCGGCTCAGCAATTCGACCGAGCCCATTTCCCGCAGGTACATCCGCACGGGGTCGTCCGTCCGGTCGAGCTTTTCCTGACCGGTCGCGCCAAGCGTCAGATCGCGTGTGCCTTCGGTGGCAACAACGTCTGTGGACCCTTTTTGCTCTTCTTCCTCGGCTTCTTCGTCTTCGATGATGTTGATGCCCATTTCGGACAGCATCGACATCACGTCCTCGATCTGCTCCGAACTCACCTGATCGGGTGGCAAAACCGTGTTGAGCTGATCGTAGGTGATATACCCCTTTTCGCGGGCTTCACCGATCATTTTCTTGACGGCGGCCTGGCTCATATCAAGCGAATGCTCGTTGTCCTGGTCGTCCGTCTTGGAATCTTCGTTCGTATCTTTCGCGGCCATACTGGGCTCCTCTACCGGGGCTCCTGAGCGATTCGCTTGCCCGAATCGCTTCCGAGAATCATTTAGGTCTATGGATGATTCGACCACCCATTACACGCATTTTGCTAAGGAATCGCGGCCAAAACGCATCACCGTCCCGGCTTGGAATACCTGATCTGATCCATCAATGCGGCGAACGCATCCCGCTCGCTGCGATTGATTCGGGCGCCGTTGTCGCCCGTCTCGTATTCGGCGTTGTCCTCTTTGCCACTGCGGGTTGCATCCGACGCTGCAGCAGCGGCCTGACTGAGGCGCCAGGTCACGCCTTCGTCGGCGACCCCTTCCAAATCCTGAACCGCATCCGCGATCTCGGCATCCAGCCCTTTTGCCGCGCTGAGTTTTGCAAGCTCTTCGGCCACGGTCATGCGGGCCATCTCGGCATTGCCTGGGGTGCGGATGCAAGGGACAATTGCCACATGGCGCGAACCCATGAGGTTATCAAGGGCATCGGGCCCCAGTGCGCCAAAAATCTTTTCGCGCAACACTTGGGATCCCTCGTGCGCGTGGCGCAGAATCGCGTCCCTAATGGTGCGGTGATCCGCATCCGTGCACGGCAGGCTTTCCAAGCCGCTTTCGAATTCCTCGGCGACATCGGGTGTGCAGATGAGGACCGCGAGGATGACGGCTTCTCGCAAGTGGTCCGCAACCCGATCGCCACCCGCAGCCAGTGCGGATGACTTGGTGCTCGGCATGGCCGTGGGGGGCGCTTGCCATCCCCGCCCCGGTTGCCATGCCCGCTTGGCCCCACCGCCTGACGCGTTGCGTTGCGGGCGGAACAAGTCCCATCGCAGGTCCTTGATTTCCTGACCGTAGTGCTGCCGGATGGACGGATCCTGGATCAGCTTGATCTTGTCCCGCAGCGCCTTGTCCAGTGCCGCCTTGCGCTCGGGGCTGTCGAATACCTTCCCTTCGGTCTCGCGCTGCCAGAGTAGACGCACCATCGGAATGGCTGCATCGAGCAGTTGCTGCAAAGCACCGGAACCTTGCGCCTTGAGCAGATCATCGGGGTCCTGCCCCTCCGGCATCAACGCAAAACGCAAGCTCTTGCCCGCCTCAATCAGCGGCAGCGCCAGATCGATCAGCCGCATTGCGGCGCGCAGACCAGCGGTATCGCCGTCCAGCGCAATAATTGGCTCGGGTGAGATGCGCCATAGCATCGCCAGTTGATGTTCCGTGATGGCCGTGCCCAGCGGGGCCACGGATGCGCCGAACCCGTGCTCGGCCAGCGCAATAACATCCATGTACCCCTCGGCCACGATCAGGGGCTGACCTTTGCCCGCCGCAGTGCGCGCAGGACCGTGATTATAAAGACTGCGCCCCTTGTCGAACAACTCGGTCTCGGGAGAGTTCAGGTATTTCGCATTATCATTCGGGTCCATCGCCCGACCGCCAAAGGCGGTGCAGCGTCCGCGCGCATCACGGATCGGGAACATGATCCGCCCCCGAAACGTATCATAGGGTTTACCACCCTTCTGGCTTGGCTTGCCAAGGCCCGCACCGAGGATCAGCGCGTCCTCGACCCCCTTGGCCTTGAGCGCATCCCAAAGCCCCTGCCACGCGTCCGGCGCAAAACCGATTTCCCAGCGTTCCTGCGCCGCCGCATTGAGGCCGCGCCGCTCAAGATAAGCACGCGCGTCGCTGGCCGCACCGGTCTTTAGCTGCAACCTGAAATGCTGGACAGCCATTTCCATGACATCCGCCAGTTGCGTGCGCTTGTCGGCCTTTTCCTGCGCCCGTGGGTCACGTTCAGGCATCGGCATGCCCGCCTCGCCGGCAAGAATCTCCACCGCCTCCATGAACCCGACATTCTCGGTCTCGCGCACAAAGGAGATCGCGTCGCCCTTGGCGTGACAGCCAAAGCAATAATAATACCCTTTCCGATCATCTACGTGAAAGCTGGCTGTCTTTTCGTGGTGGAAAGGGCACGGTGCCCACAGATCGCCCTTGCCCTGATTGGACTTGCGGGCATCCCACATGACCTTGCGCCCGACGACCTGCCCAAGAGACAGTCGCGTACGCAATTCGTCCAGAAATCCAGGGGGCAGGCTCATATCTCTAATATCGGGTCGCAGCGGCCCAGAGTCGAGTCCGCCCTATTGTTGCAGGCAGAGTTCGGTCCACGCATCCGCGAGGCTTTCGTTGCGGATGACTTTGCGCTTTTGTTCATAGACCCACGGGGCAATCAGCGGGATGGCGTTGTTGTACTGTTCGGGCCACGCGGGTGAGGTTGCCAGAATGTGGTCCTGCACCTCGCGCTCGGGCACCCGGTCAAGGCGGGCCTGCTGCACAGCCGCAACAACATCGGCCTGATAGCCGCAGCTTTCAGCTTTGTCTTGGGCGGCGGCAGGTGCCGCCATCAGGGTCAGGGCGGCAAACAGGGCGAAACGGGTCATGGCAAGCTCCGGGAACACATTGGAATCGGTGCCGGACCTTACCCCCGCGCCGCGACGCTTTCCATCGCCCTTTGCAGATCGTGCAGTAACGTTCCGGCCATCGACCGGAAAACAAGGATCAGAAAACGATCTGCCCCAACACGCGTGACCGAACCGTTCATGTGCTGGATCTGCGTGCGCGCCGTATGCCCACGTTTGAACGTCGCCACAGACAAGTCCATCGGCACGAGACGCGCCAGGACATCCTCAGCATCCGCGCCAGACAATGTGACGGCCGTCCACGCGTCGGACTGATCCGTCACCGCCGCGTCATGTGCCAGCCCGGGATCCGGCGTGGGCCCGGCCACGAGCACCATGTCGCGCCCAAACCAGATCGCGCGCGCGCCGTCCTTGCCCGTCGCACGCCCGTTGGCAGGCCACGCAATGCCATGCCCGTCCTTTACCCGGTCCGCCACGGCCTTGGCCCGATCGCGAAACGGGGCCACCGAGGTCAGGATGCCCAGGTCCGTTTCTTCCAACGTCACCGTACCCACCGTCATCGGCGCAAAATCGTCGAGCGGGGTTTTTGCCTTCAACTCAGCCACGTGTGCGCCCTCCTTCGGGATCAAAGAACACCGGGTCGCACAGTTCAACACGGGTTTGGATACCGCGCAGATGGTCCACCATGTTCAAGACCTCACCGCGCCGCATCAGGCCGTCCTGCACAAAGCCGAGCCCGATGAAATGCCCCAGCGTCGGCGAAAACCCCACGGAGGTGACATAGCCCTGGTCATGCGCGCGCACCGGCTCCTCGCCATCGGAGTAGATATGCGCGCCTGCGGTCAACTGCTTGACCGCACCGACGGGTTTAAGCCCCACCAATTGTTCGCGCCCGTCGTCGGTCAGTCCGGGTCGGGCCGCCATCGTCTTGCCGACAAAATCCTTCTTCTGCGACATCATACGCCCCATGCCCACATCGCCCGCCGTGACACGGCCATGGATTTCCGCGTGGGTGATGAACCCCTTTTCAATCCGCAGGACGTTCAACGCCTCCATACCATATGCGCCGCCGTCCATGGCCTCCGCACGGGCTTTGAGCGTACGGAAAAGGCTGTCGCCATAGCGTGCCGGGACAGCGACTTCATAGGCATGCTCGCCCGAGAACGAGATCCGGAACAAGCGCCCCTCAACACCCTGCACAGACACGGGACCGCACGCCATGAACGGCCAGCTGTCATTGTCGATGGGCGCATCCAGCAGGTCATTGAGCAAATCACGCGCCTTGGGACCAGCCACCGCAAATTGCGCCCATTGTTCGGTTACTGACACAATCCGCACGTCCCATTCGGGGTGCAGCGCTTGAGTGACAAACTCCAGGTGCCGCATCACCTGCCCAGCGGCGGCGGTTGTGGTGGTCATCACATAGTGGTTTGGCCCCATGCGCGCCGTGGTGCCGTCATCCATCACGAACCCGTCTTCGCGCAGCATCAGCCCATAGCGGACGCGCCCCTCCTTGAGGGTCGAAAACATGTTGATGTAGACGAAATCGAGCAGTTTGGCCGCATCTGGCCCCTGAATGTCGATCTTGCCAAGGGTGGAAACGTCGCAGACCCCCACAGCCTCGCGGACATACCCGACCTCTCGATCACAGGATTGCCGCCACGTCTTTTCACCAGCTTGCGGGAAATAGGACGGCCGGTACCAAAGGCCCGCCTCGATCATCGGTGCCCCAGCCGCGCGGGTGGCGGCATCGCTTGTTGTCCGACGCTCCGGGGCGAAGCCCGTGCCTTGCGCCCCGGCGCCAAGTGCGGCCAGCGCCACGGGACTGAACGGCGGACGGAACGTCGTCGTGCCCGTCTCCGGAATGCCGCGGCCCGTGGCATCCGCCAAGAGCGCCAGCGCGGCCACGTTCGAATTCTTTCCCTGGTCCGTGGCCATCCCTTGGGTCGTGTAGCGTTTCATATGCTCGACCGAGGTGAAGTTCTCGCGGGCGGCTTGCTTGATATCCTTTACGCTTACGTCGTTCTGGAAATCGATCCACGCGCGCCCCTTGCCCGGCACCGCCCAGAGCGGACCGATCGCATAGAAGCCATCCTCAGCCGCCGGAATTGCGACATCACCAACAGATCCGCCCAGCGCTTCGATGCAGGCGCGCGCGGCTTTTTCGCCTTCGGCAAGGCAGGCGGCAGTGGAAAACGCGCCGTTACATGCGCCTGCCGTTTCCATGCCGGGAATGGCACCGTGCGTCGGCACAAAGCTGGCGATTGCCTCGTTCCAAGTGGGCCGCCCGTTCATATGGCAGGTCATGTGCACAGTGGGGTTCCAGCCCCCTGACATGGCAAGGCAATCGGTCATGATCTTTTCCGACCCCGACGCGGTGCGGATGGAAATCGCGCTCAGGCCACCGCGCCCGCTGCTGCCGTCCACCATGGCGCCTGTCAACAGCTTGTAATCGCCCTTCGCTTGCACATCGTTGCGGCTGTCGATGACGGCGGCAATATGCACGCCCGCTTCTTGCAGATCAGTTGCCGTGCGGTGCGCATCGTCATTGTTGGCAAAAACCGTCACCGCCTTGCCCGGAGAGACGCCCCACCTGTTGAGATAAGCGCGCACCGCGCCTGCTGTCATGATCCCCGGCCGGTCGTTGTTCTGAAACGCAATGGGCCGTTCGATGGCGCCGGCAGCCAGAACGGACCGTCCCGCGACGATGCGCCAGAACGTCTCTTTCCCGCCGCCCTTGGGCACGGCGGCCATGTGGTGCGACACGCGTTCCAATGCACCAAAGGTGCCGCCATCATAGGCCCCTGTCACCGTTGTACGCGGCATCAGGCGAACGTTGTCCATCTGCGACAGTTTCGCGACCATGTCGACGGCCCAGTCCGCACCCGGCTGGCCATCCACCTCAAGCGTTTCAGCGTTAAGGCGACCGCCCATGACGCTGTCCTCGTCGGCGAGGATCACCTGCAACCCCGATTGCGCCGCCGTCCACGCCGCCATCAGCCCAGCAGGCCCCGCGCCGATTACAAGCACATCGCAAAACGCATAGGCCTTGTCGTAGTGATCCGCGTCCTTTTCAGGCCCCAACGCTCCGAGACCGGCGGCACGGCGGATCACCGGCTCGTACAGCTTTTCCCAAAAGGCGCGCGGCCACATGAACGTCTTGTAATAAAATCCCGCGCCCAGGAACGGGGCCGCCAGATCATTGACGCTCATCAGGTCAAAGGCCAGCGATGGCCAAGCATTCTGGCTGCGTGCGGAAAGCCCCTGATACAACTCCTGCACCGTCGCGCGCACATTGGGATCCGTGGCAGGCCCACGCCCGACGGTTACCAGCGCATTCGGTTCTTCGGAACCCGCGGTCAAAATCCCGCGCGGGCGGTGATACTTGAACGAGCGCCCAACCATGCGGATATCGTTAGCCAGCAGCGCCGAGGCCAACGTATCACCGGGATGCCCCCGATAAGAGTTGCCATCAAACGCGAATGACAACGTCTGCGAACGGTCGATCCGGCCCTTGCCTGCAACTCTCATCGCTTCACCTCAGTCGCCAAAACCGCCTTCTTGACTTCGTGCGTCACCGTATTGCGTGTCACCTTGAGCCACGCACCGCACCCGCCGTCATGGCTCCAAAGCTCTTCAAGATCGCCAGCCGGGTTTTCACGCAGGTGCAGATACGCGTCCCACGCCGCCTCACCCGCATCGGGGGCGGGCCGAACCAACATGACCGCGGCCCCTTGATAGTAGAATTCGCGCACGTCACGCGTGCCGCAGATCGGACAGGACAATCGCATCAGACGGTGCCTCCGCGCAGCATCACCAGGATCGCTTCGGATTTCATTGTGCCAACAGTCAAGCTTTTCATGTTCCCGATGCTCTCAGTGCAGGTTGTGTTGTGAGCCGGTGGACTCTTCGTCCATGATCCCGCGCCCGGTGCGGAACCGGTCCAACCGGTGCCGCACGGTCGTAGGGTGCGGATTGCCCGTCGCCAACAGATGCGCGAATGTGTGCCCCGACGCGGGCGTCGCCTTGAAACCGCCGTAGCACCAACCTGTGTTGACAAAGAGCCCCTCGATGTCGGTCCGGTCCATGATGAATGATCCATCCGGCGACATGTCCATGATCCCGCCCCAGCTGCGCAGCATTCGTGCCTTGCCGATCTGAGGCATCAGCGTCATCGCCGCCTCGGCCACATGCTCCACCAAAGGCAGATTTCCACGCGCGGCATAGCTGGAATACATGTCCAGATCACCGCCAAAGACCAACCCGCCCTTGTCGGATTGGCTGATATAGAAATGCCCCATGCCATAGGTCACCACGTGATCCAGACAGGGTTTCAGCCCTTCTGTGACAAAGGCCTGCAAGACATGGCTTTCGATGGGCAAGCGCATGCCCGCCATCGCTGCGACCTGGCTTGACCGGCCGGCGGCCACCATGCCTACCTTCTTGGCGCGGATGGGACCGCGGGTGGTTTGCACCCCTTTGACCACGCCGTTGATCACGTCGATACCTGTCACTTCGCATTGCTGGATCAGATCGACACCAAGGTCGCTGGCCGAACGGGCAAAGCCCCACGCCACCGCATCATGGCGCGCTGTACCACCGCGCCGATGATACAGACCGCCAAACACAGGAAACCGCGTCTGATCGAAATCGATCATCGGCAACAGCTTGCGGACACCGTCGGTGTCCAGCATCTCCGCGTCGTCGCCCTGACCAACCATCATATTGCCCCGACGCACAAACGCATCACGCTGCCCGTCCGAATGCACGAGGTTAATGATCCCGCGTTGAGAATGCATGACGTTGTAGTTCAGGTCTTCTTCGAGGCCTTCCCACAGCTTCAGCGAATGGGAGTAGAACTCGGAATTGCCCGGCAACATGTAGTTGGCGCGCACGATCGTGGTGTTACGTCCGACATTGCCGCCACCCAGGTACCCTTTTTCAAGGACAGCCACGTTGGTCAGCCCGTGCACCTTGGCCAGATAATGCGCCGTGGCCAGCCCGTGCCCGCCGCCGCCGATCAGGACGATGTCATATTCCGCTTTGGGTTCCGGGCTGCGCCAATGCGGACCCCACCCCTTGTTGCCTGTCAGCCCTTCCTTGAGGACTCTCAGCCCTGAAAAGCGCATACGCACCCCCATCTCGTCGCCGACACATGACCGGCCCCTTGCCATCGGTGTCCACCATCAACATCCCCGAAGGTGTAGCAAGGGGGTATGCGTCTCGGACAACGCTTTTCGACATGCACGGGTCTGACAGCGACCGATTACGGCGATAACGGGAATTTGGCTGTTCCGTGTGCGTAGAATGCCTTTCAATGAGGCATCAGAACTAAGAGTAATCGACCATGTTTCGCTCGATATTTTGCCTGATCGCAATTGCCTGCGCTTTGCCCGCAACTGGGATCGCCCAACCACAGAGCTTTCAATCGCCGTCCATTGTCATCCTCGGCGACAGCCAAATCCCGTTTGGATCCGGGCCCGTGTTTCTCGACTTTTTCGAGAATATCAAAACCCACTGCCCGCCGACCCCGGAACAGGCCGCCAACCTTGAGGTCCTCGCCGACATGAAGGTCGCGGTGATCGGCGTGCGGTCCACCTCGCTGCATTCGTGGACCGCCAAGATGGGCAAGGCCAAGGGCGCCATTTGCGATGTTGATCCCAAGTGGAAGGTCAACGCGGGCACTTATGGTTTCATCAACACGACTGGCAACAAGTACAAACAGATCGGTCGCGGCGACGCCTACCAGTTCTGCGAAATGGACCGCTCGGCTTTTCAGGTGATGTTCCGCCCCGACTACTACGCGCCCAAGCTGATCCTGCTGTCCTTTCTCGGCAACTCGGCCAAACGGTGGGCCAATAGCTTTGACAAGGCCATGGAAGACGTGCGGCGCATGAACGAACAACTGCCCGCGGGCACGCCCTGCATCTTCATGACGACGGCACCCAGCTATTCCAAGAAGATCACCGACCTGCGGCTCAAGGCGCAGGCGAATGTGAAACGCGCCTTTGCCGAAACCGGCAGCCAGTGCAGCTTTGTCGAAGGGGCAACACCCGAAACCGTGGCCGCCAACCAAGGCAATCGAAAATACTTCCGCGTCAACAAGTCGGGCAGGGTCAAGGATCCCTACCATCCAAACGAAAGGGCCGCAAAGACGTTCTTCATGATTGCAATGGACGACATCTGCACGGCCGTCTACGACCAGATCGGCGATGCCATGCCGGAATTGGCTAAACGCTAGGCCAGAATGCGCACCGGCCGTGAGCCGATGCGCATCGCGGGTTTATAGCCCCTTGGCGCGGTAGCTGTCGGCAACCTTGCCGATGGACACGAGATACGCCGCCGTACGCAGGTCGTCGACGTCATCCCTGTCATGCCAAACGGAGGCCATGGACTGGTAGGCCGTGCGCATCGTGTCATCGAGGCCGGACCGAACCAGCTCCAACTCGCCCGCGCCGCGCAGGTACTTGTCCTTGAAGTCCGGCGTCATGCTCCACTTGTCACCCAAATGGTGGCTCAGCCGCTCAAGTTCGTCCACGACCAACTGGTGCCGCGCCTCTTCCTGTCTGCGTTGCATCCGGCCAAAGCGGATGTGGCTGAGGTTCTTGACCCATTCGAAATAGGACACGGTCACCCCGCCGGCATTTGCATACATGTCGGGAATGATCACAGCCCCCTTGTCGCGCAGGATCGTATCCGCCCCTGCCGTAACGGGGCCATTCGCCGCCTCGATGATCAGGGGCGCCTTGATGTTGCTGGCGTTCGACAAATTGATAACCCCTTCGAGGGCCGCCGGGATCAAAATGTCGCACTCGGTCTCCAGCACGCTTGCGCCGTCTTCGACATGGGTCCCTTCGGGGCAACCGGCGATACCGCCGTGGTTCGCAATCCAGCTGCGGATTGCTTCCACATCGAGGCCGTTGGGATCTGTCAGCGCGCCGTCGCGCTCGATGATCCCGACGACAGCACAGCCGTCTTCTTCCGACAGGAACTTGGCCGCGTGATAGCCGACGTTGCCCAGCCCCTGCACCACGACACGTTTGCCATCAAGAGACCCCGAAAGGCCCGCCTTGGCGACGCCCTCGCCATCGCGAAAGAACTCGCGCAACGCATATTGCACGCCGCGACCGGTGGCCTCGGTCCGGCCCTGAATTCCGCCCGCATTGGTCGGTTTGCCGGTGACGCAAGCCACGCCGTTGATGTCGGTGGTGTTCATGCGCTTGTACTGATCAGCAATCCACGCCATCTCGCGTTCGCCCGTGCCCATATCCGGGGCGGGCACGTTCTGGCTGGGATTGATCAGGTCGCGCTTGATCAGCTCATAGGCAAACCGCCGCGTGATCTGCTCCATCTCGTGATCATCATACTCGCGCGGATCGATACACAATCCACCCTTTGATCCGCCAAACGGGGCCTCGACCAGGGCGCATTTGTAGGTCATCAGCGCCGCAAGCGCCTCGACCTCGTCCTGATTGACGCCCAGCGCAAAGCGGATGCCCCCCTTAACCGGTTCCATATGTTCCGAGTGCACGGACCGATACCCGGTAAATGTCTGGATCTGCCCACGCAGCCGCACACCGAACCGCACCGTATAGGTGGCGTTGCAGACCCGGATCTTTTCCTCCAGCCCCGGCGGCAAGTCCATCAGCGCAACGGCGCGGTTGAACATGATGTCCACGCTCTCGCGAAAACTTGGCTCATTCGGGGTGCTCATCCGGGGTCTCCTTGTTCCGGTACGACTCGGTCACGTCCGAGTCTGTAGCGCCAGCCTATGACGGTTCGCTCATTTCGTGCGACATTTTTGTGCACAAATTGAATTCGAGCAGCCGTTTCCTCAATTCGTTAACAAACTGTGAACAGTGGCCCACTGTCGTGCCCATTGATGCAAGCTGTTCTGAAATCTCCTCACAGGTTCCGTGGTTTCGCCCAAATTCGAACACAATGCACCGCCACTCCGACACTTGGAGAAAAGGGTCATCAGATCCGAAAACCATAACCTTCTGGGTGTACCATGCGACTGAGCTTAAAATCGAAACCATCCGCCACGGTGATGCTGCAAAACCGCATGACCCGGTTTGCACGCGATGAAGCCGGCACCATGACGATCTTTGCCGTCATGATGTTGATGATGATGCTGCTGGTTGGGGGCATCGCGGTCGACCTCATGCGCAACGAGATGGAACGCACACGGGTTCAAGGCACGCTCGACCGTGCTGTTCTTGCTGCTGCCGACCTTGACCAGACATTGGATCCCAACGCAGTCGTACAGGACTACATGGCCAAGTCGGGCCTCGCGCAATACGCGGTCTCGGTCGATCCGGATACCGGCATCAACTACAAGACTGTCACCGCACACACAAATGGCACCACTCCCACGCAGTTCATGCGCCTGATGGGAGTGCCGACCCTGCCCGTACCGGTCCGCAGTGCCGCCGAGGAACGCATATCTAATGTCGAGATCTCCATGGTTCTCGATATTTCCGGCTCGATGGGTCGGAACAGCAAGATGGAAAATCTGCAAGTTGCGGCCAAGACGTTCGTCGATACCGTGATCCGTGATGAAACCGACGACCTCGTTTCGATGTCGCTGATCCCCTACACCGCGCAGGTGAACGCAGGCTTCCCGATCTTTGACGAATTGAACGTTCCCGACCTGCACGCCTTTTCCTACTGCGTGGATTTCGACGCCGTCGACTTCGAGGTGACTGGGCTCGATCTCGCCAAGGAATACGAGCACATGCAGCACTTTGAAGAGGGCTGGAACTGGAACAATCCGATCGGCAATCCAGGCTGTCCGCAGCAGGACTACGAAGAGATCATGGCATTCAGCCAGGATGCCAACAACCTCAAGGCCCGTATCGACCAATATCGCGCCCGCGCAAACACCTCGATCCACCTTGGCATGAAATGGGGCGTGGCGATGCTGGACCCCAGCTTCAAGCCGATCACCCAGGCTCTGTCGCTTCAGAACCGCATCGACGCGGCATTCGCGAACCGGCCTGCGGCATATAACGACCCTGAGACATTGAAGACCATCGTGCTGATGACAGACGGTCAGAACGTGAACACGACCCGCATCCAGCCGTGGTATTACGACAGTCCCAGCGAGCGCGTGCACTGGTCCAAGTATCCTTTGTATTGGTACCTGAACAACTACGTGTCGAACAGCTGGAGCAACTGGCGCTACACCAAGTACACGTCCAGTCAGGCCGACACGATGCTGGGCAATATCTGTGACGCCGCCAAAGCCAAGGGCATCGTCGTCTGGTCCATCGGTTTCGAAGTCACCGACTACTCAGCTGGCGTCATGGAAGACTGCGCCTCCTCGCCCTCCCACTTCTTCCGGGTGGAAGGCGTAGAGATCAGCGAAGCCTTCGAAGCGATCGCCAAGCAAATCAACCAGTTGAGGCTTACACAATGATACGCCATGCGACACGATACCTGCGCCGGTTTGGCAAGGACGAGAACGGAAACATGATGGTCGAATTCGCATTGGCCTTGCCTTTGCTCTTCACCATCTTCCTGACCTCGGTCGAAATGGGCATCTATGCTTTGCGCCAGAACTTTCTGGATCGCGGGCTCGACATGGCCATCCGGGACGTCCGGCTGAATACAGGCGCGAATTACACCCACAAGCAGGTCAAGGATCTGATCTGCGGGTATTCCGGGTTCCTGCAGGACTGCGATTTCGCGCTGAAGCTTGAGATGACGCCGATCAATGCACGGTCTTTCTCTGGCTTTGCGGGGGCTGCCGAATGCGCTGACGTCTCATTGCCGATTACGCCTTCGACGACATTTGTGCACGGTTCCGAACACCAGCTGATGCTGATGCGCGCGTGCTACATGTTCGAACCTGTCTTTCCGACAACCGGCCTTGGATATTCGTTCACCAAGGACGGATCCGGCCGGGTCAAGATGGTGTCGCTGTCCGCCTTTGTTCAGGAGCCAAGCACATGATCCGTTTCACGAACTTTCTGCGCCGTTTCCGTGACGATGAAAAAGGCATGATCGCTGTAGAAACTGTGATCATTATCCCAGTGCTTTTCTGGGCCTACCTGTCGATGTTCGCGATCTTTGACGCGTACCGTCAACACTCGTTGAACCAGAAGGCCGCCTATACGCTGGGTGATATCATTTCGCGGGAAACGACGCCGCTCGACAGCGCCTATCTGAACGGGACGCGCGAGATGCTGGCCTACCTGACTGCAAATCGCAAATGGGATGTCGCCATCCGCGTGACCAGCGTCCGGTATGACGCCAACAACGACATCTACAAACGCGACTGGTCGCGCCGCAAGGGATGGCAACCTGCCCTGACCAACACCGCCGTCAAAGCCCTGAAGGACAATCTGCCGGTTCTGCCGCACAACGAACGTGTGATGGTTGTCGAAACTTTCGTGAAATACGACCCGCCCTTCAATACAGGACTGCAAAGCCGCGAAATCCACAACTTTGTCTTCACCCGCCCGCGCTATGCGCCGCGCGTCTTGTGGGATAACGGAACCTGATCAGGACCCGTCACGCTCTGCGATCATGGCCGAGATCATCTCGGCCATGAATTTTGCCTGGTGACCAGGTGTCATGCCACCTACACCAACCCTGCGACCCATCCGCCACCACAGGCCCGGACGCCAGGTCCGGGCTGCGGGCGTGGACAGGCGCAGCAGGAATCCGTTCGACGGCTTGAACGCAAACATACCGCGATCAATGCTGTGAATGTCGTCGGCCTTGGCCAACACCTCGCCACTGCTGTCGCGCAATTCCTGCATCGTCAGCTCGAGGCTGAGCGCCGTGGCCCGGCGCATCTGTTCCGCGATCCAGATTGATCCGCCGCCCAAAGCAAACAGAAACAACTGCCAGCCCATGGCAGGCGGCTGCACGATCGCCACGTAAATCACGAGGAGCGACAGGACCCAAAGAGATCCGATGCCCAGAATACGCCGTCCCGGAGATGCAGTGATCGTGGCCAGAACGCGGGTCGGGTCTGATGTGTCTTGGTTCAACATGCCGCGGCTCTAGCCCGCCACCCAAGCGCCCACAAGTCCCTTCAACGCCGCACAATCACCTCGGCACCCTGTTCCTCCGGTTCGTCATCCGTCATTTCCGCCGGAAAACCGGGTGCCGTGACATCGAGACCGGTGGCTTCTTCGAGGCGCTTGATGATGTTCGGCGACAACTCCCGCGGGCCAAAACGCGCGATGCCATCCTGAAAGATATCGATCAGCAGTGGGTTCAACTGCAACGGCACACCCGCGCGGTCCGCCACATCCTGAAACAGGCCGATGTCCTTGGCCACCAAGTCCATCGTAAACGAGATATCGCGGCTGCCGTTCAGGATCACCTGGCTTTCGGTCTCATGCACAAAGGACGTGCCGGAACTGATGGCCATCGCCTCATAGGCCACACCGAGGTCCATGCCAGCCCCCTTGGCGACCGTCAGCGCTTCGGCACAGCTGACCAGATTGGCGGTAGCAAGGTAATTCGTCAGAACCTTGAGCACCGAGGCGGAGCCAAGATCGCCCGTGTGCAACACCCGTCGTCCCATTGTCGTCAAAAGCGGCAGGATCCGCTCGAAGGTCGGTCGATCACAGCCTGCAAAGATGCTGATGTTTCCAGTATCGGCCCGGTGACATCCACCCGACACCGGGCAATCCACTGCCGCGCCGCCCGCAGCAATGACCTGTGCGCCAATCCGTTTGACTTCGGCCTCATCCGTTGTCGACATTTCCATCCAGATCTTGCCCGGACCAACATGCGGCAACATTTCATCCATCACCGCTGCTGATGCCGCTGGGCTGGGCAAGCAGGTGATGACCGCGTCGCAAGTCTGCATCAGATGCGCCGGGCTTTGCCCGTCTTGCGCGCCCGCGGCGACTTTGGCCGCGACGAAGTCTGCATTCAGATCGTGCACGTGCACGTCGTGGCCGTTCCGGATCAGGCTGCCGGATAGTTTGCCACCCACATTGCCAAGTCCGATGAACCCGATTTTCATGGGCTGTCTCCCTTACGTATTTATCCCGCAGTCAATGTGGCACGCGAGCGCCATGTCCCTCCCGTTTGCGACACCTGTGACCTGGTATGACCGAAAATCGTGTAAGAGCGCCTCAGCTTTCGTCATCGCTGTCTTCAAAATGGAACAGGCCCATGGCGCTCTGGCCCAGCGGGATGCCGGCGAATGGACCGCCATGGCGGTAATTGGACGGATCCGCAGGGTCGAGGGGATCGAACTTGGCGTAAATCTCCTCCGCGAACTGTTCGGCATTGTCGCGCGGGCGATACCCCAGATGCCGGGCCGCCGAATTGTCCACCGGCGCGCGGTCATTGTCCGACACACCGTACACAATCGAAAAGCCGGTGATCGGCGTGTCGATGGCGCGCCTCACCAGCAGGATGAGGTCATCAAAGCTCAGCCAACTGCCCACCGCGCGCGGGTTCGATACCTTGGCACAGCTCAGGATTCGAAGGCACACGGATTCAAGCCCGCGTTTCTCCCAGTACATACGGCCCAGATCCTCGGCAAAGCACTTGGCCAGCCCGTAAAAAGTGTCAGGCCGGTGCGGTACATCGATGCCGATGGCCTCGTTCTTGGGGTACATACCAACGGCGTGGATGGAGGATGCATAGACAACGCGCCGCACACCATGGCGATAGGCCGCCTCCCAGATATTGTAGGCACCTACGAAATTGGGGCCCAGCATCTCTTCGAAGGGGACCTCATCCACGATCGCGCCGAAGTGCACAACCATATCTGCCCCTTCTAGCAGAGGGGCGATCTCGTCCATGTTTGACAGGTCGGCTTTGACATAGGTCTCGTTGTCCGCGAGCGCGCCCAGATCATCGACGATATCCGTGGATACCAGCGTCTCGCACAAGGCCGCCAACGGCCCCCGCAAATGCGTGCCCAGATTGCCTGCGGCTCCGGTCAGAACCAGTTTTTTCATTTTTCTCCTCCGTCGGTCAGATGACCGCTTTTTCGATGATGGGTGTGCCTGCGGGGATGCGCGCATAGTTGAAAGGGCTCAGGTCGATGCTGCGATATGCACCATAGACCAACCATTCGGCCGTTCCTCGACCCATCGCAGGCGACTGTTGCAGCCCGTGACCGGAGAAGCCATTGAGAAAGATGAAATTCTCGACCTCTGTGTGCGGCCCCATGATCGCATTGTGGTCAAACGTATTCATCGCGTAATGCCCGGCCCATTCAGACGTGACCTTGATCGCCTCGAACTGCGGGATCCGTGTCGCAAGGGCGGGCCAGATGTGGTTCTCCCAGATCGCATGATCCATGTCGTAATCGTCATAGCCCACCGCCAGGTCGATATCGGCATGACCGCCTGCCTGATAGGTTCCGCCGCCGACCTCGCGGACGTGCACTCCAGACGGGTCAATCGTCAGCGGCAGGTCCCGGTCCAGCGGGTGTGCCGCGTTGAACATCCATGTAAATCGTTTGCGCGGTTCGACCGGCACTGAAATCCCTGCCATCCGCGCGGTGCGGTCGGCCCTTGGCCCCGACGCGTTGACCACCTGCCCGCAAGCGATCACCTCGCCACTGGCAAGGGTGACGCTTTCCACGCGCGTGCCAGCAGCGTTGCGTGTCATTGCAACGACTTCGTTCTGTACGTACTCCACGCCACGTTCGCGCGACTGCCTGCGCCACCAGTCAAACACGCCAGCCCCGTCGAAATACCCTTCGTCCACGGTGTTGATGGACCCCAGGACGATGTCGTCCACATTGTAGAACGGGTACGCCTGCTTGATCTCATCAGGCGTCATCAGGCGTGTCGCTGCCCCGGCGGCATTCTGAACGCTGACGCTTTCGCGCAAGGTGTCTGCAAATGCCTCGGTATCGGCAAGATACATATAGCCGAAATTGTGGATCGACAGGTCAGGCACACGTGTGTCACCGCCCATATAGCTGCGGATATTCTTGACGAAATTCGCAGCGAACTGACTGATGCGGACATTCAACTCGGTGGAAAACTGCTGGCGCATGCAGCTGTTGGTGTGGGCCGTCGAACAGGCCTCGTAGGTCAGGTCCCGCTCGACGACCAGAACAGTGCCATCAAAATCGGCGTTGTCGCTGAGAAACCATGCGGCCGACGCCCCCATGATCGCGCCTCCGACGATGATGACGTCATACTGTGTTTGTTGCGGAGTTTGCTGAGCCATAGGCGCACCCGATTGTTGGAATTCACGTCATTCAAAGCCGCGACGGGCGCACATTGCTCGGAAAATGCATCCTGCACCAGTCAGTTTTTGGGAATTCCGCACGTACCGCCTGCGCGGAAATCGACAGGAAAATGCTCAAGATGTAGGCAACGGTATCGATCGCGCTTGGACAAGCGATCACTTTTTGTGCACTTGCTGCGGCGCAGCAAGAATTCTGACGCTGCCGCCGGTTGATGCTTGTTTCGCTTGCGATGCCGCCATTACCGTCAACTCAGTCGAGCAATTACGCTTTACGCCGTCCCGTTCCAACACGGGACACGAAAGAGAGCAAAGCCGTCCGGTCAGGATCACGCGTTCCTCCTCCCTCGCGCCTGCACCGGACGGTTTTTGTTTGTCAGGTCGGCACGACCGCCCTCCGCATCACAGCGCCAGGTAGAGATACATGTTCACAACGGTTTTGACCTCGAGAAGGATCTGATTACTCAGGTTCGCCAATTTGACCTGATCTACGTCAGTCTACTTCATTTCGCCTGAGATCCGGAGGATCGCCGATAGCTGTTCCCAAACGGTTGCAATTCGATCCAACTGTTTTTCCATCTGCCTGTCCGGGGGGCGCATAACGCCGATATCCGGCGCGCCCCGTGTCATCGAGACCATCAGGTCGTCCATCGCCATGATGGTCTGCTGCAACGCGGCACTGCGCCCGGCCCGGTCAATGTCCAGCGCGATCAGGCAGTATTCATTCGACGCCTTTATCGCGTACGTGGCCAAACGGTTGGCCGCACGGAGCGTCGTACCAAGATCCGGGCGCATCTGCGTCCCGTATTCCGTGACCTGGCGCGCCGCGAGAGTGGCAGATTGATCCAGGATCAACTGACCATAAATCAACATCTGCCCCATCGGCACCGTGTGCAAATCACCTGACGCAATCTGCTGACTGGCTGGGCGCAAGACGAACCACGATGTTTCAATGCCCGAGAGCACAGACCGGATTGCCGGGTCCTGTTCCATGTTGATGCGAAGGTTGTCATTCCCATCCAACAACCCTGCAAGGGTCGTATCGAACTGGCGTACCGCACTTAATGCACTGTCGGCATATCGTTCCGGCTGAATCCCGGCCATCACAAAGCAGACGTCCCGCGCGATCAGTTGCGACAGCATCCCCTGCCGGGCCGACAGGCTGATTCGGTTCTTCGCGTTCTCCATTTCGGGCACCGCGGTCCACGCCACGGTGGCAGCGCTGACCATGCAAAGAATGAAAACTGACAGATAGCTCTTCACGCGCTTTGTCCTGCCTCCGCAATACGCCCACCGGATACCAGACAGGTCTTACCAACCGGTTAGTTCGCGTGCCAAACCGCTGCAGCAGATGCGAAACCGTGCAATTCAATGTTCAGTTGACCATTGCGCTCACTGTCACTAGCGCTACCATTCAAAGCGCTTTGCTTTGAAGAAATTGCCGATTCAGAAGGATACCCAATATGCGCGAATGGTGGCGGGATGCCGTGATCTACCAGATCTATCCCCGGTCGTTTCAGGACGACAACGGAGACGGCGTCGGCGATCTGCCGGGGATCACCCGCAGGCTGGATCACGTGGCGTCCCTCGGCGTGGATGCGATCTGGTTGTCGCCGTTTTTTGCCTCGCCGGACAAGGACATGGGGTACGACGTGTCCGACTACACGGCCGTCAGCCCCCTTTTCGGCACCATAGCGGATTTCGACGCCTTGGTGCAGCGTGCCCATGATCTGGGTCTGAAGGTCATCATCGATCAGGTGCTGTCGCATACATCGGACCAGCACGCGTGGTTTCAGGAGAGCAAGCTGGACCGCACGAATCCCAAGGCCAACTGGTACGTTTGGGCCGACCCGCAGCTTGATGGCAGCCCGCCCAACAACTGGCCCTCCGTCTTTGGCGGATCGGCATGGATGTTCAGCCCGCTGCGCAAGCAATATTACCTGCACAACTTCCTGACCGCACAACCCGACCTGAATTTCCACAACCCTGAAGTCGTCGACGCGCTTATCGAAGGGATGGAATTCTGGCTCAAGCGCGGGGTCGACGGGTTCCGGCTGGATACCGTGAACTTCTATGTGCATGACGCAAAACTGCGCAACAATCCGGCGGCTGAATATGACGACATGCCCGGCCATCCCTACGGCGCACAGATCCACATGTACTCCAAATCGCGCCCCGAAAACCTTGATGTGTTGCGACGGCTGCGGGCACTGACGGACCAGTACCCTGACCGGATGATGATCGGTGAAGTCGGCGATGACGGCATCCGTCAGGTTGAACTGATGGCCCAATATACCAGTGGCGAAGACAAGCTGCATATGGCCTATTCCTTTGCCCTGCTCAGCCCGGATCACAGCCCCGATCACTTTCGCCGTTGCATCCAAGGGTTCATGAAAGAAGCCCCCGATGGATGGCCCTGCTGGTCGTTCTCCAACCACGATGTGCAACGCCACGTGACGCGGTGGGCGCCGACACCGGACTTGGAAGACACCGTGGCCAAGCAGGCCATCAACATGCTGATCAGCTTTCCGGGCACTCTGGGCATTTATCAGGGCGAGGAACTCGGCCAGACCGAAACAGATATCGAATTTCACGAGCTGACAGACCTCGGCTACATAGATTTCTGGCCCGACAACAAGGGCCGCGACGGGTGCCGGACGCCGATGGTCTGGGAGGCGGATGCGCCCAATGCCGGGTTCTCGGATGCAGAGCCGTGGCTGCCGGTCAAAGCACCGCAAGCCGCACACGCTGTCTCCAATCAAGAGGCGCAGAATGACAGCGTGCTTGCCACGTACCGCGCGGCGTTGGCCTATCGCAAGGCCCGACCCGAGTTGCGTCTGGGCTTGGCGACTTTCCCGACCTTGTCGGATCCGCTGCTGGCGGTCAGCCGGACACTCGACGACACTTGCCTGACAGGTGTGTTCAATCTGTCGGACACGTCGCACACCGTAACCCTCGTGCCCACAGCGTCACTTACCGGCCCCCGACACGCCGACATCAACGGAGATATACTGACGCTTCCGGCTTTCGGGTTTGCCTATGTGGAGACCACAGCCGCAGAGGCTCCGTTTGCATGACCCGACTTAGGCGCACGTAAACAAGGGGTCCCGTTTTGCAGAAACTGCGTTAGGTTGAAATCATTGAGACCGTTTGCCAGCACCTCCCAAAGCAACGAACGGAAAAAGAGAAAGACATAAACACGTTATGCCAAGACTGAAATCGACCGAGGCTGCCTTGCGTGCCGCGCCACCTGCCGACATCATCGCGGCATTGCTGGCCGGGCGTTTGGCCGACCCGTTTCAATTCTTGGGCCTGCGCGACCATCCGGACGGGTACGCGTTGAACGTCTTTGTCCCCGGCGCGGACGAGGTGACATGCATCACGGGCAAATCATCCCGCACAGCGCTGGTACCGGTGCCAGATGCGCCCGGCCTGTTCTGTGGGTTGCTGCGCAAAGCGCAGCCCTACAGGCTGGCGGCCCGCAATCACGAGGCCGAGTGGACGTTTGACGACCCCTACCGCTTTGGTCCGGTCCTGACCCATGATGATCTCTATTATATTGGCGAAGGGTCAATGCACCGGCTTTGGGCCGCCCTTGGCGCGCATTTGATCACCCACGAGGGCGTAAAGGGCGTTCACTTTGCCGTCTGGGCGCCCAGCGCCACGCGGGTCGCGCTGGTGGGTGACTTCAACCTTTGGGATACGCGCCGCCACGGCATGCGCCGCATGGGGCATTCGGGCGTGTGGGAGATCTTTGTCCCCGGCATGTCGGCTGGCGACGTCTACAAATATGCGATCCATGGTCCCGACGGGACCGTGCTGCCGCTCAAGGCGGACCCGGTTGGCTTTGGCTCTGAACATCCACCGCGCACGGGGTCGGTTGTCCGCGACATCTCTGGTCACAGCTGGACCGACGAGGCCTGGATGGAGGGCCGCGAAGCCAAACACGACATCGACGCCCCCATTTCGATCTACGAGGTGAACCTGGCCAGTTGGCGCCGCGCCGAAGGCAACCGGCCCCTGTCCTATCTTGAACTGGCCGACACGTTGGTCGACTATGCCGTCGACATGGGGTTCACCCATATCGAGCTGATGCCCATCACCGAACACCCCTTTGACGGATCTTGGGGCTACCAGCCCATCGGGATGTACGCGCCCACCATCCGCCACGGCACGCCGGACGAATTCCGCGCGCTGGTCACAGCGGCGCACAAAAAGGGGCTGGGCGTGTTGCTGGATTGGGTGCCCGCGCATTTCCCGACCGATGAACACGGGCTGGCGCAATTCGACGGTACGCACCTCTATGACCACGCCGACCCGCGCGAAGGATTTCATCAGGACTGGAACACCGCGATCTACAATTTCGGACGGCGCGAGGTGGTCAACTGGATGCGTTCCAACGCGCTCTACTGGCTTGAAGAATACCACCTCGACGGATTGCGCGTGGATGCGGTGGCCTCGATGCTGTACCGCGACTATTCCCGCAAGGACGGCGAATGGGTGCCCAATGCCGATGGCGGGCGCGAGAACTACGAAAACATCGCCTTCCTGCGCGACATCAACAGCTTTGTCTACGGCGAGGTGCCGGGCATCATGACCGTGGCCGAGGAAAGCACCGCCTTTCCCGGAGTGTCGCGGCCCGTGTATCTGGGCGGCCTCGGCTTTGGCTTCAAATGGAACATGGGGTGGATGAACGACACCCTGCGTTACATGGAAGAAGACCCGATCAACCGCAAATACCACCACCACTTGATGACCTTCGGCATCAACTATGCGTTCTCGGAAAACTTCGTCCTGCCCATCAGCCATGACGAAGTGGTGCACGGCAAGGGGTCGATGCTGGCCAAGATGCCGGGCAATGACTGGGAAAAATTCGCAAATGTGCGTGCCTATTACGGGTTCATGTGGACCCATCCGGGCAAAAAGCTGTTGTTCATGGGCCAGGAGTTCGCCCAGCGCGAAGAATGGAACCACGATCAAAGCCTCGACTGGCATCTTGTCGATGCACCGGCCCACGCGGGCGTGCAGACGTTGGTGCGCGACCTCAACACACTCTACCGGGCGACGCCTGCGCTTTACCGCAACGACGTGCGACCGGGCGGGTTTGCGTGGATCGATGGCGGCGACGTGGAAAACTCGGTCTACGTGTTCCAGCGCATTGGCGATCCGGAAGAGCCGCGCGCGGTTGTCATCATGAATATGACGCCGGTCGAACGGCCCGACCACCGTGTTGGCCTGCCGGGAACCGGTTACTGGCGCGAGGCGTTGAATACAGATGCCGTCGAATATGGCGGGGGCGGGCGTGGCAATCTGGGAGGAGTGCGCGCCGAACCGATAGAGTGGATGGGCCAGGGCCAATCCGCATCTGTCACGCTGCCACCATTGTCGACGGTGATACTGATTGAAGGGGAGGACGAGACATGAAACCGACACCAAACCACCGTTTGTCGAACCGCGCGATGGCCTTTGTGCTTGCGGGGGGACGCGGCAGTCGGCTCAAGGAGCTGACCGACAACCGCGCCAAGCCTGCGGTCTATTTCGGAGGTAAAACGCGCATCGTCGACTTTGCCCTGTCCAACGCCCTGAATTCCGGCATCCGGAAGATGGCAATTGCCACGCAGTACAAGGCCCACAGCCTGATCCGCCACTGCCAGCGTGGTTGGGGGTTTCTGCGCGCCGAACGGAACGAATACCTTGATATCCTGCCCGCATCGCAACGGATGAATGACGAGAAATGGTATCTGGGCACCGCCGATGCCGTGGCTCAGAACATCGATATTATCGACAGCTATGGCGTTGATTTCATTGTCGTCCTTGCGGGTGATCACATCTACAAGATGGATTACGAAATCATGTTGCAACAGCACCTGAACGAAGGTGCGGATGTCACGATCGGGTGCCTCACCGTCCCGCGGATGGAGGCGACGGCCTTTGGCGTCATGCATTGCGACACCAAGGACCGGATCACCGATTTCCTTGAAAAACCTGCCGATCCGCCCAGCATCCCAGGCGACCCGGATCATGCGCTTGCCTCGATGGGGATCTATGTCTTCCGTTGGGAATTCCTGCGCGATCTGCTGCTCAAGGATATGGAGGACGCAAACTCCAGCCATGATTTCGGCAACGACATCATCCCGCAGATCGTCAAGAACGGCAAAGCCGTCGCGCACCGGTTCGAAGACAGTTGCGTGCAGTCAGGGCTTGAGACGGAGCCCTATTGGCGTGACGTCGGCACTGTCGACGCGTTCTGGCGCGCGAATATTGACCTGACCAAGTTCACGCCACCGCTCGATCTCTATGACAACAGCTGGCCGATCTGGACCTACGCGGAAAGCGTCCCACCGGCCAAGTTCATTCACAACGAGGAAAAGCGGCGCGGCATGGCCGTGTCGTCGATGGTCTCGGGCGGATGCATCATCTCCGGGTCGGAAATCTCCGAATCTTTGCTCTTCACCGGCGTGCGCAGCCACTCATTTTCGTCAATGAACCAGGTGGTTGCCTTGCCATATGTCGAGGTTGGCCGCGAGGCACAGTTGAGCCGATGCGTGATAGACCGCGGTTGCGTCATCCCCGAAGGCTTGGTGGTCGGCGAGGACCCCGAAGAGGACGGCAAGTGGTTCCGGCGCACGGATAACGGGATCGTCCTGATCACCAAGGCCATGCTTGACGCACGTGCGGCCGCTCTGGACTGATCCCATGAAAAAGGTGCTGTCCGTCACGTCCGAATGCGTTCCCCTGATCAAGACGGGGGGCCTTGCGGATGTGGCAGGCGCCCTGCCCGGCAGCCTCGAGGCGCAGGGCTGGCATATGCGCACCCTCCTGCCCGCCTATCCCGGAGTGGCGGACAAAGCGGGCGCAGCGGAGGTCGTGTTCGCATTCGACGACCTGATGGGCGGGCGCGCGCGAGTGCTGGCGGGGTCAGAGGCGGGGATCGACGTGTTAGCCCTTGATGCGCCGCACCTATTTGACCGCGCGGGTGGCCCCTATGGCAACCCAACCGACTTTCCCGACAATCCTGTGCGCTTTGCGGCGCTTTCCTTTGCTGCGGCCCAGATTGCAGCCGAGGGCCTAAGCGACAATTGGCGTCCCGACGTCCTGCACGCCCATGACTGGCAAGCGGGCCTTGCTCCCACCTATCTGCGTCTCAACGGCGTCACGGATGTGGCCAGCGTGATGACAGTGCACAACATCGCCTTTCAGGGACTGGCCCCAGCCGCCATGCTGGGCACGATGGCCCTGCCCTTGTCTGAATTTACCTCCGACAAATTGGAATACTGGGGCCAGATCAGCACGCTCAAGGCCGGTCTCGTCGATGCGGGCGCTGTCACCACGGTCAGCCCCACCTATGCTGGCGAACTGATGCGCGGCGAATTTGGCATGGGCCTCGAAGGGGTGATGGCCGCCCGCGCGGGCGATCTGAGCGGGATCCTCAACGGCATCGACATGGATGTGTGGAACCCGGCCACCGACGCGCAAATCACCGCTTATTCCGCGACCTCGCTCAAGGGCAAGGCCACCAACCGCAAGGCGCTGGTGTCCGAGTTCGGCCTGTCGCGCATCACAGGCCCGCTGGCCATCGTGGTCAGCCGCCTGACCTCGCAAAAAGGCATGGACCTCATTGCCGCCACGGCGCATCAGTTCGTCGAGGCGGGTGGCGGATTGGCCATTCTGGGCAGCGGCGATCCGGTGATCGAAGACCAGATGCGCATATTGGCGCGGAACAACCCCGGCAAGGTCGGCCTGCGCATCGGCTATGACGAGGCGTTGTCGCATCGCATGTTCGGCGGCGGCGATGTGGTTCTGGTGCCCTCGCGTTTCGAACCATGTGGCCTCACGCAACTCTATGGTCTGCGATACGGCACTGTGCCGGTTGTTGCGGCCACGGGTGGCCTCGCCGACAGCGTCATCGACCACAACATCATGGCCCAGACCGCCGGTGTCAGCACGGGTTTTCAGTTTCACCCCATAGATGAAATGGGGCTTTCACAGTGTCTGCGCCGCGTCATTGCACAGTTTTCGGACAAATCGGGGTGGACCCGACTGCAAAAACGCGGAATGAAGCAGGCATTGGGGTGGGAGGCCTCGTCAGCGGCCTATGCCGCCCTTTATGAGAAACTGACCGATGAACGTCGCAGCTCAACATAACCTGCCCAAGTCTTTGAAAAACCATTCCATGTCTGCCGGGCGCCCGTCGCCAATCGGGGCGACATTCGATGGCGAGGGCGTCAACTTTGCGGTGTTCTCCGAACATGCAGAGCGGGTGGAACTGTGCCTGTTTGACCACGATGGCTGGATCGAGATCGCGCGCATCCCGCTGATGGAACGCGATGGCGACGTCTGGCACATCTACATCGCGGGCCTGACGCCGGGCACGGCCTATGGCTACCGCGTGCATGGGCCCTATGATCCGGAAAACGGCCATCGGTTCAATCCAAACAAACTGCTGCTGGACCCCTACGCCAAACGGGTGATCGGGGATCTGGCGTGGAACGATGCGGTCATGGGCTACACAATCGGCGCCAAGGCCGCCGATCTCAGCTTTGACCGCCGCGACAGCGCCCGTTATGTGCCGCGGTCGGTGGTGGTCGACCCCAGTTTCCAATGGGGCTCGGACACCGCGCCTGAAACCAGCATGTCCGAAACGCTGATCTACGAGGCGCATGTCAAAGGCATGACAGCCGAATTTCCCGGCCTGCGCCGCAGCGAACGGGGCCGGTTTCTCGGCATGGCCAGCGAGCCGGTGCTTGACCATTTGACCAAACTGGGCGTGACCACCGTTCAGCTGATGCCGGTACACGCCTTTCTCGACGACAAATTCCTGATCGACGCCAACCTCAGCAACTATTGGGGCTATCAGTCCATCGGCTTTTTCGCGCCGGAACCGCGCTACATGGACGCGGCGGGCATCTGGGAATTCCAGACGATGGTGCGGCGGTTCCACTCTGCCGGGATCGAGGTCATCCTGGATGTGGTCTACAACCACTCCGGTGAGGGCAACCACCTTGGCCCGACCCTGTCGTTTCGCGGGTTGGACAACCTGTCCTACTACCGTCTGCTGGATGACGGTCGGTACTATATCAACGACACTGGCACGGGAAACACGCTGAACGTCCGACATCCCATGGTGCTGCGCATGATCATGGATTCGCTGCGTTACTGGGTCGAGGTCATGCATGTGGACGGCTTCCGCTTTGACCTCGCTACCGTGCTCGGGCGCGAAACCGAAGGGTTCAACCGCAATGGCGGGTTCCTCGATGCGCTGGGTCAGGACCCCGTTCTGAACAAGGTCAAACTGATCGCAGAGCCGTGGGACCTCGGCCCCGGCGGCTACCAGCTTGGCAACTGGCCGCATCCGTTCCTGGAATTCAACGACCGCTTTCGCGACGGCATCCGCAAGTTCTGGCGTGGCGACGATGGGCTGACCGGGAAACTGGGCCGCTGCCTGCTTGGCAGTGCGGACACGTTTGACCATTCCGGGCGCGCCGCAACGTCGTCGATCAACTTCGTCACCTGCCACGACGGCATGACTCTTCGTGACGTGGTCAGCTATGATCACAAGCACAATCAGGCCAACGGCGAGAACAATCGCGACGGCAAGAACGACAACTATTCCGACAATATGGGCGTCGAAGGGCCGACCGACGATGCGGACATCAACGCCGCGCGCCGCAAGCGCCAGCGCAACTTCCTTGCCACGTCGTTCCTGTCGCAGGGCACGCCATTCCTGCTGGCAGGTGACGAAATCGGCAATACACAAAACGGCAACAACAACACGTTCGGACAGGACAATCCGCTGGGCTGGGTCAATTGGGCCGACCGTGACGAAGACCTGCTCGACTTCGTCAAACGCCTGACCCGACTGCGCCGCGACAACAAGGTGCTGCGCCAAACCCGCTTCCTGCACTCGCGCCCGCGCAGCAAGGACGGCAAGCCGGACGTGTTCTGGCGCCTGCCCAACGGCAACGCGCCCACCCGTGAACAATGGGAAAGTCCGACAACCAAGGCAATCTGCGTGGAGTTGCGCACCTCCTCCACCACACCGCCCTATGCCGCCTCGGACGATGTGATTTTCCTTGTGTTCAACGCAGGCGACGCCATCGACGTGGCACTGCCGCCTTGCGTTCCGGACAAGACTTGGGAGAAGATACTCGATACCGCCGCGCCCCAGGACGGCGAGGTCTGCATTTACGGCGCATCCGTCGCAGTGGAGGCCGCATCGGTCTGCGTGTTCACGCTGACCCCACTTGCCTGAAAGGACATGACATGACCCGCACGACGATCACGACCGCCCCCATTGCCGGGCAAAAGCCGGGAACGTCGGGCCTGCGCAAGAAAACGCGGGTATTCATGGGGGCGCATTACCTCGAAAACTTTGTCCAGGCGATGTTCGACGGGGTCGGCGGCGTTGCGGGCAAAACTCTCGTGGTCGGCGGCGATGGCCGGTTTCACAATGACACCGCCACGCAAACCATTCTCGCCATGGCCGAGGCGAACGGCGCCGCGCGCGCCATTGTCGGGCAAAACGCGCTGCTTTCTACGCCTGCCGCGTCCAACCTGATCCGCACCCGTGGCACCGATGGCGGCGTGATCCTGTCGGCCAGCCACAATCCCGGCGGCATCGACGAAGATTTCGGGATCAAGTTCAACATGCCAAATGGCGGCCCCGCCCCCGAAGCTGTGACCAACGCCATCCATGCACGGACCGAAACGCTGGACGCCTACTACATCTGGCAAGGCGCGCCCGTGGACCTCAGCCAGTTGGGCACTACGCAGCTTGGCGCGATGGAGGTCGAAATTGTCGACCCGGTGTCGGCCTATGTCGACCTGATGCGCAGCCTGTTCGACTTTGACGCCATCGCCAAGATGATCGCGGGCGGCATGCAAATCCGGTTCGACGCCATGTGCGCGATCACCGGCCCCTACGGCCGCGCCATCCTCGAAGACGCCCTCGGCGCGCCCAAAGGCACGGTGACACATGGAACCCCCTTGCCCGATTTCGGCGGCATGCACCCCGACCCCAACCCCACTTGGGCGCACGAGTTGATGGCCGAAATGATGGGGGACGCAGCCCCTGGTTTCGGCGCGGCGTCGGACGGCGATGGCGACCGCAACATGATCGTCGGCCCCGGCTGCTATGTCAGCCCGTCCGACAGCCTTGCGGTGATTGCCGCCAACGCGCATCTGGCCCCAGGCTACAGCGGTGGCCTCAAGGGCGTGGCGCGGTCCATGCCGACCTCGGCCGCCGTTGACCGTGTGGCCGAGGCACTGGGCATCGATTGCTATGAAACGCCCACGGGCTGGAAATTCTTTGGCAACCTGATGGATGACGGGCGGGTGTCGCTCTGTGGCGAGGAAAGCTTTGGCACAGGCTCGGACCATGTCCGCGAAAAGGACGGCGTGTGGGCCATTCTGATGTGGCTCAACATCATGGCCACCACGGGCAAATCCGTGCCGCAATTGATGCAGGATCACTGGGCGCGATTCGGACGCAACTATTACTCGCGCCACGACTTCGAAGCGATCGAGACGGACAAGGCAGATGCCCTGATGTCCGGCTTGCGCGGCAAGCTGCACGACCTTCCCGGACAGACCTTTGGCCCGCTGACCGTCATCGATGCCGATGACTACGCCTATCTGGATCCGGTCGATGGCAGCACGTCCGAACGCCAAGGCGTCCGCGTCGTTTTCGAAGGCGGCGCTCGGTTTGTCGTGCGCCTGTCGGGCACGGGAACCAGCGGCGCAACCCTGCGGCTTTATCTGGAAAAGCTGGATACCGAGCAGCTGAACCTCGACCCCCAAGAGGCGCTGGCCGATGTGATCGCCGCCGCCGAAACCGTGATCGGCATCGCCGCCCATACCGACCGCACGGCCCCCGACGTGATCACCTGACCCGTCGCCAAACACGCCACAGCGCCATCGCGGCACCTGCGAGGGCCGCGATACTCACGGCGATCTTGGTCACAGGCTCCATCGTGCCCTCGATTAGGAGCGCGTGGATCACCGTGGCGGATACAATCACCGCGGCAAGCGCCGTGTGCACGCGGCGCCACGTGACGGGGTGCAATCTGAGGCGTCGGCGCAGTGTGGCCATAAGAGCCGCTGCAAAAACCGCCCACATCGCCACGACGCCCCAGACAGAAAACGGGGTCGGTGACCGCAACAATAGCGCATCCACCACATCCGGCGGGCTGGTCAGCCACAGCCCGATCAGGTGAACGAGCACCAGCCCCACCACCGCAGCCCCCAGCACGCGATGCACCAAACGACCCGCAGGCCGGGAGAGGCGCGGCAGATCTCCGCCTGCCAACAGCGGCTGGCACACCAGAACGGCCAGCGCCAGCACGCCTGCAAAACTCGCGGCAATATAAATTGGGTCGCGCCACGCGAGCAGCGGACTGCCAGCCGCCGCCACCAGCGGTACAACCAGAACAACCGCCAACAGCCCCCAGATCGCAACCGTGCGCCACAAGGACGCCGCAGGGCGCGCCATCAGGCCCCGGCGGGGTTCAGCACGAAATCGGCCTGCAAGCTGGTATCGCTGGACCGTGCCATCACGGGGCGCAGGAACACCGTGTCAAACTCGGGGTCATCATAGGCCAGATGCCCGTGCGCCTGCCCAAAGGCCGGCACGATCTGCGGCATCTCGAGGCGGAAGACACCTCGTGCATCTGTCAGCGTCGCGCCGTGGCTCTGAGGGTCGCGCTCGTGCCCTTCGGTCGTGTGCGCCCAGATCTGGATACGGATCCCTTCGAGCGGCGCACCATCGCCCGCGCGCCGCACCGTACCTGACATCCAGAACCCGCCGCCGCCGATCCGCTCCACGATGGGCGCGCCGGGACGGTAATTGTTGGCCCCGCCTCGCATGGTCGGCGTAGGTGCCAGCCCGTTGGCCAGCACGGGCCGCCACAAACCCGTGGCCAGAACAGCCCCGGCAGAGGCCATCACCTGTCTGCGCGTTGGCACGAAATCGGTCATACCCGTGATCTCCTGTTCGATCCTGTCACCTTCGAACATAGTACATGGTCCCTTAAGTCGAGAGATCACACCCTGCAAGACACGGGCTTGCAGTCACAGGATCGTGAGGCAAGGCGACATGGCGATCATTTGCCGATGGCAGGCGCCACCACCCCTCGGGCACACCACGCATCAAAGATGCTCAGCGCTGTTTCGGCAAAGATGGGATCGTTGATATGCCCCGCGATGCGGTGCACGTCGACATGTGCGGGCATTGCGCCCTCGAACGCCGACAGGAACGCGTCAAGACCTGCGCGATCGTGCAGATCCGCCCCTTCGCGGTCCCATTCACCGAGCCCGTGTTGCGGCAAAAGCACCGCGACCGGTCCTGTCGCCTGCGCCAGTTGCTCCGCATGGGCCTGTGCCACAGCGCGGCGTTCCGCGGTGTTCAGTACGACGGATGTAAGCAACCGGTTGTGCGCATGGCTAAGATGCCCGGACCATTTCTTGGGCAGTGGCTGCCACCCGACCAGATCCACCAGATCATAGCACCCCGGCGCAACCAGTTGCGGAATCCCGCGCTTGCCCGCATGGGTCAACCGCCCGGCCCCTGCGGAGATATTCGACCCATGAATGTGGTTGCCCAGTTCCTGGGTGCAGAAATCAAATACACAGGCAAACGCGCCCTGATCGGCAAGCGCCTCAAACGCGCGCCCGCCCATGCCCGTTGCGTGGAACACCGCAACCTCGAACCCCCGTGCCTCCAGCGCCGGTTTCAGCGGCACCATGTAGCGCAAGGCCGATTTGCCCAGCGACGTCATCCCGATCAACGGTTTCGCACGGTCCGGCGGAACGACCGCGCGCGCCGCACCCAGAACCGCCCCCGCCGCCTGGCTGAGCGACGCCTTGCACACCTCGTTCAGCCCATACAGCCCACCGGCCCACAGTATCATCTGTGTGTCAGCGGCCAACCGCTCGGCCGGGATCAACGGGGAAAAGGACACCGTCGACACGATGTATTTGGGCACCCCCAAGGGAAGGGCCGCACAGACATCCAGCGCCAGATCCGTACCCATCGTCCCGCCCAGAACGATTACCCCGTCAAACAGCCCTTCGGCATAGACGCGGGACGCAAGATGGGCGGTCCCGGTGGCCATGATCTGCATCGCATGATTTTCGTCGCCCGCCGCCTTGGCCGCCTCGATGCTGCTGCCGCCCTCGGCCGCGACATCATGCTTGGAATAGTCCACAGGTACGGGCGGGTCCCCCAGAACAGACACATCCATGGTGCGCACGCGCCCTCCCTGCCCCCGGATCACGTCCGCAAGAAACGCCAACTCATCCGACTTCGTGTCATAGGTGCCGACAACCAGAATCGTCTTGTCCGTCATGCCTACACTCCTAAAGCTTGATCCACGCCGTCTTGAGATTGATGTATTTTTCCAGCGCGTGGAGCGACTTGTCACTGCCATTGCCCGATTGCCCAACGCCGCCCAAAGGGACGGTCCCGTCCGCACCGCCATAGGTGTTCACATGCATGACCCCGGTGCGAACTGCCCGCACCATCCGGTGCGCGCGGGACAGGTTGGACGTCCAGACCGCCCCCGCCAGACCGTATATCGTGCCATTGGCCAACCGTACGGCCTCCCCCTCCGCGTCAAATGGCGTTACGGCCAGAACCGGTCCGAATACCTCGCGCTGCGCCAGCGTCGCGCCCGGTGCAACACCGGTGACAATCGTGGGCGCCATGTAAAAGCCGCCAGTCTCCTTGCGCACCTGTTTGCCGCCCGTCACCACCTGCCCGCCCTCGGCCCGTGCGGTGGCAACGAAATCAAGGTTCTGCTGCAACTGCGGGGCCGAATTGACAGCCCCGATCGCAGTATCGAGGGACAACGGATCGCCCACCCGCATCGCTTCGGCATGGCGCGCCACGGCAGATACGAAATCGTCGTGGATCGACGCCTCTACCAACAGGCGCGACCCCGCGACGCAGACTTGCCCCGCATTGCGAAAGATCCCTGCCGCCGTCACCTTGGCCGCGTTGTCCAGATCCGGCGTGTCGGCAAAGACGATGTTAGGGGACTTGCCGCCTAGTTCGAGATATACGCGCTTCATGTTGGACCGCGCCGCATAGTCGAGCAATCGCCGCCCCGTCGTGCCAGAGCCGGTGAAAACCAGAACGTCCACGTCGATCGACAGGCCCATGGCCTCGCCAACAATGGCGCCCTCACCTGTCACCGCGTTCAGAACGCCGGGCGGCAACCCGGCCTCGTAAGCAAGCTCGACCATGCGCAACAGCGACAGGGATGCGGTTTCCGCAGGTTTGACCACAACCGAATTGCCCATCGCCAGCGCAGGACCCAGTTTCCACGCGCCGATCATCAGGGGGAAGTTCCACGGAATGATCGCACCAACCACACCCACAGGTTCCTTGTGGATCAGGCCCAGAACATCCCCCGCGGTCGGGGCGACCTCTCCATAGACCTTGTCCAGCGCCTCCGCGTAGTAGCGGATGGTGTTGGCTGCCGAACCCGGCTCTGCCTTCAGGGCCATGCTGATCTCGGTTCCATTGTCGCGGACGCCCAACACGGCCAGTTCCAACGCATGCGCGTCGATCAGATCGGCCCAGCGCATCAGCACCTTTTTGCGTGCAGCCGGAGCCTGCGACGCCCACCTGCCATCTTCAAAGGTCGCGCGGGCGGCAGCAATCGCGGCGTCCATGTCCGCGCGTGTGCCGCGCGCCACCGTGGTCAAGACGGTCCCATCGATGGGCGACTGGACCTCCATCGCCTGCCCATCCGATGCGGGCACGGAGGCCCCGTTGATCCAGTGACCAAAGGCGGCAACAGGGGCTGCGCGCAACGCATCAATTGAGGCTTGATCCATTTTCACCCCCTTCTTGGCTCACTATTTGAACCATTGTTTTATTTTTATAGAGTCTATCCTGTTCCCGCCCCTGTCAATTGGTTTTGCCCACATCACTGGGTTTGACATGTAGTGAATATCCTTTGCCAAAGGGGCGGATATCCAGAATGATCGCAGTAACAGTCAGGGAAATCACAACGTGAGCAATAGGCTAGAGCAAGGCATGCAAACCCGCCGCGAGGTTCTTGGCGACGCGCATGTCGACCGGGCAGAAGCGGCCAAGACAGCCTTCGACGCGCCGTTCCAGACCCTGATCACCGAAGGGGCATGGGGCACAGTCTGGGCCGATGACACGATTTCCCGTCGCGAGCGGTCGATGCTGACGCTTGCATTGCTGGCCGCCACCGGCAACTTCGAGGAAATCCCCATGCACATCCGCGCCACGGCCAACACCGGCGCATCGCAGGATGACGTGATGCAGGCGTTCCTGCACGTGGCCGTCTATGCGGGCGTACCCAAGGCCAACCATGCCATCAAACTAGCCAAGCAGACGTTCAAGGAAATGGAAGCCGGATCATGAGCGGGCCCACGCTCACCCCCAGCCTCGGCGGTTACGTGCCGCGCGACCGGACGTGGCAACCCGATGCGCTGACGCCGCCTTACAAAACCTCCGTCAAACGCAGCCCAAGCGCGGCCCTTCTGTCCTTTCCCTCCTCGCTTAGCGAAGAAACCGCGCCCATCTTTGGTCATGGGATCCTTGGGGCGCTAGACAACGATCTGCTGCACAACTTTGCGACCCAAGGACAGTCTGCCATCGGCCCGCGCATCATCGTGCATGGACGCGTTCTGGACGAAATGGCTCGCCCGGTTCCAGGCGCGCTGCTCGAAATTTGGCAGGCAAATGCAGGTGGCAGATATCGCCACAAAAAGGAAAGCTACCTCGCCCCGCTTGACCCGAATTTCGGGGGCTGCGGGCGGACGATCACGGCCGCCGATGGGTCCTATGAATTCCACACCGTCTATCCCGGCCCCTACCCTTGGCCCAATGGCATGAACGACTGGCGGCCAGCGCATATCCATTTCTCGGTCTTCGGCCACGGGTTTGCGCAACGGCTTATCACCCAGATGTATTTCGAAGGCGACCCGCATATCCCGCTCTGCCCCATCGTCGGTGCCCTGAAATCCCAAGAGGCGGTCGACGCGCTGACCGCGCCGCTGGACATGCACCGGACCGTACCGATGGACAGCCGTGCGTTTAAATTCGATATCGTGCTGCGCGGGCGGCGGCAGACCTTTTTCGAAAATCGCAAGGACGGGATGTGACCATGCCGCAAGACCGCAACGTCCTGAGGGAAAGTCCCAGCCAGACCGCGGGCCCCTATGTGCATATCGGTTGCACCCCGAATTTCACCGGCATCGACATCTATGACGGCGATCTTGGCACCGCGATGAAAACTGGCCCCGTACAGGGGCAGGAAATCACGATCACCGGCACCGTCTTTGACGGCACCGGCACGCCGCTGCGCGATGCCATGGTCGAGATCTGGCAAGCCGACGCAGCGGGCCTTTTTGCATCGCAAAACGAAACCCGCGGCGCGTCCGATCCGAATTTTACCGGGTGGGGTCGGTCGCCGGGGGACATGACAACCGGCGAATTCCGCTTTGACACGGTCAAACCCGGCTCCGTCCCGTGGCCGGATGGCCGCATGCAAGCGCCGCACATCACGGTCTGGGTCGTGGCGCGTGGCATCAATATCGGCCTGCACACCCGCATATATTTCGAAGACGAAGGCGACGCCAACGCCGCCGACCCGATCCTAAGCCGGATCGAACACCAAAACCGTGTTCCGACCCTGTTGGCCAAGAAAACTTCGGAAGGCGTTTACCTTTTCAACATCCACCTGCAAGGGCCGGACGAGACGATCTTTTTCGACATCTGACGCGGCAGGTATCTGCACAAACGAAAACCCCCGCCGCAGTGGACGGGGGTTTTGCAATTTCAGGTCCGGTTGATCAGATCAATCGCGGCTTTCCTCGCTGTGATCGATGACGGTGTCAAAGACATCGCCGCCCACCACGTCGTCCGCTGTCGGTGCGGCCAGTGCCGCCGCGGCTTCGGCCTCTTCGCGACGCGCTTCGATCACCACGTTGTCACGGTCCGACGCAATCTTGCGCACGGCTTGGGTCGCACCACCTGTCCCTGCGGGGATAAGGCGACCAACGATGACGTTCTCCTTGAGACCGACCAGCTTGTCCTTCTTGCCCTGCACCGAAGCCTCGGTGAGAACACGAGTCGTTTCCTGGAACGACGCCGCCGAGATGAAGGACCGCGTTTGCAGCGAGGCTTTTGTGATCCCGAGAAGGATCGGACCACCCTGAGCCGGACGACCACCTTTGGAAATCGCCTTTTCGTTGGCTGCGTCGAACTCTTGCTTGTCCACATGCTCGCCCTTGAGCAGCGTGGTGTCGCCCGAATCCTCGATCTCCCATTTCTGGAGCATCTGACGCACGATGACCTCGATGTGCTTGTCGTTGATCTTCACGCCTTGCAGTCGGTAAACCTCCTGCACCTCGTTGATCATATAGTCGGCCAGCGCCTCGACACCCATGATCCCCAGAATATCGTGGGGCGCGGGGTTGCCATCCATGATGTAGTCGCCCTTCTGGACGAAATCGCCCTCGGCCACCGGGATGTGCTTGCCCTTGGGCACCATGTACTCGACCTTGTCCATCGACTCGTCGCTGGGCTCGATCGCGATACGGCGCTTGTTCTTGTAGTCCTTGCCGAAACGCACGTAGCCATCGATTTCCGCGATGATCGCGTGATCCTTGGGACGACGCGCTTCGAACAGTTCGGCCACACGCGGCAGACCACCGGTGATGTCCTTGGTCTTGGCACCTTCGCGCGGAATACGCGCCACAACGTCGCCCGCGGCGACCTCCTGACCGTCTTCCACCGACAGAACGGCATCCACGGACATCGCGTAGGTGATCGGGTTGCCGGCATCGTTGCGCACAGGTTCCCCGTCTTCACCCACCAGAATGATCTCCGGCTTCAGCTCATTGCCCTTGGGTGCGGCACGCCAGTCGATCACGATCTTCTGGGTCATGCCGGTGGCATCGTCCGTCTCGTCGCGCACGGCCAGGCCGCTCACGAGGTCGACATACTTCGCAGTACCGGCCTTCTCCGCGATGATCGGCAGGGTATAGGGATCCCATTCAAACAGCTTGTCGCCACGCTTCACATCCTGACCATCGGTGACGAACAATGCCGTACCATAGCCGAGTTTGTGGCTCGCGCGCTCTTCACCGTTCTCGTCAATGATCGACATTTTCATGTTCCGACCCATGACAAGGACCTGACCGACCGAGTTGGCCAGCGTCTGCGCGTTCTCAAAGACGATCTTGCCTTCTTGGCTCGCCTCGAGGAACGATTGCTGACCACCCTGCGCAACGCCGCCGATGTGGAATGTCCGCATCGTCAGCTGTGTACCGGGCTCACCAATCGACTGGGCTGCGATGATGCCGACGGCCTCACCGGTGTTGACCATGGTGCCACGTGCAAGGTCGCGACCGTAACACATGGTGCACACACCCTCTTCGCTTTCGCAGGTCAGCGGCGAGCGGATGCGCATGGCCTGCACACCCATCTCTTCGATCATGTCGGACATGCGCTCGTCGATCAGCGTCCCGGCCGCCAGGATCACCTCATCGGTGCCGGGCTTGAGAACGTCGTCAGCGGACACACGGCCCAGCACACGCTCGGCCAGGGATGCGACAACCTCACCATCGTTCACCGCCGCTTCGGCTGTGATCGCGTTTTCGGTGCCGCAATCGAGATCGCGCACGATGCAATCCTGCGCTACATCCACCAGACGACGCGTCAGGTACCCCGAGTTCGCCGTTTTCAGAGCTGTATCAGACAGACCTTTCCGCGCGCCGTGGGTCGAGTTGAAGTATTCAAGAACGGTCAGACCTTCCTTGAAGTTCGAGATGATCGGTGTCTCGATGATGTCGCCATTCGGCTTCGCCATCAGGCCGCGCATCCCGCCCAGCTGCTTCATCTGCGTGACAGAACCACGGGCACCGGAGTGCGCCATCATGTAAACCGAGTTCGGCTCACGTTCGGATCCGTCCGCATCCGTCTGCGCCGCCGAGATCGAGCCCATCATGGCGTCAGTGACCTTGTCGTTACACTTCGACCAGGCATCGACCACCTTGTTGTACTTTTCGCCTTGGGTGATCAGACCGTCCATGTACTGCTGTTCGAAATCCTTCACCTGATCGCGCGTCTCGTCGACGATCGACCACTTGGATTCTGGGATCAGCATGTCGTCCTTGCCGAACGAAATGCCCGCCTTGAACGCGTGCCGGAAGCCCATGGTCATGATCTGGTCACAGAAGATGACCGACTCTTTCTGACCGCAATAGCGATAGACGGTGTCGATGACCTGCTGCACTTCCTTCTTCCGCAGAAGACGGTTCACCAGTTCAAAAGGTGCCTTGTTGTTGAGCGGCAAAAGTGCGCCCAGCAGCACACGACCCGGGGTCGTGTCGAAGCGTTCCATGACTTCGAAACCCTCGGAATTGATCTGAGGGATCCGCGCCTTGATCTTGGTGTGCAGGTGCACGACGCCAGCGTCCAGCGCGTGCTGCACCTCCTCGATCGAGCCGAACACCATGTCCTGCCCTTTCAGGCCTTCGCGTTCCAGCGTGACATAGTAAAGGCCAAGGATCATATCCTGCGACGGAACGATGATCGGCGCGCCGTTGGCGGGCGACAGAACGTTGTTCGTGGACATCATCAGAACGCGCGCTTCCAACTGGGCTTCCAGCGAGAGCGGCACGTGCACGGCCATCTGGTCGCCGTCAAAGTCGGCGTTGAAGGCCGAACAGACCAGCGGGTGAAGCTGGATCGCCTTACCTTCGATCAGAACGGGTTCGAACGCCTGAATGCCAAGACGGTGCAGCGTGGGTGCACGGTTCAGCATGACGGGGTGTTCGCGAATGACCTCGTCCAGAATGTCCCAAACCTCGGGGCGTTCTTTTTCGACCAGCTTCTTGGCTTGCTTGACGGTCGAGGACAGCCCCTTCGCCTCAAGCCGCGAGTAGATGAACGGCTTGAACAGTTCGAGCGCCATCTTTTTCGGCAGACCACATTGGTGCAGTTTGAGTTCCGGCCCGGTCACAATGACCGAACGACCGGAGAAGTCGACGCGTTTGCCCAAAAGGTTCTGACGGAAGCGACCCTGCTTGCCTTTCAGCATGTCCGACAGCGATTTCAGCGGGCGCTTGTTGGCACCGGTGATCACGCGGCCACGACGGCCGTTGTCGAACAAGGCGTCGACGGATTCCTGCAACATCCGCTTTTCGTTGCGGACGATGATGTCAGGCGCGCGCAGCTCGATCAGACGCTTCAGACGGTTGTTCCGGTTGATGACCCGGCGATACAGGTCGTTCAGGTCGGACGTCGCGAAACGGCCCCCATCCAGCGGCACCAGCGGGCGCAGTTCCGGCGGGATCACGGGAATCACGGTCAGAACCATCCACTCCGGACGGTTGCCGGACTCGAGGAACGACTCCACCACTTTCAGACGCTTGATGATCTTCTTGGGCTTCAGCTCGCCTGTCGCTTCCTTCAGGTCAGCGCGCAGGGTTTCGGCCTCTTGCTCAAGGTCGATCTGGGACAGCATTTCGCGGATCGCTTCGGCACCGATATTAGCGGTGAAGGCGTCCATGCCAAACGCGTCCTGCGCGTCCATGTACTCTTCTTCCGACAGCATCTGGCCATAGGACAGATCGGTCAGACCCGGCTCGGTCACGACGTAGTTTTCGAAATACAGCACACGCTCCAGATCGCGCAGCGTCATGTCCAGCATCAGACCGATGCGGCTAGGAAGGGACTTAAGGAACCAGATGTGGGCCACGGGGGCCGCCAGTTCGATGTGGCCCATCCGCTCGCGGCGGACCTTTTGCAGCGTGACTTCGACACCGCATTTCTCGCAGACAACGCCGCGATATTTCATGCGCTTGTATTTGCCGCAGAGGCATTCGTAATCTTTGATCGGGCCAAAGATACGCGCGCAGAACAGGCCGTCACGCTCGGGCTTGAAGGTCCGGTAGTTGATGGTCTCGGGCTTCTTGATCTCGCCAAACGACCACGAGAGGATGCGTTCAGGCGACGCCAGCGACACCTTGATCTCGTCAAAGACCTTGGGCGGCGTCAGCGGGTTGAACGGGTTGTTTGTCAGTTCCTGGTTCATTCTTTTTCCTCACAAATTAGAGGGTGCGGGGGAGAGTGGTGGGCAAATTGCCCACCCTACGGGCGTTGGTAGGGTGGGCAATTTGCCCACCTTTGAACGATCCGTTACTCATCTTCCTCCGCATCCAGGAGTTCCATGTTGAGGCCCAGACCGCGGACCTCCTTGACCAGAACGTTGAACGATTCCGGCACGCCGGCTTCGAAGTTGTCCTCGCCCTTGACGATGCTCTCGTACACTTTGGTCCGGCCTGCCACGTCGTCCGATTTCACCGTCAGCATCTCTTGCAAGGTGTAGGCGGCGCCATAAGCTTCCAGAGCCCAGACTTCCATCTCACCAAAGCGCTGACCGCCGAACTGCGCCTTACCACCCAGCGGCTGCTGGGTCACAAGCGAGTACGGCCCTGTCGAACGGGCGTGGATCTTGTCGTCCACAAGGTGGTGCAGCTTCAGCAGGTACTTGATGCCCACGGTCACGGGGCGGCTGAACTGCTCACCCGTGCGACCATCAAACAGCACCGACTGACCCGAAGTCGAGAAACCGGCACGTTCCAGCGCGTTGTTCACATCCGCCTCTTTCGCACCGTCAAAGACGGGCGTGGCGATGGGAACACCGCGTGTGACGTTGCCTGCGGCCTCGATCAGCTGTTCCTCGTCCATGGGCGACAGTCCTTCGGCATAGACGTCATCGCCGTAAGCTAGGCTCATCGCCTCGCGCACCGGTGTCAGATCGCCAGAGCGTTTGTACTCTTGCAACGCCTCATCGACATTCACACCCAGACCGCGCGCGGCCCAGCCCATGTGTGTCTCGAGGATCTGACCGACGTTCATTCGGCTCGGAACACCCAGCGGGTTCAGACAGAAATCGACCGGTGTGCCATCTGCGAGGAACGGCATGTCCTCCATTGGCACCACTTTCGAAATCACACCCTTGTTGCCGTGACGACCAGCCATCTTGTCGCCCGGTTGCAGCTTGCGCTTCACCGCCACGAACACCTTGACCATCTTCATCACGCCCGGGGGCAGATCATCACCACGACGGACCTTTTCGACCTTGTCCTCGAAACGGGCATCAAGGGCACGCTTTTGCACCTCGTACTGCTCGTTCAGGGCCTCAACCACTTGCGCCGATTGCTCGTCCTTCAGGGCAATCTGCCACCATGCAGAACGCGGGAATGCCTCAAGCAGATCGGCATCCACATTGGACCCCGCCTTGACGCCGCGTGGGCCCTTGGCGATTTCCTTGCCCAGCAACATGTCACCCAGACGGGCATAGATGTTGCGGTCCAGAATGGTCAGCTCGTCGTCGCGGTCACGGGCGAGGCGTTCGACTTCCTCACGCTCGATCTGCAGGGCACGTTCGTCTTTTTCCACACCGTGGCGGTTGAACACACGTACTTCCACTACCGTGCCGAAATCACCGGGCTTCACCCGCAGCGACGTATCGCGCACGTCCGACGCTTTCTCACCAAAGATGGCGCGGAGCAGTTTTTCCTCCGGCGTCATCGGGCTTTCGCCCTTGGGGGTGATCTTGCCCACGAGGATATCGCCCGGCTCGACGTCAGCACCGATGTAGACGATGCCCGCCTCATCGAGGTTGCGAAGAGCTTCCTCGCCGACGTTGGGGATGTCGCGGGTGATTTCTTCTGGCCCAAGCTTGGTATCACGGGCGGCGACTTCGAATTCCTCGATGTGGATCGAGGTAAAGACGTCATCACGCGACACGCGCTCGGAGATCAGGATCGAGTCTTCGTAGTTGTAGCCATTCCACGGCATGAACGCGACGACCACGTTCTTGCCCAAGGCCAGTTCGCCCATGTCGGTGGAGGGACCATCCGCGATGACCTCGCCCTTGACGACCGTGTCACCCACTTTGACCAGCGGACGCTGGTTGATGCAGGTGTTCTGGTTGGAACGCTGGAACTTGCGCATCCGGTAGATGTCGACGCCTGCATCGCCCAACTCAAGGTCGGACGTGGCGCGGATCACGATCCGTGTCGCATCCACCTGGTCGATGATACCGGCCCGTTTGGCCATGATAGCCGCCCCGGAGTCGCGGGCCACAACTTCTTCGATGCCGGTGCCGACCAGCGGCGCCTCGGCTTGCAGAAGCGGAACCGCCTGACGTTGCATGTTCGAGCCCATCAGAGCGCGGTTGGCGTCGTCGTTTTCCAGGAAAGGGATCAAGGAAGCAGCAACCGAAACCAACTGTTTCGGGCTGACGTCGATCAGGTCCACCGAGTCGACGGGCGACAGGGTGTAGTCCCCGGATTTCCGGGTGTTGACCATCTCGTTGTTGAACTTGCCGTTCTCATCCAGAGAAGCGTTGGCCTGCGCCACGGTGTGACGCATTTCCTCGGTCGCGGACATATAGTGCACTTCGTCCGTCACCTGACCGTCGTTCACCACACGGTACGGCGTTTCGATAAAGCCGTACTTGTTGACGCGGGCAAAGGTGGCCAGCGAGTTGATCAGACCAATGTTCGGCCCTTCGGGCGTCTCAATCGGGCACATCCGACCATAGTGGGTCGGGTGCACGTCGCGCACCTCAAAGCCTGCGCGCTCACGCGTCAGACCGCCCGGCCCAAGCGCCGAAAGGCGACGCTTGTGCGTCACTTCGGACAGCGGGTTGGTCTGGTCCATGAACTGCGACAACTGCGACGAGCCAAAGAACTCGCGCACGGCCGCAGCCGCCGGCTTGGCGTTGATCAGATCCTGCGGCATCACCGTGTCGATTTCGACCGACGACATACGTTCCTTGATCGCCCGCTCCATGCGGAGCAGACCGACGCGGTACTGGTTTTCCATCAGCTCACCGACCGAGCGCACACGACGGTTGCCGAGGTGGTCGATGTCGTCGATGTCGCCCTTGCCGTCGCGCAGTTCGACGAGTGCCTTGATGCAGGCCACAATGTCTTCGCGGCGCAGGGTACGCTGGGTGTCTTCGGCGTCGAGTGCCAGACGCATGTTCATCTTCACACGGCCAACGGCGGACAGGTCATAGCGCTCGCTGTCAAAGAACAGCGTGTCGAACAGGGCAGACGCCGCATCAACGGTGGGTGGCTCGCCCGGGCGCATGACGCGATAAATGTCCATGAGCGCGGTTTCGCGGTTCATGTTCTTGTCGTTCGCCATGGTGTTGCGCATGTACGGGCCGACATTGACGTTGTCGATGTCCAGCACGGGGATCTCGGTGATCCCTGCGTCGATCAATTCCTTGGCTGTGCCGCCGATCAGATCGCCGTCCTTGTCGTATTCCAGCGTCAGTTCATCACCGGCTTCGACATAGATCGCGCCGTTTTCTTCGTTGATGATGTCCTTGGCAACGAACTTGCCGACGATGTGCTCGAAAGGTACCAAAAGATCGGTGACCGCACCTTCGTCGATGAGTTTCTTGACCGCGCGCGGCGTAACTTTCTTGCCGGCCTCGGCAACGATCTCGCCGGTCTTGGCATCCACCAAATCATACGTGGGACGTGTTCCGCGCACACGCTCGGGGAAGAACGGCGTGACCCAGCCTTTGTTCTTCTTCAGCGTGTAGTTCACGGTGGTGTAATAGGCGTCCATGATCGCCTCTTGGTCCAGACCAAGAGCATAGAGAAGCGTCGTCACCGGCAATTTGCGGCGACGGTCGATCCGGGCAAACACGATGTCCTTGGCGTCGAATTCAAAATCCAGCCAGCTGCCGCGATAGGGGATGATGCGGCAGGCGAACAGCAATTTGCCGGACGAATGGGTCTTGCCCTTGTCGTGGTCAAAGAACACGCCGGGCGACCGGTGCATCTGGGACACGATCACACGCTCGGTGCCGTTCACGATGAACGTGCCGTTCGGTGTCATCAGGGGCATGTCGCCCATGAACACGTCCTGTTCCTTGATGTCCTTGACGGACTTGGCGCCGGTGTCTTCGTCGATATCGAACACGATCAGGCGCAGCGTCACCTTGAGCGGCGCGCTGTAGGTCATGTCCCGTTGCTGACATTCCTCGACGTCATATTTCGGCTTTTCCAGCTCGTATTTGACGTATTCCAGAACGGATGTTTCGTTGAAGTCCTTGATCGGAAAGACCGATTGGAACACACCCATGATGCCTTCGCCGTCCATGGGCGTGGGCTCATCACCGGAATTCAGGAACAGGTCATACGAGGATTTCTGCACCTCGATGAGGTTGGGCATATCCAGAACTTCCCGGATTTTGCCATAATATTTACGAAGACGTTTCTGGCCAAGGAACGTTTGCGCCATACGAATGTCACCTTTCAGCGTTTCTCTGGATGCTGCAGCGCCGTCGGGCCCCGGCACGCTGCACCCGTGAGACGATGGGTTTCAGGTCAATTCATGGCCACCGTCCCACCGGCAGCCTCCCGACCTTGCAAACCACATCTTGGAAAAGACTTTTCGGGAAAAGCCCTTGCCAAGACGGGTCGGGCTGGACACGCGATATGCGCATCCAGCCCAATGGTTTCAAGGGGTTTGGCACAGTTTGGCTGCGCCACCCACTTTCCTGACCAGGAAAGCGCCCCGTAAAGGTCCGACTTAGGCCAGCTCGACTTCGGCGCCAGCTGCTTCCAGCTTGCCCTTGATGTCTTCTGCTTCGGCTTTGTCGACGCCTTCTTTGATCTTGCCGCCAGCTTCGACCAGGTCCTTGGCTTCTTTCAGGCCCAGACCGGTGATGCCGCGAACTTCTTTGATCACGTTGATTTTCGAAGCGCCCGCGTTCTTCAGGACGACGTCGAATTCTGTCTTCTCTTCCTCGGCTGCGCCACCGGCGTCAGCAGGGCCCGCCATCATGACTGCGCCACCGGCTGCAGGCTCGATGCCGTACTCGTCTTTGAGGATTGTTTTCAGTTCTTGTGCTTCCAGCAGGGTCAGACCCACGATGCTTTCCGCCAGTGCTTTCAGATCAGCCATTTTATCAGCTCTTTCCGTTTTAAGTGTGTTCCAACGCGCGAGGTGACCTCACGCCGCTTTGACAGTGCCTTAGGCCGCCTTTTCCTCGATGGTCGAGAGGATGGAGGCGATGTTGCTTGCAGGTGCGCCAATGGCCCCGGCGATGTTCGATGCAGGTGCGCCAAGCATGCCCGCGATGGTGCTGATAAGCTCCTCGCGCGAAGGCATTTTCGACACAGCCGTCACACCGGCCCGGTCCAGAGCGTTCTCACCCATGGCCCCGCCAAGGATCACGAACTTGTCGTTGCCCTTGGCGAAGTCTTCCGCGACCTTGGCCGCAGCCACAGGATCTTCGGAGAAGGTCAGAACGGTCATACCCGTCAGATAGTCGGCGATGCTTTCGCAGGGCTTCCCATCCAGGGCGATTTTGGCGAGCCTGTTCTTGGCAACACGAACCGCAGCATCCGCTTCCCGCGCCTTGGCGCGCAGATCCTGCATTTCGGCAACTGTCAGACCGGCGTAGTGGGCAACCACGACGACGCCAGAGCTTTCAAAGATTTGGCCGAGTTCGTCGACCACTTTCTCTTTCTGGGCTCTATCCACAGTTTTACTCCAGTACTTGGAGGGGCGGACCCCTCCGGCTCGTTTTCACCGCGCGGTTGCGCGGCAATCGGGTCCGAACGGGTCGTCGCAGCCCAAAGCCTGGAACACATGAGCCAGGCTGGAATGTCTCTTCCCGTCTCAGGCAGGAATTATGACTGGCAAAGTCCAGTCACCCACCGTCTCGGACGAAATTGAGGGCCGTCGCGAATCGCGCGAAAGCCCTCGTGTCGGTGTACTAGTGGGTGATCCCGCAAATGCCAAGGACGAATTGGCGCCAAGGCAGTGCGCGGCATTGCATTGCCAGCGCATCACGCAACGTCGGCAGTGTTCGACCGGTCGGGCGCTGGCATGGCTTTGCGCGCCTCGAGACATGTGCGCATCGTATCGATCAGCGCCGCTTTGGAGACCGGTTTCGCCAGAACCATCGTCATGCCTGCGGCAAGATAGGCCTGCCTTTGTTCCGGCATCGCGTTGGCTGTGACCGCAACGACCGAGGGCGCGGCATAGCCCCCCAGCTTGGCCGCTTCAAGCAGCCGCGTTGTCGCCTCAAGCCCGTTCATGCCGGGCATTTGCACATCCATCAGCACGAGATCCACACGTTCGGTTCCAAGCACCTCCAGCGCGGCGCGCCCGCTGTCCGCCTCCATCAAATCCAGTTGTTGGCGCGACAACAGCTTGCGCAGGATCAACCGGTTTGTCGCATTGTCATCCACGATTAGAACGCGTCCCTCCAAGGGCGACAGTGTTTCGACCTTCGCGGACCCGTTGCCACCCTTTGCCAATGTATCCTGGGGCGCGCGCGCGAATGGCAGGGTCACAATGAACTTGGCGCCAAGGCCCGGTCGGCTCGACACCATCAACTCCCCGCCCATTGCCTCACACAGCTTGCGAGAAATGGTCAGGCCAAGACCTGTACCACCAAAGTCCCGCGAAATCGTGGCATCTGCCTGGCCAAATGGCTGAAAGATCGTCTTCTGCGCTGCAATCTCGATGCCCGGGCCGGTGTCCGCGACGATGATGCGCAAGCCGGATTGCCCGTCTCGCAACCTGGCATATTCCGCCTCGATACGGACGGAACCCTCGCTGGTGAACTTGACGGCGTTGGACACCAGGTTGTGCAGGACCTGCCGACACCGGCGTTCGTCTCCGATCACAGCCGGTAAAGGAAGGTCGCGAATGTCCAGATCCAGGGTCAGTCCTTTGTCACGGGCCTGATCCAGATACAATTCCCGCGCCAGCTTCAAAATGCGTTCGGGATCAAAGGCTCGGAATTCAATGGACATCTCCCCGGCTTCAATCTTCGACAGGTCCAGCACGTCATTGATCGTCGAGAGTAAAAGGCCGCCCGAATCCTCGATGATCGACACGCACTCCCGCAACTCGGGGCTCAACGGATGATCGCCCAGATGGGTGGCCATGCTGATAATTCCGTTCAGGGGCGTGCGGATCTCGTGACTGACATTGGCGATGAAATCCGACTTGGTCCGATTGGCAGCATCGGCGGCCGCGCGCAGGTCCTGCTCGCGTTTTTGGGCGCGATGGCCGAAATAAACTTCCAGCAACAGATAAAGAACGATCGCGACAAGCAGACCGGCGATCACAAATTCCTGAAACGCATGCTGACCCCGCATCAATGTCCCGGCTTCCCGATCGCTGCCGCCGCGCGCCTGATTGAATTCTTTCACCCAAATCTGCCGTATGTTGACAATGAGTGGCTCAAGGGAATTGCGGATCTGAACCATGCGACCAGACGGAATACCAGCCGGGTCGAACACCGCTTGATCATTCTCGATCAACCACGCCTGGAACGCCTCCAGATGGGCGTCCAGTGCGGCACGTTCAGGAAAATCCGTTGCAACGACAATCTGCAACCTGCTCCACAGCACTTCGAACTGAACCTGCAAATCCCGCTGGTCAGCGGTCCCCGCGGCGTGATCAGACAGCGCGGTAAAAAAGCGCTGTGCCTCGTAGACAAGTTCGCTGATTTTCCACGACGCGTTCGACACCGAGAACATCATGTGGCGCTCGGTCTCCTGTACCGTCTTGCGGTGTTCGGAAAAGGCGATGATCAAACCGATGCATAGCCCGATGGCAATCAGGCTGCGTTTCACTGGCGCTGCGAATAGCATGGTGGGTCATTCAACCCTGATCCGGGTCAACTGCCAGATCATTTCCCCGTCAAACGGCCGCATCGCTGCTGCGGCTTCGGACAACGGATACACAACCCAAATTGGCCCTTTGTCCCGGATCCGCATCGGGCGCCCATTATGTTCGACGGCCAGAATGACTTGGTGTTGCTGCGCGTGTGCGACGGGGATCTGAACCGTGTAATCGTTGATTGCGCTGGCATGAAGCGTTTCGCCGCGTGCCCCCACGGCATCCAGCACCGATTGCAGTGTCGGCCCGGCAAAGACCTGGGCGCCATCGGTAAAGGAGGTAAACGTCTCCACTTCGACCCAGTCCAGATTGCGCAGCATCGCGTGGTCAAAGGCGGCCTTGTCCGATGTGTTTGCATTGGAGATCGCACCAGAAACCACAAGGATCGGCCGATCCGTCGGCGATTGAAGTGGCGACGTCCATGCGGCTCCGGCCGCAAGGATCAGAGCAAAAACACCGAAAAGACACCGCCCGAAACGCACCACATCGTCACCTTCAATCATCTTCGAGTTACACCGCAGCTTATCGGGCGAAGTCCTAAGATTGCGTTAGCCGTCCCCAAAGAAAAAGGGCGCGCCAGCCAAGGCACGCCCCCTTCCAAATCTCATTGTGCCAGCCGATCACTCGGCGACGGCGCTGTCCACATCGACGCTGACGCCCGGACCCATGGTCGAGCTCAGGGACACTTTCTTCATGTACGTGCCCTTGGATCCCGAAGGCTTGGCCTTGGCCACGGCGCCCACGAAGGCGCGGATGTTTTCGACCAGCTTCGCCTCGTCAAAGGACGCCTTGCCGACGCCTGCGTGCACCACACCGGCCTTTTCCACCTTGAACTGCACTTCGCCGCCTTTGGCGTTCTTTACGGCCTCGGCCACGTCCATTGTCACCGTGCCAACCTTGGGGTTCGGCATCAGATTGCGCGGACCAAGCACCTTACCCAGACGACCAACGATGGGCATCATGTCAGGGGTCGCGATGCAGCGATCAAAATCGATTGTACCACCCTGAATGGTTTCCATCAGGTCCTCTGCACCGACGATGTCCGCACCGGCGGCCTGTGCCTCTTCGGCCTTGGGGCCGCGGGCGAAAACAGCGACGCGGACGTCCTTGCCCGTGCCGTTGGGCAGGCCAACCACACCGCGGACCATCTGGTCAGCGTGGCGTGGGTCAACGCCGAGGTTCATCGAGATTTCGATGGTCTCGTCGAATTTCGCGTTTGCGTTGCCCTTGATCAGGGACACGGCGTCCTCGACGGTCAGGTTCGATTTGCCGGCGAATGCTTCGCGGGCCGCTTTTGTGCGTTTACCAAGCTTTGCCATCTTACTTCACCTCGATGCCCATGGAGCGGGCGGAGCCCAGGATGATCTGCATTGCGCCTTCGATATCGTTGGCGTTCAGATCCTTCATCTTCGCTTCGGCGATTTCCTTGACCTGGGCCGCTGTCACGGTGCCGACGGTCTCGCGCGAGGGGTTGTTCGCGCCGGATTTCACCTTGGCCGCTTTCTTCAGATAGTAAGACGCGGGCGGCGTCTTGATATCCATGGCGAAGGATTTGTCCTGGTAGTAGGTGATCACGGTCGGGCATGGGGCGCCGGGCTCCATGTCTGCGGTCTTGGCGTTGAACGCCTTGCAGAATTCCATGATGTTGATGCCGCGCTGACCCAGTGCCGGACCAACCGGCGGGGAAGGGTTTGCCTGACCGGCGGGCACCTGCAATTTCATGGTGCCTGCGAGTTTCTTGGCCATGTGCCAATCTCCTGTTCAAACAGCCGTGGGACGCGTCCCTTGGCCTATGTTGATGTGGTGTGGTCCGGACCTCGCGTGGCCCTCGCCTCCCACATGGGATGCTGCGTAACGCAACAGGAGCGCCGATTACAGCGCTCCTGCGTTCTTTTCAAGGGCAATAATGCCCTGCCAAATGATGTGTCCCCTCGGGGACAGGGATTATCCGTCTTCGAGGATCACGTCGAAATTAACTCGGCTGCCGGGCAGACCGGCACCGTTCAGGGGCTTCGACGGGGCCGCGATGATGATCTGTTCAGGCGCGACACCGCGCCCGACCAGCATTGCCATCAGCGCCTTGGCGCGCAGCAGACCGGTGTGGAACCCTTCGCGGGCCTGGATGTCGGAGGAGTGGTGACCGACCACACGCAGACGCGCATGCGGGCAGGCCATCGCGAGGTTGGCCAGGCTCAGCGCGGTTTCCAGATCGTCCGCATGCAGCGACACCGATCGGGGCGCATAGAACAGGGCCGTTCCCTGTACCGCGCGCTCCAGCTCGACCACGCAGGAGGCGTTGGCCCACGGCTTGGGTGCGACGGGTGTGCGCACGGCAACGCGTGTCACTTCTTCGACGATCGAGAATTCGACGCGACGGTCATAGAAGGACGATGGCTTGGGACCGATGATGCCCGATGGCGTGCGGTCGCCCATGCCTTGGGCAAAGAACATACTGGTGTCGATGCCGCCGGCACCGATGCGCTGGATCACCTGCTGCGCGCGACGTTCGCTCAACCGCAGGTTTGCGGCAGGATCGCCCGACGGATCCGAATGTCCCTCGACGCGGATCTGAACACCGGGGCAGGATTGCGCCACGAGGCCGATCAGGCGACCCTGTTCAATCCCGCCTTCATCCGCGGTCAGACCACCGCTGGGAAAGTAAACGCGCGCCTGGCTGGTCAGGTTGCGCAGATCTTCCATGCACTGTTCCTTGGCCTGAAGGGCGGCGCCCCCGGCGGTAAAGAACTGGGTGGATGGTTGCGTCGTTGTCAGGGCGGCCAAACGCTCGGGCTTGGACACTTCCGGCGCTGGCACGGGAACTGGCGCGGGTGCGGGTGCGGGTGCGGCCACGACCGGCTCGGCCAAGGGCTGCTGGATCGGCTGCAATCCACCCAAGGGGTCCGCTGCGGTCGCTTGACGGGCGACGACTTCCTCCTGCACAGGTGCTGGGTTTGCCGTCAGCTGCGCCGCGACTGTCTGAGGCGCGCTGGCAGGCGCGGGAGCGACAGTAGGCTGGACCGCAGGCGCGACATAGGCAGGTGCCGGCGCCGTCGTGGCGGTCTGGGTGTTATCGCCACGGTCCAGAAAACCGGTTGCCGCGAATGCAATTGCTGCGGACGGAACCAGCCACGGAAGGCTGTCCCTCACATATTTCAAAATCATAATCGTCCCCCAAGATAAGCTGCTCAGCTCTGCGGTGCACATCTATATCGTGTGTCACTGCCTATAAGTAGGCGTGAATCCGCTGTCTACGTCAACAGGTGTTCCTGCATTTATTTGAGGTTTTTTGGAATCACGAAAGTGACGCCGGGACAGGTGCCAACAACCGTCTGAAATTGCAGAACAACGCCGAAACCTGATGGCGCGCTTGCGGCGATAACGCCACAATGCAAAAGATCAGAAACCAAAAAACCCGCCCGAAGAGGCGGGTTTTCGAGTTCCGAAACGGATGCGCTCAGGTTTGCTTGGTCACCTGAGTGAACTCAAGTTCCACCGGTGTTTCGCGACCAAAGATCGACACCGTCACCTTGAGGCGCTGGTTGTCGTCGTCGACCTCTTCGACCATGCCGTCGAAATCCTCGAACGGGCCGTCGTTGACCTTGACCTTCTCGCCGATCTCAAAGTGGATGAGGGTGCGTGGTGCCTCTTCGCCTTCCTGAACGCGGTTCAGGATTTGGTTGACCTCGGCATCGCGCATCGGCATCGGGCGGCCCTGAGGACCAAGGAACCCGGTAACGCGATTGATCGAGTTGATCAGGTGATAGCCCTGGTCGGACATTTCCATGTGCACCAGCACATAGCCGGGCATGAAACGGCGTTCAGTCGTGACCTTCTTGCCGCGACGCACTTCGATGACCTCTTCGGTCGGCACCAGCACTTCGTCGATTTCGTCCTCGAGGCCATTTTCTGCAACCGACGTGCGGATTGTCTCAGCAATCTTCTTTTCGAAGTTCGAAAGCACGCTGACCGAATACCACCGTTTCGCCATGTGTCTCTTGGCCCCTTGCCTGTTCCATATCAGTTTTGATGCGTTGGCACCCTGCCCTGAATAAAAATCGGCGCGGGGCTCGAATCGCCGCGCGCCTCCCTCAGGTCAGGCCTGCGGAATACTCTGCGCATTTTCAAAGTGCAAGAGCCGGGCCGGTTTTCCGGTCTTAGCCAAAGATGGTCAGGACCTGTTCCAGACCGCCACGGATCAGGATGTCGACGATGGCGAAAAACACGGCTGTGAGTGCGGCAAGGATGAACACCATCACCGTTGTCAGCAGAACCTCGCGGCGGGTCGGCCAGACGACCTTGGCGACTTCGGAACGAACCTGCTGAATGAACTGAAGCGGATTGGTGGTGGCCATTGTCTTGCGCGTCCCTTGATGCGGATGGAGGGGATGTAACGACCTCCCCCTCCAAGTTCAAGTCAGGATCGCGCGGGCTCAGCCCTCTTGCACCATCCGGTCGAGCCGCTGGCCCATCGCTTCGATATGCGCGGCTTCGGTGTCCTTGGCGGATTGGAAGTCGGGCATATAGAGGCTGTCAACCATGCCGTCGGGAAACAGGTCAAGAACCGCGTCCCACCGAAAGGCAAATCGATCAAGCCGGGTGCGCAGGTTTTGTGCCCGCGCAGGGTCGACCGCTTCGATGCGGTCGAGACGCGCCAGAACCGCACCCCAAATCCTGTCGGCGCTCAGCACCATGAATGCGGCAATGATCACGGCCAGGCAGAGCACGATGCCGATGACGAACCAATGCGGGCGGACAACGATCAGCAGGGCCGTGCTGACTATCGCGAGATGCCGCGTCGAGGGACGGAAGGCGCGCAATGTCTGCAAGCTGTCGGTCAGGGGGGCGAGCAAGGACGAGCGCAGATCGCGTGAAGACGGCCGCGACGCGGGTTGCACTGGCACTTCGTCGGTCACCCGGCGACGTGGTGCTTCACTCAGTGTACGCGTCACAAAGGCTTCGCGGACAGGTGCGGGCGCGACACCAGGCTTGTCGGGACTGCGCATTTCGGGACTTGCCATTTCTGCCTTCGCCTTGCGGGCCGGCTTTTCCTTGGGCACGTCGACGTCTTCGGTCAGCACCGACCGGATCATCGACATGGTTTCTTCTTCGCTCGCGTCATGGGACTGACCGGGGATCAATGTATATGTCATCAGCAGCATCCTTGCCCGCAACAGCCGGGCTTTACCTAAACACCCGCGCAGCACGGGCAGAACATCACAACGCCACCGCAGAAGGTGGTTAAGGCAGTGTTACGGCCAGATTGCGCTGGATACGTGTCCGCATTGTGGCGAGACTGTGTCACTGTTCCCGCTTGCGAAACAACCCACTGATTTTTTCGGAACCGTCGCCAGTTTGGGCGCAATAGGGGGCGGAAATGAGGCGGAGCCGTGGTGCCTCGAACATGAAGGCGCCGAGGCGTGCCCATTTTGATTCGAATCGTACGGATTTTGGAGATGGCAGGGGCAGCAGGGTTCGAACCCGCGACCTACGGTTTTGGAGACCGTCGCTCTACCAGCTGAGCTATACCCCTGTGGTACAGGCGGAATATGCGATGGTCTGGGCAAGATCAAGGGCTGTTTCGCACCGCTGATACACGCGGCTTTGGTCATGGGTCGTGGAACCAAAGCGGCCCGCCCACGTTGGTGAAACGACAGTAACGAACGGATGAGGAGTACGACCATGGCCATCAATTCCCTGCAAGACGTGTACCACGACCAACTGCAAGATCTGCACAGCGCGTGCAGCCAAGCGATCGAAGCGACGACGGCCCTTGGCCGGGCGGCGTCGGACAAGGATTTGTCCGAAGCGCTGATCGCGGGCAGCAACGGGATCGCGGCGGGTCTTGACCAGATCAAATCCATCTGCGCCAAGCACGACATCGACCCCGACGGTGAGCACTGCAAAGGTATGGAAGGATTGGTCAAGGAAGCACACGCGCACGGCATTGACGCCGATTTCGGCGACGATGATGCACGCGATGCGATGATCATCACGCAATATCAGCGGATGGTGCACTATGCGCTGGCGGGCTACGGCTGCCTTGTGGCATTCGCCAACCGTCTGGACCTGGATGAGGACGGTGCGCAGTTGCAGCAACTGCTGGACGACACCTATGACGGCGACCGCCGCATGACCGAGATCGCGACAGGTGGTGTGAACCGCGCTGCGGCTGCCTGATCCCGCGACGAGTTCAAGATGAAAAGGCCGCCCGTTTCGGGGCGGCCTTTTTGTTTTTCGCGTCCGGCGAGAAGAGCCCACCGAACATGTCGTCCTCGCCGTAGGGCGGGGTTCACCCCGCCGCCACAGGTCCCGGCTTACTCTGTGATTTTCGACACGACGCCGGCGCCGACGGTGCGGCCGCCTTCGCGGATCGCAAAGCGCAGGCCGTTTTCCATCGCGATCGGGGCGATCAGCTCAACGCCAAACGACACGTTGTCACCCGGCATCACCATCTCCGTGCCCTCGGCCAGAACAACCGTGCCCGTCACGTCCGTCGTCCGGAAGTAGAACTGCGGACGGTAGTTGGCGAAGAACGGCGTGTGACGGCCACCCTCTTCCTTGGTCAGGATGTAGGCCTCGGCCTCGAACTTGGTGTGGGGCGTCACCGAACCCGGCTTGCACAGAACCTGGCCACGCTCAACCGCTTCACGGTCGATGCCGCGCAGCAGCGCGCCGATGTTGTCGCCCGCTTCACCGCGATCCAGCAGCTTGCGGAACATTTCAACGCCCGTGCAGGTCGTTTTCTGCGTGTCCTTGATGCCGACGATTTCGATCTCGTCGCCCACGTTGATCACGCCACGCTCGACACGGCCAGTCACAACAGTCCCGCGACCGGAGATCGAGAACACGTCTTCGACAGGCATCAGGAAGGGCTGGTCCACGGCGCGCTCGGGCGTCGGGATCCATTCGTCCACGGCCGCCATCAGCTTGCGGATCGCTTCTTCGCCGATCTCGGGGTTGTTGCCTTCCATCGCGGCCAGGGCCGAACCGGGGATGACGGGGATATCGTCGCCGGGGTACTCATAGGAGTCCAGCAGCTCGCGGATTTCCATCTCGACCAGCTCCAGCAGCTCTTCGTCGTCGACCTGGTCCACCTTGTTCATGAACACGACCATTGTGGGGATGCCCACCTGGCGGCCCAGCAGGATGTGCTCGCGGGTCTGGGGCATCGGGCCGTCAGCCGCGTTCACAACCAGGATCGCGCCGTCCATCTGCGCGGCACCGGTGATCATGTTCTTGACGTAGTCGGCGTGGCCGGGGCAGTCGACGTGGGCGTAGTGACGCGCTTCGGTCTCGTATTCCACGTGCGCAGTCGAGATGGTGATCCCGCGGGCCTTCTCTTCGGGCGCGCCGTCGATCTGGTCATAGGCCTGGAAGTCGCCAAAATACTTCGTGATCGCCGCCGTCAGCGTCGTCTTGCCGTGGTCAACGTGACCAATCGTGCCAATGTTAACGTGCGGTTTCGTACGCTCAAACTTTTCCTTTGCCATCTTGTCAGACGCCCTTTTTGGTTGTGGGCTGCATGCCCGGATTCACTCCGCGCGGCATGTATTGCGAATGGCTGCAAAAATCAAGGACCTAAGCGGGCCAACCGCCGTCGGCGCGCGCGCATCATTTCCAGCAGCCCCGCTACATGGCGCAGCAGTCTCCTGACCTGCTTACTCGACAGGTGCGGGTACAGGTTCCGGCCCTGCCACAGGGTCCGGTGCGAACCATCCCTCGTTGGTGCTTTGACGCACGAGGAACCGTTCGATTGCCTTGGCTGCGTTTTCGCTCAGCTCGGTCAGCTGCTCTTCGGCGGTCATGGTATAGCCTGTTCCGATGATCGGCGCGGTGCCGAAGGTTTCGAGCACGGTGATCTGTTCGGGTTCGTCGTTCAGCTTGGTGCCTGCAGCGTCGTCCCACACGGTGACATTGAGGATCAGCGCGGATTTTGGCGCCAGCACCAGCGGAATGCCGGGTTGTGCCAGAACGTAGCCCTCGACGGAAATACCGAAGTGATAGCGGCTGGCCCCGTCATAGCGGCCAAAGCGGGCGGCCACGGCGCCTTTCACGGCTTCGGTCAGTTGCTCTTCGGTCGCGGGACGGCTGAGCGGGCCGCGCTGCGCGCTCTCGGCCAGAACGATGTTATGCTCCAACCGGAAGTCCCCCAAGGGCACCGGCGGCTGGTCCAAATCCTTGGCACCGCTACACGCGGCGACCACACACAACATCGCAAAACCCACACACAAACGCATCATATGCGCCGCCTCCCGTCATTTTTCTGTTGCCTCTGCGATATCCTACGCGCGGGACGCACGCAATTGCCCCGGACGCCACGACACGCGGGGTGTTGCGAACGGGTCAGCGGAGGCTGCTTATCAGTCGCAGATGTTTTGCAGATCGTTCCATTGTGCAGGTGTCAGTACAGGTTGCCATGTCACATCATCAGGGGCGGCCGCGCGGGCGCGGTCGATGCGGTCCGACAGGGTCGGATGGGTCAGGAAATGCGCCAGCACACCTGACTGATCGCCATGTTCATCGCGCAAACGCTGGAACATGTCCCCAAGCGCCGCCGGGGAAATCTCCGCCCGTTCGAGGACATCATAGGCGAACGTGTCTGCCCCGGTTTCGGCCGCCTGCGAATATTGCGCATCGATCAGACGTTCGGTCAGGAACAGGACCACGGCCCCACCGGCAAAGTCGCCGAACAGGAGGCCCAGAACGCCGATACTGCCGGCAGAGCGCAGCGCATTGCGGGTGGGGTCGCGGCCCACCACGTGGCCCATTTCGTGAGCAAAGACGGCGGCCACCTCTTCAGGCGTTTCTGCGGCATCTATCAGACCGCGGAAGAACACGACGAACCCACCCGGCAGGGCGAAAGCGTTGATCATCGGGTGATCTAGGACAAAGACGTTGATGTCTGCCGCGTCCGGCAGGGTGGCCGACAGACGATCCGACATGGCGGTCAGAGCGGCCACGCCAGCAGGATTTTCGCACAGGCCCAGCGGGCCGATGGCGTCAGAGCCAAGCGCATTGCGGATCTGCTGGAACGTGGCCTCGCCCAGCGCGTGTTCGGCCTGTCTGGGGATGACGACGGCCAGTTGATCCGCAAGGATCGGGATTAGCACGCCGATCTGGATGGCAACCGCCGCCACGGCCCCGGCGGCCCAGAGCGCCAGGCGCCCGCGCCCCTTGGGCGGATCGGCCCTGTCGATATGCGGCCAGCGCGGCAGATCCGCCAGTTGCGGCACATAGAGGCGCGCCAGCGGATCGGAGGTGATGCGGAGCATCGTGTCATGCGTGCCTGCGTGGTCTGGGATGCGGCGGATCTGGTCGATGGGCCAGTCGATGTCGTCGCCCTCCGCCGGGGTCATGCGCAACTGGTTTGCGCTTGCGGGCAGGCTGAGCGTGACGGGCACGCCTTCGGGTCGATCTCCGTCAAAGAACACGCCACGTTTCGTCATATCGCCGCCCCCAGATCGAGCGCTTCGGAGAAGCCTTCGGCTTCGGCAAAGTCGTCACGGTCGCGTTGGCTGATCCTGAGCAGTCCCTCCGCCTGCGGCAGGGTCAAAGTTTCGGCCATGTGCCGCATCAGAGGAAAGGTCACGAAGGTCGCGTGCATGACCGACCACAGCAGAAAGATCCCGAAATAGAGCAGGACCGCGCCCCCGATGCTGAACCAGCGGGGCAGGTCAAACACCAGATCCTCTTCGATACCCGCCATATCCTGCAACACCTCGAACCCTATCAGCGGCACCATCAGCACCATGATCAGGGCCACGCCGATGCTGAGAATGAAATAGGCGAGGATGTTGCCGAAGGTCAGGATGGAGGCGATGCGCAACGGGCGCAGGGCGGAGGCGAAAGCGATGCCATCCGCCGTTTTGTGACAGGCCATGATGCGGCGCGAAACGTATGCGTAGTGGATCAACGAATAGATCAGCCCGAAAAAGATCGGAAAGAGCAACCACAGGCGCCACGGCGATACGATCTGGAGGTCTGCCAGTGCCGAAGTTGTGATCCGGACGTTCGTCAGAACGTCCTGCCACCCGACGGACAGGGCTGGCAGGATGGGGTCGAGCACGCTGATCCACAACGCCCAGAGGGCCGTCGATGCCAGCGTGACCCCCAGAGGGATGGCCGCGCGGTAGAGCATCAGCCACGTGCCGCCCTGGTGCAGCCTGGCCGAGCCGAACCACGTACGGTCGGTGCGGTATTTCTCGAGATAGAACGTCATGCGCGGCCACAGGATGCCCGCGCTGAACAGCGTCAGCGCCCAGTGCCCCAAGGCCCGCAGCGCATAGCCCCACGCGCCCGGCTCAAGCGCGAAGCGCACCCCACGCCACCGGGTCCGGCCAAGGACATAACGACGGGCGCGGTAGCGGGCGTAAAACCACAAAGGGACCACGCCTGCGACGCTGGCGAGGTAGCCCGCGAAATTGCCGTCAAACAGGCTGAAACTGACGAACATCAGAAGCAGGTTCACAATGCCGATGTAGAAGGTGAGGATCACCACGGCGATGAAAAAGCCCAGCAGCTTTTCCCACGGATCGCCCACATATTCGAGCGGGTGCCCGCCCGGCCGGATTGACGACCAGAAATAGCGGCGCAGGCGCGTCTTCATCCAGAAGCGGTAGAACCCGAGGGTCAGGACCGACCAGAAGCCGGTGATCAGGGCCAGACGGAACACGCTGCCGCGCGCGCCGGTCCAGCCAACGCGCAGTACGCCATCGTCAGGTGAATGTATTGTCGCGGGGGAACCCACGGGGGGCCATCCGCCCTGCCCCGGCGCGTTTTCCGCGCCACTCGTCAAGTGCGGTTTCGGTTCTTGTCCGTCCTGCGGGGTCTCGCCAGCTGAGCCCTTCGCCCAAGGTGAAGGTGGTTGCATCGCTCAGCCCCCCATCTTTGTACCGTTGCAGTCGAACGCCCTTGCCGCGCGCCATTTCCGGCAATTCATCCAATGCAAACACCAGCACTTTGCGGTTGTCACCGACCACGGCCACGCTGTCGCCGGTCACGGGCTTGCACACCGCGACAGTCACGTCACCCCGCACGTTCAACACCTGCTTGCCCGACCGCGTCTGGGCGATCACGTCATCCTCGGGAACCACGAACCCGTCGCCCGCACTGGACGCCACCAGCAATCTGCGACCCGGTTTATGGGTCATGATGTCGTGAATCTGCGCCTCGTTCGGCAGATCGACCATCAGGCGCACCGGTTCGCCCATGCCGCGCCCACCGGGCAGGTTCGCCGCCGACAACGTGTAGAACCGCCCGTTCGACCCCACGACAATCAGGCGATCCGTCGTTTCCGCATGGAAGATAAAGCGCGCACCGTCGCCATCCTTGAACTTCAATTCGCGGTTCAGGTCGATATGCCCGGTCATGGCGCGGATCCAGCCCATCTGGCTGCACACCACTGTGATAGGCTCGCGCTCGATCATCGCCTCGAGGGGCACGTCCTCGACCGTGCCGGCCTCGGCAAATGTCGTGCGCCGCGCGCCGCCTTCGTAGTCTTTACCAAAAGTCTTTTTCGTCTCGCGCAGCTGTGCAGAGATGCTCTGCCACTGCAAGTCCTGGCTTTCCAGCAGGTCCTCGAGGCCTGCGCGTTCCTCCATCAGTGCGGCCTGTTCGCGCAGCAGTTCCATCTCTTCGAGACGGCGCAGCGACCGCAGGCGCATGTTCAGGATCGCTTCGGCCTGCACATCGCTCAGCTCGCCCTCGCCCGGAGGCGGGCCGACATAATCCGCCTCGGACATGGCGCGGGGATGATCCTTGCCCCAATCCTCGCGCATCAGCGCGGCCTTGGGCTCGTCATCATAGCGGATGATGTCGATCACGCGGTCGAGGTTCAGAAAGGCGACGATCAGCCCCTCAAGCACCTCGAGCCGGTGGTCGATCTTTTCCATCCGGTGCTGGCTGCGCCGGATCAGGACCTCGCGGCGGAAATCGAGGAAGGCCCGGAGCACTTCCTTCATCGAACAGACCTTGGGCGTGACGCCGTCGATCAGCACGTTGAGGTTCAGCGAGAACCGCACCTCGAGGTCCGAATTGCGATAGAGCATGCCCATCAGCACATCAGGGGCCACATTCTTGGACCGCGGCTCGAGGATCAGGCGGATATCGTCAGCAGATTCGTCGCGCACATCGGCGAGGATCGGAATCTTCTTGGTTTGGATCAGTTCCGCCAGTTTCTCGATCAGCTTGGATTTCTGGACCTGATAGGGAATTTCGGTGACAACGATCTGCCACTGGCCGCGGCCCAGATCCTCGACCTCGTAGCGGCAGCGCAAGCGGAAGCCGCCCTTGCCGGTGCGGTAGGCCTGCGCGATCTGATCGGCGGGTTCGACAATGATGCCCCCCGTCGGGAAATCGGGGCCAGGCACATAGTTTAGCAGCGTGTCGTCGCGGGCATCCGGCGTCTTGATCAGATGCAGGCAGGCGTCGCACAGTTCGGAGATATTGTGCGGCGGAATATTCGTTGCCATCCCAACCGCGATCCCGCTGGACCCGTTAGCCAGCAGGTTCGGAAACTCGGCTGGCAGAACCACCGGTTCGGTCAGCGTTCCGTCGTAATTGTCGCGGAAATCAACTGCGTTCTCGTTCAGACCGTTTAGCAGAGCTTCGGCCACGGCGGTCATGCGCGCCTCGGTATAGCGCGAGGCGGCCGGGTTATCGCCGTCGATATTGCCGAAGTTGCCCTGTCCGTCGACCAGCGGATAGCGGACGTTGAAATCCTGAGCCAGTCGCGCCATCGCATCGTAAATCGCCGCGTCCCCGTGCGGGTGATAGTTGCCCATCACGTCGCCCGAGATCTTGGCCGACTTGCGGAACCCGCCCGTGGACGACAAGCGCAATTCGCGCATCGCAAAAAGAATCCGGCGATGCACCGGCTTGAGCCCGTCACGCGCATCCGGCAGCGCCCGGTGCATGATCGTGCTGAGCGCATAGGTCAGGTACCGCTCGCCCAATGCGCGGCGCAGCGGTTCCGAAAGGTCCATGTTGGGGGTATCGGCCTGATCTGACATAGATGCTGTGTATCCCCGCAGCGCAGCCCGAACAAGCGGTGAACGCAAATTACCACGAGTTACACATGCACGCGGAACCGTTCGCGCGAGACTTGCGTTACATCCGCGACACAGAACGGCGCGACGGGGAAAAAATCTCCAATTTTAACAGTGATGTGAATCGTGCTGTCTGCTATTGAAATCGAGCGCTGCAACAAGTCTGCCGCGGCGCCAGTGAAGTGTTGGGGGTGTCTGGTCATGGCCAGGTTTATTTTTGTGACGTTTGCGTTCCTTGGTTGGGCCTTTTACGAAATGAGCGGTGGCGCGGATTTCGATCCGGAAGAGACGCGCCTTGCCCGGATTGACCCGCCCGCGCTGGTTGAAGAAGAAAAGCTGGATACGGTTATCGTGCAAGCTGCTCCCGCGCCCGTTCCCGAAAACGTCACGCGTGTTGCTCTCAACCTGACATCGGTCGATGACGTCCTTCGCCCCGCGCCGACACTGCGCGCAACACCAGCACGCGCAACACAAGTGCAGGAGGCCGTCGTAACGGAAGCGGTATCCGAGGCAGCGCCCACCATTATCCTGCCCAGCCTGGTGACAGGTGCGGCCGTCATTACGCCTGTTGAGTTCGGCGAGGATGGCGCCCAGAGCGCACTGACAGCGCAGGCACCTGACCTGCGGTCGGTGACGGGTAATCGCGTCAATGTGCGCGGCGGACCGGGCACCGGCTATTCCATCGTGACCCGTCTGACACGCGGCGATCAGGTCGAAATCCTGCAAGATCCCGGCGACGGGTGGGTCAAGCTGCGCCCCGTCTCGGGTGGCCCCGTGGGGTGGATGGCAGACTTTCTTCTGAACGAAGGCTGATTGCATCCCTGCCGCTGACTGCTAAGTCAATGCCAAACGGCTAATGACGGCGCAGGCATGACACGCAAATCCATTTTGATCACCGGGTGTTCCTCGGGCATCGGCTATGCTGCGGCGCACGGGATGCGGGCCGCAGGATGGCGCGTATTTGCCGCCTGCCGCGCCGAAGCCGACTGTGACCGCATGATCGAGGAAGGGTTCGACAGCCCCCTGATCGACTACGACGACGCAAATACCATTCACGCCGGTCTTGCCGAAGTGCTTGACGCCACGGGTGGCACTTTGGACGCGCTGTTCAACAATGGTGCCTATGGCATGCCCGGCGCGGTCGAAGACCTGCCGACGGACGCCTTGCGCGCCATTTTCGAAACCAACTTCTTTGGCTGGCATGAGTTGACCCGCGCAGTCATTCCGGTGATGCGCGCGCAAGGACACGGTCGGATTGTGCAATGTTCCTCCGTCCTCGGCTTTGTCGCCTTTCCCTGGCGTGGGGCCTATACCAGCACCAAGTACGCCCTTGAGGCGCTCACCGACACCCTGCGCATGGAAATGCGTGACACGCCCATTGACGTGATCCTGATCGAACCCGGCCCCGTGACCAGCAAATTCCGCATCAATGCCATCCCTCATTTCGAACGCTGGATCGATTGGGAGGCATCGGCCAAGGCGGACGCGTACCGCGCGCTGCTGCGCGAGCGCCTTTATGAAGATAACGGACCGGACAAATTCGAACTGCCGCCCGAAGCGGTGGTGCGCAAATTGCGCCACGCGGTCGAGGCGCGCCGCCCCCATCCGCGGTATTTCGTGACGACCCCCACCTATATCGCCGCGTTTGCGCGCCGTATTCTGCCCACGCGCGCGCTGGACTGGCTTCTGACGCGCACGTGACCGAACGCCACGTTCGCCTTTGGGCGCAGGCCCGCTACATCACGCACTGGAAATCGAAAGGGATTGGGGATCATGGCGCAAGACCCGCTGTTCATATTGATCATTTTGGCCTGCCTTGGCGTGTTGTTCGTGCTGATGCTCGGTCTTGGCGGCTTTGCCAAGGGCTCTGGCTGGGCGCAGAAAAACTCCAACAAACTCATGCAGTACAGGATCGGCGCGCAGTTCATCGCAGTCGTGCTGATCGTCATCTACGTATTTTTCCGGCAAAGCGGAGGCTGAACGCATGGTCGTTCTGAACAAGATTTATACCAAGACCGGCGATGCCGGTGAAACCGCGCTGGGCAATGGCGCGCGTGTCGCCAAACATGCGATGCGCGTCACCGCCTATGGTACGGCGGACGAACTGAACAGCTTTCTCGGGGTGGCCCGGCTGGCGGCCACCGGGGACGTGGACGCCGCACTGGGGCGCATTCAAAACGACCTTTTCGATCTGGGTGCGGATCTGTGCCGCCCCGATATGGAAAAGGACGCCGAGGCCGAATACCAACCCCTGCGGATGGTCGATGCACAGGTGGAGCGGCTGGAAAGCGAAATCGACGCGATGAACGCCGAACTGGAGCCGCTGCGCAGCTTTATCCTTCCGGGCGGGTCCGCGTTGTCGGCCCATTTGCATGTTTGCCGGACCGTGGCGCGGCGCGCCGAACGTCTGGCCGTGGAGTTGGCGACGATGGAGGCGATCAACCCCGCCGCAGTGAAATATCTCAACCGTCTTAGCGACTGGTTCTTTGTGGCGGCGCGCATTGCCAACAATGGCGGCAAGGACGACGTGTTGTGGGTTCCTGGTGCCAACCGCAATTGAGGCGACGGGCCACAAAACGCTGCGCGGCACGCTTTCTGATCTCACCGTGCGGCGACACACTTGGGAAACATTCTTTCCCTTTAAACCCGAAACGCGGCGTCGTTGATGCGTGACGTGACGATTTTGTCCTGTTTCCGTTACGACGGGTTGGGTAAACCAACCGGGACCAATTATCTCGCTTGGCGAAGATGAGTCGAAATCTGGCCGTTCTGAACGGTCTGAATATAGAAGAGAGGAACGCTTATGAAGGTGCTGGTGCCTGTCAAACGCGTGATCGACTACAACGTGAAAGTGCGCGTCAAAGCGGACGGATCGGGTGTGGATCTCGCCAATGTGAAAATGTCGATGAACCCGTTTGACGAGATTGCCGTCGAGCAGGCCATCCGCCTGAAAGAAGCGGGTCAGGCCGAGGAAATCATCGCCGTCTCCGTGGGCGTCAAGCAGGCGCAGGAAACTCTGCGCACGGCGCTTGCCATGGGCGCGGACCGCGCGATCCTCGTGATTGCCGCGGACGATGTGCACACGGATATCGAGCCGCTGACCGTCGCCAAGATCCTCAAAGGTGTCATCGACGAAGAGCAGCCCGGCCTCGTGCTGTGCGGCAAGCAGGCGATCGACAACGACATGAACGCGACCGGCCAGATGCTGTCCGCCCTCATGGGCTGGAGCCAGGCCACGTTTGCGTCCGAAGTCGAGATTGCGGGCGACAAGGCCAAGGTCACGCGCGAAGTGGACGGCGGTTTGCAGACCATAGAAGTCAGCATGCCCACCGTCATCACGGTCGACCTGCGCTTGAACGAGCCGCGCTATGCGTCGCTGCCCAACATCATGAAGGCCAAGAAGAAGCCTTTGGATGAGAAAACAGCCGCCGATTACGGCGTCGATGCAGCGCCGCGTCTTGAGATCGTGAAAACGACGGAGCCCGAGGCGCGCGCCGCAGGCATTAAGGTGGGTTCGGTGGACGAACTCGTATCGAAACTCAAAGAAGCGGGGGCTGTGTAATGGCTGTTCTTCTTCTCGCAGAAATCAACGATGGCGAACTGGCCATGGACGCCACGGCCAAGGCCGTGTCGGCATCGACCGCATTGGGCGATGTTGTTGTCCTCGCCGCGGGCGCCACATGCGCCGCTGCAGCCGCAGAGGCCGCGACGATCCAAGGTGTATCCAAGGTGCTGTGCGCCGAAGACGCGGTATATGGCAAGCGCTTGGCTGAACCCGTGGCCGATCTGATCGTATCGCTGGCTGGCGATTACGAGCACATCGTCGCCCCCGCGACCACTGACGCCAAGAACGTCATGCCCCGCGTCGCGGCCCTACTGGACGCGATGGTGATTTCGGATGCAACGGCCGTGGTCGACGCCAACACTTTCGAGCGCCCGATCTATGCGGGCAACGCGATCCAGACCGTTAAATCTTCGGATGGCAAGAAGGTCATCACTTTCCGCACGTCCACCTTTGATGCCGCAGAGACCGGTGGTTCCGCTTCGGTGGAAAACATCGCCGCCGCTGCCGATCCAGCACTGTCATCCTGGGTCGAGGACAAGGTCGCCGAAAGCGACCGTCCCGAGCTGACATCGGCTGGCGTGGTTGTGTCCGGTGGTCGCGGTGTCGGCTCCGAAGACGATTTTGCCCTGATCGAAAAACTGGCCGACAAGTTGGGCGCTGCCGTGGGCGCGTCACGCGCTGCGGTCGATTCAGGTTATGCTCCGAACGACTGGCAAGTTGGCCAGACCGGCAAGGTCGTGGCACCCGACCTCTATGTCGCGGTCGGGATTTCCGGTGCGATCCAACACCTCGCGGGCATGAAAGATTCCAAAGTCATTGTGGCCATCAACAAGGACGAAGAAGCGCCGATCTTCCAGGTCGCCGATTACGGCCTGGTCGCAGACCTCTTTGACGCCGTGCCCGAGATGATCGAAAAACTCTGATTGGCTCAGAGATGCATTGAAAAGGCCCGGTGCGAATGCTCCGGGCCTTTTTCGTTTCAACACATGGCGTTGAGTGTCGGCACCAATGCCCGGCTGATCTCGTGATGGACATGTGGGCCCAGCATCTGTTCTGCGGCCGGTGCCTCGGTATCGGCAAAGATCATGCCCTCGGTGCCCGCCTCCACCGCTTCGGCAGAGGCCACGACCTCTACATATTTCGTCGCCATCGGGATCACTTTGTCCAGCATTGCCCGCGTGATGAACGCCGGGTCGGCGTCGATGTCGTTGGACGTCTCATCTGGCGCACGGTCGCTGGCCCAGAGGAGGATTGTCTTGCCGCTGATCTGGCTGAGCACAAGGCGCATCCGGGCAATCCACGCGGTTTGCAGCTCTTCCACCACTGGCTCGAACCGTTCCTGCGACACAAGCTGTAATCGTTTCAGCATGTGGTTTGTAAAGTTGAATTCCGTAAAATCGACGTCGCGATAAATCGCCCGCAACAGCGGTGATGCTTCGACAAAGCGGTCATTGCGGCGCGGATGCACACGATAAAACCGGTTGGACATGTTGCGCGGACTGGTGATCTGGATCACTGTTGCTGCGGCCATCCCGGTGACCTCGCGCAGATAGGGATCAGTGGCATAGACATCCACCCCGCCGTTCATGCTTCCGAAATTCACGCAAGTCGTGCCCAGCTGGCTTTCAACCAGGTCCGGAAACGGTGCGCGAATGAACTTGCCATATGTGGTTGTCCCACCGAAAAACGCGACAAAGTTCTTGTCCAGTGACCGTCGCGGCCCGCGGAACAGGACTTTGGAATTGCCGTAGCGACACGGCAGATAGTCGAGTCCGCCTGGACTCAATGCTTCATAACTCATGAGACCCACTCTCAATATATTCACCCAAGGCCAAGGTCGCATGAGGGCCTTGCGATTTCCCTAATCAAACATGACGATTTTGGGGCAGTGGTAACTCTTGCCCCTGCCATCGCCCTGCCCCTATGGTGCAGCGGCTGTCAGAGAGGATGATCATGGACATCAAGACCGTTGGAATCGTGGGCGCAGGGCAGATGGGCAACGGGATTGCCCATGTGATGTCACTGGCCGGCTATGATGTCATGCTCAACGATATCTCGGACGACGCGCTCAAGGCCGCCCTGGCCACGATTGACCGAAACCTCGAACGTCAGGTCAGCCGCGACAAGATTTCGGCCGAGGAAAAAAGTGCCGCCATGGGCCGGATCCAGACAACGCAAACCCTGACCGACCTTGGGCAAACCGACCTCGTGATCGAGGCCGCGACAGAACGCGAGACGGTCAAGCAAGCCATTTTCGAGGATTTGTTGCCCCACCTGCAACCACATACGATCCTGACATCGAACACGTCTTCCATTTCGATCACACGCTTGGCCAGCCGGACAGACCGGCCTGAAAAGTTTATGGGGTTTCATTTCATGAACCCGGTGCCGGTGATGCAACTGGTCGAATTGATCCGCGGCATTGCGACCGATGCCGAAACTTTCGAAGCCTGCCGGGCGGTCGTCGACAAGCTGGGCAAGACCGCCGCCACAGCCGAGGATTTTCCCGCCTTTATCGTCAACCGCATTCTCATGCCGATGATCAACGAGGCGGTCTATACGCTCTACGAAGGGGTGGGATCAGTCCAATCCATTGACTCGTCAATGAAACTTGGCGCGAACCATCCGATGGGGCCGCTGGAACTGGCCGATTTTATCGGGTTGGACACCTGCCTTGCGATCATGAACGTCCTGCATGATGGGCTGGCCGACACGAAGTACCGTCCCTGCCCGCTGCTGACCAAATATGTCGAAGCCGGGTGGCTGGGTCGCAAGAGCCAGCGCGGATTCTACGATTACCGGGGCGACGTGCCGGTGCCGACGCGCTGAACCTCTAGTCGGTCAGCGACAGCGTGTGGTCGCGCAGCCAAGCCATGAAGCCGCGCGGGTCATCCTTCCACTTGGCCACTTCTTCTTGCGGCAAAGGATGACCGACGATCGGGCCTTGGGGCTTGTTGAGCGAATGCACGATTTCGTGCAGCAATAGCCCCTGCCGCAGCATCGGCGACAGCTTGTTCGCAATCTGGTAGGCGCGGCTGTTTTGGCCCGGGAATTTCATCGGCACCACCGTGGCACCCGAACGCCGGATCAACTGTGCGGTAAAGACATTCCACTCGGCCTCGACTGCTGGACCCCAATAGGTTTCAGACGCGGCAACCCCGCCCGACGGGAACAGCGCAACAACGCCGCCCTCCTTGAGGTGTGCCATCGCCTTGGCACGCATCTCGACGCCCTTGCGCTGCGCATCTTCTTCGTGCGGAAACGGCACCGGGATCATGTAACTGCCAGCAACTTCGTCGATCACGGTCAAAAGCGACCGGGTCAAGATGCGATAGTCGGGCCGGACACGTCCGATCAGATCGGCAAAGATCATGCCATCGACCATCCCGTGCGGGTGGTTGGCCACAACGATCACAGGCCCCTGTTTGGGAATGCGGTCCAGCTGGGATTGGGGCGTGGTCAGATCGATCCCCATCACGTCCAATGCCGCCCGCCAGAACGCTTGGCCTTGTGGCGCACCGCGACGCTCAAACTTACGGATCAGCCGCAGGATCGTCAGCTTGCCGGTGAACGCTTCCATGACGCGGATGAACGTGGCCTTCCACGGGTCTTCGAACGTCGACGCATAGGACAGGCTGCGCCGATCATATTTGGCAAAGTTCACCTTTTCAGGCTCTGCCGTCAATTTGGTCAGGTTGTGCGTGCTGTCGACCAAGACTGTGCCACCTTTTTCTGGCCAATCCCACCGGGCAGTTGGCTCAGGTCTCTTCCCCAAACTTGTCGGCCACCAAAGCCTCCAATGCCTCGGCCAACGCATCAGCGTCTGGGCCGGAGGTTTCAACGTCAATAAAACTTCCCATCGGCGCTGCCAACATCAAAAGACCCATAATACTGTCGCCTGATGCAGACATGCCATCCTTGTCAACGGTCGCACGGGCATCAAAGGCCTCGACCACCTCGACCAGTTTCGCAGACGCACGCGCGTGCAGTCCCTTGACGTTCACAATTTCCAGTCTGCGTTGGCTCATCTTCTATCCGTCTGCGCTCAAATTCTGTGTGTCGATATACTTTTTGCCCGCATCCAGTGCCAGCCGCACAGCGTCCTGTACGCCCAGCTGGCGGCTTTTGGCGAGTTTGATCAGCATGGGCAGATTTGCGCCGTACAGAATACGCCGATCTTGCGGGCGGCACGCCATGAGGCTGAGGTTGGAGGGCGATCCGCCGAAGAGGTCGGTGACCACAACAACGCCGTCCCCGGTGTCGACAGTGTCCGCCGCGGCGCAAATCTCCGCTTCCTTGGCCTTGCGATCGTGATCGGCTTCTATGGCAATCGCGCGTATACCGGATTGCGCACCGACAACATGTTCGATGGCTTTCAGGTATTCGCCGGCCAATCCACCATGGGCAACGATCACGATTCCGATCAAGCTGAAGCCTCTTCCCGTTTACGGCGATCCAGTTCACGATGGCGAATAGACACCTGCCAGCCTGCCTCTGCAAGGGCTGCGGCCAAGGTTTCCGCCATGGCAACCGACCTGTGTTGCCCGCCGGTGCAACCAAAAGCGACGGACAGGTGGCTCTTGCCCTCATCGAGGTAGGCCGGCAGTTGCCACAGCAGCATGTCGCTCAGCTTGGCCTCGAATGTCGCGGCGCGTTCGTCGGTCCAGATATAGGCCTTTACGGCCGGATCGAGGCCCGTGGCACTTCGCAATTCAGGGTCCCAGAACGGGTTTTTCAGGAACCGGCAGTCAAAGACCATATCAACCGACCTTGGCAGGCCCCGTTTGTAGCTGAAGCTTTGCACGGACACAGCGATCTGGCTGTGTCCGCCCGGCGAGAACCAGTGTTCGACCTCTGCCCGAAGCTGGTGCACATTGATGTCCGACGTGTCGATCAGGACATCCGCCCGCGCGCGCAGGGGCGCCAGCAGTTCAAGCTCGCGCTGGATCCCCGCCTCGACCCGGTCCGCCGCGGCCAGTGGATGACGGCGACGGGTTTCGGAAAAGCGGTTGAGCAGAACTTCGGTATTGCAGTCGAGATAGAGCAATTCAGGCATCAAGCCCGGCACTGCCGCGATCTGTCCCATCGCATCCATGATGGCGGTGATCGAGAAATCCCGGTTGCGCGGATCAATTCCGAGCGCCACAGGCTTGTCCGGCACCGGATTGTCCAGAAGCGGTCGGATGAGGCGCAAAGGCATGTTGTCGATGGCCTCATAACCCAGGTCTTCCAGAACGCGGATCGCGCTGGACCGGCCAGCCCCGGATGGGCCAGTGACAAGAACAAGTCTGCGCGCTTCGGGCATTACGGTTCCTTTCTGGTCCCTCTGAGGTATTGCAAGATACCCGCGGGCCAAGCGGGGCTGTCGACTTTGTGTAGGAGTGGCACTGTCACGCCAAGGTATTCCTTCTGGCGCGCGTTCGGGATCCTGTCCGTTTCCGGGGCATCGAGAGTGACGCAAAACACGATCTCGGAGGGCGCGGCAACTGCTGTGAGGATGCCGATCCCGCGTGCTTCGATCAGACCCTCGATCGTCGCTGGCGCACGCGCCCAGAGTGCCCCTTTTTGCACCCACAGCTCCGTTTGGTCGTCAGATACGAGCGTCGCCCCCCACGCCATGAACTGGAGGGCAAGGCTCGATTTCCCGCGCCCCGCCTGTCCTGTGATCAGAACGCCCCGTCCCTCCAAGGCGACCGCCGTGGCGTGAACGCGCAGGACCTGATCCATCCCGTCTAGACCGGCAAGCCCACGACAAACCGTGCGCCCAGCGGTTCAGAGGTGATATCGGCATCGGTTGGCCGGATGTTCTCGGCCCAGATCACGCCGCCATGCGCCTCGACGATCTGTTTCGAGATGGCGAGACCAAGCCCGGAATTATTGCCGAAATGCTCTTCTGGCCGTTGCGAATAGAACCGCTTGAAGATCTTGGTCAGTGCCTGATCCGGGATGCCCGGTCCGGTGTCTTCGACCACGATCAGGACACGGTTTTCGCGCTTGCGGGCCCAGATCCGGATCGCGTCGCCGTCTTCACAGAAGGAAATCGCGTTCGTGATCAGGTTGACAAAGACCTGCGCCAACCGCGCTTCGAGCCCCTGTACCTGAATGGCTTGATCGGGCAGGTCCGTAATGAATTCTATGCCCTTGCCACGCGCGTCCTCGCCCAGGTACTGCCCGAGATTTCCAAGCATGGTCAGCAGGTTGAACGCTTCTTCCTCTTCCTTGACCAGTTCACTGTCAAGACGCGACGCGTTGGAAATATCGCTTACCAAGCGGTCAAGGCGGCGCACGTCGTGGTCAATGACGTCCAAGAGTTTTTCGCGTTGGTCATCTCGTTTGACCATCCGCAGGGTGCCGACCGCAGAGCGCAGCGACGCGAGAGGGTTCTTGATCTCGTGCGCGACATCGGCTGCGAATTGTTCGTTGCCGTCGATGCGGTTGTACAGTGCCGCGATCATGCCCCGCAGCGCACCGGACAGCCGCCCGATTTCGTCGGGCCGTGCAGTCAGATCCGGGATGCGAATGCGCCCGGGATTGACCTTACGCGCGTTCTTGTCCCGGCCCAGTTCAGCCGCAGCTGCCAGATCGGCCAGCGGATTGGCGATTGTCGACGCCAGAACAAGGCTGAGTCCGATCGAAACCAAGGTGGCAATCACGAACATTTGCAAAACGCGTTCGCGTTCGTTGCGCACCATGGCGTCGATTTCGCCAGATGCGCTGGTCAACGCAATGACGCCCACGGCGTTTCCGCCTTGCTGGATCGGCGTGACAACACTGAACAATGCGCCGCCCACACCATCGATGCCTTCGCTCACCTGTGTCTCGCCGGCAAGCGACCGCTCGACCAACAGCCGCAGCTGATCTTCGACAGATGGTGTTTCCGCGGCCTGACCGGCGAAGGGACGCGAGATGATGTTCCATACCCAGCTCAACCCATCAGTCAGGATGGCAAGGTCTTCTTCGTCATTCGTGGGTTGCAGAGGGGCCAATGTGCCCTGCGTCTGAGCCACAAGCGCACTTGTTGCGTCAAACACGAATACGTCGTGCCGTGCGCGCACATCCATCTCTGCCAGCGTCGCGTCGACGTCGATACCATCGCCTGTGGCAAGGTTCACCGGCGCGCCAGCGGGCAGTTTCGCCTCGATCACGTCCGCCACCAATTCGGCTTGTGCGACAAGAGACGAAATCCGCTGCACCGCGAGGCTGTCGCGCGTAGAGTTCAGATATAAAATTCCCGCCACCAGAACATTCAGCGCAATCAGGTTGAACGTGATGATCTTGCGCGCCAGCGGCGAGCCCCCCAACGACATCAGGCCGCGTCGTGCGCGGCCATCCGTCATTTCAGAGGAGCTTACCGTTTCCGGCGCAACCCAATCCTCACCCAACACGACGTCGCCGTCACGTGATGGTGGGGTGCTCATGTCTCGCATGACTGTCCCCTCGGCCAGTGCCTCAAAGGCATCTTTCTATTCTTCGTTGTAGCGATACCCGATGCCGTACAACGTCTCAATCGCCGAAAAATCGTCATCCGCGCTGCGCATTTTCTTGCGCAGGCGCTTTATGTGACTGTCGATCGTGCGGTCATCGACATAAACCTGATCGTCATAGGCCACATCCATCAGCTGATCCCGCGATTTGACAAAGCCGGGACGTTGCGCAAGCGCTTGAAGCAGCAGGAATTCTGTGACGGTCAGCGACACGTCCTTGCCTTTCCAGGACACCGCATGACGCAACGGGTCCATCCGCAGATCGCCCCGCTCCATGACCTTGGTTTCCTCGGTATCGCCAACCACGTCACCGGCCACCGCGTCCTGACGGCGCAAGAGCGCGCGAATGCGTTCGACCAAAAGGCGCTGCGAAAACGGTTTTTTGACGTAATCATCCGCACCCATCCGCAGGCCCAGAACCTCGTCGATCTCGTCATCCTTGGACGTCAGGAAGATGACCGGCATCGTGGTTTTCTGGCGCAAACGCTGAAGCAGATCCATCCCGTCCATGCGCGGCATCTTGATGTCCAGGACAGCCATGTCCGGAAGACGCTTGTTGAATGCATCCAGAGCGGCCTGACCATCGTTATACGTTTCGACCTCGAACCCTTCGGCTTCGAGAGTCATGGAGACGGACGTCAGGATATTCCTGTCGTCGTCCACCAATGCAATCTTTGACATTGCCTGTTTCCTTGTGCTGCTCGTTATTTTTGATTTTTCCGCCATTGTTCCGGTTTTGGCCTTTCGAATCAATCAATAAGTGCGAATCAGGTGCTGATTGCCTCCACACAGTCGCCAGAAATTGGTTAGGAATGACTAAATTGCCGCACATTCGCGCTCTGGGTGTGCTCAGGAGAAAGCGTGTTTGCGCAACCGGTCGCCATGGTGGCGCTAACTCCGTGCTCCCCATCTGTTCATGTGTAGAATCCGCATGTTAAGACGCCGGAACGGGGCGATGCGACGTCGCTTCTGGGCCTTCCGCCCACCTCTGACACCTACGCCATCGCGCGACATCAGGAGAATTTCACATGACATTTGGACGGGTAAACCCGCAGTTCCGCCTCGACGATCAAGGGATCACAGGGCTGGGCGATGTCTATTATAACCTGATCGAACCGGCACTGATCGAACGCGCACTTGACCGCGACGAAGGCACGCTTGGCAAGGGCGGTGCATTCCTGGTGACCACCGGCAAATTCACAGGACGCTCACCCAAGGACAAGCACGTGGTCAAGACGCCCGACGTGGCCGATCACATCTGGTGGGAAAACAACGCCGAGATGTCGCCCGAAGGGTTCGACGCCCTCTATGAAGACATGCTGGCCCACATGAAGGGCCGCGAATACTACGTGCAAGATCTCGTGGGCGGTGCCGACCCGTCGTTTTCGATCAATGTCCGCATGGTGACAGAACTGGCCTGGCACGGGCTGTTCATCCGCCACATGTTGCGTCGCCCCGACGCCGAGGATCTGGCCGCGTTCACGGCCGATTTCACCGTTATCAACTGCCCCTCGTTCAAGGCCGACCCTGCGCGCCACAACTGCCGGTCCGACACCGTGATCGCAATGAACTTCGAACGGAAACTGATCCTGATCGGCGGCACGGAATATGCGGGTGAGAACAAGAAATCGGTCTTCACCCTCCTTAATTACCTGCTGCCCGAACGTGGCGTGATGCCGATGCACTGCTCGGCCAACCATGCGCACGGCAACCCGGTAGACACAGCGGTGTTCTTTGGGCTGTCAGGCACCGGCAAAACAACCCTGTCCGCAGATCCCGGCCGGACACTGATCGGCGACGACGAACATGGCTGGTCCAACCGTGGCACGTTCAACTTCGAGGGTGGCTGCTATGCCAAGACAATCAACCTGAGCGCCGAAGCCGAGCCCGAAATCTATGCGACCACCGAGAAATTCGGGACGGTGATCGAGAACATGGTGCATGACCCGGACACGATGGATCTTGATTTCGAGGATGACAGCCTGACGGCGAACATGCGCTGCGCCTACCCGCTGGAATATATCTCGAACGCTTCCGCCAGCGCGCTGGGTGGGCACCCCAAGAACATCATCATGCTGACCTGCGACGCCTTTGGGGTGTTGCCCCCGATTGCCCGTCTGAGCCCGGCGCAGGCGATGTACCATTTCCTCTCCGGGTTTACCTCGAAGGTGGCAGGCACGGAGCGTGGTGTGACGGAACCGGAACCCACATTCTCGACCTGTTTCGGCGCACCGTTCATGCCGCGGCGGCCAGAGGAATACGGCAAGCTGCTGCAGGACAAGATCGCCAAACACGGCGCAACCTGCTGGTTGGTGAACACCGGCTGGACCGGTGGCGCCTATGGTACGGGCAGCCGGATGCCCATCCGCGCGACGCGTGCGCTACTCACTGCTGCGCTGGACGGAACTCTTGCCGCTGGAGATTTTCGCAAGGACCCGAACTTTGGCTTTGACGTGCCTGTCTCCGTGCCGGGCGTTGCGGACATCCTTTTGGATCCGCGCCGCACATGGGACGACGGCGCGGCCTATGATGCGCAAGCCCGGAAACTTGCGGACATGTTCGCCGACAACTTTGAGCAGTACCTGCCGCATATCGACGACGACGTGCGCGCGGCAGCGATCGGGTAATCGCGCGAGGCGGCATGACGCCGCCATCCAATACGTTGACGAGGCGGCCTCAGGCCGCCTCGGGCACCACGTCCGACAACGGAATATCCAGCAAATATTCCAGATCTTCGCGACTGTTATAGGCCAGAAACGTATCGATGGGCGCATCCCGGCCATCGACCACCCATTTCAGCGCGCTCGGCTCCAGATGGAGATATCCGATGCGCGCGGCAAAGCCCTTGTACGCGACCACGTTCAGGATAAAGCCGTAGATCCAGTCCGGATCCCATTTCTGCATCATCTCAAGCATACCCGTCCGGCCCAAAACGGGCGCCAGACCAACGCCGCGATATTTGCCGCGTTCCGGCGCGACCCAGAATTCACCATGATAGGCGACTGTCCCGTCCATCCGGTGCGCGCCGGGGGTCGCGCGGAACCGCGAGCGTCGCAGGTCAACACCCTTGAGCGGCGGCGGAAAGGCCCGGAATTGGCGCAGCAGGTAGCTGCTGAGGGGCATGCCACCCAGACGGATGCGCTTGGAGGCTTGGGTGTGAATCAACGTACCATCCTCGCTACGACCAATCATCCAGAATGCATTGGCCTCGGTCAAAGTGTGCAACGTATGGTCGAACGGCGCGCCCAGCTTCTGCATTGGCCGCTCTTCCTTCACAATTTCCGCGTATTCCTCGAAGTCACTGCCGAATGTCAGCTGAATACCCTGCGTCGCCAGAATATCGCGACTGGTCGCAATAAACGGTGCCGCGTTGCCCGAAAACTGAATCGTCATCCCATCTCTCCTTTGCCACACAAAGACAAATTTAGAACAATGCGATGAAAATTACCCGTAAATAACTCGCGTGATAGTGGTGACTGATGTCACAGTTAATCGCTGGCCCGCGCGACTTTCTCGAAAATTGCATCCGCAGGGTCGAATTCGGGACGATCTATATCGGTGATTGCCGCGCGCTGTTCCTCGTCCAGATCGGTAATGTTCACATTTGCCGTCGGGACAACCAGTGTCATGACCGCCGGAGACCTGTCTGGAAAAAAACCGCCCATCATCAACCTTTGGTAGACCATGGTGGCCTGGCTCTCATCATATCGCACGGGCATTCTGGTATAGACGTGATCGAGGCGCGCCATCTGGGTGGTTTGAACGTCGTGAAACGACTGATCCAGCATGCGCCCGAACTCTTCTCCGGCAGGCAGACGCGCGATCGGCCGCCCGATGCTGGACCGTGCATAGTCCAGCCCAAACCAGTTCACATAGGCCGATTTTTCGCCGAACTCGACACAGATCCACCCTGCTTCGCCATGTCGGTAGACCATTAAAAAAGGCCGCACATGTGCGAGGCATGTGCTCTCTATTTCAGCACCTGCCATCATCCACGCGCGAAACGTCTCGCGCAGCAACACCGATTCGTCGGTCCAGATGCTGCCCATGGGCTGTTGTTGCTGGTAAAAAACCCAATCGCCTTCCTGCGCCTTGAGGTATTGGAGCGCGCCGTGGGAACCGGTTTGCCCGCGCGCCCAGACCTTGGATCGCATCAACAGATCAAGGGCCTCGGGCAAGGCCGCCTCGCCCGCCTTGGTCAGTTCGTAGCGACGATCCTTGACGAAAAACAGTTCCTGTCCGCGCATAACTTCCAGTTGCGCGATATGGCGTCGCACGGTCTGGCGCGTGCTGTTGAGTTCGCCCACGGCATGGGACAGATTCAACGTGCGCGCCAACGTCGTGAAGGAGCGGATCATCTCGAATAAAAGCGGATGATTTGTATCTGTAAAATTCGCCAAAGGAGCGTTCACGCGATTCCTCAATGTATGATCTATAATACCATATGGTTAAAGCAATCATACAACAATGCAACATTTACGTGTGATTTATTATCACATCTAGTCAATTGAACGCTTGGCCGCGATGGCCGATCACTCGGGTCGAAACAACCGGAGGTAATTGGTTATGTCACATCCCGTCGATGTCCATGTCGGTAAACGTCTGAAGCAAATCCGTACATTGCGGCGCATGTCGCAGACCGACGTTGCGAAACGTCTGCAACTGTCTTTCCAGCAGATCCAGAAATACGAAATCGGCTCGAACCGTATCGCCGCCAGCCGTCTTTTCGAACTGTCGCGCATCCTTGATGTACCGACCTCGTACTTCTTCGAAGGTCTGGTCGATGCCGAACCCGCACCACGTCGTGACAACGGCATGGACATCGTCAACGCCCTGGCTGCGATCGAGGACGAAAAGATCAAATCCCGTATCGTGACCTTCATCGAAGACGTCTCTGGCCTGACCGTCGCGCGCCGCGCGTCCTAAACTAGGATCGAACGACGGATCAGGTTTAGCCCGACGATCAGCAACACGATCAACGTTGCACGACGAAACAGCGCCTGATCGATCCGATCCAGGATCTTACCGCCCAGCCATTGGCCCAGAAGGGCCGGCGCGATCAGCGCAAGGCTGAGCGGAAGTGTCTCTGCCCGCAGAACCCCAGACCCCACATGCGCACCAAGCAGTGCAATCGCCCCAAGTCCATAGATGACGCCTTGGGCGCGAACATGTTCCGTTTTTTCCGTGTCCAGAGCTGTCAGATAGAGGGCCGTGGGCGGCCCCCACACGCCTGACATCCCTCCGAGAAACCCGGCGATGGCACCGACACCTGCCTCGATCCCTGTGTGCTGCCGTTTCAACCGCATCACCCATCCGGCCAGTTGCAGGAGAGCAAAGACGGTGACGGGCACGCCGATCAGCCCCAGAAACACGCTGACCGGGACAACGCGCACCAGTTGCGCGCTGAGCACCAGCACTATCCCGCCGACCAGCAGAAACACCCTGAACCGCCGCGCCGAAGCCAATGCAGGCCCCACACCTTGCCGAAAGGCCTGTGTGCCATTGGCGGCCAGCATCGGAAGAATCAAACCCGCCAACGCCAGTTCTGGCGCCATGAACGATGACAGTCCTGAAATCATGACCATCGGCGCACCAAACCCGACCACGCCTTTGACCACGCCGCCCAGCAGCGCAACGGCAAGGGAGGCCACCCATAAACCAAGGGGGAGGAGCGCGAAAAACTGTTCCATGACCATGACCTATCGTCATCGATGCCGCAGTGCAAAATATCGCTACGAAAGATAAGAACAAAACGCCGCAGAAAAACGAATATTTGTTGCGCTGCACTTGCAAAATAGATAGGCAGTCTCGGAACGGATAAAGAGGGAAGCGCAATGGCACATGATGGACAGGATTTGGGTGCGATGACCCCGGTATTGCTCGACGACCTGCTGCACCTGACGGAGGCCGCCGTGGCACCCGTTGCGGCGTTGACCGACTTGGCACGGGACCGCCTGAGGGCCCAGCTAAGCGTGGATGGGCGCGTGTCCAGCGCGTTGGTCGAAGAGCATCAGACCGCCGCTCATGGCCTTGCCTGGCTCGCCACATATGCCGAATCCCTGCGGCAGATGCACAAATGGGCCGCGGCACTGAATGCCGAGGGCAAGCTGGGCGAGGTCGAGGCGCTGATCCTCCAGATCACATTCGGCGAGTATCTCTGGCAGATTTACGGCGGCATCCAGATGAACCAGGGCGAGATCCTGCGACTGCAGGATATGGGACTGTCGCAAGACGACATGCGCGGCATGATGGAACCAGCGGTGATGACCCTCACCCAATCCGGCAACACCCAAGCGGCACGCCTGCGCCTTGTCGAGCTGATGCAGGAACGCAGCGCCGAAATCACCGTTGGCGCCTCCGGTCTTGATGAAGAGCTGGAGATGATCCGCGAGCAGTTCCGCCGCTATGCCATGGAAAAGGTCGAACCATTTGCCCATGACTGGCATCTGAACGACGAGTTGATCCCGATGGAGGTGATCGAGGAACTGGCCGAGATGGGCGTGTTCGGCCTGACCATCCCCGAGGAATATGGCGGCTTTGGCCTGTCGAAGGCGTCCATGTGCGTTGTGTCCGAAGAATTGTCGCGCGGCTATATCGGCGTGGGATCGCTTGGCACGCGCTCTGAGATCGCCGCGGAGTTGATCATCGCGGGCGGCACCGAAGAGCAAAAGCAAAAGTGGTTGCCAAAGCTGGCCAGCGCCGAAACCCTGCCCACAGCCGTGTTTACAGAGCCGAACACAGGGTCCGATCTAGGCAGTCTGCGCACCCGTGCGGTCAAGGATGAGAACGGCGATTACAAGATAACCGGCAACAAGACGTGGATCACCCATGCCGCGCGTACACAAGTCATGACGCTGCTGGCGCGTACAGATCCCGCGACGTCCGACTACAAGGGCCTGTCGATGTTTCTGGCTGAAAAGACCCCCGGTGATGATGCAAATCCCTTTCCCACCGACGGCATGACCGGTGGCGAGATCGAGGTGCTCGGTTATCGCGGCATGAAGGAATACGAACTGGCCTTCGACAGCTTCCACGTCAAAGGTGAGAACCTGTTGGGCGGCGAGGAAGGCAAAGGCTTCAAACAGCTGATGGAAACCTTCGAATCCGCGCGCATCCAGACCGCAGCCCGTGCGATCGGCGTGGCGCAATCGGCGCTCGACATCTCGATGCAATATGCGCAAGACCGCAAACAGTTCGGCAAATCGCTGATCAACTTCCCCCGTGTCGCCAACAAGCTGGCGATGATGGCGGTGGAGATCATGGTGGCGCGCCAGCTCACCTATTTCTCGGCCTTCGAGAAGGATGAAGGCCGCCGTTGCGATGTCGAGGCGGGCATGGCCAAATTGCTGGGCGCCCGTGTTGCTTGGGCAGCGGCGGACAATGGGTTGCAGATCCATGGCGGCAATGGCTTTGCGCTGGAATACAAGATCAGCCGCGTGCTGTGTGACGCACGCATCCTCAACATCTTCGAAGGGGCCGCGGAAATCCAGGCCCAGGTCATTGCGCGCCGACTGTTGGGCTGACCCACAGGTGCCCCCGAGCCGGCCAGCCGGTTCGGGGCCATTGACGCCACGCGAAAAACCCCCAAGCTGGTGGCATGATCTCCTTTGTTGCCGCTGTCTTTTTCCTGATCATCACACCCGGACCCGGTGTTCTGTCAGCAGCAGGCGTCGGCGCGGCCTATGGCATGAAATCCGGCTTGCGCTATGTGCTTGGCCTGTTCATCGGCAATAATCTGGTGATCCTTGCGGTGATCACCGGCCTCGCCGCCTTCGTGCTCGCCAACCCCACTATCCGCACAGTTCTGTTTGTACTGTCGACGGGCTACCTGCTCTACCTCGCCTTTCGGATCGTCGTCGCCGGGTCCAAGCTGGCCTTTCAGCCTGCCACGAAAGAGCCGGGGGTAGTGGCGGGCATTCTGCTGCAACCGATCAACCCCAAAGCCTATGCCGTCAATACCGCCCTGTTTTCCGGCTTCAGCATCTTTCCAGACGCGCTTCTGGCCGAAGCGGTCTGGAAACTCTTTGTTGTAAACGCCATCTGGGTACCGATCCACGTCCTGTGGGTGTGGTTTGGTGCACGGCTCAAGGCATTGAACCTCGCCCCCGAAAAACAACGCCTGATCAATTTTGCGATGGCATTCTCGATGCTGCTGGTGGTCGGTCTGGCGGTCTGGTCCGAAATGCGACCCTAGCGGCGCGCAACAACGGTGCATGGGTGGCGGGGCATATATTCCGGGCGCTCTTGCGCCGCCAGTTCCAGACACCGGCCAACCGCAGCCCTGTCTGCGGCCTCATCGGTTGCGCCGCGGCCGATGGCGAACGCGCCATTTGACGATATGGCGAATGACACAGGCCCCGGCGTCATTTCAAATCGGACAAAACCGTTTTTCATCGCCTTTGTCAGCGGCAAGCCAGTGTCGGGATCGGGCATGATGTCGAGACGTACCTCGACCACGCGGCAATCGGACCCGTGATGCGCGCACCAGGCCAAAGCGTCCCGCCGCGCCGTTGCTTCGTCGGGATACTCGATCACCCACCCGTATGCAGTGGCCCCACGCGCAAAGACCGAGATATCCGAAGCGTTGCGCTGCCAGATGTCGTAAGCGAAACGCATGGCTTCGGGCATGTCAGCGTCTGGCGCTGGCTCGACCGCTGACTCAATCGGTGGTGCAACCAGAGCGGATTCGAGTTGCCAGACATTCAACGCGCCCAACACCGCCAACGCTCCGAACAGAAACCCAACCTCAAGCCTGCTCAGAGATACCCGTTCTTGCGGCATGATCCGTCCATTCGTTTCCAGTTGCGCCGCATAACACCCCATACGTTCCTCGCCCGCAAGTTAGGCAGACCCGTGCCGTTCTTGTGCGGCAAAGCGCCCAAACCGGCGCACTGCCATGCTTTCCCTTGCACCATGGCATACTGAGTCGTATCGCCAGAGCATGGCAAAAACACCGCTCTCCCCCGCCGCCTGGATTGATGCAGGCCTGTCGCAGTTGACCTCGCAAGGTCCGTTGGCATTGCGCGCAGAGCCCCTGTCGCGCCATCTGAAAACGTCCAAGGGATCATTTTACTGGCATTTCAAGGATGTCCCCGCCTTCCAGGACGCATTGCTGGAGGAGTGGAAATCCCGCGCGCTCGCCAAATTGGACGATGACGCGGCGATGGATGGGTCCGATACAGACAAGATGATCCGCTTTGGCCAGTCCGTGCAAAACGATGTGGCTGGCCCCGCGTTGCGCGCCTGGGCCCAAGCGGACAGCAAGGTATCAAAGGCATTGGCTGCGGTGGACGAGGCTCGGCTCGCGCGGTTGATCGAGCTGATGGCGGCCATCGGTGTGACCAATCAGGACTTTGCCCGCGCCGCCTATGGCTCGCTTGTGGGGCTCAAGCAGATGCACTCCGATGACGGCGATGCGCTGGTCGCCTTTGCCGCGCTTGTCGATCTGGTGATGGCGCTCAAGTGATACGCCTGTCTGCGTTGATGCTGATGGGGTTGATCCCTGCCTGCCAAGCGGATGAAACCGTGGCGCGCTATGGTGCGGGTGATGTTCTCTGGACCCTCGTGGAATTGAACGGCGCACCGTTCGAGGCCCGCGCAACCGTCGAATTTGCAGAAGGCGGCCCGATGTCCGGCCAGGCCCCCTGCAACAGGTTTACCACCGAAAACCGCGTGCCCTATCCATGGTTCGAGGTTGGGCCGATCGCGGCGACCAAAATGGCCTGCCCGGATTTGGCTGCCGAAACAGCATTCTTCGAGGCGCTTTCTTCCATGACCCAGTCCGAGGTCCGCCCATACACCCTGTTCCTGCGCAATGATGACGGGGACGAGATGAAGTTCACGAGCCCCGGCTGATAATATCGACAAACCGCGCCCGCGCCTCTGGCAAAGGTCGTGTCCCAAGATCAGGCGCAAGGTGGTGGTGCAGGAAGTATCCCGTCGTCTCCAGTGCTTGCAGAATTTCGGCATCAGGCGCGTTGCCTTCGTTGCGCAACACGGGCGGCAGCGGCAGCAATCGCGGCCCCCAGTCCCCAGCACCCGCGCGCGACACCGCCCGCCCGGATTTCGGCGACACATAGGCCAGATCGTCCGTCCCACCTGTGACTGCACAACAGGACAGATCAAGGGCAAAGCCCATATCCTCCAACACCGCCATTTCCCACCTAAGATAGGCCAGCGGCCATACATCGTCCTGCCCCAGGAGATCCAGCAACTGTTCGGTTTGGCGATACAGGCGCGGGTAGGCCTCGCGCTCTGGCAGGCAGAACCCCAAAAGCGCAGTGACGGCATTCAAGCCCGCCAGCGCCCGCCGGTCCCCCATTACCAGTGCCGCCCGGCTGCGGATCGGTTCGACCGCGAAACTGCCGATATGATCCTCCAGCCGGGCGCGCCATGCCAGGTCAAGCTGTGCGCCCGGTTGCAGGATCGGCGCGATCTTGCGGCTGGTCCCGCCGCGCACCACCCCGGCATGGCGTCCATGTTCCGGCGTGAACACCTCGATGATGGCGCTCGTCTCGCCGTGGCGACGCAGGTTGAGCAATATGCCTGTGTCGCGCCACTCCATCCTAGGCCAGCCCGTCCTGATCCAGCAGGTGCCGCCCCTCCCGGTCCTCCACCTCGATCACCCATAGGTCGGGGTCAAAGCCACGCTGCCGCGCAATCGCCGCGTCAACCTCCGCCTCGTCGCCTGCGGCCAGTTCGGCCCAGATGCGGGTATCAGACATCAGGTCGAACGACCTTTGATAGAGAACCGCGCGTCCGTTCAGAGTGTTGAGTTTGACCAGAACCGCGCCGGCAGTGTCATCACCATGGGCCACGACAAAGGCAGGAATGTCATGCAGGCGCAGCCGGGCAAGATAGGCATCCACCCAAAAGCGCGCGCTCAACCGGGGCATGGCGCACCCCTGAACACAAGCCGATGCGCGCAGGCCTCAGGCATTCCCATCCTTGAAATCCAGCCCCATTTGCGAATAGCGCTCCGCCTCTTCCTGCCATTTTTCGCGAACCTTGACCTGAAGAAACAGGTGCACCTTGCGACCCAGGAACTCGGTCAGCTCGGCGCGGCTGGCCTGGCTGACGGCCTTGATCGTTTCGCCTTTGTGCCCCAGCACGATGCCCTTGTGGCCGTCGCGGCTGACATAGATGATCTGCTCGATCCGGGCCGAGCCGTCCTTGCGTTCTTCCCATGTCTCGGTCTCGACCGTCAGCTGGTAGGGCAGTTCCTGATGCAGGCGCAGCGTCAGTTTCTCGCGCGTCATTTCCGCCGCGATCATCCGCATGGGCAAATCAGCAATCTGATCTTCGGGATACAGCCACGGCCCCTCGGGCACCTGTTCGGCCAGCCAGCGGCGTAGCGCGTCGACACCGTGCCCCTTTTCCGCAGAGATCATGAACGTCTCGGCAAAGTCAAAGCGATCGTTGAGGTCCTGCGTCAGGCCCAGAAGCACCGGCGCTTCGACCCGGTCGATCTTGTTGATCGCCAGCGACACGGTCCGGCCCTGCCCGATCTGGGCCATCCCTTCGAGAATGCGTTCCACGCCGGGCGTCACGCCCCTGTGCGCCTCGACCATCAGGACGACGACATCCGCATCCGCGGCACCACCCCACGCGGCAGCCACCATGGCGCGGTCCAGCCTGCGTCGCGGTTGGAACAGGCCTGGCGTGTCTACAAATACGATCTGGCTGTCGCCCTCGATGGCGACGCCACGGATCCGTGCGCGGGTGGTCTGGACCTTGTGCGTGACAATGCTGACCTTGGCGCCGACCATGCGGTTCAGCAGCGTGGATTTGCCCGCGTTGGGCTCTCCGATCAAGGCGACGAAACCGGCGCGGGTGCTCATGTGTCTTGCTCCAATTGGCCCAGAAGCGCCTTGGCGGCGGCCTGCTGTGCGTCGCGTTTCGATCCGGCGGTGGCCTCAGCCGTGGCGCCGCTGTCCAACTCGACCGAGATCGTAAAGACCGGCGCGTGATCCGGACCACTGCGGTTTGTTTCCACGTAACGCGGCGGTGCCAGTTTCCGGGCCTGCGCCCATTCCTGCAACGCCGTCTTGGCGTCGCGCGCGTCTTCTTCGACGCGGGTCACGCGGTCCCCCCAGAGGCGCAGGATCAGATCGCGCGCGGCAGAGAACCCGGCATCCAGATAGACGGCAGCGATCACCGCTTCGACCGCATCGCCCAAAAGCGCCTGCTTGCGACGCCCGCCTGATACCATCTCAGACCGCCCGAGCCGCAGCACATCGCCCAGTCCGACCTCGCGGGCGACATCGGCGCAGGTTTCCTTGCGCACCAGCGCGTTGAACCGCGGTGCCAGCATCCCCTCCGCGGCGGCCCGGTCTGCATCTAGCAGCGCTTCGGCCATCACGAGGCCCAAAACCCGGTCACCCAGAAATTCCATGCGCTGGTTGTCTGACCGTGTCGGCGACGACATAGAGGCGTGTGTCAGCGCCTCGATCAACAAATCGGGGGTGGCGAACCTGTGGCCGATCCTTGCCTCAAAGGCTTTGAGATCCGCGCCCAGCTTCACTCAACACCCTTGAAGAATCGATCGCCGCGCCATGTCCAGAAGAACAGCATGGACCGACCGGCAGACGAGAACATGATGCGATCCGCGCGCCCGATCAGATTTTCATAGGGGACATAGCCCACGCCGCCCGCGACCTGTGCTAACCGGCTGTCGGACGAGTTGTCACGGTTGTCCCCCATGAAGAAATAGTGGCCGTCAGGCACGCGGTAGACGGATGTATTGTCCGACCCCTGCACGCCCACGTTCAGTACAGTGTGCGACGTGCCCTCGGGAAAGGTTTCGACAAAGCGCGACTTGGTGCATTCCGCACCCTGCCCCACCGCGCCGCTTTCACAACGCGGGATCAACCCTTGCGGGCCCTGCCTTTCAAAGGTTTCCGAAAAGGTTCCGGCAGGCTCCTGCGGCACAGGTGTGCCGTTGAGGATGATCACGCCGTCCTGCACCTGCACTGTGTCCCCCGGCAGACCGATCAGGCGCTTGATAAAATCGGACCCGGACACCGGGTGGCGAAACACCACGACATCGCCGCGCTCGGGCTCGCCGGCAAAGATGCGGGTGTTGTCACCGTCGATAAAGCCGCAGAGTTTCTTGGCATCCAGCCCGATAATCGGGATCGACGGGCACGAGGCATAGGAATAGCCATAGGCCATCTTGTTCACGAACAGGAAATCCCCGATCAGCAGCGTTTCCTTCATCGACCCCGACGGGATCCAGAACGGTTGGAAAAAGAGCGTGCGGAACACACCCGCAATCAGCAAGGCATAGACAACCGTCTTGATCGTCTCGATCACGCCATTTTGCGATTTTTCCTTGGCGGCCATGGGGCGCTCCTGCTCGGGGTTGTTTGGGGGTACATGCGGGTGCCGGCCAAAGGTGTCAAGCCGAGGGCGCAATCGGCCGCGCTTCGATCACAACAAAGGCCTGCGCCCAAGGGTGATCATCGGTGAGGGTCACATGGATGATCGCCTCGTGTCCCTCTGGCGTCATCTCGGCCAACCGCTCCGCGGCCCAGCCCGTGACGGCCATCACCGGCTGCCCGGTGCGCAGATTGCTGACGGCCATGTCCTTCCAGCTGATCCCCATGCGCAACCCTGTGCCAAGCGCCTTGGAACACGCCTCCTTGGCAGCCCAACGCTTGGCATAGGTGCCTGCCGTGTCCTTGCGGCGTTCGGATTTGGCCTGTTCGACGTCGGTAAAAACGCGGTTGCGGAAACGATCGCCAAACCGGTCAAGGGTTCCCTGGATCCGGTCGATATTGGCAAGGTCCGTGCCGATGCCCAGAATCACGCGCGAGCTGCGTCCATGAGGCGCCGCATTTCGGCAATCGCCGGGTCCAGCCCGCGGAATATCGCCTCACCGATCAGAAAATGGCCGATGTTCAACTCCATCACCTCGGGAAAGGCAGCGACGGGTTGCACCGTTTCATAGGTCAGACCATGCCCCACATGCACCTCAAGCCCCAGATCATGGGCAAAGGCGGACATCTCGCGCATGGCCTCCAACTCGCGGTCGCGTTCCTCGAACCGCCCTTCGTGATGGGCGTCGCAATAGGCCCCCGAATGCAACTCGATCACTTGCGCGCCGATGCGATGCGCGGCCTCGATCTGGCGTTTGTCAGCTGCGATAAAGATCGACACCCGGCACCCGGCCTCGCGCAGCGGCGCGATGAAATGGGCCAGCCTGTTTTCCTCGCGCGCGACCTCAAGGCCACCTTCGGTTGTACGTTCCTCGCGTTTCTCAGGAACGATGCACACTGCGTGCGGCTTGTGCCGCAGGGCGATGCTCTGCATTTCATCGGTCGCCGCCATCTCGAAATTGAGCGGCACGGTCAGAACATCCATCAACCCTTCGATATCTGCGTCCGAGATGTGGCGCCGATCTTCGCGCAGATGCGCGGTGATGCCATCCGCCCCGGCAGTTTCCGCGATTTTGGCCGCGCGCAGCGGGTCAGGCGTGTCGCCGCCGCGTGCATTGCGCACGGTTGCGACGTGATCAATGTTCACGCCAAGGCGCAAGCGGCCGAGCGGTGCAGTCATGAGTTCAGGTCCTTTCCCTCGTTGCAGCCCAATCTAGTGCGGCTTGGCCCATGTGGGAATGCGGACAAAGCGCGAAAATTGTACCAAAGCGATGGCTGCCTAGTCGGCCTTGTTCTTGATCTCGGTCGCCTTGGCTGCGGCCTTGGCCTTGATCGCCTCGAACTTCGCCTTGATCGCCCCCTTGCGGCGCGCCTGATAGGCCCGGATCACCGGCACCGATACGTAATAACAGATCGTCGCCGCAATGATGCCCGGAATGATCCCGCCGATGAGATAGGGAAAGAAAATCTCGTCGAAAAAGATCTTGAGCCCGGTCCAGTCGCGCGGTTCTCCCATCAGAACATGTTTGAAGTTGAGCCACAGGTCTTCACCGGCATCCACGAACTTGCCCCCAAAGGACCGCCTCGTCCCCTCCTGCATTTCGGATCCCAAAAGCCAGTGCCCGGTTTGCAGCGAAATCAAGCCGATGGGCACATAGGTCAGCGGATTGCCAAAGAACGTGGCCATCAAAGAGGCAAGTATATTGCCCCGCATGACGGTCGCGATAAAGGCCGCGACGAAAAAATGCATGCCATAAAACGGGCTGAACGTGGTGAAGACGCCCGCCCAGATACCGCGCGCAATCTTCTCCGGCGTATCCGGCAGGCGGCGCACCCGGTGTTTGACATAGTGAAAGGCACGCGTCCAACCGCCGCGTGGCCAGAGAAACTCCAGCACGGCCCGCAAGATCGGTTTCGGATCGCGGCGTTTGAAAACCACTTTATGCCTTTCTCATCCGCCCTGAACGACTGCGTCGGCCTGTGCCACAGGTGGCACGACGCGGCGATGACGGTCGATGGTCGCAACGTCACTTTCAGCCTGAAGCGCGCCCATGAGCGAATGCAGATGCGGAGCGTCCCGCAGTTCCACATAGATCAGCAAGCGGTAAAAGTCAGGTTTGCGGTCCAGGAATTCGAGATTGGAGATATTGGCGCGGGTTTCGCCGATCAAGGTGCAAATGCGCCCCAATACACCGGCATCATTGCCGATCGTGACCTCTAGGGTGGCGCCATAAACCGCCGGATGCGCGCCCTCGTGCCAGTGCAGATCCACCCAGCGGTCCGGCTGATCATCGTATTCGACGAGGCGGTCGCAATCGATGGCGTGCACGACAACGCCCTCACCGCGAAACGTGATCCCGACGATGCGTTCGCCCGGCAGAGGCTCGCAACATGTGGCGCGCTGGAAACTCTGCCCCGGCAAGAGCCCGATGACGGCGCGGCGTGCGTCGATTTCGTTACCGGGCTTTGGCGTGAGATCAGGATAAATTGCCTGTACAACTTCGCGCCCGGTCAGTTCTGCCGACCCCAGCCGCGCCAGAACATCATCAACCCCGCCCATGCGCAACTGCTTGGCCGCCGCCTCCAACGCCTTGTCGGTGGCCTTGCGGCGCACGTGAGCAAAGGCAGAGCGCGCCAATTCGCGCCCCAACGTGATGAACCGCTCGCGATCCGCCTCGCGCAGAGACCGACGGATCGCGGTCTTGGCCTTGCCGGTTGTCGCAATTTCAAGCCACGTGGCCTGCGGCATCTGGCCTTCGGCAGTGATGATGTCGACGGATTGACCATTCTTGATCCGCGTCCACAACGGCACGCGCATGTTGTCCACCTTGGCACCGACACACGCGTTGCCGATGCGCGTGTGGATGGCATAGGCAAAGTCGATGGGCGTCGCACCCTTGGGCAGTTTCACGACCTCACCCTTGGGCGTAAAACAGAACACCTGATCCGAATACATCTCGAGCTTGACCGCCTCGAGGAAATCCTCGTGGTCATCTTCGCCGTCGAACTGTTCTGTCAGCTGCGCAATCCATTTGGCAGGATCGACGGCAAACGGGTTTTGCGACCGAACACCGTCCCGATAGCTCCAGTGCGCGGCCACGCCGGTTTCGGCAACATCGTGCATCTGGCGGGTGCGGATCTGCACCTCGACCCGCTTTCCGTCGCGCCCCGACACCGTGGTGTGGATCGACCGATAGCCGTTGGTCTTGGGCTGGCTGATGTAATCCTTGAACCGCCCCGGCACCGCACGCCAACGCTGGTGGATGGCTCCCAGAGTGCGATAGCAGTCCTCTTCAGACCCGGTAATGATACGGAACCCGTAAATGTCGGACAGCCGGCTGAACGACTGATCCTTTTCCTGCATCTTCCGCCAGATGGAATAGGGTTTCTTGGCCCGGCCAAACACCTCGGCCTCGACACCGGCCGCATCCAGTTCATGCCGCATGTCGCCGGTGATCTTCTGGATCACGTCGCCGGTTTCGCGCTGCATCGTGATGAAACGGCGGATAATTGACGAACGCGCGTCGGGGTTCAGCACCTTGAACGCCAGATCCTCCAGCTCTTCGCGCATCCACTGCATCCCCATCCGCCCGGCGAGGGGGGCAAAGATGTCCATGGTCTCGCGCGCCTTTTGCGTCTGCTTGTCCGGGCGCATCGACTTGATCGTGCGCATGTTGTGCAGTCTGTCGCTCAACTTGACCAGAATCACGCGCATGTCTTTCGACATCGCCATAAAAAGCTTGCGAAAGTTCTCGGCCTGCTTGGTCTCAACCGACGACAGCTGGAGGTTGGTCAGCTTGGTGACCCCATCAACCAGCTTTGCGACCTCGTCGCCAAACTGCTCGGCCACCATGGCGTAGCTGGCCTTGGTGTCTTCGATCGTGTCGTGCAACAGCGCGGTGATAATGGTCGCATCGTCCAGCTGCTGTTCCGTCAGGATCGCAGCGACGGCAACGGGGTGGGTAAAATACGGCTCGCCTGAATGGCGGAACTGCCCCTCGTGCATCTGTCCGCCAAACGCATAGGCGCGGCGGATCAGGTCTTCGTTCAGTTTGGGGTTATAGTTGCGGACCAGCGCGATCAGATCGTCGGCAGAGATCATCCGGTCCGCACCTTAAAATGTTAGCCCTGGCCTTGGGCTGCCATCAACTGACGCAACAACATCTCTTCGGACATGCTGTCTTCGTCGGGCTTGTCCTGCTCGGCCCCCATGAGAAGCGCCATCGCGTCCTCTTCGGCCTCGTCGACTTCGATCTGGCTCTGGTTCGATTCGATCAGGCGCTCGCGCAACTCGTCCGCGCTCTGCGTCTCGTCGGCGATCTCGCGCAGGGATACGACCGGGTTCTTGTCGTTGTCACGGTCTACAGTGATCGGCGCGCCCGAGGAAATCTCGCGGGCCCGGTGTGCTGCCAGCATCACCAGTTCGAAACGGTTCGGAACCTTGTCAACGCAGTCTTCAACGGTCACGCGGGCCATGGGGATGCTCCAGATCAGCAATAAGAGATAGAGGGCGTGTATCTAGGCGCGTTTGGCTGGAATGACAAGCGCTATTGCAAGGCTGTAATCGCATCCAGATCGTCCTGCGGCAAGGCATCCCGCATCTGAAGAACCGTGCGGCGCGTGATCGGATGGACCCAATCGGGCGCAACCTCGGCCAAGGGGACCAGAACGAAGGCCCGTTCGTGCATCCGGGGGTGCGGCAGGATCAATTGCCCCGGTGCTTTTTCGCGCTGCTCGTCCAATGGGAGTGACATCCAATGACGCAACGTCGCGACATCCGGGCGGATCAAGGCGCCGTGCGACAGAAGGTCAAGGTCGATGATCCGTTGCCCCCACCGTACATCGCGGCGCCGCCCCAGCTTGGCCTCGATGCCATGCAACACGGCGATGGCCTCGGCCGGTGCCCACGATGCATCAATCGAAATCGCAGCATTTACAAAGTCCGGGCCGCTTCCGGCAGGGAAGGCCGGGGTTGAAAAAAGCGCACTTTTGGCTCGAATCAGGGCACCGGCTTGTGCAATTTCGCGCACAGCTTTGAGAAGCACTTCTTTCGGCGACCCTACGTCAGAGGACATGTTTGACCCTAGGGCAATCAGCATGTTTGCCCGGTTTTGTGGCACGTTCCCTATCCTCTGCATCGGATTAGCGTCTTGCGACATTTAAAAAACAACCTATTTTTGCCGGACCGTCTGTATGTCTTTTTACTCACTCACTCACGGAAATCACAGGCGGTACCCGTATTTTCGGAAGGACATTTTATGTTTTACAAGGACGAACGGCTTGCGCTGTTCATTGATGGTTCGAACCTTTATGCCGCAGCCAAAGCGCTTGGGTTCGACATCGACTACAAACTCCTGCGTCAGGAATTCATGCGCCGTGGGAAGTTGCTGCGGGCGTTTTACTATACCGCCCTGCTGGAAAACGATGAGTATTCGCCGATCCGTCCACTCGTGGATTGGCTGAATTACAACGGGTTCACCATGGTGACCAAACCGGCCAAGGAATACACAGATTCCATGGGCCGTCGTAAGGTCAAAGGAAACATGGATATCGAACTGGCCGTGGATGCGATGGAACTCGCGCCGCGGGTCGACCACATCGTGCTCTTTTCCGGCGACGGCGACTTCCGGCCGCTTGTGGAAAGCCTGCAACGTCAGGGCGTGCGCGTCTCGGTGGTGTCGACCATTCGCAGCCAGACGCCGATGATCTCGGACGACCTGCGACGTCAGGCCGACAACTTCATCGAGCTTGATGAGCTGAAGGACGTGATCGGCCGCCCGCCGCGCGAACCGATGCCAAGCCGCGAAGAACGCGTGCAGGTGCAAAGCTGAACTTGTGTCGGCGGGCTGGACCAAGCCCGCCGAACACCGTACCTCTGGGACACCGACGACCCGGAGATGTACGACCATGTCAAACCCACCGCTGACCCTGTACCTTGCTGCGCCACGCGGATTTTGCGCAGGCGTCGACCGGGCCATCAAGATTGTCGAGATGGCGTTGGAAAAGTGGGGCGCGCCTGTCTATGTGCGCCACGAGATCGTGCACAACAAATTCGTGGTGGACGGTCTGCGCGACAAGGGTGCGGTATTCGTTGAGGAATTGGCGGAATGTCCGGATGACCGCCCGGTGATCTTTTCCGCCCATGGCGTGCCCAAATCCGTGCCCGCCGCCGCGCAAGCGCGCGAGATGATCTATGTCGATGCGACCTGCCCGCTTGTGTCCAAGGTCCATATCGAGGCCCAGCGCCACGCGGACAACGGGTTGCAGATGATCATGATCGGCCACGCGGGCCACCCGGAAACCGTGGGCACCATGGGGCAATTGCCTGATGGCGATGTGCTGCTGGTGGAAACGGTGGACGACGTGGCACGGGTCGAGGTGCGCGATCCCGCGCGCCTCGCCTTTGTCACGCAGACAACGCTGTCCGTCGACGACACTGCCGACATTGTCGCCGCCTTGCAGGATCGTTTCCCGAACATCGTCGGGCCGCACAAGGAAGACATCTGCTATGCCACCACCAACCGACAAGAGGCGGTCAAGGCGATGGCCCCCAAATGCGATGCCATGCTTGTGGTCGGTGCGCCCAATTCGTCCAACTCCAAACGGCTGGTCGAGGTCGGCGCGCGCGCGGGCTGTGCCTATTCCCAACTTGTCCAACGCAGCACGGATATCGACTGGCGCAGCCTCGAGGGAATTTCTTCCGTCGGTATCACCGCAGGAGCCTCCGCGCCTGAGGTTCTGATCAACGAGGTGATCGACGCCTTCCGCGACCGCTATGACGTGACCGTGGAAATGGTCGAGACCGCCGTCGAAAACGTCGAGTTCAAAGTGCCGCGCGTGTTGCGCGAACCTGCATGAGCCAGAGGGCGGTCTATCCTGCCGGGGTCTGTGCGCAGGACATCCCCCTGAAACTGTCGCCTGCCATCCTGTCTGACGGCCACATCTTTGTCACCGGCATGACGGGCAGCCTGGCCGACGGCACCATGCCCGATGATCCGGTCACCCAATTCCGAAACGTATTTGACAAGATCACCGCCGTGCTTGAGGGCGCGCGGGCCAATTTCGGACATGTGGTCGAACTGACCAGCTATCACATCGACATCGCCAATCACTTTGACGCGTTCCAGACCGTCCACGCCGAATATGTGCGGCCTCCCTACCCAGCCTGGACTGCGCTAGAGGTCGCGGGATTGCGTCGTCCCGGCGCTTTGGTCGAGGTGCGGGTGATCGCGCGCGCGCCTTGAGGCGGGCAAAATCCTGCACGAGGATTGCGCTGTCCTTTCATTTGAACCGAGCCGCGCTAATGTGCTCTGACATCATGGGAAAGGGCACACCGTGCTATCGCTTCAATTTCTGCTGACAGCCTTCGTCGTCGTCATCGCGCCGGGCACAGGCGTCATCTACACCCTTGCCGTGGGCCTTGGGCAGGGCCGCCGCGCATCATGGTGGGCAGCACTTGGGTGCACCTTCGGGATTGTGCCGCACCTTCTGGCGGCCACACTGGGATTGGCGGCGATCCTGCATACGTCCGCTGTCCTGTTTAATATCGTGAAATTCGCGGGCGTGGCCTACCTGCTCTATCTGGCGTGGGGCGCCCTGAAGGCGGATGGTGCGTTGGCTATCCGCGCGGAAACGCAATCCCAGAGCGGTTGGCGCATCGCGCGCCGCGGGGCACTGATCAACATCCTGAACCCCAAACTGTCCATCTTCTTCCTGGCCCTTCTGCCGCCCTTCCTCAGCGGCAACGCCTCCACCGCAACGCTGGAAATGTCGGCTTTGGGCCTTGTCTTCATGGCCATGACCTTTGGTGTTTTCCTGCTCTACGGATCCTTTGCCGCGGCCGCGCGTCAGTGGATCCTGGGATCCGAAACGGTGATGCGGTGGCTTTCGCGCAGCTTTGCCGCCATCTTTGCCGCATTGGCCGGCCGCCTCGCGCTGGAGCGTGCATGACGGACCCATGGATCTATTTCGATGGTGTGATCGAGCCGATGGAATGGGGCAAGAACACCTACACCATCCTGCGCCTGCCAGACGAGGCGCTGTCGGAACTGCCCAAGGGCACGAAACGGATCGAGGGCGAGTTTGGTGACTTTCCCATCAACCTCGCACTGACCAAAGCACCGGTCATCGACGCAACATTTGTTTATACGGGCAAAACCTTTCTGCGCGAGAGCGGGCTGGAGGTCGGCGCACCCTTTGACGCGCGTATTCGCGCCGTGGATCCCACTATCGTCGAAACACCCGAAGACGTCGCCGCCGCCCTGCGCAGCGCTGGCCGCAGCGACGCGTGGGCCGCCTTGTCGCCCGGCCAACAGCGCGGGCGTTTGCACCTTGTCAACAGCGCCAAAAGGGCCGACACCAGCACAAAACGCATCGCAAAACTGATCGCCGAGCTATGACGTCCATTCCACGCGCCCCGCTTCTCCTTGGCCTTGCCGGTCTCATCCCCTTTGTCTGGGGGGCTTTGACCCTATTCAGCGGGCCTTTGTCGGCCTTTGGCGCAAGCACCTTTGGCCCGCGCTTTGTCGGACCCTATGTGCAGCTCTTCTATGGCTCCGTCATCCTCAGCTTCATGTCCGGCGTGCTCTGGGGGTTTGCAACCAAGACAACGGGCGCACAAGCGGCCACGGGCTATGCCCTGTCCGTCCTGCCCGCGCTTTGGGCGTTCTTCATGACGGGGGGCGGCCCGGTCAGCGCGGCCACAAACCTCATATTCGGGTTTCTCGGGCTCTTGATGCTCGACTTTGCCTTTGCCCGTTGGGGGCTGACACCAGCATGGTGGATGCCGCTGCGGGTCCTGTTGACGGCCATCGTCGTGGCCTGCCTGAGCGTGGTGGTGATCTGATGACTGATGCCGAAACCCTGTCCGTCTATGCCGTTAAGGCGGCGGAATACGCCGATCTGGTCAAGATCGCGGATGCCGACCCGACCTTGATGCGGTTTATCAACGCCTTGCCCGCCGGGGCCGTGACCCTGGATATCGGATGCGGGCCCGGTTTTGCCGCAGGTGCCATGGCCGCGGCCGGGATGGAGGCGCACGCCTGGGATCCGGTGCCGGAAATGGTGGAGATGGCCGCGAAACTGCCGGGTGTGACCACACGCCTTGCGACCTATGCGGATCTCGATGCAACGGATGTCTACGACGGGATCTGGGCCAACTTTTCCATGCTGCACACGCCCCTCGCTGATTGGCCGAACCAGTTTGCAGCCATTGCGCGCGCGCTGAAACCCGGTGGTCTCTTTCATTTCGGCACCAAGCTGGGCAGCGGCGAATCCCGCGACAGTATCGGGCGGCTCTATTCCTATATGTCCGAGACGGACTTGACCGAACTCTTCGCCGCCAGCGGGTTCGACATCATCTACAGCCACACCGGCGAAGAGGCTGGCCTGTCCGGCGAAATCGCACCCTTCATCGTGGTACAGGCCCGTGCCTGAGCTCTTTGCCTATACGGACGGTGCCTGTTCCGGCAATCCCGGCCCCGGCGGGTGGGGGGCACTGTTGCAAGCCACCGAGGGCGGCGTGGTCATCAAGGAACGCACCCTCAAGGGCGGCGAGGCGCAAACCACCAACAACAAGATGGAGTTGATGGCCGCCATCTCCGCGCTCGAGGCATTGGATCGCGCAACGCGCATCACGGTCGTGACCGACAGCAACTATGTGAAAAACGGAATCACCAGCTGGATCCACGGCTGGAAACGCAATGGCTGGAAAAATGCGGCCAAGAAACCGGTGGCCAATGCCGACCTGTGGCAGCGGCTGGACACAGCGCAGGCACGCCATGATGTGACGTGGAAATGGGTCAAGGGACACGCCGGGCACCCCGAAAACGAACGTGCGGATGAACTGGCGCGCGCAGGCATGGCGCCGTTCAAGGTCAAGTGACGCGGGGTCACAGGCCTCGAACAACACTGAAACAGGCGGTTGGATCTGATTGGATCACATCAAATATTACAGAGCGACAGACCTCTAACCACCAGAAAGTTAATGATTTTCTCAAGACACGTCTGGACAAGTCTCACATGCTGCTATCATTTCCATGACAGTTTGTGACCGTTTGGTCCCTTATTGTTACAGCCCATCTCTGCTATCTCTTTCCCAAGACGAACGGCATCGGCGCCACCGCACCGGGCCACCACGCAAAGGAGACGAGACAATGAAACTTGCCAAGACACCGCTTCTGATCGCAGCCATGGCCACGGCCGTTACCTTGACCACGTTCGGCCCCGCCAGCGCCAACGTCTACTGGGCCAGCGCCGACACCGAAATCGCCACCATCCAGCCTGCGAACTTCAAACTGAAGGTAAAGAAATACAAGGCGCTCAAGCACCACGGGCACAAGCATCACGGCCACACCTACCACGGCCCGAAAAAGAAAAAGCACGTCAGCAAACATGACGTGAAAAAGAAACTGATCCTGAAAAAGCTGTTCTGACGGGTCAGCACACCCCCCGCATTCATTCACACACAAGGTAGGCGGTTCAGAGGAAACTCTGGGCCGTTTATCTTTTGCGCCAATGCGTCGGCACAATGATCAGCGCGCCGATCGACGACGCGATCGCGTTCAGGCCGGGGCTTGAAAACCCGAACCCGAACATCAGCCGCACAAAATAAAACAGAAACGCGCCACCGATACATATGATGATCGATTGCAGAATGCCGTTCCGGGTAAAGCCGGATTTCTCCGAAACATAGCCCACGATGCCTGCGATCACGACGGTTCCGATCAGGGTTGGAAACATGGGGTGTGTCCTTTGCTACAGCACTGTGCCCGCAGGCAGCGGTTTGCCGCGCAGGAACACATCCGCATCCTGCGCGCCTTTGCCCGCGCGTTGCAAGCGGGTCAGTTGCACGGCACCGGTGCCGCAGGCCACCGTCAACGCGCCGTCCAGAACCGTGCCCGGTGCGCCGGACCCTTGGCCCAGACGCGCACCCAGCACTTTGATGCGGGTTCCGTCACGGTCAAACCACGCACCTGGAAACGGGGACAGGCCACGGATCTGGCGGCCAACCTCTTCTGCTGGTCTGGTCCAGTCGATGGCGGCCTCTGCCTTGTCGATCTTGTGGGCATAGGTCACGCCCGCCTCCGGCTGTGGTACGGGCGTCAGATCGGCCAACTGAGCCAGCGTCTCGACGATCATCCGCCCGCCCATCACGGCAAGGCGGTCATGCAGGTCGGCGGTCGTGTCAGTGGCCCCGATGGGCATCGTGTCACGCAACAGTACAGGGCCGGTGTCAAGACCTGCCTCCATCTGCATGATGCACACGCCTGTCTCGGCATCGCCCGCCATGATCGCCCGGTGGATCGGCGCCGCCCCGCGCCAGCGGGGCAACAGGCTGGCGTGGATATTCAGACAGCCATGGGTGGGCGCATCCAGCACCGCTTGGGGCAGAATCAATCCATAGGCCACAACGACCGCGATATCCGCCTCAAGGGCGGCCAGCTCCGCCTGCGCATCCACGGTGCGCAGCGACACCGGATGGCGCACCTTCAACCCCAATGCTTCGGCGCGCGCCTGCACCGGGCTCGGGCGGTCCTTATTGCCGCGACCAGCGGGGCGCGGAGGTTGGGAATAGACACACAGGATCTCGTGCCCAGCTGTATGCAGCGCATCCAGTGCGGCAACCGAGAAATCGGGCGTCCCCATAAAGATCAATCGCATGTCACCTGGCCTTCTTCGCTTTGCGCAGCAGCATGTCGCGTTTGACCCGGCCCAGATTGTCAAAATACATCCGCCCGGCCAGATGATCGATCTGATGCTGCACAGACCGCGCCTCAAGACCTGCGAAATCGCGGCGGTCGATCATGCCCTGCGGGTTCAGGAACCGGACCGACACCGTCGCCGGACGTGCGATTTCTGCATCCACACCGGGTAGGCAGGGGCTGGCCTCGGTCCCTTTTTCAATCTCGGACCCGGCGGCGAGGACCTCCGGGTTGGCCAGAAGGATGCGGCGCGACCGATCCGGCGTGACATCGACAACCGCAAGGCGCAGCATCACCCCGATCTGCGGCGCGGCCAGCCCGACGCCTGATCCGGGCATCGCATCCATGCTGTCGACCATATCCGCCCAAATCGCGTGGATTTCGTCCGTGATCTCGTCGACTGTCTGTGCCGGCGTGCGCAAACGCTTGTCCGGCCACATCACGAAAGGGCGGATCGCCATCAGTGCAGCCCCTCGTATTCAGCAATCAGGGCGGCACGCTGATCCGCGTCCACGCGGTCCAGCGTCATGATCCCGTCCAGATGGTCCATCTCGTGTTGCGCGCAAAGCGCCGAAAACCCAGAAAGCCGTTCATCATGGACGATCCCGTCAAGGTCAGTCCACACCATGCGGATGGCCGTCGCCCGCGTAACCTGCGCGGTCACACCGGGCAGCGAAAGACAGCCCTCACCGGCAGTTTCTTCGGCGTCCTCGCGGTCAAGCAGATCAGGGTTGATACAGACGACAGGCGTGGGTGCCCCGTCCTTCCACCCGGCATCCATCACGAACAGGCGCAGCAACTCACCCACCTGCGGTGCCGCCAGCCCGCGGCCCGGCGCGTCATACATCGTGTCCAGCATATCCGTCGCAAGCGCACGGATGTTAGGCGTGATCACGTCGATGGGCCGGCACACCATGGACAGGCAGGGGTTGGGCCAGGTCAGGATCGGCCGCAAACTCATGCCTTCTCGCGCGCCCGCTCACGTTTGAGCTTGACCATCTTGCGCGTGATCATCTGCCGCTTGAGCGGTTTGAGGTGATCGATGAATAGTTTGCCATCGAGGTGGTCGATCTCATGCTGCACGCAGGTCGCCCACAACCCGTCCATCTCTTCGGTCTGTTCATTGCCATCGCGGTCGATCCAGCGCACCTGCACCATCCTGGGCCGCGTGACATCTGCGAACTGCTCCGGGATCGACAGGCATCCCTCTTCATAGACGTTCTGTTCGTCCGACGCGGCCACGATCTCGGGATTGAACATGATCAAGGGGCGCGGCGCCTCGCTGTCCAGCTTGACGCAATCCAGCACGATCAATCGATCAAGCACGCCAACCTGCGGCGCGGCAAGGCCAATGCCCGGCGCGTCATACATCGTCTCCAACATATCGTCGGCCAGACTGCGCAGCGCATCGGACAGGTCTGCAACAGGGGCAGAGGTTTTCTTGAGCCTCGGATCGGGGTGCAGGATTATATGGCGTTTCATGCTTCTGCATTTAGGACAACAGGGCCGTGGCCGCAATGTCCCCTTGCACCTGCCCGCCTCCACGCTAGCCTGCGCAAAACCAAAGGCGGAGACCCCACATGAGCTTTGACGACCTGATCGACCGACGCGGCAGCCACTGTGTCAAATGGGATATGATGGAAAGCATTTACGGCGTTCCGGCCGAGAACGGGTTGGCCATGTGGGTCGCCGACATGGATTTCCGCCCGCCGCAGGTCATTCTGGACAGCGTACAGGCGCAGGTGGATCACGGTGTCATCGGGTATTTCGGAGATGACAGCAAATATCGCGCCGCCATCCAGTGGTGGATGTCGGAACGGCATGGCTGGCAGGTCGAGGCCGACCACATCTTTACCACGCACGGGCTGGTGAACGGCACGGCCATGTGTGTCGATACCTTTACCCAGCCGGGGGACGGCGTGGTCCTCTTCACGCCCGTCTACCACGCCTTTGCCAAGGTCATCAAAGCGAACGGCCGCCGCGTGGTTGAATGCGAGATGGTGCAGACGAACGGCCGCTACGAGATGGACTTCGACGCCTATGACGCACAGATGGACGGGTCGGAACGGATGGTTATCCTCTGCTCGCCCCACAATCCCGGTGGCTGTGTCTGGAGCAAGGCGGAATTGCAGGCCGTCGCGGCCTTTGCCAAGCGTCACGACCTGATCCTGGTGTCCGACGAGATCCACCACGATCTGGTCATGCCCGGCAACACCCACATCCCAATGGCACATATCGACGGGATCGAAGACCGGCTGATCATGATGACGGCCACGACCAAGACGTTCAACATCGCCGGATCGCATTCGGGCAATGTCATCATCGCCGATCCGGATCTTCGCGCCAAGTTCGCCGCACGCATGATGGCGCTTGGTCTGTCGCCCAACTCTTTTGGCCTGTTTATGGCGACGGCCGCCTATTCTCCGGACGGTGCCGAATGGGTGGATGGATTGATCGAATATCTTGATGGCAATCGCCGTCTGTTCGACGAAGGTGTCAACGCCATCCCCGGCCTGTCATCGATGAAGCTCGATGCGACCTATCTCTCGTGGGTGGATTTCGCCGGCACAGGCATGTCGCGCGAGGAATTCACCAGTCGTGTGGAACAGGACGCGTGCATCGCCGTCAACCACGGGCCGACTTTTGGCAAGGGCGGCGACAGCTGGCTCCGCTTCAACATCGCCACGCCGCGCAGTCGCGTGCAAGAGGCTGTAGACCGCCTCACCAAGGCGTTCGGCGACCTACAGTAAGTACGGAAACGTACGGTTGATCAGTGCGCTTCGATCAACGCGACAGGGGCATCGACGCTCCGCTCGAAATCGAGCGGAGCGGTTGTCGATACAGCGGTCAACCGTTTGAACTCAAATCGCTTTTCGCCGCCCTCATCGTCGGATGCAACGATGAGACACTGAAACAGGTGGATCGAGCCATCATACAGATCAACAAAACCGCGAAGGTTGGGTGCGGTATTTGCATCAAGTGAGAAGCCGGTTTTCCACATGCGCAGCACGGGATAGGTCTGGCCATCTGCGGACAGCCGCAAACGCGACGCGGTTTTCAGAGCATTGAGCCGGGCGCTGTCGAGACCCGCTTGAACTTCTTTCGGCACAAAGGTCGACATGTCGAACCTCCTTTTATCCCCGCCGCTCAAGATGAAGCGTCCGCAGTTTCTTTCCAGTTAATTCAAAAAAAAGATTTTCGACTCTTTGCAAGTGTGCTTTCCGCGTGACTCTCGCGATGTGCGCAGGCGCAGGTATCATGCGCGAAATGCTGCATTTGCAGCATTGCCCGGATGCACTAGGTCTGACCAATAGCACAGGGAGTGATGCAATGGGATTGCTGGTGGACGGCGAATGGCACGACAAATGGTATGACACCAAGTCGAGCGGCGGAAAATTCGAACGCGCGGCTGCCAAGTTTCGCAACTGGATCACGGCGGACGGCCATCCGGGCCCGTCTGGAACGGGCGGCTTCAAGGCCGAAAGCGGGCGCTATCACCTCTATGTGTCCTATGCCTGCCCATGGGCGCATCGCGCGCTGATCTTTCGCCAACTCAAAGACCTTGAGGATCACATCACGATCTCCGCCGTGCACCCCGATATGCTGGGCGATGGATGGACCTTTCAAACCGATGATCATGGCGCAACCGGCGATACACTCTTCGACTTGCCTTTTGCCCGCGACATCTACACCAAAGCCGCCCCAAAATTTTCCGGTCGTGTGACCGTGCCCATCCTGTGGGACAAGGCGCAAAATACCATCGTCAGCAACGAAAGCTCGGAAATCATCCGCATGTTCAATACCGCGTTCGACGCGATTACGGGCAACACGGATGACTACTGGCCTGCGGAACTGCGCGACGACATCGCGCCGGTCAACGATCGTATCTACGACACGCTGAACAACGGCGTTTACAAGTCCGGCTTTGCCACGACCCAGGACGCCTATGATGCTGCCGTGCACCCACTGTTCGACACGCTGGACTGGCTCGAAGACCGTCTGAGCACGCGCCGTTACCTGATGGGTGATCGCATCACCGAAGCGGACTGGCGGCTGTTTACGACGCTGGTGCGGTTTGATCCGGTGTATCACCTGCACTTCAAATGCAACCGCAAACGCCTGATGGATTACCCGAACCTGTGGGCCTATACGCGCGAGCTATTCCAATGGCCAGGCGTTGCGGGCACCGTGAACATGGATCACATCGTGCGCCACTACCATTACAGTCACGAAAGCATCAATCCGCACCGGATCATCCCCATTAACCCGGAAGTCGATTTCAACGCCCCACATGGACGGGATCAACTGACCCCGTAATGCTCGACCATCGCCGCCAGATCTTCTGGCGGTGTTCCGGCTGGAACAAAGGCGCAGGCGTTGCTGGCATGGTTAAAGATCGACCCGTCTGAAAAGAATGACGTGTCGGTGACAAAGATCACGCGCGCATTGGGTCGGCGAAAGCTGGCAAAATCGGCAACGGCCAACGCGCTGCCCTGGGACAGAACCAGATCCAGCACGATAATGTCGGCATTTTCCTCGGATAGATGATTAACGGCTTCGTCCTGACTGTTTACCTGCGTGACGGAAAAGCCCTGGCGTTCCAGATGGCGACGCCACAGCGTCCCCAGTTCGGCCCGGCTTTCTACAATCAGAACGTCCATTCTTCACTCCACACCACATCATCACCGGCCCCGTGGCTGGTAGATGTGCCTAACCTATTAACAAAAGATTAATGAACGTAAAAACACATTAACATGATCGCGCAGTCTTGAATTTCGCGCGACAATCCGCTTTTTGCAGGCGCGTTGCCGCCTACTATGGCAGCGTCAACACAGGAGCCTTGTAGGTGGCATCCACACGTGATCACGGCGGCGGCCTCGATGCTGCGGTTGCCCGGTTTGGTGGAATGCGGGCGGATTGGGTCGACCTGTCCACCGGTATCAACCCTGTACCCTACCCAATTCCTGCGCTGTCAAAGGACGCGTGGACCGCGCTGCCGGATCAGGCGGCCATGGACAGGCTGCTGAGGGCGGCACGCGCGTTCTGGTCCGTCCCGGACGGTGCCGACATCCTCGCCGCATCGGGTGCGTCGGCTTTGATCGCGCAGATCCCAAGGCTCGCGCGCACGGGTCGCGTGTGCATACCCGCGCCTACCTATAACGAACATGCCGCAGCCTTTGACCTGAACGGCTGGCAGGTGGTCACAGATCAGCCCGCGTCGGCGGATGTGCGGGTGCACCCCAACAATCCAGACGGTACCGTTTGGTCCGCAAATGATCTGCAAGGCGATCTACGGATCATCGACGAAAGCTTTTGCGACGTCATGCCTGAGGCAAGTCTGATCGGTCACTCAACCCGCCCCGGTACGCTGATCCTCAAGAGCTTTGGCAAATTTTGGGGGCTGGCCGGGCTGCGGCTTGGGTTTGCTATTGGTGATGCGCAGCTCATTGCACATCTGCGCGACCATCTGGGTCCTTGGGCCGTCTCTGGCGTCGCGATGGACGTCGGCGCACAGGCCTTGGAGGATACCGGGTGGGCCGATCAAACCCGCGCACGGCTAATCGTTGATGCAGCGCGACTGGACAAGCTCGTTACCGCAAAGGGCGCGGAACTGTTGGGCGGCACCACGCTATTCCGTCTTTACCGTGTGGACGATGCAGCTGCGTGGCAATCGCGCCTCGCACAGGGCCACGTCTGGAGTCGCATCTTTCCATACGCATCCGACTGGATCAGGATCGGCCTGCCCGCACCGGAAGCGTGGGACCAACTCGTGGCCGCCTTGTGAGTGTTCTTGCCGTGGCGATGCTGCTTGATGCGGTCCTGGGCGAGCCGCGATGGCTGTGGTCACGTGCGCCTCACCCTGCCGTGTTGATGGGACGATTGGTGGGCGCGCTCGACACGCACCTCAATACCGGAACAAGTCGAAAGGCAATGGGCATCGTCGCAGTCGTCGTTCTGGTCACCAGTGCCGGTATACTCGGCCTGCTCCTGTCCCAACTTGGCACGGTGATCTCTGTGCTGACCGCCGCCGTATTGCTGGCGCAACGGTCGCTTGTCGACCATGTCCGCGCCGTCGCCGACGGGTTGCGCATGTCAGACGCCGCCGGGCGACGCGCCGTCGCCATGATCGTCAGCCGAGACGTGCGGGACGCCAACCCTTCTTCGGTATCCCGCTCCGCCATCGAGAGCCTGTCGGAAAACTTCAGCGATGGCGTGGTTGCACCCGCCTTCTGGTTTCTGATCGCAGGGCCGCCCGGCATCCTGATCTACAAGATCGTCAATACCGCTGACAGCATGGTGGGATATAGGACACCCAGGCACGCCGAATTCGGCTGGGCCGCCGCGCGTCTGGACGATCTGCTCAACTGGGTGCCTGCCCGCCTGACCGCGTTACTGATCGCCGCCGTTGGCGGTGTGCTCGGCACTTGGACGCTGATCAAACGGGATGCCGCGCTGCACCGGTCCCCCAATGCCGGCTGGCCCGAGGCGGCCATGGCGCAAAGCATGGGGCTCGCCCTTGCAGGGCCGCGCAGTTATGACGGAAAGATGCGCGATCTGGCATGGGTGAACGGATCAGGTCGGCGTGAGCTGACCCCGCGCGACATTGACGCCGCGGTTGTGATCGTGTGGAAGGCTTGGGGGGCCGCCGTGGCGGTCCTGTTTTTGTTTGGAGGAATGTCATGGGTGTTTTGAAACGGTGTGCCGCTGCGCTGGCCTTGATCGCGTTGCCGGGCCTCGCCGCAGCCCAGTGCGGCGGGTCGTTTTCGGCGTTCAAGGCAGGCCTCAAGGCGGAGGCGGCTACGCGTGGCATCGCTTCCGGTACCGCCGACGCGTTCCTGTCCGGTGTGCGTCAGGACAACGCCGTCCTGCGTGCCGACCGGTCACAGGGCGTATTCCAACGCCCCTTCGTCGACTTCTCCCGCCGCCTGATCTCGCAGAACCGCATCGACGCGGGCCGCGCCAAGGCCCGCCAATATGCCAGCGTGTTTGATCGGATCGAGCGCGACTATGGCCTGGACCGCAACGTCCTGCTGGCCTTCTGGGCGTTCGAGACGGATTACGGCGCTTTTCAGGGCGACTTCAACACCGCCAACGCGCTCGTGACGCTGGCCCATGACTGCCGCCGCCCGGACCTGTTCCGCCCGCAGGTCTTTGCCGCGATGGAGCTGTTTGCACGCGGCGCATTTGACCCCGCCCGCACGACGGGTGCCTGGGCGGGCGAGATCGGCATGGTCCAGATGCTGCCCGCCGACATTCTCGAGAACGGTGTGGACGGCGATGGCGACGGTGCCGTGCGGCTGAAAACCTCCGCGCCCGATGCGTTGATGTCTGGGGGCAAGATGTTGCAGCACCTCGGCTGGCGCGCAGGCGAGCCGTGGCTGCAAGAGGCGGTTGTCCCCGCCCAGATGGATTGGAGCCTGAGCGGCCTTGGCACCGTCAAATCGCCCGCCGACTGGCAAAAACTGGGCGTGCGCCCCCGTCAGGGCCAGTTTGCGAACCTGCCCGCGTCGCTGATCCTGCCACAGGGGCACAAGGGGCCCGCCTTTATCGCCTATCCGAATTTCAGCACTTATTTCGAGTGGAATCAAAGCTTTACTTACGTGCTGACAGCCGCCTACTTCGCGACCCGTCTGGCGGGCGCACCTGTCTATGACGCTGGCAATCCCGATCCCGGCCTGAACAGCGACCAGATGAAACGCCTCCAGACCAAGCTTCAGGCGCGCGGACATAACGTGGGCAAGATCGATGGCATTTTGGGCGCGGGCACTCGTGCCGCGGTGCAGTCCGAGCAGAAACGGCTGGGCCTGCCCGCCGACGCGTGGCCCACGGCGGCCCTGCTCGGGCGGCTCTGACCTGCGTCAGGCGACCAGCGTTTCGGCCTTTTTCAGGTCAACCGACACCAACTGGCTCACACCCTGTTCGGCCATCGTCACGCCAAACAAGCGGTCCATGCGCGCCATGGTCACCGCATGGTGCGTGATGATCAGGAACCGCGTGTCCGTCCGGCGGCACATCTCGTCCAGCAGGTCGCAGAACCGCGTGACGTTGGCATCGTCCAGCGGCGCGTCCACCTCGTCGAGCACACAGATCGGCGCCGGGTTGGCCAGAAACACGGCAAAGATCAACGCCATGGCCGTCAACGTCTGCTCGCCTCCCGACAACAGGCTCAGAGTCGACAGTTTCTTGCCCGGCGGTTGGCACATGATCTCCAGACCGGCCTCAAGCGGGTCGTCGCTCTCGACCATCACAAGGTTCGCCTCGCCACCGCCAAAAAGATGCGTGAACAGCAGCGAAAAGTTCGAATTGACCTGCTCGAACGCCGTCAACAGCCGTTCGCGCCCCTCACGGTTGAGGCTGGCAATACCGCTGCGCAGGGTCTTGATTGCCTCCTCGAGGTCGGATTTTTCCGCCACGAGCGTGTCATGTTCGACCTGCACCTCCTTGGCGTCCTCTTCGGCCCGCAGGTTCACCGCACCCAGCGCATCGCGCTGACGTTTCAGACGGTTCACCTCGGCCTCAAGCGCCTGAGTGCCAGGGATGTCATCGGGTGACATGTCCAACGTGCCCAAGAGCTGGTTGGGCGTCACCTGCGCCTCTTCAGCGATTCGTTCCGCAGCATAGCCAACCGTCTCGCGCGCAGCCTCCGCACGCGCTTCGGACCGGGCCCGCGCCTCACGCGCCTCGGATGCAAGACGCTCGCTCTCGCGCTCAGCGGTGGTGGCGTCGCGCAGCTTTGCCTCCGCCTCGGACAAGGTGTTGGACGCCTCGGCCTTGCGGGCCTCCGCGCGGGCAATCTCCTCGCCCAGTGCTGCGCGCTTGGCGGCCAGTTCGGCGGGCGTGGCCTCGGCAGCCTTCAACTCCGCCTCCGACGTGCCCTTGCGTTCCACCAACTCCGCCGTGCGCCGTTCCGCGGTTTCAAGCCGGTGCTTCCACCCGCTGACCTCTTTGGTGATCTCCTGCGCCCGTTTGGTGCGTGCCTCGCCGGTCCGGCGCAAGTCATCATGGGCGGACCGGCGCGACATCATGGTGATCCGCGCCGCCTCGACCGTCATGCGCAGGTCTTCTGCCTCGGCGCGGGCCGCCGCCAGATCTGGCAGATCGGCGAGGGCGGTTTCCGCCTCTGACACGCGGGCCCGTGCGCCCATCGCATCCTCTTCATGGCGTGTGACGGCCAGCCCAAGCGATTCGAGCCGCCCCTGCGCAAGGTTGCGGTCCGCCTCGGCCCGGCTCAGCGCGCGGGCGGCGTCGGCCACCATACGGTCCGCCTCGCGCCGGGCATGGCGGGCGCGCTTGTCGGCATCCGTCAACTCCGCCATCCGCGCGGTCAACGCCTCGTGCGCCTGCCGCGCGCCATCCGCCCGTGCCGTGGCACGCTCCAGCGATTGTTTCAATTCTTCCAACCGGTTGAGCTGTTGCAGACGCAATGCTGCCGCACTTGGCGCATCCTCGGCCCAGGCGCGGAACCCGTCCCACCGCCACAAATCGCCCTCGGGCGACACCAGCCGCTGACCCGGTTGCAACAGCGGCTGCAACCGCGCCGCGTCCTCGGCATCACACATGCCGATCTGGCTCATCCGCCGGACCAGAACATCGGGCACCGAGACATGTTGCGTCAGGGGCGTCACCCCATCGGGCAAAGCTTGCACAACGCCATAAGCGGGCAGGACCGACCACCCCGAGGGCCCGTCCGCATCCACCTCGGGCGCGCGCAGATCGTCGGCAAGGGCCGCGCCCAGCGCCTTTTCAAACCCCTGCTGTACCTGCAACCGGTCGAGGATCTGGCCACCCTCTGCCGTGTCCCGCTGCACCAGTTTGGCAAGCGCCCCGGTTTCAGCGCGCAGCGCGTTCATTTCGCCCTCGGCTTCGGATCGTTCCGCCCGTGCATCCGCCTCGCGCGACTGGGTCTCGGCCCGCGCCTCTTCTGCGGCGACAAGCGTCTCATCCGCCGCCCGCGCGGTTGCCTCGGCGGTGGCTGCCGCCGCCTGCGCCGCTTCGAAATCGGTGCCCGCCTTGTCCAGCGCCGCCTGGCTGGTCGCCACGGCATCGCGCGCCTTGGCCGCTTCGGCCTCCGACCGCTGCTCGACCTTGCGGCTGTCTTCCAGCAAACGCTGCGCCGACCCGTGCCGCGCCGCCAGACGTGCGACATCTTCGGTCTTGTCCGACTGATCCGATTCGCGGGCCTGCAACACCTGTCCCGCCTCGCGCGCCGCCGCGGCCGCCGCGGCCAGCAGGTCGGCATGGCCCTCGCTCGCCTTGGCGATTTCCGCCGCTTCCCATTCGAGCCGTTCGATGGTTTCGCCCGCGTCACGGTTCAACCCGCCCTCGCGCTCGATGTCGCGGCCCAGTTGCGCGATCCGCTGTGTCAGCGTCTCGATGGTCTGTGCCGCTTGCCGTTCCTGATCACTCAGCGTGTCGCGCTGCACCGCCAGACGTTGCAGGACCGCCGCCGCAATCGCCTCTTCCTCGCGCAACGGCGGCAGCGCGTCCTCGGCGGTCTGGCGGGCCTTGGCACTGATCCGCACCGCCCCTTCGGCCTGCGCCGCCGCTGTGGTCCGCGCGCGCAGCTCCTCATCCGCCACCGCGCGGGCTTCGTCCGCCTCTCGCCATCGGCGGTACAACAACTGCCCCTCGGACAAGCGCAGCTGTTCTCCGATCTCGCGATACCGCGCCGCCTGACGTGCCTGCCGCGCCAGTTGCGCCAGTTGCGCGGCCAGCTGTTCGATCACGTCATCAACGCGCGACAGGTTCTGCTCTGCGCCTTTCAGCTTCAGCTCCGCCTCGTGCCGCCGCTGGTACAGCCCCGAGATGCCCGCCGCCTCTTCGAGGATGCGGCGGCGGTTCTTTGGCTTTGCGTTGATCAGTTCGGCAATCTGCCCCTGCCGGACCAGCGCGGGCGAATGCGCCCCGGTGGACGCATCGGCAAAGAGCATCTGCACATCCCGCGCCCGCACGTCTTTGCCATTGGTCTTGTAGGCACTGCCCACATCGCGCGTGATGCGGCGGACAATTTCCAGCGTATCCTGATCATTGAACCCCGCCGGTGCCAGCCGTTCGGAATTGTCCATATGCAGGCTGACTTCGGCAAAGTTGCGCGCAGGCCGCGTCGCTGCCCCGGCAAAGATCACGTCCTCCATCCCGCCACCGCGCATGGCCGTAGGGCGGTTTTCCCCCATCACCCAGCGCAACGCCTCAAGCAGGTTGGATTTGCCGCACCCGTTCGGCCCCACAACGCCCGTCAGCCCGTCCGCGATGATCAGATCGGTCGGATCGACAAAGGATTTGAATCCTGTGAGCCTGAGTTTCGAAAAGCGCAATGGGCCGGGCCTGTGCTGTGGTCACTGGGCTGGTATCGTGCGGGCCACACATGGCGTCTGTCAACGACTTACCCACCACAAAATGCGCACAAACCCGGTTTATCCACAAGATATTGCGGTCATCCAAGTCAGATCAGGTCGCAATCCAGATCAAGCACCAGTTCATTCGTCGCCGGACTGATATAGCTGTCGAGGGTGATGCAGTCGTATTCCCCCTGCGGTTTCAACCGGTCAACCGCCGGGCCACCCTTGCCGCATTTCAGGATGCCGGTCGCCTGCGCCTGATCGCCCCGCACCTCCTTGACCGGGCATCCGCTGACCATCTCCATCGCCCGCTTGGCCCGCGCATTGATGGGACCAAACCGGGGCGCGTACTCGACATTGGTGCGGATCGCCTCGGCCAAACGGCCATTCACCCGCACGTCAAAGGTAGAGCCGTCAACGGTGACGGTCGTTGCGGGCAACCCGCGAAAATGCGGGCCCGCCGTGTGACAGGACGGCAGGACAAACAGCAGAACACCAAGGACGGACAAAGACAGGGTACGCATGACCTCACTCTTCGCCGTTCGTGGTTAACAGTCCGTTAATCCCCGCCCAGCATCGCCTTGAAGGCGTGCCACGACGCCTTGGGGGTCCGCTCCAACGTCTCGAAATCGACATGCACAAGGCCAAAGCGTTTCTCGTACCCCAGCGCCCACTCGTAATTGTCCATGAGCGACCAGGCCATGTACCCTTTCAACGGCACGCCCGCCGCAATCGCGTCCCGAACGGCGGCCAGGTGGCTCTGGAAATAAGCGATGCGCGCATCGTCCTGCACCACTCCGCCGGCCACAGTGTCCGCATTGGACATCCCGTTTTCCGTCACGAACAGCGGCAAATCACCCGTGTACTCCGCCGCCGTCCGCACCAGAAAATCGCGCAGCCCCTGCGGATAGATCTCCCACCCCATCTGCGTTTTGGGCAGGGGGCCGGGCACGCTGTTGTGGTGCGGCCATGGCCCATCATTGGGCGCGATGATCGACCGGGTATAGTAATTCACCCCCGCCCAGTCGAGCGGCGCAGTGATTGTCCCGAAATCGTCCTGCCATCCGTCGGGCAGATGCGGGCCCAGAGCGTCCACCACACGGTCCGGATAGCGCCCCTTGAACGCACCCGAAATGTAGAAGTGGTTGTAGTAGTCATCATAAAGTGCCGCCGCCTCCGCTGCCTCCGCGCGGTCATCGGCGGGCGTCGCCCACTCCATGTTGAAAACGGCGCCCAGATTGGACAGCCCCATGCCGCGCATGCGTTCGATGGCCGTGCCATGGGCTAGCAAAACGTGGTGCATCGCACGCGCCGCCGCACGGATATCGCGCGTCCCCGGCGCGTGATGGCCCAGGAAATGCGACAGGAACGCCACGCACCAGAACTCGTTGATGGTGGCGACCGAATACATCCGGTCGCCGATGCGCCCCATGATCGTCTCGGCAAAATCCGCGAGCCATCCGGCGATGTCGCGGTTGCGCCACCCGCCCTTGTCCTGCAAAGCCGACGGCAATTCCCAATGATACAGCGTCGCGCAGGGTTTCAGACCCCGCTCCAGCATCGCGTCGGTCAGCCGGTCATAGAAATCCAGCCCTTCGGGATTCACGGTCCGCCCGTCCGGCATCACCCGCGCCCAGCTGGTCGAGAACCGGTAGGCGTCAAAACCAGCGGCCTGCAACAGGTCGAGGTCCGCCTCGTAGCGGTGGTAGTGATCACAGGCCAGCGCGCCATCCTCGCCGCGCACGACATTGCCGGGCCCGGCGGCAAAATCGTCCCAGATGGTGCGGCCAGCCCCGCCATGGGCATGACCTTCGATCTGATACGCAGAGGTGGCGGCCCCAAAGACGAACCCTTGGGGAAAATCGGAACGGGAATGGGTGAACATGGTCAGTCCTTGCAGTGATCCGTCGAAGACCCGATGACGAACTCGGCCTCCCACAGGGTCTGTTGATGGGGCGCGCCGGGGTCTGCGATCCGGTCCAGCAGCATCTGCGCCAGCGCGGCCCCCGCGGCGCGCACCGACGATTGCATGGCCGTGAACACGGGCACATCGCCCCCATTGCCGAAATAGCTCAGGCAGTCGTCAAAGGTCACGATCGACACATCGCGCCCCGGCTTCATCCCGCGTTCGTCCAGCGCACGGCGCACGCCGGCGGCGCAGATGATGGACGCAGCAAGAAACGCCGTGGGCGGCTCCGGCCGATCCAGCATGCGCGCGGCACAGGCATGGCCGTAATCCTCGGTCATCTCGCCACGGGCCATCAGGTCCGGATCAACCGCGATCCCGGCCTCTTCCAGCGCGGCTTCGAATCCCTGACGGCGGCGAATCGCGAAATCCAGCTCTTCCTGCCCGTTGATCAGCGCAATGCGCCGGTGGCCCAGCCCGGTCAGATAGGCCGCCGCATCGCGGAACGCGCGCCGGTTGTTCACGTCGAGCCACGAATAGGGCACGCTTGCCCCCGTCGACCGGCCATGCACCACAAACGGCAACCCGATCTCGGTCAGCAGCGGCAAACGCGGGTCGGCTTTGCGCGGCGCGTGAACCACCAGCCCGTCCACGGCGCCCCGGGCCTTGAGGTTGCGATAGACGTCTTCTTCGCCGTCCTTGCCCACGCGGGTGACCATCATGTCGTAACCATGCGCGGCATAGGTCTCGCCCGCCCCAGCCATGAAATCCCCAAAGATCGGGTTCACCATCTCACCCGAATCATTCACCGAAATCACGTGCCCGATACAGCGCGACAGCCCGGTCGCGAGGCTTTGCGCACGGGTATTCGGGCTGTAGCTGTGCGCCTGCGCCGCTGCGACCACGCGGGCACGCGTGGCCTCCGATACTTCGGGATAACCGTTCAGCGCACGGCTGACCGTGGTCTGGCTCAGACCCAGCAATTGAGAGAGTTCCTTGAGATTCACGGCGTTTCCGGTCCAAAGCGTTTTGGTTTTGGCGACGCTACCCAAGTGTGAGCCGCGCGTCAAAACCTTCGGTGTTTGAACGTGTCCGTGTTAAAATAATATCACCGCAACACAGCACAGCGTTTGACAGACTCGATTTTTTGAGCGACGTTCACCGCATTCCAAAGCGCTTTGACAACTTTGAAGACGCGCTTCCGACCGGTTGATCATCCGGTCACTTGGACACCTTTGGGAGGAAGATACAAATGACCAAGACACTTCTGGCCAGCGCCGCAGCGTTGGCTATCACAGCTGCGACCGTGCATGCGGACGGCCACCTGGCATTCGCGCCGGGTGAAGGCCCGTTCAGCTGGGACAGCTATGACGCATGGGCGGCAAACGCTCCGGATCTGAGCGGCCAGACCGTGACCATCTTTGGCCCCTGGCTGACACCCGAGGACGGGTATCTCGACAACGCCCTGGCCTATTTCGAAGCGGCCACAGGCGCGGACGCGATCTACACCGGGTCGGATTCGTTCGAACAGCAGATCGTGATCGACGCCGAAGCGGGCTCCGCCCCCAACGTCGCCGTGTTCCCGCAGCCGGGTCTGGCGGCCGTCATGGCTTCCAAGGGCCAGCTGCACCCGCTGCCCGCAGGCACAGGCGACTGGGTTGCCAACAACTATGCGGCGGGCCAGTCCTGGGTTGATCTGGGCACCTATGCCGACGCCGATGGCAACGACCAGATGTACGGCTTCTTCTACAACGTGAACGTCAAGTCGCTCGTGTGGTACAACCCCGAGAACTTCGAGGACGCGGGCTATGACGTGCCCGAGACCATGGAAGACCTCAAGGCGCTGACCGATCAGATCGTCGCCGACGGCGAGGTGCCATGGTGCATCGGTCTGGGATCCGGTGCCGCGACAGGCTGGCCCGCGACCGACTGGGTCGAGGACATGATGCTGCGCACCGTGTCGCCCGACGTCTATGACCAGTGGACCACCAACGAGATCCCGTTCAACGACGACCGTGTCGTCGCCGCGATCGAGGAATTCGGCTGGTTTGCACGCGATGACGCAAAAGTATCAGGCGGCGCGGGTGCCGTGGCCTCCACGGACTTCCGCGACAGCCCCAAAGGCCTCTTCACCTCGCCCCCGCAGTGCTACATGCACCGTCAGGCGTCGTTTGTGCCGGCCTTCTTCCCCGAAGATGTTGAATTTGGTGTCGACACCAACTTCTTCTACTTCCCCTCCTACGCTTCCAAGGATCTGGGCAACCCGGTTCTGGGCGGCGGTACGCTGATGGCGATCACCGATCCGTCGGACGCCACCAACGCGCTGATGGAGTTCTTCCAGCTGCCGCTGAGCCACGAGATCATGATGGCGCAGACCGGCTTCCTGACGCCGCACAACGGTGTGAACCTCGACGCCTACAAGGACGACACGCTGCGGTCGCTGGGCGAGGTTCTGCTGGGTGCCACCACATTCCGGTTCGACGGCTCTGACCTGATGCCCGGCGGTGTTGGCGCAGGCACATTCTGGACCGGCATGGTCGACTATACCGGTGGCAAGGACGCCGCCGCGGTCGCCTCCGACATCCAGGACAGCTGGGACGCGCTCAAGTAAGCGCACCTCCACTCACGACATCGATCAGTCCGCGCATGCCGCGGGCTGATCCAAGACAAAGACCGCAAGGTCACCCAAGACCAAACTTGGTCTCTGGCAAGGGAGACGTGCCATGAACCCCGCACTCTTAGGATTGATCACGATCGTCGCCGGCGTTGGCGGTTGCATCGGCTACTTCTATTTTTCCAACCAGATCCTGGACAAGGTGATCTTTCCGGCCACCGGGCCGGACGCAGGGCGGAACATCAACCGCGCCAACATGGTGCGCCCGTGGCTGTTCCTGTTCCCCGCCATGTTCGCGCTGGGTCTGTATCTGGCCTACCCCGTTTTCGAAACATTGCGCCTGTCGCTGACCGACCGCGATCAGGGCGGCGCGTTTGTGGGCCTTGCCAACTACCAGCAAATGGCCGCCGAGCCGAAATTCTGGGAGGCGCTGCGCAACAACCTGCTGTGGCTGATTGTCGTACCCGCCGCCTCCACCGCCTTTGGCCTTCTGGCCGCACAACTGACCGACCGGATCAAATGGGGGTCCATCGCGAAATCCCTGATCTTCATGCCCATGGCGATTTCATTCGTCGGTGCGGGCGTGATCTTCAAACTGGTCTATGAAACCCGCCCCGCGGATCAGAACCAGATCGGCATCCTCAACGCGGTCTGGCTGCAATTCGACGGCGGCTTCGGGTCTTTCCTGATGTTGCAGGCCCTGCCCACGCTCATCCTTTTGTCCTTTGCGGGCATCGTCGCCTATGTCGGCTGGATATTCGTGCGCCCCATCGCCGAAAGCCGCCAGAACGGCGGCGGCGCGGGATTTGTACCACTGCGCCTCTTTGTCGGGGTGGCCGCACTTTACCTCGTCTACCTGTCGCTGACCTCGCTCATCGGCGTGTTCACCTTCGACTACCCCTACGGCGAACCACAGACATGGCTGACCATTCCATTCTGGAACTCCTTCCTGCTGATGGTGGTGCTGATCTGGATCCAGACCGGCTTTGCCATGGTGATCCTGTCGGCCGCCCTGCGCGGCATCCCCGAGGAAACGGTCGAGGCCGCCATCGTCGATGGCGCCAACCCGTTCCAGATCTTCTTCAAGATCAAGGTGCCGCAGATCATGGGCACCATCGTCGTGGTCTGGACCACGATCACCATCACCGTTCTCAAGGTCTTTGACATCGTGTTCGCCATGACAAACGGCCAGTGGGAAACCCAGGTTCTCGCCAACTACATGTTCGACAAACTGTTCCGCGCCAATGACTGGGGTGTCGGATCGGCGGCGGCCATCGTGATCATGATCATGGTGTCCCCGATCCTGATCTGGAACGTCTACAACGCCCGCAAGGAGATGAAATGATGGCCCGCGATCGCAAGGAGCAAAATCATGGATAATATTGCTGGTTCCAAATCGTCCCTTGGCTGGGTCGTCAACATCTCGGTCGTGCTGCTGGTCGCCTTGTGGGTCTTCCCGACCTTCGGCCTGCTGGTGTCCTCCTTCCGCACCGCCGACCAGATCACCGGGTCGGGCTGGTGGGCGTCCCTGTTCCCGTCCGAGCAAACCGAACGCTTCCGCGCCAACGACCCGGATGAAAACCGCATCGAACGCGACGGGCTCTTCGTGGTCGAAGGCAACATCTTCGAGGAAAACGGCGGCTCTGGCGATATCCAGAGCTGGGGCACATCCTCGCGCGCCGTCGACGCCTACAAACCCGGCGACGTCGCCGATCTGGGCGACGGAGAGACATTCTCCGTCGATGCAGCCGGCAATTATGTCTGGTCAGGCAATGACGAACAGATCTCGGGCCGCGGGCAACGCGCCTTTGTGACCGCCGTGTCGCCGCCCGAATTCACCACCGAAAACTACGTCAACATCATGACCAGTGGTGACAGCAACGACAACATGGCCAAGGCGTTCTTCAACACGCTGACGGTCACGATCCCGGCCACGATCATTCCCATTGTCGTCGCGGCCTTTGCCGCCTATGCGCTGGCGTGGATGGACTTTCCCGGCCGTGCGATCCTGATTGCCTGCGTTGTGGGGCTGCTGGTGGTGCCGCTGCAACTGGCGCTGATCCCGCTGTTGAAACTGCATGTGGGCGTCGGCATCGGCAAAGGCTACCTCGGCGTCTGGCTGGCCCATACAGGGTTCGGGCTACCGCTCGCGATATACCTCTTGCGAAACTACATGGTCGGCCTGCCCCGCGACATCATCGAAAACGCCAAGGTGGACGGCGCGACGGACTTCCAGATCTTTACCAAGATCATCCTCCCACTGTCGTTCCCTGCCTTGGCGTCCTTTGCCATCTTCCAGTTCCTGTGGACATGGAACGACCTGCTCGTGGCCAAAGTGTTCCTGATCGACTCAACGGGTCAGACCACCGTGATGACCGACCAGATCGTGAACCTGCTGGGCACTCGGGGCGGCAACTGGGAAATCCTTGCAACGGCGGCCTTCGTGTCGATTGCGGTGCCGCTGTGCGTCTTCTTTGCAATGCAGAAATACCTCGTGCGCGGCCTCTTGGCCGGCTCGGTGAAATAAAGGTTCAAGATGAACAAGAAAGCAGAATTCGACATGCCCAAGGTTATGGACGTCGATACCGATTGGTGGCGCGGTGCGGTCATCTACCAGATCTATCCGCGCAGCTATCAGGACAGCAATGGCGACGGCATCGGCGACCTTCTGGGCATCGTCCAGCGCCTGCCGCATATCGCATCGCTGGGTGTGGACGCGATCTGGATCTCACCGTTCTTTACCTCGCCGATGAAGGACTTCGGCTATGACGTCAGCAACTATTGCGACGTGGACCCGATGTTCGGCACGCTGGCGGATTTCGACGCGCTGGTCGACACCGCGCACAATCTTGGCCTGCGGGTAATGATCGATCTGGTGCTCAGCCACACCAGCGAAGAACACCCGTGGTATCAGGACAGCATCCAGAGCCGCGACAGCGACAAGGCCGACTGGTATGTCTGGTCCGACCCCAAGCCCGACGGCACGCCGCCCAACAACTGGCTATCGATCTTTGGCGGCCCCGCCTGGACATGGGAACCGCGGCGCGAGCAGTATTACCTGCACAACTTCCTGTCGACGCAACCCGACCTGAACTTCCACAACCCGGATGTGCAGGACGCGCTGCTGGACGTCACGCGCTTCTGGCTGGATCGCGGCGTGGACGGGTTCCGCCTCGACACGATCAACTTCTACTATGCCGACAAGGACTTGCGCAGCAATCCGCCCCTGCCCCCGGAAAAGCGGAACGCCAATATCGCGCCCGCGGTAAACCCCTATAACCACCAGGAACACATCTATTCCAAGAACCAGCCCGAGAACCTCGCGTTTCTGGGCCGGTTCCGCGCGCTCTTGGACGAATACCCCGGCACCGCCGCCGTCGGAGAGGTGGGCGATGCCCAACGCGGGCTGGAACTGCTGGGCCAATACACCGCCGGAACCACGGGCGTGCAGATGTGCTATGCGTTCGAATTCCTCGCCAAGGAGCCGCTGACCGCCGCGCGCATTGCGCAGGTGTTCGAAGAGGTCGACACCGTCGCCGCCCAAGGCTGGGCCTGCTGGGCGTTTTCCAACCACGACGTCATGCGCCACATCAGCCGCTGGAACCTGACACCCGCAGCTGCGCGCGCCTATGCGACGCTGATCCTGTGCCTGCGCGGCTCCGTCTGCCTCTACCAGGGCGAAGAACTTGGCCTGCCCGAAGCGGACGTCGCCTTCGAGGATCTGCAAGACCCCTACGGGATCGAGTTCTGGCCCGAGTTCAAGGGCCGCGACGGGTGCCGCACTCCGATGGTCTGGGAACAGTCGAACCAGAACGGCGGCTTTTCCACCGGCCACCCGTGGCTGCCGGTCAGCTCCGAACACCTGAACCACTCGGTCGCCGCACAGGAGGCGGACCCCGCAGCTCTCCTGCATCACTACCGCCGCGCCATCAGCTTCCGGCGCACGCATCCGGCGCTGGTCAAGGGCGACCACGCGGACATGACGGCAACCGGCACGGTGATCCACTTCACCCGCACTGCGGGCGACCAGACGCTGTTCTGTGCGTTCAACCTGGGCGACGACCCCGCAACCATTCCGGCGCCGGATGGCGACTGGGTCACCGTCGGCTCCGAACTGGGCAGCACGGGCCCCGGCCCCGACGGCGATCTGCATCTGGGGCCCTGGCAAGTGGCCCTGTCACTCAGGACCTGAAGACAACTGACGAATACCCGCCCGATCCAACGGGCGACGATGGGAGGAACTACCATGGCCGATTTGAAACTGACCGATGTCGCCAAGACCTACGGTGGCACGGTCAACGTACTCAACAACATCAACCTCGACATCCAGAAGGGCGAGTTGATCGTCTTTGTCGGCCCCTCGGGCTGTGGCAAGTCGACCCTGCTGCGGATGATCGCCGGGCTGGAAAAGATTTCGGACGGCACGCTCGAGATCGACGGCACCATCGTTAACGATGTGCCCCCGGCACAGCGCGGCATCGCCATGGTGTTCCAGTCCTACGCGCTCTATCCGCACATGACCGTGCGCGACAACATGACCTTTGCGCTCAAGCTGGCCAAAAAGTCGAACGAAGAGATCAACGCAGCCGTCGACAAGGCCGCGCGTATCCTCCAGCTCGAACCCTACCTCGACCGCCTGCCCAAGGCGCTCTCCGGGGGCCAGCGTCAACGGGTCGCCATCGGCCGCTCCATCGTGCGCGACCCCAAGGTGTATCTCTTTGACGAACCGCTCTCGAACCTCGACGCCGCCCTGCGCGTCGCCACCCGGATCGAGATTGCGCAGCTCAAGGAATCCATGCCCGATAGCACCATGATCTACGTCACCCACGATCAGGTGGAGGCGATGACGCTCGCCACCCGCATCGTCGTGCTGGCCAACAAGGGCATCGCCCAGGTGGGCAGCCCGCTGGAGCTGTACGAGCGGCCCGAGAACGAATTCGTGGCCCAGTTCATCGGCTCCCCGTCTATGAACCTGCTGCCGGGCGAGATCGTGGAAACCGGCGCGGTGACCAAGGTCAAGATGGACAGCGGTTTGATGATGTCCTCCGCCGTGCCGACGACAGATGCCGACATGGGCCTCAAGGTGAATGTCGGTGTCCGTCCTGAGGATATGACCGTCACCACAGGCGAGGCCGTCTATGAGGGCGTCGTGGACTTCACCGAAGCCTTGGGCGAGGTGACAATCCTCTACTTCAAGGCCGAGGGCGACGCACAGGCGGTTCTGGCCAAGATGCCCGGCATCCACCAGGACCTGCGCGGCAAAACCGTCAAAGTCGGCGCTGACCCGGCCAAGGTCCAGCTCTTCCACAATGGCACATCGCTCTACTACCGCTGAGCGTCACGCCTGATCGAACAAGGCCGCCGACCGGTCCAGCATCAACTGGCTGATGATGGGTCCGGCGGCCGCGCCAATGCCGCGCGCATTGGCCCCGATCTGGCCCTCTGCGGTGATGGGCCGGATCAGACCGCGCATGTCCTTGGTGGCCAGCGCATCGCGCGTCATCGTCACAAGACGCGCGCGTATGCCCGGCGGCATCGCCCCGTCGATCACGATCGCCTCGAAATCCAGAACCGCACAGGCCGCCACCGTGGCCGTGGCCAGGGCATCCGCAGTCTGGCGCAGCCACGGTTCCACGAACGGCTCCAGATGCGACCAGTCCTGCGGCTGCTGCCACAGCTGCCGCGGATCGTGCCCCGCGTGGATCAGGTGCAGCTCCAGCGTGCGGATCGACGCCAGGTCAATCAGATGCGCGGGCCGCCCGTCCAGATCAACGACAGGCAAGGTGCCCAGCGCGCCCGCGTTGCGCTGATTGCCTTCGAACACCGCGTGATCCAGCACCACGCCCCCGCCGACAAAGGCCCCCAGAAAGAAATAAAGGTAATCGCGATACTCGCGCCCCACGCCAAAGATATGTTCTGCCCGGCACGCCGCCGTCGCATCGTTGACCATATGCGCAGGCAACCCGGTGATCCGGTGCGCCTCTTCTGCAAAATCAACGTCCTTCCACGCGGCGAACTGCTCCTCCGGGGCGCCCAGCAACTCGTGCCAGCTCCACAGCTCGAACGGTGCGGCAATCCCCACTCCGCAGATCCGGTGCCGCATGTCATCCGGCATCGCCGCCATCAACTCGGCATAGCCGTTGTTCAGAAAGGAAAACACGTTGCTGGGCAGCGGGTAATCATAGGTCTCGCGCAGCTGGTACCGCACCTGCCCCATCATATCGAGAACCAGCAGGTCGGCACTCCGCCGCCCCACCTTGAGCCCGATGGAAAACACCCCGTCAGGGTTCAGCGCAAAGGGCACCGACGGCTTGCCCACCTTGCCCTTGACCGGATCCCCCTTGGACAACAGGCCGTCCTGCTCCAGCTTGCGCAGGATCACCGACGCTGTCTGCGGCGACAACCCGGTCCGCCGCGCCAGATCGCTGCCGGGCAACGCGCCATTGCGTTGCAGGATCGACATCAGCAGCCGTTCATTATAGGCGCGAACGCCCGTCTGATTGATGCCTCCGGACAGACTGCGCACGTGGTCCAAGGTCATTGACCGCTCCTTCCCGCCTCATCCTCTATGTCATGGATTAATAAATCAAGTTGAATTATTAATTGACAGTCTAACAGAATCGCGTTTCCCTTAGGGCAGTTGTTTCCGGACGTACACGTGCGGCGCGACCACTTTTTTGGGAGGACACCATGAAGAAACTACTTTTGAGCACGGCGTGTGCAGTGACAGCCATGGCCGGGGCCGCATTTGCGGATGGCCACGGCGTATCGGCCTGCCTGATTACCAAAACGGACACGAACCCGTTCTTCGTGAAGATGCGCGAAGGTGCGGCCGCCAAGGCCGAAGAGCTGGGCGTGAACCTCAGCTCTTACGCGGGCAAGGTGGATGGCGACCACGAAACGCAGGTGCAGGCAATTGAAACCTGCATCGCCAACGGGGCCAAGGGCATCCTGCTGACCGCCTCCGACACTGCCTCCATCGTGCCGGTGGTGCAGCAGGCGCGCGACGCAGGCCTGCTGGTCATCGCGCTCGACACGCCGCTGGAACCGATTGACGCAGCGGACATGACGTTCGCAACGGACAACTTCCTCGCCGGTGAACTGATCGGCGCATGGGCCGCCGCCACGCTGGGCGACGCCGCAGCGGATGCCAAGATCGGGATGCTCGACCTCGCCATCAGCCAGCCCACCGTGGGTGTGCTGCGCGATCAGGGCTTCCTCACCGGCTTTGGCATCGACATTGGTGACCCAAACAAATGGGGCGACGAAACCGACGCCCGCATCGTCGGCAATGACGTGACCGCCGGCAACGAAGAAGGCGGCCGCCGCGCGATGGAGAACCTGCTGGCCAAAGACCCCTTCATCAACGTGGTCTACACCATCAACGAACCCGCCGCTGCCGGTGCCTATGAGGCGCTCAAGGCGATTGGTCGTGAAAACGACGTGCTGATCGTGTCCGTCGACGGCGGCTGCCCCGGCGTGCAGAACGTGGCCGATGGCGTGATCGGCGCCACATCGCAGCAATACCCGCTGCTGATGGCATCTCTGGGCATCGAGGCGATTGCCGCATGGGCCAAGGACGGCACCAAGCCCGAAGCCACAGATGGCAAGGCGTTCTTTGACACGGGCGTCGCCCTGGTCACGGACAAGCCCGCCGACGGTGTGGACAGCATCTCGGTCGCCGAAGGCAAGGACCTCTGCTGGGGCTGATCCCGCCGCAGCATACCTGACCTAACGCATCGGGGGGCGGGCATCACGCCTGCCCCCCGTCTTGCCCGAGGAAACGCCACCCCATGTCCCCATCCGACAATTACGAATCTGCCGTCTCGACCGCCGACGCCAAGGTCGCCGAGTTCGAAGACACGCGCAAAGGCCTTGTGGGCCGCCTGCAACACACCCTGCACCAGACACCGTCTCTGGTGCCACTGACGGTCCTGCTGTTCTCGATTGCCCTTTTCGGCATCCTCTTGGGATCACGCTTCTTTTCGCCCTTCGCGCTGACGCTGATCCTGCAACAGGTGCAGATCGTGGGCGTGCTGGCCGCCGCGCAGACACTGATCATCCTGACCGCGGGCATCGACCTCAGCGTGGGCGCGATTGCCGTGCTGTGCACCGTGGTGATGGGCAAGGCCACGTTCCAATACGGCGTGCCGCCGGCCGTGTCCGTGGCCATCGGCATGACCGTTGGCACCGCACTGGGCGCGATCAGTGGCTGGCTGGTCAGCCGCATGAAACTGCCCCCCTTCATCGTGACGCTGGGCATGTGGCAGATCGTGCTCGCCGCGAATTACCTCTATTCCGAAAACGAAACCATCCGGTCCCAGGACATCGAGGCCGAGGCCGCCTTCCTGCAATTCCTCGGCACCAAGATCCAGTTTGGCGGCGCCACGTTCACCTTTGGTGTCGTGGTGATGATCGGCCTCTTTGTCGGGCTGGCCTATGTGCTGCGATCAACCGCGTGGGGGCGGCATGTCTATGCCGTGGGCGACGACCCCGAAGCGGCCGAGCTTTCGGGCGTGGACGTGCACAAGACCTACATGACCGTCTACATGACCGCCGGGTTCATCTGCGCGCTGGCGGGGTGGGTGATGATCGGGCGCTTTGGCTCCATCTCTCCGTCGGCCACGACCGGTGTGATCGGCAACATCCAGTCCATCACCGCCGTTGTGATCGGGGGCATCTCGCTCTTTGGCGGGCGCGGCTCGATTGCCGGGGCGCTCTTTGGGGCGCTGATCGTGGGCGTGTTCGAACTGGGCCTGCGCATGGCCGGGGCCGACCCGCAATGGACCTTCATGTTGATCGGCGTGCTGATCATCGCAGCCGTCGCCGTGGATCAATGGATCCGGAAAGTGAGCGCGTAATGGAACCCATCCTCAAGGCACGCGGCCTCGTCAAACGCTATGGCAAGGTAACCGCACTGGACCACGCCGACTTTGACCTGATGCCCGGCGAAATCCTCGCCGTGATCGGCGACAACGGCGCGGGCAAATCCTCGATGATCAAGGCCGTGTCGGGCGCGGTTGTCCCGGACGAGGGGCAAGTCTGGCTCGAAGGGCGCGAGGTCAACTTCCGCTCGCCCATCGACGCCCGCGCCGAAGGGATCGAAACGGTCTATCAACAGCTGGCCATGTCCCCGGCCCTGTCCATCGCCGACAACATGTTCATGGGCCGCGAGATCCGCAAACCGGGTCTGATGGGCAAGGTGTTCCGCCGTCTCGACAAATCCGCGATGGAGGCGTTCGCCCGCGAAAAGCTGAACGAACTGGGCCTCGCCACGATCCAGAACATCAACCAGGCGGTTGAATCGCTGTCGGGCGGGCAACGCCAAGGCGTCGCCGTGGCGCGTGCCGCGGCATTCGGGTCCAAGGTGGTGATCCTGGATGAACCCACCGCGGCCCTCGGCGTCAAGGAAAGCCGCAAGGTGCTGGAACTGATCCAGGACGTACGCGCCCGCGGGATTCCGATCATCCTGATCAGCCACAACATGCCCCACGTGTTCGAGATCGCCGACCGCATCCACGTGCACCGGCTGGGCAAACGGCTCTGCGTAATCGACCCCAAGGAACATTCGATGTCCGACGCCGTCGCTTACATGACCGGCGCGGCAGAGCCGGAGATGGCGGCCTGATATGACTCTCGATCAGATCTGTGCGCAGATCCTCGACCGGCCCCCGACGCCCCACCGGCGTCTCGTGGCCGTGGCGGGGCCGCCCGCCAGCGGCAAAAGCACACTTGCCGCAACCATCGCTGCGCGCCTGACGGCGACGGGCGAGCCGTCGGTCGTGGTGCCCATGGACGGCTTTCACCTCGATGACCGGCTGCTGCGCATCGACGGCACCCAAAGCCGCAAGGGCGCGCCCAATACCTTTGACGCGGACGGGTTCGCGCGCATGATCGCCGCCCTGCAATCCGACGGCCCGATCGTCTTTCCGATCTTTGACCGCACGCGCGAGATTGCCATCGCCGGCGCGGGCCGCGTGCCCGCGTCCTGCAAGACCGTGGTGGTCGAGGGCAATTACCTGCTGCTCGATGCGGCACCCTGGAACCGCCTGCGCGCCCACTGGACGTTCTCCATCGCCCTGCATCCCCCGATGGAGGTTCTGATCGACCGGCTCAGGGCCCGCTGGGCCGAACATGGCAAGCCAGACGCGCAAGCATGGATTGACACCAACGACGTGCCGAATATCACGACGGTACTGACACGCTCGGCCCCGGCCGATATCACATGGACGGAGACACCTTTATGATCCTCTGCGCGGGCGAGGCCCTGATCGACATGATCCCCAATGCCGACGGGGCCTATGTGCCCCATGTGGGGGGGGCGGTTCTGAACACCGCCGTGGCGTTGGGGCGTCTGGATGTGCCCACCGGGCTGGTGACGGGCCTGTCCTCGGACCCGTTCGGCCACATGATCGACGCGCACCTGACCGGCAGCCATGTCGACACCAGCCACGCGGTGCGCAGCAATCGCAACACGACGCTGGCCTTTGTCCACCTCGACAATGGTAACGCGACCTACAGCTTTTACGACACGGAAACCGCGACAAGCGCGATTGCCCCCGCCGATCTGCCCACTGTCCCCGCGGGGACAGAGGCGGTGTTCTTTGGCGGGATCAGCCTGTGCAACCTGCCCGTGGCCGACAGCCTGACCAATATGGCGCTGGGGGTTCCGGCCAGCACGCTGGTGATGGCCGACCCGAACATCCGCCCCGGATTTGCCACCGATCAGGCCGCGTACCGCGCCCGGCTCGAGCGGTTGATCGGGCGCGCGGACATCGTGAAACTGTCCGATGACGACATCAGCTGGCTGATCCCCGAAGGCGATCTGGCCGCCAAGGGCGAAGCCCTGTTGGCGATGGGCCCCAAGATGCTGCTGCTGACCGAAGGCAGCGCAGGCGCTACCGCGCTGGTCAAGGGCGGCGCCACCGTCCGCGTGCCCGCCAAACGGGTCGAGGTCGTCGACACGGTCGGCGCGGGCGACACGTTCAACGCCGGTTGCCTCGCCGCGCTGCGCAGCGCAGGCGCGCTGTCGCCCGCCGCGATCCCGACGCTGTCCGAAGACGTGCTGACCGACATGCTGACCCATGCTGCCCGTGCGGCGGCTGTGACCGTATCCCGCGCCGGGGCGAACCCGCCCTGGACCAACGAACTGGACTGATCCGATGAAACGATCCCGCGTAAATGACATCCTTGCCGATGGTGCCGACTTCTTTGCCAAACACGGCTGGACCGTGCCGCCCTTTGGCACCTGGTCGCCTGACGAGATGCGCAGCGACAAGGCCGCCCATATCCGCGACCGCAACCTTGGCTGGGACATCACCGATTATGGCCAGGGCCGGTTCGACGAGATGGGTCTGTTCCTCTTTACCATGCGCAACGGCGACCTGACCGAGATGGGCCATCAGGGCGCGATGCTTTACGCGGAAAAGCTGATGATTTCGCGGCAGGATCAGCTGTCGCCGATGCACCGGCACGTTCTCAAGACCGAGGACATCATCAACCGCGGCGGTGCCACGCTGGTGCTCGAGCTCTTTACCTGCGACGCCGAGGGCCAGATCGACCGCAAGGCGGACGTGCACGTGCTGACCGACGGGGTGCCTGTTACCCTGCCCGCCGGTGGGCATCTGAAACTGCCCGTGGGGGCCTCTGTCACGCTGACGCCGACGACGTGGCATGCGTTCTGGGGCGAGGGTGGAGATTGCCTGATCCACGAAGTGTCAACGGTCAATGACGACCTGACCGACAACATCTTTGCCGAACCCATCGGGCGATTCTCCACCATCGAAGAGGATGTGGCACCCACCCACCTGCTCGTCAGCGACTACTAGCACGCGCCAGCGCGGCATCGGCCTCGGGCTTGTGCCGCGCAATCGCGTCCGCTTTGACCGGACCAAAGCCGCGGAACTCGAGCGGCGCCGCAAGGAACACGCGGGCAGCGTCCACGTCGCAGATGCCGTGTGCCAGCCGCGCCAGACCGTCCGTATACCACGTGATCAAGGCCCGTTCCTGACGCCGCTCCGCGCTGTGCCCGAACGGGTCCGCCCACGTGCCACGCAACCGCCTGCCCCGCGCCAGCACCGCCATCACAGGCCGGATCCACGGGCCAAAGGCGCGCTTGACCGGGCGGCCCCGGCTGTCGCGGCGCCAAGACAGGCCCGGCGGGGCCATGTGATGGGTGATCCGCACGTCGCCTTCGAACTCCGCCGCGAGACGGGCGGCAAAGCTGTCGTCGGTATGCAGGCGCGCGACCTCGTATTCGTCCTTGTAGGCCATCAGCTTGAACAGCGCGCGCGCCGCGATGGCTTGCAGATCCGGCGCGAAGGTGCCGGTGTGCTGCGCCAAGGCGGCCCTGTAGGCATCGGCATAGGCGCGGTCCTGATAGGCGATCAGGCGGGCGTGACGGTCGGCGATGATCCCGGCCGCGTCCATCTGTCCCCGCGGGGACACCGGCGCGACCAGCGCGTCGGGGTCATGCGCCCAGACCCGGCCCAGGTCAAAGGCGCGCAGGTTCGCGGCCTCGGCCACGCCGTTCAGCCCGATGGCCTGCCGCAGCGCGACGTCACTGACTGGCACCAGCCCCATCTGCCACGCGGCCCCCAGCATCAGCACATTGGCAAAGACAGTGTCGCCCAGCAGGCGTTCGGCCAGTGCGTTGGCATCGACGCTGCGCAGGTTGTCCGCACCGATGACGCCCGTGATCGCGGCCACACGCGCGTCCACCGCCAGATCCGCATCGCGGTTCAGCACGCTGTCGCCCGTGGGCATCTCGGCGAGGTTCAGGACCATCCGCGTGTCGGCCCGGTAATGCGCCGATGCCTTGGGTGACGAGGACACCACCACATCGCAGCCGATGACGGCATCCGCGGCCCCCTGATCGATGCGCACCTGGTGCAGCGCATCCGGTGACGGCCCCAGCCGCACATAGCTGAGCACGGTTCCGAATTTCTGGGCAAAGCCGGTGAAATCCAACACGCTCGCCCCCTTGCCCTCCAGATGTGCCGCCATGGTGATCAGCGCCCCCACCGTCACCACGCCCGTACCGCCCACACCCGTCACCAGCAGGTCAAAGGGCGCGTTCAGCCCGGGCACGGCGGGCGCAGGAACGTCGCGCATCAGCGCGGGCAGGTCGATGTCCCTGGCCGGGGCCTTGCGGCGCACGGCCCCTTCGAGCGTCACGAAGCTGGGGCAGAACCCGGTGAGGCAGGACATGTCGCTGTTGCAGGTCGACTGGTTGATCCGCCGCTTGGGCCCCAACGGAGTCGGCAGCGGCTCGACGCTCAGGCAGTTGCTTTGCACCGAACAGTCGCCGCAGCCCTCGCACACATCCGGGTTGATCACCGCCAGCCGGGGTGCTGCGGGGATGTCACCGCGCTTGCGGCGGCGGCGTTTTTCGGTGGCGCAGGTCTGTTCGTAGATCAGGACCGTGACACCGGGCACGTCGCGCAGGCGGCGCTGCACCGCGTCAAGATTGGCGCGACCATCCAGCGTCGTGCCGGGGGGAAAGGCGCGCAGGTCGAATTTCTCCGGCGCGTCCGAGACCACGGCGATGCCCGCGACCCCCTCGGCATGTGACGACCACGCGATGCCCTGCACGCTGACGGGGCCGTCCACCGGCTGTCCGCCCGTCATGGCCACGGCGTCGTTGAACAGCACTTTGTAGGTGATGTTGGCCCCACCCGCCACGGCCTGCCGGACGGCGAGGGATCCGGAATGGTACCACGTGCCCTCGCCGATGTTCTGAAAGATGTGCTTGCCGCCGTTAAAGCGTGACGCCGCGACCCACGGCACACCTTCGCCGCCCATCTGCGCATAGCCGCCCGTGTCGCGGTCCATCCACGAGGCCATAACGTGGCAGCCGATGCCGCTGGCGGCCTGCGATCCCTCGGGCACCCTGGTCGAGGTGTTGTGCGGGCAGCCCGAGCAGAAATAGGGCGTGCGCGTGGCCCCCGGCACCGACAGCAGCGTCGGCGGTGTTTGCAGGGCACGCGCGCGGGCGGGCAGGTTCAGGTCGGGCACAAAAGTATCGAGCCGTTGCGCCACCAATGGCGCCAGCACCAGCGGCGACAACTCTCCGGTCCAGGGGACAAGCGATCTGCCGTCGGGATCATACTTGCCTACCATACGCTCCGGTATGTCGCGCGGCAGGTCATAAAATGCCTCCTTAAGCTGGCTTTCGATCAGGCCGCGTTTTTCCTCGACCACCATGATCTCGGTCTTGCCGCGCACAAAGGCGCGCGCGTCCCGCAGGGCCAGTGGCCAGACCATGCCCACCTTGTAGATGTCGATGCCATGGGCCCGGCAGGCCGCCGCATCGAGCCCAAGCAGGCGCAGTGCTTCGAGCAGATCCATATGGGCCTTGCCGGTGGTGACAAAGCCGAACCGCGCCCCCGGCACGTCATAGAGGACGCGGTCAATCGGGTTCGCCTCGACAAAGGCGCGCACGGCCTCCAGCTTGTGGCCCATGCGGGTCTCGATCTCCGGGCTGGGCAGGTCCGCGGCGCGGATATGCAGCCCGCCCGGCGGCGCGGTGTAATCAGGCTGGGCAAAGACCGGGTCGGGCGGCAGGTCGATGGAGGCCGCGCTTTCCACCGTTTCCGAGATCGCCTTGAACCCCACCCAAGTGCCGGAAAACCGGCTGAGCGCGATGCCGTAGGCACCATATTCGAGGTATTCCGCGACCGTGGCCGGGTTCAGCGTCGGCATGAACCACGCCATAAAGGCCACGTCGGACTGGTGCGGCATGGACGAGGACACACAACCGTGGTCGTCCCCCGCCACCACCAGCACGCCACCCAGCGGCGACACCCCGTAGGCGTTGCCATGCTTGAGCGCATCGCCCGACCGGTCCACGCCCGGCCCCTTGCCGTACCACATGGAAAACACGCCCTCATGCGTGCAATGGGGATCGAGCACCGCCTGCTGCGCGCCCAGAACCGCCGTGGCGCCGAGGTCTTCGTTCACGGCGGGCATGAAGGTGATGTCGGACTGCGCGATCCGCTGGCCCGCGCGCCACAGTTCCCGGTCCACCCCACCCAGGGGGGAGCCGCGATAGCCCGAGATGAACCCTGCGGTCCTGCGCCCCGCCGCCTTGTCGCGGCGCGCCTGGTCCAGCATGATCCGCACCAGCGCCTGCGTCCCGGTCAGGTACACGCGCCCCTCGGTCCGGTCATAGCGGTCGTTCAGCGTATAGGGTGCAAAGCTGTGGCGGGGGTCGGACATGGGCGGGCTCCTTTGCGGTGCAGATTATCCCGGATCCCCTGGTCATTTTCGCCGTAATGCTCGGTGTTTCGGAAAATTCTGAAAATTCCTGTCGATTATCGACCCGATTATGGATAATGTCTTCAGATGCAGCTCGACCCCAAGGACAGCGCCCTTCTGCGCCAGCTTCAATCTGACAGCCGGATGTCCAACGCCGATCTGGCCGACCTCGTTGGCATGTCGCCTTCGGCCTGTTGGCGCAGGGTGCGGGCACTGGAGGAGGCGGGCGTGATCGAACGCTATGGTGCCATTGTAAATGCGCGGGCGGCGGGTTTGGGATTTCAGGCCATCGTGCATGTGCAACTGGCCCGCCATAGCGAGGCAGAGCTGGAGGCATTCATCCGCGCGGTCGCGGTGCGGGCGGAGGTTGTCGAATGCTATGCCACAACCGGCCAGTCCGATTACCAGATGCGCGTGCTTTGCCCGGATATCGACGCCTATAACGCGTTTCTGGAGACGTTCCTGTTTCGCCTGCCCGCCGTGGCCAGTGCGCAGACCAATGTTGTCCTGCGCGAGATCAAGGCCAATGCGGGTGTCGCCGTCTAGATCCGTGCGCGCAGGAAATCGATGACCGCGCGGACCTTGGCGGGCAGGTACGCACGACTGGGATAGAGCAGCCAGGCGGCGGTATCAAAGCTGGTTGCCGTGACGGCGTGGTCGGGAAAGAGATCCACGAGCGTGCCGCGCGCGATGTCGCCGTCGGTCATCCAGTCCGCCAGCAGTGCCGGGCCCAGCCCGGACCGCGCGGCGGCGCGCAAGGCCAGGACATTGGACATCACGAACGGCCCCGACACCGGCACGGTGCCATCCGCTTCCGCGTCCCGGAACCGCCATTCGGTGCGGTAGTCGGGCAGGCTCATCCGGAGGCAATCGCGGGTTTCGAGGTCTTGGGGCGTGCGTGGGTGTCCGTGGGCCACGACATAGGAGGGTGCGGCCACGACGCGGTAGCGCGTGGACATAAGCCGCGTGCTGATCAGATCACCCTTGGGGGCCGGGGCCAGCCGGATCGCGATGTCGACCTGTGCGGCCAGAAGGTCCACCATCTGGTCGGTAAAGAGCATGTCCAGCTCAATCTCGGGCAGGCTGTCGCGCAAGTCGGCCAGATGCGGCACGATCACCTCCTGACCAAAGGCAACCGAGGCGGTCAACCGCACCCGACCGCTTGGGCGCGCGCCCACCTGTGCGGCCGCATCGCGCGCCAGATCCAGATCATCCAGCAGCGGGCCGACGCGCGCCAGATACAGCGCGCCCGCCTCCGTCACCGACAGTTGCCGGGTGGAGCGTTGAAAGAGCCGCAGACCCAGTTGCGCCTCGACCGAGGCGACCACGCGGCTGACCGAGGATGGGTCCACGTCCAGCACCCGCGCGGCCTCGGCAAAGCTGCGGTGATGGGCGACGAGTTGCAGGGTTCTGAGGGCTTGGGTGTCCATTCGTGTGATATATGCACGATACTGATGGGTTCCGCCATGTTTTTTGCGCAAGTCGCATGGCTTACCTCCGTCCCTGTCACGCACAGGAGACAGACCATGACACGCACATTACCTTTTGCCGCATTTCTCGCATCCACCCTCACCGCTCAGGCAGAGCCGCAGGAGTGGAAGCTCGATCTCGGCCATGCGCATGTGGGTTGGGAGATCAACCACATGGGGCTGAGCCGGACGGTGGGCCGGTTCAATACGTTCGACGGGACGTTCCTGATCGACGAGGATGCGCCCGAAAACTCGCGCATCACCTTTGCCATCGACGCCGCCAGCGTCGACAGCAATCACGCCGACCGGGACGCCCATCTGCGCCATGCCGATTACCTGGATGCGGAAAACGCGCCCACGATCACCTTTGTGTCCACCGACATCCTGATGCTGACGCCGACATCCGGCAAGCTGACCGGGGATGTGACGCTGCGCGGTCAGACGGCACCGATCACGCTGGATTTCACCATGGTGCGGGACCGGACCTATCCCGATTTCATCCCGAACTACGACGAGGTCCGCGTGGTGGGATTCGAGGCAACCGGAGAGCTGCTGCGGCTGGACCACGGCATGGATTTCATCGCCTTTCTCGACAGCCCCACGGGGTTGAGCGTGGACCTGGATCTGCATTTCGATCTGGTGCAATGCGCGGGCGCGTCCGATGGCAACATCCCCTGCACATGGGGGCGCTGAGCATGGACGGGATCAAGGGCAAGACCGTCGTGATCACCGGTGCCAGCAAGGGCATCGGGGCCGCGACGGCCCGCAGGCTGGCGGGGTTGGGCGCGGACGTGGTGATGGCCGCGCGGTCCGGTGACGCCTTGCGCGCGCTTGCGGACGAGATCGGCGCGCGCGCGGTGCCCTGCGATGTCAGCGACGCGGCACAGGTGGCGCAGATGTTCGACATCGCGGGGCCGGTCGACGCGCTGATCAACAACGCAGGGCTGATCGACCCGATCGCGCGGCTGACCGACAGCGATCCGCGCGCCTGGGCCGCGGCGGTGGGCGTGAACCTGATGGGGGTCTATCACGGATTGCGAGCCGCATTGCCGGGCATGGTGGCACGCGGGACGGGCACGGTCATCAACATCTCGTCCGGGGCGGCCACATCCGCGCTGGAAGGGTGGAGCCATTATTGCGCCACCAAGGCGGCAGTGCTGTCCCTCACCCGCGTGGCGGACAAGGAGGTGCGCGGCGCAGGTGTGCGGGTCATGGGCCTGTCCCCCGGCACCGTGGCCACGGATATGCAGCGTGACATCGCCGCCAGCGGGATCAACCCGGTCAGCCAACTGGCCTGGGACGCGCATATCCCGGCCGATTGGGTCGCGCAGGCCATTGCGGTGCTGATGGGCCCGGCGGGGGACGACTGGCGGGGGCAGGATTTCTCGCTCAAGACCGCCGAAGGGCGCGCCATCGCCGGGCTGCCGCCGCTGTGATCCGGGCCTAGCCGTCCTGCAGGGCGGTGACGGCGTGATCCTGCACAAAATCCAGCGCGTGCGCCGCCGCACCGCTGGCCCACATCAGATTGTCCCACTTGTGGACGACAACCGCAGGTGCGGGTTTGTCGATCTGGACGATGCCCTTTTGCATCTCTTCGATGACCGCATCGGCATAGAGGTGGTCGAACTGCATCTGCTCACCTGCGAGGATGACCAGCTCGGGGTCGAAGATGTTCACCAGATTGGCGAGGCCCATGGCAAACATCTTGCCCGCGCGGTCGATCACCATGCGTGCCGTGGGGTCGCCGGACTTGGCCGCCGTCAGGATCGTGTTGACCGCATGGGCCGTGGACGCGGTGAGGGTCACGCCGCCGACGCTGGTCGCCTCGCGCACCAGCGCATAATCGGCGACATAGGCCTCGAGGCAGCCGCGCTGCCCGCAGCGGCAAAGTGCGCCATCCACCTGCACCTTGGTGTGCCCGAATTCCGCGCCGCAGCCGCGCGTTCCGCGATAGACCTGACCGCCCAGCACAATCCCCATGCCCACACCGCTTTCGATGGTGATGACGATGAAATCGGAATGGTCCTTGCCCTCGCCAAAGATCATCTCGGCCTTGGCCACGAGGTTGGCGTCATTGTCCACATAGGCCGGGATCCCCAGCCCCTGCGTCAGCACATCGGCAAAGGGCACGTTGCGCTGATCCAGCGACGGCGACCAGTAAACCAGCCCGTGGGGCGCATCCACGATACCTGCCAGACCCACGCCGACGCCGGAAATGTCACTGCGTGTCCGGTCGACCTGTACCGCCAGCGCATCCAGCCCCGCCGCGATTTCCGCCGTCAGCCGGTCGGGCGACAGGCGCGGTTGCGGCAAGGGGCGTTCGTGATCGGCCACGCGCACGCCGTTGAAATCGATCAGCACCAGCGAGATGGACGCGTCCGACACCTTGAGCCCGGCAATCAGGTGCGCTGCCCCGTCGATCTTGAGGTCGACGCGCGGACGGCCCCGCGCGGCCTCGTCCGCCTGCGGATCGCGCGGCACCTCTGCGATCAGCCCGCCGCGCAGCAATTCGCCGGTCACGGCCGTCACCGTCGCGCGGCTTATCCCGGTCCGTTCGGCCAGATCGATACGCGGCAACGGCCCGTGCTGCGATATCTCGCGCAGCACGCGGCGCCTGCTTTCTACTTTTTGGTGGCCAAATGCCATACGGTGCAGTCTCTGCGCTTGGTGTTCGCGATCAGCCTGACGTTTTTTGACCGCATTGTCCAATTTAATTAGCGTTCCGAATTTAAAGGGTTTCAGACCGCGCAGTCGCGTAATATCAGGGATGCGCACAGCGGATTCTGCCGCAGGTGGCACCAATGGAAACAGGCCGTCCCTCCGAACAGGGGCGCGCGGCCAGACGGGGACGATACGCACATGCTGTATCTGGTTGCAGATGTAGGCGGCACCAATTGCCGGTTGGCCCTCGCCGATGCAGAAGGCGTGCGTGCCGAGACCGTGAAACGGTTTCGCAACGACAATTACAGTGGCTTTGCCGAAGTCGCACGGGTGTTCATGGCGGATCACCCGGTGCTGGATGCCGCGGCCATCGCCATTGCGGGTCCGGTGGGCAAGGGCGAAGGGCGGCTGACCAACCGCGACTGGCATTTCGACGCCGCCGCACTGGCGTCAGAGCTGTCGCTGGGCGCGGTACATCTACTGAACGATCTCGAGGCGCATGGCCACGCGATCTGCGTGCTGTCAGGCCCGTCGCTGGAACATCTGAGCGGCACCCCCGCCCCGGACGAGCCGCAGGCGATGGTCGTGGGTCTGGGCACCGGCTTCAACGTCGCGGTGGCGCACCGGCCTTCGGGCGTCGTGTTCGCGGCAGAGATGGGCCATGCCTGCGTGCCCCAATCGGTCGCGACCATTCTGGACGGTGCAGTGGCGGACCCGTCGGCCTTCCGCACGGTCGAACACCTGCTGGCGGGGCGCGGGTTTGCCAACCTGCACCACGCCCGGACGGGCATCCATTGCCTGCCCGAAGATGTGGGCGCCTCCGACGGTGGGGCCGAGACAATCGCGCTTGCCGCCCGTGCCCTTGGCGCGCTGGTCCGAGAACTGGCCTATATCTACCTGCCCGAGGGCGGCATATTCTTCAACGGCAGCCTTGCGCAGACATTGATCAAATCGCCCGCGCGTGATCTGGCGCTGGCCCCGCTTCTGGCGGATGACCGCTTTGGCGACCGGATGCCGAACATTCCCACATACCTGATGACCAACGACGCCTCCGCGCTGCACGGCTGCGCGCGGTATCTGCGCGTCACCTCCTGACCTCTAGAGGGCGCGAGCGATCTCGGTGATCGTGTCAAAGGCGGTGTCAAAGTCGCGCGCGTCGCAGTCGAATTGCCCGGCGGTAAAGCGGATCACCTTTGCCCCGTCCACCAGCGTCTGCGTCAGATAGATCCGCCCGTCATCGTTGATGGCGTCCACAAGCCGCTGCGTGTCATCATCCGACGCCCCGGCCACCTTGAACGTCCACAGCGACAGGATCGGCTCTGTCACGATCTCGAAATCGTCCTCCGCGCCGAGACGGTGGCACAGCGACTGGCTCCATGCGACATGGTTGCGGATGCGGGTGCGCAGCCCCTCCATCCCGTAATGGCGCATCAGGAACCACAGTTTGAGCGCGCGGAACCGGCGGCCCAGCGGGATCGACCATTCCGAATAGTCGGTGATCTCGCCCTGGGCGTGGGTCTTGAGGTATTCGGGCCGGATCGCCAGCGTCTGGCGCAGCTGGTCCGGGTCGCGCAGGAAATGCGCGGCACAATCGAATTGCGCGCCCAGCCATTTGTGCGGGTTGAACACGATGCTGTCGAACTGATCCGCCCCGCGCCACAGCGGGCGGAATTCGGGGCAGATCATCGCCGTCCCGGCCCAGGCGGCGTCGAGATGGGTGTAGATGTCGTATTTCGCGGCGATGGCCGCGACAGCCTCAAGGTCATCGCAGGCGCCCATGCCCGTGGCCCCTGTGGCCGCGATGATGCCTGCGGGGATGCGCCCCGCCTGACGGTCTTCGAGGATCGCGGCCTCGAGGTCGGCGGGGTCCATGGCGCGCAAATCGCCCGTGGTGCGGATCTTGACCAGGTTGTCCTGCCCGATACCCGATACCCAGATCGCCCGGTCGATCGAGCTGTGCACCTGATCCGAGCAGTAGACGCGCAGCCGGGGCTGACCAGCGAGCCCGGCCGTGTTGCCCGCCCAGTCGAGCGCGCGTTCGCGCATGGTCAGCACCGCCGCCAGCGTGGCCGACGACGCACTGTCCTGAATGACCCCCTGGAACCCGTCCGCGAGGCCCAGCGACTGACGCAACCAGTCGAGCATGCGGGTTTCCATCTCGGTCGCGGCGGGCGAGGTCTGCCACAGCATGCATTGCGGCGCGATGATCGAGGCCAGGAATTCGGCCAGCACGGATGCGGGGGCCGCATTCGAGTTGAAATAGGCAAAGAACCTCGGATGCTGCCAATGTGTGATGCCGGGCATCACAACCGTTTCGAAATCCGCCATGATATCGGCCAGCGCGGTACCATCCTCGGGCGGGCTTGGCTCCAGAGCCGCGGCGATGTCGCCGGGGGCCGTTTGCGCCCGCACGGGCCGGTCGCGCAGCGTCGCATGATAGGCCGCACCCCAGTCGGCGGCGCGCTTGGCCGCCTCTGCAAATTCATCCCAGCTCATTGCCGCATCCCCTTGCTCGATGGTCGCCGTCCGTCACGCGCCGACACCCAGTCGTGGCACATCCGGATCGCGGGTGCCAAGGCCGATATGTTTCTGCTCCATGTAGAACTCCAGCGACCAGTCCCCGCCATCGCGGCCGATCCCGCTTGATTTCATGCCGCCGAACGGGGTGGGCAGGTGCCGCAGGTTGGCGGTGTTGACCCAGACCATCCCCGCCTCAAGCCGCTCTGACACCCGCAACGCCCGCGTCGCATCCGCCGTCCAGACATAGCCCGTCAGCCCGTAGGCGCTGTCATTGGCCAGTTGCAGCGCCTCGTCCTCTGTCTCGAACCGGATGGAGGTCAGCACGGGGCCAAAGATCTCGTTCTGGGCGACACGCATGTCGTTGCGCGCACCCGTCAGCAGCGTGGGCGCGATGTATTGCCCCTCGGCGCGGCCCACCCGGTGCTGCGCGCCCTCGCGTTGGCCGGTCTCGATCCAGCTCCGCACCCGCGCCGCGTGATCCGCGGAGATCAGCGGGCCAACCTCGGTGGCGGGATCCAGCGGGTGGCCCACGCGGATCGCGTCCATGCGCGCGGCCAGTGCCGCCTCGAACCGGTCCGCGATGCCCGCCTGCACCAGCAGGCGCGACGATGCGGTGCAGCGTTCGCCATTGAGCGCAAAGCTCATGAACAAGGTCGCATCGAGGGCGGCCTCAAGGTCTGCGTCGGCAAAGATGATCATCGGGTTCTTGCCACCCAGCTCGAACTGGATACGTTTGAGCGTGGGCGCCCCCTGCGCCATGATCGCGGCCCCGGTCTGGGACGCACCGACAAAGGCGATGGCCTTGATATCCGCGTGTTCGGTCAGGGCGCGGCCCGCCTCTGGCCCGGTGCCGTTGATCAGGTTCCAGACCCCCGGCGGCAGGCCCGCCGCCTCGGCGATGTCGATCAGGATGCGCGCGGTCCAGGGGCTCAGCTCCGCCGGTTTGTGCACCACCGTGCAGCCCGCGGCCAGTGCGGGCGCGATTTTCCACGTCGACAGCATGAAGGGCGTGTTCCACGGCGTGATCACCCCCACCGGGCCAATCGGCACGCGGGTGGTGATGTTCATCAGGCCGGGCGACGGCATCGCCTGCCCATCGCGCGCGGATGCGACCCGGTCCGCGAAAAAGCGGAAGTTCTCCGCCCCGCGCAGGGCCGCCCGCGCCATATAGCGCCATGGCTGCCCGGTGTCCCAGCATTCGCACAGGGCGATATCGTCCGCGCGTGCGGCGATGCCGTCGGCGATGGCGTGCAGGATGGCCTTGCGCTCGGTCGCTGGCATGTCGCGCCACGCACCAAAGGCCGCGCGCGCCGCCTGCGCCGCCCGGTCGACATCGGCGGCATCGCTACGCACCGTGCGCGCGATCACACTGCCGTCCACCGGCGATGTGGCATCAAACCAGCGATCCGCCACGCCACCGACCGCCGCGCCACCGATGTGGTTCAGCAACCCGCGCGCGGCCACATCGTCGAGATGCGGGCGCAGTTTGGCCAGATGCGTGGCAAGGTTGGTCATCGCTTGTGCACTTTCCTTGATGGTTCATATAGTGAACCGATGGACGCAAAAAATATATTGCAAGGCGTGCGCCGGTGCGTCAAGCTCTTGTCCATGTCGACCATTGCCAAAGCCCTGAGCCTTCTCGACCTGTTTTCCGACGCCCAGCCACAGCTTGGCCTGTCGGATGTGCAACGCCGCACCGGGCGGGACAAGGCCACGGTGCACCGGCATCTTGCCGCACTGGAACAGGCGGGCTTTCTGGAACAGGACCCCGCGACGCGGGCCTACCGGCTTGGCCCGTCGTTGACCCGGCTGGCGGGGATGCGGGCGCGCACCGTGCCCGAGGTCGAGATGATCCGCACCGCGACCGACACGCTCAGCCGCGCCGCCGGCGAACTGGTGCATATCAGCCGCCTCGAAGGGTTCGATCTGGTCGACATGTACCACGCCGAATTCCACGACCACCCCGTCCGGGTCAGCTTTGACGCCTATGGCTTGCCGCCGCTGTTTGCCACATCCTCGGGCAAGGCGTTCCTCGCCTTTTCGCTGCCCGCGCAGCTGGATCTGGCGCTGGCCGATCCGCGCACATGGGTGCCGGGGTCCGGCGCGCCGGACCGCGATGCGCTGGTTGCTGAACTGACCGCGATCCAGCGCCGGGGTTATGCACGCAACCGCGATGCGCTGCGGCTGGGCGTGTCCTCGGTCGCGATCCCGATCTTTGACGCCAAGGGCGTGCCCTTTGCCACCTGCTCCATCGCCTACCCCTCCGCGCGGGGCGGCAAGGCCGTCGAGGCGCATCTGGCGCGGTTGCTGATGGATCACGGGCGCGGCTTCACCGAGGCCATGGGCGGCACTGTCCCGCTCGACGTCGGAAAAATCTGGACCCCCAGCCACGAAAGGGCCGTGTCATGAAAGACAGCAATTTCCTCAAGGAAAACAATGCCCGCCAGTTCTGGCACCCGATGGCGCATCCCGCCGACAGCATGGCCAACCCGCCCACCATCCTGACGGGTGGCGACGGGGTGCACATCACGGATGTGGACGGGCACCGCAGCATCGACGCGGTGGGCGGCCTGTGGAACGTGAACCTTGGCTATTCGTGCCAGCCGGTCAAGGACGCCATCGCCCAGCAACTCGACGCCCTGCCCTATTACTCGACCTTTCGCGGCACCTCGAACGACAAGGCGATCGAGCTGGCCTACCTGCTTGCCGACTTCTTTGGCCCCGACGGGATGAGCCGCAGCTTTTTCACCTCCGGCGGGTCGGACAGTATCGAGATCGCGCTGAAATTGGCGCGGCAATACCACCGCATCCGTGGCGAGGGCACGCGGACCAAGTTCATCAGCCTCGACAAGGGCTATCACGGCACACATTTCGGCGGCGCGTCGGTGAATGGCAACGCCAAGTTCCGCAACACTTACGAGCCGCTCATGGCGGGCTGTTTCCACATCCCCGGGCCCTACCTCTATCGCAACCCCTTCGGCACCGACGATCCGGCAGAGCTGGCGCGCCTCAGCGCGGGCATGCTTGAGCGCGAGATCGCCTTTCAGGGGGCCAACACCGTCGCCGCATTCGTGATGGAGCCGGTGCAGGGCGCGGGCGGGGTGATCCCGCCGCATCCAAGCTTCATGCCCATGGTGCGCGACATCTGCGACAAGCACGGTGTGCTGCTGATCGCGGATGAGGTGATCACCGCCTTTGGCCGCACGGGATCCCCCACGGGCTCGCGCCACTGGGGCGTGCAGCCGGACCTGATGTGCACCGCCAAGGCGATCACCAACGGCTATTTCCCCTTTGGCGCGGTGATGATCGCGGACCACGTGGCCGCCGCGTTCGAGGATGACCAGAGCGGGGCGGGGTCGGTCGATTCCGGTTATACCTATTCCGGCCACCCGGTCGGTGCCGCCGCCGCCGTCGCGGCGGTCGAGGAAACGATGCGTATCAAGCCCTGGGAAAACGCAGCCCCCCGCGGGGCCGAGTTGAAGGCCGGGCTGCATGCGCTGGCTGACCGCTTTGACATGATCGGCGACGTGCGCGGCGCGGGGCTGATGTGCGCCATCGAACTGGTCAGCGACCGCGCCACCAAGACCCCCGTGGGCAAGGCGCTGCCGCTGGTGTTCCAAAAGGCCGCCTACGAGGCGGGCGTGATGATCCGGGTGTCGGGCAACAACGCCATCTTTTCGCCGCCGCTGGTGGTGGACGCAGGCCACATCCAGACCATCCTGTCCGCGACCGAAGCGGGCCTGACCGCCATGTCCGGAGCCGCGTGACAAGCCGGGTCACCCCCCGCGCGCTGACCAGCGCGACACCGCGCGCCGTGATCCGGTCACGGGCGACGACCCGGCGCTTTGCCTCTGCCACGCCACCTGCCCAAAAGATCAACGTGGCTGACATCACCGACTTCCGGCGCGGACGGGGGGATCTGATCTTTTCGCTGTTCATGGCGCTTTTGGCGCTGTTTTTCCTCGCCTTCTTCTTTTCCCAGACCGGGTGGGAGGACCGCAAGCTGCCTGCCAACATGGCGCGGTACTGGATGGACCAGTTCGGGATCACCGACCCCGACAAACGGCTCGCACGGCTGGGGCGGATCCTGAAACAGGGGTGGGTCGCGCCGCTGATGTGCCTTGCGGTGCTGGTGCCTGCGGCCTTGTGGAACCTCTATGCCGCATGGCGCGCCCAGCGCTGGCGCACACGGTTCGGGCAACCCACCGCCGTGGGCTACGAGATGTCGCAATGGCTGCGCGCGCTGGAATTCGTGGGCTGGTTCGTGGGCTACACCCTGCTGGTGCCGGTGCTGGGCTATCTTGTGTCGACCCTGCTGATGGGCACGCTGCTGCCCTGGCGCATGGGCTATCGCGGCGCGCGGTGGATGGGCATCTGCCTTGCCGCCAGTTTCGCGATTGTGCTGGTGTTCCGCACCGGCCTGCAAATCCGCACGCCCGTGAACATCTGGCTCTATGACCAGCTGCCCCAACGGCTCGAGACCTTCATGCAGGTGTGGTTCTGATGGAGGCGTTCTGGGCCGGTCTCGACAACCTTGCCAGCTGGCCCGTGCTGGTTGCGATCCTGATCGGGTCCGTGGGCGGGCTGGCGATTGGTGCGGTGCCGGGGATCGGCCCCGCGATTGCCATCGCCATCCTGCTGCCCGCCACCGTGTTTCTCGACGATCTGGTGTCGCTGGTCCTGCTGCTCGGCGTCTATGGATCGTCGATGTATGGCGGGGCCATCCCCGCGATCCTGATCAACACGCCCGGCACGCCGGTCAATGCGCTGACCACCTATGACGGCTATGCCATGACCCGGCGGGGCGAGGCCGCGCGCGGGCTGTCGCTGGCCTATGCGGCGTCGTTCTTTGGCGGGTGCTTCTCGATCCTGTTGGGGCTGACCGCGCTGATGGTCTTTGGCCCCTACCTGCGTGATCTGGGGGCGCTGTTCGGTCAGCGGGATATCTTTATGGCCGCCGTTCTGGGCGCTGTCCTGCTGATCGCCGCACATCGCAAAACGATGGGGCTGGCCGCGCTTCTCTTTGGGCTGGGGTTCCTGATTGCGCTGGTGGGGCGGCAGACGACGCGCCAGATCGATCGCTATACGTTCGACATCGAATACCTCTATCCCGGTTTCAACCTGATCGTCGTGATCGTCGGCATCTTTGCCATCAGTCAGGCGCTGTTTCTGCTGACGGGCAAGGATGCGGACCCGCCCGAGGCGCGGATCAAGGGCGGGCTCTTGCGCGGTTTTGGAGAGTTGCGCAAACACCCGGTCGTGGCCTTTTGCAGCGCGGGCTACGGCACGGTGATGGGCATCATCCCCGGCGTGGGCGAGTTCGTGGCGCAGTTCTTCAGCTATTCCACCGCGCGCGCGATCTCGAAAAACCCCGGCCAGTTCGGGCGCGGCGCGCCGGACGGGCTGATCGCGTCCGAGGCCAGCAACAACGCCGTGCCCGCCGCCGCGATGGTGCCCCTGCTGGCGCTGGGTGTGCCGGGCGAGGCGCTGACCGCCATGATGATGGTCGTGTTCTTTGATGCAGGCATCAAACCGGGGCCTGATATTTTCGAGAACAACTCGGATTTCCTGTTCTCGCTCTTTATCGCGCTGTTGCTGATCAACGTGCTGGTGCTGCTGACGCTGCTGATCTCGACCCGCGCGATCACGCGCATCATCTATATCCCCAACCGCCTTCTGGGCGCGTTCATCCTGATCCTCGCCTTTGTCGGCGTCTTTTCGATCCGCAATTCCTTTACCGACTGCATGTTCGCCGCCGGGTTCGGCTATGTCGGCTATATCCTGCGGCGGCTCGACTGGCCCCTGGTGCCCGTGGTGCTGGGCCTCGTGCTGGGGTCGATCATGATCGACAAGCTGACGGCGGGTGCAGGCCAGATCAAAACCGTTTTCGACATCGTGAACCGGCCGGTGGCCGGGACGCTTTTTGTCGTGATCCTGATCGTGATCGTCGTCACGATCATCACCACCGTTCGCACCAGACGGTTCGAACACTGACCGCAAAAGCAAAATAAACTCAGGGAGAGTACACATGAAGAAGCTTTTGACCACCGCAGCCTTTGCCCTGGCTGCCCTGACCGGCCCCGCGCTGGCAGAGTACCCCACAGGCCCCGTGCAATTCATCGTGCCGTGGCCTCCGGGTGATTTCGAGGACATCCTGACGCGCATGATCGCCGCCGACATGGCCGAGGCCACGGGCCAGCCCGCGTCCGTTGTGAACCGCCCCGGTGGCGGCGATGGCCCCTTTCCCGGCGCGCTCGAGGTGCTGAATGCGCCAAATGACGGGTCGGTCATCGGGTCCTTTGTGATCGGTGTGCCCATCGTCGGCCCCAAGATCGACATCGGCATCGAAGAGGACAGTTTCGTGCCCGTGGGCATCTTTCTGACCTACCCCTTCGTGCTGGCCGCATCAGGCGACGCGCCCTATTCCAACATGGCAGAACTGGCCGCCTATGCGCAGGACAACGACGTCGTGCTGGGCCACTTTGGCGCGGGCCTGACGCCCACTGCCGTGTCGATGGCTGCGGCGGTCAAGATGGACTTTGAATTCGCCGACGACAGCGCCTTTGACCTGCTGGACTGCAACACGCTGTCCTCGGGCGATGCCGATGTGATCAACACCACGCTGGCGCTGATCGAGCCGTGCCTGGGTGACATCAACGTACTGGGCAATATCGGCGCGTCCCCCATCGCCAAGCTGGACGGGGTCGAAACCATCGCCGCGCAATCCGGTGTGAACGATGTCGAGCTGTGGAACGGCCTGTTCGTGACCAAAGGCACGCCGCAAGAGGTGATCGACACCATCGCCGAAGTCGCCGCCAAGACCATGGCGTCGGACGAAGCACAGGCGCTGATGGCCGAAACCGGGGCCGCCGTTTACTGGCAAGGTCAGGCCGAGGCCGAGGCACGGATCGAGGCAGACCGCGCCAAGTCGGCAGAGATCAACGAGATCCTGGGCCGATAATTCAAACCGCCCGTGGCGCTTGCGTCACGGGCCGCGCCGACCCGCCCCCATGGGGCGGCGCGATTGCGCCACCCCGCGGGTCAACACGCCCCTCATGTTGAGTAAGTTTCATGCGCCTCAAACTCGGTCTGCTACAGGTCAACCACGACACATCGCCCATCGGTGATGCCTTTCCGGACGACAGCCACCGGTTCCGCGACCTGTTCGATGCGCAGGACCAGCGGTTCACCTACCGCGTCTACATGACCATCGGTGGCGAAGTGCCTGCGAGCGTGGACGAACAGGACGCATTCCTGATCACCGGCTCGCCGCTGAGCGTGCTGGACGATCTGCCCTTTCTGCCCGCGCTCTACGATTTCATCCGCGCCTGCGACGCGGCGCAAAAGCCGCTGCTTGGGGCCTGTTTCGGCCATCAGGCGATCGCCATGGCACTGGGCGGAAAGGTCGCGCGTCAGGACTGGAACATCGGCGTGGACCCAATCGAGCTGACCCGCACCTTGCCATACATGCAGCCACAAACGCAGGGGCTGAACCTCTACCAGTTTCACCACGATGCCGTGACGACCTTGCCAGACGGGTGCACGGCCTACGCCCGGTCCCCAAAATGCGCCATCGCCGGGTTCGCCAAGGGCGCGCATATCCTGACCACGCAGGCGCACCCGGAATTCACCGACCCCTTCATGCGCTGTGTTCTGGACGAGACCGCGCCTCACCTGGCGGCCGAAGAGGTCGCAGCAGCCAAAGCCACGCTTGCCACGCCCACGCATGGCAGCACATTTGCCCAATGGGCCACCCGCTTTTTCGGAGGCACCCCATGAAGAACCTCGCCGATCACGACAGCTTTGTGGATGGCATCCCCCACGACACGTTCACACAGATGCGCCGCGACGCGCCGGTGCACTGGACGGATGCCTTTGCCGGAAACAAGGGGTTCTGGTCGCTCACCCGCTATGCCGACATCATGGCCGCGCAAAAGGACCCCGCGACATTCTCCAGCGCACAGGGCATCCGGATCGAGGACCAAAGCCATGACGAATACATGTCGCGCCGCACCTTTCAGGAAACCGACCCGCCCGAACATTCCACCACCCGCCGCGCGGTCAATCCCGTCTTTGCCAAGCCCGTCATCGCCCGGTTCGAACCACTGATCCAGGATCTGGCCCGCGATATCGTCGGGCAGGCGCTGGACCATGCAGAGTTCGACGGCATCGACCTGATCGCCAAGCGGTTGCCGATGCTGATGCTGGGCCGCATCCTCGGCGTGCCCGAGGATGACCTCGACTGGCTGGTGGAACGGGGCGACGCACTGATCGGGAACACGGACCCCGACTTTACCACCACCGTGATCGACAAGGTCGACACCGACGCCTACCGCATGATGCCATTCCGGTCGCCTGCGGGGGTCGAGCTTTATGACTATGCCGATACGATCCTTGATGGCACGCGGCAGGTGGACGGCGATGGCATCCTCGCCCGCGTGCTGCGCAGCGAGGATGGCGCGATGACAGCGCAGGATTTCAAGAACTTCTTCTGCCTGCTGGTGGCCGCCGGAAACGACACGACCCGCTATTCCATCGCGATGGCGCTGCACCTCATGACCCGGCAACCGGACCTGCTGGCGCAGCTGCAAACGGGCAAGGTCTGGGACACCTGCGCGGACGAGATCATCCGCCTCGCCTCGCCCACCCTGCATTTCCGCCGCACGGCGACACGCGACATCGACCTGCACGGCCAGACCATCCGCGCGGGCGACAAGGTGCTGATGTGGTTCGCCTCCGGCAGCCGCGACGAGACGGTGTTCGACAATCCCCACAGCGCGCAACTGGACCGCAGCCCCAACCGCCACCTCGCCTTTGGGCAGGGCGGGCCGCATGTCTGCCTTGGCATGTGGCTTGCCAAACTCGAATTGCGGTGCATCCTGCAAGAACTGGCAGGCCGCATCACCCGGCTCGACGCGGTGTCAGAGCCGACCTGGACCCGATCCAATTTCATCTGCGGGGTCAAATCACTGACCCTGCGCCCAACGCTGAAGTGACCGATATGACCACACGCACCCGCACCCTGTTTTGCGATCTGTTGAACCTGCCGCGCGGCAAATACGTGCCATCGGACGTGGCTGCCGGGGGCAAGGTCGGCTTTGCCCGCGGTGTGTTCGGCACCACCTTTGACCGCGACCTGATCCCCGTGCCGGGCGCGGGCGTCTTTGACGGCATCCCCGACATGGAACTTGTGCTGGACGAGGCCCGCCACCCCGACTGGCAACAGGACACCGACATCGCCCTTGGCACCCTGCACGCGGACGGCGCGCCCTTTGGCCTCTGCGCGCGCGGGCGGCTTCAGGCCACCGTGGCCGCGTGGCAGGCGCGCGGGCTGACACCCAAGGTCGGCCTCGAGATGGAGGCCTATGTGTTCCAGCAAGGAACCGACGGCGTGTGGGAGCCCTATGACACGCCCGGCGCTTTCGTCTATGGCACCGGCCCGCAAAACGATCCCGCCGGGTTGATGAACGCCCTCTGGGCCACGGCGGAGGAAGTCGGGCTGCGCATCGAATCGATGAACGGCGAATATGACAACGGCCAGTTCGAACTAACCATGCAGTTCGACGACGCGCTCGCCGCCTGCGACGGCGCGTTCCTGTTCAAGACGATGGCCCGCGAGGTCGCGGCGGACATGGACCTGCTCCTGACCTTCCTGCCCAAACCGATCCCCGACCGGGGCGGGTCCGGCCTGCACATCAACTTCAGCTTTGAGGACGCGCAGGGTGGCAATGTCATCGCGCCCGACGGGCAGTTGTCGGATGTGGCGCGCGGCTGCATGGCCGGGCTGATCCACCACCACGAAGGGCTGGCCGCCCTGCTCGCGATGACGGTGAACAGCTATGACCGCCTCGGGCCTGCATCGATGGCCGGGTACTGGGCCAACTGGGCTGACGATCACCGGCTGGTCACGACGCGGTCCTGCGTGACCTCCCCCCGATCCGCGCGGCTGGAACACCGCATGGCCGATTGCGCAACGAACCCGTACCTCGCCGTGACGGCCGTGTTGCAGGCGGCGCTGCTCGGCGTGGAAAACGGCTATGACCTGCCCGCCGCCGAAGACCTCGACGGGTTGGAAAACGTGCGCGCCACGCGCCACGTGCCATCCGCGCTGGACAAGGCGCTGGACGCGCTCGACGCGGACGCGCCCCTGCGCGCTGCCGTGGGCGACGACCTGTGCAACGCGCTGATCTTCCTGAAACAGGACGAATGGAAACGGCTCAAGGACAAGTCCGTGGACGAGGTGCGCGACTTCTACCTGCCCTTCGTCTGAGCACGGGCCGCGCCCCGGTCAGACAAAGCGCGAGACGTAGTTCTCAAGGATCTCCTGACGGCCCGATCGCGGCTGCGGCGCAATGCCTTCGGCCAGCACCCGGTCCGAGATTGCGCCCAGATCGCTTTGCAGCATCGCCTGCGCCTGCGGGGTGTCCCACCCGGCATAGCGCGTGGCCATCGCGTCCTCGATGCCGCCATCCTCCAGCATAGCCGCCGCCGCCTTGAGGCCCCGCGCACAGATGTCCATGGCCCCCACATGACCCGCAATCAGGTCCTCCGCATCCAGGCTCTGACGGCGCAGCTTGGCGTCAAAGTTGGTGCCCCCCGACCCCAGCCCACCGGCCTTGAGGATGTGGTAATAGCACAGCGCCACCTCGGGCACGTTATTGGGGAACTGGTCCGTATCCCAGCCCGACTGGTAGTCGTTGCGGTTCATGTCGATCGATCCCAGCATCCCGTCAGCGGCAGCCACCGCAATCTCATGTTCGAACGAATGGCCCGCCAGGATCGCATGCCCCTGTTCGAGGTTCAGCTTCACCTCGTCCTCCAGCCCGTATTTGCGCAGGAACCCGATGCAGGTGGCCGCGTCAAAGTCATACTGGTGCTTGGACGGCTCCTGCGGCTTTGGCTCCACCAGGATCTGCCCCTTGAACCCGATCTTGTGCTTGTACTCGACCACCATGCTCAGGAACCGGCCCATATGGTCCAGCTCGCGCCCCATATCCGTGTTCAGCAGCGTCTCGTACCCCTCGCGCCCGCCCCACAACACGTAATTCTCACCACCCAGCTTCTGCGTCGCATCCATGCAGGACTTCACCGTCGCCGCGGCATAGGCGAACACGTCCGGGTCCGGGTTGGTCGAGGCACCAGACATCCAGCGACGGTGGCTGAACATGTTCGCCGTCCCCCAGAGACAGCCAACCTTGCCGCCCTCCATCTTGCCCAGAAAGTAATCCGTGATCTCGTCCAGCCGGCTCAGGCTCTCGGCAAATGTATCGCCTTCGGGCCGGATGTCGGCGTCATGCCAGCAGAAATAGGGCACGCCCAACCACTCGAACATCTCGAACGCCACATCGGCCTTCATCTTGGCGCGACCCATGTCGTCCTGCGGGTGCCACGGGCGAATAAAGGTCTGCCCGCCAAATGGGTCGCCCCCCTCCCAGGCAAAGGAATGCCAATAGGCCACGGCAAAGCGCAAATGATCCTCCATCCGCTTGCCCATCACCATCTCGTCGGGATCATAGTGGCGGAACGCCATCGGGTTGGTGCTGTCCGGCCCCTCAAAGGTGGCGGGGGCAACGGCGTCAAAGAATCCAGTGGTCATGGCATGGCCTTCAGTTTGGGGTAAGCGCCTGAAAAGGCGGAATAAGCATCATCATAGGCGGCGGTCAGATCCGCCTCAGGGTCGATCACATCCGATATGGGGGGCTTGGTCATCACGGCGCCCGGATCCGCGCCGGTATCCCCACAGATGGCAATGCGCGCCGCGCCAAGGGCCGCGCCAAACGCCCCCTCGTCGGGGCGCTCCAGCGGGATGTTCAATGTCGTGGCCAGCATCCGCGTCCAGTAATCGGACCGGCTGCCGCCCCCGATGGCGAGGGCAGAGGGCAACTGCGCCCCCGTGGCCTTCAACGCCTCGAAACTGTCGCGCAGGGCAAAGCTGACACCCGCCATCACGGCGTGGGTCAGATCCTCGGGCCCGCTGGCAATATCCAGGCCGGTAAACCCGCCCCGCACGGCCGCATCATTGTGCGGTGTCCGCTCGCCCGAAAGATAGGGATAGAATTTCACGCCCCCCGGTGCGCGCAGCATATCGCCCAAGGACGCAGACAGATCGCCTGCCCCCCGGCCCGTGATCCGGCTCAACCAGTTCAGGCTGTCGGTGGCCGCCAGCACGACGCCCATCTGATACCAGCGCCCCGGCACCGCGTGACAAAACGTATGCACCGCCGTCCCCGCATCCGGCGCATAGCGGTCACGCCCCGCCAGAACCACGCCCGAGGTGCCAAGGGACACGAACCCGTCCCCTTCCCCCAACGCGCCCACACCGCAGGCGGCAACCGCATTGTCCGCCCCACCGGCCACAACCTTGCATCCCGCAGGCAGGCCCAGATCGGCCCGCGCCGCCTGCACGACGCCCACAACATCAGTGCCCTCAAGCAGGTCCGGCATCTGATCGCGGCGCATCCCGCCCAAAGCCAACAGATCACCCGACCAGTCCCGCGCGCCAACATCCAGCCACGCAGTGCCCGCCGCATCCGACATCTCGGTCGCATAGCGCCCCGTCAGCCACCACAGCAGGTAATCCTTGGGCAACATGACCCGCGCCACACGCGCAAACACATCCGGCTCATGGGCCGCAACCCAGGCCAGCTTGGGCGCGGTAAATCCGGGAAAGACGATATTGCCACTGACCGCGCGCGCCACCGGGTCGGCATCCATCGCCGCCGCCTCGACATGGCTGCGCGTGTCATTCCACAGGATGCACGGGCGCAGCACGCATCCTGCGTCATCCACCATCACCGCGCCATGCATATGGCCGGAAAAGGACAGCGCCCGTACGGCCCCGAACGCCGCCCCGTGCGCCGCGCGCAACGCCGCCAGCGCCGCGCCGATGCCCCGCACCCAGTCGCCCGGATCCTGCTCGCTCCAGCCTGCCGCCGGGTTTGTCACATCATAAGTGGCGTCGGCACTGCCGACCGCGCGCCCGTCCTCATCGACCAGCAACGCCTTCACACCCGACGTGCCCAGATCAAGTCCAAGGTACATCGACATCCTCCCTGTCGTTCACAGTCGCGCCCTTTAATTCGATTGTCAAACTAATTATGATGTACGCCCCTCAAAATGCCTCCAGATCGCCTTTGGCGCAATCCACATCTTCATTGTTCCCAAAATATGCCCGCCGGAGGCACCCGCCCTTTCCGCCCGCTCAGAGGCAGAGTATAGGGGCAAAAGCCCCAGACACAGGACCGCGCCCCATGCCCTTTGACCGCTCGATCAAGATCGCCCCCTCCATCCTCGCCGCCGATTTTGCCAATTTCGGTGCCGAATGCGCCGCGGTCGAGGCGCAGGGCGCGGACTGGATCCATGTCGACGTGATGGACGGCCATTTCGTGCCCAACATCACCTTTGGCCCCGCCACCTGTGCCGCGATCCGTCCGCATATCAAGGGCGTGATGGATGTCCACCTGATGATCGCGCCGGTCGATCCCTATATCGACGCCTTCGCGGACGCAGGCGCGGATGTCCTGACCGCCCATGTCGAGGCCGGGCCCCACATCCACCGCACGCTTCAGGCCATTCGCGGCGCGGGCATGAAGGCGGGCGTCGCCCTGAACCCCGGCACTCCGGCCTCGGCCGTCGCAGAGGTGATCGACATGGTCGATCTGATCTGCGTGATGACGGTCAACCCCGGCTTTGGCGGGCAAAAGTTCATCGACATGACCGCCAAGATCGCCGACCTGCGCGCCATGATCGGCGACCGCCCCGTGCATATCGAGATCGATGGCGGCGTCGATCCGACCACAGCGCCGCTTGTGGCCAAGGCAGGTGCGGACGTGCTCGTCGCAGGCTCTGCCGTGTTCCGCGGTGGCTCCGTCAACGACCCCGCCCCCTATGGCGACAACATCCGCGCGATCCGCGCCGCTGCAGAAGGCGTCTGGACCTAGTCCAGCGCGTCAGCGAACGTCTCGATCAGCTTGTGTTTCAGGATCTTGCCCGTGGGTGCCGCGGGCAATGCCGTGGCCAGTACGTAGTGCGCGGGCCGCTTGTAACCTGCCAACCGGTCCCGGACAAAGGCGCGCAGATCTGTTTCGGTCAATACGCTGCCGTCCGGAACCTGGACAAAGGCCACAACCTCTTCGTCCCCGTCCCGCATCCGTCCGACCACCGCTGCCTGCACCACCTCAGGATGGTCGTTCAGCGCGGCCTCGACCTCGGGCGGGAAGACGTTGAACCCGCCATGGATGATCAGCTCCTTGGCGCGGCCGAGGATGTGCAGGCGCCCCGCCTCATCGATGCGGCCCAGATCGCCCGTGCGCAGCCACCCGTCGGGCGACAACACCTTGGCGGTCTCGTCCGGGTTGCGGAAATAGCCCTTCATCACATGCGGCCCGCGGGTCAGCACCTCTCCGCCCGCCACCGCGTCATCGATGGTGATCTCGATGCCCGGCAGGGGCGGGCCGACCGACGTGTCGGGATCGCCGATGACGTTGCGCGTGGCAGCCGTGCCCGCGGTGCTCTCGGTCATGCCGTACCCGTTCTGCAAGGCCACGCCATAGAACGCCTCCGCCTCGCGCTTCCACGTGGGATCAAGCGGCGCGGCACCGGACGAGACATAGCGCAAGGTCGCCGAGCCAAGCGTCCCCAGCCCCTGCGCCCGCGCATGCGCCATCAGCAGCGCGTGCATCTGCGGCACCGCTGAAAAGAGCGTGATCCCGTCCCGCAGCGCGCCAAAGACCGATGGCACGTCGAAGCGCGGCACCAGCCGTACGGGCGCGCCCGCATGGATCGCCGCCACCACCACCGAACAGAGCCCGAACACATGGGTCGTGGGCAGCACGCCATAGATCATGTCGGCAGGCGTCATCGCCCGCAGGTTCGCCGAGGTCGCGCCACCGAAACGCACGTTCGCATGGGTCAGCATCACGCCCTTGGGGTCGCCGGTCGTGCCTGTTGTATAGAGGAGGACGGCGACGTCGCTGTCGCCGGCCAAGCTGTCCCCGCGGGGACAGTGTAGGGCAAGCTGACCCCATACGCCGGATATGGTGCTGGCCTCTAGATCTGCGATTTTTCTTTGTGCGGTGATGCAGTGTTTTTCGGCGTCTGGCGAGACCTGTGTGGTGAAGAACACCGCTTTGGGTTCGGCATGGGCATCGACACGGGCAATTTCGGCGGCGGTCTGGCGCGCGTTGATCGGGACGGCGATGGCCCCCAAGGCCCATGTCGCGAACAGGGCGGCAACCTTGGCGGCGCAATTTTCCGACACGATCATCACGCGGTCGCCGGGGCCGATGCCTTTGCGCTTCAGCACCTCGGCAATCTCGTCTGCGGCCAGCCCCAGTTGCGCAAAGCTCAGGCGCGCGCCTGTGACGTCCTCGAACGCCAGTGCATCGGGCCGGGTTGCGACCTGATGGGCGAGCAGGTCATGGACGCTATCCACTTTTGACCCGCTTGTAGACGCCTGTCGAGGTGGCGAGGACGGTGCCGTTTTCGTCCTCGAGCCGCCCTTCGGTAAAGATCGTGGCACGCCCGCCGCCCGACACTTCGCCCGTCGCGACCACCACGCCGGTGCTGGCGGGGGCAAGGTAGTTGGTCGTCATGGTCAGCGTCGCCACCTTGGTGCTGCCATCGTCTGCGCCTGAGCGCGCGGCGGCAAAACCCATCGCGTTGTCGAGCATCGCGGACATGATCCCGCCGTGCAGGCCCCCGTGGCGGTTGCCGTGCTGCGCCCCGATGTCGAGCCAGCATTTCGCCGTCCCGTCGCCGGCCCGGATATCCACAACATAGCCCAGCAGCGTCTGCGCGCCGGTCTCGTCGCGGATGATACCGGGTCCTTCAGGCGGCAGAGAGGGCAATGAACCGCTCCAGATGGTAATCCGTGTCGCCGAAACGGTGGTCGGCCATGATGATGCGTTTGGCGATATGGGCCAATTCGTATTCCTGCGTCATGGCGATGCCGCCGTGCATCTGGATCGCTTCTTCGGCAACCAGACGTCCGATGCGGCCGATCAGGTTCTTGCTGGCCGACAGGTGCAGGTCGGCATCGGTGTCCGTGACATGACCCGCGGCGTTGATCACGGCGGAGCGCGCCTGTTCCAGTTCGATCAACAAGTCGGACATGCGGTGGGCCAGCGCCTGAAAGGTGCCGATGGGCCGCCCGAACTGCTTGCGGGTCATCAGGTAATCCTGTGTCTGCGCCGTGGCGGTTTCCATGGCCCCCAGTGCCTCGGCGCATTGCGCGACGAGGGCGAGGCGCCACGTGGCCTCGTAGTCGCCAAGCGTGAGGCCCAGCGGTGTGCCGGGTGTATTTTCGAGCGTGACCTCGGCGGCACGGCCCCCGGCGAGGAGGGGGTAGCCCTGGATGTCTAGCCCGGCTGCGCCCTTGTCCACGAGGTAGAGCGCGATCCTGTCGCCGTCCTTGGCCGAGATAATCAGGTGTTCGGCGGCCTCGGCGTTCATCACAACGGCCTTGCGGCCCGTGAGTGTGTTGTCCGTCGCGGTCGTGTTGACGTGGTCGAGGTCATAGCGGCTGTCGGGTTCTGCGTGCGCCACGGCGAGGTGCAGGGCACCGCCGATGACCTGTTCAACCAAGTCCGTCTTGCCCGCCGCAGCCAGCAGGCGACCGCCCATCAGCGCAGAATCGAGCACCGGTTCCACCACGCCCGCGCGGCCCAGTTCCTCGAACACCACGGCGATGTCGAAACCCGCGCCGCCAAAGCCGCCCATGTCCTCGGTAAAGAGCGCGCCCAGCACACCCAGCTCGGCCAGTTCGGCCCAGATGTCGGGCGAAAATCCGGTGTCGGAGCCAAGGATCTCGTTGCGCCGTGCGGTCCCGTATTGTTCGCGCAGATAGCGCCGCAGCGTGTCCTGCAACATCTGCCGTTCTTCGGTCAGGTTGAAGTTCATTTGCCACCCCCGCTCATGGTCACTTTGGCGATGATGCCGCGCTGGATTTCGTTGGAGCCGCCAAAGATCGACAGCTTGCGGTTGTTGAAATACTGGCCCGCAACGGGGCCTGCGTCGAACGGGTCGGGGATGCGGTCGTTTGCGCCCTCGACCGCCTCGGAGGCGAAGGGCATGGCGTAGGGACCGACCGCCCGGCGCGCGAGGTCGTTGATTTCCTGACGGATGATCGACCCTTTGACCTTGAGCATCGACGCCTCGAGCCCCGGCGCCTCGCCTGCGGCGGCTTGCGAGATGATGCGCAGGTTGGTGGTGGCCATGGCGCGCAGGTCAATTTCGACTTGCGCCACGCGTGCGGCGAAGTGGGGGTTTTCGATCAGCGGTTTTCCGTTGTGATTGGCAGTTTTGGCGATGCGTTTGACCGTCTTGAGGCCCGCCTGGGAGAAGCCCACGCCGCCAAGGCCCGTCCGTTCGTGGGTGAGCAGGTATTTTGCATAGGTCCAGCCCTTGTTTTCCTCGCCCACGAGGTTTGCCACCGGCACCCGCACGTCCGTGAACCAGACCTCGTTCACCTCGTGGCAGCCATCGAGCAGGATGATGGGGCGCACTTCGACGCCGGGCGTGTCCATGTCGATCAGCAGGAAGCTGATCCCCTCTTGCTGTTTGGCATCCGCATCCGTACGGACGAGGCAGAAGATCATGTTGGCGAACTGACCGAGGGTCGTCCATGTCTTTTGCCCGTTGACGATGTAGTGGTCGCCATCGCGCACGGCCTTGGTTTTCAGCGAGGCGAGGTCGGAGCCCGCGCCCGGTTCGGAATAGCCCTGGCACCACCAGTCGGTGCCGTCGAGGATGCGGGGCAGCCAGTGGTCCTGCTGCTCTTTGGAGCCGAATTTTTGCAGGACGGGGCCGAGCATCGAGAGGCCAAAGGGCACGATGCGGGGGGCGTTGGCGTCGGCGGCCTCGGTGTCGTAGATGTGGCGCTGGACGGCGGACCATTCGGCGCCGCCAAATTCCGCGGGCCAGTTTTGCGCCAGCCAGCCGCGGTTGTTCAGGATCGCGTGCCAGCGTTCCATGTCGTCCTTGGTCAAGTCCGTGTCCAGCCGCACCTTGTCCGCGATATCGCCGGGCAGTTCATCGGCCAGGAATTGGCGCACTTCCGCCTGGAAGGCTTGTTCTTCGGGGGAATAGCTCAGGTCCATATCTCAGCCCTTTTTGTTCAGGTCATCGAAGGTTTTGCCATCCGCCACCAGCTGTTCCAGCAGGGGTGCGGGGGCCCAGAAGTCGGCGTCTTCGATGGCGTAGGATTTGATGTCTTTCAGCAGCGCCTCAAGCCCCACGATGTCGGCCCATTTCAGCGGCCCCCCGTGGTAGCGCGGGAACCCATAGCCGAAGAGCAGCGTCATATCGACGTCCAGCGGGCGGCGGGCGATGCCTTCGCCGACGACCTTGGCGCTCTCGTTGACCATGGCGGCCATGTAGCGGCGCACGATCTCTTCGCGCGTGAAGAGGCGCGGGGTGATGCCGAGGCGCGCGTGGTCCGCCTCGATCATGGGCGTGACGTCAGGATTGGGCACGCGGGCCTTTGGACCTGCGGCATAGTCATAGTACCCCTTGCCCGTCTTCTGGCCGAAATGCCCCTGTTCGCAGAGCGTGTCCGCATAAGTCGCGTCGCGTTTGGGCGCCTGCCCTTCCGCGCGCTTGCGCTTGCGCACGGCCCAGCCGATGTCGAGGCCCGCGAGGTCCGCCACGGCAAACGGCCCCATGGCAAAGCCGAACGCCTCAAGGGCGGCGTCGATGTCATAGGGCGACGCACCGTCAAGGATCATCTGGTCTGCGGCCGTGCGGTAGGTGGCAAGGATACGGTTGCCGATGAACCCGTCGCAGACGCCCGCGCGAACGCTGATCTTGCCCAGCATCTTGCCCAGTGCAAAGCCGGTGGCCACCACGTCCGGCGCGGTCTCTGCCCCCACCACGACCTCGAGCAGTTTCATCACATGCGCGGGCGAGAAGAAGTGCAGCCCCAGCACATCGCCGGGCCGCGAGGTTGTCGCCGCGATCGCATCGATATCGAGGTAAGAGGTGTTGGAGGCCAGGATCGCACCCGGCTTGCAGACCCGGTCCAGCTCCGCAAAGACCTGTTTCTTGACCTCCATGTCCTCGAAGACGGCTTCGACGGCCAGATCAACATCGGACAGCGTATCATAGCTTGTCACGATCTGCAGGGCCTGGGTCAGAATGGCGTCATGCTGATCGGCGCTGATCTTGCCGCGTTTCAGGGCCCCGGCCAGATTGCCCGCGATGCGGCCTCGTGCGGCCTCGCCCGCCTGCGCCGACATCTCGAGCAGGTGCACCCGCAGCCCCGCAAGCAGCGCCGCCGTGGCAATGCCCGCCCCCATGGTGCCACCACCAATGACGCCGATATGCTGTACGGGGCGCGGATCCACGCCCTTCAGCTCGGGCAGGTTTGACACCGCACGTTCGGAGAAAAAAGCATGGATCATGCCCTTGCGCTGGTCGGTCTGCATCAGGTCGTAAAATATCTGGCGTTCGGCCTTCAGCCCTTCGGCAAAGGGTTTTTCCACCGACGCCTGCACGGCACGCACGCACCACGCGGGCGAAATCTGGCCGCGGCCGCGCGCGAGGATGGCGTCGAATGCCGAGTCCCAGTCGATCGGTGCGGGCGGGTCCATCTCGGATACCGGGCTACGGGCGGCACCCTCCGCCAGCAATTTCTGCACATAGGCAAGGCCGTTTTCCATCGGGTCACCGTCCTGCACCACGTCGATGATGCCCAGCGCGTGGGCCTTGTCCGCGCCGATATGCCGACCGGTCGTCATCACGTCGAGCGCAGGCTCGACCCCCGTCAGGCGCGGCAGGCGCTGCGTGCCGCCCGCACCGGGGATCAGGCCCAGATGCACCTCGGGCAGGCCGACCTTGGCCGAGGGCACCGCGATGCGGTTGTGACAGCCCAGCGCGACCTCGAGCCCGCCGCCCAGCGACACACCGTGCATCGACGCCACGACCAGCAAAGGCGAGGCTTCGATCCGGTTGATCAGGTCGGGCAGGTGCGGCTCCAGCGGCGGCTTGCCAAATTCGGTGATGTCGGCGCCCGCAAAAAATGCGCGCCCCTCACCCACGATCAGCACGGCGCGCACGCCCGCATCCGCCTCGGCCTGATCCATCCGGTCCCACAGGCCCTGCCGCACGGCATGGGACAGCGCATTCACCGGCGGGTTCTGCACCGTCAGAACGGCGATGTCGCCCTGTCTCGAATAGGCAATCTTGTCGCTCATGGTCCCTCCGCTGCATCAAATCGCGCAAGGGATCATCCGCCCGCGCGAGGGTCAGCCTAGGCGTGCACGCAAAAAGGGCAAGCGTTTCGACATGCGCCGCCACGTCATTTGGGGCACACCGCGCTCTCTTCATCTTGCCAGATAAACTCTCCCCGAAGGGCCGCTCTGTGTCACGCCGACGGGTGGATCAGGTGTCGCGACGGTAGATAAAGCACCGCCCGGGCACAGCACCCTCGGGCAGGGGTTGTTCAACCAGCGTGTCGAAATACATCCGGTCCGACGACACCATCAGCCCGCCCACCGCCAGCAGGGGCGCAATCAGCGGCGACACTTTTTGCGCAAAGATATCGTTCTTTTGTGCATTATGTCCGCCAAGGTCGGCATGGATCAGGCCGGCCGTCGGCCCGAACCGCGCCAGCGCCTGCGGCAGCGTGTCGAACACATCGCCCAGAAGGACCATGTCGTCCGGGGGCGTGCTGTCTGGGTGGGACGCGATGGCCCGTTCAAAGACGTAGATCTCGCGTTCGGGCATGATATGGCGCATGTGGTGATAGGTCCGGCCGTTGCCGAGGCCCAGTTCGAACACCGGTCCCGGCAGGGACGCCGTCAATGCGGCGGCGTGATCGAGACAGGCGCGCTGGGACACCATACGGTCAACAAAAAGGTCAAGGCGGCTTTGGGTCATTGATCATTCCTTTGGCTTTGACCTCTAGATGGTGCAGAAAAAGCGAAATGTGTAGCACGAAACCTTCAGGAAGCCGTGTATGGACGTATGGGGTGGAATCGGGTTGACTGCGGTTTGCGCCCTGATGTGAGACAAAGGACCAAGAATGGCCCCGCTGCTTGACGTACAAGACCTGTCTATCGGGTTCGGCACCGCGCCGCCCGTCGTCGCGGGGGTCAGCTTTTCCGTCGATGCGGGCGAGACGTTGGCGCTGGTCGGGGAAAGCGGGTCGGGCAAGACACTGACGTGCCGGTCTATTTTGCGGATCCTGCCCGGCACCGCACAGCTGCGCCGCGGTACGATCCAGTTTGGCACCGGCACATCGCGCACCGACCTTCTGAAACTGAGCAAGCGGGACATCCGCGACGTGCGCGGCGACCGGATTTCGATGATCTTTCAGGAACCGATGCGGTCGCTGTCGCCGCTGCACCGGATCGGCAATCAGGTGGCCGAGGTGCTGACCCTGCACCGCGACATGACCGCGTCCGAGGCGAAAAAGGACGTTCTGGCAACGTTCGAGCGCGTGGGCTTTGCCGACCCGGAGCGCGCGTTCCGCGCCTATCCGTTCGAGATGTCGGGCGGCATGCGCCAGCGGGCGATGATCGCCATGGCGATGGTGGCCAAGCCCGATCTGCTGATCGCGGACGAGCCCACAACCGCGCTTGATGTGACGACGCAGGCGCAGGTGCTGGGCCTGATGAAGGATCTGCAACGCGACACCGGCATGGGCATGATCCTTGTGACCCACGATCTGGGCGTGGTGGCGAACATGGCCGACAGCGTCGTGGTGATGAACAAGGGCCATGTCATGGAGAGCGGTCCGGCCCCGGCGGTTCTGGGCGCGCCGGGCCACGGCTACACCAAGAAGCTCTTTGCCGCCGCCCCGATGATCCCGGAGGTCGCGACACCCGCCGCACCTGTGGTCGAGGATGACCTGATCCTCGAGCTGAACAACGTCTCCAAGACCTATACGGTCCGTGCAGGCGGCTGGCGCGCCACCAAGCAGGTGCATGCCTGCCGCGACGTGTCGCTGAAGCTGCCGCGCAGCAAGACGCTGGCCGTTGTCGGCGAAAGCGGGTCGGGCAAGACCACCTGCGCCCGCATCGCACTGGGGGCCGAGGTGCCGGATGCCGGATCCGAAGTGCTGTTCCGCGCAGAAGCGGGGGCCGCGCCCGTGCGCATCGACGAATTGTCGCGCGCCCAGAAGGTCGCCTTTCAGAAACAGGCGCAAATGGTGTTCCAGGACCCCTATTCATCGCTGAGCCCGCGGATGCGGGTGCAGGAGGCGCTGACCGAACCGATGGAGATCCACCGCATCGGCGACCGCACCGCCCGGCGCGACAAGGCCGCCGAGATGCTGCGCTGGGTGGGCCTGAACCCGGACATGCTCAAGCGCTATCCGCACGCCTTTTCCGGCGGCCAGCGGCAGCGTCTGTCGATTGCGCGCGCGCTGACGCTCGATCCGGTGCTGCTGGTGTGTGACGAACCGACCTCGGCGCTGGATGTGTCGGTGCAGGAGCAGATCCTGATCCTGCTGGAACGCATCCAGGAGGGGATGGGCCTGTCCTATCTGTTCATCAGCCACGATCTGGCGGTCGTGGCCCGCATTGCCGACGAGGTCGCGGTGATGCGTCAGGGCATGGTCGTCGAACAGGCCCCCCCCGAGACGCTGTTCTACAACCCGCGCCACCCCTATACCAAGGCGCTGATCGCCGCGCAGCCCGAGCCGGATGTCAAACGGCCCATTGACCTGGCCCAGGTCGCGCGCGGGGCGGGATCGCCCGCCAGCTGGCCCGAGATGTTCCGCTTTGACGGGCTGGCGGCCCCCGACCTCATCCAGATTGAACCCGGACACAAGGTGCGCTGCCATGTTTGACAGACCGACCCGATTGCTGACCTCTCTGATCACTGCTGCCGTTCTGGCCGCCCCAGCATGGGCACAGCCCGTCGTGAACGAAAGCGGGTTCTGGGCGGCCGAGGTGGCCAAGGGCCAGATGGACCCGGCCGTGGACCGCATCCCCGACACGCCGCTGATTGTCGATCTGGAGGCCAAGGGCCGCACCTTTGGCAAGCAGGGCGGCACGCTGCGCACCATGGTCACGCGGTCCAAGGACGTGCGGCAGATGGTTGTCTATGGATATGCCCGGCTGGTGGGATACGATTCCGATTACCAGTTGGCGGCGGACATCCTGCGCGATTACGAGGTCGAGGACGGGCGCAAGTTCACCCTGCACCTGCGGCCCGGCCACCGGTGGTCGGACGGCGTGCCCTTTACCTCGGCGGATTTCCAGTACTGGTGGGATCACGTCGCCCAGAACGCCGAACTGAGCCCCAACGGCCCGCCCGAGATCATGCGCGTCGCGAGCGAAGTGGGCACGATGACCTTTCCCGATCCCTACACCGTGGTGGTCGAATTCCCGCAGCAGAACCCGATGTTCCTGCAATCGCTGGCACAGGCCAGCCCGCCGTTCATCTACCGCCCGTCCCATTACCTCAAACAGTTCCACGTGGATTTCAACACGATGGAAGAGATGGAGGAAATGATCGACCGCAAGCGTGTCCGGGGCTGGGCGCCGCTGCACAACAAGCTCGACAACATGTACAAGTTCGACAATCACGAACTGCCCACGTTGCAGCCATGGATGCCCGCCAGCACCGGTGGCCAGTCGCGCCAGCTTTTCGTGCGCAACCCCTATTTCCACCGCGTCGACGCGCGGGGCACGCACCTGCCCTATATCGACGTGGTCGAGATGGATATCGTGGGGTCTGGCCTTGTCGCCGCGAAATCCAATGCGGGCGAGGCGGATTTGCAGGCGCGGGGCCTCGATTTCCGCGACGTGTCCATCCTCAAGAAGGGCGAGGCCGATGGCGCGCCCTACCGCACCTATCTATGGGCCAACGGCGCGGCGAGCCAGATTGCGATCTATCCCAACCTCAACTTTGCCGACCCGGTCTGGCGCGACATCATCCGCGACGCGCGGTTCCGCCGCGCGCTGTCGATGGGCATTGATCGGCGCATGATCAACCGCGCGCTCTATTTCGGGCTGGGCAAGGAAGGCGGGATGACCGCACTGGCCAAGAGCCCGTTTTTCGATTCCGGCAACCTGACCAAGTGGTCACTTTATGATCCGGACACCGCCAACCTGATGTTGGACGAAATGGGCCTGACCACGCGGAACAAGGCCGGCTACCGGCTGTTGCCCGATGGGCGGCCCATGGAATTCGTGATCGAGACGGCGGGCGAGCGGCAGGAGGTCGAGAACGCGCTGGCGATCATCACCGACACCTGGCGGGATCTGGGCATCAAGCTGATCATGCGCCCGCTTGACCGGGACATCCTGCGCAACCGGGTGTTTTCCGGGGTGACCATGGCCGCCGTGTGGTTCGGCTGGGACAATGGCATTCCGCAGGCCTATACCCCCCCTGCCTATCTTGCGCCGACCGATCAGGTGTTTTTCGCCTGGCCGAAATGGGGCCAGTATTACCAGACCAACGGGCAGGCGGGTGAACCCGTGGACATGCCCGCCGCCCAGCGCCTGATGGAACTGGCCGCCATGTGGGCGGCACAGCCCGACACCAACACCCGGTCCAACGTGTGGCGCGAGATGCTGGCGATCCACGCCGATCAGCAATACGGCATCGGCATCCTGTCCGAAGCACCCCAGCCCGTGGTCGTATCGGACCGGCTGCGCAATGTGCCCGAGTTTGGCAAATGGGCCTGGGATCCCGGCGCGCATTTCGGCGTACACCGGATCGATGAATTCTACTTTGCCGACGAAGAACTGGCGCAGGTGAGCGAATGATGTTTCTGCGCTATGCGGCCTATCGTCTGCTGACGATGGTGCTGACACTGATCGTGGTGTCGATGCTGATCTTTATCATCATCAACCTGCCCCCCGGCGATTACCTGTCCAACCAGATCGCCGAGTTGCGCGCCACCGGTCAGGCCGAGGGCGTGGCCAAGGCCGAGTTCTTGCGGCAGGAATATGCGCTGGACCGGCCGTTGTGGCAGCAATACCTGATCTGGGTCGGCGTGATCCCCGGCCCGCAGGGATTTTCCGGCCTTTTGCAGGGCGATTTCGGCTGGTCCTTTGAATTCGACGCGCCAGTGGCCGAGATCGTGGGCGATGCGCTGTGGCTGACAGTGCTGGTCAACCTTGCGGCGGTTCTGTTTGTTTATCTGGTGGCGTTGCCGCTGGGGGTGCTGGCCGCGGCGCGGTCGGCCACATGGGTGGATTATACCACCGCCTTCATCGGCTATCTCGGCCTTGCCACGCCGAACTTTCTGCTGGCGCTGATGCTGTTTTACTATGGGCACAAATACCTTGGCCTGCCCATCGGCGGCCTGATGGCCCCGGAATACGAAGGCGAGCCGATGTCGCTGGGCAAGGTGCAGTCGATCCTTGTGCACCTGATCGTGCCGACCTTTGTGATCGGGACATCGGGTGCGGCGGGCATGATGCAGCGGTTGCGCGCCAATATGCTGGACGAGCTGAGCAAACCCTATGTGGAGACGGCGATGGCCAAGGGGCTGGCGCCCTCGCGGCTGTTGACGAAATACCCGCTGCGCATGGCGTTCAACCCCTTTGTCGCAGATATCGGCAACCTGCTGCCTGCGATGGTGTCGGGGTCGGTTCTGGTGTCGGTGGTTCTGGGCCTTCAGACGATCGGGCCCGCGCTGCTGACGGCGCTGAAGTCACAGGACCAGTTCCTCGCCGCCTTCGTGCTGATGTTCGTGGCGTTGCTGACGCTGATCGGGACGATGATTTCGGACCTCTTGCTGGTGCTGCTTGATCCGCGCATCCGCTATGGCGCACGGGAAGGATAAGACATGAGCACCCTGCCCGACGGTCGCTATATCGACGACGCCCCCTATGATCCGAACGTGGATCTGTCGGCCATCGACCGGTCCGACATGGACGCGCCCAACTGGCTGTTGGTCTGGCGCAAGTTCCGGCGGCACCGGTTGGGATTGTTGTCGGGGATCTTCCTGTTTCTGGCTTACATGGCGATCCCCTTCGCCGGGTTCTTTTCGCCCTATACGCCCAATGAACGCAGCGCGGACTACCTCTATCACCCGCCGCAGGCGATCCGTTTCTGGCACGAGGGCGACTATATCGGCCCCTTTGTCTATCCGACCGAGGCGGTGGCGGATCTGGAGAATTACCGCTGGACCTATATCACGGACGAGACGCGGCCCATGCCGCTCCAGTTCTTTTGCAAGCGGACGGAGTACAACCTGTTCGGTGTGATCCCGACCGAACGACACCTGTTCTGTGCGCCCGAGGGGGCGACGATCTTTATCTTTGGCTCTGACCGGCTGGGGCGGGACGTGTTTTCGCGGATTTCCTACGGGGCGCAGCTGTCGCTGACCGTGGGTCTGATCGGGATCACCGTGTCGTTCATCCTGGGCATCGGGTTCGGGGCCATCGCGGGTTATTTCGGCGGCTGGGTCGACTGGGTCGTGAACCGCGCGATCGAGATCCTGCGGTCCTTGCCCGAGCTGCCATTGTGGCTGGCCCTCTCCGCGGCGGTGCCGTCGAATTGGGGGCCGGTGTCGGTGTTCTTTATCATCAGTATCATCCTAGGGCTCTTGGATTGGCCCGGCCTCGCCCGTGCGGTCCGAAGTAAGTTCCTCTCGTTGAGAGAGGAGGAATATGTGCGCGCGGCAGAGATGATGGGGGCCAAACCGGGGCGGGTGATCCGGCGGCACCTGCTGCCCAACTTCATGTCGCACCTGATTGCATCGGCCACCCTTTCGATCCCGGCGATGATCCTTGGGGAAACCGCGCTCAGCTTCCTTGGTCTTGGCCTGCGCGCGCCTGCGGTGTCATGGGGCGTGATGCTGAACGATGCGCAGAACCTGGCAAGCATCGAGATCTATCCGTGGACGGCGATCCCGATGCTACCAATCATCATCGTGGTGCTGGCGTTCAACTTCCTCGGCGACGGGCTGCGCGACAGCCTTGACCCCTACAAGGGCTGATGCAGATCGCAGGCATCAAGGCGCGCGCCGTGATGGCGCCGCTGGCCCAACCGATCAGCACGGCGCAGGCGGTGATCCCGGCGGCCCCCTTGGTGCTGGTAGACGTCACGACCGACGCGGGCGTGACCGGTACGGGGTATATCTTTGCCTACACGCCGCTGATGCTGGCACCGCTGGTGACGTCTCTGGAAGGGTTGGGCGAGACGCTGAAAGGGGCATCCGCCCTGCCGCTGGATATTGCGCGCCAGACAGAGGCGCAGTTTCGCCTGCTGGGCCGTCAAGGTGTCGTAGGCATGGCACTGGCGGGGGTCGATCTGGCGCTGTGGGACGCGCAGGGCAAGGCGTTGGGTCAGCCCGTGTGCGCGCTCTTGGGGGCCAGCCCGTGCGCCCTGCCCTGTTATGACAGCCAAGGCGTGTTTGTGCCGGGCCGTGACGAGCATCTGATTGCGGCATCGCTGGACCGGGGTTTCGAGGCGATCAAGGTCAAGCTGGGCTTTCCATCGGTACAAGAGGATGTCGCCGCCCTGCGCGTGGTGCGCGACATGATGGGGCCGGACCGCGATCTGATGCTGGACTATAATCAGGCCTTTGACGCACCGGAAGCGATCCGCCGGATCCGCGCCATCGAGGATGCGGGCCTTGACCTGCTGTGGGTCGAGGAGCCCGTGGCGGCGGAGGATTTCGCCGCCTACCAGAGCGTGCGGGCGGCGGTGTCCACACCGCTGCAATCGGGGGAAAACTGGTGGCACCCGGCGGATGCAGCCCGTGCGCTGGCCGCCGGCACAACCGATTACGCGATGCCGGACCTGATCAAGATCGGTGGCATAACGGGCTGGGTGCAGGCGGCGGCCATGGCCGAGGCCGCAGCCGTGCCCGTCTCGAGCCATCTGTTCATCGAAGCATCCGCCCACGCGCTGGCCGCCACGCGCGGCGCGCAATACCTGGAGTGGCTGGACGTTGCGGGCGGGTTGATGACAGAGCCGATGGCACTGGACCAGGGCCGCGTCACTGCGCGCGGTCCGGGCCTTGGCATTGTCTGGGACGACGCCAAGGTGGCGGCGCACAGCGCCGCCTGACGCGGTTACTTGCGGCGCGGGGGTTGGGTGCCGCCCTGGCCTGCGGCGCGGCGGGCCTTGTTCTTTTTCGAATTGAATTTTGCCGTCTTGGGCGCGCCGCCAGTTGCGGGCTTGCCCTTTTGCGCGGTCTTGTGACGGGGTTTCTTGGGCGTTGTCACGCTGCCGTCCTTGACCGCCTTTTCAAGGGTTGTCGGGGCCTTGGTGTGGCGCGGTTTGCCGGTGGGCTTGGCCCCCGGTTTCGGCTTGCGCGGTTTGGGCGTCGAGGTGTCATTCCAGTCGATGGGGGCCGCGTCATTGCGCGGCCTTGGCTTGGGCGCAGGAGCGGCATCGCTGTCCCAGACCCGGCGCGGAGAGGGTTTGGGGCCATCTGAAAACCCGCGCTTGGCTTTGGGTTCATAGGGTTTCTTCGGGCTGTCATAGTCCCGCTTGGCACGCGGTTTGGGCGCGTCGTCATAGTCGCGCCTGGGCTTGCCTTCGAACCGTGGTTTGGGTTGTGAGGCGGCGTCGGGCACTTGGTCCAGCTTGGTAACCTTGGCCCCGCCTTCGACCTGCATGGATGCGCCAAGTGCGGCGACAAAGCCTGCGACGGCCTCTGATTTCAGTTCCACATAGGACATGTCGTTCTGGATGCGGATCGCGCCGATGTCGTCCTTGGTGATGTCGCCCGCGTTGCAGATGATGGGCAGAAGGCGGCGCACTTCGACGCCCTGATCGCGGCCACCGGTGACGGAGAACCACGTGCTGGGCCCAAAGGGCGCGCGCGCCTTGGGGGCCTTTTCATTCACGGCAGAGAGGTGTTCGGGGGCCGAGTGGCGGTGGCCGTGGATGCGCAGAAGGGCGGCGGCCAGTTGTTCGGTGCTGAACTGCCCGGCCAGCTTGGCAACCATGTCGGCCTCGCCTTCGGTGATGGGATCGGTCCACACCGGGTCCTGGAGCAGGCGCGCCTCGTCCTGTGCACGCACCGCCTCGGCCGAGGGGGCGTCGACCCAGTCGGCGTCCAGCTTGGCGGATTTCAGGATGCGCATGGCCTTGGACCGGACCTTGGCCGTGACGATCAGCGCGCTGGTGCCCTTGCGGCCCGCGCGGCCTGTACGGCCCGAACGGTGCAGCAGGGTTTCGTGGTTCGACGGCAGTTCGGCATGCACCACCAGATCGAGGTTGGGCAGGTCGATGCCCCGCGCGGCCACATCCGTCGCCACGCAGACCCGCGCGCGCCCGTCGCGCATCGCTTGCAGCGCGTTGGTGCGTTCGGATTGCGTCAACTCGCCCGACAACGCAACCACGGGAAAGCCCCGGTTCGACAGCCGCGTGGTGACACGGTTGACCATCGCGCGGGTGTTGCAGAACACGATGGCATTGGGCGCCTCGTGATAGCGCAGGATGTTGATGATCGCGTTTTCGGCGTCGTGATTGGCCACCATCATCGCCTGATAGGTGATGTCGGCGTGCTGCTTTTCGCCGGTCGTGGTGGCAACGCGCACCGCGTCCTTTTGATAGGTTTTGGCCAGCTTCGCGATTTGCGCAGGCACGGTGGCTGAGAACATCAGCGTGCGGCGGGTGTCGGGGCATTCGCCGAGGATAAACTCTAGGTCCTCGCGAAAGCCGAGATCGAGCATCTCGTCCGCCTCGTCCAGAACCACGCCGCGAATGGCCGTGAGGTCGATGGATCCGCGCATGATGTGATCGCGCAGGCGGCCCGGCGTGGCCACCACGATATGCGCGCCACGGGCCAGCGCGCGGCGTTCGTCGCGCATGTCCATGCCGCCCACGCAAGAGGCCATGACCACGCCCGTCTCGCCATAAAGCCAGCCCAGCTCGCGCTTGACCTGCATCGCCAGTTCCCGCGTCGGCGCAATGACCAGCGCCTGCGGGGCGTCGGCCAGCTCGAACAGCTCTTCTTCTCCCAGCAGCGTAGGCCCGAGGGCCAGACCAAAACCCACCGTCTTGCCCGACCCGGTCTGGGCCGAGACCAGCAGGTCGGACCCGATCAGATCGGGGTCGGTCACAGCCGTTTGCACGGGGGTCAGGTCGGTATAGCCACGGGCGGTCAGCGCGGATTGAAGCGGTGCGATCAAGGGAACGGTCCTGTCAGACGGGGCAGCAGCCCCAAAGGTTGCGCGCCTATGCCCTTTCTGCGCCCATGTCGAGGGGGATCAGCGGTCGTCGCCGAAATCGGCGGCATCTTCCAGCAATTCTTCCTCGATCGAGGCTTGCGCGGCGGCAGTGATGGCCTTGCGGTCCTCGTCCGTCAATTCGTCGGATTTTTGCCCATCGGCCAGACGCACCGTCACCTCGCGGTGGGCAAACTTGATCCCCTCGCGTTCAAACAGCGCGCGGATTTCCTCGTAGACCTTCTTGCGGACCAGCCATTGGTCGCCCGGTTTGGTCATGAATTTGACCCGGATGATCATGGCGCTGTCCTGCATTTCGATCACGCCTTGCGATTTCAGCGGCTGGATGAAATTGTCGCCGATCACCGGATCGTCGAGCAGGGCGACGCCGAGGTTCTTTATCAGTTTGCGCACCTTTTCCACATCCGTGTCATAGGTCACGCGCAGGGGCAGTTTCATGATCACCCAGTCGCGGGAATAGTTGGTCAGCACCTGAATCTCGCCAAAGGGGATGGTGTGCAGCGCGCCGAGGTGGTGGCGCAGTTGGAACGACCGCACGCTGATGTTCTCGACCGTGCCCTTGACCCCGCCCACGTCGATATATTCGCCCTTGCGGAACGCATCGTCGAAGAGGAAGAACGCACCGGAAAAGATGTCCCGCACAAGGCTTTGGCTGCCGAACCCGACGGCGACACCGACGATGCCCGCACCGGCAAAGAGCGGGCCTACGTTGATGCCCAGCTCCATCAGGACGATCAGCAGGATGGTCAGCACGATCACCAGCAGGACAAAGTTGCGGAAGAGTGGCAGCAGCGTGGCCAGACGCGACGCCGAGGACCCGCCGCCCTCGTCGCCCAGTTCCGCCTCGACCAGATCGCCCTGTTCTTCGCGGATCTTGTTATCGATCCAGATGCGGAAGGCATTGTAGGCGATATAGCCGATGAACAGGATGACGATCACATCCAGCAGCCTGTCGGCCCAGGTTTCGCCCATCATGTTGGTGCCCGGTTGCCAGATCGCCACAAAGGCGTAGGTGCCGGCCACAAAGGCAAGAATACCGGCGATGCGTTGTGCCAGCCCTTCGAAGGTCATGATGCGCGGGCCGGTTTGCAGGTCGGTCTGGGCCGTTTGGACGCCGGGCATCTGACCTGTGGCTTCGTTGCGTTCGCGCAGCATCCGGGCGCGTTCGAAACTGCGTTCGATCAGGTAGTTGATGACACCGTAGACCACGATGATCACCGTCAGGATCGCCCAGGCCGCCGCCAAGAGCGGCACGCCCAGCGCCTCGTCCAGGACAAGGTGGTAGGTCTGATCGCTCCAGGCAAAGAGGAAATAGACCACCGCCAGCGGGGCCCAGATCCGCGACAGCGTGCGCAGGACCCATGTGGCGTCACGGGCGCGTTTGCCGTTCAGGATGGCCAGCGTGATCGCGGGCCCGTTCGCCCAAACCATCGCAATATTCAGCAGCATCACCGCAAAGCTGAGCAGGGAAAACAGGAAGACGTAGACTTCGAAATTGAGGCCCAGTTCCTGGATCCAGACGCCAAAGAGGATCGCAAAGAAACCCATGGCCGCAACGCCTGTCAGCCACAGGTGCAACCGCCGTGCATCGTGGTCAGAGAACATCGGGATGCGGTATTGGCTCAGATAGGGCGACAGGATCATCCGCCACACACCCGAGGTGACCCGCACCATGAAGTAGCCCGCGTTGATCAGCGACACGGTGAATTGCAGTGCGGGGTCCTCGAGCGGGCCAAAGATCAGGAACCCCAGCACATAGGCCACAGCCATCGACGTGAGGATGCCCACCACGCCCATGAAAAAGCGGAACACCAGAAAGGGCATCTTTTCGCCATAGCCCCGGGGGCTGTCCATGATCCGCGCCACGACAAAGCGTTTGGCCATGCGTTTGCCGTAGATCTGGCTTTCGAACACCATGCCCGCGCCGAACAGCAGCAGGCTGTAGATCAGCACTTTGACATAGGCGAATATCGTGCCGTCCGGGCTGGTGGCGCGCAGGATATAGATCACCTCGTTGAAGGCCACGGGCAGGTTGAGGAACCGGTTCACCAGTGCCGTTCGAAAGGCAAGCGCGTCGTCCTGAATGGCCATCAGGGTCGATGCGCCACCCGGGTCGGTGGCGGGGGTCGAGGCCGCGCTGTCGCCCACCTGGCTCAGGACGCGCCCGTCGCTGTCGATCACGACGACGCTCACCCCGTTTTCGGCCGCGGTGCGCATGATGTCGGCGATGTCGGTATCCGCCGCCTCCTGTGCCGGAGCCTGCGGAAGCAAGGTGGTCAGACCCTGCGCCTGCGCCAGCGCGGGTATCACCGCAAAAAGGCAGACGACCATCAAGCGCTTGATCCACTGTTCCATCATCTGTCGGTCACCGCCCCTGTGTTGACGTGCGCCCGAACGCTACGCCAGCGGCTGGACGATGACAATCGCGCCGGGCTCCATTGTGATGCGCCGTGCGCATGCGGTACGCAGACGTGTTTTGCATTGTGCGGCGTTCCATGGCATATCGCCCGCGCTGTGGCGCAGATGCCGCAAGATCCCGTCCGCTGGGGTCAAAGCAATCTGCACCGCTTTGGCGTTGACGCGTGATGTGGTTATGGTCCGGTGCGTGGACGGGTTTTTGGGCAAAAGACCGGTGCACCTCCGGAAAGAAACGGGAATAGACGAAGACAATGGGCCACGCCGCAACCGGGACTCCGGATCAGACAGAACCGCGCGCGCGGCGCGTCGTGCTCTACAGTCACGACACGTTCGGGCTGGGCCATTTGCGGCGCAGCCGGGCGCTGGCCTCGGCGCTGACCCAATCGGGCACCGTCAGTTCCGCGATCATCCTGACCGGCAGCCCCGTTGCGGGGCGGTTCACCTTTCCCCATGCTGTCGATCACGTGCGGCTGCCGGGGGTCAAGAAACTGGCCGATGGCAGCTATGTCAGCCAGACCTCGGGCATGGACATCGAGGCGACGACGGCGCTGCGCGCCGGTTTGATTGCGTCGACCGTGGCGCAATATGATCCCGACCTGCTGATCGTCGACAAGGAACCGACCGGGTTCCGGGGCGAATTGCTGCCCACGCTCGAACATCTGAGCCGGACGGGCCGCACGCGTATCGTGCTGGGCCTGCGCGACGTTCTGGACGAGGCCGAAGTGCTGGCCACCGAATGGGCGCGCAAGGGGGCGATCGAGGCCACCGAGGATTTCTATGACGAGCTGTGGGTGTACGGGGTGCGGTCGGTCTATGACCCGACGCAGGGCCTGCCGCTGTCGGACGCGGTGCGCAACCGCACGGTCTGGACGGGCTATTTGCGGCGCGCCATTATCGACCCGGCGGATGTGCCGGAGACGCCCTATATCCTCGTCACACCCGGTGGCGGCGGCGATGGCGAGGCGATGGTCGATCTGGTGTTGCAGGCCTATGAACAGGATCCCGACCTGAGCCCGCATGCGGTGCTGGTCTATGGCCCCTTTTTGTCCGGTGACACCCGCGACGGGTTCGAGGCCCGCGTGGCGGCCCTGAACGGTCGCGTCACGGCCACAGGGTTCGACAGCCGGATCGAGGCGCTCTTTGCCGGGGCGCAGGGCGTCATCTGCATGGGCGGATACAACACCTTCTGCGAGCTTTTGTCCTTTGACCAGCGCGCGGTGATCGTGCCCCGGACCAAGCCGCGGCTGGAACAGTGGATCCGCGCCAACCGCGCCGAAGAGCTGGGCCTTGTGCGCAATCTGGATCAGTTCCGCGACGGGCTGACGCCCGCCTCGATGGTCGCGGCCATTCGCGCCCTGCCCCACCAAAACCGCCCCTCGGACGCAGGTGCCGACGGGTTGCTGGACGGGCTCGACGTGGTGAATGCGCGCGCCGCGGCCCTGATGGACGACACGCTGAGCGACGCCGCCGAATGACCCGCAGCCCAGCCCCCGCCCCCCGCCTTGCCATTCTGGTCAAGGGATGGCCCCGCCTGTCCGAGACGTTCATCGCGCAGGAACTGGTGGCGCTGGAACGCGCGGGCATCGATTTCGCGATCTGGTCGCTGCGCCATCCGACTGATGCCAAGACCCACCCGCTGCATGACCAGCTGAACGCTGAGGTTCTGTACCTTCCGGAATACCTGCATCAGGAACCGCTGCGGGTGCTGCGCGGGATCGGTGCGGCGCTGTTGCGGCCCGGGTTCTGGCCTGCGGCGGCGCAATTCGTGCGGGATTTCAAACGCGACCGCAACCGCAACCGGGTGCGCCGTTTTGGGCAGGCCTGCGTCATGGCGCGCGAGCTGCCCCCGGAGACCGAAGCACTTTATGCCCATTTCCTGCACACGCCGTCCTCGGTCGCACGCTATGCGGCGATGCTGCGCGGGGTGCCGTGGTCGTTCTCGGCCCATGCCAAGGATATCTGGACCTCTCCCGATTGGGAACTGAAGGAAAAGCTCAGCCCCGACACCGCAGGGGCTGCCTTTGGTGCCACGTGTACGGCGTTCGGGGCCGATCACCTCAATGCGCTGTCCGGCGGGACCGTTGTGGACCTGATCTATCACGGGCTCGACCTGACCCGGTTTCCCGAACCGCCCGCCCGCGCGATGCGCGCGCCCACGGATCCGTTCCGCATGGTGTCGGTGGGCCGGTTGGTCGAGAAGAAGGGATTTGACCGGCTGATCGACGCGCTGGCGCTGTTGCCGGCCCATGTCGACTGGCACTGGACCCATATTGGCGGCGGTGCCCTTGGCAACACGATGCGCGCGCGGGCCGAAGCGCGTGGGATCCACGACCGGATCACCTGGCGCGGGGCCTGCGACCAGCCCGAGGTGATCGCGGCGATGCGTGCCTCTGACCTCTTTGTCCTGCCCAGCCGCATCGCCGAGGACGGCGACCGCGACGGGCTGCCCAATGTGCTGATGGAGGCGGCGAGCCAGCTCTTGCCCATTCTGTCAACGCCCGTGTCGGCCATCCCGGAGTTCATCGACACCGGCGTGCACGGCGTGTTGAGCGCGGATGACCCCGCCACGCTGGCGCAGAACATGCAGGACCTCGCCGAGCATCCCGATAAGGGGGCCGCCATGGCCGACGCGGCCCTTGCGCGGCTGCGGGCAGAGTTCCAGATGCAGCCCGGCATCGATCAGCTGGCCCAACGCCTGAACGATGTGATGCAGGCGCCGCGGGCCGAATGACGGTTGCCTTCTATGCCCCCCTCAAGCCGCCGACGCATCCCGTGCCGTCGGGCGACAGGACCATGGCGCGCGCGCTGATCGCCGCGCTGGAGGCCACGGGGCGGACGGTCGACGTAGCCTCTGACCTCCGGCTGTATGACGGGACCGGGGATGGGGCGCGACAGGATGCACTGTTTGACGCCGCGTCCCGTGCCGTGGATAGCATCGTCGCACAACCGCAGGCGCGCGCATGGCAGGTTTGGGTCACCTACCACAACTACTACAAGGCGCCCGACCTGATCGGTCCGGCGGTCAGCCGCGCCCTTGGCATTCCCTACGTGCAGCTGGAAAGCACGCGGGCGCGCAAGCGTCTGACCGGGCCATGGGCGCGGTTCGCCGCCGCCGCCGAGGCCGCGAGCGACGCGGCTGCGGTGATATTTTTCCTCACCCACCGCGATGCAGAGACCCTGCGCCGCGACGCGCCGGACGCTCAAAGGCTGGAGCACCTGCCGCCGTTCCTCGTGCGCGCGGACCTGCCCGACGCCAGCACGCTGGACGGTCCGATCCTGACCGTGGCGATGATGCGCGACGGCGACAAGCTGGCCTCCTATCGGCTGGTGGCGGAGACGCTGGCGCTGCTGCCCGAGGGGGTTGAGTGGCGTCTGGACATTGCCGGTGATGGTGCCGCACGGGCGCAGGTGGCGGCCCTGATGGCCCCCTTTGGCGCGCGGGTGCGGATGCTGGGGGCCTGCGACGCGGGCGCGCTCCGGCACCAGTATGGGCGGGCGGCCGTGTTGTTCTGGCCCGGTGTGAACGAGGCCTTCGGCCTGACATACCTTGAGGCGCAGGCCGCCGGTGTGCCCGTGGTGGCCCAAGACCGTCCCGGCGTGCGCGACGTGGTGGCGGGCCTGCAATCGCCCGTGGACGATGGCCCCGCCGCGATGGCCGCGCATCTCGAACGGCTCTTGCGCGACAGGGCGGCGCGCGCGCAGGCGGGCGCAGAGGCCCGCGCGCAGGTCGGGGCCGCCCATCTGCTGGGCCACGCCGCCGCACGGCTGAACACGGTGCTGGAGACGCTGACATGACCCGCCTTGCCCTGCTGCGCCATGGTCACACCGCATGGAACCGGGCGGGCCGCATTCAGGGGCGCACGGACATCCCGCTGGATGACGCCGCGCGCGCGCATCTGGCCGCCTTGCGCCTGCCCGATGACTGGGCCGCCGCAGACATTGTCGCCAGTCCCCTGCGCCGCGCGATGGACACCGCAGCACTGGTTTCAAGCCGCGCGCCGCGGGCGGAACCTGCGTTGATGGAGATGGACTGGGGCGCATGGGAAGGGTGCCAAGGCGCCGTGCTGCGCGCCGATCCGGAGGCCGGTTTTCGGGACATCGAGGACTGGGGCTGGCAGTTTTCCCCGCCCGAGGGCGAGCGCCCCGCCGACCTGCGCGACCGGTTGCTGCCGTGGCTGGGCGGCTTGCAAGGCGACACTGTCGCCGTGTGCCATATCGGCGTGATGCGGGTGCTGATGGCGATGGCCACAGGATGGGATTTTGACGGCCCTGCCCCGTTCCGGATCAAGCGGGACCGGCTGTTCGTGCTGCACGTGGATGGGTCGGCACTGCGCGCCGAGGACACGCCCGTTCGTTTGGTGGAGCGTGCGCCATGCGGGTGATGATCGTCGTCACACACCTTTTGGGCACCGGCCATCTGGCCCGCGCGCTGACGCTGGGCCGTGCCTTGGCGGCGGCGGGTCGGGACGTCACCGTGGTCAGTGGCGGCGGCCCGGTGCCGCATTTCGACACCTCAGGCCTGCGCCTTGTGCAGCTGCCGCCGCTGCGGTCGGACGGGGTGGATTTCACCCGGTTGCTGGACGCGGATGGCGCGGTGGCCACCGATGCGCTGCACGCCCAGCGACAGGCTCTGCTGTCGGACTCGCTGGCCGCGGTCGCGCCGCAGGTCCTGATCACCGAACTCTTTCCTTTTGGGCGCCGTATCCTGCGCGCGGAGTTCGGCGCGCTTTTGGCGCAGGCAAGGGGCATGCAGCCGCGCCCGCTGGTTCTGAGTTCGATCCGCGACATCCTCGCGCCGCCCAGCAAACCGGCCAAGGCCGCCTTTGCCGACGACATGGTCGCGCAATTCTATGACGGCGTTCTGGTCCATTCGGACCCCGACCTGATCCCGCTGGACCGGAGTTGGCCGGTGTCTCAGATGCTGGCCGAACGCCTGCACTACACCGGGTTCGTGGCCCCGGCCCCGCCCGACGCGGACGTGCCGCAGCATGGTGAGGTGCTGGTCAGTGCCGGGGGCGGGGCCGTGGGCGATGCGCTGTTTGATCTGGTGCTGGGAGCCGCCCGCCGCGACCCGGATCGCACGTGGCGCTGCCTGGTGGGTGGCGGGCCGGAGCGGCTGGCTCAGATCGCCGCGCGCGCGCCTGCCAACCTGTCCGTGGACCCGCCCCGGCCCGATTTTCGCACCCTGTTGCAGGGGGCTGCCGCATCCGTGTCGATGTGCGGGTACAACACGGCGATGGACGTTCTGCAAACCGGTGTGCCCGCGCTTTTCGTGCCCTTTGACGAGGGTGGCGAGGTCGAACAGGGCATTCGCGCCGATGCGCTGGCCGCCCAGCCCGGCATCGCCAGCGCGCGGTTGGAAACGCTGACCCCGGACGGTGTGCTGGCCGCGCTGGACCGCGTGATAGCTGCGCCCGAGCGGCCCCGACGGACCCATGGCATGTCAGGGGCCGAGGCCACGGTGGGGATCATCGACACACTGTACGAAAGGCACGCCCATGGCACATGACTGGACGCCCCTGCGCAACGCTCTGGCCGCGTGCCGCCGCGACGGCGTGGCCGTGCCGTTCTGGTGGCGGGACGACGACGCCATTGCCGCCACGCCCGCGTTGACGCGGCTGGGGGAATTGTCGGCGGACTGCGCCCTGCCCGTGCATCTGGCGGTGATCCCGGCCCATGCCGACCAGACGGTCGTGGACGGTGCTGCGCGCTTCGGAATGATCCCGGTGGTCCACGGCTGGGCCCATGCGGATCACAGCGGTGGCGTGGGCAAGAAGAACGAGTTTCAGACGCCCCGCACGGCAGCGGTGGACGAAGCGGCGCAGGGGCTGGCGCGGATGCGCATGCTCTTTGGTGACGCGCTTTGCCCGATATTTGTGCCGCCCTGGAACCGCATTGCCGAAACGGTGACGAAAACGCTGGGCGAACAAGGATTTACGGCGCTGTCTACCTTCGGCCCACGGCCCGCGTCAGAGGCCGCCAAGGGCGTCGCACAGATCAACACCCATATCGATCCGATCTGGTGGAAAGGTACCCGCGACCTCGTGGATCCCGCGCAATTGATTGCACAGGCCGCCGCCCATCTGGACGCGCGCCGCCGCGGCCAGGAGGATGCAGACGAGCCGCTCGGCTACCTCACGCACCACCTTGTTCACACCGACGCGATCTGGGGTTTCAGTCGGGAATTCATACACGAAATGATGTCAGGCGGGGCCACCCCCTGGACACTGGAGACACGCACATGAGCAGACTTGAATCGATGCGCCGCCGCCTGACAGCACAGATCGACGGTATCAACTGGGCGGCTGATCTGATCGCTCCGCTGGCGGGCGACGTGCTGGAGATGGGGCTGGGCAACGGGCGCACCTATGACCACCTGCGCCAAGAGATCCCCGACCGCCGGATCTGGGTCATCGACCGGGTGCTGAAACCGCATCCCAGCTGCATCCCGCCCGAGGAAGATTTCCTGAAAGGCGAGGCGTCGGACATGCTGCGCAAGCTGGCGGACGATGGCCGTCGCATGGCGCTTGCGCATTACGACTTTGGTTACGGGGTCAAGGAAAAGGACGTGGCCGAGGGTGCAGAGCTGAGCCCGCTCATCACCGCGGTGATGGCACCGGGGGGGCTGGTCCTGTCGCAACAGCCGCTGATTGGCCTTGAGCAGATCAAGGGACCCGACACAGTGGACCCGGAACGGTATCTTTTCTATCGCAACGTGTAGTCCCGTATGGGTTTCATCACGTTTCTCGGCTCAACTGTTGTCAGTGGCCTGTGGGGCCTTCTACACTCGCTGTGATTCAAGGTCACACCAAAGTGGCCAGTCCAACGGGAGTAAATGAATGACGATTTTGAAGACGGCCGTTTTGGCCGCGACGTCCCTATTGATTGCAACGGCCGTCGCGGCGGCACCATTGAAACTGAAACCCGCCAGCCCGCAGCCCAGCGGGCTCAAGCCCGGCCTCGCCGTCAAATACGCCTATCCGCCGGATGTCAAAAGCCTGAACCAGGCCAACCGCGCCCTCAAGCGGGCCAAGGCCGGACCGGCGCTCAAGGGGCTCGACTACCGCGACACGCGCGATGGCGACAAGACCCTGACATCCAAGCAGGCGCACCACGTGGTGGCGGGCATCTCGGGCTTTGTGAAGTTCGACAGCGCCGGCACCTACACCGTTGATTTCCTGACCAATGATGGCCTCGACGCAAAGGTAGGCGGCCAGACCGTCGGCTATTTCGACGGGCGGCAGAAATGCTTTGAAACCCGCGCGGTGCAGGTCGAGGTGCCGCAGGCCGGATGGTACCCGGTGGACATCACCTATTTCCAGCGCGTGGGCTCCGCCTGCCTGCACATGCGCGCGGGCAAGGGCGCGCCCGACTGGATGCCCAACGCGGCATTCGGACACAAGTGACGATATGGTGTCCACGGCGCACGGTGTCTTAACCGGAGGCTGAGGCCACGACGCTAGGGTCGCAAACGTACAGTTTCGGCCCCGATCTGCACAGTCATCGACGGCCCCGATCACGCGATTTGGGGCCGTTTTTGATGAATCGCACGGTTTCGGCGGCAAAGTGTACGTTTTGTCCACTGGCCCAAGGGGTGCGTCACCATGCCCACCGAAATTCGCAAGATTTCTTTCACGGAATTCCGCAAACACGCCAGCCGAGAGCTGAAATTCGTGCACGAAGAGATGGGGCACCTGTGGCTGCACCACCACCGCAAACCGATGTGCGTGGTGATCCCGATGCGCGACGAAATGGTGCTGCACCGCGCCATCGGCCTGAACCCCGACGAGGCGCTGCACCGCGCGCGCGTGGACCACGCCCGCCGGGTGGCGGCCATCGAGGACAGGGCGCGCTGGCGGTCGGAGCCGGTGCTGCCGCTGTCGGGCGACTACCCGCCCATGGGGATGGACGACGCAGGCTATGCCGCGTGGAAGGCCGCGCGACGCTAGCCCGGTGCGGCGCGGTCGGCTAGGATCGGGCGCGGAGGTGGCGTCATGAAGAAATCCGGAATTTTGAACGCAGAGCTGTCGCGCATCGTGGCGGGGCTGGGACACGGCGATCTGCTGGTGATCGCGGACGCAGGATTGCCCGTGCCCGCAGGGGTGCCTTGCGTCGATCTGGCGGTGACGCTTGGAGTGCCCGCGATGCTGGAGGTGCTGGACACGGTGCTGAGCGAGATGTGCGTGGAGACGGCCTTCCGCGCGGAGGAGGCAGGGGCCGTGGGCGGCGAGATCGACGCGCGGGTGCAGTGCGATCTGGTGAGCCACGAGGTGTTCAAGGAGCGCAGCGCCGGAGCGGTCGCGGTGGTGCGGACAGGGGAAGGCACGCCTTACGCGAATGTGGGGTTGGTGAGTGGGGTGGTTTTTTGAGGTGTTTAATTTTACTGGCGCGCTAAAAAACCAGCCAGTTGAGCATGTTTCTTAAGTGTGATTCTTATTTGGCCAGCAATCGTTGAAGGCATTGTATTTTCAGGTGCGAACGCTTTTAGCTCAATTATCGTTTGACGCTGGCCCTCGAAAGGAGCCGCGCACAAAACGTCTGCAGTTACAGACGAGTGACGAGTTTCAATTTTTTCTTCATATTCAGATGGAACTCCCATATGAGAGAAGCATTGGGCTATTCTTTTACCGATTTTTGTCGGATGTTGTGTTACACTTGGATACCACTCTCGGGCAGCGTCGGCACGCTGTGATTTTCTCTCTCTTAGCGGAGCATAATTTGCTGAGTTCCATTTTCCGGAAATGATCGAGTAGAGATGCGTCGTTCGAATACGATCAGTGTAAGACTTTCGGAATTCGAATTTTTCTTCATCTAAACGCTGGCAGATTGGTTGCAAATCAGCTGCTGCTATCGGAATTAGCCGAAAGTCGAAATACAATCGTGCGCGGTTAAGTTCATGAAGAGGGAGTGTCTTCTGGTCTTGCACATTTAGGCTGCGATGCCATGCGTCAAAATTTAACTTATAGCCCTGTTTTGGTTCTGTGAATTGGTGTATTAAATTAATCCGAGCACCGTCAGTGACAGGCCAAAGCATGCAAACCCGGTACTCTGCTATGTTTTGGAAGTCCGGAATTGAGTCTACCAGGCGCTCTGCTACCGCTTCTATTGTGTCGCCAAGCGTATCCTTCCTTTTGCTTATCTCAGCTATGTCTGTTGGCAAGATGTCGAAATCAGAAAGTGGAGCTTCGCTGTTGTGCGCTGCGAATGTGTCAAGTACGATTTCCGGCCACTCGTCCTTGGGTGGTCCATCTATTGAGAAATTTTTTTGAACTAGAATTCTGCTATTTCGGCTAGTTGCTTGGACAAGCAGTTCTTGAAATTCTTCGCTAGTAGTAAGCCAAACAAAAATTATACCACCATCCTTTAATTCATTGCGATCTAAGATAGCTAAGCTCTCAATAAAGGAGGTGGGCAATTCTAACCTGGTTGCAACAGCTTCTTCATACTGATCAACTACCGCAATAATCGGCCTGCCGTCAGCATCTACTTTTGCCATCTCAATGGATTTCAAAATGCTCTCTTTGTCGCCAATGTTCTCTGAATCCAATTGGTATACAAACGTATCAGGAAGGTGAGTTCCAGTTTCCATAATGGCTGATGTCTTACCGCTACCGGACGCACCAAATATAGGCAGAAAACCAATGCCCCCAGTAATCTGTTTTTTTCGAAAAGTGGACGATATAAGAGCGTTCAGTTCCTTATTTGCTTTGAGCCGGCCTCTAAATCCGATGTCGAGGTCTTCATAGCGAGACGGGAGCGAGGGATTCTCAGATTTCAAACTCTCTTCCATCACGATTCTCACCCATCCATCTTCAACGCTGAAATAAACGCCTCCTGCGGGATATCTACTTTCCCGAACTGACGCATCTTCTTCTTACCCGCCTTCTGCTTATCAAGCAATTTCCGCTTCCGCGTCGCATCCCCGCCGTAGCACTTGGCCGTCACATCCTTGCGCATGGCCGACAGCGTCTCGCGGGCGATGACTTTGCCGCCGATGGCGGCCTGGATCGGGATTTTGAACATGTGGCGGGGGATCAGGTCTTTGAGTTTCTCCACCATCGCGCGGCCGCGCATTTCGGCGCGGTCGCGGTGGACCATGATCGACAGGGCGTCCACGGGTTCGTCGTTTACCAGGATCGACATTTTCACAAGGTTATCAGTACGGTAGCCCGTCAGTTGGTAGTCAAAGGACGCGTACCCTTTGGTCACCGATTTCAGGCGGTCGTAGAAGTCGAACACCACTTCGTTCAGCGGCAGGTCATAGACGACCATGGCGCGGGAGCCTGCATAGGTCAGGTCCAGCTGGATGCCGCGGCGTTCCTGGCAGAGTTTCAGCACGTCACCGAGGTAGTCGTCGGGCACGAGGATGGTCGCCTTGATCCGCGGCTCTTCGAGGTGGTCGACGATGGACAGGTCGGGCATGTCGGCGGGGTTGTGCAGCTCGATCATGGACCCATCGCGCATGTAGACGTGGTAGATCACCGAGGGCGCGGTGGTGATCAGTTCGATGTTGTATTCCCGCTCGATCCGGTCGCGGATGACCTCGAGGTGCAGCAGGCCGAGAAAGCCGCAGCGGAAGCCAAAGCCGAGGGCGGCGGAGGTTTCCATCTCGAAGCTGAACGAGGCGTCGTTGAGGGCGAGCTTGTCGATGGCGTCGCGCATGTCCTCGAATTCGGCACTGTCCACGGGGAAGAGGCCGCAGAAGACCACCGGTTGCGCGGGCTTGAAGCCGGGCAGTGCCGTGACCTCTTTGCGTTCGTGGGTGATCGTGTCGCCGACGCGGGTGTCGCGGACCTGTTTGATGCTTGCCGTCAGGAAGCCGATTTCGCCGGGGCCGAGGCTGTCCACCATTTCCATCTGCGGGCGGAAGACGCCGACGCGGTCGACGTGGTGGAGGGTGCCGTTGGACAGGAACTTGATCCGTTCGCCCTTTTTCAGGCGGCCGTCGATGACGCGGATCAGGACGATGACGCCGAGATAGCTGTCGTACCAGCTGTCCACCAGCATGGCCTTGAGATCGCCGTCCGGGTCGCCCTTGGGCGCGGGCAGCTGGGTGACGATGGCCTCGAGCGTTTCCTGAATGCCCTGCCCGGTTTTGGCCGACACCGCGATGGCGCCCGAGGCGTCGATGCCGATCACGTCCTCGACCTGTTCGGCGACGCGGTCGATGTCGGATGCGGGCAGGTCGATCTTGTTGAAGACGGGCACGATCTCATGATCCGCGTCGATGGCCTGGTAGACATTGGCCAGCGTCTGTGCCTCGACCCCTTGGGTGCTGTCGACAACCAAGAGCGAGCCTTCGACGGCGCGCATGGAGCGGGACACTTCGTAGGCAAAGTCCACGTGGCCGGGGGTGTCGATCAGGTTGAGCACGTAATGCTCGCCGTCCTGCGCGGTGTAGTCGATGCGGACGGTGTTGGCCTTGATGGTGATGCCCCGCTCGCGTTCGATATCCATACTGTCGAGCAGCTGTTCCTTCATGTCCCGGTCGGCCACGGTGTTGGTGGACTGGATCAGCCGGTCGGCGAGGGTCGATTTCCCGTGGTCGATATGGGCGACGATGGAGAAATTGCGGATATGTGAAAGCGGTGTCATGGTTGGGATATGTAGGGGTTTTCGGGGGTGGTCAATGGGGTTGGTGTCGCAGGTGGGGTGCTGGTGTGGCTGAGGTTGATTTTTCGGATTTGAACAGCGCTGCTGCGTGGTTTGAGACGCAGAGTGTGGAGATGCGAAGCGTTATGAGCAGCCGCGCGGCATTGCGGGTGCTTGCGAATGTTGGCCTAGAAAAGGAGGACGTGAAAGAAAGGCTTGTCTTGAGTTGCTTTTGGGCGATCCTCACATCTGCGAGTCGTGGCCTTGGTCGACCCGCAGATGTAGGATTAGAAGGCGCTACCCACTCCGCCGCCATCTCAGCCCGCTCCGCAGCCCGCATCCGCAACTCCGCCGCCGACTGGGCAGCCCGCTCCGCATCGCGCTCCGCCTCCGGCATCGCCGACGCAGCCGCCCGCTCCGCCGCCGACTCTGCCGACCGTTCCGCTGCCAACTACTATGTCGCCCGCTCCGTTGCCGTCTCCGCCGCCTACTCAACTGTCTTTAAAGACAGCCAAGTCCCGCGCGCAAACCTACTCCATCTGCCCTTATGGGGCGACACAGAGGTGCCAGAGGGTATCGCCGCCGCTCATGTCGATTTCCTGCGCTATCTGGACAGTCATGCGGATTGGGCATTTTTTAAACGCTGGTATAGCGAGATGTGGGCCGGCACCTTCCGTGATTGGGATCTGGCCGTTGAAGTCGCCTTGCTGGATCCGGATTTGTGGAACGGTGACGACGCGTTGGCGAAGGTGGCCCAAGCGATCCGGGAGATTGAGGCGCGGCTTGGTGCGCGCGGCAGTGACGACCTCATTCCAGAGGATGTACAGACCAGCAACGTCACCCCCTTGTTTCAACGTGCGCCGATTGTTCAGGCGAGTATGGCGACGCTGTCGGAAACGATAAATCTGCGGCTTGACGCGTTTTCTCGGCTGTCGCGGCAGAATGAGCCAATCGCCTTTTACGAAACTTTGAAAGGCTTGCCGGTTACGGCGGAACGGGTCGCAAAGGCCGTTGCGCTTGGGCCGGAAACGGTTGGTAGGGACGTGGTGCTGGCCGAAGAGATCGGCCGGTTGCGGGCGCAGGTTGCGCAGTTGGCAGCCGACTTGCGCGCGGCCCATGCCGAATTAGCCGAATTGCGCGCGAAACCTTGGTACAAGAAGAGTTCAGTGCTTTTTGTAGGTGGCACGATTTCCACCATCATCAGCGCAGCTGTATTATTGTCAGGTGAAGATAAGTTGCTTGAAGACCGATGGAACAAGCTGGCGGTGGATCTGGAGTTTTTGCGCTCGAAAATCTGGCCTGCACCGGATGACAGGATTCTCGACGAATTTCGGTTTGAACTGCCTGACGTAGAGGATGTTTGACGGCGCCCTGGTTTTGACAAGCGCCCGACCCTGGGTGGGCGTCTTGCGCCCTCCCGGGGGGAGGGTCGGGCGCGGCAAAAGCTTTGCTTTTGCTTGGGGTGTGTTGGTGGCGGGGTGAATGCGCTCCCTACGGAGGTTGGATACGATTGGACCGCACCCCTCTCACACATCGCTTTGCGATGTGCTGCCGGGGTTACGCGCACCGCCTTTGGCGGTACGCTTAGATCGCGCGGTCGACCGCCTCTGCGGCCCTTGTGATGTCGCGCCCGACGCCTTTGGCGGTTTCGCAGGCGGTGAGGGTCACGGTGGCGCCAAGGGCGAGCAGGATCAGGACAGTGCGGGGCATGGGACCTCGGGGTGTTGTTTGCGAAATCCATAGCCGCTGGGTCGGAGCCGGTCAAATCGCGCAGCCGCGCGGTGGCGCAGACGTGAATTGCCCTTGGCCCTCAAATCCGTCATACTCGGCCCGAGAGCGGGACAACCCGCCGGAGCAGATACAGGCGTTGATCAGGTCATGAACCCTACCACCCTCTTGATAGCGGGCATTGCAGCCCTGTCGCTGGCGGCATGTTCGAGTGGCGGCAGCCGGTATTCCAGTGCCAATGCCGCGCGCAGCCCTGCGGTGCTGTTTGCCACCGGGCCCATCTATTCCGCGTGCCGGGCGTCGGACCGCAAGCAGGCCAGCCGGGCGCGCTGTGGCTGTGTGCAGGCGGTGGCGGATCAGTCGCTGTCGGCGGGCGAGCAGCGGCGCGGGGCCGGGTTTTTCAGCAACCCGCACCAGGCACAGGTCGTGCGCCAGTCCGACAACAGCAGCGATGAGCGGTTCTGGCGCAAGTGGCGCGCCTATGGGGACCGGGCCGCAAAGCTGTGCACCTGACGCGTCAGAGGTCGCGGAACCAGAATTGCAGCGCCTTGTCGGTTTCGCCCGGCTGGTCGATGTCCTTCCATGCGAACTGCGCGACCACGCCGGGCAGGCGGGCATAGCCGCGCCGTTCCCAGAACCCGTCGAGCGGGCGGTAGCCCTCGGGCCGGAGCGGGTGGTCGGCGGGCCGCGTCACGGCGGCAAAGCAGATATGCGCGAACCCCTGCATGCGGGCAAAGGCCTCGCGGCCATCAAAGAAGCGGTGGCCGATGCCGCGCCCGCGGTAGCGCGGCAGCAGGACGCTTTCGGCGCAGTAGAACGTTTGGGCGATGTCGATCCGGGCGTGCGTGAAGGCATCCGCAAAGTCATCGGCGTGATCGGCCAGCGGTGTGCCCGTGGCCGCCCCCACCAGCCAGTCGCCGTCAAACGCGCCCAGCACGATGGCTTGGGCGCTGTTCTCGTAGACCTCGAGGTATTGGCGTTCATAGGCCACGTCCCCGTCATAGAGGTAGGGCCAGTCGCGGAACACGGTCATGCGCAGGCGGGCGATGTCGTCCAGCGCCTCGCCCAGGTCAGGGCCGGTCAGCGGCACGATCTTCATGCAGAGACTTGCCGCATCCAGTCGGCCAGGTTGTAGTAGGTGGTAACGCGGGTGATCTGGCCCTGTGCCACGTCAAAGAACGACCCCGCGGGCAGACGGTAGGTCTGGCCACGCGCCGCGGGCAGGCCGTCATCGGTGGCGAGATACGTGCCGTTGACGATGTATTCCGCCGCCGCCCGTGTGCCGTCCGGGTGGGTCAGGATCACCATGTCGGTCAGGGTTTCGGCGTAGCATGCGGACATGTGGGCGCAAAACGCGGCAAAGGCCGCTTTGCCCTGCCGCACCTGCCCCTCGTTCACGTGGTGGGCCACGTCGTCGCTGAGACAGGCAAGCATGCCGTCGATGTCGCCTGCGTTGAACGCGTCGAAATAGGTTGCGATCACCTGCATCAGGCGCCTCCCTGAGATGGGCCCCAGCGGTCGGTGAGGCGGGTGATGATCTGGTCGCGGGCGGCGCGGTAGCTTTCCAGCTTGGCCTCGCGGGTTTCACCGAGGCCGGTGGGGTCGAGGATCGGCCAGTACTCCACCTCGAGGTGATAAAACCGCGTCAGTTCCAGCGCGCGGCGCTGGCTGGCCGGGCTGAGGGCCACCACGAGGTCAAAGGAGCTGAGGTCGTCGCCCCAGTCCTCCATCTCGTCAAAGCTGCGCGAGCGGTGGCGCGACAGTTCCACATCCATTTCCTGGCACACCGCGATGGAAAAGCCGTCGATTTCCATGTCGTTCTTGACGCCCACCGATTGGACATAGGTGCCGGTGCCGTAGAATTTCTTCATGATCCCTTCGGCCATGGGCGACCGGACCGCGTTGTGGTCACAACAGAACAGGACGGATTGCGGCAGGGGGTGCGTCATTTATCCGCCGAAATGCAGAACACAGATCAGGGTAAAGAGCCGCCGGGCGGTGTCGGTGTCGACCTCGGCCTTGCCTTCGAGACGCTCTTGCAGCACGCGGCTGCCTTCGTTGTGGATGCCGCGGCGGGCCATGTCGATCGTTTCGATCTGGCTGGGGGGCAGTTTCTTGACCGCCTCGAAATAGCTTTCGCAGATCTGGAAGTAATCCTTGACCACCTGCCGGAAAGGGCCAAGCGACAGATGGAATTCGGCGGCCTTTTCCTCGGCCTCGGTCTGCACGTCGAACACAAGCCGCTTGTCGCGGATCGACAGGCCCACGTGATAGGGGCCCGCGGGCACGGGGCGCGCGTCGCGGGTGGGCAGCACGAATGTGTTGTCTTCCAGCAGGTCGAACATGGCGACTTTGCGCTCCTGCTCGATCTCGGGCGTGGGCGGGGGCAGGTTGGCATCATCCAGCGTGATGCGGGCAATTCGGGTCATGGCGCGGGGCCTTCGGCAGAAAGGTGTTTCGCTCAATGCTTAGGGTCTGGGCGCAGGCAACACAATGCCGCGCACCTGTTTTCGAGGCACAGGCCCACCCATTTCTTTCGGCCGGAAATATCCCGGGGGTCCGGGGGCTGGCCCCCGGTCCTATCCGTTCAGCTTGCGCAGACGGGCGGTCACCGACAACCCATGCGCCTCGAGGCTCTCGGACGCGGCAAGCCGTTCGGCCCCCGGCCCGATGGCGCGCAGGGCGTCAGGCGTCATCTGCGCCAGCGTCGTGCGCTTGACAAAATCCATCACCGACAGGCCCGAAGAGAACCGCGCCGACCGCGCCGTGGGCAGCACGTGGTTCGGCCCGCCGATATAGTCGCCGATGGCCTCGGGCGTCCATTGGCCCAGGAAAATCGCGCCCGCGTGGGTGATCTGGTCGGACAGGGCCACGGGGTCGGCCACGCAGAGCTCAAGGTGTTCGGGTGCGATGCGGTCGGACAGCGTGGCGGCGGTGGCAAGGTCCGGCACGGTGATGATCGCGCCGTAGTCGCGCCAGCTGGCCCCCGCAATCGCGCGCCGTTCCAGCGTTTCGAGACGGGCGTTCACCGCATCCGCCACCGCGCGGCCAAAGCCTGCATCCGTGGTGATCAGCAGCGATTGCGCGCTTTCGTCATGTTCTGCCTGGCTGAGCAGGTCGAGGGCGATCCAGTCGGGGTCGTTGTCGCCATCCGCGATCACGAGGATTTCCGAAGGACCTGCGATCATGTCGATGCCGACCTTGCCGAACACGCGCCGCTTGGCGGCGGCGACAAAGGCGTTGCCGGGGCCGGTGATCTTGTCCACCGGCGCAATCGTGTCGGTGCCGTAGGCCAGGGCCGCAATCGCCTGCGCCCCGCCGATGCGGTAGATTTCGTCCACGCCCGCGATCTGCGCGGCCAGCAGGACCAGCGGGTTTATCACCCCGTCGGGCGTGGGCACGGTGATGGCCAGCCGCCCCACCCCCGCGACCTTGGCCGGGATCGCGTTCATCAGCACCGAGGACGGATAGCTCGCCAGCCCCCCCGGCACATAAAGCCCCGCCGCCGACACCGGCGTCCAGCGCCAGCCCAGCGTGGCACCCGCGTCGTCCGTCCATTGCGCGTCTTGTGGCATCTGGCGGGCGTGGTAGGCGCGGATGCGCTCTGCGGCCAGTTCCAGCGCGGCGCGGTCGGCGGCGTCCACCTGTGCCACGGCCTGCGCCACCTCGTCCGCGCTGACGCGCAGGGTGTCGGGTGTCAGCGCGATGCGGTCGAACCGTTCGGTCAGGGCGATCACGGCAGCGTCGCCGCGTGCGCGCACATCGGCGATGATCTCGGCCACGATGGCGTCCACGTCCGGGCTGTCCTCGCGCTTGGCGTTCAGCAGGGTGGTGAACTGCGTCTCGAAATCCGGGTCGCTGTGGTCAAGAAACTGGGGCATGGGCATTTCTCCGTTCCCGGCGGGACATAGCGGGCCGGTGGGGCAGTCTCAAGGCGCGGGTTCAGGTGCGATCAAAGATGCGGATCATCAGCAGATCGTCCTCGTAACCCTCTGCGCCCAGCAGGGCATTGGGGATTTTGCCGGTCAGGGCAAAGCCGTGGCGTTCGTAGAGCGCGATGGCGCGGTGGTTTTCGACATAGACCGACAGTTCAATCTGCCAGACGCCCATGGCGCGGCCAGCCTCCATCGCCGCGGTCAGCAATGCATCGGCCACCCCCTGCCCCCGCGCCTGTGGGGCCACATAGAGCGGGCCGATTTCACCGCGGTGGCGGCTGCGCGGCATGGTGTTGCGGTTGAGGCCGATGAGGCCCACGGCGGCATCACCCATGAACGCCATGAAGCGCCCGCCAGAGCGGAGCCGTGCGGCGTCTTCCTCAACCGGCACGGCCGCCGCCTCTTTGGCGGAGACGATGAAGGCCTGGGGGTGGCGGAGGATCCCATCCATGCGCAGGGCGCGCCATGAGTCGACATCGCGGTCGGTGGCGGCGCGGATGGTGGTGTCAGTCATCGTGTTGGGGGACGGATTTCGACGGCGCGATATAGGGGCGTGTGACGTCCTTGAGCGTGGCTTCGATTGTCTCGACGGACAGGCGGATGGCCCCGTCGCCTGCCAGTGTCAGCAGGATGTCGCCCGCGCCGTCCGCGCCCGGTTCGAATTCGACGGTCAAGAGCGACAGGATCATGTCGGTGTCGCTGCGGTCGATACCTTGGCTCGCCACGCGCAACACGTGGTCAAAGGCCAGCACGGATTGCACCCGCTCGGGCGCGTGGCGCGCAGCTCCTGCGTCCTCCCAGCGGAAGCGGTTGAGCAGCAGGCCAAAGCGGCGGGCCTTGCTGTCCCATTGCATTTCGGTGATCGGAAACACCGCGTCCTGTGCCAGCGACGACAGGACCTTGAGGTCCTCGACGTCCAGCGCGCCGAGGTTAAGGGGGGATTCGCGCCCGTCTTCGAACCGTGCGTCGTCTGTCATTCGCCTGCCACCCGTTCGATCTGTGCGCCCACGCCGGAGAATTTGCGCACCACATGTTCATAGCCGCGGTCGAGGTGGTAGACGCGCGCGACCCGCGTTTCGCCCTCCGCCGCGAGACCGGCGAGGATGAGGCTGACGCTGGCGCGCAGGTCGGTCGCCATGACCGGCGCGCCCTTGAGCCGCTCGACGCCCTTGACCGTGGCGGTGCCGCCATGCACGTCGATATCCGCGCCCATGCGCACCAGTTCGGGCGCGTGCATGAAGCGGTTTTCAAAGATTTTCTCTTCGAGCACGGAGGTGCCTTCGGCGGTGCACAGGAGCGCCATCATCTGCGCCTGCAGGTCCGTGGGAAAGCCGGGGAAGGGTTCGGTGGTCACGTCCACGGCCCGGATACGCCCGTTCTTGCGCGCGACCTTGAGGCCCTTGTCCGTTTCCTCGACCGAGATGCCGGCGGCGTCCAGTTTCTCGCAGAACGCGCCGACAAGGTCGATGCGCCCCCCCAAGAGCTCGACCTCGCCGCCGCAGATGGCGGGGGCCAGCATGTAGGTGCCCAGTTCGATCCGGTCGGTGACGACGCGGTGTGTGGCCCCGTGCAGGCGGTCGACGCCCTGGATGGTGATAGACGATGTGCCATCGCCGTCGATCTGTGCACCCATGGCGCGCAGGCAGTTGGCGAGGTCAACGATCTCAGGCTCGCGGGCGGCGTTGTTGATGACGGTGGTGCCCTTGGCAAGCGTCGCCGCCATCAGGATGTTTTCGGTGGCGCCTACGGAGGCAAAGGGAAAGTCGATCACCGCGCCCTTGAGTTTGCCGCCGTCCGCCTTGGCGTGCAGGTAGCCGTCGCGCAGGTCAATCTCGGCGCCCATTTTGGCGAGGCCGTCGGTGTGGATGTCCATGGGCCGCGCGCCGATGGCGCAACCACCGGGCAGCGACACCTCGGCCCGGCCTTCGCGCGCCAGCAAGGGCCCCAGCACGAGGTTGGAGGCGCGCATCTTGCGCACGATGTCATATTCGGCGCGGGTGTTGATGTCGCCGTGGCAGGACATGGCCAGCACCTGTCCGTCCTGCATCGACGTGACCTCGGCACCCAGCGATTGCAGCAGTTGCGTCATGGTGCGGATGTCGGAAAGGCGCGGTGCGTTGGTCAGCGTCAGCGGCTCGTCGCTGAGCAGGGTCGCGGGCATCAGCGTCAGGCACGCGTTCTTGGCCCCCGCAATCGGGATCTGCCCGTTCAGAGCGTTGCCGCCACGCACCAAAATACTATCCATCGTTCTGCTCCTTGGGTGTCCCGCTTGTCGTGCCCGCCTGCGCACGCGCACGCGCCTGTGCCTTGCGTTTGGCCATATTCGCCTTGAGCGCCGCCTTGAGGCGTGCGTCGCGGTCGGAATTGGCCTTGGGTTTGGGTGCGGATTTATCTGCCATGGGCCTTCTCTATCGCAGGGGCGATGGGGCGTCCAGAATGGGGTTGCGTGGGGGGGCGATTACGTCTAATCACCCGCCACGGCGCTGTGGTAGCTCAGTGGTAGAGCACACCCTTGGTAAGGGTGAGGTCGAGAGTTCAATCCTCTCTCACAGCACCAGACCTTTCCAATTCCCGAACAGCGCGCAGCTTTGGCTGAAGCGGTGGGTCTCGACTTACGGGCAACCCTTCGGGTTACCCTGAGTGCGAGAGTTCAATCCTCTCTCACAGCACCAGACTTTTCGATTCCCGCAGAAATGTTGCGCCCGGCCGATCATTCGGTCGGTCCGGTCTCGACGTACGCGCACCCTTCGAACTGGGGTCGTGTACAGGCGATGGGCGGCCCCTCTCGTGCATCCGCTGCGCGGATACCCTGCCGGGGCGACGCGCATCGCGCTGCGATGCGCTGGCCTACCCCGCCAAGGCGAACCGTTCGATCTGGTGGAAGCGGCCCGTGGGGTCTTCGCCGCAGAGGGTCAGGGCGTTGATGACATGGGGGGCAAGGGGCACTGGCGCGAGATATTGGGACAGGACGGATTCGGTGCGCGCAAGTGTCGGTTTGTCGAGTTTGCCGGTAAGCGTCAGGTGAAAGCGGAATTGGTCCAGCACATAGGGATATCCCCAGCGCACAAGGTGGGCGTCTTGTGCGGGGCTGAGCCGTGCAGCGCGGCGTTTTTCCAGCTCGGTCGCCGTGGGCGGGGCGCGGAAGGCGTCGAGATCCTGCACCATGCGCGCCGCCACGGCCCCGAGGGCCGTCGCATCGTCATCCGGGACCAGCGCCAGGAACCGGCCCAGACGGCGCAGGACCAGCGCGTTCAGCGTCACCGCCGCACTCTGGGCACAGAGATCCGCGAGGGCGCTGTGCAGCTGTGCCTCTGTCCGGCCCTCGGCCAGACGGAAAGGCGGTTTGATCGTGCCGTGAAAGCCATATTTGCGTGGCGTGTCGGTGATCCGGGCCATGTCGATATCGGGGATGTCGGGGTGGGCCACCGCCGTGCCCGCCGCGCTGTCCCAGCCCAGCCAGTGCGCCCCGAACCGGGCCATCGCCGTGTCGGGCGCGGGCGTGTAGTAGACGGCGTAACGGGTGAACATGGGGCGTGTCCTTTTGCGCAAACGGGATGCGCGGGACATGGCACAAAGTGCCGCGCGCGCCAACCGGCAGATCAGCCCGCCCAGATGTGGCGCGGCACCATGACTTCACCGCGCGCGAGCAGGCGGGCGGTGCGGGTCACGCCCGCCGACACGAAGGCAAAGCCATTGTCGCCGTTCTGGAACTGCACCCGCACGTCCATCAGCCCCATGGGATGTTCGATGCGGAACACCGCAGGCGAGGTTTCGGGCACCTCTGCCACGCCTTTTGCGACGGTGCCGGGGGCCAGCGCGCACGCAGCGAGGCATTGCGACCCCGTAACCGCGAGGGTCGGGTGCGCCGTCCACGGCATGAAATAGCGCGCCGCCATGTTACCACCCTGCGCGGGCGGGGCGATCAGCCCGACCTTGGGCACCACGGATTTGGTCACGTCGCCAAAGCCCATGCGCTTGCCCGCCTCAAGGCGCAGGGCCTCGATTCGCGCAAACAGCGCGGTGTTCTCGTCCAGTTCGGTCTGGCTTTCGTAGCCGGTGATGCCCAGATCGGACGCGCGGGCCATCATCATCGGCATGGCCACGTCCACGCAGCTGACCTCGATCCCGTCAATGACGTCGGTGGGCTGGCCGGTGGGAAAGAGCTTGCCCGTGCGGGATCCGACCACCTCCATGAAGTTCAGCGGCACCGGGGCGGCGGTGCCCGGCACGCCGTCAATCGCGGTGTCGCCGTCATAGGCCACGTGGCCGCCGGGGGTCTGCACCTCGGCCTCGACCAGCGCGCCGGTGTTGACGGCGCGGATGCGGATGCGGGTGACGTCGCCGGTGGCGGGGACCAGCCCCATTTCGATGGCCGCCGGCCCGACGCCCACGAGGATGTTGCCGCAGGTGGGGGCAAAGTCGACGAGGCGGTCCTCGACGGCGACCTGGGCAAAGAAATAGTCGATATCCGCGTCCGGGTCCTCGGAAACGGACAGCATCGCGACCTTGGTGGTCACCGCATTGCCACCGCCGAGCCCGTCGATGTTGCGCGGGTTGCCTGCGCCCACGGCGCTGCTCAGGACCTCTGCCAGCGTCTCGCGGTCTTCGGGCAGGTCGGCGCGGTTGAAATAGGGCCCGCGCGACGTGCCGCCCCGCATGAACAGGAAGGGGATCGCCGTCTGGGTCATGTCAGCGGCCACGGCAGATCGACGTATTCCTGCAACAGCCCCGGCGGGAAGTCGCGGTTCAGGAGGCCCGCCATGCCGCACATGAAGGCGATGCCCAGTGCGGTGTATCCGGCGGCAAAGCCCCAGCTGCGCCCGGCGCGGAACCGGATGAAAGAAAAGAGGAAGATCGCAAGCGCGAGGATGAAGCCCAACAGCGCAGTCAGTGCCAGGAGGGCCGCGAACCACGCCAGTGTGGGCCAAAGGCCATGGGCGTTTGCCTCGGCATCCGTGACCTCGCGGTCGGCAAAGAGCGGGTGCGTTTCGGGGCGCAGCATCATTTGCACCAGCAGGACCACACAGCCCACGATCGCCACCCCGGCCACAAAGGTCGGGAACACGCGGTCGGCGGAGGCATAGTCGGGGATCATCGCGGCATTGGTGAAGGCCACCAGCAGATAGCCCAGGATCACCAGCAGGAAGATCATCGGCGCGCGTTTGGTGCCCGCCTGCACCTCGCCCTCGGCCATGATCGTTTTGGCCTGCCGCAGGCCCAGCACCACGGAGATCACGGTGATGATGATCAGCACGATGACAATGGGGGAGAAGATATAGTCGATGCCCTCCTCGAACCCTTTGCGAAACCGGGAACGGGCGATCTGCACCGCCTGGTTGGCGTAGGTTTCGGCGGGGTTCGACAGTACGAACCCGATCAGGAAGGCCGGGCGTGACCAGTCAAAGCGGCGCATCATGATGCCCAGAAGGCCGATACCAAAGAGCGCCACGAGGTCCATCAGGTTCTGGCCCGACTGGAAGGCGGCAAAGCTGATGATCATGAAGAGGAACGGTGCCAGCAGGCCGAAGGGCACGGTGGTCAGGCGCGCAATCCCGCCCGAGGCGGCGATACAGATCAGCGTGCCCACCACGTTCGCCATGGCCAGCAGCCAGACGATGGCATAGGTGATGTCGAGGTTGTTTTTCAGCATCGAGGGGCCGACCTCGATATTGCCGGAGCCCAGCAGGGCGATGGCCCCGATGAAGATCGCCATGGACCCCGAGCCGGGGATGCCAAAGAGCAGCGTGGGCACCAGCCCGCCGCCTTCCTTGGCGTTGTTCGAACTTTCGGGGCCGATCACGCCGCGGACCTCGCCCTGTCCGAACTTGGACTTGTCCTTGGTCGTCTGGACGGCGTGGCCATAGGCGATCCAGTCGACGACGGAGCCGCCGAGGCCGGGGATCACGCCGACGATGACGCCGATGATGGAACAGCGCACGGACAGCCAGATATTGGCGAACCAGTCGCGCACGCCCAGAAGCCAGCCACCGCCCAACGCAGAGCGGTCGGAGATGGCGCGGTCCTGCCGGAGGAGTGCGACGATTTCGGGGATGGCAAAGATGCCAAGGCCCACGATCACCAGTTTGAACCCGTCCACGAGGTAGGGCATGTCGTAGGTCGCCATGCGCAGCGCGCCGGAGCTGTCGCCCTCGCCGATGGTGCCGATCATCATGCCGAGACCTGCGGCCGCGATGCCCTTGATTGCGACACGGCCCGCGAGGATGCCGACCATGGACAGGCCAAAGATGGTGATCATCAGCAATTCGGGCGTGCGGAATTCCAGCACGATGGGGCGTGCCACGAGGATGAACACGGTCAGGAAGGCGGCGCCGACGAGGCCGCCAAAGAGGGATGAGGCAAAGGCCGCGGACAAGGCACGCGCGGCCTCGCCCTTTTTGGCCATGGGAAAGCCATCCAGCACCGTGGCCTGGCTTGCCGATGACCCGGGGATCCCCATGAGGACGGAGGCAAAGGTGTCGGAGGTGGGCACGACCGCGACCATGCCGATCATCAGGGCAAGGCCCAGCACCGGATCCATCCCGAACATGAAGGGCAAGAGCAGCGACAGGCCCGCAATCCCGCCCAGGCCGGGAAAGACCCCGATACAGAGGCCCATGACCACGCCAAGGACGAGGTAGCCGAGAACGACGGGTTGAAAGATCAGGCTTGCGGCGTCGCCGAGAGCCGGCAAAGCGAGCGTCAGGAAATCCATGGGTGTGTCTTTCGGTCAGCCATGGTGGGCAGTATTGCCCACCCTACCGGCGGGAAGAGTAGGGTGGGCAATGCTGCCCACCCCTGGTCCAATCACTTCAGCGACACGCCATAGCGGTCCTGCAGCCATGTGGTGACAAAGGTCTTGGCCGCCTCGGGCACCTCGGTCGCGCTGTTCAGCGCGCCTGTGGCCGCCTCGCCCGTCATCTGCGGGTACTTGCCCAGACGGGCGCCCGAGATCTCGGCGAAGTCCGCCCGTGCTTTGACGTCTTCGAAGGCCTTGGTGTAGGTCACGATGGCATCGTTGGACGCGCCTGCGGGCAGGAACACCATTTTCTGCGCAGGGAAGCCCGCGATGAAGAACGCCTTCCAGGCATCCCATTGTTCGCCGCTGGTTTCACAGCCGTCTGTCGCCTCGCACACCTCTTTGAAGGTCGGCATGTCGGGGAATGTGGGATCGCGCACGATGTTGCCATCCGCGTCCAGCGCACCCCAGGACATCATCGGTACGGCGGTGCCTGCCTCGACCAGCGGTGTCACGCCCTTGAGGTAGGACGAGGACGTCTGGTAGTCGATGTTGGCTTCGCCGCGTTCGAACATCAGTCGGCCATCGCCACGGCCCTTGATGCCGAACACCGGCTCGACGTTCAGGCCCAGCATTTCCCATGCCAGCAGCGGCACGAGGTCGAGGCGCGTGGCGCCCTGGCTGCCGTAGATGAAGTCTTCTTCCTTGAGGCCGGAGGCGTCCATGCCGTCCATCTTGGCGGCCAGATCCGGCGGCAGGTAGGCGACGCCGCCCGTGCCGGAGGCGAGGACCACGTTCCAGTCCTTGTATTCATAGCGCACGCGCGGATCGCCCAGCAGGTAGGGGAACTGTGTGGAGCCGGACGAGCCGAAGATCAGCGTGCCTTCGCTGTCGTCATAGGACTGTTCCTGGAACCAGTTCGCCCCTTTGGTTGATCCCGCACCGGGCATGAATTTCACGACCACGGTGGGTTGGCCCGGCAGGGCCTCGCTCAGCAGTGGGGCGTAGAAGTTGGCCCATTTGGCGGAGCCGCCGGTCTCGGAGAACGGGATCACCCATTCCACGGTCTTGCCGGACAGGTCGATGCCGTGGCCCCCGGCCACCGCGTCTGTCGCGAATGCGAAGCTGGCGGCAACCGCCGCAGCCCCAAAGGCGGCCCCGTGGGCCGTTTTCGTCAGTGTCATAGTCTTCCTCCCAGTGTGCGCAGGCGTATTGAGCCGCCTGCTGTCACGAATCGACGGGATTGCCCCGCCGGATGTGCGCAGGTTAACTGTCGAAACTTGCGTGAAGCTGACAGACGGGGGTTTTTTGCGTGCGTATTGCGATTGTCGAGGACAACCTGAGCGTCGCCAAGGGGATCGCGTACCGCCTCGAGGACCGGGGGCACGCGACCGATCTGATCCATGACGGGGCGGATGCGGATGCGTTTTTGCAAGGCGATTCCAATGATCTGGTGATCCTTGACGTCAACCTGCCGCGGCTGGACGGGTTGTCCGTGTTGCGGAACCTGCGGGCGCGCGGGGATGTGCGCCCGGTGCTGTTGCTGACCGCGCGGGCGGATGTGGAGGCGCGGGTGGCGGGGCTGGATGCGGGTGCGGACGACTATCTGACCAAGCCCTTTGACATGGACGAACTGGAGGCGCGGCTGCGGGCGTTGTCACGGCGGCGGGCGCAGCCCATCGAGACCGGGCACCAATTCGGGCCGCTGGCCTTTGACACCCAGAGCCGCAGCCTGACTGTGGGCGACGCCGTTCTGGACGTGCCGCGCCGCGAGTTGGCGGTGGCGGATGCGCTGATGGCCGCGCAGGGGCGTGTGGTGGCCAAGGCCGCCCTGATCGAGCGGGTTTACGGCACCGGCGCGGATGTGGAGGACAGCGCCATCGAGGTGCATGTGTCCCGCCTGCGCAAGCGCCTGCGTCCCTTCGGCGTCGACATCCGGGCGCAACGGGGCCTTGGCTACCGGCTGGAGGAGGTATGATGGGTCATTCGCTGCGCCAGCGCCTGTTCGTGATCATCCTCGTACCGCTCTTGGTGATCTCGCTGATCGCGGGTGTATGGCGTCTGTCCGAGGCGCGGCGCACGGCGCAGGATCTCTATGACAACGCGCTGTTGATCACCGCGCTGGCGGTGTCGCGGGACGTGGCGCTGGCGGATGGGGACCTGATCTCGTCCGAGACCGAGGCGTTGCTGGCCGACACCGCCGGTGGATTGGTGCGGTATCACGTCTATGCGCCCGACGGCGTGTTCGTCACGGGCTTTGCCGTGCCGCCGGTGCCGATCACGGCGGGCACCATCCAGGCGGAGCCCTATGTTTTTTTCGACGCCACCTACAAGGGGCGCGCGGTGCGGGTGCTGCGCCTGAAATACGTGACGCAGATCGACGGGTTTTCGGGGCCGTTCACCGTGACCGTCTGGCAGGATCAGGCGGTGCGGCAGGCCTTTGTGCAGACGCTGGGGTACCGGGCGCTGGCGGTGATTTCGGTGCTGATCCTGACCACGGCCATTGTCGTGTGGTTCGGGGTGAATCTCGGGCTGAAACCTCTGTTGGATCTGGAGGACGCGATTTCGCGCCGCAATCCCGAAGACCTCAGCCCGATCCGCCGCCGGGTGCCGATCGAGACGCGGGGCATCGTGGAGCGGTTGAACCGCCTGCTGGGGCAGGTCAGCCAGTCGATGGAGGCGCAGGCGGCGTTCATCTCGGATGCCTCGCACCAGTTACGCAACCCGCTGGCGGGGGTGCGCGCGCTGGGCGAGGCGATCCTGACCGCGCGGACGCTGGACGTTGCCAAGGCGCGGGCGGGCGATCTGGTCACCGCCGCCGAACGCGCGGGTGATCTGGCCGAGAACCTGATGACGCTGGAACGCGCGCGCGCCTCGGTCGGGGGTGCTACACGGTCGGTGGATCTGGCGCAGCTGCTGCGCAGCACGGTTGCGGATTTCGAGGGCCGGGCCGCACGGATGGGCGTACGTCTGGTGCTGGCGGGGGTCGAGGACCGCATGATGGCCAAGCTGGATGGCACCATGGTGCAGGAGGCGGTCAAGAACCTGATAGACAACGCGCTGCTGCATGGGGGCGCGGATCTGGGCGCGGTGTCGGTGTCGCTGCATGCGGGGCACGAGCTGCGGGTGACGGTCGCCGATGATGGCCGCGGCGTGCCGCGCGATGACTTTCCCAAGATCCTCGCACGCTTTGGCCAGGCCGATCCCAGCGATGGCAGCGGTCTCGGCCTGTCGATTGCCGAGGCCGTGGCGCGGCGCCATGGTGGCGCGCTGACCCTCGATCCGGTGCCACAGGGGTTCAGCGCATCGCTGCGCCTGCCCCGCGCGGCCTAGCGGCCCATCGCGTAGGCCTGCATCAGGCGCGGGGTCGCGGCGGCCTTGATCAGACCATCCGGCGTATGCAGCGCGGCCGTCAGGCGGCCCACCGTCCATGGATCCGCAACCTCGAGCGCGTGGCCTTTGGCGCGCAGTGCGTCCAGCGTGTCGGTGCCGAAATGCGGCTCGGCCATCAGGTGGCCGGGGCGGATGTCGCGGGGATAAAAGCTCGCTTGCAGGTGGGCGGTGTGAAAGAGCGGCGCGTCGATGGCCTCTTGCAGGTTCAGGCCGTGGTGGACGTGGCGCAGGAAGAACGCGAGTTGCCATTGGTCCTGCTGATCGCCGCCGGGGGTGCCGAAGGCCAGCGCCTGCCCGTCATCGTGCAGCGCCATGGACGGCGACAGGGTGGTGCGCGGCCTGCGGCCCGGTGCCAGCGACGTGGGCAGGCCCGGCGTCAGCCAGAACATCTGGGCCCGCGTGTTGAGCGGCGCGCCCAGCCCCGGCACCACCGGGTTTGATTGCAGCCAGCCGCCCGAGGGCGTGGCGGACACCATATTGCCCCACTGGTCGACCACGTCGATATGCACGGTGTCGCCTTTACGGTTGGTGAGGTGCGCCATGGTCGGCTCTCCGCCGCCTACACCCGCCGCGAGGGATACGCTGCGCCCCACGCGGGCCTGATAGGCGGCGGCGGGGATTTCAAAGCCCGCGATCTGGCCCGGTTGGTGGTCGTGGGTCGCGTCGTCGGTGATGGTCGCGCGGTGGGCGTCGGCGTGGGCCTCGGACAGCAGCACATCGAGCGGGATGTCGGCATGGTCCGGGTCGCCGTAATAGACCTCGCGGTCGGCAAAGCCGCGTTTGAGCGCCTCGGCCACCAGATGGACAAAGTCGGGCCCGTTCGGGTCCATGTCGCCCAGCGGATCATTGCGCAGCATGTTCAGGCATTGCAGCAGCACCGGCCCCTGGGTCCACGGCCCGCATTTGTGCACATCCCAGCCGTGGTGATGGGTCGACACGGTCGGCTCGTAACTGGCGGACCAGCGGGCCATGTCCTCGCCGGTCAGCACACCCGCGCGGCGCGCGCCCGTGCCGTCCATGACGCAGGCCTCGGCCAGATAGCTGTCGATGGCCTCGGCCACGAAGCCCTGGGAAAAGGCGCGGCGCGCGGCCTCGATGCCCGCAACGCGGCCCTTGGCGGCGTCGGCCTCTTGCACGAGGCGGGTCCACATGTCGGCCAGTTGCGGGTTGGCAAAGAGCGCACCCGCCGCCGGGGCGGTGCCACCGGGCATCCAGACCTCGGCCGCGGTGGGCCATTCGTCGGCAAAAAATTGTGCCTGTGCCGCAATCGTATCGGCCACGCGCGGCAAGAGGGGGTGGCCGGCGCGGGCATAGTGGATGGCGGGCGCGAGAATGTCGCGCAATGGCAGACGCCCGTGGTCGCGCAGCATCAGCATCCACGCATCAAAGGCCCCCGGCACCACGGTGGCCAAGAGCCCGGAGCCGGGGATCATGTCCAGTCCTTCGTCGCGGTAGTGATCGATGGTCGCCGCTGCGGGGGCCACGCCCTGTCCGCAGACCGCCACGGGGGCCTCGCCCGCCACGCGGATCAGGGCGGGCATGTCGCCCAAGGGGCCGTTCAGGTGGGGCTCGACCACGTTGAGCATGAAGCCCATCCCGGCGGCGGCATCAAAGGCGGTGCCACCGGCCTCGAGCAGTTTCAGGCCGACGGCAGAGGCCAGCCAGTGGGTCGAGGTCACCATGCCAAAGGTGCCGGAGAGTTCGGGGCGGGTAGTAAAGGTCATGGGCGGCTCGGACAGTTGGACGCAAAGGGGGTTTTCCGCCCAACTGTCGCCTGTGCCGCCTCGGGATGCAAAGCAAATGGACGGCGATGATGCGCCGCCCATGCCTTGATCAGGGCCTTGATCAGGGCCTTGATCAGGGCAGCAGCACGCTGTCGATCACGTGAATGACGCCGTTCGAGGTCAGGATATCGGCCTGTGTGACGTTGGATTTCTCGACCTTGACGCCGTTGCGGCCATCAATGTGCACGTTCGCGCCGTTCACCGTCGCCACGCTCAGGCGTTTGCCGGCGAGATCAGCGGCCAGCGTCTGACCGGGCAGCACGTGATAGGTGAGAATCGCGGTCAGCTGGTCCTTGTTCTCGGGCTTGAGCAGGTTTTCGACGGTACCTGCGGGCAGTTTGGCAAAGGCCGCGTCGGTGGGTGCGAAGACGGTGAAGGGGCCGGGCGATTTCAGCGTCTCGACAAGGCCTGCGGCCTGCACGGCGGCGACCAGCGTGTTGAAGGACCCGGCCGCGACGGCCGTGTCGACGATATCAGGCTGCGTGGTTGTTTCGGCACAAGCGCCGAGGGCTGCGAATGTGGCACCAACAACTGTCATTTTCATAAAGGAACGGCGTTTCATGGGGATCTCCCTTGGTTGCAAATCTTCCGTGGGATTATTTCCCACAAACGGCGAAATGACGCAGCCCCGCGAAATATCAAGGATTGGCGTGGAATTTTTTTCCACGCCCAGTTACGGTGCCATATGAGCGATGATCCCCACACCAGCCCATCGGAGGCGTTCCTGCGCGTTTTGCGCGGGCTGTTGCGCCCGTTGGTGCGCACGATGATTGCGCGCGGTCTGACCGCGCCGGTGATCTACAGCCTGCTCAAGCGGGTGTTTGTGGAGGTGGCGGAGGAGTCGTTCCGGCTGGATGACAAGCCATTGACCGACAGCCGCATTGCCCTGCTGACCGGGGTGCACCGCAAGGACATCCGCATGATCCGCGCGGAGGGAGCAGGCGACGGCCCCGTGGCCCGGCGCAAGAGCGCGGTGCTGGCCACGGTGGTTGGCCAATGGATGTCGCAGCCCGAGTATTCGGACGGGGGTGGCCCGCGCGCCCTGCCCCGGTCCGCCGCGGAAGACGTGGATTTCGAGGCGCTGGTGCGGTCGGTGAACACGGATGTGCGGCCCCGGACGGTTCTGGATGAGCTTTTGCGGGCGGGTCTGGTCCGGCAGGATGCGCAGGACATGCTGCACCTCCAGACCGACGCGGTCGTGGGGGCAAGCACGACGGGCGACCGCGAGGTGTTCTTTGCCGCCAATGTGGGCGACCATCTGGCGGCAGCGACCGAGAACCTGTTGGCCGCGCAGCCGCCGTTCTTTGAACGGTCGGTGTTCTACAACCAGATGACACCCGAGGCGGTGGACGAGGTCGAGGCGGCGGCGCGTGTGCAGGCGCAGGCCATGCTGGAGGACCTGAACCGGCGCAGCAGCGCGCTGCACCGCCGCGACAAGGACAGCGACGCCGCCCGCCAGAGATACCGGGTCGGCGTCTATTTCTACAAGGAAGACGCGGCGCCTGTGCCGCCAGAAGAAGGGCAGGACACGCCGTGACCCGTGTGACAAGACGCCAGGCCATCGGCCTGATCGGGGCCAGCGCACTCAGCGCCTGTGCCCCTGCCATCCCCCTCAGCCAGGTGGGCGATGACCCGTTCGAGGGCGGCATCGGCGGCACCGGCATCGTTGGTTTGATGACCGGCACCGGCAGCGTGCTGGTCAACGGGATGCGGGTGGAGTTGCCCGGTGCGGTGCGTGTGTTCATGGACGGCGCGCGCGTGGGCACGGCCGCCCTGCAACCTGGCATGGGGCTGAGTATGGTGGCGCGCACGCGGCTGGACCGGTTCGAGGCGGTGCGCATCGACGTCGACACGCCACTGATCGGGACGCTGGCGCGGCATGGCGCGGGTTTTGCGATCAACGGCACGCCGTTGCGGCCCGATCCGGGCCTGTCGCTTGCGTCGCATGTGGGCCACCGTGTGGCGGCACACGGGATCTGGCGCGCGGATGGCGCGGTGCAGACAAGCCTTGTGACCGCCGCCCCCGCAGGGCCGGACCGGCTGTCCGGTGTGCTTGTCGGATCGGCCGCGGATGGTTGGCAGATCGGCCAGACCCGCGTCGAGACGGATGCCCGCCTGACCGCCGGTCAGTTCGCGGTGGCGGTCGGAACCTATCATGGCGGGCGTCTGGCGGCGCAGACCGTGCAGATGGGACGGTTCCGCGAGGGCGGAGGCACGCTGCGGCAACTGTCGGTCGAAGGGTTCCTTGAGCCGGTGCAGACCGCGCCGGGGTTCCGTATTGCGGGTCTGGGGCACAGCTTTGATCAACGATTGGACCTGGCCCCGTTTGCGGCACGGCGGGCGGTGTATTTCGGGCCCTATGACGGCCTATTCCGCGCGCGTCGGGCGGTTGTGTTGCCGCAATCGGCGGCGCAGCGCGCAACGCTATTGCGGCCTGACGACGGGGCGCGCATTTCGGGTGGCATTGGGGCGGAAAATACCCTGCCGGTTATCCGCAAATAGGGGATGCGATTAGCTGCCCAATAGCAAGGACTGGCAATCGCGCACCCGGAGGGACGCGTGCGCGCGGGCCATTTTCGCGAGTTTCGGATTATTGCCGAATGTGGCCGTTGTCAGCATGGCGGAGTGGGCGAGTTTCGCCTCGATCCGGGTGTTGAGGATGGACCGGGCATTGTCCTGCGGCATGACAGCATCCAAAACGGCGACGAATTGCGCGCGCTGCGCCATCAGCGCATCCGCACGCGTGTCATTCATCAGCCAGGCATGTTCCAACTCGGCCGATAACCGGCCTGTACATTTGGCAAAAATCGTTGCCACGTCGCCGCTGGCCTGCGCCATGCACGGCAGGCAGAGACATGCAAGGACTCGCAGGATGGTCGATTCAAAACCGCTCATAAAGTGAGCATTGCAGCAAAATATGCGCCGCACAAGCGGGCAGAATGAAAACTTTTCCAGATCTCTTTATCGCAGCGCGCAGCATCGTTCCGGAATTACAAACCAAAACCGTCGAAATACCGCTGATCAATTCCCGAAATTCTACCTTCGATTGAAATACCGAAATTTTCGAATAGGCGACTCGCCTGTATTCGCATAATCGTAAGTTGTGTTGGGAACGTATCGGCAAAGTTGTGAACATCCGCTTTTGGGATGAATTGGAGAGTTGCGTCAGCTATTTGACCTTCTCGAAAGGGATTGGCGTGCGGCGCGCGGTTCCGATGGCCTGTTTGCGCCATTCCGAAATCCCGGTTGAATACCTGCTGCTGTCGCTGTCCTCGGCGGCTTCAGCGATGGAGGACAGTTGGCCGCTTGCCGACCGGCTGAACCAGGCGCATTTGCTGGATCTGTACCGGTCCGTATCGGCGGTGGCGGCGGACATCGCGATGCACAATCTGGCTGGGCGAGAATGTCGGAATTGCGGGGACCTTCTGCGCCATTGGCGGGTTACGGATGACGGGTATTTCGACACGCGTGACCTTGCGGCGGTCTGACCGCGCGGCAGCGGGCAAAAAACATCCGGTCAGCCCTGTTCGCGCCCGCCGCATGCGATAGGTTCTAGCCGAACAGAGGTGCGCCGTGCTGCTAGAATTCCAATCCGTGACAAAGTCCTTCCATGATGCGGACGGGGCCATTCCCGTCCTGCGGGGGGTCAGTTTCGAGCTGCGCGCAGGCGAGACGCTGGCGCTGACGGGCGAGTCGGGCAGCGGCAAGAGCACGCTGATGCACATCGCCGCCGGTCTGGACGCGCCGGATGGGGGCGCGGTGCGGGTTGCGGGCCACGATCTGACCGCGATGAACGATGCAGCCCTTGCCGCCTTTCGCCGGACGGAGGTGGCGCTGGTGTTCCAGCAGTTCAACCTGATCCCGTCGCTGACCGTGGGGGCCAACATTGCGTTGCAGGCGGCATTGGCCGGGGCCGACGATCCGGCCCGGCAGGAGATGCTGGTGGCGCGGCTGGGTCTGACGGAGCATGTGCACAAGTTCCCCGAGGCCCTGTCGGGCGGGCAGCAGCAGCGGGTGGCCATCGCGCGCGCGCTGGCGGCCAAGCCCAAGCTGCTGCTCGCCGACGAGCCCACCGGCAATCTGGATGAGGCGACGGCGGATCAGGTGCTGGAGCAGATGCTGGCGCTGGTGGCGCAGACCGGGGCGGCGCTGATGGTTGTGACCCATTCGCCCACCGTGGCCGCGCGCATGGACCGGGTGCTGCATCTGCGCGGCGGGCTTTTGGCATGATGCGCGCGTGCCTCGGGGCGCTTGTGTCGCATTGGCGGCGCAATCCTGTACAGCTTTTTGCCTATCTGGCGGGTCTGGCGCTGGCCACGGCGCTGTGGTCGGGCGTGCAGGCCATCAACAGCGAGGCGCGCAACAGCTATGACGCCGCCGCAGCAACGCTGAGCGAGGGGCAGTACGATCAGCTTGTGGCGCGGTCGGGCGGGGCCATTCCGCTGGCCACCTATGTGGCGCTGCGGCGCAGTGGCTGGATGGTGTCGCCGATGATCGAGGCGGAGGTGCGGGGCGTGCGTCTGATCGGGGTGGATCCGCTGACCACGCCGGTGTCCTTTGGGGTAGGCGATACGGGCGCCGCGCCGGAGCTGGATCACCTCTTTGCCAATGCCGCCACCGCGCGGCGGCTGGCCGGAGTGGCGCCCGTGACCGTGCAGGAGACGGTTGGCCCCAACATGGCCATCGGGGACATCGGCCTTGTGCAGCGGCTGAGCGGGGCAGCCGGTCTGACCCGTCTGTTCGTACTGCCGGACCAGCCGGTGACGCGCCCGGCGTTGCAGGACGTGGCGCCCGGTCTGGCGCTGCAACCGTCGGGGCAGCAGGCAGATATCGGGCAGCTGACGGACAGTTTTCATCTGAACCTCACGGCCTTTGGCCTGCTGAGTTTTGCTGTAGGGCTGTTCATCGTGCACAGCACCATCGGCCTCGCCTTCGAGCAGCGGCGCGGCATGATCCGCACGTTGCGGTCGATCGGCGTGCCGCTGCGGGGTCTGGTTGTGCTGATCACCGCCGAGATGCTGTTTCTGGCGCTGGTGGGGGCGGCACTGGGCGTGGTGCTGGGCTATGTGATTGCGGCGCTGTTGCTGCCCGATGTGGCGGCGACGCTGCGGGGGCTTTACGGGGCGGAGGTGTCGGGCACGCTGCAACTGCGGGCCGAATGGTGGCTGTCGGGACTGGCCCTGGCGCTTTTGGGCACGGCGGCGGCGCTGGCCGGGCGCATCTGGCAGGTCGCGCGGATGCCTGTGCTGGCCAGTGCGCGCCCGCGCGCCTGGGTGATGGCGACCGCCGCCCGGTTTCGGGTGCAGTCGGCGGGGGCGGTGGCCCTGCTGGCCGTGGCGGGGGTGCTCTTTGCGGTGGGCGACGGGCTTTTGGCGGCCTTTGCCCTGCTGGGGTGTCTGCTGATCGGGGCGGCGCTGGCGCTGCCTGCGCTGGCGGCGATGGTGTTGTCGGGATTGCAGCACCGTGCGCGCGGACCGGTGGCGATGTGGTTCTGGGCCGACACGCGCCAGCAATTGCCGGGCCTGAGCCTTGCGCTGATGGCGCTGCTGCTGGCGGTGTCGGCCAATATCGGGGTGTCGACGATGGTGTCGAGCTTTCGGCTGACCTTTGTCGCGTTTCTGGATCAGCGGCTGGCGCCCGAGCTGTTCGTGCGCGTGGGGTCCAAGAACGAGAGCGCCGCCTTGCGCCAGCTGTTGGATGCGCGCGGGCTGGAGGTGCTGCCGCTGATGTCGACATCGACGCGCGTGGCGGGGCAGCCGGTGCAGGTTTACGGGATCGAGGTCGGGCCGACCTATCGCGAGAACTGGGCCTTTGTCGACGCGGGCGCGGATATGTGGGACCGGGTGCAGGCGGGCGCGGCCGCCGTGGTGAACGAACAGCTGGCCCGGCGCGCAAATCTGTGGGTGGGGGACCGTGTCACGCTGTCGCCGGACCTGGCGCTGCCCATTGCGGGCGTGGTGGGGGATTACGGCAATCCGCTGGGGCAGGTGGTTGTTGCCGCCCCCGTTTATGCAACGCTCTATCCCGATGACTATCCCGGCCAGTTCGGTATCCGCACCAGCACGCCGGATGCACTGCGCCGCGCCATCATGGACAGCGTGGGCCTGCCCGACAGCGCCATCATCGATCAGGCCGAGATCAAGGCGCTGTCGCTGGGGGTGTTCGAGCGGACATTCACCGTGACCGCCGTGCTGAACGTGCTGACGCTGGGGGTTGCGGGCTTTGCCATATTGATGAGCCTTCTGACCCTCGCCGATCTGCGGGTGCCGCAGCTGGCGCCCGTCTGGGCGCTGGGGCTGACGCGGCGGACGCTGGGGCGGTTGGAGCTGGCCCGCGCGGTGGCGCTGGCGGGCATCGTCTTTGTCTGCGCCCTGCCCCTTGGGCTGGCGCTGGCCTGGGTGTTGCTGAGCCGGGTCAATGTGGCCGCCTTTGGCTGGCAATTGCCCATGTTCCTCTTTCCCGCCGACTATGGCTGGCTCGGGGCCTATGCGCTGGTGGCGGCGGCGCTGGCCGCGGCGTGGCCTGCGTGGCGGTTGATGCGCACGCCGCCTGCGCGCCTGCTCAAGGTGTTTGCCCATGAACGTTAGAGCCCTTGCCCTGCTGCTGTGCCTGTGGCCCCTGACCCTTGCGGCACAGGGGTTTTCCGGGTTGGGATCGCAGGCCGGGGATGCCTTTGCCAATCCCGTATGCGGCACGGTCCTGACCTTTCCGCGCGATCACGGCCCGCATCCCGATTACCGGATCGAATGGTGGTATCTGACGGCCAATCTGCGCGGCGCGGATGGTACGGATTACGGGCTGCAATGGACACTGTTCCGATCGGCCCTGCGCCCCGGAGAGGACACGGGCTGGGCCTCGCCGCAGATCTGGTTTGGCCATGCGGCCATCACCACGCCGGACCGGCATTTCGCCACGGAGCGGTTTGCGCGCGGCGGCATCGGGCAGGCCGGGGTGACCGCCGATCCGTTTGACGCGTGGATCGACGAATGGCACCTGTCGGGTACCGATTTCGACCGGCTGGACCTGGTCGCGCAGGGGCCGGATTTCGCCTATGACATGGCGCTGACGGCGCAGGGACCGCTGGTGTTTCACGGCGACAACGGGTTTTCGGTGAAATCGGAACAGGGGCAGGCCAGTTACTATTACTCGCAGCCGTTCTACCGGATCGAGGGTACGCTGACCCTGCCCCACGGCGATGTGGCCGTGACGGGCACGGCCTGGCTGGACCGGGAGTGGTCGTCACAGCCCCTGAGCGAGGATCAATCCGGCTGGGACTGGTTTTCCCTGTCCTTTGACGACGGGACCAAGATGATGGGGTTTCAGCTGCGGCAAACGGATGGCAGCGCGTTCGGGTCGGGCACGTGGATCGAGGCGGACGGCACGACGCACGCCTTTGCGGACGAGGCGATGACCGCGACGCCGCTGGCCACGAGCGCGGTGGCGGGGCGCGAGATCCCGACGCGCTGGCGCGTGACGCTGCCCGAACGGGGCGTCGATGTGACGGTGGAGGCGCTGAACACCCAGGCCTGGATGGGCCTGACCGTGCCCTATTGGGAGGGGCCGGTGCGCATCTCCGGCAGCCATGGCGGCGTGGGATATCTGGAGATGACAGGCTATGAGTGATCCGAACGACCTGAGCGCATTGCTGTCGGAGGTCTGGCAGCATCTGGGCCGCGGCGCCGCCGATGGCCGCCATCCCGCGCGCTATCCGACGCTGGCAACTGTGTCGCCCGCGGGCATGCCCGAGGCGCGCACCGTGGCCCTGCGCGCGGCGCGGCGCAGCCAGAACCGGCTGGAGGCGCATACCGACATCTCCACGCCCAAGGTCGCGTCGCTGGCGCATCACCCGTGGGCCCAGTTCCACATCTGGATCCCGCGCGCGGACCTGCAATTGCGCATCACCACCCGCGTTGAGATCGTGACCGGCACGGAGGTACAGGCGCAGTGGGATGCCGTGCCTGCGGCGTCCCGCGTGTCCTATGGCACGGCACCTGTGCCCGGCACGCCGATTGACCACGTCTATGCCTATGACAAACCGCCCGTGCGGGACCGGTTTGCGGTGCTGTCCTGCGATGTGCACGAGATGGACGTGGTACATCTGGGCGCGCAGCACCGGCGCGCGCTGTTTCGCGCCGAGGATGACTGGACCGGACAGTGGGTCGCCCCGTGACAAGAGCCGCGTTGCATCCAGCCCCGAAATCCGCTTAATCGCCGCACGCCAGCAGGACTGTCAGATGCAATTCGCCCCCGGTACCCATGTCCTTCTGGACGTTCATTCCGCCCGTCACCTCGATGATGCGGACAGGCTTGAGGCCGTGCTGCGGGCAGCGGCGGACAGCATTGGTGCGACCGTGATCACCGCGCATTTCCACAGCTTTGGCACGGGCAGTGGCGTGACCGGCGTGGTGCTGCTGCGCGAATCGCATATCTCGGTCCATACGTGGCCCGAGACGGGGTATGCCGCGCTCGATCTCTTTGTCTGTGGGGACATGGATGTGGAACCGGCCATTGCACTGCTGATCGATGCGCTGCGGCCGGCGGCGCATGATGTGCGGCGCATGGCGCGGGGTCAGTCGAACCAGGTGGCCCAACCGTCCTGATAATAACGCACCAGCGCGTGCGAGCGCAGGGTGTTAACCGCCACGTCGCGGCGGGCGGTATCCGTTGGAAAGACCTGCGCCTGATCCCAGACAGCGCCCGTGAGATATCGCAGCCCGGACGGCAATTGCAGCGGCCTGCGCGCAGGCACGTGGGGGGATGCGATGACGAACCCCCACGCGCCAAAGCTGGGCACATAGGCGTGGTAGGGCAGCACCGTGAGGGTGCCTGCGGGCTTACCTGGGTTGCGCGCGGCCTCCCACGTGGCGACGACCGACCAATAGGCATCCCCGGCGAAAAAGGGCGATCCGGCCTGCGTGACGACCATGCCGTGGGGCGAGAGGCGTTCGATCAGCAGGGCGTAGAATTCGGCGGAATAGAGTTTGGACAGGGACAGGTTCTTGGGGTCGGGCAGGTCGATGATGATGACGTCAAAGGCCGCGTCGCTGTCGCGGGCAAAGGCCCATGCGTCCTGTGCCAGAATGGTGACCCTTGGGTCGGAGAGCGCGAAGTCGTTCAGCGCACGCAGGTCGGGGTGGTCGCGGAAAAGCTCGGTCACGCGCGGGTCGAGATCCACCAGTGTGACGCTGTCCACATCGTCGTATTTCAGCACCTCGCGCACCGCCATGCCGTCGCCGCCGCCGAGGATCAGGATGTCGGCGCGGCGCGGGGCCTGCGCCATGGCCGGGTGCACCAGCATTTCGTGATAGCGGTATTCGTCCGCCGTATCGAACTGGATCGAATGATCCAGAAAAAGCCGCGTGCGGTCGCGGAACCGGGTCACGACGATGTTCTGGTAGGGCGTCGTTTCCGACAGGATCACGTCGTCCTGAAACAGCGCCGCATCCGCCACCGACACCAGCCGTTCGGACTGTACCAACCCGGCCATGAGCAGGGCAAAGGCCCCGGCGCAGACCACCATCAGGTGGCGCGGGATCTGGTCGCGAAAGAGCGCAATGGACACCCCCGCCACGGCGAGGTTGAGGCAGCCGAAGACGAGGCTGGCCGACATCAGCCCCAGATGCGGCACAATCAGCAGCGGAAAGGCCAGCGACGCCACCAGCGCGCCGAGATAGTCGACACTGAGCACGTTTTCAAAGCGGAAGCGGCTGGCGCCGATATCCTTGAGCACGCGGGCGATGAGCGGAATCTCCATCCCCGACAGCACGCCCACCGTGCCCAGCATCAGGTAGAGCAGCACCTGCACCTCGCCCACATAGGCAAAGGCCATGTAGATGGCCGGGGCCATCGCCCCGCCGTTCACGCCCAGCGCGACCTGCACCCGCACGAACCCCGTCACCGGGTCCGACACAAAGCGCGACAGCCACGCCCCCACCCCCATGGTGGCCAGAAACACGCCGATGACAAAGCTGAACTGCCGCACGGAATCGCCCAGCAGGTAGCTGGACATGGTCGCCGCGATCAGTTCGTAGATCAGGCTGGCAATCGCCACGATCCAGGTGGCCAGCAGCAGCCAGACCGCCTGCCCCCGCGCGCTGGCCGGTGGTGCCGTCATCAGGACAGGATGACCGCCGCGATGATGATCGACAGGGACAGGAACACCGACGCGATCAGGATCGCCAGCGCGACGTTCTGGTCTGCCTCGATCTCTTTGACGATGGGAAAGGGCGAAAAGGTGCGGATGATCCACCAGCACAGGCAGAGGATCAGGATGCCGATGAACGAATAGACCAGTGTGGAGACGATCTCTGCCCCTGAAATTGCCGAAAAGAGTTCCATGTTGCGTCTCCTATTTGACCCGACCGCTGATACCGCCGCCCACACCGCCGATCCTTACGGACCGGTCGAGGTCGCGGCTTTCCTGCCAGACACCGTTTACCGACAGGTAGTACCCACCTGACAGCGCGGCGACCGACAAGACAATGAAGATGGCGCGCACAATCATCTAGTCATCGCTCCAGTCGCCTTCCTTCATCCGGCGATATTGATGCAGGAAAGGGCGCGCAAGCTGAAACAGGGAAAAGGTGCCAAAGGCCAGGGCGAGCAGTTGCAGCCATAGGGTCGAGATCAGCCCCTGCTGCATCTCGACCGTGACGCGGTTGACGGGGCTGCCGGTGCGTTGCCACGTGTCCGCCTCTTCCACCGCGACTTCGACCGTGTAGGTGCCGACCTGCCGCGGGATAAAGCGCAAGGTGGAGGTGCGCCAGCCCTCGGACCACGCGCCGTCCTTGTCGCGCCCCGAATAGCGTTCGACCGTGCGCCCGGCCTCGAAAAGCGGGACGTCCTCGGGGTCGGTGACACTGAGGCCGATGAAGGCCCAGCTGTTGTCCACATCCGCCGACACGCGGATGCGGGCCACTTGATCCGCCTGTTCGACGACAAACGGGATTTCCTGCGGCAGGTCGCTGACGGCAAAGGATTTTTCGATCCTGGGCAGGGTTCCGGATGCGCCGCCCATATTCATTGCAAGCACCAAGGCAATAACCGCAAACAGCCCGCTGGTCAGCGCAAAGAATGTCTGGTGCGGCCCTTTGCGATAGGGTTTGAGGACGTGGAAGTCCTCTGCCGCCGTCCCGTCCTGCACACCGAAAGCCGCATAGATCTCTGCCGTGGGCAGGTAGCGGGTCATCAGGATTTCTTCTTCGGTCGCGGATTTGGAGTAGCTGAGCATCGCGTCGCGCCCCAGCATCGACACCGATATCGATTCCGCCCCCAGCTGCGGCCGCCAGTTGAACTCCCCCTCGACAAAGGTGATTTCGTTGGTGGACGTCTCGAAATACTGGAAGGGCTGACCGCCCGCCCGCGCCGTGGGCCGCGTTTCAGCGGTTTCCACCGTCAGGGGACCGATCCAGCCGGGGTTGACCGGCCCGCGATAGCGGCGGCTGAGCGTCAGGTGCCCGGTCTCGTAGGTCAGGTAGGCATAGCCGTGGGTGGGCGAGTAAAGCTGGTGATCCACCCATTGCCAGACCATGTGGCGCCAGCGTTCCTGCATCCCCAACGTGCCGATGACGGTAAAGGTCACGCCATCGATATCGCCCTGCATCCCGATGCGGAACGGGGAATAGGGGCGCTCCATTTCGGCAAACCGGCGCAGGACGGCGAAATTGTCCTGTGCGTCCAGCTCGGATCCGCAATAGCCGCAGACATTGACCTGCACGCGGCCCCCGCCCAGCACGTCAAGGCCCGCGCCGCATTGCGTGCAATTGATCGATTTCAGGTTGGGGTTCCGGGTCACGCGCGCCTCTCGACGTCGATCTCAAACGGGTCGAGCCACTGGCCCAGATACCAGTCCGGCCTGCCGGTCGAAAATTCGCCAGACAGGGTGCGGCCATCGCCGCTCTGGCAGTTCACGTATTGGTAGGCGGTATCGATGGTCAGCACTTCGGGGAAGGTGCCGCGCACGGCGATGCATTTGGCCGCATCGGTTTCCGTGACGCGAAAGGCCTGCCCCTTGAACATCACCACATCGCCCAGCCGGGGCGGCGATTTGATCGGCGGACAGTCATAGTCGGGCACAGGTTGTTGCAGGATCACGTCGCCCTCGTCCACCGACACCCAGACATGGTCGCCGTCGCGGGTGACGGCAAAGAATTCGTCCCACCATCCGGGGCCATAGTCAAAGCGGGCGTGGCCCAGCACGTCGAACATCACAAAGCCTGCGCGCACCGCTGATCCCACATCGAACAGCATGGGCGCGTCGTGCATGTCGCCGCTGCTGCCTGCGTCGCGGATGGTCGGGCCGTCGAGAAACAGCGTGGTGTCGCAGGCCGCACAGGTCGCCATTTTGGCCGCGTCCAGCGCCGGGGCGACGGGGTATCCGCAGTTGGGGCAGGACAGGTCGGTCATGGGGCCGACCGTATCGCCGCACGCGCAGCAAGGGCAACCGGATTTGCCATGCCGTTACGCCGGAATGGCGCGCAGGCCCAGCATCTGGCGCGCCTGCGCCGGGGTCGCCACGGGGCGGTCGTAGCTGTCGCAGATGTCGACGAGGCGCCGGACCAATGCGGCGTTCGACGGGGCCAGCGTATCGCGGTCGATGCGCACGTTGTCCTCAAGCCCGGTGCGGGCATGGCCACCTGCGGCGACGCTCCATTCATTCACGACGATCTGGTTGGGGCCGATGCCCGCGGCACACCATTCGGAGGCGGGCGACAGACGCGTGATCGTCTTGACGTAGTAATCGAACACGTCGCGGTCGGCGGGCATCGCGTTCTTGATCCCCATGACGAACTGGACGTAGGGCACGCGCGGCAGCCTGCCGTCCTTGTGCATCAGCACAGCCTGATGGATGTGCGACAGGTCAAACGCCTCGATCTCGGGCACCACGTCATGGGTGCGCATTTCCGAGGCCAGCCAGTCCACGAGGTTGGGGCTGTTGTCATAGACGCGGGTGGGAAAGTTGTTGGACCCCACCGCCAGCGACGCCATGTCCGGGCGCAGGGGCAGCATGCCGCCGCGCTCTTTCTCGACGCCGGAACGCCCGCCGGTCGAGAACTGTATGATCATGCCGGGGCAGTGTTTCTCGACCCATTCCTTGAGCCGCGCGAACTTGTCGGGATCGGAGGACGGGGATTCATCATCGTTGCGCACATGGGCGTGGCAGATGCTGGCCCCGGCATCGAAGGCTTCGTGCGTGCTTTCGACCTGTTCGGCCAAGGTGATCGGCAGGGCCGGGTTGTTGGCCTTGGTCGGTACGGATCCGGTGATGGCGACACAGATGATGCAGGGTTTGGTCATCGTCTTCTCTTTGCTTTTTGTGGGGCGAGATTGGCCATGGGCGGGCGGAGGTCAAGGCACATTGCGCTAGTCCATGGAAAACCCCCTGGCCCGCAGGAACGCGCCAAAGTCGGCGCGTTCGGGCGCGCTGTACTGGCGGGCCTTGTCCTCGGACCAGCCATAATCCTGCGAGGTGCCGAATGTGTCCGTGAACCGCTGTGTGCCGTAGGGTTGGGTCTGTGCGCGGTCACGGTCATAGGCTCGGACCGCGTCCCTTAGCCCGGTTTCGTCATAGCGGTCCACGTGGCAGGTCACCGACAGGGGCAGGCGTTTGGAGATGCGGGGCGGTGCGGCGGGATAGCCGATGGCCAGCCCCGCAAAGGGGAACACGTGGTCCGGCAGGTGCAACAGCTCAGACACCGCGCGCGCCTCGTTCCGCACCGCGCTGATGGGACAGCATCCAAGACCCGCGGACTCTGCCGCAGTGACAAAGGCGCCGAGGGCAATCGCCGCATCCGCCGCCGCATTGAACATCGCATCCAGGTGATCATTGGCAAACGGGATGTCGTGCCAGTCGTGGATCAGCCGCTGCCGCCGGTTGTTGCCGCAGAACACGGCCAGCATGGGCGCGTCCGCCACCCAGGCCTGTCCGCCCACCAGGTCGGCGAGGGCCGCGCGCTGACCCGCGCCTTGCAACAAGATGATGTCGCGCTGTTGCAGATCGCTTTTGGTGGGCGCGGACAAGGCGATGGCACCAAGCGCGCGCAACGTGTCCATCGGCACGGGCCGGTTTTCGAATGTCCGGCACGACCCCCGCCCGGTCATCGTCGCAAGCAGACCTGATGCAGGGGCCAAAGCCGCCATGTCGGGCGCGTCGGAAAACCGCGCGTTCAGATCGCTTTGCAGTTTGGTGCCATGGGTGCCGGTCATTGCGCCTCCTTGCGGCCGCGTGCTGCGCGGCCTGTTTGCCTGCGCCAACTGTGGCAGAGGACAGCGCACCCCGCCAAGCGGCTTCTGCCCCCTCATCCGAAATTGCGGCGCGGATGATAGACCGATCAGGGGACATACGGTAACACTAAGGCCAGGCTCGGGCAGGAAGGCGCACCAGACAATGCCGTCAGACAGGTTGCAAGTGACGATCCAGCGCGCGCCGGGCGCGCAGACGGAGTTTGACGTGCCCGCCTATGACAACCAGACGGTGCTGGATGTTGTGTCATGGGTGCAGCAAAATGCAGACCCGACGCTGAGCTACCGGTTTGCCTGCCGCGTGGGCATGTGCGGCAGTTGTGCGATGATGGTGAACGGGGTGCCGCGCTGGACCTGCCGTACACATATTTCCAAGGTGACCGACGCGGGCCGCGTCACTATCGGGCCCTTGCGCAACCTGCCGGTGATCAAGGATCTGGCCGTCGACATGGACCCGTTTTTCGACAAGTGGGTCGCGGCCGAAGGGGTGCATCACGGCGGCCTGACCCGCGATGACCCCATAGCACCCGTGGACGAGGCAAGCGCCGCAAGGGTCGAGGCAAACGCCGGGATCGAGTGCATCAACTGTTCGGTCTGTTATGCGGCCTGCGACACGGTTGCGGGCAATGCCGACTACCTTGGGCCTGCGGCGCTGCAACGGGCGTGGACCCTGTTGAACGACGCCAAGGACGAAGGGCGCGCGGCCATTCTGGACGCAGTGTCCGGGTCGGGGGGCTGCCACAACTGCCATTCGATGGGGTCGTGCACGGCCTATTGCCCCAACGATCTGGATCCGATGTCGGCCATTGCGGGACTGAAGCGCGAAACCGCCAGATCGTTCTTTCGGAAAGGCCGCTGATGCTGTCGCTGCGCCTGTACATGTTGCAACGGATCACCGCGCTGTTGATGGCGCCGCTGGTGCTGGGACATCTGGCGGTGATGATCTATGCGATCCGCGGGGGCCTCAGCGCCGCCGAGATTCTGGGCCGCACGCAGGGGTCGGTTGCGTGGTTCCTGTTTTATGGCCTCTTTGTCGTGGCCGTGTCGGTCCATGGGGCCATTGGTCTGCGCAGCGTATTGCACGAGTGGGGCGGCGTATCGGGCCGCGCGCTGGACGTGGCCATGTGGGTCATCGGAATGGGCCTTTTTGCGCTGGGGGCGCGGGCCGTCTGGGCGGTGACGGTCGCATGAGCATGGCCCGCGATATCACTGCGCGCGCGCATCCGCTGTGGCTCGCCTATATCCTGCACCGGCTGTCGGGGCTGGGCCTTGCGCTGTTTCTGCCGTTTCATTTCTGGATCCTGTCGCTGGCGCTGACCAGCCCTGACCGGCTTGACGGGTTTCTGGCCTTTGCCGAGATCGGGATCGTCAAGCTGGCGGAGTTCGGTCTGGTGTTCCTGCTGGCGGTGCACATGTTTGGCGGCCTGCGCCTGATGGCGATGGAGTGGCTGCCGTGGACACCGCCGCAAAAGACGCTGGCCGCTGGCGCCGTGGCCGTGTCGTTCCTGGTTGCCACCCTTTTTCTGATGCAGGCGGTGTGACCATGAAACTGTCGGACATCGAACGCCACGATACGGATATCCTGATCCTCGGGACCGGGGGCGCGGGCCTGTTTGCCGCGTTGCACGCACAGCAAACCGCGCCCGAAGGGACAAAAATCACCATCGCGGTCAAGGGGTTGATCGGCAAATGCGGCTGCACTCGGATGGTGCAGGGTGGCTATAACGTGGCGCTGGGGGGTGGCGACACGGTGGAGCGTCATTTCATGGACACGATCCAGGGCGGCAAATGGCTGCCGGATCAGGACATGGCGTGGCGGCTGTGTGAACAGGCCGTGGTCCGCATCCGCGAACTGGAGAACGAGGTCGGCTGTTTCTTTGACCGCAACCCGGACGGTTCGCTGCACCAGAAGGCATTCGCAGGCCAGACCGCGGACCGTACCGTACACAAGGGCGACCTGACGGGGATCGAGATCATCAACCGCCTGATGGAAAAGGTTCTGGCCAGCGGTGTTGAAAAGATGCAGGAGCATCGCGCCGTGGGCCTGATCCCGACGAAGGATCGCAGCGCGCTGGCGGGTGTGCTGATGATCGACATGCGCACCGGACGGTTCCGTCTGGTAAGGGCCAAGACGGTCTTGATGGCAACGGGCGGCGGCCCGACCATGTACAAATACCACACCCCCAGCGGGGACAAGACGATGGACGGCCTCGCCATGGCGCTGCGCGCGGGTTTGCGCTTGCGCGATATGGAGATGGTGCAATTCCATCCCACGGGCCTGCTAGCAGGCGACCATACGCGGATGACTGGAACAGTGCTTGAAGAGGGCCTTCGCGGCGCGGGCGGCCAGCTGATCAACCACGCGGGCCAGCGGTTCATGTTCGACTATGACGGCAAGGGCGAGCGTGCCACCCGCGATGTGGTCAGCCGCGGGATTTATGCGGAGATGCGCAAGAACAACAATCCCGAGCAGGAGGGCGTGTTCATCTCCATGTCGCATCTCGGCCCCGACTGGGTGGCGGAGAAGTTCAAGGGCATGGTCAAACGCTGTGCCGACAGCGGGTTCGATCTGGCCGGTGGTCAGGTTGAGGTGGTGCCGACCGCGCATTATTTCATGGGTGGTGTGGTGGTCGATGTAGACACACGCACGGCGATGGAGGGGCTGTACGTCGCAGGCGAAGACGCAGGTGGCGCGCACGGCTCGAACCGGCTGGGCGGCAATGGCGTTGCGAATTCAACCGTCTATGGCGGGATCGCGGGCGACACGATGGGTCGCGACATTGCCGGCATGACGCTGCGTGACCCGGACGAAGACGTGCTGGCCGCCGAATTCGAACGCGCCATCCACCCCCTGACCCGCGCGCCCGACCTGATCCTGCCACTGCGCAAGCAGTTGCAAGAGGTGATGTGGGACGAGGTCGGCGTGATGCGGACCGAAGCGGGTATGAAACGCGGGCTGGATGGGATTGCGCAGGTGTCGGACGTGCTGATGGATGTCGGCGTGGACGCGAGTAACCTTGCCTTCAACCTGACCTGGCACGACTGGCTGAACCTGCGGTCGCTCTGTGACATCTCCGAGGTGATCACAAAGGCCGGGATCGCCCGCGAAAACTCGCGCGGGGCGCACTACCGCGAGGATTATCCCGACGACGGCGGGTTGGAGAACAGCGATTTTACAGTAGCGACGCGCGACGGGGACACGGTCAATGTCACCCGCGCCCCCGTGCAATTCACCATTGTCCGCCCCGGCGAGACAATCCTGCCGGAAGGCGAACCCGAAACACTGGTGGCCGCAAAATGACACAACGCAAGATTATCGAAGGGCGCCCGGCCCTGATCGTCATCGACATTCAGGCATCGACCTTTATCGACGACAGCACGGAACGGGCCATTGCGAACATGCCGGGATACCGGGACCGGATGCTTGCCGCCCGTCCACTGATCGATGCGGCCCACGGCAGCGGCGTGCCGGTCATATTTATTCAGGAGATCCACCGGGCGGACGGCGTGGATTTTGGGCGCGAGTTGGACGGTGACGAAGATGTGCATTGTCTCGACAATGATCCACGCACTGACATCGCGTTTGAACAGATGGGGTTCCGGTCTGGGGACTACATCGTCCCCAAGCGACGGTACTCCGCGTTTTTCGGGACCGACCTCGAGATCCTTCTGCGGGGGCTGAAGGTGGATACGCTGCTGCTCTGCGGAGGGCTGACGGATGTTTGTGTGCATTACACCTTCGTGGACGGGCACCAATGGGACTATCATTGCCGTGTGGCAGAAGACTGCGTCGCCGGATCCTCGGTTGAGGCGCATGCGGCATCATTGCGGGCGATGGAATACCTGCAGACCGGAGCCATTCAGACCAGCGACAGCCTGACCGCGGCCATGCGTGAGTTTCAGGGAGGCATCAGATGATCCCCATCGACCTTATCCAATCCACCGCCGAAACGCTGATGGACAAGGCCGCCATCGAGATCCCGCAGGACTACCTTGACGGGCTGCAACACGCGGCCAAGACCGAGGATGGCGACCTGTCGTCCTTTGTTCTCAAGGCGATGCTGGAGAACTATGAGGCGGCCAAGGAAGACCGCCGCGCGATGTGCGGCGACACGGGCGTGCCGCGCTGGTTTGTGAAAATGGGCAACGACGCCCGCATCGAAGGCGGTATGGTCGCGCTGGAAACCGCTTTGCGCCGCGCCACGGCCAACGCCACCAACGGCGTGCCCCTGCGCCCCAACCGCGTGCACCCGCTCTGGCGGACGGATCATGACAACAACGTCGGTATTGGCGCGCCCGAGATCGAATACGGGTTCGAGCCCGAAGGGGAATGGGTCGACCTGATCACGGTGCACAAAGGGGGCCTTTTTGGCACCGACTACCGGATGCTGTTCCCGAGCGATGGCGTTCAGGGGATCAAGCGGTTCTACCTCGACAGTCTCATGGCGTTCGGCAAACGCGGTCTGGCCTGTCAGCCCGCGATCATCGGCATCGGCCTTGGCGGGTCCAAGGACATTTGCATGACGCTGGGCAAGCGGGCATCCACCCTGCGCATCGTGGGCAGTCGCAATTCCGACCCGCGCATTGCCGAGATGGAAGATGAGTTCAAAGAGCTTGGCAATTCCATCGGCATGGGGGCCATGGGGTTTGTGGGCAAGAACATGGTGATCGATTGCAATATCGAGGTGGGCTACTGCCACACGGGCGGAATGCCCATGTCGGTCCACGCCTTCTGCCTGTCCTCGCGCCGGGCGGTGGCGCGCATCCATGCGGACGGACGGGTCGAACACCGAACAGACCCCGACTGGTTCACGCCCTATCAACGCCGCGAAACCGTGGATTGGGAACCGCAACGTGAGGCGGCGGAATGACCGCGCACGCCCGGCCGATCCCCCTGCCCCATCTGTCCTCCGAGCGCTACTTGCTGTGGGAAGGCAATGGCACGGACCTCATCTTCAATCGCGGCGTCGACATGCCCGGCTTTGCCTCTTTCCCGTTGCTTGCCAACCCCGACACACGCGCGGTGCTGGCCCAGCAGCTGACCGAATTCCTCCGCCTGGCCCAAGACCTTGGACGGCCCTGTATCGTGGGCACCCATACGTGGCAGGCCAATCCCGCGCGGGCGGGCAGGCTGGGCTATTCGCGGGCTGCGCTGGACGACATCAACCGCGAGGCCGCCCTTTTCTTGCGCGAAACCGTTGCGGCCAGTGGCAACAACAGAGTGCTTTGCTCCGGGCTGGTGGGGCCGCGCGATGATCCTTACGCCGACGCAATCCCCATGGGCGTGGAGGAGGCGCGGGTCTATCACACACCGCAAATTGCGCAGTTTCAGGGGGCCGGGCTCGACTTCATCGGGGCCTTTACGCTGAACAAACCCAAGGAAGCGGCGGGTCTCGCAGTGGCGGCGCGTGAGGCCGGGCTGCCCGTGGTCCTGTCCCTTGTGGTGGAGACGGACGGACGTCTCGCCAACGGCCAGACGCTGGACGATGCCATCGCAGAAATCGACAGGCTGAGCGACACCGCGCCAGCCTATTTCATGGTGAATTGCGCCCATCCCAGCCACATCGCCCCCGGGCTGACCGGCAATCCGCGGCTGCGCGGCCTGATCGTGAATGCGTCCCGATGCAGCCATGCCGAGTTGGACGAGGCCACCGAACTGGATGCGGGCGATCCCGCAGAGCTGGGTCGCGAAATGGCCGCCCTGCTTGCGGACAACCCGCATGTTCGGGTGTTCGGCGGCTGTTGCGGCACCGATCTGCGCCATATCAATCAGATGAGCGAGGCTGTTGGCCGATGAGTATTCGTGAAGTCCGCCTCTCCACCACGCCCACGCCGGAGGCCATCGCGGACCTGCGCTTGGGCGATGTCGTCTACCTTGACGGGCTGATGTACACTGCGCGCGAGGGCGTCTACATGCGCGCGCTGGAGGACAAGGCAAACATCCCTATGGAACTGCCCAGCCAGTCGGCGGCCAACTTCCACTGTTCGCCCGCCGCACGGATCAACGCGGATGGTAGTTTCGACATGGGTGCCGTCACGGCTACCGCGTCCTTCCGTTTTGCCAAGTGGCTGCCGGAATGGATGGCCAAGACGGGCGCCAGGCTGATCGTCGGCAAGGGCGGCATGACGTCGAAGGACTACAAGGAATATTTCGTTCCAAACGGAGCCGTATACCTGTCGACAGTGGGCTATGGCACCGGTGCCCTGCTGGGGCGCGGGGTGGAAAGCGTCGAGGCCGTGCACTGGAACGAGGAACTGGGCCTTGCACAGGCAATGTGGGTGATAAAGTGCAACAAGATGGGGCCGTTTATCGTGGCCTCTGACCTCAACGGCGACTGTCTGTTTGAACGCGAGAACGCCAAGATCGCCGAGAATGTCGCCCGCGTTTATGAGGGCACAAAACCGGCCGTGCTGAAACGCTATGGCGAAAGCGACGACCGCACCGACGAGGTGATCTGACGCGCGCGTCAGAACAGCTCGCTTGCCAGAATGCCGAGGCCCATCAACAGGGTCAGCAGGATCAGCAGGCGCCGGAACCCCGTGTCGCTGAGCCTGCGGAACACTGCGATGCCGACCTGTGCCGCGACCAGACCGGTCGGAATGGTGATCAGAAGCGCGGTCTGGGCGGTCTGGTCAAACGCCCCTTTGAACAGCAACATGACCACGGTCGTGCTGAGGATCGCGACGTTGTACGGTTGCAGCACGGCGCGGGTCTCGGCCTTGGTCCAAGGGCGGATCGACAGCCACATGGCCGGGATGGCACCCGACACGGATGCGGCACCCCCCAGAACCCCACCGACAAGGCCGAAGAGGCTGTCCAGCAAGGGTGTGCGGCGCGAGAACGCGGGCAGCGCGCTGCGAAATCCGAAATAGCCACCGTAGAGGATCAACTGCGCTGCAATGCCGATCCGCAAGGTGCCGGCATCGATCACATCCAGCAGGGCAAGCCCCACGGGCACGCCGAGCAGGCCGGGAATGAGGAACCGCAACAGGCGGCGCGGCTGGGCCAGGATCTCGCGGCGGACCAGCCACAGACCTTGCAGGCCCGCAAGCACCGACATGAGCGCAACGATGGCCACCGCCTGCACAGGCGGGAGCACGACAAGGTAAAACCCAAGTGCAAACAGCGCCGTCCCGGTGCCGGACAGACCATTGATGAACCCACCCGCCATGGCGCCCAGAATAAGGAATGCGATGAAGTCGGGGGCCATGTATCCTGTTTCCTTGCACGGGCGCGAACGGTCGCCATGCCCACAGCTAACCAAGCGACACGGAACAGGCAACGCATCCCGACCATCACCGGAACGCGTCTTGTGCGGATAGGGCCGAGGAGAAAGCCAGTGATAGACAGAGTTGATTAGTTGACCTATCAATTTATGTGGACAGACGGCCATCGGTCAAAAAAGCGAAAAATCGCAGCCGGTCGTCACCGTTTACATACGAAGCCGTATGTCGGGCGCGCCCCGCACGCGGTCAATGTCTGGGAGGACTACATGAAGAAGATGTTTGGAACAGCGGCATTTGCCGCTGCGATGGCCGTATCCGGATCGGCCTTTGCCTTTCAATGCGCCGTCAGCGAAGCGTCGATGGACAAGCCCGGCGGCTTTCCCGAGCGCGCTTTGACGATGATCGTGCCCTACGGCCCGGCGGGCGGATCGGGCCAGGTGGCCGCCGCGATGGCCGAGGCGGTGACCGAGCTCACCGGCGTTGCGATCAACCGCGATCACAAGCCCGGCGGGTCCGGCACCGTGGGCATGACCGCCTATATGGCCGCCCCGGCCGATGGCTATAACGTGCTGGAGCACATTGATGACGCGTCATCGGCGCACGCGCTCGATTCGTCCCTGCCCAACCCGGCCGAGGACCTGATCCCGCTGGTCGTGTCGCAGGTGACATTCTCGCAGGTCTATATCCGCTCGAACGAGGACCGTTTCACCGACTGGCCGTCCTTTGTGGAGTGGGTCAAGGCGCAAGGTGGCCGCGCCACCATCGCCAACGTGTCCAAGGAAGGATCCATGGAACGCGTGACCATGCGTTTCATCACCGATGCCACGGGCATGGAGATCCAGCAGATCTCGTTCGACAAGGGTGCGCCGCGCTATGGTGCGCTGCTGGGTGGCCAGGTCGACGCGCTGTTTGAACAGCCCGGCGACGTGCGCAACTTCCTTGACGCGGGTCAGTTCAAGCCGATCCTGACCATCTTTGACGAGCGTCCCGGCGTGTTCTCCGACGTGCCGACGCACCGCGAAATGGGCATGGAGTTCGACCCCCTGCTGCGCTTCCGCGGCTTTTACGTGCACAAGGACGCACCGGCTGACCGTGTCGAGTGGCTGCAATGGGCGTTCCAGCGCGGCTACTGCGAGGACAGCTATCAGGCGTATAACGAATCCAAGTTCATGAACGTCATCGACAGCTATCGCGACACCGACGGTGCCAAGGACCTGATCACCCGTTCGATCAGCCAGTACCGGGACGTGTACAAGGCCATGGGCCTCGACGTGAAATAAGATCAGGCTCCGGCGCCCTGCGACATACGCGGGGCGCCGGGACACAAGGCGGGCACAGACCCGCACGGGGGAGAGAGCGATATGGGCCGTCTCAAACGGGGACATATGATCGAGGCCGCCATCTGGCTGCTGATCGCGGCGGTTTTCTTTGGGTATTCCTTTGAATTCAACCAGCCGATCGAGATCTACAAGTTCGGTGCAACCGCCTGGCCGCGTGTGGTGGTGGTGCTGCTGGTCGTGGCGACACTGGGCAACCTCTATTACTCGTACCTGTACGGGTCTTCGGCGCAACAGGGACGCATGGGCATCTCGAACGAGGGACCGCAGACCGATTTTTCCGACCCCGGCACGCTGACCAAGATGCTGGCGGTGCTGTTCACGCCGTTCATCTTTGCGTGGCTGCTCAAGCCCGTGGGCATCTATTTCGCGGCGCCGTTCTTTATCGCGGCGATCATGTGGCTGTTTGGCGAACGGCGGATCAAGGCGATCCTGATCATGACGGCGGTGATCTATGTCATCTTTCTGGGCCTGTTCCTCGTCATTCTGAACGCGCCCCTGCCGCAGGGCAACACCTCGCCGTTTTATGACTACAGCGCGTGGATCCTCAAGATGAACACGCAACTTCAAAACCTCTGGTGACCTCCCGATGATCGAGAATTTCCTGGCTGGCAGCAGCGCGCTCTTTGGCGACCCCGTCACCATCGCCATCTTTGTCTTTGGCGTGATCGGCGGCATGCTGTTCGGCGCCATTCCGGGTGTCAGCATGCTGACCCTTGCCGCGATCCTGTTGCCCTTTACCGCCGGTCTGACGCCTGCGCAGGGGGTGATGCTCTTTGCGGTGATCTACTGTACCGGCACCTATGGCGGGGCGATCACGGCGATCCTGTTCAACATACCCGGCGCGCCGGAAAACGCGCCCACAGCCTTTGACGGCTATCCGATGACCCAGCAGGGCAAGTCGGGCAAGGCCGTGGGGGCCGCAGTGCTGTGTTCGGCCATCGGGGGCGTGTCCTCGGCGCTGATCATGATGGCCGCAACCGAGCCGTTGGCCCAGTGGGCGATCCGCAACATCGGACCGCCCGAGATTTTCGCGCTGGTGTTCTTTGGCCTCGCCGTTGCTTCCTCCGTGGGCGCGCGCACGATCTGGAAGGGCTGGATGTCCGTTCTGATCGGCCTTCTGATCGCCACCATCGGGCAGGACCCGGTGGGTGGCATCAACCGCTACAACTTTGGTGTGGGCGATCTGGCGGCGGGCATCGCCTTTGTGCCTGCGATCCTAGGGTTCTTTGCCGTCTCCGAGATCTTCGTACAGGCCGAACGCAAGGCGGGCGGTACCTACAAGGCGCCCAAGGTCAGCATGTCGTTTCCCACCTTTCTCGAGCTGTGGATGCACAAATTTGCCGTGCTGCGGTCCATCCTCGTGGGTTTCTTCTGTGGTATCCTGCCGGGCATCGGCGCGACGCTTGCGGCCTTTATGGGCTATGGCGAGGCCGTGCGCTGGTCCAAGGACAAGGAGAGCTTTGGCAAGGGCAACCTCGAAGGTGTGATTTCCTCGGAAACGGCCAACAACGCCGCCACCGGGGCCGCGATGATCCCTCTTCTGGCGCTTGGCCTGCCGGGCGGCGCGCTGACGGCGATGATGGTCGCGGTGTTCCAGATGCACGACCTGCAACCCGGGCCGCTGGTGTTCTACACCTCGCCAGACCTGATCTGGGTCGTGTTCGCCGCGATGTTCTATGCCAACCTGTCGATCCTAATCATCGGGCTGGTCGAGACCAAGACGATCCTCAACCTGCTCAAGATCCCGTTCCAGTTCCTGGCACCGCTGATCCTGATGCTGGCCACGATCGGGGCCTATATCAGCCGCGGCCTCGTGCTGGACGTGATGGTGATGTTCATCGCGGGCATCCTTGGCTACCTGCTGCGCCGCTCGGGCTTCTCCATTCCGGGGATTGTGCTGGGCCTCATCCTTGGCCAGATCGGGGAACAGAACTTTGCGCAAGGCATGCAGATGGTCCACTATGACCTTGGCACGTATTTCTCGCGCCCGATCTGTGCCATCCTGATCGCCGCCGGGGCCGTGACCCTCTTTGCCAACATCTACCGGGCTTTTGCACCGGCTGCGCAACCGCGTTAAGGCCGGGCAAACCGTTCGAGAGGAACCCGCATGAGCACCGACACAGACGCCGTCCACGCCATGATCGCCCGCGCCCGTGCGGCACAGGCCGAATATGAAACCGCAGGCAGTCAGGCCCGCTATGACCGCGCCGCCGCCGCTGCCGCCTGGGCCATCATGGAACCGGATCGCAACCGCGCGCTGGCCGAACTGGCGGTAAAGACCACCGGTCTGGGAAACGTGCCCGACAAGATCATCAAGAACCACCGCAAGACGCTGGGCCTGATGCGCGACATACAGAATGTGCCAACCTATGGAATCATCCGCGAGGACGCAGAGACCGGCATCACCGAGATTGCCCGCCCCATCGGCGTGATCGGCGCAGTGGTCCCGTCCACCAACCCCGGCGCAACCCCGGCCAACAATGTGATCAATGCGCTCAAATGCGGCAATGCGATCATCCTGTCGCCCAGCCCCAAGGGCGTACCGACTTGCGAATTGCTGCTCGACTACATCCACGCGGAATTTGCCAAGATCGGCGAGAATCCGGATCTGGTGCAGATGATCCCCGGACCGGGATCCAAGGACAAGACGCAGGCGCTTCTGGAAAACACCGACACCATCGTGGTGACGGGGTCGCAGAACAACGTCAAACGTGCCTATACCAGCGGCACACCCGCGCTGGCCGTGGGCGCGGGCAATGTTACCGTGATCGTCGATGAGACCGCCGACCTTGACGCCGCCGCGGACAAGATCCGCGCCTCCAAGACCTTTGACAACGCGACGTCCTGCTCGTCAGAAAACGCGGTTGTGGTGGTGGACGCAGTCTATGACGCCTTCGTCGCGGCCATGGCGGCAAATGGCGGCGCGCTGGTCCACGATGATACGGCAGTGGTCGCAAAGCTCTGGCCCGACGGGCATCTCAACCGGGCGGCCATCGCGCAGGACGCGGACAAGCTGATCGCGGCGCTGGATCTGGACGGCGACGTGCCCGCGGACGCGAAATACATCGCGGTCGAGACCACGGGCATCGGGCCGGATCATCCGCTGTCGGGGGAAAAGCTGTCGCTGGTGCTGGCGCTCTACCGGGCGCGGGATTTCGACGACGCGCTGGACATCACGCGGCGGATCCAGTTGCATCTGGGGGCGGGCCATTCCGTCGGGCTGCATTCCACGGACGACACGCGCGCCGTGACGCTGGGCCAGGCCATTCCCACCAGCCGCGTCATCGTCAACCAGGCGCATTGCTTTGCCACCGGCGGTGCGTTCAACAACGGGATGCCGTTTTCGCTGTCCATGGGCTGCGGGTCGTGGGGTGGCAATTCCATCGACGACAACCTGCATTGGAAACACTTTTTGCAAACCACCAAGATCGTACGGGAAATCCCCGCCTGTGAGCCCGAGGTCGCGGACATCTTTGCCGATTACTGGGCACAGGCGGGCGCATGACGCCGGATCACCTGACCCCGCCCAAGGGCACCGTGCGCGACTGGCTCGCGGCCCGCGCGCAAGCGGGTGGCGTGGCGGTCATGTTTCCCGAAACCGGGGCTACGCTGACTTGGGCGCAGCTGCACGCCGATGCCACCACCATCGCTGCCGACCTGACCGCGCAGGGTGTGGCCAAGGGCGAAAGCGTGGCGATCATGCACCCCAACGGCTGGGACGGTGTCGTGGCGCTTTACGCAGCGCTTTGTGGCGGGTTTCGCGCGACGATGATCAACCTCGCCGCAGGGCCCGATGCCATCGGCTATGCGCTGGATCATTCCGAGGCGCGCGTGGCCTTTGTCCACGACGATCAGGTCGCCGTCTTCAATCAGGTCCGCCCGGACCGGCTGGCGCGCTATGCGCCCAAGGGGTCTGCGGCACCGCTGCACCCGCTGGAGGCCTCTGACGACGCGCTGCTCATGTACACCTCCGGCACGACCGGGCGGCCCAAGGGCGTGGTGCACACCCATGCGAGCCTGCTGGCGGGCGGGTGGACATCCACGGTGGCCCACCACCTGACGAGCAAGGATCGCGGGTTCTGCGTGCTGCCGATCTATCACATCAACGGGCAATGCGTGACCGTCATGGGCAGCCTCGTGTCAGGTGGATCGCTGGCGATGGTGTCGCGCTTTTCCGCCTCGCAGTTCTGGGCACAGGCCGAAGCGGGTGACGTCACGTGGTTCTCCGTGGTGCCCACCATCATCAGCCACCTGCTGCACGGCGACGCGCAACCCTCGGAGGCTCTGTGCGCGCGCATCCGCTTTGGCCGCTCGGCGTCTTCGGCGTTGGCGGTAGAGACGCAAACGGCGTTCCAGAACCGCTTTGGCATTCCCATCGTTGAAACCATGGGCCTGACCGAAACCGCGGCGCAATGCCTGTCGAACCCGCTGGACCCCGCCGGGCACAAGATCGGATCCCCCGGCATCGCACTTGGCAATGATGCACGGGTGGCCGACGACAACGGCACCGTCTGCCCTTGGGATGTCGAGGGCGAGATCCAGATCCGCGGCCCCAACGTGATGAAGGAATACCTCAAGAACCCGCAGGCCACCGCGGACACGTTTGTCGACGGCTGGCTGCGCACGGGCGATCTGGGCCGCATGGATGCGGACGGCTATGTGTTCGTGACCGGGCGGCTCAAGGAACTGATCATCAAGGGTGGCGAGAACATCGCCCCGCGCGAGATCGACGAAGTGCTCTATCAACACCCGGACGTGATGGAGGCCGCGGCCTTTGCCCGTCCCTGCCCACAATATGGCGAACGGGTCGAGGCAGCGGTGCGCCTGACACCCGCCTCTGGTGCGACATCCGACGATCTGCTGGCCCTATGCGCGGCACGGCTGGGCGCGTTCAAGACACCGGATGCGGTGCACATTCTGGACGAGCTGCCCAAGGGCCCGTCCGGCAAGATCCAGCGGCTGTATCTGAACACGCTACTCTACGGGGCCGACTGATCAGAAAACCCCGATCGCGATCAACCGCACGCCCATGATCAGGAACGCGATCAGGACCGCGCGCCGGAAATGCGTCTGCGACACCCGCCCGCGCAGGATTTCCCCGATGCGGAACCCGACCAGAACGATGCCCAACCCCACAAGTGACTTGAGCAGGACTGGCATTGTCAGGATCCCCGCGATGACCTGCCCCGCGCCAAGCGGCAGGCATCCGGCCAGAAACAGAAACCCAGTGGCCGCGATGAACCGTTCCTTGGACACACCACGCGCCACCAGATACATCGCCACGGGCGGCGACCAGATCGAACTGATCCCGCCCAGCACGCCGGACACAAGGCCAAACCCCACCTGCCAGCCGCGCCCCGGCCCGATGTTCAGTTTGACACCCAAGAGCAGGTTCAGCGAAAACACCACCATCGCCACGCCGATGGCCACGGTCAGAAAGGCAGTGGGATAGTCAGCGATGAACATCGACGTCACGAAGATGCTCGCCACGATCATCACCGCAAACCACGCATAGTCGCGCGCCACCGCAGCCTTCTCTGGCGCGCGCAGGAATTGCAGCGTGTTGGTCGCCAGGATCGGCAACCACAAAAGCGGGATCGCCTCGGTCGGCTCAAGATAGAGGGTCAGCAGCGCCATGGCCGCCGCTGGCAGGCCAATGCCGAGGAACCCCTTGACCACACCGGCAACCAGAAAGACGACGGCAAGATAGGCTGCACTGGCCGGGTCCAGCGTGGGCAGAAAGGTTTCAAGCATTGTGCACCCTCATTGCGGCAGCGCCTGCGCCAGCACGCTGGCAAGGGACTGCGCCTTGCGCGCGGTGACATCGCGGATCTGGCAGCGGCAGGAAAACCCGTCCGCCACGACGCATGTGTCCGGCGATGCCGCCCGCACCGCCGGGGCGAGGGACAGCTCCGCCATATCGCGCGAGACGGCCTCCGTCTCGGCCTGATACCCGAAAGGTCCGGCCATGCCACAGCAAGCCGAGGCAATCATCGACGCGTCCACACCCTCGATCCGGTTCAGCGCGGCGACGGTCGCATCCGCGACCCCCAGCGCCTTTTGATGGCAGTGCCCGTGCACCAGCGCCTGCGTCGACGACAGCCGTAGATCGTCCAGCGGCGCGGTTACGACATATTCGGCAAAGGTCAGCACCCGCTTGCCCATCTCTTCGGTCCAATCGGCGATCAGGTTTGGCGCTTCATCGCGGAACATCAGGGTGCAGGACGGCTCAAGCCCCACAATGGTCTGGCCTGCGTCCAGCGCGGCACGAAAGACATCTGTCGTGCGTCGCATTTCCTCCAGCGCCCGGTCTGTCATCCCCGCCGACAGGTAGGTGCGCCCGCAACAGAGCGCCCTGCCCGGCGCAGAGAGCACGCCCACAGACGCACCCGTATGTTCTATGACACGCTGCGCCGCCTCCAGCGTGCCGGGATCGAAATAGCGATTGAACGTATCGGCAAAGAGCATCACCTCGCCCGTCGCGCGCCCGACAAAAGGTTTGCGGAACGCAGGCAACCGGCGCGCGGGGCTGATCCCCGCCAAGGCGGCCAACTGCGGCACGCCCGTCACCGCGTTGGCCAAGGGGCGCAGCCGTGCGGCCCATGGCGCCAGCGCAGGCAGATGCGCAATCGCGCGACTGCGCGGGCTGGCGCCGTGTCTGGCATAGTGCGCCGCCTGCGCCTCGATCTTCATCCTGGCCATATCGACGGACATCGGACATTCGCTTTTGCAGGCCTTGCAGCCCACGCAGAGCTTCATGGTGGCCGCCATCTCGTCCGAGGCCAGCGCGTCATCACCCAGCCGCCCGGTCAAGGCCAGCCGCATGGTGTTGGCCCGTCCCCGCGTCAGGTCGATCTCGTTGCCCGTGGCGCGAAAGGACGGGCACATGCCGCCGCCAACGCTTTTCCGGCACGCGCCGTTATTGTTGCACATCTCGGCCGCACCGCTCAGCCCGCCCGGCCATGCGGACCAGTCAAAGACGGTGGCGGGCGTGTCCTGCCGGAAATCGGGCGGCCAGCGCATCAGGCTGCGGTCGTCCATGCGCGGCGCGCGCACAATCTTGCCGGGGTTCAGCACGCCATCCGGGTCGAACCGATCCTTGACCGCCTCAAATGTCCGCACCATCCGCGCCCCGAACATGCGTTCGTGGAATTCCGACCTGACAATGCCATCCCCATGCTCGCCAGAATGCGATCCCTTGTACCGCGCCACGAGGTCAAAGGCCTCTTCGGCAATCGCCCGCATCTGCCGCACACCCAAATCCTGCCGCAGGTTCAACACGGGCCGCACGTGCAGCAGGCCGACCGAAGCGTGCGCGTACCACGTGCCATCGGTGCCATGTTTGCGAAACACCTGCGTCAACTGGTCGGTAAAGGCGGCCAGATGCTCCAGCGGGACGGCGCAATCCTCCACAAAGGACACCGGCTTGCCCTCGGATCGCATCGACATCATGATGTTCAGCCCCTGCGTCCGCACCCCCCAGATGCGCGCCTGAAAGGCCGGGTCTTCCGCCTCGACCACACCGCCGTCCTGCTTGCCCGGATCGCCCCAGCGAAATCCCAGCTGCGCCATCAGATCCCCCAGCGCCGTCAGGCGACGGCGGTTTTCGGCCGGATCTTCGGCAAATTCCACCAAGAGCAGCGCATCGGGGTTCCCCCGCACAAAGGCATCGACGATGGGCCGGAACTGCGGGATATCGCGGCCCAGCCGGATCATGTTTTCATCGACCAGTTCGACGGCGACGGGCCCCAGGTTGACGATATGCTGCGCCGCGTCCATCGCGGCATGGAATGTCGGGAAATGGCAGACGCCCAGCGTCTTGGCCCCCAGCCGTGGCGACAGCGACAGCGTCACGGATTGCGTCACGCCCAGCGTGCCTTCGGACCCCACCATCAGGTGCGCCATATTGGGCGCGTCACCAACCAGCGCGTCGATGTTGTAGCCCCCCACGCGCCGCGACACATCGGGGAACCGCGCCGCGATCTCGTCCGCCTCGCGCGCGGCCAGCGCGATCATGTCGCGGTCAAGCGCATCGTCCGCCGGTTGTGACCCAAATGAACGTACGGACCCGTCTGCCAGCATCGCATCCAGCGACACCAGATTGTCCCGCATCTTGCCATAGCGGATCGACCGCGACCCGCAGGAATTGTTTGCGGCCATCCCGCCCAGCGTCGCGCGCGAGGCGGTGGACACATCCACGGGAAACCACAGGTCATCGCCCGCCAGATGCCGGTTCAGATCATCCAGCACCAGACCCGGCTCCACACGGACCCGTCTGGCTTGCGGATCATAGTCCAGAACTCGGTTCAGATGCTTGGTAAAATCGATGACGATGGCATCGCCCACGGTCTGCCCGGACTGCGATGTCCCGCCACCGCGCGGCAGGACCGGCACACCCGCGGCCCGCGCAAAGGCAAGGGTCGCCTCCACGTCCTCCCAGCGCTTGGGGACCACGACAGCGCGCGGCGTGATCTGGTAAATGGACGCGTCGGTGGCATAGCGCCCCCGGTCAAACCTGCCGGTCAGCACCTCGCCTTCGATCTGCCGCGCGAGAGCCTCGTAATCTGCCATTAGGTCTTGACCTCACATGCTGAACATTCTCTGCTCCGACCACCACAATTGCAACGAAATTAGGGGCTTGTCATGCGATCCGGACGTCATTTTCTGCAAATTCCAGGCCCGACAAACACGCCCGACCGGATCCTGCGGGCCATGCACCGCGCCGTCATGGATCACCGCGGGCCGGAATTTGCGGAACTGGGCCGCGGGCTGCTCCGCGACCTGAGGTCCGTCTTTCAAACCGAGAACCACGTGGTGATCTACCCCGCTTCCGGCACCGGCGCATGGGAGGCGGCACTGGTCAACGTGCTCGCCCCCGGCGATCAGGTGCTGATGTACGAAACCGGGCAATTCGCCACCCTGTGGAAGAACATGGCGACCAAGCTGGGATACGACCCGGTCTTCATGCAGGGCGACTGGCGACACGGCGCCAACGCCGAAGCGATTGGCGCCCAACTGACCGCGGATACCGGCCACCGGATCAAGGCCGTCTGCGTCGTGCACAACGACACCGCCACGGGCATCACATCCGACATCGCGGCGGTGCGTGCAGCGATCGATGCCGCAGGGCACCCGGCCCTGTTGATGGTCGATACGATCTCGTCGCTGGGCTCCATCGATTTCCAGACGGATGCGTGGGGTGTGGACGTAGTGGTCGCCGGATCTCAAAAGGGGCTGATGCTGCCCCCCGGTCTGTCGTTCAACGCAATCTCGCCCAAGGCATGGGCCGCGTGCGAGGCGGGCGGCGACCGGCGGTCCTATTGGGACTGGCGCGACATGGCCGGCCCGAACGAAAGCGGGTTCTTTCCGTACACCCCCGCGACCACGCTCCTCTACGGTCTGCGCGAGGCGCTCGACATGCTGGCCGAAGAGGGGTTGGACAACGTCTTTGCCCGCCACACCCGCCACGCCACGGCGACCCGGATCGCGGTCGAGGCATGGGGCCTAGAAATCCTGGCCGCCAACCCGGCGGAACGGTCCAATGCGCTGACGGCGGTGGTGATGCCGGACAAGGCCGGTGCCGACGCCCTGCGCGGCCAGATCCTCGACAGTTTCGACATGTCGCTGGGCACCGGCCTGAACAAGGTCGCAGACAAGGTGTTCCGCATCGGACATCTGGGCGATTTCAACGACCTGATGCTGATGGGCACCCTGTGCGGCGTGGAAATGGGCCTTGCGAAATCCGGCACGCCCTTTGCCAAGGGCGGGGTGCAGGCGGCAATGGATTACCTCGCGGGCTAGCCTCGCGTCACACGGGGCCGGTCGACCCGCGCACCACAAGGCGCGAGGGCAGATGCACCGCCTCGGGGCGCGTACCCTCTTCGATCCAGCGGTGCAGCGCACGCGCGGTCTGCCGCCCCATTTCGTCCAAAGGTAGCTGGATACTGGTCAGCGCAGGCGAGGTGGACCGCGACGCGGGCAGGTCCTCCATCCCGATCACCGAAATACTGTCCGGAATCGCGACCCCCAGCGACTGCAACCCGAACAAAGCGCCCAGCGCCAGAACGTCCGACGCACACAAGAGAGCCGTCACACCACTATCCTGACGGAAAATCTCCTGCGCACAATCCGCCGCCGCCTCGTACAGCAGCGGACGCTCGACGAATGTCGCCTCCGGGGGGGCCTTGTCCTGCAGCGCCGCAATGCGCGCGCGCGTCCGGTCGTTTGTGTCGACGGGGCCGTGCAACACCGCGATGTTCCGGTGGCCCAGCGCGGTCAGGTGATCCAGCGCCATCCGCGCAATTGACGCATTGTCATAGCCAATCGTGGGCAGGTCATGGCCCGGCGCGAAATAGGATGTCGCGATCACTGGCAGGCTTCGCCGCCGTACGCCCTGTTCGAACGCAGCGCTGTGCGTGATGCCCGACACGATCAGCCCCTCGATCCCGAGGTTCATCAGATCTTCGGCACGCTTGGCCTCCAGATCGGGATCGCCACCCGTTGTGGCCACCACCAGCGACAGACCGCACATGGCCAGCTCTTCTTCGAGCGCGTGCAGATAACGGGCAAAGATCGCGTGATCCAGCGTTGGCACCAGCGCGCCGATGATATGGGTCCGCCCGCTGTTGATGGCCCGCGCCGAAGGGCTGGGCACGAAATTCAACGCCTCGACCGAAGCCTCGACCCGTCGCCGCGTCTCGACCGACACCGGGCTGGTGCCGTTCAACACCCGCGACACGGTCGCCACCGACACCCCGGCATGGCGCGCCACATCCCGCATATTGCTTCGAAATTTTGACCGTTGTTGCGGCATGACAAGCACTTTCATGGTTCTTCGGAAAGAACGCAACGCAGAATTTCTTGACATGTGAAACTAGTTACACAAGCCTTGAAACTGGTTTCATAAACGATTCCACAAGGAAATTCAGTGGTTGATCAAACCGTCATACGGACGTTTTCGAACATGGGGCATCAGCGCCATGGCCGGAACTTTGCCGGGTTTCAGGACATCGGCGCCCCCGTTGCACAGTATATAGAGCCGCGCGGCTGCGTGCGGTTGTCCCTTGCGGCGGGCGACATTCTCCAGATCGGTGAACACGCCCCGCGCGCGCGGCTTGCACTGGCCGCATTCGGGCCGCGCGGCGGGCGGATCGAGGCGGCGTTTGGCCTGCCCGCGCCATCGCCCGTATCACTGGACGACTTTGACCACCGCCCGCTGACCGGGTGGCTGGCGGCGAACGGGGCCGACCCCACTGGCCCGTTCCACGCGACCTGCATCGACGGGCTGACGGAGCCGCTGGTGCTCAAGGCGCCGCAGGCCTGCGATGTGGTTGTCGCCCTGCCGCTGTCTCATGGTGCGCTGGTCGGGGGCCAATCGGTGGACACGGTCAAGCTGTCGTTGAAACGTGCAGGCGGAGGGCGGACCCTTCCGCCAGCCTTGGGCGACGTGCGCACGGAATTCACCGTCTCGCGCGCCTCGGCCATGGCCTACGAGGTGCGTGAGGGCGAGATCCTTCAGATCATCGACGTGGACGGACAGCAATGTTCCGACTTTCAGGCGTTTCGCAAATCCGCGCTCGACGCCGGGACCGAATGGATGATCGACGGCACCACGACCCGGTCCATGGTGCGCCGCGCCTTTCCGGGGCCGGGCCTGTTCGACAAATTCTATGACGGCGCGATGAAGCCGCTGTTGCAGGTGGTGCAGGATACCTGCGGACGCCACGACACATTCGGCCTTGCCTGCACCGCGCGCGGCTACGAGGAACGCGGGTTTCCGGGCCACGTGAACTGCTCGGACAACATCTCGAACGCGCTGGCCCCCTACGGTGTCGGCGCACGGGCGGGCTGGCCCGCCATCAACTTTTTCTGGAACACGTGGATCGATCCGCACCACCACCTGCAAACGGCGGAATCCTGGTCGCGACCGGGGGACTATGTCACGATGCGGGCGCTGGACGACTTGATCTGCGTCACCACCGCCTGCCCGGACGATATCGATCCGATCAATGGCTGGAACCCCACGGACGTGCATGTCCGCATCTACCGCCCCGAGACCAAGGTTATGCAGGCCATCGCCTACCGCAAGAAAGAAGACGCGCCGATGCAGATCTCGCAACCTTCCGCGTTTCACGAACGCCTCGCCCCGCTGACGGATCAGTTTGCGCCCGCGCGCGACCTGTGGTCGCCCATCGCCTTTCCCAGCTATGGCACCCAAGGCGAATACTGGGCCTGCCGCGAGGCCGCGACGCTGCAAGACATGAGCGGGCTGCGCAAGTTCGACGTGATCGGGCCCGACGCCGAACGGCTGCTGCAACTGGCCATGACGCGCGACATCTCGAAACTGGCGGTCTGGCGCGGCACCTACGCGCTGATGTGCGACGAAAGCGGCGAGGTCATCGACGACGGCACCCTGTTCCGGCTGTCCGATCACCTGTTCCGCTGGTGCTGCGGCTCCGAAGAAAGTGGCACCTGGCTCAATAGCCTCGCGGCCGAGCATGACATGCAGGTGCGCATCCACGACCTGCAAGGCGCGCTGCCCAACCTCGCCCTGCAAGGGCCGAAATCCCGCGACATCCTGCGCAAGCTGGTCTTTACCCAGCCGCACGTGCCCAACCTCGACCAACTCAAGTGGTTCGGCGCGACCGTCGCCCGCCTCAACGACCGCGAGGGCATCCCCTTTCTGCTCACCCGCAGCGGGTATACCGGCGAACTGGGCTACGAACTCTTCTGCTCGCGCGACAACGCGCTGCCGCTCTGGGATGCGCTGATGGAAGCGGGCGCGGAATTCGGGCTCAAACCCATGGGGTCCGCCGCCCTCGAAACCATCCGGATCGAGGCCGGTCTGGCCGCCAGCGGGGCCGAGTTCACCGCAGGCTGCGACGCGTTCGAGGCCGGACTGGGGTTCGCCGTCGATCTGCGAAAAACGACCTTTGTCGGTGACGCCGCATTGCGCCGCAACGCCCAGTCGCCCCGCCGGGCGCTGGTGGGCCTGCACCTCGATTGCGACGACGTGCCTGTCCACGGCGCGCCTGTCTTCAAGGGTGAACGCCAGATCGGTCAGGTCACCTCGGCCACCAAATCCCCGATGCTGGGACACGCCATCGCCATGGCGCGCCTGTCCGTCGAACACGCCACACCCGGCGGTCTGGTCGATGTCGGCCAGCTGGACGGACGCATGAAACGCCTGTCCGCCACGGTCGTGACCGTGCCCTTCATCGACCCGAAAAGAGAAAGAGCCCGCGCATGAGTGTCGTCGAACTTGAAAACGTCTGGAAGGTCTTTGGCGAACGCGCCCCCGAGGCGATGAAGGCCATCCGCGCGGACGGGATCGGCAAGGCCGAGGTGCTGGAACGGTTCGGCGCGGTCGTCGGGGTCAAGGACGCGTCGTTCAGCGTCGAAGAGGGCGAGATCTTTTGCCTCATGGGCCTGTCCGGGTCGGGTAAATCCACGCTGGTACGGCACATCAACCGGCTGATCGAACCCACCGCGGGCACGATCCGCATCATGGGCGAAGACATTGGCGCGATGAAAACCGAACAGCTGCGCGCCACCCGCGCGGACAAGATCGGGATGGTGTTCCAGAACATGGCCTTGCTGCCGCACCGGTCGGTGCGCGACAATATCGGCTTTGCGCTCGAACTGCGCGGCATCGACGGCTACACCCGCGCGCAGGCTGCGGACCGGGCGCTCGAAACCGTGTCGCTGCACGGCTATGGCGACCGGTTGCCCTCGGAATTGTCTGGCGGGATGCAGCAACGCGTCGGCCTCGCCCGCGCCCTGGCCGCCGATCCCGAGATCCTGTTGATGGACGAGCCGTTCTCGGCACTCGACCCGCTGATCCGCCGCAACCTCCAGGACGAATTCCTGGGCCTCAGCCAGAATTTGCGGAAAACCACCGTATTCATCACCCACGACCTCGACGAGGCGATCCGCATGGGCGACCGCATCGGCATCATGAAGGACGGTGAAATTGTCCAGATCGGCACCGCCGAAGACATCGTGACCGCCCCCGCCGACGACTATGTCGCCGACTTCGTGGCGGGTATCTCGCGGCTCAAGCTGGTGTCGGCCTCCAAGATCATGACCAGCGTCGACGCCTTTGCCGCGGTCAACGGCAACGTTGACCTGTCCGCAGGCTGCCCAGAGGCCGCACCGGACGATGACCTCGACACGCTGGTCGGTCTCAGCACCGGATCGGACAAACCGGTCCTCATCAAATCGGACGGCGCCGTTGTGGGCATCGTCACCAAGGACACCCTCCTGCGGGGTCTGCAAGGGGGAGAAAGCACATGAGCGGGGCAGAGCAGCGCGAGATCGACGATCGCGACGTCGGCATCGAAACCTTTGTCGAACGGGCCGAAGGGTACTATGCGCCGACATTCGAACGCGTGCAGCGCGGCAGCCTGCCCCGCTGGCATGTGAACATCTGGGCGCTGCTGGTGCCGTGGGCCTGGGCGGCGGCGCGCGGCGTCTGGCTGCTCTTCTGGCTGTCGCTGGCGATTGACGTGCTGGCCCTCGTGTGCCTGATGCAGGTGGTCAAATTCTCGCCCCTGCTGGCCGAGGCACAACTGGATGCCGCCGCCAACAGCACGCTGGTGGCGCGCTATTCCACATGGGTCACGAATTACGGCTGGGCCGCCGCGATCCTGTTCATCGGCGGCAGGTTCTGGATGGGCAGCAGCGCAAACCGCTGGTATTTCTCCCAATATTCCCGCTGGCGCATCGATCAGGCCGTGCCCAGCGGCGTCGACATGAAACGGTTGATCCTCGGGCTGGTCATCGTGGCCATCGTGGCCCCGCTCACAACCTACCGCGCCACACAATTGCGGCTGGATGAGCGCGCCTGTTTCAACCAGATGCGTGCAGGCGAGGCCGTGGGCCAGCTGATGCCCAGCTATGGGGCCGCGGATGTGACCGCGCTCTTGACCTCCATCGATGCCGACATCGCAGACATGCAGACCCGCTTTGACGCGCTGGACGCCATCGACGGGCGGACCGAGGCGCAGAATGCCGAACGCAGCCAGTTGCGCCGCGACGTACGTGACCTCAGCCGCGAGCGCGAGCAGGTCAGCGATTTCCAGACCATCTCTGCCGTGGACCGCTTTGACTGCGCCTTCATTGACGATTTTCCGACGCTGGCGCGGCTTGACCCTCCTGCGGACGTAACTTACCGCCGCGTGCCCAACGAAGACGCGATTGCCCAGGGCGACGAAGACGCCACCAAGGTGATCGCCCAGATCAAGGACCCGGTCGAAGGCCGCAAGGTCACCGTGTTCACCTACTCCGCCGAAAGCATCGACATCGGCATCAACAAGCTGCGCGCGCAATATGCCGGGTTCTTCGATGCGATGACGAACGTCCTTCGGCAGTCGCTGATCCGGGTCGAGGTCGCGTTCATGCAGACCCCGTGGCCGGTGGTCGCCTTCCTGTTCCTCGCGCTCAGCTGGGCGTTTGCGGGCAAGGGTACAACCGTCTTCGTGGGCGCGTCACTAGGGTTCCTCGCGCTGTTCGAACTGTGGCAGATCGCCATGCAGACCATGGCGCTGGTGGTCGTCTCCACCGCTGTCTGCGTCTTTGTCGGCCTGCCCATCGGCATCTGGATGGCCAAGAACAAGTACTTCCGATGGATCACCGAACCCATCCTCGACGTGATGCAGACGATCCCCTCGCTCAGCTACCTTGTGCCTGCGGTGGCCTTCTTTGGCATCTCGCAACCGCCCGCGGTGCTGGCCACGGTAATTTTTGCGATGCCGCCGATGATCAAGCTGACCGCCCTCGGCATCCTGCAAGTGCCCGAAAGCACCAAGGAAGCCGCCCTCGCCTTCGGCGCTTCCGAACGGCAGTTGCTGCGCAAGGTCGAATTGCCCATGTCGATCCCCTCGATCATGGCCGGGCTCAATCAGACGATCATGCTGGCGCTGTCCATGGCGACCATCTCGGCCTTTATCGGGGCCGAAGGGCTGGGCGCCATCGTGACCTCCGCCCTGGGGGATGCCAACGCGGGCAAGGGCCTTCTGGCCGGGATCGCCATCGCGCTCGTTGCGATGATGATCGACCGTATCCTCAAGGGGATCCGCAACTCCTTCAGCCGAATCTGACACCCATAACCAATTCAACACAACGGGAGAAACCAATGAACATGTTGAAAACAGCCGCGCTGACGAGCGCCCTGGCCATCGCCGCCGCCGGCGCATCGGCACAGGAAAAGGTCACCTTTTCCGACCTCAGCTGGAATGGCGCCCAAGCCATCGGCCACGTCCTGTCCACCATCATCGAAACCGAAATGGGCGGCGACGCCGAAATCGTTTCGGGCATGAACCAGGCCGCGGTCATCATGGCCGGCATGGACAAGGGCGACGGCTCCATCGACGTCTTTACCGACATGTGGATGCCCAACCAGCAGGCGCTGTGGGACGAATACATCGACGGCAACGGCACGGTCAAAACCAACCAGCCCTATAACGGCACCTCCAACATCTACGTGCCCACCTACATGGCCGACAAGGTCAGCAGCATCGAGGACCTCAAGAACCCCGAGATCGCCGCGATGTTCGACACCGATGGCAATGGCAAGGGCGAATACTGGGCCGGTGACGTGACCTGGGCCTCGACCAAGCGCTGGCAGATCAAGTTCAAATCCTACGGCCTCGATGGCCTGTGGGAACCGAACATCGTCTCCGCCGACACGTTCAAGGCGGGCCTCGAGGCCGCCTATACCTCCGGCAAACCGCAGCTGTTCTACTACTGGACACCCGAAGCGATCCACGTGAAATACGACCTGACGGCTGTAGAAGAGCCCGCACGTTCCGACGGCTGCGAGGACGTGAACCTCGACGCCGAAGACTGGCTGGAAGTGTCGGAATTCAACTGCGTGATCGCCTCCAACGAGATCTTCGTGGCCTATTCCGCATCGCTGGAAGAGCGCAACCCGGCCGCGGCCAAGATGCTCTCGAACGTCCAGTTCACCGGCGACGAGATCAACGGCTGGATCGTCGAGATGTTCGAAAACAAGCGTGACCCGCGCGAGGTGGCCGAAGACTGGATTGCCGACAACAAGGACACTGTCCAGTCCTGGATCAACGGCTGATCCGACCTGACCCTTGTGCCGGGGTGTTTTATCCCGGCACATACCGCCACGACCCCGTGGCCAACACACATCCCGAAAATTCTGGCGATCCCTGAAGGACTCGAACCCTCAACCTGCTGATTAGAAGTCAGCTGCTCTATCCAGTTGAGCTAAGGGACCGCTGCCCCCGTCATGCCGCAGGTGCACCCGCAGGGCAAGCGGTTCAAAGCGTGCGGGTCATGAAAACGCTCAACGGGTCTTCGACATAGTCCCCGAAGGGCGCGCAGGCCTCGAACCCGTGGGCCGCATAAAGCGCGCGGGCGGGTGCAAACAGGTCCGCCGATCCGGTCTCAAGGCTCAGCCGAGCCAGCCCGGCATTGCGCCCATGGTCCATCAGAGCGCGCAGGATGGCCGCGCCAACGCCACGCCCCCGCGCCTCTTGCCGCGTGTGCATCGACTTCAACTCGCCATGATCCGGGGTCAGCAGCGCCATGGCACCCACACCCAGAACATCGATGCCGTCGCGCGCCGCAAAAAGGACCGCGCCCTTTTCCAGCAGCGTGCCCGGCTCCATCACATGGCAGCTTTCTTCGGGGGACGACGCCCGCATCAATTCGAAATGGCGCAGCAACAGCGCCGACACATCCGGCTGATCCGGCGTGTCGCGGGCGACGATCAGTGCGTCCATGCCCCGCGCCGACCGGTTGCGAAATTCTCGCCATATCCGCCGGGGCGGATGTTGGCGCGGCGCTTGTTGGGCTCCTGCACCTGCGCGTCGATCTCGTGCTCGCGGGCGTAATCCAGCGCCGCTTCCTTCGTGTCGAACGTCATGCGCACCTGCGCCTGCGTGTCCGAGGACGATGTCCAGCCCATCAACGGGTCCACCGACCGCGCCGAGGACGGCGCAAATTCCAGCACCCAGTGCTTGGTCTTGGCCGTGCCCGAGGACATGGCCGTCTTGGCAGGTTGAAAGATGCGTGCGCGCATGGGACTGCTCCGTTTGAGAACGGCCCACTATATCCCCAATTCGGTGGCCTCTCGCAAGGTGCGAATTGACCCATCCCGCGCCGCTTGACCCATGCGGGCTGGCGACCTTACGGTCGCCCAATGGGAAAAGACCGCGGGACATCTGCACAGGGCCTCTCGCAACCCGGCCTCCTGATCGCTGCCGGGTTCTTTTCTGCGGTGTTCATCGGCGCGGCACAGGATGTGGCTGTCTGGATCCACTGCCTGACCCGGCAGGATTGCATCAAGGGGTCGACCAACGTCATCAACGCCAAATATGCAGGCCTTGCGCTTGGTTCCATGCTGTCGATTGTCGTGGCGGGGCTGGCCGCGCGCCACCGCCGCAAACCGGTGCAGGAGGCGCTGCTGCTGATCATCGGCATCTTTGCCGCCGGTCTGATGGCCCTGCTCAAGATCGCCGTGGGGGATCGGCTCTATCCTGATGCGGCGGTGGTGGATGTGCCGCTGTTCATATACGCCGTTCTGGTCACCCTCGTGCTGACGCCCCTGTTTTTCCTGCGTGACCGGCACAGCCCGCGTCTGGTCTGGCTGCTCTATGGCCGCTTCGCCATGGCGACCCTGTTGGGCGCGCTGGTGACGCTGGCGCTGTTCGGTTTTGAGCCCAGCAGCCATTTTCTACCGCACGTGCCGGGGCCGCAATACATCCTGTTGCCCTATGCCCTGATCTGCCTGCCCGCCGCATGGGCCAGCATGTGCGCGGCCCCCCTGTCGCGCCTGTCGCGCAGCGCCTTTTCGCGCCGGGCGCGGCTGGCGTGGCTCGCGCTGTTCGCGGGTCTGACCCTGGCCTATGCCGCGCTCTATGGCCTGACGCCCGACATGCTCAAACGGGCCGAGATACCCGACCGGAGTTCTTCCGCGGCCCTCGCCGCGTTCCTGTTGGTGAGCGCCGTGGCCACGGGGGTGATCGCATCCACGCTGACCGCCCGCCGGGACAAGGCAAGCGCCCTGGCCGCCGTGGTCTTCTGCGCCATCCTCGGGGCCTTCGCCGCAGCACGCGTGGTCTTGCCCGCGACAACCACTTTGCTGCCTGCGTCACAGGTGCATGTCGGCCTGCAATTCGGCCTGTGCCTCCTGGGTACCGGCATCGTCTGCACCTGCCTTGACGGGATCATGCACAGCCTGAGGGCACGCACCGCCCCCCCTCGCTGACCACGTCCACTCCTGCCAGTTTTCGTCAGCAGCTGTCCCGCGCCCCTTGCACAATGCAGGCTTTGGCCCAAGTTACGCCCATGGCCTATGCACACACCGATTCTCAGCCCGAAACCTACCTCGCCAACCCGGCCGAGGATGTCCGCACCCGCCTCAAGCTCGAAGGCGGCAAGCGGCTGGTCATGCAGACCGAATTCCAGCCCGCAGGCGACCAGCCCACCGCGATCAAGGAACTGAGCGCGGGCGTTCTCGACGGCGACCGCGATCAGGTCCTGCTGGGCGCCACCGGCACGGGCAAGACCTACACCATGGCCAAGGTGATTGAGGAAACCCAACGCCCCGCGATCATCCTCGCCCCCAACAAGACGCTCGCCGCGCAGCTCTATGGCGAATTCAAAGGGTTCTTCCCCGACAACGCCGTCGAATACTTTGTCAGCTACTACGACTACTACCAGCCCGAAGCCTACGTGGCGCGGTCCGACACGTACATCGAGAAAGAATCCCAGATCAACGAACAGATCGACCGCATGCGCCACTCGGCCACGCGGGCGCTGCTGGAACGCGATGACGTGATCATCGTGGCGTCGGTGTCCTGCATCTACGGCATCGGCTCGGTCGAGACCTACGGCGCCATGACCCAGGATCTCAAGGTGGGCAAGGAATACGACCAGCGCCAGGTCATCGCCGACCTCGTGGCCCAGCAGTACAAACGCAACGACCACGCCTTCCAGCGGGGCAGCTTCCGCGTGCGCGGCGACAGCCTCGAAATCTTCCCCGCTCACCTCGAAGACCGCGCGTGGAAACTCTCCTTCTTCGGCGAGGAACTGGAATCCATCACCGAATTCGACCCCCTCACGGGCGAAAAATGCGACACGCTCGACCACATCCGCGTCTACGCCAACTCGCACTACGTCACGCCCAAACCCACGATGAACCAGGCCATCATCGGCATCAAGAAAGAGCTGAAAATCCGCCTCGACCAACTGGTCGGCGAAGGCAAACTGCTCGAAGCACAGCGCCTCGAACAACGCACCAACTTCGACCTCGAAATGCTCGAGGCCACAGGTGTCTGCAACGGCATCGAGAACTACTCGCGCTACCTCACCGGCCGCGCCCCGGGCGAACCGCCCCCCACGCTTTTCGAATTCATCCCCGACAACGCCATCGTCTTTGCCGACGAATCCCACGTCTCCGTCCCCCAGATCGGCGGCATGTACAAAGGCGACTACCGGCGCAAATTCACGCTGGCTGAACACGGGTTTAGACTGCCCTCCTGTATGGACAACCGACCTCTCAAGTTCGAGGAATGGGACGCCATGCGCCCGCAATCGGTCTTCGTCTCCGCCACTCCGGCGGCATGGGAAATCGAACAGACCGGTGGCGTGTTCACCGAACAGGTCATCCGCCCCACCGGCCTGCTGGACCCGCCTGTCGAAATCCGCCCGGTCGAAATGCAGGTCGATGACCTGCTGGACGAGGTACAAAAGGTCGCCAAACAGGGCATGCGCACCCTCTGCACCACGCTGACCAAACGCATGGCCGAGGACCTCACCGAATACATGCACGAACAGGGCATCCGCGTCCGCTACATGCACTCCGACATCGACACGCTGGAACGGATCGAAATCCTGCGCGACTTGCGGCTTGGCGCGTTCGACGTGCTGATCGGCATCAACCTGCTCCGCGAGGGGCTCGACATCCCCGAATGCGGGCTGGTCGCGATCCTCGACGCGGACAAGGAAGGGTTCCTGCGCTCCGAAACGTCGCTGGTGCAAACCATCGGCCGCGCCGCCCGGAACGCCGATGGCCGCGTGATCATGTACGCCGACAAGATCACCGGGTCTATGGAACGCGCGCTGGCCGAAACCAACCGCCGCCGCGCCAAGCAGATGGCCTATAACGAAGAACACGGCATCACGCCCGAAACGGTCAAAAAGAACGTCGAGGACGTGCTGGCAGGCCTCTACAAGGGCGACACGGACATGAACCGCGTCACTGCCAAGATCGATGCGCCTCTCGCAGGCGGCAACCTCCAGGCCGTCCTCGACGGCTTGCGCGCCGACATGCGCAAGGCGGCCGAGAACCTGGAGTTCGAAGAAGCCGCCCGCCTGCGCGACGAGGTCAAGCGTCTGGAAACCGTCGATCTGGTCGTGGCTGATGACCCTCTGGCGCGGCAATACGCGGTGGAAAAGGCCGTGGACGACGCGCAAAAGGCGTCCGGCCGGTCAACGGCTGGGCGTGCTGGTCAGAGGGGTGGAAATGTGAAGCGGCGGAAGCGGTGAGCGCGCAGTCTCTACATTGGACTGTTCAAACCAAACCAAAGTTCGATATTCTAAATTCATGATCTCGTTTCGTTTGATTCTTCTTTGGGCTCTATCGGTTGTAGCAGGCTCCACAAATGCCCAGCCGTATGAGGGAGAAACAGTCTTCGCGAAAGGTGCTTGGCGGGTCGAACTAACTCACAATACGTCAACTGGAAGTCTTTGGTGTGCTGCGGAAACCAGTAACAATGCCGCACAATCAATGAGCGTGATCGCCTATGACAATAGTACATTGGCCTTTTTCTTGATTGACCACGATTGGAACTTGCAACCACGCAGTGTCAAATTTCTGTTGGACATCGATTATTCGCGTTGGACTATGACAGGTAGCGCCGACGGAATCGGCGTATCGTTGAACATGAAAGACGTGGAAAAGTCGGTCACTTTTCTTACTGAACTGCAAAAGGGCCGTGCTGTTGCAATCTACACAGCGCAAGGCGAACGCTTGGCCACCTTTTCATTGAGCGGGTCTTTTGCAGCTATTACTTCTTTGTTTGAGTGCTGGGAAGCGATTGCACCAAACCAAGACCCATTCGGAAATGATGCCGACCCCTTTGGTTCATCCGCCGACCCTTTCAATTAATTTAACCAATACATCAACGGTAGGGTGGGCAATCTGCCCACCAACCACCTATCAATTCCTCAAAAACATGGTGGGCAAATTGCCCACCCTACTCCCCATATGCCCCCTCCAAAACCGCACCACACCATTCCGGCTCAACCCGCCCCAACCGCACATCCCGATGAATGGACGAATACGGCCACTCAACCGCCCGTTCGACAAACCCATGCTTCACCGGGTTCCCCCAACAATACGCAACGTGCGCGCGGTAGTCCGCATCATCCCGGATGCAATGCTCCCAAAACCGCCGCTGCCAAACACCAACCTCGCGCTTGATCTCTTTGCTTTAGCTGCGCGGATGAACGCCCCCGACTGCATGTGAAAACCTGGCTTTGATCTTGCGCCAACGCTCCGAATAATTCGTATCGCCCCGCGGCAACGTCCAGACCGCGTGTACGTGGTCCGGCAAAACGACCATCGCGTCACACCGAAATGGATGCTCTTCCCACGTCCGTGCGTATGCGATCCGAAAGCGGTCGATGTGATCGACAAGCATGGTCTCACCCCGCCGTGCGAGGTTGACCGTAAAGAAATACGTGGCCCCATCGACCCGGAAACGACGATAATTCGACATGACCGGATCATCTGGCGGGATGGTTAACGAACCATGTAGGGTGGGCAATCTGCCCACCGCACGGAAAAATGGCGTATCACGCAACCCATCCCGCGTGCCCATTTGGCCAAGCGCCACACGATCTACACCCCATTAACCATCTGATAAAAATCAACGTTTCGCGCACGAAACAAAAAACGCGGCCCCCATACGGGCGCCGCGTTCAAAATCCTCAAGGCGGGGCTCACCCCGCCCAGCACTTACGCCAGGGCGATGTTGACCGCGCTCTCGCGGCCGTCGCGGCCTGCTTCGAGGTCGAACGTGACCTTCTGGTTGTCGGCCAGACCCGTCAGGCCCGAACGCTCAACCGAGCTGATGTGGACGAACACGTCCTTGCTGCCGCCGTCGGGAGCAATAAAACCGAAACCTTTGGTGGTGTTGAACCATTTCACTGTGCCAGTGGCCATGTGATGTCTTCCTTCAATAAATACCGCTCACGGAATGCAGCGGTCCGGCGTAGGCGTCTTGATCGAGAGACTGGTCGCCGTGAGGAAAAACAGAACATCGAGTAGAAAAGGCTATGCCCGCCTGCCCTGACAGCATCCGGCGCAAAGCACAAGCTTTATTCCCGGTCAGCTTGGGCCTGTTCCGGGCGGGTTTCCGCTCTAGCTTGGACAACATGCGCATTCTGACCCTGCTTGCCGTCATGGCCACACCCGCCCATGCGTGGGAGTTCTCGCCCACGCCGATCTGCACGCTGACCCACAGCGAGGGCGCAGTGGACGTGGCCGTCACTTATGATCATGCCACCGCGCTCTATGCCATTTCCGTGACTGGCCCGGACGGCTGGCCCGCGGCGCAGGCGTTCTCGATCCGCTTTGACGGGCCGCGCCCCAACACGATCTCGACCACACGGCACGTGGTCGACGGACAGACGCTGACCGTGACGGATCAGGGCTTTGGCAATGTTCTGGACGGGCTGGAATTCAACAGCACCGCCACCGCGTTCACGCAAACGGCGGTGGTTCAGGTGTCGCTGGACGGGGCGCAAGCACCGGTGCAGGCCTTTCGCGCCTGCGTTACCGCCCCGATCGCCTAAAAGTCGAAGATGTCGCCCAGCAGGTCGCCCATGCCCTTCTTGCGCTTGGGACGGCGTTGGTCGTATCCGCGGTCATCGGACCCGCGTGTCTGAACCGGCGGCGGCGGCGGTGCCGCATAGGCGCTTGCCCGCTCGATGATCTTGTCCAGCTCACCCCGGTCCAGCCACACGCCCCGGCATTGCGGGCAATAGTCGATCTCGACCCCACTGCGGTCCGTGATCACCAAAGGGGTTCCGTCGATGGGGCATTGCATGGGGCGTCTCCGTTCGGATGCTGTTACGTTAGGGAAATGGGGGGGCATCAGCCGAAAAACCACCCCGCTGCGGCAACCCGTCCGCCAAAATACACGCCATAACCTTCTGTTAACCATGATCGGGCCTACTTGGCGGGTGTTTCACCACCCAAAGGCGCGCCATGCGACTGCCTCTGCTCCTTATGCTCATGATCCTGCCTGTGCCGGTGCTCGCCGGTGCATGGTTGCAGGAGGAGGGGCGCGTGTTCCTCTCCTACGGAGCGACGTATCAGGATGACGGCCGACTGGACGGGTCGCTCTATGGCGAATACGGGCTCCGGCCAAAACTCACCCTTGGCGCCAAGGTCGACATCGACATGACCGACGGACGGTCGGGCGACGGGACGGTCGTAATCTTTGCCCGCAGGCCCGTCGGGCGCACCGACCGGCCTTCCCGGTTCGCCTTTGAGATCGGGATCGGCTCCACCTTTGGGGATGTATCTGACCCGCTGGTGCGTACCGGCCTCAGCTTTGGGCGCGGCCTGACCGTGCGGGACAAGAACGGCTGGCTGGCGATTGATGCAGCGGTAGACTGGGCGGTGGATGACGGCACCGACACCTACAAACTAGACAGCACATTCGGCGTCTCACTGACCGACCGGATGAAAGTCATGATGCAGGTGTTCATCAGCAACGCCGGATCCTCGACCACAACCACGCTTGCGCCTTCGGTCATCTGGCAACCGGACGCAAAAACCCCCAGCTACCAGCTGGGGGTCGAAGCGGACGACGACACCGTCGCCGTCAAGTTCGGGATCTGGCGGTCGTTCTGAGACCGCCCACCGTCACTTGTCCATGCGCACCGTGGCCCGGATCTGACCGCGCACCTCGGATGCGAACTCGAGCGTAAACTCGTCGTCATTCGCGCCTGCACGCCCCTGTCCCACGGGATTCTCATAGACCTTGACGTTGCTGTTGTTGCGCAGATCCCCCGTCAGTGCGACGGAATCCACGAACTGACAGAACCCTTCAAAGGGCAGCTTCTTGCTTGTGCCCACCGTCCATGTGCGCTGGTTCGTGCTTTGGGTGTGCAGCACCACCAGTGGGTTTTGCGCATGTTCCGACACGTTGTGATAGGAATTGCCGTCATAAAACACCGACTGGTTCCGGTCATGGTTCAGGTCGGCAAAGCTGGTGTCGACGCGTTCAGCACGGTCAATCGTCCCGTTGATCGACCGGAACCGGTTGCCCTTGACCGTGATGCCGTTCAGGAAATGGCCCGACCCGTGCGGCTTGACCACAAGATAGCTGAACCAGGGCGCAACCGCGCTGCACAGGAACACATTGTCCGTCAGGCTGAACGAGCTGAAGGAGAACCCGGAGGTGAATTCCGGTGTGGGGTCGCGTTCATTGGTCCATTCGACAAAACAGTTGTCGATGTAGTTGCCCGAGATGACCGATGCGGTGAAATTGTCCTGCAGGATGATCCCCGCCGTCCGTACGCCGCCCGACACACCGTCACCCTGAAAGAAGTGGTTGCCCATCACCAGGTGGTTCTGCCCCGCCAGAACGGCAAAGTGACGGAACTGGGTCGCCCGGCAATCGCGTAGCTTGATGTCATTGGAGTTGACGTTTAACGCAATGGTGCTGCGCTGATCCACCGTTTCGCTTTCCTCGTTGGACAGGAACTGGCACCGGTCGATCAGCAGGCCCTGACAGCCGCCGCCGATGGACGTGATACCGCGATCCTTGGGCCGGCTGATGAAACATTCCTGCAATTCGAATGTCGGCCCCGCGGGCGCCAGCAGGATGCCGGAACACTTGCCGTTACACTGGAACTCGATGTTGGACATGTTGAACTTGGACAGCTTGGAAAAGCCGCTGAGATCGACAAGGTACTGGAACCGGCGGAACGTGTAGTTTTGCGTGCCTTCGGCGTCATAGAGCGGCGCATTCAGCTCAATCTCGCCCGCGGCGACGTTCTTGCTGCGCACATAGATCTCGCGCCCCACGCCGTTGCCGGTGACATAGGCACCCACGGGGATATTGGCGATGTTGACCACGTTGGTCAGACGGCGTGCGTTGGATGCGCTGTAGGTCGCCTGGCTGGTGGCCACCACGTCGTCCCAGTTTTCCTCTGCCGCCTCCAGCTGGCCATTGCGGATCACGCGGCGCGTGTTGAACTGGTCGCGATTGGGCACGGCAGCCTGCATGTCCAGCGGCGCTGTGATGCGCACGCGACGACCGCCCAGGTCCAGGCTCTCGTGGTCGGACGAGTTCAGCAGGGCCTGGAACGCCTTCTTGAAGGCCAGCTCCTCGTCCTTGAACGCCTCGATATAGGTCGGCAGGTCATAGGACTTGCGCAACAGCAGCATCTTGTCCACCGGCATGCTCAGCGTGCCTTCGAATTTCACCTGTTCCTCGAACGCCACGTCCTTCTCCAGGCGGAACGTCCCCTCGGGCACCAGAACCGTGCGCCCGTTTGCGGCGGCGATGGCCGCGTCAAAGGCGTCGCTGTCATCGGTGACACCGTCACCCACCGCGCCGAAATCGCGCACATCCACCAGCGACACCAGATCGCGCAAAAAGAACGAGGTCACATCCTCGATCTCGATGTCGTCAATGCGCACGATGCCGCCATTGGGCCCGGTCAGGTCGATGCCGAAATGGCCGTAGACAGCCAGCGGCCCCCACACCATGTCCACGCCGCCACGATTTCCCGCGCCCACGATGGCCGACACCTCGACCACGTCACCATAGGAATTCAACGTCGTGGCAGTGCCCACGGTCGTCACACCCGACACCGGATCCCCATTGCCCCGCGCGGCATAGGCCGACACGCGCACGGTCGGGAAACTGCCGCTGATCGCCTTTACCCGCGCCGTCACGCGCAAATAGCAACCCGGCAGCATGGGCGTCTCGCCCATATAGCGCACGCGCGTCGTGTTGGCGTTTTTCTGCAACTCCAGCGCGCCGCCAAAATCCTGATCGGCGGGCACAAAGGCGGCATTGGCTGCATTCGCATAGGTGTCAGAGCCCGGCGTGCCATCGCCGCTCGACCAAACACCCAGACCGTTCGCAAAGCTCGGCGGCATCAGCACGACGCCATCAGTGATCGCCTTGTTCATCCATTCATCCCTTTTCACGCAAAGGCCGGGGGCTCCGGCCGGTTCGGGCTATGGAAATATCAACGGATGGTTAACGGGCAGTCATGGGGGCGTACGGTGCGGGCCGGGGTCCGTGCAACGGCACGTGCAATTACAGGACGGTGTGCCGGGCCCGCGCGCCGCGTTCGATGGCGGCAGCATGCAGCCGGTCGATGTTCAGCTCGTAACGCATCTCTTCCAGCAAGCGCAGCTCCGCCTCCTCGAGCGCGCCATCCGCTGCAGCCACGTCGCATGCCAGCGCATAGGCCGTCTCGAACAACCGCTCGGGCAGCGCCGTGCGCACCAGACCAAAGAGCGCGTCCAGCCCGTCTTCCTGTTCAAAGAGGTCAAACACCGTCTGCGCGATCACGTTCAACCGGTCCAGATCGTAATCGGCAAACACCGGCAAATGGTTCACTGCCGAATTGATCTTCACCAACTCCGCCGTGCGGATATCTTCGTCAGAGGCGGAAATCGCGATCATCATCGCAACCAGCGCGTCCTGTGGGGTCAGCGAAAGCTGTTCGGTCTCGGCCATTTCATGGTCCTTTTCAGGGCTGTTCCCTTCTCAATATTGACGCTTGGACGCCCCCGCAATAGGTAGCGGCGGGATGTCGCCCCCCTTTGGACAGGGCGACACGGGGCCGTGCGCATCGGGCGCAGGCCAAAGCTGTGGGACAAAACCTGATGTCGACGATGCGTGACGCCGCGATGACGAGCAAAGCCTGGCCGTTCGAAGAAGCGCGCAAGGTGCTCAAACGCTACGAAAAAGCGCCGCCCGAGAAAGGGTATGTCCTGTTCGAGACCGGCTATGGCCCATCGGGTCTGCCCCATATCGGCACCTTCGGCGAGGTGGCGCGCACGACCATGGTGCGCCGCGCCTTTGAAATCCTCTCCGACATCCCGACCAAGCTGATCTGCTTTTCCGACGATCTGGACGGCATGCGCAAGGTGCCGGGCAACGTGCCGAACCCGGACGCGTTGCAGGAACACCTGCAAAAGCCGCTGACATCCGTGCCGGATCCGTTCGAGAAATTCGCGAGCTTCGGGCACCACAACAACGCGATGCTGCGCCGGTTCCTCGACACGTTCGGCTTTGAATACGACTTCATCTCCGCCACCGAATTCTATCAATCCGGCCAGTTCGACACGATCCTTCTGCGCGCCGCCGAACGCTATGACGACATCATGAAAGTGATGCTGAAGTCCCTGCGCGAGGAACGCCGCCAGACCTATTCGATCTTCCTGCCGATCCACCCAGACACGGGCCGCGTCATGTACGTGCCCATGAAAAACGTGGACGCTGCAAACGGCACCATCACCTTCGATGACGAGGACGGCACCGAAATGACCCTGCCCGTCACCGGCGGCAACGTGAAACTGCAATGGAAGCCCGACTTCGGCGCCCGCTGGGCTGCCCTTGGCGTGGATTTCGAGATGTACGGCAAGGACCATTCCACCAACACGCCGATCTACGACCGCATCTGCGAGATCCTGGGCGAGAAAAAGCCCGAGCATTTCACCTACGAACTGTTCCTCGACGAAAACGGCCAGAAGATCTCCAAATCCTCCGGCAACGGGGTCAGCATCGACGAATGGCTCACCTATGCCAGCGCCGAGTCGCTGTCCTATTTCATGTATCAAAAGCCAAAGACCGCCAAGCGCATGTATTTCGACGTGATCCCCAAGGCGGTGGACGAATATCACCAGCAGCTGCGCGCCTATGCGGGACAGGACGACACCGCGCGGCTGAACAACCCGGTGTTCCACATCCACGGCCACAACGTGCCCACCTCCGACATGGTCGTGCCCTTTGCGATGCTGCTCAACCTCGCCTCCGTATCCTCGGCCGAGACCAAGGACACGCTCTGGGGCTTTATCCAGCGCTACGCGCCCGACACCGGCCCCGACACCCATCCCGGCATGGATCAGGCCGTGGGTTTTGCCGTGCGTTACTACAACGACTTCGTGAAACCGGCCAAGACCTACCGCATGCCCACCGATCCGGAGAAAGAGGCTCTGATGGCGCTGCGCGCGGCACTGGCCGAATATGACGGCCCCGTCGAGGACGAAGCGTTGCAATCAGTTGTCTATGCCATCGGGCGCGACCGTTTCGATCCCCTGCGCGGGTGGTTCACGGCCCTCTACGAGGTGCTGCTTGGTGCCAGCCAAGGCCCCCGTTTCGGCGGGTTCATCGCGCTATATGGCGTGAGCGAAACCATCGCCCTGATCGACAGCGCGCTCGCGGGCGAGCTGGTCGGTTAACCATTTGGTAACGAAGTGTCCCCGCGGGGACACTTCGGTTTGCCCCCCCCTTGGCACGCCCTTCGCGCACGCTACCATTGTCTCAGGCATCCGTCCGGGACAGAGGAGGTAACGCATGCGTAAATGGGTGATTGGCGCGGTTCTGGCCGCAGGACTCTCAGGCGCGGCCTTTGCACAAGGGTCCGAGATCCAGGGCGTGATTTCCAGCCAGCTCGAGGCGTTCAAGGCCGACAACTTTGCTCAGGCCTTTACCTTTGCCTCACCGGGCATTCGCGGCATCTTCCGCACGCCCGAGAATTTCGGCCGCATGGTCACCCAAGGCTTTCCCATGGTCTGGCGCCCGGCCGAGGTGACCTATCTCGGGCTCGACAATGAAAACGGCGTGCTGTCACAAACGGTGCGCATCGTGGACGGCGACGGCGCGGTGCACCTGCTGAAATACCGCATGCTCGAAACCGATGACGGTTGGAAAATCAACGGCGTCCAGATCCTAGAGGCACCGGGGGTCAGCGCCTAACCGGCATAGCGCTTGATCTCGCGGATGCTCCATTCCACGGAATCGCGCATCGTATCGCCCAATGCCTCGTCAAACGCCGTGACCACATCGCGCGGCGCGTCCGACAGGGCCGGCACCACCTCTTCGAACGACCGCGACGCGATGATCCGGTCCTCGAACGCGTCGATCAGCTTGATGTTCAGCCGCACATCGACGCGCAAGGGCGCGTCCGGATCACCCTGCGGCACAATCGCCTGGAATTCGCGGATGTCCGTCACGATCAGGAAATCGGCGCGCAGCCCGATGGTCGAACTGCCCACCGCGGGCACGCGTTTGCTGTTCTCGAAACTCTCGATCAGCAGCGCCTGCACGATCAGCGGCGCCCGGTCGACCCAGCGCGCGTCGGGCAGATACTGCACCTGCAACGCATTGGGCTGCACCGCGATCTGATCGGTGTCCACCGATGCGGTCGCGGTCGGCTGCTCCACCACGATCTGGAACCGCAGGTTCGGCAGGCCCGGATCAAACGTGCTTTTCGGCGTCAGCACATAATTGTCCACGGGGCGCGCCACCTCCGTCAGGCTGGCCAGCCCCGAACACCCGGCCAGCGCGGCCCCGATGACAGCCCAAAGGGCAAGATTGCGAACGGTATGGATCATCTGCGGAACCTTGAATTTTGCGTGCCCAGCAGGAACCGTCCGGGGTCGCGTTCGATTTTGTTGACCAGCCGTTCGAGGTTGACGGTCAGGCTGCGCGCTTCTTCGGTAAAGCGCAGGAATTCCGGCAGGCCAAGGCGCAGAAACTCGGAAATCTGGCGCTCGTTGCCCGACACGACCTCGTCCAGGGTCTTGGCAAAACTTGCCGCCGAACGCGAGGCGGCCAGCACCTCGTTCGACACCGCGTCGATATTTTGGGACGCGTTTTGCACGGTGTTGGTAAAGGTGGACGCGGCCTGCCGCAGATCACCGATCACCCCATCCGACGACTCGCTGAAGGTCGAGGCAAAGGTCGACGCCGCGGCGCGCAAGTCGTCCAGAATGCCGCCGATGTCGTCCTGAATGACCTTGTTGGCATTGGCAAAGGTCCGCGATGCGATGTCCAGCGTTTCGGTGGCCCCCGTCATCGCCGTGGTTACCCAGCCCAGCGTGTCATTGGCGTTGTTGAACGTCGTAGTAAAGGTGTCGAGCGCGCCCGACGCTTCGGTCGTCAGCGCATCAAGCCGCGTGGCCAGCGCCGCCGTGCGCGTACCCACATCGTCAATCACCCGCGTGGCCGTCTGCGACGTGGTGCGCAGGTCATCGGCCAGCGGCGACAGCTGATCGGTCATCAAACGGTCAAAGCCGGTGGCGGCCTGATCCACGGATTTCAGCGTCGTCTGCGCATCGCCCAGTGCAAGGATCGCACTGTCGGCGACGGCGTCAAAGCGGCCCACGACGCGCGCGGCCTCGCCCCCCACATCCGTCAGCACGCGGGTGGCGGTCTGCGCGGTTGCGCGCACGTCATCCGCCAGCGGCCCCAATTGCGTGTCGGCCAGCGCCGCGACGCTCTGCATGGCGGTGTTGGCGCTGTCGAGCGTGGTTGTGGCACTGTCCAGCACCGTTTCACCGCGCGCGGCCAGCCCGTCGATACGGCCCGCAATCCGCGTGACATCCGCGCCCGCACTCGCGATCACATCCGTGGCGGTGCGCGACGTGAGGCGCAGATCCTCTGCCAACGGCGCGAGACTTTCGGTGGTCAGTGTGCTGACGTCGCCCAGGGTTACCGTCGCGGCAGACAGCGTGGTCTCTGCCGTATCCGACAGCTGCTCAAGACGCCCGGTAAAGGCCGCGATCTCGCGCGCGGCATTGCCCAGATCGTCCGACAGCGTCTCGAAATTGGCCAGCACACCGTCGAGCCGTTCGGAGGACGTGGCGAGGTTCGACACCAGCGTGCCCACCGCGGCCTTGTTGTCGTCGTTGAACACGTCATTGACGTTCTCCAGCAGCACGATGGCGCGGCTAAGCAGTTCAGGCGCCCCTTCGAACACCGATTGCAGCGCCGTCCGTTCGGACGGGATCGTCGCACCTGAGGCCAGGGGATCCGCCGCTTCGGATCCGCCGGTCAGGCCGACAAAGCTGACCCCGGTGACACCCTGCGATTGCAGACGGGCGCGGGTTTCGGAGTTGACGGGCGCATCCGCCGACACTTCGATGCGCACGCGCACCTGCGAGGGGTCATCCGCGTCCAGATCCAGATCGACCACCTGCCCCACGGGCAGACCGTTGTAGCGGACGTCGCTCGCCGCACCCAGGCCCGACACGTCCTCGAACAGGATATCGTAATAGGCGTATTGCTGATCGACCTCGACCTTGGCCAACCACAGCAACAGGCCCAGCGCGCCAAGGATCCCCCCCAGCGTGAACAGGCCGATCAATGCGTAATTGGCTTTGGTTTCCATGGTGGCGGCAGCCTTTGGTCTATGTCTTGGCCTGCGCGGCACGGGCGCGCGGACCGGTAAAGTATTCCTGCACCCACGGGTGATCGACGTCGGTCATCCCCTCGATCGGGCCGGTCACCAGCACCTTCTTTTCGGCGAGCACAGCAATTCTGTCGCAGATCGCGTAAAGAGAGTCGAGGTCATGCGTGACCATGAACACGGTCAGCCCCAAAGAGCGCTTGAGTTCGCCGATCAGGTCGTCATAGGCCGCCGCCCCGATGGGATCGAGCCCGGCGGTCGGTTCGTCCAGAAACACGATCTCGGGGTCCAGTGCCAGCGCGCGGGCCAGCGACGCCCGTTTGCGCATCCCGCCCGACAGTTCCGAGGGAAGTTTTCCGCAGGCCAGAGGCGGCAGGCCCACGAGGCTGATCTTGAGCTGGCCGAGGCTGCGCATCAGTGCGGGGCTGAGGTTGAGGTGTTCGCGCATCGGCGCCATCACGTTTTGCAGCACCGACAGCGAAGAAAAGAGCGCGCCGTCCTGAAAGGCGACGCCCCAGCGTTTTTCGGCCGTCAGGCGTTCCTCGCGGCTGCCGTTCAGCACATCCGCGCCCAGCACTTCGATGGACCCGGCAGCAGGCCGGTTGAGGCCGACGATGGTGCGCAGCAGCACGGATTTGCCGGTGCCCGACCCGCCGACAATGCCCAGCACTTCGCCGCGCCAGACATCGAGATCCAGATTGTCATGCACGACTTGCCGGCCAAACTGATTGCGCAGCCCGCGCACCTTGATGATCGCGTCGCCGGTCACAGGCCCAGCTCCGCAAAGAAGATCGAGAAGACGGCGTCGGCCACGATCACCAGAAAGATCGACTGCACCACCGAGATCGTGGTGTGACGCCCGACGCTGTCGGCAGAGGATTGCACCTGCATCGCCTGCCAGCAGGCCACGGTGGCGATGATCGCGGCAAAGACCGGTGCCTTGATCATGCCGATGATCAGGTGCCAGACGTCGGTGTTTTCCTGCAACCGCGTGATGAACATCGACGGGCTGACACCCAGTTCGATCCAGCTCATGATTGCGCCGCCCAGCAGGCCCGAGACATTGGCGATAAAGCCGAGGATGGGCAGCATGATCACCAGCGCGATGACGCGCGGCAACACGAGGACTTCGATCGGGTCGAGGCCGAGGGTGCGCATCGCGTCCAGTTCCTCGCGGACCTTCATGGACCCGATGGATGCGGTAAAGGCCGAACCGGACCGGCCCGCCACGATGATGGCGGTCAGAAGGATGCCCAGTTCGCGTAGGATCGAGATGGCAATGAGGTCGACCACAAAGACCTCGGCCCCGAACTGGCGCAGTTGCGAGGCCCCCTGAAACGACAGGACCACCCCGATCAGAAAGCTCATCAGGACCACGATGGGAATGGCGTTGAAACCGGTTTCCTCCATCTGGCTGACCAGTGCGGCGGTGCGCCAGCGGCGCGGGCGAAAAAGGCAGGTGACGAGGCTGGCGAGCGTTTGGCCGACAAAGCTCATCAGCGACATGACGGATGCACCGACGCCTGCGGTTTTCTCACCGATCCCGGCCAGCCAGGGCACCAGCCCGCGCGCAGGCGCCTCGACGCCTTCTTCTTCGGGCAGGGCCGCGATCACAGTGTCGATCAGTTCGGCGCGTTGCCCGTCGGTGTCGATCAGGTCGACCCGGTCGCCTGCGGCCTCAAGGCGCGCCTTGAGGTCGGCGATCATCCAGGCCCCGCCCGTGTCCAGCGCCTCGATCCCGTCCAGATCGATGCGCACGGTGCCGCCCTGCGGGGACGCAGTGGCGAACGCCCGTTCCACGTGGCCCAGATGTTCGGTAACCAGCCGCCCGGTCAGGCGGATCGCGGGCGCGGGGCCGCTGTCGTCAAGGGTCAGGGTCGGCGTGGACATGCAGAGGTTCCGGGGCGCAGCAGACATCAGGCTTTTGCGCCTGATTTCAGAAGACTAGCCCAAAGGATCAGGCAGGGAAAGCAGGCCGCGAAACCCCTGTTTCCATGGGGTGTGGCAGCACGGGTACGCGCAACGGCATTCACAACAAACGTGAAGATTATTCATTTGCGCGACTCACCCCAAGTTTCCTATATGAAACGCAGTCGCCAAGGCCGACATGGGAGAGCGCGGGACATCCCGCCGCCGAAGGAGCAACGCCCCGGAAACTCTCAGGCACAATGAACCGTGTTGGCCGCGCCTGTAGACAGGCATGACGACAATCTGGAGAGCGGTCAGGGCTGACGTGCCTGATCCACCGAAGGAGAAAGCGCCGACCCCTGTCGGCGTCAAACTCTCAGGTCACGCGACAGATGGGGACATGGACCGGCATGGTGCCGGCCGTGTCCGTTGTCATCTGCGTCACCTTGGGAGGATCCCCAATGACCCATATCGCCGTGATCGGCGCCGGCATCACCGGTATCACCACCGCCTATGCGCTTGCGCGCCGTGGCTATGACGTCAGCGTCTTTGACCGCAACCGCTATGCCGCGATGGAGACATCCTTTGCCAATGGTGGGCAGCTGTCGGCCAGCAATGCCGAGGTCTGGACCCGCTGGGGTACGATCTTCAAGGGGCTCAAGTGGATGCTGAAATCCGATGCGCCATTGTTGGTGAACCCGCGCCCCAGCTGGCACAAGTTGTCGTGGATGGCCGAGTTCATGGGCAATATCCCCCATTACGAGGCGCACACGATCGAGACCACGCGACTGGCCATTGCCGCGCGGCAGCACCTGCTGGATTTCGCGGCGGAGGTCGGCGTCGATTTCGACTGTGAGCAGCGTGGCATTCTGCACGTCTACAAGAAACAGTCGGAGTTCGATCACGCGCGCCGGGTCAACACGCTGCTGGCCAAGGCCGGGCTGGACCGCCGCGAGGTGAGCGCGGACGAGGTGCAGCGGCTGGAACCCGCGCTCAAGACCGACACGCTGGGCGGGTTTTATACCGAGAGCGATTTCACCGGTGACATTCACCGCTATACCCGCGCGCTGAGCGACGGGTGCGCGCGGATGGGTGTCACGTTCCATTACAAGGCGGACGTGTCCGACATTCACCACACCGGCACCGGCATCCGCATCGACTGGCACAGCGGCGACGGAGACCAGCAGCAGCATTTCGACGGCATCGTCGTCTGTGCGGGCGTAGGCAGCCGCGCCATCGCGGCCAAGCTGGGCGACCGGGTCAACATCTATCCGGTCAAGGGCTATTCGATCACCGTCAACCTTGACGATGGTGCCAGCCAGGCCGCGGCCCCGTGGGTCAGTCTTTTGGACGACGAGGCCAAGATCGTGACCTCGCGGCTGGGCCGCAAACGGTTCCGCATCGCGGGCACGGCGGAGTTCAACGGCTATAACCTCGATATCCGCGACGACCGGATCCGCCCCTTGCGCGACTGGTGCGAGACATTCTTTCCGGATGTGTCGACGGAACATTGCGTGCCCTGGGCGGGCCTGCGTCCAATGTTGCCGTCGATGATGCCCAAGGTCGGCCCCGGTGCGAAGCCCGGCGTCTACTACAACACCGGACACGGGCATCTGGGCTGGACGCTTTCGGCAGCCACGGCACAGGCCACGGCGGATTTCGTCGATGTGGCACGGATGAAGAACGCGGCCTGAGCGACAGGCCGGAGGGGGGCGTCAGCTGCCGTAGAGCGCCCCCCAGCGCTCGATGAGCTTTTGCTGCATCGCCTTGGCGCGCCGGTTCCAGCTGCGCGCGCCACGAGGGGCCTCGCGGTTGGCCTTGGAGATCCGGCCCCGTGTCGCCTCGTCCGCGGCAAAGATGGCAAAGGCCATTTCGGTGCCGTCCCGCGCGGTCATGTAACCCGCCAGTCCGGAGACGAAGTTCAGCGTGCCCGTCTTGGCATAGACCGTGATCGGGTGGTTCTTGATCGCGCGGCGACGTTCGTCCAGCATCGGGAACGCCTTGAGGATCGGGCCCAGCGTGTTGTTTTGGCGCGCGCGGACGAGGGCCGTGACCATGTCGTCTGCGGTCATCCGGCTGGCCGACCCAAGGCCCGAATGATCCACCAGCCGCATCGCGGACGTGCCCAGCGTTGCATTGGCCCAGCGGTTCATTTCCGCAGCCGACGCCTTGAGCGACTGCACGCTGCCCTTGCGTTTGGCCGTGGCGGCAAGGCCGACCATCTCGGCCGTCAGGTTGGTGGAAAACCGCAGCATGGCGCGCAGGATGCTGCGCAGCTCGTCGCTTTGGCGGCTGACCAGAACGGTGCCTTGCGGCGCGCGGGTCACCACGGACGGATTGCGCAGGACGATGCCATGGGCCCGCGCCAGCGTCTGGAACACGTCGCCCGCATAGAGTGCGGGTTTGCGCACGGGCAACCAGCGTGCGCCGCCATTTCCCAGCGCGCCCTTGGCGACGGTCCAGTCATCGGTGCGACCCCCGTCGCGATAGGTATAGACCGGCAGGTCGCGCGACACGATCTGCATCCGGGCCACCGCCACATCGGGGCGGTACCTGTCGGACCGCGCGTCCATTGTGACGCCGTAGCTGCCGCCTGACCGGCGCCATTCGAAATGCACGCGGTTGTAGTTCAGGGCGATGCCGCTGATCGCGGGGCTGTAGCCCACGTGGTCCGGTTGATCGCGGTCGATGGTCTTGATTGTGGGCAGCGCGCCGTCGGCGACCTTGAACGCGCCGCGCACCTCGCGGATGCCACGCGCCTTGAGCGCCTCGGCCATGGACGCCAGCGCGTTGGTGTCGAGCGTCGGATCGCCACCGCCCACGAGGATCAGATCGCCCGTGACCACCCCGCCCGATATGCCACCCGTCGCAATGAGCTGGGTGGTGAACCGGTGCGACGGTCCCAGCACATCCAGCGCATAAAGCGCGGTCACGGCCTTGGCCACGCTGGCGGGGGCGGTGCCGGTCTGGGCATTGCCACCTTCGAGCTTTTGGCCGGTGCGGGCATCGGCCACCGCAAAGGCCACGCGCCCGTTCAGCTGGGCCGCGTTGATGATAGCCTGCGGATCGGCGATGGATTTCTTGAAATGTTCGGCCCCGCGGGCCACGGGGCGCAGGGACACCGGCGGCGGCGCGGCCCAGGCCTGAACCGCTGCACCGCTTGCCGCCAGGGCCAAAAACACCCGTCTCGTCACGTTACGCACCATGGGTGCATCTAACCGCAGCCGTCCGCCGGTCACAAGCAGGTCGCGGTCACTTTTGTGGTGTTCTGTCCCACGCGCCGGACGCGCGGATCGCGGAGGAGGACTGCCTCGACAGCGCGACGTTGACGAAACACCACGCAGGGGCCTGCGTGCGGGCCAGCATCTGGCTGGCCTTGCCCGAAATCCGGTACTGGCGATAGCGGCGAGCGGCAGGGCTCATCCGCGCGGAGATCCGGTCGCCGGGTCGGGCCAGAACACCCACGGGGACATGTTCCATGATCCACGTCCAGTCCTGCCAGAGGTGGAATTGCGCAAGGTTGTCCGCCCCCATCAGCCACACAAAGCGGACGCCCGGATAGGCCGCCATCATCGCGGACAGGGTTTGCGCGGTATAGCGCGTGCCAAGCCGCGCCTCGATATCCGTGACGGTCACGCGCGGGTCGGTCATCACCGCGCGCGCCCGCACCATCCGTTTGGCCAGCGGGGCGGGGCCCTGCGCCTTGAGCGGGTTGCCCGGACTGACCAGCCACCACACACGGGACAGCCCGAACCGCTTCATCGCCTCGCGGGTGATGTGGACATGGCCGTCATGTGCCGGGTCAAAGGACCCGCCCAAAAGGCCGATGACCTGTCCGGGCCGCGCAAAGGGGTCGTCGTGCCGCACCTGTCCGTTCTTTCATCTGGCTGCCGTCGCGGGACGGAACCGCAGCAGACCGGTTTTGTCAATCAATCGGCTGGACCGTGTCACCCAACGCGATGTCGCCACCCGTGACCACTTCGGCGCACCAGCCGCCATGACCGCGCATCGCCGCATAGCCGCCATGGCCCAGCGTCCGCTCCATCAGGCTGCACGGTGCGCAGATCGTCGTCGGGCGGATGACCGCGCCGCCGATCTGCACCGCCCTCCCCTTGAGCCCGGCAAGGTTCAGCCCGCGCACGACGATGTTGCGCCGCACAAGGGCCGGATCAATGTCGTCACGTCCCAGAAAGGCCGCGATGGCAGGCAGGTGTTCGGCCTGGATCAGGGTGACCGCGCGCTTGCCGCCGCGCGACCGGTCGCCGACCACGCCCGTGTCGTCGATCCGCGCGCTGTCCGTCACCTTTATCTCCGCCCCGCGCTGCGGCCGGACGCCGATCCATGTGACCAGCCCCGGCTGCGCCCAGCGGGCCATCATCTCGTGCAAGGGGCTGCGCGCCTCGGCCATGTCAGCGTGCGTCGCGGATCTGTTCGCGCCGTTCCAGAAAATCCAGATCTGGCAGCCGGTCCAGCGGATAGTTGGGGTGCAGCACCCACACCCCGCCCGCATCCTGTTCCAGCGGGCGCAGGGTGCCACCCGGAAACGCGCGGGTCCGCAGCGCCAGCGCCACATCCGAAAGCACCGCCGGATTGTCCCGGAAATAGGCGTGACCGAACCCGCCGCGCACGTCCTCGACCCGGATGAAATGCACGAGCGATTGCTTGCGCAGGATCTCGATCTCTCCGGGCTGAAAGTCCGTGTTCCTGAGCGCGCCGAGCCGGGTGGACCGCGTCAGGTAGGCCGACAGCCGCAACGCGCCGTCGCTGGGGTTGATATAGAGGTTGATCTGCTCGAACGCCTCGGCGAACCGCTCGGCCTGCAGCCGCTGGCGAACGATGTCCACGTCCAGATCCGGAGCCGCCATGATCAGCGTCCCGGTCTTGAGGGCCAGTTTCGGATGGCGGCCACCGCCGCGCGCCTCGATGATCAACTCGCGCAGGGCGGTGGTGGCCACGTCATTGCCGCGCGAATGGGCCACGATGTCGATCTGTGCGACCTGCGGCATCTGCGCGAGCATGCGCAGGAATTCCTTTGTGTGGTGGACCGAAAACGTGCCTGCGTCCCGGTCCCGGAAATAGCCCAGCGGCCCAAACCCGTTGCCAGCGGGCCATGTGAACGAAATCGGGACTGCACCCCGCCCTGCAAAATGCCAGATATTGGCCAGCGCAGAGACGCTGTCGTCAAAGTCATTGTTGAACCCGTGCAGATAGACCAGCACCCGGTCGTTGCCGGTGCGGGCAATCTCGGCCGCGATTTCGGTCTGAAACGCGCGCGCCTGCCCATCATAGATGTCGCGCGCATCCGCACGGTGACCAAGCCGCCCGTCGCGGCGTTCCACCGGCAGCGGGGTCGATGAAAACCGCACCAGTTCCGTGACGTCCGGAACCCAGAGGCTGGTGATATCGGCATCGGAATCGGCGCGCGTCCGGCGCAGCAGCTCGTCCCAGTCGAGGTCCTTGCCGAATTTCACCGTCGCCGCGCCAAAGGCCATGGATTGCGACCGGTCCGACCCATACCTGTCCCCGTTGGGCGCACGGTCGGTCATGAAGAATATCCGCGGCTCGGCCGTGCGCAGGGATGGCGCCACCCGTTCCGCGGGATAGTTGGTGCCCGCCCGGTAGAGATTTGGCGGCGGCGCCAACCCGATGCCTGCCGCACATGCCGCAAGGATCAGGCATGCCGGAATGATAATGATCCGCCACATTTAACTGTCTTTCCTGGTCGTCCTGCCTGCAGGGCTAGCACAAGTGCACGATCCTCGCCAAAGACCTTGTGATCACTTTTGCCGCGCACGCGTTCCGCATTGCCCTTTGCGGCGTTGGTGGCTAGATGATGCTGTCCCAGCCGCAACAGGAGTCTCTCATGGCCGCCTATCAATACGTCTACCATATGTCCGGTGTGTCCAAGACCTATCCGGGCGGCAAGAAATGCTTTGAAAACATACACCTGAACTTTCTCCCCGGGGTGAAGATCGGTGTGGTTGGCGTGAACGGCGCGGGTAAATCCACGCTGATGAAGATCATGGCCGGGATGGACAAGGATTTTTCGGGCGAGGCGTGGGTCGCGGAAGGGGCCAAGGTGGGATACCTGCCGCAGGAGCCGCAGCTGGACCCGGCCCTGTCGGTGCGCGAGAACGTGATGCTGGGCGTGGCCGAGAAAAAGGCCGTGCTGGACCGCTATAATGATCTGGCGATGAACTATTCCGACGAGACCGCGGACGAGATGGCCGCCTTGCAGGACCAGATTGACGCCGAAAACCTGTGGGACCTGGACAGTCAGATCGACGTGTCAATGGAGGCGCTGCGCTGTCCGCCAGATGATGCGGATGTGACGACCCTGTCGGGCGGTGAGGCGCGGCGCGTGGCGCTGTGCAAGCTGCTGCTCGAAGCGCCCGAGATGCTGCTCTTGGACGAACCGACCAACCACCTTGATGCCGAGACGATTGCGTGGCTGCAACAGCACCTGATCGACTACAAGGGCACGATCCTGATCGTCACTCACGACCGCTATTTCCTTGATGACATCACCGGCTGGATCCTCGAATTGGACCGCGGCAAGGGTGTGCCGTGGGAGGGCAACTATTCCAGCTGGCTCGAGCAGAAGGCCAAGCGGCTGGAGCAGGAAGCCCGCGAAGACAAGAGCCGCCAGAAGACGCTGGAGCGCGAATTGCAGTGGATGCGGCAGGGGGCCAAGGCACGGCAGGCCAAGTCCAAGGCCCGGATCAACGCCTATAACGAGTTGGCGGACCAGTCCGAGCGCGAAAAGCTGGCCTATGCCCAGATCGTCATCCCGAACGGTCAGCGGCTGGGATCGAAGGTGATCGATGTCGAGGGCCTGACCAAGGCCATGGGCGACAAGCTGCTGGTTGAGGGGCTCGATTTCTCGCTGCCGCCCGGCGGAATTGTTGGCGTGATCGGCCCCAACGGTGCGGGCAAGTCCACGCTGTTCAAGATGCTGACCGGGCAGGAAACGCCCGATGCCGGCACGGTCGAGATCGGCGATACGGTGCAACTGTCCTATGTCGATCAGTCGCGCGATGACTTGAACGCGGATGACAACGTCTGGCAGGCGATCTCGGGTGGTGCGGAACTGATCCAGCTGGGCGATGCCGAGGTGAACAGCCGGGCCTATTGCTCGTCCTTCAACTTCAAGGGCGGCGATCAGCAGAAGAAGGTTGGCTTGTTGTCGGGCGGTGAACGCAACCGCGTGCACATGGCGCGGCTGCTGAAATCAGGCGGCAACGTGCTGCTGCTCGATGAGCCGACCAACGACCTGGACGTGGAGACGCTGCGCGCGCTGGAAGACGCTTTGGTGGATTTCGCCGGGTGCGCAGTGGTGATCAGCCACGACCGTTTCTTCCTCGACCGGATCTGCACGCATATCCTGGCCTTTGAAGGGGATGCGCATGTGGAGTGGTTCGAGGGGAACTTCGAGGACTACGAAGAGGACAAAAAGCGCCGGTTGGGGCCAGACGCGCTGGAGCCGAAGCGGTTGAAGCACAAGAAGTTTGTGCGGTAGCGGTGGCGTCAGCTCCAGTTTTCTCAGCAACCACTTTCACCTTTGGTTACAATGAAAGCTATTCTAAGGGAAATCGGGTAAACTATGTAAGGTCGTAGCTGACGGCGACCTTCTAACAACCAAAGCCGCTGGAGAGATGATAGTGAAAATTGCTCTGGTCATTGCTGCTGCGTGCGCAATCAGTTCGGCGTGGATCTACGAAAGAAACGTGAATCCAGGCAACGACCCAAGCAATTTCTGGTGGCTTGCCGTAGCGAGCGGTCTGGCGGCATTGCTTTGGGTGCGCACAGTTTATCCATTTATGGGGAAACGTTGGATCAGGGATTTGTTTTTGGTTTGTCTTGCATTCCCGGCGGTCGGTGCATTGGCCGGTCTGTTTGCAGGTTTTGGACTTCCCGTTGGCATAGCAGCAGGCGTCATTGTGTCGGTAACACTGCCATGGATGTTTCCAGTGCAAGTACTGCCGATTTACGCTTTGGGTATCTGTGCAGCGCTCACTTTGCCCCGATTGCGTCCGCTCTCGTGAACGTTGTTGCGGGACAGAAAAATCCTACCGTCAGAGCAGCACCCACCACACCAGAAATGGCGGCACAGCACAGCCAAACGCGATCATAAACAGTTTCGCCGCATGGCTTGTCTTGGCAAACCAGCCGTCGCCCAGCGCGCCTTCGCCATAGCTCATGGCGCCGCCGATCACGACATATCCCTGACGCTCCGTCTCGCGGCGGGACGCGGCAAGCGACTGCATCGCGGCTTGGTACACGGCGTCCTGGCGGGTCTGTTCGTCCAGATCGGGCTGCAAATCTTCCATACGTGTCATGTGGTGCGCTCCTGTGTCAGCGTCAAGAAATGGAGCGGCGCGTGGCAAAGTCCAGCCCAACAGGCACAAAAAAGGCCAGCCCGAAGGCCGGCCTTTTCCAAATCCCGGAAATGCGGGCTTAGTTCAGCGCCTTGTCCGTGATCGCATGTGTCCAGGCCCCTTCAGGTGCCTTGGAAATCACCGGGTCCGATCCGCCGGACAGCAGCGATGCCACCGTGCGTTCGTAATCGGCGGGATCCAGCGATCCGTTCGACCCTGCGGTCAGTTTGGCGATCTCGCCCATCATCCGCTTTTGATGCTTTTCGGTCTGCGCGCCGGATGCGTCATTGTCCAACACGATCTCTGCCGCTTCGTCCGGGTTCTCCTCGGCGTATTTCCAGCCTTTCATCGAGGCGCGCACGAACCGCACCATCTTGTCCTCGAATTCCGGGTCGGCGAGGTTTTCCTCGAGCGCATAAAGCCCGTCTTCGAGCGTGGCGACGCCTTGGTCCTCGTATTTGAACACCTGCAATTCCTCGGGCGTCAGGCCCGCATCGATGATCTGCCAGTATTCGTTATAGGTCATCGTCGAGACACAGGCCGCCTGCCCTTGCAGGATCGGATCCACGTTGAACCCCTGTTTCAGCACGGTCACGCCGCCGTCCGACCCGTCCGTGGCAATGCCCAGCTGGCTCATCCACGACAGGAACGGGAATTCGTTGCCAAAGAACCAGACACCCAGCGTCTTGCCGGGGAAGTCATCCGTGCTGCTCACGCCCGCATCCTTGCGGCAGGTCAGCATCATGCCCGAGGACTTGAACGGTTGTGCGATGTTGACCATGCCCAGACCCTTTTCCCGCGCGGCCAAGGCTGCGGGCATCCATTCGACGGTCACATCCGCGCCGCCCCCGGCCAGCACCTGCGTGGGCGCAATGTCGGGGCCACCGGGCTTGATGGTGACGTTCAGGTCTTCTTCCTCGTAGAACCCCTTGTCCAGCGCCACATAGTAGCCTGCAAATTGCGCCTGCGTGACCCACTTGAGTTGCAGCGTGACATCGTCGGCGGCCTGAGCGGCCATGGCCGACAGCCCGAGTGCTGCGCTGGCGGCGAAGGTGGTAATGATTTTCATGTGTACTCTCCTTGTTGATGGTAAAACCGGGCCTCTAGGATCGGGCCCGTTGGGATGGATGCCAGAATGTCACAACCCGCTCGATCAGGGCAACGCCGCCATAGGCGGCAGACCCCACGAGGGCAGCGACGACAATTTCGGCCCAGACGAGGTCCAGCGCAAGCTGCCCCACCGAGACCGAGATGCGAAAGCCCATGCCACGGATGGGCGAGCCGAAAAATTCGGCAACAATTGCGCCGATCAGCGCGAGTGTCGTGGCGATCTTGAGCCCGTTGAAGATGAAGGGCATCGCCATGGGCAGGCGCAGTTTCAAGAGCGTGGTGGCCGAGGACGCCGCATAGGTGCGCATCAGGTCACGCTGCATGGCACTGGCCGCCTGCAACCCTTCGACCGTGTTCACAAGCACCGGAAAGAACACCATGACCACGACCACGGCGGCCTTGGACTGCCAGTCGAACCCGAACCACATCACGAGGATCGGTGCCATGCCGACAATGGGCAGCGCAGCCACGAAGTTGCCCACAGGCATCAGCCCGCGGCGCAGGAAATCCGACCGGTCGATGGCAATCGCCGTCAATACCGCACTGCCACACCCGATGATGTAGCCGGTCAATGCGCCCTTGATGACCGTCTGCACGAAATCCTCCCACAGGATCGCGGTGGACGCGGCAAAGGTCGTGGCGATCACTGATGGGGCGGGCAACAGAACTGCCGAGACGTCAAAACCGCGCACGACCCCCTCCCAGATAGCGATAATGGTCACACCAAAGAGAACGGGCATCGCAAGCCGCACGGCCCGCGAGGGCGCAAGCCGGGCAAGCCGGACGTTCAACGCCCAGCCCACAATCCACGCACCCACGGCAAAAAGGATCCATCCCATCACGCCATCCCCATCCGCGACAGGGTCACCCGCTGAATGACACCGATGATGGCGACCAGAACGGCCGCCAAAGCCGCCGCCATGATCAGGGCCGACCAGATCTGGATCGTCTGGCCGTAATAGCTGCCCGCGAGCAGGCGCGCACCAAGACCCGCGACCGCCCCCGTCGGCAACTCACCGACAATGGCCCCCACAAGGCTCGCCGCCATACCGACCTTGAGCGAGGCAAAGAGGTAGGGCATCGAAGCCGGCAGCCGCAGCCGCCAAAAGGTCTGGGACGCGCTGGCATTCCATGTGCGCATCTGGTCCAGCTGCATCACCTCGGGACTGCGCAGCCCCTTGACCATGCCGACCACAACCGGAAAGAACGACAGATACATCGAGATCATCGCCTTGGGCAGCAAGCCGGAAATGCCCACGGCATTGAGCACGACGATGATCATCGGTGCCAATGCAAGGATCGGTATCGTCTGACTTGTGATCACCCAAGGCATGACCGACCGATCCATGACCGTGTTGTAAACGATGCCCACCGCCAACAGGATTCCCAGCCCGGTGCCCAAGGCAAAACCCAAAAGCGTAGCACTCAAAGTGATCCAGGAATGATAGATCAACGACCGCTTGGAAAAGGCGCGCCCCTTGGCCACCATCGCCCCGGTCGTCTTCCAGATCTCGGCCCCAACCTGATGCGGCGCGGGCAGCCGCGGCTTCTCCTGCGACCAGGTGTCGGCCACCAGCTCGCTTGTGCTCAACGCAACATCGGCCCGCTTGGCCTTGTCATAGGCCCACGCCGCGTTCAGCCAGATCGCGGCTGCGTACCACAGGGCAAAGATCACCCCGACCACGGTCAAGACAGGCACTATGCTACGCATGACAGCGCCCTCCGCAGGCTTCATTGTTCCACAAATATGCAAAATCCAGCACCAGCAAAACGCCCAGTTTTTTGCATATTTTAAGAACAATGAAAGAATTACGCGCCACGCTGCTCCCACGGTACAGGCAGGCATGCCGATGACCGTGAACGATGAAGGGGGTGGCCGCGCCTTCACCCAAATAGCGGTTCGGTGGCAGGGTCCGGGCGAATGTCCGACCCTGCGCCGGTGATGGCGCCGCCCTAGACATGCGCATGCCCTGCACGCAGCCCTTCGCGCACGCGGTGCGCCACCTCCAGAAAGGCCGGGCTTTCGCGAATGTCGAGTGGGCGTTCCTTGGGCAGCGGGCTTTCGATGACGTCTGTGATCCGGCCCGGGCGGGGTGACATGACAACAATCTTGGTGCTGAGGTACACCGCTTCGGGGATCGAGTGGGTCACAAAGGCGATGGTTTTTTCCGTCCGCGCCCACAGATGCAAGAGCTGTTCGTTCAGGTGATCCCTGACAATTTCGTCTAACGCACCAAAGGGTTCGTCCATGAGCAGGATATCCGCATCAAAAGCCAATGCGCGTGCAATGCTCGCCCGTTGCTGCATGCCGCCCGACAGCTGCCACGGGAACTTGTTCTCGAACCCGGCCAGTTCCACCAATTCCAGCACACGCGAAACCCGCTCGGCCTGATCCGCCTTGGAATATCCCATGATCTCCAGCGGCAGCGAAATGTTGCGCCCAATGGTACGCCATGGGTAAAGCCCTGCGGCCTGAAACACATAACCATAAGCCCGCGCCATGCGCGCGGCCTCGGGTGAGACGCCATTCACTGTAATGGTGCCCCCCGTGGGTTGCTCAAGGTCCGCCATGCAGCGCAGGAATGTCGTCTTGCCACAGCCTGATGGGCCAATGAAGGACACGAAATCGCCCTTCCCGATATCCAGCGACACACCCTTGAGGGCATGCACCGGACCATCATTGGTCTGAAAGGTCAGATCGAGTTTTTCCGCCAAAATCACCGTCTGTTCGGTTCCGGTATTTTCAGCTTGTTTGTCAGTCATTTTGAATTTCTTCCAAAGACGGTCTTTCAATCTGCCACCAAGTCCAGCCACCCACCATACCGGCAAGCGCGCCAAACAGAAGGAAAGTCACCCAATCGTCCCACGCCGTCACGCTCGTGGTGATCGCCAGCGCGCCAGAGGACAAAACTCCAATTGTGGTTCCTGTCGCCAGCGCAGTTAGTTTTGCCCGAACAAAGAGGAAACCAAGCACCATCCGAAGAAACGCGCCCAAAGGCAGAGCAAGAATGGAAATCGGAAAGATTGCGATCTGCCCAACACTCCATACAGCGACGCCCTCAAATACACCAACCGGACCTTGCTCCAAGACCAATAGACCCACACATATTGCAAGTGCTCCGGACTGGACCGAACAGAAGCAGGCCCAAAACCAACGCAGCAAGTTCATCTTTTTTGTTTGTTGTATCTTCAATTCCCTATCAAATCCCCGCCGGAATATTCAAAGGATCGCGCTCGATCATCTTGGGTGCGGTCAGCGCCTTCCACTTGCTCAGCGCCTGAGACGCCGACGAAAACGCGGGGCGCGGTACGAACTTGCCCCGCCCCGGTGAAGGCTGCGAATTCTGCCCCCAGGCCCAGATCACTTCACCGCGGCTCAACGTGTACCGCGACTGTGCCTTCACCTCGAACCCTTCGAACACGTTGTAGTCCAGTACCGAATGGTGGTTTGCGGGCGAAATCGTCTTGGTGATCTTGGGATCCCATACGACGATATCGGCATCGGCCCCCTCCACAATCGCGCCCTTCTTGGGATAGATGTTCAGGATCTTGGCGACATTGGTCGAGGTCGCGGCGACAAACTCGTTCGGCGTCAAGCGGCCCGTCTCAACCCCTTCGGTCCACAGCACGGCAAGGCGTTCCTCAAGCCCGTTCGATCCATTGGGAATGATGCGGAAATCATCGCGGCCTGCGCGCTTCTGCTCGGTGTTAAAGGCCGCGTGATCCGTGGCCACCACTTGCAAAGACCCCGACTGCAACCCGGCCCAGAGCGAGTCCTGATGATCCTTCGACCGGAAGGGCGGCGACATCACACGCCGCGCGGCATAATCCCAGTCGGTGTCGAAATACACGCTCTCATCCAGCGTGAGGAACTGGATCAACGGCTCGCCGTACACCCGCATGCCCTTCTGACGCGCGCGGCGAATGGCTTCATGCGCCTGCTCACAGGACACATGCACGATGTACAAAGGCACACCCGCCGCATCCGCAATCGTAATGGCGCGGTTGGCCGCCTCACCCTCAAATTCGGGCGGGCGACTATAGGCGTGGCCCTCAGGCCCGGTGATGCCCTGATCGAAATACTTCTGCTGCATCTCGGCCACGAGATCACCGTTCTCGGCATGGACCATGGGCAGCGCGCCCAACTCGGCACAGCGCTTGAACGACGCGAACATCTCGTCATCCTCGATCATCAACGCGCCCTTGTAGGCCATGAAATGCTTGAAGGAATTGACGCCCATATCGACGGCATCCTTCATCTCATTGAACACATCCTCGTTCCAGCCGGTGATCGCCATGTGATAACCCACATCCGAACAAATCTGCGGCGCCGACTTGCGATGCCACTCGTTGATTGCGTTCTTGATCGACCCATCCGCGCCGGGCAGACAGAAATCCACAATCATCGTGGTCCCGCCAACGGCCGCCGCCCACGTGCCGGACTCAAATGTCTCGGCTGCAGTGGTGCCCATAAACGGCATCTCGAGATGGGTGTGCGGATCGATGCCGCCGGGAATGACATAAGCCCCCTCGGCATCAATATATTCATCGCCAACCAAATCCTCGCCGATCGCCTTGATGGTCTCGCCCTCGATCAACACATCGGCCTTCCACGTCCGGTCTGCCGTGCAGACCATCCCGCCCTTGATCACCTTGGTCATGTCATCACTCCTCTGTCAGCCAATTCTCTTGGCCAAAAATATCCCGGGGTCTGGGGCAGCGCCCCAGTCACACGCTTGCAAAACACCCCAAGGCCGGCCCGTGCACGCCAATGTCGAGGGGCCCGAAATCACTCTCTGCACAGAGCGAGAAATACCCCGCCCGCGGCAGATAGACGACGCGGTATGCGCCATCGCTGCGGGTGACGGTCCAACAGCGCTGGGTGATCCCGCCGCTGAAGTTCACCGTCGTTTCAAAGGGCTGCACCAGCGCGTCTTCGAAGGCAGCCACCGTTGCCCGCTGCGTCGCCGTTGCACGCGGCGCGTCCAGCGCCTCGGCGGCCACCAGATCCGCAATGCGGTCGGCAAGGCTCAGTTCCGGGTCGATCACGCGACAATCTCCGCCGTTTCGACCACCGCGTGCATCAGCACATCCGCCCCCGCTGCGGCCCAGTCCTTTGATATCTCTTCGGCCTCGTTATGGCTCAGCCCATCGACGCAAGGGCACATCACCATCGCCGTCGGGGCCACCTGGTTGATCCAGCACGCATCGTGCCCGGCACCGGAAATGATGTTCTGGTGACTGTATCCCAGCCGCTCTGCCGCTGACCGCACCGCGGTCACACAGCCCTCATCAAAGGCCACGGGATCAAAGCCACCAACCTTTTCAAAGGCAATTGTCAGCCCCATGTCGTCGGCAATCTTCTGACCCTCGACGCGCAGGCGCGCCTCCATATCCTCGATCACGCTCAGGTCCGGTGAGCGGAAATCGACCGTGAACACGACCTTGCCGGGGATCACGTTGCGCGAGTTGGGGTAGACGTCGATATGGCCCGCAGCGCCCACGGCATGGGGCGCATGGCTCCAGGCAATCTCGTCGACCTTTTCCAGCACCCGCGCCATGCCCAGACCCGCATTCTTGCGCATGGGCATCGGCGTCGATCCGGTGTGGCTATCCTTGCCCTCAATCGTCACTTGGGTCCATGACAGGCCCTGCCCGTGGGTCACTACGCCGATATCCTTGCCTTCGGCCTCCAGGATTGGCCCCTGTTCAATGTGCAACTCGAAAAAGGCATGCATCTTGCGCGCGCCGACCTCTTCGTCGCCCCGCCATCCGATGCGGGTCAACTCATCTCCAAAACTTTTGCCTTCGGCGTCGACCCGATCGTAGGCCCAGTCCTGCGTATGGATGCCCGCAAACACACCCGACGACAGCATCGCGGGCGCGTAGCGTGTGCCCTCCTCGTTGGTGAAGTTCGTCACCACGATGGGGTGTCTGGTCTTTACGTCCAGATCGTTGAGCGTGCGGATGATCTCAAGCCCCCCCAGCACACCGAGCACGCCGTCATATTTGCCGCCCGTGGGTTGAGTGTCGAGGTGGCTGCCCACATAGACGGGCAGCGCATCGGGGTCGGTGCCGGGGCGCTCTGCAAACATGTTGCCCATCTGATCAAGGCCCATTTTGCAGCCCGCCGCCTCGCACCACGACTGGAACAGCGCGCGGCCCTCTGCGTCTTCGTCCGTCAGGGTCTGGCGGTTGTTGCCGCCCGCCACGCCGGGGCCGATCTTGGCCATCTCCATCAGGCTGTCCCACAGCCTGTCGCCATTGATACGCAGATTTTCGCCCGGTGCGGCCATCGGATCCCCCGTCGTCTGTCTGGTCGCTTTTTGACCAATTGGTAAAGCTACGATTGCGATACGGGTGTTTTCTGTCAAGAACTGCTTTGAACTGAATTGCCCAATGGCCGCGCATCTGCCTAGACTTGCAGCATACCCCGGCCAAAGGACCGCACATGCCCGACGGCGCCCCGAAGAAACCCAGCCGCATCCAGATGCGCAACCGCAGCCTGATCCTCGATGCGGCGCTGGATGTGTTCTCGGCCCACGGCTATCGCGGTGCCACGCTGGACCAGATCGCGGAGGCGGCGGGGCTGTCCAAGCCCAACATCCTCTACTATTTCGCGGGCAAGGAAGAGATCCACGTCACCCTTCTCAGCCAGTTGATGGAAACATGGCTGGATCCGCTGGTGGAAATGGACGCGGACGGCGATCCCATGTCCGAGCTTTTGGCCTATGTGCAGCGCAAGCTGGACATGTCGCGCGATCTGCCGCGGGAAAGCAGGCTTTTCGCGGTCGAGATCCTGCAAGGCGCGCCACGGATGCTGCCGCATCTGCAAACGGACCTCAAACCGCTGTTTGACGACAAATGCGCCGTCATCCAGGGGTGGATGGAGGCGGGCAAGCTGGCGCAGATCGATCCGCGCCACCTGATGTTCACCATCTGGTCGACGACGCAGCACTATGCCGACTTTGACGCCCAGATCCAGATCCTGTCGGGCGATGACCCGATGCAGGGCGCGCGCCTGCATCTTGAAACCCTGTTCCGGCGGTTGCTGACACCGCAGACCTCATGACAGATCGCAAGCTGTATTTGGGTCCATTGACCGACAACCGTCGGTGGGACATGGTGCGTATCCGCCCCGATGACGTGTTTGTCGTCACACCGCCCAAATGCGGCACCACGTGGATGCAGACCATCGTGGCCCTGCTCTTTGCCGGTGATCCGGACATCGACACGGAACTGTCGGTGAAAATGCCCTGGGTCGATATCCGCATCCGCGAGATGTCCGAGATCGCCGCCCGGCTAGAGGCGATGCCCCACCGACGCAGCATGAAAAGTCACACGCCCATGGACGGGCTGCCGCTGGATGATAAGGCGCAGTATATCTGCGTGCTGCGCCACCCGCTGGATGCGCATTTCTCCTACCGCAAACACGTGCGCAACATCCCCATGTCGTGGTTCGATCACTGGTATCCCGAGGATGACCCTGATGGCGTCACCCTGCGCCGTTTTCTTGACGGCGGGCCCGAGGGGTTCGACGGCGATGCCATGGCGCTGGCCCATATCATCCGGCACTACAAGGCCGCCGCCGCATTGGCCGACCGGCCGAATGTGTCGCTGTTCCACTATGCGGATATGCTCCGCGATTTGCCCGGCACCTTCGCGCGCGTGGCCGCCCTGCTGGACATCGCCCACCCGCCGGAGTTGATGGCGCAACTGGTACAGGCCGCGACCTTCGATCATATGAAGGCCAACGCGACCCGCTATGCCCCGTCAGGCGGCAAGGGGTTCATGAAATCGGATGCCGATTTCTTTCACAGCGGCACCAATGGCAAATGGGCGGGCCAACTGACCGAAGCCGAGCTCGCGGCCTATGACGCGGTGATGGAGCCCAGCCTCGCGCCGCAGGACCGCGCGTGGCTGGAATGGGGCGCGACAGGGCGCCCCGACGTCTGACCTATTCCGCGGCGGTGGCCGTGGGGTTGTTGGGGTGGGTCGTCCAGTTGGCATAGTCCGGTTCCACCACCTTGCCGGTGCGAGGGTCGACTGCACCGGGGGCCATCGCCTCCATGGTGATGCAATCCTCGACCGGGCAGACATTGACGCACAGGTTGCAGGCCACGCATTCGTCGTCGATCACCTCGAATACACGGCCCTCTGACATGGAAATCGCCTGGTGCGAGGTGTCCTCGCAGGCGGCAAAGCAGCGCCCGCACGAGATGCACAGATCCTGGTTGATCTTGGCCTTGGCCACGTAGTTGAGGTTCAGGTACTGCCAGTCGGTCACATTGGGCACCGCTGCACCCCGGAAATCCTCGATGCTGGCGTGGCCCTTCTCGTCCATCCACTCGGACAGGCCGCTGATCATCTCCTGCACGATCTTGAACCCGTATGTCATCGCCGCCGTGCACACCTGCACGTTGCCGCAGCCCAGCGTGATGAATTCGGCCGCATCGCGCCATGTGGTGACGCCGCCGATCCCGGAAATGGGCAGACCGTGCGTCTCGGGATTGCGCGCAATCTCCGACACCATCGACATCGCGATGGGCTTGACCGCAGGCCCGCAATAGCCGCCATGCGACCCCTTGCCGTCAATCGACGGCTCCGGCGACATGGTGTCGAGGTTCACGGACGTGATCGAATTGATCGTGTTGATCAGGCTGACCGCATCCGCACCCCCCGCCTTGGCCGCTGCGGCAGGTTTGCGGATATCGGTGATGTTGGGCGTCAACTTCACGATAACCGGCTTGGAATAGTACTGCTTGCACCAGCGGGTCACCATTTCGATATATTCGGGCACCTGCCCCACGGCGGCCCCCATGCCGCGCTCCGACATCCCGTGCGGACAGCCAAAGTTCAGCTCGATCCCGTCGGCGCCCGTGTCTTCGACCAGCGGTAGGATCGCTTTCCACGCCTCTTCCTCGCAGGGCACCATGATGGAGACAATCATCGCGCGGTCCGGGTAATCGGCCTTCACCCGCTTGATCTCTTCCAGGTTGGTGTACAGGTCGCGGTCGGTGATCAACTCAATGTTGTTGAGCCCCAAGAGCCGCCGATCCGCCCCATAGATCGCGCCATAGCGCGGCCCGTTCACGTTGACGACCGGCGGGCCCTCGGACCCCAGCGTTTTCCAGACCACGCCGCCCCACCCGGCCTCAAAGGCGCGGCGGACATTGTATTCCTTGTCCGTCGGCGGCGCCGAGGCCAGCCAGAACGGATTGGGAGATTTGATCCCGACGAAATCACTTTGAAGGTTTGCCATCGTTCGATCCTTTCGCGTGTAGGGTGGGCGATCCGCCCACCATCACCCCATCAGGCTTGCATGAATATCCATCGCCGCATCGCGGCCCTCGGCCACGGCTGTCACGGTCAGATCATCACCACCCGTGGCGCAATCGCCCCCGGCCCAGACACCGTCCACGGAGGTGCGCCCCGCACCGGTCACCGCGATCTTGCCGCGCTCCAGCGCCGGCAGATCCGCGCCCTCCAGCGTCTGACCAATGGCGCGCAGCACCTGATCGGCGGGCACACGCACCAGCTCGCCCGTGCTGGACATGTCCGGGTTCACATATTCAAACTCGATCTCGCGTACCGACCCGTTGCCGTGGACCGCCACGGGCACCACATGCGTCATGATCCGCACGCCCTTGGACGCCGCGAGATCCTGTTCGAACACGCTCGCATTCATACGGTCCCGACCCCGCCGATAGGCCAACGTCACGTTCAGCGCGCCCAAAAGCTTGGCCTGTACCGCGGCATCCACCGCCGTCATGCCACCGCCAATGACCACCACGTCGCGGCCCACGGGCAGTGCCGCCAGATCCCCCGCCTGACGCAGATCGGCGATGAAATCGACCGCGTCCAGCACACCGTCCCTGTCGCCGCCTTCAACCTCCAGCGCATTCACACCGCCCAGTCCCAACCCCAGGAACACCGCGTCATGCTCGGCCTGCAAGGTGGCCAGCGTCACATCCGTGCCCAGCGCGCGGTCATGCGCAATCGTGATGCCCCCGATCTTGAGCAACCAATCCACCTCGGCCTGCGCAAACCCTTCGGGCGTCTTGTAGGCGGCAATGCCATACTCGTTCAGCCCACCGGGCTTGGGCCGCGCATCATAGACGGTCACCTCGTGCCCCAGCATCGCCAACCGGTGTGCACAGGACAGGCCCGCCGGTCCCGCCCCCACCACGGCCACTGTTTTACCAGTGACCGCAGCACGGGAGAAAGGATGAACCCCCTGCGCTTGCAGATGGTCGGTCGCAAAGCGCTGCAACTGCCCGATCAGCACGGGCTTGCCTTCGGCCGCCTCGCGCACGCAGGCCTCTTCGCACAGGGTTTCGGTCGGGCACACGCGGGCGCACATGCCGCCCATGATGTTCTGGCTCAGGATCGTCTTGGCCGCGGCATCCGGCGTGCCGGTCGCGATCTGACGGATGAACAGCGGGATATCGATGTCGGTCGGACAGGCGGTGATGCACGGCGCGTCATGGCAGAAATAGCAGCGATCCGCTGCCACCAACGCCTCGTGCGCATCCAGCGCAGGGTGCAGATCCGAGAAATTCTCCGCATAGGACGCATCGTCCAGACGGCCCGCCGCCACACCCGGTGAGAAAGGAGATTGCGTCATGTCCGCTCCGTCGCAACTATCATTTCATGGGGAAACGGTCTCACAGCTTAATATTTTTATCAACTGGTAAAAAATAAACCGCATGCGGAAAATCCGCCTCTGCCTAAAGAAGCAGCAACCCGCCAGAAACCCGGCGCGATCGCCGAAATACTTGCAAAAACGCGTCTGTGCGCCATATGTGACGTGCTACATCATCTATCGACCCACTGCTCCTTCCGGCTCAGTCACTCGATCTTTTGACCACGCCGAGCTGCCGCATGACGCGGGCAGCATCAATTCAGGAGTAACGACGATGGCAAATGGCACCGTCAAATGGTTCAACACAACAAAGGGTTACGGTTTCATCGCGCCCGAGTCCGGCGGCAAGGACGTCTTTGTCCATATTTCCGCGGTCGAGCGCTCGGGCCTGACCGGTCTGGCCGATAACCAGAAGGTCACATTCGACCTCGAAGCGGGCCGTGACGGCCGCGAAAGCGCCGTGAACATCGCACTGGCCTAAGCCAGCCAGATCACACAGCTTCAAGGGCGGTGCATCCCGGCGATGCGCCGCCCTTTTGCGTCCGCCCCCCTGCGCCCACGGGTTCAGATATTCCGGGGAGGCGCGCACGCGCCGGGGCGCAGCCCCTGAAACATCGTGTCGCGCAGCGGCCTTTGGATCACGGCCCGTCCCAGTTGACATCGCTGGCCTCTTCGATGTGCAACCGGCCCACGGGCCATGGCACCATCAGCGCCTTGGCTGCCTCCAGATCATCGCCCAGCCACGTGGCAATGTCCGCCCGGTCCAACAGCACCCCCATGCGGTGATGGATCGGTTCCACATCCGCGTTGGGCGCGCAGGTCACCGCCGCGACCTGGGGTACGCGCAACCCGCCGGGCGCGGTCCACACATCGGTGATCGCCGCAAAATACAACAGGCCCGCATCGCGTGGCCGGATCCGCCACGCCGTCTTGCGCCGCGTCTGGCCCGTCCATTCGTACCAGCCATTCACCGGGATCACCGCCCGGCCCACGCCGTCAAAGGCGCTCTTGTCAAACACGGTCTCGGACCGCGCATTGATAATCTGCTCCATCACCGGGCGACCCCGCGCATTGACCCGCCCCACCGGCACAATGCCCCAGCGCATCAGGCTGAGCGCACCGTCAAAGACGACAATCTCCTGACCGGGTGCGATGTTGTGGCGGACTGGCAGAGGCGCGATTGCCGCCGCATCCGCTTCCAACTCAGCACCCAGCATTTTCGCCGTTTCAGTCAGGAACAAGCGGCCCGGCATCTCACTCGGCCCGTTCGATCAGCGCGATCACATGAGGCCCCAACCCCTCGACAATCCGCGCGACCCCGTCCGCATTGGGATGGATCCCGTCGGCCTGCATGAAAGCGCCCAGCGCCGCAGGATCCGTCCCGGCCCCGCCAAGCCCCTCGAAAAAGCTCTCTACATAAAGCGCGCCGTAGTCGGCCGCGATCTCCGGGTACATCGCATCAAAGGCCTGCTTGTAGTCAGGCCCGTAATTCCCCGGCGCCTGCATCCCCACCACCAGAACGGCGACGCCCGCCTGCGTCGCGCGCGCAACGATGGCGTCCAGATTGGCGCGGCTGACCTCCGGCGCGATCCCGCGCAACAGGTCGTTGCCCCCCAGCGTCACGATCAGCGCATCGACATCCGGCGTCAGGGTCCAGTCGATACGGCTCAGCCCGCCTTGGGTCGTATCCCCCGACACACCCGCATTGATCAACGCAACATCCTGCCCCTGCGCGGTCAGCCAACCTTCCAGCTGCGGCACAAATCCCTGCTCCACAGGCAGCCCGTACCCCTGGGTCAGACTGTCGCCCAGCGCGGCCACCGTCACCTGACCCGCGGAGGCCACCGCCCCCCACAGCGCCAAAACAATCGCTGCCACTACCTTGCTCATGTTGATCTGATCTCCATATGACCTCGTAAGCGTCTGTAAACCGCCGCCGCCTAATACAGGGTCACCGACGTGCCCCAGTCCTCAATAAAGGTCGCCCTTCATGCCCGATCCAGTCCTGTCCCTCAATAATGCGGCACTCAGTCTGGATGGCAATGTCGGGCGGGTCGATATCCTGCACGGCATCACCCTCGATATCATGCGGGGCGAAACCGTGGGCCTCGTGGGGCCGTCCGGGTCCGGCAAATCGTCACTGCTGATGGTGATGGGCGGGCTGGAGCGCGCCACGGGGGGCAGCATCCATGCCCTGGGCCAGGACCTCACCCCCTTGAACGAGGACGCGCTGGCCCGCTTTCGCCGCGCGCATATGGGCGTGGTGTTCCAGTCCTTTCACCTGATCCCCACCATGACCGCGCTGGAAAACGTCGCCACCCCGCTTGAGCTGGCCGGGGTCGCCGACGCCTTTGACCGCGCAGCCGAAGAGCTGGAGGCCGTGGGCCTCGGCCACCGCAGCGGGCACTATCCCAGCCAGATGTCGGGCGGCGAACAGCAACGCGTGGCACTGGCCCGTGCCTCGGTCACGCGGCCCGACATCCTGCTGGCCGATGAGCCCACCGGCAACCTTGACGGTGTCAACGGGGCCGCGATCATGGACCTGCTCTTTGGCCTGCGCGACCGGCACGGCGCGACACTCGTGCTGGTCACCCACGCCGCCGACCTCGCCGCGCGCTGCGACCGGGTGATCCGGCTGGCCGATGGGCGCATCGCACCCGAGACACGGGCCGCCGCGGAATGACCCTTGCCACCTCCGCCCGCTTTGCCCGCCGCGAATTGCGCGGGGGCCTGCGCGGCTTTCGCATCTTTCTGGCCTGTCTGACCCTCGGCGTCGCCGCCATCGCCGCCGTGGGCTCTGTCCGCTCCGCGATCGAGGCCGGGTTGCAGCGCGAAGGGGCGGCGCTGTTGGGTGGCGATGCAGAGCTGGATTTCACCTACCGTTTTGCCACCGATGACGAACGCGCCTGGATGGCCTCGGTGGCCACTGAAATCTCCGAGATCGCGGATTTCCGGTCCATGGCCGTGGTCGATGGCCCGGACGGGGCCGAACGCGGCCTGACCCAGATCAAGGCCGTGGACAGCGCCTATCCCCTCGTGGGCGAGCTCGTGCTGGACCCGCCCCTGCCGCTGGCGGACGCGCTGGCCACGAAAGGCGGATTGCCCGGCGCGGTCATGGAACGCGCGCTGATCGACCGGCTGGGCCTGCAACCGGGCGATACATTCCGGCTTGGCACGCAGGATTTTGAGCTGCGCGCAACGCTCGCGCGCGAACCCGACAGCGCCGCAGGCGGCTTTGGCCTTGGGCCCCGCACCATCGTGCTGCGCACGGCGCTGGCCAATGCACAGCTGTTGGCCCCCGGCACGCTCTACAACTCCAAATACCGGCTGGTCCTGCCCGAAGGCACCGACCTCGAAACCCTCGAAACCCGCGCGCGGACGCAGTTTGAAAACAGTGGCATGCGCTGGACCGATGCCCGCAACGGCGCGCCGGGCGTGGCAGAGTTCGTCAACCGGCTGGGCGCGTTTCTGGTGCTTGTGGGCCTGTCCGGGCTGGCCGTGGGTGGCGTTGGCGTATCGGCGGCGGTGCGCGCCTATTTGTCGGAAAAGACCGGCGTGATCGCCACCTTGCGCACCTTGGGGGCCGAACGGCGCACGATCTTTCAGACCTATTTCATCCAGATCGGCATCCTGTCGGTCCTTGGCATCGTGATGGGGCTGGTACTGGGTGCGCTGGTGCCGCTGCTGCTCGCCCCGGTGATCGAGGCGCGCCTGCCCATCCCCGCCAGCTTCACGATCTTTCCCGCCCCTCTGGCCGAGGCGGCGGTCTACGGCGTGTTGACCGCCTTTGTCTTCACGCTCTGGCCGCTGGCACGCGCCGAGGACGTGCGCGCCGCGACCCTCTTTCGCGATGCGCTGGACAAGGCGCGGCTGCTGCCCGCGCCGCGTTATCTTGCGTGGATCGCCGCGGGGCTTGCCGCCCTGATCGTCACTGCGGGCCTTTTCTCCGGCACATGGCGGCTGACGCTGTGGACGGCGGGCGGCATCGCCTTTGCGCTGGGTCTGCTGGCGCTGGCCGCGACGCTGGTGCGCTGGCTGTCGCGCCATGCGGCCCCCCGCGCACGCGGGCGTCCGGCGCTGCGATGGGCGCTGGGGGCCATCTCCGGCACACGCGAAGGGGCGGCCTCCGTGGTCCTGTCCCTTGGCCTCGGCCTGTCTGTCCTGGCCGCGGTTGGTCAGATCGACGGCAACCTGCGCAACGCGATCACGGGCAACCTGCCCGATGTGGCGCCCAGCTATTTCTTTGTGGATATCCAGCGCGACCAGATGGCGGGCTATGCCGAACGGCTGGAGAATGATCCGGCCGTCAGCCGTGTCGACAGCGCGCCGATGCTGCGCGGCGTGCTGACCAGGATCAACGGACGCCCTGCCCGTGAGGTTGCGGGCGATCACTGGGTGATCTCGGGGGACCGGGGCATCACCTATTCCGAAACCCCGTCGGAAAACACGCGCATCACCGCCGGCGCATGGTGGCCCGAAGGGTACACCGGCCCGCCCCAGATCAGCTTTGCCGCCGAAGAGGCCGAGGAAATGGGCCTGTCGCTGGGCGATGAACTGACGCTCAACATCCTGGGCCGGGACATCTCCGGCACCATCACCTCGTTCCGCGAGGTCGACTTTTCCACCGCGGGCATCGGGTTCATCCTGTCGATGAATCCCGCCGCCTTGCAGGGCGCGCCGCACACGTTCATCTCGACCGTCTATGCCGAGGATGCCGCCGAAACCGCGATCCTGCGCGACATCGCCAACGCATATCCCAACGTGACCGCGATCCGCGTACGCGACGCCATCGACCGGGTCAGCGATGTGCTGGCCGGGCTGGCGGCGGCCACGTCCTACGGGGCGGCGGCAACACTGCTGACCGGGTTTCTCGTGCTGATCGGCGCCGCCGCTGCGGGCACGCAGGCCCGCACCTACGAGGCGGCGGTGCTCAAGACGCTGGGCGCCACCCGCCGCCGCATCCTGATCAGCTTTGCCACCCGCGCCGCCCTTCTGGGCCTCAGCGCGGGCGCGGTCGCACTGGCCGCTGGCATCGCGGGCGGCTGGGCCGTCAGCCGGTTCATCATGGACACCGATTTCACGGTGATCTGGCCCTCCGCGCTGGCCATCGTGCTGGGCGGGGTGGCGGCCACCCTTCTGGCAGGCCTCGCCTTTGCCTGGGGCCCGCTGGCCGCGCGGCCCGCGCAGGTGCTCAGGGGGCGGGAATAGCCCTTGCGACACAACGGCCATTTGCAGCGCAGCGCGCGCCGTGACACACCCTCCCCCAAGTACCGGAATCAAGGAAAGGCCCCGCCATGACCGACGCCGTGACCGACCAGTTGCCCATGCCCGTGACAGCGCCCCTGTCCCAGGCCCAGAAGTCGCAGCTTCTCAACCTCGTGCGCCGCGCCGCCAAAGCGGAGATCATGCCCCGCTTTCGCCAGCTGGACGCCGGTGACATCGACCAGAAGAAAGACGAAAACGATCTGGTCACACAGGCCGATATCGCCGCCGAGGCGATGATCACACGCGGCTTGCAAATGGCCTTCCCCCACGCGCTTGTCATCGGCGAAGAGGCCGTCGCCAAGACGCCCGACCTGCTGGACGGGATCGGCGCGGCCGAGCTGAGCTTTATCATCGATCCGGTCGACGGCACCTGGAACTTTGCCAAGGGCATGCCGCTCTTTGGCACGATGGTGTCGGTCTGCCGTTTTGGCCAGCCGGTGCTGGGCCTGATCTATGACCCGGTGGGCGACGACGTCATTCTGGCCGACAACACATCGCCCGCGCTCTGGCAAACCCGGTCGGGGCGGCAAAAGCCCATCCACACCGCCGCGGCCAAGCCGCTGGATCAACTGGCAGGCTACATGCACATCCGCCTGATGCCCCCCGCCGACCGCGCCCTGATGTGGACCAAGGTGGGCGCGATTGCCTTTGCCGGGGCGCTGCGCTGTTCCGCCCACGAATACCGGCTGCTGGCCACGGGGGCGGTTGATTTCGTCCTCTCCGGCCACCTCAACAGCTGGGACCACGCCGCGGGCGTCCTGATCACCCAGCAGGCGGGCGGCAAGGTCGCGATGCTGGACGGCACAGCCTATGACGCGACCGTGTCCACCGGCTACCTGCTCAGCGCCTCGTCCGAGGCCGTGTGGGAGAGGCTCGCAGACCACTTCGGCGACCTGATGTCCGACGCATGACACCGTGGTTCTTTGGCTACGGCAGCCTCGTCAACCGCGCGACGCAGGACTACCCCCATGCCCAGCCCGCCACGCTCAACGGGTGGCGGCGGATCTGGGTCCGCACGGCGCGCCGCGACGTGGTTTTCCTGTCGATCGACCCCGCACCGGGGCACAGCATCGACGGCCTGATCGCCGCCGTCCCGGATGCCGACTGGGCCGCGCTGGATCTGCGCGAAACCGGCTATGCCCGCATCGATGCCACGGCGGCTGTCACGCATCAGGCGCAGGCCGACACAATCGCCGCCTATCAGGTCCCGCCCGCAGACCAGCGCAGCGATGGCGACCACCACATCCTGCTCAGCTATCTCGACGTGGTGGTACAGGGTTATCTGCGCGAATTCGGCACAGCCGGGGCCGAGGCGTTCTTTTCCACGACTGACGGCTGGGACACGCCCGTGCTCGATGACCGCGCGGCCCCTTTCTACCCCCGCGCACAGCGGCTGGACGTGGCGGAACGGGCGCTGACCGACCGCCTACTTGCGCAGGTTCAAGAGCGACAATAGACGCCCCTCGCGGGCAAAACTGTCCCTCGGGCCCGCCGCACCACCCTGCGCGATCACCCGCCGCGCCAGCACCCAGGCGATGACGCCAAACACCACACCGGCCAGCGATTGTCCGATCAACACCCCCGGCGCGCCGAACAGCGTGGCACAGACCCACACCAGCGGCACCATCGCCACCGTGTTGCGGCCCCAGTTCATCCAGGTGGAATAGAACGGATGGCCCAGGTTGTTGAACGCCGCATTGGCCACGAACAGCACCGCGTTGAAAAAGAACAAAAGCGCCAGCGGCCCGCAGAACAGATAGACCAGATCGCGGGTCACACCCGTCGCATCCAACAGATCCACAATCACGCCGCGCAAGCCAAACAGAACCGCGGCAATCACGACAATCACCCCACCGGCAAAGATCAGCGCCGCATTGAACCCCCGCCGCACCCGGTCGCCCCGCCCCGCGCCATAGTTCTGGCCCAAAATTGGCCCGACCGCCCCCGACAGCGCAAAGATCACCGCAAAGGATACGGGCATCAACCGCCCCACAATGGCCATGCCGGCCACCGCTTCTAACCCGTATTGGGCCATGGACCGGGTCACGATGGCCTGGCCTACCGGGGTGGCCAGCTGCGTCAGGATGGCGGGAAACCCGATGGTGACCAGCGGCACGAAATCCCGCGCCATGCCGGCCAAGTCCGCACGCGGCAGCCCCCCGTGATGACGCAGGATCGGCACCAGCGCCGTGACCCCGATCACCACCCGCGCCGCCACCGACGCCAGCGCCGCCCCGGTCAGATCCAGCCCGAAGCCAAAGATCAGGATCGGATCCAGAACCGCGTTCACCCCGCCGCCATAGATCGTGGCCATCATCGCCCGGCGCGCATCCCCGTGCGCCCGCAGAATGCCACCGCCCATCATGCCGACAACCAGAAACGGCAGCGACGGCACAATGATGCGCAAATACCCCTCGGCCAGCGTGGCCGTCTCGCCCTCTGCCCCGATCCAGCCCACGAACAGCGGTATGTTCAGCCACACAAACAGCGCAAATGCACTGCCAAAGCCCACGCCATAGATCAGCCCGTGACTGCTGCGCGCCCGCGCCGCGGCCATGTCGCCCGCCCCCAGCGACCGGGCCACCAGAGCGCCAACCGCGATGGCCATGCCGATGGAAAAGGACGTAGTGAAAAACAGGATCGACCCGGCATAGCCGATGGCCGCCGCCAACTCGGCCTTGCCCAGCATCGCGATGAACACCATGTCGATGAAATCGACCAGAAACACCGCCATGATGCCGACGCTCGAGGTCAGCGACATCACCGTGACATGCCGCATCAGCGACCCGGTCACGAATTTGGCGGGCGCTTCAGACACGGCGCATCCTCTTCATCTTGCCAGATAAACTCTCCCCGAAGGGCCGATCCGCCATCCGCCCTCCACCCGCGTCTCAGCGCGCCTTGACCACCTGCAACAACGGCATCAGCGCGGCCATGTCCGGCCCGTGTGCCTGACCCGTCAGCGCCTTGCGCAGCGGCATGAACAACCCGCGCCCCTTGCGCCCGGTCGCGGCCTTGACCGCACCGGTCCACGCGCCCCACGTTTCGGCATCGAACGGCCCCTCGGGCAGCAGACCCATGGCCTCGGCCACAAAGGCGCGGTCGTCATCCTCGATCACCGGATCGGCCCCGTCACGGCACAGCGTCCACCAGCCCTCCAGATCATGCAGCGTCTCGATATTGTCGCGCATCACCATCCAGAACGGCCCGGCCAGACCCTCCGGCACGCCCAGATCCGCGATCCGCCCCGCCACCGCCTCCAGCGGCAGCGATTGCAGGTACCGCCCGGTCAGCGGGAACAGGTCCGCCTCGTCGAACTTGGTTGGCGCAGCACCAAAGCGCGAAATGTCGAACCCTTCGATCAGCTCGGCCATATCCGTGCGCAGCTCGACCGGATCCGACGACCCCAACCGCGCCATCAGCGACAACAGCGCCATAGGCGCAACCCCGCGCGCCCGCAGATCGCGCAGCGCCAGAGTGCCGAGCCTTTTCGAGAGCGCCTCGCCCTGCGGCCCGGTCAACAGCGAATGATGCGCAAAGCGTGGCGCAGTGCCGCCCAGCGCCTCGATGATCTGGATCTGCGTGGCCGTGTTGGTCACATGGTCCGACCCGCGCACCACATCCGTCACGCCCATCTCGGTGTCGTCCACCACCGAGGCAATGGTATACAGAACCTGCCCGTCCTGCCGGATCAGCACCGGATCGGACACGCTGGCCGCATCGATGCTGATGTCGCCCAGAATGCCGTCGGTCCACTCGATCCGCGCTTGATCCAGCTTGAACCGCCACACACCCTGCCCCCGCTCGGCGCGCAGGGCCGCGCGCTCCTCATCGCTCAGCGCCAGCGCCGCGCGGTCATAGACCGGCGGCTTGCCCATGTTCAGCTGTTTCTTGCGCTTGAGGTCAAGCTCAACCGGCGTCTCGAACGCCTCATAGAACCGGCCCTTGTCGCGCAGCGTATCCGCCGCTGCCGCATAACGGTCCAGCCGCTCCGACTGCCGCTCCACCCGGTCCCAATGCAGGCCCAGCCACTCCAGATCCTGCTTGATCGCGTCGACATATTCTTCCTTCGACCGCTCGGGGTCGGTGTCGTCGATGCGCAGGATGAACGTGCCGCCCGCCTTGCGCGCAATCAGATAGTTCATCAGCGCGGTGCGCAGGTTGCCGACATGGATGTACCCTGTGGGCGATGGGGCGAAACGAGTTGTTGTCATGGTGCTCTCCGACGTCTTGGGCCTGCCTTGTCACAGGGGCGGCACCTTGTCCAGTTTGTGACCGCCTAAAGCCGGGCGTGCACCGGCCAATGGGTGGCCAGATCCCGCACGCCGGCCGTGATCAATTCGCCCAGAACGTCGATGTCCACACGCTCCAGCCGCGTGATGTAGAGACAGGATTTGCCCTTGGAATGCGGCCCCAGCCGGTCAAGGATCGGGCCGAAATCCGTGTATCCCGGCATGATGTAAATGCTCAGCTTCGCCTTGCGCGGGGCAAATCCGGTCGCCAACCATGTACCACTGCGCCCCGACGCATAGGTGTAGTCATAGGCCCCGTACCCCACGATGGACCCGGTCCAGACCTGCGGCACAAACCCCGTGGCCGCGCGAAACACCGCATCAAGCGCACGCGCCTCGTCCCGGCGGCGCTCCGGCGTGACCGTGGAGACCCAGTCGTCGAACGGGGTCTCCAGCACTTTTGTTTTGGCGTCAGACATCCACCCTCCAAAAAAATCGATAATTTTTTTGTGATCCCCGATGACAGGTCGAAAACCGCACTATGTATGACAGTATCTGACAGGAAGGATAACACCGATGTCCACATCTCCCAAATTCTCCCGCCGCACCGCCCTGATGGGGGCCGCGGCCCTGCCACTGGCCGCCGCAACCGCGACCACGGCACGCGCCGCCGCCCCGATGCTGGGCGTCGCGCAATCCAATTTCCGACGCGTCAAGGTCGGCAAATTCGAAGTCACGACCCTGCTCGCCGGCACCCGCGCCGTCGAAAACCCGCATGGCATCTTTGGCCTGAACGTCGATGACGAGACGTTCAACACCGTCTCCGCCGATGCCGGGCTGTCCACGGACGCGGCCCAGTTCTTCTTTACGCCGACGCTTGTGAACAACGGCTCGGAACTGGTGCTCTTTGACACGGGTCTGTCGGGTGCAGGCACCGTTGCCGCGATCGAGGCGGCGGGCTACACCGCGGATCAGGTCGACAAGGTGGTGATAACCCACATGCACGGCGATCACATCGGCGGCCTGTCCACCGATGGCACGCCCACCTTCGCAAATGCCGCCTATATGACCGGCGCCACCGAATTTGACGCCTGGGCCAAGGCGGACAACGAGAATTTCGAAGGCAAGGTGCGCCCCCTCGCGGAACAGATGACCATGCTGGACGATGGCGGCGCGGCGGCATCGGGCATCACGGCCATGGCCGCCTTCGGACACACGCCGGGCCACATGACCTATATGGTCGAGGACGGCGGCACCCAGCTGGTGATCGGCGCGGACTTCGCAAACCACTATGTCTGGTCGCTTGCCCATCCCGATTGGGAGGTCCGTTTTGACATGGACAAACCCGCAGCCGCCGCCACCCGCAAACGTCTGCTCGACATGATGGCCGCCGACAAGACGGCCTTCATCGGCTACCACATGCCGTGGCCCGGTATCGGCTATGTCGAAAAGAACGGTGAAGGCGGCTACCGCTATGTCGCGCACAGCTATCAGTTGATGCTGTAGGCACGCCTGCAAGAACGGGCAAACCGACGCACGCCGCCCGGTTTGCCCGACCCGGCCGCCGTCAGGCCGCGAAAAAGAATGTCGGTGGCTTTACCGTCTCGTCCGATTGGCCCAGCTTCAGGATCGTTCGGATCACCGGTGCCTCGAACCGGCGCAGAATGCGGCGCGCGGGCTTGGCCGCGCGGGACTTTGGAAACGGGGCGGCAAAGGTCCGTTCGAAATCCGCATAGGCGGCGTCCGACATCACCCCACGCATGTCATCCCCGAGCAGCAGGCTTTCGCTGAACAGCCCGGCAGTTTGCACGATCTCGTGCCGTTCGAACAGCAGATGATGATAGGTCGTCATCCCCGCATTCTCGCGGGTGATCCCCACGCCATCCACCAGATGGCCCGCCGCGACCAGCACTTCGTTCACGCCAAAATAGGGCTCGCAGCGCGGGTCCGCGATCAGCAACCGGTGCTGCGCCGTGACGGTGACAGGGGCCTTGGCCCCAAGCAGACCCGGCTGGATCGTCACCGGCGCCCCGCGCCCCATGCCCGGCACCACCGACTTGGCCGTCCACAGCACAGGTTCCACCCCGCCGTCACGGGTTCGCACCAGATCGCCCTGCCGAATATCCTCGACCGGAACAGGCCCATCCGCGGTGTCGATCATCGTACCGGACGCAAAGCAGGAAAACCGGTAATCCTCGGCATTGCGGTCATAGTTGTAGAACCCCGGCGACCGGCCCGCATCGAAATTGTCATAATACCACTGCTCCAGATCAAAGTTCGGCGACCATACGACCTGCACCAACTGTCCTTGCGGGTTCGTCCCTTCAAAGACGATCGCCCCTTTGTTGCCACCAATCGGGTCGCTTCGGATCACCACCGCATCGCTCAGCGTCGTGCCACCATTGCCCTGAAACGACAGCGACACCCGGTCCCCCACCTCGAAATGGCGCGGATCGTCATCGTCGGGATGCGTAGTGATCTGCAAATCCAGCGTCGAGGTTGGCGGATAGTCGAACGAACTCGTCCCGTCGCCACTGTTCACATTGCTGCCGGTAGCGGCCGCAAATTCGTTGTTTTCCGCGTAAAAGGTAAATGACATGCCGTTGCTTTCTGCTTTGACACATCAAGTGGCGGCGAAATCCTCATTTTCCGTAAAAAGCCAACGGCTTAACGGAAATTAATACCTACAGTTTTTTGTAAATCAGCTGGGATCGCGCCAGCGGTTCACGATAGGATAGCGGCGGTCCAACCAGAACGCCCGCTTGGTCAATCGCGCGCCCGGTGCTGATTGGAACCGCTTGTACTCGCTGAGATAGATCAGGCGTTCCACCTTGCGGGCGACATCGGCGTCAAACCCTGCGGCCACGCAGTCGGCTATTGATCCGTCCTGATCCACCAGAATGTCCAGCATCGCGTCCAGCTCGGGGTAATCGGGCAGGCTGTCGCTGTCCTTCTGATCGTCGCGCAACTCGGCACTGGGCGGCTTGTTGATGATCCGGTCGGGGATGACTTCGCCCCCATTGCCCATCATCCAGTCGCGGATATTCTCGTTGCGCCAGCGGCAGGTTTCGAACACGCGCGTCTTGTACAGGTCCTTGATCGGGTTATAGCCGCCCGCCATGTCGCCATAGATCGTGGCATAGCCCACGGCGACCTCGGATTTATTGCCCGTGGTCAGCAGCATCTCGCCGAACTTGTTCGACAGCGCCATCAGCAACAGGCCCCGGATCCGACTCTGGATGTTCTCCTCGGTCAGACCCTCCTCCAGCCCCACAAACAGCGGTGCAAGGGTCGATGTCACCGCCGCGCGTGTCTCGGCAATCGGCACGTAGTCATAGTGGCACCCCAGCGCGGTGGCGCAGGCCTCTGCATCCTCCAGCGACGCAGGCGACGTGTATTCCGACGGCAGCATCACACAGCGCACGTTCTCCGGGCCCAGCGCATCGGCGGCAATTGTCGCCACCAACGCGGAATCGACGCCGCCCGACATGCCCAGCAGCACCTTTTTGAACCCGGTCTTGCCGCAATAATCGCGCAAGGACGTGACCATCACGCGGTAATCCTGTTCCCAGGCGTCGGGGTGATGCGCGCGCTGTCCCTCGACCACACGCCAGCCGTCCGGGCCACGCGCCAGATCCACATGGGCCACCATCTCGTCGAACACGGGCAGTTGCAGCGCCAGCGCTCCGCCAGGGTTCAGCGCAAAGCTGCCGCCGTCAAACACCTGGTCGTCCTGCCCGCCCACCATGTTCAGATAGATCAGCGGCAGCCCCGTTTCGACCACGCGGGCCACCATGTGGTTCAGCCGTGTCTCGTACTTGTCGCGGTAATAGGGCGACCCGTTGGGCACCAGCAGGAACTCCGCGCCGGTCTCCTGCAAGGTCTCTGACACTTCAGGGTGCCACGCATCCTCGCAAATCGGGCTGCCCACGCGGGTGTTGCCCACCGAATAGGGCCCGCCCAAGGGGCCTGCATCGAAAATGCGCACCTCGTCGAACACCGTTTCGTTCGGCAGATTGTGCTTGAGCAACCGACTGACGATCTTGCCGCCGCTGCAAATCAGATAGGCGTTGAACAGCTCAGTCCCTTCGGTCCACGGGCAGCCGATGGCCAGCGTCGGGCCATCCGCACAGTCCGCGGCCAGCGCCTCGACCGCCTGCATGGCGGCGGTGTGAAAGGCGGGCTTCATCACCAGATCCTGCGCGTTATAGCCGGTGATGAACATCTCGGGCAGCGCCACCATGTCGGCACCCGCATCGCGCCCGGCCTCCCAGGCCTGCCGCGCCTTGGCCGCGTTGCCGGCAATATCGCCAACGGTCGGGTTCATCTGCCCGATGGTGATGCGGAATGTGTCGGCCATCGCGGCTCTCCCTGAAGGTCCCGGCTGATGTAGCAGAAAGTCACGCGGAGGAAACCCACCCCTTTGACCGCCACGCACGCCCTCACTTTTCCGCAACCCCATTGCCCCCCGCGCGGGCCTGTCCTAGGCTCGCGGCGCCTTGCCGATGTCGGCGGCCAACGAATCTGAGGGATGAGCCATGACCGTGCGCAGTTTGATTTTCTGCCTGGCCCTGCTGCCGGGCGTTGCCCTTGCCCAGTCGGGCGACGTGCTGACCAAGCAATATGACGACGGCGGCATCTACGAGGGCACGTTCCGCGGTGGCCTCCAGCACGGCACCGGCACCTACCGGCTGCCCAACGGCTATGAGTATACCGGCGACTGGGTCGACGGCGAAATCAAGGGCGAGGGCACCGCGCGCTTTCCCAACGGATCGGTCTACGAAGGGTCATTCTCCAAGGGCAAGCCCGACGGCTTTGGCAAGATCACCTTTGCCGATGGCGGCACCTATGAGGGCGAGTGGCAAGGCGGTGCGATCATGGGCGACGGCGTGGCGCTCTATGCCAACGGGGTCCGCTACGAGGGGCAGTTCCGCAACGCCAAGCACCACGGCAAGGGCATCATGCAAAGCCCCGGTGGCTACGAATACAAGGGCGACTGGATCGACGGCATCAAGCAGGGGATGGGGGTGATCACCTATCCCGATGGTGCGGTCTATGACGGCCAGATCGAGGACGGCAAGCGTCAGGGCACCGGCACGCTGACCATGCCCGACGGGCTGATCTATGTGGGTCTGTGGAATGGCGGACAGATCGACGGCACCGGCACGCTGACCCAACCCAACGGCGACGTCTACGAAGGCACGCTGGTCTCGGGCCGCCGCGAGGGCAAGGGCCGCGTGACCTATGCCAACGGCGACGTTTATGACGGCGATTTCAACGACGACCGCCGCCACGGCCAGGGCACGTTCATCGGCAATGACGGCTACACCTATATCGGCCAGTGGGTCGAGGGCCAGATCGAAGGCACCGGACGCGTCACCTATCCCGACGGATCGGTGTACGAAGGCATGTTCCAGGATGATCTGGCCAACGGCACGGGCAAGATCACCTATACCGACGGCTCCACCTACGAAGGCGACTGGGTCGCGGGCGTGATCGAGGGCACCGGGCGCGCCACCTATCCCAACGGCGTCATCTACGAAGGCGGGTTCAAAAACGCCCGCAACCACGGCGAGGGCGTGATGACCTACGAGGACGGCTACCGCTATGAAGGCGCATGGCAGGACGGCCAGCGCCACGGCACCGGCACCGCCACCTATCCCGACGGCACGGTCTATACCGGCCAGTTCGAGGCAGGCCAGCGCCACGGCACCGGCAAGATCGTCATGGCCTCGGGCTTTACCTACGAAGGCGCGTGGCAAAACGGCGAAATCGAAGGCGAGGGCCTGGCCACCTATGCCAATGGCGACGTCTACGAGGGCACGTTCAAGGCGGGCAAACGTCAGGGCGTCGGCACCATGCGCTATGCCACCGGAGAAGAAGCGACCGGCGAATGGGAAAGCGGCGCGCTGAACGAAGACAGCTGATGCGCCGCACCGCCCTGCTGCTGTGCCTGATGGCAGGCCCCGCGATGGCCGACTGGACCTTTGTGCCCGACTGGACCGACCCATTTGACGGGTTCGAAACCCGTGCCGCCACCACCACCAGTGCCAATGGCGTGACCCTGCACCTCTACCGCAACCCCATCGGGCGGGTCTATGCGCTGTTTACCCTGCCGGACGGCACCGCGCCCATGGCCACCTCCGGCCCGGTCGCGACCCTCACCCCGCAGGATGCCAAGCCCAAGACAATCGAGGCCCGCACCGAACGCGGTCGCCTGATCGAATACGCGCTCAGCGACGGCCAGACCCTGCGCGACCGCCTCTGGCACGGCGAGGGCACCGCGCCCGCCTTTGGCACCTTCCACGACATGATCAACGCCCCCCGCGTGCAGGCCAGCTTTACCCTGACGGACGGCACTCTCGACACCACATGGGACATGGCCGGGGCCGCCACGCCCATCGCGCAGGCGCTGGGGGTATCCATGGACGGCGTGCCCGCCGGTCAGGCCTGGGAAGAATCCGCCGCCCAGGCCCTGCTGGCCGCCATGACCACCTGCCAATTCCCAAAGCTCGATGTCACATGCGTCCAACACGTCACCGCGTGCAGCACCCATATCAGCGACGACCGCGACATCGACGCGTTCGAGCTGTGCGTATCCGACTAGGACACCTCCGGATCATAGGGCCGCGTGATCGACAGCGCGTCATGCAACCTGGCCCAGGTCACCTCTTCGAACCGCTCGGGCCACTCCAGATCCAGCCGCCGTGCCATCGCCCGCGCGCGGGGCAGATAGGCGGCGGCATAGGCCAGATGCGTGTCGATCATGGCCGCACGATTGGGCGCGGGCAGCGGTAATCCGGTCAGCAGCGACTTGTGTTCATCCGTGATCAGGCGGTTGAGGTGCAGCACACCGCCACGGTCCGGCGCATTGGTTTCCTCGATCAGCAGATCAACCAACAGATTGCGCAGATGAAACACCCCCAACACGCCGTTGATGTACTCACCGCGCCCTTCGGCCAGATGCAGCAGGCCGAGAATGCGAATGAACTCCTCGAACTGGTAGGCAAGCCGCCGGGGGTTGGGGGCCGTGTGCGCCGACCCTTCGGCCAGACCGTCATAAAGCCCGTCGTGATCGAAAACAGGCGTCAGCGCATGACGCGTCTGCGCGCCCAACTGATCGGGGCGCAAAACAATGACATCGGTGCGCGTCCAGTCGGCCGTTATGGCGTTGATCAACACCGGCACAGTGGTCCGATCCCACCACAAAACGATCTCACCCGTACGCGCGACGGCCTCGCGCCAGATCTGCGCAACCGCGTCGTTGATACCTTCCTGCGTCACGAGGACAAAGTCGATGTCGCTATAGGCATCGGCACGCCCGTTGCCATGGCTGCCGCTCAGAAACAGGGCGCGCACGGTGGGTGCGTCGCGCAGCGCCTCTGCGATGGTATCGATCACATGCTGATGTGTCATGCGTGCCCCTCGGTTCGGGTCGGCGCCGCTCAGACCAGCTTGCCTTGCGACATCCGCTCCAGAAAGGCGTCGGCCTCTTCTATCACGGTCGCGCGCTTGGTGTCATCCATCCGGTCCCACGTCCGGTACATGTTGCCCATTCGGGCATTGTTCGAAAACCGGTCGCGGTGCCGATCAAGGAAATGCCAATAGAGCAGGTTGAACGGACACGCCCCCTCGCCCGTCTTGACGCTCACCTTGTAATGGCACCCTTTGCAGTAATCAGACATCCGGTTGATGTAAGCCCCTGAACTCACATAAGGTTTCGACGCAATCACGCCCCCGTCGGCAAATTGCGACATGCCCACGACATTGGGCGCTTCGACCCATTCAAACGCATCCGCATAAACGGCCAGATACCACTCCGACACCTCTCCCGGATCCAGCCCTGCCAACAAGGCAAAGTTCCCCGTGACCATCAACCGCTGGATATGGTGGGCATAGGCCTCGGCCCCCGTCTGCTCGACCGCCTTCGACACGCACCGCATCCGCGTCTCGGCCCCCCAAAAGAAATCGGGCAGTTTGCGCCGATGGTTCAACCCATTGCGCCGCGGATAGTCCGGCCCCTCGTGGAAATAGATGCCCCGCACATATTCCCGCCAGCCGATGATCTGCCGGATAAACCCTTCGGCGGCGTTGATCGGCGCATCGCCGTCCTTCCACGCCTGCTCCACCGCGCGGCAGACCTCCAAAGGATCCAGCAGACCCACGTTGATATAAAGGCCAATGACCGCGTGATAGAGAAACCGGTTGTCGGCCAGCATCGCGTCCTGAAAATCCCCGAACTTCGGCAGCGCATGGGCCACGAAATGTGCCAGCGCCCGCCGCGCCTGCCCCTGATCGGTGGCAAACCAGAACGGGCGCAAGTCCCCGAAATGATTGCCAAACCGCCGCTCGACCAGATCCAGCACCGCCTCCACGTCTTCATCCGGCGTAAACTGCATCGGCCCGCCAAAATCCACGTCATCCGGTGCGGGCTTGCGGTTGTCGTGGTCATAATTCCACTTGTCGCCCGCAGGCTTGTCGCCTTCCATCAACAGGCCCGTCTTGCGCCGCATCTCGCGATAGAAATACTCCATCCGCAGCGCCTTGCGTCCCTCGGCCCAGGCCTCGAACTCCTTGTGAGACGCAATAAACCGATCATCCTCCAACAGGCGCACGGTCAACGGACAGTCCTCCAGCGCCGCGATCAACCGATACTCGCCGGGCCGCGTCGCAATCACCTCCGACGCCCCATGCTGATCCGCCCGCCGCAACAGCTCACCGACAATCGACTGGCTGTTCTCGGTGTCGTCCAGCTCGGAATAGGCAACCGTCCAGCCATCCGCCCGCAACCGCGCCGCAAACTTGCGCATCGCGGCGAGAATAAAGGCGATCTTCTTGGGATGGTGCGGCACATAGGATCCCTCCTCTGCCACCTCCGCCATCACCACCACGTCGCGCGCCTTGTCCGCCGCTTTCAGCGCCGCAACGCCCGCGCTCAACTGGTCCCCAAGGATCAGGATCAACCGGCTCACCACGGCACCTCCGCGCCCGAATAGTCAAAAAATCCGCCCGTCTGTTCTGGCCCCAAACCATCCAAAACCGCGATCAACTCCGCCGCCGCCTGTCCCGGCTCCACCGCCGGATGCCGCCCCAGATACTTCTCGGTAAAGGCCGTCTTCACCGTGCCGGGATGCAGCGCGACAACCGCCGCCCGCCGGTGCGTGCGCGCCAATTCCACAGACGCCGTGCGCACCACCTGGTTCACCGCCGCCTTTGCCGACCGATAGGAAATCCACCCGCCGATCCGGTTGTCGCCAATCGATCCCACCCGCGCCGACAACACCGCAAACACCCCCGGCGCATCCCGGTCCAGCAGGCGATGCGCATGGGCAAGCACCAGTGCAGGCCCCACCGCATTCAGCGCAAACTGATCCATCATCGCGGCCGGATCCAACCCCTTGATCGTCTTTTCCGGCCCCGCCCCGCCGATCTCCAGCGCACCCGTCGCCACGACCACCCGCGCATAGGGCCCGCGCCCCTCCAGATGCCGCGCCACCGACGCTGCATCCGTCACGTCAAACCCGTCCACCGACCGCGACAGCGTCTCGACCCGCGCACCGCGCGCGCCATACCCCGCCGCCAGCGCCGACCCGATCCCGCCCGACGCGCCCAAAATCAAAACCGTTTCCATCAGCGCCCAGCTAGACCGGATCGCGCGACAAACCACCTTCATTGTTCCAAAAATATGCACATCACGACCGAGGGATTCAAAACGACACTTCCCATTTACGGCACACCGGCTATAGTTCGCGCCATGACACATGCCAGGCATATCCCGACCGCACGCCGTTCCGGCGCGTCCTCGCGTGGCCTGCTGCTCCTAATCCGCCTCTGAGCGTGCCCCCAGGCGCGCCCGCTCAGAGGTAGTTCGCGCGCCATGATTAGGACCACATCAAAAGAGATACCGACATGACCCAAGACAAAGTTGTCATTTTCGACACGACCCTCCGCGACGGCGAACAATCCCCCGGCGCCACCATGACCCACGCAGAAAAGCTCGAAATCGCGGGCCTGCTGGACGACATGGGTGTCGACATCATCGAGGCCGGCTTTCCCATCGCCTCCGAAGGCGACTTCAACGCCGTCTCCGAGATCGCAAAGAACGCCGAAACCTCGGTGATCTGCGGCCTCGCCCGCGCCCAGCTGGGCGACATCGACCGCTGCTGGGAGGCCGTCAAGCACGCCAAACAACCGCGCATCCACACCTTCATCGGCACCTCGCCCCTGCACCGCGCCATTCCGAACCTGACCAAGGACGAAATGGCCGAGCGGATCGAACAGACGGTGACCCACGCCCGCAACCTCTGCGACAACGTGCAATGGTCGCCCATGGACGCCACGCGCACGGAGCTTGACTACCTCTACCGGGTCGTCGAAATCGCGATCAAGGCCGGGGCGACCACGATCAACATCCCCGACACCGTGGGCTACACCGCCCCGCGCGAAAGCGCCGATCTGATCCGCAAATTGCTGGAAAACGTGCCGGGTGCGGACGAGATCGTGTTTGCCACCCACTGCCACAATGACCTCGGCATGGCGACGGCGAACTCCCTCGCCGCGGTCGAGGCCGGTGCGCGCCAGATCGAATGCACGATCAACGGGCTGGGCGAACGCGCGGGCAACACCGCCCTCGAAGAGGTCGTGATGGCCCTCAAGGTCCGTAACGACATCATGCCGTTCCAGACCGGCATCGATTCGACCAAGATCATGAACATCTCGCGCCGTGTGGCGGCCGTTTCGGGCTTTCCCGTCCAGTTCAACAAGGCCATCGTCGGCAAGAACGCCTTTGCCCACGAGAGCGGCATCCACCAGGATGGCATGCTCAAGAACGCCGAAACCTTCGAAATCATGCGCCCCGAGGACGTGGGCCTGTCGGAAACCAACCTCGTCATGGGCAAGCATTCGGGCCGTGCTGCCCTGCGCGACAAGCTCGAACAGCTGGGCTTCGAGGTGGGCGACAACCAGCTCAAGGACGTCTTTGTCCGGTTCAAGGCGCTCGCTGACCGCAAAAAGGAAATCTTTGACGACGACCTGATCGCCCTCATGCGCACGTCCGAGGATGACGACTCGACCCGCCTGCGCATCGTGTCGCTGGCTGTGCAGTGCGGCACCGAAGGCCCGCAACAGGCCGAACTGACCATGGAAATCGACGGCGAGGTACACAGCACCACCCAGACCGGCGACGGCCCCGTTGATGCGACATTCAACGCGGTCAAGGCGCTCTTTCCGCATGACGCGCGGCTGCAACTCTACCAGGTCCACGCCGTGACCGAAGGCACCGATGCGCAGGCCACGGTCAGCGTCCGGATGGAAGAGGCGGGCCGCATCGTCACCGGCCAATCGGCCGATACCGATACGGTCGTGGCCTCGGCCAAAGCCTATGTGCACGCGCTCAACCGCCTGCTGGTCCGCCGCGAGAAATCGGGCACCGACAAGGCCGAGATCAGCTACAAGGACGTGAGCTAAACGCGTAAGGTGGGCAGTATTGCCCACCCTACACCTATAGCGGACGTCTCATGCAATATCACCTCAACGGCTTCCGCCCCGGCGACCCAACCCATCACCCGGCCTCCGACACCAGCAAAACCGACACCGATGTCCTGATCGTCGGCACCGGCCCCGCGGGCCTCACCCTCGCCGCATACCTCGCGCAGTTCCCCCACATCCGCACCCGCATTATCGAACGCCGCGACGGCCCATTGGTCATGGGACAAGCCGACGGCATCGCCTGCCGCACGATGGAGATGTTCGAGGCCTTCGGCTTTGCCCATCTCGTCCGTCACGAGGCCTACCACGTCAACGAGACCTCCTTCTGGAACCCCGACACCACAGGCCAGATCACCCGCACCGGCCGCATTGATGATGTCGAGGACGGGCTCAGCGAACAGCCCCACGTCATCCTCAGCCAGGCGCGCGTGCACGACTTCTACCTCGACCTGATGCGCAAATCGCCCACCCGGCTGGAACCGGAGTACAACACGCAGCTCACCGGCCTCACCATCGGCGACAGCGTCACGGCACACACGACCCAAGGCGACATTCAAACCCGATACGTCATCGGCTGCGATGGCGCGCGCAGCGTCGTCCGACAGGCGCTCAACATCCCCCTCAAAGGCGAAGCGGAAAACGCAGCCTGGGGTGTCATGGACATCCTCGCCACCACCGACTTCCCCGACATCCGCCTCAAATCGGCCATCCAGTCCAGGGATCAGGGCAGCCTCCTGATCATCCCGCGCGAGGGCGGCTATATGGTCCGCTTCTACATCGAACTGGCCAAACTCAACCCGGACGAACGCGTGGCCGACCGGGACCTGACCGAAACCGACCTGATCGCCGCCGCCAAACGCATCCTCCATCCCTATACTCTGGACGTCAAAGACGTGGTCTGGTGGTCGGTCTACGAAATCGGCCAGCGCGTCACCGACCGTTTTGCCGACACCGCCCCGGACGACCCGCCCCCGCCGCGCGTCTTTATCGCGGGCGACGCTTGCCACACCCACAGCCCCAAGGCGGGCCAGGGCATGAACGTGTCGATGCAAGACGCCTTCAACCTCGGCTGGAAACTGCAAACGGTGATCGAAGGGCGCGCCGATCCCGTCCTGCTGCACAGCTATTCAGCCGAACGTCAGGCCATCGCGCAGGACCTGATCGACTTCGACCGCGACTTTGCCCGCGCATTCGCCGCGCGCGGCACCGACCCGCACGCCTTCCAAAGTCATTTCCAGAAACATGCGCGCTACACTGCAGGCGTCGAAACCGGCTACGCGTCCGGGCGGCTGACCGGGCCCGACACCTACCAAGGTTGCGCCACAGGCTTTGCCATCGGCAAACGGTTTCACTCCGCCCCCGTGATCCGCTGGGCCGACGCCTACCGGATGCAGCTGGGCCACACGATCACCGCCGACGGGCGCTGGCGCCTCTTTCACTTTGTGGGCGACACCGACCACACGCACGCGCTGCGCGACCTGATCGCCCGTTACACGCCGCACGGCGCAGACCCCGACGCCGTCATTGACCTGCGCACGATCCTGCAATCACCGCACCGCGACACACGAGGCCACCACACCCTGACCAAGGGCGCCCTGAACCTGCACGATATGGAAAAGCTCTTCTGCCCGGACCCCGCCGCCGACATCTTTGACAGCCGCGGCATCGACCGGATGACCGGGGCGCTTGTTCTGGTGCGCCCCGATCAATACGTGTCACACGTCCTGCCACCGCAGCAGCAGGACACACTGGTTAAATGGCTGGACCAGATCCTGACGACCTGACCCCCGTAGGGTGCGCCGTCACGGCGCACCGCACGTCTCAGCCGCTGGCACCATCCGCATCGAACATAAGGCGCAGCGTTACCGGCACCGCGCGCACGATGTTGGGCAGGCTTGCCAGCTCCATCAACTTGTCCACACCGGGGTCCAGCTCCGCATCCGCCGTCGACAAAAACAGCATGCTGTCCGTCGTCACCATCACCTTGTCCTCCGACAGGCGCATCACGAACATATCACCGTAGAGGGGCACTTCGACGCCCAGCAGGCTCAGATCCCCCTCGACCTCCATCACCGCGCTCTCGCCCACGGCCATGCCTTCCATCGCGGCCATGTCGATCTGTGCCGAAATCGCAGCGCGCGGCGCGTTCTTGAACACATGTTCCACCATCCGCTCGTTGCGGATGTCGATATTCGTCTCGACCGACGCCAGATCAATGCCCAGCGCCACCGCACCATCCGCACCCACGGTTCCGTCCAGTGATTTGAAACTGTGCACCTCGCCCAGATCGTTGAACTTGATCGACCCAAAGGCCAGCTTGGACGCGGCCCCATCCAGGGTCCATGTGTCGGCCTGCGCGGCCGCAGCGCCCAGCGCCAGTGTCAGCCCGAAACAGGCGGTGCGAAACAGTGTCATCTTATCCTCCCAGAGATGCGTGATGCCCCGAACCGGTCGTGGCCGGGCACAGGGAAAACAGCGCAGGCCGGCGATTTATTCAGAGCCTGCGAAAATTTATTTCCCGACGGATCCGCAGCTTGGCAAAAGACCGCCGACCCCGCCGCCGTTTCGGGCCTTTCGTCCCATCCGTCACAGCCCTATAAAGCGGGCGGTCCGCCCTCGTTCTGAGTCGCGGACCCAAATTTATTGGGGCGAGGCGGAAGCCCCGTTAATAGGCAAGGTGCGCAGCATGTCGATATTCGGAAATCTGGGCGGACTGTTCTCGTCCGATATGGCGATTGACCTCGGTACGGCCAACACGCTCGTCTACGTCAAGGGCCGCGGCGTGATCCTGTCCGAACCCTCCGTGGTGGCCTATCACGTCAAGGACGGCGTGAAAAAAGTGCTCGCCGTGGGCGAAGACGCCAAGCTGATGCTGGGCCGCACGCCTGGGTCCATCGAGGCCATCCGCCCCATGCGCGAGGGTGTGATCGCCGACTTCGACACCGCCGAAGAGATGATCAAACACTTCATCCGCAAGGTCCACAAACGCTCGACCTTTTCCAAGCCCAAGATCATCGTCTGCGTCCCGCACGGCGCGACACCCGTTGAAAAACGCGCGATCCGCCAATCAGTGCTGTCCGCAGGTGCCCGTCGCGCGGGCCTGATTGCCGAACCCATCGCTGCGGCGATTGGTGCGGGCATGCCGATCACCGATCCTACCGGCAACATGGTCGTGGACATCGGCGGCGGGACCACCGAGGTGGCTGTGCTGTCGCTTGGTGACATCGTCTATGCCCGCTCCGTCCGCGTCGGTGGTGACCGCATGGACGAGGCGATCATCTCCTACCTGCGCCGCCAGCAGAACCTGCTCGTGGGGGAAACCACCGCCGAGCGGATCAAGACCTCCATCGGCACCGCGCGCATGCCCGATGACGGGCGTGGGACGTCCATGCAGATCCGCGGCCGCGACCTTTTGAACGGCGTGCCTAAGGAAATCGAAGTGACCCAGGCCCAGATCGCCGAGGCACTGGCCGAACCGGTCCAGCAAATCTGCGAAGCGGTGATGACCGCGCTAGAAACCACCCCGCCCGACCTGGCGGCGGACATCGTCGACCGGGGCGTGATGCTCACTGGTGGTGGTGCGCTGTTGGGTGATCTGGATCTGGCCTTGCGCGAACAGACCGGGCTGGCCGTGTCCATCGCGGATGAAAGCCTGAACTGCGTGGCGCTTGGCACCGGCAAGGCGCTGGAATACGAAAAACAACTGCGCCACGCCATCGACTACGACAGCTGATCCGGGGGCTGTCGGAAAATTTAACATAATGTGTCCCCGCGGGGACAAAGAGTTGACTTGCCCCGATCCGGCAAATGTCAGACCATCGTTAAAACGGACCAACCGTGAGGTGAGATCGCCTTGGCCAAGGACCGCGGACAGGTAGATTATGCAGGCCCGCTTCGGCGGCTGGTGCTGGCTGTGCTGGTGCTGGCGCTGACGGGTGTGTTCCTGCTCTGGCGCATCGACAGTCCGCGCGTCGAACGGTTCCGCGCGCAGGTCACTGACCGGATCGTGCCCAACATGGACTGGGCCATGGCCCCGGTCACCGGCACCATCAACCTCGTCCGCGATTTCCAGAGCTATCGCCGCATCGCCGAACAGAACACCGAACTGCGCCGCGAGCTGCGCCAGATGCAGGCGTGGAAAGAGGCGGCCCTCCAGCTCGAACAGGAAAACGCGCGGCTCCTCGATCTCAACAACGTGCGGCTTGACCCGCGCCTGACCTACATCACCGGCGTGGTGCTCGCCGATAGCGGCTCGCCCTTCCGTCAGTCGGTGCTGCTGAATGTCGGCGCGCGCGACGGCATCGTCGAAGGCTGGGCCACCATGGACGGCATCGGCCTTGTGGGCCGGGTGTCGGGCGTGGCGCAGAACACCAGCCGCGTGATCATGGTCACCGACGCCTCAAGCCGTGTGCCAGCCGTCATCCAGCCCTCGGGGCAAAAGGCAATTGTGGCGGGCGACAATTCGGCCGCCCCGCCGGTCGACTTCTTGGAAAACCCCGACCTTGTGCGCCCCGGAGACCGCGTGATCACCTCCGGCGACGGCGGCGTGTTTCCGGCGGGCCTGCTGATCGGGCAAGTCGCTGCCGACCCCGGCGGGCGGCTACGCGTGCGGCTGGCGGCGGATTACGAACGGCTCGAATTCCTGCGGGTGCTGCGCCACTACGGCAACGAACCGGTCAGCGATGACAGCAACGTGCTGGCCCCCGGCGGCGCGGCGCTGCTGCTGGACGGGGAGGTCGCGGAATGACCGAGCTGAGCCCCTCCCGCCTGTGGTCGATGCGCGCGGCCTTTGCGGGCCTCGTGCTGGTACTTCTGTTCCTGCACCTGCTGCCGCTCCAGACGTCGACCGGCGGGCTGATCTGGCCCGACCTCATCCTCGGCTTTGCCTTTGCATGGTCGGTGCGGCGGCCCGAGTTTGTGCCCGCCGTCCTGCTGGCCCTCGTCTTTCTGATGGCGGACCTGCTGCTGCAACGCCCGCCCGGTCTGTGGGCGCTGCTGGCGCTGATCGCGTGCGAGCAGATCAAGGCCCAGTCGCGCAGCCTGCGCGACGCGAGCCTTGCCACCGAACTGGCCTCTGCGGGCGCGTGGATCGTGGGCATCGGCCTTGTCTATCACGTGGTTCTCGCCATCCTGCTGATCGACCGCCCGCCGCTGGGGCTGGTCCTGATCCAGATCATCGTTACCGCACTGGCCTATCCGCTGGTGGTGGCGGTGACGCATGCGTTCATGGGTGTGCGCAAGGCCGCGCCAAATGACATCGGCGGCAAGGGAGCGCGATCATGAAAGGGCCCCGCGTCGATACCGAGGCGAACCACCGCCTGTTCACGCGCCGCGCCGCGCTGCTGGGCGGCGTGCAGCTGGCCTTTGTCGCGGGTCTGGGCGCGCGGATGCAGTTCCTTCAGGTTGATCAGGCCGACCAGTTCCGCCTGCTGGCCGAGGAAAACCGCATCAACGTCCGCCTGATCCCGCCCGCGCGCGGCGAGGTGTTCGACCGCAACGGCGTGCCGCTGGCGCGTAACGTGCCCAGCTACCGGATCGTGATCGTCCCCGAGGATGCAGGCGACGTCGAAGAGGTGGTCGCCCGCCTGTCGCAGGTCGTGCCGCTGGATCCCGACGATGTGGAACGCGCCATGGCCGAGGTCAAACGCTCGGCCCCGTTCCTGCCCATCACCCTCGCCGACGAAGTCAGCTGGGAAGACCTGAGCCGCGTCAGCGTGAACGCCCCCGCCCTGCCCGGCGTCACGCCCGAGGTCGGGCTGAGCCGGGTGTACCCGCTGGGCTCGGACTATGCGCATGTGCTGGGCTATGTGGGGCCGGTCAGCGACTTTGATCTGGAACGGATCGAGGATCAGGACCCGCTGCTGCGCATCCCGCGCTTTCAGATCGGCAAGGTCGGGGTCGAGGCCAAGGCCGAAACCGCGCTGCGCGGCAAGGGCGGTGCCAAGCGAGTGGAGGTCAACGCCACGGGCCGCGTCATGCGCGAGCTGGACCGCCGCGAGGGCACGCCCGGTTCCGACTTGCAGCTGACCATCGACGCCAAATTGCAAAGCTATGTGCAGGCGCGTCTGAACAATGAAAGCGCCAGCGCCATCGTGATGGACGTGCAATCGGGCGACCTGCTGGCGATTGCCTCGGCGCCCACATTCGATCCCAACCTGTTCGTGCGCGGGATCTCGTCTCGTGACTACAATGCGCTGACGGAGAACAAATTCCGCCCGCTGGCGTCCAAGTCGGTGCAGGGCGCCTATCCACCCGGATCGACGTTCAAGATGATCACGGCCATGGCCGCCCTCGAGGACGGGTTGATCGGGCCGGACGAGACAGTCTATTGCCCCGGCCATCTCGAGGTGGCGGAACGCAAGTTCCACTGCTGGAAACGGGCCGGACACGGTTGGGTCGATCTGCAAAACTCGCTGAAACAGTCCTGCGACGTCTACTACTATGACTTGGCGCTGAAGGTCGGGATCGAGAAGATTTCGGCCATGGCGAACCGCTTTGGGCTGGGTGTGCGGCACGATGTGCCGATGTCCGCCGTGGCCTCGGGCCTGACCCCCACCAAGGAGTGGAAGGCGCGCGTGCACGGGCAGGACTGGGTGATCGGTGACACGGTCAACGCATCCATCGGGCAGGGATATCTGTTGGCATCACCGCTGCAACTGGCGGTGATGACTGCACGGCTGGCCAGTGGGCGCGCGGTCGAGCCGCGGCTGGTCAAATCCATCGACGGCATCGAACAGCCCGCGCGCGGTGGCGACAGCATGGGCATGAACGAAAACAACCTGCGCAAGATGCGCCGTGCCATGTACGAGGTCGTCAACGACCGGCGCGGCACCGCCTATGGCAGCCGCATCATCGAAGACGCGATGCGCATGGCCGGCAAGACCGGCACCAGCCAGGTGCGCAACATCACCGCCGCCGAACGCGCGCGCGGTGTCACCAAGAACGAAGACCTGCCATGGGAGCGCCGGGATCACGCGCTGTTCGTGAACTTTGCCCCCTATGACGATCCGAAATACGCGGTCGCCGTGGTGGTCGAGCATGGCGGCGGCGGGTCCACTGCCGCGGCCCCGATTGCACGCGACGTGACATTGCAGGCGATGTACGGGGACGAACCCCCGCTCGAGGCCTATCCGACCAAGGACCGTGACCGCATCCGCGAGCAACAGCGCGTGCTGCGCGGGATGCAGCCCTTGGCCAATATCTCGGGCAAGGATCAAGCATGAGCTATCTTGAGTACACGGTCAAATACGTCCCCACGGGGCCGCGCAAGGTGCTGTACCTGAACTGGCCACTTGCGCTGTTGCTGGCGGCGGTGGCGGGCGTCGGGTTCCTGATGCTCTATTCCGTGGCGGGCGGGTCGTTCAGCCCCTGGGCCGAGCCGCAGATGAAACGGTTTGCCGCGGGCTTTGTCCTGATGGTGATGATCGCGATGGTGCCGATCTGGTTCTGGCGCAACATGGCGAGCCTTGCCTATCTGGGCTCGCTTGCGCTGCTGTTGGCGGTGGAGTTTTTCGGGTCCGTCGGGATGGGCGCGCAGCGCTGGATCGATCTGGGGTTCATGCGGCTGCAACCTTCGGAATTGATGAAGGTGACGCTGGTTTTGATGCTGGCGGCCTATTACGACTGGCTGCCCCCGCACCGCAAATCGCGGCCCTTCTGGGTGCTGTTGCCGGTGCTGTTGATCCTGATCCCCACGGCGCTGGTTCTGCGCCAGCCGGATCTGGGCACCTCGATCCTGCTGATGGCGGCGGGTGGCGGGCTGATGTTTCTGGCCGGTGTGCACTGGGCCTATTTCGCGGCCGTGTTTGCGGCGGGCGCGGGGCTGATCACCGCCGTACTGCAATCGCGTGGGACCGAGTGGCAGCTTCTCAAGGACTATCAGTTCCGGCGGATCGACACGTTTCTGGACCCCAGTTCCGACCCGCTGGGCGCGGGCTATCACATCACGCAGTCCAAGATCGCGCTGGGATCCGGCGGCTGGACCGGGCGCGGGTTCATGCAGGGCACGCAGTCGCGCCTGAACTTTCTGCCTGAAAAGCACACTGACTTTATCTTTACCACGCTGGCCGAGGAGTTCGGGTTCATCGGGGCGTTTTCGCTGCTGGCGCTTTATGCGCTGATCATCCTGTTTTGCGTCGTGTCGGCACTGGCCAACAAGGACCGGTTTTCGTCGCTGCTGACGCTGGGAATTGCGTTGAACTTTTTCCTGTTCTTTGCGGTGAACATGTCGATGGTCATGGGGCTGGCGCCGGTGGTGGGTGTGCCCCTGCCGCTGGTCAGCTATGGCGGGTCCGCGATGCTGGTTCTGATGCTGGCCTTCGGGCTGGCGCAAAGCGCGCATGTGCACAGGCCGCGATAGGCACGCCGCATCACGATTTGTGGTCGCGGCGATCACAACTGCGGGTTTTGCAATTTGCATGTCACGCGGTACACGGGTCCCGACATAGCCACGTTCGGAGACCGCCATGACCGCCCTGTTTCACCTTGCCTTCAATGTCACGGACCTTGACGCCACCCGCGCCTTTTACGGCGACCTTTTGGGATGTGCCGAAGGGCGCAGCACGGACACCTGGGTCGACTTCGACTTTTTCGGGCACCAGCTGTCGTGCCATCTGGGCGCGCCCTTTGCCAGCGCGCCGACAGGCAAGGTGGGCGACGTGCAGGTGCCGATGCCGCATTTCGGGGCCGTGCTGCCGATGGCCACATGGCGCGCGCTGGCCGACAGGCTGACGGAGGCGGGGGTGGTTTTCGTGCTGAAGCCGCAGATCCGGTTCGAGGGCGAGCCGGGCGAGCAGAGCACCATGTTCTTTACCGATCCGGCCGGAAACCCGATCGAGATCAAGGGCATGGCCAGCCTTGATGCGGCATTCGCCACATGAGCGTGAACGTCCTGTTCGCCGCCACCGAAGACCGGTGGCCCCAATACGAAGGCCCCCTGTCCAAGGAGATCGCCGCCGCTGGCGTGGACGCGCATATCGCGCAGGATATCGCGCCGGACGAGGTCGACTATATCGTCTATGCGCCCAATTCCACGGTGCAGGATTTCGCGCCCTTTACCCGCGCCAAGGCGGTGTTGAACCTGTGGGCCGGGGTCGAGGACATCGTGCACAACCCCACGCTGCGCCTGCCGCTGGCGCGGATGGTTGACCCCGCGTTGACGCAAGGCATGGTCGAGTGGGTCACGGGCCATATCCTGCGCCTGCATCTGGGGATGGATGCGCATATCGGCGCGGCCCCCGGCACGTGGGCACCCAAACCGCCGCCGCTGGCCTTTGACACGCGGGTCACCGTACTGGGGCTGGGCGAGCTGGGTGCGGCCTGCGCCGGCGCGCTGGCGGGCCTGGGCTTTGACGTGGCGGGCTGGAGCCGGTCGGAAAAGCAGATCGCGGGCATCACCTGTCTGCACGGCGATGCGGGTCTGCGCGCAGCGCTGGAGCGGGCGGACTATTGTGTGCTGCTGCTGCCCAGTACGGCGGCCACGGAGAACACGCTCGACCGCGACAGTCTGGCGCTGATGCCGGTGGGGGCGCGGATCCTGAACCCCGGACGGGGGCCGTTGATCGACGATGACGCGCTGCTGGGCGCGCTGGACAGCGGCCAGATTGACCACGCCACGCTGGATGTGTTCCGGGTGGAGCCGTTGCCTGCGGCACATCCCTACTGGACCCATCCGCGCGTCACGGTCACGCCGCATATCGCATCCGAGACGCGCGCGGCCTATTCCGCCAAGACCATCGCCGAGAACATCCGGCGCGGCCAAGCAGGCCTGCCGTTCCTGCATCTGGTGGACCGCGGCGCGGGGTATTGAGATCACGCGTACTTCACGGACAGTTTTATTGTACCGATTGGTTCCAAACTCTAGCTTGGGGTCACCGCGCCACCCGATGGCCGATCCATGACCCCAAGGGAGAGACCCCCATGTTCCGCTTTTTCACCCGCCAGATGCACGCCTATATCGACTATCCCGTAGCGCTTGGCCTCATTGTCATGCCGTTTGTGTTGAACATCGGGGCCAGCAACCCCTGGGCCTTTGGCCTGTCCTTTGCCACCGGGATTGCGGCGCTGCTGCTGACGGCGCTGACCGACCACGAAACCGGGCTGGTGCGCGTACTGCCCTATTCGCTGCACCTGCTGGTGGATGGGATCGTTGGCGCGACATTCGTGGCCGCGCCGTTCCTGTTCGGATTTACCGGGCTGGACGCCCTGTATTACTGGGTGCTGGGCGCCACCGTTCTGGTGGTGGTGAGCGCACACAAGGCCGAGACCCGCGCGGTTGCCGCCGAATGAGCCGCGATGGCTGGTGGCCGGATCAGGCCACCAGTCCCCGCCCCTTGAGCAAGGCCTCGACTCCCGGCAACCGGCCCCGGAAGGCGGTATAGAGTTCGGCCGCATCCGCGCTGCCCCCGGTGGACAGGATATGCGTTTCCAGCGCCTGCGCCTTGTCCGGATCAAAGGGGCCGCCCGCCTCTTCGAAGGCGGCAAAGGCGTCTGCGTCCATCACCTCGGACCACATGTAGCTGTAGTAGCCCGACGAATACCCGTCGCCTGCGAACACGTGCGCAAAATGCGGTGTGGCGTGGCGCATGCCAATGGCGGCGGGCATTTCGATCTCGGCCAGCACCTCGGCCTGTCTGACCATCGGATCGGCGGGTGCGGCGCGGTCGTGAAAGGCCAGATCGACCAGCGCAGAGGCCACATATTCCACCGTCTGGAACCCCATGTCATAGGTCGCGGCGGCCAGCACGTTATCGAGCAGCGCCTGCGGCATCGCCTCGCCCGTTTCGGCGTGCACGGCAAATTCGCGCAGCACTTCGGGCACTTCGAGCCAGTGTTCGTAAAGCTGGCTGGGCAGTTCCACGAAATCGCGCGCCACAGAGGTGCCCGAAATGCTTTCGTAGGTCACGTTGGACAGCATCTGGTGCAGGGCGTGGCCGAATTCGTGAAAGAGCGTGCGCGCGTCATCATAGCTGAGAAGGGCGGGATCGCCCTTGGCAAAGTTGCAGACGTTGATGACCACGGGGGCCTGCGGTTCTGGGAACTTGGCCTGTGCGCGCATGGCCGAGCACCACGCACCGGACCGTTTGGAGCCACGGGCAAAATAATCGCCGATGAACACCGCCACATGGGCGCCGCCGCGGGTGACCTCCCACGCGCGGCAATCGGGGTGATAGAGCGGGATGTCGAGCGGTTTGAACGATAGGCCAAAAAGCCGCGTGGCGCAGGCGAATGACGCCTCGATCATGCGGTCGAGCTGGAAATAGGGTTTGACCTCGGCCTCGTCGAGATCGTGCAGGTCCTTGCGGCGGCGTTCGGAATAGAACCGCCAGTCCCACGGGGCCAGCGGGCCATTCACGCCGTCGGCCTGCATCATCTGTTCCAGCACCCAGGCATCGGCATTGGCCTGCCCCTTGGCCGGTTCCCAGACGTCCATCAGCAGGTCGCGGACGGCATCCGGCGTCTTGGCCATTTCGGTTTCCAGCTTGTAGGCGGCAAAGCTGTCATAGCCCAAAAGCTTGGCGCGTTCCTCGCGCAGGCTGAGGATTTCGGCGGCAATGGCGCGGTTATCGGTGTCGCCGCCGTTTGCGCCACGCGCGCCCCACGCCTTGTAAGCAATTTCGCGCAGGTCGCGGCGGGTGGAGAATTGCAGGAACGGCACGATCAGGGACCGCGACAGGGTGACGACGGGGCCGTCCACGCCCTTTTCCTTGCCCGCCGCGCGGGCGGTGTTGACGACAAACTCCGGCAGTCCGGCCAGATCGCCGTCGCCCAGTTCCATGAACCAGTCGCGTTCATCCGCCAGCAGGTTCTGGGTAAAGGCAGTGCCCAGTTCGGCAAGCCGGCCCTTGATCTCTTTCATCCGGTTGTCGTCAGCCCCGGTCAGGGCCGCGCCCGCACGGACAAAGCCGCGATGGGTCAGCATCAGCACCCGCGCCTGTTCGTCCGTCAGATCCAGCGTATCGCGCGCCTCGTTCACCGCCGCGACGCGGGCGAAAAGCGCCTTGTTCCCGGAGATCTCGGCAAAATGCGCGGCGAGTTTCGGGGAAAAGTCGCGCTGTAGCGCCTCGCGGGCAGGGTTACTGTCGGCGCCTGCGACCGTGTAGAAGGTGCCCAGCACCTTGTCGAGATCGCGGCCCGCAGCCTCGAGCGCCTCGATCGTGTTGGCGAAATCGGCGGGGGCCGGATTGGAGGCGATGGCGTCGATTTCGGCCCGGTGATTGGCAAGCGCCGTGTCGAGCGCTGGCGCGAAATCGTCGTCGGAAATCTGGTCAAAGGGCGCGATCTGGAACGGGGTGTCCCAGTCTTGCAGCAGGATATTGGTCATCTTGGCGGTCTCCTTTGCGGTCAATGTAGGGGGGCCGTCATCCGCCCGCCATGGGGGCCGTGCCACAATCGGGGCAATCGGCGCGACGGGCCAGCGTGATCGTGCGGTTTTCGCCGTAAAGCGCGTCGTAAATCGCCATTTGCCCGCGCAGGGGTGCGCCTGCGCCGGTGATCAGCTTGATCGCCTCAATCGCCATCATGGAGCCCACGACCCCCGGCAGCGGCCCGGCCACGCCTGCCTCGGCGCAGCTGGGGGCAAGTTCGGGTGCAGGAGCCTTGTCAAAGATGCAGCGGTAGCAAGGCGCGTTGCGGGCGGGGTCAAAGACGCTCAGCTGTCCTTCCCACTGGGTGAGCGCGCCCGAGATCAGTGGCACGCCCGCGCGCACGGCGGCGGCATTCACGAGATAGCGGGTGTCGAAATTGTCGGTGCCGTCGATGACAATGTCATAGTCCGCGATCAGGGTGTCCGCGATGTCCGGCGTGAGGCGGCGGTGATAGGGGCGCACGGTGACAAAGGGGTTCTGCGCTTGCATCGCGGTTTGGGCCGAGAACACCTTGGGCGTGCCGATGCGGGCATCGGTGTGGATGACCTGGCGTTGCAGGTTGGCGTTTTCCACCACGTCGTCATCGATCACCCCGATGGTGCCCACCCCGGCGGCCGCGAGGTATTGCAGCACGGGCGCGCCAAGGCCGCCCGCCCCCACCACCAGCACACGCGCCTCGCGCAGCGCCTTTTGCCCCGGACCGCCGATTTCGCGCAGCACGATGTGGCGGGCATAGCGGTTGAGTTCGGTGTCGGTAAAGGCGCCGGCCTGCGCGGGCGGTTGCGCTGCGGTTTCGCGGTCCTGCGCCCGCGCGCGCAACCGCCGCAGCCCAAAGCGGTAGGCCACGACAAGGCCCGCAAACCCGCCAAGGATCAGCCAGAACGCCGGGCTTTCGCCGGTGGCGAGGCGCACAGGATGGTCGGGCGGCAGGGCGATCTGCACGGCCAGAACCAGTACGTAGAGAATGCCGATCATCAACCAGCGCGCGCGGCGCGGCGTCTTCATCGCGGCACCGACGCCCCACAGGACCGCCGCCAAGGCAAAGACCAGCACCATCAGCCGCGCCCGGTCGATCCAAAGCCGCCCGCACCGCGGGCCGTGTCGTCCAGCGTGTCGACTTCGGCAAAGGACGCCTGCACCACCGGGGCCAGCACCATCTGAGCGATGCGCATCCCGTGGGTGATTTCAAAGCCCGTGTCAGATGTATTGAGTACGATCACCCCGACCTCGCCGCGATAGTCGCTGTCGATGGTGCCGGGGCTGTTGACCAGCGCGATCCCGTGTTTCAGCGCAAGGCCAGAGCGCGGGCGGATCTGGACCTCGTACCCCTCGGGCACCGCCATCGCGAGGCCCGTGGGCACCAAAAGCCGCGCGCCCGGGGCCACGACCACCGCGGCACCACCCGCAAGGTTCGCGCGCAGATCCGCGCCCGCGGCGCCCACGGTTTCATAGGCGGGCAGCGGGATGTCGGTGTAGGATCCGCCGACGCGCATCAGTTTGAGGGTTACGGGCTTCATCGCTCCACCACATAAGCTGCGGCGGCGGGATGACCAGCGGCAAGGATCATGTTGCGAGCGCCTCGGCGATCTGGCGGGCAAGACGGGCGGCGACCTCGGCCTTGGTCATGCGCGGCCAGCTGTCGACGCCTGTGTCCGAGATCACGGTGACCGCATTTTCGGACCCGCCCATGATGCCGGTCTCGGGCGAGACGTCATTGGCCACGATCCAGTCGCAGCCCTTGCGCACCCGTTTGGCGGTGGCGTTGTCGATCACGTCATTCGTTTCCGCGGCAAAGCCCACGACAAGGGTTGGGCGGCCTTTGGTCATCTGCGCAACCGTCGCCAGAATGTCAGGATTTTCCGCGAACTGTAGGGTGGGCAATGTGCCCACCACTTTCTTGAGCTTGGCGTCGCTGGCCCCATCGACGCGCCAATCGGCGACCGCGGCGGCAAACACCGCCGCATCGGCGGGCAGGCCCGCCAGCACCGCATCGCGCATCTGGTGCGCGGTTTCGACCCGGACCACATCCGCGCCCACGGGCGGCGGTACGTCCGCCGGGCCGGTGACAAAGGTGACCTGCGCGCCCAGATCCAGCAGCGCGCGCGCCAGCGCGGTGCCCTGCGCGCCCGAGGACCGGTTCGCGATATAGCGGACGGGATCAATCGGTTCGTGCGTCGGCCCGGAGGTGATCAGCACATGTTTGCCCTTGAGCGGGCGGGGCCCGAAATGGCCCTGCACGGCGTCCACGATCTCCAGCGGTTCGGCCATCCGTCCGGGGCCAAATTCACCGCAGGCCATGTCACCGTCATTGGGGCCCACAACCGTCACCCCATCGGCGCGCAGTTGTGTCAGATTGCGTTGCGTGGCCGGGTGGTCCCACATGCGCACATTCATTGCGGGCGCGATCATCACCGGCGTGTCCGTGGCCAACAAAAGGGTCGAGGCCAGATCATTGGCACGGCCCTGCGCCATCTTGGCCATGATGTCCGCCGTGGCCGGGGCCACGAGGATCAGGTCGGCGGAGCGGCTGAGCTGGATATGTCCCATCTCGGCCTCGTCGGTGAGGTCAAAGAGGTCGCGGTAGACCTTGTGCCCGGCCAGCGCCGACACCGACAGCGGCGTGACGAACTGTTCGGCGGCGCGGGTCAGCACGGGCGTGACGGATGCGCCGCGTTCGCGCAGGCGGCGGATCAGGTCCAGCCCCTTGTAGGCGGCGATGCCGCCCGTCAGGATCAAAAGGATACGTTTGTCTTGCAGCATGAATGTGCGTCCGGCGGCCTGTGGTCGGCGTGACCATAGGACGACGCACCCCCGAGAACCAGCCCCCGCCGGGCTGAGGCCCCTAGTTGAATGCGGCGCAGGGATCGCCCCTGTCGGGCGCGGGCGCGCCGTTCAGCGTCCAGGAAAACACGCCCTCGGGTGGTTCCTGCCGTTCACCCTGCCCCACGCTGGTCACGGACAGGTCGGGGCGCGCGCGGGCCAGCGCGGCAGGCACGCCCCAATCTAGGCGCGCGTGGCCGTTGCCGGTGATCAGCACCACGGGGCTGCCATACCGGTCGAGGGCCGCGACCACCGTGCGGGCAAAGGCGGCGTCGCGCAGGCGCTGCGCCTCGACCATGCCGGACATCAGATCGAGCGGCATCGCGTCGCAATGGGCGTCGAATTGGCCAAGCTCGCGGATCTCCTGTTCCTCCGCCGCCAGCGGTTTGGTCAGGCCGTAGACGCCCGCATCCGGGCCAAACACCGCTGCCGCCCCGTCGCCAAAGGCCGCACGCACCGCATCACGCGGCAGGGCCGCGCCGACGATCACCGGGCTGGCGGCCAGCACATCCGCATAGTCCGCGATGTTGGACCAGTGGTAGCCTTGCGACGCCGCCACCATCGCCGCATGGTCGCGGGCGATGGCGTCGAGCGCTTGTGCCTCGTCCGGGGTGAGCATTTCAAAGACCACCGCGCGGGGCCGGATCACGCGCAACGCGTCGGCCTGCACCGCATGGTGGCGGGGATTGTCGTGGAATTCGCCCAGGATCAGCACGTCGCCGTCAAAGCCGGACCAATCAGTGGCCGCATATGAAAATGCCGCCGTCGACAGGGTCGCAACGGCGGCAAGGATCGGCGATGTGATCGCGGTTCTCATACGAGGAAGTGATGCACTTCCCGGCTCTGGGTCTCAAGGGACTTGCGCATCTTTGTGAATGCGGCCGCCTCAAGCTGGCGGACACGCTCTTTGGACAGGCTCAGCTCCTGACCGAGGCTTTCCAATGTGCGGGGGTCATCGCGCAGCTTGCGTTCGCGCACGATGAACCGTTCGCGGTCGTTCAGCGCGTTCAGCGCCATCAACAGCCATTCGCGCAGCTGTTCGGTGTCGTGGCTGTGTTCGACCGTCTCGGCGGCCTGCGCGCTGTCATCCTCGAGGGCGTCGATCCACTCTCGGCCCTCGTCCTCGGCAGATTGGGTGGCGTTGAGGGAGTAGTCGGAGCCGGAGAGGCGGCCCTCCATCATCTCGACATCGTGCAGGGGAACACCGATTTCGGTCGAGATCATCTGGCGCAGCTGGTGCTTGTCCAGCGTTTCACCTGCGGCGGCGCTTTCGCGTTCAAGGCGGGCCTGCACGCGCCGCATGTTGAAGAACAGCGATTTCTGGCTGCTGGTCGATCCGGTGCGCACCATGGACCAGTTGCGCATCACGTAATCCTGGATCGACGCCTTGATCCACCAGACGGCATAGGTCGAAAAGCGCACGCCGCGGTCGGGGTCGAACTTGTCCGCGGCCTTCATCAGGCCCAGACCGGCCTCCTGGATCAGGTCGTTCATGGGGGCGCCATAGCGTTTGAACTTGGACGCCATGGAGATCGCAAGCCGCATGTAGGCGGTGATCAGACGGTGCAGCGCGGCCTCATCCCGTTCATCCCGCCACGCATATGCGAGGCGCAATTCCGTCTCCGCGTCCAGCAATTCAGCCTTCATCGCGGTACGAGACAGCGAGAACTCTCGAACATTGTCCAATGCCATGGTTCTTCCCCCTGGATGGTTATGCTTGTTTTGCGCACTTACTCTGTCTACGCAGCAGGACGGGTTTTGGTTCACTCTGAGGATGAAAAAATGTTGCCGGCAGTGACATTCGTTCTAGGCGGCGCGGCGTCGGGCAAGTCCGTGATCGCCGAAAATTTTATTAAAAACAGTGGATTACAGCCTCTTTATATCGCCACAGCCCGCATTTGGGATGAGGAGATACAATTAAAGGTTGATCAGCACCGAGCGCGGCGTGGCGGGGAGTGGACCTGTGTGGATGCGCCGCTGGACGTGGCGGGCGCGCTTGGCGGGCTGGGGCCGGAGGCCTGTGTGCTGGTTGATTGCGCGACCATGTGGCTGACCAACGTGATGCTGGACGGGCTGGACCTTGAGGCCCAGCAGCGCGCGTTTCTGGACGCGTTGCGCGCCTGTGCGGCCCCGGTGGTCGTCGTGTCGAACGAGGTAGGACAGGGGATCGTGCCGGAAACGGCCCTGGGCCGCGCGTTCCGCGAGGCGCAGGGGCGGCTCAACATCGCGCTGGCGGCTGAGGCCGATTGCGTGGTGCATGTGGTGGCCGGGCTGCCCCGGACGCTCAAGGGAGAGATGCCATGACCACCTGGCACTGGATACGGCACGGGCCGACGCATCAGCGCAATTTCACCGGGTGGCGCGATGTGCCCGCCGATCTGTCAGACGCCGCCGCCATTGCCCGGCTGGCCGCGCATTTGCCGCAGGATGCGCTGGTGGTATCCTCCGATCTGCGCCGCTCAATAGACACGGCGAGCGCCATTCTGGCGGGGCGCGTGCGGCTGGCCCATGAGCCCGCCTTGCGCGAATTCCATTTCGGCACCTGGGACGGGGTACATTTCTCGGACGTATCGGACCGGCACCCGAAGTTGAGCCGCGACTATTGGGAGGCCCCCGGCGATCACACGCCCCCCGGCGGAGAAAGCTGGAACGACGCGGCAGCGCGGGTTGCCACAGTCGTGCGCCGGATCGAGGCGGCGCATTCGGGCGCCGATATCATCGCAGTGGCGCATTTCGGCGTGATCCTGACGCAGGTGCAGGCCGTTCTGGGCCTGTCGGCGGTGGATGTTCTGGCGCACAAGATCGATCCGCTGTCGGTGACGACATTGCACCCCGCGCGCGGGGCAGCCGAGGTGATCAATCATCTGCCGTGATGGCACAGGCCACAAATCTGCGTTGGCGTCGCGGGCCGATGTCGGCCTAGCGTGCGGCCCATGACTTATGACCTTTTTATCGGCGATCGTACATTTTCGAGCTGGTCCCTGCGCGGCTGGCTGATGATGGAGAAATTCAACCTGCCCCACCGGACCCATCTGGTGGGCCTTTATGCCGGGACAATGGCGGCGGATCTGGCCGACCTCGCGCCCGCGCGCCTGGTGCCCGCGATGCGCACGCCCGAGGGCACCGTGGTGGGCGAAAGCCTGGCCATGGCCGAGACCCTGGCCGAGCGGCACCCGCAGGCGGGCATGTGGCCTGCGGACCCTGCTGCGCGGGCGACGGCGCGCTGGCTTTGTGCCGAGATGGTGGGCGGGTTTTCCGCGCTGCGCGGCAACTGCCCGATGCAGTTGCAGCACGTCAACGCGGGCTTTCAGCCTGACGATGCGACGCGCACTGATCTGGACCGGGTCGAGACGCTGTGGGCCCATGCCGCGCGGTTCAAGTCCGAGGGGCCGTGGCTTTTTGGTGCCTATTCGCTGGCGGATGCGTTCTATGCCCCGGTCTGTGCGCGGATTGTCGGATATGATTTGCAGGTCGGACCGCAGGCGCAGGCCTATTGCCGGACGACGATTACCGATCCGGCATTCCAAGCGTGGCGCGCCGAGGGGCAGAAGGTCACCTATGACCCGTTTCCCTACGACATGGGCACGCCGACCACGCCCTGGCCCGCGTGAGCGGCGAAATTAACGAAACGTAAACCCTGCGCCGCTAGCCATTAACCATTCTTGTCAAAGGTGGGCGCATGGCGGCACGGACCTATACAGTGGCCTTTCAGGGGGTCGACGCGCGCGAAGTCGAGGTGCAATGCGCGCTGACGCCCGGCATGCCCGCCTTTTCCATCGTGGGCCTGCCGGACAAGGCCGTGTCGGAGGCGCGCGAGCGGGTGCGCACGGCCCTGTCGGCCATGTCCATTGCCCTGCCGTCGAAACGGATCACCATCAACCTGTCGCCCGCCGACCTGCCCAAGGAAGGGTCGCATTTCGATCTGCCCATCGCGATGGCGATCCTGGCCGCACTCGGGATCCTGCCCGAAGACGCGGTGGAGGCGACTGTGGCCTTGGGCGAGCTGTCACTTGACGGCACGCTGGTCCCCGTTCTGGGCGCGTTGCCCGCCGCCATGGCCGCCGCGGAGCAGGAGCGCAGCCTGCTCTGCCCTGCGGGATCAGGGGCCGAGGCCGCGTGGGTCGACGCCACGCGCGTCGTGGCCGCCGAAACCCTGGGCGAGGTCGTGCGCCACTATACCGGTCAGGTCCCGCTGGAGCCTGCGACGGCAGGCAAGGTGTCGACGCGCCGAGACCTGCCGGACATGCGCGACGTAAAGGGGCAGGAACGCGCCAAACGCGCGCTTGAGGTGGCCGCCGCCGGACGGCACCATGTGCTGATGGTTGGTACGCCGGGATCGGGCAAGTCGATGCTGGCCGCGCGTTTGCCCGGGATCCTGCCGCCGCTGTCGGCGATGGAGGCGCTTGAGACGTCGATGATCCATTCGCTGTCGGGGCTTTTGGATGCGGGCGGGATTTCCATGGACCGACCGTTTCGGGAACCGCATCACACCGCCTCGATGGCGGCGATCATCGGCGGCGGGCGCGGGGCCAAGCCGGGTGAGGTGTCGCTGGCCCATAACGGCGTGCTGTTCATGGACGAGTTTCCCGAGTTTCCGCGCACCGTTCTGGAGACGTTGCGCCAGCCCATCGAGACCGGCGAAGTGATGATCGCGCGGGCCAACAACCATGTGAAATATCCCTGCCGCTTCATGTTGGTGGCGGCGGCGAACCCGTGCAAATGCGGCTATCTCAGCGATGCGGCCCGCGCGTGCAGCCGCGCGCCGGCCTGCGGCGAGGATTATCTGGGGCGCATTTCGGGGCCCCTGATGGACCGGTTCGACCTGCGCGTGGATGTCCCGCCCGTGACCTATGCCGATCTGGATCTGCCCGCGACGTGGGATACATCGGCGACGATCGCCGCGCGGGTGGCGGCAGCACGCGACGTGCAGGCAGCGCGGCTTGACGGCACCGGGCTGCGCGCGAATGCGGATCTGAGCGGTGCGGCCCTGGACGCGTTGGCGATGCCGGATGACGAGGGGCGCGCCCTACTGACCCGCGTGGCGGACCGTTTCGGGCTGTCGGCGCGCGGCTATCACCGGGTGCTGCGGGTGGCGCGCACCATTGCCGATCTGGACGGATCCGCAGACGTGCGCAAACCCCATGTGGCCGAGGCCGTCAGCTACCGCGTGGGCGCATTGACCCCGGTCTGAGCCGTGATCCACCCGGCCAGTTGGTCCAGCGTTTCGTGCGCCTCGGGAAGGAGGTTATGGAACAGCGTCCAGACATGCGGGCGGTCACGGGCCACGGTCAGGTCCACAGGCACCGATTGCGCCCGCAGCCGTTCTGCAAGGCGGGTGCTGTCATCCGTCAGGATCTCGGTGTCGCCAACCGTCAGCCAAACGGGCGGCGCCCCGGTCAAATCGGCAAAGAGGGGGCTGGCGCGGGGATCGTCGGCTGCGTGCCCGGCGAGGTATCCCGCAGCGGTGTCCTTGATGCGGTGAGCCGGCAGGACAACATCGCTGTCCGCGTTGGCGACATGGCTCGGGCCGCTGAATGTCAGATCCATCAGGGGCGACAGGCCGAACACCCCCGCCGGCAGCGGGTCGCCCTCGGCCAGCAGGGTGGCCAGAACGGCAAAGGCAAGGTTGCCCCCGGCGCTGTCGCCGCCGACTGTCAGCCGCGCGGGATCCTGCCCACCGTTCAGCAAGGCGCGGTAGCAGGCAACGCAATGGTCAATGGCGGCGGGAAACGGGTGCTCGGGTGCCAGCGGATAGCGCGGCAACACGGCCACCCCGCCCGTGCGCTTGACCAGCGCAGACAGCATGGCCGCATGGGTGCGGGGGCTGCCGAAAACGTGGGCGCCGCCGTGGAAGTAAAGGATGGTGTGGTCGGCGCCAGCATCCGTTTTGCGCACCTCGAGCGCGTCGGCCCCGGCGAGGGTGGTCCTTGTCCGCTGCGTGCCCAACGGCGCATGAAAAAAGAGCCGCGATTTCAAGTCGAAACTGCGCCGCAGCGCGGTGGCGCTGGTTGCGTTGGCGAGGAACGGCTTTTCCGTCCAGCGCAACCATGTGTTGAGCAGGGTCAGAGGCAGGCTCACGCGCGCTTGGCCTCGATGGCCTGCCAGATCTTTTCGGCGATGTTGACACCGTCGAACCGCTCCAGCTCCTGAATACCGGTGGGGGAGGTCACGTTGATCTCGGTCAGGTAGTCGCCGATGACGTCGATGCCCACGAAAATCTGGCCCTTCTCGCGCAAAAGCGGGCCGATGGCCGCGCAGATCTCCTTGTCACGGTCTGTCAGACCGATCTTTTCGGGACGGCCACCGACATGCATGTTCGACCGCGTCTCGCCCTCGGCGGGCACGCGGTTGATCGCGCCAACGGCCTCGCCATCCACAAGGATCACACGCTTGTCGCCGTTGGAGACGTCCGGCAGGAATTTCTGCACGATCAGCGGCTCGCGGCTGAACCCGGTGAACAGCTCGTGTAGCGAGGTCAGGTTGCGGTCATTGGCGTCGAGGCGGAACACGCCCGCGCCGCCATTGCCGTAAAGCGGTTTGAGAATGACGTCGCCGTGCTTGGCCTTGAACGCCTTGATCGTGTCGAGATCGCGGGCGATGGTCGTGGGCGGGGTAAGGTCCGGAAAGTCCAGAACCAGCAGTTTTTCCGGATAATTGCGCACCCAGAACGGATCATTCACCACCAGCGTTGTCGCCTTGAGCCGGTCGAGCAAATGGGTCGAGGTGATGTAGTGCATGTCAAATGGCGGGTCCTGCCGCAACCAGACGACATCGAATTCCGCCAGATCAACCTCGCGCATCGGCCCAAGCTGGGCATGGTCGCCCTGCACCCGCTGCACGGTGAAATCGTGGCCGCGCGCCGTGATCCGCCCCTCTTGATAGGCAAGATGGTCGGGGGAGTAGAAGAACAACGCATGCCCACGCACCTGCGCTTCTTCGGCGAGGCGGAAACTGCTGTCGGCATTGATGTCCACGGCCCCGATCGGGTCCATCTGAAAGGCGATTTTCATGGCGCGTCTCCGGCTTGTGCTGTGCCCTAGATGGCGCAGCCGCGACGGCCGTGCAATGGCATTACGCTGTGCGCACGCGCACCAAACCGTTGAGGCGCGGCATATGGGCCATCAATAACCGTGACAAAACGCGTTTTCCATGACCTGCACGATACCCTGCCCATCCACCAACGCCAGATCGAAGCGCAGATTCGTCAACAGACCCAAAGGTTGCGCGGCCGCGAGTTCTTCTGCCGTTGCAAAGAGACGGCGCACCTGTGCAGGCGACAAAAGGGCGAGGGCATGATCGAAGCTTTTGCTCTTCTTGACTTCGACGAGGACCAGACCGTCCGGGCCGGAAAACACCAGATCGATCTCTCCGCGCGTACCACGCCAGCGTTCCGCCACCAGCCTGTGACCGGTGCGCAGATAGTGACCTGCCACTGACCGTTCCGCCGCCATCCCGGCCTGATAGGACATCTGCCCCTGATCGGCGCGGATCCGGTCCACCGGGCGGGCCGAGAAGAGATCCTGTTGTCGCAGTGCCTGTGTCATACCCGGCCTCCCGGCGGGCTATTCGTCCTGCGACAGTTGCAGCGCCCGCTGGTACACCTGTCGGCGCGGCACATCGTAAGTTTCGGCCACAAATGCAGCCGCATCCTTGGTTCTCATGTCACGCATGGCCGAGCGTAAGGCCGAATCAATGTCCAAATCACTAACGGTAGCGCCGGTTTTTCGGCCGATCAGGACGACGACTTCGCCTTTGACCGACCCTTCGGCATAGGCCGCGGCCAATTCATCCAGGGTCCCGTGCCTGGTTTCCTCGAATTTCTTGGTCAGTTCGCGGCACACGGTTGCGGGCCGGTCTGCGCCCAGCGCATCCCGCGCATCCGCCAGCATTGCGCCCAGGCGCTTGGGTGATTCGTAGAGCACCAGCGTCGCATTCACGCCACCCAAGTCGGTCAGGGCGCGGCTGCGGGCGCTGCGTTGCGCGGGCAGAAACCCGCCAAAATGGAACGCGTCTGTCGGCAATCCGCCGATGGCCAGCGCGGTCAGGACCGCCGACGGCCCCGGCGCGCAGGTCACCATGACCCCGGCGGCGCGCGCGGCTTGCCCCAGCTCGAATCCCGGGTCCGCGATCAGGGGCATTCCGGCTTCCGAGGCATAGGCCACACTCTCCCCCCCGACCGCGCGTTTGACCAGCCGGTCCACCGCCGCGGCGTTGGAATGATCGTGCAGCGCTTCGATCCGGCGGCCATCCAGCGGCACTCCGTGGATGTCCATCAGCTTGCGCAGGCTGCGGGTGTCTTCGGCGGCCAGAACGTCCGCCGAGGCCAGCACATCAAGCGCCCTGAGCGTGATGTCGCGCGCCGTGCCGATCGGCACTCCGACAAACCACACGCCCGCACCAAGCGGCACCTTCTTGAAATTCAACGCTGGACCCGCCTTTCCTGACGTCTATTATCCGCCACAGAAAAAGGGGCAGGCGCAGGCCGGCCCGATAATGTTGGGAGTGACTGTAATCATGTTCGCGTTTTTTAAGTTCATGCGCAAGGCGACACGCCGCGCAATCCTGCCTGTGGCCGCGCTGGCCCTGGCGGCCTGCGACCCTGCCGCACTGGGTGGTCTGACTGGCGGCACCAGCGGCAACGGCCCGCGCATCGATGCGTCCAAGCCTGTGCCGGTCGCCCTGTTGCTGCCCCGCGGATCGGGCCAGGGCAGCGATGAGTTACTGGCGCGGAACCTTGAAAACGCGGCGCGTCTGGCGATGCGCGACCTCAACGGCGTGCAGATCGACCTGCGGGTCTATGGCACGGCAGGCAACGCGCAAACCGCTGCCAGCCAGGCGGCACAGGCCGTGAATGACGGTGCGCAGATCATCCTCGGCCCGCTATATGCCGAGGCGGCGAATGCAGCGGGTGTGGCGGTGGCCGCATCGAACGTGAATGTTCTGGCCTTTTCCAACAACACCACAATCGCGGGCGGAAACGTGTTTGTGCTGGGATCGACATTCCAGAACACTGCCAACCGGTTGGTGAGCTATGCCGGTTCGCAGGGCAAGGACCGGATCGTGGTCGTGCATGCGCAGGACGTCGCCGGACAGCTGGGCCGGAACGCCATTCAGCAGGCCATCGCCCGCAACGGAGGTACGCTCGCGGGGACCGTGGATTACCCGCTGTCGCAGGAAGGTGTCGTGGCGGCGGTGCCACGTATCAAGGCTGCCGTGGATGGGGCCGGAGCGAATGCGGTGTTCATGACAGCGCCCACCTCGGCCGCATTGCCTTTGCTGACGCAGTTGCTGCCCGAAGCGGGCGTGAGCCCCGCCACAACGCAATTCCTTGGCCTGACACGATGGGATATCCCGCCGCAGACGCTGGAGCTGCCCGGTGTACAGGGCGGGTGGTTTGCCCTGCCTGATCCGAACCGGGCCGCGGCCTTCCGTGGCCAATACGAGGCGGCCTATGGCAGCGCGCCGCACCCGCTGGCCGGACTGGCCTTTGACGGGATCGCCGCCATTGGCGCCCTGGTCAGCCGTGGTCGACCCAACGCCCTGTCGGGTGCTGCGCTCACGCAAGGGTCGGGGTTTCAGGGGGCCAACGGGATCTTCCGTCTGCGCCCGGACGGCACCAATGAACGCGGCCTTGCCGTGGCGACGGTGCAAAACAACCAAGTGGTCGTGATCAGCCCCGCACCGCGCGGTTTTGGTGGCGCCGGGTTCTAAGCCCACGCGCCCAAGCCCAAAGGACAGACCTGTGACAGACGCCGCCCTGCGGGCTATTGCCAAGCCAGATGCAACACTGATTTGCCCGGCCTCGGAGATTTTCGACGAGGCCGGGTTCAGCACCATCTTGGACAACGCCTTGAATGCGGGGACCGGAGACGGGCGCGCGCAGATCGTGGCGCACCTCAAAGAGGCGCAAAGTCGGGCGCGCGTCCTGATTGCGGACGCGTTCCGGGCGGACCCGTTTCAGTCGCGAAAGGCCACGCGATCCTACACATACCTCACGGATTGCCTTGTCCATGCGGCGTTGCGCACGGCGCAGACGCTGATGCACCCGATTTCGAACCCGACGCAGGGCGAACGGCTGGCGGTGATCGCAGTGGGCGGGTACGGGCGCGGAGAGATGGCCCCGTTTTCGGACGTCGATCTGCTGTTTCTGACGCCTTACAAGATCACGCCATGGGCCGAGAGCGTCATCGAAAGCACGCTGTACCTGCTGTGGGATCTCAAGCTCAAGGTCGGGCACGCCAGCCGCACGGTGCGGGATTGCCTGCGGCTGGGGGCCGAGGATTTCACCATACGCACCGCGATGCTGGAGCACAGGTTCCTGTTCGGTGATCGCGACCTGGCGGTGGAGCTGGACACCCAACTGCGCCGCGATCTGTTCCAGGGCACCGAGCGCGCGTTCATCGAGGCCAAGCTGGCCGAGCGCGACGCCCGCCACAAGAGGCAGGGTCAGCGGTATGTCGTCGAACCCAACGTCAAGGAGGGCAAGGGCGGTCTGCGGGATCTGCAATCGCTGTTCTGGATCGGGAAATACATTCACAAGGTGCAGGACGCCGCCGATCTGGTGCCTCTTGGCCTTTTCACCGACGACGAGTTTGACGCCTTTGTTGCCGCCGAAGATTTTCTATGGGCGGTCCGCTGCCATCTGCACCTTCTGTCTGGCCGTCCCACCGAACAACTGACCTTTGACATGCAGGTGTCGGTGGCCGAGGCGATGGGCTACGAGGACAAGGCCGGGCGGCGCGGGGTCGAGGTGTTCATGCAGGACTACTTCCTTCAGGCGACCGAAGTGGGTGACCTGACGCGCATCTTTCTGACCAAGCTGGAGGCGGTGCATCTTAAGGCAGAGCCCTTGCTGGAGCGGTTGTTCAAGCGCAAGCCGAGAGCGCGGAGTGGCTATGAGGTGATCCACAACCGGCTGGCGATTGCGGATGACGCGGCCTTTCTGTCGGACAAGCTGAACATCCTGCGCATCTTTGAAGAAGCGCTGCGCACGGGCATGTTGATCCACCCCGATGCGATGCGCTTGCTCAAGTCCAACCTTGACCTCATCGACGACGACCTGCGCTGCGATCCCGAGGCGCGGCGTATCTTTCTGGACCTGCTGTTGAAACACGGCAACCCCGAACGCGCGCTGCGGCGGATGAACGAGCTGGGCGTGCTGGCGGCATTCATCCCGGAATTTGAACCAATCGTCGCGATGATGCAGTTCAACATGTACCATTCCTACACGGTGGACGAGCATACGATCCAGTGCGTTGCGCAGCTGGCCATGATCGAAAAGGGCGAGTTGGTCGAGGACCTGCCGGTGGCGTCGTCGATCCTGAAGGACGGGAACGTCAATCGCCGAGTGCTCTATGTAGCGCTGCTGTTGCATGACATCGCCAAGGGGCGGCCCGAGGATCATTCGATTCTTGGCGCGCAGATGGTGCGCAAGATCGCGCCGCGACTGGGCCTCAAGCAGGACGAGGTGGATACTGTCGAATGGCTGGTGCGCTATCACCTGTTGATGTCCGACATGGCACAAAAACGCGACATTGCAGACCCGCGCACGGTGCGCGATTTCGCCAAGGCGGTGCAGACGGTCAAGCGGCTGGATCTGCTCTGTGTGCTGACGGTTTGCGACATCCGGGGCGTTGGCCCGAGCGTCTGGAACAACTGGAAGGCCGTGCTGATCCGCGCGCTGTACCGTCAGACGCGCCGCGCGCTCGAAGATGGGATGGAGGCGCTGACCCGCGAGGGCCGCGGCACGGAGGCCAAGAAGGCGCTGCGCGAGGAACTGGCAGACTGGCCGCGCAAGGACTTGCAGACAGAGACCGCGCGCCATTACGACCCCTATTGGCAGGGATTGCATGTGACGGCCCACGTCACCTTTGCCAAGCTGCTGCGCGATATCGGCGAGGACGAGATCGTCATGGACCTGCACCCCGACGAGGAACGCGATGCCACGCGGGCCTGTTTCGTGATGCCGGATCATCCGGGCATCTTTGCCCGTCTCACCGGGGCGCTGGCGCTGGTGGGGGCCAATGTGGTTGACGCGCGCAGCTATACCACCTCGGACGGTTTCGTGACGGATGCGTTCTGGATCCAGGATGCGGATGGCAACCCCTATGACGTCACCCGCCTGCCCCGGCTGCGACGGATGATCGAACGGACCTTGGCCGGCGAAGTCGTCACACGCGACGCCATCAAGGACCGCGACAAGGTCAAGAAGCGCGAGAAGGCGTTCAAGGTGCCCACGCATATCACCTTTGATAACGAAGGGTCCGATATCTACACCATCATCGAGGTCGACACCCGCGACCGTCCCGGCCTGTTGCATGACCTGACGCGCACCCTTGCGGCCATGAACGTCTATATCGCAAATGCCGTGATCGCGACCTATGGCGAGCAGGTGGTGGACACGTTCTATGTCAAGGACATGTTCGGCCTGAAATACCATTCGGCCAGCAAGCAGCGCACGTTGGAGAAAAAGCTGCGCGCCGCGATCGTCGAAGGGGTCGCGCGCGCCGCCGATTAGGCCCCGCGCCGGTGCAGCAGGTCATGCAGTGCCGGGTGCGGGTATTTGCGCGGCAGGGTCACGGCAAAGAACGGCTCGATCAGGTCGAGGTCAAAGGGCGCTGTGGCGACCGTGCCTGCGGCAATCTCGTCCGCCAGCACCACGGCGGGTGCGATGGCCACCCCGGCCCCTTCGCGCGCGAGCAGGCGCACCATGGCCATGTCGTCCACATTGGCGGCGATGCGGGGGTGCACATCCAGACGGGCAATGAGGCTTTCGAAGCCTGTGCGGATCACGCTTTCGGTGGGCAGGATGAGCGGTGCCGATTGCAGCAAGGCGCGCAGGGATCCGTGTCGCATCAGGTCGGGCCTGCCGTGCAGTTGCACCGCCTGTTCGCTCAGTTTTTGCGCGGCAAAGCCGGACGCGCTGCCTTGTGGCACCTCGGTCGTCAACACGACGTCGAGGGCAAGCGTTTCCAGATCGGACAAAAGCGTGTCCGTGTTGCCGGATTTCAGGACGATGGCACAGTCATCCCTGTCCAGGAGCGGGCGCAGGAACTGAAGCTGGAAGTTGCGCGACAGGGTCGAGAGCGCGCCGACGCGCAAGGGCGGGCTGGCCGTGCTGTTCTGTTGCAAGGTCGCCAGCAGATCATCGCCCGCAGAAAAGATCCGGTCGGCATGGTCCAGCGCGATGCGCCCCGCCTCGGTCAGCACAAGCGTGCGCCCAACCCGGTCAAAGAGGTTCTGGCCCAGCCGTTCCTCAAGCTGCTTGATCTGCATCGACAGCGCCGATTGCGCCACGTTGAGCCGTGATGCCGCCCGGCCAAGGTGCCCTTCGAGCGCGACCTCGCGGAAGTATCGCAGGTGGTGATAGTTCAGCTGTGCCATTCATTCTCAATATCAGAACAGAACCTTCGAAACGATATATTTTTCTGTCTACGCGTCCGGCGCTATCTCCGACCCAAGCGCAACAGGAGTCGCATCATGGATATCGTTTTCACAATCCTCGGCACTTTGGTCGAACAGTTTCAGAAACCCACGCTGGCCTTTTTGATCGGGGGCATGTTGCTGGCCGCATTGGGCAGCAAGTTCGAGATCCCGGACCCGGTCTACAAATTCATCGTCATCCTGCTGCTGCTCAAGGTGGGCATGGGCGCAGGCATTTCGGTCCGCGAGGCGAATTTCGTCGAACTGGCCGTGCCTGCGATTGGGGCTGCGGCGGTGGGGATCGGCATCGTGTTTCTGGGCCGTTTCACCCTCGCACGGTGGAAAGGTGTCTCGCAGATTGACGGTTTGGCTACGGCGGGCCTGTTCGGAGCGGTGTCGGCGTCGACGCTGGCGGCGGGCATGGCCATCCTTGATGACGGTGCTATCCCTTACGAAGGGTTCATTGGCGCGCTGTACCCGTTCATGGACATCGCGGCCCTCGTCACCGCCATCGTCATGGCCAAGATGAGTGCGGCCCGCAAGGCCGCCAGCAACGTGACGGTGAATGCCGATGGCACCATGGCCGGTGGCGGCGGGTCCGGCCCGGTACTGGAGGACGGCCTGCTGCGGGGCATTCTGGTGGACACGTTCCGCAGCCCCGCGATTTCGGCGTTGCTGGTAGGGCTGGCGCTGGGGGTCATGGCAAAGCCGGATTCGGTCTATCAGAGCTTTTACGAGCCACTGTTCCGGGGGCTGTTGTCGATCCTGATGCTGATCATGGGGATGGAGGCCTGGGCCCGGTTCGCGGAACTGCGCAAAGTGGCGCATGCCTATATCCTTTATGGGATTGCGGCCCCCATCGTACACGGCCTGATCGGGTTCGGCGTGGGGTATGTCGCGCATCAGTTGACCGGGTTTTCGGCGGGTGGCGTCGTGCTCTTGTCCGTCATGGCGGCGTCGAGTTCGGACATTTCCGGCCCACCCACCCTGCGCGGCGCATTGCCCGAGGCGAACCCGTCGGCCTATGTCGGCACCTCGACGGGGATCGGCACACCGGTCGCGATCCTGAGCATCCCCATGTTCATCGCATTGGCCGAGGTTCTAATCGGCTGGTAAAACGCAGGCGTGCGCGGCGGCGGGGCGGTCTGACCGGCGGGTCAGGCCGCCTGTCCCGTTGCGCGATGCTTGCGCGCCCGCGTCCCAACGGCTACGGAATCGGCAATGAAACCGATCCGCCTTATCAGCGGCTTTCTGACCGTGGGGGTCTGGACGCTGCTTTCCCGCATCTTGGGCTTTGTGCGCGAGATCATGATCCTGTCGCTGATCGGCCCCGGCCCCCTGATGGACGCCTTTGTCGCGGCATTCCGCCTGCCCAACATGTTCCGCCGCTTTTTCGCCGAAGGGGCGTTCAACGCGGCCTTTGTGCCGATGTTCTCGGCCAAGCTGGAGGGGGACGAAGACCCGGCGCGCTTTGGGCGCGATGCGCTGAACGGTCTGGCGCTGGTGACGTTGATCCTGACGGCACTGGCGATGGTGTTCATGCCCGCGCTGGTCTGGGCCACCGCGGGCGGGTTCGGGCCGGAGCGTTTTGACCTGACGGTCGGCTTTGGCCGCATCGTATTCCCCTATATCTTTTTTATGTCGCTCTCGGCGCTGTTCTCTGGCGTGTTGAATGCGACGGGCCGGTTTGCCGCCGCTGCGGCGGCGCCGGTGCTGCTGAATATATTCGTCATTGCGGCCATGGCGCTGGCATGGGTCACAGGTGGTCAGGTGATCACCTGGCTGATCTGGACGGTGCCTGTGGCGGGTGTTGCGCAACTGGCCCTGACCTGGAGCGCGGCGGCGCGCGCAGGCTTTGCCCTGCGGCCCGGACTGCCACGCTGGACGCCGGATATGGCGCAGATGGTGCGCACGGCCATTCCGGCGGCGCTAGCCACGGGGGTCATGCAGATCAACCTTGTGGTCGGGCAACTGGTTGCCAGCCAGTATGACAACGCGGTCAGCTGGCTCTTTGCCGCGGACCGGCTCTACCAGTTGCCATTGGGCGTTGTGGGCATCGCGGTGGGGATCGTTCTGCTGCCGGATCTGGCGCGCAGGCTCAAGGCGGATGACATGGCGGGCGCCAAGGCCGCCTATTCCCGCGCGGCGGAGTTTTCCATGGCGCTGACCCTGCCGTCGGCCATGGCGTTGATGGTGATCCCCCTGCCGCTGGTGTCGGTGCTGTTTCAGCGGGGCCAGACGGGGGCGGATGATGCCGCAGCCATCGCGGTTGCGGTTGCGATCTATGGCCTCGGGCTGCCGGCCTTTGTGCTGCAAAAGGTGCTCCAGCCGCAATATTTCGCGCGCGGAGACACGCGGCGGCCGTTCCACTATGCAGTTGTCGCCATGGTGCTGAACGCCGCGATTGCCATCGGGCTGGCCCCTGTCATCGGATGGATTGCGCCCGCGATTGCCACGACCGTGGCCGGGTGGGCGATGCTGGGCCTCTTGTTCTGGGGGTTGCGCGGCATGGGCGATGCGGTGCGTCTGGATGACCGCTACCGCGCCCGCCTGCCCCGGATTGCGCTTGCCACAGTGGTTATGGGGGCGGCGTTGTGGGTGGCTGCCATTATGCTCAAGCCCGCGCTTGGAACGGATGGTGTGCGGTATCTGGCGCTGCTCGGTCTGATTGTCATGGGCGGTGCGGTGTATTTTGCATCCGCACAAGTCACCGGCGCGCTGCGCCTGTCGGACATCCGGGCCGCGGTCCGCCGCTAGCGGCGGCGCAGGGCGGCCAGCACCCGCGTCATGCCACCCGGCATGACAAAGGCGGTCAGGGCAAAACCAGACAAGAACCCGGCCAATTCCCCGACCCAGGAATATCCGACCTCGAACAGCACGCCAAAGACCAGCTGGATGCCCATCAGCACGCCGATCAGCATAAAGGCCTGCCCCTGCGGGCCTCCGATGGCCACCTGTCGCTGCCAATAGAGAAACGTGTATGTCCCGATCAGGCCATACACCGCCGGATAGGCGCCGATCAGCCAAGGCTGATCGGTGAGCAGGCCAAAGACCGCCGCGCCGCAGATCCCCGACAGCATGAACATCAGGATGACGGCCCAGCCGCCCATGATCTCGCCCACCATCTTGCCCATCGCCAGAAGGATCACGCAGGCAAAGAGCGTGGCGGTGAAGTTCGTGTGCACAAACGGGTAGGTCACAAAGCGCAGCATGTGTTCGGGCAAGAGCCGCCCGTTGGCCAGCATAAAGTCAAACGCGTCACCCGAGAACGCATAGGCATTCAGCGCGTTCAGCCGCCAGCCTACGGCACCCGGCCCACCGATGATCCCGGCCTCGCCCAGCGCAAAGGTCAGTTCCGGCAGCGCCACCGCCGCAAAGAGCAACCACACGGCAGGCGGCAATGGGTTTACGGGGCTTGGATCGGGGGAATGTGTCATCTGTGGCCTGCTTGACGGGTCTCGCCCCCATGGGTAAGCCAGCGACGCAGATTTGCCCAGAGGTTCCAATGACCCAATCGACACCAAACACGGCTTTTACACCGCGCGTATTCTCCGGCATCCAGCCGTCGGGGGGGCTGACGCTTGGGAATTACCTCGGCGCGATCAAGCGGTTCGTGCAGATGCAGGACGAGGCCTATGAGACGATCTATTGCATGGTCGACCTGCATGCGATCACGGCCAAGTTCCTTGATCCCGAGACATTGCGGCACAACACGCGTGAACTGGCCGCGGGGTTCATCGCCTCGGGCATCAGCCCCGACAAATCCATCCTGATCAATCAGAGCCAGGTGCCTGAACACGCGCAGCTGGCGTGGATCTTCAATTGTGTGGCCCGCATGGGCTGGATGCAGCGGATGACACAGTTCAAGGACAAGGCGGGCAAGAACGCCGAAAACTCTTCGCTGGGTCTGTTTGCCTATCCCGCGCTGATGGCGGCGGACATCCTGATCTATCATGCGACGCACGTGCCCGTGGGCGAGGACCAGAAACAGCACCTTGAGCTGACGCGCGACATCGCGGCCAAGTTCAACCATGACTACGGCGTCGATTTCTTTCCCATCACCGAGCCGGTGATCGAAGGGGCCGCCACGCGCGTGATGTCCCTGCGCGACGGGTCCAAGAAGATGTCGAAATCCGACCCGTCGGACGCCAGCCGGATCAACATGACCGACGACGCCGACGCCATCGCCAAGAAGATCCGCAAGGCCAAGACCGATCCCGATGCCCTGCCCTCCGAGGCCAAGGGCCTTGAGGACCGGCCCGAAGCGCGCAATCTGGTCAACATCTATGCCGCCCTGGCCGAGATGACGGTGGATCAGGTTCTCGCCGATCACGGCGGAGCCCAGTTCGGCACGTTCAAACCAGCGTTGGCGGAACTGGCGGTGTCCAAGCTGGCCCCGATCTCGGGCGAGATGGCGCGCCTGATGGATGATCAGAGCGAGATCGACCGCGTTCTGGCCCGCGGCGCCGAACAGGCGCGCGAGATCACGGCACCGATCCTGAAACGGACCTACGAAATTGTGGGGATGGTCGGCGCATAGCCCACGCGCGTGCACCAATCCTGTGCGCGCATGCCGGTTCACCCGTGCGGGCGCGGTGCCTATTCTCCTTGCCATAAAGGAGAACAGCCATGTCTGCACGTGTTCCGGCCGAAACCCGCGTCGGCCATATCCATCTGAAAGTGTCCGACCTTGATCGCGCGATTGCCTTTTATGGCGACGTGCTGGGGTTTTCGCTGACGCAACGCTATGGCGATCAGGCGGCATTTCTGGCGGCGGGGGACTATCACCACCACATCGGGCTGAACACCTGGCATTCGCGCGGTGCGGGCCCTGCGCCGGAACGGGCCGCAGGCCTTTATCACAGTGCCTTTGTCTTTCCCGACCGCGCGTCGCTTGGTGCTGCGTTGCAACGGGTGCTGGACCACGGCACGCCGCTGGACGGTGCGGCGGATCATGGCGTGTCGCAGGCGGTGTATTTCCGCGATCCGGACGGCAACGGGGTCGAGCTTTATTGGGACAAGCCCGCCGAAGACTGGCCGCGCGCCGCGGACGGGACGCTGGCGATGGTCAACGATCGGCTGGATATCCCCGCACTGCTGGCCGAGGCCGCGTGACCACAGGACCTGCGTTGCGCATGGGCTGCATTTCCGCCACCTTGCCCGCAACAGCAGGAGGGGCGCGATGAGCACCGGGTTTTACTGGGACGAACGGACGATGTGGCATGCGGGCGGCAATTATGCCTTTACCGTACCGTTAGGCGGTTTGGTGCAGCCTCTGGCCGCTGGTGGCCTGCCCGAAAGTCCCGAAACCAAGCGGCGGTTGAAAAACCTGATGGATGTCACCGGCCTGACGCAGGATCTGGCCGTGTCCTCGGCGCCCGAGGCCACCGAGGCGCAATTGCTGCGGGTGCATGACGCTGCCTATCTCAAGGCGTTCAAGGAGATGTCGGATGCGGGCGGCGGCGAGATCGGCCACCATGCCCCCTTTGCCCGTGGCGGATATGAGCTGGCGGCACTTTCGGCGGGGCTGTGCGTGGCGGCGGTGGAGGACGTGCTGGCGGGCAAGCACGCCAACGCCTATGCGCTCAGCCGCCCGCCGGGGCATCACTGCCGCGCTGATGAGCCGATGGGGTTCTGCTTGCTGGCCAATATCGCCATCGCGGTCGAGGCCGCCAAGGCGTCGCGGCCCGACCTGAAGGTCGCGGTGCTGGATTGGGACGTTCACCACGGTAACGGCACCGAATCGATTTTCTATGACCGGGCGGACGTTCTGACGATCTCGCTGCATCAGGAAGGGAACTATCCGCTCGACACCGGGCGGCTGGAGGATCGGGGGGAGGCGGCCGGGGCGGGTTATGCCATCAACGTGCCCCTGCCCGCTGGAACCGGGCATACGGCCTATGTGCACGCCATGGACCGTATCGTGGCCCCTGCCCTGCGCGATTTTGCGCCCGACCTGATCATCGTCGCCTGCGGCTATGATGCGGGCGCGGTCGATCCGCTGGCCCGGATGCTGGCCATGGCCGAAACGTTCCGCGCCATGACACTGCGGATCAAGGCGCTTGCCAAAGAGCTGTGCCACGGGCATCTCGTGCTGTGCCACGAAGGCGGGTATTCCGAGATCTATGTGCCGTTTTGCGGGCACGCGACGCTTGAGGCACTGTCGGGCAGCAGCAGGACCGCACCCGACCCCATGGCACGCGCATTGAACAGCAGGCAACCGGGGCCACGGTTCGACGCGTTCCTGCGGTCGGAAATCGACAGGATGGCGGAGGAACTTGGGCTTTGACCCTTGACGCGGGCGCCCATGGCCACGACATGACATTTCAGATGTAAAAAGGCGTAACATATGCCCAACCCAAACCCATCCGCGCTGGATTTCCTGCTGACGCGCCGGTCGCGACCGGCCAAGACGCTGACCGCGCCCGTGCCCGACCGGGACACGCTGCGCACCCTGCTGACTGCCGCCGGGCGCACCCCGGATCACGGCAAGCTGGAGCCTTGGCGGTTCGTGGTCCTTGAGGCGGGCGCGATGCCGCGCCTTGCGCAAGCCGCGCAGGAACGGGGCGAGGCGCTTGGCCTTGATCCCGAACAGATCAACAAGGGGCGCAGCCAGTTTGACCAGGGCCATCTGGCCGTTGTCGTGATCGAAGTGCAAAAGCCGTCGGAGAAGATCCCCGCGCTGGAACAGACCTATTCCGCCGGGGCCGTGTGCCTTGCCCTGTTGAATGCCGCATTGGCCGCAGGTTGGGGCGCCAATTGGCTGAGCGGTTGGCCCAGCCATGACCGCGTGTTCATGCAGACGCTGGGGTTGGCAGATCACGAGCGCATCGCGGGCCTGATCCATATCGGGACCGAAACCAGCACACCGCCCGACCGGCCCCGCCCGGACGTTGACGCCATCACAGACTGGGTGACGTCGTGATCCTGGGCTCTTTCTTTGCGGCCTTGGGGCAGATTGGCGATCCGCGGTTTCGCCGTGTTTTGATGTTGGGTGTGGCGTTGACTGTGGCGCTTTTGGTGGCGGCGACGGCGGGGCTTGTCTGGCTTGTCGGTGCGCTCACCGCCGACAGCGTCACGGTGCCATGGGTAGGCGAGATCACGTGGCTGGACGATATTGTCAGCTGGGGGTCGTTTTTCCTGTTCTTCGTGTTGTCGGTCTTTCTGATGATGCCGGTGGCCTCTGCCATCACGTCGATGTTCCTCGACGAGGTCGCACAGGCGGTCGAGGACCGGCATTACCCCCACCTGCAAGCCGCACAATCCGTGCCCTTTGGCGATGCGGTGGTGGATACGGTGAATTTCCTCGGTGTGCTGATCGGAGCGAACCTGCTGGCGTTGATCCTGTACCTGTTCTTTGCGCCGTTTGCGCCGCTGATCTTCTGGGGGCTGAACGGGTTTCTGCTGGGCCGGGAATATTTCACCCTCGTCGCGATCCGCAGGGTCGGGCGCACGCAGGCCAAGGCGCTGCGGCGGGCGCATATCGGCACGATCTGGATGGCCGGGACGCTGATGGCGATCCCGCTTTCAATTCCGCTGCTGAACCTGCTTATCCCGATCATCGGGGCCGCGACGTTCACGCACCTCTATCATCGGCTCACAGCGGGGCAAGCGACCGGTCAAACCAGCTCATATCACTGAGGCTGATCCACCCCGACAGGATGATGCCCGCGATAATGATCCACAACACCAGCGCCACCCAGGTCACGATCCACGCCTTGCGCCGGGTGTGATGGTGTTCGGGCGCGCCCGCATGGGTGCCCGGTTCGATCTTGCCCAGATCGCCCTGTGTCTGCACCTTGATTGGCAGCGCGATCAGAAAGCACATCCACCAGATGACGGCATAAAGAACGAGGGCAGAGGTGATTCCCATCAGACCTGCTCCAGCTCGACAAGGCAGCCGTTGAAATCCTTGGGATGCAGAAACAGAACCGGTTTGCCATGCGCGCCGATCTTGGGCTCGCCTGAGCCCAGCACACGCGCGCCGGAGGATTTCAGGTGGTCGCGAGCCGCGATGATGTCGTCAACCTCGTAACAGACATGGTGAATGCCGCCTGACGGGTTTTTCTCAAGAAAGCCGTTGATGGGGCTGTCGTCGCCCAGCGGGTACAGCAATTCGATCTTGGTGTTGGGCAATTCGATAAAGATCACCGTCACCCCGTGATCAGGCTCATCCTGCGGCGCGCCGACCTGCGCGCCCAGCGCAGTGCGGTATTGCGCGGCGGCGGCCTCCAGATCGGGAACGGCAATGGCGACGTGGTTCAAGCGACCGATCATGGGGAAACTCCTGTTGTGCAAACGCAGCATCTTTACCGCCAAGCTTTGGGGCCACGCAAGAGCGCTAGCGTTAACGTACTGTTAGGCAACGTTCCGTAACCATAGGGGCCGACACATGACGGAGGATGTGATGGATACGACGGACCCGTTCAAGCCCAACTACCCCGCGCCCACCGCGATGCGGCCCCTGCTGGGGCTGACCGTTCTGGTGATTGAGGACAGCCGTTTTGCCTGTGAGGCGATGCGCCTGTTGTGTTTGCGCAGTGGTGCGCGGATCAGGCGCGCCGACACCCTGCGCGCGGCACGCAGGCACCTGCAAGTCTATCGCCCTTCGGTCGTGATCATCGATGTTGGCCTGCCCGATGGCAGTGGAACGGACCTGATCCGAGAGTTGTGCACGACCAATCACCGGCCTGACGTGATTCTCGGCACATCGGGTGATTTCAGCAGTGAGGCCCCGGTGCTCGAGGCGGGTGCAGATGGATATCTTGGCAAGCCGGTTGTGTCACTGGGCGTGTTTCAGGATACGATCCTGTCGCACCTGCCGATTGATCGCCGCCCGACCGGCCCGCGCGCAGTCAGTGACGACGTGGTCAGCCCCGATCCCATCGCCTATCGCGACGACATGGCCCATGTGGCCGATGTTCTGGAAAGCGGAACGGATTTCCGCACGCTCGACTATGTGGCGCAATTTCTCGGTGGCGTGGCCCGTAGTGCTCAGGATCAGGAGCTGGAACATGCGACGGCCGCGCTGGCGGCCAAACGGGCCCGCGGCGACGCTGCCGTGTCCGAGGCCGCAACTGTGGCCGGGCTGGTTCAGGAACGGCTGAGCGAAAAAATCGCGATCTGAACGTCAGAGTGTCGGATCGCTGGACACACGCACCAATTGGGTCAGATCGGTAAGGCTTTCGATCTGCTGGCCGTCCTCGCGAAAGTTCGAAGGGTTCAGCCAGGCGCGAAACGCTTCTCTCAGCGCCGGCCACTCGGTGTCAATTGCGGCAAACCAGGCGGTGTCGCGGTTGCGCCCCTTGACCACGGTTGCCTGACGAAACACTCCCTCATAGCTCAGCCCAAGCCGCTGCGCGGCGCGTCGGGACCCGGCATTCAGTGCGTTGCACTTCCATTCAAAGCGTCGGTAACCTGCGTCAAAGGCCCATTCCATCATCAGGTACAACGCTTCAGTCCCGGCGCGGGTGCGCTGCAAGGCGGGGCTGAAGTTGATGTGGCCAACCTCGATACTGCCATCCTTGGGTGAAATCCGCAGAAAACTGGCCACGCCTTCGAATGCGCCGGTCGACGCGTTGCGAATGGCATAGAACTGCACGGCGGGGTCCTGCTCTACTTCGCGGACCCAACGATGATATTGCGCCGATGAGGAAAACGGCCCGTAAGGCAGATAGTCCCAGACGTGATCGTGCCCGACATAGGCCCGGTACAGAAGTGCCGCATGACGTTCCGCGCTGAGCGGTTCCAGTTGGCAATGCACGCCGCGCAAAGACGTCACCGCATCGGGGACGGCTGGAGGCGACCAATCCGGCACCGGCGTCGCGTGTAATTCATAAAGCCCGGTCATTCGGCGACGTTAGGCGGATCACCGCCGAACGCCAAGCGCTTTCAACCTTTGCGTCTACAAGAGCAAACCGGGGTCGCTGCCCATGTCGAGACCGGGGAAAATCGACTGTTCGAACGTCGTCGTGTCGATGCCGGTCAATCCGCGCATGATCCACGCCGCCTGCGCGCGCACATCCGCGGTCGGCATCAGGTCACGACCCTGGTACAGGTCACCGTCCCCCAAGCCCGGCCACTGCCCGAACACACGCCCGCCGCGAATGGCGCCACCGGCCAGAACCATCAACCCACCGGTGCCGTGATCCGTGCCGCCTGTGCCGTTCTGACGTGCCGTTCGACCGAATTCGGTCATGGCGATCACGGCCGTCTTGCGCCACGTGTCACCGCGCATCTTACCGCGCAGCGTCGTCAACGTTTCGGCCAGACGTTTCAGACCAGGCAGGATTGCACGCTCCTGATGGAAATGCGTGTCCCACCCATTGAGAGAAAACGCAGCAATGCGGGCATCCTGTGACAAGCGGTCCGCGGCAAAGCGGGCGATCTCGATATGGTTGCCACCGCGCGGCCCGCCCATATCATCCGCCGCATCGGACAAAAGCTGCGCCTCGGCCAAGGCCGCATGGATCGCCGGATCGGATTCCGTCACCAGGTCCATCAAGCGTACGGCTTGCGGGCTCAGGCCCAGATCGGCATCCGGCGCCCAGTTCGCCACCTCTGCATCGCCACGCATCAGGCGCATGTCATTGCGCCCAACGGAATAGGCGGTTTGCGCGGTAACACCGGGAATGACCTGCAACATCCGGTTCAACCAGCCATCCCGCACCCCGGCCAGTGACTCCGTTCCCGCCTCGAGCAGGTCCTGCCCGTCAAAATGGCTCCGCTTGTCGCGGTAGGGCGTCGAAATCGCATGCACGAAGGACAGCTGCCCGGCCTGCCATAACGGCATCAACGAGGCCAATGCTGGGTGCAGAGCGAAGTAACCGTCCAGATCCAACGCCCCGGCCTGCGGCCCCCCGGAAAGGCTACCGCGCAACGCGGCAAAACCGGGATCGCCATAGGGCTGCACAACGTCCAACCCGTCCATGCCCCCCCGCAGGATAATGACAACCAACCGGGTATCCCACGGGGTTTGCGCAAAACTCACCGGAGTGAACAACGGGCTTGCGGCCAGTGAACAGCCGATGACCCCGGCACGGGCCAGAAAGTCACGTCGCGAAACTGAAGAAACCATGCTTTGTCCTATCTTCGCTGAAAGGCCGGCGACATCAGAACGATGCCGATGGCTTCGGGTCTGCTCTCTGCTGCGGCAGCGGCAAATCGCACGGGCTCTGTCACGAACGCGCCCAGCGCGGTTTCGGCAAAGTCGCGTGGATCGGGCAGCACCTTTACCAATTGCGCGGGAATCCGCATTGCCCAGTTCACCCGTGCGGCCAACCCCTGCGGCGTAATCCATTCGGGGTCTTCTTCGGGCCAGCCATCAGGTCCTAAAGGGCGCTCCCATTGCTGGCCCATCCGAATGAACGGCGCCGCGAACATGCGCCGCATGTCCTTTTCGCTTTGCCCGTCGAACGCATCTGCCGGCACGGCCAGCGCGCGCATGGCAGAAGACACGTAATCGGCGGGCGGTTTGAAATTGTTCAGCGGATCGCGCCAAGCAGATGGGTGTGTCAGCAACACCTCGTAGAGCACCATCAGGTCGCCGCCCGTGTCCAGATAGGCCTGCGTCAGCGCGTCAACCAGAGCAGGATCGGGCGTGTCGGCAACAAAATGCACCGCGAGTTTTCCCGCCAGGTGCCGCGCTGTCGACGGGTGGGCGGCAAGGTCGCGCAATACGGCACGGATGGCATTGATGTTGGGGACATCCGGATAGGCTTTGCCAAGTACCGTTTCCGGGCCGGGTTCCATGAAGTCCTTCCGGAATTTCAAACCGTTCTTGCTGTCGAAAGTGAGCCCGGCGAACAGTTCGGCCAGCTCGGTCACGTCCTGCTGTGTATATGGTCCGTCGACGCCCAGAGTGTGCAGTTCGAGCACTTCGCGTGCGAGATTTTCATTCAGGCCACGGGGTTTGTTCTTGCCCGCCTTGATCGCGCGTTCGCTGTTCGGGCCCATGGACAGCCGCTGATCGAGATAGTCGACCATGAGCGGATGCATGACCGCCGATTGCAACAGGTCCTCGAACCGGCCCGAAACGAAAGGTCGGATCGCATCCTCGATGTAAGGCGACGTTGCACGCCGCACGACGCCGCGTTTGCCCATGGCGGTAAAATGATCGGCCCAAAAGGCCACGACCCGTTCCCGAAATGCCGTGGTGGTGTGGGTCCGGCGCAGCATGGTCTGGCCCAGCCATTGGAACATCGCCACCCGCGCGTCCTTGTTCAGCTCGTTGCGCCGTTTGCGCGCCGCCGCGGCCAGGTCCGTGCCCCGGTTGGCCTGTCGTATCCTGATCTGTTCCTGTACCGCGACCATGCGATTGCGGAACACGTGAAAGGGTTCGACCGGAAAGCGGGTCGTCATCGTATCCGGGGTGCCCAAACCATCCAACATTTCGGCCACGCTTTGCGGCGCGGCGACCTGTGGCGACAGCCCGTAACCAAATCTTATTTCAGCAAGTTGGGGATCGAAACTGCTCATACCGCTCCGCCGTATCTACGCCGGACAAAGGATACCATAACGGGGCGGGAATGACACCGCCCCGAAATCCGGACATGCGCAGGTCTCTGCCTAGTCCTGCGGAATGACGCGCAGACCCAGTTCCATCAACTGGTCGCTCGTTGGATCGCTGGGCGCATCCATCATCAAATCCTCGGCGCGCTGGTTCATCGGGAACAGGATTACCTCGCGGATGTTCTGTTCACCGGCCAACAGCATGACGATCCGGTCAATGCCTGCCGCACAGCCACCGTGGGGCGGCGCGCCATATTGGAACGCATTGACCATGCCACCGAACCGCTTGCGCACTTCGGCCTCGTCATAGCCCGCAATCTCGAACGCCTTGAACATGATCTCGGGCCGGTGGTTCCGGATCGCACCCGACACCAGCTCATAGCCGTTGCACGCAAGGTCGTACTGGAACCCCAGCACGTTCAGCGGATCACCTTGCAGCGCCTCCATCCCCCCTTGGGGCATGGAAAACGGGTTATGTTCAAAGTCGATCTTGCCGGTCTCTTCGTCCGCCTCGTAAATTGGGAAATCCACGATCCAGGCAAAGGCAAAGCGGTCCTCGTCGATCAGCTTCAGCTCTTCGCCAATCACGTTGCGCGCACGGCCCGCAATGGCCTCAAACGCCTTGGGTTTGCCCCCGAGGAAGAACGCAGCATCCCCAACACCCAGCCCCAGTTGCTGACGGATGGCTTCGGTCCGCTCAGGCCCGATATTCTTTGCCAGCGGTCCTGCGGCTTCTATCCCCTCACCCTGATCACGCCAGAAGATATACCCCATCCCTGGCAGACCCTCTTTCTGGGCATAGGCGTTCATGCGGTCACAGAACTTGCGGGAACCACCGCCCGGCGCTGGAATGGCGCGGATTTCCGTGCCCTCCTGCGTCAACAGCTTTGCGAAAATCGCAAAGCCGGAGTCGCGGAAGTGGTCGGAGACCACTTGCATTTTAATAGGGTTTCGCAGGTCCGGCTTGTCCGATCCGTACCACAGCGCAGCATCGCGATAGCTGATCTGCTCCCAGCTGTCGGGCGCATCGACTTTCTTGCCGCCGCCAAACTCTTCGAACACACCCGCCAGCACAGGGGCAATCGTGTCGAACACGTCCTGCTGCGTGACAAAGCTCATCTCAAGGTCAAGCTGATAGAAATCCGTGGGCGAGCGGTCAGCGCGCGGGTCTTCATCGCGGAAGCAGGGCGCGATCTGAAAATATTTGTCAAAGCCCGAGACCATCAGCAACTGCTTGAACTGCTGCGGGGCCTGCGGCAGTGCATAGAACTTTCCCGGATGCAGGCGCGACGGCACGAGGAAATCGCGGGCGCCTTCGGGCGACGACGCGGTGATGATCGGCGTCTGGTATTCGCGGAATTCGCGGTCCCACATGCGCTTGCGGATCGATGACACCACGTCGCTGCGCAGCTTCATGTTCTCCTGCATCTTTTCACGGCGCAGGTCGAGATAGCGATAGGTCAGGCGCGTTTCCTCGGGATATTCCTGATCGCCGAACACCATCAGCGGCAATTCGGCGGCGTGGCCCAGCACTTCGAGATCGCGGACGAACACTTCGATCTCGCCGGTGGGGATCTTGGGGTTGATCAGGGACGCGTCGCGCGCCTTGACGGTGCCGTCGATGCGAATGCACCACTCGCTGCGCACCTTTTCGACCTCGGCAAACACAGGGCTGTCCGGATCACACAACACCTGCGTCATGCCGTAGTGGTCACGCAGGTCGATGAACAGCACGCCGCCGTGGTCGCGCACCCGATGGACCCAGCCCGAAAGACGCACGGTATCACCCACATTGGCCGAAGTCAGAGCGGCGCAGGAGTGAGAGCGGTAAGCATGCATGATGTGGTCCCTTCGGGGCTGCGTATAAGATCGGCGCAGATACACCGGGCGAGGGGTGGAAAGTCAAGGTGGCAAAGGCTTTTGGCACGACGCACGTGCCACGCGGCCGGCTTGCCCCAAAAACGCAAAACGCGGGCCCCGGGGGACCCGCGTTTCATTTCAGTGTACGGCGGATTACAGCAGGTCGAAACGATCCGCGTGCATCACCTTTGCCCATGCCGCAACAAAGTCGTTCACGAATTTGTCTGCGTTGTCGTCTTGTGCATACACCTCGGCATAAGAGCGCAGGATCGAGTTCGAGCCGAACACGAGGTCCGCGCTGGTGGCGGTGAACTTGATCGCGCCCGTGGCCCGGTCGCGCAGTTCATAGGTGCCGTCGCCCGCAGCGTGCCAGCTGTAGGCCATGTCGGTCAGGTTGACAAAGAAGTCCTGTGTCAGGTGACCCACACGGTCCGTGAACACGCCGTGGCCGGTGCCGCCAAAGTTCGTGCCCAGAACACGCATACCGCCCAGCAGCACGGTCATCTCCTGCGCCGTCAGGCCCAGCAGCTGCGCCCGGTCCAGCATCATTTCCTCGGGGCTGATCGCCAGATCGTCCTTGGCAAAGTTGCGGAAGCCGTCTGCGTGCGGCTCAAGCACGTCAAAGCTGTCTGCATCGGTCTGGTCGTCGGTCGCGTCACCTCGGCCCGGCGTGAACGGCACCGTGACGTCAAATCCTGCGGCCTTGGCCGCTGCCTCGACGGCGACATTGCCTGCCAATACGATCACATCCGCGACGGACGCGTCGGTTTCTTCGGCGATCGGCTCCAGCTTGGCCAGAACCGCGTCCAGACGCTCAGGTTCGTTGCCTACCCATGTACGCTGCGGGGCCAGACGGATCCGCGCGCCGTTGGCGCCGCCCCGTTTGTCCGACCCGCGGAAGGTGCGGGCACTGTCCCACGCCGTTGCAATCAGGTCCGCCTGGCCGATGCCGCTGGCGGCAATTTTGGATTTCACCGCCTCTACGTCGAAATCTGCATTGCCAGCGGGGATCGGGTCTTGCCAGATCAGATCTTCGGCTGGCACGTCCGGGCCGATATAGTTGGCGCGCGGGCCCATGTCGCGGTGAGTCAGCTTGAACCAGGCGCGCGCAAACGTGTCCCGGAAATAGGCTTCGTCTGCCATGAACTTTTCGCAGATTCCGCGATAGATCGGGTCAACCTTCATCGCCATGTCGGCATCGGTCATCATCGGCATACGGCGCACGGACGGGTCCGAGGCGTCGACCGGCATGTCTTCTTCCTTGATGTCGATGGGCTGCCACTGGTTTGCACCGGCGGGCGATTTGGTCAGTTCCCACTCGTACCCGAACAGCAGCTTGAAATAGCCCATGTCGAACTTCGTGGGCTCTGTCGTCCACGCGCCTTCGATGCCGGAGGTGATCAGCGAGCTGGCCTGATCAGTCTGGCTGGGATTGGTCCAGCCCATACCCTGCGCCTCGAGGCCCGCGCCTTCGGGCTCTGCGCCCAATGCGCCGGCGTCACCGTTGCCGTGCGCCTTGCCGACCGTGTGGCCGCCTGCGGTCAGGGCTGCGGTTTCTTCGTCATTCATGGCCATCCGGGCAAATGTTTCGCGGACGTGCAGCGCGGTCCGTGCGGGATCGGGATTGCCGTTCACGCCCTCGGGGTTGACGTAGATCAGGCCCATGTGGACCGCCGCCAACGGGTTGGCCATCGTCGATGGGTCGTCCAGATCCTCGTAACGGTTTTCGCTGGGTGCCAGCCACTCGGCCTCTTCGCCCCAGTTGATGTCGATGCCCGGCGCCCATGTATCGGCACGGCCAAAGCCAAAGCCAAACGTCTTCAACCCCATGGATTCATACGCGATATTGCCTGCCAGCAACATCAGGTCCGCCCAGGACAGGGCATTGCCGTATTTCTTTTTGACCGGCCACAGCAAACGGCGCGCCTTGTCGAGGCTGGCATTGTCAGGCCACGAGTTGAGCGGCGCAAAGCGTTGATCGCCCGACGCACCACCGCCGCGACCGTCCTGCATCCGGTAGGTGCCCGCAGCGTGCCATGCCATCCGGATCATAAAACCACCGTAATGGCCCCAATCGGCAGGCCACCACGGCTGGCTGTCTGTCATCAGCGCATGCAGGTCCGCCTTGACCGCGTCATAGTCGAGGGCCTTCACCGCTTCGCGGTAGTCAAAGTCGGGATCCATCGGGTTGGTCCGCGCGCCGTGCTGATGCAGCACCTCTATCTTCAGCGCATTGGGCCACCAGTCCTTGTTGGTGCGACCGCCAAACGTGCTGGCAAGGCTGGCGCCGTGCATCACTGGGCATTTGCCGATGTCGTTACCGTCCATGAGATTCTCCGATCATTGTCTGTTGCCCGCAACCTATAGTCAGATTGGAATGATTCTAGTCTTGCGCAACGAATAGTTTTTCAACCCCGAGCGCAGCACGTGTTTGGCCAGTTGATTCGTGCCGAGCACAGCCGCGTTTTTCCGGGTGTAGCGCTGTCATAGCAAGCGCGTGTCATTAGTATAAATTGTATTTTCCTATATCTGTGATAACCCCAACCTATGGATACGCTCACCCTCCGCCAACTCAGGTATTTTGCCGCTCTCAGGGACGAAGGCCATTTTGGCCGGGCGGCCGAACGCTGCGCCGTATCTCAACCTGCCCTGTCGGTTCAGATCAAGGATCTGGAGGGTCAATTCGGCTTTGAATTGTTCGAACGTGGCGCACGTGGCGTGCGGTTGACCAGTATGGGCGACGCCTTTGCCGGTCATGCACAAAGGATCCTGCAGTCCGTGGCAGACCTCGAAGACTGGGCCACATCCGCAAAGTCCGGCAAATTGGAACGCCTGCGCCTCGGGGTCATTCCGACCATTGCGCCCTATCTGGTTCCGAAACTCGTGCCTGCACTGGGGCATGCGTTTCCCGACATGGACATACACATCCGCGAGACCGTGACGCCCAAGCTGGTCGAGGAATTGTCTGCCGGGTTGATTGATGCAGCCTTGGTCGCACTGCCGCTGGATGAACCCAGCCTTACGGAGTTGCGACTCTTTTCCGAGGATATGGTTCTCATACGCCACACGGCTGCACTGCAGGATGGCCCACTCACTGCGGACAGCATCGCACATATGCGGCTGCTCCTTCTGGAAGAAGGCCACTGTTTTCGCGATCAGACCCTGTCCTTTTGCAACATCAACCCGCGTCAGAGGCGCGAAGGGCTCGACGGCAGTTCGCTGACAACGCTCGTGCAGATGGTGGGCGCAGGCATCGGGGTGACCCTAATCCCCGATATGGCCATTCCCGTGGAAACAAGATCAACGCCTGTGCAGGTCTGCCGCTTTGCCAGTCCCGCGCCACAACGCGATATCGGACTGGTTTGGCGCAGTACGAACCCAATCGGAAACGCGTTGACCGAAATTGGCCAGATAATCGCCCAAGTCCGCGCCTAGCCGGTCTTTTCAACCACGGGCGCGATGCGATACAGCCGGTCAACTGCGGTTTTGGGCGGACGGCGTGATCATGCGTGTGACACATGGCTGACATCTGGGATGGAATGCGCGCGGCCTTCTGGCTGATCGTCCAGCTTGACGCGGATCTGATGGAGATCACGCTGCGGTCACTGCATGTGAGCCTGACGGCCCTCCTGATCGCCTGCTTGATTGCCTTGCCCGCGGGGACGTGGCTGGCTGTGCGGCGGTTCCGGTTCCGTCGTGCAGCCATCGCTACCTTGAATGCGTTCATGGGTCTACCGCCGGTCGTCGTCGGGTTGATCGTCTATTTGCTGTTGTCGCGCGACGGACCGTTCGGCGTCTTTGGCCTGCTGTTCACCCCAACGGCGATGATCATTGCGCAGGTCATCATCATCACGCCGCTGGTCATGTCGATCACCCATCAAGCCATGCGCGAGCTGTGGTCCGAATACCATGACCTGTTGATCTCGCTGAACACATCGCGGTCCCAGCGGGTCAGGACATTGCTATGGGACGGGCGCCGCGCGCTGTTGACGGCCGCCTTGGCTGGTTTTGGTCGTGCCATAGGCGAGGTCGGCGCCATCATGATCGTGGGCGGCAATATCGATCATGTCACCCGTGTGCTGACCACAGCAATTGCGCTTGAAACGTCCAAGGGGGACTTTGCATTGGCCCTCGGCCTGGGATTTGTTCTGATCGGGCTGTCCCTGGTCATCAGCTTTCTGACCCACAGCCTGTCTCAGACCGAGCGGAGCGGACGATGGTAGGTGATCTGATGCCGCTGGACATAGTCGGGTTGGAAGTCCGCCGTCGCGGCAAGCGCCTACTGGGTCCGATCACGCACCGGTTCGGCCTTGACGGGCTGACCATGGTGATCGGCCCGAACGGGGCGGGCAAGACGACTTTTCTAAAGGCCCTGCACGGCATTGAAAGGATCAGCGCAGGAGACCTGCGGTGGGCGACATCGCCCGAAGATGCCAAGGGACGGCAAGCCTATGTTTTTCAGACGCCAACGATGCTTCGACGTTCGGTGCGGGAAAACCTTGCCTATCCGCTACGCCTGAACGGAGTACGGGGCGGGGATCTTGCCAAGACCTGCGAGGCTTGGGCTGAACGGATCAATCTGAGTGACGCACTTGAGCGCCCCGCGCCGCGCCTTTCGGGCGGTGAACGGCAAAAACTGGCAATTGCCCGAGCGCTGATATCCGGACCGGACCTTCTGTTTCTGGACGAACCTTGCGCCAATCTTGATGGATCGGCCACCGCCGATATTGAGCGGATGCTGGCGGACGCACTGGACCAAGGGACGCGCATCATCATGACCAGTCACGATGTCGGACAAGTCCGCCGACTGGCCCATGACTTTTTGTTTCTTCACGGCGGACAGATCCGGGAAGCGGGCTCATCTGGTCAATTGAATGATCCGCAAAGCATTGAATTGAAATCCTTTTTGAAGGGCGACATTCTGCGATGAAATGGCTTCTCTTTCTTGTGTCCCTGCTTTGGGCCTGCACTGCCTACGCCGACACCTTGCGGCTGGCCGTGACAACTTCGTTCGAGAATTCCGGCCTGTCGGAGGTCCTGTTGCCCGCGATACGTCGGGACACCGGGATTGACGTTCAACTGTTGGTTGTCGGCACTGGCCAAGCGCTGCGCCTTGGTCGCGCAGGGGATGTTGACGCAATTCTCGTGCACTCGCGCGCTGCCGAAGAACAATTTGTCGCTGACGGCTTCGGGACGCATCGGCGCGAGATCATGTACAATGATTTCGTTCTGATCGGACCATCATCTGACGTGGCCGGAGTCGCGGGTCAACCCACGATTCTCAAGGCATTTCAGGCTGTTGCAGATGCCGAAGCGACTTTTGTCAGTCGTGGTGATGACAGCGGGACACACCGCAAGGAACTGTCGATCTGGGCGGAAGCGGGAGTGAGCAGCGAGGCATTTGGGCGCTGGTATCTCGAGGTCGGATCGGGAATGGGCGCCAGTCTGAACACGGCCTCAGGTGCGAATGCGTATATACTTGCGGATCGGGCGAGTTGGCTGAATTTCAGCAACAAGGGGGAGCTTGAACTGCTTTTCTCCGGTGACCCTGCCTTGTTCAACCAGTACAGCTTTCTGCCGGTTGATCCCGCGAGACATGCTCACGTCAACCATGAAAGCGCGTTGTTGCTTGAGACGTGGCTGACCGGAGCGGTCGCAAGTGAGCTAATCAATGGACACTCGATTTCGGACCAAAAGCTTTTTGTGTTCAATGCTTTGGACCGACCTGAATGAAATAAGACACGAAAAACGCCGCCCGGTGAGGGGCGGCGTTTTTTGGTTGCGGGAGTAGGATTTGAACCTACGACCTTCAGGTTATGAGCCTGACGAGCTACCGGGCTGCTCCATCCCGCGCCAAGTTCGGCGTATGTACTGCCAAGAACAGGAAGGTGCAAGGGCTTCGGGGTGGGATTGGTGACTTTTTCTTTTGGTTTCGTACGGCATGTTAATTGACGAGTGTTCCGAGACCGGCCTCTTCCGCCCGGTCAAGCGCCAAGAGTGCGATGGCCGTGTCCTGCACCCCCGTGCCAGCCAAATCGCAGATCGAAATAGCGTGGTCTGGCCGATCAAGATGTACCGCCCCGGACGTCAATGCGCCAAGAGGAACGACGGTGTCCCTCTGTCCGGACAGCTGTTGAAGTTCTCCGTTGTTCAGGCATTGGTCGATGTCGTCGCAGCCAATTATATCCGCACGTTCGAGACAGTTCGGCGCAAGTTCCCTTTTTCCCGGCATGTCCGACCCCATCGCCGTGATGTGATGACCCGGAGGGATCATATTCGCTGTAACAAGTGGCTGTTTCGATGGCGTTGTGGTGACGGTCATGTCCGTGGAGGACAGAACTTTGGCCGGACTGGATGCGGCCTCAACCGGGACGCCAAGTTCCTGGGTCATTTCCGCGCAATAGGTGGCGAGCGCGTCCGTGTTTCGCCCAAAGGCCACGATTTTGGTCAACGGGCGGACGAGGTTGATGCACCGCGCCTGCCAACGTGCTTGTGTACCGGTGCCGATGACCCCCAAGCGTGAGGCGGATTTTCGTGCCATATGTTTGACCGAAACGGCGCCGGCCAGTCCGGTCCGCAAATCCATCAAGTAACCGTTGTCCACACAGATCGCACGCGTCATGCCGGTTTCAGAATCGAGAATGACAAATGAGCTGGAGCAACTGGCGAGCCCACGTGCCGGGTTGTCATAGAAACCCGATGCGATTTTGATCGCAAATGCGGGTTCGCCACGTACGACGGCTCCTTTCACGTCGACTTCTTTGCGAGCTGCGACATCGAAATGCATGATCGGCGGCATTTCGACCCTGCCCTCGAGCAGCCACGTAAATCCATTTTCGATGGCGCTCAGCGCATCTGGATCGTTCGGGACACATGCGCGCAGGTCTTCTTCGCTAAGAATACGTGTTTTCATCTGGATAGATTAGGCGAATTTCGTCCGCCAAAAAGCAAAAACGCCGCCCTTGAGAGGCGGCGCATTGTAATTGTTTCATCATATGAGAGATACGAAAACTTAAAGGGCTTTTTAGGTTTGGCGATGACCTACTCTCCCACGCCTTAAGACGCAGTACCATCGGCGCTACAGCACTTAACTGCCGGGTTCGGGATGGGACCGGGTGTTTTGCTTGCGCTATGATCACCAAACCGAAAAAGGCCTTTAAATTCCTCAACACGTTGTCCAAGTCGCGTACGACTGCATGTGTGTATGCTCTTTGATTATCGTTCATCACGAGGCGTATGAAGTCTCGCTTTTACTGGATCAAATCAAGCCTATCGGGCAATTAGTACCAGTCAACTGAATGCATTACTGCACTTACATCTCTGGCCTATCGACGAGGTGGTCTACCTCGGCCCTCAGGGATACCTTGTTTTGAGGGGGGCTTCCCGCTTAGATGCCTTCAGCGGTTATCCTGTCCGATCATAGCTACCCAGCACTGCCGTTGGCACGACAACTGGTCCACCAGTGGATCGTTCACCCCGGTCCTCTCGTACTAGGGGCAACTCCTCTCAAGTATCCTACACCCACGGAAGATAGGGACCGAACTGTCTCACGACGTTCTAAACCCAGCTCACGTACCTCTTTAAACGGCGAACAGCCGTACCCTTGGGACCTGCTCCAGCCCCAGGATGAGATGAGCCGACATCGAGGTGCCAAACACTGCCGTCGATATGGACTCTTGGGCAGTATCAGCCTGTTATCCCCGGCGTACCTTTTATCCGTTGAGCGATGGCCCTTCCACTCGGGACCACCGGATCACTATGGCCGTCTTTCGACTCTGCTCGACTTGTCAGTCTCGCAGTCAGGCTGGCTTCTGCCATTGCACTCAACGAGCGATTTCCGACCGCTCTGAGCCAACCTTCGCGCGCCTCCGTTACGCTTTAGGAGGCGACCGCCCCAGTCAAACTACCCGCCACACAGGGTCCCGGATCCGGATAACGGACCGCGGTTAGACATCAAGCAATGCAAGGGTGGTATCTCAAGGGAGGCTCCACAAAGACTAGCGTCTCTGCTTCAAAGCCCACCACCTATCCTGCACATGCATGGCCTGATGCCAGTGTGAAGCTGTAGTAAAGGTGCACGGGGTCTTTCCGTCTAACCGCGGGAAACCTGCATCTTGACAGGTAATTCAATTTCGCTGAGTCTATGTTGGAGACAGCGGGGAAGTCGTTACGCCATTCGTGCAGGTCGGAACTTACCCGACAAGGAATTTCGCTACCTTAGGACCGTTATAGTTACGGCCGCCGTTTACCTGGGCTTCAATTCAGAGCTCTCACCCCTCCTTTTAACCTTCAGGCACCGGGCAGGCGTCAGACCCTATACGTCGTCTTGCGACTTCGCAGAGCCCTGTGTTTTTAATAAACAGTCGCCACCCCCTGGTTTGTGCCCCCAGCCCCTAGTTGCCTAGGAACCGGGCCTCCTTCTCGCGAACTTACGGAGGTATTTTGCCGAGTTCCTTCAACATAGTTCTCTCAAGCGCCTTGGTATTCTCTACCAGTCCACCTGTGTCGGTTTAGGGTACGATCTTATAGGAGGGCTATTTCCAGGAACCTCTTAGCAGCCCATTCAATCCGATAAGGATGAACTACCTTCGAGATCCGTCACCACTCCACGGCCCAGGAATATTAACCTGGTTCCCATCGACTACGCCTTTCGGCCTCGCCTTAGGGGTCGGCTTACCCTGCTCAGATTAGCTTTAAGCAGGAACCCTTGGACTTTCGGCGAGAGTGTCTCTCACACTCTTTGTCGCTACTCATGTCATCATTCTCACTAGTGATCTCTCCACCGGATCCCTCACAGGCCGGCTTCACAGAAAACTCCGTATCCTCCGCTACATCCCGAAGGATGCAAAAGAGGATTGGAGTTATGTCACACTACGCTCTGCTACCATGCACTAAGTGCATCCTAAGCTTCGGCTCATGGCTTGAGCCCCGTTACATCTTCGCCGCAGGACAACTTATTTAGACCAGTGAGCTGTTACGCTATCTTTAAAGGATGGCTGCTTCTAAGCCAACCTCCTGGTTGTTTTGGTCGTCCCACCTGCTTTCCCACTTAGCCATGAATTGGGGGCCTTAGCTGTAGGTCAGGGTTGTTTCCCTCTCCACGACGGACGTTAGCATTCGCCGTGTGTCTGCCATCTAGTACTCCCGGGTATTCGGAGTTTGGTTAGGATCAGTAAGCCTGTGGGGCCCCATTACCCATCCAGTGCTCTACCCCCCGGGGTATTCGGATGACGCTCTACCTAAATAGATTTCGCAGAGAACCAGCTATCTCCGAGTTTGATTGGCCTTTCACCCCTAGGCACAACTCATCCCGACCTTTTTCAACAGGTGTGGGTTCGGACCTCCAGTAAGTGTTACCTTACCTTCATCCTGGTCATGCCTAGATCACTCGGTTTCGGGTCTGATCCACCTAACTCGACGCCCTATTAAGACTCGCTTTCGCT
>NZ_CANKXW010000001.1:0-242500 GCF_947487805.1 uncultured Tateyamaria sp. | reverse complement strand
TCTCGCCCAACTCGTGTTCCAGCGCCTTGACCGGATCGCGGCCAAGGCCATTGGTCATGCCAAGATACAACAGGACCGGAACCGGGATCGTGTATACTATATATACTGCCCATGTGGGGACCCACCGGGCCGCTTTGTTGATCCGGTCGACGATCATCAGAAGTTCGCGCGCAGGTCCATGCCTTCATACAGGCTGGCCACTTCGGCCTCGTAACCGTTGAACATCAGCGTCGGCTGCCGCTTGGCAAACAGACCGCCACCAACAGGGCGCTCGCTGGCCTGGCTCCAGCGCGGATGATCTACCTCGGGGTTCACATTGCTATAGAAGCCATATTCCCGCCCGTTCGCCTTGTTCCAGCTAGTGGGCGGCTCCTGATCCGTCACCGTGATACGCACAATCGACTTGATCGATTTGAAGCCATATTTCCATGGCACCACCAGACGCATGGGCGCGCCGTTCTGGTTGGGGATGGGTTTGTCATAGATGCCGGTCGCCATGATGGTCAGCGGGTGCATCGCCTCGTCCAGCCGCAACCCCTCGACATAGGGCCAGTCCAGAACCGGGAACCGCACACCGGGCATCTCGTCAGGGCGCAACGCGGTTTCAAAGGCCACGTATTTACCCCCCTCCTGCACACCGGCCAGGTTCAGCAGATCGGCCAATTCAAATCCGTTCCACGGGATGACCATCGACCACGCCTCGACACAGCGGAAGCGGTAGATGCGCTCCTCGATCGTCATCGCATCCATGATCTGCGCCATGGAGTAGTCGCCAGGGTTATCGACCATCCCGTCGATCACCACGGTCCACGGTTCGGTTGTCAGCGTGTGCGCGTTGCGCGCGGGATCGCTCTTGCCCGTTCCGAACTCGTAATAGTTATTGTATTGCGTGATGTCTTCGTAGCTGTTGGGCTCAAGCGGCGCGCGTTGCGCACGCGCCATCCCTGCCGCACCGATCAGACCGAGGCCCAAAGCCCCGCCCATCACCTGACGTCTGTTCATAAAGGCGTCATAGGGCGTCGCGTCAGCGCGCGTCAGGTCGTTCTTCCAGCGGTGGGCCATTCAATCGTTCTCCTCAAGGTCTTGAACACCATGCCACATAGATGGTTCCGGACGGGTGACAAAATGATAACCCCTCACGGGCTTGTCACCGGGTTGTAACTTGGGGTGATTTCGTTCAGCGGGCGCGACCTTCCATCATCCTGCATGATGCGCACATGGCGGCGGCGCATCATGCGCGGCTCGGCCACGCCGACCGAATGCGCAATCACCTCCACCTCGTGGATCAGCTCGGTCGCGTATTGCGCCACACGCTTTTCCTTGTCTGCCACGACCAGACCCTTTTGAAATCTGGGATCATGGGTGGTGATCCCCGTGGGGCAGGAGTTCTTGTTGCACTTGAGCGCTTGGATGCAGCCCAGGCTGAACATGAACCCGCGCGCGGAGGCGATGAAATCCGCGCCCGCTGCAATGGCCCAGGCCACGTCACCGGGATTGACCAACTTGCCCGAGGCCACGACGCGGATCCGCTCCTTGAGCCCCGCCTGATCCCGCTGGTCGACGACCATAACCAACGCCTCGCGGATGGACATGCCGACCAGATCGATCAAGGGCATGGGCGCGGCACCGGTGCCGCCTTCTCCGCCGTCGACTGTAATAAAGTCGGGCGCGCTATCGGCCCCCCTCTTGTTTATCGTCGCGAACAGGTCGGCAATCGGCTCTTCGGCGCCAACCACCGTCTTGATGCCAACGGGTTTGCCCGTGACCTCGCGGATATGCGCGATCAGGTCCAATAGATCGTCCCAATCGTCCACCTCGGCATGGCGGTTGGGCGAAATCCCGTCCTGCCCGATATTAAGGCCGCGGATCTTTGCGATTTCCGAAGTCACCTTGGCACCGGGCAGGATACCGCCTTTACCGGGCTTGGCCCCTTGCGCCAGCTTGATCTCGAACATGCGGACAGTTTCATGGGCTGCGACCTCGCGCAGCTTGTCGTCACTTAGCTGGCCATCGGTATCGCGCACGCCGAACTTGGCCGTGCCGATTTGAAAGACGATGTCGCACCCACCTTCGAGGTGATAGGGGCTCAGCCCGCCCTCGCCCGTGTTCATCCAGATCCCCGCAGACTTGGCACCGCGACTGAGCGCCCGCACAGCCGGTTTGGAGATCGCACCGTAACTCATGCCCGAGATGTTGAAGAATGAATTCGCCGTATAGGGATGCCGCGCGCCTTCGCCGATCACCATTGGCGCCGTCTTGGCAAACTGATCTTCGAGAGGGGGAAAGGCGGCGTTCACGAATATCGGCGTGCCTACCACGTTCAGATTGCGCGTCGACCCGAAAGCGACCGTATTGCTCTTTCCGTGACCCGCGCGGTGGATCCATTCCCGCTGCGCGCGGTTGAACGGCATCTCCTCCCGGTCCATCGCAAAGAAATACTGGCGGAAGAACTCGCCCAGATTGGTGAACAATCCGCGGAACCTGCCGATCACCGGGTAATTGCGGCGGATCGCGTCATCTGTCTGGGTCCGGTCGACAACAAACATGACAATTACCGCGGCCACCGCAATGCCCAATGCAACAACGAATGCAAAGACAAAGACCTCCAGAACCGACAGTGCAAACTCCATGGCGCATTCTCCTAACTGGTGTGATGCACTGTGCAAATCGCTGTCATCGCGCGCAACCCTTGCCATGTCACACGCAACCGACAACCCCGATTCTCTGGCCGCGCGGCGTATGCAAACTGACAAAGCCGCATAAGCACCTTGATTGTCTCCGAAGCGCGAACCAGGATTGCCCGCATAAGGGGAAAACGCCGCAATTTTGACAATTCTGCGCCGGTTTTCGGCCTCGAAGAGTTAATGTGTGCTACGCATCATTCCGCGCCGGCCTGCCAGCCAATTTGCGTGCACTGCTTTATTACGCCGATCATCTGGGGAGATTTTCAATGGCCACATTTACGGACGGGGACGACAGCGTCACCGGAAACATGACATCCGACCGCGTGAACCTTTTGGGTGGCAACGATACCTTTATCGCTCTGGGAGGTTCGGATGTCGTGATCGGCGGCACAGGCAATGACCTGATTGACGGCGTATGTGGCAATGACACGCTCCACGGCGATGACGGCAACGACACCTTGCTCGGTGGCAATGGGCGCGACGTCTTGTTCGGCGGGGCCGACAGCGACATCCTCGACGGCGGCAACCAACAAGACATGCTGAACGGTGGCAGCGGCGATGACACCCTGATCGGTGACAAGGGCGACGATACCATTCTGGGTGGTGAAGGTGCCGATGACATCAACGGCGGCAAAGACAACGACGTGCTCACCGGCGGCGCAGGCAACGATACGTTCCGCTTCCGCAATGGCGAAGGCCAAGACACGATCACCGACTTTACCCAGGGCGAAGACCTGATCGATCTGTCCATGTTCGGCATCTGGGATATCGCTCAGGTCACGATTCAGGACCTGGGCAGCGGCGCGCGCATCAACACCGGCGACGGCAATTATATCGAGCTGACCGGATTGACCGCGGCGGCGCTGACCAATGACGATTTCATCCTGGCCCCGGTTCCGGTGATCACGCTGACAGACAGTGGCGACAAGATCAACGGCACAACAGGAGCCGATTCCTATGACATGGGCGGCGGCGCGGACAGTGTACGGGGACTGGCCGGCAACGACACGATTGACGGTGGCGAAGGTCAGGACACGATCGACGGCGGTCAGGGCAACGACCTTCTGATGGGTGGCTCTGGCAGGGATCGCATCAACGGCGGCACCGGGAACGACACCATTCTGGGCGGTTCGGACAATGACCTGCTGATCGGCCACCTCGGCAACGATCTCATCAACGGAGAGAATGCAAATGACCGCCTGTTTGGCGGCGACGGTGCGGACACGTTGATTGGCGAGAACGGCAATGATCGACTGTATGGCGGCACCGGGAATGACAGCCTGCTGGGCGGCGCGGGCAAAGACCTCATGCACGGTGACGCTGGCAATGACACTCTCGAAGGCGGATTTGGCGACGACATTCTGACGGGCGGCGCAGGTTTGGATGTGTTTGTCTTTGCCGATGACCGGACACGCGCGGACACGATCACTGACTTCGAGCAAGGCATGGATATCATCCAGATCGGATTTTACGGGTTTGCCGACGTGTCGGACATGATGCTGTCTCAGGTCGGGGACGACGCGGTGATCACGCTCAGTGATCGCGACAGCATCACGATCGAGGACGTTCTGGCCATCAACCTGACGAATACCGATTTCGACTTTATCTAAATCGCAGATCAGACATTCTGACAGAGGCGCCCACACAAGGGCGCCTTTTTCATTGAAGGCGTCCCGCGGAACACAGATTTTCCGCAATCGGCTGAATTGCGGCAGGATACGGACGAATTTATTCGAAATTTTCCCTAATCCGATCCTCTTGCTGCCTTTGTCCACGCCTAAGCCTTTGCCCACGGATGGCATCCACCTCTGATTGAGGCGGCGCCGAACATAAACAGGCAAACACTTAAGGGCACTTGAAATGGCTATTATCAACGAAACTGGCGACGCAACGATCAACGCATACGCGTCCGGCTCCTATAACATCAACGAAGGCGACGTATTTAACGGCAATCTGGGCGTGGGCGACCACGAGGACGGGATCAACCTGAATGGCCTGACACCCGGCACCACTTACACCGTCTCTTTGACAGTTGATGATCTCGCCGGTTTCTCCGGTATGACACTGATCAACCGCTCCGACTTCCACTCGGTCACCATGCACGTGTCCGATGGCGTGCCACACGACCATTACAACATGCTCAACGGCTGGGTTCGCAACTTTGTGGAAACCTCCGGCGTGTCTGTGGACTTGAGCACCAACACAATTTCGTTCGATTTCACCCCCCAACCCGGCTTCACCAGCTTTGCATTCCAAGTCCAGGGCAGCGGCGTTGCCGAAGCCTATAGCGTGACATTCGCAGAGACCGTTCTGGAGAACGTCATCGACGGCACAAACGCAGCGGACAACCTGCGCGGCACAGATGGCATCGACCACATGCAAGGCGGCGCTGGCAACGACAAGCTGTTCGGCGAAGGTGACAATGACATCATCAGCGGTGGCGGCGACAAAGACCAACTGTCCGGCGGCGCAGGCAACGACACCGTCAGCGGTGACAGCGGCAACGACCTGATCTTTGGCGGCGCGGACGACGACGTCCTGAACGGCGGCGCGAACAACGACCGTGTCTACGGCGACGGCGGCAACGACACCGTCAACGGCGACGCAGGCAACGACAAGCTCTGGGGCGGCGACGGCGACGATGTCATCAACGGCGGCACAGGCAAGGACGTGATGACCGGCGGCGCAGGCGCAGACGTCTTCGTGATGGCCGCGAACTCGCACCGTGACACGATCACCGATTTCGAAGACGGCGTGGACATGCTCGACTTTACCGGCCACGGCGGCGTTGCAGCGTTCGGCGATCTGAACATCTCGCAGAACGGCAACAATGTCGTCATCGATCACGGTGGCCCAGCGGAACTGACTCTGCTGAACACCAACGTCATCGATATCGACGCGACAGACTTCCTGTTCTGATCAACGATCACGGAAAAAGAAAAGGCCCGCATCGCTGCGGGCCTTTTTACTTTAGTGGACGACTGCGTCGTCAGGGCGGGGTCGGTTCGATGCGCTCACCCGGTCGCCGATGATCAAACCATCGCTGCCGGCCGACACCTCGACCGTTTCACCATCCTTGATATCCCCAGCCAGCAACATTTCCGCCAACGGGTTCTGTAGCGCGCGCTGAATAACCCGTTTCAAAGGCCGCGCGCCGAACACCGGGTCGTAACCTTCGTCAGCCAGCCATTTGCGTGCACCGTCGTCCAGCGACAGCTCGATCTTGCGGGCCGCCAGCCGCTTGAGCAGCCGCGCCATCTGGATGGTAACGATCCCATCCATGTCCGCCCGTGCAAGCCGGTCAAAGATGATGGTCTCGTCCAAACGGTTCAGGAACTCCGGCCGGAAATGCGCACGCACCGCATCCATCACATCACGCCGCGCCTGACTGGCGTCCGCGCCGTCGGGCAACTGGCTCAGCGCCTGCGCACCCAGGTTTGACGTCAGGATGATCAGCGTCTGCTTGAAATCCACCGTGCGGCCCTGCCCATCGGTCAGCACACCATCATCCAGCACCTGCAACAGCACGTTGAACACATCCGGATGCGCCTTTTCGACCTCGTCGAACAGCACCACCTGATACGGACGACGCCGCACCGCTTCGGTCAGCACACCGCCTTCGTCATAACCGACGTAGCCCGGAGGCGCACCGATCAGGCGGGCAACCGCGTGTTTCTCCATGAACTCCGACATATCGATGCGCACCATCGCGCTGTCGTCGTCAAAGAGGAACTCGGCCACGGCCTTGGTCAACTCGGTCTTGCCCACGCCGGTTGGCCCGAGGAACAGGAACGACCCCAGCGGGCGGTTCTCATCATTCAAGCCCGCACGGGCACGGCGCACGGCGTTCGCGACGGCACGCACGGCGCTGTCCTGACCGATGACGCGGTTGTGCAACTGGTCTTCCATACGCAACAGCTTGTCACGCTCGCCTTCCAGCATCTTGGACGTAGGGATCCCCGTCCAACGCTCGACCACGCTCGCGATCTGCTCGGGGCGCACGGCCTCGGCCACCATCGCGTCTGTCTCGGCACCTTCGGCCTCGGCCAGTTTGCGTTCCAATTCCGGAATCACGCCATAAGACAGCTCGCCCGCCTTGGCGAGGTTGCCCTCGCGCTTGGCAATCTCGAGCGCCGCACGTGCCTGATCCAGCGATTCCTTGAGGTCGCGGGCCGAGGCCAGCTTGTCCCGTTCGCCCTGCCACTGCGCCGTCATCTCGGCACTGCGTTCAGCCAGGTCAGCGAGGTCCTTTTCCAAGGTCTCCAGCCGGTCCTTGGACGCCTGATCATCCTCAAGCCGCAGCGCCTCGACCTCGATCTGCATTTGCAGGATCTGACGGTCCAGCGCGTCCAACTCTTCGGGCTTGCTGTCGACTTCCATGCGCAAGCGGCTGGCGGCCTCGTCCATCAGGTCGATGGCCTTGTCGGGCAGAAACCGGTCGGTGATATAGCGGTGCGACAACGTCGCCGCCGTCACCAGCGCCGAGTCAGAGATCCGCACACCGTGGTGCAGCTCGTATTTCTCCTTGATGCCGCGCAGGATGCTGATCGTGTCCTCGACAGTCGGCTCTTCAACCAGAACGGGCTGGAATCGACGGGCCAGCGCCGCGTCTTTCTCGACATATTTGCGGTACTCATCGAGCGTTGTGGCACCAACACAGTGCAATTCGCCTCGCGCAAGCGCCGGTTTGATCAGGTTCGCCGCGTCCATGGCCCCGTCCGATTTGCCCGCGCCAACCAGCGTGTGCATTTCGTCGATAAACAGAATGATCTCGCCCGCGGCCTCGGTCACCTCGGTCAGCACGGCTTTGAGCCGCTCTTCGAACTCACCGCGATACTTTGCGCCCGCGATCAGCGCGCCCATGTCCAGCGCCAACAGACGTTTGTTGCGCAGGGATTCAGGAACGTCGCCATTCACGATGCGCAGGGCCAGCCCTTCGGCGATGGCGGTCTTACCGACGCCGGGTTCCCCGATCAGCACGGGGTTGTTCTTGGTCCGGCGGGACAGCACCTGCATCGCGCGGCGGATTTCCTCGTCGCGGCCAATGATCGGGTCAATCTTGCCTGCTTCGGCCCGTTCCGTCAGATCCAGCGCGTATTTCTTCAAGGCATCATAGCCGTCCTCCGCACTCGCGGTGTCAGCCGTGCGGCCCTTGCGGATGTCGTTGATCGCGGTGTTCAGCGCCTGCGGGTTCACGCGGCCTGCCTCCAGCGCATCCTTGGCAGCGGATTTCACCATGCCAAGCGCCATCAGCACCCGTTCCACGGGGACAAAGCTGTCGCCCGCTTTTTTGGCCAGCGCCTCGGCCTCGGCCAATACCTTGCCGGTCGCATTGTCCAGGTACATCTGGCCTGCGTCGCCGGTGATCTTGGGATGCTTGGCCAACGTCTGATCCACGTGGGTCAGAACACGCGCAGGGTCGCCGCCGGCCTTGGTGATCAGGTTGGCTGCGAGACCCTGATCATCGTCCATCAGCGCCTTTAGCAGATGCTCTGGTGTCAATCGTTGGTGGTTTTCGCGTGTCGCGATTGTCTGCGCCGCTTGGACAAAACCGCGCGAACGCTCCGTGAACTTGCTCAAGTCCATCGTTTCTCTCCTTGTTCAGCGCCCAGATCTGCCGCGCCCTCATCGGAGGCACACAGCCCTTTGGGCCTTCGCAGAAGAGATGGTGACCGTGCGCGCGGTTCTCAAGGGACTGCACGCTCGAATTGGGCGCATTTCTGTCCATCCGGATACGTCATGAACCGGCGCCGTTTGGTTGACAGATCATCCAAAAATGAGGGTAATTTCCTTGATATAACAACGGATTATGGCAGAAATCCGCCGATATAGAACCGGAGGCGTATGGCGTCACCCATACTGTGGGTTTCTTAAATTTTATTTTTTAATCAATATCTTGCAGCAATTTTAGGCCGATTCACCCGCCAAGACCACGAATCCGTGAGCCAATTTGACGGGCATTCCCCCTTTTTTTCGATTCGCGAGTGATCATGTTGTTAACCATGAGAGCAAGACAACAACATACAGGTGTTCCAATGCAAACTGTGCCGCTGCAACTGAGTGACGTGATCTATAACGCGACAAACCAGTCGTTCGAAGCACGCGTGACCGTCCATGACACATCCGGTGCCCGCAGCTATGCCTGCGCTATCGAGGCCCCCATCACCATGGAATTCGAGGACGCAGCCGCCGGGCTAGCGACCCAGGCCATGCGCCGCCACACCCATGGTCGGAGCGATTCCGTACACATGCCCCAAGCGGCAGCCCCCCGTCGCCCGATGCGCCGCCGCGGTCTGCGCACCATGGTCATCGACCGGTTCGCCAGCGCGCCGCCCCAAGCGGCCTGATCCAGAATTCTCGGCCGCAGGCCCGCCTTGCGATTTCTGTCCCCCGCAAAAGCGCCCGCGACCCGAGACACCAGAGACACGTGCCTGCCTGCAACGTCTCTGATCACTTGCCCGGGTGTCCCTGACATCCGGGCTTTTTTCATTTGTGGACTTTCGCCCGGTCTGTGCCGTATCACCCGACCGGATCAACGAGGGGCGGCAAGATGGCGGATGACAGACTGATCGTGGCGATGGACGTTCCGAACGCGGTGGCGGGACTGGAACTGGCGCAAACACTGGGCGACAGCGTCAGTTTCTACAAGATCGGGCTCGGGATGCTGACGGGCGGCGGGCTGGCTTTGGCAAATGAGCTCAAGCAGGAACATGGCAAACGCATCTTCCTCGACATGAAACTCTTCGACATTGGCGCCACGGTCGAGGCTGCGGTGCGGGGTCTGGCCCAGTTCGACCTCGATTTCCTGACGGTACACGGGGACCCGCACGTGGTTCAGGCCGCCAAGGAAGGCGCGGCGGGATCGTCGCTCAAGATCTTGGCCGTCACGATCCTGACGTCGCTGGATCGCGGCGACCTTGACGATTGCCTGATCCAGCAGGGCGATGTGGCAGACCTCGTGCAGGACCGCGCCGGGCGCGCCTTTGCCGCTGGTGCCGATGGCGTCATAGCGTCCCCGCACGAGGCCGCAGCCATCCGCGCACTTCCCAATGCGCATGACAAGCTGATCGTGACGCCGGGGGTGCGGCCCGCAGGCGCGGATCTGGGCGATCAGAAGCGGGTCGCGACTCCTGCGAATGCCATTGCAAACGGCGCGGACCATGTTGTGGTCGGGCGCCCCATCTGGCGTGCTGAAAATCCACGCACTGCAGCCCAGGCCGTTTTGAACGAACTGTCCAGCCCTCAGGCGCAGTCGCCAAACCACTGACACGCATACGCAATTTCGGTTGTCCACAGATCACAAAGTGCTGCCGATTCAGTGTTTGACGCATCAACCATTTGTGCCTTCACCGCAACAGACCACCGTATATTGCACGGTCAGGTTTTCCTGACCTAGCGTCAACCCGTCTAAGTGGTATGGTGGTGGACAGGTGATACTCCCCGACGAGCCGACTCTTCCTGAGGTTCGTCACCTCCCCCCGCGGAACGCGGGGGGCCTTTCATGTAAAGGGTGCCGATTTTACGCCAGCCAGATAGTCGCGCAGGCGTGGCTTGAATTGCGGTACAACCAATTCGTGATCCAGAAACGTGTCAACCTCCATCAAGGTCCAGCCCTGCCCCTCGTCGCCCAGCACGATATCCGCCTCGACGGCCGCAGGCACGTGCGCAGCAAAAAACCACGAAATCTCGCCGCGCGATGCGCCATAATCGCGCCCCCACCGGACCAGGCGCGGATCAATCCGCAACGTCAGTTCCTCGTGCGTTTCACGCAGCGCGCATTGCAATGGCGTCTCGCCCGGCTCGATCCCGCCGCCCGGCAGGTCCCAATGGTTGGCCCACAGCAGGCCGGGCGTGTTATCACGTTGCAAGCTTGCCAATTTGTCACCTACAAACAGGGCCAGCTTTGCCCCGATCACACGTCCCGCCATATCCAAGCCTCTCTGCGTGGTGTATACGCGCAGACCTAGCCACTCCGCGTTCCCATGCCCAGCCTTTGTCGCGATTGTCTGACCGATTTTGATACCCTGCCGCGGTGCCCCGCCTGCGGCAGCCCGCGCGTCGTGGCCCATCCCGAACTGTTCGACCTTGCCATCGCGCATATGGATTGCGACGCCTTTTATGCATCAGTTGAAAAACGCGATGATCCCAGCCTTGAGGGCAAACCGGTCATCATTGGCGGTGGCCGGCGCGGTGTCGTGTCGACCGCCTGCTATGTTGCGCGCATCCGCGGGGTCCGGTCAGCGATGCCGATGTTCCAGGCGCTCAAACTCTGTCCCGAAGCGGTGATCATCAAACCCCGCATGTCCGCTTATGTCGAAGCATCGCGCGCGATCCGCGAGATGATGGAGGAAATGACCCCCGCCATCGAGCCGCTGTCCCTGGACGAAGCGTTTCTCGACCTGCGTGGCACGACCAAACTGCACGGCAGGCCACCCGCTGTCATGCTGGCCCGCCTTATCAAGCGGATGCGGGAAGAGCTGGGCCTGACCGGATCCATCGGGCTGAGCCACAACAAGTTCCTGGCCAAAGTCGCGTCAGATCTGGAAAAGCCGCACGGGTTTTCCGTGATCGGAGAGGCAGAGACAGGCGCGTTCCTGCGGGACAAGCCTGTGCGTCTGATCTGGGGCATCGGACCGGCGGCACAGGCATCACTGGACAAGGCCGGGATACGCACATTCTCCGACCTCCTGCGTTGGGACCGCGCGGACCTTGTTGCGCGCTTCGGATCGATGGGCGAACGGCTGTGGCATCTCGCACGCGGGCAGGATCATCGACGTGTCTCACGCGATGCGCCGATGAAGTCCATCAGCAACGAAACCACCTTTGGCGAGGACACCAACGATCCTGACATCCTGGACGGTCATCTGTGGCGCATGGCAGAGAAAGTCGCGGACCGCGCCAAGGCCAAGGACATCGCCGGCCGGGTTGTCACGCTCAAGCTAAAGCGGCGGGACCATTCCTCGCTCACCCGGCGCGTGTCTTTGCGTGAACCGGCGCAATTGGCTGACACGATCTACCGCACTGCGCGGGCGCTGTTCGATCAGGTGGGCGACGAGGGGCCCTACCGCCTGCTTGGCTGCGGAATCAGTGATCTGTGCGATGCCAGCACGGTCGAGGCCACGGGTGACCTTTTGGACCCCGACGCGCGCAAACGCAGTCAGGCGGAAAAGGCAACGGATGCCATCCGGGAAAAATTCGGCCATGACGCCATCGTCAAGGGTCGTGCGCTGCGCTGAAAATTTACTCGGCTGCCAATGGCAGGCGCGATTGGCCGATGGACGAAATCTCCGCGATCACCCGACCCAGACGCGCGCGCACGGCGTCAAAATCGGCGTTGGGCCGGATCAACCGCTCGTTCATATAGAGGGATCGGTCAATCTCGACCTGGACGGCGTGCTGATTGCGCGACGGACGCCCATAGGCTTGCGTCACATAGGCACCGGCAAAGGGCGCGTTGCGCGCGACAGTAAATCCTGCGCTGGTGAATGCCGCCTCCACGATATCCACGATTTCGCCACCCGAGGCCGCGCCAAATCGGTCGCCCAAGACCACATCAGGCCGGGCCATGCCACTACGTGCAATCCCGTCCATCGCTTCGTGCGGCATCGAATGGCAATCGATCAGGACCGCCTGACCATGACTGCGATGCGCGCCATCCAACAGCTTTTGCAGCATGTGGTGATAGGGGTGCCAGTAAAGGTCGATGCGCCGGTCCGCCTCGCGCCGGCTCAGCTTGCCCCGGTAAATCACGCGCCCGTTGGCGACGACGCGCGGGATGACGCCCAACCCGCTGGCAATGCGCGGGTTGTGGCCCTGCCGCCGTACGCCTTCGATCAAGGCCGGGTCCAGTTCGTCCGAACTGCGGTTCAGGTCGACAAAGGCGCGCGGTGCACCAGCCGTCAGCAAGGGCGCACCGAACTGCGGCGCGACATCGAACAAACGGTCGACAAACGCGTCCTCGGACGACCGGATCGTCTTTTCATCCAGCTGCGTACGGCGCAGAAAGCTCCACGGGTAATCCCGCCCCGAATGCGGTGACGCAAACACAACGCAAGAGCTGCGTTTTTCCGGGTGCATGACTTCGTAAGCGACCTTGGGCATCGGGACTCCTCTGTGCGCCAACATAGCGCAACACACCACAAAGCCAAAAGCCCTTGATCATGCCATCGACTCCTTTTATACGCCCCTCACCCGGCGCGGATTTCCGCGCCCACTTTTATTGTGGGCAGGCAATGCAAGCGGGCCAAAGTGGGCGATTAGCTCAGCGGTAGAGCACTTCGTTGACATCGAAGGGGTCACAAGTTCGATCCTTGTATCGCCCACCACCTATTCCGCCAACCGGGGCAACCCGCGCGGCACATGACACAGGCACACTCGTGCCAAAACGCAACCCGGCGCTGCTTCGCGCCATGAAACATGAGGAAGAAGCGCCATGAAGGTTCGCAACTCGCTCCGTTCGCTGAAAAACCGGCACCGTGATTGCCGCGTTGTGCGTCGCAAGGGCCGTGTGTACGTCATCAACAAGACGCAGCGCCGGTTCAAAGCACGCCAGGGCTAAGCCCCGCAGCAAATGTCACAATCAAAAGGCCGTCCCAGACCGGGGCGGCCTTTTTCTTTGTGCGCGGGCGGGCACCGGCCTGTTTTTCCCGGCCTATGGCCGGTTTGGTTTGCGTTCTACCCCGGCGTGCGTAGTCTTGGCCCATTGGTTCACGACATTGAAAAAAGGGAAAGACCATGTCGCGCAAACTTGTGGTCTGCCTCGACGGCACGGGCAACGAAATCGAAACCAACGAATCCAACATACTGCGGCTCTATAAATGCCTTGAGCGGTCAGAGGATCAGCTGGTCTATTACAACCCCGGCGTTGGCACTCTGGACACCCGGCCCTTTACCCGCGCGGTACTGACCAAGCCCAAGCTGGTGCTTGGGCTGGTGGCCGGTCTAGGGCTGGAAACCAACGTCCTGCGCGCCTTTGAATTTCTGTGCAAGAACTACCGCGATGGTGACCGCATTTACATGTTCGGCTATTCGCGCGGGGCCTATACCGCACGTGTTCTGGCAGGGTTCATCAATGATTTCGGCCTGGTCAGGCCCGAGGAATTCCACTTGGTCTCACCGGTGTTTCAGGCGTGGCGCAGGCTTCGCAAGGATGACCCGCGTGTCAAACACGCCAAGCTGCGGATGCTGGAAAAGGCATTTCAGATGACGCACCCTCCCATCCGGTTCATGGGCCTGTGGGATACGGTCAGCTCGATGTTACAGGTCAAACCGTCCTGGGGCACGTTCGTGAACTACATCCTGCATTCCAGCGTGGACGAGAACCCGTCCGTCGAATCCGTGCGCCACGTGCTGGCCATCGACGAAACCCGGCGCTTTTTCCGGCATCAGTTCTGGACCGACGGTCAAAAATATCACGGCACCCGGTTCCAGTCCAAACGCAATCCCCCCGATCAGGACGTCAAACAGGTCTGGTTCGCCGGCACGCATACGGATGTCGCCGGGTCCGTACCCGAGGCCGAGGCAGGCCTAGCCAAACTGACACTGCACTGGATGCGCGAAGAACTGGACGCGCTGGAGGTCGATGGCCTTGCTTTCCGCGACATCACCTATGATCGCTATGTCCTGGGCAAGGAGGACAAGGTCACCAAAAAGATGAATCTCAAGATCTCCAAGCCCGATCACAATGCGCCGCTGCACAGCCAGATGCTCAAAGGATGGTTCGTATTGGAAGGTGTCCCGCGGCTACGCCGCAGGTGCCGCTGGCCGGATCAAAAATCCTGGCTTGGATATTATTTTCCACTGGGTCAGCCGCGGTACATCCCGCCCGGTGCCGTAGTGCACCCCTCGGCGCTGGCGCGGCGGGATGATCCGTCGAATGACTACAATCCGCGGAACCTCGAAGGGTTCTGACACCATCGCACCCACAGACCTGTTCACAGATGCACAGCCCGCGCCCTTGCGGGCGGCGCTGCACGGCATAGGTTTGACCCAGCACCAGATATGAAAAGGCCTGTCAGATGAGTGATCCAACCTACACACCGCCCACCAAATGGACATGGGACAGCGAATCCGGCGGCCACTTTGCGTCGATCAACCGACCCATCGCGGGCCCGACGTCGGACAAGGAACTGCCTGTCGGCAAGCATCCGTTCCAGCTCTATTCCCTTGCTACGCCCAACGGCGTGAAGGTGACAATGCTGTTCGAAGAGCTGCTCGCCGCAGGCGTGACCGAGGCCGAATATGACGCGTGGCTTGTCAACATCGGCGAAGGCGACCAGTTCGGTTCCGGCTTTGTCGATGCGAACCCGAACTCCAAGATCCCCGCGCTGATCGACCGATCCGGGGACACGCCGCTGCGCGTGTTTGAGAGCGGGTCGATCCTGATCCACTTGGCCGAAAAGTTCGGTATGTTCCTGCCCGCCTCCGGCCCCGCGCGAACCGAGGTGATGAACTGGCTGATGTGGCAAATGGGATCTGCCCCCTTCTTGGGCGGCGGCTTTGGCCACTTCTATGCCTACGCACCGGAAAAATATGAATACCCGATCAACCGCTACGCGATGGAAAGCAAACGGCAACTGGATGTGCTAAACCGCGAACTGGCGGACAAGCCGTTCATTGCGGGCGACGATTACACCATCGCGGATATGGCGATCTGGCCTTGGTATGGTCAGCTGTGCCTCGGGCGGCTCTACTCTGCTGCCGAATTTCTGGATGTCGAAAGCTATGAGAATGTGGTCGCGTGGGCCAAGAAGATCGACGCCCGCCCGGCCACGTTGCGGGGCCGCATGGTAAACCGTGCCTTTGGTGAGCCTGAACTGCAATTGCACGAACGGCACGACGCGTCGGACTTTGACACCCGGACGCAGGACAAGATCGGCAGCACAGACAGCTAGGCACGGTTGCCGCGACGCGCGCGCAGGCTAGGTGGAGGCCGGACATACCCTCGCCCCGAAAGGCCCATGCCATGCGTCTACCGCTTCTCCTCGCCTGCCTGTGCGCGGCAACCCCTGCCCTGTCTGCCTCATTGACCGTCACGTTTCGCGACGGCGCGCCCAAGGATCGGTTCACGGTCACCTATGACGGCGCATGTGCGGCGTCCGCCACGGACCTCGTGATCGATCTGGGTACCGCGCCCGCGGGCCTCATCTTTGACACCACCGGCGCAGGCGCCGGGGTCGAAGTGTTTCAACCGCTGGAGTGGGTGACAGGCAGCGCACGCACATCCGCCGTGACCGATGGTGACAGCGCACTGACCCTGTCGCTGGACGGCCTCGCACCGGGCGAGGTGCTGGCCTTTACCATCGACATCGATGACACCACCAGTACGCGACAAATTACCGTGGACGGGTCCGAAATGGTGGGCGCAACGTTGCGCGTTGCGGGCATGGAAGGCACATTCGACGCCACCGGCACGGCGCGCGTCGACCTGCCCACCTGCACGTCCTAACGGCGGCCCACCTGACGGCAGATCAGGATCACGGGCAACAGACCGACCGCCACGATCACAAGGCTGGGCACCGCCGCACCGTCCAGCCGTTCGTCGGACGCCAGCCGGTAGGCCTGCACCGCCAAAGTGTCGAAATTGAACGGCCGCATGATCAATGTGGCAGGCAGTTCCTTCATCACATCGACAAACACGATCAGCAGCGCAGTCAGCAGGCTGGGCGTCAGGATTGGCAGGTGCACCCGCCGCAGTGTGGCAAATGGCCCTTTACCGAGTGATCGGCTGGCCGCGTCCATATTGGAATGGACCAACGCCTGCCCACCCTCGTAGGCCCCCAAGGCCGCTGCCAGAAACCGCACCATATAGGCAAATACCAAAAGCCAGATGGACCCCGTGATCAGCAACCCGGTCGAGATTTCGAAAGTCTGACGCATCCACGCATCCACGGCATTGTCGAGTGCCGCAAAGGGCACCAGCAGACCAACGGCGATCACCCCGCCGGGCACCGCATATCCCAGCCGCGCCGCATAGGTTGCCGCCGCAGAAGACCGTCCGGGACGTGTGCGCTGGTAATACCCCAGGATGATCGCCGCCCCCAAGGTCAGCACCGCCGCTACCGACGCCAGCGTCAGCGAGTTGCGCACAAATCCCAGGTAACGCGGGCTCAGCAGATCCTGCTCGGACCCGAGGCCAAGACTGAAGAGCGCGACCACCGGCACGACGGCCCCAAAAAGGACCGGCACTCCACACAGCACCATGGCCGCCGCCGCTTGCCAGCCCGCCAGCGACAAAGGCGGCTGATGTTTCTGGCCTCGGCTGGGGTCATGGTACTTTGCCCGCCCCCGCTGCGCCCGCTCCAACATCGCCAGCAACAGCGCAAAGGACAGCAGGCACAGCGCCAGCTGTGCCGCCCCGGCCCGGTCAGCCAGCGAAAACCAGCTGGTGTAGATCCCGGTGGCAAAGGTCTGGACCCCGAAATAGGCGACCGTACCGAAATCCGCGATGGTCTCCATCACCGCAAGCAGAACACCCGCCGCAATCGCGGGCCGGGCCAGCGGCAGGCTCACGCGGAAAAAAGCATGCAACGGGCGCGACCCCAACGCCCGCGCCGCCATAAAGGTCGACCCGCTTTGTTGTAGAAACGACGCCCGCGCCAACAGGTAGACATAAGGATACAGCACCAGCACCAGCATAGCCGCCGCGCCACCCAGGCTGCGGATCTCGGGGAACCAGTAATCGCGTGGTCCCCAGCCCATCAAGGCCCGCAGGCTGCTTTGCACGATGCCCGGGTGATCAAGGATATGTGTATACGCATAGGCCAGCACATAGGCCGGAAAGGCCAGCGGCAGGACCAGCGCGATCTCAAAGACGCGCACTCCGGGAAACCGCGTCATCGTCACCAGCCAGGCGGCCCCGACCCCCAGCGCAAACGTGCCAAACGACACAAGTAGAACCAACAGGACAGTGTTCCCCGCATAGCGCGCCAAAACGCTTCCCAACAGGTGCGTCAACGTCTCGGTTCCACCCGTGACAGCGGCCAGAGCGACAGCCACCATCGGCAGCAGACAAATGCACGCGATGGCCCAACCCAACACGGACAAAAGCCGCGGCGTGGACCGCGCCCGCCGGGGTGTCGAAAATGGGGATGCGCTCAGGGCCACGGCACGCCTATCGTTTGTGTCCGCCCCTTATCAGACTTTTTTGATCGGGTTTCCAGACCCCGGCCCGCGATCAATCATAGCTGCGCTGGTCCTCGATCACCAACCCGTCCCGCGGCAAGCTGCCCGGCGCGTGAACCTCGATGACCCCGCGCAGCTTGAGGGTCTCTGCCACGCTTTGTGCATAGGCCTCAGGCGCGCCCTCCGCCGTCTCGATCTGAACCGTCAGCGCATCCTGCTCGCCCTCGCGGCGGGCGATGACACGCGCGCGCGCCACCTCGTCGTGCTTGGCCACAAGCGCCGCCACCTGCTCGGGACGGACAAACATACCCTTGATCTTGGTCGTCTGATCCGCGCGCCCCATCCACCCCTTGATGCGCATATTTGTGCGCCCGCAGGGGCTTTGGCCCGGCATCACGGCGCTCATGTCGCCAGTGGCAAATCGGATCAGCGGATAGTCGGGGTTGAGCGAGGTCACGATGACTTCGCCCACGTCTCCCGGCGCCACGGGATCCCCCGTGCCGGGCGTCACGATCTCGACGATCACGCCCTCGTCCACGATCATCCCCTCCATCGCAGGGCTTTCATAGGCGATATTGCCCAGATCCGCTGTGGCATAGGACTGCATGCAGCTGATCCCGCGGTCGGCATAATGCTGGCGCAGTGACGGGAACAGCGCCCCGCCCCCCACAGCCGCCTTTGTGATGCCCAGCGTCACCCCCATCTCGTCGGCTTTGTCCAGAATGACCTTGAGGTAATCCGGAGTCCCGGCATAGGCGGTGCTGCCCACATCGCGCGCGGCAGTTACTTGCAATTCCGTCTGGCCGGTACCTGCGGGCAACACGGTCGCCCCCACGGCCCGCGCCCCATTCTCAAAAATCATGCCGGCAGGCGTCAGATGATAGCCAAAGCAGTTCTGCACCACATCGCCCGGGCCAAAACCCGCCGCATGCAGAAACCGCCCCATGCGCCACCAGTCGTGGCTGATCCCGCCGGGTTCATAGATCGGTCCCGGTGACTGGAACACGTGCGCCACATGCGCCACCGGCATCCCGCCAAACGGGGGCTTTTCCGCCTGCCACTTGGCCAGCTCGGATTTGCGCAGCACCGGCAGATGCGCGAGGTCTTCGAGGTATTTCAGCTTGCCAATATCCGGCAAACACGACCCCTCGGCCGCGGCAACACGGGCCAACTGCTGATTAACCGCGTCCAGTTGCGCAGCATGGCGCGCGTCCGAAGACCGCGTTTCCAGATCGTCGTAATATACCTTGTCCAGCATCGCTCACACCGCCCTGATCTGTTGCGGACCCTTGACATCAAGGCGCTCGATCTCGCCCCGCACTTCCATTTCCAACTTCACCGTCACCACGTGCCATCCCAGCTTGCCCAGATCGTCCAGCGTCTGGCGTCCAAGCCGCGCCTCAACGGCTGCGTTCAGGTCCTTGTACAGAACGGGCCCATCTGCCAGCGCCTCCAGAATGGCGCTGCGCACGGCATCGAACTTCCAGGCCGGAATGTTCGTGACCCCATCCCGACCGGCGGCGGGGGTGCGGCACGCAACCCGCTCCATCAGCTCAGCCAACGTTTGCGCCGCCGATAGGACCGCACATCGCGGAACGATTTGCGCCCCTCGTCCGACATACCCAGGTAGAATTCCTTCACATCCGGGTTCTCACGCAACTCTGCTGCGGGGCCGTCCATCACCACGCGACCCGATTCCAGAATGTATCCGTAATGCGCAAAGCGCAGCGCCACGTTGGTGTTCTGTTCGGCCAGAAGAAAGGTCACACCCTCATTCTCGTTTACCGACTTCACGATCTCGAAAATCTGCTCCACCAGCTGCGGCGCAAGCCCCATGCTCGGTTCATCCAGCAAGATCGTCTCGGGCCTGCTCATCAACGCGCGGCCAATGGCCGTCATCTGCTGCTCACCCCCGGAGGTGTACCCGGCCTGCGACTTTCGCCGCTCCCTCAGACGCGGAAAATAGTCATAGACCATCTCGAGATCCGCCGCGATGGCTCCCTTGCCATCGGACCGCGTATAGGCCCCGGTCAACAGGTTCTCTTCCACGGTGAGGTGCTCGAAACAGTGACGGCCCTCCATCACCTGAACAACCCCGCGCTTGACCAGATCGGCAGGATCCGCATGGGCGGTGTTCGCCCCGCGATAGAGGATCGACCCCTTGGTCACCTCTCCCCGCTCACTGGCCAACAGGCCGGAGATGGATTTCAACGTGGTGGTCTTGCCCGCACCATTGCCACCCAGCAAGGCCGTGATCCCACCCTTGGGCACCTTCAGGCTCACGCCCTTCAACACAAGGATCACGTGATTATAGATCACCTCGATATTGTTGACCTCAAGAACGGTCTCGGCTTCCGTCTGGCTGTCCAGCATGACCCCACCTTCATTGTTCCAAAAATATGCAAATCCCCGGCGGCAACGGGTGCCGCCGCCGGGGTATGTCTTAGTTACAGCCGGGCTCGATGCCGTTCTCGCTGGCATAGGCCGCGCTGTCCTCATCGATCAGCGGCTGGATCACGCCCATGTCCGTCTCACCGAATTCAGAGATCAGCGACCATGTCTTGCTGCTTGCATCCCACTGCGTCATGCCGATCAGGCCGGGACCGCCGTGGTTTGCACAGGACACGTTAAACGACGGGCCGAAACCGGGCAGGCCCAGATCGGTCATCTTCGCTTCGGTGATCTCCAGCGCTTCCATACCGTCGCGCATCATCGCAGGGGTAATGTCGCCTGTGCCGTGAATGCCCTGCGCCGTCTTGGCGGCCTCAGCGGCAAGCATCGCCGCATAAAGCCCGCGGTTATACAGGACGGTCCCGATCTGATCGCCCGAACCGGCGGCGAGACCCTTGTCGACCACATGCGTCTTGATGTCGTCAAACACCGGGAAATCGCTGCCCACGCCGTGGAAGGTCAGCGCCTTGTACCCGTTCGCCGCGTCGCCTGCTGGCAGCACGTCGTTTTCCGATCCGGACCACCAGATGCCGATAAAGTTCTCCATCGGGAACCGGATGTTCGCCGCCTCTTGGATGGCAACCTGGTTCATGACACCCCAGCCATACATGATGACATTGTCGGGACGCTCACGACGGATCTGCAACCATTGCGACTTCTGTTCCTGGCCGGGGTGATCCACCGCCACCAGCATGAGCTCGAAACCGTGCTTTTCCGACAGCTCTTCGAGCGTACGGATCGGCTCCTTGCCATAGGCAGAGTTGTGATAGACCAGCGCGATCTTCTTGCCGGAAATGTCGCCTTGGCTCATCAGATAGTTGATCGCACCCGACGCGCCGTTCCAGTAGTTGGCCGGATAGTTGAACACGTGGCTGAAGACTTCGCCATTGGCGGCGGATGTCCGGCCGTAGCCCATCGAGTGGATCGGAATGTCATCCGCCGTGGCCTTGGGGATCAGCTGATAGGTGATGCCCGTCGACAGTGGTTGATAGACCAGCGCGCCCTCGCCCTTGGTCGACTCGTAGCATTCCACACCCTTCTCGGTATTATAGCCGGTTTCACATTCCAGAACCCGCGCCGCAACACCGCCGATGCCGCCATCGCGCTCGTTCAGCAACGTAAAGTAATCGGCATAGCCATCCGCAAACGGAATGCCGCCCGCCGCATATGGGCCCGTCCGATAGCTCAGGCTCGGGAACACAAGGTCCGCCAATACCGGGCTTGCCGCCATCATGGCCGCAACGGTCATAGTACCTAGTTTCATCTTCATCGGTAATTCCTCCCTGGTGGTTGTCCGATGTCAGGCCAAAAGGCCCATGTGTTGGGCGGGGTTCTCCCCGCCATTCTTGGCAACCGGCCCCGTCAGTGCGGGAACGGCCACAATCTCAATTTCTCCTTGGCCACGCGCCACAGCTGCGCCAGTCCGTGCGGTTCCAGGATCAGGAACATGATGATCAGCGCCCCCACGATCACCAACTGGAAATGCGCCACGATATCCGTGGGCCACCCCAGCATATCCACGCCCACGATCTTCAGCACCACAGGCAGAACCACAAGAAATGCGGCCCCGGCAAAACTGCCGAATATCGATCCAAGCCCACCGATGATGATCATGAACAGAACAAGGAACGACTTGGTGATGCCAAAGACTTCGCCCACCTCGACCGCACCCAGATAGACAGCAAAGAACAGGGCCCCGGACACGCCAACGAAAAAGGACGACACCGCAAAGGCCGTCAGCTTGGCACGCAGCGGGTTCACCCCGATGATCTCGGCCGCGATGTCCATGTCCCGGATCGCCATCCACTGGCGCCCCACGGACCCCCGCGTCAGGTTGCGCGCGATGATCGCCGCCCCCACCGTAAAGACAAGGCAGAAAAGATAGGTGGCCCAGGCTTCGGTATTGGGGCCCGTCACCTCGACACCGAAAACGGTGCGCTCCGGCGCGTTGATCTGCCCGGAGGCCGAGTAGTTGTAAAACCACGACACCTTGTTGAAGAGCCACACGAGAAAGAACTGCGCCGCCAGCGTCGCCACGGCCAGATAGAACCCCTTGATCCGCAAGCTCGGCAGGCCAAAGGCGGTACCAACAAGCGCCGTGATCCCCCCCGCAATAATCACGTGGAAAAAGATGTTCACATCCGGAAACGCCGTCATCAGCTTATAGCAAGCATAGGCTCCCACAGCCATGAACCCCCCGGTACCAAGGCTCACCTGCCCGCAATACCCGGTCAGTATGTTCAACCCGATCGCCGCGATCGCATAGATCAGAAACGGCAGAAAGATCGAATTGACCAGATAATCATTCATCACAAACGGCATGACCAACACGGCCACCGCCAGCACGGCATAATACCGATATCGGTCGAACCTGATCGGAAATGTCTGGCTATCCTGCGGATATGTCGTCGAAAAATCGCCCGCCTCACGATACAGCATGGGGTGCTCCTCCTGTGGCACGCACCTTGGGCGCGGCCTTAACCATCATTTCCGGATTTCCGGTTTCGCCACATTTCCCACTCGATTCCGTGGCACCTTGGGGCCGGGAAAATGGAGTGGGATCTATGACCGCGATACTGGACGACATCCGTCGTCTCGATGCCGCGCATGCACGGGGTGAAATCAGTGCCGTCGACCTGGCCGCCGCCAAGGCGGACCTGTTCGAGGCGATACCGGACGCAGACGACATCGAGATCGACGCCCCCGATACGACACCGCCGCCGCCCGTGACACTGTCGCGGCTCAGCCAGACATTGCTGCTGTGCCTCTTCGTGCTCACGCTCTGCGCCGGGGCGACGCTGCTGATCACGGGCGACCTCATGCTGGCCGCCACCCTGTCCATCACCATCCTGGCCGCCATGACCGTGGCCCTTTTCCGCCAGATCGACGGATAGCCTGCGAAGGTTCCCGGGTGGGCGGGTCTCGTTGGGCGCAGCCCAACGGGGTCGCACGCGCGGGGATCACACACGTTCAATGATCTTCTCCCCAAACAGACCCTGCGGGCGGAACACCAGGAACACCAACGCCAGCACATAGGCAAACCAGTTTTCGGTCGCATTCATCGTAAACCCAAAGAGCGCTCCGGCCAGATCCCCCGAGGACATGAAGAACTCAAAAAGTTTCTCGCCCACACCAATGATCAACCCGCCGACAATCGCGCCAGGGATCGACGTGAACCCGCCCAGCATCAGCACCGGTAACGCCTTGAGCGCAATCAGGCTCAGCGAAAACTGTACCCCCGACTTGGCCCCCCACATGATGCCCGCAACAAGTGCGACAAAACCCGCAACCGACCACACCAGGATCCAGATATAGTTCAGCGACACACCCACGGACAAAGCCGCCTGGTGATCGTCGGCCACCGCACGCATCGCGCGTCCTTGCTTGGTGTACTGCGAAAACGCCACCAAAACGGCCACCAGCAGGATCGCGATGACCGTCGCTGTGATGTCCAGATTGTCGATAAAGAACCCATAGCCAAAGATGTTGAATGTCGCCTCGTCAATGGCCAGGTTGATGCCCTGCGGCAGGCACGTGCCTTCGGCCAGACAGACGTCCAGCTTCTTGATCTCCGACCCCCACATCAAGTCCGCAACCCCTTCGAGCAAGTACGCCAAACCAATCGTCGCCATGAACAGAATGATCGGCTCCTGCCCGACCAGATGCCGGAAAATGAACCGCTGCACCGCCCAGGCCAGCCCGACCATCACCACAACCGTCAACAGGATCGCGATGATCGAATGCAGCTCCCAGCCGAAGTGATGGATCTTGGTCCCGAACACCGCGTTGATCAGATGCGCAAACGGCACCTGCCCGGTCTGGATCCCCACCAGCGTCATCGCCGCAAAAAGCGCCATGACCCCCTGGGCAAAGTTGAAAATCCCGCTCGCCTTGAAGATCAGAACAAAGCCCAGGGCCACAAGGGCGTACATCACCCCGGCCATCAACCCGTTCAGGAACACCTCCATCGCGTAGATCAGTTGATCCGACATATCCTAACCCTTCCATCCCATCGACGTGCAGAACGCTGCGGCGGCAGGCCCCGTTGTGGCTGCAAACACCACCCGGTCACCGTCGCCTGCGTTAAACAAGACATAAATATCGGGCGCATCCGCGCCGCAGTTTGCATACGCCCGTTGGGGCGGCGGAAACTTCAACTCGACCAGACCGTTGGCGCGCAGCCGCGCATCGGCACTGATCCAGCCGGTCGCGTTGAATGCAGGCCATTGCGGCGCCTTCGGTCCGCTCCCGCTGCACGTCCACGTTCCCGGCGATGTCGACGTGCCGCGGTCATGCGCAAAGCTTACCGCGAAATCAAACCCGCCACCGGACCCTTGCGGATACACCACTGTGGCATCAATGCCCCCTTCGTCCTCATCAACGGAAAGCGGTGCAACCTGCGACGCCCATACGGTCGTCGGCTTGGCCGAAATGTAGCGCGCGCACTCCCCCAGACCCGCGTCAAAGGCGGCGGTGTCCTGCGCCACTGCCGCTACAGGCAGGCAAAGACAAACGGACAGAAAAAGCGCCTTCATTTCAACGCCACCCCCATCAAATCCGCCGTGTGATTCCGCAGCGGCTGGTAACTCACCCGCAACCGCGTCAGCCCCTCGAATGTCAGGTTCCAGTTCAGCGTGATCTCCGTCACCCGTCCGTCCCGACGCGGGGCGGCCAGAAACGCGGCCGCATAGGCCCGGTCCATCGTGACCCGTGACGTGGGCTCAAAACCCGTTGTCGACACGAACCGCGCCCCCGGACCCGTCCGCCAATCGCGAAACGCCAGAAACAGCTCGGAATAGCTCAGCCCGCTCGAAATGATCTCGCAGGCGGGGGCGTCATACATGAACACCACCAGCGTCGCAGGCAGGTCCGTCTCCTGATAGCCCAGCGCGTAAGAATTCAGCGTGCTTTCGAAATAGCGCCGGAATGTGCGCGGGATCGGCATGATGTCCTGCGGCGACAGGCTGGCGGGATCTTCCAGGTACGGCAGGCACCGGGTCTCGATCACTTCGCACAGACCCGCCATGCCGGGCTGTGCCGCGTCACAGATCGCAGGCTCCTCCGCCAGTGCAGTGCCAGCCCAAAGGGCGGCGCATATGGCCAGCGCCCTAGCTTTCAAGGTCCGTCTCCACCACGGCGAATGTCGTGCGCGCCCGGCTGACATCCATGCGCACCATCACCCGCGGCTCGATCCACTCATTGCTGACCAGCCACGCGCCATCCAGCGCATAGCGCCCGGTCGCCAACTGCTCTGCCCGCCACGCAGCACCACCCGGCGACATGTCTTTGCCCGCCTGCTCCACCGCGCAGGCCCGTTCCCCAACCGTGGGCGCCGCATCCAGAACCAGCAGATATCCCTCATCTGTCGGGCCATAGACCCGCCGCGCCTCATGCATCTGATCGACGGGCTGTTCGGCGAGGTCGCCGACGATGGGCAAGGTCTGATGTTCGAACGGGTCCAGACACCGCGCCACGAACATGTCCCACGCCGTCCCGGCCTGTGCCGCAACAGGGAAAAGGCACAGGCAAAGAGCCCAGACCTTAATCATGCGCCACACCCAGATAGGCGTCGATCACCGCCTGGTTGCCGCGCACCTCATCGGGTGTGCCGTCGCCAATCTTCTTGCCGTAATCCATCACGACCACGCGGTCGCTCAGATCCATGACCACACCCATATCGTGTTCAATCAACGCAATCGTGGTGCCAAACTCGTCATTCACATCCAGGATAAAGCGGCTCATGTCCTCTTTCTCCTCGACATTCATCCCCGCCATTGGCTCGTCCAGCAACAAGAGCGACGGCTCCGCCGCCAGCGCACGCGCCAACTCGACCCGCTTTTTCAACCCATAGGGCAGACGCGACACGGGCGTCTTGCGAATCGCCTGAATCTCAAGGAAATCAATAATCTTTTCCGCCACTTCCCGATTCGCCGTCTCTTCGGCCTCGGCCTTGCCCTTCCAGAAGGACTGCGCAAACAACCCGGTCTTCATATGCGTCAACCGCCCGGTCATCACGTTGTCCAGCACGGACATCCCCTCGAACAGGGCGATGTTCTGGAACGTGCGCGCAATGCCCTGACGGGCCACTTCAAAAGGCTTCATCGGCGGGCGCGGCGCACCCTTGTAGAACACCTGTCCCTCCTGCGGGATATAGAACCCCGAGATCACGTTCAGCATCGACGACTTGCCCGCCCCATTGGGCCCGATGATGGCGCGGATCTCGCCCTCGCGAATGTCGAACGAGATATCCTTGATCGCCTCGACACCACCAAAACGCAGGGTGATGTTCTTCATCTCCATCACGACGCCGCCAATCTTGCGCCCGTCCGCGGTGGTGTACCCTTCGACCTGATCAAGCATGATCCGCCTCCATCGCCCGCCGCATTGGGGGCATGTTAACCAATTTATGCGCATGCTCGGACCAACCTGTATCGGAGGGTCCATCATGTTTGACGCACTTGAACGCCGCTATCTGCTGAAACTCGCCTTCGACTGCCGCCGCAAGGGCCTCAGTGCCCGACAGACCCGCGCGGTCATGCGCAACAGCATCGGCGCCTTCACCGGTGACAACCGCCTGCGCTGTGCGGTGCGCCACGTCTTCGACACCTGACACCAACGCCCAAGGGATGGTGGGTGGGGCGATGCCCGAAGGGCGAGCGTCACGCATCATCACTCCGCCGCCATCTTTGTCACAACCGCAGATGTCGCCGCCGACCTGATTTCCAGTGTCGCCGAAATCGACCCTTTGCGCCCATCCTCATAGGTCACCTCGGTCACCGTCGACACGTTGGATGACCCATCATAGAGCGCCGCAATGATGTCCGCGTATTTCTCTTCGATGATCCGGCGACGCACCTTGCGGGTCCGCGTCAACTCACCGTCATCCGCATCCAGTTCCTTGTGCAACACGACAAACCGGTGCACCTGGCATCCCGACAACATCTCGTCCTGCGCCACGGACGCATTCACCTCTTCGACATGTGACTGGATCGTGGCCAGAACCTGCGGATGCTGTGCCAGTTCCTGATAGGACGCGTACCCGATATTGTTCCGCTCCGCCCAGTTGCCCACCGCCGTCAGGTCGATGTTGATAAAGGCCGTGCATTCGTCCCGGCCATTGCCGAACACAACCGCCTCCAGAATGTTGGGAAAGAACTTGAGCTTGTTTTCCACGTATTTCGGCGCGAACAGCGCACCAGAGGCCATCTGACCCACATCCTTGGCCCGGTCGATGATGCGCAGATGCCCGGTGTCTTCCTCGATGAACCCCGCATCACCCGTCGCAACCCAGCCTTCCGCGTCCTTGGTGTCCGCCGTGCTCTCGGGGTTCTTGTAATACTCCACGAACACGCCGGGCGACCGGTAAAACACCTCGCCATTGGGCTCGATTTTCAATTCCACACCGGGGCATTGCACACCCACCGTGTCGCTGCGCACCTCACCATCGGGCTGTGCGGTGATGAATACCGTCGCTTCGGTCTGACCATATAGCTGTTTGAGGTTGATCCCCATCGACCGGTAAAAATCAAAGATCTCCGGCCCAATCGCCTCACCCGCGGTATAGCCCACGCGCACACGGCTGAACCCAAGCGTGTTTTTCAGCGGGCCGTAAACCATCAACTCGCCCAGCGCGTATTTCAGACGGTCCCCAAGACCCACGGACTTTCCGTCCAGAATGGCGGGGCCCACCTTGCGCGCGTGGTCCATGAAATAGTGGAACATGCGCTGCTTGAACTTGCCCGCATCCTCCATCCGGATCATCACATTGGTCAGCTGACCTTCGAACACGCGCGGCGGGGCAAAGTAATAGGTCGGCCCGATCTCGCGCAGGTCCACGTGCATGGTCTCGGCACTCTCGGGGCAGTTCGTGCAAAACCCGGTCCACAGAGCCTGGCCCACGGAAAAGATGAAATCGCCCACCCATGCCATCGGCAGATAGGCCAGAATGTCATCCGTCTGCCGCAGCCCGTCGAACTCGGACGAGGATTTCGACGTCTCGATCACGTTGCGATTGCTCAGCACAACGCCCTTGGGCTTGCCGGTCGTGCCAGAGGTATACAGCATCACGCAAGTGCTGTCGTAATCCAGCTTGTCGATGCGCTTGGCCATCTCGGGCGCCAGCGCATCCCGCTTGGCGCGCCCGGTCTCCTGCACGGTGGAATACTGATGCAGCTTGGAATGATCGTACTTCCGCAACCCCCGCGGGTCGAGATAGATCATCTGCTCGAAATTGGGCAACTCGGCTTGCACTTCGATGACCTTGTCGACCTGCTCCTGATCGCCCACGATCACGAACCGCGCGCCACAGTGACCGAGGGTATAGGCCATCTCTTCGGCCGCAGCGTCCTGATACAAGGGCACAGGCACCGCGCCGCACATCTGTACGGCCATCATCGACCAATAGAGGTAGGGCCGGTTGCGTCCGATCACGGCGACAAAGTCGCCTTCGGCCACGCCCAGATCGATCAGGCCAAGGGCCAGCGCCTCGATCTCGTCGCGCGTTTCGGCCCAGGTCCAGCTTTGCCAGATCCCGAATTCCTTTTCCCGATAGGCAGGGGCGCTGCCGAACTGGGTCGCGTTGCGGTGCAAAAGCGCAGGCACGGACGCAAGGCCCGGCGCGCCATTAGGCGTTTCAACCAACTTCTTTCCTCCCAGACACGCCCCGACTGGCCGGGGTCGCGTTCGATCGCTCAGGCGATTCTTATCCGTCTCCTAAGGATGTCGCTCATACCTTCCACGTCAACTTTTTCCTGATGTTTTCCCAAACCTTACGAATTGTAACAGCCCGTCCGACAGCGTTGTGCGCGGGTCCGTGACAGTGCTAGCCATGTTGCATGGCACAGGATCACACAGCGTCCCTCACGGCCTCCGGCCTGAACCTGATCGCGCAGGCGTTGACGATCTACGACCGTGATTTGCGGCTTGCGGTGTGCAACGCGCCATTCCAGCAGATGTTCGACCTGCCCGACGCGTTGGTCACGCCCGGGTCGACCTTTCGCCAGACAATCACCCATCTGGCCCTCCGTGGCGAATACGGGCCGGTGGATGATGTCGACACCTTCGTACAGGAACGCGTCGATCAGGCCCTCGCGTTCGAGCCGCATTACATGGAGCGTACCCGCGCCAACGGCCGCACCATCAGCGTCGAAGGATCCCCCCTGCCGCAAGGTGGCTGGGTCACCGTCTATACGGACATCTCGCACACCAAGTCCCAGGAAGCGCTCTTGCGCGCCCGCGCCACCGAACTCAGCGATCAGGTCCTGCAACATACCGAAGCGCTCAGCGCCACCAACCGCCAGCTGGCCGCCACCGTCTCCGCACTCGAAGAGGCCAAGCGCCAGTTGACCCGGACCGAGGCGCGCACCCGTCTGACCACCGAAATGATGCCCGCCCATATCGCCCATGTGGACGCATCCGGGCACTATACATTTTCGAACAGACGGCTTGGCTCTGTGATCCCGAACCGGCCCACGGATATCGTCGGGCAACACATCTCGGATGCGCTAGGGGCCTTTGCCTATGGCCGGATCGTGCCAAACCTCACCCGCGCCTACAAGGGCGAAGCATCGGTGTTCGAATTCACCGACGAGGCCAGCGCGCGCCGCATCCGCGTGGCCTTTACCCCCGAAACATCCGGGGGCGTCTACATCCTGTCGATGGACATCACCGAAGAAACCCAGGCCCGTGTCGCCCTGCAACAAAACCGCCGCCGCACGTTGGCGGCCCAGATGACATCGGGCATGGCGCATGACTTTTCCAACCTGCTGACGATCATCCTCGGCCTGCAATCGAAACTGGCGCGTATGGACGATCTGCCACCCGGCGCGCAGGACCTGATCGACGGCACATTGTCGGCCTCGCGGCGCGGCGGCGAATTGCTGAATGCGCTGGCCGACATGACTGCCGGGCGCGCAATGCGGCCCGTGGCCACCGACATCCGGACACTGCTTGGCGATGTGCAGACCATGGCCCGCTCCACCTTGCCGGACGGCGTGACCCTGACCACACATGCGGATGTGACAGGGCCGCAAATGATCGACCCCGGCCTGGTCAAGGACAGCCTGCTCAACCTCATCCTCAACGCCCGCGACGCCTGCGGCACCGCAGGAGACATCACCGTCACCGCGCAATCCGTGCACGACACCTGGCTGGAGTTCAACGTATCCGACACCGGGCCGGGGTTCTCCGATGAAGCGCTGACGCATGGCTTTGACCCTTTCTTTACCACCAAGGGCAGCGAGGGGTCCGGCCTTGGCCTGCCCATGGTGTACGACATGACCAAACGCGCAGGCGGCGACCTCAAGCTTGGCAAGGCCGAGACCGGCGCACGGGTACGCTTGCGCCTGCCGCTGCGCCCCGCCCCTCAGCTGGCGGGCGCGCTGGTTCTGCTCGTCGAGGATGATCCGGACCTGCGCATGCACTACCGGGATATGCTGATGGGTCTGGGTCACGCCGTAATCGAGGCCGCAGGCGTGGACGAGGCCATCGCGCTCACCGCCGATCTGCCTGACATCGGGCTGGTCCTGTCGGACATCAACCTCGGCGCGGGCAGCCGCACAGGGGTCGATCTGGCCCGCCAACTGGGCCACGATCTGCCGGTGATCCTCATGACCTCTCTGCCGCCAACCGATCCGACCTTTCAACAGGCCACCCGCAGCGCACCGGTGCTGCGCAAACCATTCGAGGCCGCAGACCTTCAGGCCCTGTTGCAGGCAGATGCCGCATGACCCAGCCGCTTGTCACCATCCTCGACGACGAACCCGCAATCCGCACGATCCTGTCGGACGCCCTCGAAGAGGCCGGTTTCCGCACCCTGTCCTTTTCCCGCGCCGCTGCGTTCGAGGCGGCGTTGAAAACTCACAAACCCGATGTGTGCCTTGTCGATCTCGGTCTGCCGGACACCGACGGCCTGACGTTGGTGCACAAGCTCGCACTTGAACAGGGGGCCGCCGTCATCATCATCTCGGGCCGCGCGCAGGTGCAGGACCGGGTGACCGGGCTCGAACTGGGGGCGGACGACTATATCATCAAACCCTTCGATCCCGCCGAGGTCGTGGCCCGAATCCGCGTCCGCCTCCGCACGCCCAAGGCCGTCGCCCATCCCGGCCAGACCGCACGTTTCAACGGCTGGACGGCGTCCTTTGACAGTTACACGCTCACCGACGATGCAGGCGTGCAAACCACCTTCTCCCATGCCGAGGGCGAGGTGCTGCGCCTCTTCCTCGAGGCCCCCAAACGCCTCATCAGCCGCGCGCAAATGCAGGAAATGCTGGGCGGCGCGGCGGGCGAAAGCTTTGACCGCGCCATGGACGTCCGGATCAGCCGCCTGCGTACCAAGCTGCGCGAAGACCCCAAGAACCCGCGCCTGATCAAGACGATCTACGGGGCCGGGTACATCTTTCTGGGCGATGTGAACTGGGCATGACAGACCACTCAGGACATGGCGACACGCGCCCTCTTTGCGATGACGAAAACTCTGCTATATTCGCCCCATGGTAGAGGCCCTGCTATATCGCACCTGTCGCAAACACGTCCGGTACTACCGCGTGGAAATCGCGTTCAACCTGTTCACCGAGGCCTCCGTCGTGATCGAATGGGGCCTGCGCGGCGGCACCCCGAACCGCCTGATCTTCTGTCACGGCGATCTGCGCGGCGCGTCCGCGGCAGCCGACAAATACCGTGAACGCGCGCTGCGCCGTGGATACGTCCTGTCCTGATCTGCGCCCAATGGCCCGGAATACCTGACTATCATATCCCGTGCGGGTTGCCCTAAGGTCAGGCATTCCTCCCCCCGAAAGGGCCACACCATGTCTTCCGCACTTCGTTTCAAGGGCTTTGCCCTCATACTCAACACGCTCCTACCATTTGTCCTGATCCTCGGCCTCGGCGTGTTCTTCAACGCCCTCTACGGCACCATCCGCGCCGAACTGGCCCCGCCGGTCAATCAACTGATCACCGATGCACGGCAGCTGGCCAGCCACGCCCAGGAGGCCGCGCGCACCGTCGACGCCACCGCCAAACTGGTTCAGGCCAACGCAGGCGAGGCCGCAGACGCGGTGCAAAACCTCGTCGAACCCCTGACCAACTTCAAGATCAGCATCCCCGCCCTCAACATCCCGATCCCGAAATTCGGCGACTGCAAGATCACCAAGATCAGCAAGTGCGTCGGCAAGATCAACGTGTTCAAAGGACTGGGCGACACGATCAACGCGGGCCTGCGCGAGGCCTTCAAGGAACCCCGCGCCGAGTTCGCCAAGATCAGCAAAACCGTCGACGAAACCCTCGCCGAAGTGAACAAGCTCAAGCCGCTCGCCGAAAGCTTCCGCGCCCAAGCCCGCGAATTCACCAACCGTGCCCAGGCGCTCTCCGGCGCACAACGCCGCCTCGCCGAAGGGGTCGCCGACATTCTCTACGTGGCCATGTGGGTGCTGGGCGCGATCTTTGTCTGGGTGTTGATCAGCATGGGCTGGTGGGTGCTGGAACGGCTTGGCCTCGGTTGGCACCTGATGCGCCACGGGGCCTACCCTTAGGCGTTCAACCCCGCCGCATGCGCGAGAACGCGCAGCCCGGCAACCAGATCGGGTTCGGCCGTGTCTTCGTCAAAGGCATGGCTGATCCCGCCAATGGACGGCACGAACAGCATCGCAACCGGCATCAGTCGCGCGACATTGGTGGCATCATGCAAGGCACCGGACGGCATGGTCCGCCACCGGCCCGGGGCCACGGCTTCGGCCCCTGCCTCAAGCCGCGCGCGCAAGCCTGCATCCATCGCCACAGGCTCCAGGCCCAACAGCGGCCCTTTCTCGACACCCAGTTCCATCTCGGCGGCCACTTCGCTCAGCACCTCGTCGATCACTGCCTCCATCCGTGCCAAACGAACCGGATCGCCGTCACGCCACTGCATCGAAAACCGCACCTCACCCGGCACAATAGACGACGCATTGGGCGCAACCGACACATGGCCAATGGTCCAGACACTCTGCGGCGTCACCACATTGCGCAACCGGTCGTTCAACCGCGACGAATACGCAACCAACCCCTGAAACGCATCCCGCCGCAGCGCCATGGCCGTGGTGCCCGCATGGTTCTGCTGCCCGGTCAGCGTGATCACCCGGTCGCGGATACCAACGATGTCCGTCACAACGCCAATCCGCTCGCCCGCTGAATCCAGCGTCGCCCCTTGTTCAATATGCAATTCGACAAACCCGGTGAATTGTGCGGGATCAACGGCACCTGTCACCCGATCCCCCACCGCCTGACGCGCCGAGCCAAGCGTCACACCGTCATGATCCAACAACTCATCTGCATCCCCGAGGGACAAACCACCAGACCACACGTTCGATCCTGTTGTGACGCCGAAACGGCCTTCCTCATCCTGAAAGGACACAACCGAAATCGCAGGCCCGCCCGCTTCGACACTGGCCCGCGCCACTTCAAGCGCCGCCACCACACCCAACGCCCCATCCAGCCACCCGCCCTGAGGCTGGCTGTCCGAATGTGAGCCCAACAGCAACGATGGCGCACCCGCCAAACCAAACAGATTGCCCATCGCATCGCACTGCACGTGCAACCCTGCCGCATCCATACGCTCCGCCAGCCAATCGCGCGCCGCCATATCCGCGTCACTATAGGCTGGCCGCACAACACCCTTGCCCACACCCGCGGCACCAAAGCGCCGCAGATCCTGCAAATCCTGCAAGAACCGTTCGGGGTTCACCACCGCACAGCTTTCCTTTCGCCCAAAATACCTTGGGGAGTTTGAGGGGTGAAACCCCTCATTCACAAGACAAAATCGCGTGCGCCGTCAGGCGCGCCTGTGGGTCACTCCGCCGCAACCGCCCCCGCCACGGCTTCCACGCGCACGGCCGAAAACTTGAACTCGGGGATCTTGCCATAGGGATCCACCGCCGGGTTGGTCAGGATGTTCGCTGCCGCCTCTACATAGGCAAAGGGCAGGAACACCATGTCCGGTGCGACCGCGCGATCTTCGCGCGCCATGATCTCGATCGACCCGCGTTTGGTCGTCAACCGCACCATCCCGCCCGCAGGCACGCCCAGCTTGCGCAAAGTACTCGGATGCAACGAACAGTTGGCTTCCGGCTCCACCGCGTCCAGCACCGTGGCCCGCCGCGTCATCGACCCGGTGTGCCAATGCTCCAACTGCCGACCGGTGGTCAGGATCATCGGATACTCCGCATCCGGCACATCATCCGGCGGGATCACTGCCGCAGGCGTGAACCGCGCGCGCCCGTCGGGCCGCGGGAACCCGTCGCCAAACACAATCGGCTGCCCGGGATCCTCGGGGCTGAGCGACGGGTAAGTCACCGCGTTCTGCCCCTCCAAACGCTCCCAGGTGATGTTGTTCAGCGACTTCATGTTCAGCTTCATTTCGGCAAACACATCTGCCGGGCTCTGATAATCCCAACCCAGCCCCAGCCGCTTCGCCAGTTCGACCTCGATCCACCAATCCTCGCGCGCCTCACCGGGCGGCGGCACCGCAGGCCGGCCCATCTGCACCTGACGATTAGTGTTGGTCACGGTCCCCGTCTTTTCGGCAAAGGCCGACGCAGGCAGGATCACATCGGCATAGTTCGCCGTCTCGGTGATGAAAATGTCCTGCACCACCAGATGATCCAGCTTGGCCAATGCATCCCGCGCATGTTCCACATCCGGGTCCGACATCGCCGGGTTCTCGCCCAGAATGTACATCGCCTTGATCTCATCCGCATGGACCGCATCCATGATCTCGGTCACGGTCAGCCCTTTCTCGTTCGAGAAATCGCCCGACCCCCAGACATCCGTAAAGGCCGACCGCACACCATCATCCGTCACCGTCTGATAGTCCGGCAGGAACATCGGGATCAAACCCGCATCCGACGCGCCCTGCACATTGTTCTGCCCCCGCAACGGATGCAGCCCCGCACCGGGCCGCCCCACTTGACCTGTCATCAACGCGAGCGAAATCAAACAGCGCGAGTTGTCCGTCCCGTGAATGTGCTGCGACACACCCATGCCCCAGAAAATCATCGCCGACTTGGCCCCGGCAAAGGTCCGCGCCACATCGCGCAGCGTCTCCGCATCGATCCCGCACATCTCGGCCATCTTTTCGGGTGCAAAGCCCGCCAGATGCGCCTTCTCCGCCTCCCAGTTCTCGGTATAGGCGTCGATATACTGCTGGTCGTAGAGGCCTTCCTCCACAATCACATGCATGATCGCGTTCAGCATCGACACATCCGCACCCGGCCGGAATTGCAGCATATGCGACGCAAACCGCTTCAGCGCCTGCCCCCGCGGGTCCATCACGATCAGCTTGCCGCCACGCTTGGTGAACTGCTTGAAATATGTGGCCGCCACCGGATGGTTCTCGATCGGGTTACACCCAATCGCAATCGCCACATCCGCGTTCTCAATCTCGTTGAATGTCGCGGTCACAGCGCCCGAACCCACATTCTCCATCAACGCCGCCACCGAACTCGCATGGCACAGCCGCGTGCAGTGATCCACGTTGTTGTGGCCAAATCCCTGCCGGATCATCTTCTGGAACAGATAGGCCTCTTCATTCGTACACTTGGCCGAGCCAAAACCCGCCACCTCACGACCACGCCCCTTCATGCCGTTCGCGGCAAAGTCCAACGCCTCGTCCCACGATGCCTCGCGGAAATGCGTCGACCAATCACCGGGGTCCACATTCAACCCCTTGGCAGGCGCATCCTCGCGCCGGATCAGCGGCTTCGTCAGGCGGTGATCGTGGTGGATGTAATCGAACCCAAACCGCCCCTTCACACAAAGCCGCCCTTCGTTCGCGGGGCCATTGATGCCCTCGACATATTTGACGCGGCCGTCCTTCACCTTCAGCGAAATCTGACAGCCCACGCCACAGAACGGGCAAATGCTCTCGACCTCGCTGTCGTAGTCCTTGCTGTCGCCCACCTGCGCATCATCCACCACCGTGGACGGCATCAAAGCCCCCGTCGGACACGCCTGCACACACTCGCCACAAGCCACACAGGTGCTGTCCCCCATCGGATCGGCAAAATCAAAGGTCGGATAGGCGTCATGCCCGCGCCCCGCCATGCCGATAACATCGTTGACCTGAACCTCGCGGCACGCCCGCACGCACAAACCGCACTGAATGCACGCATCAAGGTTCACCGACATCGCCACGTGGGAATCGTCCAGCAGCGGAATGCGCCCCTCTTCCAGCTTCGGAAACCGGCTCTCCGTCACGCCGTTCATCTCGGCCATGTCCCAAAGATGCGCGGACTTGTCGTGGGCCACGTCACGCTCCGGCTGGTCAGCCACGAGCATCTCGACGACCATCTTTCGGGCTGTCTCGGCACGGGCCGAATTGGTGGTGACCACCATGCCTTCAGCAGGCTCGCGAATACACGAGGCGGCCAATACCCGCTCGCCCTCGATCTCGACCATACAGGCGCGACAATTGCCGTCAGGGCGATATCCGGGCGCCGGCTTGTGGCACAGATGCGGGATCACAAGGCCACGGCCGTTGGCTACTTCCCAAATGGTCATGCCGGCCTCGGCCTGCACCTCTTGGCCATCCAGCGTGAATGTCACCTTGTCCGTCATCGCGCACATCTCCCTGCAACTGCACCCGTTCTAGCCTGCGCACCGAAGCCAAAGGACTCCCAATCCCGACACCAAGCCCCGGTTTTGCGCCACCCGCGTTTCCGATCCGCAACCATTGCCCCGCCTGCGCAACAAAGATAGCCATGGACCATGCTCGCCCGCCCAACACCCGACAGCCTGCGGATCACCGCCCAAACCCTGCTTGTCGGTGCCATCGGCGCAGGGGTCGCCGAAACGCTGCACGCCCCCATCGCGGTCCTCACGGGACCCGCGCTTGTTGTGGCCGTGGCAGCACTTGCGGGCCTGCGCACCGGCATCGACGACACGGTCCGCAACCTCGTCTTCCTGCTGGTGGGCGTCAGCATCGGCAGCGGCGTCGACGCGTCCTCGGTCCAGGCCATGCTGCGCTGGCCCTTGGCCTTTGCCGCCCTTGGCGTGATGCTCTGGGCAACGCTGTGGCTCTGCGGCCAGATCCTGCAACGCGGCTTTGCCATGGATCGGCGCAGCGCCTATCTCGCCGCCGCCCCCGGTCACCTCAGCTTTGTCGTCGGCCTGTCGACGGGCCTCGGCCTCGACACGACCCGCATCGTGGTGATCCAGTCCGTGCGCCTGCTGGCCCTTACACTGACCGTGCCCGCAATTGCCCTCGCCCTCGGTTTCGAGCTGACAGGCCAGGTCCTGCCCAGCGGCGCGCCCATGCACTGGATCGATCTTTTCATGCTGCTGGGCCTCGGCTACGTGCTGGGCTATGCGCTGGACAAGATCGGCCTGCCCGCACCCCTGCTGATCGGCGGCATGGTGGCCTCATCCGTGGGTCACGCCACCGACCTGACACCCGGCTTCATGCCGCCTTGGCTGGCCTATGCCGGGCTCATGACCGTGGGCACGCTGATCGGCGCCCGGTTCAACGGCCTTACCCGTGCAGCCTTTGCCCAATCGCTCGGCGCGGGGCTTCTTGTTACCGCGCTCACCGTGCTGATGGCGCTGGCCACGGCGCTGCCGGTGGCTCTCGCGCTCGGCTTTGACCCCGCCCATGTCCTTGTCGCCTTCGCTCCCGGCGGGCTCGAGACGATGATCGCCATGGGCATCGTCCTGGGCGCAAATCCGGGCTTTGTCGCGGCCGCCCATGTCGCACGGCTCCTCTACCTGACGGTCATGCTGCCCGCCTTCGTTGGCCGCATCAAACGCGACTAACCCTTCATTGTTCCGATAAATATGCCCGCCGGAGGCACCCGCACTTTCCACACCGCGACCCGTGACCTAGAACAATGCACACAGAGCAGCCGAAGGCCCCCATGTCCCACATCACACTCATCCGCCACGGTCAGGCCAATACCCACGCAAAGGACGAGGCCAGCTACGACCGGCTCAGCCCGCTGGGCCACCAGCAGGCGGCATGGCTGGGCGACCACATGCGGGCCACCCACCAGCATCACACCCGGCTCTATACCGGCACCCTGCGGCGGCACCTGGAAACGGCGGACGGCATGCAGACGGGGCTCGAGGCCACCCGTGACGCGCGCCTGAACGAGCTGGAATATTTCACGATGGCCCGGGCGCTCGAGGCCGAGCACGGCATCGCCGCCCCCGAAGATCCCAGCCAGTTCGTCCACCATTTTCCCAAGGTACTGGCCCATTGGCAAGACAACCGCCTCGAAGGCGCCCCCGAACGCTTCGACGCCTTCGAGACACGGATCAGGGACTCCCTGCGCGAGATCGGCGAAGGCGAAGGCCCCGCGCTGGTGGTCACCTCCGGTGGCCTGATCGCGATGGCGATGCGGTTGCATCTGGGGCTGGACATCAGGGCCATGGCCAATGTCGCGCTGGCGATCATGAACACGTCCATGCACCGGCTGCACCCGATCGGTGGCACGTGGTCGCCGGTGATGTTCAACGCCGTCCCCCACCTTGAAACACCGGACAGGCATCATGCGCAAACGCATGTATAAAGTCGTGTGCGCAGACGCATGTATGACACTCACCTAAGCCTCACAGCCAAGGATCTGACATGAAACTCTACTACGCCCCCGGCACCATCTCCATCGCTGTCGCCATCGCGCTGCGCGAGGCAGGGATCGACCATGACACGCACAAACTGAACTTTGCCGCAGGCGAACAAGGCAGCGCGGACTATGCACGCATCAACTCCAAGGGCCGCGTGCCCGCGCTCGAGACGGACGGCACGATCCTGACCGAAACCGGGGCCATCCTCGAATACATTGCCGCCCTATCGCCCGGCCTGATGCCCGCCGACCCGGTCGAGGCCGCACGCGCCCGGGCGGTGATGTTCTATCTGGCCTCGACCATGCATGTGAACCATGCCCACAAGATGCGCGGCCACCGCTGGGCCGACACCCCCGCAAGCTGGGAGGACATGACCGCCAAGGTGCCCGAGACAATGGCCGCCTCGGCGCAGTATATCGAGGACGAATGCCTCACGGGCCCCTTTATCCTTGGCGACACGGTCACGATTGCCGACGCCTATCTCTTTGTGGTGTGCAACTGGCTGCCGGGTGACGGGGTCGATCTGGCCCCCTATCCGAAACTGTCCGCCTTCATGACCGCGATGGAGAACCGCGTGAGCGTGCAGGCGGTGCGCAGCAACGGCATGCTGCCGTGACCCATCTGTGGGTCCGCGCCGAACAACGCGACAATGAAACCCGCGTGGGCCTCACGCCCGAGGGCGCGGGCAGGCTACGCGCCGCCGGCATCGCGGTCACGGTAGAAGACAGCACCGCCCGCTGCATCCCCACCGACCGCTACGCCGCCGCAGGCGCTGCAATCGCGCCCGAGAACAGCTGGCCCATGGCGCCCGATGACGCCATCATCTTCGGGCTCAAGGAATTACCAGAGGATGGGACGCCCTTGCGGCATCGCCACATCATGTTCGGCCACGCGTTCAAGGGGCAACCTGCGGGCCAGATCCTCTTGCGCAGGTTCCAGGCGGGGGGCGGGACGCTCTATGATCTGGAATATCTGGTGGATGCGGACGGACGCCGCGTCGCCGCCTTTGGCTATTGGGCGGGCTATGCCGGGGCGGCGGTGGCGCTGCGCTGCTGGATCGCGCAGCAAAATGGCACCATCGCGGGGCCCGTGGCCCCCTATCCCAGCTCGAACCACCTGCTTGCCGATCTGCAAGGCGCACTGGTCGCCACCGGCACGCACCGTCCCACCGCGCTGATCATCGGTGCACTGGGTCGCGTGGGCACTGGGGCCGCCGATCTGTGCACCGTGATGGGCGTGCCGACAACGCGCTGGGACATGGCCGAAACCGCGTCCGGTGGGCCGTTCCCGCAGGTGCTGGCCCATGACATTTTCTTCAATTGCATCCTCGCGCGGCCGGGCACGCCGGTGTTTGTCCCCGCGGGGACACCCCACCAGCCCCGCAAACTGACGGTAATCGGCGACATCGCCTGCGACCCCGACAGCGATTTTTCCCCGATCAAGGTCTATGACCGCACGACCACGTGGGACGCGCCTGCCCTGCGGGTCCACGACCACCCTGCGCTGGATGTCACGGCCATCGACAACCTGCCCTCGATGCTGCCGGTGGAAAGCAGCGAGGATTACGCCGAACAGCTGCTGCCCAGCCTGCTGGGCCTGACCGACCTCGATACCGGCGTCTGGGCCCGTGCCCGCGCGACCTTTGACGCAGCACTGCGGTGACGATGCGGGCGCAGTACCATTTCCGCCCCGGCCCGGACGGGCTGCGGGCGTGGGACATGCGCAAGATCGTGGCACAATGCGCCGATCTGCCGGTGCGCGATGTGCCCCTGTCCGAGATTGCGGAACTGGATGAGGATTGGTGGTTCGCCCATGGCGGCACCGCCACGCCGCGCGCGCTGGCCGCACATATGGCGCAGGTTACCGAGGTCGACTGCACCTTTCCAATTGTACTGGACGCGGAGGGGCGGCTGATGGACGGCATGCACCGCGTGGTGCAGGCGCTGCTCGCGGGGGCGCAGACGGTCAGGGCCGTGCAGCTGGCGCAGACGCCGGCGCCCGACTTTGTCGGTGTGGCGCCGGGTGACCTGCCCTATGGCGATGATCCGGCGCGCAACGATCAGGAAAAGATGCGGTAGTACAACCAGTCCGGCAAGAACTGCGACCCGCGGAACAGCAGCGAAAAGAAGGTCGGGAAACTCTTTTTGAAATGGTCGGACATCATCAGCTCGACCATCTCGCGCGCGGCGTCCTCCGGCTCCATGATGAACGGCATCTTGAAATCGTTCTTGTCGGTCAGCTGCGTCTTGATGAATCCTGGATTGGCCACCTGCACCCGCACGCCGGTGTCGCGCAGATCGGCGTACATGCACTCGGCCAACGACATGGTGGCCGCCTTGGACGCCGTGTATCCGATGGACCCCGGCAAGCCGCGGAACCCGGTCAGGGACGAGGTGACGACGATGTGGCCCGCATCACGCGCCACGAATTGCGGCACGACCTGCCCCAGCACCCGCATGAACCCGGTAAAGTTCACATCCGCCATCGCCACGGCCTGCTCCGCGTTCCAGTCGCGCGCAGAGAACGGCCAGTAGACCCCCGCCAACAGCACCAGACCGTCGATCTCGCCCACGGCTTCTGCTGCGGCGCGCACGCTGTCGTCATCCGCGATGTCGATGGTCTGGTAGGACGCCTTGCCCGGCAGCCCTTCGACCACCTCGGCCAGCTTTTCCTCGGACCGGGCCGACACGATCACCTCTGCGCCGATGCGGCTGAGTTGCTGTGCCAGCGCCTTGCCCAGACCGTCGCTGGCGCCCACCAGCCAATAACGTTTCCCTGCCAGGTCAATCGAACTCATGCTGCCTCTTTCAGTTCTTGTGGTGCCGGACGCATGGTCGCCACCAGTTCGGCCACTTTGATCCCGTATTTACGGAACTGCGAGCGGTTCACGATGGTTCCATTGGGCGCGAGATACATCCAGTCGACGGTGTCCAGCACGTGCCCGCCCGAGCTTTTGGGCAATTGGAAGCGGTACTTGAGCTGTACCGAGCTGCCCGATTGCTGGCCCGTAGCCGTGCCCACTACATCGTCGGCCGTGGCCGTGATCGCCCCGTCCGGTTCGACCGTCAGATGCCAGCAGCGGTCCTGTTGCGTGCCGTCATCGTAATGGAAAACCTCGTCCATGGTGCCGCTGTCGCCGTCCCAGTGGCACTGGAACTCGCCGACAAACCGCGAGGACACGCGCCCCATGGGGCCATAGATCACGCCCTCGCAGATGATCGGGCCATTCAGATGCGTCCGCACATCGAACAGGGTGTCCGCACCGGCATAATCCGCCGGGGATTGCGCGAGAAAGTCGGCATATCGGGACCGTGTCCAGCCTAGGGCAAAGATCACGACGGCACCGATCAGTACAAAGATCAGGTCTTCCATCTCAGGTCTCCTTCAGGTCCGTGGTGGCAAGCAATGCGATGGCCACCACCTTGAGGCCGCACGGCACGGCGGCATAAAGCAGCGTCAGAAGCATAAGCGCTTCGGGCGGTGATCCGGCCCCGGCCGCGCTGTCGAAACCCGCATAGTCGAGCGCGGGCAGCAACGTGACGGCGGCAAAGGCCAGGGTAAATTTCGACACAAACGCCCAGAGGCCAAAGCCTTCGGCGGCCGAGGGGCTGATGCGCGCCATGCGGGTCGCAAAGACCGCCGGCAACAGGGTCAGATCCGCGCCCAGCGTCGCCCCCGACAGCGCGCAGATCACGGCAAAGGCGAGGACATCGCCCGGCCCCAGCGCCATCGCCCCGCCAAAGGCCGCGATGGCCAGCACCATCGCGCTGAGCAGCACGGGTTTGACCCCGAACCGTTCCGCGAGCTTGCCCCAGACCGGGGCCGCAATCGCCGCGCTGAGGAAAAAGAGGAGCAGAAGCGGCCCTTCGAAACCGGGCGCGTCCAGACGGCTTTCGACAAAAAACAGGAACAGCGTGGAACTGACCGCAACCGGGGCGGCATTGACCAGCGCAATGAGCAGTAGACGGCGCGCCAGCGCGTCGCCAAGCACCGCGCGAAAGCCAATGGAGGGGGCAAGCCCGTCGCTGACCCATTCGCCGCGCATCATCACGATTGCCACCAGCGCCAGCACGCAGAACCCCACCGCAAACCCGGCAAACGGCGCATCCGTCACGGCACCCAGCATCACCGGCGCAATCGCTGCCACGCACACACCCAAAAGCGCGCCGGTCTCGCGCCATTGCGCCAGCCGCAGGTGGCCCTGTCCGGGCAGGCGGTCGGCCTTGACCACCCCTTGGGCATAGAAATTGATGGTCAGAAAGCTGAAGGCGGAAAACACGCCCGTAAGCATCAGCGCGAACCACAACAGCGGCGGCAGCATGGGTGGGACCGCAAACAGGCCCAGCATTGACAGCGCCATGACACCGGCCCCGATCAGCACACCTGCCGCGCGCCGCGTTCGGAGGGTTTCCGACAACCGGCCAAAGAGCGGGTCCTGCACCACGTCCAGCAGACGCAGCGCAAACAGGACGGACCCGAGGGCCGCCAGCGATACGCCATATTCGTCGACATAGAATTTAGGCGCGTGGATATAGATCGGTAACCCCGCCGATGCGAGCAACGCGGCAAAGACCGCGTAGGCCGGCATGTTTTGGGAGCGGGTCACGGTCACCGCGACACCTCTTTGGCGGGGGGGGTGGGCCGGGGGCGGTAGGTGGCGCGCTTGACCCACAGCTTGAGCGCCTGCCAGTGGATCAGGCCCAGCACGCGGCGCGACCCGAAGGGGCGGCGCAGGGCAGCGCGCAGGATGGACCGGTTGGTCAGCGGACAGCGCCGCCCGGTGAGCGTGGCGATCAGGCCGCCTTCGCCGCGCGAATAGTCGATCCAGATCCCGATCCGGTCGTCGCGGATGTCAAAGCGGAATTCATACCCGCCCTCGACCGGCTGAAAGGGCGAGACGTGGAAAATCTTGGTCGCCTGCATCCGGTCATCGGGCGCGATGGGGCGCAGGTCCGGGTGGTGCACAAGATAGCTGTGCCGGTCGCCAAAGGTGTTCGTCACCTCGGCAATGACCGCGATCATGGCGCTGTCCGTCCGGCGGCAAAGCCAGAAGCTGACGGGGTTGAACACGTGACCCATCACCTTGGGCTGGGCCAGCAGTTCGATCCGCGTCACGCCGGTGATCTGGTGCGCCTCGAGCACATCGCGCACCCATGCGGCCCCGCGCCCGGCCTTGGGCGCGCCACCGTGATCCACGTCATCCAGCGCCATCAGCGCGCGGCCATTGCGCCTGAACAGGCTGGGCGTGCGCAGCGGCGCTTCGGCATCCAGCAACATGTAGTCCACGGAGTAGCGAAAGGCGTTCTCGATCGCGCCCTTGCGCCCGTGATATGTCACCCCGGCAATATGATCGACGGATGCGGTCATTCCGCCGCCACCTGCACTGTGGGTGTCCGGGTGATCGCGTGGGCGACGTCCAGGCCGCTGCTCAGCCCGTCCTCGTGAAAGCCGTGGCGCATCCACGCGCCGCAGAACCAGGTGTGGTTCTCGCCGTTGATCGCACGCACCGTGTCCTGCGCGGCCAGCGCCGCCAGATCATAGACCGGGTGCCGCAGCACGGTCTGGTCATAAATCCTGTCCTCGCGGATCGTACGCTTGGTATTGAGCGTGACGAAATGCGGATCGTCCATCGGGATCGGTTGCAGCGAATTGATCCAGTAGGTCAGGTCGATGCGGTCGGAGCGGCAGTTGCGGTCCTCGGTATAGACCCAGCTGGACCAAGTCTGACGCTTGTTTGGCATGATGCTGTCATCGCAATGCAGGACCACGTCGTTGGGCTGGTACTTGACGGCCCCGAGGGCCGCGCGCTCGACCTCTGTCGGGTCGTCGAGCATGGCAAGGCTGTCGTCGGAATGGGTGGCAAACACAACTTCGTCGAACATCTCCCAAGTGTCGCCCCAGGCTTTGACCTGCGCGCCCCCTGCGGTGCGACGTACCGCCTGCACCGGCGCACCCAGCCGGATGTCCGCACCGTGCGCCAGCAATGCCGCCTCGAGCCGTTGGACATATTGCACCGACCCGCCATCGACCGTGTACCACTGGTGCTGGCCCGTCGTGTTCAGCAGCGCGTGGTTTTCAAAGAACTGGATCATCGCATGGGCCGGGAAATCCATGATCTTTTGCGTCGGCGTGGACCATATCGCCCCGCTGAGCGGCAGAAGGTAGTAGTCGCGGAACCACGCACCCGTGCCCAGCGCCTCGAGGAACTGACCCACCGTCCGCGTCCGGTCGGCATTGGCAATACGCAGCCCGTCGCGGTTGAACCGGAAGATATCCCGCACCATGCCCAGAAACCGGGGGTTCAGCGCGTTGGACCGCTGCGCGAACAGCGCGTTGAGGCTGGCCAGACCGTATTCCAGACGCCCCCCGTCGATGGAGGCGCCAAAGCTCATGTTGGATTTCACGACCGGCACGTCCAGTTCGTCAAACAGTTGCGCCATGTTGGGATAGTTCGCGTAGTTGAACACGAGAAAGCCAGTATCGACCGGTTGGTCGCCCCGGCGTCCTGCGGTGATCGTGCGGGCGTGCCCGCCCAGCCGCGGCTCTGCCTCGAACAGGGTGACGGAGTGTTCGGACGCCAGCGCATAGGCCGCCCCCATACCCGAGATACCGCCCCCTATGACGGCGATGCGTTTGCGGGCGGCGGGCATTGTTTCAAAAGGCATAAAGGTCAGGTGTCCGTTCGTTGGTCGTTTGAAGACATGTACGCCACCAGACGCTGATCGGATGACCAAAAACCAGACATTTATTTTTGATCCAAATCGCTTTTGTCGGCGTAGACGAGATATGTTCGCGGGTTTAGACACGACCAAATCAATGGAACAGCCAGATCCCAACGTGGTTGCGGCGGCTGTCACGGGGCACGCGGGCATGGAAGACAGTGATGGAAAACGGATGTTGTGGGTGTCCCACATGGTCCACATCCGCGACACCCGCGACCAGGCCGCGTTCAAAGAGCTGTTCGAGCACTTTGCCCCGCGCGTCAAAGGGTTCCTGGTCAAGTCGGGGGCGGATGCGTCGCTGGCCGAGGAATGCGCGCAGGAGGTCATGGCCACCTGCTGGCACAAGGCACATATGTTCGACCCCGCGCGGGCGTCGGTGGCGACCTGGATCTTCACCATCGCGCGGAACCGCAAGATTGACCTGCTGCGCAAGCAGCGTCGCCCCGAACCCGAAGATCTGGGATGGGGCCCCGAAGAAGACCCTGATCAGGCCGATGTTCTGGCCCTGCAACAGGAAAGCGAACAACTGGGCCGGGCGATTGCCGAACTGCCGGCCGCCCAGCGCGAATTGGTACAACGGGCGTATTTCGGGGATCTGTCCCACAGCGAAATCGCCGATCAAACCGGTCTGCCCCTGGGCACGATCAAATCGAGATTGAGGCTGGCGCTGGAACGACTGCGCCACGCAATGAAGTGAGCGGAACGATGCAGAATGAGATCAAACATCACCTGACGGATGAGATCCTGATGGGGTACGCGGCGGGCACCTTGCCCGAGGCGTTCAATTTGATGGTGGCCACGCACCTGTCGCTGTGTGACACCTGCCGCGCCCACGCAGAAAGCTACGACGCGCTGGGCGGTGAGTTGATCGCGCAGACCCCCGGCAACGATGTCACGATGGACGATGACAGCTTTGCCGCGACGATGTCGCTGATTGCGGGCGGTGCGCCGGACGAAATCCGCGTGCCGCGCGTCGCGGGGTCGATCCTGCCCGGTCCGTTGCAGGACTATGTCCGCGGTGATCTGGACGCGGTGAAATGGCGCGCCATCGGCATGGGTGTCAAACAGGCGATCCTGCCCACGTCGCGCGACGCCTCGGCCCGGTTGCTGTTTATCCCGGCGGGTGCCGCGATGCCGGATCACGGTCACAAGGGCACCGAGATGACGATGGTGCTGCAAGGCGCGTTTCAGGACGAAGATGACTATTTTGCGCGCGGCGATGTCGAGGTTGCGGACAGCGATCTGCATCACACGCCCGTGGCCGACATCCACGAGGACTGTATCTGCCTGGCTGTCACGGACGCGCCTTTGGAATTCCAGGGCTTGCTGCCGAAAATCGCGCAACGCTTCGCCCGCATCTAAACACAGCGACCGACGCTACTCTGCGGCGTCGGTCCGTTTGCCTATGGGCAGCGGGGGCGTGTCCTCCAACTCCTCGAAATCGAAATTGTCCAGCCGGTGCGCGCGTTTGCCCGCCTTGTCGGCGCTGATCTTGATCTCTTCGATATCCTTGGCGGCCTGACCGAAATGCCGGTCCAGATTGCCGACCCGCGTGCCCAGCCGGTCCACATCCGCCACCAGCATCGACAATTCCTTGCGAATGGCCCCCGCCTGTTCGCGCATGCGCGCGTCCTTGAGGATCGCGCGCATCGTGTTCAGCGTCGCCATGCAGGTCGTGGGTGACACGATCCACACCCGCGCATCGAACCCCGCCCGCACCAGATCCGGGAAATTTGCGTGCAGTTCGGCATAGACCGCCTCGGACGGCAGGAACATCAACGCGCCGTCCGCCGTCTCGCCCTCGATGATGTATTTCTGCGAGATGTCCGCGATGTGTTTTTTCACCGCCACCTTCATCTGTGCCACGGCAAGTTTCAGGTCGTGTTCCGTCTCGGCCCGGCGCAGCGCCTCATAGGCCTCAAGCGGGAATTTGCTGTCGATGACGATGGGACCCGGCGGGTTGGGCAGGTGGATCAGGCAATCGGCCCGCTTGCCATTGGACAGGGTCGGCTGCCAGGCATAGCTGTCATTGGGCAGCGCCTTGCCCACGATGTCGCGCAACTGGATCTCGCCAAAGGCGCCGCGCGTCTGTTTGTTGGACAGGATATCCTGAAGGCTGAGCACATCGCCCGACAGTTTGGTGATGTTGTCCTGCGCCCGGTCGATCACGGCCAGACGTTCCTGCAACTGCGTCAGGCTGGTGGTGGTCTGTTTCGACGACCCGTGCAGCGTTTCCTTCATCCGTTCCTGCATCTCGGTCAGGCTGCGCTGGCTGCGCAGGGCGTTATCGGCCAGCCGGTCCTGCATCTGCTGCTGCACCGCGCCCAACCTCTGTTCCAGCGTCTGCGCCAGTTGCGCCTGACTGTTGGTGGCCGTGTCGGACACCATCTGGATCGAGGCGCGCAGCCCCTCCTGCCCTTGCGCCAACCCCTGCACGTGCTGGCCGAGATAGCCCAGTTGCTGCGCCAGCGGCTGCACCGCGCGGGCCGAGCGGCCCGACCGCACCACCGTCACGATCAGCAGGACAAAGAGCAGCAGGACAAGCGCCGCAGCAACACCCGCAATGATCAGCACAGGCTGGCTCAGCATGATCTGGGTCCCGTCAAATTCGAATGTCATCAGGTGCGTCCGAACAGCCGTTCGATATCGGCCAGCTTGAGTTCGACATAGGTTGGCCGCCCGTGGTTGCATTGACCGGAATGGGGCGTCGCCTCCATCTCGCGCAAGAGCGCATTCATCTCTTCGGCGCGCATCCAGCGGCCCGACCGGACAGATCCGTGACAGGCGACGCGGCTCAGGATCGCTTCTATCCGGGCCTGCACCGACTGGCTGCTGCCCAGATCGGCCAGTTCATCGAGGATGTCGTGGATCATCGCCTTGGCATCGACCTCACCCAGGATTGCGGGCGTTTCGCGCACCGCGATGGCGTCCCCGCCAAAGGCCTCGATCCCGAGGCCCAGCGCCGACAGCGCCTCCGCAATCTCGAGCAAGCGCGCGCAGTCGCCAGGCGACAGGCTGACGATCTCGGGGATCAGCAGGGCCTGTGCGGCAACGCCGTTCTCGGCCATCTGTGTCTTGAGCTTTTCATAGACCAGCCGTTCGTGGGCGGCGTGCTGATCGACGATCACCATGCCGGTCGCGGTTTGGGCGACGATGTAGTTCTCGTGCACCTGCCCGCGCGCCACACCCAACGGCAGATCCTCGGGTGCGGGCGCGGTGTGCACCTCCACCACCTGCGCGCTATAGTCCTGCGCCATCTCGGCAAAGCCCGCGTCGATGGGCGCGCGCGGCCCGAGGCTGGGGCGGTCCATCTGGTAGACACGCGGTTCGGTCACTTCGGGGCGCATGGCCCCCAGCGTCGCCCCCGCCACCGTCGATGACGCACGGTGCCCGGCCCCGGCCAGCGCATGGCGCAGGCCCGATACAATCAGCCCGCGCGCGAGGCCAGGATCACGGAACCGCACCTCGGACTTGGCGGGGTGCACGTTCACATCCACCAACTGCGGGTCGCAATCCACGAACAGGGCCGCCGCCGGGTGGCGATCACGGCTGAGAAAATCGAAATAGGCGGCGCGCAGGGCACCGCTCAGCAGCTTGTCCTTGACCGGGCGGCCATTGACGAACAGGAACTGCGCCACCGCCGCGCCGCGCGAATAGGTGGGCAAGGCGGCATAGCCCGACAGGTGCAGCCCCTCGCGCATCGTATCAATCGCGATGCTGTTTTCGGCAAATTCCTTGCCCAGCACATCAGACAGCCGCCCGCGCAGCGCGTCCATCGGATCGCCGGTCTGTGCCTCGACCTTGAAGACGGTGCGCGGATCATTCGACACGTCACGCAGTTCGAACCGCACGAAGGGTTCTGCCATGGCCAGCCGTTTGATCACATCGGTGATCGCCTGCGCCTCGGCCCGATCCGTGCGCAGGAATTTCAACCGCGCGGGCGTGGCATAGAATAGATCGCGCAGGGTGATGACCGTGCCGCGGTTGAGCGCTGCGGGTTTGATTGCGCTGTGCGCGCCGCCCTGCACCGAAATCTCGGCCCCTGCATCGCCCGGCACCCGGCTGGTGATCGTCAATCGCCCCACCGCACCGAGGCTGGGCAGCGCCTCGCCACGGAATCCGAAGGTGTGGATGTTCAGAAGGTCAGAGCCGTCGATCTTGGACGTGGCATGGCGGCTGAGCGCCAGCGGCAGATCATCCGGCGCAATGCCACAGCCGTCATCCGTCACCCGGATCAACGTCTTGCCCCCGTCCGCCACGTCGATGGCAATGCGCGTGGCACCGGCATCAATCGCGTTTTCAACCAGTTCCTTGACCGCGGAAGCGGGGCGTTCCACAACCTCGCCCGCCGCGATACGGTTCACGGCGGCCTCGTCCAGCTGGCGGATCACGGGTCTTATGTTGGGGGTCTGGTCGTTCATCCCACAAGACTTAGCATGTGGTGGTCCGATTCGACCACAGCCGAAGCGGGGTTTCAGCCGCCGGTTGCCGCGCGGTACCACGCCACGATGGCGGCACGCTCGTCGTCTTCCATATAGCTGAGATTGGCGGGCGGCATCGCGTGGCTGATCCCCGATTGCAGATAGACGGCAAGGGCATTCCGGCTCAGATCCGCCGGGGTTTCGAGCACGACGCCCTTGGGTGCCCAGAGCAGGCCGGACCAGGCCGGTTCGGCGGCGTGGCACATGCTGCACCGGCCCTGCACTATCTCATGGACGGTTTCGAACCCGTCGGCTTGGGCAAAGCGGGTGACGATGGCGGCCTCGCGCTGTGCCATCGGCGCAGTGCTGAGCCAGACAATCGCGATGAAAAGCAGCGCAGTTACACCCCATGTCCAATGCGGATTGCCCTTGCGCGCGTGATGGGTGTTGAACCAGTGCCGGATCGTGACCCCCATCAGGAACACGAGGCTGGCGATCACCCAGTTCCAGTCGCTCGCAAAGGCCAGCGGGTAGTGGTTGGACAGCATCAGGAAGATCACGGGCAGGGTGAGGTAGTTGTTGTGGGTCGACCGCTGCTTGGCGATCTTGCCGTATTTGGCGTCAGGCGTGCGGCCCGCCATCAGGTCGGCGACCACGATTTTCTGGTTCGGGATGATGACAAAGAACACGTTGCCGGACATCAGCGTGGCCGTGAACGCGCCCAGATGCAGCAGCGCCGCGCGGCCCGAGAAGACCTGCGTATAGAACCACGCCATCCCCACCAGCACGGCAAAGAGCGCCACCATCAGCACCGTCTGGTCTGCGTCCACAAAGATGCGACACAGTTGGGTATAGACGATCCAGCCAAAGGCCAGCGAGGCCAGCGAAATGCCCACCGCCTGCCACACGGTCAGGTCCATCACATTGGGGTCGATCAGGTAGAATTCCGCCCCGAGGTAATAGACCAGCACCAGCAGGGCAAAGCCGCTGAGCCATGTCCAGTAACTCTGCCATTTGTGCCAGATCAGCCCGTCGGGCATGCCCGGCGGGGCGACGAGATATTTCTGGATGTGGTAAAACCCGCCGCCGTGGACCTGCCATTCCTCGCCATCCGCACCAGAGGGCAGGTTCCGGTCACGGTGCAGGCCCAGATCCAGCGCGATGAAGTAGAAGGACGACCCGATCCATGCAATCGCCGTGATGACATGCAGCCAGCGGACGGCAAATTCAGCCCATGCGCCCAAGGCGGCCAGATCGTACATGCGCGGGGTTCCTGTCTGTTGTGGAGCCTCAGACTAGACGCCGCCGCGGGCGAGGGGAAGATGCTGCGCACGCCGTTTTGTGTGGCGGGCGTGCGCATGCATATTTTTGGAACAATGAAGGGTCAGTCGTAGCGCAGCTCGGCCGCCTTGCCCTTGAACACGTAATACGCCAGCGCGGTGTACCCTGCGATCATCGGCAGGACAAAGACGGTGCCCACCAGGATGATGAACAGGCTTTCAGGGGCGCTGGCAGCCTCGTAGATCGTGAGCTTTTCCGGGACCACGTAAGGGTAGAAGGAATAGGCCAGCCCGCCGAAGGCAAAGACGAAGAGCGTGATCGACAGCATGAACGGCGTGCGCGCGCCGGCGTCGGTCGCGTTGGGCAGGCGGCCCAAGGCGCGCCAGAGCCAGTAGACGGTGACGCCGGACAGGATCGGCAGGGGCGCAAGCCAGAAGATTTCCGGTGCGGTGAACCATTTGTCGAAGATGCGCGGGCTGACCAGCGGGGTGGCGAGCGAGATCAGGCCGAGGCCGAGTACAAGGCCCCAGATGCCGCCCTTGGCCCAGTCGACGGCTTTGGCTTGCAGGGTGTATTCGGTCTTGAGGATCAGCCAGCACGCCCCGATGAAGGAATAGGCCACCGTCAGGAACACGGCCGTGATCATGGCAAAGGCCCAGGTCCCCAGCGTGCTTTCGAGGCCCATGACGTATTTGCCCAACATGAACCCTTGGCTGAGCGAGGTCATCAGCGACCCGGCAAAGAACAGCCAGTTCCATGTGGCCTTGTGTGGTGTGGGCGCCTTGACCCGGAATTCGAACGCCACACCGCGCAGGATTAGACCGATGAGCATGATCGCCACCGGCAGGTAGAGCGCCGTCAGAATGGTGCCATGGGCGGTGGGAAAGGCCACCAGAAGTAGGCCGATGGCCAGCACCAGCCATGTTTCATTCGCGTCCCAGAACGGCCCGATAGAGGCCACCATCATGTCCTTTTCGCTGTCCGAGGCGAAGGGGAACAGAACCCCTACGCCCAGGTCAAATCCGTCGAGGACAACGTAGACGAGGATGGACACCCCCATCAGTGCTGCAAAGGTAAACGGCAGCCATTGTGCCGGATCGCCGAATAGTTCCATCAAGGTCACTCCGCAGGAACTTGGCGGGCCAGGGCCTCGCCGGATTGAGGGGTGCGGCGACGCGGGACATCACCGTCCACGCCCTTGCGCGCCAGATAGAACAGCACACCGATATAGGCCGTCAGCAGCAGCACATAGATCGACAGATAGGCGCCGAGCGTCGTTGCCACGAAGGGCGCGGGCACATCCGCTACGGCCATTTCGGTGGTCATGATGCCCTGCACCAGCCACGGCTGCCGCCCGATTTCGGTGGTGTACCATCCCGCCAGCGTCGCGACCCAGCCCGAAAAGGCCATCGGCACCATCGCAAAGAGCATCAGCTTGGGCAGCCCTTCGGCCCCGCGCCCCTTGCGCAGCATCATGAAGGCAGCACCCCAGCTGAGCAGCAGCATCGCCATGCCGGTCGCCACCATGATGCGGAACGACCAGAACACCGGGGCCACAGGCGGGTGCATGACTTCGCCGTCTTCGCTGACGAAGTCGTCCAGACCGGGCACGACACCATCAGCTTTGTGCTTGAGGATGATCGACGCCATGTTGGGGATGCCGACCTCGAAATGGTTGGTGCGGGCCTCTTCATCAGGGATGGCAAAGAGGAGCAGGGGCACATTGGACTGGGTTTCCCAGTTGCCTTCCATCGCGGCGACCTTCTGGGGCTGGTATTTCAGTGTGTTCAGACCGTGCATGTCGCCCATGAAGATCTGTACGGGGATCAACAACGCGCCAAGGTAGACGCCGGTTCTCAGCGTCGCGCGCACGCCTTGAGACCGGTCGCCCAGCAGCCAGCGGAACGCGCTGAGACCTGCGATGAGGAAGGCAACCGTCAGGCCCGAGGCCAGCATCATGTGGGTAAAGCGGTAGGGCATCGACGGGTTGAAGATGATCGCGAACCAGTCGGTGGCATAAGCCACGCCATCGCGCATCTCGTACCCCTGCGGCGTATGCATCCAGCTGTTGAGCACGATGATCCAGAACGCCGACATCGAGGTGCCGAACGCCACAAGGAAGGTCGCGGTGGTGTGCAACCAACCCGGCACGCGCGAGAATCCGAACAGCATGATCCCGAGGAACACCGCCTCGAGGAAAAACGCGGTCATCACCTCATAGGCCAAAAGCGGCCCGGCGATATTGCCCACGGTTTCCATGAACCCCGGCCAATTGGTGCCGAACTGGAACGACATGGTGATGCCTGACACGACACCCATGGCAAAGCTGAGGGCAAAGACCTTGACCCAGAACCGGTAGGCGTCCATCCACTTGCCGTCTCCGGTCGCGTTGAACCGCAGCTTGAAGAACAGCAGAACCCATCCCAGGGCGATCGTGATCGTCGGGAACAGGATGTGAAACGAAATATTTGCCCCGAACTGGATCCGGGAAAGCATCAACGTGTCCATGGTGACTTACCTCAAATGTCGCGTATCGCGTTGGATCAGAGATAGGGTATCAGCGGCCTGCGACACCGGGGGTGCGACAGGGTGCGCAGGCGCGTTTTGTCACAGGGGATTTACGGCCCCGCAACGGCATCCGGGATCGCGCGTGGGCGCGGCTACATATCGGCGAACATGCGTTTCAGATCGGCCACATCATCATGTGACAGCAGGCGTATGGGGCCGCCGCGCAATCCGGCCAACACCTTGGCGGTTTCTTCCAGCTCTTCTGCGGCACAGACGGCGGAAAACAGATCCCTGCCGTTGACCACCGGCCCATGATTGGCCAGAAGGACCGCCGCATACCGCCCGCCCAGATCCTCGATCAGTTGCCCGGCCTTTGGATCGCCCGGCCTGACATAGGGTATCCGTTTCACGGTGCCGACGCGCATCACCACATACGGGGTGAGCGGCGGCACGCAGTCGTCCGGGTCAATGTCATCGCGGCACGACAGCGCCGTGGCCCAGGTGGAGTGCAGATGCACAACCGCCCCACAATCGGGCCGGGACCTGTAGAATGCGCGGTGCAGAAACGCCTCCTTCGTGGGTGGGTCGCCCGCGATATGCCGACCGTCTGCATCCAGCGTGGCAATCCGGTCGGGTTCGATATCGCCCAGCGTCGCATTGGTCGGCGTCATCAGGATGCGATCCCCAATTCGCGCCGACACATTTCCGGCCGTGCCGACGCTGAACCCCCGCTGAAACAACGAGGCGCAAAGGCTCGACATCTGTTGCCTGAGGATCTGCTCCTTGGTCATTCCATCGCACCGGTCATGCGGTGCACCGCCTTGGCAAAGAAATCCGGCGCGCCAAAGTTGCCGGATTTCAGCGCCAGCGCCACAGGCGTATCCGTTCCGATGGTCAGCACGGGCACGCCGGGGTCGATCTCCGGCCCGATGGTCATGGCGGACACCTGAAGCGTGTCCGTCACCGCTTGCGCTACCGCGCCCGAGGTCTCGCCGCCCGCAACGACAATCCGGGCAAAGCCCGCGCACACCAATTGGCGCGCCGTTTTCGCGAAAAGGGCGTCCAGCCGTTCCGCGACCGCTATGCGCCCATATTCCGCCTGAAGGGCTGCGACCTCGTCCGGTGTGCCGGACGAATGGACCAGCGGCACCGCATCCGCATGGCGGATGACAAAGGCCACCAGATCCCGCGCCGTCACCGTGCCGTCCATTACGCCCGGCACATCGATGGCATAGGTCGGCTGTGTCTGCGCATGGACCTCGATCTGGCCACGCGTGGCCCCGGAACAGGACCCCGCCAGCACAGCCGCTGGCCCGGCCACGGACACCGGGCTGGCCCCGCCGCCCGTGGCGCGCCCGTCGCGGATCAGGTTGCGCGGCAACCCCAGCGCAATGCCGGACGCCCCTGTCACCAGTGGTTGCCCGGCCACGGCCGCGCCCAACACCAGCAGGTCCGCTTCGGTCACTGCATCTGCCACGACAAAGCGTGTGTCCCGCACCATCTCCACCGTCAGCGCGTTGCGCGTGTCGTGGGCGCCGGACAGGACTGTATCCAAGCCGATGTGACCAATGGTGCTGGCAGTCTGGTGTCCCAACCAACGGCGCAGATCGGGATCCGTCATCGGTGTCAGCGGGTGATGTTGCATGCCGGATGCGTCCAGCAGCCTGTCGAACACAAACAGGTGGCCCTGATAGACCGTGCGCCCCGTCGCGGGAAAGGCGGGGCAGACAAGAACTCCCGTCGCCCCAAGCGCATCGGCAAGCGCATCCGCCACAGGGCCGATATTGCCCGCGCGGGTGGAATCAAAGGTCGAACAATACTTGAACACTAATTGCTGGCACCCTTGTGCCCGCAGCCACGCCAGTGCGTCCAGACTGTCGGCAACAGCCTCCGCCACAGGCGCCGACCGGCTTTTGAGAGAGATCACGCCCGCCTCGATCGCCGGATCTGCGGGGGCGTCCGGCACACCGGCAAACTGTGCCGTGCGCAGGCCGCCTTCGGGGGCCACGCCCTTGGCCAGCGTATTGGCGATGTCACTCGCGCCCGTAAAGTCATCGGCAATGACACCTATCAACATGGTGTTGGGCCCTTTCCTGCATGCTCTACACGGCGGCGCAGCGCGTTTATGGCGGCGTCCGGGCTGGTCAGAACCGGGGTTGTGGTTGCCGCCCGAACGGCATCAACGGCCCCCGCCATCGAAAACTGGCCCAGCAGAATGACATCGAACCCGTCGAGGTCGGCCGCCATCCGTGCAATCAGATCGTCATGGGTCGCGTCATCGCCCGCGCGTTTCGCCGCCAGCGCACCGGGGCAGAATACCGACGTGATCCGCGCCGCTGACCCGCGCTGTGCCGCGGCGGCGCGGAACTCGGCCTCCATGCTGGCGGCGGCGGGTGCAAAGGTCGTGATCAGGGCAACACGATCGCCATGGGAAAAGGCCGCGTCGAACATGGCTTCGTTGGGCTTCATCACCGGAACGGGGCTGTTGTCGGCGGCGTCTTCGATCGCCGGGCCAAAGGCGGAACAGGTGAACAGGATACCGTCCGCGCGCGCCCCTTCGGCGTATCTGGCAAGCCCGACGATTCGGTCCCACAGGGCCAGCGGAAGATCCCCGGTCCCCTGCCGATCCATCGACAGCCCCTCTTCGAGGATGGTCATCAGGTTGGCATCGGGCCAGAGGCGCCGTGCCGCGTCCTCGATCGGTGCCATCGCAACGCGGGTGGCGTGGATCAGGGCGATGCGAGGGGGATGGGTCATCGGCGGATCGTCTCACTTCAGTTGAAAAAAGGGGGTGACACCGCCCACTGGACGGCGCCACCGATGGTGCGGCGGGAGGGTCCGTACGGGGTCAATCGTCAGGCGGCAACAGCCTCGCGCAGGAGGGCCTTGGCGACCAACCTGCCAAAGGCATCCGTGTCCACATCACCGCCCAGATCGCGCGTCCGATTGGCGGGGTCGTCGATGACGACATCCACCGCATCCACGATGGCCTGCCCGGCCTCGAGCAAGCGCGTCACCCCGCGCTGTTCGCCCAGCCACGACAGCATCATGGCCGCCGACAGGATAAGCGAGGTGGGATTGGCCACGTTTCGGCCCGCAATATCCGGCGCGGACCCGTGCTGCGCCTGCGCGCAACACAGGCCGGTTTCCGCATTGGCGTTGATCGATCCGGCAAGCCCCAGCGACCCGGAAAGCTCCGACGCGAGATCCGACAGGATGTCGCCATAGAAATTGGTGGCCACCACCACGTCATAGGTCTCGGGCTTGCGCACCAGCAACGCGGCAAAGGCGTCGACGATCAGTTCTTCGGTCTCGACCTCCGGATAGTCCCTGGCCACCTCGCGAAAGCATTCAAGGAACAGCCCGTCGGTCATCAGGAACGAGTTCGCCTTGTGGATGGCCGCAACCTTCTTGCCCCGCTGCATGGCAAGCTTGAACGCTTCCCGGCAGATCCGCATCGATCCGTGCCGCGTGATCTTGCGCACGGACAGGGCCATGTCCGGATCGGGCATCATTTCCCCAACGCCCCGGAACATGTTGCGGTCGGGGTAAAACCCCTCGGTCGCCTCGCGCATGATGACCAGATCCATGCCGGGCGCCTTGCTTTGCAAAAATTCCCGCGACCGGGCCGGGCGCACATTCGCATAGAGGTCAAGACCAATCCGAAACCCCGCGGACACATTGCGCCCGCCTTCGGCAACGGGCGGGTAGTCCATATGCGACTGGGTCCCAAGGATGACGCCGTCGAATTCCGTCCGCGCACGTTCCAGCACCTCGTCCCGCAGCGTGATTCCGTGGGCCTTCAGACTGTCGAACCCCGATTGCTCCTCATGAAAAGTCAATCCAAGGGCAAAGCGGTCATTGGCGGCCTGCATCACATCCATGGTCGCGGCCATGATCTCTGGGCCGATGCCGTCACAGGGCAGTGTCATGATCTTCATCGCAAAAGTCTCCTCTCGGCCAAACGCCGTCTGATCTGCATGGATTTGATTGGTCTTTTATATTTATATATGCAATTTACAAGAGCTAAAATGCAATTCAAGAGGGAGATAGGGATATGTCCACCTCCGCTAAGCAGGAATAATTTTCAGCTAAAAGATAAAAAACCGCTCTTAAACGAAGCGACCGACGAGAGCTGCCCTCACTCATTTGCATTTTTTATTGACAAGGTGCAATCATCACGTCTATTGCGCTGATCTTATTAAAAATGCAATTTGATCTGAGGGAGGAAACCATGATCAAGCGTCGCACCTTTACCCTGTTGGCCGCCGTGTCCGCGGCAACGGCCTTTGCGCTGCCCGTGGCGGCCGAGGACTATCCGTCGCAGCGGCTGACCTACACGATTGCCTTTGGTCCGGGCGGCGGGAATGACCGCATGTCGCGCACCGTCGTGGACATTTTGCGCCAATACGACCTCTATCCCGGCAACATCGTCGTCGAGAATCGCGAAGGTGGCAGTGGCGCGGTCGGGTTCAGCTATGTCAGCCGGAAAGCGGGCGATCCCTACCGGCTGACATCGACCAGTGGCAATTTCATCGGGACCCCGTTGGTGGCCGATACGGATTGGACCTATGCCGATTTCACGCCCATCGGGCTGTTGGCGAGTGACGCCATGTTGCTGGTGGTCCGCTCTGATTCCGACTTTGGCGATCTGGACACATTCGTGGACGCAGCCAATGCGGGGCGCGTGACCATCGCAGGCAGCGGATCCGCCGGACCCGAGCGGGTGACTGCCGCGCTTTTTGCCAAGTCCGCCGACATTGAATTTGAATACGTGCCCATCGGATCGGGTGGCGAGCTGGTGACCGCGTTGACCTCGGGCAGTGTCGACGCCGTCGTCGCTAACCCGTCCGAAGTCGCAGGCCAGCTGGACGCAGGCACCTTGACCGCCCTCGCCTTTTCCGATTCCGCCCGCAGCACGAACAACCCGGACGTACCGACGTTCATGGAGCTCGGCTATGACTTCAGCTTTTCCCTGCCGCGCGGCGTAGTGATGCCCGATGATCTGGATCCCGCGGTACAGGATTGGTGGGTCGAAACCTTGAAAAAGGTCGTCGAAACGCCCGAATGGCAGGCCTATCTGGTCAAGAACGGGATGTCCGGCAATCCGATCTGGGGTGACGACTTTGCCACCTATCTCGAAGAGACCAGCGCGCAATACCGCGCCACCCTGGTCGAGATCGGCGCCATCCAGAACTGACCCTCGCACCTTGGCCGGGCGGACAACTGCGCGCCCGGCCTCAATTTTACATGACATTTCGAGAGGGGGGCAAACCCCATGAAACAGTGGTTCGCCGCAGGTCTGCTGGCATTGGCCGTCGGCTACACGCTCTACGGGCTTGGCACGCTCACGCTCGTGACGGCATCGGGCCGCCCGGCCGCCGGGTTCTTTCCTCTGGTGATCGGCGCATTGCTTGTCTTGGCCTGCGCCATCAATCTGTGGGGCGACATCCGTGAATGGCGGCATGCGCAGCGCACCGGCATCACCCCCGTCCACCTGGCCGACCCCGAAGCGGAGGCCAAGGCGGACGCGCTGGGTGTGGATGCCCATGCCATCGATGGCGGCCCGGAGTTTGGCCGCGATGTGCTGGTCGTATTTCTCTATATCTGCGGGTTTGTCGCCCTTCTGAACGTGCTCGGCGCGCTACTCGCGATGCTCGTGTTCATGCTCGCCTACCTCTTTACCTTCAATCGCGCCCACCCGGTCAGCAACGTGATCTACAGCCTGGCACTCCCCGCCTTTCTCTATGGGCTGTTCAAGATCCTGCTGAACGCGTCGCTGCCACTCGGCCCGCTTGGCTTTTAACCCCGCTTACGTCCTGCGAAAGGAACACTCCGATGCTTGCTGAAATCGCATCAAATCTCTCATTGGGGCTCAGCATCGCGGCCTCTCCCGAAGGCTTTCTGTTTCTGGTGATCGGCGCATTCCTGGGCATGGTCGTCGGGCTGTTCCCCGGCTTTGGCCCCGCGGCGGGGATTGCCGTTCTGATCCCCATGACCTTCGGACTGCAACCGACCATCGCCATCATCATGCTGGCGGGCATCTATTACGGGTCGATGTATGGCGGCACGATCACGTCGATCCTGATCAACACGCCCGGTGAATCCGCAACCGTTGCATCGACCATCGACGGTTATCCGCTGGCCAAGAAAGGGCGCGCAGGCCCCGCGCTGGTCATGCAGGCCATCGCGTCGTTCTTTGGCGGCACCATCGGCGTCATCCTGATCACAGCGCTGGCCCCGTCGCTTGCCAATTTCGCCGCCTCTTTTGGCCCGTCGGAATACTTCCTGATCATCGCCGTGGGGCTGCTGATGCTGACCACGATGATGGGTGACAACAAATTCAAGGGGTTCATCTCCGCCCTGATCGGCTTTGCTATCGGCACCATCGGTGTCGACGTGATGAGCGGTCAGCAAAGATACACATTCGGCTCGCCCGAGTTGATCGGCGGGGTCTATTTCGTTGCGGTGGCCATCGGGCTTTTCGGGATCGGAGAACTGCTGCACTGCATCTTCAACGGCCAGCATCGCCAACCGGCCACGCGCCTGCGCATCAGCTTTCGGGACAAGGAATTCTGGCCGTCGCGTCAGGACTATTACGAGTCCCGTTTCACCTTCTGGCGCGGGTCGGCCATCGGCTTTGTCGCGGGCGTGCTACCCGGTTCCGGGGCCACGCTGGGGTCGATAATCGGCTATTCGGTGGAAAAGAAAATTGCAAAGGACCCCGAGAAATTCGGCATGGGCGAGATGCGCGGCCTCGTGGCACCCGAGGCCGCCAACAATGCCGCCTCCGCCGGTGCCATGGTCCCGCTCCTGTCGCTTGGCATTCCCGGATCCGGGGCCACTGCCGTCCTCCTGGGCGCGTTTCTGATGTGGGGCCTCCAGCCCGGCCCGCTCCTGATCGTGAATGATCCCGAATTTGTCTGGGGCCTGATCGCCAGCATGTACCTTGGCAACATGATCCTCATCGCAATGAGTATCTTTGCCATCCCGCTTTTCGTGAAATTCCTCGACATCCCTTATGTGAACGTGGTGCCGGTGATCGTGCTGCTCTGTGTCATCGGGGCTTTTGCCATCAATGCCAGCATCATCGAAACATGGATCCTCGTGCTCAGCGGGCTGGTCGGGTTCGCGATGAAAAGCTACGGCTATTCACCGGCGGCCACCGTGCTCGCCCTCGTGCTTGGCGGCATGGCAGAAGAGACATTCCTTCAGACCTATATCATCTCCCAAGGCACCATGAGCCTGTTCTGGGAACGGCCCGTGTCGCTGGTTCTGTCGATCCTTCTGCTGATGATTATCGCGGTTCCTGTCACGCTGTCCTTGATGAACCGGGCAAAGGGCGCAACCGAACCGGGCTGATCATTGGACCTTGCATCGCCAAAATGCCGAAAACGCGCTTACAATTTGCTCTTCGAGATGCAAACTGGGGTCGTGATTTGAACAGGGTCCGGAGGACCAGCCAGAGCCATGCGGACAAGCGACCTTCCCCAGCGTATCTCGCGCCGGCTGTTGCAGGACATCGCCGCGGGCAGCATCCGGGCGGGGCAGCATCTGGGCGCGCAGCAACTGGCCGACCGCTACGGCGTCTCCCGCACGCCCATCCGCGAGGCGATGAATATCCTTGCCGAAAGCGGGTTTCTGATCCGCGAGGCAAACCGTGGCTACTTCGTCGCCGATCCCGATCCCAAGGCGCTCAGCGCGCAGCTCGACCAGCAGCCCGCATCGCTCAACGACGCCTACCACAAGCTGGCCGAGGATTGGCTGACCGGCAGGCTGCCCGAAGAAGTCACCGAACAGCATTTGCGGCAGGAATACGAATGGTCCAAATCCTGGACCAACGACATCCTCGTGCGCGCCACCCGCGAAGGCTGGGCCGAGCGCAAGGAAGGCTATGGGTGGCGGTTCCTGCCCGTGGCCAACACACCCGAATCCTTTGACGAAATCTACCGCTTTCGGATGGCCATCGAACCGGCCGCGATGCTCGAACCGTCCTTTGAACTCAATCGCCAGATCCTCAGCGAACAGCGCCGCATTCAGGAAAGCATGCTCGAGATGGATTTCAGCGCTGTTCCCGCGGAATCCCTGCTCAAGAACGGGTCGCTCTTCCACGAGGAGCTGATCAAACTGTCGGGCAATCCGTATTTCCTCATGGCACTGCAACGGGTCAACCGGATGCGGCGATTGATGGAATACCGGGCCGAGATCAACCATGACCGCCTCGTGGAACAGTGCACAGAGCACCTTGAAATCCTGTCACTGCTGGAGGCAGGCAATATCGTCGATGCCTCGTACCGGATGCGGCAGCACCTCAGCGGCGCGCTCAAACGCAAGTCCCCGCTTGCGTGGAACTGGGCGGCGGACAATGATCCGGGGCACAACAAACAGGCCGCACCATGAAAAACGTCGCACTCGTCGCGCATGACAAGAAAAAGGATCAGTTGATCGCGTGGGTCAAGGATCACGAGGCCGCGCTGTCCGCCTGCACCCTCTATGGCACGGGCACCACCGGCGGACGGATCAATGACGAAACGGGCCTGTCCGTGACACGGCTCAAGAGCGGCCCGCTGGGCGGGGACGCGCAAATCGGCGCGATGATTGCCGAGGGCAAGCTTGATACGCTGATCTTCTTCATCGATCCGCTGTCGGCCCTGCCCCATGACGTTGACGTCAAATCGCTTTTGCGGCTGGCCATTCTCTATGACACCGCCCTCGCCGTGAACGAGGCGACCGCATCGCGCCTGATCCCGGCGTGATCGGCTCAGACCGCCTGCAAACCCGCCTCAAGCGCACTGAGAACCTGATTGATCTCGTCTTCGGTCACGACCAGCGGCGGTGACATCATGATGTTGTTGCCCCCGACACGCACCATCGCGCCCGCCTCGTAAATGGCCTTGTGCAGGCGTTTCATCGTGTCCGCATCCATCGGTGTCTTGGCGCTTGGGTCGCTGACAAATTCCAGCCCCGTCATCAGGCCATGCCCGCCGCGCACATCGCCCAGAACATCGAATTTTTCGGCAAGCCGCTGACATCCGTCGAACAACTGCGTGCCACGTGGCCCGGCATTGGCCTTGGTATCAAGCCGCAGCGTTTCCGCCAGGCAGGCCGTGACCGCCGCCGCACCCACGGGATGCGCCGAATAGGTGTAGCCGTGGAAAATCGCACCATCCGCGTCCGCCTTTTCGAACACCTCGGCCACGGGTTCCGACATCAGCGCCGCACCGACGGGGAAATAGCCCGATGTTATGCCCTTGGCACAGCTCATCATGTCGGGCTGCACGCCCCAATGGCGGCTGCCGCTCCAATCGCCCGTACGGCCAAAGCCTGTGATGACCTCGTCCGCGATCATCAGGATGCCATATCGGTCGCAAATCTCGCGCATCAGCGGCATGAACGTCTCGTGCGGGACAATCACGCCGCCCGCGCCCTGAATAGGCTCCATGATGAATGCGGCGATGCTGCCCGGCCCCTGAAACTGGATCTCGTCCTCCATCGCGGCGGCAATGTTCTGGGCCAGCACGGCGGGGTCGGTTTCGTGGAATGGGTTGCGATAGGGGTAGGGCGACGGCAGGTGGAAACATCCGGGCATCAGCGGCTCATAGGCAATGCGGAACCGGTTGTTGCCATTGACCGAGGCGCCGCCGAAATGGGTGCCGTGATAGCCCTTCTTGAGGCTCAGGAACTTGGTGCGGCCCGGCTCGCCCTTGATGCGGTGGTACTGCCGCGCCAGCCGCAGACAGGTTTCCACCGAATCCGACCCGCCGGAGGTAAAAAACACCCGCGCCATGCCGTCCTCGGCGAAAAATTCGCGCACGGCATAAGATGCCTCGATCGCCGTGGGGTTCGAGGTGCCGAAGAATGCGGAATAATAGGGCAGGTCATAAAGCTGCTTGGCAATCGCGTCCTTCACCACGTTGTTGGAATAGCCAAGGTTCACGCACCACAGCCCGCCCACCGCGTCCACGGTCTTGTGCCCGTCGATATCCTCGATCACCGACCCCTCGGCCCCGGTGATGATCGTCGGCGCATGGGCCATGGCCTCACCCGGATGGCCCATCGGGTGCCACATGTGGCGGGCATTGTTGGCGCGCAGGAAATTGTCGTCTTTCATCTCGGGGCCTCCCATGGCTACACCCCAACAAGGCCACGAACCGGCGCGTCGCACAATCCATATTGAAATCGATTGCATAATTTTTAATCGCACCGCACAGTCCACGCCCAGATAACGGCGCGGACCGAACCGCCTTGCGTTCCACACCGGACCGCCAGGCCCTAGGGTCGCGTGATAAACACCTGGGAGAACACGTATGATCAGACAAACCTTTGCGGCCTTTGCCGCAGCCGCCCTCATGACTGGCGCGGCCATGGCCGAAACCAAGGTGCCCTTCGCGCTCGACTGGAAATTCGAAGGCCCCGCCGCCCCCTATTTCGCCGCCATCGACAATGGCCACTTTGGTGCCGCCGATCTGGACGTCGAAATCTCTGCCGGTCAGGGATCGCTCGACGCCATTCCCAAGGTCGCCACGGGCGCCTTCCCCATGGGCTTTGCCGACATCAACAGCCTCGTCAAATTCCTCGACCAGAACCCCGGCGCGCCGGTCACAGCCGTGATGATGGTCTATGACAAACCGCCCTTTGCCATCGTGGGCCGCAAGTCGCTGGGCGTCTCCGAGCCCAAGGACCTCGAAGGTCGCGTGCTGGGTGCCCCGCCCCCGGACGGCGCTTGGGCGCAGTTCCCGGCCTTTGCCACCGCAAACAACCTCGACGTCGACAAGATCACGGTCGAGCCTGTGGGCTTTCCCACGCGCGAGCCGATGCTGGCCGAAGGCAATGTGGCGGCTGTGACAGGGTTCAGCTTCTCGTCCTTCTTGAACCTCGTGCGTCTGGGTGTGCCGGAGGAAGACATCTCCACCATCCTCATGGCGGATTACGGGCTTGAGCTTTACGGCAACGCGATCATCGTCAACACCGACTTTGCCAGCGCAAACCCCGAGATCGTCACCGGCTTTCTCACCGCTGTGGCCGCAGGTTGGAAAGACGCCATCGCCGATCCCGCCAAGGCCATCGAAAGCCTGATCGAGCGGAACCCGGCAGCAGATGCGGCGCTGGAAACCCGCCGCCTGCAACTGGCCATCGACGCCAACGTGCTGACCGACAACGTGGCCGCCAACGGGATGGGCGGTGTGGATGCCGCGCGCATGGAGACCGCTCTGGGCCAGTTGGGTGAAACCTACGAGTTCCAAAATGCGCCCGACGCGAGCCTCTATTTCACCGACGCGTACCTGCCCGCAGCAGATGCGCGGATGTTGAAGTAAGCGGGAAAGACGGCGCACGCCCATGACAAACCTGATTGATATCAAGGGCGTGCGCCACGCCTACAAAACCCCCTCCGGCCCGCTGCCCGTTCTGGACGGGCTGGAGCTGTCCGTGCCCGAAGGCGGCTTTGCCGCTGTCGTTGGCCCCTCGGGCTGCGGCAAATCCACGTTGACGCGGCTCGTGGCCGGGCTGATGAAGCCTGATGAGGGCGAGGTCTGGCTGCACGGCGATCTGGTCAAGGGGCCGAAATCCACCGTTGGCATGGCCTTTCAGAACCCTGTCCTGCTGGAATGGCGGACGATCCTGCAAAACGTGATGCTGCCGCTTGAGATCGTCTCCACCGGCATGAATAAACGCCAACAAGAGGACCGCGCGCGGCACTTGCTGGACCTTGTCGGGCTGTCGGGATTCGAAGACAAACGCCCCTCAGAACTGTCCGGCGGCATGCGCCAGCGCGCGTCGCTCTGCCGGTCGATTGTGCACAAGCCCGAGGTGCTGATCCTCGACGAACCCTTTGGCGCGCTGGATGCGTTCACGCGCGAGGACCTGTGGCAGACCATGCACAAGGTCAAAGCCGAAGAGCCGTTCACCGGCGTGTTGATTACCCACGACCTGCGCGAGAGCATCTTTCTCACCGATCAGGTCATTGTGCTGTCGGGACGGCCCGCGCGTACGCAATACGTGATGGATGTGCACCTGACCGGCGAACGGGACATCGAAATGCTCTATACCCCCGAAAGTGCGGAGGCGCTGAACATCCTGCGTCAGCAGATCCGCATCGCCCAAGGAAGGGACGCGGCATGACCCTTCGCCAGATCGGCGTGCCTCTGGCCGCGCTCATCCTCTTTGGTCTGTTCTGGGAGTGGCTGGTCTGGGTCAATGGCTGGCCGAATTACAAGATGGCCTCGCCCAGCGACATCTGGCCCGCGTTCTGGAAGTTCCGCGGCCTGTTTCTGGAATACGGGTGGGACACGCTGTGGCGCACGGTGGCGGGCCTGTTGCTGGCGGTGGTGTTCGGCGTGTTTCTGGGCATGATCATGGGCCTGTCCAAGACGATGCGCGATGCGCTTTATCCGTTGTTGGTTGGGTTCAACGCAATCCCCAAGGCGACCGTGGTGCCGATCGTGGCGCTGATGTTCGTGGGCCAGCACGACATGAACACGATCCTGATCGCGTTCCTGATTTCGTTCTTTCCCATCGCCGTGTCGGTGTCCATCGGGCTGTCGACGCTGGAGCCGGAATACCGCGATATCCTTGCATCGCTGGGCGCGTCGAAGTTCACGATCTTCTGGAAGATCGCCTTGCCCAAGACGCTGCCGGAATTCTTTGGCGCGCTGAAGGTGGCGGTGACGCTGGCCTTTATCGGGACCAACCTGATGGAGATCGTGGAGCCGCATGGCCGCGGGCTGGGGCATTTGTTTGACAGCGGCAAGATCAGTGCGGATTACCCGCTGATGTTCGCGGTGCTGATCGCCTTGGCGCTGATGGGGATTGTCCTTTATTACGTGGTGGTCGCGCTGGAAAAGGTGTTCGCCGGCTGGGCCGAGCGCAATCCCGGCTGATCCTTGCGGCGCGCGTGCCGCGCACGACATGTTTCAGGGGGCTCTGCCCCCGGCGCATGCGCGCCTCCCCCGAGGTATTTGTCGCGAAAGGAAGATCAGGCGGTGATAGTGTAGCCGGGGTCGAGTGCGTGTTCTTCGAGGTTTGCGCCCGGTCCGATGCGGTCGATGACGGCAAAGAGGCCCGGTGCGTGCAGCGGGGTCAGGACGCCGTGCCATGTGCCACGGTGGAAGTTGATCGCTTGGCCCGGTGCCGTAAGGAATGCCTGTGGCGTGGCGGTTTTGTCCCGGGCCACGGTGACGAGGAAGCCGTGTTCCGACATCGGGACAAAGCATTGCGAGCCGTCCGGGTGTCGTTCCAGCAGGTCGAGCGTGTAGGGCAGTTGGCGGGGTTGGGCCTGGAACAGGCTGATGCCTGCACGGCCACCGGTGAAGTCCATCTGCGCCCGGTCGTGGTAGCGGCCGCAGAGGCCGGCGTTTATGATCTTGTCCGGATCACCGGCGCAGTCCAGCACATCGCCGAAGGGGGCGAAGGCCCGGGCGGTCAGGGGTTGCGCCTTGATCTCAGAGCGGGACATGGCGGTTCACGTCCTTGTAGAGCAGGTAGCGGAACGGGCCGTCGCCTGTGGCGATGCAGGCTTGCGGGCAGAAGGCGCGCAGCCACATGAAGTCGCCCGGGCCCACCTCGACCCAGTCGCGGTTCAGCAGGTAGCGTGCGGTGCCTTCGAGCACGTAGAGCCCGTGTTCCATCACGTGGGTTTCCGCAAAGGGGATGCGCCCGCCCGGTTGGAAGTTCACGATGTTGACGTGGCAGTCATAGCGCATATCGAGCGGGTCGAGGAAACGCTGCGTGGCCCAGAGGTTGCCACAATCAGGCATGGCGGCGGCGGGGACATCCGTGTCGTGGGTCACGACCGCCTCGGGCAGACCCACACCTGCCCCCGGCACGTATTTCTTGCGGATCCAGTGCGCGCCGCAGGGCGCATCCGACCGGTTCCACAGGGTCCAGCGTGCGCCCGGCGGGATATAGGCAAAGCTGCCCGCGCGCAGTTCGTGCAGGTCCGCGCCCACGGTCAGGTGCGCGGTGCCGTGCGCCATGAACAGCACGGCCTGGGCGTCCATGTCCGGTTCGGGGTCGTTGCTGCCGCCTTCTGGGGCAAGCTCGATGGCGTATTGCGCGAAGGTCTCGGCAAAGCCGCTGAGCGGGCGCGCGAGGATCCACGCGCGCGTGCGGTCCCAGCCGGGCAGAAAGGACGTGACGATGTCGCGTTGCACCGAGGCAGGGATCACCGCATAGGCTTCGGTGAAGACCGCGGTGCTTTCTGGGTTTTCGTTCTGGCCGGGCAATCCGCCGGGGGGAAAGGCGTATGTCATCCCATCGCCTCCAACCGCAGGCGCGCGATGCGTTCGACCTGTCGGCAGGCTTCGGCCATTTCAGTGTCCGTGTCATTGCCGATCCGCCGGTCGAAGGCGCGCAGAATGCCCGCCTTGTCGTGATCCTTGACCGCGATGATGAAGGGGAACCCGTGCTTGGCCACATAGGTGCTGTTGCGCGTGTCGAACTGGTGGCGTTCGTCGTCGGTCAGCGCATCGAGGCCTGCGCTGGCCTGTTCGGATGTACTCTCCGCCGTCAGACGCTTGGCCGCGGCCAGCTTGCCCGCCAGATCGGGGTGGGCGCGCAGCACGCCCAGCCTCTGGTCCTGCGAGGCGGCGCGGAAGACACGGCAGAGCGCATTGTGCAGCCCTTGGGGTGTATCATGGGCAGGCCCCAGTTCGAGCGCATGCGCGCCCTCGGCAATCCATGGGGAGTGTTCAAAAATGGAGCCGAACAGGTCCACGAACGCCGCTCGGTCCAGCAGGTGCCAGCCGCGCGGTTGCACCGGCGGATGCGCGTCGGCCCAATGCGCGGCGATGTCCTGACGGCGCGCGCACCACACCCCTTCGAACCCCTGCACATAGTCGATGAACCGGCGCAGCGCCTGCACCCGACCCGGTCGCCCGATCAGGCGGCAATGCAGGCCCACGGACATCATCGCGGGCCGCCCTGCCACCCCTTCGGCATAGAGCGCGTCGAACGTGTCGCGCAGATAGGCAAAGAACTGGTCGCCCGAATTGAACCCCTGCGGCGTGGCAAAGCGCATGTCGTTGCAATCGAGCGTATAGGGCAGGATCAGCTGATCCCGGTCGCCAACACGCGTCCAGTAGGGCAGGTCATCGTCATAGGTGTCGCTGATCCAGTCGAACCCGCGCGCCGCCGCCAGCGCCACGGTGTTGACCGAACAGCGGCCCGTGTACCAACCGCGCGGGGGCGTGCCCGTCACCTCAGTGTGCAGCGCGATCGCCGCATCCATGTCCGCCGCCTCGTCTTCTGGCGTGTGGTCCTTGTAGTCGATCCATTTCAGCCCGTGCGACGCGATTTCCCACTCGGCCTCCTGCATCGCCTCGACCTGCGCGGGGCTGCGCGCCAGCGCCGTGGCCACGCCGTAAACCGTCACCGGCACACGGCTCTCGGTGAACAGACGGTGCAGCCGCCAGAACCCCGCACGCGCGCCATAGTCATAGATCGATTCCATGTTCCAATGCCGCTGCCCCGGCCACGGGGCGGCGCCCACGATCTCGGACAGGAACGCCTCGGACGCGGCATCGCCGTGCAGCAGGCAATTCTCGCCCCCCTCTTCGTAGTTCAGCACAAACGACACGGCGACGCGTGCACCGCCTGGCCAGGCCGCATCGGGTCGGTCCGCCCCATGGCCGTGAAAGTCGCGCGGATATCGTGGTGGCAGGTCTGCCATGGACTTCCCTTTGTAATCAGAGTGAGATGCGCTCAATCTGAGAGAAACGGGGGCCGGATGCAATGGCTGCGGGATATCTGACGACACATGTTCTGGACACGGCGCGGGGTTTGCCCGCTGCGGGTATAAAGATTGCGCTCTACGTCGTGTCCGGCAACAGCCACCGCATGATTGCGGAGGCCGAGACAAATGCCGACGGGCGCACCGATACGCCCATCCTGCCGCAGGGCAAATTCAAGCCCGGGCAGTACGAACTGATCTTTTTCTGTGGTGACTATATCGATGCGCATGGGCTGAACGGTGAGGCGGTCAAGTTCCTCGACCAGATCCCGATCCGGTTCGGTATCTCGGACGCGGACGCGCATTACCACGTGCCGCTGCTGCTCTCGCCCTTTGGCTATTCGACCTATCGCGGCAGCTAGGCAACCGCCTCCAGCAGGGTCAGGTGCGCGGTGCCAAACCGCCGCGTGTCCACGGCCGCATAGCCTACGGGCGCGTCCATGACACGCTCTTCTTCCCACACAACCAACGCGCCGGGCCGCAACCAACCGTGCACGGCCCCCAGCGCCTTTTGTCCCAATCCCTTGCCATAAGGCGGGTCGAGGAACACCAGATCAAAGGGGCCCTGTGCCTTGGCCCCCAACCGTGTGGCATCCCCACGCATCAAAGCCGCGGCCCCGCCTGCCTGCAACTTGGCCATGTTCTCCGAAATCAGCCGCTGGCCCACACGTCCGTTTTCCACGAACACCACCCGTTCCGCCCCGCGCGACAGCGCCTCGAACCCTAGCGCGCCGGTCCCTGCAAAAAGGTCCAGCACCTGCGCTCCTTCAATCACGTCGCGGTGGGTCAGCATGGAAAACAGGCTCTCGCGCACCCGGTCCGGCGTGGGCCGCAAATGCGCCCCCGGATCGCCCTTGCCCACCGTAGCGAGCGGCACACCGCGCCAACGCCCGGCAATGATCCTCACTTGAGCAGCGCCTTGAGGTCCCCCGCAGGGTCCGCCACCACCGCCGGGTCCGCATCCTTGCCCGCCTCGATCAGCCGCTTGCCGATCATGTAGGCGCGCGGATCATTGGCCGCATCGACGGCCAACAGGGTGTCGCCACGGTAGTACCAGAATGACTGCGCCGCACCGCCATCCCGCGTCACCACGCGGTCATAGCCGGTGTTGAGCCCCGCAATCTGCAATTTCACATCGTACTGATCCGACCAGAACCAGGGCCGCGCGACGTATTCCTTGCCCGCCCCCATGATGTTCTCGGCCACGCATTCCGCCTGATCAATGGCGTTGGGCACGCTTTCCAACCGAATGCGCGCGCCGCGATATGGGAACGACGCGCAATCCCCTGCCGCCCAGACATGAGGCACATTGGTCCGCCCCTGCGCATCCGTGGCAATCCCGTTGTCGAGTGCGACACCCGCCGCCTCGGCCAGCGCCGTGGCCGGGGTGATGCCCACACCGACAATCACCAGATCCACGTCCAGCGTGGTGCCGTCCGTCAGCTCGGCCCCCGTCACGGCTGCGTCGCCCAGCAACCGGGTCAAGCCGACGCCCTCGCGCAGATCCACACCATGCCCGGTATGCAGGCTGCGGAAATAGTCGCTCGTCTCAGGTGCTGCCACACGTTGCAGGATCCGCTCCGCCATCTCGACCAGAACGACGTTCAGACCCAGCTTGGAACAGACCGCCGCCGCTTCCAGCCCGATATATCCGCCGCCCACGATCAATACCGTCTTGCCCGCTGCACAGACCGGCGCCATCGCGTCCACATCCGCCAGATCGCGCACCACGAACACGCCGTCCAGATCACCGCCAATGGCCGCAGGCAGGCGGCGCGGCTCCGACCCGGTGGCAAAGACCAGATCGGTATAGGACAGATCGTCGTCCCCCACACGCACCGTTTGCGCGCCCGTATCGATCCCCGTCACCACGGACCCAAGACGCAGATCAATGTCGTGTTCGGCATAAAACGCCTCCGGGCGCAGGAACAACCGCTCCAGCGGCATCTCCCCCAGCAGATAGGCCTTGGACAAGGGCGGCCGCTGATAGGGCGGCACAGGCTCCGCCCCGATCAACGTCACCGCCCCCTCGAACCCGCCATTGCGCAACTTGGCCACACAGGACGACCCCGCCTGCCCTGCCCCGATCACCACCACATGGCTCATTTGCCCAACCTTTGTTCTCGCCCTTTACCGACGCGCAGCCTATATCGCTCTCCAAGGCATAGGCAATTCCAAGAAAGGCCCAAACACATGGCAATTTCCCAAGGCGACACACTTCCCGACGCAACCCTGTCCTATCTGGGCGACGATGGCCCCGCCACGCTCCAGCTCAGCGAAAAGACCAAGGACCGCAAGGTCGTGATCTTTGCCCTGCCCGGCGCCTATACCGGCGTGTGCAGCACCGCCCACGTGCCCAGCTTTATCCGGACCAAGGACCAGTTCACCGAAAAAGGTGTGGACGAGATCATCTGCATCTCCGTCAACGACCCCTTCGTGATGAAGGCATGGGGTGAGGCGACAGGCGCCACCGCCGCAGGCATCACCATGCTGGGCGACGCCGAGGCCGCGTTCACCAAGGCCATGGGCCGCGACTTCTCCGCCCCGCCCGCGGGCCTCATCGACCGCTCCAAACGCTATGCGATGGTGGTGGAAAACGGCACCGTTACCCTGATCCAGGAAGAAGAAAATCCCGGCATGTGCGAAGTTTCCGGCGGCGAGGCCCTGCTCGACGCCATGTGAGCGGCGCGCCAAATCAGGAATGTCGTAAAAGGCCCCCGGTATCGGGGGCCTTTTTCCTTTGGATCACTCCGCCGCTTGAACAAGCGTACGCGTGGGGAACGGAATATCCACATCGGCCGCGTCCAGCGCTTCCTTGACCTTGCGCTTCATGTCCGCCTGATACTGGAAATAAACAGCACTGTCGCACCACACCCGCACCAGGAAATCCACCGAACTGTCGCCCAGATTGTTCACCTGAATGAACGGCTCTGGATCGCTATGCGACCGGTCGTCCGCCATGATCGTGTCGCGGATCACATCCTCGGCCTGTTTCAGGTTCACACCGTATCCCACACCAAACGTCCACTCGGCCCGGCGCTTGGGATAGATCGAATAGTTGGTGATTACATTTCCCCACACCTCGGAATTGGGGATGATCACCTGCACATTGCTCAGGTCCGCCAGCTCGGTAAAGTTCAGCGTCACGTCCTTGACCGTGCCCATCTTGCCCGCCACGTCGACAAAATCGCCGATCTTGAGCGGTCGGAACAGGATCAGCATCACGCCCGCCGCCACATTCGACAACGTCCCCTGCAAGGCCAGACCAATCGCCAGACCGGCCGCACCCACGGCCGCCACCACAGATGTCGTCTGCACCCCGAAGGTGTTCAGCACGATCAGAAAGGTGAACCCCAGAATGATATAGCGTACCAAGGAGCCGAGGAAGTTGAACAGCGTGTCGTCCAGATGCCGGTGGTTCAAGCCGATCTTGCGCACCCGCCGTCCGGCCCATGCCGCAATCGTCCAACCCACGAACAGAATGGCAATCGCGGCCAGAACCGACCCCACAATCGACGCCAGAAACTCCAGCGACATGAAATCGCCCAACGTCTTGCCGTCCCACACCTCGGTGGACATCAAATTCTGAATATATTCCATTTGTTAACCCGCCAGACTGTCCATTTTGCGCGCCAGTTTCACATCCAGCGTGCTGATGCCACCGACATCATGGGTGGTCAGGGTCACATCAACGGTCTTGTAGACATTCGACCACTCGGGGTGGTGGTCCCACTTCTCCGCCCAGATCGCCACGCGGGTCATCCAGCCAAACGCCTCAACAAAATTGTCAAAGACGAAGGATTTGAAAATCGCATCACGCCCGTCAACAACCTCCCACCCGGTCTCCTTCAGCGGATCCAGCAGGGTGTCGCGCGTCTCTGCGCTCAATTTCTCGGTCATTCCTGTTCCTCGATCTGGACCCGCTTGAAGGGTCCGTAATCCGTGAGAATTTCAATCTCCTCTTCCACCGCCTCACGTTCGGCTTCGAGATAGTTGGCAATCGCATCGGCAAAGCCCGCGTCGCCAACCCAATGCAGGCTATGGGTCTGGTTCGGCAGATATCCCCGCGCCAGCTTGTGTTCGCCCTGCGCGCCCGCCTCGACACGGGCCAGCCCGCGCTCGATCGCGATGTCGATCGCGCGGTAGTAACACAGTTCGAAATGCAGGCACGGATGATGCTCCACACAGCCCCAATAGCGCCCGTATAACGCATCCGCTCCGACAAAGTTCAACGCACCGGCAACAAAACGCCCGTCTCGTTCGGCCAGCACCAGCGCCATGTCGTCCCGCAATGTCTCCTGCGCGATGTCAAAGAACCGGCGCGTCAGATAAGGCGTGCCCCATTTGCGCGCGCCCGTGTCCTGATAAAATTCCCAGAACGCGTCCCAATGCTCAGACCGCAGGTCATCCCCGGAAAAGGTGTGGATCACGCCGCCAAACTCCTGCGCCTTCTTTCGCTCCTTGCGGATGTTCTTGCGCTTGCGGCTGCTCAACGTCGCTAGAAACCCGTCGAAATCCGCATATCCGTCGTTCAGCCAGTGAAACTGCTGCGTGGTGCGCGGCATCAGGCCGAGCGCGGCGCCCGCCTCCCGCTCCGCCTCTGTGCAAAACGTGACGTGCAGTGAACTCAACTGGTTGTTCGCCCCCAGTTGTACCGCCCCCTGCACCAGCGCCGACAGGCCGGTTTCCGCAAAATCAGGATGCGTCAGAAACCGCCGCCCCGTGGCGGGTGTGTGCGGCACCGCAATCTGCAGCTTGGGGTAATACCGCCCCCCCGCCCGCTCATAGGCATGGGCCCAGTTGTGATCAAAGATGTATTCGCCCTGACTGTGCCCCTTGGCGTACATCGGTGCCACCCCGATGGTCTGCCCGGCCAACACAGCTTGCAGGTATTGCGGCTGCCATCCGGTGCCGGGGCCCACCGAATTGCTGTCCTCCAGCGCCTTGAGAAACCGGTGCGTGGTGAACGGATCATTGGGCCGCCCGCCGCCTGCCGCTTCGGGGCAGGCGCAGGCATCCCATGTCGCCGGATCAATGGCCTTTAGGCTGGGCAGAACACGGATTTCGATCTCTTGCTCGGACACGCGATCTCCCTTTGACGACAGAGCCTTGAATGTGTGTCACAAGCGCTGCGGTTCAACAGGGTTGCGCAGCCAGATAACCTTCGAACGTCACATTTTCCGCAACCGTGCGCGCTTCGGCCTCTTGATGGGGCGACCGGATGGTCCAGCACAGCACATTTGCCCCGGCACCCTTCAGTTCCGCAACCCGCGGGCGCGCAAGGTCCGCGGCCTCGTGACTGATAAAGCTGGCCCCGACCCGGTCATAGTCCGGGATCTCGCGCAACCGCTCGCAGGTCTCGACCGGCAAGGGCCAGGCCGACAGCTCAAAAGCGCTGGTCACCAGACCGCGCGGCACGTTCGGGCACAGGACCGCCATGCACAGCACGCTGTTGGGGTTGAACGACATCACCGCAAGCGGGCCGGGATAGCCGGTGATCGCCGTGCCCACCGCCGCCTCAAGCGGGCCGATATTCGTACCCATCGCGCCGTCCTGATCCTTGATCTCGATCAGCAGCGGCACCTGTCCGTCCACCAGTCGCAACACCTCATCCAGTGTGGGAATACCCTCTTCACCACCACGGAGTGTGATGTCCCCAAGTGTCCCCGCGGGGACAGACCGCACAGGTCCAGTGCCGTGGGCCAGCCGGGCCAGGTCATAATCGTGAAACACCATTGCGCGATCGTCGGCGCTCAGTTGCACGTCGATCTCGATGCCATAGCCATTATCAATGGCCGCACGGATCGATGCGCGGCTGTTTTCCGGTCTGACATCCGTGACGTCGTGCAGCCCCCGATGCGCCAGCGGCGCAGCGAGAAACCCCTTCGGCAGTTGCGGTGTCATTGGACCTGAAAGATCCCTTCGATCTCGACCGCGACGCCCAGAGGCAGCGCCGCCGCAGAGACCGCAGAGCGGCTATGCCGTCCCGCGTCGCCCAGCGCTTCGACGAGGAAGTCGGACGCGCCGTTGATGACCTGCGGCTGGTTGGTGAAATCGGCGGTCGAATTCACAAAGCCGGTCAGCTTGACCACCCGCACAAGGCGCTCGATGTCGCCGCCGCACGCCGCCTTGACCTGCGCCAGCAGGCTGATCGCACATGTCTTGGCCGCGGCAGCCCCCGCTTCGACCTCGAGGTCGTCGCCCAGCTTGCCAGTGATCAACCCGTCCGGGCCGTTCGAGATCTGGCCCGAGACATAGACGATGTCACCGATCTGGACAAAGGGCACATAGTTTGCAGCGGGCGCGGGCGCATCCGGCAGGGTGACCCCCAGTTCGGCAAGGCGGGCTTCGATCGACATTTGGACATCCTTTCAGTCTTCTTTTCCCGGACGCTAGACTGACTGGCCGCCAGAGGAAAGACCCCCTTCAGGATTCGCGGAACGCCCGGTTGAAATAGTCGGCCACCGGCTTGATCAGGTAGGTCAGAGGCGACCGGTCCGCGGTGCGGATGAACGCCTCGACCGGCATGCCGGGGATCAGCACCTGGTCCTCGGCAAGCTTGTCCAGCTCACCGGGGTTCAGCACGATTTCCGCACGGTAGTAACTGATCCCGATTGCCTCGTCCTCGAACGAATCCGCCGACACTAGCGCCACCTCGCCGATCAGTTCCGGCGTTGTCCGTTGATCCAGCGCGGAAAACCGCAGGTTCACCGTCTGGCCTTGGATGATCTGGTCGATATTCAGCGGATCGACACGCGCGGCAATCACCAGCGGCCGGTCCTGCGGAATGAGGAACAGCACCGGATCGGCGGGGCGCACGACCGATCGCATCGTCTGCACGCGCATGTTGTAGACGATGCCCGACACCGGCGCGCGGATCGCCATGCGTTCGATGTCCGTCCGCAGGGCAAAGCGTTGCTCGATCAGCTCAAGCTCGCGGGCGCGCAGATCGCGCAGGCGGCTGATCGCCTCCTCGCGGCGCTGCGAGCTGAGGCGGAGGATTTCGATATCAACTTCGGTGATGCGCTGTTCGGCCTGCGCCTTGTTGGCGGCCAGCTCGCCCAGCTGTCCGTCCAGCGAGGCCGACTGCCGTTGCAGGGCCAGCACGCCCGACGCCTGCGTCAGGCCACGGTCCAACAGGCTTTGCTGTGCCTCCAGTTCGGATTCGATCAGTTCAAGCTGACGGCCCAGCGATGCTTCCTGCGCCTCGATACCAACGATCTGGTTCCCGGTCTGCTCGGCACGTTTTTCCAGCTGTTCAACCTGCCGCGCCACGGAATCGCGGCGGGCAAAGAACAGGTTGCGCTGGCCTTCGACCAGTTCCGCGACCTGCGGATCGGCCTCGGCTGCTTCCAGCAACTCCTGATCAAACGTAATTGTGTCGCGTTCGTCCCGCTCGGCCTCCAGGCGGCCACGGCGTGCCATGAATTCAAAGAGCTGGCCCTCGACGATGGCAAGGCTCGAGTCCATCTGCTGGACATCCAGCTGGACCAGCAGATCGCCCGCCAGCACATCATCGCCTTCCTGCACCGCGATCTCGGTGACGACGCCACCGGTGGGATGCTGCACGACCTGCCGGTTCTGGTCGACTTCGATGCGGCCGGGCGCAATGATCGCGCCCGCGATTTCCGTATAGACCGCCCAGGCAAAGAATCCGCCCAACAGGCCGAACAGGCCGAAATATCCCAGCACCAGCGGCCGGGTCGCAGACCATTTCCGAGTGCTCATGTCACGCCTCCTGCCCCTTTGGGCGCGTTCTGAATTTGCTGGTGATTGACCACCATGGACTTGAGAACCTCGTCCTTGGGCCCGAACGCCGCGCGGGCCCCGTTTTCCAGCACCAGCAGAAGGTCGCATTCCTGAATGGCCGCCGGACGGTGGGCCATGATGATGATCGACCGGTTGTCTGCCTTGGCCACCTTGATCGCCTGGTTCAGCGCCTCGTTGCCCTCGTTGTCGAGGTTGGAGTTCGGTTCATCCAGTACCATGATCACGGGATCATCATAAAGCGCGCGCGCCAGACCGATCCGCTGGATCTGTCCGCCGGACAGGCGTTGCTGGCCAGAATTGATCCGCGTGTCGTACCCTTCGGGCAGTTCAAGGATCATCTTGTGCGCATCGGCCTTTTGGGCGGCGGCCACGACCTTGGCATCGTCCGGTTGCAGCGACAGGCGGGCAATGTTTTCCGCAATCGTGCCATCGAACAGCTGCACCCGCTGCGGCAGATAGCCGATGTGGCGGCCCAGAACATCAGGGTCGTATTGGTCCAGCGCCGCGGAATCGAGACGCATCGATCCGCCCGCCGGTCGCCAGACGCCGGTGATGCAGCGGGCCAGTGTCGACTTGCCCGCACCCGACGGCCCGATCACGCCCATCGCCATGCCCGGCGGCAGGTCAAAGTTCAGCCCCCGCAGGGCGGCGACCTTTTCACCGGGCGGCACGACGGTCAGCGATTTGGCCACCAGCCGCGCCTTGGGCTTGGGCAGTTCGGTGCGCGTGGGTTCAGGGCGCACAACGCCCAGCAATTCCGACAGCGCGTCCCAGCCCTTGCTGGCACGCTGTGCGGTCTGCCACTGGGTCAGCATCGTCTCGATCGGCGCCAAGGCCCGGCCCAGAAGGATCGAACCCGCGATCATCGCGCCGGGCGTCATCTCGTTTTGCAGAACCAGATAGGCGCCGAGGCCCAGCATTGCGCTTTGCAAAAACAGGCGCAGCGTCTTTGTCAGCGACGTGAACCCACCGCCCACATCCGTGGCCTTGATCTGTTCCTCAAGGGCGGTGCCACGGGCGGTCTGCCAGCGGTCAAAGGCGGCGTTGCGCATGCCCATGGCCTGCACCATCTCGGCCTCGATCCGGATCTGGTCGGACATCATGGCCGCCACCTGACCGGCCTGACCGGCCCGCAACTGCGGACGCTTGGACATCAGTTGGTTGACCAGCGCGATCAGGATCAGAACGGCCCCGCCCGCCACGGCAAGCCAGCCCAGCCACGGATGGAAGAGAAAGATCCCGGCGATAAAGATCGGGGTCCACGGCAGGTCGAAAAACGCGATCAGCACGGGCGAGGTCAGAAACCTCTGGATCGCTTCGAGGTCGGCCAGACCGGATTGCGTTTTCAGATCGGGCGCCAGCGCGGATTTGCGCACGACCGCATCGAACACCCGGCGGTCCAGCGCGTCCTGAAACCGCGCGCCGACACGCGCCATGATGCGCCCACGGGTGAAATCCAGAATGCCCATGACGCCGTAGAGAAACACCACCAGCAGGGACAGTGCGATCAGCGTTTCCTCGCTGCGGCTGCCCAGCACGCGGTCATAGACCTGAAGCATGTACATCGGACCGGTGAGCATGAGCAGATTGGCAAACATGCTGAACAGGCCAACGGCCCAATATAGTCCCCGGCTGCCGGCCCGCGCGCTACGTAATTCGGCGAGTCCGGCCTGTTTGAAATCGTTTTGCATAGGCACCTTTTTGCTTGTCTGGCTGCCACAGTGTAAGAATGTCTCACCTTCGGTCTAGTTTGTCTGTCACGCAAGTGCCACATGGGGGTACAGGATTTTTTCCAACTATGGGCATTTGGACCAGAGGTATTAGGTAGGTGTTCGGAATTCAGGTCGGAGACATTCATTGACGGTTTTTGCACGAATAAAGCGCGCAGCGATCTTGCTGGTTGCAGGTGCATCCCTTGCCGCCTGTGCGGCGTCTCCGGACGTGTCGGTGTCACCCGACGGCGTATATGACCCTTACGAGCGGCAGAACCGCAAGGTACACGCGTTCAACCGTGGTCTGGACCGCGCCATCGTGCGGCCCGCAGCCATCGGATATTCGACCATCCTGCCGGACGAGATCGAAGACAGCGTGGGCCATTTTGCCAAGAACCTCGGCCAGCCATCCGTTGTCGTGAACAGCGTGTTGCAAGGGGATTTCCGCGGCGCGGGCATCTCGACCGTGCGGTTCCTGACGAACTCGGTTCTGGGGATTGGCGGGCTGTTTGATGTGGCCACCGATTTCGATGTGCCGCAGCACGACACCGATTTCGGCGAGACGCTTTATGTCTGGGGCGTAGGCGAAGGCGCCTATCTGGAGCTGCCGGTTCTGGGCCCATCGACACAGCGCAACACGGCCGGAAAGGTCGTGGATCTGTTCACCAACCCGCTCAGCTATACGCTGGAAAGCCCCGAGGCTTACTACGGAACAATCGCCGGTGTGGCATCCGGGCTGGGCACGCGGGGCCGGTTCTCGGACACGGTGGATTCCATTCTATACGAAAGCGCCGACAGCTATGCGCAGGCGCGCCTGATCTACCTGCAAAACCGCAGGTTCGAGCTGGGCGATGGTGAAGCGGCAACGGAGATCGATCCGTTTGCCCTGGATACGGAAGGGTTTTGATCATGTTTCGACGTCAATTTCTTGCGCTGACCGGTGCGGCGGTGGCTTTGCCCGCCATGCCCGCCTTTGCCATCACCGAAGCCGGGGCCGAGCGGCTGGTCAACACGCTGGTCGCGGACATCAACAATGTCATCGCCTCGGGCAAGAGCGAGAACGCCATGTTCCGCGATTTCGAACGCATCTTTGCCCGCTATAGCGACACGTCCTATATCTCGGCCTATGCGATGGGCGTGGATGGGCGCCGCGCATCGTCCGCACAAAAACGTGCGTTTTCGGATGCGTTCCAGGGATATATCGCCCGCAAATACGGCAAGCGGTTCCGCGAGTTCATCGGCGGGCGGCTCGAGGTCAAGGGCGTCAAGCGCGTCAAGAACTGGTACGAGGTCGAGACCACCGCGTTCCTGCGCGGCGAGGCCCCCTTTGCCGTCACGTTCCATGTGTCGGACCGGTCGGGCAAGGATCTGTTCTTCAACATGTTCATCGAAGGGGTGAACCTGCTGTTGACCGAACGCACCGAGGTCGGCGCGCTGATCGACCGCAATGGCGGCAATATCGACGCGATGATTTCCGACCTCAAAAAGGCCGGCTGATCAGCGATCAGACCCCGAAGGATGACGGCTGCGGTTGTTTTCGTTGGGCGGGCCGCCGCCCAAGATATCGCGGATCAGGAATTCAATGATGCCTTCGGTGGTGCGCGGCACGTCGCGCCGCCGGTTGTCCGCCGGGGCCTGCGGCTGCGGTTGTGGGCGGGCACCCACGGGTGCCTGCATCGGCAGCGGGCGCACAGGCAACCCCTCGTGCACGCGCAACATCGTTTCGCGCCAGATCTCTGCAGGCAAACCGCCGCCCGTGACCCCGGTCAGCGGCGTGTTGTCGTCATAACCCATCCAGACACCCGCCACGTAATCGGCGGTAAAGCCGATGAACCACGCATCCCGCGCGGCCTGGGTCGTGCCGGTCTTGCCCGCGATTTCGCGCCCGCCGAACTGCGCCCGCTGGCCGGTGCCCTGGCTGACCACCTTTTCCATCATCCACACCAGTTGCGCCGCCGCCGCGTCCTGGATGACACGCTCGCGGATACCGCCGCCCGTGCCCATCAGTGGATCCGCGTCACCCTTGAGCCGCAGATCGATCAGCCCGTAGGGTGTGACCGCAGAGCCGCCGTTGAGAATGCCGGCATAGGCCCCTGTCATCTCCAGCAATGTGCTTTCCGATGCGCCAAGAGCGAGGGCGGGTCCGGCGGCCAGATCGCTTTCGATGCCGAAGTCGCTGGCCACGCGCCGGACCAGATCGCGGCCCACGCTTTCGGACACTTTGACCGCCGGGATATTGAGCGAATCCTTGAGCGCGTCGGTCAGCGTCACGCGGCCTTTGTAGTCATTGGTGTAGTTGCGCGGTGACCATGGCCCCGAGCCGGGGATGTCGATCGTCATCGGGCTGTCGTCCACCGTATCCAGCGGGGAATACCCCAGTTCCAGTGCCGCGGCATAGACAAAGGGCTTGAAGGCGGAACCGGTCTGGCGTTCCGCCTGAATGGCGCGGTTGAACACACCCGACACCCGCGTCTCGCGTCCGCCGACCATCGCACGCACCGCGCCGTCCGCGCTCATGACCACGATGGCGGCCTGCGCCTTGGAGCCCTTGCGCACCTTGTTTTCGAACACGTCTGTCAGCGCCTCTTCGGCGGCGCGTTGCAGGCGTTGGTCAAGCGTGGTGCGGATCACCACGTCCTCGGTGGTGTTGCGGGTAAAGAATTCGGGGCCGGTGGACATCACCCAATCGGCGAAATAGCCGCCCGCTTGCCTGCGTGCGGCGCGCGACAGGGTGGCGGGGTTCTGTTGCCACTGCGCGACCTCGGCGTCCGACAGATACCCCTGTTCACCCATCAGGCGCAGCACCGTGGCCGCGCGATCCTGCGAGCGTTTGAGGTCAGATGTCGGCGCCATGCGCGAGGGCGCCGTCAACAGCCCCGCGATCATCGCGCCCTCGGCCGCCGTCAGCTGGGCCGCCGGTTTGCCGAAATAGCGCTGCGCCGCCGCCTCGGCCCCATAGGCGCCTGCGCCCATATAGGCGCGGTTGAGATAGATCGACAGGATCTCGTCCTTGGAATACTTGACCTCCATCGCGAGGGCAAAGATCGCCTCCTTGGCTTTGCGTTGCAGGGATCCGCGACGGCAATCGGCGACATAGGCCGCCTCGTTCTTCCATTCGGTCGGGTCGTATTCAACACCCAGGCACAGCAGTTTCGCGGTTTGCTGGGTGATGGTGGACCCGCCGTGGCCTTGCAGCGCACCACGCCCTTCGCTGAGGTTGATGCGCACAGCACTTGCGATGCCACGCGGGCTGAGGCCGAAGTGGCGGTAGAACCGTTTGTCCTCGGTCGCGACGACGGCGTTCTTGAGATCCTCGGACACCGAGTTCGCTGTGACAGCGCCACCGAACTGATCCCCGCGCCAGGCATAAACGGCGTCTTCGCGGTCCAGCAGCGTGACCGAGCCGCGCGCGCGGCCATCCAGAAGTTGCGTGACATTGGGCAGCGTGGTCCAGACATAGCCAACCGCGAGCGCCAGAACGAGGGCAGCAACCGCAGCGCCGCGCCATGTGACCACCCAGATCAGGCGGACAATCCAACGCAGGATGCGCGCAATGATCCCGCGCTTGGGCGGCGGCGTCGTTTTGCGCGCCTTGGGCTTCGGCTTTTTCGCGGCGGGCTTTGCACCATAACGACGGTCTGCAACCAGGGGCCGCTTACCCCGTTTTGAATCACTCATGAACGACCCCTGCCCGGCCTTGTTGTTTGGCGCATCATATCCCGTTTCGAGGCCAATGCCACGCCCTGCAAACGTGCCCGCCCGATTCCTATCTGTCTAATTATTAGGCAATGCGGTCTTTTTGCGCATTTTTTATGCACATGCGTTGGAATTGGGCAAGGCAAACCGAGGCGGGTTCTTTGCCGTACGGGTCGTTTGCATTCATTTAATCCGCGTATTGCAGGGGTACCTGCCAACCAAAGGGGACATGTGGTGAAACTCATCATTGCAACAATCAAGCCGTTCAAGCTGGAGGAGGTCCGCGAGGCGCTGACCGAGGCTGGCGTGCGCGGCATGATGGTCACGGAAATCAAGGGCTTCGGCTCGCAATCCGGGCACACAGAAATCTACCGCGGCGCGGAATACGCCGTGAACTTCGTGCCGAAGGTCAAGATCGAGATCGTGGTCGCCGAGAGCATGGCCGACCAGATCGTACAGACCATCACCAAGACAGCGCAAACCGGCAAGATCGGCGACGGCAAGATCTTTGTGCTGGATGTGGAACAGGCCGTGCGCGTGCGCACCGGCGAAACCAACGAAGACGCCATCTAAGCGCAGTATCAAAGGGAAAATACGGACAATGAAACCTATCAAATCTCTCCTTGTTGGCACGGGCCTGACCGTTCTGCCGACACTGGCGCTGGCCCAGGATGCCGCTCCGGGCTTTGACGAGATCGGCCCATACATCATGACCACCCTGCTGTTCTGCATGGCTGGTTTCCTCGTGTTCTTCATGGCGGCAGGCTTTGCCATGCTCGAAGGCGGTCTGGTGCGGTCCAAGAACGTGACCATGCAGATGACCAAGAACATCGCGCTCTTCTCGATCGCGGCAATCATGTACTGGATGGTCGGCTTCAACACGATGTATCCGGGCGACTTCAACGGCTACTTCGCCATCGGCGGCCTGACGGTCCTCGACCCGGTGGGTGTGGCCGCGGCGGATGCGGCGCTCGACTACGCGTCGGTCGGTTCGGACTTCTTCTTCCAGCTGGTGTTTGTGGCCGCAACCGCGTCCATCGTCTCCGGCGTGCTGGCAGAGCGGATCAAACTCTGGCCCTTCCTGATCTTTGTCGTTGTTCTTACAGGATTTATGTACCCGATTTCCGGTTCCTGGCAGTGGGGCGGCGGCTGGTTGTCCGAGATGGGCTTCTCCGACTTTGCCGGCTCGACCGTCGTGCACTCCGTGGGTGGCTGGGCCGCTCTGGCCGGTGCCATCGTGCTGGGTCCGCGGATCGGCAAATACAAGGACGGCAAGGTCGTTCCGATGCCCGGTTCGAACCTCGCGCTTGCCACTTTGGGTACGTTCATCCTGTGGCTGGGTTGGTTCGGCTTTAACGGTGGTTCGCAGCTGGCGATGGGCACCGTGGGCGACGTGTCCGACGTGTCGCGCATCTTTGCCAACACCAACATGGCGGCGGCAGCCGGTGCGGTTGCAGCACTGATCCTGACGCAGATCATGTACAAGAAACCCGACCTGACCATGGTGCTGAACGGCGCGCTGGCGGGCCTCGTTTCGATCACGGCCGAGCCGCTCGCACCGTCGCTGTTTGGCGCGCTGTGGATTGGTGCCGTGGGCGGTATCATCGTGGTCTTCACCGTGCCGCTGCTGGACAAGTTCAAGATCGACGATGTTGTCGGTGCGATCCCGGTTCACCTGTTCGCAGGCATCTGGGGCACCATCGCCGTCATCTTCTACGGCGAGGCATCGCTGGGCACACAGCTGACCGGTATCGTGGCTTACGGCGTGTTCACCTTTGTCGCATCGCTGGTGATCTGGTTCATCCTCAAGGCGGTCATGGGCATCCGTGTCAGCGAAGAGGACGAGATCAACGGTCTGGATATGTCCGAGCTGGGCATGGAAGCGTATCCCGAATTCTCGAAAGGCTGAGGTCTCCTTCCTCTCAGACAAGAGAACCAACTGGCCGGGCGGAAACGCCCGGCCTTTTTCGTTTGTGAAGGGTGCGTGCGGTGCATTAACCGGGCGGCGCAACGCAGCGCAGGCAGGGATGACAGCGCAGGGAAACATGCAGACCGGTGCCGAAACTGTACAGTTCTGACCCTGTGGTTTTGGCCGGTATCGGGGCCATTTCAGCAAATTGCGCAGTTTGACCCGCAAACTGTACAGTTTGCCCAGCGCCGATGAACGCCGAGGTTAACGCCCGCCGCAAAGCCCAAAGTTTCAGCGTTCTTTACCCTTTGGTAACGGACAAATCCCGAACACCACGCGTGAATTCAGGGGGGTAGGGTGGGCAATCTGCCCACCATGCGTCAGAGGTCCGCGGGCTCGATCATGTCCACGCGGGTGGCATGGCGGCCGCCCTCGAACTCGGTGCCGAGGAACGCGTCGACAATGGCCATGGCGGCCACGTCACCCACGATGCGCGCGCCGATGGCCAGCATGTTGGCATCGTTATGCGCCCGGATCAGCCCGGCGGACACCGGATCGGAACAGGCGCCGCAGCGGATGCCCGGCACCTTGTTCGCCGCCATCATGATGCCCTGCCCCGTGCCACACAAAAGGATCCCCAGATCGCAGTCGCCCGACGCCACCTGTCGCGCCGCCGCCTGACCGTGCAGGGGGTAATGCGTGCTTTCGGTCGTGGTGGGGCCGATGTCGACCGCCGTGTGACCGAGCGATGTCACATGCGCGGCAATCGCCTGACGCAGATCGATGGCGGCGTGGTCGCTGGACAGAACAATGCGCGCCATGGGTTCACACGCCCGCCTTGACGATGGCCTCGGCAAGGATCGGCACGGTCTGTGCATTAAGGCCCGCGATGTTCATACGGCTGTCGCCCACCATGTAGATGCCGCTGTCTGTGCGCATCTTCTCGACCAGATCGGACGAGGTGCCAAGCCGCGAGAACATGCCCCGGTGCTCGGCCAGAAAGCCGAAGCGGTTGGAGCCGGAGCGGGTCTCAAGCTCCTTGGCCAGTTGTTCGCGCAAGGTAAGCATGCCCAGACGCATCTCTTCAAGCTCGGCCATCCAGTCGGCGCGCAGGGCGTCGTCGTTCAGGATCATCGTGACCAGACGCGCGCCGTGATCGGGCGGAAAGCTGTAGTTCTGGCGGTTGAGGAAGTTGAGCGTGCCCTGGGCGATGCCGGTGTCCGTGCCGTTTGCGATCAGCATCAGGATGCCGGTGCGTTCGCGGTAGATCCCGAAATTCTTGGAGCAGCTGGCCGCGATCAGGCATTCGGGCACGGCGGCGGCAACCTTGCGCGTGCCGGCGGCATCCGCGTCCAGCCCGTCGCCAAAGCCCTGATAGGCGATGTCGATCATCGGCGTGGCCCCGGTGTCGTGCAGCACCGCGATCACCGCGTCCCATTGCGGGCCGGTCAGGTTTGCCCCGGTCGGGTTATGGCAGCAGCCGTGCAGCAGGATCAGGTCGCCCTTTTTCGCGGTCTTGAGGTCGGCGATCATGCCGTCGAAATCCACGCCGCGGGTTTCGTCGTCGAAATAGCGGTAGAGCACGGTTTCCATGCCCAGATAGTCGAGGATCGACAGGTGGTTGGGCCATGTGGGGTTGGACACGAAGACGCGCGCCTCCGGGTTGGCCATGCGGGTCAGCTCGAACGCCTGCCGGACCGCGCCGGTGCCACCGGGTGTGGCCACCGAGTGGACGGACGTGCGCGGCACCGCGTCGCCCAGCACCAGATTGACCATGGCGTCGTTGAAGTCAGGCGCACCGGCGAGGCCCACATAGGTCTTGGTGTCCTGCGCCTCCCACAGTTGGTGTTCGGCGGCCTTGACCGCGCGCATGATCGGCGTGTTGCCGGTGGCGTCCTTGTAGACGCCGACGCCCAGGTCGACTTTGTCCGTGCGGGTGTCCTCGCGGTACATCTGCATCAGCATCAGGATGCCATCGGGTTTCTGGGCGGTGAGATGTTCGAACATCAGGCGTCTCCGGTTGCGACGGGCACGGTGGGGAACATCCCCCATTCGGTCCAGGATCCGTCATAGAGGGACCAGCTGTCATGGCCCATGCGGGTGAGGGCGAGGCCGAGGATCGCGGCGGTGACGCCGGAGCCGCAGCTGGTGATGATGGGTTTGGCGAGGTCGACGCCGGCCTCTTGGAACAGGGCGCGGGTGTCGGCGGGGGATTTCATGGTGCTGTCGTCGTTGAGCAGCGCCTCGTAGTGCACGTTGCGCGCGCCCGGAATATGACCGGCGCGCAGGCCCGGACGGGGTTCGGGCGCATCGCCGCGGAACCGGCCCGGCGCGCGGGCATCGACGATCTGGACCGAGCCCAGTTTCGAGGCCTGACTGACCTGGGTGACATCGCGCACGAGGTGGTTCTGAAAACGCGCCGTCAGGTGGCGGTCCTTGATGACGGGAGGCATGTCCTCGGTCGGGTGCCCTTCGGCCTGCCATTTGGGAAACCCGCCGTCCAGAACGGCCACGTCGCGGTGGCCCATCAGGCGGAACAGCCACCAGACCCGCGCGGCACTGAACAGGCCCGCACCGTCATAGACAACCACCTGATGCCCGTCACCCACGCCCATGGCGCGCATACGGGACATGAACTTTTCCGGCGGGGGGGCCATGTGCGGCAGATCGGAGCGCAGGTCGCTGATCTCGTCGATGTCAAAGAAGCGCGCGCCGGGGATGTGGGCCGCGTCATATTCAGCCCGCGCATCGCGGTCGGTGCCCGGCAGGTACATGGACGCATCCAGCACGCGCAGGTCAGGATCCTTGAGATGCGCGGCCAGCCATGCGGTGGAAACGAGCGTTTTGGGATCGTCTGACATGGGGTGCCCCTCCGGCGGCGTCAAAAACGCCTTTGACTAACGCCGGACGGGGCGCGAGGCAAGCCCCGCTTACTTGCTGAGTTGCGCCCGAACAGCGCCCACGATGGCCAGAACCGCGCCGCCGCCGATGCCGCCGCCTGCGACCTGGGACAGGATGCCCGCGAGGTCCATGCCGCCGCCTGCGCCTGCGCCCAGCATGGACAGCACAGTGCCCCCGATGCCGCCGCCGACAATGCCGCTGAGCGAGTTGATGAGAACCCCTTGGTTCAGGTTCTTGAGCAGGCCGCCGGCAACGTTGCCGCCAACCGCGCCCGAGATGAGGCCGATGATGAGCTCCATGGGTCTTTCCTTTGATCGTTCAGGCGAGGTGTTGCGTGCCGCGGCCTGCGCCTGATCCGCCAGCGGCGTTCAAAGGCATAGCCCACGGGGCGCACCGGTCGGCAGGGGAAAGGTGCGCGGGTTTTCCCACGCGTGGGCCCATCAGCCCTGTTTCAGCAGCCGCTGTTTCTGGCGGCCCCAGTCGCGTTTGGCGGAGGTGTCGCGCTTGTCGTGCAGCTTTTTGCCCTTGGCGATGCCCAGCTTGAGCTTGGCCATGCCCTTGTGGTTGAAATAGAGCACGATGGGCACCAGCGTCATGCCCTTGCGCTGGGTTGCGTTCCACAGGTTGCCAAGTTCCTTGCGGCTGACCAGCAGCTTGCGACGGCGGCGTTCCTCGTGCTTGAACGATTTGGCCTGTTCGTAGGGCGCGATATAGCTGTTGACCAGCCACAGTTCGCCATTTTCGACCGCCGCATAGCTTTCCGCGATATTGGCCCCGCCCAGACGCAGGGATTTGACCTCGGACCCTTCGAGGATGATCCCGCATTCGATATCGTCCTCGATTGCATAATCAAAGCGCGCGCGCCGGTTCTCGGCGGCGATCTTGTAGTTGGGGTCTGATTTACCTTGGGCCATGGCACTGGGATGTAGGGACTTGGCCCCGCGCAGGCAAGGGCTGTGCGGCGTTCATGGATTCTTGGTCATTGGGCCGGTAGGGTGCGCGCAACACAGAAAGCAGAGCAGAGAAATGCGGATTTGGTTGGCGGTGATGGCGTGTGTGACCTTGTTGGGGTGCACCGAACCGGTGCCGTCATCGGGCAACGCGCGGATCATTGCGACGGGCGACAGCATGCTTGCGTGGAATGCCGGGTCGGGGCGGTCCGTCATTGACGCGTTGGAACAGAAATTGGGCGCGCGTGTCGTGGACCGGTCGGTGGTCGGCGCGCGGTACCACTATGTCCTGCCGATCAGCGGCAGCCTTGGCGTGCGCATTGGTGCGCAATATGTGTCCGGGCCGTGGGACTGGGCCGTGATGAACGGCGGCGGCAACGACCTGTGGCTTGGATGCGGGTGCGCCAAGTGTGATGCGCAGCTGGATCGGCTGATTTCACCGGATGGCACGAGCGGCACAGTTGTCGACATGGTCACGCGTGCGCGCGCGGATGGCGCACAGGTGGTGTATGTGGGGTATTTGCGCACGCCGGGCAAACCGTCCCTGATCGACCATTGCCGCACCTGGGGGCAGAAATACGAGGCGCGGTTGGCGCGCATGGCGGCGCGTGATGCCGGTGTGACATTTGTCTCTATTGCCGATGTGGTCCCTGATGGGGACCTGAGTTTTCACGACGTCGACCGCATCCATCCGTCACCCAAAGGCAGTGCCGCCATCGCGGCGCGGATTGCAGCGGTGATCAGGTAACCGGGTCAGTCGCCCAGTTTCTTGTGCACTTCGTCCAGGTCGATCTCACCAATGGGCATCTTGTTGCCCGGATTTTCGAAATCGTATTTGAACAGGTCGAAATCGCGTTTGTAGATTTCGTAGACGAGGTGCATCGACAGGTCGTCAAAATAATCCTCGACCGGGTGCGCCCGCTTGGGCCCGTGCCCTTCGCTTTCGTTGAAGCGGGGGATGTCGGCGATGTTCACGCCGTGGGGCGTCTCGATCGCCTCCATCACCTGTTCCATGCCCTCGTTGAACTTTTCGGTCCAGATTATCTTGTCATAGCGGCCGCCGTTCACGATGAAGGTCGACACGTGGCCGGACATGGCGGACCAGTGGATGTCAGGCTCCATCGGGCGGCGCCAGCGGATGGTGTCGCGCGCAAAGAGCAGGAAGCGGCGGAACGACTGGATCTGGTCAAAGTCCTGCTTGCCGTCATCGCCGCCGACCTCGATCCCGTATTTCTGGATCAGGAGCGGGACAAGGTTGCCGCGGTAGCGTTTGCCGTTGCGCTGGATGCCGCAGATCTTGTCGAAGAACGAGCTGAGGATGCGGGTGTAGGGATTGCGCACGCAGGTGAAGGCATAGCTGTTGTGCGCCTTGACGTTGTCGGTGATGATCGGCTGGCTGTTTTCGATGGCCCATTTGTGCATGCCGCCCTGCGCGTCATGGATGTCGCCGTCAAAAAATTCACCGTGATCGGAGTAGAACATGATCTGTCCGATGGTCGAACAGGCGCACTTGGGCACCACGCGGTATACCACGCTTTCACTTTCCGTCATCCAGGTGCCAGGAAAACCCATACCACTCGCCCCTTTTTACTGCGCAGTTTTTCGCACTGCGTCCATCTATGGCAAAAAACCAAAGAAATCTTGTTTATTCAATCTCTCCTTAGCTTTATCTACGTATACAATCGGCAGTAAAGAGGCAGTTAAGTTTCCAGAATGGCAAAAATCGCCTATATCTTGCTGTGTCACAAGGACCCGGACGCCATCATCAAGCAGGCGGAACGGTTGACTGCGGCTGGCGACTACATGGCCATCCATTTTGATGCCCGCGCCGATCCGACCGCCTTTGCCGCGATACGCACCGCGTTGAAAGACAATGATCATGTGACATTTGCGCATCGCCGCATCAAATGCGGTTGGGGCGAATGGAGCCTTGTCCAAGCCACGCTTTATGCCGTTGAGGCCGCGGTCGAGGCGTTTCCGCGTGCCACGCATTTCTACATGCTGTCGGGCGACTGCATGGCGATCAAGTCGGCGGAGTACACGCACCAGTTCCTTGACGACAACGATGCCGATTTCATCGAGAGCTTTGATTACTTCGAAAGCGACTGGATCAAGACGGGGATGAAGGAAGAGCGGCTGATCTACCGCCATTTCTTTAACGAACGCACGCAGAAGTGGCGGTTTTACACCAGCTATCACCTGCAACAACGTTTTGGGATCACGCGCGAGATCCCGGCGGACATCCAGGTGCAGATCGGCAGTCAGTGGTGGTGCCTGCGCCGCCGCACGATCGAATGGGTGCTGGAATTCACCCGCCAGCGCCGCGATGTGATGCGGTTTTTCCGCACGACCTGGATCCCGGACGAGACGTTTTTCCAGACTGTCGTGCGCCACGTGGTCCCGGAGGACGAGATCCGCACGCGCACGCTGACCTTTTTGATGTTCACGGATTATGGGATGCCGGTGACGTTTTACGACGACCACTATGACCTGCTGCTCAGTCAGGATTTCCTGTTTGCGCGCAAGATCAGCCCGGAGGCCAAGGATCTCAAGCGGCGGCTTGGTCTGCTTTATGCCGCCGAGAATGTTCCGTTCCAGATTTCGAACGAGGGGGCGAGCCTGTTCAAGTTCCTGACCGGTCGGGGGCGGATCGGGCGGCGGTTCGCCACGCGGTTCTGGGAGACGGAGAGCACGCTGGGCCGCAACCGCGAGCTGTTGATCATCATCTGCAAGAAGTGGCACGTGGCCAAGCGGCTGTTGGAGCGGATCCGCGCGATGACCAACGTGCCGGCCATTGAGTACCTGTTCAACGAGGAGCACACGCCCCTGCCCGATCTGGGCGGGATCCAGAACACGCTGGGCAAGCGGACGCGACACCGCCGGGCGCTAATGCGGATGCTGTTCGATTTCTACGAGACCGACCGTCTGATCGTGTGCATGGACCCCGGCAACCTCGATCTGTTGCAGGATTTCGCGGGCGACCGGTCGATCACGCGGATGCTGGAAATCCAGTGCGAGTTCACCGAGGATTACCTGATCGGGCACGCGATGCGCGTGGGTCTGGCCGGGGAACAGACGGCGCCGGAGACGCTGGAGCGGTTGCTGCCCACGATCCGCAACGACATGACCTTTGAATCCGACCGCATCCGCGACGCGGATTTCGAACATCTGGACCGGATGCGCGAGGCCGCGGATCTGGACGACAATGCCAAGGCGCTGGCCCGGTTCCTGACCATGCCCGAGGAAAAGGCCCGCGAGATCGCCGCCGTCGACTACCTCTTTGCCGACTGAAGCGCGCGCAGTTTCCCCTCGAACCCCGGCGGGCGAGCGTCTATGCACTGGGCCCATGTCGGACGCCACCCTCACCCTTTTCGCGATCACCCTGCCCGGTCTGGAACAGACCCTGGCAGAGGAGGCGCGCGGCCACGGGTTCAACGTCACGGATGTCGCGCCCGGCGGCGTCACCATGGCGGGCGACTGGCCGGAGGTCTGGCGCGCCAATCTCGAGCTGCACTGTGCCACGCGGGTGCTGGTGCGGCTGGGGTCGTTCATGGCGTTCCACCTTGCGCAACTGGACAAACGGGCGCGCAAGTTCCCGTGGGGGGACGTGCTGGACCCGTCCGTGCCGGTGCGGGTGGACGTCGCCACATCGCGCAAGTCCAAGATCTATCACGCAGGGGCCGCCACCAGCCGGATCGAAACCGCGCTGACCGAGGCCGCAGGCATGCAGGTCGCGCGGGACGCGCCGGTGATCCTGAAGATCCGCATCGAAGACAACCGCGTCACGATCAGCGCGGATACATCGGGCGAGCCGCTGCACAAACGCGGCCACAAGGAGGCCGTGGGCAAGGCGCCCCTGCGCGAGACACTGGCGGCGGCGTTCCTGCTGCAATGCGGCTTCGACGGCACGCAACCGGTGTTCGACCCGATGTGCGGATCAGGCACCTTTGTGCTGGAGGCCGCAGAGATGGCCGCGGGCCTCCAGGCCGGGCGGGCGCGGCGCTTTGCCTTTGAGCAGTTTGCCGGGGTGTCGGCGGAGGGCGTGGCACAGATGCGCACCGACGCGCGGCGCCGCACACCAAATGTCCGCTTTACCGGGTCCGACCGCGATCAGGGCGTGATCGCCATGGCGCAGGCCAATGCCGCACGCGCGGGTGTGTCTGATCTGGTGCAGTTTGGCACGGGCAATGCGGGCGACGCATCGCCACCTGACGGGCCGCCGGGGATCGTGATGATCAACCCGCCCTACGGCGCGCGGATCGGCGATAAAAAGGCGCTTTATCCGGTGTACGGAAGGCTGGGCCAGGTGCTGACAGAGCGGTTTGCCGGCTGGCGCGTGGGCATTGTCACCAGCGAGCCGGCGCTGGCCAAGACCACCGGGTTGCCGTTTCTGCCCGACGGTCCGGCGATTGCCCATGGCGGCCTGCGTGTCCGCCTCTACCGGACAGACGCGCTGGTGTAGGGTGCGCATTCACTGCGCACCGGCCGTTTAGCGCCCCTAAACGCCCCTTAACGCCAAGTATCGAGCCAGCGGCGAAACCGGCCGCGGCGTTCCTGCACGGCGTCGCCTGCCGCCTCCCAACTGTCTTGCAGATCCTCAAGACGCGGATCGATCCGCGCCCGGCGGAACCGCCGCCACAGAAACCAGATCGCATAGAAGGACGCGGCCAGCAGGGTCAGCACGATGATGTTGACCCACGGGATCCCCTTGGACGCATCCGGCCCGTCCACGGGCTTGAGGCTGATCGCGTTGGCATAGATCGACAGGAACGGGCTGCGCCAGCCGTAGTGGGTCACGATCACCCATTGGGGATCGGCCTTGGTCGACACGACCTCTGCCGCCTCGGCCTGCAAGTTCGAGCTGTCGAGTTTGAAATAGGGCGGCCAGCCAAAACCCGTGTCCTCGTTGCGGTAGACGCTGACCCGCCCGTTGGCGCGGGTCGTGGTGATCAGCCGCAGGTCGCGGTTGCCCACATCGGTGTCGCCGCTGTCCGCCTGCGCATAAAACAGCCGCGACAGGCCCGAGAAATCCTTGCGAATGATCTCTGTCCCCGTCACGCGGACGATGTCCTTTTGCGGCAGGGTATAGTGCAGGAAGGCCCCGACAAAGACCCAGAAGGCAATCAGAAGTGTCCAGCCGATATAGCGCATGGGGGTCCCTTTCAGGCAAAGTTCACAAGGTAGATGGTGACACAGACCAGCGTCATGGGCACGATATAGACGCCGAGGATCAGTTTGCGACGCAGAGAGCTGTCATAGGTAGCCAGCCCCTGCTGGACATAGTCCTCGCGCGGGCCCGCGATATCGCCGGTGTCCCATTCCGCCTCGAGCCGGTCACGGGCGCGGGCGCGGGAATAGAGCGACAGCGACACATAGATCACCGTCAGCACCACAAAGGCGATCAGGAACAGTCGTATCAGCGCCATGTCATCTCCTTTGGACTGCGCCCCAGGGGCCGACGCGCTGGATCATGTCGCGCGGCGCGGGTTCGGGTGGTTCCATCGGCGCGTCATGCCCGAAAAGTGCGGCACGGGCACCGGCCTTGTCGGCCTTGTACTCGGCTTCGAGATACTGCGCGACATATTCCTTTTTCGTCTCGGGCCATGTGGCATAGGCGGCATAGAACGCCTGTTTGTGACAGATAAACAGTTGCCGCACGTCGCGCGGACACAGCTCGGCCAGCAGCATGTTGACCAGATCCGCGTCCGCTGTGTCGGCGGCGCGCAGGGTGTAGAAATAGGCGGGGTGTTCCGAGCTGATCCGCGGCCACGGCCCGCCGTTTTCTGCCCAGTTGACCAGATCGGCCAGACCGTGAAAGGCATCGGGCAGCAGGTGCGCGTGGTGCCGCGCCAGCATACGCATATCGCGCCGTGTCGTGCCAGCGAGGTCCACGCCCGCCTCTGTCACCGCGTCGATCAGGATGAAATCCATCTTTTGCCGCAGGATCGCCGCCCCGTCGACGCCGCGCGCCTTGACCACCGGTTCTGCCAGGTCGTTGAATTCGAGGAACTTGGCGATCCGGTTCCGTTCGGTCAGGTCAAAGGTGTATTCGGTCGGCACCCCGTCGGGTTTTTGCGAGGCCGCGATGGTGGCGGGATGGTCGAGGGTCTGAAAGATATAGAGCCCGCCGAAATGCGCCGTCCAGAAGTTGCCCTTTTGCACCCGCAGCGGGTTCAGCCGGACGGGGTTGCGGGTGACGTCGCCTGTCTGTCCGGCCAGTTGGATCATCTGGCCGATCAGCACATCGTCAAACCACGCGTCATCGGCGTTCAGAAAGGTGTCCACCTTGTCGGCAAGAGCCGCGGCATTGCGCACGGTGCCGCGGGTCGTGTCCGCCTCGACCGTGATGGCGCGGATGTCAAAGAGGCGCGCAGGGTGCGAGATGTCGTAGACGGAATTCACCAGCTCGCCCGCCACCGCATCGCGGGCCGTCAGCGCAAAAAGTGCCGCCTCGTTTTCGGTGATGAACCGTTTCAGGATGCCATGCGAGGTCGAGAATTTCGCGTCCAGCAGCGGGCATTTGCGCTGCTCGGTGGACAGCAGGATAAACTGCCGGTTGACCCCGTTGTGGTTGAGGTAGAGCGGGTCGCCCAACTCGTTGCCCACCTCCGGTGAAAAGCCCGAGATATCCACATAGAAATCGGTCAGCCCGGTGCGCTTGCCCGTGAGATGCTCAAGCGCGCGGTTGTACCGTTCGACCAGCGCCGGGCTCGCCACGTGGAACAGGTTGCCATACATCAGGCCGCGTTGGATGAGGCGGATCATGTGTGGCTCCTTGCGAGGCGGAAGATGAACGGGATGGCCAGCGCCAAGAGCGGCAGGGCAAAGGCGCGGTAGGTGATTTGGAGGTTGAAGCCGACATATGACAGGTAGCTGTCGTTGAACAGCAGCAGCGATTCCGAGATCGGGATCCCTTCGAACCCTGTCGCGGTGTTGACCAACGCCTGCGCCAGGAACAGAACGGCAGCCGCACCGACGAAGCCCCAGACACCCCAGCGCAGTGGCAGGATAGCCCCAGCGGTGAGGCCAGCGGCGATCATGAAGGACAGCAGGATCATTCTTTTCTCCGTCCCAGGAAGTACCCCGCAAATGACAAGGGGAGCGCCAGAACCGATGCCAGAATTGCGAAGTGAACCGCAGGGCCAAACGGATGCAGAGACAGGCCAAACATCCAAGCTTCGGCCATACCGATGCACCACAGAATCACAAAGGTCACGGCAACCCGTTTGAGAATGTTCAACACATGGTCGCGCCCCTCGACCGCGGCATCAAAGACCTTCAATTCGACAATGACCGGTATGGCGATAGCGAGCAATAACAGGACAAAAGACGGCATTATGGTTATCCCTTCCCCCCCAAATACCGCTTCTTCGCCTCTTCCTGCCGCCCAAAGTCGCGCACCATCGCCTCGATCGCCACCTCATCCGATTTGTCCGCATAGCGGAACTCGCTGTCGGCATAGCGGTTGATCTCCTGCACCACCATGTCGACCGTGATCGGCACGCGCAGCTCTGAGATCATCGCCTTCTTGGCATCATAGTCCTTGAACAGGAACAGCTCGGGGTTCTCCATCCACTCATCCGGCAGTTCGAAATCCATCGCGCGCACCTTGACCGCGTCGGTGATGTTCTTGATCGCGCGGCCGGTAAAGCGTTCGTCCGCCTCCTGGATCGCCTTGAGATACGTGCCCAGCTTGGCAATCGTGTTCAGATCACCCACTTGCCCATGCACCCGGTCAAACACCTCCATCAGCCCGGCCTCGTGCGGGCGCGAATGGCTGTCGAAACTGGCGGCGACGGCCTTCTTGATCTCCTGCGCCGAGAACAACTCATGCGCGCCCATGGGGATGTCGTGGTTCTTGCCCATCAGCAGGGCAAGGATGTCGATGTAATCCTCGCGCGTTTGCGGCCCGTCCACGAGGAACCGCGCGCCCGCCCGTTGGCGCAGGGCGTCGTCCACGTTCTCGGGATAGTTCGAGAACATGCCGAATGTGCAATTGCCGCGCACGACGGTGTTGGCCCCGGCAAAGCTCTCCATCAACACGGCGGTGATCTCCAGCTGGCCCGCCGACGACTGGCGGTCGCCCCGCTTGCCCGCAAGCTGGTCGATGTCGTCGATGGTGCCGAAACCGATGGCATTGGGGTCCAGCACGTTGTTGATGAACGCCTTGGCGTTCTGGCCGGACTTGCCCTGATAGCTGTCGATATTGTCGGTGCTCAAGTTCTGGTAGCGGAACGCATAGCCCGCCACCTGACAGTAATCGTTGATCAGCCCCGCCATCATCTGGATCAGCGTCGTCTTGCCCGTGCCCGGCTTGCCATCGCCCATGAAGGTAAAGATAAACCCGCCCAGTTCGGCAAAGGGGTTCAGCCGCCGGTCAAAGTCATAGGCCATCAGCATCTTGGCCAGCTTCATGGCCTGATATTTGGCGATATGGTTGCCCACGACCTCATGCGGTTTCTTGAAGGTCATGGTCAGTGTGGACGATTTGGCGCGCGAGGCGGGCGTGAACCCCTGTACGGTGAAATCATCCGCCTCCACATGCCAGCTGGCTCCGACAAAGGCGGCAAGGCGCGGCGCGGTCTGGGCGCGCAGGGCAACCTTTTCCATGCAGGCCTCGGCATAGGCGGTGATGGCCGCCACCAGATGGCTGTCATCGGGGGCGTGGGCGGCGATGTCCTGGTCCAACTCCCACAGCGCGCCGTGCAGGGCCGTCTGTCCATTGTCGGTCAGGATTTCCTCGACCTCGCCCACCTCGACGGTAACGTCCGACTGATGCGCGGACATCAAATAGGCGGTGGCATTGCAGAACACATGCAGCGTGATCAACGCCTCCGCCGCCAAAAGCTCGGTAAACTCGGTCTTGCGCGCGGCAGGCAGCGCGCCTTCCAGATTGGCGCGCTTGAGATCGCCAAGCCCCGACAGGGCCGCGTAATTTTCGGCCACGGCCATTGCGATGGAGATCGCCCGGCGCAAGGCGTTCAGCGCCGTCGCCTGCACCGGCGACATCAGCGCTTCGTCGTCATCCGCGCCCTCGATCGTGGCCATCACCTGCACCGCCCCGGTGGGCGTGGTGCGGCGGGTCACAAGGCCCGGCGTCGTGGTGCGAAACCGGCGGCGGGTGCCGATGCCCGCCGACCGCTCGGCCTGCGGCACATCCTTGCCCTTGCCGATCCGCGGGGCATGGTCAAACCCCTGCAACATCGCCAGCGCCATGGGATAATGCGCCGTGATCTCCGCCTCGCGCAGCTCCATCCGGTCCGATGTTTCACTCATGCCCATGTCCTCTTCATTGTTCCGGCAAATATGCCCGCCGGAGGCGCACGCCCGATCACGGGCGGCACCCCATCAATATCTCAGCACCCGGCCCGACGGGCTGACCACGAATTTGCGCACCGACCCGAACCCCGGCGGGTTCATCTCCTCCAGCGCCTGAAACGCCCGCTGGGGCAGGACGATGCTGCGGTCAAGCCGCGTGGCACCGGTTTCCGCACCGCGCCCGGTAAACGGATCCAGCGCGAACACCTGGCGTTCGACGGACGAAAACCACCCCGACCGTTCGGTCATCACCCGTTCCGACAGCAGGTTTTCCTCGGTCCAGACCAGCGCCCAGTCCTGGCCCGCAGGGGCGCGCGCCGCTTCGAGCACCTGGCTGATCGGGCCCGACTGTTTGGTAAAGGCCGAGGAATACATCGGCCCGAGGTGAAAGCGGCGCAGGCGTTTGGGGTGCAGGTCGTCGAAATCCTCGTCGAACCCCTTGGCAATCGTCACCAGTTTCAGCGCACCCAGCGATTGCGCCATCAGATGCGCCTGCGCCTCGGGCCAGCGGCGCTGGTCCTTGGGCAGGGCCACGCGGCCGCTGTCCTCCAGCTCCATCATGTAGACAATCGGCAGGTTGACCTGACTGTCGTAGACGGCCCAGTGCACGCGGAAGGTGCGCCGGTCATCGCCCTTGTTGCCGGTCCACACGATCTGCGGATCGTTGCGGGGCCAGAACAGGGTGCCCTTGAGCAATTCCTCGTAATAGAGCCGCTGGGACAGCGCGAATTGCAGCTTGGTCGGCACCTGCCGGTCGCTGATGATCACCTCGACCATCTGCTTTTTCAACTCTGCCGCGCTGGCCATTCCGTCCAGATGGCGTTCGGCCTGCTGGGCGTCGCTGGCCATGGTGATCAGCTCTTCGGCGGCGGGAAATCCGCTGTCATGCGCATCGATGGCGAGGCTGCCGAAAAACCGCCCGGTGTCGCGCCCGACCAGCAGGTATTTCTGGCTGAGCGCGCGAAACGTAAAGGTCAGCTCTGCGATATAGCGCGTCAGGATCTTGACCTCGTCCCGGTTCAGGTCGCCCTCCGCCTCCATCACGCCGGCGACACGTCCCAGATGCGAGGTGATTGTCTCGAACTTTTTGAAGTAGCGGCGCGAGGCAAAGAGGTCGGTCAGGCCGATGGTGTCGGGTTTGGAATTCATCAGAAGCACATCCATCTGAAGGGCAACATCAGGAGGTCCAACCCCGAAATACATGACAAACCCCGATCAAACCAACGCGGGTTCCGCTTTTCAGAGGCCAGCTTGGCGGTGCCGTCAGGCGCGCAGATTGACTGATTTTCGTGCTTCAACTCACCCGCCCTTGCGCGCCCTTGTCAGGATGAAGAGCCCCGCGAGGCCACACAGCAGGCCCACAAGGTTCACCCATGGCGGCGCGCCGAAGGCGAGCGTCGCGATCAGACTGAGGATGGAGACGCCGATGGCGGCAAAGCCGAGTTTCATGGTCTAGCCCCCATACGCGTTGCTGTCGTGTTTCTCCACGATCTGGGCAAAGCGGCGGGCAAAGCGTTCGTCGGCCTTGGCCTTTTGTTCCAGCACGTCGCGGGCAAAGACCATCTGGTCCTCGTGCGCCTCGAGCATGTCGGCCATCCGCGCGTTGGTGGCGGCACCGATCCCGGCCATGGCGGTCTGGGCCTCCTGGTCCGTCTTGACGCCGATCTCGTTGATGCGGTGGGCGACGTCCTGCTGCTGCGCGGTTTTCAACGACTTGGTCAGCGCGTCATAAAGCACCACGCGCTGTTTGGTGTCGGTCTGCAACTTGTTGATCAGCACCATCTGGGTCGCCGCCTGGTTTTGCAGGCTGTCGATCCAGGTCTTGCCCTTTTCGATATAGCGTTCGAGCGTCTGCGACTTGGCCAGCTTGACCTGTTCGTCCTGCACCATCTGGTTGTACTGGCTGTTCAGCTCGGCCAGTTCGGTTTCCAGCGCCGTGCGCTTGGCCGCATCGGTCTCCGAGGCGATCTTGTTTTCCAGCGTGATGATCTTGGGATCCATTGCCTGGATGTCGCCCTGCAACGCTGCCAGTTCCTGCACCGTGAATTCGCGTTCATCCAGTGTTTCGGTCAGGTTCCCCTCGACCTTGACCTTCTGCTCTTCGAGCATGGTCAGCTGGCCCTGCAACAGTTGCACGATCACATCCGATTTGCCGATCAGGTCCTGCAACTTGTCATCGATAGAGGCGGTGCGCACGCGTTCCTGACGCATCGATTCCGCCTTGGCCTTAGCAAAGATCCCGACAAAGCTTTCCCAGCCTGTCTTGGTCCGCATCTCGTCGAAATCCTTGGAGAACGCCGCCGTCACATCGTCGAGCCCCATGATCAGCTCGGCGATATTGGCGTTCATGATGTCGGTATGGGCGTGCACGTCCTCGAGGGTCGCGTTTTCGATATCCATCGCAATGTCGTCGCCGGCCTTCATCTTGGCCCGCGCGGTTTCAATCCGGCTGGTCAGCTCGGCGATGCGCGATTGCGCCTCTTGCACCTGCGCCTGAGACTCGCGCACCTGTGCGTCAAAATCTGCCATGAAAACACTCCCTCTTATCAATTACTTGTTCTACATATAGGTGATGTGAATGCGATTTACATCACCCGGATCTCCATTTTCACCCAAGTTTCGCAAATGCTGTGTCGCATGGGAACCCTCGGGTGGTGCTTTTGCGCTTGATCGACGCGAAGATTTGCCATTTTTTCACCCGGTCACCGAAGGGGAGAGAGCACATGGCATGGTCAGCCGACAAAACGCAGGTCAAAAGCTGGAACGAATGGGACACCTTGCGCCACGTGATCGTGGGGCGCGCCGATGATTGCCACATCCCGCCCGAGGAACCCGCGCTGGACGCCAAAGTGCCCGAGGACAGCGATATGCGCGGTCAGTGGGGGCGCCGTCCGCAAGAGACGATCGACCGCGCCAATGAGCTGCTGGATACGTTCGCAAACCAGTTGACGGCGCGCGGCATCCGGGTCGACCGGCCCACGTCGATTGACCATTCCCTGCCCGCGACCACGCCGGATTTCCACACGGACAGCCAGTTCGGCTGCATGCCGCCGCGAGACGTGTTGCTGACCGTGGGGCACGAGATCCTTGAGGCGACGATGTCTTATCGCTGCCGGTGGTTCGAATACCTGAACTATCGCCCGCTGATGCAGCAATACTGGGATGAGGACCCGAATTTCCGCCACGAGGCCGCGCCCAAGCCGCGTCTGACGGATGCCGATTACCACCCCGATTATCTGAGCGACAAGATCGGCGTGGCCAAGCGGCTGGAATGGGCGGCCGAGAAGTTTTTCGTCACCACCGAAGAAGAGCCGTTGTTCGATGCCGCCGATGTGCTGCGCTTTGGCAAGGATCTGGTGGTGCAGCACGGGTTTACGACGAACATGAAGGGGATCGAGTGGCTGCGCCGGCATTTCCCCGACCACCGCGTGCATGCGGTGAACTTTCCCGGTGATCCCTATCCGATCCATATCGACGCGACGTTCACGCCGCTGCGGCCCGGTCTGATCCTGAACAACCCGCAGCGTCGTTTGCCCGACGATCAGCGCAGCATGTTCGAGGCGAATGGGTGGGAGATCGTCGATGCGGCGCAGCCTGCGCATAACACGCCGCCGCCGCTGTGCTATTCGTCGACATGGCTGTCGATGAACGTTCTGGTGCTGGACCCCAAGACCGTCTGCGTCGAGAAATCCGAGGTCTATCAGGCCGAGCAGATGGACAAGCTGGGCATGGAAGTGGTCGAGGTCGAGCTGCGCGATGCCTATGCGTTTGGTGGCGGGCTGCATTGCTGTACGGCGGATGTGTACCGGGATGGCGACTGCGAGGATTATTTCCCCAAGCAGTAGGGCACGAAGCCGCGCCATCGGCAGGCCGCGGGCTGTCGATCCGACGGGAATGCGGGTGCGCTTTATGGTGGCAACGTCTTTGTTCGGTCGAGCGGCGCGCTGACACGGATCTATCGACAGGCCGTCCGGGCGGCCTGCCGATGGCGCGGCGGCCTGCGGCCTTGATTCCGCGCTATGTGTCGGGGGTCAGGCGGTGGATCATATCGCTGTCGGCGTCCTCAAGAGCGTCGATCACGTTGAAGTGGTGTTCGCCCGCTGTGATCACGTGGCCTGCCCCCCACGCGTCGGCCAGCCACTGCGCCTGATCCAGAAAGACGGGGCGTTCGGATGCGCCGACCCAGACGGTGACGGGCACGTCCGGGCGGGGCTGGTGGCGGGGGCTTTCTGTGCGGGCCATGGCCGCATCCAGCCCGAAATCCGCGTTCATCGAGGTGCGCAGCAGCGGTGTGAGGTCCGATACGGGCGAGATCGGCATCACATGCGCCAGACGGTCGTGGATGGTCTCGTGCAACATACCGGGCGCGCACATCCGGGCCACGAGATGTCCGCCTGCGGAATGGCCGGCGAGGCTGATCGGGCCGGTGGTGGTGGCGGCGATGCGGGTGACGGCCTGGGCGATTTGCTGGGTGATGCCTGCGATGCGGATGTCGGGGCAGAGGTCGTAGGACGGCATCGCCACGGTCCAGCCCCGCGCATTCGCTCCGGCGGCCAGATGGGACCAGTCGTGCCGGTGGAATTTCAGCCAGTAGCCCCCGTGTACGAAGATCAGCGTGCCGCGCGACGGGCCATCCGGGCGAAACAGGTCATAGGCCATGCGGTCCGACGGGCCATAGCTGACGCCCAGCTGCGCACGGCCCCCAAGGCCCGTGCGATAGGCATCGGCCTGGGCCGCCCAGCGCGGGGGGTAGTCGGCGGCCCCGTCGATATAGGCCCCGTTGGCATAGGCGTCGTCCAGATCTGGCGTCATGGTCTTTCATCCTTTGGAACTGGACAATGCTAACGCGGGTTGGTTCAGATGCAACAGACCTGAAAGGATGTGCCATGCTTGACCAAACCACCGATCTGAAATCGATGCTGTCCGATCCCGGCCTGCTGGAAACGCGGGCCTATGTGAATGGCGTCTGGGTGGATGGCGACAATGGCACCTTTGAGGTGACGAACCCCGCGCGCGGCGACGTGATCGCGCAGGTGGCCGATTTGAGCCGGGCGCAGGTGGCCGAGGCCATCGCGGGCGCGCGGGCCGCGCAGAAGGACTGGGCCACGTGGACGGGCAAGGAGCGCGCGGCCACCCTGCGCCGCTGGTTCGACCTGATGATGGAACATCAGGACGATCTGGGCACGATCCTGACCGCCGAACAGGGCAAGCCGCTGGCCGAAGCCAAGGGCGAGGTCGGCTATGGCGCGTCCTTTGTCGAGTTTTTCGCCGAAGAGGCCAAGCGCATCTATGGCGAGACCATCCCCGGCCATCAGCGTGACAAGCGGATCACGGTGCTGAAACAGCCCATCGGGGTCGCGGCATCGATCACACCGTGGAATTTCCCCAACGCGATGATCGCCCGCAAGGCGGCCCCTGCGCTGGCGGCGGGCTGTGCCTTTGTCGCGCGTCCTGCCGAGCTGACCCCGCTGTCGGCGATTGCGATGGGCGTGCTGGCCGCACGCGCGGGCATTCCGGACGGCGTATTTCAGGTGGTGACGACCTCGGACGCGTCGGAGACGGGCAAGGAGTTTTGCGAGAACCCTGCCGTGCGCAAGCTGACCTTTACCGGGTCGACGCAGGTGGGCCGCATCCTGCTGAAACAGGCCGCAGATCAGGTGATGAAATGTTCGATGGAGCTGGGCGGGAATGCGCCGTTCATCGTGTTTGACGATGCGGATGTGGATGCCGCCGTCGAGGGCGCGATGATCTGCAAGTTCCGCAATGCCGGGCAGACCTGTGTATGCGCCAACCGCATTTATGTGCAGGCGGGTGTCTATGACGCCTTTGCGGCCAAGCTGAAGGCGGCGGTCGAGGACCTGCATGTGGGCGACGGGCTGGAGGACGGTGTAACCACCGGGCCGCTGATCACCGACAAGGCCGTGGAGAAGGTGCAGGATCATCTGAACGACATCGTGGCCCATGGCGGCACGATCCTGACCGGCGGCGCGCCGCATGAACTGGGCGGGACGTTCCTGCAACCCACCGTGGCCACGGGCGTGACGCAGGACATGAAGGTCGCGCATGAAGAGACCTTTGGCCCGCTCGCGCCGCTCTTCAAGTTCGAGGATGTGGATGATGTGATCGAGATGGCCAATGACACGATCTTTGGTCTGGCGGCCTATTTCTATGCCAACGACCTCAGCCGGGTGCACAAGGTGTCCGAGGCGCTGGAATACGGGATGGTGGGGGTCAATACCGGCCTGATCTCGACCGAGGTGGCGCCGTTTGGCGGCGTCAAGCAATCGGGCCTCGGCCGCGAGGGATCGCATCACGGGATCGAGGAGTTCCTCGAGATGAAATACGTCTGCATGAGCGTGTGAGGTGTGGTGGGCAGATTGCCCACCCTACCCCGGGGGGGCACCGCATCATTTGATCGGCAAGCGCAGCTTGGCCAGGTCGGTGCCGACCACGACATTGCCGTCGAACCCGCCATCACGCACAGCGGCGTCATAGTCCGCGACAGTCAAGCCGCCGTTCGGCAATGGATAAGGTCCCTGTCGCGGTGCACCCACAGGTGGGATCAGATGTGTCAGCATCAAATGCTGCGCGCCCGCGCGTTGCGACAGCCCACCCAGATCCGTGGCCGTCGATTGGCGGAAATAGATCGGCGGGGGGAACCCGGTTGTGCCGTCTGGCCCCATGACGGGGTGGATGACGGAATGCACAACGATATCCGCGCCTTCGGCCAACAATTCGACCTGCGCGGAGGTGGACGTGTCGCGCGGTGGGGCGGGGCTGTCATTGCCTGCGTCCCCTCCGATGACCACACTGCCTGCGGGCGTATCGACGCGGTAGGATGCGTGGCCGGGCACGTGGCGGCTCGAGATGGCAGAAACGGACACATCGCCCTTTTCCCAGACCTTTTGCGGGGTTTGCGACGCCGGGAATGTCATCAGGTTCAGCAACTCGGCGGGACCGCCGGGCAGGCGTTTGGGATTTTCGGCAAGACGCTGGGCCATCTCTCCCGATTGGATCAGCACGGCACCGATTGCCTTGGCAAAGTTCTCGCAACTCATGATGTGCCCGGCCCCGGAAGGCGCATCCTCGTGGCAGACCATATCAACCTTGGGTCCCGCGGAATTGAAATGCCAGCGCAGTTGCATCATGTCGGGCAGTCCTTCGGAGTGATCCGAGTGGATGTGCGTGAAGAAGACCGCAGACAACCGCCCGACCGGCACGCCGATCTTGGACAGCTGCTGTGTCGTGCCGCGCCCGGTGTCGAACTGCAACAGAACATCCCGGCAGCCGGTCTCTTCCTCGCCATAAGTGACCAGCGTGCCGGACCCGGCCTGACCCTGAAACACGGGCGGGCCACCTTGCGTGCCGGTCAGCGTCACTTCGAGACAGGGGGCCGCAAAGGCATGTGTGCCGTGCAGGGCGCCAAGGGCAACAGCCAAGGCTGCAACGCGCTTCAACATGATAAATCCTCCCAAATTCATCGATATTTTCTAAATTTGACGGTTTTACCGTTTTTTTCGCGGTGGCGCAAAAGAAAACGCAGCAGACGCGGGGCCTGCTGCGTTGGTGATCTGTCCAGATGTGCGGCTTATTCCGCGGCGCGCCGTGGCAGCACCCAGCCGGGGCGGACGAAGTGGCAGGTATAGCCGTTGGGGATCCGCTCAAGGTAGTCCTGATGCTCGGGCTCGGCCTCCCAGAAATCACCGACGGGCTCGACCTCGGTCACGACCTTGCCGGGCCAGAGGCCCGACGCGTCCACGTCCGCGATTGTATCGAGTGCCACGGCCTTCTGATCCTCGTCCACGTAGTAGATCGCCGACCGGTAGCTGAGGCCCCGGTCGTTGCCCTGCCGGTTTGGCGTGGTCGGGTCGTGGATCTGAAAGAAGAACTCCAGAAGTTCGCGATAGGAGATCACGGACGGGTCATAGATGATCTCGATCCCCTCGGCATGGGTGCCGTGGTTGCGATAGGTCGCGTTGGGGACGTCACCGCCGGTATAGCCGACCCGTGTCGCCTTGACCCCGGGTTTCTTGCGGATCAGGTCCTGCATCCCCCAGAAACATCCCCCCGCCAAAACTGCGCGTGCGTCGCTCATGCCACATCCTCCACCTGGTTCAGATACTCACCATAGCCTTCGGCCTCCATGTCGTCACGGTGCACGAACCGCAGGGACGCGGAATTGATGCAATAGCGCAGCCCGCCACGATCCCTGGGGCCGTCCGGGAACACATGGCCCAGATGGCTGTCGCCGTGTTTGGACCGCACCTCGGTGCGGATCATGCCGTGGGTCGTGTCGCGAAACTCTTCGACATAGGCGGCCTCGATCGGTTTGGTGAAGGATGGCCAGCCGCAGCCGCTTTCGTACTTGTCCGACGAGGCAAAGAGCGGCTCTCCGGAGACGATATCGACGTAAATCCCCGGCTCCTTGTTGGACAGCAACTTGCCCGTGCCGGGACGTTCCGTGCCGCTTTCCTGTGTGACGTGGAATTCCTCGGGCGACAGCGTCGCGATGACATCCGGGTCCTTGGTGTATTTGGTCATGTGGCCCCTCCTTGGGTATTGCGTCCTTGCCTTCCTTTATGTGGCGTGCCGCCGCCGGATTGAAAGAGGGTGACGTTGCGCGGCCCGGCCCTAGATCACCTGAAAGCGGTCAAGGGAGGGCGTCTGATGCGTGGCATTTTTGCGGTTGTTGTCTGGCTGTGGGCCTGTGTGCCCGGTTGGGCGGGGATTACCGATATCTCGTTGCCGTCGATTGATGGCGGCGATCTGCGCCTGAGCGAGATGGCGGGCCAGCCCATTCTGATCGTCAACACCGCGTCGCAATGCGCCTTTACCGATCAGTATCGCGACCTTCAGGCGCTCTATGACCAGTACCGCGACGATGGGCTGGTGGTGATTGCCGTGCCGTCGGACGACTTTCGCCAGGAACTGGACGACGCAGAGGCGGTGCGCGCGTTTTGCGAGATGACCTATGGGATCGACATGCCGATGACGGACATCCTGTCGGTCAAGGGTGCGGGGGCGCATCCGCTGTACCTTCAGATCAAGGCGCAAAGCGGGTTTGTCCCGCGCTGGAATTTCAACAAGGTGCTGATCGCGCCGGATGGCACGGTGGCCGCCACGTGGGGGTCCCGCACCGCCCCGATGTCGCGCGATATCCGGCGCGCAGTCGAGGCGATGCTGCCGCAAGGCTAGCGCCTCAGGGCGATGTGGTGGTGGTGGTCGTGGTGCCTTCGCTGCCATCGGTGCCCAGGAGGATCACGGCCACCCCGGCGGCCGCGGCCAGTGCGCCCAGTTCCGGCGTCAGGGTTCCGCCCAGCAAGGCGCCGTTGGTGACCGGGCTGGGGGGCGGTGTTTCGGGTGTTGTGCCCGTTTCTTGGGCATGTGCCGCTGTGGCCAGTGCGAATGCTGCAATTGCAGCCAGTGTCATCCGAATCATGTCGTGGTGCCTCGTGCTGTCGTGAACATCGGCGCGACAGTGACAGCAGGGGCGCATGCCGCAACGCAGCGGCGCCGACAGGCGGGAAACCGGTGATGGATTGCCAGACGGGCGCGCCCGCTCGGCAGGAAATGGCGATGGACGGAAAATGTGATCAAGGCTGCGGGACGCAGATCGTCACGCCGTGATCCGCAGACACGAAAAAGGGGCCTGCGAAATATACAGGCCCCTCAAATTTCTGGAACGAACTTAAAGGCTTAGTTCGTTGTTGTCGTGCTGTTTTCCGAACCGGCGATGAACACCAGCGCGGTCAGACCGGCAACTGTGCCAACAGCTGTCAGCGAGATCACTGTGCCTTCGGCTTGACCGGCGACGATTTCAGCACCGTTGCCACCGGCAACAGTTGTGTTCAGCGGGACGTCCTGCGCCAGAGCGGCGGTGGACGATGCAGCGACGAGAGCGGCTGCGGCAATCAGTTTGAATGTGTTGGTCATGATATGACTCCTTTACGAACTATCTTTGGTTTAGGCCAACTTGGCCGGGAATTCAACAAAGTTCGGCGAAGCGCCCGCCGCACTGTCTGATTTTTGCCGCAGCGCGGCGGGGCGATTATTTTTTAATCCTTCGGGTCCGGATGTAGCCCAGTTCCGGCCCACCCCACTGGCGGGATTGCACGACGACGCCGTCGCGGCGGTCCACCCAGTAGTCATAGGTGATGATGCCGCGCGTACCGGTGCAGTTTTCTTGCAAGTGCACGGTCGGGAAACCCCGCTGGACAATCTCGACGGTCTCGTTGCCGACAGTGCGCATTTCGCAGTCCAGATCCACGGACCGGGTCTGGTTGTCACCGTCCACGTAATACACCGTGTGCAGCCCGGACACCGGCGACCGGCGCTGGATACCCGTCACCGCCGCGTCCGCATTGCTGGAGGCCAGATCATTGCCCAGCCCACGTGTGGCAACGAGGACGCCGCCCCGCATCACCAGCATGGCGTCATTGGCGGTCCGCCAGGTGCGCAGCAGGCCCGGCCGGCTGTCGCGCCGTTCCGAGAACGGGACGAGGAAGGCCGAGGTGTTGCGGTTTTCGACGGTGACCTCGAGCGACGGCACGGTCAGCTGGCTGATCAGGGCCGGGGTCAGTGTCGGCAGTGGCGCCGGCCCGCCACGGTTGCCACGGTTGGCGCGGATGACATCGACATAGGTGCGCAGCTGCGCCGCCTGGGACGACGATTGATCATTGCCACCCGTACACCCGGCCAGGCCCAGCGTCGCGGCGACAATCGCGCATGTGATGGCTCGCATCATTCCCAAACCCTTCCCCAGTCGCCGGTCAGATCACTCACATGACCATCGCGGACTTGCCCATACAGACGCCCCGGCACGTTCAGACGCGCGCCGCCATCCCGCTGGATCGGGCGAATTGTCGTCGACACCGACTGTCGCGAGGGTCGTCCGATGAACCATGACACAGGCACGGTCAGCGTGATGCCCTTGTCGAACGAGCCTTCGCCGAATTCGGCCGCAGACACGTCCGTGAGGGTAAAGAACCCGCCGACACGCCACCCGTTCTCGAACTCGCGTTCCAGCGAGACCGTGGCGCCCACGTCTCCGGCGAGATACCGGCCCACGTCAAGCTGTCCGTAATACCCCTTGCCGAACTCGTAATAGGCCGACACGTGGCCTGTTGCGACGCTGTAGTCCTGGAAGCCAAAGGCCTGATCGAAATCGCGCTGGCGGGCATAGTTCGCCTCGACCCCCAGTGCCAAACGGTTGCCCGACGGTTTCCACAGCAGTTCAGCGGACACGCCCCCGAACATCTGTTCAAGATAGCCTGCGGTCACACGGGCATAGGTGCTCTTGCCCGGTTTCCACTGTTTGGACACATAGAGGTTTTCAATCGTGGTATCCGCTGCACGGGCATAAAGGATCGCATCGGTCCGCACGCGCGGCAGGACCGAGTTGGACAGTCGCGTGCTGTCGGTGATGGTGCCGGTCAAGCGGTGGCGCACCTCGCCTGCGACCAGCCAGCCGGGAGCAAAGCGATACCGTGCCTCGGCGGCGATGCCCGCGTCATAGCGCAGCGGTTCGTCCGGGTCGAAATAGCTGGGACGGAAATAGGGGCCGAGCGACCAGCTGAAGCGCGGGTGCACGTCATCGACCTTGACCGCGTTCGCCGCAGGTTGTGGCGCGGCGTCGCTGATGACGGCCTTGGACAGGAGCAGGTTGGCCGCGTCCGGCTGGAATTCCAGCGTTTCGATGTCACGCCGCGAGATGGTCACGGTCGACAAGGCCAGACCGTTGTTCATCAGCGTGATGTCAAAGGTTTCGACCGACGGCGGCAGGATCCGTGCAAGCGCGCGTGCCGTGCGGCCCACGACGATGGCATGGTTGTCATAGCTGATGCTGGACACGCGGGCTTCGGCGCGGGTGCCGGTTGTCGACAGGGTCTCGAGCCGGATTCCGTTTTCGCGCAGCTCGGGCTGGACGGCATCGCGGATCACGACCGGTGCGCTTTGGGCGCTGGCCCATGCGGTGTCATAGGCGGCCGGGTTGGATGCGCGGCTGGGACGCACGATCACCGGGCGCGGGCCGGAGACGGTATAGGGTGCGGCGGGCGTTTTCGGGTTGAACTGGAATTGCGCATTCAGCCCGATTTCGGACCCATAGAGCCAGTACCCACCCACACGCAGGTTGTTGTTGAGCTGGTACTCCACACCAAAGTTCAGCCGCGAATCCCGGCTGAACACGCCGCGCGACGTTTCCGCGGTATAGGCGTCGCTTGAATATTCTGCCTTGAGGCCGAGGCGGTCGTTGACCTGCCATTCGACACCGGCAAAGGGCGACACCGGCCCGCGGAACCACTGATCCGTGGCGGGTTCGCCGCCCGTGTCATTGGGGTTGAACACCGGGCGCACGCCACCCGACAGCGACCCGATACTGCCAAGCGAGCCCAGACGCCCCCAGCCCAGACCGCCCGTGACCTTGATCTTGCCCGGCAGGCGGAAGGGACGTTTGAAGTTCTTGGTCGCGACCAGGTATTCCGCCGCATAGATGCCCGTGCCCGCGAAATCCTGCAAACCGACGGTCACGGCAGGGCGGAACCGGCTTTCCTTGAACAGCAGGTAGCGGACGTCGAAACTGCGGTCGCGGTAGGTGTCGAACCCGTCCGAGTTCCAGTCCTGAATGCCGATATACCGGAACGTGGCCGAAATCCGTGGAGAGAACTGGAAGGTCAGGTTTGTCCGCGTCTGGCCGCCGAAATTGGAGACGCCAATGGCCAGGTTCCCGTCCGGCAGGGCTTCGCCGCTTGGCAGGTCCACGATCCCGGGAACACCGTAAAAGTTCAGCGAGGGCGCAGAAGTCACAACCTTGGGTTTGTCCGCGCGCCCCTGCGCCTGTGCGATCGTCGCTGTCACGCCGATAGACAGACAGCAGGCCGTGGCCAACAGTCGTGCTTTTTTGGTCTTGGGCATGGTTGTCACTGTCCGGTTCAAAATAGATTTTTATTGGTTGCGCCGTTTAGACCACGCCCCCCCGTCCCAAATCAACGACAAGCCGGGATGATGCGGCGAACCGGCACATAAACGCGTCCTTTAGGATACAGGCGTGATTAATCCGCGGTCGCTTTCGGTCTCTGTGTTGGGGCCGTTGTATCCTTCGACCCAACGCCGCGCGATTTCACGGGCGGCGTCCTCGTCGCTGTTGGCCAGCGCATGGCGCAAGGAGCGCAACGCGGAGGCAACCTCCAGCTCACTCAATCCCTTTTCGATGGTAAAGAAAATCTTCTTGTGGCCCGTGCCGATCAGCGCGCCGTTCAGGGACAATTCCTCGGTCATTTTTTCGCCGGGACGCAGACCGGTAAATTCGATCTCGATATCGCCTTCGGGATTTTGCGCGTCGCGCACGGAAAAACCCGCGCTTTCGATCACTTGCCGGGCCAGTTGCTCGATCCGCATCGGCTTGCCCATGTCGAGGACGAACACCTCTCCGCCCGTGGCCATGGACCCGGCGCGCAGCACCAGGTGCACCGCCTCCTGCACGGTCATGAAATAGCGGGACACGTCGCGATGCGTGACCGTCAGCGGGCCGCCGCGGCGCAGCTGTTCCTGAAACAGCGGCACGACCGACCCGGATGATCCCAGCACATTGCCGAACCGCACGATGGAGAACACGAGGCCGCGCTGCGACGCGATCCGGTGCGCCACGTCCTGCACCACCAGTTCGGCCAGCCGTTTGGACGCACCCATGACGTTGGTCGGGCGCACGGCCTTGTCCGACGAAATCAGTACGAACCGCTCGACACCTGCTTCGGCGGCTTCGGTCACGAGGGTGTGGGTGCCCAGCACGTTGTTGGCCAGACCGGCAAGCGGGTTGTATTCGACCAGTGGCACGTGTTTGTACGCCGCCGCGTGCAGCACAACGTTGATCTCGTGATCCTGCAACACGCGGCGCACTTGCCGCGCATCGGTCACCGACCCCAAGAGGGGAATGATCTCGATATCGCTGCCCTCGGCCAGTTGCAGCAATTCGTGGTGGATCTGGTAGAGCGCCAGTTCGCTCAGCTCATAAAGCACAATCTTGGATGGCAGGCATTCCAGCACCTGGCGGCTGAGTTCCGACCCGATGGATCCACCCGCCCCCGAGATCAGGACATTGCGGCTGGCATAGGCCTCGACCCGCTCGCCCTGGCTGGTGTTGACCTCGTCGCGGCCCAGAAAGCTGCGCGGGTTCACCGGTGTCAGCTTTTCGACCAGCGCTTCTTCGCCGATGAGCTGCGAGAAGGAGGGCAGCGTCTGCACCTCCAGCCCCATTTTCTGCAATCGGCGGGCGATCTGCATCTGCTTGGGATGGCTTTGCGACGGGATGGCCAACAGCACGCGGTCGATCTTTTGCTCTGCCACGATCTGGGCGATACGTGCGGGGGAATAGACCGGCAGCCGCAGGACGTTGACACCGTGCAGCGCCTGATTGTCATCGACAAAGGCCACGGGTTCGATCAGTTCGTGGCTGCGCAGCGCCGACACCAGCTGCATGCCCGTGGTGCCCGCGCCATAGATCAGCACGCGGTAGCGTTCCGTGCCACTGCGATAGATCGCCAGCACGATCTGCAACAGGATGGCACGGCTGAGGATGGAAAAGACAAAGAAGGTGATGCCGAACACAATCTGCGTCGACATCGCGACCGGCATGTTCGCCGCCGTGGTCAGCAAGACCGATGTCATAGACAAAAGCGCTGCAAACACTGCCGTACGGCCAATCGACCCGGCCTCGTAATCGTTCAGCATGGTGGACGAAATGCCCAGCCAGATGGACAGCGCCGCAGACACGATGAGCATATAGGGCAGGATCGGCAGATAGGACCGCGTCATCTCGAGCGCGCCGATGGTCGACAACTGGAGGCTGAAGGCAAAGAACAACGCCATCGGAATAAGCGCGCAGTCAATCGCGATCAGCAAATTCCGCTTTTGCCTGCGAGACAGCGATTTCAAAAAATCCAACATTCTTGTTCTCGTTCCGGCTGGGGCTTCACGTATGTGCAGCACCCGCAATAGTCGTCGACTGTATCAGTTTGTTAAGACACGCCCCCAGTCCTCGAAAAAATCGACGCGTCAAAAGTAGATTAAATGCTTAAAAACCCGACAATTCCCTGTCCACCGCACAGTATTTGCACACTTTTACTGATTCGGTAAGGGAATCACTGCGTCGCCCCCCTGTCATCGCCGCCGCCGAAACAGGTTGCCGATTGTCTGGAACACCAGGTCGAAATCGTAGCAGGTGCTTTGATTGCGGGCATAGATCAGGTCCAGCCGGGCTTTGCGCGGGACGCAGATGCGGGTGTAGACATCGTCGGTTTCCTCGGGCGTGGCGCAGCGCGCAAGCAGTCGGTCTTCGTGTTTGTGGAACCGGATGGTGGCCAGCCCCGTGACACCGGGGCGCGATTTCAGCACCTCGCCGTAGACCTCGGGAAACCGTTCCACATATTCGCGCAAGGGCGGGCGCGGCCCGACAAAGGAGAGGTCCCCGCGCAGGATGTTCCAGAGCTGCGGAAACTCGTCCAGCCGTTTGGCGCGCAGCTTCGCGCCGATGGGGGTGATGCGCGCATCCTTGTCGCCGCCGGACACACCCGCATCCGTGTCCACCACGGTCATCGTGCGGAATTTCCACAGCCCGAACGCCTGATCCGGCGTCTTCATCCGTTCGGCCACGTAGAATAGCGGACGCCCCTGTTTGCGCCAGATCACCCAGATCAGATACAGGATGATCGGCCCGAGGATCACCACCAGCAGGCTGGCAAAGAACAGATCAAAGATGCGCTTGCGCCATGTCATATGTGATCGACCCCGTTCCAGTCCGCCACGATCCCCGCCGCCGTACTGTCCAGCGGGTGGAAGTCAGTGAACCGCGCCAATCGCGTGATGTCGAGGGTGACATTCGCGATCGTGTTCCCCGTCGCGGGGCGCGGTGTCCAGTCGAGATGCGCCGCGTCCAGCAGATCCCCCATCGCCACGGCGCCCGGCGCGGCGACGTTGAGGGTCGCGGGCAGGTCCGCCGCGCGTGTCAGATCGCCCAGAACACGGGCCAGCGCACCGGGGCCGATATAGCTGCGCCGCGGGGTGCCGCCCTCTGGCAGTACATCCAGCGCAAAGCCTGCGCGCCATCCGCCCAGAATGGCATCCGCGCCTGCCACATTGCCAAGGCGCAGGACGGTGCTTGGGTGTGGATATGCCGCGGCCATGTCCTCCATCGCGCATTTCGCGCGGCCATAGTCGGACAGCGGCGCGACGCTGCCCGCCTCGCACAGCGGTCCGGGCAGGGTGCCATAGACCGCCGCCGTGGAAAACAGGAACACTCGCCCCGCGCGGGCTGTCAGGCTTGCGTCCAGAACCGCGCGGGCGAGGGTCACATTGTCTCCCATGTCCCGATCAGAACCCGGCGTGACACCGGCAAGGCACAGGACAACGTCGCCCGCGCCGATGACGCGCATCAGGGCGTGGCGGTCGGCCACATCCGCCTGTGCCCGGTCCAGCCACCGCGCCGGCCACGCAGACCGGGGCCGGATCAACCGCCCCAATCGTCCGCCCGCGCCAAGGACAACGACGCTCACGGGCTAAGGCACCGAGATGTGGATGTCTTGGGGCACCAGCGCGTTGATCTGCCGGATATGTTCGGGCAGGCACACGGTGTTGAAATCATAGGTCTCGACCACATGCTTGCGCGCCGCAGGCCCCAGATGCGCAAAATCCTTGGGCCGCGCCAGCACGTCGGCCACCTGCGCTGCAATCGCCTCGGGGTCAAAGAAATCGACCAGCAGCCCGGTCTCCCCATGGGTGACCGCCTCGCGCACGGGGGCCACGTCGCTGGCGACCACCGTGGCCTCCATCGACATGCTTTCCAGCAGCGACCAGGACAGCACGAACGGCATCGTCAGATAGAGATGGCAGCTGCTGATCTGGATGATGCTCTGATAATCCTCGTAGGGCACCTGCCCGAGGAAATGCAGCCGTTCCCAATCCAGCAGGTGGCCCACCTCTTCTTCCATCTGGCCGCGCAGGCCGCCGGGGTGGTCGGTCTTTTTGCCATAGGACGCATCATTGCCGCCAATCACCAAGACGCGGGCATTGGGCCGCGCCTTTTGCAGATGTGGCATGGCCCGCATGAACTGGTGATAGCCGCGCGTGGTCTCGAGGTTGCGCGCCATGAAGGTCACGATCTCGTCCTTGACCGTCAGGGGCCGCCCGATCCGCCCCAGCGTCACCTGCGCCTTTTTGTTCGGCTTCAGCTTGTCGGTGCGGATGCCGTCGTGACACACATAGATCTTGTCGTGAAAGCTTTTGGGAAAGCGGTTGCGCTGCCACTCGGTCGGGCTGTGGCCCACGTCGACCACCTCGATGTTCATGTGCGGCACCACGTTGTGGCCGTGCATGAAAAAGGGCGCGTGGTCGCTGACCGGGGATTCAGGATCAAACCCGACGGGGCCGCCGTGCACCGAATAGAAATATTCAAAGAAGCCGATCATGGGCGTCTTGGGCAGGACCTCGCGGAAGAACGTCATCTCGCCCCAGCCGACATGGCCGATGACGATGTCGGGGGTGAACCCGCCTTCGACGATCTTGCGCAGCGCCATTGCCGCGCCAAACCCCGCGCCGGCCGCGGTCTCCCATGTCTTGGACAGGCCGAACGCATCCTTGCCCGCGTCATGCGCCGATTTGTAGATCACCGTCTGGACGCCCTCGAAGACGGGCGGTTTCGGTTTCTGCGTGAGAAAGACGATCTCGTGATCGCCTTGCGCGGCAAGCCACTGGATCAGTTCGCGGTACTGACCCGGCATATTCTGGTGCACGAACAATAACTTCATGAAATCCTCGCAATATGTCCAATTGGATAGCGTTCAACCGGCGCTGTTGCAATTGCGGTTATGTGGGCCAGATGGACCCGGTGCCGCGTTTTTCCTGACCGGGGCTTTGGCCGAAGGTGCCGCGGTAGCTTTTGGAGAAGTGCGACAGCGACCGGAACCCGCAGGCCACGCAGATGTCGGTGACGCTCATGCTGGTCTGGCGCAGCAGCCCGCGTGCCTTTTCCAGCCGCAATTGCAGGTAGTGACGCTTGGGCGAGACACCCAAGTGCTTGGCAAAGAGACGCTCCAGCTGCCGCGTGCTCAGCTCGATCACCTGCGCGATCTCTTCGGGGCGCAGCGGATCCTCGAGGTTGTTTTCCATGATCTGCAAGGCGATGCCCAGTTTGCCATGGGCCATGCCGGGCCGGGTCCGGCGCGACAGCCGCTGACCATGGGTGGCCGCGCGCGGGTCGGTATAGACCATCTGGTCGGCGACCCATGTTGCCAGATCGGTGCCGAATTCCGCGCGGATCCGGTCCAGCATCATGTCCATGGACGCGGCCCCGCCTGCGGTCGTGAACACCCGCCCATCGACGGAAAACAGGCTCGATTCAATGATCACATCGGGCAGCAGTTCTATCAGCGCGTCGCGGTATTCCCAATGGGTCGTGACCCGCTTGCCCGACAAGAGCCCGGCCAGCGCCAGCGTGTAGGTGCCCGACGACAGGGCGCCGAAATCCATGCCCTTGCGGGTCTCGCGGCGCAGCCAGTTCAGCACCGGGCGCGTGCTGCCCCGCGCCGCTTCGTTGCCCGCGCAGACCACCAGCGTCTCGGACCGGTCCAGGTCGGTCAACGCGCTGTCCACCGCCGTGGTCACCCCATTGTAGGCGGGCACCGGATCGCCCGTCTCGCCGATCAGGCGCCAGTCATAGAACCGCTGGCCGGAAGGGTGCAGGTTGGCAAGGCTGAGCGCCTCGAGCGCGCAGGCAAATCCCAGCTGGGAATAGCCGGGGATCAGCAGAAACGCGTAGCGCCGCGTCCCGGAGGCCTCAGGCGGCAAGCGCGGTGTCCAAGAGCGCGCGGACCCGACGCGCATAGGGTTCGTTGACCAGCCTTGCGACTTCGGTGCCGTTCTTCATCACGACCAGCGTGGACCGCCGTTCGACGCGCAACCGCTGGGTCATCTGCGACTGGCCGAACGTGTCCCAATCCACGTCCACAAAGGTCAGCTGCCCATAGGCCGGGTTTTCGGCCAGCGCCTCTTCGATCAGTTCGGCCTTGATCTGGCAGGTCAGCGACCACGACGCGCGGTAGTTCAGGATCACGGTCTGGTCCGTCTGTTTCAGCGCATCCCAGACCGCGGGTGAAAACACCTCTGCCGGATAGGACAGCGCCATGGTCGGTATCAGCGCGGCAGAAGACAAAAGGAACATGCGGCGGTGCATCGACGGCTCCGGGTACTGGAATGAAATCACGCGGCAGAATATGGCGCGTGCGCGCCCGCGCAAGGGGGCAGCGTCAGGTTTTGGCCTGTCGTGACAATTGCACCGCAAGAATGCCCGCCGCAATCACGACGACGCCGATCACGTCCAGCGGGCCCAGACGTTCACCCAGCAGCAGCGCGGCGATGGCCACACCGAAAAACGGGTTGAGAAAGTGGAATGTCGCCGCCTTGGTCGGCCCGATCCGCGCCACCAGCGCAAACCAGATCCACGTCGCCACCAGACCCGGCACCAGCACGGTATAGGCAAAGGCCACGAGGAAAACGGGCGTGACCGTCACCTGGATCGTTTCGGTCAGCGCCGACACCACGCCCAGCACGCCCGCGCCCACGAACATCTGCAATCCCACGACCATCATCAGGTTGCCCCCCGACGACATGGTGCGCATCGACAGGGTCGCGACGGTCAACGCCACGGCGGCGATCACGCACATGGCGATGCCGCGCACGTCGACACCGGCCTCAAGCCGCGCCGACATGATCACGACGACACCGCCGATCCCCAGCACCAGCCCGACCACCCCCAGCAGCGGCAGCCGGTCGCGGAACACGACCCACCCGGCAAAGGCCACCATCAGCGGCATGGTGGACGCGATGATGGAGGCCAGCGACGCCTCGATGGTCTGCATGGCGACGAAATTCAGGCCCAGATAGATCGCGTTCTGGCACAGGCCAAAGATCAGCGTCGCGCGCCACTGGTCGCGGGTCAGACGCCACGACTGGCCCAGCGCCCGCGCCACCGCGACCCCGATGATCCCCGCGATCAGGAACCGCAGCGAGGACGCCGCCAGCGGCGGGGCATGGGTGACGATGATGCGCGCGGAAGTGAACGCCGACGACCAGATCAGCGCAAAACTCAGCCCCATCAAGATTGCGCGGATGTCCATCGGTCTGGCCTTTTTCCTTCGGGCGGAGTGTTCTGGCAAAACGATCCGGGATGCAAGCGGGCGTTCACGCGTCTGTTGGGTGCATGTGAACGCGCTAAGGTGCACATAGGCAGCACAGGAGGATGACCCATGGATCTGTCACGACGCGCCTTTGGGGGCCTTGCCCTGTCCGGGCTGGCCCTGCCCCGCACCGCACTGGCCCAGGAAATTTCGATGCTCGACGCGATGCGCGCGCCGCTGTCGGCACCCACCAGCGAGTTCAACGCCGCGATGGAGATGATGCGCACGCGCGGCAACCCGGACGTGGCCGCCAGCCTGATCAACGCGCTGCGCTTTTCCCGGTCAAGGGGGCCGCAGATCGCCGAAACCCTTCAGGCGGTCACGGGCGAGGATTACTTTACCGACTGGTTTGCCTGGATGCTCTGGCAGGAGAAGAACCCCCAGATCAAACCGCATGCCGACTTTCCCGCCTTCAAACGCGAACTGATGTTGCGCATCGACGAGAATTTCGATGAATTCCTGCGCACCGAATACATCCAGCCCGACCGGATGCGCATCCGGCTGGAGGAGATCACGTGGGGTGGCGTGGTCAAGGACGGCATCCCGTCGCTGGACAATCCCGACCTGATCACGGCGGCGCAGGCCGATTACATGCGCGGCGACGATCTTGTGTTCGGCGTGTCGATCAACGGCGATGTGCGGGCCTATCCGCTGCGGATCATGGGCTGGCACGAGATGTTCAACGAGGTCATCGGCGGGGTGCCCGTGGCGCTGGCCTATTGCACGCTCTGCGGTTCGGGCATCCTGTTCGAGACGGATGTGCCGGGACGTGCCGCACCGCTGGTTTTTGGGTCGTCCGGGTTCCTTTACCGGTCCAACAAGCTGATGTTCGACCGCGAGACAAACTCGCTCTGGAACCAGTGGACGGGCAAGCCCGTGGTCGGCCCGCTGGTCGACAGCGGCATCGAACTCAGGCAGCGGCCCGTGGTCATCACCACATGGGACAACTGGACCGCCGCCAACCCCGACACCCGTGTCCTGAGCCTCGAGACCGGGCACCGGCGCGATTACGGGTCGGGCGTTGTCTACAATGACTATTTCGCCTCGCCTGACCTGATGTTCCCGGCGCAGGTGGATCAGGGCACGCACCAGCAAAAGGATTACGTCTTTGCCATCCGCCAGTTCGGTGCCGCGCGCGCCTGGCCGCTCAACGCGTTCGAGGGGATGCCGGTGATCAACGACGCCATCGCGGACACGGCGCTGTTGCTGGTGGGCGATCCCGCCACCCGCAGCGTGCGCGCCTATGAACGCAAGGACCACCGGTTTGCCCCCGCGGGCGGGCGGCTGCGCGATGAGGCCGGCGCCGAGTGGCGCGTGACCGAAACCGCGTTGCTGGGGCCGGACGGTGCATCGCTGCCGCGCGTCGCGGGGCATATCAGCTATTGGTTCGCCTGGGACAACTATCTGGGCGACAGCGCCACGGTCTACGACGGCTGAAACGCAAAAGGGCCGCCCCGTCGGGCGACCCTTTCAAACGGTGTCCGCAGGGGACTTAGCCGTTCACGCTGTCTTTCAGCGCCTTGGCGATGGTCATCTTGACGACCTTGTCCGCCTCTTTCTTGAACTGCTCACCGGTGGCAGGGTTGCGCACCATGCGCTCGGGACGCTCGCGGCAGTAGATCTTGCCAACGCCGGGCAGAGTGACTGCGCCGCCGCCCGAAACTTCCTTGGTGATCAGCCCGCAGATCGCGTCCAGCGCGCCGCCTGCGGCTTTCTTGTCTGTCCCCATTTCTTCGGCCAGCGCGGCGACGAGTTGGGTTTTTGTCATTGGTTTTGCCATTTTCTGGTCTCCTTCGTCTGCCCGAGTTCTTGGGCCTCTGTTCCGCAGTGTAACGGAATGTTGTGCGAACACACAACGAATAGTGGCCCATGGCAAGGGAAAAACAGGCGTTTTCGGCGGTTTTCAGCGGGGAATGGGCCGGTTGCCCCTGCGTTACAGGAATGCCGTCTCGTCAAAGGACCGCAATTTCCTGCTGTGGATGCGTTCCAGCGGCATCTTGCGCAGGTGCTCCATCGCGCGAATACCGATCATCAGGTGCCGCGCGACCTGCTCCTTGTAGAAGTTCGACGCCATGCCCGGCAGCTTCAATTCGCCGTGCAGCGGTTTGTCAGAGACACACAGGAGCGTGCCGTAAGGCACCCGGAACCGGTAGCCGTTGGCGGCGATCGTGGCGCTTTCCATGTCCAGCGCGATGGCGCGCGATTGCGACAGGCGCTGCACCGGGCCGCGCTGGTCGCGCAGTTCCCAGTTGCGGTCGTCATGGGTGGCCACGGTGCCCGTCCGCATGATCCGCTTCAGCTCGTATCCCTTCAGCGCGGTGACCTCGGCCACCGCCTCCTCCAGCGCGATCTGGATCTCGGCCAGCGCCGGGATCGGCACCCATGGCGGCAGGTCGTTGTCCAGCACGTGATCCTCGCGCAGGTATCCGTGGGCCAGCACGAAATCACCCAGCGCCTGAGAGTTGCGCAGGCCCGCACAGTGCCCGACCATCAGCCACGCATGTGGGCGCAGCACTGCGATGTGGTCCGTCGCCGTCTTGGCGTTTGAGGGGCCCACGCCGATATTGACCAGCGTGATCCCCGACCCATCCGCGCGCTTGAGGTGGTAGGTCGGCATTTGCGGCATCTTGGCCGTTTCGGGCAGGACCGCGTCACCGCTGGTGATCTCGGCATTGCCGGTGGACACGAAAGACGTGTAACCGCTGTCCGGATCATCCAGCCGTGACCGGGCATAGGCCTCGAATTCCGAGACGTAGAACTGGTAGTTGGTGAACAGCACGTGGTTCTGGAAATGCGACGGGTCGGTCGCCGTATAATGCGCCAGCCGCGCCAGCGAATAGTCGATGCGCTGGGCCGTGAACGGGGCCAGCGGGTGCACGCCGTTGGCGGGCTCGTAAGTGCCGTTGACGATGTCGTCGTTGGTATTGCTCAGGTCCGGCACGTCGAACACGTCGCGCAGCGGGAACTCCGCCGCCCCCTGCTGGGGCACGGAGATGCTGTCGTCATTGGCCACGGCGAAATGCACCGGCATCGGCGTGTCGGAAAACCCGATCTCGACCGGCTGGCCGTGATTGGTGATCAACAGGCCGATCTGCTGGACGAGGTAATGCTCGAACAGGTCCGGGCGGGTGATGGTCGCGGCATAGGTGCCCGGCGTCGACACGTGGCCAAAGCTGAGGCGGGTGTCCACCTGCGCATAGCTTGACGTGGTGAACCGGATCTCGGGGTAAAAGGCCCGCACACGCCCATCGGGGGCGCCGTCCTCCATCGCCTTGCGGAAATGCGTGTTCAGGTGATCGGATGCCTCGGCATAAAGGGCGGTCAAAAGGGCCACGGCGGCCTTGGCATCGTCAAAGGATTGGTGCGGCCTGTGGTCAGGTGTCATTATTTTCATGTTGTTGGCTCAAGTACGGGTAAGAATTCAAAGGTACGCACATCCACCAGCCCCAGATCTGAAATCCGAAGTTCGGGGATGACCACGAGGGCCAGCAGCGAATGCTGCATATACGCGTTGTTCAGGGTACAGCCGCAGGCGATCATCGCCGCGACCATATTGTCGGCCTTGGCGGCCACGTCGCGGGCCGGACTGTCGGACATCAGCCCCGCAATCGGCAGTTCGACCAGGGCCAGTTCTTCTCCATCGCGGAAGATCGTGATCCCGCCGCCCACCTCGGCCAGCCGGTTGGCGGCCAGCGCCATCTGGGCGCGGTCGGTGCCCACGACGATCATGTGGTGGCTGTCATGTGCCACGGTCGAGGCCATGGCCATCCGCCCGGTGTAACCGAAGCCTGACACCAGCGCATTGGTCACGCCACCGGTCGCCCGGTGCCGTTCGACCAGCGCGATCTGGCAGGTGTCGCCATGCGGTTCGACCTTGCCGTCAGTGACCGGCATGTCGCGTTTCAGCGCCTTGGTCGGGGCCTGGTTCTCGACCACGCCGATCACGTTGGCGGTGACCGAATTGCGCCCTGCGGGGGCTGCGATCTCGAAATCCGCGGCGGTCTTGGGTGCGCCCATGTTCACCGTCTGACGCGCCTTGGCGGGCCAGTCGAGGTGCGGGCAGTCCACCGTCAGCGCCCCGTCCATCGCCACCGTCCGGCCGCGTGCGATCACATGTTCAATCGGCAGCGTCCGCAGGTCCGAGGTCAGGATGACATCCGCCCGGCGTCCGGGTGTCAGCGACCCGATCTCGCGCTCCAGCCCGAAATGGGTGGCGGTGTTGATCGTCGCCATCTGCAACGCCACCAGCGGGTCACAGCCGCAGTCGATGGCGTGCCGCACCACACGGTTCATATGCCCGTCATTAACCAGCGTGCCGGAATGGCAGTCATCGGTGCACAGGATCATGTTGCGCGGATCCAGCCCCTGTTCGGTGATCGCGGTGATCTGCGTTTCGACATCGTACCACGCGCTGCCCAGCCGGATCATCGACCGCATGCCCTGCCGCATCCGGGCGATGGCGTCGGCCTCGCAGGTGCCTTCGTGATCATCCGCCGGACCACCCGCCACATAGGCCGCAAAATCGGGGCCAAGATCGGGCGAGGCATAGTGCCCGCCCACCGTCTTGCCCGCGCGCTGTGTCGCCGCGACCTCGGCCAGCATCTGGGGATCGGCGGCGGCCATGCCGGGAAAGTTCATCATCTCGCCCAGACCGATGATACCGGGCCAGCCCATCGCCTCGGCCACGTCCTCGGCGCTGATCTCGAACCCGGTTGTCTCCATCCCCGGCGCCGAGGGGGCGCAGGACGGCATCTGGGTCCAGATGTTCACCGGCTGCATCAGCGCCTCATCGTGCATCAGGCGCACACCGTCGAGGCCCAGAACATTCGCAATCTCGTGGGGGTCGGTGAACATGGTGGTCGTGCCATGCGGGATCACGGCGGCGGCAAATTCCGCGGGCGTCAGCATGCCCGATTCGATGTGCATATGCCCGTCGCACAGGCCGGGGATCATGTACCGCCCCCGCGCCTCGATCACCTCTGTCTCGGGGCCGATCTGCGCGCTGGCATCTGGCAGGACACAGGCGATGCGCCCGTGACGGATCGCGATATCATGGCCCGGCAACGCCTCGCGCGTGTGCACGTTCACCCATATGCCGCCATGAATGACCGTATCGGCGGGCGCGCGGCCTGCGGCGACATTCACAAGATCGGGGGCAACATCGGGCCACGACGGAAACGGGGGGGGAGAAAGGTCATGTTCCATCCCCTAATATTTCACCACGCCCCAGAGGCTGCAAGCGCAATTGCGCAGGCACGGGCAGGGAACCGCCGTGGCCCCGCCCGCGTTGCACAGGATGATGGACGCCACCGATATACCCGACGGCCTGATCTGGTACCCGGACGACCGGCCCGGCATCACGCGCAAGCGTGCGGGGCGCGGGTTTACCTATCTGGCCCCCGACGGCACCCGCATCGACCAAACCGCAGAGCGCAAGCGGATCGAGGCGCTGGCCGTGCCGCCCGCCTATGACAAGGTGTGGATCAGCCCGCGCGCGAACGGGCACCTGCTGGCCACGGGCTATGATGCGCGCACCCGCAAGCAGTACCGCTATCACCCCGACTACAGCGCCTTTCGCGCCCGGAACAAGTTCGACGATCTGGCCCGGTTCGGCGCGCGCCTGCCTGCAATCCGCAGGCGCGTGCACGCCGCCCTGACCGCAGCGCGCGGCGACGAGGAGTTCGCCATTGCCGCCGCCCTGCGCCTGATCGACCGCGCGTCGCTGCGGGTGGGCACGCCGGACTATGCCGCGGACAACAAGACATACGGTGCCACCACCCTGCGCGGGCGGCACCTGCGCCTTGATGGCAATGTGATCCGCCTCGACTACAGGGCCAAGGGTGGCCAGCGCGTGCGCAAGCGGCTGAACGACCGGACGCTGATGCGCGCCCTGGACAAGATGGACGACCTGCCCGGCGGCGCGCTGATGCAGTACCACGACGACGCGGGCACCCTGCGCCAACTGGGGCCGGAACAGGTCAACCGCTGGCTGCGCGAGGTCACCGACCACGACGGGCTGACGGCCAAGACGTTCCGCACCTGGAACGGATCCGCCGCCGCCCTCGCGGCCCAGTTGGCCAGCCCGGAGCCCGTGCGCATCACCGACATGGCCGAGGCCGCCGCCAGCGCGCTGCACAACACGCCCACGATCGCGCGCAACAGCTATATCCACCCGCAGGTCATCGCCCTTGCCGGCACGTCGCAGCGGCCCAAGGTGCCGGACACCCCCACAGGCCTGCGCCAGTCCGAACGGGCGCTCATGGCGCTTCTGACTTGACGGACAGGCGCCGGGCGTGAACGGTCGCCCCATGGATTATGACAGCATAGACGCAGACAGTTTTGGCCGCGGCCTGCGCGGGATCGGGTTGAACCTGCTGGTGCGCGACGTCGGCGCGCAGGTGGCCTTTCTGAAGGCCCTGTTCGACATGCGCGCCCACCAGCCCACGGCGGATTTCGCGATCATGGCCTATGGCGATCAGGTGTTTCAGCTGCACAGCGACGGCACCTACCACGCCAACCCGCTGCTGGGCCTCTTGCCCGAGAACCCGCCACGCGGCGGCGGCATCGAAATCCGGCTCTATGACACAGATCCCGAAGAGGCAGTGGCCCGCGCCACGGCCCACGGGGCCACGATCCTGCAAGCGCCCACCGACAAACCCCACGGCCTGCGCGAGGCCTATATCCTCTGCGACAACGGCTATGCCTGGGTGCCGTCGCGGGGCAAGGATGCCTGACATTGCGCCATGACTGAGCGGCGACAGGCGGGTGTGAAGCCAAAGAGCTTAACGCCGTGCGCATCGACAATTTCAGACTGTCCATCTCTTGCGATCTGTCGAGATGTGGCGGAATTTCACTTTGGAAAAGGAACTCGAGGTGGAGATGTCAGTAAAAGTCCGGCCAGCAGCAGAGCGTGATCGACAGGAATGGGATACCCTGTTTGAGGCCTACTGCGCGTTTGGCGGAGATCAGCAAACCGCTGAGATGAGAGACAGGGTTTGGGGTTGGATACACGACAAAACGGCGCAAACAACGTGCTTCATCGCCGAAAATGACGGGGGCGAGGTCATCGGTTTCGTGCATTTTAGAGAGTATGAACGCCCGATGCCCGCCACCAAAGGGGCTTACATCGACGACATGTTCGTCTCGCCGTCAGCGCGCGGACAGGGTGTTGTCGATCAGTTGATCGCTTCGGTCGGCAAATATGCCAAGGAACAAGGCCTGGATGTGGTTCGCTGGATGACCTCTGAGACCAATTATCGGGCCAGGTCAGTGTATGATCGGCATGCAACGAAGAGTAGCTGGGTAACCTACCAACTGAACACGTGATGGTTTTCACTTCGAACCCGGGTCATTTCGGCTTCACTTGAGTGCCCGCCTCCCGGCAGCGGGCATTGGCTCAACCGCCGCAAAAGGCAGCACCGTCCGCAACCCCGACAACCCATGTAAACGCCAGACCCTCGAGAAATGTCGCGGCCAGAACAGCCTTTTGAGTTGATCTGGGCGGGCGACCTCATGCACGCTTTGAGTCAAAGCCAAAGGGAGACGCCACATGACCGTCACAGAACTGCGCCCGAACATGGATCACTGGCTGGAGCGCGTGGACCTTGCCGCGGCGTTCCGCTGGACCGTCCGGCTGAACATGCACGAGGCCGTGGCCAACCACTTTTCCCTCGCCATCAATGACGACGGGACCAAGTTCCTGATGAACCCGAACCAGATGCATTTCTCGCGCATCAAGGCGTCGGACCTGATCGTCGTGGACGCCAATGACCCCGCCAGCATGGAGGGGCCGAACGCGCCCGACCCCACGGCCTGGGGGCTGCATGGCGGGATGCACCGGCACTGTGCCCACGCGCGCTGTGCGATGCATGTGCATTCGCCCTATGCCACGGCGCTGGCCGCGCTGGCCGACAGCACGCTGCCCCCGGTCGATCAGAACGGCTGCATGTTCTATGAACGGGTGGTGGTCGATGACAATTACGGCGGGCTGGCCTTTGAGGAAGAGGGCGAGCGCTGTGCCCGGCTGTTTGACGATCCGCGCAAGAAGGTGATGGTGATGGGCAATCACGGCATCATGGTCGTGGGCGACACTGTAGCCGAAACCTTCAACCGGATGTTTTATTTCGAGCGGGCGTGCCAGACCTATCTGCTGGCGTTGCAGACCGGCAAGCCGCTGCGCCTGATCCCGCATGACGTGGCCGCGCAGACGGCACAGGAGATCGAGGATTATCCCGAACAGGACGAACGCCATCTGGCGGAGCTCAAGGCGATCCTGGACGAGGAAGGGTCGACCTATGCGACGTGACGACCCCGGCACGTCGCGGACGGGATGAACGTCCTCTTCCTGATGGCGGATGAGCTGTCGTGGTGGGCTCTGGGCCATCACGACCCACGCATCCACACGGCGCATCTGGACCGGCTGGCCGCGCGCGGGATGCGGTTCGACGCGGCCTATACCCCCTCGCCCATCTGCGTACCGACGCGGGCGGCGATTGCGACGGGCAAATATGTGCACGAGATCGGGAACTGGTCCTCTGCCGAACCCTATGACGGGGCCACGCCCAGCTGGGGGCATGTTTTGCGCGATGTTGGTATTGACCCGGTGTCCATCGGCAAGCTGCACTATCAATCCGGCGACGCCGATTGCGGGTTCGGCACCCAGATCGCGCCGGTGCACGTGGTGGATGGCATCGGCTGGGCACAAGCGCTCTTGCGCCGCCCGGTCGAACCCTACGACATGACCCACACGCTGGCGCGCGACATCGGGCCGGGGGACACTGCCTATCTGGCGCAGGACCGGACGGTGACGGCCGCGGCCTGTGACTGGATCGCAGCACCTGCGCGCCAGAACGCGCCGTGGTGCGCCTTTGTGTCATGGCTGGCCCCGCACTTTCCGCTGACGGCGCCGCCGCAGGACTATGCCCTGTACGATCCGCAGGCCCTTGCCCGTGGCGCGCAAGAGGTGCCGGATCATCCGATCCTGCGGGAAATCGCCGGGTTCTTTGATCACGATCCGTATTTCACGCCCGAATCGCGCGGTATCGCCACGGCGTCCTATTTCGGCCTCTGCACCTTTCTGGACCGGCAGGTGGGACGCGTCCTTGATGCGTTGGATGCGGCGGGCCTGACCGAGGACACGCTTGTCGTCTTTACCGCCGATCATGGCGAGATGCTGGGGGAAAAGGGGTTCTGGACGAAGTCGACCATGTATGACAGCGCCGCGCGCGTGCCGCTGATGCTGGCCGGGCCGGGGATCGATGCGGGCACCTGCGCCACGCCGGTCAGCCTGATCGACATCGCGCCGACGATCTGCGGCACGCTGGGGGCCCGGACCTCCGGGTTCTCGGGCCGCGACCTGCGCCGTCCGGATCCGGACCGCACCGTGCTGTCCGAATATCACGACGGCGGCTGTTCGGTGGGCGTGACCATGGTGCGCTGGGGCACGTGGAAGATGGTCCACTATGCCGAAGGGCACGCCGCGCAGCTTTTTGACATGGCAGCCGACCCGCAGGAAGAGGTGGACCTCGCCATCGCCCGGCCTGACATTATCGCCGAAGGGACGCGGCGGATGCTTGCCCTCGTTGACCCGGAGGACGCCAATGCCCGCGCCCATGCCGACCAGGCGCGGCGCATTGCGGCCCTCGGCGGCATCGACGCCATCCGCGCCATTCCGACCTTTGACTATACCCCCGCCGACAGCCGCTAGGCCCGGCGGAACGCGATCAGCAGCGCGGTATCGCCTGCATGTGGCCCCGTCGCGCCCGGGCCATAGATCGCGACCTCGGTTTCGCTCAGATCCGAAATCGCGTCGCCCAGCGCCGCCAGCTTGGCCGCAAAACCGGTGGCGGCGTAGTGCTGCGCGTTGACCGACACCACGATCCACCCGCGCGGGCGCACGGCGGCCAGCATCGCGTCCAGACCGTCTGGCCCCACATGGCCGTTGGTGAAGGTGCCGGAACTGACCGCGCCCTGATAGGTGTCCGGCGCGTCCAGCCCGGTCAGGATATTGCCGGTGAACAGGTGGCGATAGATCCCCTTGGTGCGCGCGGTTTCCAGCATCTCGGCGGAGATGTCGGTGCCATCGACGGGGCCAATGCCCCGCCCCGCCAGCGCCGCGCCGCACAGGCCCGTGCCCGCGCCCACATCCAGCACCGGGCCGAACCCGCCAAGCACCGCATAGTGGCGCGAGACCTCGGCGGGCAGGACGTAATCGCTGGCTTGCGCGAAATCGCGGTCATAGGTGTCGGCCCAGTCGCGATAGAGCCGCACCGAATCCTCGGGCGTTTTCAGCGCATAGGCGCGGTCGAGATCAGGATCATCCGTCATGGCGCAATAAGGCCGCCCGGGACGGGTTTTGGCAAGGGCGCGCGCGCGCCAAGGGACTTGTCCCCGCGGGGACAGTCGGTACGGTGGGGCGCATGAAGACGCTTCTTTCCTTTGGCCACGGGTATTCAGCGCAGGCGCTGACCCGGCTGTTGCTGCCGCTGGGCTGGCGGGTGATCGGCACCACGCGCAGCGCCGACAAGGCCGCCGCACTTGCCGCCAGCGGGGTCGAGCCGCTGATCTTTCCCGGTGATGCGGTCGACGCGGCGCTGGACGATGCGACGCATCTGCTGATCTCTGCCGGGCCGGATGCCGAGGGCGATCCGGTGTTGCGCGCGGTGGGTGACCAGATCCGCGCCAGCGCCGCGCAGTTCGCATGGGCCGGGTACCTGTCCACCACCGGCGTCTATGGCGATCACAAGGGCGGTTGGGTCGACGAAGACACCGCCCTGACCCCCTCGACCCGGCGCGGGCAGTGGCGCGTCGCCGCCGAGACCGCGTGGCGCGAGATCCCCGATCTGCCGCTGCACATCTTTCGGCTGGCCGGGATCTATGGGCCGGGGCGCGGCCCCTTTGCCAAGGTGCGCGCAGGCACCGCCCGGCGGATCATCAAACCGGATCAGGTGTTTTCGCGCATCCACGTCGAGGACATCGCACAGATCGTGCTGGCCTCGATCCACCAGCCCGCGCCGGGCGCGGTCTATAACCTGTGCGACGATGACCCCGCCCCGCCGCAGGACGTCATTGCCCATGCCGCCGCCCTGCTGGGCCTGCCCGTGCCCCCGGCAGAGGATTTCGAGACCGCCGAGATGACGCCGATGGCGCGCAGTTTCTATGCCGAGAGCAAGCGGGTGCGGAATGACCGCATCAAGGACGATCTGGGTGTCACCCTGCTTTATCCGAACTACAGGGACGGGCTTGCAGCCTTGCTGGCCCGCGACGGCTGAGCCATGGACCCTACCGACCACCCGTCGCTGACGCATCTTCTGGATATCCTCGAAGAGGCTGCGCAGGGCGACAGGGTCACGGTTCAGGACATCCTGCACGAGATCGGCGACCGGTCGATCATGCCCATCGTGCTGGCGATTGCGCTGCTTATGGTGTCGCCCCTGTCGGGCATTCCGGGCCTGCCCACCCTGTCCGCGCTGCTGATCGTGATGGTCATGGTGCAGGCCCTGTTCGGGCGCAGGCACCTGTGGCTGCCGGGGCTTGTGCGCAACCGGGCCGTGCCGGTACGGCGGCTGCGCAGGGCGGTGGCGGCCCTGCGCCGCCCGGCGCGGTGGATCGACCGGCATTCACACCCTCGGCTGCGGATGTTGACGGGCGGGCCACTGCGACTGGGCACGTTGCTTTTGTGCCTGCTCATTCCCATGACATGGCCCCTGCTCGAACTGCTGCCCTTTGTCACGTCCTTCGGGGCGGGGGCGGTGTCGCTGATGGCGTTCGGGCTGTTTACACGCGACGGGCTTTATGTGCTGCTGGGTTACGGCGTGGTGGGCGGTCTTGCGGCGCTGACGCTATGGCTGGTTCAGGCCGGTACCTGACCGCGCATCACGCGCGACAGCACCCAGCCCAGACATCCAAAGACCAACAGCAGGAACAGCGCCGTACCGCCATTGACCAGGTAGAACATCGCCCGTTCCGAAAATTCCATGTTGTTGAGGAACGGATAGGGCAGCCCGCTGGTCACCTCGCCCGCAGGCCGGTCGTTGAAGCGCTGCACGAACAGCTCGCTCCAGGCGACATAGGCGCTGATGATCAGGATCATCGGCACGATGCCGCGCCAGACCCGTCGAAAGACACGGCCGATGAACAGCGCATCAATGATCTGGAGCGCCGGGCCCAGCGCATGCAGGTAGTATTCCAGCCACCACACGATGGGACCGCCATTGTTCACCAGTGCAGGGTCTGTGAAATAGAGCCGCCAGTAGAGGAACACGACCATCACGTTCAGCACGGCGGCGCACATGGCGGTGACCTCGTGCCGACGCGTGATGCGGTGTTCGGACAGGGCCAGCATCCGGCTGGCCGCGTAGAATGACAGGAACAGCGCCCAGATCGTCAGGTAGCGGAACGGCCCGCCCGGCCCGGTCCAGGCCCCCAGCACCAGCTGGTGCAGGCAATAGCCCGCCGCCAGCAGGAACACGATCCAGCGATAGATGTGGACGGGTCGGCTGTGGATCGACATGGGGCACCCTTTGCGTTTCGGTGGGCGCAGTCTGGCCGAAGCCCGCCCCGCCCCGCAAGCGTCAGGCGCGCGCCTCGTCAAGTGACGTTACGCCAAGCACGTTCAGCACCTTGGCCTCGATCTGGTCCGCGTTCATGCCCGCGACGGCATACATGTCCGCCGGGCTGGCCTGATCGATGAACGTGTCGGGCAGGACCATGGACCGGTACTTGAGGCCGGTATCGAACACGCCCTCCTCCGCCAGAAGCTGTGCCACGTGACTGCCAAAGCCGCCGATGGCGCCCTCTTCGATGGTGATGAGGGCCTCGTGATCGGCGGCCAGTTGCAGGATCAGGTCGCGGTCCAGCGGCTTGGCAAAGCGGGCGTCGGCGATGGTGGGCACGATCCCCTTGGCGGCCAGGTTTTCGGCGGCTTTCTGCACCTCAGCCAAGCGGGTGCCAAAGGACAGGATGGCCACGCCCTTGCCGGTCTGGATCATGCGGCCCTTGCCGATCTCCAGCGGGGTGCCGCGCTCCGGCATCTCGACCCCGGTGCCTTCGCCGCGCGGGAACCGGAAGGCGATGGGGCCTGCGTCATGCGCGGCCGCCGTGGCGACCATATGCGCCAATTCCGCCTCGTCCGCGGCGGCCATCACGACAAAGCCCGGCAGGTTCGCCAGATAGGCCACGTCGAACGCGCCCGCATGGGTCGCCCCGTCCGCACCAACGAGCCCCGCGCGGTCGATGGCAAAGCGCACCGGCAACCGCTGGATCGCCACATCGTGCACGACCTGATCGTACCCGCGTTGCAGAAAGGTCGAATACATCGTGCAAAACGGCTTCATCCCGCCTGCGGCAAGTGCTGCCGAAAAGGTCACGCCGTGTTGTTCGGCAATGCCCACGTCAAAGCAGCGGCTGGGAAAGCGTTCGGCAAAAAGGTTCAGGCCCGTGCCATCAGGCATCGCCGCCGTCACCGCACAGATCTTGTCGTCGCCCTCGGCCTGCCTGATCAGGTGCTGGGCAAAGACGGACGTATAGCTGGGCGCGTTGCTGGGCGCCTTTTTCTGCTGGCCGGTGACCACGTCGAACTTGGCCGTGGCGTGGCCCTTGTCGCGGGCGGTTTCGGCGGGAGCATAGCCCTTGCCCTTTTTGGTCAGCACGTGGATCAGGATCGGCCCGTTGGCGCGCTCCTTGACCGTGCGCAGCACCGGCAACAGCTGGTCCATGTCATGCCCGTCGATGGGGCCGAGATAGGAGAACCCCAGCTCTTCGAACAGTGTGCCGCCGACGGCCATGCCCTTGAGCATCTCCTTGGCACGCTTGGCCCCTTCGCGGAACGGTTCGGGCAGCAGGCTGACCGCGCCCTTGGCCGCGGCCTTGAGATCCTGAAACGGGTTCTGGGCATAGAGCCGCGAAAGGTAGGACGACATCGCGCCCACCGGCGGGGCAATCGACATCTCGTTATCGTTCAGGATCACGATCAGGCGCTTGCCCAGGTGACCGGCGTTGTTCAGCGCCTCATACGCCATGCCCGCGCTCATCGATCCGTCGCCGATCACGGCAATCGCGTCGCCTGTCCCCGCGGGGACAGTGCCGCCCAGATCACGCGCCACGGCAAATCCCAGCGCCGCCGAGATGGAGGTCGACGAGTGCGCCGCGCCAAACGGGTCATAATCGCTCTCGCTGCGCTTGGTGAACCCGCTCAGCCCGTCCTTCATCCGCAGCGTGCGGATGCGGTCGCGCCGTTCAGTCAGGATCTTGTGCGGGTAACACTGGTGGCCCACGTCCCAGATCAACTTGTCCCGCGGGGTGTCGAACACCGCATGCAGCGCCACGGTCAGCTCGACCACACCGAGACCCGCGCCCAGATGCCCGCCGGTGACCGACACCGCCGACACCGTTTCGGCCCGGACCTCGTTCGCGATCTGGCGCAGCTGCGCATCGGAGAACCGTTTGAGGTCCGCAGGGCGCTTGACCGTATCAAGCAGGGGGGTGTTGGGGCGATCCGTCATGGGCACTCACGTCTTGCGGGTCACGACAAAGCGGGCGGCGTCCCGCAATACGTCGGCGTCCGCTTGGTACATACTTAACGCGTCGCAGGCATCCGTCACCAGTTGATCGGCGCGGCGTTTCGCCTCGTCCAGACCCAGCAGCGACACGAATGTCGCCTTGCCCGCATCCGCATCCTTGCCGGTGGCCTTGCCCATGGTGGCGGCGTCGCTGGTCACGTCCAGAATGTCATCGGCGATCTGAAAGGCGAGGCCCAGCGCCCGGGCATAGGCCTGCAACGGGCCGGTGTCCGCCTGCGCCATCCGCGCGCCCGCCGTGGCGGCCCATTCGATCAGCGCGCCGGTCTTGCCCCGTTGCAGGGCGGTGATCTGGTCCAGCGTCAGGGGCGCGTCCGCCGTCTCTGCCGCGATGTCGAGCGCCTGACCCAGCACCATGCCCTGCGCGCCCGAGGCCCGCGCGAGCGATGCGGTCAGATCGGCGCGCACGTCACCGGGGCCCACATCCGGGTGGCTCACCAGCTCGAAGGCCAGCGTTTGCAGCGCATCCCCGGCCAGCACGGCGGTGGCTTCGTCCCATTTCACGTGCACCGTCGGCGCGCCGCGCCGCAGATCATCGTCATCCATGCAAGGCAGGTCATCATGCAGCAGCGAATAGGCATGCAGCGCCTCGATCCCTGTCGCAGGCCAAAGGGCGGCACCCGGCTCCACCCCGTGCAACCGCGCGCTTTCCAGCACCAGAAACCCGCGCAGCCGCTTGCCCCCGTGGGTGGCATGGGCCATCGCATGAACCACCGGCAGGTCGTCAAACCCCGCCAGCACGGCATCAAACTGCGCCTGTATGACGGCGGCCGCGCCCTTCAACCGGTCCTGAAACATCGCTCAGAGATCGCCCGCGGCTTTCAACCCGGTGGGATTGCCATCCGCATCCAGCGTGATCGCGGCCACCTTCTCTTCAGCTTCCTTCAGCTTGGCCTCGCAGCGCGCCTTGAGCGCGGCCCCCCGCTCATAGAGCGTGATCGATGCATCCAGCGCCACATCGCCACGCTCCAACTGGCCCAGAACCTGTTCCAGCTCGGCCATCGCTTCTTCGAAGCTCATCTCGTCTACGGGGCGGTCAGTCATGTCGGGGCCTTCATCAGCGATTGTACATGGGCGCGGGCGCAGGCCGCCAGCGCATCCAGATCATAGCCGCCTTCCAGCACCGACACCACCCGGCCCTTGCACAGGTCTCGTGCAGTTTCCGCCAACATGTCCGTGAGGCGCGCATAGGTGTCCACTGTCCAGTTCAACTGGGCCAGCGGGTCATCCTGATGGGCATCGAACCCGGCAGAAATCAGGATCAGCTCGGGCTGGTGTTTGATCAGCGCAGGCATCACGACGCGGGTGTATTCCGCAATCGCATGAGCACCGTCCGTGCCCGGTGCCAGCGGGACGTTCAACACCGTGCCATGCGGGCCGCGATCGGACGCCGCCCCCGTACCCGGCCACAGCGGCATCTGCTGGCTGGTCACAACAAGCGCGCGCGGATCGTCCTGCAAGAGCGCCTGCGTGCCGTTGCCGTGATGCACGTCGAAATCGACAACCGCCACACGGGCCAGCCCCCGCACCTCCAACGCGTGCTTGGCCGCAATCGCCACATTGCCAAAGATGCAGAACCCCATGGGCAGGGACTGCTCCGCATGATGCCCCGGCGGGCGCATCGCGACAAAGGCGTTCGTCACCTCCCCGTCCAGCACCATGTCCACGGCGCGCACAGCCCCCCCTGCCGCGCGCCAGATCGCGTTCTGAGAGGTGGGCGACAGGAACGTCTCCGCATCCGTCTCCCGGTCCAGCCCGGCAAAGCCGTCCGCTGGCATCTGCGCGCGGACCCGGTCGATATAGTCCTGCGGATGACACAACGCGATCTGCGCGTCTGTTGCCAGTGGAGGATCGACCCGCACCAGATCCAGATCCGCCAGCGCGCTCTGGATATAGTCCAACCGCGCCACCTGCTCGGGCATGCCTGCGGGGGTGACGTGCAAGAGGCCGTCGGCGTGGGTGAGGAGCGCTGTTTTCATGGTTTGGACAATAGCAGTGGGCTGCCCGGTTGCCAGCGCCGATTGTTTTGATCAAAGTCCCGGGTCTGAACATACGGGAAAAGGAGCGCGATCATGTCGCGGCAAATGCTGATTTGGATCGGTGTTGCTTTCGTTGCCATCGCGGCGTTTGCGGCTGGCCGGATGTCGGCCCCCGATCATGCCGAAAACCCCACCACCAACCGCGCATTGCTGCGCACGGTATCAACCAGTTCCAGCGTCGTCTTTCAGGAAAGCGTGGTAACGCATTGCTGCGCGCTCGCCGGCACCGCTTTTGCGACCTGTGGTTCCTCGCAGGATGAAGACGGTATCGTCGTGTCCTTTGAAGACGCGGCCTCAACACCACTGCTTGGCGCTTTGCAGCCGTGCGTCCCAATGGACCGTCAGTGACTATCCCACGCCGTCACCGGGTCAATCCGGCGCCAGCATGTACCCTGCACCGCGCACGGTTTGCAGATAGCGCGGTTGTTTCGGGTCGCTCTCGATCTTGCGCCGCAGCCGGGTGATCTGCACGTCTACCGCGCGTTCCTGGGCCTGACCGCGGTCGCGGCCCAGATCCTCGACCAGCTGCGCGCGACTGACCGCCTCGCCGGGCTGGGCCGAGAAAATCTTCATCAGCTGCATTTCCGTGGCCGTCAGCCGGACCAGATCGGCCCCCTGCCACATCTCGCCGCGTTCCATATCGTAGCGGATCGGCCCGAGGGTCAGGATTTTCGGCGTCGCCTCCTCCGGTGCCACATCGGGCACGCGGCGCAGGATCGCGTTGATCCTCAGCAGCAGTTCCTTGGGCTCGAACGGCTTGGCCAGATAATCGTCGGCCCCGGCCTCCAGCCCCTCGATCCGGTTGTCGGTCTCGCCCTTGGCCGTCAGCAGCAAGATCGGCGTCGCATGGGTTTCGCGCAAGGACCGGCACAGGCTCAGCCCGTCCTCGCCCGGCATCATCACGTCCAGCACGATCATGTCGAAATCGAGCCCCGCGAGGATGCGCCGGGCATGTTCGGCATCACGCGCCGCCGTCACCAGAAACCCGTTCCGCATCAGGAACTTCTGCAACAACGTGCGGATCCGCTCGTCATCGTCGACAATCAAAAGGTGTGCATCAAAGTCCATCACGCCCCGCTTTCCTTCAGTCTTGTGTAGGTGCGGCGCATCTCTGTGTCCATCATCGCCTCGAGCACCGTGCGGAACCCTGCCACAGCCTCGGGACCTGCGTCGCGGAAGGCGGTGCGCATACGGGCCCGTTGGGCATCCGACAGCCGCCCTTCGAGCGCGCGGCCCTCGTCGGTCAGGAACAAGTGGCGTTCGCGCTTGTCAGACTGTCCCACCCGGCTTTGCACCAGACCGTCGGCGATCAGGGTACGCAGCACGCGGTTGAGCGATTGTTTGGTCACGCCGAGGATGTTGAGCAGGTTATTCACGGTTGTGCCCGGCGCCCGGTTGATAAAGTGGATCGCGCGGTGATGCGCTCGCCCATAGGCCAGATCCGACAGGATGCGATCGGGATCGGCGGTAAAGCCGCGATAGGCAAAGAACATCGCCTCGATCCCCTGCCGCAATTGTTCGTCCGTCAAGAACAGCAGGTTTTCCCCGCTGATCGCGGCACTCGGGCGTCCGTCGGCCATGCTGTCCCTGTCCTTTGTGTCGTGTTTTGCCGTCAGTTTATGTCAGCCTTGTTGACATTCCAAGAGCGAAGCGATATCGAATCGCAGGTTTTGCGCAACTTTATGACCGTTTCGGACTTATCAGCGCAACAAATGCAAAATGGAGGACGCCATGGCTGGCTATGATGATCGTGATGGGAAAATCTGGATGGACGGCCAGATGGTCGACTGGCGCAGTGCCAATGTCCACGTCCTGAGCCATGCCATGCACTATGCGTCGTCGGTGTTCGAGGGCGAGCGGGCCTATAACGGGAAGATTTTCCTGAGCCGAAAGCATTCGGAACGGCTGCACTTTTCCGCGGGAGAGCTGGATTTCCAGATCCCCTATACGGTGGACGAGATCGAGGCGGCCAAGCAGCAGGTGCTGACCGCCAATGGCCTGACGGATGCGTATGTGCGGGCGGTGGCATGGCGCGGTGCGGGCGAGGACATGGGTGTCGCATCCGCGCGCAACCCCGTCCATCTGGCCATCGCGGCGTGGGAATGGGGCAGCTATTACGGCGACGCCAAGTTCAAGGGCGCCAAGATCGACATCGCCAAATGGAAGCGCCCCAGCCCCGAGACGATCCCGGTGCACGCCAAGGCCGCTGGTCTTTACATGATCTGCACCACATCAAAGCATGCCGCCGAGGCCAAGGGCTGTTCGGACGCGCTGTTCATGGATTACCGTGGATACGTGGCCGAATGCACCGGTGCCAACATCTTTTTCGTCAAGGATGGTGAGGTGCACACGCCCAAGGCCGATGTGTTCCTGAACGGTCTGACGCGCCAGACGGTCATCGGCATGCTCGAAGATCGCCAGATCAAGGTGCACGAGCGGGTGATTATGCCCGAGGAACTCGAAGGGTTCGAGCAGTGCTGGCTGACCGGCACCGCCGCCGAGGTGACGCCGGTAGGGCAGATCGCCGACTTCAACTTTGAGGTCGGGGCCATCGCGCGGGACATCGCCGAAGGGTACGAAAAGCTCGTCCGGGAATAAGCCTTGGATTTCGAGGCCTTTGCAGAGGCGTGGGAGGCCGGCTGGAACTCCCATGACCTTGACCGCATTCTGGCACATTACAGCGAAGACATCGTGTTCCGTTCGCACAAGGCGATGCGGCTTGTGGGGACAGGAGAGCTGCGCGGCAAGGCGGCGCTGCGCACCTATTGGGCACGCGCGCTGGAGGGGCAGCCGGATCTGTCCTTTGTCGTGGTGGACGTGTTGCATGGGCATGGGATGCTGGTGATCACCTATCGCAACCAGCGCGATGTGCTGGCGGCTGAGACCTTGCGCTTTGGCCCGGACGGTCTGGTGATCGAGGCGTCCGCCTGTCACAAGCCCTGATTGCTGTTAGCGATCCAGCTCGTGCAGCCAAAACCGCAAGGTCAGGAACGTATCATTCGAGTTAACCTCGATCGGATCCCGCGTTGGGTTGAAGACAGACGCCACCAAGAAATCGTCAAATCCGGGGTCAATGATCGGGCCTCCGGACACGATCAAGTGCTTTCGCGCAAGGCTCGTTGCGGGGTGCACATCGGCTTCCATCCACATTGGCATGGTTACGGCCTCTTTAGTCGTCATCAAAATGCTCCGACCTGCCGGGATGACGAACGTTCCGTTGATCTCTTCGTCCTTTCCCGTGTCCTCACTGAAAAAAGACCCGAATGCTGTGTCATAGCTGGTCACCCTCAGGCGTTCTTCGGCAAAGCCGTCTATTGACAGCGTTTCGCGTTGGAGCCCGCTATTTGGGCTGGCCTGCATGAACTCAAGGATATGCTCGCGGCGCAACCGTCTGACCCGCGCGCCGGGCAGGTCCTCGAGCGTTGAGTATTCATTCAGGATCGCGCGAAAATAGGCAACGGGGTGCTTGCTGCCGGATTGCGTCTGACGATGAATATCCTTCCAGTTGTCGGGGCTCCCGCCGAACAACAAAGACAGCTTTGTCGCCATCGCGTCAGACAATTTGCGCGCGCCGCTGCCCACCAAGGACAGCGTTGATGGACTGCACCCCAACTCAACCGCGATAGAGCGCTGTGTCATCTTTCGATCTTTGCCATAGGCGGCGACGATATCAATGAACCGCGTCGCTTTTGCCTCAGCGTGCTGGGGTGCGTTGTTGATTGAGGGTGTCATTTGGACCTCAACTTAGCTGGTTGATCAAAGCGACCACGACGCCAATTGTCGTGGCGACTGCCGCAAGGGCGGTCAGCAGCATCACATTGTTTTCTCTTTGCTCACGGCGCAGGCGGCAGACTGGGCATTCTTCCTTCATTGGTTGATCCCCCGATCAATATAGTGGGCAGCTACATCATATTGAAAAGAAGATTTACACATGTTACCGCAAACGACAACAAAATTTTCATTCAGGCCATTGACAAGCCTTAACATTTTCCTTTAACGAAATAGATTTGCCCACAATCGGTGAGAACGAAAAAAGAACGCACCAAAATATAGTGCTGACAACTAGAAAATTTAATTTCGCAGTTTTAGCCCTTGGGATCGGTCACGGCCCGCGCGCGGTTGCGGCCACCGCCCAGCTGGCGTTCGCGCCAGATGATGAGGACGCCGCCCAGCACCACCAGTGACGCGCCGATCACTGTGGGTGTCGTGGGCAGTTCGGCAAAGATCACGTAGCCGATCAGCGCGGCAAAGATCAGCGAAGCGTAGTCGAACGGGGCCAGCATGGAAGCCGCGCCAAAGCGGTAGCTGGCCGTGACGAGGATCTGCGCCACACCGCCCACCAACCCGGCACCGATCAGCAGGCCCGCATCCAAAGTGGAGGGCACGACCCAGCCAAAGGGGATGCTGATCAGGCTGAGGACGGTCGCGGTCAGCGAGAAATAGAAGACGATGGCGGCGGTGTGTTCGGTCTTGACCAGTGTGCGGATGTGGATCTGGACCACTGCGCGCAAGAGCGACGCGCCCAGCACCATGACCGCACCGAGCCCTGCGGCCGTGCTGAGGGCATCCGTACCGATGGAGAGGCGCGGCCAGAGGACGATCATCACCCCGACAAGGCCAAGGCCAACGGCGGTGATACGAAAGATGCGCACGCGTTCGCCCAGCATGAGGGCCGCGAGGATCACGGTGAAGATCGGCGTGGCGTAGCCGATGGCCGTCACCTCGGGCAGTGGCAGCAGGGCCAGCCCGCCAAAGGTGAGCGCCATGGCCGACGTTCCGAACAGCCCGCGCCAGATGTGGCCCGTCAGGTTCACCGGCACGAGGGCCTCGCGCATTTCGCCCCGCTGCCAGATCCAGGCGAGGATGATCGGCATGGCAAAGAACGACCGGAAGAACACCGCCTGACCGGCGGGCACGTTCTGTGTGGCGGCCTTGATCATCGCGGCCATCACCATGAACAAAAACACCGCCAACAGCTTGAGGCTGATGGCGGTGCCGGGTCTGTTTTGGGTCGAGGGCGCTTTCATGTCCCCCGAGCCTTGTCGCTTCGTGAGTGGTTTGGCAAGCGGTCAGTTCAGTTTTGCGACCCCGAGCGGGACACTGAACTTTTCGCACCAGATGTAGACTTCGTTGAAGGCAGACACATCGACGCCCGCGGGCACGACAAAGGATTGCGCGCCGGTCAGGTTGCCGAGAACGCCTGCGTCGGTGTTGCCGTCATAGAAACCGTTCTTGCCCAGACCGACGCGCGGGTCGGGCGCGCCGTCGAGGCTGAAATCTGCGGCGAGGACGATGGTGTGGCTGCCGTCGTCGTTCTTGATGATCTCGACACCACCGGTGGTGATGTGGTCGGATGCGCCGGTGAATGTGCCGGAGGCAACGGGATCGGCTGCGGCAGCAGGCAGGGGTGCAATGGCGACAAGCGCGGCGAGGGCAATGGCGGCGAGGGATTTGAGGGTCTTGAGCATTTGGGCAGTCCTTTGTGTACCGATTGGTTCCGAATAATCGATAGATAACTTGGGGAACTCATTGGTACAATACACAGATTCGTGAGTTCTGGACTATTTGGTTCCCTATGATTATGTAAGGGACACCAAAGGAGCAGCGACATGGCACGGCCCAGAACATTCGACACGGACGAAGCAGTGGAAAAGGCGATGCAGGTCTTTTGGACCCATGGCTATGAGGGCGCGTCGCTGCCTGACCTGCTGGAGGGGATGGGGTTGACGCGTGGCAGCCTGTACAAGGCATTCACCGACAAGAAGACGCTGTTTCTCAAGGTGCTGGATCACTACGAAGGCAAGGCTGTGCGCGCGGGTGTTGACCTGTTGACCGATCCGGGCATTCCCAACGGGGCCGAGCGGATCATGGCGATGTTCACGAATTCTTACCGCGCGGTGACCGAAGGCGATCAGCGCGGGTGCCTCTTGTGTACCGCCGCGGCGGGGCCCAGCACCTATGACGACGAGATCGCCGAAGCGGTATCGCGGGGCCTTGGTGCGATGCGTGACGGCATTGATGTGGCGTTGCAGGCGTCCCCAAAGCACGCGGATCTGAAACCCAGCGCGCGCCGGGCCTTGGCCGACATGCTGGTCGCGCAATATATGGGCCTGCGCACCATGGCGCGGGCCCGGATCGACACGGAGACATTGCGCAATGCGGTGCGGTCCGTAGGTGTGATGCTGGCCTAGCCGATCGGGCCGCGCACGCCGCCCGTTTGCCCACGATCCAGCAGCAGATGGTCGAGGATCACGCAGGCCATCATCGCCTCGCCCACCGGCACCGCGCGGATGCCGACGCAAGGATCGTGCCGCCCCTTGGTGATGATTTCCGCGGCCGCGCCGGATTTGGTGATCGTCTTTCGGGTTTGCAGAATGCTCGAGGTCGGTTTGACCGCGAACCGCACGACGATGTCCTGCCCGGTGGAGATACCGCCAAGGATGCCGCCCGCGTGGTTCGAGGAATATTCGGGGCCATCCGGTCCCATGCTGATCTCGTCCGCGTTCAGCTCGCCCGTGAGCATGGCCGCAGACATGCCTTCGCCGATCTCGACGCCCTTGACGGCGTTGATGGACATCATGCCCGCCGCCAGATCGGTGTCGAGCTTGCCATAGACCGGCGCGCCGAGGCCCGCAGGCACGCCGCGCGCGACGACTTCGATCACCGCGCCGACGCTGCTGCCGGATTTGCGCAGCCGGTCGAGGTAATCCGCCCATGTGGTGGCGGCGTTGGCATCGGGCACCCAGAACGGGTTCTGGTCGATCTGGTCCCAGTCGAATTGGTCACGGTCAATCTCGTGCGTGCCCATGCGGGTCATGTAGCCCTTGATCTCGACCCCCGGAGCCAGCTTGGCCAGTGCCGCGCGGGCCAGACCACCCGCCGCCACGCGGGCCGCCGTTTCGCGGGCCGAAGACCGCCCGCCGCCGCGATAATCGCGAATGCCGTATTTCTGCCAATAGGTGATGTCGGCGTGGCCGGGGCGGAATTTCTCGGCGATGTCGCCGTAATCCTTGGACCGCTGATCGGTGTTTTCGATCATCAACTGAACGGGCGTGCCGGTTGTCACCCCTTCGAACACGCCGGAGAGGATCCGCACCTCGTCCGCTTCGCGCCGCTGGGTGGTGTACTTGTTCTGGCCCGGTTTGCGCTTGTCGAGCCACTGCTGGATCATGGCTTCGTCAATCGCGACGCCGGGGGGGCAGCCGTCGACCGTCGCGCCCAGGGCGGGCCCGTGGCTTTCGCCCCAAGTGGTGACGCGGAAAAGATGGCCAAAACTGTTGATCGACATGTGCGGCTCCTGCTTGCCGCACCCGTCTAGCCGTGCGGCGTTTTCGGCTCAAGGCGATTTGTGCTTGCCCTTGGGGTGCGGCCCGCCTAGCTATTGCCGCACCTCGGGGTGCCCTGACAGGCTGAGATGCAATGATGCGAACCCGTAGAACCTGAACCGGTTAACACCGGCGGAGGGAAGGTTTGGATCATCCCAATACCCTTATCCCGCCGCCTCTCTTGATGGAGGATGCGATGAAGTATCTGATGACGACTGCTGCGGCGCTCTGTGCGACTGCGGCTTGGGCGGAAACGCCCGTTCTCAAAGTGTACACCTATGACAGTTTTGTCAGCGATTGGGGCCCCGGCCCGGCGGTCGAGGCCGCGTTCGAGGAAACCTGTGGCTGTGATCTGCAACTGATCGGCGCGGGCGACGGTGCGGCGCTTTTGGCGCGGATCAAGCTGGAGGGCGCGCGGTCCGAGGCGGATGTGGTGCTGGGCCTCGACACCAACCTGATCGCCGCGGCCAAGGACACTGGCCTTTTTGCGCCGCACAGCGTGACGGCGGATTACACCCTGCCCGTGGCATGGACCGACGACACGTTTGCGCCCTATGACTGGGGGTACTTTGCCTTCGTGCACAATGCGGACATGGACGCGCCAACGAACTTCAAGGATCTGGCCGCAAGCGATCTGAAGATCGCCATTCAGGATCCGCGCTCCTCTACGCCCGGTCTGGGCCTTTTGATGTGGGTCAAGGCCGCCTATGGCGATGACGCCGCATCGGTGTGGTCGGACCTGAGCGACAACGTCCTGACCGTGACCAAGGGCTGGTCGGAAAGCTATGGTCTGTTCCTCGAGGGGGAAGCGGACATGGTGCTGTCCTATACCACGTCGCCCGCCTATCACCTGATCGCCGAAGAGGACGCGTCCAAGGCCGCCGCCGCCTTTGACGAGGGTCATTACATGCAGGTCGAGGTGGCCGGCAAGCTGGCCAATGCCGATCAGCCCGCGCTGGCCGACCAGTTCCTGTCCTTCATGGTGTCGGATGCGTTCCAGTCGATCATTCCGACGACCAACTGGATGTACCCGGCGGTGACGCCTGCGGGCGGCCTGCCCGACGGGTTCGAGACGTTGATCACCCCGGAAAAATCTCTGCTCCTGTCGCCCGAAGACGCGGCGGCGGCCCGTGACGGGGCCCTTGCGGAATGGCGCGACGCGCTGGCGCAATAAGCGGTCCGGTCGCGGCGGGGGCGGTCTTTGGGCTGATCCTCGCCGCGCTGGGGGCCGTAGCGGTGCGGGCCGACTGGCCCGTCACCTTTGGCGCGGCGGACTGGTCGGTGCTGCGGTTCACGCTGTGGCAGGCCACCCTGTCCGCTCTTTTCAGCGTCGGTCTGGCCATTCCGGTGGCCCGCGCGCTGGCCCGTCGCAGGTTCGTCGGGCGCGGGGCGCTTGTGACCCTGCTGGGCGCGCCGTTCATCTTGCCGGTGATTGTGGCCGTGCTCGGCCTGTTGGCCGTGTTTGGCCGGGCGGGGTGGGCCAGTCAGGGGCTGGGGCTGCTGGGCCTGCCGCCTTTGTCGATCTACGGGCTGACCGGCGTGGTTCTGGCACATGTCTTTTTCAACATGCCGTTGGCGACGCGATTGATCCTGCAAGGGTGGCAGACCATCCCGGCAGAGCAGTTCCGCCTGACCGCGCAGCTGGGCCTGCCGCCGCAGACCGTGTTCCGAACGCTGGAATGGCCGTTGCTGTGCCGGGTGGTGCCGGGGGCCTTTGCGCTGGTGTTCGTGATCTGCCTGACGAGTTTCGCCGTGGCGCTCACACTGGGTGGGGGGCCGCGGGCCACGACGATCGAGCTGGCCATCTATCAGGCGTTTCGATTTGATTTCGACCTTGGCCGGGCGGCGGTGCTGAGCCTTGTGCAGCTGGCCGTGGCCGGTGGTGCCGCGTTGCTTGCCGTGTGGATACTGCCGCCGGTGCTGGCCAGTGTCGGGCGCGACCGCCCGGTGCAACGCTGGGATGCAGGCGGTGTGCTGGCGCGCGGTTTGGACACAGGTTGGATCACGCTCGCCGCCCTGTTCCTGATCATGCCGCTGGCGGCGGTGGCCGGGTCCGGCCTGATCGGATTGGGGCAGATGCCGGGCGTGGTATGGCACGCGGCGTGGACATCGCTGTGGGTGGCGGTGCTGAGCACGGGGCTATTGGTGGCGCTGGCCCTGCCCGTGGCCGCATGGGTTGCACAAAGCACCTGGCGCGGGGCGGAGGCGATGACGCTGCTGGGCCTCGCTGCATCGCCGCTGATGATCGGGACTGGGTGGTTCATCCTGATCTATCCCTTTGCGGCACCGGTGGATTTTGCGTTGCCTGTGACGGCACTGGTCAATGCGATGATGGCCCTGCCCTTTGCCGTGCGGATCCTGCGCCCGGCGATCCAGCAGGTGCTGGCCGATCACGGGCGGCTGGGTCTGGGCCTTGGGCTGCACGGCTGGGCGCTGTGGCGCATCGTGCTGTTGCCGCGCATCCGGCCGCAATTGGGGTTTGCCGCCGGGCTGGCGGCGGCGCTGTCGGTGGGGGATCTTGGGGTGCTGACGCTGTTTGCCGATGCGGAAACGGCGACACTGCCCTTGCAGATGTACCGCCTGATGGGCAGCTACCGCACCGACGCCGCAGCGGGCGCGGCGCTGTTGCTGTTGGTGCTGGCCTTTGGGCTGTTTTGGATATGCGATGCGTGGGGGCGGCGACATGCTGGACGTTGAAGACCTGACGGTGCGGCAGGGCGATTTTGCCATGACCGCGCAGTTCAGCGTGGCGCAAGGCGCGCGGGTTGCCGTGATCGGGCCATCTGGTGCCGGGAAATCGACCCTGCTGGGCGCGATTGGGGGCTATGTGCCCGCCACGGGCCGTGTGCGTGTCGCCGGGCGGGATGTGACGGATGCAGCCCCCGATCAGCGCGGGATTGCGATGCTGTTTCAGGACGGCAACCTCTTTCCCCACCTGACGCTGGAACAGAATGTCGGGCTGGGCCTTCGGCCGACGCTGCGGCTGCGGGCGCAGGAACGGGAGCGGGCGCGCGACGCGTTGAAGCAGGTTGGACTGGGCGGATACGCAGACCGGCGGCCCGGCGATATTTCGGGCGGACAGCAAAGCCGCGCGGCGCTGGCCCGGATCCTGTTGCAGGACCGGCCCTTGCTGTTGCTCGACGAACCCTTTGCCGCCCTGGGCCCTGCCTTGCGGGCCGAGATGCTGGACCTGACCAGCACGGTTGCGCGCGATATGGGTGCGACGGTTCTGATGATCACCCACGCGCCCGAAGACGCGGAACGCGCGGCGGATCAGGTTCTGTTCGTGGATCAGGGGCGGGTGGATGCGCCCCGGCCGGTGGCCGAGATCATGGCCAACCCGCCCGAGGCGCTGCGGGCCTATCTAGGCCGCTGAGCGCAAGGAGCGCCTTGTCTCAAGAATGCCCAGAGCGGCCTGTGCGGCCTCGCGCCCCTTGATCACGAAATGATCGCCATAGATCGCGCGGTGATGGGCGGTGTCCTGAAACTGGTGCGGCGTGAGCGAGACGGACAGGACGGGCACCCCGGTCTTGAGGCCCACCTGCATCAACCCGTCGACCACGGCGGCGGCCACGAAGTCATGGCGGTAGATCCCGCCGTCCACGACCAGCGCGGCACAGATCACCGCGTCATAGCCGCCCTGTTCGGCCAGCGTCTGCGCCATCAGCGGCATCTCGAACGCGCCGGGGACGTCAAACCGGTCGACCTGCGCGGGCAGGATCAGCTCGGTAAACCCTTGATAGGCACGGTCGACAATTTCAGCGTGCCAGCGGGCTTGAACAAAAGCAAAGCGGGTGTGTGTCATGGCATATCTCCTTTGGTTCAGACACGTCACCCAAGGCGATTGCGCACGGACAGGCGGCACCCCGATGGGGCGCGACCGTGCCTGTGCGTTCTCTTTCATCCGGACTGTGACCGTCGGCTCAGGCGTCGCACCTGATCTGCTGACCAACATGCCCCGTTTGCGGCGGGGCGCGTCGCGCTCGTGGGCTCGCAGGCACCCTGTGACAGGTCCTACATACCACCGGTGGGGAATTTCGCCCCGCCCTGAGAACACCACCAGCTTGCCAAGGTGGCGGGACCAAGGCAAGACGGACGTGACGTTTCACAAGGCCGCACCCATGCATCCCAATCCCGTCTTTCACACCGAGACCGCGCAGCGCAATCTTGAGTTCGCCCGCGAGCGGGCCTTTGGCATGCTGGCCGTCAATGGCGCGGATGGGCCGCTGATGGCGCATGTGCCGTTCCTGGTTGACGCGGACGGTACGCAGCTGGACCTGCACCTGGTGCGGTCGAACCCGATTGCGCGAGCGCTGAAGGCGCCTTTGCAGGCGAAAATCGCGGTGAGTGGGCCGGACGGGTATATCTCGCCCGATTGGTACGAGGTCACCGATCAGGTGCCTACGTGGAATTATATCGCCGTCCACATCACCGGCACGCTGGAAATGCTGCCGCACGCACAGATGCGCGAGATGCTGGACCGGCAGTCGGCGCATTTCGAGGATCAACTGCTGCCCAAGCCGCCGTGGAAGACCGACAAGATGACGCCCGAGGTGCTGGAAAAGATGATGCGCCAGATCGTGCCTTGCCGGATGCGCATCGAGGCGGTGGACGGCACCTGGAAGCTGAACCAGAACAAGCCCGACGACGTACGCCTGCGTGCGGCGGATTACGTGGACGCTTACGGCATGGGTATGGAAACGCGCCTGCTTGCCGCGCTGATGCGCGGGGCCTAGTCTGCGCGAAACCATCAAAGGACGTGCCCGCCATGAAGCTGTTTCATTCCCCCGCCTCTCCGTTTGTGCGCAAGGTCGTTGTGCTGTTGCACGAATTGGGCAAGGCCGACGACGTTGCGTTGAACACGATCACCACCACGGCCTTTGCGTCGGATGCGGGCCTGAAGGCCGCTAACCCGCTGGGCAAACTGCCCGCGTTGCAGCGTGAGGACGGCATCACCTTGTATGACAGCCGGGTCATCACCGCCTATCTGGACGATCTGTGGGACGGCGGGATGTATCCGGCGGGCAGCGGACGCTGGGACATGCTGACCCTTGAGGCGACGGGCGACGGCATCATGGATTGCGCGGTATCAATGGCCTATGAGGTCCGCCTGCGCCCGGAGGCCCAACAATCGCCCGAGTGGATCGAGGCGCAGTGGGGCAAGGTCGAGCGGGCTCTGGACGTGCTGAATGCACGCTGGATGGGCAACCTGAACGGGCCCGTGGGCATGGGACATATCTCGGTCGCCTGCGCGTTGGGCTATCTTGATCTGCGCCACGATGCGCGGGGATGGCGCAATGGCCGCGCGGCGCTGGCGGCGTGGTACGACGCATTTGCGGCGCGACCGTCGATGCAGGCCACTGCCCCCGCGGCCTGATCCCAAGACGGAATCAGTACGCAGTACCTCTGCCGACATGGAATGTGCGACCCCGCGCAGGCTGCCGGGGCTCGGAGCGGAGTCATATCAAGAGGTTAAACAAGCCCCCTGCGACCACGTGCACCACTTTGCGTGCTGGACGTGGGGGCATCACCCCGCTAGATAGCCCGATGAACAGGCCGCATTCCGTGCGGCCGGTTACGGTATTGGCCCCTTCCGGGTCGCTTGGAAACTGGAGAAGCCCCCCGTGTCCCACGCAGAAGAAGAACACGAAGGCAACCGGCGCGATTTTCTGTACTACGCCACCGCTGGCGCAGGTGCGGTGACCGCAGGTGCCGCAATCTGGCCGCTGGTCAATCAGATGAACCCGTCGGCTGATGTCTTGGCCCTGTCCTCTATCCGTGTCGATGTCAGCTCGCTCGAGCCGGGATCGCAACTGACGGTGAAGTGGCTGGGCAAGCCGGTCTTTATTCGCCGCCGCACGGAAGAAGAAATTCAGGCCGCACGCGACGTCGAACTTTCGGACCTGCCTGACCAGGGCGCCGAGAATGCGAATGCCCCCAACGGCGCGGACGCGTCGGACGAGAACCGCACGCTGGACGAAGCGGGCGAGTGGCTGGTCATGATGGGTGTGTGTACGCACCTCGGCTGTGTGCCTCTGGGCGATGCCGGTGATTTTGGCGGCTGGTTCTGCCCCTGCCACGGTTCGCACTATGACACCGCTGGCCGTATCCGCCGCGGGCCTGCACCGACCAACCTGCCGGTGCCTGTTGCAGAATTCGTGGACGAGACCACGATCAAACTCGGTTAAGGGAGAGAACGAACCATGGGTGGAATTCCTCACGACCATTACGAACCGAAGGCGGCCTGGGAAAAGGGCCTTGCCAAGCGGTTGCCGATTGTCGGCTTGCTCTATGACACGCTGATGATCCCCACGCCCAAGAACCTGAACTGGATGTGGATCTGGGGCATCGTGCTGACCTTTTGTCTGGCACTGCAAATCATCACCGGCATCGTGCTGGTCATGCACTATACGCCGCATGTCGACTATGCCTTTGCCTCGGTCGAGCACATCATGCGCAACGTCAACGGTGGCCACATGCTGCGCTACCTGCACATGAACGGCGCCTCGCTGTTCTTTGTTGCGGTTTACGCCCACATCTTCCGCGGTCTCTACTACGGGTCCTACAAGGCCCCGCGCGAGATCACGTGGATCATCGGGATGCTGATCTATCTGTTGATGATGGGCACGGCGTTCATGGGCTACGTTCTGCCTTGGGGTCAGATGTCCTTCTGGGGTGCGACCGTGATCACCGGCCTCTTTGGCGCGATCCCCTTCGTGGGTGAGGCGCTTCAGACATGGCTGCTGGGCGGGCCTGCCGTGGACAATGCCACGCTGAACCGTTTCTTCAGCCTGCACTACCTGTTGCCCTTCGTGATTGCCGGTCTCGTGATCGTGCATATCTGGGCCTTCCACACCACGGGCAACAACAACCCCACAGGTGTCGAAGTGCGCCGTGGCAGCAAGGAAGAGGCCGAGAAAGACACCCTGCCCTTCTGGCCCTATTTCGTGATCAAGGACCTGTTCGCGCTGGCCGTGATCCTGGTGGTGTTCTTTGCCATCGTGGGCTTTATGCCGAACTATCTGGGCCACCCCGATAACTATATCGAGGCGAACCCGCTGGCGACGCCTGCGCATATCGTGCCGGAATGGTACTTCTTGCCGTTCTACGCGATCCTGCGTGCCTTTACTGCGGACGTCTGGGTTGTGATCATCGCTGAGACGCTGACCGGCGGCATCATCGACGCCAAGTTCTTTGGTGTGGTTGCGATGTTCGGCGCGATTGCCGTGATGGCGCTGGCGCCGTGGCTCGACACCTCGTCGGTCCGCTCGGCCCGTTATCGTCCGATGCTGAAATGGTGGTTCTGGCTTCTGGTCATCGACTTCTTTGCCTTGATGTGGCTGGGCGCGATGCCTGCGGAGGAACCCTATGCGTCGCTGTCGCTGATCGCGTCGACATACTGGTTCGCCTACTTCCTCGTGATCCTGCCGCTCATGGGCGTGATCGAGAAACCGGATGCGCAACCTGCGACCATCGAAGAAGACTTTGCCGCGCATGTAAGTGGCGGTGATGCCGGCGTGACGCCAGCGTCACAGCCTGCGGAATAAGGAGAGACTGCAGATGTTCAAGAAACTTGCAGCAAGTGCGGTGGCGGCAGTGATGCTGACCACCGGAGCCTTCGCGGCCGGTGCGCCGGGTGGCAAAGTGGAAAATATCGACTTTTCCTTTGACGGTCCGTTCGGATCCTATGACCAGAACCAGCTGCAGCGCGGTTTGCAGATCTACACCGAGATCTGCGCAGCCTGCCATGGCCTGCAATATGTTCCGATCCGCACCCTTGGTGACGAAGGCGGCCCCGCGCTGCCCGAGGACCAGGTGCGCGCCTATGCGGAGTTCTACGAGGTCTTCGACCCGGAACTGGACGACTTCCGCCCCGCGACGGAGAATGACCATTTCCCCGGCAGCAACCTGGAAAACGCGCCGGACCTGACCATGATGGCCAAGGCCCGCGCCGGGTTCCACGGACCCTATGGTCTGGGCATCAACCAGTTGCTCAAGGGCATGGGTGGTCCGGAATACATTGCGGCACTGCTGCAAGGGTATACGGGCGAGGAAAAGGAAGAGGCCGGTTCGGTTCTTTATGAGAACACCATCTTCCCCGGTGGCTGGATTTCCATGGCGCCCCCGCTGTATGGCGAGGACGTGGAATTTGCAGACGGTCACGCCAATGACCTGCATCATCTGTCCGAAGATGTGTCCGCGTTCCTGATGTGGACAGCCGAGCCCAAGCTGATGGCACGCAAGCAGGCCGGTTTCGTCGGCGTTGTGTTCCTGACGATCCTGTCGGTTCTGCTGTACCTGACGAACAAGCGGCTCTGGGCCCCGGTCAAGGCGCGCTACAAGAAGAAGTAAGCGTCTGCTGACACAGATTTTGAAAAGCCCCGCCTTCTGGTGGGGCTTTTTCGTTTCAGGGGGCGCTGCCCCCGTCGCGTGCCGCGACTCCCCCGAGGTATTTTGGGCGAAAGGAAGGGGTCAGGCGACCAAATGGTTGCCGTCCTGTCCCAGGATACGGGCGGAGACGAGCGTGCCTTCGGCCTGCGGGGTTTGGAACGTCACCTCGGTGAATTGTTCCGTGCGGCCCATGGTCGGGCTTTCCATCAGGATGCTGTGCGTCTTGCCGATCTGGTCGGAGAGGTGGCGCGCGACTTGCGCCGCACCCTTGGCGCGCAGGCGTGCGGCGCGGTCCTTGATCGCCTTGCCGTCGACCTGCGGCATGCGGGCGGCGGGCGTACCGGGGCGCGGCGAGTAAGGGAACACGTGCAGCCATGTGAGGTCGCAGTCCTCTACCAGCCGAAGCGCGTTGTCGAACATGGCTTCGGTTTCGGTGGGGAAGCCCGCGATTATGTCCGCGCCGAAGGTCATGTCGGGCCGCAGGGCGCGCGCCTCCTGGGCGAAGCGGATGGCGTCATCACGCAGGTGACGACGCTTCATCCGTTTGAGGATCAGGTCATCGCCGTGTTGCAGCGACAGGTGCAGGTGGGGCATCAGCCGGGGTTCTGTTGCAATCGCCTGCATGAGGGCGTCGTCGACTTCGATCGAGTCGATGGAACTGATCCTGAGGCGCGGCAGGTCCGGCACAAGTTTGAGGATGCGCATGACCAGATCGCCCAGACGCGGAGCGGATGGCAGGTCGGCGCCCCAAGAGGTGAGGTCCACACCCGTCAACACGACTTCGTTGAAACCGCGATCCACGAGGCGCTTGATCTGGTCCACCACCACGCCTGCGGGGACGGACCGGGAATTGCCGCGGCCATAGGGAATGATGCAAAAGGTGCAGCGGTGGTCACAGCCGTTCTGGACCTGAACATAGGCGCGGCTGCGCGTGCCGAAGCCGTCGATCAGGTGTCCGGCCGTTTCCGTGACCGACATGATGTCATCGACCTGCACCGGTTCGGTGCCGAAGTCACCGGCGAGGCCGGCCCAGGTGCTGGCCTGCATCTTTTCGGTGTTGCCGATCACCGCGTCGACCTCGTCCATGGCGGCGAAGGTGTCCGGTTCGGTCTGGGCCGCGCAGCCTGTGACGATCAGCTTGGCGTCCGGGTGGGTGCGGCGCAGTTTGCGAATGTCCTGGCGCGCCTTGCGCACCGCCTCGGCGGTGACGGCGCAGGTGTTCACAACAACGGCGTTCTGCACGCCGGACTGCTGGGCCAGCTCTTCCATCGCCTTTGTCTCGTAGGCATTGAGGCGGCAGCCGTGATTGGAGAAGACGGGCGCGGTCATAGGCTGTTCAGGAAGGCGGATGTGAGGGTGCCGTCAAAGACGTGGGCCGTGGGGCCGGACATCCAGACGCCATCGTCGCGCCAGTCGATGTGCAGGGTGCCGCCATCGAGGTCGATGCGGACCTGACGCCCGGTGAGGCCCCGTCTCGCGGCGGCGACGGCCGTGGCGCAGGAGGAAGAGCCGGAGGCCAGAGTGATGCCCGTGCCACGCTCCCAGACGCGCATGCGGATATGGTCGGGGCCGAGGATCTGGGCGAACTGGACATTGGTCCGTTCGGGGTAGAGCGGGTGGTGCTCGATGGCGGCCCCCGCTGTTGCCAGATCAACGGCGGCCACATCGGTCACGAAGAACGTGCAATGCGGGTTGCCCATGCCCGTGGCGACGGGCGCGCCATCAATGGGCAGGGACAGGGTATCGACATCGCGGGCCAGCGGGATGTCCTGCCAGTCAGTCTGCGGGTGGCCCATATTGACAGCTGTCGTGCCATCCGCGGTGCGTACTGCATCAAGCGTGCCGCGCCCGGTGATTTCAATACGCAGCGTGTCGGTGTCGCGCGCGGCCAGTTCACGGGCCGCGATGCACCGCGTGGCGTTACCGCAGGCCGCCGATTGCGAGCCGTCGGCGTTATAGAAGGTGATGGTCAGATCGGCGCCATCCGTGATCAGCGCAAGCTGGTCAAACCCCACCCCGCGATGCCGGTCGGCCAGCGCACGTACAAGCGGTTCGGACAGCGTGACCGGGGACGTACGTCCATCGATCACGACAAAGTCGTTGCCAGCCCCGTGCATTTTCATGAAGGGCAAGTCTGAGGTCATGATATCCACCATCAGGCGCATATAACCCCGCGATTTTGGGGAATCCAGTATGTCGCAGGAAAACATCATAGAATCGGCTTGACCCTGCCCCCGACCCTTTCTAGATAGGCCGCCTAGTGGGCCGTTAGCTCAGTTGGTAGAGCAACTGACTTTTAATCAGTGGGTCGCAGGTTCGAACCCTGCACGGCTCACCACTGAATCCAGAGAATAATCTGTCATTCGCGCCGTAGGCGGCTGGGGATGGCAAACTCCCAGTGACCATATCCTGCGTGAGCTGTGCCTTATCGGGCCCTTCAATTCGGGCTGGCCCCCGTCAGATTTGATCGTTCCATGACCGGGCCGCATGTTCTGCTGGCGTTTGCACAGCCAGGGTTGTGTCCGGGCGGTGATGGTCAAAGTCGTCGCACCACGCAGTGATCAGATTGCGGGCCTGTCGCAAGCTTGTCGAACAGGTGCCCGGTCAATCACACGTTGCACATGCAAACGGCCAAGGTTTGCGTAAATTCGTACCGTCGGCCGAGAGCCGACAGTCGAGGCATTGCCATGACTTCCGCGGGGGCGCGCAGGGTGATCCCGTTCAGCACCCAGCGCTGAAAACGGCATGTCCGCCTTCTGTCGTGTCACAAGGGGTCTGACCCTATCGTCCCATCCAGCCCCCATCCACCAGCATGACATGTCCATACATGTAGGCCGCAGCATCCGAGGCCAGGAAGACGACGGGCCCCTTGAAGTCATCCGGGGAGCCCCAACGACCGGCGGGAATGCGGCTGAGGATCGATTGAGACCGCTCGGGATCGTTGCGCAACGCTTCGGTGTTGTCGGTATCGATATAGCCCGGTGCGATGGCGTTGACGTTCACACCTTTCGATGCCCATTCATTCGCAAAGGCTTGCGTCAGCTGGCCGATGCCGCCCTTGGAGGCTGCGTAGCCGGGCACCGTGATACCCCCCTGAAAGGTCAGGAGCGAGGCCGTGAAGATGATTTTGCCCGCGCCACGTTCGACCATACGGGCCCCGATGTCGCGGGTCAGGATGAACTGGGCGTTGAGGTTGACCTCGATCACCTTGTCCCACATCTCGTCCGGATGCGTGGCCGCCGGTTCGCGCAGGATCGTTCCGGCGTTGTTTACCAGTATGTCGATCTGGGGGTGGTCGGCGGACACCTGTGCCGTGAACGCCTTGACCGCCGCGCGGTCTGAGAAGTCGCAGGCGTAACCGCTGAATTTCCGCCCCATGGCCGTAACGGCGTCGCCGATCTCGGACCCGTTCGGGTCCAGTGAGGCGCTGACGCCGATGATGTCGGCGCCGGCTTCTGCAAGCGCCTCGGCCATGCCGAACCCGATACCGCGCTTGGCGCCGGTGACCAGGGCCGTCTTGCCGGAAAGGTCGAATTTGCTCATCAGGCCCATGTCACGCCTCCTGTGAAATGCGGATCATCGACTTCATCGCATTGGGATTTTCGGTCAGTGATTTGAAGGCTGCCTCGATGTCGGAAAGCCCCTGAATATCGGTGATGAAAGCGTCGCAATCGACGACACCCTTGGCAAGCAACGCCATCGCCTTGTCGTAGTCTTCGGGCCGGTACACCCGTGCGCCAATGAGTTCCAGTTCGCGCCAGAAGAACTGGAACATGTCGATCTGCGGTTTGGTTGCATGGATGGCGACCATCACGATCCGCCCGCGTGTGGCGGCAGCCGCGGTCATCAGGTCGACACCAGGTTGCGAGCCGGACACTTCGAACACGACATCCGCACCCTTGCCACCGGTGTCCTCGTGGATCGCCTTGGCCACATCCGTGTCCTTGGGGTTCATCGTCGCAAAGCCTACCTTTTGCGCAAAAGCCAACCGGTTCTCGTTGATTTCGGACACGGTGACATTTGCCCCGGCCTCGCGCGCGGCCATCGCCACCAGCATCCCGATCGGGCCACCGCCAATGACCAGCACGTCTTCTCCGGGCTGGACGTTGCCGCGGTCGACATCGTGCACGGCGACGGCCAGCGGCTCGATCAGGGCGGCGTGGCTGAGGTCCAGATCATCCGGCAGCACGTGAATGGTATGGGCCGGAACATTCCATTTCTGCTGAAAGGCGCCGTCGGTGTCGATGCCGATGAATTTGAGCGAGTGGCAGATGTGTTCGTGCCCTGCGTTGCAGGCCGGGCAATCGCCACAATGATCGAGGGGCCGCACGACAATGTGTTGACCGGGCGCGAGACCGTCGACACCGGCACCCACCGCCGAAATGACGCCTGACATCTCGTGCCCGATGGTGCGTTCGAATCCGACGCGCGCGTCCATGTGCCCAAGGTAGATGTGCAGATCCGTCCCGCAGATGCCACAATAGGCCACATCGATCTGAACCTGACCCGGGCCGGGCGCGGGAACATCGACTTGTTCGATAGAGAATTGCTTGTCTCCGCGATAAACGGCGGCGGCTGTGGTCATGGTGTTTCCTTCAGTTCGAGAGGAGATTTGCGGCGTCCAGTTTCGCCCAGTCGAATGCAACGCCGATCCCCGGTTCGGAGGGCGCTTGGGCCATGTGATCGCGCACCTGCAAGGGCCGCATCGTGTATTCGTCAATCGGGAAAGAGTGGACTTCGATCCAGCCCGCGTTGTTCCGGGCCGACACGAGGCTGACATGCAGTTCCTGCATTCCGTGACTGCAAATCGGCACGCCGTGTTTTTCGGACAGTTCGGCCACTTGCAGGAACCCCGTGATCCCGCCGCAATTCGATCCGTCCGGCTGAATAAAGCTTAGCCTTGATTGATCGAAGGCATATTCGAACTCGTGGATCGTATGCAGATTCTCGCCCATGGCCAGCGGGCATCCGGTTGCGTCCACGATCCGGGCATAACCGGCGTAGTTGTCGGGAATGATGGGTTCTTCGAACCAGAGGATATCATGGTCCATAAACGCGCGGGCGGCTTTGATCGCCTGATCAACACCCATGGAATAATTCGCGTCCACCATAAAGGCCGTGTCCGGCCCGATCAGCTTGCGCACGGCGGTGACACGGGCCACGTCGTCGTCGCGTCCGACCTTGATCTTTACCCCGTTGAAGCCACGATCCAGATACCCTTGGACGGAGTTCAGGAGCTTTGGCAGCTCGAAACCCAGATCAATCCCCCCGCAATACGCCTTGCATTCCGTGTCGGCGCCTCCGGCCATCTGCCACAGCGGCAGGCCTTTGCGTTTGCCGCGCAAATCCCAAAGGGCGATATCCACCGCCGAGATCGCGAACGACGCGATGCCGCCGCGGGCGACGTAGTGCACATGCCATTGCATCGCCTCATAGAGTGCCTCGACCTGTTCGGCATCCTGGCCCGTCAGAAAGGGCGCGAGGTCATGCGCAATCATCGCCTGGATCGCGTGCCCGCCCTTGCCTCCGGTATAGGTGTAGCCGGTGCCTTGGCTGCCATCCTCCAGCCGGATTGTCGCGGTGATCAGTTCAAAGAAATGGTGGTCGCCATGCTTGGCATCCACCAGAACTTCGGCCAGCGGGATGTGAAACAGGCGCGTTTCGATTGCAGCGATTTTAGTCATGTCCGTACTTTTCGTTCTGTCCGTCCCGACATGACCCGCGCTTGAAACAGGATCACGGCAAACAGGAACACACCGCGGATCACCATCTGCCAATAGGCGCTGAAGCTGATCGTGCCGCGTCCATTTTCAAAATTCAAGATATTGAACACGAGCCCGAGCAGCAGTGCGCCGGCAACGGTTGCCGTGACAGACCCCAGCCCGCCAGTCAGAAGCGTGCCCCCAACCACCACGGAGGCGATGGCGGACAGCTCCCAGCCGATACCTTCGAGCGGTTGTCCCGCGCCGAACCCGGACGCGAGGATGACCCCTGCCAGACCGGCGCAACCACCTGACAGCATGTAGACAAACGCAGTTGCACGATTGACCTTCAACCCCATCAGGACAGAGGCATCTGCGCCGCCCCCGATGGCCAGGACGGTTCGCCCGAGCGTGGTTTTTTCCAGTACGAACCACAGCAGCACGACAACCACACCAACCACAACGATGGACCACGGCAGGATATTGAGCGCCTTTTCCATCCCCATCTTGGTAAAGTTCGACCCCCAGTCGACCGAGATCGTCTGCGCACCGGAGATGACCAACGCGCCGCCTTTTGCACCCAGCATGGTGGCCAATGTAGCAATGAACGGCGGAATGCGCATTGCGATGATGCAAAAGGCATTGAATGCGCCAAAACCGATCCCTGCCAGTACCGCCCCTGGCAGCGCAATCTCGATCCCATAGGGCGACAGGTACGCGGCGATAACGGACGTAAAGGCGGCTACGGAACCCACCGACAGATCGATGCCACCTGTCATGATCACAAAGCACATGCCCACCGAGATCACGATGAACATGGAGTTGTAATTCAGAAACGACGTGATGTTGTAGGCACCGCCAAAATTGTCATAGCGCAGCAACCCGAACAGGATCAGCGCGACCAGCGCGACCCATACGGCCACCGATTGCGGATTGCGCGACAGGTATTTGCGCAGGTCGAAAGCGTCCGTATCCAGCATCCCCCTACTCCTTCCGGGCCTGTTGCACATAAACGGCGGCAAGGATGATGAGCGCTTTGGCGATCAGAGCCACCTCATCTTCCACCCCGTTTGCAAGCAGCGTGTATTTCACCAGCTGGATAATGACGGCACCGAGGATGGCTCCGAAAATCGGGGCGCGCCCGCCTTGCAACAACGCACCGCCGACAACCGCAGCAGCAATCGCGTCCAGTTCCATCAAGTTGCCATTGCGCGCGGCGTCAGAGGCCGAATTGATCGCGACCACGATGAGTCCGGCAAGGCCCGACAGCACGCCGCAAATCATGTAAACACCGATCTTTACCCGTTTGACCGGCCCGCCGGACAGTTCCGCCGCGCGTTCATTGCCCCCAATGGCCAGGACATAGCGGCCAAAGGTCGTTCGCGTCATTACCCAGAACAGAACGGCAGCAATCACAAGGGCCAGCCAACCCTGGAACGGCAGTCCCAGCACCTTGCCGGTACCGAGATAGCTGAAGGTCGGATTCGAGAATGTCTGGAGATTGCCGTTGGTCAGCACCTGCGCGATGCCGCGACCCGAGATGAACAGGATCAGCGTCGCGATGATCGGCTGCACCTTGAGATTGGCGACCAGAATACCGTTGAACAGACCGCAGGCGATGGCCGCGATCAGCGGTACAACGATTGCCGCCGCGATCCCTAGCGCAGGATAGGCCTGCCCGAATTCCGACAGGAAAATCAGCGGCGCCAGCGCGCCTGACAATGCCATGATCGCGCCAACCGACAGATCAATACCCCCCGTCGCAATGACCAACGTCATCCCCATGGCCACAATCGCAATTGTCGCCACCTGGCTGATGTTCACGAACAAGGTCTGCATCTGCACGAAGTTCGGCGTCACAAGGATGTTGAAAATCAGGATCACCGCCAGTGCGACCAGCCCGCCATTGGCACGCAGGAACGGCCCCCACGCACAAGCCTTGGCCCCGTCACTGCGCAACCCTGTGTCCTGCGTGCTCATGCCGCTTGCCCTTCCGTATGCGCCAAGGCGCGCACCAGCGCGGCCTCGGTGATGCCCGGGTTGGTGAGTTCGGCAACAATGCGCCCCTCGTTCAACACGATGATCCTGTCCGCCCCCTCGACGATTTCCTCGAACTCGGAGCTGATCAGAACAACGCCTACGCCATTCGCGACGCAATCGCGGATGATCGCCTGAATTTCACGTTTTGCGCCGACATCCACGCCGCGCGTGGGTTCATCGAGGATCAGCACATCAGGCTCGATCGCCAGCCAACGGGCCAGCAGAACCTTTTGCTGGTTGCCCCCGGACAACTCGCGGATCGGTTGCTCCATGTTCGCGGTCTTGATGCCGAGTGCCTTGATGAAATGCGCGACCAGCTCGCGTTCGCGTGCCCGGTCGATCTGGCCGCCTTTGGTGAGCTTGGGCAGGAGGGCCAGCGTCAGGTTTTCACGCACGGACATGTCCGGAATGATCCCTTCTGCCTTGCGGTCCTCGGTCAGATACCCGAACCCGGCGGCAATGGCGGCCGCGGGCGTGTCCAACCCCGCCCCGTTGCCTTTTGCCGTGATCCGCCCCTTGGTCAGGCGGTCGACGCCGAAAATGGCGCGCGCAGCCTCGGTACGACCGGCGCCCAGCAATCCACCAAGGCCGATGATCTCTCCGCGATGCAATGTCATGTCGAAGCCGTTTAGACGTGGTCCGGTGGACACGTCTTCGGCGGCCAAAAGCACCTCACCCTTATCCGCGCCGGGCGTGCTGCCGCCAAATTCGGTCATGCCGGCCTGTTCGATCTCGTCCGTGTCGCGCCCCAGCATCGCTGCGATAAGTTCCAGTTTGGTGGTCCCCGCGATGTCGCGACAATCCACCGTGCATCCGTCGCGCATCGTTGTCACGCGGTCACAGATTTCGAACAGTTCATCGAGAAAGTGAGAGACATAGAGCACCGAGACGCCCGCCGCGCGCAGGCCTTTGACGACGCCGAACAGCACTTCGACTTCGGAAGCATCCAGCGACGACGTCGGCTCGTCCATGATCACCAGGCGCGCATTCAGCGACACCGCGCGCGCAATCGCGACAAGCTGCTGGATGGCGGTCGAATAGTTGCCCAAGGGCGCGCGCACGTCGATATCGATGCCGAACCTTGCGAGGATCTCGCGGGTGCGGCGGTGCGCTTCTTTCCAGTCTATGAATACGCCGAACCGCTTCGGCTCGTAGCCCATCATTACGTTCTCGGTCACGGAGCGGAGCGGCACCAGATTCAGTTCTTGGTAAATCGTGGCGATACCTGCGGCCTGCGCCTCGCGCGGGCTGCTCAGCACCGTTTCCGCACCGTTGAATTTCACCACGCCACCATCGCGGCGATAGACCCCGGTCAGGATTTTGATCAGCGTGGATTTTCCGGCCCCATTCTGGCCGATCAACGCATGTACCTCACCCGGAGCGATGTCCAAAGACGCGCCAGACAGCGCGCTGACACCGGCAAAGGCCTTGTCGATCCCGCTCATCTTCAGAAGCTCGGCCATGTCGTTCCCCCAAGGCTGAGAATAGGAAGCCAAAGGAGGCAGGGTCAATGACCGCGCCTCCTTCAACAGGGAGGCCCTCAATAGGCTTCGTCGATGTGATCAGCCGCATTGCCTTGGGTAAAGATACGGTCCTGCACTTGCACCCAATGCTCGATCTCTTCGCCACTGGCGTAGCGGTTCATGACCTCACAGGCGAGCGGCCCGAAGAATGGCGAGCTTTCCACTGTCACGCCCATCTTGCCATCAATGATGGCCTGCAATGCGTCACGGGTTCCGTCGATGGAGACGACAAGCACGTCTTCGCCGGGCTTGCGACCCGCCAGTTCCAGCGCCTGGATCGCACCAATCGCCATCTCGTCATTATGCGCATAGACGATATTCACGTCCGGGTGCGCTTGCAGCAGCGTTTCCATCACCTGCCGACCAAGGTCACGTGCAAAATCGCCGGTCTGCGAGGCGACAATCTCGAAACGATCATCCTTGGCGATTGCATCGTCAAAGCCGCTCTTGCGGTCGTTGGCGGGCGAGGACCCGGTCGTGCCTTCGAGCTGGACGATGATACCCTTGTCGCCTTTGAAGTTTTCGATTGTCCATTCGGCAACACGGCGCCCCTGATCGATGAAGTCAGAGCCAAGGAAAGCCACGAAATCCTCTCCGGGCTTGGCAGCCGCCGGATCAACCGAGCGATCGACGAGGAAGGTCGGAATGCCCGCGGCACGCGCTTTTTTCACAGCCGGAATCAGCGGCTTTTCCTCGCGTGGCGGCAAAAAGAGGACATCGATGCCTTGCGCGATCATGCTGTCCACATCTGCGACCTGCTTGGCGGCGGAGCCCGCCGCGTCTGTGGCGATCAGGTCCCAATTGCACATCTCGGCGGTGTCGTGAAATGACTTGGTTTCAGCAATCCGCCACGGATTGTTGGATTCCATCTGGGCGAACCCGACCTTGTAGCGGTCTTTCTTTTCGAGGGGCGGCAGGGACTGGCCAAAGGCCATCGATCCGGCACCAAAGCTCAGGGCCGTTGCGGCCAATAGCAGAATTCTGCGGTTCATGTGTTTTCCTCCACGTTGAGCGCCTAAGTCCTCCCGGCGCGATTGTTCGGGGTCATCCCCAGTTCAAATACGTTGTCTGTTTTCTCATGTAGGCGTCGAAGCCATACTGCCCGTCCTCTCCGCCAAGGCCGGAATGCCCCCACCCTGTGTGAAAGCCCTGCACGGCTTCGCCATTGCTCCGATTGAGGTAGATCTCGCCAAATTTCAGCGCATGGGGGGTCTGGGCGATCTGCTTGGCATTCTGGGTGAACATGTAGGCGGACAAGCCAAAGGACGTGTCATTGGCAAGGGCCACTGCTTCGTCAAAGCCGCTGACTCGTTTTGCGGCGACCACGGGGCCAAATATCTCTTCTTGTAGAAGGGGAGAGGCGTTGTCAGAGACTTCCATCACCGTTGGCGCGACCCAGTGACCCTTTTCATAGGCGCCGCCATCGAGCCTGCCGCCGTCCAGAAGGACGTCCGCGCCAGCGCTCACACCGCGCGCGACTATTTCTTCGATTTTGGTCACTTCGACGCCGCTTACCTTTGGCCCCAGATCGACATCGCCCATTGGGTCACCAATTTTCAGCGCCCGGCTCTTTGCGACGAACTTTTCAAGGAATTCGTCCGCAATCCTGTCGTGCAGATACATCCGCTCATTGCAGGTGCACACTTGCCCGCAATTGGTGTAACGCGCGGTGACTGCCGCTTCGACAGCGGCATCGATCTCGGCGTCGTCCATGACAATGAACGGTGCTTTACCGCCCAGTTCGAGGCGCACGATCTTGAGCTCATCTGCGGCCGCGCGGCAGATCTCGCGGCCGGCCCGGGTGCTGCCGGTCATGGTGATCAGACTGGTATCGGGATGTTCCACCAGACGCTGTCCAACCACGGGGCCGCGCCCCGTCACCACGTTGAAAACCCCTTTGGGCAGGCCGATACGATCCGCGAGCTCTGCAATCGCCAGCCCGGAAAATGGTGTCACTTCGTGACCCAAGAGGACAAAGGTATTACCGGCGACAAGCGCAGGTCCCAGCTTGCGCGCGACAAGTGCCGCCGGGTAGTTCCATGCCGTCAGCCCCACGACCACGCCAATCGGATGACGGCGGATATGGATGTCCTCGGAGGTATTGTCAGAAGTGACAATATCGCCCTGAATGCGCCGCGCCTGTTCAGCGGCATAGCGCAGGAAATTCGAGGTCGCGCCGATTTCGCCGCGTGCCTGAGCGATCGGCTTGCCCTGTTCGGCGGTGACCAGTGTCGCAAGACGCTCGGCATCTGTGTCAATCGCATCAGCCAGCGCGGAAACGTAGCTCGCCCTCTGGATCGCGGGACGCGCCGACCAATCAGAAAACGCGGCCTTCGCTGCACTCACGGCGGCATCCGCGTCCGTGACAGTGCCTTCGGCGATATGCCCGATCACCGCCTCTGTCGCGGGATTTTCGACGGTGATCAAGGATGCATCCGAAGGCGCTTGCCATGCGCCATCAACATACATGGCGCCACGTATCGGTCCATCATTGGTCGGGTGGGCAGCGAGCATATCGGTCTCTCTATCAAAGGTAGCAAGCATCGCTACGAGTCGCCCAATTGGATAGCTGACAGATCGCTAATGTCAATTAGTTATATTAGTAATAATTGATAATTGCATTAGCCAGAAAATTCGGTTACCAGATTTTCCCGAAGCGAGGAGTCGGTATGAAAGACGACACGAAGGCGCATGCGGCGCAGGAAAAACCGAAATCACGCAGCCGGGTGACGATGCGCGACATCGCGCGGGTTGCGGGATGCTCCCAACCAACGGTTTCGTTTGTTCTCAACAACAACGACAGTGTGAAAATCTCTGACCAGACGCGGATGCGCGTGCTCGATGCTGCCCGAGAGCTGGGGTACAAGGCCCCCGCACAACCTTCGAAATCCGGCGACAAGCACCCCGGTTATATCGACGGGCCCATCGCGTTCGTCATCGACACCCTCGCCACCAGCCCCGAAGGCGTCCACGCCTATGACGGCGTGCTCGAAGCCGTGAAGGCAACAGGCAACATCGTGATCCTGGCAGAGACCCGAAACGACCCGGTGCTTGAGCCGAAAACGCTGCAATATTTCATCGACCAACGTGTCTCGGCGATCATTTACGCCTGTGTGTTTACTCGGCAGGTTGAGCTCCCTCCCATATTACAAAACACTGATATTCCTGTGTTTCTCCTCAATTGCTACACCGAGGATCTGTCTCGCCCTGCTGTAGTGCCAAGTGAGATCGCGGGCGGCCATACCGCGACAAACGCGTTGATTAACGCGGGCCACACACGGATCGGCCTGATCACCGGCGAACTGTTCATGGAATGCGCCAGCGGGCGCTACACCGGCTACCGGAACGCACTTGCCTCCGCCGATCTGCCGTTCAGCGAAGAGCTGGTTGTAGAGGGCAACTGGCTGCCGAGCTCCGGCTTTGAAGGCACCAAGAAACTGATGTCCTTGCCCAAGCCACCGACCGCGATTTTCTGCGCAAATGACCGGATGGCCGTTGGCTGCTACGAGGCACTGAAGGAGATGGGGCTGTCGATCCCCGAGGACATCTCGGTGATCGGATATGATGATGATGAAATCGCGCGGCACCTGTCTCCGCCGCTGACGTCGATGAATCTCGCGGATCGGTCCATGGGCCGCTGGGTGATCGATCAGTTGTTTCACGGCCAGGCCGGGAACAGTCGTCATCCGCTCACCAAGCTCGAATGCGAATTGATCGAACGCGATTCCATCGCGGCCCCAAAGGGTGACCGGCGGAACTCCGGCACATGAGCCAGGGCTACGACCACGTCGTTGTTGGCGGCGGGTCGGCCGGTGCGGCGTGTGCGGCGGGTCTGGTCAATGCCGGCGCGCGGGTTCTGTTGCTCGAGGCCGGCCATTCGCACCGTCATCCCCTGCTCGACATGCCGCCGGGCATCTTCAAGATGATCAACGGTTCCAAATTCATGCGGTATTACAAGACCGAACCGCAGGCCCATCTGGACGGACGCGTCCATGACATTCCCCAAGGACATGTTCTGGGCGGCGGGTCGTCCGTAAATGCACAGGTCTACATGCGCGGGCGACCCTCTGACTACGACGCCTGGAACGACGCCCTGCATGGTGCGAACGATGGTGTTGGTTGGGGCTGGCACGATGTCTTGCCCTATTTCAGCAATATGGAAGGCAACAATCGCCTCGCCAACGATCTGCACGGCACCGATGGGCCTGTTCTGGTCTCTGATCCTGGCCACATAAACGAGATGTCGCGCTGGTTCGTGCAAGCCGTTCAGCACATGGGCGAGCCCTTCAACCCGGATTTCAATGGCCCCACGCAGCGTGGCGTGGGTTTCTATCAGTTCACAAATCGCCACGGGCGGCGCAGTTCGTCGGCCTATGCCTTTCTCGAACCACTGAAAGCGAACCCGAACCTGACCGTGAAATTGCGTGCAGAGGTCGCGCGCATCACAACCAAAAAGGGCCGGGCCAACGGGGTCGTGTATCGCGACAGGTCCGGCACGCATACTGTCGAAGTCACGGGTGAAATCATCGTTGCGGCAGGCGCGCTTGTCTCTCCGAAGGTGCTGATGTTGTCCGGGATGGGGCCGCAAGATCACCTGAAGGAGCACGGGATCACACCCATTCTTGACCTGCCCGGCGTCGGGCAGAACCTGATTGATCATCCCGAAGTGCCCGTGACTGCGTTTGCGAACGGCCCCTATGGTTATTTCAGGCAGGGCGATGGCTGGCGCATGTTGCGCAACGGGCTGCAACTGAAACTGTTCGGCAGCGGCCCGGTCACATCCGCCGGTGTCGAGGCTGGTGCGTTTGTCAATCCCGGTGACCCGGACGCCGATCCGACCATTCAGGCCTTTTGCGTGCCGATCGTTTACCTGGACCGCGACGCGCTGCAAGAGGTGCAAGACGACTATGGCGTCACCATCACGACCGTGGTCGTGAAGCCGAAATCACGGGGCGAAGTGCGCCTGCGCTCTGCCAACCCGTTCGACATGCCGAGCGTCTCGCCAAATCTGCTCAAGGACAACGACGATATGGCAGAGATGATCCGTGGCCAGCGTTTCTTTCGCCGGGCGCTTGAGACGAGGCCCCTGTCGGACCGCATCCGCCAGATCGTGATCCCGGAGCGCGACGACGACGATACATTGCGCGCCCACTGCAAGCGTTTCGTCAAAACCAACTATCACCCGGCGGGGACATGCAAGATGGGTGCCGATGACGATCCCATGGCGGTCCTGGACACGCGCATGAGAGTGCGCGGCATTGATGGGCTTCGGGTGTGCGACATGGCGGCCGTACCGGATATCAACGCGGGCAACACCAATGCACCTGCCATGATGCTGGGCGCGCGCTGTGCGGATCTGATCCTCGAAGACACCGAGAAATCGACACAGGCTTGAAGAGCCAGGGCGCCAATGCAGCGCCCTGTGTACCCCCTTTGCGCCGCCTCGCTGAAACCTGCCCGTCACAACACAATAGAGCAGAAACCCCAAGCCATTTCCGGCGGTCATCCCGCTACAATTGCCTTGTGGAGACGGGTCTTCGGCCCGGGTCAAGCCCTCAGGATAGACATGAGCGTGAAGGTTTGCTTTGTTTGCGGCAAGGGGCGCGTCGTTTTTTTGAGGCCTGATTCAACGGATTTATTTTTGTACGACTGATTGAGAAGAAGGGGGGCGGAGCATGCCAATTTCGGTAGCGCAAAGTTCGTATTCGGTTGGCCTGGGGAGCGTCGACACGACGCAAGGCGGGCATGGTATCTATCGCATCGGTGATGCGGCGGTCATCATCAATGGCAGTATGATCGCCAGTTTCAACGATGACGGTCAGGTGTTCTCGGCCATCAGCTATGCCGACACAAGCGGGCTTGGGGCCTTTGGCAGCATCGAAGAGATGTTCGTGCACGACAACGATGACGGCACCATGACCGTTTATTACCAACAGCGTGCGGGCTTGCCGATCATCATAAGTAACTGGCAGGTGTCGCTCGACGCGCAGACAGGGCAACCGCTTGGCCCGGCAACGGAAATCCTGTCTGGCGCTTTTTCGACGACCAGTACCAGCATGCTGCAATTTGCGGCCGATTTGCCAGGTTCGGACATTTTCATGGTCGATCCCAGCGGACAGGGCCTGATCGTTGATGCCGCCGGTGCGGTGCTGACCACCCTTGATCCGCTGGGCGGGTTCGGGGCGACCGCAGTGCAGGGCCACAACGTCGATGTCGCAGTATCCGGCAACACTTTGTTCTATGCCTATGTCGACAACTCTTTCGGTGAGGCGGGCCCGGTCTTTGTTCAGGCCTTTGATCTGACCAATGGCAGCGAGATCCGCGCGCCCGTCGAAGTGAGCCAGGGCACGCAATCGGGTTTCGGCACTTCGCCGTCGGTTCAGGTCGAAACGCTGCCGGATGGCAACGTGGTGGTGGTTTGGGTGGATGCCGCGACACAGCAGGCAGACGGGGATTCGACCTCTGTCTGGTTTCGCATCTATGCGCCGGATGGCAGCGAGATCACCGGCCCGACACTGGTCAATACGATCACGGCGGGCCGCCAGGACACGCCATTGCTGTTCGCGACCCAGGATGGCTTTGTCGTTGGCTACTCCGTTCTGGATTTCCAAGGAACACAAGAAGGGCGGTTGAAGGAATACAGCACCACAGGCACCCTGCTGGACACCGAAACGTCGGCCTATGTCTGGGGCACGGGTGCCGCCGTTCGGACCGACAACAACACCGCCTTTGTTCTCGACGGACAGGTGGTGCAGATCACGCTTCCGGGGGACGACACCCCGCTTGAGGTTGTAGTTACCCCGCCGGCGGTTCCGACCCCGATGGATGACACGCTCACCGGAACGGCGCAGGCTGACACCATTGACGGTCTGGCCGGTAACGACCTGATCCAGGGGTTGGACGGCAATGACACCCTGCTTGGCAATGTTGGCAACGACAGCCTGTCGGGTGGCGAAGGGCAAGACAGCCTTGTCGGTGGATCGGGTGCGGATTCCCTCGCCGGAGACGCGGGCAACGATTTTCTCTTTGGCGAGGCTTTGCAAGTCGGGCTGGTCGCCGATGAGGCCGCACAGGTGTTCCGGCTGTACCAGACGGCACTGGGGCGTGCGCCCGATACCGGTGGGCACCTCGGGTGGACTGAGCGTCTGGTGGCGGGCACCTTCACTCTGGAACAGGCGGCCGCCAGCTTCGTGACCTCCGCAGAGTTCATCGGCCGGTTCGGAGCCAGTTCGACAACCGAGCAGTTTGTAACGTTGATGTACAACAACGTTCTGGGACGCGGGCCGGATCCGGCAGGTCTGGCGGGATGGTCCGACAGGCTCGACAATCTGGGCTGGACCCGCGCCGAGGTGGTCGTCGGTTTCTCTGACAGCGCCGAAAACCGCAGGCTGACCGCAGATGACGCAAGCGACTATATCGAGGCACGCACCGATGCGGTGTGGTCCGACGATGTGTTCCGGGTGTATCAGGCCACGCTGAACCGCACACCTGATGTTGGCGGGTTCACGGGGTGGACCGAACGGATGGGCGATGGCCGCGACCTGCTGGACATGGTGGAGGGGTTCGTGAATTCGACCGAGTTCCAGACCCGTTATGCCTCCGCCACGGACAGCACCACGTTTGTGACGCTGATCTACAACAACGTCCTGAACCGGAACCCCGACCCGGTGGGCGGGGCCACGTGGATCGACCGGCTGGACAATCAGGGCTGGACCCGCGCCGAAGTGGTACAGGGCATCGCGCAATCGGCGGAGTTCATCACGAACTCCACCCAGAACCTGATAGACTGGATGCGCGGGCTTGGCACGGACGACACGCTTGTCGGTGGCGCCGGTGACGACCTTTTGGTGGGCGGCATGTTCTCGGACGTGTTCAAATTTGGCCCGAACGCCGGCGATGACCGCGTGGCCGACCTTGAAGCATGGGACCAGGTCAGCTTCTCGGGCATGGGCTATGTGGATGCGGACGCTGTGCGGGCACTGCTGATGCAAGTTGGCGACGATGTGGTGATCGACGATCAGGGCACGCGCGTCACCTTCGAAGGGGCAACTCTGGCCATGTTCACCGACGATATGATCCTGGTCTGACGCGTCAGACAGACGGGCGGGCACGATCAAGTGCAGGCGGTGCCGGGTATCAATGCCCCGGCGCCGCGCAGGCAATCTGGGTGTTACCAGCTGTTATAGCCCAGGAACTTGCCCGACATCTCGACCTTGACGCGGTCGCCCTTGGGGTGTTCGACCCGCGTGACGGACATGTCGAAATCGATGGCCGACATGATGCCGTCACCAAATTTTTCCTGGATGATCGCCTTGAGCGTCGGGCCATACACGCCGACGATCTCGTAGAAACGATAGATACAGGGATCCGTCGGTACGGCCTGTTCCCAGATCTTGGTGGGGCTTTCTGCCAGAACGGATTCGGCCTCTTGTGGCAAGCCCATGACGGTGACCATCAACGCGGCCTTTTCCGGCGGAAAGGCGTTCATGCCCATCGCGGCCGAGTGGGTCCAGATCGGGGACATGTCGATCTTTTCCGCGATGCCCTCCCATGTCAGCCCGGCCTGTTTCTTTGCCGAAAGGATCATGGCGGTGACGTCTTCCTTGGTCATCATCTCAGTCATTGTGATCGTGTCCTTCATTTCACAGTCCTAACTCAGTCAATCCGGGATGCTCTGGCGGGCGTGGCGTGCCCTCGGGCCAGTGGAACAACCTGTCCGCATCGGCGATCGGCACGTCATTGATCGACGCGTGCCGCACGGCCATGTAGCCAAGCGCATCGAATTCCCAGTTCTCGTTGCCATGCGCTCGAAACCACTGGCCGTCCGCGTCATGCCACTCGTAGCAAAAGCGCACCGCGATCCGGTTGTCGTCATGGGCCCAGATCTCCTTGATCAGGCGGTAACCTGTCTCTGCTGCCCATTTACGGGTCAGAAACGCCTCGACCTCGGCCCGGCCATTCAGAAATTCCGACCGGTTGCGCCAAGTCGTGTCCGGCGTATAGGCCAGCGCCACTTTTTGCGGATCGCGTGTGTTCCACGCGTCTTCGGCCATACGGACTTTCTTGATGGCGTCCTCACGGGAAAAGGGGGGCAGCGGCGCGCGCGGGGCACGTTCGGTCATCTGTCCTATCCCTCCACGGCGCGCAGCAGGGGCGCAGGGTCGGGGTCATCGGTGTCCGCGTCGCCCGTCAGGTCGATGCGAACATTTATGGGGCGGTTGTTGTCGCCCGACTGCCCCGACAGTTCAGAAGACCGTTTGCCCAGGAACTGCACCAGATGGTTGCGGATCGCATAGTAGTTCGGGTGTTCGACAATCGAAGTACGGTTACGCGGGCGCGGGATCGTGATCTCGACGCTTTCCGCGACCTGAGCCATCGGCCCATTGGTCATCAACAGGATGCGGTCGGCCAGCAGGATCGCTTCATCGATGTCATGGGTGATCATGAACACCGTCTGATCCGTGTCGCTCCAGACTTTGATCAACTCGTCCTGAATGGTACCGCGGGTCAGTGCATCCAGCGCGCCAAAGGGTTCGTCCAACAGCAGCAGCTTGGGCTCGTTGGCAAAGGCGCGCGCAATCGACACCCGTTGACGCATCCCGCCGGACAGCTGGCTGGGTTTGCGATGTATCGTGTCACCGCTCAACCCGACCTTGGCAAGAAATGCGGTGGAATGCGCGATCACCTTGGCCTTGTCCCATTGCGGAAAGCGCGCTGCGACGCCGAATGTCACGTTCTTCAACGCCGACAACCACGGCAGCAACGAATAGTTCTGGAACACGACGCCCCGGTCAAGGCTGGGTCCCGACACTTCGAAACCGTCCATCTTGACCACGCCGCTTGTCGGGTCCGACAACCCGGCAAGAATGTTCATGATCGTCGACTTGCCACAGCCCGAGTGCCCGAGGATACAGACGAACTCCCCCTTTTCGATGCCGAAACTCGCGTTCTCGAAAACCGTGAATTCCCCACCCTGACCGTCCGGATATCGCTGCGTCAGTTGCTCGATGCTCAGAAAAGACTTGGACACGCGGCCCTCCTATTCGGTGTAGGCGACGGCGCGTTGCAGCAAGCCGAACATGGAGTCCAGCAGCATGCCAACGACGCCGATCATGAGGATGGAAAAGATGACGGATGTCAGGTCGAGATTGTTCCACTCGTTCCAGACATAGTACCCGATGCCTGTGCCTCCGACGAGCATCTCGGCCGCGACGATGACCAGCCACGCAATGCCGATGGAAATGCGCATCCCTGTCACGATTGTGGGCGCCGCCGCAGGCAGGATGACGGTAAAGGCCGTCTTGAACGGACCCAACTCATGTGTCCGGGCCACGTTGACCCAATCCTCGCGCACACCGGCCACCCCAAAGGCGGTGTTGATCAGCATCGGCCAGATCGAACAGATAAAGATGACAAAGATCGCGCTCGCCTCGCTGTCCTGGATGATGAACAGCGCAAGCGGCATCCATGCGAGGGGCGAGATCGGGCGTAGCACCTGGATGAACGGATTTAGGGCCTTGTAGGCAACCGATGACATGCCGATCAAGAACCCAAGCGGGATCGCGATCAGAGCCGCCAGAAAGTACCCCGTCAAAACGCGGTAGATCGAATAACCGATCTGAATGCCGATGCCTTTGTCGTTCGGGCCTGCGTCATAAAACGGGTTCGACAGCTGTTCCCATGCCTTTCCCAGCACCTGACTGGGCGGCGGCACGCCAGCCTTGGGTTGCCCACCGCCGGTCAACAGCTCGTATTCCGTCAATTCTCCGACGGCCTTCTGTGCGGGGATCGACATCTCCCAGATCAGGCACCCGACAACCAAAAGCAGCACCGACAGCAGTGCCGCTTTCTTGTTTTCCGACAAGGCCCGCATCAGTTCGCCTTGATCGCGAAGCTGTCGACATAGGCCTCAGGTGTTTCGGGGTCAAAGGACTTGCCCATGATCATGTGCGATTTGTAGGTGACGTCAGGCGCGTCATAGCCAAGGTCCTCCATGACCTTCTTGGCATCCGCCGCCAAATACACCTGTTCGGCCACGCCTTTGTAGTCCACGTCCCCTTCGATATAACCCCAGCGTTTCATCTGGGTCAGGATCCAGACCCCCATCGAATGCCAGGGGAACGGATCGAAATCGATCCGGTCGGGCACGCGTTTCACCTCTCCGAGGCCGTCGGCATAGGTGCCTGTCAGGACCTGCTGGATCACAGTCACCGGCTGGTTGAGGTAATTCGTCGGCGCGATGGCCTCGGAAATCTCGATCCTGTTGTCCGGGTTCGACGCGTATTGCGTGGCATCGATGATCGATTTGAGCAGCGCGCCATACGTGTTGGGCAACTCCGTGGCAAAGGACAACGGAGCGGCAAAGGCGCAGCATGGGTGCCCTTCCCAGATTTCCTTGGTCAGGATGTGGATAAAGCCGATGCCCTCATAGACCGCCCGTTGGTTGAACGGGTCAGGCGACAAGTATCCGTCAAGGTTGCCCGCCCGCAGGTTGGCGACCATTTCCGGCGGCGGCACAACGCGGATCTGGATGTCGACGTCGGGGTCCAGCCCGAATTCGGCGACGTAGTACCGCAGCAGGAAATTGTGCATCGAATATTCGAACGGCACGCCAAAGGTGAACCCTTTCCACTGGCTGGGGTCGCGCTTGTCCAGATGCTCGTTGGACAGCACGATCGCCTGACCGTTGATGTTTTCGACCGCGGGCATGATGTAGGGTTCGGCCACCGACCCGGCGCCCAGCGTCATCGCCAGCGGCATTGGGGTCAGCATGTGGCTGGCGTCATATTCACCCGACAGCGACTTGTCCCGCGCCACGGCCCAGCCTGCCGTCTTGATGACCTGCGCATTCAGGCCATAGCGTTCATAAAATCCCAGGGGCTGCGCCATGATGATCGGTGTGGCGCAGGTGATCGGAACGAAGCCGATGTTCAGATCTGTTTTTTCGGGCGGACCGAGATCGTCCAGAATGGCGGCTGCAGCCTCCTTGACCGGAAAGACCGAGGACAGGGCCGCAGCGAATGTGGACCCCCCCAGCATCCCCATGAAGGAGCGGCGCGCGATATCGTTCTGCCCAAAGACGGACCGGACGACCGCGCTTTCTACCGCGCGCTCCATCATCTGCTCCGAGGACATATGCGTCGGTTCTACATGTGCCTTGTCGTGACCGTGGCCGCCAAGGCAGCCGTCACAGCCGCAGTCGGCACCGTGTCTCAGATCGGTCTTGTCGGAATAGGGATTCCCGAGGCTTTTGATTGTCATATCCGTCTCCTGTCAGCGTTGGCTACAGCGTGTCACCCGAACCAGCAGCGGAGAAGGCACTGCGCACAGCGCCTCAAAACGGTCATATCCCTGAATTTGTTGACTTATTTTTAGGCATATCTCACGAATTTTCGTAAATTACGGGTTTTCGTAATTCCAACGGGGCAATCGGGCAGAAAAGATCGGCGCCATGCTCGACGAAACCGAATCCATGCGTCTGATCGCACAGCACCCGTTGCCCAGTGTCCTTGTGAACACGCGTACGGACCGGATGACCGCCGCAAATCACACGGCGCGGCACCTGTTCGGCGACGCTGCCTTGGGCGCGCCATTCTGTGGCCTGATGCGCAACGACGTGTCCGTCGCTGCCGTGTTCTTTGACGCGGTTGCACATTTCGGATCCTATGTGGATCGCACCCTCCGGCTCGCGGCGGCGGATGGCGGCACGCTGCGATTGCAGACCTATGGTGTGCAGCAGGGCCCCGCTTTGGTCTTGCTCAGCTTTCTGGATCTGGACGAACATGAGCGGCGCAACCAGCAGGCCGAACGCGACGCACACCAAAGCGCAGGCCTGTCACAATGGCAGAACATCTATGGTTTTTTCCGCGAAGTCGAAGCGCAGAACCACCTGATCCTCGAAGCGGCAGGCGAAGGGATCTATGGCATCAACGCCAAGGGGCAGGCCACTTTCGTCAACCGCGCGGCGCAGGAAATGCTGGGCTGGTCCTCTGACGATCTGATCGGCAGCGAACTGCATTCGATCATCCACCACAAGCACATCAACGGCGACCATTTCCCGGCGCATGAATGCCCGATCTACAAATCCTTCCGCCAGGACCAGACCGTCCGTGTCGAAGACGACGTGTTCTGGCGCAAGGATGGCAAACCCATTCTCGTCGAATATGTCTCGACCCCGATCTATGACCACAACATGCTGGCGGGTGCCGTGGTGATCTTTCGCGACGTGACCGAACGGAAGGAAAATGAACGCAAGCTGCGCGAGGCCTTGGCGCAGGTCGAAGACCTGAAGGTAAAGCTGGAGCAGGAAAACGAATACCTGTTGACCGAAATCCGCTCTGCCCGGTCGCACACCGGGGTGGTGGGCGTGTCGCCCGCGATCAAATCGCTGAATGCCCAGATCGACCTGGCCGCACAAAGCGATGCGCATGTTCTGGTGTCCGGCCCGCCCGGTTCGGGCAAAAGCATGACCGCCTCCGCCATTCACGAGGCCAGCAGCAGGCACCGCCGCCCGTTGGTGCGGATCAACTGCGATCAGAAGACCGCGACCGAACTGGAAACAGAGCTGTTTGGATATCGGCGCGGTGCATTCCCCGGAGCCACCCGCGACGTCACGGGCAAGTTGCTGATGGCGCATCACGGGACGCTGCATCTGGATGAAATCGCGGCGCTGCCCGCAAGCGTGCAGGCACGGTTGCACGACGTGTTGCAAACCGGTCAGTTTCGGCGGCTTGGTGACAGCACGGACACACCCGTATCAGCGAAGGTGATCGCCACGACGGCCTATGACCTGCTGGCCGAAGTGCGCGCGGGTCGCTTTCGGCAGGACCTGTATTTCGCGCTGAACCTGCTGTCGATCACCAATGAACCGATCCGGAACCGCCCCGAAGACATCCCCTATCTCGCACGACATTTCCTCGACCGGACAACGCGCCGACTGCGGCTGCCCAAGACGACACTGACCAAGGCGAATATCTCGACGCTCCAGCAATATGACTGGCCCGGCAATGTGCGTGAACTGGAAAACGTGATCGAACGCACGGCCATTCTCGCACAGGGCGGGCGGCTGCAATTCGACCTTCAGTTCGGTCAGGCGGATGCCTCTGCGGTTTCGGATCAGGTCCTGACCCAAAAGGAACTGCGCAAGCTCGAAGCACGGAATTTCGAGAATGCGCTGCGTCGGTCCAAGGGCAAGATTTCCGGCAAGACAGGTGCCGCCGCCATTTTGGGGATTGCACCGACGACGGCCTATTCCAAGGCCAAGGCGCTAGGGATCGACACGTCGGAATTCTCTTAGCGGGCGGGTGCCGTCAGTGCTGCGGACTCGATCCGCCGCCGAAATGGTTGCAGATCCCGGAAATGACCTGATCGCGCACGGGCGTCGTTTCACACAGCATGTCGTGCCGCGCACCCTCGATCATATGCAGTGTCCCATCGGACCAGTGCGCCATCCGCTGCTGGATCGTCGGGATGTCGACCACCACGTCAGCCGTCCCGCAATAGGTGACACAGGGAATGTCCGGGCAAGGCAAGGCCGTGAGCCGCCGTGTTTCCCCCAATGCCTGCAACAGCCAGCCAAGGCTGGGCCCGCCGATTTGCAGATCGCCAAGCGCCTCTGCCTGTCGGATGAAATACGCATACATCTCCGGATCGCGTGTCAGCCGGTTGCCGTCGAACGCATTGGCCAGAACATAGCATTGACCACCCGTGCCGGGGGCAAAGGCATCGCCCTTGCCGATGGCGCTGGCGAGCCACGCCGTGGGCCATGCCACCGCGCGTTTCTGGGGCGGCAGGTTTATGCCCCACATCGGTGCGGTAAACGCGCAGGCCGATACGCGCAAACCCTCGGACAGCGCACGCAGCGCGATGCAGGCCCCCAATGAATGGCCCATAAGGTACCATGGCTTTGGCAGATCCAGCGCCGTGGCGGCCTCTACCACCGCGGCAACGTCCCGCTGGTAATCGGAGAAGTGACCAACATGGCCGACTTGGCGCTCTCCTGTCATCCGGTCGGACGCGCCCTGCCCGCGCCAGTCGACCACCAGCGAAGCAAAACCTGCATCCCGAAGGCGGGTCACTGTCCGTCCATATTTTTCGATGTATTCGGTGCGGCCCGGAAACACCAGGATTGTGCCCTTGGCCCGTGCAGGGGGTACCCAGACCCCGATGCGCAACCGCAGACCATCATCCGTGCGGACCCAGTACCCGGCGCCAGTGTCCGGTGCCTCGGCGATCTCAAGCCAAAGCGGGGCAGTCTCCATCTCTCGTCTCTCCAGCGGCGCGGGTTCGAACCTTGATGCCCGTCTTTCCACCTGCACCGCAACTGCACAACGTAAAAGAGTGGCGCGCACCCTGCGCACCACTCTCGATGTCGTTCGCCAAAGAACAGCCTGTCAGAGACGCAGGCCAGAGGTTTTGTCAAAAGCGTGGATCAGGTCCGGCTTGATGGTAAAGCCCAGCAGGCTGCCCTTGTCCTCGACCGGCGGCTTTTCGGTCTTGGCGATAAACTCGGTCCCGTTGGGCGTCACCAGATGGACCAGTGCATATTCGCCCAGGTTCTCGACCAGCTCCAGACGCCCCTGCACAGCGGCATTGGCCGCGTCGGTGACCATCATGTGTTCGGGACGCATACCAACCTGTTCGCTGTCGGCCATCGCGCGACCCAAGAGCGGGGCCAGATCCCCGGACAGGTCCGCCTTGGAAAAGAAGTTCATCTTGGGGCTGCCGATGAACTGCGCGACAAAGGCATTGGCCGGGCGTTCATAAAGCTCGATGGGGGATCCCACCTGTTCGATGCGCCCGTCGCGCAGCACCACGATCTTGTCGGCAAGCGTCATCGCTTCGACCTGATCGTGCGTGACGTAGATCATCGTGGTCTTCAGCCGTTCATGCAGGCGTGCAATCTCCAGACGAGTCTGCACACGCAATGCCGCGTCAAGGTTCGACAGTGGTTCGTCAAACAGGAACACCTGTGGGTCGCGGACGATGGCACGGCCAATGGCCACACGCTGACGCTGACCACCCGACAGGTTGCGCGGGCTGCGATCCAGATAGTCGGTGATTTGCAGAATGTCGGCCGCATCCTTGACGCGCCGGTCGATCTCCGCCTCCGCGGTTTTCGCCTGCCGCAGCCCGAATGCCATGTTCTTGTACACTGTCATGTGCGGATACAGGGCGTACGTCTGGAACACCATTGCCACACCGCGCTTGGACGCCGCAACCTCGTTGACCTCGCGATCCCCGATGGCGACGCTGCCACCCGAGATATCCTCGAGCCCGGCAATCATCCGCAGCAACGTGGACTTGCCGCAGCCGGACGGACCAACGAAGACGACAAATTCGCCGTCCTCGATATCGAGGTCCACACCGTGCATGACTTGGGTTGCACCATAGCTTTTGCGCACATCGCGCAGAGTTAGACCGGCCATTTCGCCTCCAATTCTGTCAGCTCACGCCGCAGGGTCGCGGCAAATTCGGGGTAGGTTGCGGGCAAGTCGCCCCAAAGGCGGCGGCTTGTGATAAAGTCTTCGGTGCCCAACATGGCGCGCAGGTCGTCCCAGCTGGGTTCGATGTAGTCAAAGGGCATCTTGCCTGCGGCCACATGGGTGGCAAACACATGCCAGCCCGCAATGCTGCGGATTGCAAAATGCGGCATGATCCCCTGGGCAAGGCAGCCAGCCAGCGTCGGGCGGATAAAGATCGGGAACTTGGCCATCCCGTCCGCACAGATCCGGGCAACCGTGTCGCCAATCGCGCGGTTCCCGAAACGACGAGCGATTTGCACGACATAGTCCGACTTGGAAAACGGCAGATCGACCGTGATCGCAGGCAGAACCTCTTTGGTCTCAAAATCGTGGAAATGCGCGTTCAGGTGCGGCACCCGCATCGCGGCATCAAAGGTTTCCACCCGCTCCAGCGCCGCAAGATAGGCCAACGCCGTGTGCCCACCATTGAGCACGCGGATCTTGGTCTCCTCGTAGGGGTCGACGTCATCCGTCACCGTGACACCCGCTTGGGCGATGTCCGGCATCTCTGCGGCTGCGACGTCCTCCAGCACCCATTGCTTGAAATCTTCTGCCATGATCGGCGCGGCCACGGTGGCGCCCACGATGGATGACAACTCCTCGCCCAGATCGGCGGAACTGCGCGGGGTAATGCGATCCACCATGGAACAGGGGAAGGCGGCGTTCGCCTCGACCCAGGCAACAAGACCAGTGTCACCGCAGGCGGCCAGATAGGCCAACAGGTTGCGGCGCAGCATCTTGCCGTTCTGGCGGATGTTGTCGCAGCACGCGAGCGTCAGCGGCGCGCCACCGTCGGCCACGCGTTTTGTCAGGGCCGCGCGCAAATAGGCATAGACGCTCTGGCCCTTGCCTCCGGCAACCTCGGTGGCGATGGTCGAATCCTGCGTATTCAGATCACCGTTGGGATCGGTGTAATACCCGCTTTCGGTGACCGTAATCGTGACCAGATGCACGGACTGCAAAGCGACCAGCGCCTCGGCGGCGTCCATATCCGTGCTCCAATCAGAAAAGGCCACGTGACTGCGCACCCGGCGCAGCGTGACATCCCCATCGGGCGACACGGATTTCAGGAAATACCCGTCGTGGCGCGCAATGTCCGACGCGGCGATCTCGAAGGCTTGCGCCTCGGAAGGGCGCAGGTTGACCGCGGCAATACCCCAGCGCATGTCGCCCGACTGTTCGATGTAATCATCAAGGTACACGGCCTGATGCGCGCGGTGAAACGCGCCAAAACCCAGGTGCACAACGCCAATCGCGCAGTCTGACCGGTCATACCCGGTGGCATAGATGTGTTTCGGCGCGGCGCTGTTCATGATGTCGTTTCCAGCGGTGGCGCAAGATCCTTGCGCGCAGTTTCACGGTATTCCGAAGGGGTCATGCCTTTGAGCTTCAGGAAATGGCGGTTGAAATTGGCAAGGTTCTTGAATCCCGCCTTGTGGCAGATCGACGTCACCTGATCGTCCGAGGCATAGAGCATCCCGCAGGCCTGCCCGATGCGCACGCTGTTGACGAACTCGACAAAGCCGTGGCCGGTGACCGTCTGGAAATTCCGGCTGAACGTCGCCTGGGTCATGCCCGCCAGATCGGCGGCCTGCGTGACCGAGATCTCTTCCTTGAAATTCTTGATGATGTGATCGACGACCTGACCGATACGGGCATGTTTGCTGCCGCCCTGCGGCTGGATCAGCTTGGTCGCGGACAGGATTTTCTTTTCCGCGTGTTCGTTCAGACGCACGAGGAACCGGACAAAGGCCAGAATGCGTTCCGCGCCCTTGCTGTCCCGGATCGATTCCATGTGACCGCGTGCGAAGGTCGGGTTGAACCCTTCGAACTGGATGCCGGATTGGCTCATTTTCAGGATGTTCAAAACCTGAGAGAACTCGGGAAAGCCCTCGGCCAGCTTTTCCACGCTTTCATGGCTGAACTGCACCAGCATGTCGCGGGTTTCCAGCGGCTCGGACCAGACCTGGTCGGTCACCCAGTTGTGCGGCAGGTTGGGGCCCGTCATGAACAGATCGCCCGCCTTGAAATCACCGATATAGTCGCCGACGAACGCCTTGCCCCGTGACGCGACAATCAGGTGCAATTCGCATTCCTGATGCGCGTGCCAACGGCACAGTTCCGACGGCCAGCCATGTTCCAGATACCGGATGGACCGCGTGCTGCGGTCAACCATTTCGATTTCCGGTTCCATGATCGACATATCATCTACCTCAACACATTGCCGCCATCGACGCCGATGGTCTGGGCGGTCATATAGGCAGATTGGTCAGAGGCAAGAAAGACGGCCGCGCGCGCGACATCCGCAGGCGCACCCATGTATCCAAGGGGCACGGCCTCGCCGACTTCGCGCTTTTTCTGGCCCGGTGCCTTGTTCTCGAACTTGGCAAAGAGCGCGTCGACCTCGCCCCACATCGGCGTGTCGATCACACCGGGGCTGATCGCGTTCACGCGCACCTTGTGTGGCGCAAGCGCAAGCGCCGCAGATTGGGTATAGCTGATCACCGCCGCCTTGGTGGCACAGTAGTGGGCCACAAGGGCCTCGCCACGGTGCCCGGCCTGCGAGGCAAGATTGATGATCGATCCCGGTTTGCCTTCGGCAACCATGGATTTCGCGGTGGCCTGCATCACCGCATAAAAGGCCCGGACATTGACGCCGAACAAACGGTCGTATTGGTCCAGATCACCGGAATCGATCACACTGCCCATGGCGAAAATCGCGGCGTTGTTGAACAGGATGTCGGGCTTGATCTCTGCCACCCAGTCACAGCACGCGCCCAGATCGGCATCGTCCAGCAGGTCGAACCTGCGATAGGTCGCGTCGCCGTCGAACGTATCGGCAATGTCGGTCGCGTACACCTGCGCACCAAGGGCGGCAAAATGCGCGACCGCACTGGCCCCGATGCCACCGACAGCGCCGGTGACAAGGGCTACCTTGCCTGTCAGGTCTGTGGGTGCCGCATCGAGGGTCATTACTTCACCGCTCCGAAGGTCATGCCCTGCACCAGCTGTTTCTGCGCCAGCCAGCCAAAGACCACGATGGGTGCGCAAGCCAGCGTCGACACCGCCGACACCTTGGCCCAGAACAGGCCCTCGGGTGCCTGGAATGACGCGACGAAGGCAGTCAGCGTGCTGGCATCCGTGGTGGTCAGAACGATGGACCAGAATGCCTCGTTCCAGCACAGGATGATCGACAGCAGCGCGGTGGACGCAATCCCACCCCACGCCAGCGGCATCACCACCTGGCGGATCTCATTGAAAGTCGACGTGCCGTCCATGCGCGATGCCTCAAGGATCTCCTTGGGGATCTCGCGGAAATAGTTGAACAGGATCAGCATCACGATCGGCAGGTTGATCATCGCATAGATGATGACCAGCACGGCCTTGGTGTCATAAAGGCCCGAATTCTGCGCCAGAAAATAGATCGGCATCAGAACACCAACCGCGGGCAGCATCTTGGTGGACAGCATCCACATCAGGATGTCCTTGGTCCAGCGACCGGGGTTGAACGCCATGGCATAGGCCGACGGGATCGCGATCAAAAGCGCCAGCAGCGTGCCGCCAAAGGACGTGATGATCGAATTCAGCGCGAACTTGCTGTAGTTGGTGCGCTCGTTGATCTCGGTGAAATTCTCCAGCGTCGGTTCAAAGAACAGCAGCGGGGGAATGGCGATGGCCTGGTTTTCGGTTTTGAACCCGGTCAGGACCATCCAGAAGATCGGAAAGAAGAAGAGCAGAGCCGCCACCCACGCAAAGAAAACGGCGATGCGGTTTTTCCAGATATCGCGTTGCTTGTCTGTCATGGGATTACACCGTCAACGTTTTGCCAATCGCGCGGATCAGGAAGATCGCAACGATATTGGCGAGGATGATTGCAAACACACCACCGGCCGAGGCCACGCCCACATCGAACGCCTGCTGCGACTGGATGTAGATCAGGTAGGTGAGGTTCGTCGATTGCACGCCGGGGCCACCGCTGGTGGTCACAAAGATTTCGGCAAAGATCGCGAGGTGAAAGATCATCTGGATCAGGATCACGATGGAAATCGGGCGCGCCAGATGCGGCAGGGTCAGGTGATAGAACTGCGACCAGAACCCGGCACCGTCCAGCGTGGCGGCCTCTTTCTGCTCTTGGTCCTGGCTTTGCAGCGACGTCATGAAAATCAGGATGGCAAAGGGCGTCCACTGCCAGCTGACCATGATGATGATCGACAAAAGCGGAAAGTCCTGAAGCCATTCGATCGGTGTCATGCCCAGCGCATTGGCGGCAGCGGCAAACAGACCGTTGTTGGGATCCATCAGCATGTTCTTCCAGACCAGCGCCGATACGGTCGGCATGATGAAGAACGGGGAAATCAGCATCACCCGCGCCACCCCACGGCCCCAGAACGGGCGGTCAATCAGCAATGATACAGCGAGACCAAGGACAACGGTGATGATCAGAACCGACCCAACCAGCACAAGCGTGTTGATCAACGCGGGGTAAAAGGACGGATCCGTGTAGAAGAATTCGTAGTTGGAGAGTCCAATGAACCCTTTCCGCTCAGGATAGAGGAGATTGTAGCGGATCGTGGAGAAGTAGATCGTCATGCTGAGGGGGACAATCATCCAGATCAGCAAGAGGACAATACTCGGGGCCTGAAGCCACCTGACAAGCGCTGGGTTCATCTGACCAATCCTAAATGAGAGGGGATAAGGTACTTGGGTGGGTCAGGGGCGACGCATGGCCGCCCCCGACCGTCAGCTTACTAGGCGCAAGGCTTAGTAGTAGCCGGCTTTCTTCATTTCGCGGTCGGCGATCTCTTGCGCGTTGGCAAGGGCTTCTTCGACCGAGATATTGCCCGCAAGCGCGTCGGTGAACTGCTGACCGACAGCTGTACCAATCGCCTGGAACTCAGGGATGGCTGCGAACTGGACGCCAACGTAGGGCGACGGGTTCTGTGTAGAGTTCGACGGATCAGCCGACTTGATCGCTGCCAGTTCTGCCTCGGCAAAACCCGCTGCGGCCTGGAAGTTGGGGTTGTCGTATGTCGACTGACGTGTGCCTGTCGGTACTTTGCCCCAACCGTTGGTCTCGGCAACCAGCTCGATGTACTCTTTCGACGTCGCCCACTCCATGAACTTCATGGCGTCTTCTTTTTGGTTGGTGCCCGCAGGAACGGCCAGCGACCAAGCCCACAGCCAGTTTGCACCACGGTCCGTGATTGCGACAGGCGCTTGGGCGTATGCCATGTTTTCGTTGGTCAGGAACGATGCGGCGATTGTCGCGTCGATCCACATGCCACACTTGCCTTCGTTCATCAGCGCCAGGATCTCGTTGAACGAGTTGGCCGAGGAACCGGGAGGTCCGTAGTTGTTCATCAGATCAACATAGAAGTTCAGGGCATGGTTCCACGCGGGGCTGTCCAGCGCGGGTGTCCAGTCTTCGTTGAACCACTGTGCGCCAAAGCTGTTGGCCATTGTGGTGATGAACGCGGCGTTGTCGCCCCAGCCGGGCTTGCCGCGCAGGCAGATACCGTACTGGTCGTTCTCTTTGTCGGTCATGGCGGCGGCTGCGTCAGCAACGTGACCCCAGCTTGGGCGATCCGGCATTTCCATACCAGCGGCGTCCAACAGGTCCTTGCGGTACATGATCATGGACGACTCACCGTAGAACGGTGCGGCGTACAATGTACCTTCGTGGGACAAGCCACCGCGCATGGCGGGCAGGATGTCTTCGACGTCATAGTCGGCGCCGAAATCCAGTGGCTCCAACCAGCCGCGCGAACCCCAGATCGGGGCTTCGTACATGCCGATTGTCATGATGTCGAACTGGCCACCTTTGGTGGTGATGTCCGTGGTCACGCGGCTACGCAGCGTGCCTTCGTCCAGTGTCACCCAGTTCACGGTGATGCCGGGATTGGCTTCTTCGAACTTGGGTGTCAGTTTCTGCATTTCGATCATGTGACCGTTGTTCACGGTTGCGATCGTCAGCTCGCCAGCAGACGCTGCTGTTGCACCGGCAACAACAAGCGACAGGCCGAGAGCCGTGTTCATTAGAGATTTCATGTTTTTCCTCCCAGAAATCACAGATGCGTTAATCACTGTGCGCCTAACGGTGCGGCAATGTGCGCGCCTCCGCAAATACGATTCCTTCAAAAGCGTGTACGTTTTTTGCAAACACCGGCCATTTTCGACAATGCGGGGCGTCCGACTCTCATAATCCATCTTGGAGGGGAACTGAAAAAGAATCGACAGATTCGCGACGCACGCGCAAAAAATGTGTAGAAAAAAGATCAGTCAGTGGTGGTCAAGCCGGTGCAGCTGCACCACTTCAATACGGCAAACCGACATAATTTTGCGCCATCGCGGCCTGCGCTTCGGGGCTGTCGCGCAGAAATGCCAGCTCGGCCAGCTGCATGTTCCGGTCGAAATCCGACTGGCCGGGATAGCGGTGCATCAGGTTCGAAAACCACCAGCTAAAGCGCTGCGTCTTCCACACGCGGGCCAGCGCGTTGCTCGAATAAGCGTCCAGCTCGTGGCTGTCGCCTGTCGCATAGAACTGGCGCAAACCCTGATTGAGATAATGCACATCGCTGGCGGCCGTGTTCAGCCCCTTTGCCCCCGTGGGTGGCACGATATGGGCTGCATCCCCGCACAGGAACAACCGCCCCCACCGCATCGGCTCGCATACGTAACTGCGCAGCGGCGCAATGGACTTTTCAATGCTGGGCCCAGTGACAAGCGTGTCGGCGGCCGCCTGAGGAATCCGCCGCCGCAATTCATCCCAGAACGCATCATCCGTCCAGTTGTCCGGGCTGTCGCTCATCTCGCACTGGATGTAATAGCGGCTGAGGTTTGCATTGCGCATGGAACACAAGGCAAAGCCCCGGTCCGAGTTGGCATAGATCAGTTCGGGATGCACCGGCGGCGTTTCCGACAGCACCCCCAGCCAGCCAAAGGGATAGACCTTTTCATAGTCGCGGCGCACCGCATCGGGGATCGTCTTGCGGCTGACGCCGTGAAACCCGTCACAGCCTGCCACGAAATCACAATCGATCCGAACGCGTTTACCTTCATGATCAAACATCACATAGGGCGCGTCGGTGTCCGCCCCATCGATCACCACGTTGTCGACTTCGAACCGGGTGTCACCGCCCGTCGCGTCGCGCGCCTCATAAAGGTCGCGCGTCACCTCGGTCTGGCCATAGACCAGAACTGTCGCACCCGTATGTTCGGCGAAGTCCACGCGGAACATCTCGTGGTCATAGGCGATCTGCGTGCCGTCATGGACAAAGCCCTCGGCCTTCATGCGGGCATCGACACCCGCCTCGCCCATAAGGCCGACCAGCCCGCGTTCCAGCACGCCTGCACGGATCCGGCCCAGGACATAGGCGCGCGACTGGCGCTCCAGCACAACCGTCTCGATACCCGCCCGGTGCAAAAGTTGACCCAGCAACAGGCCCGATGGCCCGCCGCCGACTATGACGACCTGAGTGCGCACGAAACCCCTCCCTCACGCGACGTGGCAAACAGTGGACACTCGCCCGCGGCGGGTCAAGCCGCAGACGCTATCCGGCCACCGAACGGGCATAGGCGTTGAATGCGGCAATCTCGTGCGCCGGGGCCGCCTGCCCCGTAAACGCGATCAGATAGCCGGGCACCATCGCCAACCGCGCGTCCAGCGTTTCGCCAAGGTTCGCATCGTCATAGCCCAACTGCATGTAGTAGATCACGCGCGCACGGGCCGTTGCCTCAAGCGGGGCAAAGCCGAACCGCGCGAACATCTCCGTCAACGCTGCAAGCCGCGCATCATCCCCCGCCCGCAGCACCGCATTCACCCGGGCCGACCGCCGCGCCCAGTCGCGCACCGCGAAATCCAGACGATTGTCAAACAATGCCTCGTTGATATTGCAATGAAAGACGTGAATGCAGGCCTCGGTAATCGTCGCGGCGGGCGCATTGGCCTGCGCCACCAGAGCTGCGGTGTTGGTGGCCTGCCAATGGTCCAGCAACGCGTCCAGCAGTTCGGTGCGCTTCTTGAAATACCAGTAAAAGCTGGACCTCGACACGGACAGTCGTGCGGCCAGATCCGCGACTTTGACGGTTTCCACCCCGCCCTGCTTGAGGGCGGCAAGGGCGGCGTTCAGCCAATCCTGCCGCGTGACTTTGACATTCCCGATCAGCGGATCCTTGTCCGGGTCGTCCCGGTGCAGCAGCGGCGCGCCCATCAGTTTTCCGGCGCGCAGCCACCGGCGGCGCTGCGGTCTGCAATGTACTTGCGCAAGGTTTCCAACCGGTCCGCATCATTCGGGGGCGGGGTGAAATCGCGCAGGATCCCTTTCCAGACGTCCGTGGCGCGGTGGGTGGCGTCCACGCTGCCGCGATCCTCCCACGTGCCTATGTTGGCAAAATCCGCGACGACGGGCTCATAAAATTCCGTCTGATACCGTTCCATCGTGTGCGCCGCGCCAAAGAAATGCCCCCCCGGCTGCACCTCTTCCAGCGCGTCGATGGCGATCTCGGCCTCTTCTGCCGGGGTCGCGGTGCACAGTTCCGCCACCATCTGCAACACTTCGACATCGGTGATCAGCTTTTCATAGGACACCGACAGCCCACCCTCCAGCCAACCGGCCGCGTGCAGCGTCACCGTGGCCCCGGCCAGCAAACAGCCCCAAGTCCCGAACTGTGTCTCGTTGGCAGCCTGCGCATCGCCCAGGTTCGCCGCCGACCCCGATGCACAACGCCACGGCAACCCGATGTGCCGCGCCAGTTGCCCTGCGGCCAGCGATGCCTTGAAATGCTCCGGCGTGCCAAAGATCGGCGCGCCGGATTTCATGTCCACATTCGACGTGAACGTACCATAGCACACGGGCGCACCTGGGTTCACCAACTGGCCCAGTGCAATGGCGGCCAGCGCCTCGGCATGGGACAGCGTCATGGCCCCGGCCACGGTGATCGGCGCCATGGCCCCCATCAGGGTGAACGGCGTGATGATCGCCATCTGCCCGGCCCGCGCGAAATCCATCACGCCCAGCGCCATGGGGATATCCAGCTGGCGGGGCGAGTTGGTGTTGATGATGGTATAGCAATGCGACGCCGCTGCGAAATCTGCATCCGACAGGCCGCGCGCGATCTGCAACATCTCGAACGCTTCGGTCACCTGTCCCGTGCCGCGGGAATAGATGAACGGCACCTTGTCCGTCAGCTCCATCTGACCCAGCGTCATGGCGTAGTGGCGCAGGTGAATGGGCACGTCCTGCGGCTCCACCAGCGGCGGGATCATGTGCAGCACGTCGAAATGCTGCGTCAGGGTGATCAACTCGCGAAAGTCCTGCTCCGTCCCCGGTCGACGGCCCCGTTCCAAATCCGTGGCGTGGGGACAGCCCGCCCCCGGTTGAAAGATCATTGACCCCAGTTCCATGACCTGATCCCGGTCGGGGTGACCCGCAATCAGGGGAAAGGATTTGGGGGCCCTGGCCAGCGCCGCCTCGATGATGTCGCGCCCGATATGCACCATCTCGGTGCCCTCATCGACCCGCGCACCCGCCTTGCGGAACTCCGCGCGGGCGGCGGGCAACAGCACCTTGATCCCCAACCGCTCCAAGACGTCCAGCGCAGCGTCGTGCATCGCAGCGATGCGATCAGGCGGGAACACATCCATCGGCGGGAACGGATTGCGCAGGCGGCGGTAATCCGTCTGCCGCGTCTTGGCTGGCGGGGCGCCGCGCCCGCGTCTGCGCCGGGGTTGGTCAGTCATCCCCGCATCGCCTTGCCCGCCGGATCATAGGGCGACGCCGCCACCACCCGCGCGTCCCGCTCAACGCCCACGATATGCACCGTCAGCGCGCTGCCCTCGCCCGCACAATCGGCATTGACCAGCGCCATGGCCAGGGATTTGCCAACCGTATGCCCGTAACCCCCTGAAGTGACAAAGCCGACCTTGGCCCCGTCCTTCCACACCGGCTCGTACCCCGAGGCATCCGCTCCGTCGGCATCTACCTCAAGTGTCACTTGCAGTTGCGCCGGCCCATTGCCATCCCGTTCGGCCAGCGCGGCGTCCTTGCCCACGAATGTCTTGTCCCAGTCGATCCAGCGGTCCATGCCCGTCATGCCGGGGGTGTAACCTTGGGTGAACTCCGCCGACCAGATGCCAAAGCTCTTCTCCAGCCTCAGCGACAAGAGCGCGTTGAACCCGTATTCGATCATCCCCTCGTCCGCGCCTGCCGCCAGCAGCGTCTTGCGCAGTGTGATGTGATCGCCCATGCGGCAGTGGATCTCGTACCCCATCTCGCCCGTGACCGACAGCCGCCCGACCTTGCAACGCAGCATACCGATATCAAAGTCCCCGCAGCCCATGAACGGCAGATCGCCCACCGCACCATCCGTCAGCTTTTCAATCACGGCCTTCGATCTCGGCCCGGACAGCGAGAACCCCGCCATCTCGTCCCCCAGATCCCTGACTGTCACGCCGTCCATCATGTGATCGTCAAACCACCGCATGTGCCAGGTCCGCAGATAATAGCTGCCCATGATCCACCAGGTGCCGTCGCCCCAGTTGAACACGGTCAGATCACCCTTGAGCCGCCCGTCCTCGCCCAGCATCGGGGCCAGCCGCGCGCGCCCCGGACCGGGCAGGCGCGATGCCATTACATGGTTCAACCACGCCTCGGCGTTTTCCCCGGTGACCTCGAACCGCGAGAACCCGCTGATGTCCAACAGGCCCACGCCCTCGCGCACGCCCTTGCACTCGGCAGCGACGATATCAAAGGCGTCTGATCGCTTGAGCGACGGCGTCTCTTTGAACCCCTGCGGCGCAAAGTACAAAGGCACCTCCATGTCCCAGCTTTGCCCCCATTGGCACCCGGCGGCGGTCATGTCCGAATAAGCGGGCGCGGTTTTCAGGGGCCGCCCCGCGGGCAGCTGTTCGTTGGGATAGGTCATCACGAACCGGCGGGAATAGAACTGGCCGGTCGTTTCCTTGATGTACTGCTTGTTCTCGGCCCACACGCCATAGCGGGCGACATCCATGCCATAGACATCCGCCTCCGGCTCTCCGTGGATCATCCACTCGGCCAGGCTCTTGCCGACGCCGCCCCCTTGCAGGAACCCGGCCATGACCGCACAGGCCGACCAGTATCCGCGCTTGCCCGGCACCGGCCCCACCAGCGGGTTGCCATCGGGCGAGAATGTGAACGCCCCGTTGACCCATGTCTTGACGCCCACGTCCTGCAAGGCCGGATAGCGTTCAAACCCCATGATCAGCTCTTTTTCGATGCGATCCGGGTCTTCCTGCTGCAACTCGAACCCGTAGTCCCACGGCGCGCCATCCATGTTCCAGTGCTGGTGATCAATCTCGTAAATGCCCAGCAGCACGCCTTTCTGATCCTGCCGCAGATAGGTGAACCCCTCCAGGTCAACTGTCATAGGCACTTCGAAATCCAGCTCTTCGAGCGCGGGGATGCTGTCGGAAATCAGGTAATGGTGGTTGAGCGGGGACACCGGCAATTCGATCCCCGCCATGCGCCCCACCTGCTTGGCCCAGAGACCCCCGGCATTGACCACATGTTCACAGGAAATCGTGCCCTTTTCGGTCACCACGTCCCAACCTTGCAGGGTCTGGTTCAGCTCAAGCACCCGGTTGTGTTCGATCACCGTGGCGCCACGTTTCTTGGCCGCCGTGGCATAGGCGTGCACGGTGCCCGTGGTGTCGATATACCCCTCGCGGTCGGCCCACATGCCGCCCAAAAGACCCTCGCCCGACATGATCGGGTTTAGCTCCACCGCTTCCTCTACGCTGACAAGGCGGCAATCCTCGATCCCGATGGACTGGAACGTGCGGTAGGCAGATTGCAGCCATTCCCACCGATCCGGCGTGCCCGCCATGGTCAGCCCCCCGGTCATGTGCAGGCCGATGTTCTGACCGGATTCTTCCTCGATCTCGGACAGCAAATCGATGGTATAGGCCTGAAGCTGCGCGATGTTCGGATCCGCGTTCAGCGCGTGGATACCACCCGCCGCGTGCCAGCTTGACCCCGCCGTCAGCACCGACCGTTCAACCAGCGCCACGTCCGTCCACCCCATCTTGGCCAGGTGGTACAGCACGGATGCCCCCACGACCCCGCCGCCAATCACCACAACCCGGTAATGCGATTTCATGTCTGTCCCCTGTCGTCAGTCCGCGTGTTGGGGTCAAGCATCGGCGAACTGGACAGACCTGTCCAGTACTTTTGCGACACGAGCGCGCCGGGGTGCGACACCAATGGCCGGACAGGTGGATGTCAGTCGATGCTGTCCGTCAGGTGCTTGCGCAACACCGACTCCAGATGGGTTTTGACACGTTCGTACCGCGTCGCAGGCACCGGCGTGGACAGTGCATAGATGTCGCCTGCGGCATCACTGATGGCAAAGCCCAGTGCGCAGACACCCTCGGTATGTTCGTTTTCATCCCGCGCAAGCGCGCCGTCCCGAATGGCCTGCACCTCGCTCAGCAGATCGGCAAGGGGGCGGTCCGGGTTGCCGTCCAGCTCATCAAGGATCAGGCGTGTGGCCCGCGCAGGCTCCATCGCGGCAAGCGCCGCCTTGCCATTGGCGGTCGTGGTCAGGGGGAACCGCTCGCCAATGCTGGACACGGTGCGCAACCGCTGGCTGCCCACGACCTGATCGACAAACAGCATCCCGTCGCCGTCCAGCACAGCCAGATCAACGGTCTCTCCGGTCTCATCGGCGATGCGTTTCATCACGGGGCGCAAACGGTCGCGCATATCGGCCTCCGCGGCCTGGGCCAGGCTCTGGATCTCCGGGCCCAGCTTGATTCCCCCATAGCCCTTCTCGGTCGAGATGAACCCCTCGACCGACAGCGCGGCCACGATCCGCTGTACCGTAGAGCGGGGCAATTTCACACGGGTCGCGATCTGGCCCAGGCTCAGCCCGCCAGTATCCTCGCCCAAAAGGCGCAGGATGTCAGCCGCACGGGATATCACCTGAATACCCTGATTTTTATGAGAAATATCGCCGTCCACCTGCCGCCTCCGTCGCCGCATACGCCCCTGATTGGCGTGGCTTAGCCTAAGCAGCGGCGGGTTTCAAATCAATGCTTGACCGCATTACGGTACATACGCACCATCATGCAGAACACCTACAACCGCTTTTGGGAGGAACGGATGGTCGTCAATATTCGCGGGATCGATTTCCAGGAAAACGACAACAACGATATGGGGCTGGAGTTCGTGAACCTCAGCCACCGCTACGGGTTCCAGTGCCCGAACTGGCCGTACTTCAAGGACGTCCAGATCGACCGCAAACACTACATGGCCAAATCCGGCGTGCTGTCGCAGACGATCACGACGACAATGCACGTCACCACCCACATCGACGCCCCGGCGCACGTGGTGCAAGGCACGCCCTTTATCGACGAAGTGCCGCTGCCGCATTTCTTTGGCACCGGGCTGGTCGTGGATATCCCCAAGAAGAAGTGGGAACAGATCACCGGTGACGATCTCGAAAAGGCCTGTGGCCACGCCATCCGCAAGAACGACGTGCTGATCATCAACACCGGCTGGCACAAGCAGTACGAGGACGGCGACTATTTTGCCTATTGCCCCGGTCTGGTGCCGTCAGCGGCCGACTGGATGGTGGAAAAGGGCGTGAAAGTCGTGGGCCACGACACACAGGCCAATGACCACCCGCTGGCCACCGCCATCGGCCCACAGCGGAACGGCCCCATCCTGCCACATCTGGAGCAAGAATACCTCGAATGGTCGGGCGGCACGCCGTGGGAGGTCGACTTCCCCGAGTGGGAGCCCGTGCACCAGAAACTGTTCAAGAACGGCATTCTGGGCATCGAGAACGTGGGCGGCGATCTGGACCGGGTGACGGGCAAGCGCGTGACCTTTGCGTTTTTCCCCTGGAACTGGGATCGCGGCGACGGGTGCATCATCCGGCTGGTCGCGATGATGGACAAGGATCAAGCCTACCGCATCGAGGCGGGCGAGACGTTCTAAGGAGCGGTGCGCGCCAAGCGCGCACCCTACAGCGCCGGGGTAGGGTGCGCGGTTCCCGCGCACCTCTGGGAGGAGACCCGACATGCTTGTCAAACGATTTGAAGATGCCACACCCTACGAGGCGCCAAATCACTGGGGCGTCACCGGATTGCGCCTGCAAGGGTTCGAAGATGGCGGCCCGGAGAACCAATGGGTCGGCTTTTCGCAATTCCTGCCCGGCGGCGGCGCCGGTCCGGACGCGACGCCCTTCGAAAAGGTCTATGTCGTGCTCGAGGGCGAGATGACCGTCACCATTGACGGCACCGACACGGTCCTGTCCGCCATGGACAGCTGTACCATCCCCCCCGGCGAAATCCGCACCATCGAAAACCGCAGCAACCACATCTGCAAGATGCTGGTCGTCATCCCCTACCCCCAAGGAGGTCGGCCATGAGCCTCGACAATCCGCTTTCCTTCTTTGATGTCTCGGGCAAGGTCGCGCTGATCACCGGCGCGTCCGGGGCCTTTGGCGCGGTCGCCGCCCGCTGTCTGTCGGGGGCGGGGTGCAAGGTCGTGCTGGCCGCGGGCAACGCCGACGCGATGGCAAAGGTCGCCGACACCTGCACCGGCGATACCCACCAGATCAACGCCCGCCCCGACAGCGAAGACGCCTGTGCTGCGCTCGTCGCCGAAACGGTCGCCAAATACGGGCGGATCGACATTCTGGTCGTGGCCTCGGGCATGAACAAGGTCGCCAAGATCGGCGACATGGAGCCGTCCACCTTTGAAAGCGTCATGGACGCCAATGTCACCCAAAGTTGGCTGATGGCACGCGCCGCCAGCGCACAGATGCAGGCGCAAGGCGACGGCGGCAAGATCGTCTTGATGTCCTCTGCCCGCGGCCTTCTGGGCCACCCTGCAGGCTACACCGCCTATTGCGCGTCCAAGGCCGCCGTCGACGGCATCACCAAGGCGCTGGGATGCGAGCTTGGGCCCACCGGCATCACCGTCAACGCGATTGCGCCCACGGTCTTCCGCTCCCCGCTCACGGCGTGGATGTTCGAGGACACCGACGCCGCCAAAACTGTGCGCGACGGGTTCCTGACCCGCGTGCCCAAGGGCCGGCTGGGCGAGCCCGAAGATCTGGCAGGGCCGCTGCTGTTCCTCGCCTCAAAGGCGTCGGATTTCTACACCGGGCATATCCTCTATGCCGACGGCGGGTACACGGCGGGATAACCCATGACCAAGAACCAGCAAATCGCCGTCATCGGAGGCGGCCTCATGGGCCACGGCATCGCGCTGACCTTTGCGCGCGCCGGGCAATACGTGACCGTGACCGACCCCAATGCCGACATGCTCAACAGCGTGCCGCAGCGCGTGTCCGACAGCCTGCGCCTGCTGGGCGCCGACGATGCCGAGATTGCGCGGGCGCTCAAGCGGATCGAGCTGTGCAGCACCGTGCAAACGGCGGTGCAGGACGCCGCATTCGTCTTCGAAGCGGCGCCCGAGAAACTGGCGCTCAAACAGTCGATCTTTGCCGAGGTCGAAGCCTACGCGCCCGCGTCGGCCGTGCTGGCCTCGAACACCTCCGTCATCCAGATCACACGCATCATGGAAGGGCTGACAACCCGGCACCGTGCCCTTGGCACCCACTGGTGGAACCCGCCGCACATGATCCCGCTGGTCGAGGTGGTCAAAACGGAATGGACCGATCCGGCACTTGCGGACAGCATGCACGCCCTGCTGGCCGATGCGGGCAAGACGCCCGTGATGGTCGAAAAGGACGTGCCCGGTTTTATCGGCAACCGCCTGCAACACGCCATGTGGCGCGAGGCGATCAACCTTGTCGAACAGGGTATTTGCACCGCCCAGGCCGTGGACGATGTGGTCAAGGCCAGCTTTGGCCGCCGCCTCGCCGTGCTGGGGCCGCTCGAAAACGCCGATCTGGTGGGGATCGAACTGACACAGGACATCCACGCACAAGTGCTGCACGATCTGGACGCGCGGCCCGCGCCCTCGCCCTATCTGCAAACGCTGCGCGATGCGGGACGCGACGGGATGGCCGCAGGCGCGGGCTTCCGCGACTGGCCCCGGGGCGCGCTGGAAGAAACCAAGGCGCGCATCGCCCGCCACCTGTTGCACATTGATGCCCTGCTGGACGGCGAAACTTGACCGGGATGGCCCAAGCCCAGCACCATCGGCAAGACACATAAGAAAGAGGCGCACAGACGCCCGACCAATGACGACAGCATAATCTCAGGGAGGAGAGACATGACTTACAAGGCAAACAGACGGACGATTCTGGGCGGGCTCGCCGCCACCGTGGCATCGCCCGCGATCCTGACGGCGACACGGGCCTACGCCGCCAATCCGACGATCAAGGTCGGCTTTGTCACGCCCTCGACCGGGCCGCTGGCGGGGTTCGCCGAGGCGGATGACTATATCCTCGAAGGGCTGCGCGCGCATTTCGCGGGCGGGGTCACCAACAATGGCAAGACCTACAATATCGAGATCATCAAGAAGGACAGCCAGTCCAACCCCAACCGCGCCGCCGAAGTGGCCGCCGAACTGATCCTGTCGGACGAGGTGGATATCATCACCGCCGCCGCAACCCCCGACACCACCAATCCCGTGGCGGATCAGGCCGAAATCAACGAAGTGCCCTGTGTCACCACCGACGCCCCGTGGCAGCCCTATTTCTTTGGCCGCGGCGGCAACCCGGCCGAAGGGTTCCAGTACACCTACCACTTCTTCTGGGGGCTAGAGGACGTCATCGCCAACTTCACCGGCCTGTGGAACGACAGCGGTGTCGCGAAAAAGGTCGGCGGGCTGTTCCCCAATGACGCCGACGGCAATGCATGGGGCCATCCCGAACTGGGCCTGCCCGCACCGCTTGCCGCGCAAGGGTTCGAATTGATCGATCCGGGCCGATTCCAACCGCTCAACGACGACTTTTCCAACTATATCGCCGCATTCAAGGACGCAGGCTGCGAGATCGTCACCGGCGTGATGATCCCGCCGGATTTCGGCACCTTCTGGGCGCAGGCCGCGCAACAGGGGTTCAACCCCAAGGTCGCGACCATCGGCAAGGCGCTGCTCTTTCCCTCGGCCATCGCGGCACTGGGCGATCGTGGCGTGGGCCTGACCACGGAAATCTGGTGGTCGCCGAACCACCCGTTCAACTCGTCGCTGACGGGCACGTCCGCAGGTGATCTGGCGGGCGGCTATACCGCCGCGACAGGCCGCCCCTGGACCCAGCCCATCGGGTTCAAGCACGCGCTGTTCGAGGTGGTCGCCAACGCCATCAGCCGGGCCGAGGATCTGGACGATCCCGACGCCATCGCCGCCGCCATCAAGGGCACCAACATGTCGACGATCGTGGGCGACGTGAACTGGTCCGCAGGCCCCGTGCCCAACGTGTCGAAGACACCGCTGGTCTCGGGCCAATGGCAGAAATCCGGCGACGGTGTCGAACTGGTCATCACCAACAACAGCCACGCCCCGCAGATCCCTGTGGGCGGTGACCTGCAACTGTTGGGTTAAGCGAACATGCCCGCCCTGTTGTCCATCTCCGGTCTGCACAAGTCCTTCGGGGCTGTTGTGGTGGCCGATGGCACCAGCTTTGAGGTGGCCGAAGGCGAAGCCGTCGGCATCCTCGGGCCCAACGGGGCGGGCAAGACATCCCTCTTCAACCTCATCACCGGGGCGCTGCCCCCGGATGCGGGCACCATCACCTTCGGGGGGCAGGACATCTCGGCCACCGGGGCCGCGCAACGCTGCAAGATGGGCATCGCGCGATCCTTTCAGGTGCCGCAGCCCTTTGGCGGCATGACCGTATTCGAAAACGCACTGGTCGGCGCGATGGAAGGCGCGGGCCTGCGCGGCGCCGAGGCCGAGGCCCACGTGCTGTCGGTGCTGGACGACACCGGCCTTCTGCTCAAGGCCAATGTCCGTGCCGGAACGCTGACCCTGCTGGAACGCAAGCGGCTCGAGATGGCGCGCGCCCTCGCCGCGCGTCCCCGGCTGCTGCTGCTCGACGAAATCGCGGGCGGCCTGACCGAGGCGGAATGCACCGCCCTGATCGAAACCATTCAACGCGTGCACGCGGGTGGCACCACGATCATCTGGATCGAACATGTGGTGCACGCCCTGCTTGCCGTGGTCGAACGGCTGATCGTCATCGACTTTGGCAAAAAGATCGCCGAAGGCCCGCCCAAGACCATCATGGACAGCGCGCAAGTCAAGGAAATCTACCTGGGGGTCGATCCCGATGTCTGATCCGGTTCTGACCCTGTCCGGGCTCGACGCCCATTACGGGGATTTCCAGGCGCTCTATGGCATCGACATGGATGTCCACGCCGGCGAGGTGATCGCGATCATCGGCGCCAATGGCGCGGGCAAGACGACGCTGATGCGGTCGATCTCGGGCCTTTTGGGCAATGGCGCGGCACAGGTCCGGTTCAAGGGCCAGCCCATCGGCGCGCTGCGCGCCGATCAGGTCGCCTATGCCGGTATCGCGCTGGTGCCCGAGGGCCGACAGCTCTTTCCCTCCCTCTCGGTCGAGGAGAACCTGAAACTCGGCGGCACGGTCGGACGGGCCGGGCCATGGGGGCTGGACGCGGTCTATGACCTCTTTCCGGTGCTCGCCGAACGGCGCGCCCAGCCGTCGACCTCCCTGTCGGGAGGCCAGCAACAGATGGTCGCCATCGGGCGGGCGCTGATGTCGAATCCCGACCTGATCCTTTTTGACGAAATCAGCCTCGGCCTCGCGCCGGTGATCATCAAATCCATCTATGACGCCCTGCCGGGCATCGTGGGCGACGGCATGACCGCGATGATCGTCGAACAGGACATCACCAAGGCGCTGGCCGTGTCGTCCCGCGTCTATTGCCTGCAAGAGGGGCGCGTGTCGCTGACCGGTCGGGTCGAGGACATCACCCGCGACCAGATCACCGCCGCATATTTCGGAGTCGCACCATGATCGAATGGGTCAACGCCGTCGTCCAGGGCGTTTTGCTGGGCGGGCTTTATGCGCTCTTTGCCGCCGGGCTGTCGCTGATCTTCGGGGTCATGCGGCTGGTCAATATCGCCCATGGCGACCTGATCATCCTCGCCGCCTATCTGGGCCTGTCCACCACCGTGATGCTGGGCATCCACCCGTTTGTCGCCCTGCTGATCGTGATGCCCGCGATGGCCGGGATCGGGTATATCCTGCAACGGGGCCTTTTGAACCAGACCCTGGGCCCGGATATCCTGCCGCCGCTCCTTGTGACGTTCGGGCTGTCAGTGATCCTGCAAAACGCCCTGCTTGAAGGGTATACCGCCGATCCGCAGAAACTGAACGCAGGTGCCATCGAAACGGCAAGCCTGTCGGCGGGCGGGCTGACCATCGGGGTGCTGCCGCTCCTGACCTTTGCCATGGCCATCGCGGTCATCGCGACGCTGCAATGGGTGTTCTATGCGACCGCCCTCGGGCGCGGATTCCGCGCGGTGTCCGACAATCAGGACATCGCCCAGCTGATGGGCCTGAACAAGGCGCATGTCTTTGGCCTCGCCATGGCGCTGGCCCTTGCCGTGACCGCCATCGCGGGGATTCTTCTGGGCGTCCGCACCAGCTTTGATCCCGCCATCGGCGGCGGGCGGCTGATCTTTGGCTTCGAGGCGGTGATCATCGGCGGGCTGGGCAACATCTGGGGCACTCTGGCGGGCGGCGTCATCCTTGGCGTGGCCCAGACCGTGGGCGCCAAGATCGATCCCGGCTGGCAGGTGCTGGCCGGACACGTCGCCTTTCTGATCGTTCTCGCCGTGCGTCCAAACGGCCTGTTCCCGAGGGTAGAGCATTGAGCACCGCAACCGTCACCCGCGCCACCCGCGCCAGCCGCATCGCGATGATCATCGCGGCCCTTGCTCTGATCGTCCTGGCCCTCGCCCCGTGGTGGGCGGGCCGCGCCGACCTGCGCCTGATGGGCGAGATCTTTCTCTACCTGTCGCTGGCCTGCCTGTGGAACCTGATGGCGGGCTATGCGGGCCTCGTGTCCGTGGGCCAGCAGGCCTTTGTGGGCTTTGGCGGCTACATGCTCTTTGCCCTCACGATCTTTGGCGGGCTGCACCCGATTGCGGCGATCCTGCTGGCCGGGGTGCTGGCGGCCGCGCTGTCGGTGCCGGTCGCGGCGCTGATATTTCGGCTCAAGGGGGCCTATTTCGCCATCGGCACATGGGTCGTGGCCGAGGTGTTCCGCCTGACTTTCGCCCAGATCTCGGCGCTGGGGGGCGGGTCCGGCACATCCCTGCCCGTGGGCATCGTCAAATCGCTCGCCGATGGCCGGTCGGCCCGCGAGGCGCTCAGCTACTGGCTAGCGCTGGGGGCGGCGGTCACGGTGATGGCCTGTGTCTACCTCTTTCTGCGCTCACGCCGGGGCCTTGCCCTGACTGCCATCCGCGACAGTGAAACTGCCGCCGCAGGCCTCGGTATCGACATCTGGCGCACCAAACTCGAGGTCTACGTGGTCACCTCCGCCTTCACCGCAGTCATCGGCGGGCTGCTCTTTCTGCAAAAGCTGCGGATCTCGCCTGATGCCGCGTTTTCCGTCAACGACTGGACGGCCTTCGTGATCTTCATCGTCGTCATCGGCGGCATCGGAACGCTGGAAGGGCCGATCATCGGCACGCTCCTCTTTTTCCTGCTGCGCGAAACCCTTGCGGATTTCGGCACAATCTATCTCATGGTTCTGGGCGCCGTAGCGATCGTCATCATGCTCAAGGCCCCCAAGGGCGTCTGGGGCCTTGTGCGCGACCGTTACGACCTGGAACTCTTCCCGCTCAGCTACCGCGTCAACACACAGAACAAAGGCAACTGATCCATGGCCAAGAACAAAACCATCATCACATGTGCGGTCACGGGGTCGATCCACACGCCGACCATGTCCGATCACCTGCCGATCACGCAGAACGACATCGCCGAACAGGCCATCGCCGCCGCCGAGGCTGGGGCCTCCATCCTGCACCTGCACACCCGCGACCCCGACGACTTCCGCCCTTCGGTCACGCCCGACCACTACGCGCCGATCCTGTCGCGCGTGAAACAGTCGACCAATGCGGTGGTCAACATCACCACCGGCGGCGCGCCCACGATGCGGATCCGCGAACGGATCGAGGCCGCAACCCGCTTCAGTCCGGAAATGTGCAGCCTCAACATGGGCTCCATGAACTTTGCCTTTCACCCGCTGGCCGGGCGCTATGACGATTGGAAATACGACTGGGAAAAGGACTATGTCGAAGGGTCAGAGGCGAACATCTTCCGCAACACCTTTGCCGACATCCGCGAGGCCGCCGAGACGCTGGCCCCCCATGACATCAAGTTCGAGCACGAATGCTATGACGTGGGCCACCTCTATAACCTGAAATTCTGCATGGCGCAGGGTCTGTTCAAGGCACCGGTGTTCATCCAGTTCATCTTTGGCATCCTTGGCGGGATCGGCCCCGAGATCGACAACCTGATCTTTATGAAACGCACCGCCGACCGGCTCTTTGGCGACGATTATCGCTGGTCCGTTCTGGGCGCGGGCGGCGCGCAGATGCCGCTGGCCACCACGGCCAGCCAGATGGGCGGCAATGTGCGCGTGGGCCTCGAGGACAGCCTGTTCATAAACCGTGGCCAACTGGCCGTGTCGAACGCCGAACAGGTGGCCAAGATCCGCCGCATCGTCGAGGATCTGGGCAACGAAGTCGCCACCCCCGACGAAGCCCGCGAAATCCTCGCGCTCAAGGGCGGGGATCGCGTGGCGTTCTGATCGCGGTTGGGAAATTGGTCGGAGTGAGAGGATTCGAACCTCCGGCCCCTGCCTCCCGAAGACAGTGCTCTACCAGGCTGAGCTACACTCCGACCGTGCCGGGCGGATTACTCCGGCACACGGTCTTTGGCAAGTGCCTTGTCGCGGTGCCGCCCGCTGGTCATCAGGCTGCTGACACGAAAGGTGCCGGGTGTCCCGATCCGCGTCCGGGTGCGGAGCACGGGCGTGTTCTCCGAATTGCCCGGCGTGCTTTCGCGGAACACGATGAACAGGCCCGACCCGATGATGATCGCCGCCCCCACACCGGTGAACAGATCCGGCGTCTCGTCAAAAAAGATCAGCCCATAGGCCGTGGCCCACAGGATCTGCGAATACTGCATCGGCGCCACGATGGCCGCCTCACCCGTCTGGTACGCCGCGATGATGAACCGTCCCGCAACCCACGCCATGACCGAGATGATGGCCAGCATGGCCAAGTGTTCCCCCGGCATCGGCTCATAGACAAAGATCAGCGCCACCCCCATGACGATGAAATTCGCCACCATCGGATAGAGCAACAGCACAACCGTGCGCTCCTCGGCCCCGATCTTGCGCACGACAATCGACGCAAACGCCCCGGCAAAAGCCGCCAGAATCGCCGCCGCATGCCCCAATGTCAGGTCCGTCGCACCGGGCCGCAACACCACCATGACCCCGGCCAGCCCGACCATCACCGCCAACCAGCGCGGCAGCCGCACCTTTTCCCCCAGAACGGGGATCGACAGCACCGTGATCAGCAGGGGCGTGGCAAACAGGATCGCATAGGTCTGCGTCAACGGCAGGTTCGAAAACGCATAGAACGCCGACACGCCCGTAATCACCGCGCCCACCGTCCGCACCGCCATCCACCACGGATGCACCGGCAACAGCGTACCCGGCTTGGCGTCCCGCATCAGCATGATCGTCGCCAGCGGAAAGCTGAGCAAGACGCTGAAGAACACGATCTGGATCGGGGAATAGCTCGCACCCAGCGTCTTGATGAACACATCGTGCGTGGAAAAGATCCCAAAGGCGATCAGGGCCAGCAGGGCCCCTTTGACGTTGGATGACATGGCGTACGCTTTGATAGGGTTTTTCAAGGTTCAACAGCACGCGGGCCGGAATGTCCACCGACCCGCGCCTTGTCACGGTCAAATAGTCATATAGCCAAGGCACCTTGCCCAAAAATGAACTGCCAGCGGCTGCCGTCACTCATTGTGACGAAACCGGAACCGGTACTCGCCGACTGGAACACCGCCGTACCGACTCCGCGCAGGCCGTTGTTGCACACCACCGGGAAACTGACGGAGCTGATGTCGGCAAACTTGTCATAGGTGCCGGAGCAGACAGCAGTGCCATTGGTCGCGTGAAAACTGCCACCGTGCAGGAACGTGTCTGTGGCGGACCCCCGGAACGTCATTCCGTTTTCGCCGATGACGGTCACGGGATAGGCGAGGTCGCAAGCGGCAACACCGCCAAGAACAAGACCGCACAAAGCGGCACGCAGAGAAAAAAGAGACATGGAAATTCCTTTGATACGTTGAATATGGATCAAACGTGGTGACCACGCCGTTCCATCCCAAGTCAGGAATACCACCTCTTATAAAGGGCGCGCATCGTGGTTAACGCGCGCCCGCGACTGTCAGACGCTGGCGTCCAGCGCAGCCAGGATCGCGTCGCCCATCTCGGACGTGGACAGGGGTGTGCCGCCCTCGGGGCCCATCAGGTCCGCGGTGCGCGCACCATCGGCCAGCACCTTCTCGATCGCTGTTTCCAGCCGCGCGGCCTCGTCGCCCTGATCAAAGGAATAGCGCAGCGCCATCGCAAAGCTGAGCATGCAGGCAATCGGGTTCGCCTTGCCCTGGCCCGCGATGTCGGGGGCGGATCCGTGCACGGGCTCGTACATCGCCTTGGGCCGGCCATTGGCCATCGGCGCGCCAAGGCTCGCAGACGGCAACATGCCCAGCGACCCGGTCAGCATCGCGGCACAGTCGGACAGGATGTCACCAAAGAGGTTGTCCGTGACGATCACGTCAAACTGCTTGGGCGCGCGAACCAGCTGCATCGCGCCGTTGTCGGCATACATGTGGCTCAACTCCACCTCGGGGTAGTCGGCGCCGACGCGCGTGACGACCTCGCGCCACAGGATACCCGATTCCATCACGTTGGCCTTCTCCATCGAGCAGACCTTCTTGTTGCGGCGCATCGCCAGTTCGAATGCCGATCGCGCGGCGCGTTCGATCTCGGATTCGGTGTAGCGCTGGGTGTTGATGCCGACGCGCTCATTGCCTTCTTCGAAGATGCCGCGCGGCTCGCCGAAATAGACACCCGAGGTCAGCTCGCGCACGATCATGATGTCGAGGCCCGCAACGATGTCCTTTTTCAGCGACGAGAAATCCGCCAGCGCGTCAAAACATTGTGCCGGGCGCAGGTTGGAGAACAGATCCATTTCCTTGCGCAGGCGCAACAGGCCGCGCTCGGGCTTGACCGAGAAATCCAGATCGTCATAGGCCGGGCCGCCAACGGCGCCCAGCAGAACCGCGTCCACCTCTTGCGCGCGCGCCATCGTGTCGTCGTGCAGCGGCACACCATGCGCGTCATAGGCGGCACCGCCCACCAGATCCGTCGACACGTCAAACGCAAGGTCACGCTTGGCGCCGTACCAGTCGATCACGCGGATGACCTGGTCCATGACTTCGGGACCGATACCATCGCCGGGCAGGATCAGGATCGACGGATTGGACATGGCGAAACTCCTTTGATTGCTTGGGGTTTCGCCTATCCACCGCCGGGGGATTGGTCAAGGGTGAGGTCCACCCAAACCAGCTTGTGACGGCTGGCTGTGGCCGCCGCGTCCGCCAGCGGGTCCTCCGGGCCGGGCCACAGCACGCCGCTCCCGGTCACGGTCCAGTGCCGCGAGGGCAAGACATAGTCCACGCGCAGATTGCCGGGCACCGGATCGTCCCAATCCACCGTGTCCGTGCCCTCGTGTCCCCGCGGGGACACGTCCCAAATCATGTCCAGCGCCAGCAGGTCGCGGATCGCGGATTTGCGGCCCGCGCCGTCCACCGGGTCGAGGTTCGCGTCACCCGCAATCACGAACGGCCCCGTGGGCGCCACGCCGACCTGCCCGTCCAGCACCTGCGCCCACAGGCGGATCTCGTCGTGGTTGCGCTTGCCGTTGCGGTCTTCGGGCCCATCGAACACGGGCGGCGAGGCGTGAAACGTCATCAGGTCAAACCGCCCGCCCGGCGCATCGATGGGCACGATCCAGTGCCCGGTTGTGGACAGACGCTGTGCCGCCAGCGCCGCGTCACTGGGAAAGGGTGCGCCATTGACCTCTGGCAGGGTCGCATCCGGAATGTCCCGCCACAGGATCGCCGAAAGGTCCTGCACACCGTCCCGGTCTATGGGCCAGCGCGACAGGATCGCCATGCCCCCCTGACCCGAAAACCGGCCGTAACCCTGCGCGTCGCGCGGCCCGCCCAGACGGCCATCGCCATCCATGTCCAACCCCGTGGGCAGGCCTGTGTTGGGCCGCAGGGAAAAATACTCGGGATAGCCCGCCGCCTCGGCCAGCCGTGCCACCGCCTCTTGCGTCAGGTCATAGTCGATGCCCTGCAAGGCCAACACATCCGCATCCGCGTCCCGGATGATCCTGAGCACCGCGGCCAGCTGCGGATCCTCCCCGCGCGCAATGTCCCGCAAGAGAAGACCCGGCCCCTTGCGCTGCAACTCGGTGTTGAAGGTGGCGACCCGCAGCGTGTCCGCCTGTGCGACGCAGGCCGCGACACACAGCAGCCATGCGGCGATCAGGCGATCTGCAAATCGCCCTCTGCGCTGGCATAGGCGCGCTTGCGCTGGTCGCGGATCATCTCTGCGATCCGCTGCATCGCGATACCGCGCATGATCATGCTGGCAGGAAGGAAGGCCCATGCGCTCATTGTCCAGATCAGGGTTTGCGGGTTCTCAAGCGTAATCGGGTTTAGCAGGTCCGCCGCCATCTTGACCACCGCAGGGATCAGGAACGGCAACAGAAAGCCGAGCGCAATGTTGATCCGCGCATCGCGGTTCAGACGGTAGAGAACATCGCCCCCCGCCGTCGGATCAAAAAGCGGCAGGTTTACCCAGACATTGAACGACCCGTTCCGCGACGGCCAGCCCAGCACCCGCACCAGAAACAGGAACACCGCCATCGCCGTCAGCGAGATCAGGTAGGACAGGCCCGCCGCGGTACGCACCGACTGCACGATCTCTGCATCCGCATCCGCCGGCAGCATCAGCACCACCAGCCGCACGGGCGAGAATGGGAAATCGATGCTGTTGCCGATGATCGTCCCGATCGAACTCAGCGCGCCGGTCAACAGGGTGGGGTCCGTCTTGCCCCGGCAGATCACGCTGAGCAGAAAGACGGTCAGGAACAGCGCCACGAACCGCAGGCGGTTGAACGGGCCCGCATCGCGAAACTCGACAATGCTGGGGCTGCTGGAATTGTATTCCACAAAGGTCAGGAATGCCGCCAAAAGGGCAACAAGAACAGTGGCTTGCGATGAATCAATCGACACACCCGGCACCACGAGTGCAGGCGTGGCAATCATCAATGCCACCAAAAATCCGCGCATCGCTGCGCCTGACAGTCGTGCTATCACGTCTCGATCCCTTCAAACTGGCCAGCCACGATACGTTGCCGCGACTTGTTCCAACTTGATCCCACCGGGTCAGGCGGGTGCCTCATTTAGGACACATTGTTGCCCAGATTGCCCGGTCGTCTCAAGTCTGTTGGTTAATCAAACGTAAGACCTGGGGCATTTTGAGGGAGGGTGTGGTGCCTTTGTGCATCATTTGTAAGGCGGGATTTTGTCAGGGCCCAACATCTTGTGTGCGGGCCCTGACAGGCGCATAGCACGGTGCCGATTTCCTCTGCACCGTGCCTGTTTTTCGATCAGACCCAGGGCCGTGCCTGTGCGGCCTGTTCCTCAAAGCTCTTGATGCTGTCGGCCTTGGCCATGGTCAGGCCGATATCGTCCAGACCTTCGATCAGGCAATGCTTCTTGAAGCTGTCGACCTCGAAGGCAAACACCTCCCCGTCCGAGCTGGTCACGGTCTGCGTCTCAAGGTCGATGGTCATCCGCGCATTGGAGCCCTTTTCGGCGTCCTTCATCAGCACGTCCACGGCCTCTTTGGGCAGGGCGATGGGCAGAATGCCGTTCTTGAAACAGTTGTTGTAGAAGATGTCGGCAAAGCTGGTGGAGATCACGCAGCGGATACCGAAATCCTTGATCGCCCAGGGCGCGTGCTCGCGGCTGGAACCGCAGCCGAAATTGTCGCCGGCCACGAGGATCTCCGCATTGCGATAGGCATCCTGGTTCAGCACGAAATCGGGGACTTCGTTGCCCTGCCGGTCAAAGCGCATCTCGTCAAAGAGGTTCGCCCCGAGTCCCGAGCGCTTGATCGTTTTCAGGAACTGTTTCGGGATGATCATATCGGTGTCGATGTTGACCAGCGGCATAGGCGCCGCGATCCCGGTGAGTGTTTCGAATTTGTCCATGTTCGTTAACCTTTCGAAAGGTGGCAGCGCAGGGCAGGCCCACCCTGGATTTTAGCGTGTGATGTGGCGTGGATCCGGCTACTCATTGCCTTGCACCCGGCTCAGATCGGGCGCATCGGCTTGCGCGATGCGCAGGGCCGTGTCCGTGTCTATGGCTGTGCAGAACTCGCCATGCAGGTTCGACACCGTGACGTCGTGCAACAGCTGCGGGTCATAGTCGGTGCCGTCCGGCCCGATGCGGTTGCACGTGGCACAGGCATCGTGGACCAGATAGGTGTCGTATCCCATGTTGCCGGACATCCGCACCGAAGTCTCGACACAGAAATTTGTGAAGAACCCGGCGACAACCAGGCGGCTGACACCGTGCTGGCGCATCCGCAGTTCCATGTCTGTACCGACAAAGGCGGAGTTTACGTCCTTTTCGATCACCACCTCGTCCGGCGCGGGGTCAAACCCGTCGATCTGCGCGCCCGTGGGAAGCGAGAATTTGAGCGGCGAGGCGTCCTCACGGCTGTCATGGCGTGTCCAGAATACCGGGTTGCCCGCCGCGCGCCACTGCGTGAGCAGCTTTTGCATATTCGGTTCGGCATCCGGGTTGTTGCGACGCCCGGTGGGGCCGCCCCAGTGTTCAAATGTGTTCACGCCCTTCTGGATGTCGATAAGCAGTAGGCCGGTTTCGGGGCCGAATTGGCGAATCATGTCTTTATCCCACTCTGTGCGGTGTGGTGGGCAATATTGCCCACCCTACGCGTCTGTTGATCGATTTGCAGGATGGGCAATGTGCCCACCTCACATCAGCTCCCGTACATCCGTCAGTTTACCGGTGATTGCAGCCGCAGCCGCCATGCCGGGTGACACAAGGTGCGTGCGGCCTTTATAGCCCTGACGCCCCTCGAAGTTCCGGTTCGATGTCGACGCGCAGCGCTCGCCCTCGCTCAACTGGTCGGGGTTCATCGCAAGGCACATGGAGCAGCCCGCAAGGCGCCATTCGAAACCGGCCTCCTTGAAGATATCCGCCAGCCCTTCTTCCTCGGCCTGCGCGCGCACGAGGCCCGAGCCGGGCACGACCATGGCGCGTTTGACCTTGACCTTCTTGCCCTTCAGGATCTCTGCGGCGGCGCGCAGGTCCTCGATCCGGCCATTGGTGCACGAGCCGATGAACACCGTGTCGATCTCGATCTCGGACAAGGGTGTGCCGGGTGTCAGGCCCATGTAGTCGAGGCTGCGTTGCGCCGCGCCGACCTTGCCGCCTTCGAAGTCGTCAGCCGAGGGCACAGTGGCCGTGATCGGCAGCACATCCTCGGGCGAGGTGCCCCATGTGACCACCGGCGCGATGTCTTCACCCTTGATCGTGATGACCTCGTCCCAATGGGCGTCGTCGTCGGAATAGAGGGTCTTCCACCACGCCATCGCCGCCTCGAACTGCGCGCCCTTGGGCGCGTGGGGGCGGCCTTGGACATAGGCAAATGTCTTTTCATCCGGTGCGATCAGGCCAGCGCGTGCGCCGCCTTCGATGGCCATGTTGCAGACGGTCATGCGCCCTTCCATGGACAGATCACGGATCGCTTCGCCGCAATACTCGATGACATAGCCGGTGCCGCCCGCCGTCCCGGTCTTGCCGATCACCGACAGGGTGATGTCCTTGGCCGTGACGCCGGGGCGCAGCTTGCCCGTGATCTCGACTTTCATGTTCTTGGATTTCTTCTGGATCAGCGTTTGCGTGGCCAGCACGTGCTCCACTTCGGAGGTGCCGATGCCGTGGGCCAGCGCGCCGAATGCGCCGTGGGTCGCCGTGTGGCTGTCACCGCACACGACGGTCATGCCGGGCAGGGTCCAGCCCTGTTCGGGGCCCACAATGTGCACGATGCCCTGACGGACATCCGACACGGGGTAATAGTGGATGCCGAAATCCTTGGCGTTCTTGTCGAGGGCCGCGACCTGAATGGCGCTGTCCTCGGTCATGTTGGCGGGATCCTCGCGGCCTGCGGTCGTGGGCACGTTGTGATCCGGCACCGCGATGGTCTTGTCGGGCGCGTGCACCGCGCGACCCGCCATGCGCAGCCCCTCAAAGGCCTGCGGGCTGGTCACTTCGTGCACAAGATGCCGGTCGATATAGAGCAGGCAGGTGCCGTCCTCGGCCTCGTGGGCTACGTGGGCATCCCAGATTTTGTCATAGAGCGTCTTGGGGGACATGTCGGTCCTCTCCCTTTTGGAATATGTGAATGGATCGGCGTAGGGTGCGCGGTTTCCGCGCACCGCTCATAGGCGTGCGAGCACCGTGTGCGTCGCCCCGAAAAAGCGTTCGCGCAACCGCGCGCGGTCATCCATGTCAAAGAGACGGGTCATAGCCAGCGCTTTAGCGGGATTCCCCTGACCAATCAAGCAAACCAACCCGGCCCACGCGGGCTTCTTGCATTGAACCCGGGCGCGGGGCCGTGCAATCTGGTTCCAAGAAGGATCCACAATGAGCAGTCACACGACCCAACCCGGCACGAATGGCATCGCGGAGGCGCTGAACTCCGCCGCCGAAGCGGCCGTGTCGGGCCAGGCCGAAACCGGCGAGACGCTGGTGGAAATCGTGATGTCGCTGGGCCAGACGCTGCTGTTCGAGGCGCAGACCTTTGTGCAGGGGTTGCTGCGCCCCTGGGTCGGGTATCAGGTCCTGATGATCATCGCGGTTCTGGTGGCCGCGCATTGCCTGCGCCAGTGGCTGGGGCCGCGTATCCGCGCATGGATGGGCACCCGCGAAGGCTGGCCGAAATGGCGGATGCGGGTGCTGGTCGTCGTGCACCAACGCCTGCGCGCCATCTTTTTCGTGGCGCTGCTGTGGTGCCTCGTGCTGGTCATGCGCGAGATCACGTGGCCATCGCGGTCCTATATCCTCAGCCTGATCGCAACGCTGGCGATGGCGTGGCTGGCGGTTGTCTTTGCCACGCGGCTGATCCGGTCGATGTTCCTGCGCCGTGTGGTGCGACTGGGGGCTTGGGCCTATGTCACGCTCTACGTGCTGGGCATTCTCGACCAGACCGCCGAAATCCTCGACGCGGCGGCGATCAGCATTGGCGACATGCGCCTGTCGCTGCTGCTCGTCGTGCAGGGGATCGTCGTCATCGGCGTCCTGCTGGCGCTGGCGCGGTTCGTGACCACGACCACCTCGTCGCGCATCCAGTCGAACGAAGACATCTCGCCCTCCATGCGCGTGCTGATCGTCAAGGTCGTGCAGATCGTGTTCTACGCCATCGCCTTCTATGTTGGCGTGCGGTCGCTGGGCATCGACCTGACCGGGCTGGCTGTGCTGTCGGGCGCCATCGGCGTGGGACTGGGCTTTGGTCTGCAAAAGGTGGTGTCGAACCTTGTCTCCGGCGTCATCATCCTGCTCGACAAGTCGATCAAGCCCGGCGACGTGATCAGCCTTGGCGAAACCTTTGGCTGGATCCAGACGCTGGGCGCGCGCTATGCCTCGGTCGTCACCCGTGACGGCAAGGAATACCTGATCCCGAACGAGGACCTGATCACCAGCCAGGTGGTCAACTGGTCCCACTCGGACCAGTTCGTGCGGCTCGATATCCACTTTGGCACGGCCTATGACGACGACCCGCACCAGGTCCGCAAACTGGCGATCGACGCCGCCAAAGGCGTCGAACGCGTGCTATCCAGCCGCCCGCCCGTCTGCCACATCGTGGGCTTTGGTGACAGTTCGGTGGATTATATCCTGCGCTTCTGGATCAGCGACCCGACCGGCGGGCTGACCAATATCCGCGGCAACGTGTTCCTCGCACTCTGGGACACGTTCAAGGCAAACGACATCTCCATCCCCTTCCCCCAGCGCGAGGTGCGGATGCTGGGCGAGGACACCCCATGATCCAGATTGGCGAAAACGCGTGGCAGATCCCGGTGATGCCCCGGCAGGCGCTAAACTGCTTTCTGCTGGGCGATGTGCTGGTGGATGCGGGCATGTTCTTTTCCCGCGGGCGGATCCTTGCGGCGTTGCAGGGCAAGGCCGTGGGCGCACACGCGCTGACCCACGCCCATGTAGATCATCAGGGGGCGACGGCGGCAATTGCGCGGGCGCTGAACCTGCCGGTGTGGTGCCACGGCATCGAACGCAACGCGGTCGAGACCGGCGATGTGACCGGGTCCTTTGCCAACCCGCGCGCCCTGACCGCGCGCCTGCAACAACGCTTTCTCGCGGGCGACGGCCACCCGGTGGCGCGCGCTCTGGCGGAGGGCGACAGCGTGGGCGGGTTCGAGGTGATCGAAACCCCCGGCCACACGGCGGGGCATATCTCGTTCTGGCGGGCGTCCGACGGGCTGTTGGTCGCGGGCGATGCGGCGCTGGGCATGCACCTGTTGACCACCCGTCCGGGGATGCACCTGCCATATGCCCACGTCTCGTGGGACATGGACCACGTCCGCGCCAGCATCCGCAAACTGGCCGCTCTGGGCCCGCGCCGCGTGGCCTTTGGCCACGGGCCCGCCGTGCCGGGCGAGGTGTTCACCGGTTTCGCAGCCGGTCTGGCATAGCCCTCACACCGTGCCTTCGGGCATCGCCTCCAGCAGGTCACCCGGCTGACAGTCCAGCGCCGCACACAGCCGCGCCAACGTCTCGAATCTTATGCCTTTGACCTTGCCGGACTTGAGCAGGCTCAGGTTCTGTTCGGTGATTCCAATCTGCGCGGCCAGCTCCCGGCCCCTGATCTTGCGCCGGGCCATCATCACGTCCAGCCGCACCACGATATCCACACTCATACAAAGCCCTCGTTCTCGGCCGACAGGCGCGCCGCCTCGGACTGGATCCAGCCGAACAGCGTCATCAACCCCGCGGCCAGGATCAACAGCACCTCCGCACTGCCAAAGCCAATGGCCAGCGACCGCTGCCCCGCCGGGTTGTGCCATGTCAGCGCCGCGACAATGACGGTGTTGCCGATCACATGCGCCGCCGCCAGAACCAACAGCCCGCTGCCGATCCGCTGCACATGGCGCGCCGTGTCCGCGGCAAAGATCGCGCCCTGCGCGCAGGCCGCCAGCCAGCGCCGCACGGACCACAGCACCCACAGGACCAGCGCCATGCGCAGCGTCTCCACCCACAGCCAGACAAAGGTAGGACCCGTGCCGATGTCGTCCGGCATGGTCCTGATCCCATAGGTCGCGCGCAGGGTTTCGCTGTCCACGCCCCCCGTCGCCAGCACCGCCACCGCCGCCACGGGCAGGGCAATCATCATCGCCACCGTGACCCCCGCCAGAAGGCGCGCGCGCCGTGCAATCCGCGTCATCTCCATTTTTTCTCTTCCCCTTTCCATTTTGTATTTTTATCGTAGCACAATAAATAATGATTCGAAAGGATAAAGTCTATGAAAGATATCGTTCTCGCCTCCGCCATCTGTCTGGCCGGATGCAGCACCCTTGTGCCCGCGACCCTGATGCAGCTGAACGGCGTTGACCCGCTCTTTGCGGACCCGGCGGCGATTGCGCTGCGTATCGACCTGCCCGCAGGGCTGTCGCTGCCGCCGGATGCGGGCACGTTGGACCTTGCTGCGACCCTGCGCGACGGCACGACGCGCGCGGGCCAGTTCCCCATCGAACGGGTCGGCGACATCCTGCAAGTCACGCCCGGGGCCCACGACGACCTGCGCGCCCTCCAAGCCGAGATCCGCACCTGGAAGGATGCCGATCCCGACGGCACCAGCGGCAGCCTGAGCGTGGATCTCGCCCCCTGCCTGACCGCACCTGCCCTGCCCGACAACGCCCGCATATCCGTCGCCATCCGGCTTGATGCGGACGGCCCCTTCCTGCCGCTGGTCCGCGACGCATCGGTCCAGGACGCGATGAAAGGGCAGGCGCTCACGGATGTGACCCCATGTTCCTGACGCCGTTTCATTGAAATGTCATGCGCGCATTGCTACCATTAGAGCATCCCAGCGCCGGGGAAGGTGGACGGCGCGATGAAAAGGAGGACGATGTCCTGTCAATTTCTACCGAAGCGGTGCGCGCCGCTGATGGGGCGGCGGCCATGATGGCCACCGCCAAAACGCAGGCCACAAGCGATTTGCTCCTTGCGGCTGTTCTTTCATCCCTTTCCGACGACAAGGCCGAAGACGTGGTGCAGATCGATCTGCGCGGCAAGACCGAGATCGGTGACCACATGGTCATCTGCTCGGGCCGCTCGTCGCGTCAGGTCGCCGCGATCTCGGAAAAGCTGGTGCAGCGCCTCAAGGACGAATTTGGCCGCACCGCCCGGATCGAGGGCAAGGACACCGGCGATTGGGTGCTGATCGACACGGGCGACATCATCGTCCACGTGTTCCGCCCCGAAGTGCGCGAGTTCTATCAGCTGGAGAAGATGTGGCAGCCCAGCGCCGCCGCCGCCAACTGATCCTGCACCGATGCGCGTGCATATCTGCGCCGTGGGCCGCCTGCGCGGCGGTCCAGAGGCCGACCTGATTTCCGACTACACCACCCGTTTCGACCGAACGGGCCGGGCTCTGGGCCTCGGCCCGCTGTCCGTGGTCGAGGTCGAGGACCGCAAGGGCGGCGGCATGCGCACCGAAGGTGACCTCTTGCGCCGCGCCCTGCCCAAGGGGGCGGTGCTCTGCTGTCTCGATGAACGCGGCACCGTCGAACCCTCGCCCGCCTTTGCCAAACGGCTGGCGGGCTGGCGCGACACCGGGTGCTCCGACGTGGCCTTTGTCATCGGGGGTGCCGACGGGATCGACCCCGCCCTGCGGGCAGAGGCCGACCACCTCCTGTCCTTTGGCAAGATGGTCTGGCCGCATATGCTGGCGCGGGTCATGCTCAGCGAACAGCTCTACCGCGCCGCGTCCATCCTCGCGCGCAGCCCCTATCACCGCGCCTGACGCGGCAGATCACCGCAAATCGACAGTCACCGTGCCCGCGTTCCAGCCTTCAGGCAGATCGCGCGCCTGTACCTGCACCTGCGTGGCCCCCTTGGGCACGACAACACCGTCCAGACTGCGGGTAAAGGGCTGTTCATCCACATGCGGATGGAACAGCACCCGCAGGCCCAGCTCGTTTCCATCCATGTCCAGCACACGCCAGCCATCGGCATAATGGTCCCACCCGGTGTCGGGGTGCCGGATCGTCACGGCAAAGCGATAGGTGTCGGGCGCGGTGCGCGTGGCAACCACGTTCTCGATCACGGGTTCTTCGGCAAAGGCGGGGCTGGCGGCCAGCAACAGGGGGATCAGACGTTTCATGGGCGCAAGGATAGACGGATCGCCTGCGCGCTGTCCCATCACGACTCCGTGCCCAGCAGGATGGTGCGCGACCGCGAGGCAAACTCGCGCCGCCAGATCACCGCCAGCGTGAACACGGTCGCCACGATCAAGGGCACCGGTCCCGCCAGCCATGCCGCCATCGTCAGCGCGAAATAGACCGACCGCAGGCCGCGGTTGAACGACCGCGCGGCGGTGATGTTGATCTCTGCCGCCTGATCGGCGCGGACGGAACAGGCCGGGTCGCTGATGTCATTGGGAACCGCGGCCATCACCACCGCAGCATAGCCAAAAAGCCGGTTGGCCCAGACGAATTTCAGAAACGCGTTGGTCAGGAACAGCGCCAGAATGACCAGTTTGACCTCCCAGACAAAGGCGGGCGTGTCCATCAGGGTCAGATCATTGGCAATGCCCGTCACCCGCTCTGCATTGCCGATCACCGCCAGCGCGCCGCCAATGGCGATCACCGAGGTGGAGGCGAAAAACGCCGTGCCCTGCCGCAGGCTGGCCACGATCTGCGCATCGAAAATGCGCGGCTCGCGCGTGATCATCTGGCGCATCCACTCGCGGCGGAACCCGGCCATGATCTGCGATGTCGACGGATGCTTGGCCGCCGGGTGTTCGATCCGCCACCCGATCAGCCACCAGCCCAGCAGCACAAGGGCCAACGCCGCCATGTCGAGTGGGGTGAAAAAGCTGAGGCGGTCAATCCATGTCATGGGTGTGCTCTTACACCGCAGGAATTGAGATTGCATCCCGGTGAAATTGGTCATATTATTTTACCAATCCCGGAGGAGGTGCCCCATGGAAATGCCTGTCCCTGATTCTGCCGTACTGGCGCGCAAGGCCCGCGTGGTCGAACGTCTGCGCGGCGTGTTGCCCGCCGATGCGGTGATCGACGACCCCGCCGAAACGCGCGCCTATGAATGCGACGCACTGACGGCCTATCGCTGTCCGCCCATGGTTGCCGTGTTGCCCGCAACCACGGAGGAAGTGTCTGACGTGCTGCGCATCTGCCATGAAGAGGGCGTGCCGGTGGTGCCGCGCGGCTCGGGCACGTCGCTGGCGGGCGGGGCGCTGCCTACGGCCGATTGTGTGATCCTGGGCGTGGCGCGTATGAACGATGTGCTCGACACCGACTATGACAACCGCATCATCCGCGTGCAGACGGGCCGCACCAATCTGAGTGTGACTGGCGCGGTCGAATCGGACGGGTTCTTTTACGCGCCCGACCCGTCGAGCCAACTGGCCTGCGCCATCGCGGGCAACATCGCGATGAATTCGGGCGGGGCGCATTGCCTGAAATACGGCGTGACCACCAACAACCTGATGGGCGTGACGCTGGTGCAAATGGACGGCACCGTGGTCGAGATCGGCGGCGGGCATTTGGATGCGGGTGGTCTTGACCTGCTGGGTGTGATCTGCGGATCCGAGGGGCAGCTGGGCGTTGTGACCGAGGCCACCTTGCGCATCCTGCACAAGCCCGAGGGCGCGCGGCCCGTGCTCATGGGCTTTGACAGCGCCGAGGTGGCAGGCGCTTGCGTGGCCGACATCATCAAGGCGGGCGTGCTGCCCGTTGCGATCGAGTTCATGGACAAGATGCTGATCGAGGTCTGTGAGGACTTTGCCAAGGCCGATTACCCGATGTGCGAGGCCCTTCTGATCGTCGAGGTCGAGGGGTCGGAGGCCGAGATCAACGACCAGCTGGCGCTGATCACTGCAATTGCCAAACGCCACAACCCGGTGGCCTTGCGCGAAAGCGCGTCGGCAGAGGAATCGCTGCGCATCTGGGCCGGGCGCAAGGCGGCGTTCTCCGCCATCGGGCGGGTCAGCGACTACATGTGCCTCGACGGTACGATCCCCGTGTCCGAACTGCCATTTGTGCTGCGCCGGATCGGTGAAATGTCCGAGAAATACGGGCTGCCCGTAGGCAACGTGTTCCACGCGGGCGACGGCAACATGCACCCGCTGATCTGCTATGACGCGAACAAGCCCGGCGATCTGGAGATCTGCGAAGAGTTTGGCGCCGAGGTGCTGAAGCTCTGTGTCGAGGTGGGCGGGTGCCTGACCGGCGAACACGGTGTGGGCATCGAAAAGCGGGACCTGATGACGCATCAATACGCCCCCGCGGATCTGGAAGCGCAGATGGCCGTCAAGGACGTGTTCGACGCCAAGTGGCTGCTGAACCCGGCAAAGGTGTTTCCGCTGGCGGTCTCCGAACCCCGCCGGTCGGTGCCGTTGGCGGCGGAATAGGGGGCCAGCCCCCTCGGCCTTTGGCCTCACCCCCGGAGTTTATTGGGCAAGATGAAGATGAGCACAGTGAAGACAGAAAACGCAGTGGCCGAGGCCGTTGCCGCGGCGCAAGGCCCGCTTGTTGTGCGGGCCGGTGGCACGCGCGCCGTGGGCCGTCCGGTCGCGGGCGAGACGCTGGATGTGTCGGGCCTGTCGGGCGTGACGCTCTATGAGCCCGGCGCGTTGACCATCGTGGCGCAGGCCGGCACCCCCCTGACCGAGATCGAGGCAACGCTGGCCGCGGAAAACCAGCGGTTGGCCTTTGAGCCCTATGACCTGACCGGGCTTTTGGGCACCACGGGGGCCACGACCATCGGCGGCATCCTCGCCACCAATGCCAGCGGTCCGCGCCGTATCCAGGCCGGGGCCGCGCGCGATTTCGCGCTGGGGGTGCGGTTTGTCGATGGGGCGGGCAACATCGTCAAGAACGGCGGGCGGGTGATGAAGAACGTGACCGGCTATGACCTCGTCAAGCTGATGTGCGGATCCTGGGGGACCCTGGGCGTGTTGACCGAGGTCAGCCTCAAGGTCCTGCCCAGTGTCGAGGCGGTGACCACCCTTGTGATTCCGGGGCGCACCCCTGCACAGGCCGTCGCCGCGATGAGTGCGGCGCTCGGATCGCCCTACGAAGTGTCGGGGGCCGCGTGGATCGACGGGGCGGTGTGGCTGCGGCTCGAAGGGTTTGCGCGCTCTGTGGACTACCGGGCCACGGCCTTGCAGGACCTGCTGCGCGCCCACGGCGAGGTGACGCGCGATGAACAGGCCGACTGGACCCGCGTGCGGGATGCAGGCCCGCTGCACAGGTCGGAAGCCGTCTGGCGCGTGTCGGTCAAACCCGGCGATGGCCCCGCGCTGATCGCCACCCTGCCCGAGGGGTGCGACACGATGATGGACTGGGGCGGTGGGCTCATCTGGGTCGGCCAGTCGGGCGGTGACGCCGCCGCCACCCACGGTACGGTGCAGGGCACGGTCGCCGCGATGGGCGGGCATGCCACGCTGATCAAGGGGCCGGATACGCTGCGTGCCGCGGTGCCGGTGTTTCAGCCCGAATCGCCCGGCGTCGCCGCCCTCAGCACCGCGCTCCGCGCCCGGTTCGACCCGCGCGGCATCCTCAATCCGGGGCTCATGGCCGCCTGATGCTGCTGATCCTGTTCACCATGGCCTTCGTTATCGGCCCGGCGCTGTTTCTTGTGCTGGTGGCCTTTGACGGCCGCCGCTGGCCGCTGGCGCTGGTGGCCTCGGTGCTCGTGGTGCTCAGCCTGGCGCTGCGCAACGAGGCAAGCCTGTCGCTGGGCGTGGCCCCGGCCCCGGTGTTCCTCAGCATCCTGCTGATCTGGCTTGCCTGGATCCTCGTGATGGTCCTCGTGGCGCGCGCCCTGTACGCGGCGCAACCAACCCCAACCATGCGGCGCTGGAGCCGTGCAATCTGTGCCATGGGCACAACCGTGCCGTGGTTCGGCTTTGCCACCGCACAGATGATGGCGGAGTGACATGCAGACGACCTTTTCCCCCGAACAGCTGACCAACCCGGACACCGCGCGGTCCAACGAGATCCTGCGCAATTGCGTGCATTGCGGGTTCTGCACGGCCACCTGCCCCACCTATCAGGTGCTGGGCGACGAACTCGACAGCCCAAGGGGCCGCATCTACCTGATCAAGGACATGCTGGAGAATGACCGCGACCCGGATGAAAAGGTGGTCAAGCATATCGACCGCTGCCTGTCCTGTCTGGCCTGTATGACAACCTGCCCGTCGGGCGTGCACTACATGCACCTTGTCGACCACGCCCGCGCCTATATCGAGGACCGGTACGACCGGCCCTTGATGGACCGGGTGCTGCGCTGGACGCTGGCGCGCATCCTGCCCTATCCGATGCGGTTCCGCGTGGCCCTGCTGGGGGCCAAACTCGGCCGCCCCTTTGCCCGGCTGATGCCCGATGCCCGCCTGCGCGCCATGCTGGAAATGGCGCCGAAACACATCCCCCCGGTGTCGCGCAATGACGACCCGCAAAGCTTTGCGCCCAAAGCGCCCCGGACGATGCGCGTGGCGCTGATGACGGGCTGTGCGCAAAAGGCGCTGAACACCGACATCAACGACGCCACGATCCGTCTGCTGACGCGGCTGGGTTGCGAGGTTGTGGTGGCCAAGGGGGCGGGATGCTGCGGCGCGCTGACCCACCACATGGGCAAGACCGGCGAAAGCCACGACGCGGCGGCGCGCAACATCCGCGCATGGGCCAGCGAAATGGACGGCGACGGCCTCGATGCCATCGTGATCAACACGTCCGGCTGCGGCACCACGGTCAAGGATTACGGCCACATGTTCCGCAATGACCCGCTGGCTGCCGATGCCGCGCGGGTGGCGGGCATCGCCATGGATATCAGCGAGGTGCTGATGAAGCTCGACCTGCCCGCGCAGGCATCGCAGGACATGACCATCGCCTATCACGCCGCCTGTTCGCTGCAACACGGCCAGCAGATCAAGACCTATCCCAAGGACCTGCTCAAGCGCGCGGGCTACACGGTCGTGGAACCTGCCGACAGCCACCTGTGCTGCGGATCGGCGGGCACCTACAACCTGATGCAGCCCGAGATTTCGGCGCAACTCAAGGAACGCAAGGTGCGCACGCTGATGGCCAAGGCGCCAGACATCATCGCCGCGGGCAATATCGGCTGCATGATGCAGATCGGGTCGGCGGCAGGCGTACCGGTCGTGCACACGGTCGAGTTGCTGGATTGGGCCACTGGCGGGCCACGCCCACCTGCGTTGGACCGGGCGCACAGCGATATCCCCATTTTGCGTTAAATTCTGCGCGTGCCCTAATTCTGCCGCCTTTGCGTCCTAAGCGAACAGCATAGAGACACATGTATTTAGGTGGCTGATGCGCCGTTGGATGGCACTTTCCTTGATGGCTCTGGTCGTGACCTCGACCGCCTTTGCCCAGGACGCGCGCTTGCGCCGTCTGGGCACGGGCGATGACGCGCGCCCGTGGGAGGCCGTGGGCCGGCTGAACATCGGCGGCAACGGGTTCTGCACCGGCGCGCTGATCGCACCCAAGATGGTGCTGACCGCCGCGCATTGCCTCTTTGACCAAAAGACCGGCGCGCGCATCGACCATACCGACATCGAATTTCTGGCCGGGTGGCGCGATGGCCGGGCGCTGGCCTACCGCACCGTGCGCCGCGCGGTGGTGCACCCCGACTATGCGATGGCCGATCACCTAAGCTCGGACGGCGTGCGCAATGATTTGGCGCTGCTTGAGCTTGACCACCCGGTGCGCGACGGCAAGATCCGGCCCTTTGACACCGCTGCCCGCCCGCAACGTGGTGCGCAGGTTGGCGTGGTGAGCTATGGCAAAGGCCGTTCCGAAGCGCCATCGCTGCAAGAGCTGTGCCGCGTGCTGGCGCAACAGGACGGTGTGCTGGTGACCTCCTGCACTGTCGATTTCGGCAGCTCGGGCGCGCCCATCTTCGTGGTCAAGGACGGCACGCCCCAGATCGTATCGGTCGTATCGGCCAAGGCCGAAGTGGATGGCGAGGCCGTGTCGCTGGGCACATCGCTCGGCACGCCGCTTGCGCAGCTTCGGGCCGAAATGGTCGCGCAAAAGGGGATCATCACGCCCCGTGTCGCCGCCGGAACCCGCAACGACACCGGAGCAAAGTTCCTAAAGCCATGAGACCCCTGATCGCCTCCCTTCTGATGCTGCTCGCCGCGACCTGTGCCTCTGCGCAGACCACGGCGCTGCGTACGCTCGACACCGACTATGCCGCCGCCAGCTGGAAGGCCGTGGGGCGCATCGACTTTGGCCGTGGCGCGTTCTGCTCGGGCACGCTGATTGCACCAGACCTCGTGCTGACGGCGGCGCATTGCCTCTACCAGCCGGGCAGCGCGGTGCTCTGGCCCACCGACAGCATCCGCTTTCGCGCAGGCCTGCGCGACGGGGCCGCCGTGGCGGAACGCACGGCATCGGATGCCGCCGCCCACGCCCGGTTCCGCCCCACCGAACCGATGTCCGCCGTCAACGTCAGCAATGACGTGGCCCTGATCCGCCTCTCCGAACCGATCTCGACCTTCGACGTCCCGCCCTTCTACGTGCACGACGACCGGATCACCCCCGGCCCGGTCAGCGTCGTCAGCTACGGCAAGGGCCGCGCCGACGCACAGTCGCGGCAAAAGGAATGCCAGATGCTCAGCCAGCACGGCGACACCATGCTCTTTGACTGCGACGTCACCTTCGGCTCCTCCGGCAGCCCGGTCTTTACACACCTCAACGGGCGCGGGCGCATCATGTCCGTCGTCTCCGGCATGCTCGACATGGAAGGACAGAAACGCTCCGTCGGCATGGTCCTGCCCGCCCGCGTCGCCGAACTGAAATCGCAGATGCGGCTGCAAGTGGCCCCGCCCACGGCCAAGGTCCGCCGCATCACGGTCGGCGGCGGGACATCGCGCAACAATATCGGCGCAAAATTCGTCAAACCCTGACGGGTCTTGAACCGCGAAAAATCCTCACCACATCATGCGTACCGGATGCCCATACGGGGTCCGGCCATAGCAACCCGCGGGTCTGTCCACGACGGAAGGCCCGCCCTGTAATCGCTCTGATGAGGATAACAATGCGTACATATGATTTTGCACCGCTTTACCGCGCAACCGTTGGTTTCGACCAGATTGCCGACCTGATGGACCGGGTCACCGCAACCGAGACCAATGCCAACAGCTACCCACCCTACAACATCGAAAAGATCGACGACGATGCCTACCGCATCTCGATCGCCGTGGCCGGGTTCTCCGACGCCGACCTGGGCGTTGAGGTCAAGGAAAAGAGCCTGATCGTCTCGGCCCGCAAATCCGACGACGCGGACCGCACCTACCTGCACCGCGGCATCGCCACACGCGCGTTCGAGCGCAAGTTCCACCTGGCCGACCACGTCGTCGTGACCGGTGCCAGCCACGTGGACGGCATGCTGCATATCGACCTGGTCAAGGAAGTGCCCGAGGCGCTGAAACCCCGCCGGATCGAGATCGCCAGCCAAAAGGCGATTGAAACCGACGTCGTCGACGCCAAAGCCGTCAACTAAGGCGACATGCAAATGACCTGAGACAGGATCAAACACCCAACCCGTTGAAACCACAGGTTTCAGGCAGGGTTGGGGGATCCCGGTCTTTGCATTTCTGCCCCAAAGCGGTCTGACTGTGTAACCTCCCCCTGACGTGCTTCTCCTCCGGGGATGCACGGCACAGGTCAGATCGCGGCAAGCCCAAGACTTGCTCGGCGGCGGCCCGGTATGCCACATGCGCATGCCGGGCCATTTTTGTGTCGTCACACCTGCGGCGTATGTCCGTCCAACACCGTCTTGAACCAACCGGTGTCGATATTGCCGCCGCACAGGATCACGGCCACCTTGCGCCCGGCCATGCGGTCACGCTCCTGCATCAACCCGGCCAGCGGCGCGGCCCCGGCCCCTTCGGCCACATTGTGCGTCGCCGTGAAATACAGGCGGATCGCGTCGGCCACCTCGGCATCCGTCACCGCAATGATCCGCGCGGCCCCCTTGGAATAGATGTCGAACGCCGCCTGCACCGGCACCCGCACCGCCATCCCGTCGGCAAAGGTCACGGCGGAATTCGTTTCAATCAGCCGCCCGGCCTCCACCGACAGCTTGGCCGTCTGCGCCCGGTCCGACACCACGCCCACCACCTGCGTGGACAGGCCCAGCGCATCACGCGCCATGATCGTCCCGCAAATGCCCGACCCGCAGCCGATGGGCACATAGACCGTGTCCAGATCGGGATGCGCGCTCAGCAGCTCATAGGCATAGGTGGCGACCCCGCGCACCAGCTCGGGGTGATAGGGCGGCACAATGAACAGCCCCTCGGCCTCGGCCACGCGAAACGCCTCTTCGCGCGCAGTGTCGAAATCGTCGCCATGTTCGATCAGTTTGGCCCCAAAGGCGCGCATCGCCGCATTCTTTTCAAGCGAATTACCGCGTGGCACGTAAACCTTGGCCGTCAGCCCCGCATTGGTCGCGGCCCAGGCCTGGCCCTGCCCGTGATTGCCCCGCGTCGCCGTGCAGATGCCCGGCACGTCCGGATGCGTCCGCGTCAGCCAGTCCATGAAGGTCAGCGTGCCCCGCACCTTGAAGGCCCCGGTGGGCGTGTGGTTTTCGTGTTTCACCCACACCTGCGCGCCTGCGGCCGCGCTCAGCAGCGGCCAGTGATGCTGTGGTGTGGGGGCCATGCGGGCGTGCACGAAATCGGCGGCGGCAGAGAGGTCATCAAGGCTCAACATGGCCCCATGTCGCCATGACCCAAGGGCGGTGTCAACGCGATCCTTCAGCCGATGGCAACACGCGGTCTGCCTGCCGCCTCGACGGTCAGAGTGGCCTCGATGAACACTTCGCGCGCCTCGGCCTGTGCGGTGCGGATGTCGCGCGTGACGCGCACCTCGATGTCATCGGCACCTGCGCCGCGTGCGGCGGCGCGCGCGTCCTCGGTCAAAACAGTCTCTAACCGGGCCAAAGCAGGCCCTGACGCGGCGAAATCCTCCGGCCCGCTGTCCAGGTGCACCCGGAACAGTCCCTCGCTGGGGGCCGTGACGGTGCCCGTGCGCCGCATGGTGACCCGCCCCACCACGGCGCCAATCGCATTGGCGACCCCGGCATCCTCCGGCAGGATCATCTGCGTGCCCAGCGCTTGACCCACCGCCGGATAGTAGGTCGCAGCGGAGGCGCCCAGCCCCACCACCGGCACCGCCAGCCCCGTCTCGATCCGCAACAGCCCGGCGTGGCCGCCCAGCCCCGCTTGCATCAGCGGATGCGTGGCCAGCGCTTCGTCCATCCCCTCCTCGGCCAGCGCGGCCTCCAGCAGGGCAATGCCCGTCTGGCGCGTCAGCTGATCGACCACCATCTGTGCCATCACTGCCGGATCGCTTGCCAGCACCTCGCCCGCGCCGGTGCGCCGCCGCCCGAAGAGCAGGCAGGCCAGCCGCGCGGCCTCTGCATCCCACGCCGACAGCCGCCCCAGCACGTGGCAGGCATCCGACGGCGTCAGCGCCCCGATCTGCACCAGCCCCCGCGCCACCAGGCGTTTCAGCGCGCCCTGCTCCATCCGCGTTTTCAGAACGGCCGACAGCGGCTGCGCCTCCGGACCGATCCGGTCCAGCAGGGCCGCGTCCCGCGCGCCCAGCCCATCGGCCTGCACCCCCGGCACCGCCCGCACGAACCGGCCGTCATGCTCGCCCGGCGTGGTGGTGCGCATCTGTTGTTCCAGCACCTCCCGCACGCCCGCATGCTCCGTCGCCAGCAGCGACACAGGCACCACCCGCCGCGGCCCCAGCGTCACGCCGCCGCGCAGACCTTCGCCAACAAAATGCACCTCGCTGTCACCACCCAGACCCGTGGTCCGCATCGCCACCGCCTCGACCATGGTGCGATAAGGCCCGACCCGCGCGCCTTGCGCGTCAATCGCAGGCCGCCCGTCGCGCAGCAACGCGACATCCGTCGTGGTGCCGCCAATGTCGCTGACCATCGCGTGATCCACCCCCGTCAGCCACCGCGCCCCAACGATCGAGGCCGCAGGCCCGCTCAGGATCGTCTCGATCGGCCGCTGCCGCGCCTGCGCCGACGACATCAGCGCCCCATCCCCGCGCACCACCGTCATCGGCGCGTCGATCCCGAGGCGGCGCAGCTCGTCCTCCGCCCGCCCGATCAGCGCGTCAATCATCCCGATCAACCGCGCATTCAGCACCGCCGTCAGCGCCCGCTTCGGCCCGCCCAGCTTGGCCGACAACTGGTGCGACGCCGACACCGGCCGCCCCGTCACCGCGCGCACCATCTCCATCACCCGCTGCTCATGGCCTGGGTTGCGCGTCGCGAACTGCGCCGCCACCGCAAAGCCGCTCACCTCGTCTCTATGTGTCTCTAAAAAGGCCAAAAGCCCCGCCTCATCCAGCGCCGCAGCCTCCGACCCGTCATGCCCATGCCCGCCCGCCAGCACGCACACCGGATCGCCCGCCAGCGCATCGGCCAGGCCCTGCGTCTCCAGATCCCGCGCCCGAAACCCGACATAGATCAGCGCCACGCGCCCGCCCTGCCCCTCGACCAACGCATTGGTCGCCAACGTCGTCGACAGCGACGCCATCGCCACCTGCTCCGCCGCAACCCCCGACGCCGCCAGTACGGACCGCACCGCCGCCCCCACGCCCAGGGCCAGATCCTGCCGCGTGGTCAGCGCCTTGGCCCGCGCCAACACGTCCCGCTCATCGCGGATCAAAACCGCGTCCGTATAGGTCCCGCCTGTATCGACGCCCAGAACGATTGCCATGGCCTGCTCCCTCTTTGGCCTCCGCCCTACCGCGCCTGTTTCCGACCCGTCGCGCCCAATTGCGTCACCGCCCAGCGCGCCGCGTCCGCCACCGCCGCATCCGCGTCATCCACCAGCGCCCGCGCCAGATCAACCAGTGACGCCTCGCCCGAATTCCCGATCGCATAAAGCACATTGCGCACAAACCGGTCCCGCCCGATCCGCTTGATGGGCGAGCCCGAAAACCGCGCCCGAAACGCCGCATCATCCAGCCCCGCCAAAACGGCCAGGGGCGGCGCGCCCACCGCCCCCAAATACCGCATGTCACTGGCCGCCACGGCAAACTTGTTCCACGGACAGACCGCCAGACAATCATCACAGCCGTAAATCCGGTTCCCCAGGCCAGGCCGCAACGCCTCGTCCACAGGTCCCTTATGCTCGATCGTCAGATAGGAAATGCACCGCCGCGCATCCAATTGATACGGCGCGGGAAACGCGTCCGTCGGACAGACATCCAGACAGGCCCGGCACGACCCGCAATGATCCACCTCCGGGGCATCAGGCGCCAATTCCAACGTGGTGAAAACAGACCCTAAAAAGGCCCAATTGCCCCACTCCCGACTGACCAGATTTGTGTGTTTGCCCTGCCATCCCAGACCCGCCGCCTGCCCCAGCGCCTTCTCGGGCACCGGTGCCGTGTCCACAAACACCTTCACCTCGCCCCCGGCTTCCGCAATCAACCAGCGCGCCAACCGCTTCAGCCGCTTCTTGACGATGTCATGGTAATCCCGCCCCTGCGCATAGACGGACACCGCCCCCAATTCGGGCCGCTCCAACACAGCCAGCGGATCATGCTCCGGCGCATAGCTTTCGGCCAACATGATCACCGACCGCGCCGCAGGCCACAAAACGGACGGATCGGCGCGCCAATGCATCCGCTCCGCCATCCACCCCATCTGCCCATGCCGCCCTTCGGCAACAAACGTGGCCAACCGGTCGGCCACCTGCGGCACCGCATCAGGGCGACACACGCGCGCGGCCACAAACCCCTCGCCGAGGGCCTGCGCCACAACCCGCTCTTTCAGCGCGCCCATGGCTTCATTGTTCCAAAAATATGCGCGGGGGTCCGGGGGTGGCAAACCCCCGGTCCGACGGCAGATCTAGAAATCGAGATCATTGTAATGCCGGGGCGGCGGAAATCCGGGCACCTGATCCGCCAGAATGCTGCGAAAGGCCGGGCGCGACTTGATCTTGGCGTACCAGTCCTTGACCACCTCGCTGCGGTTCCAATCCACGTCCGAGATGTAGTCCAACGCCGACAGATGCGCCGCCGCCGCAAAATCGGCCAGCGTCATCACATCCCCCGCCAGCCAGCGGCGGTGATCCAGCAGCCAGGTCATGTAATCCAGATGATACTTGATCGCCTTCGCCCCGTCCTTGACGTTGCGGCTGTCCGGGAACCCTTGCCCCATCACCTTCTTGTTCACCCGCTCATAAAGCAGCTTGGACGTCACCTCGTTGTGGAATTTGTCGTCAAACCAGCCCACCAGCCGCCGCACTTCCAGCTTGGCCGCCGGATCCGCAGGCATCAGCGACGGATCGGGGCGCGTCTCTTCGATATATTCGCAGATCGCCGCGCTCTCGCTCATCATGATCCCGTCAAGGCGCAGCACGGGCACCTTGGCCGCCGGATTGCGGCGCAGGAAATCCGGGTCCGCCTCCCAATACCGCTCTTCCACCAGCTCCACCTCGATCTTCTTCTCGGCAAGGCTCAGCCGGACCTTGCGGCAAAAGGGGGACAGGGGGACGTGAAACAGACGGGCCATGGGTCTTCCGGGTCAATCGCGGGGTCAGGCATCCATGCACCCCCCGGCGGGGATTTTCAACTCTGGAAACAGCGCGCGCGCCCATCCGCGCGGATCGTGGCCGCCCCGCTCAGGATCTGAGAGGCCCGTTTGCGCACAAAAGACGACGGGTTGCTGGCGCTCCGGTTCTTGGGATTGGGCAGGATCGCGGCCAGCCGTGCGGCCTGCACATTGCTCAACGCTTCGGGGCCCACGCCGAAATAGTGCCGCGCCGCAGCCTCGATCCCGAAAATGCCCTCGTCGAACTCCGCCACGTTCAGATAGACCTCGAGGATGCGCCGCTTGGACCAGATCGCCTCGACCAGCGGGGTCATCCCCGCCTCCAGCACCTTGCGCGTCCACGACCGCCCGTGCCAGAGGTACACGTTCTTGACCACCTGCTGGCTGATGGTCGACGCACCGCGGTTGCTGCCCTCTTCGATGGCGTTGCGGATGGCGTTGACGTCAAGGCCCCAGTGCAGGCAGAAATTCGCGTCCTCCGCCGCGACGGCGGCGCGCGCCATGATCGGCGCGATCTCTTCCATGTCGACCCATTCGTGATCGACCCCGCCCAACCGGCGGCTTTCCTGCATCATGTAGAACGTGGTGGGCGGGTTCAGCACCGACCAAAGCAGCGTGACGGCGACGGCCAGCAGGAACACGATGCTGATGGCGCGCAGGCCCCAGCGCAGCACCCAGCGCACGGGCCGGAACCGGCGCGCGGGCTTGGCCTTTTTCCTGGCGGATGTGCTGCGGGGTTTTGCCATGTCCCCAGCTATAGGCGGACGCGTCTGGCCTGTGAACTACCGCGCGACAGATTGGGCCAGATATGTGCCAATCCTGCGCGCGCCCTGCGCCGACGGGTGGATGCCGTCAAAGGCAAAATTCGACCGGTCGTCCGGGTCGATCGCATCCTCGCTGTCGATGAATGTCAAGCCGGGTGTCGCGGCGGCCAGCTCGGCCAACCGCGCGTCCAGTGTGACGAGATAGGGCCGGCACCCGGCAAACTGCCCCGACCGCGCGCTGGCATAGTACCCCATCCAGACGACCTGCGTACCCGTCACCCGCAACTGCGCGACAAACTCCGCCACCTCGCCCGTCAGATCTGCGGCCAGCAACCCGTCGAGCACAGGCGCGCAGTCGCCACAGTTGCAATCGGCCAGCATGTCATTGGCCCCGCCATTCACCAGCACCATGTCCCACGCGCCTTGCCGAAACTGCGCGCGCACGTCGAACCCCGTGGCCCGGCCCAGCGCGGATGTGTTCGAAAACCGCGCCCCCGCCACCGCGTCATTCTCCACCCGCGCGCCAAGGATGTCCCCCACCACCGACGGAATGTCCCGCCCGGTCCACTTGTGCCACGCAAGGATGCTGTCCCCGATGGCGAGGATGCGGGGCTGTTCGGCAAAGGCGGGCGTCCACAGAACGCATAGAACAAGGATCAGGTATCGCATGCGCCACAGATAACGCCCCGCGCCGCCGCGACCAGTCGGCAACACTTCGTTCAGCACGTTTTCGAAAAACTCTAATCAATTACAAAGCGTTAATTCCTAACGGCTGGTAACCGATTCTGGTACTCTCTCCTTGCCCCAACGTTCACCCTGATTTCGGAGATTGGAGATGCTCGAAGCCCTGACTGCCACGCAGCCGACTGCGGTTGCACCTCAATACCGCGTGCTCAACGCGACCGACGCCGCCCTCGTGTGGGTCCTGAAATGGTCCGGCGACGCCGACCACGTGATCGCCCACAAACTCGGAACCATGCCCACCCGTGTCGCCGACATCCTCGCGGAAAACACCCACGTGGGCAGCCGTGATCAGGCCACCCGCATGATATCCCGCGGCTAGCAAGCCTACTGTTTGAGACGATACTGCTTGCCGTTGCCTTTGGCATAGATCAGCGCAGGCGTGCCGTCCTTCTGACGCACAAAGTGGAAGCGGATCTTCCTTTTGGTCGCTGCATCGTGAATTTCCACGTTGCCGTTGGAAAACACTTTGAATGTACCCGCCTCGCTCGAAGAGCGATGCGTAAAGGTGAACGTGCCGTCTTGCTTGAAGATACCAACGCTGCCCGCCTCGAACTGTAGCGGGCCCTGGGCCATCAGACTGGCCACCTCCTGCCCCTTCATCCGGTCGGCAATCGCCGCTGTGGACCAAACAACCAAAGACAGCAAAATGATGACGAAACGCATGCCACACAATTCCTCTAACTGTTGATTCAAATTCAATGGTCAAAGGAAAACATGCCGCGCCCTAAACAGCAATGCGGCGGTGCTTCCTTGCACCGCCGCACGCCGTACTCAACAGGAAAGGTGCCTCTTTATTCCGCAGGCACCGCCGCCGCCTCAAGGCTGATGGGATGGGCCAGCTTGTCCAGCATCTCCTTGGGACAGACCTGAAGGAAATGCCGCTGCTCGGTGTCCCAGTGTTGCAGGATATCGGCGGCCTTGGCGCTGCCGGTCTCCTCCAGATGCCGCTCCAGCAACCTTTCCAGCTGCGCCATCCAGTGATCCACCGTCACCGGACAGGTCACCAGCGTCTCCAGGTTCATCAGCGCCTCGGCCTTGCCCTCGGGATCATACAGATACGCCATCCCCCCGGTCATGCCCGCGCCGAAATTGGCACCGATCTCGCCAAGGATCACGGCGACACCGCCGGTCATGTACTCGCACCCGTTCGACCCACAGCCCTCGATCACCACCGACGCGCCCGAATTGCGCACGGCAAACCGCTCGCCCGCACGCCCGGCGGCAAAAAGATACCCGTCCGTCGCACCGTACAGGACCGTGTTGCCGATGATCGTGTTCTGCGCCGCCACGATGGGCGAGGCCATGGGCGGACGCACCACGATAGTGCCGCCCGACAGACCCTTGCCCACATAGTCATTGGCATCACCCGACACTTCCAGCTTCAGTCCCGGCGCCGCAAAGGCCCCCAGCGACTGCCCGGCAGAGCCGGTCAGCTTGACCGTCAGGTGATCGGGCTGCAACGTATTGCGCATCCCGAACTTGCGCACGATGTGGCTCGATGTCCGCGTGCCCACGGTCCGGTGCGTGTTCTGCACCGCATAGGACAGCTGCATCTTTTCCCCTTCTTCGAGGAACCGCGCCGCATCCCGCACGATCTGCGCATCCAGCGTATCGGGCACTGCATTCCGCTCCTTGTCGCGGTTGTAAACGATGTCCGCCGCCCCATCGACAGTGATCAGCATCGGGTTGAGATCCAGATCATCCAGATGCGCCGACCCGCGGCTGACCTGCGCCAACAGGTCCGCACGGCCAATCACGTCATCCATGCTGCGCGCACCGATGCTGGCCAGCAACTCGCGCACCTCCTGCGCGTAGAAGGTGATCAGGTTCACAACCTTGTCCGCATTGCCGGTGAACTTTTCGCGCAACGCTTCGTCCTGCGTACACACGCCCACGGGGCAGGTGTTCGACTGGCACTGACGCACCATGATACAGCCCATCGCGATCAACGCCGCCGTGCCGATGCCGTATTCCTCGGCCCCCAGCATCGCCGCCATCACAATGTCCCGACCCGTACGCAGGCCGCCATCGGTGCGCAATGTCACCCGCTCGCGCAGGTTGTTCATCGACAGCACCTGATGCGCCTCGGTCAGACCCATCTCCCACGGCAGGCCAGCATATTTGATCGACGTCGCAGGGGATGCGCCCGTGCCGCCATTGTGGCCCGAGATCAGGATCACATCGGCCTTGGCCTTGGCCACACCGGCGGCAATCGTACCAACGCCGCTGGATGCCACCAGCTTTACCGTCACCTTGCAGCGCGGGTTGATCTGCTTCAGGTCATAGATCAGCTGCGCCAGATCCTCGATACTATAGATATCGTGGTGCGGCGGAGGCGAGATCAGCGTCACACCCTTGGTCGAGTGCCGCAGCCGCGCGATCAGGTCGGTGACCTTCATGCCGGGCAGCTGGCCACCCTCACCGGGCTTGGCCCCCTGCGCCACCTTGATCTCCAGCTCTTCGCACTGGTTCAGGTATTCCGCCGTCACACCGAAACGCCCCGAGGCGACCTGCTTGATCTTGGCCGAGGGGTTGTCGCCATTGGGCTCGGGGTGGAAGTGTGCGGGGTCTTCGCCGCCCTCGCCACTGTCCGACTTAGCGCCGATCCGGTTCATCGCCACGTTCAGCGTCTTGTGCGCCTCGGGCGACAGCGCGCCCAGGGACATGCCCGGCGTCACGAACCGCTTGCGGATCGAGGTGATGCTTTCCACCTCTTCCAGCGGCACGGGCTTGCCCAGCGGCTTGATGTCCATCAGGTCACGCAGGTGAATGGGCGGGTTCGACCGCATCTTGGCGCTGTACTGCTTCCACAGCTCGAATGACGCGCGGTTGCACGCCATCTGCATCATGTGCATCGACGTCGCTTCCCACGCGTGGGTCTCGCCCGACTTGCGCGCCTTGTAAAACCCGCCGATGGGCAACACGTTGGTCCCGGCCCAGCCCGCCGCGTGCACGTCCTCGGCCTTGGACTGGATACCCGTGACACCGATACCGCTGATGCGGCTGGTCATGCCGGGGAAGAACTCCGCGCACATCGCCCGGCTCAGGCCCACGGCCTCGAAATTCAGCCCACCGCGATAGGACGACACGACGCTGATCCCCATCTTGGCCATGATCTTGAGCAGACCCTGATCAATCGCATTGCGGTACCGCGCAACCGCCTCGGTCAGCGTCCCGTCGATCAGGCCCCGGTCGATCCGGTCGGCAAGCGAATCCTCGGCGAGATACGCGTTGACCACGGTGGCACCACAGCCGATCAGCACGGCAAAGTAGTGCGGGTCGATACATTCCGCACTGCGCACATTCAGCGAACAGAACGTCCGCAGCCCCTTGCGGGTCAGATGGCTGTGCACCGCAGAGGTGGCCAGGATCATCGGCATCGCCACCTTGTCCGCGTCCGAATACTGGTCGGTCAGCACGATATGCCCGGCACCCGACCGCACGGCATCCTCCGCCTCAGCCCGGATGCGGGCCAGCCCCGCGCTCAACGCGCCGGTGCCGGGGGCAAAGGTACAGTCGATCTCGACCAGATCGGCGTTGAAATGGGCGGTGATCTCGTCCCATTGCGCATTGCCGACAAAGGGGCTGTCCAGCGTGATGATCTCGGTCTGTGCACTGCTTTCGTCCAGCACGTTCTTGAGGTTGCCGAACCGCGTCTTCAGGCTCATCACCCGGAACTCGCGCAGGCTGTCGATGGGCGGGTTGGTCACCTGGCTGAAATTCTGGCGGAAGAAATGCGACAGCGGGCGGTAGGTCTTGGACAGGACCGCCGACGGAGTGTCGTCACCCATCGAGGCCAGCGCCTCTTTGCCGTCCTCGGCCATGGGGGCGAGGATGTTCTCCAGCTCTTCGATGGTGTAACCGGCCGCGATCTGCCGACGACGCAGCGCGTCACCGGTGAACAGCGCCTTTTCCGTCACGCCCGACAGTTCGGATTCCAGGTCCTTGATCTTGCCGACCCAGTCGCCAAAGGGCTGGCTCGCCGCCAGTTGGTCCTTGATCTCGGTGTCGTGGTAGAGCTTGCCCTCGGTCATATCGACCGCAAGGATCTGCCCCGGCCCCAGCGCGCCCTTTTCAACGACATTCGCCTCGTCCAGCGGCACCATCCCGGTCTCGGAGCCTGCAATCACCATCCCGTCCCGCGTCACCACGAACCGCATCGGCCGCAGCCCGTTCCGGTCCAGACCCGCACAGACCCAGCGCCCGTCGGTCATCGCCAGCGCCGCCGGGCCGTCCCACGGCTCCATCACCGAGTTGCAGTAGGAATACATGTCGCGCCACGCCTGCGGCAGCTCCACCGCCTGCTTGGACCACGACTCCGGCACCAGCATCGTCTTGGCCATCGGCGCATTGCGCCCCGCGCGCACCAGCACCTCGAACACCGCATCCAACGCGGCGCTGTCACTCGACCCATTCGCCACGATCGGCTTGATATCCTCGGCCATCTCGCCAAACGCACCCGACGCCATGCGGATCTCGTGGCTCTTCATCCAGTTGAGGTTGCCCTTCAGCGTGTTGATCTCGCCGTTATGGGCCAGCATCCGGAACGGCTGCGCCAACCACCACTGCGGGAACGTGTTGGTCGAATACCGCTGGTGATAAATCGCAAACGCACTTTCAAAGCGTTCGTCCATCAGGTCCGGGTAAAACTCCGCCACCTGCTCGGCCAGCATCATGCCCTTGTAGATGATCGACCGACAGCTCAGCGACGCGATATACAGCTGCGGCACCTGTGCCGCCGCCGCCGCCTTCTCGATCCGCCGCCGGATCACATACAGCTCACGCTCAAAGGTCTCTTCGTCCACACCCTTGGAATTGCTGATCAAAATCTGCTCAATCTCGGGGCGGGTCGCATTCGCCTTTTCACCCAGGCACGAGATATCGACCGGCACATGCCGCCAGCCGTAAATGTAATACCCCATCCGCAGAACCTCGGTCTCCACGATGGTCCGGCAGGTCTCCTGCGCGCCGAAATCCGTGCGCGGCAAGAACACCTGCCCCACGGCAATCATCTGATCGCGGTTGGGCGTGTGGCCGGTCCGCTCGATCTGATCATAGAAAAACGCCACCGGGATCTGCACGTGAATGCCCGCACCGTCGCCGGTCTTGCCATCGGCATCCACGGCGCCCCGGTGCCAGATCGCCTTCAGCGCCTTGATCCCGTTTTCCACAACCGCCCGGCTCTTGGATCCGTCCACGGACACAACAAGGCCAACACCACAGGACGAATGCTCTTCGGCCTCGGAATACAGACCGTTCTCGGCCATGTACGTGCGCTTGGCGTCCTCGGCCCGGACCCATTCGGCATCATATTTGGTCATTGGTCATATCCTTTCACAGTCGGGACATAGCGGGCCAAAGAGGCCTCGCAGTCGTAAAGAGGTGTCTTCGAGAAGAAGCCGGGCTCGCCCGGATAGATGAAATCGACAGGCGTGTAATCGCGCTCTGTCACCTGATCGCCGCGCGTGCGCGTCGTGATCCCGCCGATGAAACGGCGATGCCGCACCGACACATATTCAAACCCTGTCACCGTCAGGTACGGGCCCTGAAAATCCTCGTATCGGGCCGAGAATTCCGTGCCCAGCAGCGGCTCATCGTCGATCACAACATCCTCGCCGGTCAACCGGTCAAAGCCCACGACGCGCACAATGCTGTCGCCCATCTTTTGTATGAAATCAAAGGTGTCGATCCCGGTCTCAAGCAATTCAGTCAGGCTGGCAGGGTCATCCGCAGGCAGGCGCAACACATTGTGCTGGTTCGGAAACAGGTCATAGCTTTCCAGCCACTGCGTCTCCGCGTCGATCTTGGACAGGAATACCGGCCCATCGGCCTCAAGCACCAGTTTCCAGTTTTCGCCCGGCGCGTCGGCGGCGCAGGTATAGATGTTCGACAGCCGGCAACTGCGCATCTGAATGGTCAATTCACCGGTGCAGCCCGCGGGCGGATAAAACACGCTGCCATCCTGCGCCGCAGCGGGCAGGGGCATGGCGGCCGCAAGGGCCAAGAGGGCAACCGCACAGCGCATCAGATCTTGTCCACATCCGGGTTCAGCGCGACGACATCCGCGCGGGTCAGGCGCTTTTGCCCCCTGTCGACAATTTCGAACCCGTCCGGCGCGTGATCGGTGAAAATCTCGTGGGTCAGGGTAAATCCATCCGGGTCGTCAAAGATGCCCAGCGGCAGATCGGTCGCGCCGAACCATTCGCCTTCCTGCGTCTGCCGGAAATAGAGTCCGGTGCCACAAGCACTGCACCACGCCCGTTCGGCCCAGTCGCTGCCCGCGCGCGTCGCGATATGTTCGGCGCCTTCCCAGGTGATGTTCTCGGTCTTGACGCTGACCTCGACAAGGGCCGATCCGGTCCAGCGGCGGCACATCGGACAATGGCAGATCCCGAAGGTTGCGGGCACGTCACGCGCGACAAAGCGCACGGCGCCGCACAAGCAGCCCCCCGTTGCCTCGTCAAACTGAGCGCGCGGTGCGGTCATGTCCTGTTCATTCCTTCGATCCAGTGTGTCAGCGTCGCTGACCCTTCGAGTTCATGTTTCGTCAAGGTTTCGACCCCGTCCGAAACTGTGCAGTTGCCGTGTGAAACTGTACGTTTTGCCGTTTTTCGCCCGAAACCGGTGATTTTCGCGGGGTCAGAAACGTACGATTTCGGCAGGAAACTGTACGTTATTCCGCGGCCATGACCTGTGCCTTGGCGTTCATGGCGTCCAAAATCGCCTCGGCACAGTCGCGACCATCCTTGATCGCCCACACCACGAGGCTCGCACCGCGCACGATGTCACCCACCGCATAGACGTTCTCCATCTCGGTCTTGCCGGTGGTGAATTGCGCCTTGATCGTGCCCCATCGGGTCACCTCAAGTTCGGGCTGGTCCCACAGTGTCGGCAGTGCCTCCGGCTCGAACCCCAGCGCCTTGATGACAAGGTCGGCCTCTTCGACGTAATCCGCGCCCTCGATCACTTCGGGAGCCTGACGGCCCGTGGCATCCGGTGCGCCCAGACGCATCTTTTGCACCATCACGCCCGCGACGCTGTCGCCGTCGGTGGTGAACCCTTTGGGCGCGCTCAGCCACTCGAACACCACGCCTTCTTCCTCGGCGTTCTGCACTTCGCGCTGGCTGCCGGGCATGTTGGCCCGGTCGCGGCGATAGAGGCATTTCACGGATGTCGCGCCCTGCCGGATCGAGGTGCGCACACAGTCCATTGCCGTGTCGCCGCCGCCGATGACCACCACGTTCTTGCCTTCGGCATTCAGGCGGCCACTGTCGAACTCCGCCACCGCGTCGCCAAAGCTCTTGCGGTTGCTGGCGGTCAGGAAATCGATCGCTTTCTCGATGCCCTTTGCCTCACCATTCGGCATGGCCAAATCGCGGCTCTTGTAGACACCGGTGGCGATGATCACAGCATCATGTGCCTCGCGGATCTCTTCAAAGGTGATGTCGGTGCCCACGTCACAGTTCTGGCGGAAGGTCACGCCGCCTGCCTCAAGCTGTTCGTTGCGGCGCATCACCACGTCTTTTTCCAGTTTGAAACCGGGGATGCCATAGGTCAGCAAGCCGCCCGCGCGGTCGTAGCGATCATAGACGGTGACCTGCACCCCCGCGCGCCGCAGCACGTCCGCCGCCGCCAGCCCGCCGGGGCCCGCGCCGATGATGCCCACGGATTCCGCGCGCTCCGTCGCCGGTTTGATCGGCTGGACCCAACCCTGTTCCCAGGCGGTGTCGGTGATGTATTTTTCGACCGATCCGATGGTGACGGTGCCGTGGCCTGATTGTTCGATCACGCAGTTGCCTTCGCACAGGCGGTCCTGCGGGCAGATGCGGCCACAGATTTCCGGGAAGGTGTTGGTTGCCTGGCTGACCTCATACGCCTCTTGCAGCCGCCCCTCGGCGGTCAGGCGGAGCCAGTCGGGGATGTTGTTGTGCAGCGGGCAGTGGCTCTGACAATAGGGCACGCCACACTGGCTGCACCGGCTGGACTGTTCCTTGGCCTTGGCGTCGGCGTATTCGGCATAGATCTCGTTAAAGTCCGCGCGCCGCTCCTCCGCCCCCCGCTTCTCAGGCATATCGCGCTCGATCTTCACAAATTTCAACATCGGTTGCTCAGCCATAGTCAGTCCTGCAGTGAATCAAGTAAATTTCCCGTTTTCGCGGAGTACGGTATATCGTAATAGAATAAAAGTCAGTCTAGCTGACCTATTTGCAGAAAAATTGCAATTTACTGGAGCGGAGCAAAGCTTTTCGCCGTCAAATTAGATCCGAATCGGACCAAATATCATCATTTGCGTTCAGAATCAGCGTCTTGTACCAACAGCATAACACAAGGGCTCGACCGGCATGACTCTTTTTCAACTTCTGATTGTTGCGATCATACAGGGTGTGACAGAGTTCCTGCCCGTGTCTTCGTCCGGACACTTGATTCTTTTACCCGCTTTGACCGGTTCGCCGGATCAAGGATTGGCCATTGACGTGGCCGTGCATGTCGGCACCCTGCTGGCCGTCATCCTCTATTTCGCCCGGGATGTTCGGATGGCTGCCGGTGGCGTCTTGAGGCTGGCTCAGGGCAAGGTCGACACAAGAGGCGCGTTTCTCGCACTGTGCCTTCTCATCGCGACGATCCCGGCCTTGGCGGTCGGATTGGCGATCAAGGTCACTGGACTGGACGAGGCCATGCGGTCGGTCGCCGTGATCGGCTGGACCATGCTGATCTTTGGCCTGGTCCTGTTCTGGGCTGACAGAACGGGCACCACGGACCGTAGCGCCGAACAGTGGACCCTGCGCGACGCGTCGATCATGGGACTGGCGCAGTGTCTTGCACTCATTCCCGGCACATCGCGATCCGGCATCACGATCACAGCTGCACGCAAGCTGGGATACGAAAGGGAAGGAGCGGCACGCCTCGCCATGCTGATGTCAATTCCGGTCATCATCGCGTCCGGCGCCGTGCTCAGCCTTGATGTGGCCAGCGCGGCGAACTGGGCGCTGATGCGCGACTCGTGCATCGCAGCGGCCTTCGCCTTTGTCGCGGCCCTGTTGGCGCTTGTGATCATGATGCGCCTGTTGCGCACCGTCAGCTTCACACCATACGTGATCTACCGCGTCATCCTCGGCCTTGGCCTGCTGATCTGGGCCTATGGCTAAGCGCGCAGGTTCTTGGCGCTTTCCTTGATGGCGTCGTATTGCCCGGACGGGCGGAACCGCCACAGATACTCGGGCAGCACCGACTCCAGCGCAACCGGCGTGATCCCAAGATCGGACAGACCCTTGGCACCTTCGGCGACGACATTGTCGTTCTTCAGATTGCGCACCTGATCACGGGTAATCTGCGCGGGGATCAGGCCCAGCGAAACAGCGTTCACCATATCAAAGACAAAGCCCATGATGGTCGCCGCAAAGAAAGGAATGTTCAGGATCGGACGGCGACGGCGGATTACCTTCAGCATCGTTTCCATCAACGCCCGGAACGTCCGCACATCCGGTCCGCCCAGCTCATACACGCCACCTTCGACCGGCGTGGTCAAGGCAACCTCCGCAGCCTTGGCCACATCATCGACATAGACTGGCTGAAACCTTGTGTCCGCGCCCACAACCGGCAGGACCGGACCCATCCGCGACAAGCCCGCGAACCGGTTAAAGAAATCGTCCTCGGGTCCGAACACGATGGACGGGCGCAGAATGATCGCCCGGGGCATATGCTCGAGCACGGCCGCCTCGCCTTCGCCCTTGGTCCGGGCATAGTCGCTGTCGCTGTTCACGTCGGCACCGATCGCAGAGATGTGGACCATCTTGCCAACGTGCATCTTGGCTGCGATCCGCGCGACCCGCCCTGCACCTTCGGACTGAACCGCGTCAAAAGTGTTCTTGCCATTCTTCGCCAGAATGCCAACGCAATTGATCACGGCATCCGCCCCGGTCATCACCGACGCGACAGACGCATCGTCGCGGATATTGCACAGCACCGGTTCTACCTGACCGACAACGCCATAGGGTTTGACAAAGATCGCCTCGTTCGGGCGCCGGACCGCAACGCGGACGCGCCAGCCCGCCTTGGCCATGCGCCGCGCGATATATCGCCCGACAAAACCCGACCCGCCGTAAATGGTCACCAGCTTGGACATATCGCGCACCTCGCACATTTGCTCGGACTTTGGTTTACCGATCCACCTTGCCACAAACAAGACGCCAAATTGGCGCGCACAAAGGATCGGGACCCGCCGGCTCGAAACGCTTGGGCTTTGGGGCAATTTCGCCACCAGAATCGCATTGACACCCCCCGCCGCTGGGCTTAAACGCCCGTCTACCAACCCGTGCCCAGATGGCGGAATTGGTAGACGCGCTAGCTTCAGGTGCTAGTGTCCGTATGGACGTGGAGGTTCGAGTCCTCTTCTGGGCACCATTCTACTTTTCCATAGACATACAGAAGACATCTAAATATCTTTGATTTATAGGTATTTTTTGTTGCGACCTGACCATGCCGCCTCACAGCACCTCACTGTTTTTCCAAATACTGAGGTGGCCCAAAGGGTGGGCTGGAGTTGGGTTCTGAAAGGTGGGCTATGACGCTTTTGAACGCATTGACCCAACTCAAGGTCAAAAACCTTGGCCCAGGCAAACACTTTGACGGCCAAGGTTTGATGCTGGTGAAGAGCCAGAAAAAGACCGGGAAGTGGATGTTGCGCATGACCGTTGCAGGAAAACGACGGGAAATGGGGCTGGGTCGGTGGCCGGATGTACCCTTGGCCGAAGCGCGGCAGCGGGCGTCCGATGCACGCCGACAGTTGCGGGCAGGTGTTGATCCGATCCAAGCGCGGCGAGTTGCGATGCGTCATGAGCAACGGCTAACTGTAGCGGATGCGATTGAACGGTGCTTCGCGGCGCGGCAGGCCGAACTCAAAAATGACGGGCAAGCGGGACGTTGGCTCTCTCCCCTGTCCGTGCATGTCATTCCCAAGATTGGAACGATGGCGGTCGAGGATGTCGATCAGCATGTGCTCAAGAAAACGCTTGAGCCGATCTGGCATGAAAAAGCTGATACCGCGCGCAAGGCGATGAACCGGATGAACCTCACTTTGAAACATGCCGCCGCTCTCGGACTCGACGTCGATCTACAAGCGGTGATGAAGGCGCAGGCACTCCTGGGAAAGCGGCGACACGAGACGAAACACATCCCCTCTCTCCCCTACCAAGAGGCCCCCAAGTTCTACCGCTGGCTGACGCAGCAGAATTTTTCATCCGCCTTCGCGCTGCGGTTTTTGATGCTCACTGTCGCGCGCACAAGCGAGGTGCGGTTTGCGGTGCCGGATGAGATTGAGGGTGGCGTCTGGACGCTCGATCCGAAGCGCACCAAGACGGCAACTGAGCATCGCGTGCCGTTGTCATCGGAAGCCTTACGGGTCATCGACACGCGCCCGATCTTGGCCGGGTCTGAGTTCCTATTCCCGTCGCCTCGAGGCAAAGCGATGTCGGACGCGACTATGAGCCGGTTGATGGAACGAGAGGAAATGGAAGCTCGACCGCATGGGTTCCGGGCGACGTTTCGGACTTGGGTAGAAGAGATGACAGACACCCCTTACGAGGTGAAAGAGACGGCACTTGGACACCAAGTTGGTAGCGAAGTGGAGCGCGCGTATCAGCGGGGCGACTTGCTCGAGAAGCGGCGCGTGTTGCTGGATCAGTGGGCGGCGTTTTTGGTGAGCGATCCCAACGAATGAAATCGCGTGATACAATGCAGGCATGATCGACAACTATATCGGCACACGCCGCAGTATGCCGCTGCATGAAGCTGTGCAGCAGGATGCAGCGAAGGAAGATACGGCTCAAAGTAAGGATTTGCATGGGGGTGCAGCGGTACAAAGCGGCTGCAGATGCAACACGAAGACAAAGATGAAGACTTCACCATCTCTGTTGAGCAAGTGCGCGAGCATCTTCGCTCGAAAGGTTTACACAAGTCCAAGGACACGGTTCAACGCTGGTGTCGCACGGGCGATCTTACCTGCCAGAAAAAGGGCGTCCTAAATCGGTACTTTACGACCGAAGCCTCTTTGAAAAAACTTGAACAGAAGCTGTTGCCCGACATGGTTGCGGAGGGGGCTGGCGAAACAAAGCAACCCGCCGTCTCGGCTTTACCGCTGCATGCAGATGCACCTGCATCCAACAGTATGCAGGTGCACGCAGGTGCAGATACCGCTGTACGCAGCGGCACGCAGCAGGATTTGCAGATGCATGCAGCGGCACCTGATCCATTGGAACTTTCCGACCAGATCGAAACCCCGTCAAGACCTGCGTCAGCCGAAGTTCAGAATTTGAAGGAACAGCTCAAAAGCAAGGACAGTGAAATTGAATTCTTGCGCGAAGAAATTCGTGCGGCGCGAAGTGAGCGCAGCAACGTAGTTCAGATTTCACATCGGATGATGGAAGCGATGGAGACCATGGTCGTCGGGGGCAAGGTGGATCGTCTGAACACGGTCGAAAGTAGTTCGAATGATCCCCAGCAATCAACGAATGGGTATGGTATAATAATCGGACCTATGACCCACATTGGCGACCACTTCGACAAGAACAAATTCAAACGCCGACCGCGCTACACCATTGTGCTGCATGACGTGCGTGAACAGTTAGGTCTGTCCACCAACACCTACATCGTGATCGACAGTATCCATAAACTTTGCACCACAGATCGTAACTTTCCATACTGCGTGATGAGCAAAGAGGGGTTGGCCGATTTCTTGCGGCTTGGTCGAGCGACGGTGTTCCGGTCGATCAAAGAAGCGGAGGAAGCTGGGTTGATTGAGAGAGAGCCACGCAAGGGACTGCGAACAACCCAGAAGTGGATCAACACCGTTGAACTCTTCAGTTTAGATGCCGACCGCTAGGTCGGTTTTTTAACGGTCCAGTTAGGCCCTTGAGACGGTGGGTATAAGTCTTGATACGATCCCGATCACCGTATCAACTTGAGACTAGAGTGGTATCAATTTGAGACGCAATTCGTCTCACTTCGAGACTGTGACCGTATCAGTTTGAGACCACTCTATATTAGTAATATAAGTCCATGATATTCCTATAAATTAATAACTTTCAAATAAGGAAAAAGTTGTGAAAACAGTTTTGCAACATGGAATGAATTCCTTACCACCTCCACCACCCAGAACGTTACCAGAGCCCACACAGTCCACGCTACGCCATTTTCACACCAAAAACGAAGTGACCCCCGCCTTTGCTGAAAACGCCGCTTAGAATGGCATACAGCGCGTGTCCGCCGTTGCAGCTCGCGCGGCGTCTCAGCAGGCCAGACAAAACACCAAAAGTGTGATACAATTCAGTTACATATGAATATTTCAATCTCAATTCCAGATACTCATAAGGCGGTGCAGGCACTCGAGGCGAAAGGGCACAGCAAGGCGATGGCGGAGGGCATCGTTGAAGCGGTGCAGAGTGCAAAACTATCCAGCGAGCCGGCTACCCAGGCGGATTTAGCACGTGAAATTGGAGCGTTGCGATCAGAAATGTACCGCGCCCTTACCATCCATGGCTTCACCACCGTGGGCACAATCCTAGCTGCTGTATTCGGGGTTGCCGCATTTTTTGGATAGGTATGGACGCAACTTTCGCACAAGCCGTTTCCAAGATCATCGAAATGCCAGTGGGCACACAGCGCATCATTGGTGAGGCGCTTTTAGACGGTGGCGCACAACCAGACTTGCCGGTGATTGAGTTCACGGCTGAGGAAAGCGCCAAGATTGATGAAGCGCTAGAGGATATTGAAACCGGAAACGTCATTGGTCAAGAAGAGATGACGGTGTTCTTTGAACGACTGCGCGCAAAGGGATATGCGCAAGGTTGAGTATACCGAACGGGCACAAGCTGACATTGAAGACATATTCGATTGGGTGGCCCAACAAGACGGGCCAACGGCAATCCTGGTTGTAGATCGGATTGAAGAAACGGTTCTAAATGTCGCTACATTTCCGCAGATGGGGAAGGTCACAACCAAGCAAGGTGTCTTTTTATTTGGTGGATCACGCAAGCATCCTTTTCGGATCACGTATCGATTCAGCAATGAACGATTGACCATTGTACGCGTCTTTCGCAGCAACCGCCGGTCAGTTCAGTATTGATGGGCCGCTTGACCCAAGCAACCATTCCATAAACACTTATCCAGCCTAGGTTTCGCAAACCGGGGTGATCGCGATTGCCTCCTTTTTGGAGCATATCGTGATGACTAGACTACTGAGCAAAAAGCAAGTCCGGGAGATTGTGGGTTTTAGCTTTGCACATATAGATCGCATGGAAAGCGATACGGCATACGCGCATTTGGGTTTCCCAAAGCGGGTGCAGATCGGGTTCCGGGTCTTTTGGGTGGAGAAGGAAACTCACGCCTGGGTGGCTGCGCAGATAGCTAAGCGCGACGCCTCCTAGCGGGGCAGGGGGGCGGGTCCAACCGTCCCCCGATCTACCATATTGAACACGCGTGTCGGTAACGCAAAGATTTCATAATTGCATGCCGTCCTAACGTTGCGCTATGTTTGCGCAGTTCACTTCTTAAAACCACTGTGTCGTCGAGGTGCAGTTTGTCTAAATCCATGATTGAATGAAGTTGGAAAATTTAGGATGAAATTTGTAAGCTGTATGATTGCAAGCCTGTTGAGCGTTCTTGCCGTGCCCTGCCTTTCTAAAGATCGTTCAGCCATAATTGATACGGCATATGACACGAGGCCGTACCTTGACAGACTATTAGGACCCGAGAAAGGCGTATTGGTCATTGGTCGCTACTTGGCGCGTTGTAAACAACCTGAGCACTGGTTGCGCAACAAACGCCTGATTGACCAGGGTCTACCGAGTGACCCGAACAGCGAAATAAGCGAAATCACCAAGCGCGGTGGTGCTATCTTATCAATTTATCAGTTTTATAGTAACGATCCCAGTAAGTTCCGTGGTTTGAAAAAAGATGGTACGGCGCTTCCTGACGCGTCTTGCGATTGGAAAAACGCACGTTCGCGTACAGTGGAAGACGAAGCATTGCTAGACGTAACAGCTGCGATTTCACAAGCTCGTCAACTAGGGCAACATAAAGGCTCAGCGATATACTTTGGCGTCGATTTCCAGTTGCAAACCAATGACGCCGAAGCTCAGAGTAACGTTGTTCGGTACTTTACTGTAATTCATGAGCACATGCGTGCCGCTGAATTTAAGATCGGTGCTTACGGCAACGGTTTCACACTAGAAACTTTAAAGCAAAGCAAGGCGCCGACAGGAGAGCTGGGATTAATTGACTACTCATGGCTAATGGCTTCCCCTTCATTTGATCGCACAACGGAGATGCATCGAGAACTTACTTGGAATTTATTCCAGCATAAGGTGGACTTGGAGTGGTTTGGGTCACCGACAGCGGCTTCAAAGTGTAGTTGGGGGCTTCCAGTCGACACCAATATTCAAAATCCTTACCTGGGTTTTGATGTCGGATTTTGGCTCCCGAAAGCAGAAAAATCTGAAGCTTTTGAGGTTTCGCATGTGCGGACACTCAGTGTTTTTGATAGTCATCGTTTCGTTTGTAATGGAGATACCATTCTTCGAAAATTCGCCACGTCCAAGACGACGGAGACCGCTGACAAAACCGTTTGCTACGAAGGTGCGCTCAAACCCATGGATGTCGTCGTCCCGTTTGCCACTTCGGTGCGAATTGGTGAGCAAAATACGACAACTCAAACGGTTCAAGTAGATGTCGATGGGGATGGCTCTTGGGATGGTTGGACTAGGCGCAACAATCTGACACAGGATTTTCAACAGAAACCGGCGTGGATTGATGGAGGTGCGCCCTCAAACGTGTTGTGTCCATAGCCCTGCTAAGTCTCGATATATCTTGTTGAAAACATTCAAAAATATGAATGATTTGAAAGGAACAAATTGTGAAGCTTGTTCAATCCACGATTTTGCTTGGCTGCGCATTGGCTGTGAGTGCATGTCAAACACCTCGCCCAATAGGTGTAGGTAGTAACAAGACGGGCGCTGCAATTGTTGCGACCCCATCCACATTCGGGACGACCACACTCACTGCGACGGGTAACAAGCAACACGCATGCACTGAGCCACGTCCCAATGCATCGCTAGGATCGGCGCTTGCAGTAGATACCAGTCTAGACGCGGAACAAATTCAATCCGTTCTCACCGCTCAGGCGAATGCAGGAGTAACAGTGGGTCAAAGCGAAGAGTTTGAAACTGTCGAGTTTCTTTCACATGGTCTTTTTGGCATTTGCCAGTTGGTGGCGTCAGGAGCTATTTCCGGCGAGCAAGCTACTAAGCTAGTTCAATCAGTTGTGGAGCAGGCCGCTACACTGTCTCACGAGCAGTCTGAATAGCGAATTTTCTCTGCAGGATTGTTGGTTGAGAATGGTTTTCAAGCATTGAAACAGTCATTGAACCTGTTTCAATGTCTCACGTAACACCTCAAAGCCGCACATACGGCTTCATACAACACCATTCCGCATCAACTGGTCGTCAGGCATCCGCCATGACCCAATACCCTTTAGGGTACAAAGTCCCCCAAAGCCCTACCGGGTAAAGCGTATTGGGTCATGGCGCATTTGCGCCAGACGACACAGTTGAGCGGACAACCGTACTAGTACATCCACTCTTCAGATAGATTTCACCATTCCATCATCTGAAGAGATGAGAAGACTGATACGATACCTCTGGACGTTCTTTAACGGCAGCGGGTTTTGCAGCCCCCGACCAGTCACCGCACAACGGGGTGGGGGACTAGTTCGCTGCCGTTGTGGCTCGTCATCGTCACATCATCGGCCAACCCGCAACCGGCAAGACCGCGTTGCTCTTTGAGCTGTTCAACGCAGATACGTCCCCCGGTTGCCTGGTGATCGATACCAAAGGCGACCTCGACATTGCCCATGACTTTCTGTTCGATCCAACCGTCACGCGGTGGAACCCGCTGGCCGAACCGATCAACCCCGACCTGGCCCCGAGCTTCTTTGCCCAAGCGATCAAAGAAGCCTTCGGGTACGACGACATCGCCACGCCAGTGATGTCGATGTACCTATCGTTCTCCGCCGCTGTCTTGATCGACAACGGGTTCAACCTGACCGACGCACCGCGCTTGTTGATCGATCCAGACTTTCGCGCGAAGTGCCAATACACCAATCCACTAGTGCAACAGTTCTGGGACACCTTCGACGACCTGACGGAGCGCGAGCAGCGCGGAGAGGTGGCGAGCACACTCAACAAGTTCATAGGGCTCTTGCTCGACGGGCGGGCACAACGGTTGTTTTCGGTTAACAATTCCGGCCTGTCGCTTAGCGGCATGGCTGACAAAACCATGCTGGTACGATTGCCTATTTCCGAATACGGGACTGATACCGTGACACTGATTGGGTCACTGCTTCTCACGTACATCGCCCAGATCATTCAAACGCCATATTCGATCTATGTGGAAGACGCGCATTTGTTTGCGCACGGCACACTCATCAAAATGCTCTGCGGCAGTGCGCATTCTCTCACGCTGTCGCATCAATACCTGGATCAGTTGCGTAAGTCGGCCAATGATGACCGGCTGGTTTCTGCGATCATGGGGAATTGTTCGGAGCGTTTTGTTTTCCGCGTTTCGCAAGCGGACGCAAAGGTTTTGGCAAAAGACTTGCCGCCAATGTCATCTAAGAAAAGTCTAGACGAATTGGAAAATCACACATACCGTCGCAGCCCATACAATAAATCATTACCCGATTTGCCCACATTTCCACTGGAGAAGATTGATGAAAGTTTCCATTGAACACAAAGAAAAGACCACCGGCATGTGGTCATCCCCCACTGAAGTGGTCCTCCGCTATGTTTAGGAAAACGGAGGAAACACATGGCAAACAAGCGACCGAAG